>NZ_CP009228.1 GCF_000755145.1 Treponema putidum
TGGTTAATCAGCTAACCCTTACCGGTTTTTGATACTTTCCTTACCAAAAGCTTTTCGCTTTGGCTATTTTTGTTCTTTCCCTTCCCTCTTAGTTTCAAATATCATTTGCTAAAAAGCATAAAATGCTATTTAGTGAGCAAAAGTGAGTATACATTATTTCCTCACTTTTTGTCAAGTGTTTTCTAAAAGTTTTTTTATTTTTTTTAACATTTTTGCAGCTTTTAAACTGCTAAGCTTAAGAAGCCTCGTCTTCATTCAAAAAGCAAAACTTTCAAAACTTTTCTGGTGTTTTCTGCACTTTTCAATGCAATCCCGCCCTCTCAGACGGTGAAAGCGAATATATACCTTTCTACAACTTTTGTCAAGTCCTTTTATAGGATTTTTTGTAAAATTTTCATTTATTTTTAACAAAAACAGAAAGACATTGATTTGATATTTAATACTCACCCGGAGTAAGTACGATGGTAAACAAACTCTCTTTATTTTTGTCATTATATACAAATTCCATATTCAATTTATCCTTTCGAAATTGTTCAACACTGGTCTGAGACTTAAATTCCGTGGTAAGAGCTTCTTTTGTAGCAGATTCAATCAGTTTCCATACATCTTCCGTATTATCGCTTTTAAGCATGGCAGTAAAGGAATAAATATATTGCAGGGTATGAGAATCTTCAACATAGTTAACCTCATCCAGCTGAATATTATCATCTATTTTTGTAGGGCACTGCTTGTTTAAAGAATCAGCTATAATTTTATAGTTAGTTTTATATCCGTCTTTATCGCTGTCTTTAGCACAAGCAAAACAACATACAAAACAGATCATTATTGCCGTTAAAATACTTATTTTTTTCATTATTTTCATCTTAATCTCCTAAAATTTTATATGTTTTTTAATATTCCGTGTGTTTAAAATCAAATACAAAAAGCTCTTTACCTTCCTTATCTTTAAAAACATAAACAAGTTTTACCTTGTCTTTTCTAAACATATCCAGTGCAGCCTGACCTTTTAAGCCGGATAACATAGCATCTCTCATCATTCCTAAGGTGAGGTCTACAGTATTAGCAGGAATATCCGATTTTTTTATGTTCATTATGCTGTAGCTATAAACTAGAGCATGTTCTTTTGCATTGTATTGAACGGAATCAAGCCTTGTTATTTCATCAAGCATTACGGGACACTGTTTTGTTGCAGCTTCTGCTACCAGCTCATATTTACTTAGATCACCATTGTTTTTTGCCGGACTGATTTTGTTCTCATTTGTTTTACATGAAAAAACAAACACAAAAGACAGCGTTAAAGCAAAAAGAATAATTTTTCTACATGTTTTCATTTTTTTCTCCTAAATTTTTAATTTAGTTGGTATACGCACAACTTAAACTATGAGTATGGTTTTATCACAATTTTAAAAAAAAGATAAGAGCTTAAATAAATAAATTTAAAAATATGCTAGCAAGACTATCAAAAATACATCAAAAATCGAACCTTGACGGTAATGGCGTACTATGGTATAATCGATTGAAATTAAGAGTTCAGTAGAGCTATATAAAACTGTACTCTATAGGAGGATTTTATGATTATTGGTATTCCTAAGGAAATCATGCATGGAGAAGACCGTGTTGCCGCTACCCCGGAAACATGTGAGCTTTTGGTTAAAGACGGACACAAAGTTTTAGTAGAAAAAGGGGCCGGTGAAGGCGCCTATTTCCACGATCCGGAATATGAAAAGGCCGGAGCAGAAGTAGTTTCCGATGTTAAAAAACTTTTTTCCGATTCGGAAATCATTTTAAAGGTAAAAGAACCCCTTTATAATGATGCAATGGGCTGTCATGAAATCGATATGATGCATAAAGGACAGTATCTTATCACGTTTATTCACCCTGCAGCCCCTGTTAACCATGAAATGGTTAAAAACATGGCGAAAAAAGGCGTTATTTCTTTAACACTCGACGGAGTTCCTCGAATTTCAAGGGCACAAAACATGGATGCTCTTACTTCGATGAGTACTTGTGCAGGTTACAAAGGAATTTTAATTGCTGCAAATCTCTTGCCGCGCTTTATCCCTCAAATTTTCTGTGCTGTAGGTATGATTAAACCTATGAATGTCTTAGTAGTCGGAACAGGTGTAGGAGGCTTACAGGCCCTTGCAACAGCCAAAAGACTTGGAGCTGTAACTTATGCAGCAGATATTAGGCCTGCAGCCCGTGAACAAGCTCAGTCCCTCGGTGCTAAGATTATCGATTTAGGTGTTCCTGAAAATGAAGCCATCGGTGAAGGCGGATATGCTCTTCATCTTAAAAAAGAGACCCTCGAAAACGAAAGAAAGCAGCTTGCTCCTCACATTAAGGACATGGACATAATCTTCCTTTCAGCCCTTGTTCCGGGAAAACTTGCTCCGGTTATCATCACCGAAGAAATGGTAAAAACTATGAAACCCGGCTCGGTAATCGTAGATATTTCTATTGACCAAGGCGGAAACTGTGAATTAACACCTCCGGGAGAAGTTGTAAAAAAACACAATGTTCACCTTGTAGGTATTAAAAACATACCCGGGCTTCTTCCTTCAAGCTCTACATGGATGTTTGCTCAAAACATTTGCAACCTTACACGCTACCTTATCAAGGACGGAAAAATTGAACTTGACCGAAATGATGATATCGTCAAAGGTATTCTTACCACCATTGACGGTGAAATCGTTCATAAGGGAGCCAGGGAGGCAATGGGCATATGAGTTTGGAATTGATACTGGTTCTTGTATTTGTTGTAACGACCCTTATAGGCTACAAACTGATCAAGAACGTACCAAGTCTTTTGCATACCCCTCTTATGTCGGGTATGAATGCATTGTCCGGCATTACCATTTTGGCTACAATGACCGCTACGGCAGCTGCAATTACTACAGGAAGCAAAATTTTCGGCTGTATAGGCATCATTTGTGCAACAATAAACGTAGTTGCCGGCTTCGGCCTTACGGATAGAATGCTTAAGATGTTTAAAACCGGTAACGAGTCTAAAGAGGATACAAAATGACGGATACGGTTTATTATATTATTTGCGGAGTACTCAGCATAGGAGTCCTTTTAGGAATCAACATGATGAGTAAGGTTAAATCGGCCGTTAAGGGAAACCGCTTAAGTGCCCTTTGTATGCTTGCAGCCGTATGCGTAACCTTGTATAAATATCAAATTTTTTCTGCAGGAATGATGTGGGCAGGACTTGCCATAGGAGCGGCAATCGGTATTTACCTAACAATAAAGGTAGAAATGATTACCATGCCCCAAACGGTTGCCTTGCTCAACGGTTTAGGCGGAGCGGCTTCGGCTGCTGCAGCCCTCTTAACATTAGCGGCTGTTAATACTGAAACAGGAATTTTTGCGATAGTTACGGGAGGAATAGCCTTAGCAGTAGGAGCACTGACCTTTTCAGGCAGCTTAATAGCCGCAGGAAAACTTCACAAACTTCTTCCTCAAAAACCGACCGTTCTTCCTGCACACCAAATTTTGACTACTGTCAGCTTTTTAGGAATGGTTGCCTTCATTATTCTCCTTCCTATTAAGCCTGAACTAATGATGAGCATTTCAGTTGCAGGACTTGTAATAAGCCTCCTTTTCGGCATCTTCTTTGCGATACGCGTAGGCGGAGCTGACATGCCGATTACGATTTCTCTTTTAAATTCCACTTCCGGTGTTGCCGCTTCGATTGCAGGTATGGCGATAGGAGATATTCTCTTGGTATCGGTCGGAGGCATAGTCGGAGCTTCAGGGCTCCTGCTTACCCAGATTATGTGCAAGGCAATGAATAGAAGCCTCGCTTCAATTCTTTTCAGCAAGGCGGCTTCTCCGGCTAAATCGGCACAGCCGGCAAAACCTGCGAGCCCTTCAGTATCTTCATCAAAAGAAACATCAGAGGCAAAAGCTCAGCAAACGGGAGAAGCAAAACCTGCTCAACAGGAGCTTACGGCAACAGGACATGCCGATAAATCGCAGCTTCCCTCATGGTTCAGCGATGCTAAAGAAATAATTTTTATCCCCGGCTACGGCATGGCTCTTTCACAGGCACAAGGCTTGGTAAAACAGCTCGCAGATAAACTCGAAGCTATGGGAAAGAATGTGCGTTTTGCCATTCATCCCGTCGCAGGAAGAATGCCCGGCCACATGAACGTACTCTTGTGCGAAGTTGATATTCCTTATGATAAGCTCTATGAAATGGAAGCTATAAATCCCGACTTTGATAAGACGGATTTGGCTATTATAATCGGAGCAAGCGATGTTGTAAACCCTGCCGCAAACACGGCAGAAGGTACGCCCATCTACGGAATGCCGGTCTTGGCTGCAGAAAAAGCTAAAAAGCTCATCATCTGTAACTATGACCTACAACCAGGCTATGCGGGAGTTCCAAATCCATTGTATGAACCTAATCCCAATACTATGATGCTGTTAGGCGATGCAAAGGACAGCATAAACACCATGCTCGACTCTCTTAGAACTAAGGGAAGCACCGCAGGAAGCTCTTCAGGCGGAGGAGCCGGCAGCACAGGAGCAGAAGCAAACCGTGAACAAGCCGGAACGGAAGCTCAAATAGGCCATTGGTTTAAGGAAGCAAAGGAAATCATCGTTATCCCCGGCTACGGCATGGCCCTTTCACAGGCACAAGGCTTGGTAAAACAGCTTGCAGATAAACTTGAATCTATGGGAAAAAATGTGCGTTTTGCCATTCACCCCGTCGCAGGAAGAATGCCCGGCCACATGAACGTACTTCTTTGCGAGGTCGATATTCCCTATGACAAGCTCTACGAAATGGAAACCATAAACCCCGACTTCGATAAGGCGGATTTGGCTATCATAATCGGAGCAAGCGATGTTGTAAACCCTGCCGCAAACACGGCAGAAGGTACGCCCATTTACGGAATGCCTGTCTTGGCTGCAGAAAAAGCTAAAAAGCTAATCATCTGTAACTATGACCTTCAGCCCGGCTATGCGGGAGTTCCAAACCCCTTGTATGAACCTAATCCCAACACTATGATGCTCTTAGGAGATGCAAAGGATAGTTTAAACAAGATATTGGAAAATCTATAAGTTAAAGGGGCTTTTTAAAAGCCCCTTTAACTTGAAAAAGGACTAAGGACGTACATTCATAAACGGACTCAGGATGTCCGTGGTTATGTCAAATGCGTACGTCCTTGTACGCATTTGACACCGAGTTTTTCAAAGACAAGCTTTGAAAAACATCGCAATAGTCTACAGTAATCGACCTCCTGTCGATGTTTTGCCTTCAGGCAAACTTGAAGTTCAAAAATGTACTCTGGATGTACATTGTTCATCGGCACTTGAATTTTCTCCCTCTTTTATATAAAATGCTTTCCGTCAATTTAATATACTCGGAGTAAAACATGGCTTATCCTTTTAGTACGATAGAACCTAAATGGCAAAAATATTGGGAAGAAAACAAAACCTTTAAAACAGTTGAAGACAAAAATTATCCTAAAGATAAGAGACTCTATATTTTGGATATGTTTCCCTATCCTTCGGGAGACGGTCTTCATGTAGGACACCCTGAAGGCTATACTGCAACGGACATTTACAGCCGTTTTTTACGTATGAACGGATACAATGTGCTGCATCCGATGGGTTTTGACTCTTTCGGACTGCCTGCAGAAAACTATGCCATTAAGACGGGCGTTCATCCTCTTATTACCACCCGAAAAAATATCGAAACCTTTAAGAAGCAAATAAAATCGATAGGTTTAAGCTATGACTGGGATAGGGAAATTTCTACAAGCGAAGAATCCTATTATAAATGGACCCAGTGGATATTCCTTCAATTATTTAAAAAAGGACTAGCCTACGAAAAAGAAGCGCCCATCAACTGGTGTCCTTCCTGCTTAACAGGCCTTGCAAACGAGGAAGTAAAGGATGGAAAATGCGAAAGATGCGGAGCTCAAATAAAGCGCAAAAACTTGAGGCAGTGGATTTTAAAGATAACCGAATATGCCGAACGCCTCTTACAAGATTTGGACGAACTCGACTGGCCCGAATCCATCAAAATTATGCAAAAAAACTGGATAGGCAAGAGTACGGGGGCCGAGGTGGATTTTGCCCTTGCCGATAAGGACGGAAAAGAAACAGGACAAAAAATAAAGGTTTATACAACCCGCCCCGACACTATCTTTGGAGCTACCTACATGGTATTAGCCCCGGAACACGAGCTCGTAAAAAGCATAACTACAAGTGACCAAGAAAAAGCCGTTGCCGCCTATATTGAAGAGGCTGCAAAAAAAAGCGACCTCGAAAGAACAGACCTTGCAAAAAATAAGACCGGCGTTTTTACGGGAGCCTATGCAATCAATCCATTAACGGAACAAAAAATCCCTGTTTGGATTTCGGACTATATTTTAATTTCCTACGGAACAGGTGCAATTATGGCAGTCCCCTCTCACGATGAAAGAGACTTTGAGTTTGCTGCCCAATTCAATCTCCCTAAAATAAAAGTTGTAGCCGGTACGGAAGAATGGGAAAGCGGAAAAAGAGACTTTTCGGCTGAACCTAAGGCTTGCACAACAGAGGATGGTTATTCGGTAAACTCAAAGCAGTTTGACGGTCTAAAAACGGAAGAAGCAAAGATAAAGATTACGGAATATCTTGAAAACCTAGGTCTTGCAAAAAAGGCTGTAAACTATAAACTACGCGACTGGATTTTCAGCCGTCAGAGGTATTGGGGGGAACCCATACCCTTAGTACACTGTCCTTCTTGCGGAATAGTGCCTATAGACGAAAAAGACCTTCCCCTAACCCTCCCCCAAGTAGAAAGTTATACTCCCACAGGTACAGGAGAAAGCCCCTTGGCTGCTATCGACTCTTGGGTAAATACAAAATGCCCAAAATGCGGAAAGGAAGCAAAACGGGAAACCAATACAATGCCTCAGTGGGCAGGTTCTTGCTGGTACTATCTCCGCTTTATAGACCCTCATAACGATAAAGCCTTTGCAGACAAGGAAAAATGCGATTACTGGATGCCGGTAGATCTTTATGTAGGAGGCACCGAACATGCTGTTCTCCATCTATTGTATGCAAGGTTTTGGCACAAGGTCTTGTATGATCTGGGGCTTGTCTCTACAAAAGAACCCTTTACCCGTCTTATAAATCAGGGGATGATAACCTCCTTTGCCTACATGAGAAAAAACAAGAGCCTTGTTCCGGCCGATAAGGTAAAAAAAATATCGGAAACCGAATTTGAAGACATTGAAACCGGAGAAAAACTTGAACAGGTAATAGCCAAGATGTCCAAGAGTTTAAAGAACGTTATCAATCCCGATGACATCATAAAAGAATACGGAGCAGATACCCTGCGCTTATATGAAATGTTCTTAGGCCCCTTAGAGGTCTCAAAACCGTGGAACACAAGCGGTATTATGGGAGTATTCAGGTTTTTGGAAAAAATATGGAATCTATCCGATAGGGAAATATATAAAACGCCGGTCAACGATACCTCGACCCCTGAAACCAAGACACTCACTGTTCTTTTAAATAAGACGATCAGAAAGGTAACCGAGGACACAGCCTCTCTTAACTTTAATACGGCTATAAGTCAGATGATGATTTTTATAAACGAGGTTTCAAAACATAAAAAAATACCCCACTATGTTTGGTATAATTTTGTAAAACTTTTAAACCCCTACGCTCCTCACTTGGCCGAAGAGCTTTGGCAAAAGATGGGTAATGATGAATCGATAGCCTATTCTCACTGGCCGATGTTTGTCGAAAAATTCTGTGTTGATCAAACCTGCACGGTGGTAGTACAGGTAAACGGAAAACTCCGAGGTAAATTTGAGACAGAGGCAGGCACCTCTAAAGAGGAACTGGAACGCCTTGCTTTATCGAATGAGGGTGCTGTCCGCAACATTGAAGGCAAGGAGATAAAAAAGATAATTACAGTGCCCGATAAACTTGTAAATATTGTTGTACAATAGGGCATCCTACTTAACAAGGGCTATTCTTTTTGGCCTTTAGGCCAGCCTTTAGGCCAGCCTTTAGGCCAGCCTTTAGGCCGGCCTTTAGGCCGGCTTTTTTTAGAGCATCATTTACAGCTTCTAAAAAGGCCTTGCTCGTTAGGGTAGCACCGGCTACGATATCCACATCCGTAGAATTTTTTTCGACAATCCTTTTAGGCAGGTATTCAAAAACGGCATCGCTGTAGCCGGGCGTATCGGCATACTCTAAGATATCTATATGTTTAATTTCGTTTTTTTCTATCACAACCCTTACGCTCATATTTCCCATCAGACTTTCTGCCTTTCCTTCAAAAATACCTGAAACAATCTTTTCATCATTTTTTTCATTACAAGAAAATAAAAGGCTGCTAAAAATAAAAACTATAAGGGCAAAACAAATTTTTTTAATCATATTTGAAAGTTCACCTGCCTAAAAAATATCCTATGTCCCCCCAGAGGGCAAATACGAAAACTATTGCAATAAAGGCTATGCCGATAAACTGAACATAGTACAGCACTTTCGGATGGATTTGCTTTCTAAAGATAAATTCTATAAAAGCAAAAAGAATTAAGCCTCCGTCCAAGATTGGAATGGGCAATAAATTCATTATAAAAAGAGAAATAGAAATTATACTTATAAAGTTTAAGATATCGGAAAGGCCTATTAAAAAACCGGCCTTAAAACCTTGGGCAGCTACATCTCCCAACATGTGGGTAATACGGACAGGGCCTGAAACAGCCTGCCTTAGATCAACCCCCTTAAACAAAAGACCTAAACTTTTAAACGTTAAAACAAAGGCCTTGTGGGTTGAAACAAAACCGTTCACTATGCTCCTAAAAAAGCCTGTTCCGGGAATTTCGACCTTGATAGATTTCATGCTTAAACCTAGGTCTACCCCGTTTTCGGTTCTGATAAGGCTTACGGTTTTTGTAATCTTGTTTCCGCCTCTTAAAATTCCCAGTTCGGCAGTCTTGTCGTTTATACCATCTAGAGCTCGGCTAAAATCTACAGTATTGGCAACTTCAATTCCGTTCAATTCCGTAATAAGGTCGCCTTTTTTAAGGCCTGCAAGTTCGGCAGATGAAGAAGGCTTTACTTCACCTATTTCAAGGGGAATAAAAGAATAAAAACCTATTATTCCTGCACCGGTTTTTGGGTCGAGCTTGGGCTTAAGTTTTTTTATGATAATTTGCCCATCTCTTTCTATTTCTAAGGTAACCTCTTCCTGTGCTTCAGGCACAATGAGACGCACAATATCTGCAAAGGTCTCGGTTTTTTCACCGTTAATGCTTAAAATTACATCCCCCATCCTTAAATCGGCCTCGCGGGCAGGAGAGTTGTCGGCTTCGTTGTAATAATAAACCGGAGCTATCTTATTTGAGCTTGTATAATAGCTTGAACCTATAGCACTTACAATAGCAAGGGCAAGAACCGCACTTATATAGTTTGCAAAGGGGCCGGCAAAGGCAATTATAATCCGCTTAAAAGGGTGTACACCGTAAAGCTCTCCCTTTTTTTTAGGAATTGCAGAGAGGTTTTCTTCGATAGCTTGCTGAAAGGCTTTTTCTCCTTTCATGCCGCAATAACCTCCCATTGGGATTGCAGAAATTCTATATTCCGTGTCTCCTTTCTTTTTTTTAAAAAGAACAGGTCCCCAGCCTATCGAAAAACTTTCTACTACAACACCGCAGAGTTTTGCGGCAATAAAATGACCAAGCTCATGGATAAAGACCATGATACTCAATATAATCAAACCTATTAAAATCTTAACCATAAATTATTCCGTTTTACTTTTATTGCAGGCCGTTTACTCTGCCAAGTATCCTTGCCAAAGCGATCGCTCTTGCCCTGTTTTCATAGTCATAAACTTCTTCATAAGAAGAAAGTTTCATAGTCCAATCCGAATTTAAAACTTCTTGCGTAATATCCGCTAAATCGGTAAAGCTCACCTTTCCATGCATAAAGGCATCAACGGCTTCTTCGTTTGCAACATTAAAAGCTATAGGATAGGCTCCGCCTTTTTTAGCCGCCTCAAAGCCCAAAGCCAGCATGGGAAAATCATCGGTTCTGGGAGGCATAAATTCCAACCTTATAACTTGAGAAAAATCCAAGGGGTTTAAAAATGGTTCAGGCATTTCAGGAAAACTTAAAGCATTTAAAATAGGATTTTTCATATCGGGAGGAGAGGCTTGAGCAAATATCTCTCCGTTTTTACACTGTACCATCGAATGGATTATACTTTGAGGATGAACCGTAACTTCGATTTTTTCGGGCGGAAAAGAAAATAGCTTTACAGCCTCAATTACTTCCAAGGCCTTGTTTGCAAGAGAAGCCGAATCTATCGTAATCTTTCCTCCCATTTTCCATGTCGGATGCTTTAAAGCATCTTCAAGTTTTATGGTGCAAAGCTTTTCCTTAGGCGTATTTAAAAAAGGGCCGCCTGAGGCGGTAATTATAATTTTTTCAATATTTTCTTTTTTATGAGCGTTTATAAGCTGAAAAATCGCAGCGTGCTCCGAATCAACGGGAATTATTTTACTCCCCGTTTTTTCGGCATCTTGAAAAATCAATTCTCCTGCCTCTACTATAGTTTCTTTATTGGCAAGAGCCAAATCCAAACCGCTTTTTATAACTTCTACCGAAGCCTTTAAGCCTGCCGAACCCGCTATACCGTTTATAACGATGTCGGCCTTTGATTCTTCAATCAGCCGGTTTATAGCTTTTACATCTATCTCGTGTTTTAAAGTGGAATCGTTTTTTTTTGTAGAAACAAATTGTGCACCGATAAATTCGGCTTTTATTTTTTTTGCAAAGTCCAAATTTGAATGAACCGAAAAACCGGCAAGTTCAAACCTATCGGAAAATCTTCTTATTACTTCTAAAGAATTTTTTCCTATCGAGCCGCCTGCACCCAGCAATAGAACCCGTTTTTTTTTCATTAAAGGCCGCCTATGTTTCATTAAAGGCCGCCTAATAAGAGTACGCAAAAGCAGTAGAATACGGGCGCGGCTATGAGCAAAGAATCAATGCTGTCAAGAATACCGCCCCGCCCTAAAATCACCTTCCCTGAATCTTTAACATCTGCAGAACGTTTTAAAATTGATTCTATTATGTCTCCGATAATGGCAAAAAAGGCGGTAAAAAGAGCTATTATTATAAGTTCTTTTAATTTTCCGTTAAACTGTTTATTAAAAAAATAAAAGGAAAATACTGCAGCTGTGATTGAACCTATGAAGCCGCCTATAAAGCCTGCAATACTTTTTTTAGGGCTTGCCTTAATAAGGCCTCTGTTGTTTTTTCCAAGCAGCATACCGAAAAACCATGCAAAGGAATCGCAGCCGAAGGTCATAAGAAAAAACATGATGATAAGGGCGCCTGCATTGGGAAGTATTGTTATTAAAGATAAATAAACTGCCAAACCCCAAGGATAAATCAGCATAAACACACCCGCTGTAAATCGACTGATGCTGTTAGTAAAATTTCCCGAAAATGAAAAGATAATTTCCATAAACATCATTCCGGCGGTTACACAGCCGAAGATAAGAAAGATGCAGTAGAACGGTAAAACATTTAAGCCTATTAGGTATGATGAAAACAAAAGGATTGATCCGAAGAAAGCAAGAATTTTTTTAGGATAGGCCGGTGATTTTTGGGATAAAATATTATATATTTCATAATTTGCAATTAAGGCAGCTATAAATAACTCAATATGATAAGCTAAAAAATTATAATTAGGAATAAAATAAATGGAAGCTAAAATTAAAGGTGCACCCACAAAAAATATGACAAGTCTTTCAATAATTTTTTTTATTTTCATTTTATTCTCCGTTTATTACATTAAGCGTTTCCATAACGTCTGTTTCTTTTTTTATAATCTTCTATTGCTTCATATAGGTCTTCCGCTGTCCAGTCAGGCCACAAGGTATCCGTAAAATATAGTTCCGCATAGGCACTTTGCCAAAGCAGAAAATTACTTAAACGCTTTTCTCCGCCCGTCCTTATAAGCAGATCTACAGGTGGAATTTTACCCGTATCCAACTTCGAATCAAAAAGTTCTTCGCTTATTGTAGACAGCTCGTCCGGGTTTATTTTTCTTATCGCCCTTATTATCTCGTTTTGAGAACCGTAATTTATTGCAAGCACAATTGCAGTCCCTGTATAATTTGCAGTTTGAGCTTTTACTGTAGCTATCTCATTTTGAATATCTTGAGGTAAACCGTATAAATTGCCTATATGTTCAATACGTATATTATTATCGGCATAAAATTTAAGCTCAGCCCTCAAATGCTGCTTAATAAGGCCCATCAAAAACCCGACCTCGGACTCGGTTCTTTTCCAGTTTTCGGTAGAAAATACATAAAGCGTTATATAAGGAATTCCCAGATCGGATACGGCCTTGGTTATTTTTTTTGCGGTATTAAGCCCTTCCTTATGTCCCATAGAACGGGGAAGTCCTCTTTTTTTTGCCCATCTGCCATTGCCGTCCATGACAATGGCAATATGTTTTAGGTCATCGGACATTTAGTTTTCCATTATTTCCTTTTCTTTTGCTTCAAGAACTTTATTTATTTCGGAAATATAAGCATCCGTAGATTTTTGTAATACATCTTCAGCTGTTTTTAACTGATCTTCGCTTATCTTTCCGTCTTTTTGTAATTTTTTTGCCTCATCGATTCCGTCCCGTCTGATATTGCGGATAGAAACCCTTGAATTCTCGGCAATGGTCTTTGCCTTTTTTGCAAGGTCTTTTCTGCGGTCTTCCGTCAGAGGCGGAATTGCAATGCGGATAACCTTTCCGTCATTTGTAGGATTTACCGAAAGGTCAGCCTGCAGCACAGCTTTTTCGATTTCGACCAATAAGGATTTATCCCATGGCTGAATTACTACAAGCCTTGCTTCAGGAATAGAAATATTTGCAAGCTGGTTAAGAGGGGTGCTCTCTCCATAACAGTTTACCTTTATCTTATCAAAAAGGGCTGAAGATGCCCTTCCGGTTCTAAGCATATTAAATTCTTCTTTTAACGCAGAAACCGTTTTTTTCATTTTTTCTTCGCAACTTTTTTTAACTTCCTCTATCATAATTTGCCTCCGATTTATTTTTACCGGTTATATGCTGTCCCCCTTAAACTTAAAGAGAGGCAGCATAACATCTTAAATTGTGTTTTAGGCTTTAACACCTAATTGAAAAATAACCAGCTTTGATAAGCTCAAAGAAGCTCCGGCTTCTTTTCCGACCTCAGCCATTTTCTTTGAGACTGAAAGTTTGTCATCCTTGACAAAGGGCTGTTCAAGAAAACAGATTTCGGATAAATGCTTTGAAATTTTTCCTTTAACAATTCCCTCTTTTACATTATCCGGCTTATCCATGTCTGCAACCTGACCTCTAAAGATTTCTTCTTGTTCTTTGATGTAAGATTCATCCACATCTTCTTTTTTAACATAGAGGGGCAAAAATGCTGCTGCATGTAAACAGCAGTCATAAGCAAAGTCTTGAACCGCACTTTTTTCAAAGATTTCCGGCTTATCCGACTTTAAAACTACAATGACTCCAGTTTTTTTATCGGAATGAATATAGCGTGAAAGGTACTCGTCTGTACCGGCCTTTACACTGATTAAGCGTGTAAGGTTCATGTTCTCGCGTACGCGGGTAGCCAAATCCAAGAGCTTATCATTTAGTTCGGGAGTAACTTCAGAAATGTCTTTATCAAAGGCCGTTTTTGCAATGTCTTCTCCGACGGCGATAAAGTCCGCATTTTTTGCAACAAAGTCGGTTTCGCAAGTCATTTCAAGCATAACAGCTTTCTTATTATCATTTTTGATAACAATAATACCTTCACTTGTTGCTCTATCAGCACGTTTTTCGACGGCAGCCAGACCTTTTTCTTTTAAATATTTTTCAGCCTCTTTGGCATCCCCGTTACAGTGCTGTAAAGCCTTTTTGCACTCCATCATACCTGCACCGGTTTTATCTCGCAATTCTTTTACATCAGATGCTTTAATATCCATAAATTTCTCCTATAAAAACTAGAAGATTAACAGTGAGGCAGAATTTCTGCCGAGCTGTTTATCGAATCTCCTATAAAAACTTTTATTTACTTGTCGTCATATAAATCCTCATCATTTACGAGAGGATTTTCTTCTTCATCCACATCATCTCCGGAAGTTTCATCTTTGGGAGTGTAGTTGGAATAATCGGTAATTTCTTCTTCTCTGTCCTGATAAGGATCAACACCTGAATCGCCGGACTCCTCATCTTCCTGAAGATTTTCGATGATTTTAAGGCCGTGTTCGTTATCGGCCTCGATAACGGCATTAGCGATTACGCCTGTAAAAAGCGAAATAGCTCTGATTGCATCATCGTTTCCGGGGATGGGATAATCGATGCCTTCGGGATTGCAGTTGGTATCAACAACGGCAATAATAGGAATACCTAATGAGCGGGCTTCTCTGATAGCAATTTCTTCTTTTCGGGTATCGATAATAAATAGAATTCCGGGTAGATCCTTCATCTCCTTAATGCCGCCTAAGTTTTTTTCAAGCTTTGCTTTTTCTTTTTGGAGAGAAGCGATTTCTTTTTTTGTTAGGTTATCGAATGTCCCGTCAACTTCCATTTTTTCGATTTTCTTAAGACGGGCCAAACTCTTTTTGATTGTTGAAAAGTTTGTAAGCATTCCGCCAAGCCAGCGGTTGTTTACATAGAACATTCCGCATCTTTCAGCTTCTTTTTGAATTGTCTGCTGGGCCTGCTTCTTTGTTCCTACGAACAAAACCGACTTCCCTTCCGAAGTTGTTTTGCGTACGGCTTCATAGGCCTCACGGATTGCTACGATTGTTTTTTGTAAATCGATGATGTGAATTCCGTTTCTTTCAGAAAAAATGTACTTTTTCATTCTCGGATCCCAGCGTTTTACTTGATGGCCGAAATGTACGCCCGATTCAAGTAAGTTTTTCATGGTTACTACTGCCATGTGTTTCTCCTTTGGAGCTAAAAAGCTCCTGCCTTCTCTATTTCTCGGAACAGAGTACAGCCAATTAAACTGCCTAGGGGCTAATCTTATAGCCGTACATCCTTCCGGATATTTACCGTAAAAACGGCATATCGGTATTATATAATTTTTTGAAGTTTTTGTATAGTGCTTGACAAAGTTTACTTAAAAGAGTTTTATCTAAGGCCTTAAATTCGCAGGTTTTTCGATTAAAGAATACTGAATCCCTTTTCATTTAAGATTTCATAAAGCTCTTTTATAGGAAGGCCGACTATGCCGGTATAGGAGCCTTCGATTTTTTCAATAAAAAAAGAAGCCTTACCTTGAATTTTATAAGCCCCTGCAGCATCCTTCCATTCTTCGGTTTTTATATATGCGGAAATTTCTTTATCTGAAAGTTTTTTAAAAAAGACCTTAGAAATATTGTGTTTTTCATTTACTTGACCTGTTTTACAGTCAAGAAGGCAGATTGCACTCACCACAAAATGGGCTGAACCGGAATGGCTTTTAAGCATCATTTCGGCTTCTTTTTCGGTTTTAGGTTTACCGAAGATTATCTTTTTATTTGGAATTTCAGTATCGATAGCAAAAACAAGAGTATCTGCCGCCAATATCAGCTTATTAAGGTTATTGTCCGCAGTTTGCGGTAAGGTCTTAAAAAGGCTTTCCGCCTTACAGTGCGCAGTTAAAATACATTTTTTTACCGGATCTTTTTCGGTTATTAAAGATTCATCAAAATTAGACGGTTTAATATAAAATAAAACACCCAGCGAATCGAGTATCTCTTTTCGTCTGGGTGATGCAGAAGCTAAAATCAGCTCTTTCATTCTTTTAGCTAAATTTTAGTTCTTATTTTGTCCGCTCACTATTGATTTTAGGACTTCCATAGCTCTGTTTCTTACAGGAGTTATGTAGTTAAAGTTATTTGCAATTCTCATAATACTTTCAGTCATAGCTCTCTTATCTTTTACAGTGGGAGCCAATTTTTCATAAGCATTGAGTACTTCAAGGGCCAAGGAGCTTTGAGGGTTAATAATATCGAATTTGCGGTTGATAAAATTTATCATATCTACAACCTCATCATTATTGTTGTAACCCAATTCTCCTAAAGATTTAACGGCTTCCATAATTACTACCGGCTCATTATCGGTGTACATAACGGTCATAAGAGATTTCTTTGCCTGTTCGTTTTTAATTTTTCCTAAAAGACGGCATGCCTCCCTTCTGACATCGGGATAGTTATTGGCAACTCTTCCGTTTTCACGTACGACCGAGGTAAGGCCTACAGTCGCAAGAGAATCAAGAGCTTCCTGCAGTTCAGGTGTTACCCTCCCGCTCTCAATAGCTTCTTCAACCATCTGCAAGGCTACAAACTTAGAATCGCGGCCTTCCGTTGTAACCATCTCTTTAAGAATTATGCCCTCCATCGAATTAAGATAGGCTTCTTCAACTGTCATCATAGAGCCGGGCTTTTCTCCCTCCTCTGCAAATACAAAGCATAATCCTAAACATAATATCATCATTACAAAAACTAAAGACTTTCGTCGCATGTTCAATTACCCCCTAGTTTGGTACATTACCTTTATTTTCAATCATTTTCATTGTAAAGTCAAGTAGTAAAACTTGCTTTTTTTATTTTTATAGTCAAAATAGTCAAATTCGATGAAAAACCTCTAAAAGCCCGTTTTAAGGAACCAAAAGCCATCTGTCATCTATTTTTTCAAATCTATAAAGCACCTTAGAGTCTGTCGTCCTAGCTTCAACCTTAGTCGGTGATAAATAAGTAATATCATCAAACACTTTGTTTTGTCTTGAAGGAACAAAAACATAGTAAAAATAGTCTTCAATACTTTTTAACTGCGTTCCTTTTTGATGAGCAGGAAGTCCCTCGCTGGCTTTTTTCAAAACTTCAGGCTTTGAAAATTCTTTTATATAATCTTTTGAAAGCCAGTATCTCCAGCGGCCATAGTCCTTTTTTGCCGTTATATCGTTTAGTTTTTTTACAACCTCTTCAATTTCGGACTTAGCTATCTCCTTGTCCTTTTTGGTAATGGAAACGCCCTCAAATTGAGCAACAACTTCTTCATCCGCAGGTTTTGATACTTCAGCCTGAGGCTTTTCCTCTTCTATAGGCTTTTCAGCCTCTGGTTTTTGAACCTGCTGAGGCTTTTCTTCCGGTACAGGAGTTTCAACAACAGAAACAGGCTTTGTTTCAGGTGCGGATGCACATGAACCTATTAAAATTACAACAAGGCATAGGCCTAAACAATAAAAAGTCTTTTTCATACAATTATAATACATTTATTTTCGGCTTACGTCAACTGAAATGTTATTTCTTTTCATAAATTAAAAATTCTCTAATGCTTTTTTTTTATATGCCGATACTGCCTCTGAGGAGTAGATTGCTATGGAAAAACATTCGGTTGCGGCAGACATAAAAAGCATTTTACATGAACAAATTGATTTAATCGATAATATCTATAATTTGCAAAAGGCTATGTACCAAGGTGTTTTGGATAGAGACTGGCAGGAAAGTGAAAAAAACTTGAGTTCCTTAAACGATGCTTCCGTAAAATTTTCGCATTTGGATAAAAAATTATACGGACTTTTGCAAGCTGATGAAAATGATTCTCACGAAATTGACTTTTATGCACAGACAAAACAATTTGCTCCGGCAGATAAGAAGCAGATCGATTCTTTATATGAAAAATTAAAAGAAAGAGTTTTCTATTCAAAAATTGAAAATGATGTTTTCTCAAATTATGTTTCACATGCTCAAGCCTTGGTGAATGGTGTAGTAAATATTATTTCGGAAGAAAGAAACGGAAAATGTTATACTGCGAAAGGGAAACGGGTTAATACGGAAATAACAAGCCTCGTTTTAAATGAGGTCTTATAAAGGAGGTGCGATAAACAGTTCGGCAGAAATTCAGCCTCACTGTTTATCTACCGTAATTATTATGGAGGTATAGATGGCGACATTTGATGCAATAGAATTAGGAAAAAGAAGTTTGTTTGCTCACCAGCAGTCGATTCAAACGGCGGGTCATAATATTTCGAATTCTTCGACAAAGGGATATACAAGGCAGAGGGTAAACCTCGATGCTTTTGAGCCTCTTTACAGGCCAGACTTAACCAGAGCAGAAACACCCGGGCAAATCGGACAGGGAGTTACCATAGGTTCCATTACCCGATTAAGGGATGAGCTTTTGGATCAAAGAATTATAGGGGCTGCCGATGACCTAGGCTATTGGGAAACAAGAAACTCTTATATTGCTCTTTTGGAACAGGTTCATAACGAACCCGAAGACATTTCCGTCCGAAGCCGAATGGACCAGTTTTGGGAGGCTTGGCAAGAACTTTCACTCTACCCTGAGTCGGATGCTGCCCGTCAGGTAGTCCGTACACGGACTGAAACTTTAACGGATGCCATTCATCATCAATTCCGCGGCTTACAGGGCATAAGGGACATGGTACACGGCGACATAGAAGCAACCGTAAAGCAGGTAAACGACCTTACAAGCCGTATAGCCAAACTAAACGAAGAAATAGTTAAGGTTAAGGCTATGGGAGACAATCCCAATGATTTAATGGATAAAAGAGACCTTTTAACCGAAAAACTTTCTTCTCTTATTGATATTTCCGTAGATAAAAGAGATGAAGACGAAACATACGTCATTCATACGGCCGGTTTGGAAATAGTACAGGGAAGAACACACCGAACATTCGATTTTAGGGCCTCAACTGAAAACGATAAATATGCAGACGTTATCTGGGAAGATTCCGGTAATTTAGCTCATTTTGAATCGGGAAAACTAGCCGCTTTGATTGAGCTTAGGGATACGGATATCCGAAACGAAATCAGAAAACTGGATACGATGACAATGAACTTTGTCGATTTGGTAAATGATGTCCACAGAAGTGCTATGAGTCCCAACGGAAAAACGGGCATCGATTTTTTTAAGGAACAATATTTTATAAACAATACCCTCGGCAATTTTGACAGAAACGGAGACGGAGAATATGATTCTTCCTACATCTTCAGAATTACAAGTACCAACACCCTTGACCCGCGTGAACAAATAGGCCTTGAAGGAACCTTAACCCTTTCGTCTGGGGACGGCATTGTGCAGGTACCCTATTATTCGACTGATATGGTTTCAGACCTTGTAGAAAGGATTAACAGATCAGGCTCCGAAGTAGCGGCTTACCTTGACCAAAACAATAAACTTGTTTTAAAAGGTATGACAAGCCTTGATAAAGAAAATCCTGACTTTGTTATCCGTCATGTCGAGGATTCGGGAAGATTTTTAGCAGGCTATTCGGGCGTGCTTTCTCAGGCAGGGCAGGAAGGTGCCTATGACTGGGGAAGAGCAAATGCGGTTGATGTATTATCCGGAGCCCAATATGCGGTCTCTCCCATAGCCCATCCTTCAGGCTGGATGGAAATAAATCCCGTAATCAAAAGCGATATACAAAATATAGCTTCAGGTTATAAGGGACCGGAAGGCGTCGCCTATCCGGGAGACAACAGAGCCGCTCTTGCAATAGCCGCAATCAGAAATACTCCCGTAATGGTAGGGCTCTCAGCCACCTTTGACGACTTTTTTGCCGATACTGTAACCGAAATCGGTCTAAAAGGCGAGCAGGCAGAAATGACCTTAAACACACAGATAGCCATTGTAAAGGAATTACACGATATGAGGGATTCAGTATCGGGCGTAAACATAGACGAAGAACTATCGGATATTATCAAATTTCAGCACGGGTATAATGCTTCTGCAAGATTTGTTTCGGTAATCAACGAAATGATAGACACCGTTATAAACAGAATGGGTGTCTAGCTTTTAAGGTTTGGAGTAAAATATGATGAAAAGAATTAGTACAAATATTCAGCACACGGACAGTAATTTTTCGATGAGGAATCAGGAGTCGAGGCTTCATAATCTAAATAATCAGATACAGTCCCAACGGCGGATAAACCAGCTTAGAGATGACCCCGTTTCTGCAGGACACTCGGTAAGGTACAAGTCCTATCTTGCCCGCCTCGAAAGGTTTGAAAAAAACACAAAAACCTTGAGAGATCAATATATGTCGGCCGAAACCTATATGAATAATTCGCTCCAAGTTGTTCAGCGTTTAAGAGAACTTTCAGTACAGGGAGCAAACGGAACCTATACACCGGATGACCTAAAAGATATGGCAGCCGAGGCCGATGAACTTTTAAAAGAACTTATTCAAAACGGAAATGCCGTAAATTCGGACGGTGTCAGAGTTTTTTCGGGAACCAAAAGTTTTACAGAGCCCTTTGAAACCGTAATGGGAGATGTGGACGGAGCAGGTTCCGCCCTTATAACTCAGGTCAGATATAACGGTACGGTCGATTCAAAAGAAGTTGAAACCGATGAGCTTTCTTTTATGAGGGCAGATCAGGCCGGTAACAGGGTATTTTGGGCAGAGCAGCAAATTCTTATTTCTCAAACTGATGCCCGAAACTTTGTTATAAAAGAAGACACAAGCATCGAGGTTGACGGGGTTGAAATTCCCTTAATTGCAGGCGACAATGTTTATGCAATTATGTCAAAGATAAACGATTCGGGAGCCGCAGTAAAAGCAAGCCTTGACCCGATAACAAGCGGCTTAAACCTTACAACTACCGATGCCCGCCAGCTTTGGCTTAGAGATGCGGAAGGAAGCACCGTTTTATCCGAATTGGGCTTAATAAAGGCCGAACAAAGACCGCCCTACAATTTGGCAAATTCGGTACGCGTTTCGGGGGGCTCTCTTTTTGATGCAGCCATTGCCGTCCGCGATGCTTTCCTTTCGGGAGACCAAGAAGCCCTAGGCGGAAAGATTTTAGGAAGCCTCGATGAAGGCATACACAATCTTACTACAAGAATGGCCGAAACGGGTTCCAAGTATGCAAGAGCCGAAGTAATATTAGCCCGCATTGATACGCAAACCTTAAATGTAACGGCGGCAGAGGCGCGCGAAGCAGACTTGGACATTACAAAGGCGATAACCGATCTAAAGATGTTTGAACATACTCATCAAGCTTCTTTAAGCGTATTGGGAAGACTTTACAGGGATTCACTTTTAAACTACTTAAAATAGAAATAGGATGGATTTACAATGGAAATTAAGACAAAAGCCATGGGGCTTGTTGAGATTCAGGATGAACAGATAATAGAATTGGTTGACGGATTTTACGGATTTGAAGAATTTCATAAATACGCCTTATTGGATTCGGGAAAAGACCCCTTCTTTTGGGTTCAATCCCTTGACGATGAAAATTTAGCCTTCATCGTTATAGATCCTTTTTTGTTCAGACCCGATTATGAGCTGGATATCGATGACGAATTATTAAAACCGATAGAGGCAGAATCTCCTAAAGACCTCTTGGTTTTTGCCCTTGTTACCATTCCGCCTACAGGAGCACCTATTACGGCAAATTTGCAGGGCCCTCTTATTATAAACAAAAAGAATAAAAAGGCTTTTCAGGCTGTCTTAAATGACGGAAAATGGAATACAAAACACGACATTCTTGCAGAGCTTAATACTGCGGGGAGGAACTGATGCTCATACTTTCCCGTAAAACAAACCAAAAAATTCTAATAGGCGATAACATAGAACTTACCATAATCGATATTCGGGGAGATCAGGTAAAGATAGGTGTAGATGCACCGGCATCGGTCAAGGTTTTCCGTGAAGAAATCTACCAAGAAATCCAAAATGAAAACAAGGCAGCCTTAGTCCGCGATGCAAAACTTAATTTACCCGAACTGCATATTAAAAAGAATAACTAAATCCCAATTGTTTATATTGTAAAATTTATATATAATGAAACAATGTTAAACTATATAAAGAAAATAATTGCAGGTATTGCCATCGGTATAGCGAATGTTATACCGGGAATTTCGGGTGGAACAATAGCCGTCATTTTCGGAGTTTATTCGGATCTTATAGGAGCGGCAAGCCTTGACGTAAAAATCATTAAGAATAATTTTAAAATTTATCTTTGTCTTTTCGGAGGAGTCGGTCTGGGCGTTCTCCTTTTTGCACGCCTATTCAAACTTGTTTATGAAAGGTTTCCTGTACAAACAAGTTTCTTTTTTGCGGGTCTAATAATCGGAAGCATATTTATAATTTTTGAATTTGTCAAAGAAAAAGAACAAAAAAAGCCTATAAAAATCGTACTTAAAATTATTTGGTTTTTGATAGGTTTAAGCATAATGCTTGCCCTATACTTTTTTAAAGGTGCAGAGGGTTCATCAAATGCGGTTATAAAAACATTGAGCTTAACTAACTTCATATTTTTATTCATAGCAGGCTTTGCAGGAGCTGCCGCAATGGTAATTCCGGGCATATCAGGCTCCTTCATTCTTTTAATAATGGGAGCCTATTACACAGTCTTAAAAGCAATTACAGACTTTAACATTCCACTTCTTATACCTGTCGGTCTAGGAATTCTTGCAGGTATCATTTTATCTGCCAGATTAATAGGTTTTTTAATGGAAAAATTTCCTAAGATCACCTATGCCTTTATTTTAGGCCTCGTTTCAGGTTCAATCAGACATATATTGCCGGAAGACTGGCTGCAACATTCTATGAAGCCAATTACACTCCTCTGTATGCTTGCAGGCTATGGCTTGATAATTCTTTTTGAAAAAAAGAAAACACGGAAATAATCAACACCCCCGACGCAAGCGTGCATTGCACAGCAACAGGATATTAAACCATCCGCACGAATAAAAGACTTCACCCATTGCAATTTTTTTGATTTTTTATTATACTTTTTGTCTAAAAAAGTGAATAAATTTCACTCTTTTACCGATAATTAAGATAATTTATATGGAAAAGTTTTGCAGGTTTAAATGAAAAAAACTCATTATTTGATTGCAGGTATAATCGGTTTCCTCCTAGTCGCAGGTACAGTCTACTTTGCCTTGAACGGCTTTAATTTTGCTAGTGTATCTCAAAACTCACAGGATGACGGAATGGGAGGCGGAGATACAAGATTGCCTACTTTTAGACCTGATAAGGAAATTTCTGAAATAACGCTCCCTCCTCTCGACTACATAGTATATTCGGTAAAAAAAGGCGACATGGTGGGCGAAATTGCAGCCCGCTACGGCGTAAGTCAGGACGCAATTATAAGCTTAAATAAACTAAGAAACACTAGAACTCTTCAAATAGGACAGCTGTTAAAAATTCCTTCAATGGACGGAATTGTTTATACCCCAAAAAAAGGCGACACGCCTGAAAAATTGGCCGACACCTATAAAATTTCGCTTGAAAAATTGGCCTTAGTCAATAAAATTTCGGATAATAATGTACTAAAAGCAGGAGCTGTAATATTCTTGCCGGATGCAAAACTCGACTGGGTAACCCTTCAAGAAATCAATGGAGACCTTTTTAAGTCTCCCATACACGGAGGATATAGGATAACCTCCCGTTACGGCTGGAGGCGGGACCCTTTTACAGGAAACAGGAGCTTTCATAACGGAATAGACCTTGCAACATACCTCGGTGCCCCCATCTATGCAGCCCTTCCGGGAACCGTAGCCGCAACAGGTTACAGCAATGTATACGGCAACTATGTAATAATAAGACATCACTCAGGTTATCAAACCCTTTACGGACATATGAACTCCATTCTAACCTCGCGCGGAAAGTATGTTACCCCTCAAACTAAAATAGGAACCGTCGGCACAACAGGCAGAAGCACAGGCCCACATGTTCATTTTACGGTTTACAAAAACGGAGCCACAATAAATCCTGCCGCCGTATGGAATTAAACCTTTTCTATTTTTTGATCCTTTAGATCGAGCTTCTTTACAAAAAAATCCAGATTACGGTAAACGAATATGCCTGAATAAACGCTTACAAAGATAGCAAAAACAAGAGCAAAAGGAATTATAAAACTAAGCTTAAAATTCGTTGCAGCCCATTTACCTATTTCCGTAAACGGTATGTAAGCAAGGCCGACAATCATTAGTATCCCGACGATGGCCCATGGTAAGATGCTGACATTAGGAAGCTGATATTTTTCCGCTTGCAGGCTCAAAAAATCGGGAACCGCCGCCTCAATTTTTACCATAGTTTTTTCAGTAAGGACCTCATCTGCTTTGGTTCTAAAAGAAGAGGTATACAGATTTGAGGCTTGAGTAAGAGCACGCACAAGGCTGCGGCATTTCTTACACCTCAAAAGATGGAAAGTAACTGCAAAAGGAACCGCTTCATGCTTATCAAGAATCATATAACGGTTAATAGCTTCATTACATGTCATAAGCCAAATTCAATTTAAATAAAACCGGATACTTAGGACTTTCTTCTTGTCCGTAAATTCCTTGATTTTCAAGTTCGGTTTTTAATATTTTTTTTGAGCGGAAAATATGAGACTTAATAGTATTTACAGGGATGCCCGTAACCGATTCTATATCCGCATAGGGCATATCATAAAAAAAATAAAGGTCTATACATATTCTGTATTTTTCGGGGAGGTCGTTTACAGCCCGCCTGATTGCATTTTTTACACAATTTTGAATTTGCCTCTCTTCCGGGCTAAGATCATTAGTCCTTATCTCAAAATCATCAAAGGCAGAAACGAATTCCCTTTTACGTTTAACCGAGTTTATCGCCGAATTATAGGCAATTCTCATAAGCCATGTAGAAAAAGAAGACTCTCCGCGGAATTTAGGCAGAGCCGAAAAGGTTTTAAGCATTATATCCTGAACAAAATCTTCAGAGTCATCATGGTTTTTAAAAAAGCTCATCCCCAAAGAATAGATGCGCTTTTGGTATTTTGAAGCAATCAGGCTGAAGGCTTCGGTATTTCCTGCAAGGACAGCTTTACATAAGAGGCGGTCTTGTACGGCTTCAGGAGATTCTTTTCTAAGTAAATTGGTAAATTTAATCATCTTTCAGATCCTCTTTCTTGCCTTTAGATGAAATAAAATAGTAGGCCAAAAGGCCTATGCCGCAGCTTAAAGGTACAAGGCCTCCTAAAAGTACATAGCTCACCCCGTCTATTACCGAAAACAGAACAGTTAGAACGCTTCCTATCATTAATAAAAGAATGCCTGAAATAAGGCAAAAACCCGATAAATTAAATTTTATCGGAATATATGTTTTAGTTTGAATTTGACAGATTATTTGTTTGTTACGCCAAAATAAGTAGAAAAAAATTAAAACGCCGGCCATAACAATACCGACTATGGGAACAACAGCTATAATAATCTGTGCAGCTGCAACAGGTTGTCCGCTCATTTCAATTCCTCCAAAATTTTATTTTAAAAATTTTATTCTAAAATAACAAAGTCCTTAAAATATATACGCTTTATACGGGATAAATTCAAGATAGAATTTATCTCGGTTAATAATTCTTTTTTTAACTCATGTTCAGGTATAGTATAAAGCTCATATACCGTTTTTTGCGAAAACCAGTCAATTATGTGCTTACGTATATCTTCCTTCTTTTGAACAAGTTCTTCTTCAAAGGCTTTATCTTCAGAATTATACTCCAAAATGGGAAAAATGACAAGGGTTGCGGGTGTGGTATCGGCTGTAGAAATCCTAAGTTTGCCTAAATCGGAATAAAGAGCTTTTTTTCCGCGTATTTCCGAATGGTTTTCAGGTTTTAAGGTCTCCCCGACATTTTTTCTTTTAAAAAGAGAAAAAACCGAACCGGCAATTATAATAAGGATTAATGCAAAAAGTACATATTTAAGAAATTTATATAATCTTAAGCCTTTCCGGTTATTTTTAAGCATACTCAATTATATAAAATGGGAGCCAAATATTCAATAGAGCGGCTTATTTGAAAGGCTCACGTATATTACTTTTTTGGCAAAAAGCCGCCTACAGGATATTGGAATATCCTAAGATCGAATTCGTGGACGGATGCAAAAAGATGGTCGAAAATATCGGCTTGAATCTTTTCATATTCTGCCCAGTTGGTAGTTGCAGCAAAAACATAAATCTCCAAAGGGACGCCTGTAGGTCCCGGTTCAAGCTGGCGCACCAAGAAGGTCAGGTCTTTTCTTAAAGTATCAAGGCTTTGAAGATAGCGCGTAACGTACATTCTAAAAGTGCCGATATTGGTAAGCCTTCTATCGTTTAAAGGATTCTCGGTATTGTTACCGTACTGAGCACTTATATCGGAGCTTTCGACTTCGGCAAAATAAGATTTTAAAAGGTCTATCTTCCCTACCCTGCGCCTCAGTTCTTCATCCATAAATTTTACGGAAGAAACGTCCAAAAAAATTGAGCGCTTGATACGCCTTCCTCCCGTTTCCTGCATTCCGCGCCAATTTTTAAAACCGCTTTGCAGCAGGTCGCTTGTCGGTAAAACCGAAATGGTTTTATCCCAGTTTTGAATTTTTATCGTATGCAGAGCGACCTCGGTAACATCCCCGTCGGCATCATATTTAGGAACCGAAATCCAATCCCCGCGGCGCACCAAATCGTAGGAAGAAATCTGAAGGCTGGCCACAAAGGAAAGAATCGTCTCGCGGAATACTAAAAGAAGAACAGCCGTCATAGCCCCAATTCCGCTTAAAAGGGACCATGGGGATTTTCCGCTGATTGTTCCTGCGGCTATGATAAAACCCGCAATATAAACAATTAAGATAAAAACCTGAATATAGCTTCGGTAGGGCTTTCCTTTAAATCGGGGCTCATTTTCAGTATAGGCTGTAAGCCCGTCCAAAAAGCCGTGCAAAAGTCTTATTATTATCCATATCGAAATAAGGCTTGCAAGTTTTTGCATAAGCCCTGCTCCGAAACTTAATTTTAGAGACAAAAAATTAAAAGCAAAAATATATATAATGAGCGACGCGCGTTCTACATGAATTTTATCAAAAATATAATCGTCCAGTTTGCTCTTTGTTTTGGCTGTAATGCGGGACAATATTTTTTTCCCCGTTCCCGACATTATTTTCTTTAACAATTTATGAAGAATAAAAGAAAGAATCAAAACGGCAATCAGCCAAAAAAGCTCTTCTCTAACGGAATATTCCGAAAGCCAGCTTTGTGCCTTCCCCAATAAATTTTGCATAAAATACAATACCTCTTAAAATTTTCTTATTAAATTCTAATTTTAATTAAAAGGGGTAAGTATGTAAAGAGCTCGCTTTTAACGCTTTTAACATTTCACTTGACATTTTCGAGAAAATTTATTATAGTAATCCCACTAGTCTGTGTGAATTAAGCCTAAAATATGGAGAAAAAAGAAATGAAAAATATAACTAAACTGATATTGTCGGCACTGCTGCTTTTAGTGCTGTCTATAACCGGCTGCCCGCAAACGGGTACGTCTTCCGGTGCGGAAAATCAGGGAACAAATCCCGCCGTTCCGCAAAATCCTGATGAATTGGTTGAAGCGGATGTGCTTACGGCATTCGGTTTACAGCGAGGAAAGATTACGGCTTCGGCTGCAGCGAAAAAGATTGAAAACAGTTCGCCGACAGGCGGAATTACGTTTACCGAAAAGACGGCAGTAAGCTACGACGACGAAGCGGGAACCTTTACCGTAAAAGTAAAAGGTACAAAAAATGGAAAAGAATTTGAAAAAGAAATAACGGTCAGCGGCTTTGTCAATCCCTATGCTGCTAATCCGGAAAGTGTGGATACGACCGACGACAAGGGCGAGTTAAACCTTGATGAAGGCATTGAGCACAACCATTCAATCGAAAAATATGCGGAAAAAGCAAACGCAGATATTAAAAACTTTTTTAAAGCACCACTTACTTTTTCTCTTGTAAACGGAACTTCAGTAACACTCGGCGATTCTTCCGGTTATACATTGACTGCTACCCTTGAAAAAGAGGGGCTGGATAAAGTTAAAATCGTACCTGTATATACGGTAAAAAATCACAAAAAGACTGCTGACGGAACACCTACGGTAACGCCGGAAACAAAATATTCCGTATTCCCAGCGAAGTTTGAGGCTAATCTTACAAAGCCGTATTTTACCGAAAAAGATGTGTTTGCCTATGTTCTAAAGAAAACGCCTGATAGTGTTATAAAGGTTTACGCCGATGAATTTGCTTCGGCATTTTATGCGTTTACCAAATTAACGGAATTTGCTCCCGGCAATCTTTTTGATACTACTGCAATTGCTCTTTATACTGCTCTGTATCAAACTAAAGATACCGATGAATACATGGCGCTTGATATTACCTGCGGCGTTGCAAATCCGAAAAACGGCGGTATTGATGCAGATGACTATAAAGGCGAGCTTACGGTGCAATTTTGCATTGCAACAAATGAGATGTTGGCTGATCCCGGAAAAATTACGGCAAGTAGAGAGATAAAGAAAACCGGCTTTGCAAATATTCCCGATGATGCGGCGCTGGCAACACCGGAAACACATCTTTTCTTCAATCTTTTAAAGAAGCATTCGCTATCATCGACGGATGAAACTAAGTGGGAAAAAGAAGAGTTTAGCAAAGCATTGTTGCGTATAAATGAATCCGGTGCCGCTGTAATAGCCAATCCTTTTGGCGGCAGCAGCTCTCTTTTCAACTTATTTGTAAACGGTTCCGATCCGAATCCTGCAGTTTATTTAGGCAGCGCCGGTGCGGCTTATGGAGGAGCTTCAAAAACCAGAAATAATAAGGTGATTTTTATTGAGCATATACAATTGGTAAAAAAGCAGAAAATAAATCTCTTGAGGTTCAGGTAACGCTCAAAGGCTCTCGTACAGAACCGCTTAAAGTAATTGCTACTCCGGATTATTGATACAATCCCCCTTGTCCGCACCAAGTCGGACTTTTATGTATAAATTATGGAGGTATGAAAAATTATGAAAAAAATATTATTGATTACAACGGCTGTTATAACACTTGCCGCATTTTTTGCAGGCTGTAAAAATCCTGTAGGAAGTAACTCCGTACCGTCTTCACCGCAGCAAGGCGGCGGAAGCGGCCGCGATTCAAATCCAGTAAAAATAACGATAACCGTTGCGGGGGATACAAACGCTGTTCCCAAAGCGGACGGTAATACTTTTCCAGTAACAGTCGGTACAAAATGGGACGATATTAGAGTGCTGGCAGACAGTAAAATCGATTATACGCCAGGTTATGAAAACGTTGTATGGAAATTTAACGATGCTTCCGGTGCGGTTATTTCTGCCGGTCATAGGTTTAATACGAATGTGACCGTCTATTCCGTATCGAAACGGCCGGAAAAACAGCCGGTCAAGGTAACGATTACCATTGCAGGAGATCCGCAGGTTATTCATAAAGGTCAGAATTATACATTTAAAGTAGATAAAGGTGAAACATGGGCTCACATCAAAACTCGGGCAGCCGATACAATCGGATATGCTGAAGGCTTTGAAAACGATACGTGGAAACTGACCGATGCTTCGGGTACGGAGATTTTACCTGACTATAAGTTTGAAGCAAACACAACCGTCTACACCGTATCGAAAAAGATAGCGGTAACGATAACCGTTCAAGGGGATACAAACGTTCTTTACAGAGTAGCGGGTGATGTATCTTTTCCGGCATATTACGGCGATACGTGGAGTACACTTAAATCGCAAGCGGAAAGAAAAATCAAGTATAAACCCAATTATGAAAATAAAGACTGGAAACTTAATAGTTCTGCGGGTGAGGCTTTGATCGGCACTCATAAGTTTACCGCCAACACCGTTGTTTTTGCCGAACCCAAACGGAAAGATGTAAAGATTACCGTTACAGGCGACAGCCGTGTTACCGTAACCCCTCCCGCTGCAATCAAAGTACCGAAAGGCACTAAGTTCAGTGCAATTAAGACCAAAATCGAAAGTAAGGTTTCATGTCCGGCCGACTTTATTATAAAACAGTGGAAAAAAGACAATGCAAGCGGCCGTGTCATACATGATCATACTCCTTTCGGAACGGATACGACACTGTATGCCGAAATAAAATCGGTGAATGTTACTATAACGATACAAGGCAGCGCCCATGTGCACATAGATACGGATAATAATATCATAAGACCGAACGGTGAAACATGGAAAAATATAAAAAACTTTGCAAAAAGCAAGGTAACATGCGATCCGGGCTATATCGTGTCTGCATGGAAAAAAGGCGGCACAAGCGGAATCCCCCTTGCCGACGTTGATGCGTTTGAAGAGGATACTATCGTGTATGCAGCCGAGCAAGCTGTTACTGTTCCTGAAAGCGCAGCGGTAACACCTCCAGTAGGCGGCATTACGGGGCATGCCGTTTCATATGCCTTACCCGGTGCGGATGCTTCATGGAAAGGCGTCTTTGTTGACGGGCGTACGGTTAATTTAAATCCTTATAAAATAGGCAAGTATGAAGTAACGGTAGAACTATGGAATGAAGTATATTACTGGGCAAAAGAGAACGGGTATTTGTTTGATTTTGAGCCGGATAGCGAAGATACTCCTACCGAAGACGATCAGCCGATGGCGAATATAAACTGGCGCGACTGTATAGCGTGGTGCAATGCGTATACCGAAATGTGTTTCGGAAGTAAGGATGAATGTGTGTACCTCAATGGCTCGGCATCGGGAGATGTAATAAAAGACGGAGCCGCCAATGGAGATAGTGCTTATTGCAATTTTTCAAAAAAAGGCTTCCGTTTACCGACCGAAGCCGAATGGGAATACGCCGCCCGCTATCAGGGTGCCGACAGCACCAATGCCGAAAACTATGGCAACGGCATCTATCTGACAAAATTGGATTCCGCAAGCGGATCTGTAAAGCCTATCGGTTTTCAGGGAATGACGCCGCCTACCGGGGAAACGTATGAAACCTTACGCGATGAAACCGCCCGTGTTGCGATTTTTAATAAATGGTGGGACGGTACGGCAACAGCATTTGTAACGCAAACGCCGCCCGTAACCGATAGGGCAAATGTCGGAAGCAAAGCTGCAAATAAACTGGGGCTTTGCGACATGAGCGGCAACGTTGCCGAGTGGTGCTGGGACTTGTATAAGGCAACCGTAACTTCAAGTACGGATGCCTATCCTGCAGGACCTTTCCCGAACTATGATACAAAACGGGTAGTACGCGGCGGCAATTGGTCTGAAAGTACCGGACAAGCTGTGTATGACTGCATGACCGGCAAACGCAAAATGAATTATTCCAGCCAAGCCGATCCCATCAGAGGCTTCCGCTTAGTCTGGAAAGAGTAGCGGACGCTTATTAAAAAAATGCCGATTAAACTGCTTCAGGTTTAATCGGCATTTTTTTTAATCCGGTGTTATTCTGTTTTGAATTTGCCTACTTCTACGACAAGCCCGTCAATACTTTGTTTATTTTTTACGGCAATTTCAAGAGATTCTTTTGTAGCTTCATTTATCAAATCGACTTGTGATGAAATCCTATTCATATTTTCCCGCAAGGCTTCAGTTAAATTGCCGAGCCTGTCCGTTTCGGCTATAATTTTTTCGCTGCCTAACAGCATTTCGCCTGAGCTTTGTTTTACTCCGCTTGTCATACCGCTGACATCCTTAATCATTCCCCAAATAGCCTTTCCGTTTTGCTCTTGTTCTTCCATAGCGTGGACGACGCTTTCAATCGAATCGGTTACATCGGTTGAATACTTGGAAATAAAATTGAATTTTTCAACTGCGCTTGATGCGGAATTTGCAAGCATTTCGATTTCACCGGTTAAATCCTTAAGCGTTACTGAAATTTTCTTTCCCTGAGTGCTTGACTCTTCGGCGAGTTTTCTGATCTCGGAAGCAACTACGGCAAAACCTTTTCCGGTTTCACCGGCATGGGCTGCCTCTATTGCTGCATTCATCGCAAGCAAGTTTGTTTGGCTTGCAATATTTTGTATAACAGATCCGGTTTCAATCAATCCGCCTGAAGCTTCTGAAATTCTTTGCGAGATTTCGTTTGCTTTTATCAGCGTTGCACGCCCGTCATCGGTAGCCGAAGAAAGATTCATAATCGCTTCGCGTGTTTCTTTTACACTTCCACCTACGCTGCCTATACTTAGCGTCATCTTGTCAAACGATGAAAAAGATTGCTCAACGATTGTTGCCTGCCGCACAATGCTTTCATTCAGCTCTTTTAAAGCCGTAATTATCCGGTTGATAGCGGTATCGGTTTCTGCAATACTTTTTTCCTGCTCGGTAAAGCTGGCTTGCAAACCGTCAATACCGCCCGTAATTTCCGTAACGAATTCGCTTACCGAAATCATATTACTTTCAAGATCGGAACCTACTGCCTTCATTTCTTTGGAATCGGAGCCGACTTTTTGAATTGAGTTTTTCAATTTCAAAATAGTTTCGTTAAAATACGAAGACAAAACGCTCGTTTCATCGCCGCCGTCCGTAGGAAGTTTAATTGTCAAATCGCCTTCTCCCTGCGAAATATTTTTAAGAGCAAAAATTATCATGTTAATCGGTTTTACAATTCTATGTGCAACAAAAAAACCTACGGCAACGGCCATTATTAAACCGGCTAAAGCAATCACAATAAAAATACGTATTAAACTTAAAACGTTTTCCGAAATAAATTCCGATGAAGGAGCGGTAATCAGCAGCGTCCATCCGGAATAGCGCATAGGAGCCGCTGCCGAAATATACTGTACTCCGTCTATATTTGAAACATTAACCGACGTACTTTCGGAAGCGAGGGCATCTTTTAAAAAGGAGGTAAAGCCGCTTTTTTCATCTCCGGCGATTTCGGTAAAAATACTTTTATATAAAATTTCCGGCCTGCGGTTCCCTATTATAAGACCTTCGGGACTGATAAGATAGGCGGTACCCGTTTCGCCTATAATAATATCGCTTATTAAATTGGAAAGAGAATCGCTTAAAATATAAGAACTTATAACGCCCACTATTTTTCCTTGCAAGTCGCGCATCGGAATCGCCGCTATAGAAATATATTTATTTTCTTCGGCGGACATCTTAGGTTCCGTAATTACATATTTTCCTTTTAGTGCGGTTTTAAACCATTCGGTGCCGAGTACGTTTTCAACTTTATTATCGGTTCGGTATAAAAGACCGTCGGTACCGCTTATGCCGAAATGAATCCATCCGTACAATTTTTGCATTTGTATTTCGTTTTTAAAGAGGTTTATTTTTTCTTTATAGGAAATATCATCTTCCTGCATTGTAGGAGTATTTGAAAAAGCTTCAAGTTTTCCGAAAATGGAAGATGCCCGCTCATTTAAGATTTTTGAAGAACCGGAAACCAGTTCCCGTAAAAAATATTCGGTATTGCGCATTAAAAAATATGACGCAAGGTTTATCGAAACTATACACAAGACAGTTAAAATCGAAACTGAAAAAAGGGCAAAAGCCACTATCATTTTATTCTTTATAGAAAATAATTTTAGTTTTTTGTCTGTAGATAAGGTTTTATTTTTCATTCTATCTCCATGATTAAATGTACTTTAGTTTTTCAATGTATTGTCGGAATTGCGTACAAAATTATTCAATACATCCTGAACATTTTTGCCTGAAGCGGCTTCTTTTAAGGCGGAGTTCCAATATCCCCGCATTTTTGAAAAACCGGTTATATTATTATAATATTGTCCGAAAAACCGTTGTAAAACGGAATTATAAAGTATTTCATCATCATTTATTTCAAGTTCTATTTTTGAGCTTGCAGGAAAACCTCCGGTAGCCGCAACCAAACGCGGTGCCCACACTTTATCGACAGCCACAAAATGTAAGAATTTTTTTGCGGCTTTTACTTTATCGGGATTTCCGTTTTTAAAAATACAGGCACCGCCTACAAGAAATTCCAAAGAAGGAGAGCCCGCATCATTCGGAAAAGGCATATAAATCGGCGTAAAATTTTTTCCCTTATAGCTGCGCTTTCCGTTATTCATTTTATCCAGTTGAGGTGAATACAAAATTGTGTGAGCCGCATCGGATTCTACAAACATTTTAATGGCATCGTTTGATGTCAGCTCCGCTCCGTCGGCAAGAAGGCCTTCTTTTATAGCCGCCATTGTCCATTCAAGGTTTTTTACGGCATTCGGAGAATTATAAATATATTTTGAATAATCCCCGTTTAAAAGGTTTGCGTCCCCGTAAAGGTTTACCAAAAATGCACGGGTACCTTGGTCGCCGCCTTGAGTTTTATAATAAAAAACGCCGGGAGTTTTTCCGGCCGGCAGTTTTTCTTTCAATGCTTTAAGAAGTTTTTCATACTCGGCTACCGTCCAGCTTCGGTCGCGGCGTTTGTACGGCAGTAAATCTATAAGATTTAAATCTTCAAGCATTTCTTTATTAAACGCCATCGAAAAAGGAACTTGGTGCATCGGATACATATATGTCCGCCTGTCTTTTCCTGCCGAAACAGCCAAAAGTCCCGTTGTTATATACGGTTTTTCGGTTGCAAGAACATCATCTAAAGGCTCAAGCAAATTATTATCAGCCCACACGATAATGCGGCCGGGTGCATCATAAATAATATCGGGAGGATTTCCCTCTGCGATAGCTTTTTCAATTAAAGCAGGGCCTTCTGTAAAATCGATAAGAGTGAAATTTATTTTTATTGAAGGGTTTTCTTTTTGAAAAGCATCGATAAGGCTTTTTTCGAAGCCGCCGTCGGTACCCTTTTCCGAAGAAAAATTGGGAAATGACCAAAATTCAATTTCAGTCTCGGCACTTTTGGAATTTTTACCGGAACAGCCGATAAAAATTAGCAGAATTAAAAGCAAAATTACCGTTTTTTTCAAACCGTAAAAAAAAGCGTTTTTCATAAAAAATTTTTCCTTTGTTCATATCAAATCTTTATCATTAAGAGGCTGGCATTTTCACGCACTTAGCAACCGGCATAGTAGAGAAATGCTATCCGCCATACATAAAGGGGATAAAGCGGATGATGGGAGTCGAACCCACGTCACGAGCTTGGGAAGCTCGGGTAATAGCCGTTATACGACATCCGCAATAACAAAACTATTATAGTAAAAAAACAAAAAAAAGCAAGCGATTGTTATTGACAGCGATTCTTATTGACATCGATTGATATGGGCCGGGAATACCGAAATATACAGGGGCCTTGCATTAAATATAAAAAAAGAATATACTCTGTCTCATTGGAAAATAGTTTCCTTAAAATTAAACAACCGAATTCGCATTAAGGTTCGGCGTAATTGCCGATTAAAAAGGAAATAGGTGAAAATCCTATGCAGTCCCGCTGCCGTAACTGAAGAGTTCTTTTCAATATGCCACTGATTTTTTGGGAAGGCGAAAAGAATGAAGACTCATAAGCCGGAAGACTTGCCTTAATGATTTTAGCTTTTGCTCCTTGCGAGAGACGGGGAGGATTGCAGATACTTATCGGCATTGTAATGTGCTTCATTGTATTTACAAATCCTCTTGCGGGTTTTTCCTGTGAGAGGATTTTTTGCATTAAAGCGGATATCGGTAACATTAATCAATTTTTGGAGGAGTTATGAAAAACTCATTTTTTAAAATTTTGTCGGCTGCATTTGCAGCTCTTGTTCTGTCCGCCGCTTGTTCAAAAGCCGATTTAAGCCGGCAAACTCAAAAAGGCGGGCACGTCGAAAACCTTGTTATCGGTACTAATTTAGTTCAGCAAAACGATTTTAGCACGCAAAGGCAGAGACCGGATGCCTTACAGTACAACGCTTTAACACAGGCAAATTTCGTATATACCGACAAAAACGGAAAAATCCAACCGTATTTTTTTAGGTCCTTTACCATTTCGAAAGATGCAAAACAATTGGTTTTTACTTTTCCTTTGACGGCAGTCTGGCATGACGGAAAGCCGGTTACAAAAGACGACATTCTTTTTACATTCGATTTTATGAAGAACGTAAGAAAAACGGGCTCTTTAAAAAACTTGGAAAAATGGGAAATTACCGGAGAAAACGAGTGTACACTCACCTTTTCGGAACCCGATGCTTATTATTGGATTAACAGTGCTGTTTTAAGCTCTTTTGTTCTCCCTAAACATGTTTGGGAAGGTGTTGAAGATTATCGGCAATATAACGGAAAGGATGCTACACTAGGCTGCGGACCTTACCGTCTTGTTTCTCATGATAAAGATTCCCAAACTTCCGTTTATGAAGCGGTTCCTCAAAATGCCTTTTTGGGTGAGCTTACCATTGACAAAATTACCGTACAGACTTATTCGGGCGAAGATACGCTTATGTTCGCAATGGCAAACGGAGAAATCGATGCAATGTTCAATTATGCAAATTCCATTGACGTTACCGTAATCGATTCTTTTAAAGGAACCGAAGGCATAAATCTCGGTGAAAGCGACTATGCCGGAAACTATCAGGTTACATACGGAATGGAAAGAAAACCTTGCACGGATATTGCTTTCCGCAAGGCTTGCAGGCTTGCATTCGATTACGGTAAACTTGCAGCAGTTATCAACGGACAGTACGGCACGGCACCGGGTGCGGGCATTATACCGCCTTCCTGTAAAGGCTTTGACCCATCCCTCCCCATTCTTAAAACCGACATAAAAGAAGCTGCTCGGCTTTTGGATGAGGCAGGCTACAAGGATATTAACGGGGACGGATTTAGAGAATATCCTGACGGCTCAGAATTAAAAGTTATGGTAACGCAGCAATTTTCAACTAGAAATAAGGAACTGTTTAACCGGATGTCCGATGTAATTATGGCTTCTTTAAAAAACATAGGTGTTAAGACCTATGTCGATGAAGAGAGTTTACGGAATGATGAAGTTTGGGAACAAAATATAATTGACGGAAATTATGATATTTCAATCGGGTACACCACTTCAGGAATGGCTCAGTACACAAGTGCTTTTAGGTATTTTTTAGCCGATCCCAGATTTGAAGGCGAAAATACATGGATATGGGGAACCTTTCATAATGACGAATTTAAAGACACCTTTTTTGCCATGCAGCGAGCATCCGATGATGAGACCTACATTAAAAATGTAAGAAAACTTCAAGCTATGGCAAACGATGTAGCCTTTGCCCAAGCACTCTGTTGGGAAAAATGTTTTTTCCCGTATCGAACGGATAAGTATGAGGGCTGGGATAACTATCCTTCTTGGGGCGTCATCCATCCTACAACATGGTTTGAGCTTAGAACAATAAAAAAATAAACTTCCAAAGAAAAAATGAGATCGACGGGAAAAAAATTTCTGTACGCAGTCTGTACGGTTTATATGATAATATCGCTCAGCTTTTTGCTCATTCATATTATGCCGGGGAAACCAATTATGTATTTGGTCGGGCAAGAAGAATATTATTATCTTTTGGATCAATACCCTGCCGAACTTGAAGCATTAAAAATGAAATTCGGACTTGATGATTCGCTGTGGGTGCAATATAAAAAATATTTAAAATGTATTGCGACGCTCGATTTCGGGCGGGCCTATTCGAATCATCAGCCCGTTTCAGAAAATGTTTTGCGGGCGGCAAAAAGCACTTTACTGCTTTCGATACCTACGTGGATTTTAGGCGGAATTTTAGGGGCGGTTTTGGGAACTCTTGCAGGCTGGCGGCCGAAAGGAATTTTTGACCGCATTACAACTCCGTTTTTTTTGTTTGTAAACACAATTCCATCAAACTGTATAGGCTTAATTTTTCTTATTATATTTTCTTATAAACTTAAAATATTTCCTATAAACGGGATGGTAGGCCCCGGACTTTCGGGGGCTGAACGGTTTTGGAGTTTATTAAACCATATGGCATTACCTCTTATCATTTTAATTCTTTCGCGTACGTCAGGAAATTTTATGCTTATGAAAAGCTCCGTCTCTCAAATCCGTAACGAGGATTATTTAATAACAGCGGAGTCAAAAGGATTGGAAGATAAAAAAGTGTTATTCCGTCACGTTTTATGTAATGCATTGCTTCCTTATTCAACATCGATTTCAATTCAGCTGGGCTGGTTATTATCGGGATCGATGATAGTTGAAGTTATTTTCGGCTGGAAAGGGATGGGCTCTCTTATGTTCGATGCGGTAAGCAGGAGGGATTTTCCGACAGCGCAACTGTGTTTTTTAATTTCGGCAGTAAGCGTTGTAGCCGCAAACTGGATCAGCGACATTGTAAATATCATAATAGACCCGCGTGTAAGGAGTGAGCAATGATACAATTTTCCGATATAAAAAAAATGCCCTCTTCTTTTAAAGCGGGGCTGATTATTGTTTTGACGGCGGTGATTATTGCAATTTTTGCGCCGGTTATCGCTCCATATGATCCGTATGAAATGGGAAATATTTATGAAAAGCCCGGCTTTAATCACCTTTTGGGAACGAATGATGTCGGACAGGATATTTTAAGCGAGCTGGTGTACGGTGCACGTGTTTCTCTTTTTGTCGGCTTTTTTGCGGCAATTATTATTACCGGCATCGGCGTTGTCTTTGCCCTGCTTTCAGGATATTACGGGGGGCTTATCGATAGACTTATAACAGTACTTACCAATATTGCAATGTCAGTTCCGGGACTGCCGTTAACGGCCTTATTGGTGGCGTTTATGAAGCCCGGAAAATGGAATCTGATTATAGCTATGAGCATTACTGCGTGGACGGGAACCGCACGGATACTGCGTGCAAAAACAAAAGAAATTGCAGAACAGCCCTTTATAAAAATAGAAAAAGCCTTGGGAGTTTCAAATCTTATCATTATGTTTAAACACATATTGCCGAACCTTAAAGATATAATACTTATACGGGGTGTGCTTTCCGTTTCGGCAGCGATGGTAACGGAATCGGGCTTAAGTTTTTTAGGACTAGGAACCTATGGAGAAAAATCATGGGGTGCAATTTTGCGCTACGCTTTTTTTAGGCACAGCATTTTGCGCGGACAAATATGGTGGTACCTGCCTCCTATTATATGCATCTCGGTTACCGTTTTAGGTTTTATGCTTATAGGATATTACGGCACAAAAAATGAATAATATTGAAATAAACTTAACAGAGGCTCCTATTCTCAAAATAGAAAATTTAAGCGTTTCATTCGGTGCAAAAAATGCTCCGCAAGTTCTTCAAGATTTTAATTTAGATATTTTTGAAAGAGACAAAATTGCGGTTATAGGTGAAACGGGGAGCGGAAAAAGCGTTATGCTTTTAGCGGTATTAAAACTTTTACCTAAAAATGCAGCAGTACAGGGTTCCGCTTTTTTTAAGGATCGGAACCTTTTAAATCTTGACCGCAAAACTTTAAATTCCATTAGAGGTAAAGAAATATCCTACATTCCCCAAGGCAGCGGAAACTCTTTAAACCCTCTTCTTAAAGTGGGCTATCAAGTCGGAGAACCTCTTATAATTCATTACGGGTATTCTAAAAAAAATGCGGAGGCAGAAGCAGTAAACCTTTTGCGCAAATTCAATTTAGGCAATGAACAAGAACGGGCAGTTCAGTATCCTCACACTTACAGCGGAGGAATGAAGCAGCGGGCTATGATTGCGATGGGCATTTCAGCCGGAGCGCATTTAATATTTGCCGATGAGCCTACAAAGGGCTTGGATTCAAGACGGCTTAAAATGGTTGAACAAGCATTTAAACTCCTAAAAGAAGAAACCTATCTTTGTGTTACTCACGACCTTAATTTTGCAAAAAACATAAGCAAAAAATTATGCGTTATGCATTCTTCATACAGTGTAGAAATAGGACTTACCGAAGAAGTATTTGCAAAACCTTATCACCCGTATACCGAGGATATAATAAGGGCGATGCCCGAAAACGGACTACAGTATAAGGCAAAAAGTATGCAGCGTCCCGTTTATGAAACAGGATGCAGATATGCACCTAACTGTGAATACGCCTTTGACAAATGCAAACAACCCCCTCCCATGATCGAGATCGAAAAAAATAGAAAAGTAAGGTGCTGGAAATATGCTTGAACTTAAAAACATTTCTAAAACATATAAAAATACCCGTAAAAAAGATTTTGAAGCAGTTAAAAATATCAGTTTTTGCATAAATAAAAAAGAAACACTCGGTTTGATTGGGGACAGCGGAAGCGGCAAAACAACTATCGGACAAATTATAACCGGCTTAATAATGCCGTCAAAAGGAGAAATGTTTTTTGAAAACGCCCCTCTCAAATATCCCGTTAATAGGGAAACAAAACGCAAAATTCAAATCCTTTTTCAGCATCCAGAAATATCTTTTAATCCCAAGCTGCACATCATAGATAGCTTAAAAGAACCCTACCGTATTTATTTAAAAGAAAAAGGAATGGAGAAAATTATTCGGGATATAAAAGAATTGGGCTTAAGAGAAGAACATCTTTACCGCTACCCGCGGGAATTGAGCGGAGGAGAATTGCAGCGTTTGGCTTTGGCAAGAATTCTTTCCATTACGCCTCAACTGATTGTCTTGGATGAGCCGACGGGAATGTTGGACAGCGTAAGCCAAGCACAGATTATCCGCTTGTTAAAAGAATATCAAAATACACATCAATCAAGTTATCTTTTTATAAGCCACGATATAGTTTTAGCGGAACAATTTTGTGACAGGCTTCTTTATATAAAAGAAGGACAGCTGGATTTTCAATGACCGGACAAGCTGCAATTTTCAACCTAGACTAAACTGAAATAGGAATGATTGCCGCAAGGCACTTGCCGTAAGGTACTTGCTTCTATATTGACTCAAGAAACTATTTAAGCTAGAATAAGTCATATGAAAAAGCGTATTTTTTTAGATAATGCGGCCGGCGCTTTTCCTAAGGCACCCGGCCTTGAGCAAGCTCTTGCAATGGCAGTCAACATAGGCACTGGAAACATTAACCGCAGTACTTATAGTGAAACCGAAGAAGCCGGTCTTGATATCATAGAAACAAGGGAACTCTTATGTAAACTCTTTAATTTTAAGCCCGCCACTCACGTTATTTTTACATCAGGAGTTACGGCAAGTCTAAACTATATTATAAAAGGTTTTCTCAAATCAGGCGACAGAGTTTTAACAAGCTCCTTTGAGCATAATGCCGTAATGCGTCCTTTGGTTCAAATGGAAAAATTAGGCGTAAAGATTGACCGTGTTCCTTCAATCGTAAAAAACGGAGGAGCTTTTGTAGACACCTCCTTAATCGAATCTATGATAAGACCTGAAACCCGCCTTGCCGTTTTTTCACATGCTTCAAATGTAACGGGCTTTATTCAACCTATCGAAGAAATTGCCTCAATTCTAAAAAAACACAATATTCCTCTGGTAATAGACGGAGCTCAAAGTGCAGGCCACATTCCCGTCGACCTTGCACAATTAAAACCGGCAGCATTTTGCTTTACAGGCCATAAGGGCTTACTCGGCCCGCAAGGCACCGGAGGCATCTTATTCGATAAGGATTTTGCAAAAGAGGTTGAACCTCTTATCACAGGCGGAACCGGAAGTGCATCCGATTCGGAAGTAACGCCCTCCTTTATGCCGGATAAATTTGAAGCCGGGACTCAAAACATAATAGGAATTGCAGGTCTTCACCACAGCCTAAAATGGCTGGATAGTTTCGGGATTCAAAACATTCATAGCCGTGAACAAAAATTGCTTAAACTCTTTTTGGACGGAATAAAGGACATCCCTGTAAAAATAGCGGGAGGAGATTCAGCGGAAAACAGGGTCGGAATTATTTCGATAGATTTTTCCGAATTTATGGACAATGCGGAAGCCGGTGCAGCTCTCGAAGAAAAATACGGCATCCTTACCCGCTGCGGCCTCCATTGTTCACCTGCTGCTCATAAATCGATAGGAACCTTTCCGCAAGGAGCGGTAAGGTTCTCGACAGGCCCCTTCACAATAGAAGAAGAAATTGAAACGGCAATAAGGGCAGTAAAGGAGCTTTGCTCAAGAGCTTAACTCACCCTAAGAATTTTTTCTTCCCGCTTGGTAACAAGGCCTATAATGGCAGGCTTTCCGCAAGGCGTATTTTCCAAAGCTTGGGACAGTTCTTCGTAAAGAGCGGCAGCATCTTCCTTGTCTACCGAAATCAAAAGTCCTCCCGAAGTTTGAGGATCGAACATCAGGTCTTGGTAGGCAAGGGGAACATTTTCAAAGACAACATTATCTCCCACAAAATTTCTATTGGAGTAAACTCCTGCCGGCATCAAACCCATTTGGGCGCTTTCAATTACGGATTTATAAATAGGAACGGATTTATAATCGACTTCAATACTCATTCCGCTTCCCTTTCCCATCTCGTAAAGATGACCGAGTAGGCCGAAACCGGTAATATCGGTACAGGCGTTTATCTTGTATTTTACCATGATGTTACGAGCCTTCGCATTTAAAAAAGCCATAGCTTTATAACAGCGGTCAAGCTCTTCCGGCGGCGACATGTCGGCTTTTGAAGCCGTAAGTAAAGTACCCGTACCGATGGGCTTCGTCAAAATTAAAACATCGCCTTCCTTTGCGGTAGAATTTTCTAAAATTTTTTTAGGATGAACAAAGCCGTTTACAGCCAAACCGTACTTGGGCGAATCATCATAAATAGTATGGCCGCCGCAGACTATAGCACCGGCCTCATAAACCTTATCAAAACCGCCTCGTAAAATTTCTTTTATCATATCTTCAGGCATATCCTTGGTAATACAAAAAAGATTTAGGGCGAGCTTAGGCTCCCCGCCCATCGCATAAATGTCGCTTAAAGAATTTGCGGCGGCAACTTGCCCGAATATATAGGGATCGCCTGAAACGGGCGGGAAAAAATCTATAGTAGATATAAGAGCCGTTTCATCGTTTATCTTATAAACGGCCGCATCATCCGAAGTATTAAAACCTACGAGTAAGTTATCGTCATTCCTTACGGAAAAGTTTTTTAAAAGTTTATCGAGTGCACCCGCACTCAGCTTTGCACCTCAGCCGGGATTCTTTGCAGCTTTTAATAAATCAAAATTTTCGTTAATAAATGAACAGCCCATATCAACCCTCCTTAAACCTATTTGCGATGTTTAAAATTGAGTCATCGAAATATAAGGCCTTAATTTTAAACTCACCGGCCATCTTTAAAAATCCGGCAAGATTTTTAAAGATGGCCATAGTATCTCATAATTTTAGATTATAGTCAAGCCAAGAAAAAAGGTATTGAAAATTCAATTTAATAATAGTATACTCTTTCTAACAAAATTTTATTTACGGAGAAAGATTATGAAAATAAGTAAAAAGATAAAAGCTATAGGGTTCTTTATAACGGCTCTTTTAGTATTTGCTTTTGCTAGTGAACCGGAGCTGCTTTATGGTACTTCAAAAGTAGCAGGCTCATCCTCTACCGGTTCTAATTATGAGTACGGATATTCGGTATGTATTGATGTAGCCATTGATGAACAAGGTAAAGTTATAAAAGTAAGCGATGACGAAAAAAACACGGAGGCATCTATCGAAGCCGATGTTATAGGAACTGCAGCAAGCAACAAAGTTTACTGGAAAAAATATTTATCAGGAAAAGGCTTTGAAAAGTATAAAAACTTGACATTAAAAGACATAAAAAAAATGGATGTAGGCTTTCCAGGCAGCCCGGGAGCCGATGCAGTAGGAGGAGCGACGGCTTCTTCTCTAGCGGTAAAAGAGGCTGTTCTTCAAGCATTGGCCTTAGATGCTTCAATTAAGGAGCTTGAAAACTACAAAAATCCCGACAACTATAAAAAGGGAGAACAAAAAAAATTGGAAAAAATAGTTAAAGAAGGAAAAGCTCATCTGGAAACTTTAGAAACTTATGAAGAAATAGAAAATGCCCTTGCAGAATTAAAACAAAAATTGGATGCGTTAAAAACAAAATAGACTTTTAGACAATACAACGACGCACGAATAAAAAAGCGGCGGCAGTATTTATAGAAATGCTCCAAACCGGAAAGTTTCCGTAACACTGCCGCCTTTAATCGCACTATTGGAAGCCTCTAAAAACATCAGTTTTTAGAGGCTTTCCTCAAATTTAATTTACGATGTTTTTCATAAGTCATTGATATATAAAGACTTATGAAAAACTCGTTGGTCATCTCTAAAATCCAACAAGATTTTTAGAGATGACCGATCACACTTCAACATACTTACCGTTTTCACTTAAAGAATAAAAAGCGTCGTAATCAAATTGACTAAAATAATCTTTATCGAAGATAACCCCTTCTTTAAAAACTAATTTTAATGCAGTGCCGCAGCTTGAACTTACCGAGCGTGGCACAGGAATTAATTTTGCAGTCAATTCTCCTGCCGCAGCATTATCCGTTTTGTTCACGGCTCTCATGCAGACAAGAGAATCATAATGGGTATGAAAGGTAATTAAATACTCTTTCATTACTTTGATACGGCAATTTTCCAGCCGTCATCACTGGGCTCAATTTTTGTTTGTGCTTTTGAGTTATCGCAAAAGCGTTTTACATTTTCTTTTGCAGTTTCGTTATCTACCAACACAACAAACGCAGAATTTACTGCAAGAGCTTTTTTAGTTAAAACCACAGGCTCAGGACAAGCAAGCCCTCGAGCATCTACAATAATATCAGACATAATCTTCTCCTAATCGATAAATAGCGAAGCAGTATTTCTGCTGAGCTATTTATCGCTTCTCCTAATAAAACCTTATTTATTTTTCAGCGAATAATAAATACTTACAAAGGCCGTAAAAGCAAAACCTACAACAACAGCTATCATTCCGGCACTTGTCGGCCCATTACCGGAAGAAGCTAGACCGAAGTTATGAGCGAAAGCAGCACCGGCTATAAGGCCTGCAACGGTAACTGCGGAATCACTGTTTCCTTCGCCCGTCAAAATAAGCTGTCTTAAAGGACATCCTCCCAAAAGAACACTTGCCCATCCGACTAAAACCATTCCGAGAGCGTTCCATAAGCCGTCTGTGTGGGCTACGGGCTGACCTGCAAAAGCAGGATTGAATTTTCCCAAAATCAAAGAACCGATCAATACCGTAACAAGAATTGTAAGGCTTCCCCATAATAGGTGGAAATCTTTAAGCATAATTGCATCTCGAATACCGCCGGCTGTACATATCCTGCTCCTTTGTGCAAAGCCGCCTACAACAAGGCCTATACCAAGAGCCAAGAAAATCGGAGCCTTCATAGAACCGGGGCCTTTTTCACTAAAGGCAAGAACTGAGGGGAAGGCAACCAAAAGTATAAAGAAAACAACCATAAATATGATGGGGATGATTCCTTCTTGTTTGGATTGATTATAAGCCCTGCTAAGAGAAAAGTTTTTATTTAAGAAGAAGATACCTATTACAATTCCTGCAACAAAGCCTACCAAACCGAAAATTGCATTTAAATCGCCAGCCCCTAACCTCAAAAACATTCTTAAAGGGCAGCCCAAGAAAACCAAAGCTCCTATCATTACAAAAAAGCCGAGTGTAAACCTTGTAAAGGCAGCCGAACCTCCTCTTGGTTTAAATTCCTTTTTTGCAAATGCCATAAAAAAGGCTCCGATTATAAGACCGATTATCTCAGGTCTCATATACTGCACAACACCTGCGTTATGCAATTTTAAGGCCCCTGCAATGTCCCGCAAAAAACATGCAATACAAAAACCCATGTTTCCCGGATTTCCGAACCTAACCAATACGAGAGCCGCAATACCGATCACGGCACCTGTAACAATAACCATGAGATGTTTTTTCATAAACTCTCCTCCATAAAAAAAGATTTAGAGATAACGAGTTTTTTAAAATAAATTTACAAAAGGGCTAAAGAGAATCTTGGAAAGAATCAAAAAGAAGGAGCATGAAAAAACAAAATTCGTAAAAAGTCCTTCACTTTTGTTTCCGTATTATAAGCCGGAAGTAAAATTACTTCAAAGATATAAACTCATTTACGCATTTTGATCTCCAATAAACATTACAGTTTACTTGAGTATATTCTAGCAAAAAGAAAATAAAATGTCAACATATTAAAAAAAATTAAGATTTATTATTTAATTTTTAATTTAAAAAAGCGGCCAGAGCCGTACCCAAGGTAACGGATTCTTCATTTGTTTTTAAAACAAAGAAAATTCCTTTTTTTTCATTCAAAAAAGAGTGTAGACTGTTAAAGATTCTTTCCTTGATTAAAAAGCCTTTTAAGAACATAGAACCGTCCGCACTTATACAGATAGGTTTATCCGCTGATTTACCTTTGCCGGTTTTTATACAGGCTGCAGCTATAACAGCAGCTGAAAGCCTTCCTGCCCTCTCAAAAAAACTTTTACATATAGAATAGATTTTAACATAGTCTTCCGAAACCGAATGAGCTTCGATTATGCCTGAAAAAATATTTTTATCGTGGTTTTGTTCTTTTAAAAATAAAGAAATTTCTTCGCTTGAAAAATTACGCGAATTTAAAAGCATCTTATTTGACAGAGGCGAAAAAATTCCCTCGGCAGCACCCGTCCTTAGCGCAATAGAACAAAGCTCCCCCAAATAACGACCCGAACACATTCTTTCTAAAAAATACTCATTTTTTAAATTGGAATTTTCGGATAAGATTTTATCGAATTTGCTTTGAGGAATCTTATTGCTTTTTCCAGACTCGCATACGATTATCTGAGGTTTATCGTAAAATTCGGTAGTTTTGAGTTTTTCAATTTTTCCGTATTCGATATATGCAGAATTTAGACCCGTTCCTAGAACAAAGCCTATGTGAGAGTCAAAGCTCTGATCGTCGGTTTCAGAAAAAATTCCGGACTGAAGAACTGCTGCGGTATCGTTTACCATTATAATTTTTTTTACTTTTTTCCAACCCTTACGAGATAAGGCTTGCAAAAGCCCCTCATTTATTTTACAGTCGCCGATATAGGGCAGCTTTATCTCTTTTGAAAGCTTAATAGCCTGCCCTCCTCCATCGGGAAAAATCTTTATGGCATAGGAAAAACAAAAAGAAATCACATCAGCCTCATCCTTTAAAGGCTCTAAGTATTCCGCGATGTTGTCAAAAAATTCTTCATTAGTCATTTCCCTGTCAAGGGCAGGCATAGGGTGCTTAAAAAAAGAAAGAATTTCAGCCATTCCTTTTTTGTCAAAATAAACAAGTCCCGCTCTAAAATTAGTACCTCCGGCATCGATTATGATTACTCTTTTATCCTTAGGAAGACTGTCGGGAAGGTTTTTCCATAAGGGAATCATATCCATAGAAGAAACAGACTCATTTTCGCTTTCCAAGCCTTTTTTCATATCTTCCAAAAGGATTGAAGCTGCATGTTCAATATCTATTTTATAATCAAAATCATTTCGCTTAAAAAAGTCATCTATCTCTTTCACTTAAATAATTCCCTTAAAATCAATACAAAAACCTGAAATCTTTATTTTATAGCCTTCTTTAAGGCTTCAGTTTTGTCGGTTTTTTCCCATGAGAATTCGGGGCGGCCGAAGTGTCCGTAGGCTGCCGTTTCTTTATAGATAGGGCGTTTTAAATCGAGGGCCTTTATAATGCCTGCCGGGGACATATCAAAAACTTCTTTTATTGCCTTTTCTATTTTTTCCTCAGGAACTTCACCTGTACCGAAAGTATCTACCCTGACGGCAACAGGGAATGGAACACCGATTGCGTAGGCTAACTGAAGCTCACAGCGGCGTGCAAGGTCTGCGGCTACTACGTTTTTTGCAATATATCGAGCCATGTAGGCAGCAGAGCGGTCAACCTTTGACGGATCTTTACCCGAAAAAGCGCCTCCCCCATGTCTTCCCATTCCGCCGTAGGTGTCTACGATTATTTTCCTGCCGGTAAGCCCCGTATCTCCGAAAGGGCCTCCTATAACAAATCGGCCTGTGGGATTGATAAAATATTTGGTATCATCGGCTAAAAGCCCTGTCGGACCTAAAACCGGCTTAATAACCTGATTTATCAGAGTATGCTTTAACTCATCATATTGAACATCGGGATAATGTTGATGAGAAAGCACAACCGTATCTATTTTAATGGGTTTAAAGCCTTCATATTTTACGGTAATCTGAGTCTTGGAATCGGGACGAAGCCAAGGAATAACCTTTTCTTTTCTAAGCTTTGCCGCATAACGCAAAACTGAATGAGAAAACATAATAGGAGCGGGCATTAATTCAGGGGTTTCTTTACATGCAAAACCGAACATCATACCCTGATCTCCTGCCCCCTGCTGGCCCTTATATTCATCGAGTCCCGTACCGTCTACCCCTTGTGAAATGTCGGGAGACTGGGAATGAATCATATTCATAACGGCCATAGAATGACAATCCAAGCCGAAATCGGTATTTGTATACCCTATTTCTTCAGCTATAGTACGTGCAATGTCTTGTATATCGACATAGGTATCGGTGGTTATTTCTCCGCCAACAAGGACCAAGGCAGTCGATGCAAAGGTTTCGCAGGCTACATGACTTTCAGGGTCATCCCTTAAACATGCATCTAAAACGGCATCCGAAATCTGATCGCATAGCTTATCGGGATGTCCCTCGCTTACCGACTCTGATGTAAAATAACTTATATTATTTTTCATATTAACCTCTCATTTAATAATATTTTCAGAATTGATAGTATATCACAAAATTCAGTAATTTTTCAAGTATACGTTTTTCTACAAAAATATAAAAAGTTTATTTTAGTACATTTTTAAGAAACCGGTTTAGCTTATCTTTAAAAAACCGGTTTAGCACATCTTTAAGAAACAGGTGCTTTTTTAAGCTTTTGCTTTTTTTAAAAATGAAAGCTTTGTTTCCGAAATTATTATCGCTATAAAAATTAAGATAAAACCAAAAACCGAATAAATGTCAAGATTTTCACCCTTAAATATAACTGAAAAGATAATTCCGAAAATAGATTCAAGACCTAAGATAATGGCGGCACTTGAAGCATCGGTGTGCTTTTGTCCTATATTTTGTAAAAGAAGAGCCAGGCCCGTACAAATTGCAGCAAGGTACAGCACAGAGCCGATAGATGAATAAGACCAAACTATTGTGCTGTTATCTTCAAAAATAAGGGTTACAAGCCATGAAAGTATAGCAGCCGTTCCGAACTGAATAATAGTCATAAGAATGGGATCCTTTCTTTTGCTTAGTCGGGTAATACTTATAATATGACTGGCAAAAAGAAGACCGCTTAAAAGAGCATAAAGGTCTCCCATGGTTATTCCTACAGATGATGAAAGAACTAAGTCCTTAAAAGATACAAACCCTATTCCTAAAATACACAAAACCGCAGCAGAGGCGTTATACCTATCGGGACGAACTTTATTTACAAGCCAACCCAAAAAAGGCACTATTACACAATAGGAAGCCGATAAAAAGGCACTGCGTCCGGGAAGACCTCCTGCGGTTGTAACACCGAAAGTTTGACTGGAATAAGCTATAAAAAGGAAGAAACCTACAATTACCCCGTTTATGAGATAATCTTTATCTATGAGTTTTAATTTTCGATAAAAAATAAGACAAAGCAAGATACAGGCAATAGAAAACCTTAACCCCAACAAAAAATTCGGGTTAAAAAAATCAGTAGTTCCGCTTACAACAACAAGAGAACTACCCCATACTATAGCGACAATTAAAAGAGCCAAGCGCGATAAAAAATTAATCTTGTTATTAGTCAAAATAAATTCCTTTGCATCGTCAGTAAAACGGCAAATGCAAAATGCCTCAAAAAGTCCGGGAACGAGCTTTTCTTTTTGAAAAAGAATTTTTACATAATTAAGACCGGAATTATATAGCAAAACAAAAAAAAAGGCAAGACCGGCAAAATTTTTTGTCAAAATTTTTTTTTGCCTTAATCTTTACATTTTTATCATTTTATGATATAATCCGTTGCGGTAATTTATGTTACCGACTAAAATACTTGGAGGACACTATGAAAAAAATCGTGGTGCTAATTGTAACACTGGTGCTGGCTTTTTCCGTAATAGCATGCGGCGGAAACAATACGGCAACAACTACTACCAACGAAAAACCATTCGTTGTAGCTTCAGCTGAGTTTAACGGAGATTTTTACTCAGGCTGGACAAATTCAACTTATGACAACGATATCCGAAAGTTGGTTTGGGCATTCGGTCTTATGAATGAAAATTCCAAAGGCCAAGTTGAAGATTCTCTTCTCGTTGCAGAAAAAAAGGTAAGCGATGACCTCAAAACATGGACATTTAAGCTTGTAAAAGGTGCAAAATTCCACAACGGCGAAGCCCTTACTGCAAAGGACGTAAAGTTTACCTATGACTTTTACATGGACACAAAAGCTTTAAGCGATACGGGAGGATCGTCAACACTCAACGACTATGTTGAAAGTATTGAAATTGATGAAGCTGCAAATACCGTAACTTTCCATCTTAAAAAAGTCAGCTATACCATTGACACAGCCGTATTCAGTACTTATTACCTCTTCCCCGAAGAAACCTTCACAAAGGGTGCAAAGGAAGAAGGTCTTACAGTACAGCAGTATGTAAAAAAGCATATTTCAAACCCAATCGGCTACGGCCCCTACAAGATGGCCGAGTACAAGGAAGGCGAATATGTTAAGTTGGAAGCTTACAAAGATTATCTCGGCAAAGTACCTGCCATCAAAGAGGTAATCGTTAAAGTTGTTCCCAGCGAAACAGAACTTGACCAGCTCCTTCAGGGTGAAGTAGACATGCTGACAGGTCAAGGTCAAGCCGAAAAAATTGACCCCGTTAAGGATAAGCCCGGTTTTGCTTATACCAACTACTACAGACACGGAGGAGGAACAATCGCCCTCCACTGTAACTTCGGCCCCACTTCCCTTACGGAAGTACGCCAAGCCTTTGCCTATGTTCTTAACAGACCAAAAATCATTGAGCTTTTCTTAGGTCAATACGGTATTTCTTCTAACGGCCCCTACTCCAAAAACGACTGGACATTGTGGGATGATGATGAAGCAAACCTTATCGGTACTTCTGCCGTTGGTAGATTCGAAAAAACCTTAACAAGCTATGATATCTTGGATGCCAACGGAAAATTCGATGAAGCTGCAAATATTGCAAAAGCTCAGGAGCTTCTTGATGCAGCAGCCAAGAGAACAGACGGAAACTATGCAAAACTTACAGGTAATGCAAAATCAGGCTACCTTTGGGAAGGAAAACCACTTGAAATCAAGATTACTTACACACCTTTCTGGTCGGATACATATAACCTAGTATTCAATGATGCTTATGTTTCAAAGCTCGGCTTCAAAGTAACTTTGACAGGTCTTGATTGGCCCGTAATGTACAGCCACTGGACAGGGGATACTCAAGAAGAAAGAACATACCATGCCTTCGTAGGCGGTGTAGGCTATGTACTTAAAGCCAACCCCAAAGCCGACTATGCAACTAACCTCATTATGCCTTGGGGACAGCCCTCAAGCAATAATGTAATGTTCTCTGGAGGTTCTACCTATACACCTGCAGAATGGGATCAACTGCTTGATGACATCGAAAATGCTCACCCTGTAACGGGAAGAGAAGAGTACAGAAAAAACTGGAGAAAGTTCGTAACCGTTATGAATAAAGAAGTTCCCGTTATCCCTGTTTACTCAAATAATTACTTTGACCTGTTTACTGATAAATTGGAAAACTTCCATACCACAGCTTTGTGGAACTGGGCAAGAGCTTTACCTGAAGCAAATTGGAAAAAATAATCGGCATGACGCTGATTGTTTAAGTTAATTTTTAAGACCTCTTGTTTATTTAACCGGAGGTCTTAATTTTTTGTGATTATGTGATTAAAGGAGATTTTATGGCAGATAATAGTGTCAGCGGTTCAAAATCGCTGTTTGAAATCCTTTTTCCCTATATTCGGTATATCTTCAAGCGTTTAGTGTCTATGATACCCGTACTAATAATTATGTCGATTGCCATCTACATTCTTATTAACATGATGCCGGGAGACCCGATACTTGCGATGCTCGATCCTGAAAAGACAAAAGCTATGACACCTGAAGAAAAAAGTCTTTATATCGAGAATATGAGAAGATTTTTGGGATACGATAAAGGCCCTGTAGAAAGGTATTTTTTATGGATGGGAGATACTTTTAGGGGAGAATTCGGTTATTCCGTAAAATACAATAAACCCGTAAACGAGTTTATAGGAACATATATCGGACGATCTTTTAAGATAAATATTTGGGGCTTTCTTTTAGCCTTTTTAATTTCAATTCCTTTAGGGATTACGGCGGCGGTAAAAAAGAACAGCCTTTTTGATAAAACCGTAACGGTACTGACAATAATAGGAATATCGCTGCCCTCATTTTTCTTGGCATTGCTTTTAATAATGGTATTTGTTATCTTTATGAAAATTCTGCCTTTTTCCGGCATGTCTGATCCGAGAGGTATATTACCTGACTGGCATTATATCATATTACCTGTTACGGTAGTTGTCCTTACCTCTCTTGTAGGCCTTATCCGGTATGTAAGATCTGCTATGATAGATATCTTAAAAGCAGATTATATAAGAACGGCAAGAGCTAAAGGTCTTTCAGAAAAGGTAGTTATATACCGCCATGCCTTCCAAAACGCTTTGATACCGGTTGTAACCCTCATCGGTTTATACATACCGGGACTATTCGGCGGTTCCATCGTTGTAGAAAAAATATTCGCTTATCCCGGAATGGGATTATTGATGAATTATTCATACAATTTTAAAGACAGGGCTGTCTTACAGACTGTACTTTTGTTTTTCGGGCTTCTTACATTATTAGGTAATATATTTATAGATGTAGGATATATGGTTGTAGATCCGAGGATTCGGGAAGGAAAGGTTTAAATGGCTAAAGAAGAAGATAAAAATTTCAGTGAAAAAGATGAAGTTATTCTATCCCCGACACAACAGATAAGGATCAAATTCAAAAATAACAGACTGGCTATGATAGGCTTTTATATGTTTGTTACGATAGTTCTCCTTGTTGTAGTAACTCATTTCTATACCAAGTTCACAGGTTATGATTTTGCAAAAACAGATCCTACAATAAGAAATAATCCGCCCTCTTGGGCTCACCCTTTTGGAACGGACAAGTACGGACGGGACACTTTTATGAGAGTTCTCGAAGGAGGATGGATTTCTTTACAAGTAGGCTTTTTATCCACATTTATGGCAATAACCATAGGCTTAACTATGGGTGCAATCGCAGGTTTTTTTAGCGGACGGGTAGATAACATCATTATGAGACTTATCGAAATACTTTCCTCATTCCCCTTCTTGGCGATTGCCTATACAATTTCCGCTATATTTAGGGAAGAAGCGCCTGAATTTAGGCTCTATGTAATAGTTATAATTCTAGGCTTTTTAAGCTGGACAGGTTTAGCCCGCTTGATAAGGGGGCAAATCTTAGCTCTAAGAGAACAGGAATTTATTGTAGCTACAAGAGCTCTTGGCATAAAAAGAAGAAACCAAATTTTACGCCATCTGGTTCCCAATGTATTACCTACCGTTGTAGTATCTGCAACTCTCACTTTTGCATCCGCAATTTTAAGTGAAGCTTTCTTGTCATTCTTAAACCTATCGGTAACTGAACCTATCCCGACATGGGGAGCTCTTTTGTCAAAGGCGGCCGAAAACAGTACCAGCCTTAGAGCCTTTTGGTGGATTTGGATATTCCCCGGCACAATGCTCTTTTTGTTTATAATGAGTGTCAACCTCATAGGCGAGGGGCTTAGGGATTCTATAGATCCGAAAGCCGAATATACTACCAAAAAACAGCGAAAAGAGGCAAGGGCAAGACGAAAAGAAGAAAAAATTCTTGCAAAACAGGCTAAGCAAGCAGCAAAGGAGGCGGCTGTATGAACAACCCTCTACTTGAAGTTAAAAATTTGCATACATACTTTTTTACAAATAAGGGTACGGTAAAGGCTGTCCAAGGTGTAGATTTTACAATCGAAGCCGGTAAAACTTTGGGAATAGTAGGAGAATCAGGTTCCGGTAAGTCCATTACTGCTTTTAGTATTCTTAATTTATTGGAATACCCGGGCCGCATTGTTGAAGGCGAAATAATTTTCGGCGGCAAAAATATTGTAAATTTAAACCGGCACGAAATAAGAAAGATCAGGGGTAACGATATATCTATGATATTCCAAGAACCCATGACATCTCTTAACCCGGTGCACAGGGTAGGCAGACAACTAAGCGAGCCTCTTATTCTTCATCAGCACATGTCAAAAAAAGAAGCATGGACTGCTGCTATCGAACTTTTGCGCGAAGTAAAGATTCCTAATCCAGAAAATGTAGTTTATAACTATCCCTTTCAGCTTTCGGGAGGAATGAGACAGCGTGTAATGATTGCTATGGCCTTGGCTTGTGAGCCACGTCTTTTAATAGCCGATGAACCTACAACGGCCCTTGACGTTACAATACAGGCACAGATATTTAAATTGATGAACGATTTAAAGAAAAAACACAACACTGCTATCATGTTCATAACCCATGACTTAGGTGCCATTGCGGAATTGGCCGATGATGTTGCCGTAATGTACACAGGCGAAATCGTAGAAAGAGCCTCGGTAGACGTTATCTTTGACAGAAATACACAATTTTCTCATCCCTACAAGGAAGGCTTACTTGAATCAATCCCTCTCTTAGATCAAGAAGTAGAATATTTAGCTCAAATTCAAGGAAGTGTGCCTCACCCTCTTAAACTTCCCAAGGGCTGCAGATTTTCGACAAGGTGCGAGTATGCAACCGAAAAATGCCGAAATGAAAAACCCGAATTGGTTGAAGTTGAAGAAGGACACTTGATCAGATGCTTTTATCCTAAATCAGGAGGTAGACATGAGTAATATATTATTGGAAACTCGTGGCCTTAAACAGTATTTTCCTACGGGAAAGAAACGTAATGAAAAGAAAAGACTTAAAAGAATTGCCGATGAAGCTATTAAACTTTACTCAGGAATGTCTGATACTAAGGTTGACATAAATCAGCTATTGGATGTGTATAAAAGCGGTAAAGACCTCAGCAAGGAGCTTAAGGATATGCTTTTTGAGTATGAAACATATTCTGCCTTGCACGGTCAAAACTTGTACGTAATAGCCAATGACGGTATAGACCTCGCTATCCATGAAGGAGAAACCGTAGGCCTTGTAGGAGAGTCCGGCTGCGGAAAATCAACTTTAGGCCGCACGATCTTAAAACTTTACAAGCCCACTGCAGGCGAAATCTTTTTTGAAGGAAAAAACATAACGAATTATACTGTGCCTCAAATGATGCCTTTAAGAAAAAAGATGCAGATTATCTTCCAAGATCCATATTCTTCTCTTAATCCTAAGATGACTGTAGGACAAATCATAGGCGAGGCCTTGCTTGAGCATGGAATGTTCAAAAAAAATGACCCGGAATATGAAAAATACGTAAAGGAGATAATGAATACCTGCGGATTGGCAGACTATATGATTTACAGATACCCTCATGAATTTTCAGGCGGTCAAAGGCAGCGAATCGGTATAGCACGAGCCCTTGCCTTAAAACCTAAATTCATAGTATGCGATGAAGCCGTTTCGGCCTTGGACGTATCGATTCAGTCCCAGATCATCAACCTCCTCAATGACTTGCAAAAAGAATTTCACCTGTCGTACCTGTTTATTTCGCATGACCTTTCGGTTGTAAAACACATAAGCGATAGAATTGGTGTTATGTATTTGGGAAATATGGTTGAATTTACCGATAAACACGAAATGTATGCTAATCCTCTTCATCCTTATACAAAGGTTCTTCTTTCAGCCATCCCTGAAACGGACTTACAGAAGATGAGGACAAAGAGGCGAATCTTATTGGAAGGAGATATTCCGTCCAACATCATTACGCCCACAGGCTGTAAATTCCATACACGATGCCCAATTGCAAAGGATATATGCAAACGCGAAATTCCTCAATTTAAGGAAGAAAAGCCGGGGCATTTTGTAGCCTGTCACTTTAGCGGAGCGGAGCTGTAATGTTTTTTAGAAACGATGAAGATAGTTTAAAATCCGGTAAACGGAAAGCTATAGAAGAAATGGAAGAATTGAATGAGCTTAGGGAAAATCAGCCTCTCGAAAAAGGGGATGTTCCGGCCTTGATAATAGCGGCTATTACAACCTTGCTGCCTATCGGAGCCATAATTGTATTAGCCTATTATCTGATATCAATGTTCATCTTCGGCTAGACACTTAAACAAAAGGGATGTTCCTTTATGGATCATCCCTTTTTTAATTTAATGACATAAGGATTATAAAATATAATTTTCTGAACCTTGAAAAAATATATAAAAAGTACTAGAATTGTTGAAAGGTTTTGCATAACTGATTGAAATAGACAAAATCATGTTTATTTTAGGAGTAGATGGCAATGAAACTTATTATAACCGACATTGAAAATTTTAATATTCCGATAAAAGGCGAATACAAGATCATACAACCTAATAAAAAAATCCACCACTGTATCGGCTGTTTCGGGTGCTGGATAAAAACTCCGGGGAAATGTGTCATCCATGACGGTTATGAAAAAACAGGTATCGACATGGGAAACTGCTCGGAATTAATTTTAGTCAGCCGCTGTTATTACGGCAGCATAAGTCCTTTTGTAAAAAAGGTACAAGATCGGGCACTTTCTTACATCCATCCGGACTTTGTTATTCGGAAAGGAAAAATGCATCATAAAAGAAGATATAACAATATCATTACAATGTCATCCCACCTTTATGGTGAAAATATTACCGATATAGAAAAGAAAACTGCCGAAGAACTGTTAAAAGCCAACGCAGATAATTACGATGCTTTAGTAAAAGGAGTTTACTTCTATAAAGATGCAAAAGAATTGGAAGGTGTTTTTTTATGAAAATTGCGTTAATCAATGGGAGCCCGAAAACAAAAAATAGTGCGAGCGGAATCCTTTTAGAAGATTTAAAAAAATATTTGGAAAAAAATGCAGAAGTAGTAAATTTCGAACTTCATTTATCGGAGATTCCCAAAGAAGTAATTGAAGAATTAAAAAAGATAGATACATGGGTATTTGCCTACCCTCTTTATGTGGATGGAATTCCGGGACATCTCCTGTCTTGCTTAATTCAATTGGAAGAAGCATCTATACACAAGTCTGATCTACATATTTACGGAATAGTGAATTGCGGTTTTTATGAAGGGATACATGGAAAATTAGCATTACAAATTTTAGAAAATTGGTGCTTAAAAGCCGGTTTTATATGGGGCGGAGGTATCGGAGTCGGATGCGGAGGTGCCTTGGTAGGGATGCCTAAAACAGCTGCAGGGCATGGTCCAAAAGCAGCAATTGACAAGGCTATTGCAAAACTTTCGGATATCATTATAAAGGGAGAAATACAAAAAAATAATTATGTATCCCTTGCCTTTCCGCGTTTTTTATATAAAATTGTCGGGCAGATGAGATGGAGAAAGTTGATTAAGGCAAATGGCGGAAAAGCAAAGGACTTAGGGAAAAAATATAGTGAGTAAAACAAACGGCTATTTTAAGCAAGTACCATACCAATCTTTACCGTTGTTAAAAACAACAGTAAAGATTTTATTCTGAAAAACCTGTAATCGGCCTAGCCTGCTTCTCCGGTTTTTACCTTTTCAAGCTTCATTTCTTTTCCGGCAACCAAGAGCTTTTTACCCTCAATTTTTGGAATATAATCTTCTATTAATATGGGAGCGGCAAAGAAAGTATCTGCATCTATCGCTGCCGGTTTTTGTGCGTAAAAGGCTTTTACGGCCTCAGGGTCGAAAGAATCGGCATCGCCTTCAAGGATTACGGGCGTTCCGGGAGCAGCCCACGGAGCTTGAAGAAGCTCAACATGTTCTTTTTCTTCTTCATCATACCAGCTTGCCGCCAAAAGCATACCTTTCGATTCGATTCCGCGCATTTTCCTAGGTTTTAGGTTGTCTGCAATTATGACGGTTTTTCCCAATATTTCATCTTCCTTCAAAAATGGCACAAGACCTGAAAGGATTGTTCTTTCTTCGCCGGAGCCGTCATCAAGCTTTTCGATGTAAAGCTTGTCGGCATCGGGATGTCTTTCGACGGATATAATCTTGGCGGTTTTTAAGGCAATCTTTTTTGAAAAAAGCTCGGCCGGGGAGAGTTTAACTTCCGGCTTTGCAGAAGAAGCTGCTGCATCGGACTTTGAAGAACCGCCGTCCTTACAAGCTGAACAGCCTTTTTCCGATTTTTTTCTGTCCTTTTGACTTCCCGAATAACGTTCACGATAGGCATCGATGACCTTGTTGTCGAGGGTCTTAAAGATGATTACGGGGTTTTCTACCGTTTTAAGCCCTTCCCTTTCGCCTAAATTTTTCCATGAAAGGAAGACTCCTTCCGGCCTATTAAATTGCGGGGCATTACCGTCAAAGATATTTCCCGACCAAATCTTTTGTCCGAAAAAGCCTGCGGCCTGATCGGCGTATTGGGGCATGTAGGGATGAATTAAAATTAAAATATCCTTTATAAGATAGCAAAGCTCGGACATAAGGGCTTCGGCATATTCAGGATCGGTTTCGCGCCTCTTCCAAGGCTCTCCATCTTGAAAGGCCTTGTTTGCAACTGAGGAAAGGGCAAAGGCTTCATGGAAGGAATCTCTAAGCTCGGCCCAGTCGGAAAGCTCCGTTATCTTTTTGAAGCTTGCAGAGGCGGCATCTCTTAAAGATTTTACCATGCTCTTTATGTCTTCACGATCTGATTTTGCCCCGTCAACTTGAGGTATTTTACCATCATAATAGCGGTGAATAAAGGTGGCAGTCCTGTTTACAAGATTGCAGAGGTTTCCGATAAGCTCGCTGTTTACCCTCTCCTGAAAATCCTTCCATGTAAACTGGGTGTCGTTCTTTTCGGGGCGGTTATAAAAGATGTAGAATCTCCACATATCGGCAGGGATACCCGATTCTTTGGCATCGTTTCCGAAAACGCCAACTCCCTTCGACTTTGAAAATTTTCCGTTCTCGTAATTAAGGTACTCGGTGCCGGACATGTGAAAGAGTTTTGTCCAATTTTTTCCGGAACCTATGAGAGAACAGGGGAAGATTACCGTATGGAAGGGAATATTATCTTTTCCGATAAACTGAAAAAGCTCTACATCATTTTGGTCAAGCCACCATGCCTTCCAATCCTTTCCGGCAAGGTCTGCCCAGCACTTTGTTATCGAAATATAGCCTATTGGAGCATCGAACCATACATAAAAAACCTTGTCTTCAAAGCCTTTTTTGGGCACGGGGATTCCCCATTTAAGGTCCCTTGTGATAGCCCTTTCTTGAAGGCCGTCCCTAAGCCAGCTTTTTGACATTTGCAGGGCATTGTTTGACCATCTTCCCTCCTCTGCTGTCTTAGGCATCCACTTTTCATACTCAGGTACGATTTTGGGGAGGTTTATATAAAGATGGGTTGTAGAGCGCACTTCGGGAGAAGCCCCGCAAGAAGAACAACGGGGTTCTTTTAAATCGGTAGGATCTAAAAGTTTTCCGCAATGCTCGCACTGGTCGCCCCTTGCTCCGTCATAGGAACATGAAGGACAGGTACCCAATACATAGCGGTCAGCCAAAAAACGCTTACAGGATGGGCAGTAAAGCTGTTCTACAGTATGCTCGGTAATGTAGCCGTTTTTATCGAGGTCATTAAAAATACCCTGAGTTATTTCGCTCTGCTGCGGTGTAGAAGTTCTTCCAAAATAGTCGAAAGCAATATTAAACCAATTGTAAATTTCAGCATGAATTGCATGATAGAATGAGCATAGCTCTTCGGGGCTCTTTTTTTCTTCGAGAGCCTTTGTCTCGGTAGCGGTTCCGTATTCATCGGTGCCGCAAATATAAAGAGTTTCATATTCTTTTAAGCGGCAAAAGCGCGCAAATACATCAGCGGATAATACTTGAATTAAGTTTCCCAAATGGGGAAAATTGTTTACATATGGCAAAGCCGAGGTTACTAATTTTCGTTTCATAGAAATGATTATGAATTATTATTAAAAAAAAATCAACTACCCGCATTAGCTTGCAAGCTTAGTTTTATCTATAAGGAGGTACGGAAGAGGCAGGAATCGAACCTGCCATTGCGAATTATGCAACCTACGGTTTTGAAGACCGCGGGAGCCACCAGACCCCATCTGCTTCCGCAAGGACTATACACAAAATCGGAGTTTTTGTCTAGGGGTGATTTTGATAATACTGTGCTTGGGCGTTCCACAATTTACTGTAAAGGCCGGCTTCCGCTAAAAGTTCTTCGTGGCTGCCTTCTTGGACTATGCTACCGGCGTCAAAAACCAAAATATGGGAACAAAACCTACAGGAAGAAAGGCGGTGCGAAATATAAAGGGAAGTTTTGTTCTTTACAAGGCTATCGAATTTGGAGTAGATTTCGGCTTCGGCAATTGGGTCGAGGGCGGCTGTAGGTTCGTCCAAGATTATAAAAGGAGAATCCTTATAAAGAGCTCGAGCTATTGCAATCTTTTGCCCTTCCCCGCCTGAAATGTTTACGCCATCATCATCGAAGTTTTTATAAAGATAAGTTTTTTCCGCATTTTTAAATTTAGAAAGATCGAGGCCGGTATTTTTTAGAACCTCCAAGACCTTGAGTTTATCGTAAACCTGCCCGCCTGAAATGTTTTGGGCAAGAGGAAGGGCAAGGAGTTTAAAATCCTGAAAAACTACGGAAAAAAGGTTTAGGTATTCTTTATAGTCATATTCTTTTATATTTTTTCCGTTAAAAAGAATTTCGCCTTCTACCGGGTCATAGAGACGGCAGAGGAGTTTTACAAATGTAGTCTTACCGCTCCCGTTTTTACCGACTACGGCAAGCCGCTCGCCCTGCCTTAAAGTAAGGTTTAAATTCTTTAAAACGGTTTTTTCGGAATCGGGATAAGCAAAGGAAACGTTTTTAAATTCTATTAACGGCTCTTTAAGAGCCGGAGCATCATTTTTTTTGATAGCTGACCTGAGCCTTGTTCATGCACATTCCGTTTTTTATATCCAAGAAGTCAAACACATCCTTTAAAAATTCCCTATTGTTTTTTGCCTCTCCTGCAATCGTAAAAATTTCGGTGAGGGCGGAAGAAAGGGCTGTGATGCTTGCCGCATATTGCATTAGGTTTCCAGCAGGGAAGGCACCTCCTAAGGCCTTCAGCCCAACAAAACCGTAAATGACTATTAAAAGAGAGGTAGAAATAAAGGCCGATAAAAAAGCAAAAAAGCCCATCTCTTTTTTAGCATATTGCGAAACCCTTCCGCCCGGCATAAAAATATTATTGGAAGACCTTATTGTGCTGCCCTCCCCCTGCTGGCCGTAGATACGCACATCCATTGCACGATTTTTTTCGTTAAAGAGCCTAAAGAAAAAACTAAACACTCTGTTTCCCTCTGTGGCATCCTCCGAAACAATTGCCCAATAGGAATCGGACATTGTTTGAAGTTTTGCAGGAATAAGGATTAAAAGCACGATGCTAAAAAGAATTACAAAGATAAACAAAGGATTATTTAAAAAGGCCAATTCAGCGCTTTGAACCTTAAAGCTAAAAAGGCTTATGCTCAATGCGGCCGAAGTAATAACGGAAGTAATATGGGTAGAACATCTTGTATAAACCCAAATGATTTTTTCCAAGCCCCAGCCCCCGTAATTTGTATTTTGCCATATCCTTGTATAAACCTCATTTGTTTTTGCGGATTCAACATCTTGAAAGTCCATGCTTAAAAACTTTTGAACATAGATATCTTGCAGTTTATAATCAACGCTCCGGCCTTCATAGTTTGCCCATCTTTTAAATAAGGAAGAAACGAACATGCAGACAGCCGTTAAAATAAGAGAGAGTAAAACCAAACTTTTGATTTTTGATAAATCTCCTTTCCCCGAATAAATTAAAACAAGCTCGTTTATAATTCTTGCCGAAAAGAAAATGCCTATAAAGGGCAAAAGGCTTGTAAAAACTTTTTCTCCAAGCACGGAAATAAAAAACAAAGGAGCCTTTTTAAAGAGAAGCAAAAAAGCCCGCCGATTCAAGCCCTTGTTATGTCTTTTTTGATTATATCCTTTTTCAGTTTTCATCAGATTTCTTCCTTATAATACTTGCTTTGTACTTCAAAAAGATGAGCGTACTCACCGCCCTTTTTTAAAAGAGAATCATGAGTGCCTTCTTCGATTATCTTTCCGTCTTTTATAAAAATAATCCTGTCACAAAAACGGGTAGAAGCGAGCCGGTGCGAAATAAAGATAGAAGTTTTGTCCTTCGATAAATCGTTATATTTAGTGTAAAGCTCATGTTCAGCGATAGGGTCCAAGGCCGCCGTAGGTTCATCCAATATTAAAAAGGGCCTGTCATTGTAAAGTGCCCTTGCAAGTAAGAGCTTTTGAGTTTCGCCGCCTGAAAGTTCTACTGCATCAAAGAAAATATCCTTGCAAAGACGGGTTTCTTCTTTTTGGGGAAGAGCCTGAACCTTATCATAGAGTCCCGAAAGTTTTAGCACTTCTTCAATTTTTTTCTTGTCAATGACCTCTCGGCTTTGTGCAATGTTTACTGCAATACTGGTAGGCAAAATCGAAAACTCCTGAAAGACAGCACTAAAGCACTTATAGTATTCGCTCCGGTTAAATTCTTTTATATTTTTTCCGTTAAATAAAACCTCTCCTTCTGTAGGATCATAAAGGCCGGTAATAAGTTTTACAAGGCTTGTTTTCCCTGCCCCGTTTAAGCCGACAATGGCGAGTTTTTCTTTAGGCTTCAAAGTCAAATTAAACCTATCCAAAACAGGAGTTCCGCCTTCCGAATATAAAAGGCTGACATCTTTTAGCTCGATGAGGTTTTCTTTTTGTAGAGGAACTTCTTCACCTTTTTCAAATAGGTAGTTCTCCTTGAATTCAAAAAATTCTCTAAGGCGGGAAATATCCAGACTTTGCTTATGCAGAACTGAAAACTTATTTAAAATACCGCTTACCCATTGGGTAAAGGTTCCCGCTGCGGCAAAATAAAGGATAAATTGCGGAACGCTTATATTTTTTTGTAAGACAAGACTTATCAGCCAATAGTAAATAAGGCCGTTCCGCAAAAAGGTTAAAACAAGGTCTGCAAGGTCGGCAAAAAAATAACGCTTTTCTCCTTGAAGATAAAAATTGCTGTAAAGCCTTAGATGCTTTTCATATAATTCTTTAAGCCAAGCCTCCATTCCAAAAAGACGGATATCCTTTGCAAGCTGCTTATTTTTTCCGGTTTGGGTTATGTAGCGTAAATGATTTACATGCTTATTTTCTTCATCACGCCTCTTATACATCCAAGAGCTTACACTGTTGGTGATAAAAAAGCTTACGCAGGTTGTTAAAATGGTAATTAAAATTATATTAAGATTTAAGGAAGCAAGGATAACAAGATAGATGATAAAGCAAAGAAGGTATTGAAGAAGCCCCTGTAAGGTAGTCCAAATAGCTTCGGTAGATTCCGAGTTACCGCCGGTAACATTCATCGCCTTATTTTTCTTTGCTTCAAAATCCTTATTATCCAAGTTATTATAGGAAGTGTTCATCGCCTTACTGCCTATCATAAAAATAAGCTCGCTCCTAACTCCAATCCGCCCGAATAGATGGTTCGTTTGCAGATAAGAGAGGAGTCCGCGTAAAAGCATTAAAGAAAAAGCAAAGGCAAAAATAGTTATTAAAAGATTTTTAATGGGAGCATTGCTTTGAATTAGGGTTAAAACAGCAGGCGCAAAAAATATCGAAATTAAATTATCTCCCGTATATAAAAGAGATTCCAACAAAATCAAAACAGGCACCGACTTATAAGTTCTAAAAGATGTTTTAAGCATAAATAGAACATTGCTTAAAATGCCGTATTTTATAGGCTCTTCTTTTTTTTCCTCTTTTTCCATAAGGAAAGGAGTATAACACAAAGGGGAGAAAGAGTCAAAGGCGTGTTTAATTTAACCGCAGGGAGCGCAAATAGCGCTAAGATTTTTTTTAATGCATTGATTACAAAAATCTTTTTATAATTTACTAATTTTTTCAAATAATAACTATAAATATCTTTGCGTAGACAACATTTAAATTTCGCTCAGAACCTTTGTTTCCTAACTCAACCAAAGAATTGACCAGAAACTTTATAACAATGCGGGATTCCAAAGGGCGGCAAGTCCTTTGGCAGCGCGAGAAAAAGAGGGGGTACAGGGGGAGAGAAAACCCTGCTCTGAACGGGGTGTTCTCTCCCCCTATATATACAAGCAAGACAAGAATATAGATTAATGTCCACTTTTGAGATGGATGCTAGGTATAAGGGCTTTTCCGAAGGCTTAAAGCAAAAATCGATAGAAACAGCAAAACTTATGAAAAACAGAGGCTATCCGATTTCCGAGATTTTGTTAATAACAGGCCTTCCCGAATCCGAAATTTAGGAACTGTAAATTAGGGGAGAGGCGTAAACCTGACGGGGAGGCCTTGTCTCTACTTAAAATTGTTTCGCTAATCTTCAATATGTGGAAAGTGTTTATAAGTTCTAACTACCGCTATCCATAGCGGAATTTTAATACTTATTTGATTTTCAAAACCGCCCAATGGGCGGTTTTGAAAAGTTAAATTGATAATATTAATTGGTACAATTCTTCTCTTTCATTTTAGTGAAAGCTAATATTACAGCAGAAAGAAATCTATCAAATTTTTTCTTACGATCAATATTTAAAATATTTTCAAATTCTTCCAAAATTTTATACATATTATTTTGAAATTCGGATGCAGCCATCTCGATAGATTTTAATGTTTCATCGTTAATAGTAGTAAATTCTTCAAACTCAAAATGAACTTTTCCAATTTTTTTATCTAATCTGTCAACAAATTTAAATTCATATATTGTTGACAGGGCATTTGAAGATTTTTCCGTAATAATAACAGATAAATTATCATCAAAATTAAATCTTTTATTTTCCATATTTTATTTCTCCTTAAATCATTTCCTTCAAAACCGCCCAATGGACGGTTTAGAAAAGTTAATAGTTAATCCACCACCGCCACGGATGGCGGTGGTTACAGCTTCGAGAGTTTTGCTGTCAGGCAAAACTCTAAGATAAAAAATGTACAGGATGTACATTTTTTATCGACTTATGGCCGGCACGCCACACGAAAACCAATAGAGCTGACGCGAAGGTCCGATTTGTAGTCGCCCCGCCAGGCACGAGCGACGAAGTTAGCGTCAAAGATGTGATAGGCGCCGCCGCGTTCGACGCGGTCAGAACCGTATACAGCACCCGTAGGATCCTGCCCGCCTGTAGGCGTATTCACATACACGTTCCAGCACCATTCGGATACTTTACGGGGATTAAATTTTCAAACGAACTGTTTGAATAAAAATATTTATCGATTACTACAACCGTATGATAAATCGATCTTTGATGTTGCCAATTATCCATATTTTTTGCAAAACGCAATGGTTCAAGGCAGATATCGGTACTCATGTCATGTAAAACCTCCTCTCGGCACAATAAACCGCATATATAAAAATTTGCAAAGACGATTAATACAGTTATGTATATGCGTTTTAAACTCTAGAAATAAAGAAAAAATAATTATGAACAAAATTTATGTATAAAATGCAGAAAACCATAAAATAAAGTGAAAAACACTGTTTTGTTTTTGCAGCCTTAACATATTTGACAAACTATTTTTGATTATAGATTGAGAAAAAATTTTATTTATAGCCTTTGCGCAACTCAAGCAAGAGCTTGAGCAAAAACTTGAGCATCTTTGCGTCCCTTGTGGTTTATTTTCAAAAAAGAATTGACCTATATGAGAAAAATAAGTATTACTAGCTTTAATTAGAGATATTTTACTTAATAGAGAAATTGGGGGGGGTAAACCTAGGCTAACATTTTTCAAGTCATTTTTATTCCGTAAATATCGGGAAAGAGAAAATTGTAAATAGCCGAAAAATTTTCATTACCATAATTTAATTATAGCATAAAATATAGAAAAATTCAAGGGGTCGGAATATCAATTTTATCAAATTTATAATATCCTAAAATTAAAAAAAACGGTTTTGACAAAACGGTGTTCTTTCGTTGACAAGCTCTAATTTTATTCTTATTATGTAACCCAAGGTTTTAGCAGGGAATCTCAAAACGGAAAAAAGGCTATGTACAAAAAAGACTTGGATCTTACCGAAGGCGTAATTTGGAAAACTTTGATAATATTTACTCTTCCCATTTTGGCAGGAAACTTTTTTCAGCATTTATATACGGCAGCCGATGCCGTCATTGTCGGGAAGTTTACAGGCAAGGAAGGTCTTGCAGCCATTGATTCCGTTTTAAGTTTATTAAAACTGCCGATAAATCTTTTTAGCGGACTTTCGGCAGGGGCAACAATTATTATCTCCCAATTATTCGGTGCAAAAAAAATCAATGAACTCTTTACTGCAATTCACACTTCAATAGGCTTAACCCTTATTGCGGGCATAAGTCTTTCGATAATCGGAGTTCTTATTTCTCCCATGCTTCTTTTTATGATGGGCGTTCCTAAAGATATTTTTGAGATGACATTGGGCTATGTCAGAATTTATTTTGCAGGAATGGGAGTCTCCCTTTTTTATAATATCGGCTCTGGAATTTTGCGTGCAATGGGAAATTCCAAAACTCCTTTTTATGCACTTATAATTTCTTCAATATCAAATGTAATTTTGGACTTAATCTTTATAGGAATTTTTAATTGGGGAATAGGAGGGGCAGCTCTTGCAACGGTTATTTCACAACTTATAAGTGCTGTAATAATCCTTTTTGTTCTCACAAAAAAAACGGGATGCTGTCCCTTGCTCCTTAGCAAGATAAAAATTGACAGGCTCTCTTCTATCAAGATTGCAAGGCTCGGACTTCCTATCGGTATACAGTCGGCTTTTTTTCCTATAGCAAATATGATAATTCAGGCGACGGTAAACGGTACGGGCACGACCAACATTGCGGCTTGGGCAGTTTGCGGCAAGTTGGACTTTTTAGTTTGGATTTTGCTTGAAGCTATTACCTCTTCAGTTGCAACCTTTGTTGCTCAAAATTACGGTGCAAAAAAATATGACCGCATTACCGGAGTTGTACGATTAAGTCTTATTATGTCCGGAATTATAATAGGAAGTGTTTGTGTAATTCTTTATTTTTGGAATGTTCCCTTGGGAAAACTTTTTATTAACTCAAAGGATTACGGCGTTCTTACAATAAGCGAAAGGCTTATGCACATTCTCGCACCATTTTATACGGTTTTTATATTCACGGAAGTTTTTTCGGCAGCCATCCACGCAACCGGAGAAACTTTTAAGCCCATGTTAATAATCCTCCTCGGAGTTTGTGTTTCCCGCATTGCTTGGATATTTTTATTTGTTCCTATAAACCCTGTAATTGAAATGATTGTTCTAGCCTTTCCTATCTCATGGACTTTGACAAGCATTATATTTATAATTTATTATCCAATATACAGAAGAAAATTATACTTAGAAAAATAATTTTTCTCAACTTAAACCTTAAACTTTGAAATTTCAGAGGCAACGCCGGAAGCCGTCTCTTTATTCAGTCTTGCAGTATCGTTTACCTCTTGGATATTTTTATTTACCTTCCCTACACCGACGGCCATTTCTGCCATACTTTGGGTTATTTTTTCCGAAAGAAGAGACAGTTTTTTAAACTCTTGAGAAATCTTTTCCGTTCTGACAAGCATTTCATCTGAACTTTTTTTTACGGCTTGACTTAATTCTCCCATTCCGTTTATCTCATGCAAAACTGCCTCTGCATCTTTAAGCTGTTCATTCATAGTCCGGATCATTCCGTCTTCATGCCTGTAAATAAAGTCCATCATAGAGCTTATCTTTTCAAATTGCTCGGAAACACGGGGACCGGCACCGTTTAGATTTTCAATCTTGCTTTTTAACTCTTCCAAAACCTTTGTGATATTTTGCCCTTGTTCTCCGGATTCTTCAGCAAGTTTTCTTATTTCATCTGCAACAACGGCAAAACCTTTTCCTGATTCTCCTGCATGAGCTGCCTCGATTGCGGCATTCATTGCAAGAAGGTTTGTTTGACTCGCAGTATTTTGGATAACTGAAATTGCATCTAAAAGTCCCTCAGACTGTTCGGTTACAATACGTGTAATATCCACAACAGACTTTACCGTTTCCTTTCCTTGATGAGTCGTTTGCTCAAGCTCTTTAATGGCTTTTAAGTTGTCTTGAGCCTTTCCTCTCACTCCCTCAATATTAGAAACTATTTCTCCTACAGCTTTAGTAGAAGATATAAAACTTTCAGCTTGACTGTCAATACATTCATCAAGTTCAGATATCGTATTAGAAATCTCATTTACAGTTTGTACTGCATCTTCAACACTTGAGTTTTGAATCATTACTTGATTTTTAACACCGTCAATATTTGCAGTAATTTCGTTCAAAGAAGCTGCAGACTCTATCATACTGACCGATAAACTTTCGCCTATACTTTGCATTTTATTTGTATGCTCTCCTATATTCGAAAGTGCATCTCTAATTTTTTCGATTGCATTATTTAAAACCGCAGTTATGCGTCCGACTTCATCATTTGAAATTTCTGCCCTTATCGTAAAATCTCCTTCGGCAATTTTATTAAATACCTTATTCATTTTAGCAAAACGGCCGAATAAAAATCCCAATAAAAATCTGCTTGACAAAATTACAATAAGAAGAATCGCTGCCGACCAGATTATGGGAAGTCTTAAAATTGAGAGCATCGGCGGAATAAATTCATTTATAGGAGAAGCAAGTACAATATAATACGGAAGCCCCTCAATTTGTTTTTTTGCAATTATAACCTTTCCTAAATATTTATCTATGTAATATTCAAGCCCGGAAAAATCTTCGACGGGCAAGCTTTTTCCCGTAATATCCGTAACTTTTTTTCCTGCCATATCTCCATTTGAAGAAATTAAAAATTCATTATTGGAATCTATAAATCCAAGCCATGAGTTTATGCTTGGAATTGAGCTCTTCATATTTTCGATTGAACTATCCAAATTGACGGCAAGTCCGGCAAATCCCAAAGCCTCTCCTCTGTTATTAAAAATTTTGCAATCAAACCAAAAATTTGTAATTCCCAAGGTTTTATTATAATCAACATTATAAAACATATCTTCTTTTTCTTTTAAAAGAGAATAAAACCATGAATCAGCCGGATCCGTTTCTGATAAACTGTCCCGTATAATATTATTTTTATCAACTACGTAATAAGAGCCTGTTAATTTGGAAGCGGCAAAACAGGTACTGAATTTTTCTTCATTTGACAGTTTTAAAAGCATAGCCCTTATATCCTCACCGTCTTGCTCATTTTTTTCATAAGACTCGAACCAGCGGATAAGGTTTTCTTGATTTGCAAAGCTCCTTGACAACATTAAGCCGCTTTCAAGATCTCTTTGCAATTTGGAACATGACGAATCTAAAAGATAATACATATTACGGTAAAAAGTTTTTTCTACGTATGACCTGACATAATAAATAGTCGAAACTAAAGCTCCGCATATAGCAATAATCAAAGTAAATGCTAAAAACAAATTAACTGATGTCCGAATTTTCATTATTACCTCGAATTTAATATATCATTTTAATACATTTTCTTTAAATTGTCTAGTGAGATATTATTAAAAAATAAAAACCCGTCTTTAAAGAGTTTAATCTCTAAAAACGGGATAAATTTTAAGTAAGATCCGGTTCCGGTAAACCTCAGTTTTGGTATCTATAATTTTTTTTAAAGATAACCTTAAATCGCTGCCTTTTCCTCTTTAGTCCGCAAGAGGCCGAATTGAACAGTTACAACGGCTGCAATTATCAAGGCAAAAATATAGTACGAATGAGCTAGGACTGCCGTCGGAGCTACACCGGATAAGCCTGTAACAATCAGCATACCGCCGTCATGCGGACAGAGTGCCAAGAAAGCACATGCAAATATATCCAGTAAACTTGCCAGCCGTTTAGGCGAAATGTTATATTTAAACCCGATTTCTTTTGCGATCGGTGCTGAAATGATAATAGCTATCGTATTGTTTACCAAGGCGATTGAAAGGAGTCCTGATAATAAACCGATACCGTACTCGGCGCCCTTTCTGTTTTTAATTCTGGAAGTTATTTTATTTATAAGCCAATCAATACCGCCGTAATATTTAATTAAGCCTATTAGACCGGAGATTAAGATGGCAACTATAGTAATGCTCATCATATCTTCCATGCCCTCTCCTAAAGATTGAACAAATGTCATAAAGGTTAATGTACCTTGTAAAAAACCTATGATACCTGACATAATAATGCCTATAAAAAGAACGGCGACAACATTCAACCCTGTTAAAGCGGTTATTAAAACGACAATGTACGGAATTATTCTGATTAAGTGGAATTCAAGGTCACCGGTAATTGTTCCCTTTCCGCCCATAATTGCGTATAAAATAAATGCAACTAAAGCTGCGGGAAGAGCAATCAGCAGGTTCATTCTAAACTTATCTTTCATTTCGCAGCCGACACCCTTTGTTGCTGAAATTGTCGTATCCGATATGATTGAAAGATTGTCACCGAAATAAGCGCCGCCTATTACTGCACTACAGGCGACGGCTAAATTAAGATTTGATTTTGCCGCAACGCCTATTGCAATGGGAGCCATAGCCGCTATTGTCCCCATTGAAGTTCCGATTGCTGTAGAAATAAAACAGCTCATTAAAAACACGCCGGGAATTAAGAGAGTACTCGGAATATACGTAAGACCTAAATTAACGATACTGTCTACTCCGCCCATGGCTTTTGCAGCTCCTTGAAATCCTCCGGCCAATAGGTAAATTAAACCTATGAGCATTACTCCTTCGTTGCCGGCATTTTTTGAAAACACTTCAATCTTTGTATCTAATTTTTCCTTGCGGTTCATAAGCACCGCAATAAAGATACCGATTAAAAGTGCTACGTGCCGAGGAAATTGTTTAAAGGCTTTTGGAACACCTTGAGCCGTAAAAAACAAACCGAATCCGATATACAAGGCTAAAAAAACCAGTAACGGAACAAAGGCTATAAAGCCGTACCTCTTTGAACTCCTACTTTCATCCATAACTTCCCCCTATCATACTCCTATAAAAATTTTTTGCAGCAAATATCAATTTGCGAAAAAAATTTTTTTCAAGTAGTTTTGCTTTATGCAAAACTACATACAATAATGCGATGTTTGCCGAAAGGCAAACTCGGCAGATAAACATGGAGGCTTGTATTTCAAGCCGGAATGTTTATCATACTCCTATAAAAATTTTTTTATTGCAGCATCAAGCTGCATAAGAGACTTTTCAATTACCCGTCTTGAAGCGGCAGCATTTAAACGGACAAAACCGCTTCCGCCTTTACCGAAATCACTTCCCTTACTAAAAGCAACACCCGCTTTTTCTACAAAAAATTGTTGTAAAGCATCGTCATTCATTTTTTAGAGCACTTGCATCTATCCAGCAAAGATAGGTAGCTTCAGGTATATTCGGTTTTAAAACGGGAATTTTATTTTTACAATATTCGTATATAAATTCCATATTGCCGTGAATATATTCGATTACTTGATTAAGCCAATCTTCTCCTTTTCTGTAGGCGGCAATAGTTGCAACAAGACTAAAACAATTATTGCGCGCTATATCCATTTCTTTTAGATTAAAAACATATTGATTTTTTTCTTCCTCATTGGGAAAAATAATTGTAGAGGCTTGTAAACCTGCAAGATTAAAAGTTTTACTTGGAGCTATCATCGTATAGGTAATTTTTTCAACCTCTTTCGAAATAGAAGCGATCGGGATATGCTTATAACCTGAAAATATCAAATCGGAATGGATTTCATCCGAAATTATTTTTACCCTGTATTTTAAACAAAGCGAAGTTAAAGTTTTAAGTTCTTCTTTTGTCCAAACACGGCCGACGGGATTATGAGGATTACAAAATATAAAAAACTTAATCCCCTTTTTAAACTCAGCTTCAATATCTTCAAAGTTCATTTTGTAAATACCTTTTTCATTTACGAGAGGAACATTTACAAGAGTTCTTTTTGTATTTAAAACTATGTCGGTAAAAGGATGATAGACAGGAGTCGTTATCATAATTCTATCATTTTCCGCGCTGAACATTTGAAGAATAAAACGCATGCCGGGAACAACTCCCGGAGCAAAAGCCATAAGTGCAGTGTCCGGTTTATAATTGTTTCTTTTAATCTGCCAATCGGCAATGGAATTAAAATATTCATCCGGCCTAAAAGTATAGCCGAAAATCCCCTGCTTAGCTCTGTCAATAATTGCATCTATTATTGGCTGAGCTGTTTTAAAATCCATATCGGCTATCCATAATGGAATCACATCATTAGTACCGTAATGTAAATAAGATTCTTCAACCTTTGCCGAAAAGTTTGAAGAACGATCAATTATCTCGTCAAAATCATACTTCATATAACTTTACTCCAAAATGATAGTTTATATTGTATTAAGCAAAAAACATACCAAGATAAGGGCCATTGGAAAACTTTACGGTTTAGTGAAAAATAAGATATTTTTATAACATTTTATAGAAACAAATAAATCAATAAATGGGATGCTTAACCCAATTAACCCATTTCAATCCCATTAAATATTAAGGACATCTCTATTCCGAAGGATTCTAAGCAAACCCAAAAAGTTTTTTTAAAAATGACAATAAAAATGCGTTTACTAGACAATTTATAAAAAAACTACTAAAATAAAAAAAATATGAAGGAACAGAGTCCTAAATCATCACTATCAAAAGTCTAAACTCCTAAGATACTTGATACCCCTATCGGTTATTTTTGTGCCGCAGCGGCCATCATTTACATATATAAAGCCTTTTTTTTCAAGAGATGAAAGAATTTTTCGTATCATATTTTCTGAAATACATAAATCATCAGCCCTGCATTTTTCTAAAATTTTTCTTCTTCCGAAACCTAAAGGGAGAGCCGCTTCCAAAAGTTTAAGAATGTAAATTTCTTTTTCCTTGCATGACAAATCTCTTAACAAACCTAACGGTTCAAAATCTCTGATATATTTAGGCAAGTGTTCAATTTCAATTTCTTTTTCATCCAAATATTTTAAATATTCAAGAACATTATAAAGCTCCCTTATGTTTCCTTCCCATCGGTATTTTAAAAAAAACTCTTTAACGCGCGGCGACAGTGTAAAATCGGCTTTTATTTTATCCATAATGGTATAAGCTATAAGTAAAACGTCCTCTTCTCTTTCTCTAAGAGGCGGCACCTCGATAGGTATCGTATTCAATCGGTAATATAAATCTTTTCTAAATTTATTCTGAAAGGTGAGTTCTCTAATATTTTCATTGGAGGCAGCGATTATCCTTACATCTATTTTTATTATACGGTTCCCGCCTACTCTCATTATCTCTTTTTCTTGAAGAACCCGTAAAAGTTTTATCTGAAGATTAGCACTCATTCCTTCTATTTCATCAAGAAAAAGAGTTCCTCCGTGAGCATATTCAAAGAGCCCCAGCTTTCCGCCCTTTCTGGCTCCCGTAAAAGAACCTTCAACATAACCGAAAAGCTCGCTTTCCAAAAGGCTGTCCTGAAAGGCAGCACAGTTCAAAGCAATAAACGGCATAGAAGCCCTTTTTGATGCTTTATGAATGGAATGGGCAAAAAGCTCTTTCCCCGTACCGCTTTCGCCGGTTAAAAGGATTGAAGCATCGGAGAGGGCGGCTTTCTTTGCAATCTCTTTTATTTTGGTAATGGACGCACAGTTTCCGATTATGTCTTGAAAAGAGTATTTTGCGGTATGTCCTTTTTTCATAAGCTGCATCCTAAGGCGGTGCTGCGTTTTTTCCGTTTCACTGAACAGTTGGAGCAAAATATATTTTCCGGCATATTCGTTTTCCCAAAAAAAAGGGATAACGGTTAGAACAAAGTTAGAATTATGAATGCGGATAATCTTTGAGATTTTCTTTGTAGTATTTTCTTCTTTTAAGTGTTCAAAGATACCGGTTAAGGCCGTTTTAAAATTGCCGTTTATAAGTTCAAAACGGTCAATGTTCATTATTTTAGAAAAAGCATTGTTACATACGAAAATCTTTCCTTCCGCATCGATTCCTATAACGGCGACATCAAGGGATTCTATAAGCATTTGATACGTATTTTCGATACTTAAATTTTTGTTTGTGAGCGTTTCGATACTGTAGCTCCGTTCGGCCAACTGCGATATATAATTTTCATATTTTTCGCTTTTTAAAATTTCCCGCCTGCCGAGTTTAAGAATTGTTTCGGTAACCGTATTTGCGTTTAAATACCTGTTCCCCAAATCGATTACGGTTTCAATATTTTTAGGAACAAACCTCTGCTCGCCCGGCGTTACAGCCAAAGCCGCTTCCGGTATATTCTTTTGCCCGGGATAACATGGGTAAAAGTTGATGTTTGTAACATCCAAACGGTACAAATCGGAAATAGTTTCCAGAGCCATTTTTTTACTTAAATTTACAAGTAAGGCCTTTGTTCCGGCAGTTAAGGCTTTTAAACGCTCAATGTCTTGTTGTTTAAAAGTAAGCCTCACCAGCACAGCCTTGTCTTTGTCGATATTCGACATAACATAATCAAAATATTTACTGGAAGTTGTGGCGACAAGGTACACATCCGCTTTTTCGGGTAATACAAAATTATCGGATTCGACGCTTTTTGTTTTAATAAATACCGAATCTCCGAATATTTCAAACAGACAGTTTTTGTAGAATTTCGCCACAAGAGACGATATGGTAAGAATAAGAATTTTTTGCATTTTTCCTCCAATCACTAAAATAATGCTATCATAGCTTAAAAAAAATTTGCAATGAAAATTCTCAATTAAGATTGCTAAAAGATATTGGCAATCTTATTAAAATATATTATAATAAAAGCGTGAGCTTTTACTTAAAAAAAACAACAGTCAAATTTTGTTCTCTACTGTATTTTACGATTCTAATATGCTGTATTACCTTTTTTTCGTGTGTAAGTACAAAATCGGCAGCTGATGACAGCAAAATAGCTACAATAGAACAAAACGGGAGTAATTTAAAACCCATAGGAGAAGGAACAATTCTCTCCCTTCCCGGAAAAAATGAGCTCGCCGAAAAGAGGCTTGACGCTAATCTTGCTGCCCTAATAGAAAAAGGAAGCCCGGCAAGTTTAAAGGAAGCAGTCCTTTATATCCAAAATGACAGCAAAGGCCTCACAAACGAAAATAAGCTTTATCTTAAAGTCATCGCCGATATTATGTATCTGGTTTATCCCCTTGAAACAAACGGTATAAAACCGCCGGTATCCAATGAAGATGACCCCTATTTAAAAGCTCTAAGAGATGTAAAGACCGGAACTTATCCGTCCGGGACCAAAAAAGACGGGTTTTTAAGTCTTATAATACCGGCTCTTATTTTAACCTATGAAGATTTTTCCGATGCGGCGCTAAAACCCTATGCGGATGACATAGAGGCAAGACTCCGTTCAGCCCAAGAATTAAGACCGGAATCCGTATTGCCCTATTACCTTTTAGCCTTACTAAAAGAGAAAACAAACAGCCTTACAGAAGCCGTCAATTTATATCAAAGGGCATGGAAGATTGACTCTTCATGCTACCCTGCGGGGTTTAAATACGGAAATTTTGCAGCAGAATCGGGTAACGGAAACGAAGCCCTAAAAATAGCCGATACTCTCAACTCCTCATACAATGACAACACGGAAGTTAAGCTCTTATATGCTAAAGCCTATTTAGCAAAAAATGACTTTGACAAGGCTTCCGAAAATATTATATTCGTTCTAAAAAAAGAACCGGAAAACATTTCAGCATTGCTTTTGCGCGTAAAAATCTTAATAGAACAAAAAGAATACTTAAAGGCAAACGCCCTTTTAGATGCTTATTCCACAAAGAATAAAACATCAAAAGATTATCTTTTATACCGTGCACGGCTTACAAGGGAATGGAATAAAAATCTTATCCGTTCCTCAGAATTTTTAACTGAGGCTTATAAATACTATCCTGAAGATTTTAATGTTCTATTATCCTGTGCGGAAATTTGCTTTGAAGCCTCAATAAAAATCGATAATAAGACTGCCGATTTTTTTATCAAAAAGGTCTTAGACGGTTATCCCGAAAACACGGCAGCTCTTGCACTCTTGGTAAAAAACGATATAAATAACGGAAGATGGAATCAAGCTGTAAATTCGGCTGAAGATTTAGTCAACAAATATCCTACAGACTCTAACAAGGAACTTTTATTAACAGCATATCTAGGGGCAGGTCAATCTACACAAGCCTTAAACCTTGCAAAACAGCTTTATACAAATACAAAAACTCCTTCAAATGCCTTTATAAACCTTTATATTAATTCTTTATACGCTGCAAAAGATTACCAAAGCATAAATCAAATCATAAATCAAAAACTTAAAGGAGCCGATTCGGAGCTAAAATCAATCTTATATTATTATAATGCAAAATTGGTGCAAAGTAATGATACGGAGTACTTAAACTTTTTACAATCAAGTCTTTTATCCAATCCAAGAAACAAAGATTCTCTTTTTGCGATGTATGAATGGTATTTAAAAACTAAAGATTATAAAAAGGCAAAATATTATCTTGGCCAAGTCGTTGCTTTAGATCCTTCAAACAAGAATATAATCAATTTATCCGAAAATCTAAATAAATTACTTGCCGATTAAGTAAAAATATTGTATTATGTATAAAGCAATATGGTAAATCATAAAGACATAACTTAAGGAGTATGATTATGGACAAATATGTATGCGATTTGTGCGGATATGTGTATGATCCGGCTGTCGGCGATCCTGATGGAGGAATTGCACCCGGAACGGCATTTGAAGATATACCTGATGATTGGGTATGCCCACTTTGCGGAGTAGGAAAAGAAAGCTTTACAAAGGTATAATGCCGATAAAATCCAAAACGGAGCCGGTCTTTAAAATAAGATCGGCTTTATTTTATACTTGGAGATGTTATGGAAATAAACGATTTTATAAATACAATAGGATATGACGGAAATTCAGCCATAGTAGATAAGGCAAGACTTTCTAAAAATTCAAACAAGGACATTGATAAACTATTGGAAAGCGGAGCATTCCGTGCAGCTGCGGCCTATGCGGTTTATACCGAATCGGACGAAGACCTCCAAAAAGTAGCGGATGAATATAACAAACTTTCCAATTCAAATTATAAGAAAGAACAAATTAAAAGGCTTTTCGGTGTATCAAAGGTTGAAGTAAAAAGGAAATTAGTCTGGTAAACCTGCTCTTATACTCTTTATAATCAACAGAAAATAAAAAAGCCGTGCAGGGCAAACCTTTCACGGCTTTTTGTATAGACACTCTAGTCTTATAAAATCCAGTAGATGACTTATTTTTCGCTCAAAAGCATGGTTCTGGCATCAAAAGAAGAACCTGTATCTGAAGCTCCATTTCCATGCTCTTTTAAGGCCCTTATCCTTATAAAATCTCCGTCATTTTCAAGATATAAAAGTACGTCAATATCGTCAATATATTTTTTCAAGCTCTCATCAACTTCAAATGAAGTAACATCTGCCGCAGCCGTATACCAAACGGCAATACCCATTTCTTTAGCGAAGGCCTTCATTTCCTTCATTGCCTCAGGCAGGGCTTTGGCAAAGTTAAAGTCATCAATCATAACTACTGACGGCTTTGAACCACCCTCAGACAAAGCTCTGATTGTCTTTAAAATCTGGGTAGTTCTCACAGTGTCTTGATTAAAGTTTAAGACAATCCTCTTTGCAAAAGCCTGGGCCTTTACTTCCTTAGCATTACCGAGATTCTTTTTCTTTGCAAGCTCGTTAAACATATCGTTATACCAAGTTATGGCATAGTCTACATGCTGACTGAACGATATATGAACAACAGGCTTGTCCTGTAAGAGTTTATCCAAACCGAACTGAACCAAAATAGATGTTTTTCCCACACCTTTTTTTGATGTAACAACACCTACCTCACCTGCTGCCAAGCCGCCGCCGAGGGCTTTTTCAAGTTTTCTCATCGGGCTTTTTTCAATCAAATCTTCTTTAAGCATTACAGAGCCTCCTTATTTTTTTTCTGCAAGCCGTTTAGCTTCGTATTCTTTTATCAGTTCTTCCGAAATACTTGCCGGAGCCTTGCCGTACTTGGCAAATTCCATAGAGTATTCCGCCTTTCCCTGTGTTGAAGAACGCAGGATGGTAGAAAACCCGAACATTTCGCTTAACGGAACTTCGGCATCTACACGGGTAAAATTATCATCCTCCGTTGATGAAACAATAATTCCGCGTCTTTGATTTATAAGACCGAAGATATTACCTTGGAATTCCTGAGGTCCCTCTATGGAAACCTTCATGATGGGCTCAAGGATGGCCGGTTTTGCAGCCTTATAAGCCTCACGGAAGGCACCGATTGCAGCAGCTTGGAAGGCCATATCCGAGGAGTCTACAGGGTGGGACTGTCCGTCATTTATGGTAATTTTAGTTCCGACAATGGGGAATCCGATTAGGGTTCCTTTCTTAACGGCCTCTTTAAAGCCCTTATCGCAAGAAGGTATGAATTCCGAAGGAATTGCGCCTCCCTTTATCTGATTGTCAAACTCGTAATCTTTTTCGGTAATGGGTTCAATAAAGCCCGCAACACGGCCGAACTGACCTGAACCGCCGGTCTGCTTTTTATGCGTATAGTTAAAGTCTGCCCTCTGGGTAATAGCTTCACGGTAAGCAACCTGAGGCATACCGGTTTCAACATCACACTTGTATTCCCTCTTCATTCGTTCAATATAAACTTCCAAGTGAAGCTCACCCATACCCTGAATAATGGTCTGGTTCGATTCCTTGTCTACATAGCTTCTAAAAGTGGGGTCTTCTTTTGTAAAACGGTTAAGAGCCTTAGACATTTGATCGGCAGCCTGCTTGTCTTTCGGTGTAAGAGAAAGAGATATAACGGGATCAGGAACGTACATGGAACTCATTGCATAGTTTAGGTTTCCTCCGCAGAAAGTATCACCTGAAGCGCAATCAATACCGAAGAGAGCTACAATGTCGCCGGGCCCGCCTTCGTTGATGTCTTCCATGGCTGCCGAGTTCATTCTAACTAAGCGTCCAACCTTAAACTTTTTTCTGGATCGGGTATTAAAGAGCTCTTCACCTTTTTTCAAAGTTCCCTGATAAACTCTGACATAGGTAAGCTGGCCGTATTTTCCGTCTTCAAGTTTAAAGCCCAATGCAACTACGGGAGCATTTTCATCCGTACCAAGAACTACGGGCTTTTCATTATCGTCTAAATTTAAAGCAGTATTTTCGATTTCAGTCGGATCGGGGAGGTAATAACCTACAGCATCTAAAAGAGGCTGGATACCCTTATTTTTATAGGCTGAACCGAGGAAGACAGGTACAAACTGCTCTGCGAGAGTTCCCTTTCTGACGGCAGCTCTGATCATTTCTTCGGTTTCGGTACCCTCCAAAAAGGCTTCAGCCAATTCATCCGAGAACATTGTTGCGGCATCAACCATTTCTTCCCTATATTTTTGAGCATCGGCTAGAAGATGCTGAGGGATTTCAGCCATTCGGATTTGCGTACCGTTTTCACCTTCAAAATACATAGCCTTCATTGTAACAAGGTCTACAACACCTTCAAGTTTGTCTTCCAAACCTATGGGAATCTGCATCATGTAGGCATTAAGCCCGAGCTTCTCCCTAAGCTGCATTCTAACCTTAAAGGGATTAGCACCCGTTCTGTCGCACTTATTTACAAAAGCAATACGGGGAACATGGTAGCGTTTTAACTGCCTATCAACAGTGATAGATTGGGACTGAACGCCTCCAACCGAACAAAGCACCAAAATAGCTCCGTCCAAAACACGCAAGGAACGCTCAACTTCAATTGTGAAATCTACGTGCCCGGGAGTGTCAATTACGTTTACCGTATAATCCTTCCATTTAACTTGAGTTGAAGCTGACTGAATCGTGATACCGCGTTCCTTTTCAAGCTCCATATTATCCATCGTAGCACCCACACCGTCTTTTCCGCGTACTTCATGTAAAGCATGAATTCTATCACAATAAAAAAGAATTCGTTCAGAAAGAGTAGTTTTACCGGAGTCGATGTGTGCACTAATACCGATATTTCTCATCTTAGAAATATCATTACCCATAATCAATACCTCATCTTTATAGATTTTTAGGAGGAAACAGGCAGTTCCTCCTAAATTTTTTTACAAAAACCGAAAAGTTTTTCATACTTTTCAAAATATAAGACATTCGAGTATAATAAAAAAAACAATAATATACAAGAGGGTCGATTAAAAATGTACATCCAGAGTACAGTTTTAATCTTAGAGTTTGGAACCATGGACATCCTGAGTCCATTTATGAATGTACATCCTGAGTATATTTTTCATCCGCCGTCCATGCGGATATAAAATATTTACAAAAAAAGGGAGTCCGTAGTATGAACTCCCCTTTGTACTACCATCTGAAGTGAGCAAAAGCCTTATTTGCTTCGGCCATTCTGTGAACTTCTTCCTTCTTTTTAAAAGCGGTTCCCGTATTGTTGTAGGCATCGATCAGCTCTGAAGCTAATCTTTCCGACATTTCATGACCGCTTCGCTTTCTGGCAGCTCCGATGATCCAGCGCATAGCCAAGGCTTCCCTTCTTCCTTCCGGAATGTCCATAGGTACCTGATATGTGGCACCTCCGACTCTGCGGGATTTTACTTCAACAACGGGTTTTACGTTGTCCAAAGCCTTTGAAAAAACGGCCAATGGTTCTTCACCGGTTTTTTCCTTGATTTTATCAAAAGAGTCATACATAATTTTTGTAGTAATACTCTTTTTTCCTGAAAGCATCATCCGTCCGATAAAGCGGGTAACTACCACGCTATTATATTTTGTATCAGGCGCTATAGGACGTCTTGTAGTAATTTTTCCTCTACCCATTTTCTACCCCTAGGCCTTAGGCTTTTTAGCCCCATACTTGGAGCGGCCTCGTTTTCTGTCTTCTACACCGAGAGCGTCTTTAGTACCGCGTATAATGTGATAACGTACACCCGGGAGGTCCTTAACACGTCCGCCTCTTACGAGAACAACAGAGTGTTCCTGCAAGTTGTGTCCGATACCCGGAATATAGGCGGTTACTTCGATTCCGTTGCTTAAACGGATACGGGCAACCTTTCTTAAGGCCGAGTTCGGTTTTTTCGGCGTAATGGTCTTAACGCTGGTGCAAACACCGCGTTTTTGGGGGCAAGACTGCAAAGCAGGACTCTTTGTCTTAACCGCTGCCGATTTTCGCCCCTTCTTTATCAATTGATTAATTGTAGGCATAAGCCTTATCTCCTTAATTTATCCGCCAGCACTACGGAATATCAGTGAAAACATATTATAACATAAATTTTAAAAAAATGTCAATGCCGTAAAAAAGATGTAAAAAAACTCCTAAAGCGGATGACTGACTCAGGCTGCTTTTATTGCCGTTTTAAACCGGAGGCTTTGGAGGATGTTTTTTTGCATAGATTGTATGAAAAAGATGCTTTAAGCTTAAAATAGGCCGTTTAAATAAAAGCCTCGGCCCTGCATACCGCATTACTTTTTTTATTTTTTCACGCATATCGCTTTTGTAACAATGAATAGGACAGACATTACAAAAAGGTTTTTTTTGGGCTTTTTTTCTGTAAAGACAGGTTTCAATTCTTTTAGATGCATATAAAAAAAGCTCATCAAGCTCATCATCATTCATTTCTCTTCCTTCAAAAGAGCGGTACATATCTATCATAATACCAATGAGCTTTTTTTCTTGTTCTGTTTTATCTTTTTTCAACACAGCCTGAATCTGCTTTTACTGCCGATTTTTCTTCAGCAGGAAGAGTTTTTATTTTAAAGATAAAAACATAATATTTAGCCAAAAAAACGCAGGCTATTAAAATTCGGGCGTATGGTTTAGCTGAAAAATAAAAGGCGGCAGCAAGCATGATTGAAGCAAAAGATAAAATAATAATCTTATTTTTTAAACTGATGCCTTTTTTTTCATAAAAACTTTGAATGTATTTTTTATGAAAAGACGTGCCCATAAACCATTTTTTTAACCTTTCAGAACCCTTTGCAAAGCACACAAGGGTTACCATAAAAAACGGCGTCGTCGGTAAAATAGGCATGATAATACCTATAATTCCCAGAACAAAACAAATGAAGCCTAAAATAATCCAAATGATATTTATCACTTTCATAGTATAAACCTTTAGTAAGAGATAATTTACATTTTTTTTAATTTTTATTCAAGAGGCACGTAATTGCCCGCCTCCTGTAGGCTAATTTTTAAATATGCGAGGCGAGTACTAGGAGCCGATAAAAATTAACCGGACGCTTGACAAAGAATGCACATCCTGTACATTCTTTGTCTGCGAGTTTATTACATAAACTCGTTTTTGTTTGGAACCGGCAGCATCCGTGCCGCTTTTGATACGTCGAGGATTAATTTTTATTCGAGCGACAACGTAATCGCCCGCATATTTAAAAATTAATTACTCAGCCATATGCTTATACCTATTATACCGATCCTTAGCATCTTCCTCGGCACGCTTAAATAGGACTTCGGCAACATCGGGGAAGGTCTTTTTAAGCGAGGTGTAGCGGACTTCGGAGTTGATAAAGTCTTGGAATGAAGCTGTCGGCTCCTTGCTGTCAAGCTGGAAGGGATTTTTACCTTCAGCTCTTAAGCGGGGATCAAAGCGGTATAGATGCCAATAACCGGCCTCAACAGCTTTTTTCTCCTGTTCAACACTTCTGCTCATTCCTGAGCGGAGTCCGTGATTGATACATGGGGCGTAACAGATAACAATAGAAGGTCCGTCATAGCTTTCAGCTTCTTTTACAGCCTTTACAAACTGGCTCATATTGGAACCTAAGGCAACTTGAGCTACATAGACATAGCCGTAGGTCATAAGCATTGCACCCAAATCCTTTTTGCGGATACGTTTTCCGCCTGCCGCAAATTTGGCAACAGCTGCCGTCGGAGTCGACTTTGAGGACTGACCTCCGGTATTGGAATAAACTTCCGTATCGAATACGAGGATGTTAAAGTCCTCGCCCGAAGCCATCGTGTGATCAAGACCGCCGTAACCGATATCGTAGGCCCATCCGTCTCCTCCGAATGACCAGACGCTCTTTTTGACTATAAAATCCTTCAGCTTGTAGATATATTCCAAGAGCCTGTCCGCTTCAATATTTCCCGTATTATATTTGAAGGTATGGCTTTCGGGAACCGGAAGATAGTCGGCAGCATCCGTATTCTTTACAGCCGTATTTCTAGGAGGCTGATGAGCATCGAAGAGAGCCTTAATCTTATCGCAGGTTGCGGTATTGGCTTCAACATCTTTTTTATTTTCAATCCATTCTTTAAAGAGAGGAGTAAAATCGGTTCCGACATTGAGCTCGATGAATTTTTTCATATAGTCTTCAGCCTGTTCCCTCAACTTGCGCGTACCTAGGGCCATTCCATAGCCGTAGTTTGCGTTATCCTCAAAAAGGGAACTTGCCCAAGTAGGACCCTTTCCTTTTTCGTTATAGGTAAAGCCGGCAGTAGGATAAGAGCCGCCCCATATTGAAGAACAACCTGAAGCGTTTGCTATCATCATGCGGTCTCCGAAAAGACGGGTAACAAGGGTTGCATAGGCAGTCTCACCGCAGCCTGCACATGCTCCGTGGAATTCCAAGAGAGGCTGTTTAAACTGGCTTCCCTTAACGGAGAACTGATCCATAAGACCGTGCTTTGTAGAAACATTATCAACTGCATAATCCCAGTTTTTGCTTTGAGCTTCTTCTTCAGCCAAGGGCTTCATAACAAGGGCCTTATTCTTTGCAGGACAAATATTTGCACAGTTTGAACAGCCCGTACAATCCATAACCGAAACCTGCATCCTGTACTCAAGCCCTTCAAGGCCTTTTCCGTTGGCCTTTATAGTTTCAAAGCCTTCAGGTTTAGCAGCCCTTTCTTTTTCATTAAGAAGGAAGGGGCGGATTGTAGCATGAGGACATACAAAAGAACACTGGTTACACTGAATACAATTTTCCTTTATCCAATGCGGAACTTCAACTGCAACACCACGCTTTTCGTATCGGCTGGTACAGTTAGGCATTCTTCCGTCTTCAACACCTTTAAAAGTACTTACTTTTAGAGCATCGCCTTCCTGTCTATTGATAGGAATCAAAACATTGCGTACATAGGGCGGCAGGTGAGCATTAGAGATGCGTGAATCCTCTGCATTTGCCCAAGCAGCAGGAACGGCAACCTTGTGAAGAGAGTTTACACCCTTTTCTACTGCGGCATAGTTCATATTTACGATGTCTTCACCCTTTTTGCCGTAATCCCTGACTATGGATTTTTTTAAGCTGTCAACGGCTTCTTCAATAGGAATAATTTCTGCAAGTTTAAAAAAGGCAGACTGCATAATCATATTGATTCTTCCGCCGAGGCCTATCTCCTGAGCAATACCTGTAGCATTGATTGTATAAAATTTTATCTCATTTTTTGCAATAAAACGCTTCATTTCTCCCGGAAGGTTGTCTTCCAATTCTTCGTCAGACCAAAGACAATTAAGAAGGAAAGTACCGCCTTTTTTTAAGCCCTTCAATAAATCATATTGATGAACATAGGACTGCTTTGAGCAGGAAATAAAATCGGCATCGCTTATAAGGTATGTGGATTTTATCGGCTGTTTTCCGAAGCGGAGGTGAGAAATGGTTACGCCTCCGGACTTTTTACTGTCATAAGCAAAATAGGCTTGGGCATACATACCTGTGCTGTCGCCTATAATCTTGATAGCGCTCTTATTTGCTCCGACCGTTCCGTCCGAGCCGAATCCCCAGAATTTACATCTGATTGTTCCTGAAGGTTCGGTCTTAATTTCATCTAAAATAGGAAGACTTAAATTGGTTATATCATCTTCAATTCCTACGGTAAAATTGTTTTTAGGAGCATCGGCTTTAAGATTGTCGAACACGGCCTTTACCATTGACGGCGTAGTATCTTTAGAAGCAAGTCCGTATCTTCCGCCTACTATTAAAGGTTTATTGGGCACATCAATGTAAGCACCGAGTATGTCCAAATGAAGGGGTTCGTAAAGAGCACCCTTCTCTTTTGTTCGGTCAAGAACGGCAATCTTTTTTACCGTCTTGGGCATTACATCAAAAAGATATTTGGGCGAGAACGGACGGTAAAGCCTTACCTTTATAAGGCCGACCTTTTCTCCCTTGGAAACAAGATAGTCAACGGTTTCTTCGGCTGTCTCGGTTATAGACCCCATAGCAATGATTACACGTTCTGCATCGGGTGCTCCATGATAGTCGAAGGGGCGATATGTTCTTCCCGTCAATGCCGAAATTTGCTTCATATAATCGGCAACTATTTCTACAACATCGGTATAGAATTTATTGGAGGCTTCTGCAGCCTGAAAATAAACATCGGGGTTTTGGGCGGTACCCTTGGTAAATGGGTGTTCAGGATTCATTGCCGTGGTGCGCCAATCGTTTAGAGCCTTCCAATCAAGCATCTTTGCAAAGTCTTCATAGTCGATGAGCTCAACATTTTGAAGTTCATGACTTGTTCTAAAACCGTCAAAGAAGTGCAGGAAAGGGACTCTTCCCTTTATTGCGGCAAGGTGGGCAATACCGCCGAGGTCGATAATTTCCTGTACCGAACCGGAGGCGAGCATACCGAAACCTGTTTGGCGGCAGGCCATAACGTCTTGATGATCGCCGAAAATAGAAAGGGCGTGGGCCGAAAGGGCTCTAGCCGATACATGTAAGACTCCCGGTAAAAGCTCACCTGACATCTTGTACATGTTGGGTATCATAAGTAAAAGCCCTTGACTGGCCGTAAAACTTGAAGCTAAGGCTCCGGCAGAAAGGGCACCGTGCATTGAGCCGGCGGCTCCTGCCTCGGATTCCAATTCCGAAACAAGAACAGTCTGACCGAAAATGTTTTTTCTTCCGTTGGCAGCCCATGAGTCAACCAACTCGGCCATATCTGAGGATGGCGTAATCGGATAAATGGCGGCTACATCGGTAAAGGCGTAGGCTACATAAGAAGCCGCATTATTACCGGTCATTGTTTGAGTTTTCTTTTGCATACTCTTTTTTCTCCTTGGTATGTAATATTGTTTCCAGCATTTTTTCTGCCGGGTCTATAATTCTAATTGAAGTATGTTTTTGAAGTTCATTTTTTATATATGGAAAATGGGTGCAGCCTAATATCAGGCTGTCTATTTTATAATCGTTTATCTCGATATTTTCAAGGTAGGATAAAAGGCCTTTAAGGTTTAAAAGCCTTACTATTTCAGCCGGAATAAGCCCCTTTTCAATGAGCTGTACTATACTCATATTCCCTATAGGAATGGTATTTTTTTCTCGGTTATATTTTTGAATAATTTTATCGATTGTGTATGCGGCTAATCCGTTTGCAGCTAAAATAGCTATGTTTTTACAATCTTTAGGAAGATTTTTATATGTATCAAGCGGGCTAAAAATTTGAATGTTTAAAAGTTTTTGTATTTTTTCGTAATCTATGGCAGAGCTTAAAGAATTGCAATATATGACAATAACATCAATGCCCTTTTTTATAGCCTCATTTGATTTTGTGATAAAAAAATTTTCAAGGGCTTCTTGCGAGAAATATTGTAATTGTGACTGTTCCTCACAGGTACTCGACATAGGAACCGCAAAAGCTTCTATGCCTCTTCTTTCCAGAAGTTCAACTCCCATTCGGGTATCTACTGCAGTTCCGGCAAATACGGCTGCTTTCAAAAAACAAGATCCTCCATAATCTTTACAGAATGAACACCTCTAAAACCCAACAAAATTTTAGAGGTGTTCTTGAGATTTATTTAACAAGTTTATCTAAGGCTTGTTTTAAATCGGCAATAATGTCTTCCGCATCTTCAAGACCGACAGAAAGACGTACCAAACCTTCGGCAATATCCGAAGCGGCTCTTTCTTCCGGAGTATATGGAGAGTGAGTCATACTTGCAGGATGCTGAATAAGGGTTTCGGCATCGCCTAAGCTTACTGCAATGGTTGCAAATTTAACCGAGTTTATAAGGGTTTTACCGGCTTCCAATCCGCCCTTAACGGTAAAGGCAATCATAGCTCCGCAAAGCTTCATCTGTTTTTTTGCAAGTTCATATTGCGGGAAGGATTTAAGGCCCGGGAAGGCGATGGATTCAACAGCCGGGTGTTTTTCCAAGAACTCTGCAACTTTTTGAGCGTTGGCGCAGTGCTTTTCCATGCGGATATCGAGTGTTTTCATACCTCGGCCTATCAAGTAGGCTTCAAAGGGCCCCAATGTAGAACCAGTCATATCTTTAACACCTACAAAACGTACCTGATCGATGAATTCTTTTTTTCCGACAACAAAACCTGCAATAACATCTCCATGTCCGTTTAGGTATTTTGTTGCAGAATGTAGAACGACGTCTGCACCTAAATCAAGAGGGCGCTGAAGATAGGGCGTCATATAGGTATTATCTACTATTACCTTACATTCGGGATTATGAGCATGAGCAATTTTGCTTATTTCTGCGATGTCACTAAGATACATGTTAGGATTAGCCGGTGTTTCCAAATAAACGATTTTTGTATTCGGTTTTAAAGCTTTTTTTACGTTTTCAGGATTTCTAGTATCGACAAAGCTTACCTCAACACCGAAGCGTGTTAGACCATGATTTAAAAATGCAAAGGTACAGCCGTAAAGAGTCTTTCCGGCAACAATATGATCACCTGCATTTACAATTGACCAAATACATGAGGTAACGGCACCTATACCGGAACTTGCAGACATACAAGCTTCCCCGTTCTCAAGGCAGGCAAGTTTTTCTTCAACAACCGTCGTTGTAGGGTTTCCCAAGCGGGTGTAGATATAGCCTTCTTCTTCTAAGGCAAATCTTCGGCCTCCCTGTTCAGCCGAATCAAACGCAAATGTTGAAGTTTGATAAATAGGTGTAGCTAAAGCACCGTACTTGTTCTTAATGCTTCCTGCATGAATCTGTTTTGAAGCAAATCCCAATTTGTCCAATTCTTTTCTGTTCATATATCTTCCTCCAAATGAAATATACGCTATGGAAGTATTATAAGCCATTTATTATATTATTGCAAGTAAAAAAAATTGAAAAATTGAAATTTTTTAGGAAACAAATATATGACACTCATACTTGATTTCATTACTATCTTAGTATATCATAATATTAAAAAAAAATCCATGTTAAAGATTAGGAAGGGATTATGTCTAATAAACTGAAATCATATTTATATGCTATTGCCGCCATTATTTTTTTCGGCTCCTCTTTTCCGTTTTCAAGATTTTCCTTAACGCATTTCGGGCCGGAAGCCTTGGGTTTTTTAAGATGCTTTTTGGCAAGTCTTGTTCTTTTAATTATGGGAAGGTTTAATAAAATTAGAGCTCCTTTTAAACTTAAGCACATAGGATTATTCTTTTTGGCGGGAGCGCTTGGGTTTGACCTATATCTTATCTTTTTTAATATGGGTATTAGAACAATCACAGCTGCAACCTCAAGCATAATAATCGCTACAACCCCTATAATGACCGCTGCAGCGGCTTCGGTTATTTATGGCGAAAAGATAAGTAAGATCGGAATCATCTCCATTTTGACGGCTTTTTGCGGAGTTTTAGTTATTATATTATGGGAAGGAATTTTGTCGGTAGACATAGGTATTTTGTGGACTGTGGCGGCAGCAGTTTCTTTTTGCGGATATAATATTTTAAGCCGAAAACTTACAAAAATGGGCTATACTTCAATAGAAATTGTAACCTATAGTATGATTTGTGCGTCTATTATTTTATCTCCTTTTTGTATTGACGGTTATAAAGAACTCATTTCTGCCGATTTTAGGTATATAGGAAGTCTTTTATACTTAGGGATTTTTACAAGTGCATTAGGTTATTTTTTCTTTAATAAGGGAATAGAATTTGCCGAAAAAACAAGCGATGTTACAAATTTTATTTTTTTTAATCCCTTGATTGCAAGTATTTTAAGCTATCTAGCCTTAGGCGAAACCTTAAATAAAGGAACGGCAATAGGCGGAACAATAATCATAGCAAGCATCATAATATTTGCTATGAAAGGCACCCCTAAGGGACGCCCCTAAGGGGCCCCCTTAGAAACACCCGTAATGGGCACCAGTAATGAGACTTCAAAGTGAATAAAAGAAGAAACCTGCCGATAAATCAACAACCCCGACGCGAGCGTCGGGGTTGTTGTTCTCATAAGGTGGTTGCAGTCGGCTTTAATACCCTTTGTTACGACGCAGAGCGTACGTTGCACAGCAACAGGGTATTAAACCCTCCGCACGAATAAAAAATCCCAAGGCTCTAAGTTTTACCCGAACCTTGGGAAAAATATTTTAAGTTATAAAACTTATTTTGCTTTAACAGCCTTCCATTCTTCAAAATTCCAAGGATGTTTTTTAATATATCCGTCGGCAAATGGGAAGAATATAGAAAGAACCAAGAAAACGCCCAGTAAAAGCTGGTACCACAATAGAGGAATAACACCTACAGGATTTACAAGACCATTTGTAAAGGAGCAGGCTATTAAAAGCTGAGCACCGTAGGGAATTAATCCTTGCATTACACAAGAAAAGGCATCAAGAAGTGAGGCAGATCTTCGAGGATCAACCTTGAATTCTTCACACATTTCTTTTGCAATAGGGCCGTCGATAATAATTGAAACTGTATTGTTTGCCGTTGCAGCATCGGTAAGAAGGGTTAGAGCACCGATACCCAGCTCTGCGGATTTTTTTCCCTTTACCATACCCTTTATTTTTTGTAAAAGCCATTCCATACCGCCTGCCTGACTTACCATATAAGCAAGTCCTCCGGTTAGCATAGAAAGCAAGAATATTTCAAACATTCCGTTAAAGCCGTCATAGATATGGTTTGTCCACTCTAATGGATTAAAAGCTCCGTAAGCCATTCCTATAATACCGGAAAAAATAATTCCGCCTAAAAGAACGGCAAATACGTTAAGACCTGCAATAGCTGCGACCAATACGAAGATATAGGGCAAGACTTTTACGATATTAAATTCCAAAGATTCAATTTGCGGAGGAACGGATGGCCTGCCGAAAATCAATAGGAGGATGATAGTTAAAATTGCGGCCGGTAAGGCTAATGCCATATTAACCCTGAATTTATCCCTCATGTCGACATCTTGTGTTCTTGTAGCTGCAATTGTAGTATCCGAAATAATCGAAAGGTTATCACCGAACATTGCTCCGCCTACCATTGAGGCTATCATAAGAGGCATAGAAATACCTGCTTTTTCTGCAAAACCGACGGCTATAGGACCTACGGCAGCAATAGTACCGACACTTGTTCCTGTTGCAATAGACAAAAAACAGCAGATAATAAAAAGTCCTGCCGTAACAAAATTCGGCGGTATTAGGGTTAAACCTAAATTTACTGTAGAATCAACACCGCCCATCTGCTTTGAAACAACCGAAAAAGCTCCTGCCAAAATATAGATGATGCACATAGTAATGATGTTTGCATCTCCGCAGCCTTTGACCAAAGCGTCGAATTTTTCATTGACTGAACCTTTGTGCATTAAAAAGGCTGCTATAATACCTACAATTACGGCAATAGGGCCCTTAAAGCCGTAAAATCCCATAGGATCGCCTTTTGCTACAAGAGTTACACCGATTCCCAGATAAACGACAACAAAGATAAGAAAGGGAACAAGAGCAACACCATTCGGTTTGAACTTAGATTTTTCCATAAAAATCTCCTCCACAAAATAAAAATTACTTTAAGCTATAAGCACAATATGTATTTATAGCTCAAGTATCCACTAGATTATCTCATAATTTTTTTGACTTGTCAATAAAAAAAAAAATATATAAATTATAAAAAAATTATTTATTTATTATTTTTTTAAACTAAAATAAATCCTTATAGCCGAATTCGGCTGCTTCCATAACAGCCGTAAAGCCGTCCTTATCCCTTGTGTTAATATCAAAGCCGTTTTGTAAATAAGTTGTTATAAGTTTAACATCATTCTTTTTTGCGGCTTTTATAAATTCGGCTATATTCATACTAATCAAACGCCTTTACCCTTGTGCCGGGGAGGACTGCCCTATAAGCATAATCGTACATAGCCTCGACAAAGATTGCCGGCATATAGTATTCTCCTCCGTATGTTACGGTTCCCGTAAACTCAAAGTTCTTTGTGCCGTAGCCGCCTAAGGCAAAATGAGTATAAATATGAGTATCCTTCAAATCTTGAAAGTCATATAGGCGGTTTGTGCTGCGCCTGTCTTCCGAATCCGTATCATCGTCGCCTCCGAGCCTTGTGTTTGTAATTTCCCAGCCTGTCGGAATGGGGATTGAAAGGGTAAGGTTTTCAAGAGTACTTTGGGTCTTATTGTCGACTCTTACCCTCATCTTAAACCTCTGTCCTTTTTTTAGGGTCTCAGGCGAGACTTCTTGATCATCCTCGTTTTGATAGATGACCGAAAGTTTTAAGTTTTCTTCGATGCGGGTTTCGCTTCCCGGATTAAGCCTTCCTGCCGTATTTATTGCGGCAAAGATAGGCGTATTCCCGGTATTCTTAATTTCCATCTTTTTTGCCGTTTCGGTATTTACCGGAATATTATGGAGTTTTGATGTATTGTTCAATTTGTCCTTGATTACATTTCCTTCGGTTACAATCTCATAGTTTGCACTCTTATTTTTGTCAAAGGCATAGTGAGGGGCAAGGGCTAAAAGAATCCAAGCCGTTTCCTGTGTCGAAAGCCACTCATTGCTTGACGAAATTTTAGCAAGCTTTGAAATAAGGTTTGATGTCCTTGCAGTTTCTCCGACAGTGGTATAAGCATTTAAGATTAAAGCCAAGTCTCTGATATTGGATGAAAAGTTTCCGCCCGTGCTCCTATAAACGGTGGTCGGTTCATACAGTTTTTCGAGCATTGCCTTGGCCGTACTGCTGTGGCCTGCAAGACTATAAGCATTTGCAAGGAAGGCCTTCGATACGGAGTTAAGGTTTTGTTCCATATTTTTTAAACGGTTCATTGCTCCTATATCACTCTTTCCTGCAAGGGCAAGGGTGTATAGGCGGTAGGCCTGAGTTTCCATGCCGTCCGCATAGGTGCCTGCCCAATTTTTCGCCATTTCTATCTGATGAGAAAGCCAGCTTTGATAAATGCTGTCATTTACTTCATAACCGGCTTTTTTTGCTTCAACCATAAAGTGGCCTGCATAGTTTGTAGCCCAAGAGCTTTCATATCCGCCGTCAGGCCAATAGCTGAATCCTCCCGATCTAAGCTGATAGTTTATATAGCGGTTTAGAACCGAGTTTACATTACTCTTTGCCTTATCAATCTCGGTTTGGTCTAGGGCCGTTATCGTATTTAGGTATAATTGGGGGAAGGCCTTGGAAGTTATCTGCTCTATACAGCCGTAAGGATAACCCAAAAGATAGGCCAGGCGGTTTTCAAGTCCGAGGGCGGGCATTTGAGAAATTTCTACGCTTAAACTCTTTGTTCCGTTTTCGCCCCTTAGCGGAACGGTTTTAGCAAAGGTTTTTCCGGCTTCAATATTTATAAGCTCGACTGTAGAGTATGGCGTTCCTCTGGAAAGCACATCTATTTCGGTAAAGGCCTTTGCCGTTTTTGAAATGCCTGAGGCCGAGGCTTCCGCCGTGAATTTTGCGATGCCTCCCTTATCAGTTTTTAACCTAAAAAAGACGGAAGAGTCGGAATTTGCCGGGATAGTCAACTCTTTTGTTTCGCTTGAGTTTACGGCTCCCTCGCTTTTTAAAACCACCTTTGCTTTTTTTTCGGAAGAGGTTCCGTTAAAGACTGTTACGGGAACCTCGATTGTTTCTCCTATGCCCATGGTTCGGGGGAGAGTCGGCATTACGATAAGATCGCTTTTTACCTTTACTGTTTCTTCTTTTATACCGTAGGCTCCGTCCTTTCCTGCAACTGCCATAATGCGCAAAGCTCCGATGTACTGCGGAAGATCGAATTCGATTGTCTTCTTTTCCTTTGCTTTGATTTCAAAGGGGCCGAAAAAGTAAACAACGGGTTTAAAACGTTCCGCATTTTTTGAGGTCTTATTGTCTATAAAGCCTCCTCCTCCTACCGAAAGAATCGATTCTATCTTTCCGCTGTAGGCCCCGATTACGTACTTGTAAATATCCCAAGAGGTAATTTGCGAGGACTCTTTTTTATAGAAGCTGTCCCATGGGTTACCGGTATGGAAAGCTGTAAGGCCTAATAGCCCCTCGTCTACTACGGCAACGGTAAAGGTCATGGGTCTTCCCTTTTCTTCGCTTACCGTAAACGAAACCTTGCTGTTAGGTTCAAAACTTTGTTCCGTATTTATGACCGGGTTGAGTCTTGATAATTTGTTTTCTATCATTACAGGAGTTATTCCGTACATTCTTATGGGCAGACTGTTTTTTGTCTGGCTGTGTTCCTGTATTAAACTTACGTGAGCGTAGATGTTCGGAGCCATAGAAGAATCAAGTTTTAATTTGTACGAGAAAATTTTCCCCTTGGATTTTATCCATTCTTGTTTTAAGACTCTGCCGTTTTTTTCGATTGTGATTAGGGCCTTTGCACCCTCATAACCGGGGAAGGTGATTTCGGCAGTATCATCGGCATAGTATTTTGCTTTGTCGGTTGTCAGCATGATGATTGAATCGCTTGACTCATCACTTGTTCTTCGGCTGGCCCATCCTTCCCAGTCAAAGTATACTACCTGAGCTGAGCTGTGCCCTCCGTTCGGATCTGAAACCGTAATCAAATACCTGCCCCAGTCTCCATTTGAAACCTTCATCTTAAGTTCGGCCTTTCCGCCCTTTGCCGAAATATTCCAGTTTTTTATGTGTTGAGTGTATCTTGAATTCGTATAGTTGGCACTTTCTTCGTCTGTTTCCCACCACCAATACCATTCCAGCTTATAGAGGTTTACGGTTAAGTTTACGCCTTCTTTTACGGGATTTCCCTCAGGATCTAAAACCACAAAATTTAGGGTTTGATCCTTATTGGTGTAGAGCATATCTCTATATTCATCATCGCTTTTAGGAATCTGCATTCCGACATAGCGTGAATAGGGCGAATAATCAAAGACCTTGTTTTCCGTAGAAAAGGCACCTGAAGGCTCGTATATTCTTGTTTCAAAAATTGCCCGTAGTTTTCCGGGGGCTCTTGCTTCGGATGAAAGATAAAGATTTATGTCGGCTTTTCCCGAATCATCCAAAGTACCTTCCCAAATTTTATTTGAATCTTGTTGTACGCTAAGCTCGGGATTTATAAAATTGTAGTTTTTATAGTTTTCAAAAGGTGTCCGGTTTAAAACATAGCGGGCTGAAATTTCAGCCTTTAGGCCTGAAGCCTTTGCCCCGTGAAGCCATTCTCCTCCCAGCACGGCCGGATTATAGCCTTCGGAAAAATATTTTGCTTTAGGATCGAGGTTTACAAATAGGCGGTTGGGTACAATGGTCTCAACCTTTATGCTCTTAGACCATGTCTTTCCTCCGGCTGTAACCCTTGCGTACCATGTGCCGGTTTTGTCTTGAACATCGGTTTTAGTGTCAATTCTGTAAAAGCCGTCCACAGAAGAAGTAAAAACCTTAGAATCCGCTTTTTTCCCTAAAGGATCTTCAAGATGGAATTTAACAGGAAAATCTTTTGGGAGGCTTTTTTCCAAATCCTGTAAAATAAATACAAGATGAATATCGTCCCCCGGCCGCCAAACCCCGCGTTCTCCATAAATATAGCCCTTAACTCCTTTTTTTTGAAGACTCTCCTTCTACCTGAAAATGACTTGTGGAAAGAATCTCAGAATTAAGGGGAAGCCAGTTTACGTCTCCGCTTTTTTCGGCCCTTATAAGAAAGGCATCGTTTTCGTTTTTGAGCATTAAAAGCCCGTCGCCGTCGGTTTTACCTGATTCCAATTCTTTTTGAGCAAAGTTGAATAAACTTATATTTACACCGCTCATAGGTTCGGCTGTCAATAGATCTGCTGCGCATATATATATATTTCCTTCTCTATCTTTTTTTGCCGATAAGCCTATGTTTGAAACCAAAATTCTTTTTATTGCCATACAGTAATTGCTGTAGGACGGAAGGTAAAAAGCGGGATGATTCGGGTTTTCCCTGTTTGACCAAAATTTATAACGGTCTTCATCTTCTATATCCGAATTATTCCAATAATCGGTTTCGATGTTTGTAAAGTTTTCTATTTCACTTATATCCTTTGGAAACGGAAGATGAGAAAACTCGTTGGTTTTGGAAGGGGATTCATACATGCTGTGCTTTTTTGTAAAACTTGCACGAAGCTGGAACATACCGCCGGGGAATTTTTTTACCAGCTTGCTTATATCGAGGGAGTGTTGAATATAGCGGTTTTTCATCGAACTGTTCCATTCAAAGTCGAAGCTCTGCCGCCAAACGGGTTCTCCTACTCGGTTTAGCTCATAGTCTCCATCTATGTTATTTACCTGAAAAAACTGTGTCATATTTTTATCGTAAATTTGAAAGGCTTCAAGCATGAGGCCGCTGATATTTTTGGTAGAAACAAGGACGGACATTTCCTTTGCCGGAATTATGTTTCCGGCCTTTGTAAAGCTTATTGAGGGTTTTTCCCAAGCAACCGTTACGGAAAAGTCAGCTTCGGTTTCAAGTTTTTTCCCTCTTGAATTTTTTATGCCGGGCAGTACCGATAAGCGCGTATTGTCGGGAAAAGCTCCATTTTGAGCAAAGATTTTAAGCTTGTACCCGTCAATGCCGTATCTAAAGGGAGTTTCAGGAGACGATTCAAGTTTTATAAAACCTCGTAAATCTTGCGAAGGATCAAGGGCATCCGAAAAGTTTACCTGTATTTCGCCTCCCGTTTCTTGCGAAAAAGAAGTTACCTGAAAAACCGACAGGGCTGCCACTGTAAAACTCGTAGAATTTGAGCCTTCTCCTCCGAGAGCTTCCAAATTCCATGATAGGCTCAATTCTTGAACCTGCTTTTTTCTGTTTATTTCTCTTATGCTTATCTTATATTGGTTGGGAGCGGCTCCTTGGCTAACCTTTACGGCAGGGTTTGACTTTGCATTTCCCATCTTTAAATCGGCTGTAAACATTTTTTCTATTGAGTCAAGCGTTTCAGGTATATCGGTTTCGCCTATACCTTCAAATCTAAAAACATCCTCTTTTTTTTCGTCGGGGATTAGTTCCCCCGATATAAGTTTAAACTCAGGCTGAGCTATGCTGAATGTAATACTGACTCCCTTTTTATTTTCGGTGTTTTCGAGAAGGAGTCCTACATCCAATTCCAAGTTAAGATCGGTTTTAAAGCTGTAAGCTGATGAGGGGGTAAAGGTGATTTGATTTTTACCCGCTATCGTCCATTCTCCGGAAGGCTTAGGCGTTAAAATACAAGCCTTTTCAAGATTTTCAGGGTACTTTATTTCTTCCTTAAAAATTACATTGATGGGCTCAAGCCGGTTTAAGGCTCCGTAGCTTATACTTTCAATATCATCCATTGCGTTTTGCAAGGCTTGATCATTTTTTTTACAACCGGTCATAAAAACCGATACCGACAAAACAAGAAATACAGCAGTTAAAAGCTGTTTTGATAATGAGTTTAAACTTTTCATAAACATATATTAGCACAAAATGCAAAAATTTTCAATTGAGGAAAATAGAAAAGGCAAAATTGATTAGGGGAAAAAGGACAACCCGACAGAACAGGTTTGCCTTGAAGCTGCGCCGGCTGTACCTTTCCTCCCCTAAAACAACTCCTTCCTTTACCTCGAAGCTATGCTGGTTGTTCCCGTCTGCCAAAGGGGATACCCCTTTGGAAACCCCGAACTGTTACAAAGGTTCTTAAAAAATTCCTTTGCGGTCGCTGCGGTTAAATTATCTGCCTAAATGCGATATCTTGACATTTTAAAGGTTTTAGCCTATACTCATTTTTATGGTTAAACAGCTTTTTTGCATAACATTAAATTTTTCTCTTTCCCTTATCCTGGCTTGTAATGCGTTAAAAAATGTTAGCCTAAGTTTACCCCCCCCCATTTTCTCTATTAAGTAAAATATCTCTAATTAAAGCTAGTAATATTTATTTTTCTCAATTTATAAACCGCAGGGCTGAATTTATTCGGCTTTGCGGTTTTTTGTATAAATTTATCCTATCTAAAAGGAGGGAGACTGCTATGATTTGGAAATAAAGGGATTAAGGTGCAAGATAAATTGAAAAAACGGGAGCTCTTATCCTTTGGGATAAGTGTGGAATAATAAAATTTAAATTAAACATACCGTAAAGTACGGGAAATGAGACTTTGATGAAGCATGTAAAAATATACTGGGAAGAAATCGATTCGTTTAGTATAGATGAGCTGGACAATTATTCTAACTTAGAAGAAAAATTAAAAGAAATTGTTGATGATAGTGATAGAGAAATTCTCGATAAAAACGGTTTATATGCAATTATTGCAGATAATAAGCAAATACTATACATAGGTGAAACCCATGAGCAAACAATAGGAGCAAGATTGGTTGGAGATCATTCTAGTTATGAAGATATACTTAATAATTTAGATGACTATGAGTATATATCTGTATTTGCAGGTGAAGTTATTTCTGTTTCAGGAGATGATGATATGGAAACACTAATTAAAGATGCCGAAGCCTGTTTGATTTATAAAATACAACCTGAGTTTAATGAGAAAAATAAAGATACTTGTAAAAATGAGATTGAGATCATAAATAGGGGATATTTCCCTTGGAGGAATATCTATAGTTGTGATGGCGATGAAGATGATTAACAGATAAAATTATATATGTTGATATTTCAAGGTAGTAAATAAGCCTTTGGATATACAAAAATTAAATTATTTAAAGGAGAAGTTAGCTATGAAAAAAACTAATTTCAAACTTAAGACTAAGGTCTTAAATCGGGCAGTATCAATTACTGCATTGTTGTTGGCTGCGGGAGTCTTATTAACAGGCTGTCCGCAAAAAGTAAAGGAAAAGCCCAAGCCTGTTCCTCCTATTGATAAGTCTTACACTGTAAGTTCAGTCGAATTTACCATGAAAGGTATAGCCGCTGTGGATGCCCAGTTGGGCGATAATGCTTACAGTGATAACAAGCCTCATACCGTAAGTTTAAGTGCCTATCTTATAGGGGAGACTGAGGTAACGCAGGAGCTGTGGGAAAAGGTGATGGGCACTAATCCGAGCTACTTTGATGGGAGTTCCGGCAAAAAACCTGATGAAGGCGAAGAACAGGGAAAGCGTCCTGTAGAGCAGGTAAACTGGTATGAGTGTATAGCGTTCTGCAATGAGCTTACCAAAAAGGTAGCGGAATTGGGAGAAAGCCAGTGCGTGTATACGGTTGAAGGGCATACCTACGGCACAGCTGACGCAGAGGCAAAAAAAGTACCTGACATGGATATGAACAAAAAAGGATTCCGTTTGCCGACTGAAGCGGAATGGGAATGGGCAGCGAAAGGAGAAACTGATTATAAATGGGCAGGAGCAAATACCGAGACTGAACTTAAAAACTATGCTTGGTACAGTTCAAACAGCGGAAGTAAAACCCATGAGGTAAAGAAAAAGTCTCCTAACGGCTACGGTTTATATGACATGAGCGGGAACATCTTTGAATGGTGCTGGGATTGGTATGTCACTTTGCCGGCTTCGCCGGGGGCGGACTATGCGGGGCCCACGTCAGGCACTCGCCGTGTTTGGCGCGGCGGCTGGAACAATGGCGCGGGGAACTGCGCTGTGGGCCTACGGAGCCACAAAAGTCCTGCCGACAGGGGCAGCATTGTTGGCTTCCGCTTGGCTTGCCGGCCTTGAGTCGATAAAAAATGTACATCCTGTACATTTTTTATCTTAGAGTTTTGCCTGACAGCAAAACTCTCGAAGCTGTAACCACCGCCATCCGTGGCGGTGGTGGATTAACTATTTAAGTTTTCTAAACCGTCCATTGGGCAGTTTTGAAAAACAATTAAGTATTAAAATTCCGCTATGGATGGTGATAGTTAGCTCTTAGAACAGCACACTTTCCACATATTGAAGATTAGCGAAACAATTTTAAGTAGAGACAAGGCCGCCCCGTCAGGTTTACGCCTATCCCCTAATCTACAGTTTCTCAATCTCTGATTCGGGAAGGCCTGTTATTTCTTTAATTAAAGCTATATCGAAGTTTTTTTGTTTCATAAGTTTTGCTGTCTCCCGCTTAACACTATCTTTAATATCCATCTCAAAAGTTGACATTAATCTATATTCTTGCCTTGCTTGTTCATTTTGTTTTACTGTTTGTATCATAGCCTCTATCTCCCTTGTAAATTCACTCTTTACTTTACCTGTTTTAAGGTATTCTAAAAATTCCTTTAATTCTTTGTCTTCGGCATTTTCAAAAGCCTCTGAGTTTATTATAATCTTTTTTGTTCCATCTTGTAAAGATGTGTTTTTATCTTCAATACAGATGTTTTCAAAGGTATAAACAGATTTGTTTTTACCGATAGCATCAAAAGTGCAAATAAAAATTATAAAGCTGTCATTTAAATTATTATAGGAATTTCCCTTATCCAAGAACGAGATATCAATAGCTGCTTGGTAAAACCTCATTCTTTTGGGTATATTCTTCTCGTTGCTTACCTGCATTTCGACATCGTAAAATTTACCGTTTTCTGTCTGTACCAGAACATCAAATCTTATCGATTTAGCCTGTTCATAAGTGCTAATACTGTGCTGTACCGAAATATATGCAATTTTGCCTATTGTATCAGATAATATCATTTCAATAAGTGCTTTACATAAACTTTCATTTTGCATAACTTTACAAAACATAAAATCGTCGATAAATGTTAAATCTTCAAACTTCTTAATCATTTTTTTTATTTTCTTCCTCCTCATTATATTTATAGAAAATATTTAAAAGAAATAGTAAAATATAAAAAGGTTTTTATAAATTGGATTAAATTGTGAAAATCAGACTCTGGATGTACATTTTTAATCGCCCCCCTTGTCTTTCTCCTCTAAAAGTGCTATAAAATAAGGACTCAAGCCAAGGTTATACGATTATGGAAAGGTTAAAAAAAGCACCTCACATAACTTTATATATTCTTTTCTTTTCTTTTTTTTATTCTATCTTTCGAGCATTAAGCACATAGAAGTTTTGATAGTCTGGGTTTTTGTTGTTATTTCCGTGATCTTGATTTTTTCACCTGAAAAAATTAAAAACCTTAAATCGATTCTCGGTGTTTTACCCTTTGTGATAATGGTGCTGCTTCCCTTCGTAATCAGGGGTTTTTACAATGTTCCCATAGAACAAAGATATTTTTCGGCAAAGCTCATCTTGCGGCTGATGTGTGCGATGATGACAATTTCATTTATTTCTTCAAAATATTCTTACCTTTACTTGGTTGAAGGCGTTATGAAGCTAGGCCTTCCCAATTTTTTAAATCAGATTATTTCCCTTACATTTAGATACTTTTTTATGGTAAGGACGGATATAGACAAGACTGCAAAGGCTATGAGTGCCCGCTGCTTTGACAATGCCCGCACCTTTGCAAAGGTTTCAACCTACGGCGAAATGATAGGCGGCTTTTTTTTGAAGGCGGCGGATCACGGCGACAAGGTTTATAATGCGATGAGGGCACGGGGCTTTACCTCCGAAACCAAATTTAAACCCGAAAAAATTGCCTCGCCCTTTTATATATGCCTTCTTGTTTTCTTTGTTTTGCTTTTTATAGGCCTCACAATAATAGAAAGATTTATGGAGATTCCATGGCTGTTTTAATAGAAAATTTATCCTACACTTATCCTGATGGAAGGAATGCAATCAAGAATATAAATGCTCATTTTGAAAAAGGAAAGAAGACGGCAGTAGTCGGTCTAAACGGTTCGGGAAAGTCGACCCTCCTTTATCATCTTAACGGAACAATTTTGCCTCAAACCGGAAGGGTGAATATTTTGGGTGAAGAGGTTTCTAAAAAGACCTTAAATTCCGTAAGAAAAAAATCGGGCTTCCTCTTCGATTATCCCGACCATCAGCTTTTCTTGACAAGCGTATATGAGGACATCGGCTTCGGACTAAAGAATTTGGGTATGGGCAGGGAAGAAATAGAAGCTGCCGTTGACCGTATCTTAAAAAAACTGAATATCGAGCACTTAAAAGATTATTCGCCCTATCAGCTTAGTTTAGGCCAAAAGAAGATTTGTGCCATAGCCGGTGTCCTTGTTATGGAACCTGAAATCATCGTGTGCGATGAGCCTTTTTCGGGTCTTGACAGCAAGGTAAAGGCTGCCTTTAAAGCTATCTTGGACGATTTTTCCAAAGAAGGCAAGACGATTATTTTTTCGACCCATGATCAGGATTTTTGTTATGAGTGGGCCGATAATGTTTATGTGATGAACGAGGGAGAGTTGATTGCAGGAGGCGATGCCGTGAGCATTTTTAATAATGCGGAAGTGTTGCAAAGAGCGGGTATAGTTATGCCTAAACTTGCAAGGCTTTTCGGTCATAAAAATCCGGCACCCCGTTCTGTTGAAGATGCCCTAAATTTATTGTAAATAAAAGGAGTCTTGATAAACAGTTCGGCAGAAATTCCGCCTCACTGTTTATCTTTGATTCAGGAGGAATTTATGCATATATCCGATGGAGGATTATCGACGGCTGTTTGTGCCGTAGGTTATGCGGCAAGCGCTGTAGGAATTGCCTTTGCCGTCAAAGGAACAAAAGAAGAGGATATCCCGAAAATAAGTCTTATGGCGGGAACTTTTTTTGCTATTTCATTGATTATGATTCCGATACCGCCGAGCTCGGTTCATCCGCTCATGTGCGGACTGATAGGAATTATTGTCGGGCGTAAGGCGCCTCTTGCGTTTTTTCCCGCTCTGCTGCTGCAAGCTCTTTTGTTTCAGCACGGCGGGATTACAACTCTCGGAGCCAATACCTTGATGCTTTCTATTTCTTCAATATTATCGGCAATTATTTTTTATAATTGGAAAAGCGATAATGTGCTTTTAAAGGGAATGGTTGTAGGCACGGAAATCAATTTTGCTAAAAACTGCCGATAATGAAGGTATGGAAATAGAAAATATATTTGATTACTTTAACGACATCAAAATAATTAGCAATCACGACGGATATTTTTACAGCGTAAAGGAAGCTTTAAAAATATTACTACTTGGACTTCTTTGTGGACGTAAAAATATTAGAGAGATACACGAGTGGGCAACTGAAGATATTATAAAAGAAAAACTTCGTAAAGAATTCGGAATAGAGAAAATACCTTGCTATTATTGGCTAACCTGTCTACTTAAATTGATAAACATAGACTCATTAAACGAATGTTTTATGAATATGGCTGAAGCTCTTATCAAAGAATACGGTACAGAAAAGCCTCTTACAATAGCGATAGACGGAAAAACTATCCGTTCAACAGATAAAATGAGCAGCTATGAAAGTCCGCTGCACATAGTCTCTGCACAAGTTGCAGAATTTGGTATAACATTGGCACAAAAATGTGTTAAAGGAAAGACAAACGAGATACCTACGGTTCAAGCTCTTATAAAAACTCTTAATATAAAAGGGCATATAATCGTTGCAGATGCCTTAAATTGTCAAAAAGAAACGGCAAAAATCATAAAAGAGGGAAAAGGGGACTATTTACTGTCGGTAAAAAGGAACCAGCCTTTACTAAAAACGGATATTGAAGAATATGTTCAAGATGAAATTTTAAGAAAACAAATGGAAACAGCTTGTAAAAGTGAAAAAAATCGTGAAAGAGTTGAAAAGCGAACAGCCTTCTGCACAACTAATTTAGGTTGGATGGATAATACAGATGAATGGGAGGGGTTAAGCTGTATTGGAGCTATTCATTCAGAGTTTAAGAGTAAGAAAGGAAAGAGTGATGAATGGCATTATTATATTTCGAGCAGAAAACTTACAGCTCAACAGCTATTGGATATAGCAAGAAAAGAATGGGTTGTAGAAACCATGCATTGGTTATTAGATGTTCATTTTAGAGAAGACTTTTGTCGGCTTTTAGATAAAAATCTACAACAAGCCTTGAACATAGGACGGAAAGTGGCGTTAAATTTGGTCTCGCGATACAAACAAAAAAATGCACCTAAATCTTCTTTGTCACACATTATGTTTAAAGCTCTCATGGATATATCTTTTATCAAAAAAATATTACAAAATTGATTTCCATGGGTTGTAGGAGCTTTGTCTGTTATCTTTGTAGTTTTGGTTTTATCGGTTCTTCTTATGACGGGCGGAAGTTTTGCAAAAGAAACCTTTATAGCTATCTTTGTTTCCCACTCCGTTGTAATGGCGGTCGAGGCCGTAATTACCGGTTTTGCCGTCAAACTCATAATGAAGGCAAGGCCCGATTGGTTTAAACGGAATTTATAGGAAAATCAATATTTTTGATAGAAGGTAAAATTATGAAAAAATATGCTTTAACATTATTGTTTTTGTTTGTTGTAAGCTTTACAGCTTTTTCTCATGCAATGTTTTTGGAGCTAGTAGAACCGGGAGTTTTTCAGGTACAATATGACGGCGGAGGTTTTACCCCCGGGACAAAGGTAATTCTTTATTCCGACGGAGGCTTTGATGTCATTCAAGAAGGTGTTTATAGATGATAATGGCTTTTACCGCTTTGATCCCTCGCTTAAAGTAATGTCGGCCGAAGCTGCGGATGGCGCAGGCCATGTTGCCTATTGGGAAGCAAGCGAAGAAGAAAGCTCAGACGAAGGCGGCTCTACCGAATCCGCTTCCGGCGATTCTTCTGTAAAATCTAAAAAAATCGGGAAAACAAAAAGACCTAGTAAGCTCCCCACAATTTTAACCGTTTTAAATACCTGCGCAATTATTTTTCTCTTTTTTGAATTTAGAACATTTAAAAAAAAGGTCTTAGATAAAAAAGCTTAAAACAAGTATCTAAAATATCGCCGCTCATTTTAACTTGAGTTCTGCTTATAATGAGCGGCAAATTCTATTTTTACATTTAAAAAAATTGTTATAAAACATAAAATACTGCCGGCAAAAAGAAAGACGGGATAAAAAATGCCTATTGCAGCGATACTGCTTCCGATAAGCATTCCTATCGGAGAAGATATTTGAATCAACACGGTATTAAAGGCAAAAAATCTTCCTAAGAATTCGGGTTGCACTTTTTTTTGGTAAAGGCTTGTTACATAGACATTAAAAACTCCCATGCTGAAACCTGCAAGCAGGGCGGATAAGCTGATAATACCGCCGAGTAAGATTATATTAAATAAAAAGTTATTTTCTTTTAAAAACCAAAAGTAAAAACCTAAAATCAAAAAAGAAAAGGCCGGCAAAACCAAAGCAAAAAATTTTATATTTTTACCGGAAACTTTTCGAGAAGCAAGGCTGCCCAGTATATTTCCTATTCCTAAGCCGAAAAAAACAATTGTTGAAAGAAGAGTTAAAAAAGATTTTTTATCTTTTAAAAATTTATTTATTACAGAAAAAGCCGACTGCCAATTAAACATAAAAACCGTCTTAAACTGATAGGTCAGTATGTTCGAAAAAATAGGTGTACAAAAAAAGTTTAAGCATGAAGCCAATAATGCAAATCTTAAAAGTTCTTTTTCGCTTAAAACATAGCGGTACCCGTCAAAGATTTTTTTTAACTTTGACTCCGCTTTTTTTTGCTCATCTTTCTTTTTAAAATCGTAACGGATAAAAATCTCGGATAGGGCGGATATAAAAAAAGTTATGGCATTTATTAAAATACAGACCTCACAGCCTAAGAGCATCACTAGCCCTGCTGCAAAGATTACGGCCGACATCGAAATTAAGCTCTTACTCATTTCTAAAACCGAATTAGCTTTTTTTAAATTTTCTTTATTGATTATTTCGGGCAAAATTGCCCTGCTCGAAGGTTTAAAGATGGACAGGCAAAAACCTTGCAAAACACTTATAAGACAAAACAAAAATACCTTTAATTTAAAATCTAAATTTAAAAGAATCAAAAATAGAATAAAAATATTTAAAACTAATTGAGCCGAGTCGCTTAAATATAAAATCTTCTTTTTGTTAAAGCTGTCGACGATTGAACCCGAAAAAAGAGAAAAAACAATTCTTGAAAATTTGGCTGCAGAATAAACAAGGGCAAAATTTATAGGATTATCTGTTTGAAGGGCGACCCAGATAGAAATAGCCACGCTTCCTATTTCATCGCCTATCAGCGAAGTTATTGTGCCGAAATAAATTAAAAATAAATTACGCTTTTCCGTTCTTTTTTGAATTTGCATACAAACATTCTAACCTTTGAGGACTCACTTTTCAACCCAATTTTCGAGTTTTAGGGTCTTTATCCTTTTAAATTCTTTTGTATTATTTGTTACCAAGGTTCCGTTATTATATAAAACTATTGATGCTATAAGTAAGTCATTAGGCCCGATAAGGGTTCTGCTTTTTTCCAGCTTTGAACGTATATCTGCATATGTGTATGCCGTTTGATCCGAAAATGGCTCTACTTCAAATTCTTTAAAAAACACTTCAAGCCGTTTTAGATTGTCTTTCTTTTTGCTGCTTTTATATGCACCCAATAAAAGCTCTGCCTTTACAATTGAAGGAAGCCTTATCTTAGAAGGCGGAATAGATAAAATTTTATTTTTGAGGGATTGATACTTTCCGTTTATAAAATAAATACAGATATTTGTGTCCAAATAATACATTATAGGAACTCCCTAGGGCTGTCATCTTCCCATTTCGGCTGTTCCGGTCTTTTAAAGGTTTTATCATCTACCGATCCGAAAAGATTTATAAATTCTTTGGAGTAAGAAGGCTCAATTTGAGGAAGAATTTTTTCCAAAACCCAGCCTGAAATGGATTTGTTTGCATTTTTAGCGGCTTTTTCAATTTTTTCAAAATGACTTTCTTTTACATATAAAGATATTTGCGGCATCGCTCCATCCTCCCCTATAGATAACCTCTAAAAACTTCAGTTTTTTAGAGGTTTACCTTAAGCTTACTTGCGATGTTTTTCATAAGTCATTTATAAATAAAGACTTATGAAAAACTCGTCGGGTATCTATAAGTATACAGCTTTTTTATTTATCCGTCAAGTATACTTGCAAGTATACTTGTCATATAAAAATCGGGAATTCAAAATCCCAAGATACCTGCTTCTCAGCATCTTAAAGCCGCCGAAGCGTTTTATGTTTTCGGAAGGGAATTTGGGCATCTATTAAAATGCCCTGTGTGTTTTTTATATCTTTGAGACTGCTTAATTTTACATAAACTATCCGGTAGACATAAAGTTAGAAAGGGCTTATAATGCACTCTAAATTATAGGAGAAATAAATTGAAACAATCAGATTTTGAAAAGCCGCCTATTGCGGAAATAAAAGAAACACGTTTTGAAAAGTTTGGGAAAACAAGAATCGATAATTATTATTGGTTAAAAGACAAGACCGATAAAAAAGTTATCGATTACCTAAATGCCGAAAATGCTTATACTGATAAGATAATGGCTTCTTCAAAAGATTTGCAAAAATCTATTTATGATGAAATTGTAGGCCGCATAAAAGAAGATGATGAAACCTATCCTGTTTTTGAAAACGGCTATTATTATTATAACCGTGTCGAAAAGGGAAAGCAGTACAGAACCTATTGCAGAAAAAAAAGCGTCTCTTGATTCAGCCGAAGAAATCATTTTCGATGTAAACAAAATGGCCGAAGGAAAGCAAGCCTTTATTTTCGACGACTATGTTGTAAGTCCCGACAATAAAAAAGCTTGCTATTTTTATAACGAAACAGGTTCCTTTGCGGAATTTATTTTAAAGATACGCGATTTGGAAACCGGAAAAGATATAGGCTTCAGCTACAACGGAGCCGTTACCGCAGCTTGGGCATCAGACAGTCAAACTCTTTTTTACAGTGCAATCGACAGCACCTTGCGTTCAAGTAAGATCCTAAGGCAAAAACTTGATGAAGAAAAAGGAACCCTTGTCTACGAAGAAAAAGATGTAAAGTTTTCCTGCTATGTGCAGGGCACAAAGACAAAGGAATTTATTTTTATTTCAAGCTCAAGTTCTACCACCTCGGAAGAACGCTTTATTTATGCCGATAAACCTGAAGAAGAATTTAAAATCTTTCTTCCCCGCGTTAAGGATACCGAATACTCCGTTTACCCGCACAAGGAAAAGTTTTTTATCCGCTATAAGGACAAACAAAACTTAAACGGCAAAATCTATTCCGCTCCACGTTCCTCCTATTCAGATAAATCTACATGGAAGGAAGAAAGAGCTCACGACAAAAATGTCCGCATTGAAGATGTATCCGTATTTGAATCCTACCTCGTATTGGAGCTTCGTAAAAACGGACTCATCGAGATTGAAATTAAGTCTCTTAAAAACGGAGAGGTAAAAAATATTTCTTTCCCCGAACCCGTTTATACGGCTTATTTAGGTGCAAACCCGGAATACGCTTGCGATAAGGTACGCTATATTTACACTTCATTAAACCGTCCAAGCAGCGTATATGATTACGATATGCTTACGGGAAAATCGGTCTTGTTAAAACAGCAGGAAGTTCCATCAGGTTTTAATCCGGATAATTACATTGTAGAAAGGCTTTGGGCAACGGCTGCTGACGGAGTGAAGGTTCCTATGGCCGCCGTTTATAAAAAAGGTTTTGTAAAGAATGGTTCAGCGCCTGCACTTCTTTATTCTTATGGAAGTTACGGCTACAGCTCCGATGTATATTTCAGTCCTAGCGTTTACAGTCTTGTTGAGCGGGGCTTTGTTTATATCATTGCTCAAATCAGGGGCGGAAGCGACATGGGAGAACAGTGGTATGAGGACGGTAAGCTCTTAAAAAAGAAAAACACTTTTACCGATTTTATAGCCTGTGCCGAATACCTTATTTCTCAAAAATATACTTCTTCCGATAAACTTGCAATAATGGGCGGAAGTGCGGGCGGTCTTCTCATGGGTGCAGTTACAAATATGAGGCCGAATCTTTTCCATTCTGTTGTTGCTGCCGTTCCCTTTATAGATGTCGTTACTACTATGCTCGATGATTCTTTGCCCCTTACAACAGGCGAATACGAAGAGTGGGGAAACCCTAACGAAGAGGAATATTATAATTACATGCTTTCTTATTCTCCTTATGACAATATCGAAGCAAAAAATTATCCGCACATGCTTGTAACCGGAGGTTTAAACGATTCTCAAGTGCTTTTCCATGAGCCTGCAAAATATACTGCAAAGCTGCGTGCAAAGAAAACCGGAGATAATATCTTAATCCTACACATGAACATGGATTCAGGACACGGCGGAGCTACAGGCCGCTATGACATGATTAAAGATACTGCTTTTGAATATGCCTTTATCCTTAACATGGCAGGAATCAATAAGTAAGCCTTAGCCTTAGAGAGTTTTATTATTGCAAGTTAAATTCTAAGGAAAGCCTCGAAAAACTTAAGTTTTTGAGGCTTTCTTAATATTAAATCACAATTTATTAAGCAAACTAAATTCCGGCAGCTAATCTTTGCGCAGCACGAGTTGCTTCCAAAACCTTTCCCGAACAAGAGCTGTCTCCGATATTATAAATTTCGGGAGCTATGTTTTTAGTTTGGGCTGCAAAATAAAGGTCGTCATCGGTTTTGTTTCCAACGGCAAAGACTATTAAGTCGGCCTCCAGTTCAATCTTTTGAGTTTCGGTGCCTATTTTTTTCGCAAGCGGGTTAGGTATGTTTTCAGGCAAGATGGGCTGCCAAGTATTATATGGATTAGGCACACCTTTCGAAATGTTTTTTTCTACAATAGCTTTTCCCGAATCAAGCCCTATAAGTTTTGCGCAATTTAAAAGTTTAACACCGGCTTTTTTCATATAGTAGATAAGGTAACCCCTGTTAGCAGTACAAACTCCTTTCATAAAATACGGAAGCATTTCCAGTACCGTAACATCTTTTTTGTGCTCATATTTTAGCCAATAGGCCGTTTCGCATCCTACAACACCTCCGCCTATTATAACAATCTTTTGAGCATTTTCAGCCTCTTTAGGATTTAAAAGAAGATCTACAGCCTGGATTGTCTTTATCTTTTCCATTCCCGGAACGGAAAGAGAAATAGGTTTACCTCCGTATGCAAAAACCAAGACATCGAATTTTTTGTTTTTTAGAAAATTGAGATCAACTTCAGTGTTTAAAGAAAGTTTAAAATTAGGCATAGACTTAGCCTTTTCTACCTTTGCTTGAAGATAGGTTAAATAATTTTCAAAATCATATTTAATCTTAGGCACACTTCCAGTAATTACGCTGCCGCCGACTCTGTCCGTTTTTTCAAAAAGTTCTACATTATGTCCCCTCTTTGCTGCCTTAACTGCAAATAAAATGCCGGCAGGCCCGGCACCTATAACACCGATATTCTTTTTTACCTCTGCTGAAGGAGCATCAAAGGGAAGAACATCTTCAAAACCTGTTCTGGGATTTACGGCACATTGAGGATGCCCTCCTAAAACAAATTCGTTGATACAGCCTTCCTGGCATCCGATACATGGCCTAATATCTTCTACCCTGCCTGCGTAAGCTTTATTGCACCACTCGGCATCGGCCAATAAGGGGCGGGCAAGCATTACCATATCGCATTCGCCGTTTCTCAATGCAGTTTCAGCAACATCGGGATAGCCCAACTTGCCGACAGCAACTACAGGAACGGGGATTCCGGCATTAGATATAATATTATTGGAAGCAAAATAATCTTTTACTATTTTGGAAACTTCAAGAAAGCAGCCTGCGGGCATTCCGCCCGGAGGATGAGGAAGCCACCAGTTATCATAGCATCCGAGGTCTACGTCAAAAATATCTACGCCGCATTTTACAAGATTTTTCATATAGTCAAGGGTTTCTTTTATTGTTCTTCCGTTTTTAAATTTTTTAAGCTGCCGAACTTTCATGCCTTCTTCTCCGTAGGTCTCATTAAGGGCAAGAGAAAGGTCTATGCGATACATTATAGGATAGTCGGCGCCGGCCCTTTTCCTTATCTCTTTTACAATATCAAGCCCGAATCTTTGCCAGTCGGCATATTTTCCGATCTTACGGCGGTTAAAGGCCGGATTGGTCAATTGTTCAAGAAGATAGCCTTCATGGCCGTGAAGATATACTCCGTCAAGCCCGCACTCCTTGGCATCGGCGGCAGCCTGCCCTGCATTTTTTATAATTTTTCCTAAGGCTCTGCCTGAAAGACGCAAGCTGGGAATTTCGGAAATATAAAAGTTGGGATTATTTGAAGCAGACACGGGAAATCTAAACTTGGTTAAAAGACATTGAGGATTTCCTACACGTCCCAGTCCCGGGGTTAATTGAATAAAGATCTTACTTCCGAAAGCATGACAGCCCTGAGCCAGATCCCTCCAGCCTGCAAGATTGGTTCTCGTTCCGTCGATACGCGGAAAATAAGAATAATTATGAGGCTCCGTTACCGAGTGATCTATTCCATGACTTATTGGAATAAGGCCGGTTGTCAATAAACCTACACCGCCTTCAGCTCTGGCAAAAAAATATTCAAGCATTTTTTTGTTTGGCCGTCCCGATTCTTCACACATATTTATGTTTCCCATAGGTCCCATGACAACACGGTTTTTAATTTTTGTTTTGTTAATTAAAATAGGCGAAAAAAGACGGGTATAGGGATAAAGGGCCTTAGTCATGCGGCCTGTCCCCCCTGCCCTGTTTTCAAAATCGCTTTCCATCCATCCGCCGTAAGCGTCCACCATTTTTTTTACTTCAGCATCAAATTTCATTCTTTTCCTCCAAAATAATTTTTATACTCTATAATTTTAATTTTTAGGAACCCTCAAAAAACTTCAGTTTTTAGAGATTCCCTTTAGTCTTCTACTATGACTTCACCGTTTTCTTTAACTTCAACCCTGTTTCCGCTTTTAACCGCTTCTAAAAATTCTTTTCCTAAATTATCGATTGTAGGAATACGGTTATCGGTAAAGTTTGCTGCAAGGATTACGCCTGCAGCAGCCAATGAATCTATCGGCTCCGAAAAAAGCATACATGCAGGCTGACGGCCCATAGAAGCTGCACAGAATATAACCATTCCGCCCGTAGTTGAGCCTATAGTCTGAGGGAGGCACAGAGCCTTTCCTGCTATTTCCTTTTTGTATATGTCAGGATTATTTTGATCGGAACAATGAGCCTTTTTATCGCCGAACATCAAAGCTTTTTGAAAGCTTGCAAGGGTATTAAATCCTTTAGAACTTACAAGAGCTTCTGCCGATACTGTACCCGGAACAATTACTCTTCCCTTAAATATTTTCATGTTAAATCCCTCCCGTAATTAGATCGGCTATTTCATCGTCCTTATAATAGACAGCCGTAGTATAGGTTCTAAGTTTATTGGAATTCGTGATAACCGATTTTTTTGCACAAAGAGGGTTATTCATATACATTAGGGGACAGGTTTCCGAAAAAATAAGGCCGAAAGATTTTAATTTTTTATATTCCTCCGTTTTGGAAAATTCCTTTAAAACACCCCGCGGCGAGGTCATAACCGTCGGTATCGAAATTTTTGATTTTTTATTTTGTTTTAACTTTTGTTCTATAATGCCTGTCCATTTAATAAGCTGTTCTTTAGACAGGTGAGGACAGCCTATAAAGCAGAGTTCAGGAGGTGCATTTTTGTTTTTTCTAATATCCGGATATGATGACCTTATCCTCAAAAGCTCGGATTCGGTAATTGTATAGACTTCCGCATTTTTGCGGATTAAAGAAGCCCCCGATTCTTTTGCTTCAGGCGTAAGATTTTCGACATGGTATAAACCGACGGCTCCGTTTGATGCCATCGCAGCGCCCATATCCTTAAAATAGGCCTTTACCTCATCATTCAGCTCACGGCCTAAAAACCTGTCCAAACCTTTGATATAGGGTACGTTTTCAACAGCCTTGATTCCTATTGCACTTCCCAAAAGTTGGGCTTCGGGCAGACTTTCGGTTTTGACCTCTACAATTAAATCGGCTTTACGCCCATCATCGGTCAATAGGCCGAACTCCGGCACCCAGCCTGCAATCAGCCCGAACATTTCGATTATACCCGAATTGCGGTTACACCTCGCTCCCAATACCGAGTTTGCATAATTAACGGCAGAAGATTCTGCCCAGCTTAAGATTTCTCCTTTTTTAGGTGTGTTCCCTACCTCGTCAAAATAGCAGGTACAAGTATAAGCGTCATCCGATAAAAGCCCCATAGCTTTAAGCTGTTTTTCATATTCTTCCTGTTTGCTGTACATAAAATGAAAAACAAGGCGTTCTAAAAAACTTTTAGGCACCGCATCATCAAGCGGACGAGGGTCTACCGTAAAGGGAATCCCTGAAACAGCTTCGGATTGGAGAAGTTCATCCATCAATTTATAGACCGGCTTCATAACTCCTATACCGAAACTTGTAACAAGGTGACCGTATTTCCCTGTAACCTTAACAAGCCTTTGGGCACCAAAAGCTTCACCATACATGACCAAGGTTTTTAAAACCTTAGCCTGCATTTCTCCTTGAGAACCGTTTAGAATTTCTTCTTGTTCCCGTGTCAGTTGCATACTCAACCTCCTTACTAACGTAGACAATTATATCATAATTTTTGCGGAAGGTAAATTTATTTTTTAAAATATAGAACGCCCTTGAATTCAAAAAGAATCTAAAGTATAATCAGCAAAAACGATGAGGATATAAACTATGAAACTAAAAGACCTCGACCTTTATTTTACCGAATTATTAAACATAGATGCCTTTGCGGCTCAAGACTTGTCGCAAAACGGTGTTCAGGTACAAAACAGCGGAAAAGAAATAAAAAAGGTTGCTTTCGCGGTGGATGCCTGCCTTCAATCCATAAAAGAAGCCGCCGAGCGGAAGGCCGACATGCTTTTTGTACACCACGGCCTTTTTTGGAGCCGCTCCTTACGGATTATGGGAAATCATTACCATAGGATAAAAGCTCTTTTAGATAACGACATCGCACTCTATGCCGTTCACCTGCCCCTCGATGCCCATCCCCTTTACGGGAACAACATCGGTCTTGCCGGCCGCCTTTCCCTTGAAAACTTAAAAGAGTTCGGCATGTACAGGGGTGTAAACATAGGTTTTTACGGCAGTCTTCCTTTAAAAGGAGTATCCGAAGAAGGTTTGGAAATAGACGAAATTGTAAATAAGCTTTTCCCTCAAAGGGAAAAAACGGCAAACATTCTTCCCTTCGGGCCTAAAAAAATTAAAACCATCGGAGTGATTTCCGGCGGAGCCGCTTCGGAAATAGATGATGCAATAGCCTTAGGACTTGACCTATACATAACAGGAGAGATTGAACACATTACCTATCACAATGCCCTCGAAAACAGGATAAACGTAATTGCCGGAGGTCATTATCAAACGGAAACTGTAGGCATTCAGTTGGTTGCAAAAAAGCTGGAACTTGATAAAAACATAGAAACCTGTTTTATAGATATTCCGACAGGCTTTTAAATTTTTAGATTAAGATGAGTTTAACCGGAATATGAAAGAAAATAAAAAGCGTATTTTAATTTTAGGAGCGGGACTTATGCAGGGGCCGGCAATAAGGGCAGCAAAAGAATTGGGCTGCGAGGTCATCGCAGTAGATGGAAACCCGAATGCGGTTTGTGCAAAAGAAGCCGACAAGTTTTTTCCGATAGATTTAAAGGATATTCCAGCCCTCATCGGCCTTGCAAAAAGTTTAAAAGAAAACGGCTTACACGGAGTTTTTACCGCAGCTACGGACTTTTCCGTATCGGTTGCAGCTATTGCAGAAAGCTGTTCTCTTCCCGGTCACAGTTTGGAAGCAGCCCGCCGTGCAAGCGACAAGGTTTTAATGAGAGAGTGCTTTGAAAAGCACGGCGTCCCTTCTCCAAGGTTCACCCACATTTTTAAAAGTGAAATAGATGAGGCCCTTCAAATTTTAAAACAAAAAGCCATTCAATTTCCTCTTACGGTAAAGCCTGCCGACAACATGGGAGCACGCGGCTGCCGTTTGGTCTATTCCCAAGATGAATTAAGACCGGCCTTAGAAGATGCTGTAAACTTTTCGCGGAGCGGCAAGGCCATTGCAGAGGAGTTCATCGACGGTGAAGAGTTTTCGCTTGAAGCCCTCGTTATAAACGGAAAGATTTTTTTAAACGCCCTCGCAGACAGGCATATTTTTTTCCCGCCCTACTTTGTAGAGATGGGACACACGATTCCATCGATTAAGAGCAAGGAAGAATGTGATGAGCTTATAAGAGTTTTTTTTCTTGGTATAAAGGCTCTGGGGCTTACAAATGGGGCAGCCAAGGGGGATATTTTTTTACGAAAAGCCGATCCGCAGAAAGACGGCAAAAGGGAGGCCTGTGTGGGAGAAATCGCCGCCCGTCTTTCAGGGGGCTACATGTCGGGCTGGACGGTTCCCTATTCTTCCGGCTTTGATGTAACTAAGGCCGCCGTCAAAATAGCCTTAGGCGAACCCTTAGATGAGCTTCCGCCTCAAGCTATGTTCAGTTCGGAACGAGCCGCTCGCTTTAGTGCTGAACGAGCGTGGATTTCGGTGCCGGGCATCATAAAAAAAATATACGGGCTTGAAGAAGCAAGGAACACAAAAAACGTAAAAGATGTTTTACCCCGCCTTTTTGAAAAAGATGAAACCGTTTTCCCTAAAAACAATGTAGAAAAATGCGGCAATGTCCTAAGCTCTGCGGAAAGCTATGATGAAGCAGTTAAGGCGAGCATGGAAGCCGTACAAAAAATATTTTTGAGGCTTGAAAGAGCAAACGACAAAACAAATCTTTTTTTTGAAAATACAAATCTTTCGATAGCCGTGCAAGGAAATTATCCTCCTAACTTTTTTAAATTCCCTGAAGATAACAGCACAGAGGAAATTAAAAATAAGACTTTTGATGAGCTATTAAAAAATTCCATTTTAGCGGAAGAAGATGGAATTCTTTATCCTTCGTTTTTTAAAGATTTTTTAGATAAAGCCTTTGATGTGCACGGACTTTCCATTCGGGAAGCAATAAAACACGCCTTTTCCCTTGAACCTAGGTTAAAAGAAAAGATGCTCAGCCTCCAAAATATAGGCGAGCCTTTAAACTCTGATCTTGTTCTGTGGTGGAAGTATTTTATACGCGGCAGCCTCCAAGGACTCATCTATTATCTTGATACCTAGTTTAAACTATAGACACTCCGTCTGAGGCTTGACAGGCAAAAAATGAAGCGGTAAAGCCGGTTTGTTCCGTGTAGGCCTTCCCTACCCTTTCGGCAAATTCTTCAAAGCCGTCCTTGTGCACAATGGCGATAGCACAGCCCGAAAAGCCCGCCCCTGTCATTCTTGCACCGATGCAGCTTTTTTCTTTTGTAGCTGCAAAGAAAAGAGCATCCAGTTCTTTTCCGGTAACTTCGTAATCGTCTTTTAGTGAAAGATGGGATTGGTTTAAGTAACCGCCTAAAAGTTTTAGGTCCTTATTTTTTAAGGCTTCGGCACTCCGCCTTACCCTGTCCATCTCGGTAACACAATGCCTTACTCTGCGGAAAATTTTTTCTCCCAAATTGGAAGTCAAGTCATCTTTTAAGTTTTCAAAATCGGAAACGCTTAGATCGCATAAAAAATCTATATTTCTTTCTTTTTGTAAAAAGGCAAGGGCTTTTTCACACTCTTCCTTTCTTTCGTTATATTTTGATTCCGTTAATTTACGGGGCTTATTGGAATTCATAATTACAATCCTGTAAGGCTCGGTTTCAAGAGGAATGTACTCATAGTTCAAGGAGGAGGTGTCTAAAAGAATGGCTTGATTTTTTTTACCCATTGCTATAGCAAACTGATCCATAATCCCGGATTTGAGGCCTAAAAATTCATTTTCGACCCGCCGGCCTGTTTTTGCAAGCTCAATGCCGTCAAGTTTAAAACCGAAGGCATGAGAAATAATTTTACCGAAACAAAGTTCCAAGGCCGCCGAAGAAGAAATGCCGCTGCCTTGCGGAATATTGCTCATTATTAAAAGCTCAAATCCCGTATCAGCCTTTAAGCCCCTTTCTTTTAAAAACAAAAACATACCGTTTAAATAGTTTGAAAAATCATTTTCTTTATCAAAGTTCAAATTTCCGTCAAGCTCAAATTCAAAAACTTTTTTAGACTTCATCGAACGGTAAAGTATTTTTTTATCCTTTCTTTTTCGCAGGGCAATTCTTAAATATAAATTAACGGCAGCGGGCAGCACGAGGCCTCCGTTATAATCTATGTGTTCACCTATTATATTTATCCGCGCAGGAGAGGCTGCAAAAATAATTTTTTCTTCCGAATTACCGTAAAGAGAAATAAAGGCATCTTTCAATTCCTGTATATCATTTGTTAGGTTCAAAATTTTTTCCCCCTCAAAACTCAAAAATCATCAAAATAATTTTATAATTCTAAGAACCTTAAGCTCTATAGCCCTTAAGCCAGCGTTTAACCGGAACGGTCCAATCATCTTCGCTTGAGCCTTCCAAAAGCAGACGTTCAAACATAAAATGAATGTGAGCACTCACATCTTTTTTATCTTGTTCGGAAAGCGTTTCGTCGTCAATAAACAAACTGTTAATAATATCAACTCCAGCGCTTATCGTAAATCGGTCTTTGAGCACATATAACATCATATACATCGCTGAAGGAATACAGTTTACACTGTGCTGTTTTACATACAATACACTTTCTATAATGCGCCGTGCCCCTTCTCTTAATTCAGCGGTATAGGCTTGGCGCTCATCTTCGGTGAAATCGCCTTTTTTAAAAACTTCAGCATAATACACTGAAGCAAGAATAACGATAGAAACGTGCAGACTAGGAACGCACAGTAAATGCGGATCGAGGGCGTGAATCATTCTAAACGCTTTATCCGCCTTATAATCGGGACGCTTTGTCGTTGTCATACAAAAACGGTACACCCTTGCAGCATCGGAATACGCCTTTTTGATGAGGGAAAGATATTCGATACAGTACGGCAGAGCTTTTTTTACGCCTATTCTGCGGAACAAAAAAGTCATAGGCCGAATCCAAAAATTGGTAAAATTCAAATAGATTTGCACTTTGCCGGGTGTAAACGGAATCAGCTCGTCCAAGGGGTGCGAGACATCCAAAACGGGAATGGTTTTGAAGCGCCACTTTACCGAAAACTGAAGCCAAAAAAAATCGCGCACAACCGTACGCAAAAAACGGAAAAGCACTTTCGCACTTTTAAGCCGGAACGGAATTACCAAATACGGAAGAAGTATACCGTAAGATTCTATCGGCCTTATGACCTGATCTTTTCTCTCTGCACAACTGTTTGCCATAAAGCCTATTATATCGAAAACGGAAATTCTTTACAATATACCGCATTGCGATTGTATTGAGATTGCCGGCGATTGAAATTGCGGCAATTGAAATTGCCGGCAATGCGATTGCCGGCAATGCGATTGCTGGACAAAAGGCTTATTTTTATGTAAAATGAAAAGAAAGAAATGCGCTTTAAGGAGCAATAAATAGATGTACAAAAAAGACTTTCCCTTGCTTATGCAAAATCCTAACATTCATTATTTGGATTCTGCGGCAACAGCACAAAGACCTCTACCGGTTATAGAAGGCATAAAAGAATATTTTTTACACTCAAACGGAAATGCGGGCAGAGGGTCTCATTCCCTTGCAATAGCTTCTTCTATTTTGGTTGAGGAAACACGGAAAAAGACTGCCGAATTTATCGGAGCCGATAAAATTGAAAGCATTATCTTTACAAAAAATTCTACCGAAGCCCTCAATATAATTGCCTATTGTTACGGCTTATCAAACCTCAAACATGGCGATGAAATACTTCTTGCTGTCTCAAACCATCATGCCAACCTTGTTCCTTGGCAGTTTGTTGCAAAACAAACAGGGGCTGCCTTAAAATTTATCTATCTTAATAAAAACGGCGCCTTGGACATAAATGATTTTAAGGCTAAACTTTCTTCAAAAACAAAGATAGTAGCCCTATCAAGCGTAGTAAATGCAACAGGACTCATAAACCCTGTAGAAGAAGTAATTAAGCTAAGCCATGAAAGCGGAGCCGTCGTTGTAGTCGATGCAGCTCAAGCCGTTGCCCACTTTAAACAGGATGTATCGGCTATTGACTGCGACTTTTTAGCTTTTTCAGGGCACAAGATTTTTTCGGACTTCGGAGCCGGAGTTCTTTACGGAAAAAAAGAGCTATTGGATAAGATGCCTCCTTTTTTATACGGGGGAGATATGATCAATTTTGTTACAGAAGAGTCAAGCGAGTTTAAGGAAGCCCCCTATAAATACGAGGGTGGCACCCACGATACTGCTGCAATAGTTTCTCTTAAAATTGCAATAGAATATATCGAAAAAATCGGTTATGACAATATAGAAAAAACCGTAAAAGAATTGGACTCTTACGCTCTTTCGGAATTAAAAAAACTTGACTTTGTAGAAACCTACGGCACCGATGTTAAGGAGCGGGCGGGTATAATCGCTTTCAACGTGAAAGGCGTTCACTCACATGACACATCTTACATATTAAACGAATACGGTGTTATGGTAAGAAGCGGACATCATTGTACACAGCCCCTGATGACTTACCTAAACATAAATTCCTGCTGCCGTGCAAGTTTTTCTATTTTTAACACAAAGGAAGACATTGATGTTATGGTCACTGCCTTAAAAAAAGTAAAAAGCGTTTTTTTAAAGAATTAAAAAAACTTAAAAATAATATTGATAAGGAATATAAATGGACATAGATACGATTTATCAGGAAATGATTTTAGAATACTCTCGAAAAAAAGAAAACTGCCGCGAGCTTTCAGGTGAAGGGGTAAAGATAGAAAGAGGCCATAATCCTTCATGCGGTGATGACCTTACCCTCCTTATCCGGGAAAAAGATGGTATTATAGAAGATGCTTCCTTTTTAGGGAGAGGCTGTGCCATTTCTACGGCTTCTACAAATATGCTGATTGAGCTGATAAAAGGAAAGCCCTCAGAAGAAGGCAAACGTAAGATAGAAATATTTTTTAAGATGATGAACGGAAATGAGGTTTCAGAAGAAGAAAAGGAAGAATTGGAAGATGCTCAAATCTTGGAATACTTTGCCGAAATGCCTGCCCGTATAAAATGCGCAACCTTAAGCTGGCACAGTGCCGATGTTCTTTTAAACGAAAAAAAGGAGGTGTATTTTAATCGTTGTTCTTGCACCGATGAAAATACACCCAAATAAAACTTATTTTTTAATCTGGTTTGATTTTAGTTTTACAACATGGCCTTCACCTGCATCAAAAATAATCAAAAAATCTTTGATCTTGATGTCGGCATACTTAATTATAGCTTCTCCGTTTTTATCAAGCGTAGTCTTAAGTATAATCTTTTTTTTCGAATCCTTTTCTTTGGGATTTTCGATTCGAATCTCTACACCTTCAGCAGATGCACCGTTCGAAAAACTGCCTTGGCAAAGGAATGTCCCGTCACCGTTATCATAGCAATTAAAGATAACACTATGAGCAAACAAAAGAGCTGCTCCCAGCACTAAAAAACAAATAAAGATAGCTGTTCTTTTTTTCATTTCTCTTTCTCCTATAAAAAGTCAATGAGAAAATATCAATTTTCGATTTGACTTTTTACGCCGTTTCGCAATACCTGTAAGAAACGGCAATCAATAATGCGATGTTTTGTGCAAAGCACAAAACTCGTCAGATAAACAGTGAGGCACTATTTCTGCCGAACTGTTTATCACACCTCCCATAAAAATTTTTTGAAGGAAGCCTCAGAGCCTTTTGGCTCTGTTCTGTAAGGAAATTTTTCATCGTATCCGCTAAAGCGGATAGCGAATCAGCTTCCGAAAAAGTATTAAAATTTGGGAACCTCAAATAGGTTCCCAATAAAATTTATTTTTTAACCTTAGTTAATCTCTCTAAAAGATTTCTTGCCTCTTTTTCTACACTTGCGGCAATTTCAGCGTCTGTAAGGGCCGCTCTGTAGCAGGTGGGAGTTCCTTCAAAGTCTTCAAGTTCTTTTTCATTATTACCATACCACAAGTGAAAATGCAGCATAGGAGCAGTACCATGTACAGCTACAAATGAAATCAAAGAATACATACCGGCATCCTTTCTTTCAGCCTTCATCGTCATATATGGTCTTGAAGGACTTGCACCGACACGGACATAGCTTGATCTAAAGACTTCTTTATCCCCTTTATAAAAGACCAGCTCATTTTTTCCGTCTTTTACAATAAATTCCAAGTGAGAGTAATCTTTAACGGATTTATCTCTTTTTTGTAATTCTGCAATAATTTCAGCCTTTGTAAAATCTCCACCCTTGGGATCTTTGCCTGCAAATTCTTTTACAACCTTTGCATAGGCGGCTTCGACCTCTTTACTTGTATTTTCAAAAATAGATAATGCATTAATCCATTTGCCGTGAACTGCATAAGATTCAAAGGGAGAAACAGGGCACCACTTAGGCATATTTTGGATTGAAGATTCAAACATTTTAACAAGGTCTGCCTCAGATGTGAATGCAGAATAGTATGTAGGCCATTTTCCTGCACCGGTTATAAGACGGTCAATACTTCGGCTTCCAAAACGGGCATGCCAGTGGATAGGGCTGTTTCCGTGAGCACTGGGAGGCATTGATATAAAATACTTAAAGTTTGCATTTTCAAGTTTATCTTCTACAGCCTCAAATGTTTCCCAAATAGTATCAGGAGACTCGCCGTCAGCTTTTTGTCCCATATATTTGTATTTGACGGAAATTTGCTTTTCGTTACCGGCTTTATCCAAGTATGTAAAAAGCACAGTGTTTGTACCGTCAAACTTTGCCTTTACCGCCGGAGCTTTGTACATATCCAAGGCAGCGGCTTCAAGGCCTTCAGGTGTATAAAAGGGCATATCTGCTGCTGTTTTTTTATAAGCTGCTTTTAAAGATGGATTATCTTTTATGATATCTGCAGAAACCCATTCGCCCTTCCAGGCGGCCAATTCCATTCCGGCTGTAAATTTATCATTCATTTTTACAGCAGGCATTGACTTACAGGCAGTAAAAATAACTGCGAGTGTAACCCAGTATAAGTGCAATCTTTGCACCCATTTTTTTATTAACCATAATAAACTCCTTTAAGTTAATATAAATTATCTATAAGCTAAATAAGGATATTCCTTATTTTAGCGGCATTGCCTCAATCCAGAGCACGGCATCCTGCGAAAATTCTTTACCCTCAAATTCTTTTACATTACCTGCACCAAGGGCAGCAAAACCCCAGTACCCGGCCTTGTGAGGAATAAAGGAGAAGTTTCCGTTTGCATCGGCTAAAATAACGGCAGCGGCATTTTTTGTTTTTGCCTTCTTCTCAAATTTGCTTTTTTTCATGTTTACATCAAAGTTTATGTATTCAACTTCAATTTCCGCATTGGGAACCGGTTTCCCTTTTGAATCGACAACAGTACCGCGGAAAACACCGCCGACCCAAACGTCATAGGGCTTTACCAAGGGTAAAATTTCGGGATAACCGTCGGCACATCTTTTTTCCCAATCTGTCGGACGCTCGTCCTTATTGATAAAGACCTTAGTAATCTGCTGAATATATTTATCTTCACTACCTTCATAATAAGGATGGGGAACTGCTACCAAGACCCAGTCTCCGCCCCCTTTAAAGCCGTTATCCCTGTTTAAGGTCAGATCATAGGCCAAAGCCGTATTTTCGGCAGTAGTAAATTCCGTTTTCTTTAATGAAGGTAGAAGATCTTGAATTTTTTCGTCATGAACCGAAAAGAATTTTTCAAAAACTTTGACTTCTCCGGCCTCGTTTTTACCGATATCCATTACTAGTCCTGATTCGGCAGGATGAGTAAAAACAATCTTGAACTCAACAGAATTGCCTTCAACAATTGAAGTCGGGGTATAAATCATTTGGAAGTGTGCAAATGAAACCATAGATACCAAGAATAAAAATAAAAATATTCCTGTCAATTTTTTCATAGAAAAACTCCTATAATATTTTTAGTCTAAAGACTTATAATCTAAGCGCAAACTCAACTGTAAACAAATGTTTACAATATACCTTATTTAAAAATAAAACGGAGATAAAATAATGAAAAAGCGAAAAACATAGTCTACAGCTTTGCTTTGTTTAGAAGAGACCGACAGTAAAATATAGCTGTACAATAGTTAGTTTTCCGATTTTCCCTCCCTCCGAAGGATTCGAAATACAAATAGGCAGGTCTCCTGACTTATGATTTAAAGTTTATCGCCTTCCCATATTAACAGTGGCTTATGCTTCCAATAATGACAAATATTAGAAATACAATGATAAACAAACTCAATTACAGTAGCGGGGGCTGTGCCGGTTTTTCACCGGTTTCCCTTTTAATCTTAAAAAATAATTTAAGAACCTTATTTGTCTATAACCTTTTAGTAATTATAAATATTTTCAAAAAAAAGCAAGGCCCCCATCGGGTGCATTCTACACGGAAATCAAGTCGACTAAAAACAGCCGATAATAAAAGTATGGAAAAGCTAATCAGCATTTATTAAAAAGGAATATTGAAGAGTATATTAAAATGGTACCAATATCAAAGCCCTCTCATAAAATGTTATAAAGAGCATACATTATTTTTATATTTTAGTCAAGAAATAAATAAAATTTAAGGCCTTTTAATTCTACAATCTCCTGAAACGGTCTTTATAAAAAGCCTCGGGCTATCCGTTTTATAGGATTTACTTAGTTTATATCGAATTGTTCTTCTTTTAACACGAGAGTATGCTCACTAAATTTTCCGTTTATAATACCGAATCTCAGTTGCATTAGGCAATAATGATTTTTATATCAGTTTTTTCTTTTTAAACCAGCAAAGTCCTAAAACGACAATGACAATACTCAATATTATAACAGTAAGATAGCCGTACTTCCATGAAAGTTCGGGCATGTAGCTAAAGTTCATACCGTACCAGCCTGCTACAAGGGTCAACGGAAGAAAGATTGTAGTTACAACAGTAAAGATTTTCATAATCTTATTTAAGTGGAGATCCAGCTGAGCTTGATAAGATTCCCGCAACTGATTCGAATACTCTCTTAAAATACGGATATTTGCTCCATAACGCTCTACCCTCTTTGAAAGAAGGTTTATAATGGTCAACTCTTCTTCGGTAAAAATTTCGTTTTCATTTTCGGCCAGGTCTTGGCAAAAATCTTCCAACTGATCATAATAGCTAAAGAGGGTCAAAAGTTCGTTGTTTATATTCGAAAGCTCCGCTTCAAAGTGAGTGTCTTCTTCTATTTTTTCCCAAACCCTCATTTCCAGTTCAGATATTTTGTTTCTAAAACGGTAATAGACGCCGGCATGCGACTTGATAAGCTCTTTAAAAAAACGGTTAAGAATACGCGGAATATTTCTTTCGCGAACTATAGTTTGCTGTAAAGCAGTTTCAAAAGCTTTTTGAGTAGAATAGTCCTTGTCTATAATTTCTATGGCCAAAAAAAGATTTTTAGATATATAAAGGCCTATTGTATCGCGGTCTTTAAAAATATTTTCCATTTCGATTATATTTATAACGCCGAAACTGTAGTCTTCCCAAACGCCGAGGGTATTTTGTTGGGAAAAATCGCTGCATTGCTCGATAAAAAGAGGGTCAAGGCCTAAAAGCCCTTGAAGCTCAATGAGCTCCTTAAATTTTATATATCCTGCAACATGTCCAGTTATTTTTTCAGTCCGGGGATCAATCGGTGTCAATTCTGCATCTAATTTTACAAACATAGCTTAACCTATCATATTTTTTATATTATATCAATAATTTTATATCAATAATTTAGCTTAAATTGGAATTTATTGCCTCCGCAATTTTTAAAAGTTGGGCCTTAGTATTTTGCGAAGGGTCTTCAAGGACAGCTTCAAATAACTTTTGTAAGATTATGCCGAGCTTAGGACCTGCAGGAATTCCGATTTCAATCAGCTCTCTGCCTCCGACAGCAAGATCTTTTAAGCTGAGGGCAGAGTCTTCTGCTATGACTTTTTCAAGCCTCTTTTTAAATGCAGTCAAATTGCTTAAATCGGGAGCCTTTCCCGTCATACCGAAACCGTCGGCTCTTCTCAATTCAAAGAGATTCGGAATATTTTCTACCCCGGCTCTGACTATAAAGCGGCGGACGGCAGCATCGCTCCAATCCTCCGTATAATGAAACATGTGAAGCCCCACCAAATGACAAACTTCTTCAATTTCCTTATTCGGAAATTTTAAACGCTGCATTATATTTTTGGTGAGTTTTTCCGAAACCGCCTCATGCTTATAAAAGGTGTAATCGCCGTACTCATTTTTTTCTCTGGTACTTACCTTTCCTATATCGTGGAAAAGAGCAGCCAAGCGCACAATAAGATTATCTTGCGGAGCGGCATCGCAGCTTAAAAAGCTGTGGTCAAGCACATCGAATGAGTGCATTCCTTTTTGCTCGACCCCGCGGCAATCAGAAAGTTCGGGCAAAAATACTTTTAAAAGTCCCGTATCTTCCAAGAGTCTTAAAGAAATTATAGGATGCTCACTTAAAAGTATTTTAACGAATTCATCCCGAAACCTCTCTATCGAAACTTTTTTGCAAGTCTCAATACTTAAAGGAATAGCCTTTAAAGTTTCTTCTTCTATCTTAAAGCCCAACTGCGAAGAAAAGCGGATTGCTCTTATCGGCCTCAAACCGTCTTCCCCAAAACGGGCAAGGGGAGAGCCGACGGTTTTAATAATTTTTGATTTTATCGATTTTACGCCGTCAAAGGGGTCGACAATGGAGCCGTCTTTTAAAGAAACGGCTATTGCATTCATAGTAAAGTCTCTGCGGCTCAAATCCTCTTCGATTGAACGGACATAGCTAATACTCTGCGGCCGCCTGCCGTCGGAATAATCAGCCTCGCAGCGGAAAGTGGTACATTCTATTTTTTCGCCCTTATATAAGATAGTAACCGTACCGTGGGCTATCCCCGTAGGAATCGTCTTGCGGAAAAGAGCTTGAACTTCCTTCGGTTCGGCATCGGTTGCTATATCATAATCCTTACACAGTTTCCCTAAAAACCAGTCTCTAACAGCTCCGCCGACAAGGTAGGCCGAAAAATCGGCATTAAAAAAAATAGAAGCGATTTCTTTCATTTTTTTTGAAACAGGATAGCGCATAGAAATTCGAGTTTACACAAAAATTTACGGCCTGTCTATACGTAGGCCGCATTTTTAATACCGCATTTTAAATTATAAGGCTTCTATTTTTTTACGACTAAGGCCTGTACCTTCAACTATTTTATCAATATCAACTCCGAGCCTTTTAAAAGACGCTGCCATTTCCAGCTTTGCTTGATATGAGCCTTCAGCTCGTCCTTCGGTTAATCCTATACTTTTTCCTTCGGCTCTGCCTTCCGCTAAACCCTCAGCCAAGCCTTCTCTTCTAGCTTCGCTGCGCTCATCTTCCACATACATCCGGTATTTTTCGTCAGAGAGTTCTATTGCCATTCGCCTCTCTTCATCAGTTACCCTAAAGAGTGTTGCTTCTGCCATTTTTATACCCTCCTCTAAGCTGCACAATTTTTCCAACATTCCGCTTTTTTTGTCTTCTTCATAGTTGGCTAAAAACCTTATCCAAAAGTCTTTTAAGTTATACTCTTCCAATCTCTTTTTCATAGTATAACCTATTAGCTCATTTAATTCAACATAAAGATATTGAATTATAGAGCTCTCAGGCATTTTTACCGGCTCTGCGTTTTTAGGAACATCGCAGCCGAAAACTGAAAGGCTTATAGCGTATAAAAAATCGTCTTCTTTAGGCTCAGTCTTTAAAAAGCGGGAAGCGAGGCGCATAAGGTACATTTGACTTCTGCGAGGATAGTTTGTTTTCCAAAACTGCTGCATTTCAAGGTCGACAAGAAGGCCGTTGTCGGTTCTAATCAAAAAATCGAGGCGGTAAGTTTCTCCCGAAGGCCTATCCCGAATAAGTTCGGTGTTTATGATTTCGGCCTTTGTGATTTTACCGTAAGAATCTTCTAAAAAAGCGTTTAAAAAGCTTATTAGGGCCTTGTTTCCTTCTTCTCCTTTTGAAAACATCAGCTTAAAAACCCAATCCGTTTTGGGGTTTAAAATAGGCTGTTCATTTGACATAATGTTTCTCCTTAGAATAGCAAATAAGTCTTGCCGTCCTACTATTATTATTCAAATTTTTTACAAGAGATAGTAAAATTCTATAAAAATTTTTCATTTGGCTAAAGATAAGACAAAAAAGTTTTATTCTTGCGGTTTAATATCCGCCGTTTCTCGGTAACGCTTGCGTCGTGGGGTTGATTAAATACTTCGGTTTTTAGAGATACCCGTCACTCATACATTGAAGGTACTAAAAGATTGAAGAGCAAAATTTCTTGAGAACCGGTAATTGTAATTTCATACACACCGCGTTTTAATCTTTTAATAAAATTTACTTTTGAAAGATTTATGTTTTTTATGCAAAAGACATCGTCTATATAGATTTTTTTTCCTCCGTATTCCGGAAGAATTTGAATAAATCTTTTTTGAAAAACATCCTTATCTATTTTTTTGACCTGAAAAACCGGAATAGATAGGATTAGATTTTCCTTTTGAAATAACAATATGTTTACATCCAAATTCGCAGCAGAATATTTGCGTATCTCGGAAGCCTCATTTAAAAGGCTCCGAGCCTTATGCTTTAAGCACTGCTCTAAAAGGCCGCCTTTTTTATTTTCTAAAATAAGAGCTTTATGCTCAATAAAAAGAGATATTAAAAGATGGTTTGATTCTGAATTTGTTCCTAATGGCGAAAAAAATGGGATGGGCTTTTTTGCCAGCGCTTCTTCAGAAGCCGATTCCAAATATCCTTCGGCCTGAGTTTTATAAAACTCTTCGATAACCGCATTCGGGAGGATATTTTTTACGGCTTCAGAAAAAATTTGAGGGGATAAAATTGATGAACACAAAACGAAAAGATATGATAGATTCCCGTCGGTTTGAATGTAAGCATCGATTACCACTGCTTCGGCTTCTACACAGGCTAAGGAAATTCTCATACGCAATACGGCTCCTTGCTCACTCATAAAATTTTCTTGAACGGCAAAAAATTTTAAGCCGTAAAGAAATTCCTTACGCAAAAGTGAATTAGCTAAAACAGAGTAGTTGGAATTTTCATATTGTCTATATACAGAAACCATCAATACAGTTATCGGTCTTTTTTATAAAAAGCATTATTACTTAATTACCAAACGCATATAAAAAAACTGCGCCCTGCCCTAAGGCAAGACGCAGTCCTATAGTGAATAGCAGCGAATTCTCTTATACCGTTTTAATCTCGATCTGTTTAGGCTGAGTATCCGGTTTTCTCGGAATATTTACAACCAAAACACCGTTTTCAAATTTTGCAGAAACTTCATCGGCATTTATATCCTCAGGCAATGTAAACCGCCTCATAAAATGTCTTGAGCTTCGTTCCTTTATGATGTATTCTGCACTCTTATCTTCCTTTTCTTCCTTCTTAGAAGATGAGATTGTCATAAGCCTATCTTTTAAGCTAATTTCAACATCTTTTTCGCTATAACCCGGAAGATCTACTTCCATTACATAGGCTTTTTCCGTTTCGCGGATATCTACACTAGGCATTCCGCAGCTTGCATTCTTGATCGGAGCAAAAACTCCAAAATTGGGTCCCAAGCTCCTATCAAGGGCATCAAATACGCTGTCCGTAAAAGACGGACTAAAAAGACTTAAACTATTCATAAAGCACCTCCTGCTTATAAGTTTTTCTTTCAAACTCTTCACTTAAATACAAGCAATTTTTATGCCAAATTAAAACAAAAGGATAAAAAATTTATTAAATACCATAAGTCTATATTCAATATAGAGTTACACAATTATAAAAGAAATGTAAATTTATGTCTATTAAAAAATGATAGAGCTTAAAAGGGACAAAAAATACTATTGTGCCAAATTTTCATCTTAAATAGAGCTATTTTGACACAGCAGCCTCAGCATAGAGGTTCTCATAGGCCACTTTTGCTACAGCCTGCTCCGCTTCTTTTTTGTTTTACCGGAAAGGGGGCCGTAACCCTTACCGTTTATTGAAACCGAGAACCAAAAGGTGCGGTCATGGTCTGGACCGCTCATCTTTTTAAGCTCATATTTCGGAACTGTTTTAAATTTCTTTTGTACAAATTCTTGAAGGAGGGATTTATAATCGCTTATAAATTTTTTTTCTAAAACCGAAGTGATAGTTTTTTCTAAAAGGTTAAGCACAAATTTTTGAGCTGTCTTAAAGCCGGAATCAAGGTAGTAAGCCCCTATGACAGCTTCAAGAGCATCGGCAAGAATAGCCTTTTTTTCCCGCCCGCCGGACATTTCTTCTCCCTTACCCAAAACCAAATATTTACTTATGTTTAGCTCATGAGCGGTTTTAGATAGAGCTTCTTCCGAAACAGCGGATGCCTTTATTTTTGCCAACTCCCCTTCAGGCCTATCTTGAAAGGATTTATAAAGATAAGAAGCCGCAATAAGCCCCAGTACGGAATCACCTAGAAATTCCAGTCTTTCGTTATTCGCGTGAAAACTATTATTTTCATTAGAAAAAGATCTGTGATGGAAAGCAAGATCCAGCAAGCGTAAATCTTTAAATTTCAATCCCGCTTGCTTTTGAAATTCAAGGAGCTCCTGCTTCCTTTTGGGCTCAAGACCGCATTTTATAGGAAACAAAGAACTCCTCCTAAAAACAAAACTTATTTTTGCTGCGTTTTGATAAATTCATAAGCATCTCGGACAGTTTCAAACTCATTTGCCTTTTCGTCCGGGATCTTAATACCCATATCCTCTTCGAGGGCATAAACGAGTTCATAGGTGTCAAGACTGTCGGCACCTAAGTCCTGCCGGAATGAAGAATCTAAAGTAACTTTATCTTCATCAATTTCCAACTTTGCTGCAATTAATTGCTGAATTTTTTTGAATAAATCATCCATAAAACCATCTCCTCTAGTCTAATTTATCGGGGTTAACAACCTGTTTGCCTTTATAAAACCCGCACTTGGGGCATACATGATGAGGCATAATCAAGTTACCGCATCCGGAACACTCAACAAGATTAGGCGCTTGTAAACGCATATTTATACCGCGTCGGCGTCTTGTTCTAGCCTTTGAAGTATTTGCTCTTGGTACAGCCATACTCAATCCTCCACTACAAAATATCTAAAATTAAAAAACGTATTTGCCGCACCTTTTTGCGGCTATTCACATAATTAAGTGCCTATTCTACACTAAAACCCGCAAAAAGTCAAGCCAAAATCCAAAATTGATTTCCGTGCAAAATTCCAAAATCCAGAGGATAAAATCCATAGGATAAATCCAAAGGATTGGTTTACACCAGATATTTTTTCATTATCCTTATTGCCATATCGGGTTCTTCGGTGGCCAAAAGCCCCATGGCCGATAAAATATACTCCTTATCAAGGAGGAACTGGGGATTTTTAGGTTTTAAGCTAAAAGGATCATCCTCACGGAATTTGCAAGCTTCCATAATTTCTTTATAATGGGAATTATAAACCAAAATACCGCCTGTCCCTATTACGTAACGCAGCTGGGTTAAATCCTTTCCTTCTTGCTGAAAACTGGCTCCGCAGCCGGTATAAACAGGAGTCAAAACTCCTACATGACGGCTCATAGAAACATCGGCACATACCTTGGCAACGGCACAATCAAAGGCCAAATCCTTTTCGTTTTCAGAAATAAAATCCGTGTGCTCATTTCTTTTTTTGACTTCTTCTTCAATATTGTACTTATATTCTTTTGAAAGATAGTGCCTAAGCCCATGAGGGCCTTGTACTGAGGCTACGGTCGGAAGGGAGTAGCGCATTCCAAGGTCTCCCTCGACAGTGCGTTTTAAAAAAGCTTCGGGGAGACCGTATAAAAAACCGAACCTTGGGTAGGGTCCCCGTCGGCGGCGGAATGAACATCGGTTGTAGCCCCTCCTATATCTATGACGATAAGGTCGCCTAAACCGGCTTCATTTTCAGTACCTTCAGAAAGAGTTTGAGCGGCCTTTAGAACAGCTGCAGGTGTGGGCATTAGGATATTATCGATATTGTTTTCGACATGGGTCATACCCTTTGCATGCACAATATTATTCATAAAGATGCTGCGGATTGTTTCGCGGGCGCTTTCAACATTGAGTTTGTTTATCTTGGGCATTACATTTTCAGCCAGATGATAGTCTACCTTGTCTTTAAAGATTTCGATTATTTCATCTTCGGCACTCTTGTTGCCTGCAACTACAACAGGAACCTTAATACCGTAATCTGCAAGCATTTTTGCATTGTGTATTATACAGCGCGAATCGCCTCCATTGGTTCCGCCAGCTAAGAGGATTATATCCGCATTTGAGTTTACTATCTCCTCAGCTTCACCTTTGTTAAGATTGTGGCTGTAAGTGTGAATTACCTTGGCTCCCGCCCCCAGAGCAGCCCGTTTTGCCGCCTCGCTTGTAAGTTCAGGTACAAGGCCTATGGCTATAATCTTCAAGCCTCCTGCGGCCGAAGAACAAGCAAGGCTTTTTACTACCTTATAATCCGTTCCGGTTTTTTTGTGCAAGATTTCAAGGGCATTATTATAGCCGGTCATAACATCGGTTTCAACGGTAGTATAAGCTTTCGCCGTGCCGATTATGTCTTCTTTTTCGATATCCACAAGAGTTATCTTCGTGTTGGTACTTCCGAAGTCAACAAATAAATAGCAGTTCATTTTGAGTAAATTTTAAATTCAAGTTAAGTTCTATGCATGATCGGGAAAATCCGCATATAAATCTTTAATAGTCGTTTCAACCGGAGTTCCCGGAGGATAAACATGATCAAATCCCATATCGGTAAAACGTTTGTGAACATCGTCAAAATCCTGTTTACCTACAACTATGTTTCCGCCTACAAAAAGTTTAATACCCTTTAAGCCTGCTTCATCGCATTTTTCGCGCAAGCCCTTGCAGTCAAGCTCGCCTTGTCCGTAAAGGGAAGATACCAAAATCGCATCCGCATTCGTTTCAAGGGCTGCATTTATAAAGTCCTCTTGGGGACTTAAAACGCCTATGTTGTTTACCTCAAAACCGGCTTCAGTCAAAGAGTAATCCAAAATTTTATTACCGACAGCATGACAATCAGAGCCTATTACACCCAATACAAGTTTAATCTTTCTTGCCATATTCCGCCTCCTCAAATTCATCGTGTTTAAAATCAGTCTATTATTAAAAGAAAGATATGTCAAGTACGCTAAAAAGACAAAGAAGTACTTCTTGTAAAAAATATTAAAATTGAGTATATTACTCAAATATGCCGGAAACCACAGACTGGGAAACAAAAAAATTTGACGAACTATTTGATGACGAAATAAGGGTTTTAACAAGAAGACGGGAGCACGATAAAGACTGCTCGATAGATGATCTTCAAGGCACCCTAGAGGCTCTTTATGTACTTGAAGGAAACAATATTGACGGACGCAGCAAGGTTCATGAAATAGCCCTTTCAGCTTCAATATCAGCCTATGAAAAATTTATAGAGGACTGGAAAAATGAAAAAACTACAAAAAAATAATGGATTTATAATGTTCATAGGGTTATTTTTTACCTTAACTCTTCTTGGTTTTTCTTCATGTTCAATAAAAAAAATGGCCTATAATTCGGCAGCAAATGCCATGGCTCCCCTTCCCGAAAAAAAAATAAAGCCTGATCCCGATGCTCCGAATCCCATTACAGCCTTAACCGAAGAGGATGATATAGAACTCGTAGGAGAGGTTTTTCCAGTCATTTTGAAACTCTATGAGGGGATGCACATTGCAAACCCCGCACATAGGGGGCTTGCAATAATGACGGGCGAGCTTTACATAATGTATGCAAACGTATTTGTAGAAGGTCCTGCCAATTATCTTTCGGATGACGAATACGATAAAAAAGATGAGGCTTTTAATAGAGCAAAAAAGTTTTATAAAAGAGGATATAACAAAATCCTTTCGGCCCTCGATATAGCCTATCCCGGATTTACCGAAGCTATAAATTCCGATAATACGGAAAAAATAGAGGCAATGCTCAAAAATTGTAAACCCTATGATACGGAAGCCTTACATTGGGCAGGAGCCGGCATTTTGGCAGCCTTTTCCCTTGATCCCTTAGATATTCAAAGTTTACAAGCCGTTCAAGGGGCTAGGCTGATGCTTGAAAAAGTTTGCAGCCTTGATCCTGATTATTCTGAAGGAGCAGTGTGGGAAATTTTGGCTAAATTTTACGCCTCAGCACCGGACAGTCTGGGCGGAAATATTGAAAAGGCCGAGATAGCCTATAAAAATGCCCTTGAGCTAGCCGGAGGGAAAAGTCCTTCAATTTATGTAACCTATGCCCTCTCTTTTTGTGTACCTAGGCAGGACGGCAAGGGATTTGATGAAGCAATCGAAAAAGCCTTAGCAATCAATCCCGAATCGGATCCGGCTAATAAGCTGGCTAATAAGCCAACTAATAAGCTGGCCATAAGCATTTCGCAAAGATATGCAAAATGGCTAAAAGAAAATAAGGAAATGTTTATATTGGGAGATATGGAATGAAGAAAAAATTATTGTTTGCTTTTTTTGTACTTGTAATGATTTCAGGCGTTTTTGCTCAACAGAAAATCGTTTTAAAGATTGCAAGCAGTGCTCCGGCAAGAACCCCTTGGGACATTGAATTAAAAAAACTAGCCCAAGAATGGAACAAAATAACAAAGGGTCTTGTAAGCGTTAGGTTTATGGATATGACAGTCCTTGGAGGAGAAAAGGCAGGCATTGTAAAGATGAAACCGCCCCGCCCGGGACAAAGACCTCAAATTGACGGGGCTATCTTAAGTCCGGTCGGCCTAAATGAGCTTGCACCGAATGCAAAAATTTTTACCCTGTCTCTTCCATTTTTAATACAAAATCAAGAAGAACTTGATTTTGTATTAAGTAAGTACGGATATGCCTTTGGAAATGAAATTCAAAAAAACGGGTGTAAACTTATAACATGGTCAAATGTTGGGTGGCTCTCATTTTATACAAAGGATTCCTATTCAAGCCTTGCTGAATTAAAAAAGATAAAAATGATATGCTCAAACGATACAAAAGACTTTGCAGATGTTCTAAAAATATCAGGCTTTAATGTATCACCCGTAGCTCCCGCAAAATTCAATCAAGAACTAAAAGCTGTGACAGGGGCAAGGAGTTTCACATCGATTTCAATTCTTGCTTATACACTGAGACTGCACAAAGACGTATCTTACATACTTGATGCCCGCTTATGTCCTATAATGGCAGGCTTCGTAATTGCCGACGAATCTTGGGCACTTATCCCTGATGAGTATAAACCGGCAATGCTGGAAGCAATGGATAAAACAACAAAAAAATTAAATGCAGCTCTTGAAGATATGGAAAAAGACTATGTAAAAAAAATGAGGCAGGACGGTTTAAAAATAATAAGTCTGAATCCTCAGCAAAGAAAGGAATGGACAAAAGAGTTCAACTCCGATATGCAACGGGTACAAAAAACTATTCCGGGTTTAATAAATGCTGAAATATATGAAAAGATTTCTGCAGAGCTTGAAGCATACCGCAAATAAGTATATTATTACAAAATGAGAAAGATAGTTAATGGTTTTATTCTAGCTCTTACGGCAGTGCTGGTTGTGCTGCCGTTTGTTATCCACATAACCGTAGGTTTTGGGAAAAATAGTTTAGAATCGGAAAGATTGATTGTTCAACTTGTGTTTGTATTTGCATGCCTTGCAGGTATTATAACAACAGCAGATAAAAAACAACTAAATATAGAAATTTTTACATCCAAATTCAATCAAAAAATTCAAAACATAATTTATAAGGTTCTTGCATGCATCAATATAGCAGTCCTTACAGCCGTATTTTTTTCGGTATTTCCAAACTATAATATGATTTCTTCCGAAGATCATGTTTTATATATCCCAATAAAAATTTTCTTTTCTGCACTCCCTCCAATGTACTTGGCAATGCTTGTATTGGAAATAAAAAGAAGCAAGAGTGTCTTCACAAGCATAGGCGGTATTTTATTGGGTTTTTTAATAAGTACGGGCTCTATTTTAGGGCTTTTAAATTTAATATTCGGTTCATGGTACCCTGAAATAAACAATTCAGGTATCGCATCTATTTTAAGCGGTATTTCCATATCCGTACAAAATTTTTCAGGAAATGTCATTTGGCTAATTGTTTTAGTGTTTACCGTTCTCAGCCTTTTCGGAATACCGCTTTACATTGCACTTTTAGGTTTAGCATATTTTGCGTTTATGACTACAGGAGGATATGTTGAAAGCATCCCCATGGAAACCTATAACATTTTAACGGATACCTCCATAGCGGCAATTCCTCTATTTACGGTTGCAGGCTACCTTTTGGCAGGCGGGAGTGCAGGAAAAAGGCTCTTGGACTTTGTAAAAAGCTCTGTCGGATGTATAAGGGGCGGTGTTGTAATTTCAGCAGTATTGGTCGCAACATTTTTTACAACCTTTACAGGAGCTTCAGGCGTAACAATATTGGCCCTGGGAGGAATTTTAAGCGTAATTTTGACCGGTTCGGGTTATACCGAAGATGATTCGGAAGCTCTTATAACAGCCTCCGGTTCTATAGGCCTTTTATTGCCTCCTAGTTTGGCCGTTATAGTTTATGGAGCAACTAATTTTATGACCGTAAACATATTTGACCTTTTTAAGGGTGCTGTCCTTCCGGGAGCACTCTTAGCCTTGTCGATGATGGCCATAGGAATCATAAAGGATAAAAACTCAAAAAGAATTAGGTTTTCAAAAGAGGCTCTTTTTAAAAGTTTTAAGGCGGGATTTTTCGAGCTTCTTCTTCCCATATTGATAGTAATTGTATATTTTGGAGGCTATTTCAGCCTGTTTGAAACCGCAGCCTTTACGGTTCTATATTCGTTTGTGCTTGAAGTTTTTATAAGAAAAGATTTTAGCGTAAAAAAAGCTTTTGACGTTATTTTGCAAAGTATACCGGTTGCAGGAGGAGTGCTCGTAATAATAGGAGCCGCAAAAGGGCTTGCCTTCTTTTTAGTCTATGCAGGTATCCCCCAAATGCTTTCGGAACTTGCAATTACTTTTGTCGGTTCAAAAGTTTTATTTCTGCTGCTATTAAACATTCTGCTGTTGATAGTAGGCTGTATTATGGACTTATACTCTGCCATATTGGTAGTTTCGCCCCTTATAATTCCTGTTGCTGAAAGTTTCGGTATACATCCTGTGCACATGGGAGTAATCTTTTTAACTAACCTAGCCCTCGGTTTTTTGACCCCGCCCATCGGAATGAATCTTTTTATAGCAAGCTACACCTTCAAAAAGCCGGTAATCAAAATAGTAAAAACCATACTGCCATATCTGGCTGTCCAATTTGTCATTTTGCTTTTAATTACATATATTCCATGGTTCAGTATGGTTTTTATCAAATAAGAACTTAAACTCGGCTTTTATCCTTTACTGCAATAATAGCACCTAGAATCATTAGGTGCCTTGAAAGCTGAGAAAGATAATTTAATACGGACATTGTACTTGTAAAGATATTACCGTTTATCGGGCCAATAATATCTATTAATACAATATTTACAATCCATAAAATCATAAAAACTATTAGAATTATACCGGTCAAGCGAATTTCGCCAGAAAAAAATTCTACAATCAAAAACACGCCTGCAATCAGTTCGGCTACTGCCAAGGTTATTATAATGACCGTTGTTATTGTCCGGCTTTTAAAAACAACATCCAAAAGAGATATAGCCTGTCCCAATTCCCCTGCAGAGGAGCGGATAAGCCCCAATATTCCCGCAACAATCAAAAAGAAAGCTAATGCAATCTGCAATACTACAAGACCTACAGTTCTTTTCATAAGAACCTCCATAATTTAAAATCAACGCCTTTTAAAATCAGCTCTTTTTATTGTATCGGAATAAGAATGCTCTTGCTGTAGAGATAAATTGAGTTTTAACTCATTGCTCTTTTTACCTCTGCCTCTATTATTCCTTTTGAAGGCTTAATTAAAATGCTTTCGCCATCTTTAACTTGAGAAAAGGAGCGGATAGTTTTTCCTGTTTGGGCATTACGGACAATGGAGTAGCCCCTGTCCAAAATAGTTTGAGGATTTGCCCCTTCCAAAATTTTGTTTAAAATTAAAAGCCTTTGCCTAAGTTCCTTACATTTTTCCTGCATGCCGGATAGAATTTCTTCCTTTGCATTATCAAATCTTGCAAGAAGGGGCTGCTGAATATTTCTAAACCTAAGCTCCAAGGAATCGGGCTTAAAATTATTAAGCATGAGCCTTATCCTTTCGATGCGGTTTTCAATATTTTGTGTAAGGTCTTCCCGATTTACGGCTATGGAGTACATAATATCATTTAAAATGGGAGCGGCCAGCTCTGCGGCGGCAGAAGGAGTGGGAGCCCTCATGTCGGCTGCAAAATCGGAGAGTGCCCAGTCTATTTCGTGACCTACCGCAGAAATAACAGGGGTTTTGCAGGCGGCTATTGCCCTGACAAGGGCCTCATCCGAAAACGGGAGAAGGTCTTCCAAAGAACCGCCTCCCCGCCCTATTATGATAACATCGCCTAATTTTTTATCATCGGCAATTTTTAGCTGCTTAATCAAGGCAGGGGCAGCCTCATCACCTTGAACGATTGCAGGAAGAACAACTATGTCAATTTTTTCGTTCCTTCTTTTTACTACATTTATAATATCCCGAACGGCGGCTCCCGTGGGGCTTGTAATTACGGCAATGAGTTTCGGGAAATAAGGCAAGGGCTTCTTTTTTTCGGAATCAAAAATGCCCTCTGAAGCAAGTTTTTTCTTGCGTTCTTCCAGCATTTTTAAGATATTTCCCTCGCCTGCGAGGCTCATAGCTTCTATGATAATTTGATAAGAACCGCGCTGCTCATATACCGAAATTGATCCTTCAGCTTTTACAGTCAGACCGTCTTTTGGTTCAAAGCCGAGGGAGCGGCTTTTTCCCTTAAACATAACAGCCTGAATTGAAGCCTTTTCATCTTTTAACGTAAAATAAAGATGCCCCGCTGCCGATGGCCGGAAGTTTGAAATTTCTCCTTCAATCGAAACATATCCGAAACCGGATTCCAAAAGCTCTTTTATCTGTAAAGTAATTTCATAGACGGAATAAGTTTGTGGCATCTTAATTTTTCCTCAAAGAAATTTCATTGACCTTTTTATAAAACTCTTCAAGCCTTTGAGAAATCATCCACGTATACATTTCTTCTTGAAGACCGGATAGAAGTTTTATTCCTTCGTCTATTGTCTTTATTGTCCAAATATTGAACTTACCTTCTTTTACGGCTTTTTGAACATCCTTAGATAAAAACAAGTTGTTTTTATTGCTGACCGGAATCATAACCCCTTGGGTGCCGGTAAAGCCCAATATTTTACACGTGTTAAAAAAGCCTTCTATTTTTTCGGTTATGCCTCCTACGGGCTGAACCATACCATGCTGGTTTAGACTGCCTGTAACGGCTATGTCCTGCCTCATCTCAAAACCGCCTATTGCAGAAATAAGAGCCAAGAATTCGGCACATGAGGCCGAATCTCCGTCAATGTAGCTGTAGGACTGCTCAAAACAAATACTGGCAGAAATTGAAAGAGGTATATCTTTCGAGAATTTTTCTCTCAAAAGCGAGGTTATTATAAGATGAGCTTTATCATAGATTTCTCCCGAAAGCCCGGCTTCTCTTTCTATATTGATAATGCCTCCCGTACCTGGCGAGGCTTGAGCCGTAACCGAAACGGGTACGCCGAAAGAATGATAGCCTCGCTCCTCTACAGCGAGACCGTTTATTTTTGCAAGTTTTGTACCGGAAACATCTATCAGAATTTCGCCCAACTGAACCATCTCGGCAAATTTTTCTTCCGGCAAGGCATGAAGATAGCGTCTCTTTTCGATTGTATCGTTTAATACGCCTGCACAAATGGTATCCTTTTTTTGCTGCTTTGCATTAAAATCGGCTTCGATTATAAGGTCGGAAATTTTAGTGAATTGAGCCGTAAGTAAATGGCGGGAGCCTGCAAGCTCCGAAGCATAGGAAATTAAGCGGCTGTATCCCGAATCATCAAAGTTAAGAGCTTTTTTTTCTTTACAAAGGTGTTCGGTCAAATGAATTAGGGAAGCGATATTTTTATCGTTTTTTTGCATGACAGAATCGAATTCCGCACAAACTTTAAAGAGTTTATAAAAGTCCGGATCTTCTTGATAAAGAATATCATAAGTGTATTCTCCTCCTATTATAATTATCTTAAAATTTGCAGGAAGAGCCTCAGGTTTAAAAACGCTTGGAGTATGGTTGCCCGAAGGAGGCATCTGTATTTCGATTTTTCCCGACTGCAAAACTCTTTTTAAATAAGACCATGAATCGTCTTCTTCAAGTAAATCGTGCAAACGCACTATAAGATAGCCGCCGAAGGATCTGTGGACTGCACCCTCTCTTATGCGTAAATGTCCGTTAATTTCCGGAGCATCCGAATCGGAATGAGATTCTATCGTGCCGAATAAATTTGTAAAACTCGGCAGGTTCTCATTTATTACATAATTTTTATCCTTATTATTTTCACAAATAAGATTTATAAGGTAACGCCCGAAAAAATTTTTCTTTACCCTCGAAGATTTAAATTCGGAACTATAGATATTCATTCTGCTGATTAGATCGTCTTCGGCTTTTTTTAAAAATAGAAGTATTTTTTTATTATCTTCTATTTGTTTCGGGTTACCGGATTTTGTTTTGTAGGACTCAACTAACATCTTTAAAGGCTCGAGCGCTTCTTTAATTATCGGCATAATGGAATCTTTTTGATGCTTTATCAGCTTTTCATCCATTTCAATTCTTTTATCCCGTAGAATAGAAAAAAGCTCGGACATCTCATCGAGGGAAGCATAGTATTTTTCGCGCAAGGCCGCAAGTTCTTGTTCGCTGAATTTTTTTCGGGCAGCTTTGGATTGAAGCTCGCTAAAAGATATTTCTTTTCCCTTTATGATAGGAATTAAGTCTAAGGATTGATTGTTTTCATCCTTTATCTGCAATACCTTAAACCCAATATGAAGCATCTTGGATTCAAATTCCATCAAAAGAAGATTTTCTTCATTATCGGTTTTAGTAACGATTTTTTTCTGCTCGGCTAAAAAGACCTCAGACTTTAAGAGGGCAAGAGTTTGAGTATGAATCTTCCCCACGGCTTTTTTTATCTTTTTGCGGAACAGGTTCCCTTCACCTGGAGGAAAAAATAAAGCGATGGGCTCAATCGGGCGGCCGAAGTTGTAAGCATAGGCTATATCTTGAAGTTTTGTAGAATTTGGTTTATAATTCTGCAAGAGAGATGATATAACGGTTCTTCGGCCTGTTCCGGGCGCACCCATAACAAAGATGTTATAGCCTTCGCCCTCTATACCGAGACCCAGTTCTATTGCCTTAAGAGCACGGTTCTGACCAACTATAGTTGAGCCGGTTCCGTTATTTTTTAACTCCCTAATCTTAGATTCGGGAAAAGAAAATTCCAGTTCGTTGAGGTCTAATTTTTCTGCAGCACCGTCTGTCATATAAGCTCCTTAAATTGTATTTGTGAGGGTTCTATGTCTGATTTTTTTGTCGGCGAAATACTTGTTTTAATTTTGTTGATTTTACCTTTGATTCGTCCGTTTTCAAAAGCTCTTAAAACAGCCAACGCAATTCCGCTTTTACCCTTTGTCTCTTTAATAGTTTTAATATTTACAATTATAGGACAGGGCTTAATCTTCTCACTAATTCCCACAGCACTAATAGTCATAATCTGTATTATAACAGAATTTGCAAGATTTGTAATGTTTTTAAGGCAAGTTCCTAATAATTTTTACACAATTCCTTCGATTTTGTTAAGAATTTTTGTGCTGCTCCTTCTAGGGGCCTCATTTTTTTCAGCTTTTTATTTTTCGCCTGAAAGGGAGTATCCCATTGTAAGTTCCGTTATCGAGGCAAAAAAAATTTCTTTTATTGCCGATGACAATGAAGTGGCAGCCGGATTTTATTACAAACCCGAACCTTGCCGTAACGAAAAAGAAGCAATTATCATAGTTCCGCCCTTCCCCATTTCGGAAAGCATAGGAACCTTTGACCGCTATCTTTTAGATGAAGGCTATAAAATTGCAAGTCTATCCCTGCCTAAAAAGACCGGATATAAATACCGGATCAAACATTCGGAGCTTTTTTTTACGGTATTAAATTCCATTTTAAAAAATAAAGATATGTCTGACGGAAATTCTCAAGATAAGGAATTATTACAAACTTTGTCTAAACTTACCGGCTTTTTTGAAAAAACCGAAATATTTTTGATTGCAGAAGGCCCGTATGTTCAAACTCTTTGTGATTATTACAATAAAAATCCTAACGCTTTTTCGGGTGCCTTTTTTGTCATTTCAGAAGAGATGCCTCTACCTACGGGATTAAAGGAAGGTACATACACCGTATTAAATGAAAAAGATTTAAAGTTTTCGGAAAACATAGCTCTTTTCCCGATATGTTTTTTTATTCAGTCAAAAGAGAATTTAGCCGGTTTCGGCGATATAAGAGGAAACGACATTCTCGCAAGTCTTTTGCTGGGCGCAGAACGTGATTTGGGAAGACAAGACAGAATAAAAACCGTTAAGACTTTTGAAAAGTGGCTTAATCTGAGGTCAAGTCTTACGATAAAGTAAATAAATATAATGCCGATAATTACGTTTGAGGTTAGTTTTTATGGATGATTTTGTTGCCTGGGATGCCAGCTATGATTTAGGAATAGAACAAGTAGATAAACAGCACAGAAGATTGGTAGAGCTTATAAACGAGTTGTATCATGCCTGCCTAGGCGAAAAAGGGGCATTAGAAGAAAAATTTAAACAGGTGATGAAGGAACTTGTAGAATATGTAATGATTCATTTTAAAGATGAAGAAAAAATAATGGAAGAAATAAATTATCCGAACATTAAAGAACATAAACAAAATCACGAAGATTTTGTAAAAGAGATTTTGCAATCAGTCAATGATTACCGCAACGGAAAACCATTTGTTCCAAATACTTTTGTACGTTTTTTGCGGGATTGGCTTTTTAATCATATCTTAATTACGGATAAAGAAATGGCAAGGTTCTATTTTGCACATAAAAAATAAACCGCCTAAGCAAACGGACTTCGGCGGTTATTTAAGAAAACCCTCTAAAGAATCATGTTTTTAGAGGATCCTCTTTAATTTATTTTTTACCCTGTAATAAGATTGCAAAGGGATTGTATTTAGTACCGTCATCATCTTTGCGGGAGCGGGGTTCACCGACCTTTCTTTCACCCCTATGAGCAGGATTTCTTTCTCCCCTTGCAGCCGGACTTCTTTCACCTCTTTCGGCAAGCTCTTTTCCCTCCTGTAAAGCCGGTTTACCGGCAGAGGTTTTAACGGTAAGAGTTTTTCCATCTTTTGTTTTTACGACAAGTTTTTTTACCTCAGCCTTTTGCTTTGCAGTAAGGCGGGCTGCTCCATGGGCTTTGCCGCCGGCACTTCCATCTCCTGTTTTTCGGCTTAAAGAAATTCGGCGGCGGTCTTCGTCAAGTGAAATAATTTTACACTCTACAATATCGCCGACCTTTACAGCCTCAAGCGGATCCGAAATAAAAGAATCGCTCATTTCAGAGATATGCAAAAGGGCTGTTTCTTTAATTCCCAAATCGACAAAAGCACCGAAGTCCACTACGTTTTTGATTTTTCCCTTTACGGTCATTCCGACTTTTAAGTCTTCAAATTGAAGAACACCTTGCTGCATGATGGGTTTAGGACAATCTTCACGCGGGTCACGGTTAGGCTTTTTTAGTTCTTCGATAATATCGTTTATAGTCTGATCTCCTATATTGTACTTTGTTTTTATTTCGTTCCGGAGCTCGCCTGAAACTTCTTCATTTTTATGAATTACATCATAGATGATTTTTCCGGTCTCGTAGTTTTCGGGGTGAACCCAAGAATTATCCAAAGGATTAGAGCTTTCAGGAATTTTTAAAAAGCCCGCACACTGCTCAAAGGACTTAGGTCCCATTCCGCTCACATTTTTTAATTGTTCTCTATCCGTAAAAATCCCTTCGGCTTCACGGCGGGCAACAATTTTTTTTGCAAGAGAAGAACTTACACCCGAAACATATTTTAACAAAGAAGCACTTGCAGTGTTTAAGTTTACTCCTACATTATTTACTACGGAACCTACAACTGCATCAAGCTCTTCGCTTAATTTTTTTTGGTTTAAGTCGTGCTGGTATAAGCCGACACCTATGGACTTGGGATCAATCTTTACAAGCTCTGCAAGAGGATCCTGTAATCTTCTTCCGATAGAAATTGCCCCTCTTATCGTTAAGTCCAAATCGGGAAATTCTTCGCGGGCGACATCACCTGCAGAATAAACGGAAGCGCCGTCTTCATCGACTACAGTGAATAAAACATCGGGACAAGATTCTTTGATAACAGCAGAAACTATTTCCTGCACCTCGTGAGAACCCGTGCCGTTACCGACAGCTATGAGCTGAACATTGTATTTTTTAACGGCTTCCAATAGCAAGTACTTAGCCTCATCTGCCTTATGTTGGTAAAGCACAAAGGAGCCTAGATATTTTCCCGTCTCATCGAGAGCCGCACATTTAGTACCAGTCCTTATGCCGGGATCAACACCTAAAACCCTTGTTCCCTTGATGGGCTGAGTCATCAAAAGATGCTTTAAGTTTTCGCTGAAAATATTTATGCCGTGTTCGTCAGCCGTGTCTGCGAGGTCGCTTCGGATTTCACGTAAAACGGCGGGAGCAAGTAAACGCACAAGACCGTCGGCTATGGCTTCTTTATGGTAATCATTATTTATGGTGTACTTATTTTGTAAAAGAGAAATTGCATCTTCTATGCTGACATCTATCTTTACTTCCAAAACGCCTTCCCGTTCTCCTCGGTTAATCGCAAGAACTCGGTGCGGTTTTATTTCGTTTAAGTTTTCAGTATAGTCCCAGTACATTTGATACACGGAAGTTTTAGCAGCATCCTCATCGCCGAGTCCCTTAACTTGAAATTTTCCCGTCTTTATAAAATAATCGTGTACGGCTTTACGGTTTTCGGTATCCTGAGAAATTTCTTCCGCAATTATATCGGCAGCGCCTTGAAGAGCATCTTCGGCTGTGGGCACGTTAAGCTCTTCAGTTTCGGCATCGGTTACAATAAATTCTTTAGCCCTTTCTTCAAGGGGAGCGGCTTCAAGCTCTTTCATTAAATCAGCTAAGGACTGTAAGCCTCTTTCAACGGCAAGCATACCGCGGGTCTTCTTTTTCTTTTTAAAGGGAAGCCAAATATCTTCAAGCTCGGTGAGGGTACCGGCCTTCATTATATTTTCATAAAGAGCATCGGTTAATTTTCCGGCAGCAAAAATACCCCGCACTATTTCGAGGCGGCGGGTTTCCAAATTTGTATAAGATTTAAACAGGCGGTCTGAATCCCTGACTTGAACTTCATCAAGAGAACCGTGCATTTCTTTTCGATAACGGGAAATAAATGGGATGGTGCACCCCTCATTGACCAAACTTATAACTGCAGAAACTTGAGTAAGTTTTATACCTAATTCTTCCGCAATCTTCTTCATAATATCGGCCTCGTTTACACTGAGGCCTTCGATAAATTCATTTGTAAATTCCATAATGCTGTGAGTATATACCATAAAAAAAAGAAAATCAAGGGCATAGAAATCAAGTGTTTATTTTAAACCTCTATTTTATCTCTCCGCTTGTTACCGAAAAAACATCGTTTTCTTTTTTTGTTTGTACTTTAACATCTCCTATCGGATTCCACTGAACTAAAAAGGTTATTGTAGGTTTAAGCTCATAATATTTTTTTCCTGAAGTTTCACGAAGAATAGGTTTTACCGAATAAGAAAATTTCATTATCCAATCTTTTAAATAGTGAGTCAAATCAAAGTTAAGAGACTTTAATTTAAAACCTGATTGTCTTCTCATTCTTTCATCCCAAAAATAAAAAGAGTAGACTAAATCTTTAAACATATTTTTTTCACCCGGGATAACAATAGGAAGATTAAGTGAATCTTGAAAGTATCTTGCAATAACATCATTACGGGAAGAGGCACTAAAACTTATATCTAAAAATTCATGTATTTTAAAAGTTAGCTTAGGTGAAAATGAAAAAGATGAATCCGTTACTCTTATCAAATTAAAATTAAGAGAGGAATCAAATGAAACCATTAATTTTATTCTGTTCTTCCAAGCATAAATATCCAACGGTTTTGATGAATTTGAAAAATTTATATCCAAAGAGCGGGGAATAAATTTTTTATCTTTTAATGCTTGCCAACCTGTACCCGGAATTAATTCATATGGTGTATCATAACTCATTGCATAAACGGCAGATACATATTTCCAAGAAAAAGATGCCGCATACTTTTCACTTCTTTTTTCTTCAATATTGTAAACATAGGATTGGTTTAAAGAAATATTATACGGAAAGGATAAATTTAAATTCGTATTAAAAGTATCCCAAAACCATTTTTTTGCAGTATTTTCTTTTTCAAATAATTTTATAGTCATATTAAGTTTTCCATTCGGAAAGGCAAAACTTCCTGAAAAGGAATAAGACTGTAAAAGAGGGGCTAAATTCATAGATGTGGTAATCAATTGAGTATAATTTTTTAAATTGATTCCAAAACCCGCAGATGCAACATGAGTCTTAATATATTCCTTATCCCATTTTGCCGGAACAGTTTCCCATTCAGGCTTGTCAACAGTTCCGATAAATTTATTTTGAAGGAGGGTTTCGGAAATAGACCATTCAATAAAGGACGGTTTAAATAAATCATTGGAAATAAACGGGCTGAGTTTTAAGCTGTTTGAATTATTTAGGGTATACACATTTAATTTATAATTATTTAATTGAACCTTATCAAGATCGCTCTTGTCCTTATGGAATATATGTTTTTGATTATTTCCGTTTAACTCAATTGAATTGGATAAATTCAGAAAACCTTGATTATACGAAAGCCGGCTGTCAATTTTAGCCTGCCCGCTTAATTTATAATAGGCTGAATAAAAATCAGACCAGCTAATATCAAAAGGCTTTTTCCAATCTTTATGATTAAAAATTATATCTTGAGATGCAAAGCCGTTTAGTTTATAGGTTAAATCGTAGTTTATTAAATTCGAAAAACGATTTGTTTTTACACCGTCAATTTTATATGCAGGAAATAGATCGCCGGAAAAAGCCGGAGCTTCATCTTTATTCGTTGTTTTATCGTTTTTACCGTTGTCTGCTTCTTCAAAAGGGTTTTTAATACCTGTTACATTTTTTTGCGAATGACTGTCTTTTTTTTGAGACAACATAGATGTTGAAAAAAGAGTACCTCCAAGACCTACCCTTAATTCGGGCAAAATATTTTTGGGGTAATAAAATAATCTGTCGGGAGCATATAAAGCATCGCTTCCGCTAAGGCTTTCATTTTTTTTGGATTCAAAATTAACCTTCCCTGAAAAAGCTTCAAGGGACATATAACTTATCCAAGGTTTTAATACGGAAAAGCTAGGATTGATTGAACCGTCTACCTTCCATGAATAAAAATTTTCTAATGTAGTATCTTCAGCAGCTGCCAGCTTATCCTTGTTTAAAAAATATTTAAACCAGTTCATATCTTCGCTCCTGCCCATAAAATCTTTTTTAAAAAAAGGATCGGAAATAAACGGAAATAAAACCGAAACATTGAACGGACTTTTTGTCATGCTCACATTAAAGCTAAAATTATATCTGAAAGGCACGATTGTACCGAAAAGGTTTGCCTTATTTATAGTTCTTTCTTTACCGGCATCTCCATATTGGCTAAACAAAAGACCGGTTCTAGGATACAGGGTATAAGAAAAACCTAAAAGACCGTGAAAATCAATTTGTTTTACATATCCTTTTTTGGGAGTAAATTTTCCTTCAAGGCCTGTCAAATAACCGAGCCCCGAATAAGCATCCGCTATCAGTTTTAAATACGAACCTCCGGTATCGGAAGCCGGCTCATCCAATTTTTTAAAAAACAAACCTTCCAGCTTTTGTTTTTTTACCGTATCGCTTTGCATAAAATTAGAAAACGAAGTCGCCTCATCGCTTTTAGGTGCAGGCTTACGCCCCAGAATATAGGTAGTAGTTTGTACAAAAGCACCTTCCCTATTTTTAAAACCGAATACAGGGTGAAAAAGCATCTCATCAGCCGGATAATAAAAAAAAGGAAAGTACATGATGGGTACAACTCCTACCGACAAAAAACCGTTAAAAAAAGCCATTTCGTTTCCGGGTAAAATCCAAAGGCGGCTCGCCCGAATAGACCACAAGGGGTATTCTTCTTTGCTGGTGGTAAGCAGGGCATCCTTAAAAGCTATTGCACCGCTTTCATTCCTTCCTGCAAGACCCGTGTGAATTCTAAAAGGGTCTTGTTTTTTTTTACCGGTGCCTGTTCGATAATCCCATCAACAAAAACTCCTTCAAGTTTTTTTATATTAAAGATTAAAGCATCTCCCTTAAAACTTTCCCCTTCATCGGAGCCGATTTTTCGGGTATAAACAACATTACCCATTGCAGTCAAGGTTTCACGTGTTTTATTATGAATTATTTTATCGGCAGTAATTGTCGAAATAGAAGTTTCATCCGAAACGGAAATTGAAACAAAGCCGGTAAAAATAATCAGTTCATCTTTTTTTTCTTTTTCAGGTTTTGCTTCATCACTTTCAGGTTTAGATTCATCGCTTTCAGGTTTAGAGGCCTTATCAATCGGTTCGGTTATGGGAGCTGACGGAACCTTTACATACTCGGTAAGTTCTGCAGAGTTAATCGTAATTTTTATTGTTTTTTCCGTTTTCTCTTCCGGCTTTTTTTCGGGATTTTCCTCAGCTTGTAAAGCATATACCGAAAAGAGAAATACAAAAAAGATTAAACCCTGCAAAGCTTTTTTCATTATTCCGTCTTACCTGACTCTTTCAAGCATTTCCTTTATATAATATCCCGTATAGGACTTTTTTATCTTTGCTACTTCTTCAGGCGTTCCCTCGGCTATGATTTGTCCTCCGTTGGTTCCGCCTTCGGGGCCGAGGTCGATAATCTTATCGGCCTGTAAGATAACGTCAAGGTTGTGTTCAATCATAATGACGGTGTTTCCCTGATCTATGAGGCGATGAATAACCTGCATGAGCTGCTTGACATCTGCAAAGTGTAAGCCCGTTGTAGGCTCATCCAAAATGTAGAGGGTCTTGCCTGTAGAACGTTTGGCAAGTTCGTTTGCAAGTTTTACCCGCTGGGCTTCTCCGCCCGAAAGAGTAAGAGCCGATTGGCCTAACTTTATATAACCCAAACCGACCGATAAGAGGGTTTGAAGTTTTCGGGCAATGTGAGGAATGGGAGCAAAAAATTCCGAAGCTTCCTCGATGGTCATATCCAAAACATCGGCAATATTTTTTCCCTTATAGCGGACATCGAGGGTCTCCTTGTTAAACCTTTTCCCTCGGCAAACATCGCAGGCTATATAAACATCGGGCAAAAAGTTCATCTCGATTGTGAGGGTTCCGTCGCCCTGACAATGCTCGCACCTTCCGCCCCTTACATTAAACGAAAAGCGGCCGGGCTTATAACCTCTTGCCTTCGATTCGGGAAGGCTTGCAAACAAATCTCTTATCCCCGTAAAAACACCTACATAGGTTGCAGGGTTTGAGCGGGGTGTTCTCCCGATGGGGCTTTGATCGATATTGATAACCTTGTCTATGTGCTCAAGGCCGCTCAGTTTTTTATAGGCCCCTTCGGGAATAGAGGAGCGCATAATCTTATTTGAAACTGCCGGATACAGAACATCGGTTAAAAGGGTGGATTTTCCAGAACCCGAAACTCCGGTAATACAGGTAAAGGCCCCCAAAGGAATTTTTATAGAAACATCTTTTAGATTATGCTCACTCACCCCTGAAAGCTCCAAGGCATTTCCGTTACCCTTCCGCCTTTCTTTAGGAATATCCATTTTAAGCGTACCTGCAAGATATTGACCCGTTAAACTGTTTTTTACTTTTGAAACTTCATCAGGCGTACCTTGGGCCGTTATATTTCCCCCGTGAACGCCTGCACCCGGACCGAGGTCAACAATGTAGTCGGCCGTGCGGAGGGTTTGCTCGTCATGTTCTACAACGATGAGGGTATTCCCCAAATTACGCAAGTACAAAAGGGTATCAATCAGCCTTTGGTTATCCCTTTGATGAAGCCCTATCGAAGGCTCGTCTAAAATATAGAGAACGCCTATCAAGCTTGAACCTATCTGGGTCGCAAGCCTGATGCGTTGAGCCTCGCCGCCTGAAAGGGTTGCAGCCTTTCTTTCGAGGGTTAAATAGTCAAGACCGACATTTTTCATAAATTCCAAGCGGGCCTTAATTTCTTTTAAAATCTGAAAGGCTATGTGTTCTTCCGTTTCGGTTAACTTCAATTTTTCAAAGAAATCGATAGAATCCCCTACGGAAAGGCAGGTAAGCTCATGAATGTTTTTATTGCCCACGGTTACTGCCAACACTTCGGGCTTAAGCCTCATTCCTCCGCAGGTTTTGCAGGGCTTTATCGACATAAACTTTTCATAATATTCTCTGATAGAAGCCGAGTAGGATTCGTTATATTTCCGGTTCATGTCGGCCATTATGCCCGGCCAAGGGCGGTTATAAGAATATTTCCCCGATCCGCTTTTAGCCGTATAAGAAAACTGAATCTTCGTATCGCCCGATCCATCCCAAATGATGGTCTGTATTTTTTTGGGGAGCTTGTTCAATGGCGTATCAAGAGAAAAATCGAATTGGGCGGCGAGGGCTTCAAAGCGCACCCTGTTCCAATCGGATTCGGGATTATACGGAACGAAAACGCCCTCATTAAACGAAAGACTCTTATCGGGGGCTATCAGGTCTTGGTCAAAGTGCTGAGTCATTCCGAGTCCCGTACATTCGGGGCAGGCCCCTATCGGGTTATTAAAAGAAAAAAGGCGGGGCTGCAATTCGGGCATCGAAATACCGCAATCAGAACAGGCATTTTTTTGCGAAAAGAAAACCTCGGTTACGGGAGAATCCTTATCGTCCTGCCTTGTAGCAAGCAGGGTTCCGCCGGAACTTTCCAAGGCTGTTTCCACCGATTCCGAAAGGCGTTTCCGCACATCCTTCGACAGCTGAATTCTGTCTACGATTATTTCGATTGTGTGTTTTTTTTGTTTATCGAGCTTTACCCCGTCTTCGAGGTTTACAAGAAGGCCGTCTATACGGGCACGCACAAAACCGGCGGCGATAGCATCACTCACTATCTTTTGGTGTTCTCCCTTTTTTCCCTTTATAATGGGAGCGAGAATTTGAACGCGGGTTCCTTCCGGCCAGCTCATAATCGTGTCTATAATCTGGTCAACCGTCTGCTCATTAATTTCTTTTCCGCAAGAAGGACAGTGGGCATGTCCTATACGGGCAAAAAGGAGGCGGTAATAGTCATAGATTTCGGTAACCGTTCCGACAGTGGAGCGGGGATTGCGGTGAGTGGTTTTTTGTTCGATAGAAATAGCAGGCGAAAGCCCCTCGATGTAGTCTACATCGGGCTTATCCATTCTGCCTAAAAACTGCCTCGCATAGGCCGAAAGAGATTCGACATAACGGCGCTGTCCTTCGGCAAAGATGGTGTCAAAGGCGAGGGAACTTTTTCCCGATCCTGAAAGGCCTGATATAACGATGAGCTTATCTCGCGGAAGCTCCACATCAATGTTCTTTAAATTATGTTCACGGGCACCCTTTACGATGAGCTTATTTATATGCCCGTCCTGATTTCGGTTTTTCATAAGAGAAGCATTATACACAAAAAATGAGGTTTTGGGAAGATGACGATTGGGCATTGACCCTTCACTTGACCCTCGTCAAAAAAAAGGATAGTATTTATCTATGAAAAAATTTGAAGAAAGATTGGAAAGACTTGAAAAGATAAGCGATGACATACGTTCCTCCGATATTCCTTTAGAAAAAGCCCTCTCCCTCTTTGAAGAAGGGATAAAACTTGCCAAGGGGCTTGAAAAAGATATTGAAAAAATGGAAGGAAAAATTCAAATATTAGTAAATCAGCCCGTACTGCCTGAAGAAGAGCCGGAACTCGATTTGTTCGCAGGAACGGGCGAGGATTAAATTTAAGGAAATCGGCATGAGAGAATATAAACCCGTAAAACTCTTATCAAAAGAAACCGCAAGCAAAATAGCTGCCGGAGAAGTTATCGAACGGCCGGCTTCCGTCGTGCGGGAACTATTGGATAACTCGATAGATGCGGGAGCTTCTCAAATAATAGTAGAAATCGAAGAAGGCGGAATAAATAGAATCAGAGTAAGCGATGACGGATGCGGTATGACAAAGGAAGACCTGGAGCTTTGTACCCATACTCATTCGACAAGTAAGATAGACCAAGCCGAAGACCTGCTTCACTTGCAAAGTTTAGGCTTTAGAGGTGAAGCCCTTTCATCGGTACAGGCTGTCAGCTCTCTTGAGATTACCTCTACCCGTGAAGGCCCCGCTGCTTGGAAACTTTCCTTGGGGAAGGTTTTTCCTGCCCGTTTAAATAAGGGCACAACGGTCGAAGTTAAAAATCTTTTTGAAAACTTCCCTGCCCGTAAGAAATTTTTAAAACGCCCCCAATATGAGGCTTCTCAATGCCGTCAAACTTTTATCGAAAAAGCCCTCCCCCACTACAAAATTGAAATGCGTTATATAGCAGACGGAATAAATAAGCTCATTCTTCCGGCTCACTCTTCCTTAAAAGAACGATGCCTTGCAGCCATGAGCTTTAAGGAACCGGAAGAACTTTTTTACGAGATAAACCAAGAAGGGGACGGCTTTTCTTTTACAGCCGTTTTAGGAAGCCCCGCAGTTGTCCGCTCAGATAAACGTAATATCTACATCTTTGTAAACGGAAGGCGGATAAACGAGTACGGCCTTGTTCAAGCTATTTGCTACGGATCGGAAGGCTATTTTCCCAACGGGGGTTTCCCGGCAGCCTTTGTTTTTTTAAATGTAGAACCCGAAAGAGTCGACTTCAATATTCACCCTGCAAAAAAAGAAGCAAAATTCGAGGACTATAAAGAAATCCATCACAGCCTAAGTTCGACTATAAGCAGCTTTTATAAACAAAAAACCGTTTCCGAGCTTTTGAAGGAAAGCTATCAGCCGGAATGTACGCCCGATTTGGGTTTTGAAAAAGAAGAATTCGAGGCTGCCGATTTAAACCGAATTTACGAAAAAAATTACCGGCAAATCAATACGGAACAATATAGTCCCGGCAATGCAAAACCCTATTGGCCGGCATCCCCGATAAAGCAAATCGGAGCGTCGGCGGCCGGTAATTATCAGCCGGCGGCCGTTCATGGAGTACAGGCTGTCCCCCATGATGTGCAGGCAGCCCCTCTTGACCTTCCTAAAGCCGACTTTAAATTTTTAGGCCAATTTTGCGGCACCTTTATCGCCGTCGAAAAAAACAACGCCCTATATATAATCGACCAGCACGCCGCCCACGAACGCATTCTTTTTGAAGACTTAAAAAAAAGCCTAGGCCCCTCTCAGGAACTTTTAATTCCATACCGTATCGAAACGGAATCCGAAAAAGATGATGAAATTATAAGACTAAACCTTCAAGAACTTCAAAAAGCCGGCTTTAAGATGAGCGAAGAAAAAAAAGGGCTTTGGATTATAAGAGCTGTTCCAATAAGGTGGCACGGCACAGAGAAGGACTTAAAAGAAGACCTTGCAGGTGCGGGAAAGGATCCTTCGGGACTCATGCACCACATTCTTGCAAGCTCGGCCTGCCGTGCAGCCTGTAAGGATGGAGACATAATTGACCCCGTTTCCGCATACAATATTGCAGCCAAAACTTTCGCCCTCCCCGAACCGCTCTGCCCCCACGGCCGCCCACTCTATTTTATAATCGACCGCACCGAACTTTTTAAGCGGATAAAACGAACCTAATCTTGATACACTTAATAAGCCCTCTTGACAAAGATTTAGAATATCATGTATAAGGTAATTCATTTCCACATTTAAAAAAATCTTTTTAGGCCGGTCTTTATATATCAATGATTTGTGAGATTTATTAAAATATACAAGTAAATTTGAGAAAGATCGGTAAACGTAGATAATCCTTTAAAACTGAAGTTTTAGAGGGCTAATAAACAAATTTTATTTTAAGGAGTTATCAAAATGGCAAAAAAAAGCGTATTTTCAAAACGATTTTCAATGAAAAAGAAGCTGGTTATAATCTTCGGTTTGTTAATTATGGCAGCAGGATTTGTAGAGGGCATTTTTGCTATACACACAGCTCGTAAGGCGGTAACGGAAAAGGTCGAAACACATCTGATTGACAAGGCAAAAGACACGGCAGAAATTGTCGATGGGCGTATTTCAACATTCCTTCAACTTCTTGAGGGCATCGCAAAAGAGCCGATTTTAAAAGACCCGACAGTATCCTATCATGAAAAGGTAGATTATTTGCAAAGTGAGACTGATTCTAATGAAAAAATCGAACAGCTTAACTTATACGGACTTTCCGGTGTGCGTACGGACGGCGATGGAACAGTCGTAGATGTGCATGACAGAGATTGGTTTAAGGCAGCATCTGCAGGTAATAAATTTATTTCAGAGCCCATCCTTTCCCGGTCTTTAAATAAAGTCGTCATTATATTTGCACTCCCATTGTATGATAATAACAAAAACAAGCTCGGTGTATTAAACTGCGTTGTCGATGCAAAGCACCTTTCAAATATTATTTCCGATATTGTCGTCGGTAAAACGGGCTTCTGCTATATTTTGGGACTTACAGGAACTACCATTGCAACAAAAGACTTTGAAATTGTTGAAAGAATGGAAAATGTCGAGCATGAGGCAAAGAGCAATCCCAAATTTACCTCTCTTGCTGCTTTTACAAAAGTGGCTGTAAAAAACAATAAGCCGTCAGTAGAGTTTTATGAATACAACGGCATACGTAAGATATCCTCATATGCAAAGATGAAAACAACCGGCTGGACAGTTATAATTAATGCACCCGTAAATGAATTTATGGGAACGGTAAACACCTTACGCACTTCACTGATTGGCATCGGTATAATAATTTTTCTGGCTGCTCAGTTAATTGCCTTTTTTATAGCCCGCACCATAGTAAGCCCGATTAGAATAGCAGTTTCGGCCTTACAAAATATTTCGCAAGGTGAAGGAGACTTGACCGCTTGTCTTCCTATACGAGGTAACGATGAGATTACGGACTTATCCGAATATTTTAATAAAACTATTTCAAAGATAGGCTCGTCTATCAAAACCGTCGGAGCAAGCAGTGAAGAAATGACAAACATAGGCAGCGAGCTTGCCTCGAACATGACCGAAACCGCCAGTGCCGTGCATCAGATAAGTGCGAACATAGAAAGTGTAAAACAACAGGCCTTGACTCAGGCCGCAAGCGTTACCAAAACGGCATCAACAATCGGAGAGATTATACGCACTATAAATCAGCTTAACGGAAGTATCGAAAATCAGGCGGCGAGTGTTGCACAATCTTCTTCAGCGATCGAGCAGATGGTCGGGAACATAACTTCCATCACACAGACTCTCAGCAAAACCGATGATGTCATAAAAACCCTTGCAGATGCTACTGCCGACGGTAAAGAAACAATAGTTAATTCAAACTCAGTTACACAAAAGATAGCTGAAGAATCCGGCAGTCTTTTGGAAGCCTCAAGCGTTATTCAGCACATTGCAAGTCAGACAAACCTCTTGGCGATGAATGCTGCAATAGAAGCAGCCCACGCAGGCGAAGCAGGTAAAGGATTTGCCGTTGTGGCAGATGAAATCCGAAAACTTGCAGAAGAGTCCAGTATTCAGGGAAAAAATATTACCTCCACCCTCAAAATTCTTTCAGGCGAGATTGAAACTCTTTCAACCTCTTCAAAAACAGTAGAGGAGAAGTTCAACACTATTTTTGCTCTTTCGGAACAAGTAAAAACAATGAGCCAAAATCTAACTAACGCTATGCGTGAACAGGAGAACGGCAGCAAGGAAGTGTTGTCGGCAATACGTGATATAAACATGGTAACCAATCAGGTAAACGACGGTTCCGCCGAGATGCTGAGAGGCGGAGAAAATGTAGCCCAAGAAATGCAAAAACTTGATGAGCTTACCCGCATAATTACCGACAGTATGAACGAAATGGCTTCCGGTGCCGTACAAATCAGCAATGCCGTACAGGAAGTAAATGATATCAGTCAAAAGAATAAGGCCAGCATTCAAAACCTTGCAGAAGAAGTTGGAAAATTTAAAGTGTAGGCCTTTTACAAGATTTGAGTAAACCTCTAGGTAAACCTCTAAAAACTTCGGTTTTTTAGAGGTTTACCTTAGATTAAATTTGCGATTTATAATGCTTTTTGACCATTTCAAAGAGCTGCTTTTTGTTAAAGGGCTTTTTTATTATATCGTTTAATCCCATAGATTCGCATAGGCTTCTTTCATTGTCTTGTGAGCCTGCCGTACATGCAATAATAGGTTTTAAATACCTTTTATTACGCAAAATTTGTGTAGCTTCATATCCGTTGATGCCCGGCATCTGGATGTCCATAAAGATAATATCAAAGTCTTCGCTTGATGCCATATCTATAGCATGTTCACCGTCATTTGCCGTATCTACTGTACAGTTGGCTTTTTCCAAAATAAGCTTTAATAATTTTTGATTTACGGGATGGTCGTCGACAACTAAAACCTTACAGCCGGAAAAGTCATCTTCATCCGAAGTATGTGAGGTTTCAGGCCTTTGACTTTTCTCCCCTGCTTCAAGGGGCTCAAGCTCCGAAATGTCGTCTTTTCCTAAAGTTATTGCTGATTTACGATAGAGTTCGTTTAGCAGATGAAAAACAATTCTTATCTTTACAGGTTTGTAAAGATATCCGTCAAACCATTCCAAAAGTTTCATCTTTGCGTCCTGTCCGAGGCTGCCTTCGGGAATCATCAAAAAGAGTTTTGAGCCTGAAAGATGTTCGTCATTGTGAATTTCCGCTCCCAGCCGCCATCCGTCCATTTTCGGCATAACCATATCTATGAATACCACATTGAAAGGGGTTTTATGTTCGGCTGCCGTTTTCATAATTTCGATTGCCTGCTCACCGGAGCTTACCAAGTTTATATCTTCAAAACCGAATTTAAAAAGCATTCTCTTTAAAATCGAGCGGGTTTGCGAATTATCATCGACTATTAAAAATCTGGTATTCTTGTCAAGTAATATATTTTCATGGGGAGCTTTTTTCTTTGAAGGTATCAAGGGAATCTTAAACCAAAAGACCGAACCGGCGGGAATATTATCTTTTATTCCTATTTTGCCCTTCATCATAGTTATAATATTTTTAGAAATTGCCAAGCCTAATCCCGTACCTCCGTACTTTCTATTGATAGAGGCATTTCCTTGATAAAAAGAATTGAATATTTTCGATTTTTGTTCTGCATCTACTCCTATTCCCGTATCTGCAACTTCAAAAAGAATGGAGAGCCGTTTTTCCTTATCGGTATTGTTTGGGTTGCCTTCAAGAACAACCTTTACCGAAACCGAAACATAACCTTTTTCAGTAAATTTAACTGCATTTTTTACGAAGTTTAAAAGAACCTGCTGCAGCCTTGACGGATCGCCGTATATAAAATCGGGTATCTTATCGCTTATGTCTACTACGATTTCCAGCCCTTTTTTGTGGGCTTCCATCGAAATTAAATCTACGGTTTGTTCAACAGAGTCGGTCAGATTAAAAACCGTTTTTTCCATTGTCATATTTCCGCTTTCAAGTTTTGAAAAATCCAAAATATCGTTTACGAGTGCAAGCAAAACTTCAGCACTAAAATTGACTTGGCGGGTATATTCACTTTGTTCCTCATCTAGGTTTGTATCTTTTATAAGCTCCATCATGCCTATTATAGTCTGGATAGGGGTTCTTATTTCATGGCTTACATTGGCTAAAAAAAGGCTCCTCATACTGTTTGCTTTTTCGGCATCCTGTTTTGCAATTATCAAAAATTGTTCTTTTAGTTTTTGTTTGGTAATGTCATCGATAGTTACAAAAAAAGTGCCGTCATCTTGTTGATTAAAGCTGAACTTTAAAGTAGTTTTATCGGAAAGGCTTGAAGGACTATCGAATTTGGCCTCAAAATCTGCTGTTTTGGAATTGTTTTTTATAAATACTGAAAGCCGGATATAGTCCTCTTCAGATAAAACTTTTTTTAAATAATCGTATATTTGTACCTTTGTATTTTTAATCAAGTAGTCGGGTAAAAGTCTTTCGGCTTCAGGGCTCCAAAACAAAGGAATATACTCAGACGAAAAAATTATATAGGCTATGTTTGATGAGGTTAAATATTTTCCCAACCGAAAATTTGAAATACTTTTATTAAAGAGAGGCACCTAAGACTTCCTCCATCTTGCGTAAAACCGTTTCTTTTTTTATAGGTTTTAGTATGTATCTTTTAGCCCCTTTTTCCAGGGCCTTAATAACCGTATCTCTCTGAGTTACGGAAGACAGAATAACAAAAGGCACTGTTATGCCTTTCTTTTTTGCTTCAATTAAAACATCGATGCCGCTCATTCCGGGCATAATCATATCCAAAAAAATAACATCATAAGCGTCATTTTGTATTTTATTTAAAAAATCTTCTCCGTTTTCAAATAGAGCTACTTCGGCATTTAAGCCCGAAAAAATAGCCGTCATCATTTTACGGACTACTAAATCATCGTCTACTACAGCTATGGAAAGACTTTCGGCCGTGTCTAGTTTAAAACGGGTTTCAAGATTGCCTATGTTTTCATTGCGCTCATTATCGGCATTAAGCATTGTTTGAGCTACAGCTCTCTTATCCTCGCTTGTCTGTAAAAGAGCCGAAAGGGCTTGAGCGAGACTTCCTACAACTTCAATCATATTATAGTCGGGATTTTGCGAAAAGAAGTCTTTTACAAATTGATTTAAGGTAAGAAGTTTTACATTTTTAGGAGAAACTACCTTTACAGCTAGGATATTATCTATCAAATATTCCAAGTTAGCGGTATCGGCATAGGTTAAATTTAAATCTGTCAATATAATTAAAATTTTAGCTTCGGTAAGTTTATAGGACTCGATGAGTTCTATAATCCTAAATTGAAGGAGCTCAAGTTTATCTCTGTTAAGGCCTTGCGCCAATTCTATAAATATAACATCCTCATTTACCCGCGTTTCCAAGATACAGGGTGTGGGATCTATGGGAAATGTTGTTCCTAAAATTATGCCTATTGAGGATAAAAGTTCATCAACTCTTACAGGCTTTGAAATTACCTTTTTTACTCCGTATGAGGCCAATAAAGCTATGTCAACTTTGGCTATTTTTCTTCCCAATACTATTGACGGTATTCCTGCAAGGGTTGGAGCTTTTTGTTTTTCTGCAAAAAAATTAAACAAGACATCTCTGCTGAAACTATAGTCTATTATTATAAGCATTACAGGCTGCTGCTTCATAATATTCATGGCTTCTATGACTGTTTCAACATATATTACAAAAATACCTACTTCTTGTAATTTTTTTGTAATATAATAGCGTAAAGTAGGGGCTATCCCTATCAATAAAACTTGTTTCATGCTATCATTATACCATATTAGAACAATATTATCTAGTTGTAAATTTGGAGGAATAAATGAAAAAAGCTTTTTTATTTTTAGCAAACGGATTTGAAGATGTTGAAGCCCTTACACCTATAGATTATTTAAGAAGAGCCGGAATAAATTTGATTACGGTTGGTGTTGAAGGCAAAATCGTAATTTCATCTCATAAGGTTCCTATAACCTGCGATATTGTGTTGGAAGAAGCCTTGCAGATGGATGGCGATTTGATTGCCGTAATCCTTCCAGGCGGCCTTCCTAACAGCAGTACTCTTGCCGGAACGGAAGCCGTTAAAGATTTTGCAAAAAAGACTCTTGCAAGCGGAGGAATCGTCGCTGCAATCTGTGCGGCTCCTGCCCTTGCTCTAGGTTCTTGGGGTTTGTTGGAAGGAAAGAACTATACCTGCTATCCCGGTATGGGGCAGGATTTGAGTACAAAACCAAAGGCCGGCGAAAGGGTTATAAGAGACGGAAATATAATAACGGCCTGTGCAGCAGGAGCTGCAGAAGAATTTGCCTTTGCAATTGTAGAAGCTATTTGTGGAAAAACCGCATTAAATAAACTTAAAGCCGAGGTGGTAGCGCGATAATGGAAAAACTTTCAGATTGGTTTGAAAACGAAACGTTTTGGGCTGAATATGCTCCGATTATGTTTGACACGCAAAGGTGGGCTGAAGCTCCTGCCGTTGCGGAATCCGTTTTAAGGATAATCGGCGTTCCTGTAGATAATGCCGGAATTTCAATCTTGGATGCAGGCTGCGGCCCCGGAAGGATTGCCATTGAGCTTGCAATACGCAAGGCCCGTGTTACAGGCATCGATTTAATCCGCCCCTTCTTAAATGCAGCTATGGATTCTGCTCAAGATGAAAATGTAGAAATAGAGCTGATTCAGGGAGACTTGCGCAAATTCGTCCGGCCTGAAGCCTTTGATGCGGCTATAAGTATGTATACGAGTTTCGGGTATTGCAGCACAATCGAAGAAGATATGCAAATCCTAAAAAACATAGCCCAATCCATAAAACCGAACGGCTGGTTCATTCTCGAAATGACGGGACGTGAAATTGCTGTGCGGGATTTTACCGAAGGTGAATGGTTTGAACGGGGCGGTTTTACCGTCTTAACCGAATATTCCGTCGAAGGAGCTTGGGAAGGTTTACGTTCCCGCTGGATACTTTATGATGAGCAGGGCAGAAAGGCAGACCACACCTATGTCCAGCGCCTTTATTCTGCCGTCGAGTTAAAAAGACTGATGCTTGCAGCAGGCTTTTCTTCGGTAGAAATATACGGAGACTTCGATTTTTCGCCCTATAATGAAAAGGCAAGAACGATGGTGCTCATAGCGAGAAAGTAGCTTAATTTCTTTTTCATAGAAATAGTTTTTTAATTTAAATCTCTTTATCCCTGTGTCAGTTTATGACAGTTTATAGTGCTATTGTCAAGAAACAAATAAAGGGTTACAATAGAAGAATGAATAATAGCAATAAAACAATACCGATTCTTTTAAAAGAATTAAAAGACTTTGAGTCAAAACTTGTGGAAGCTTATAAACAGCTTGGAAATAAACTTCTTAAAGATGCAGCCGATCCTGTAAAGCAAAACAATACCGTTTCACAGGATAATCTGGTTCAATGGCAAAGACTGCACGATGAAAGAAAGTTTTGTACCGAAAGCATCTTGGACATAAAAAATAACAATACCCGTCTTTCCGAATTGGACGGTTTTAAAAAACAAATAAAGGATAGGCTTTCAGATACAAAAAAAGAGATTGAAAAAATAAAAGGGGATTTTTTACTCAAACTCTACAAGGACTTTTTACCCCAATGTGCTGCCCTTTTTACGCCTCTATCTGACGAAATACACACGGAAGAAGCAAAAATACACGAAACTCAAGAAAAAATAGAAGCCCTAAATGCTGAAAAAAAAGAAGCTAACTTTTTTGTCAAACTCGGCCTTTCGGGAAAAATTACATCCCATGAATTAAAGGTAAAAAATTCCGAAAAAAAGATCAAAAACATCTTAACAAAATCGGCTATAGACCTTAAAACTTCTCAAGAAGTAAAAGCTCTTTATGATGAAGATAAACTTTCACCCGAGCTTAAAAAAACTTACGAGGAAATTTTAAAATTGGGTATGGATTTGACGGACTCGGAAGACCGCCTTAAAATGATAGAAGAAGAAGCCGGTTTTGTTACCAAAAAACTAGCCGATTCCGGAGCCGACAAAAATTCAAAAAAACGTATCGACAATTTTTCAAACAGAATAAAAGAAATAGATGAACACATAGATTCAATCCTTTACTCCGCCGGAATAAAATATGCAGATAAGTTTTATTCAGCTGAAGGAGAATCGGCTCTGGGAGGAGAAGTATCGGATGAGGCTCTTGGAAAATATGCGGATTACCTGAAAAAAACCGGAGATTACCGAAAAGAAATAACAAAAATAAAATACAATATAGAATTCTGTGAAGTTATGCAAAAAATAAAGGCCGAAGAAAATAGAATTCAAAACTTAAACCGTACAATAAACAATTCCGAAAATGCAATTAAGGAAGCCGAAAAGAAAATAAGGGAATCCGAAGCTGCAATTAAAACAGCCGAAAACAAAATAACAGATTTGCAAGACTATGCTCTGACCTTAAAAAATAAATTTTCGGATCAAACAACCGATTCAGGCTCGGAGGAAGAATAATGGCTGCAAAAAAGGCTGTTTATGATGAGTCCAAAATAAAGACTTTGAGCTCCCTTGAACACATCCGTTTAAGGACGGGCATGTACATAGGCCGCTTAGGCGACGGTTCAAATCCCGATGACGGAATTTACATCCTAGTAAAAGAGGTAATCGACAACTCTATAGACGAATTTATAATGGGGAACGGTTCCCGCATAGATATTCAACAAGAAGGAAACAAGATAACGGTCAGAGACTTCGGGCGGGGAATCCCTTTAGGAAAATTGGTAGAATGTGTTTCGGTTATAAACACGGGTGCAAAATATAACGATGATGTCTTTCAGTTTTCGGTCGGTCTAAACGGGGTCGGAACAAAGGCTGTCAATGCCCTTTCCGAATATTTTAGGGTTGTAGCCGTGCGGGACGGTAAATATGCCGAAGCAATCTTTGAAAGAGGAAACCTCGTAAGCGAAAAAAACGGAAACACAAAGCCCGGTATCAAAAACGGCACCCTAGTGGAATTCATTCCCGATACAAAAATTTTTGGGGATTATAAATTCAATTTGGATTTTATCGAAAAACGGATTTGGAACTATGCTTATTTAAACTCCGGCCTTACCTTGAGTTTTAACGGAAAACTTTTTAAATCCGAAAACGGCCTTTTGGACTTGCTTGAATCCAATGTAGGAACTTCCACAATTTATGAAGTCTGCCGGTTCAAAGAAAAACAGCTTGAGTTTGCTTTTTCGCACACAAACAATTACGGCGAAACCTATTATTCATTTGTAAACGGGCAATACACCTCAGACGGCGGTACCCACCTTTCGGCCTTTAAAGAAGGCTTGTTAAAGGGCATCAACGAATATTTTAGAAAAAACTATAAAAGCGAAGACGTCCGTGAAGGAACCTGTGCTGCCGTTTCTGTAAAGATCCAAGCTCCTGTATTCGAGAGCCAGACAAAGAACAAACTCGGCAATACCGAAGTACGCTCTTGGATAGTCAACGATACAAAGTCGGCAGTTGTAGAATGGCTGCAAAAAAAATGCGGACTCTGCGGCACAACTTGAAAGCAAGATAATTGCCAATGAAAAACTCCGCACCGAGCTCAACACGGTAAAAAAAGAAGCAAAGGCAGCAGCAAAAAAAATTGCCATAAAGATTCCGAAATTAAAGGACTGCAAATTCCATTTAGGAGACGGAAAATTCGGTGAAGACACCATGATCTTTATCACCGAAGGAGACTCGGCTACGGGAGCAATGGTTTCAAGCAGGGATGTTTTAACGCAGGCAATTTTTTCTCTTCGCGGAAAGCCTGAAAACATGTATGGTAAAAAACGGGCTCAGATATACAAAAATGCAGAGCTTTATAATATGATGATGGCACTAGGCATCGAAAACGATATTGAAGGCCTACGGTACTCAAAGATTGTAATAGCAACGGATGCGGATAATGACGGCTTTCATATACGTAACCTGCTTTTAACCTTCTTTTTAAGCTATTTTGAAGAACTGGTTACCTCAGGCAGGGTTCATATCTTGGAAACTCCCCTATTCAGAGTACGCACCAAAAAAGAGACAAGCTATTGTTATTCCGAAAAGGAAAGAGATGAGGCCGTAAGCCGACTTGGAACTTCTTCCGAAATTACCCGCTTTAAGGGTTTGGGAGAAATAAGCCCCAAAGAATTCGGGCAATTTATTGGGCAGGATATAAAACTCCTCCCTGTAACGGTTCAAACCCTAAAAAAGGTGCCTTCAATTTTGGAATTTTATATGGGCAAGAATACCCCCGAACGCCGCAAATTTATTATGAAAAATCTTCTGGCCGAGATAGATGCTTAATCACCTCTCCGGCTATTAAAAGACCGGCGATTGAGGGCACCCATGCAGCCGAGGCCGGAGGGTTTTGTTTTACTGTACATTCGGTTTTGGAATAAAGCACTTTCAAATGCTTAACATTTCTTTTTTTTAACTCGGCACGCATTACCTTACAAAGAGGACAGACGCTCGTTTTGTAAATATCTGCAAATTCAAAGTCGGCATCTAAGCGGTTTCCGCAGCCCATCGCCGAAATAAGAGGTACCTTATTTTTTTCGGCCTCAGCTGCAAGAAAAAGTTTTAGGGCTATTGTATCGACAGCATCAATTATAAAATCTATCCTTTTAAAAAAATCTTCACCTAAGATTTTATAAAAACTATCCGGCAGGACAAAGGAATTTATAGCTTCAATTTGACATTCCGGACTTATATCGGCAATACGTTCCTTTGCAACTTCGGTCTTAAATTTTCCGATGGTAGAATAAAGGGCATAAAGCTGACGGTTGATATTGCTTTCTTCTATCCTGTCTCCGTCAATCAAAATAAGCCGCCCTGCCCGTCTTCGGGCCGCCTCGTTCCGGGAAGCCCCGTTTCGGGCGGCACGGCTTTGGACCGTCCCATTCCGGACCGCCCCGTTTTGGGCAACCCCGCTTCGGGCAAGAGCCTCGGCAGTATAACTTCCTACGCCTCCCAGACCGAAAACCGCAATCCGTGCATCTGCAATCTTTTTTAAATTGTCAGAACCTAAAAGAGGCTCAAACCTCGATAAAAAACTCATAGCCTTAAAAATTATAAGCCTATCGAATTTTAAATAGAATTCCTAAGATAACAATCGTAATAAGAATTTGGACAATCACAAAGCGGATTAAAACCTGAGTCGGCGACCATTGCAAGTTTTTTTTCATGTGGTCATGAAGAGGAAATCTGATGTTTTTAAAAATACGGATTTTAAAAAAGCGTAACATAACTACTTTTAAAATACCTGTTCCTCCGTTTATGAGGATAACACCGCTCGTCATCAAAAGTATAAAGGGATTCCGCGAAATAATTACGAGAACGCCGATAAAAAAGCCCAAAGCACGCGAACCTGCGTCTCCCATAAGTACCTTACTCGGATAGGCATTATGCCAAAGATAACCTGTAAGAACTCCGCAAAGGGTAAAAATCATAACTGCCCATTTTGCACCCGTATTAATATTGGGAACCAAAAGATAGGCCGCAACTTTTACATGTCCCAAAACAAAGTAAAAAACTATGCCGAGGGAAACAAGGGCTAAGAGGATAAGGGTTCCCGAAAGGCCGTCAACTCCGTCCGTACAGTTTGTTGTATTAATCGAAATCCATAAAATAATTATAGAAACGGCAAAGAACACAATAGGATGAACTTCAATAAGGCTCGATGTAAAGGGAAGCCAAAAAGAAACCTTTCCTTCAAAATAGATATAAAAAATAACAAGAGCTGTTACGGCCGATAAAATAAAATCCAAGCCGCCCTTTAAATATTCACCCCAAGATTTTTCGGATCTGTCATCTAAAAAGCCAGTCAGCATAACGGCAAATGTTATAACCAAAACAAGGCTTTGCGTAAGGGTCGGTGTAATCAATAAAAAGACACATAGCACAAAGATGGAAATAAATACCGCTCCGCCTCCCGTAGGTTTTCCCACGGCAGCTTCGGGGTTTACAGTAAATTCCCGCCCCCTGTCTTTAGGCAATTTAGAATAAAATTTAGGCAAGAGTAAAACAGTGATTAAAAAGCCCAAAAATAGGCCTAAAGAAATTAAAACGGCATAGGATTGTAAAAGTCTCATCGGCCCGAAATATGGACCGAGCAGTTCTGCAATATGGTATAACATTTTTTTATTATAGCAAATTTTTATGTAGTCTGTCTATTGTATTGTTTATGTAAACTTCGAAAAACTGAAGTTTTTCGAAGTTTACCTCAAACTTACTTACGATATTTTTATAGCACAGAAACAAAGCCCATACTACTCCCCAACTCAACCAAAGAGTAAACCAAAATTTTTGTAAAAAGCAGGGGGTCCAAAGGGCGGCAAGCCCTTTGGCAGCGCGGGTACAACCAGCGTAGCTTCGAGGTCAAGAGGGACGGGGTCATAGGGAAAGGGAGGTAACCCCTGCTCTGAACGGGGGTTCCTCCCTTTCCCTAGATTTTAGATATCGTCCAAGAAGCTTTCTTCTTCAATAAGTTCTTTTTCTTCAAGAGCTTGAGCAGCCTCGGCTTCAAGCCTTCGGCGTTCAAGGATTTCGTTCATCTGAACATCCAAGTCGCTCTTGTTTTTATCAAAAAGTTTTATGTCGCGGTACTGCTTCATACCGGTTCCGGCAGGAATTAGATGGCCTATAATTACGTTTTCCTTTAGACCGCGAAGCTCGTCCGATGAACCTGCAATAGCGGCATTTGTAAGAACCTTTGTAGTCTCTTGGAAAGAGGCCGCCGAAATAAAGGAGTCGATATTTAAGGCAGCTTTTGTAATTCCTTGGAACATAGGACGGGCAACGGCAGGCTGACCGCCTTCTTCCTTAACCCTCTTATTTTCTTCGTGGAAGCGGTATTTATCTATCTGCTGGTCAAAGATAAACTTGGTATCTCCAACCGAAACAATCTTTACCTTTCGGAGCATCTGGCGTACGATTATACCCACATGTTTATCATTTATGGTAACACCCTGAGCATCATAGACTTCTTTGATTTCCTTCATCAAGTAGTTTTGAAGAGCGTTCTCACCAAGGATATTTAAAATATCGTGCGGATCAAAGCTGCCGTCACACAAGGGCTCACCGGCTTTTACCGTATCTCCGTCACGGACAAGCATTCTCTTTCCGATAGGAACCAAGTGTTTTACGTCATGGCCGTATTCGTCCCGAACCATAATAGTTCTCTTACCCTTGAGTAAGCCTTTCTTAATGGTAACAACACCTGCAATAGCTGCAAGAACGGCAGGGGACTTAGGCTTTCGCGCTTCAAGAAGTTCCGAAACTCGAGGAAGACCTCCGGTAATATCCTTTGTCTTTACCGACTCTTTTGCTATCTTTGCAAGGATTGCACCTGCCTTAATTTCTTGACCTTCTTCAACCAAAAGCTGAGCACCTCCGGGGAGGAAGTAAGAGTCTTCACCTACGGGGTTACCCGATTCATCCGAAATAAAGATACGGGGCTGCATCTTATCAAAGTGAGCATCGCTTATTCGTTTTTCGACAACACCAGTTTCCTCGTCAGCTTCTTCTTTTAGGGTCGTTCCGGGCAAAATATCCTCAAATCGAACAAAACCGTCATATTCCGCCAAAATAGGATCTGCAAAGGGGTCGAAGGTACCGATTGTTTCTCCGGCCTTTATAACCTCATTTTCTTTTACTATAACCTCGGAACCGTTTCTTATCTCTATTGTCTGATCCTGACCGGTCAAATAGATAATATTATCCCTGACTTCGGCAATGGCTATATTTTCTGAAAGCACTTCTTTTCCGTTTTTTAAGGTATAAAGAGGATTGCCCTTTACTACCCTCGTTCCCGTACTTACAAGAGGTGTTTCACCTTTTTTAAGAGCATATTCGTTTAATACCCTGCTGAAGGTAAATTCTCCCTTTCTTGTAAACAGGAAGTGTCCGTTTTTGAGTGTTACATAAGAGCCCTTTATGCCTCTAACGATGATAGAATAATCGTTAAATACGATCCTGTTCTCTTCAACGTTTTTAGAAGCCGTACCGCCTTCATGGAAAGTACGCATCGTAAGCTGTGTACCGGGCTGGCCGATGGACTGGGCTGCGATAATACCTACAGCCTCCCCTATTCGGACAATTCTGTTTCGGGCAAGATCCCGTCCGTAACACTTAACACAAACACCGTGCTTTGATTCGCAGGTTAAAACGGTGCGGAGCTTAACGGTTTCAACACCGGCTTCTTCTATCTTCTTAGCTGTTTCATCGGTAATATATTCGTTTACATCTATGAGAAGCTCTCCCGTAATGGGGTGAATAACCCTTTCCAGAGTGTATTTTCCGGCAATACGCTCGCTCAAGGACTCACGGATTTCGTCTCCTCGTTTAATTGCGGCATATTCTATACCGTTAATGGTACCGCAGTCTTCTTCGTTTACAACTACGTTTTGGGCAATATCGACGAGACGGCGGGTCAGGTAACCGGCATCCGATGTTTTAAGAGCCGTGTCGGTCAAACCTTTTCGGGCACCGTTAGTCGAAATAAAGAATTCCATAACGTTTAAGCCTTCTTTAAAGTTCGATCTAATCGGGAGTTCTATGATGTCTCCCGTAGGTTTGGACATAAGACCGCGCATTCCTGCAAGCTGATTTATCTGATCCTTAGAACCTCTCGCTCCAGAAGTTTCCATCATATGAATCGTGTTAAATCCACCCTTGTCTTCTTGCAGACGGTTCATAAGAATTTCTTTAAGATTGGAGTTAGTCTTTTGCCAAACGTCAACAACGCGGTTATAGCGTTCTTCTTGGGTTATATGACCGCCCTTATACTGGTTATATATTTCCAAAACCTCTTTATTGGCCTTTTCGAGCATTCCTGCCTTTTCAGGAGGAATAATCATATCTTCCATACTCAAAGTTGCCCCGAAATATGTAGCATACTTATAACCGACAGCCTTTAGCTTGTCCAAAAGCTGAACAGCCAGCCACGGGCCCTTAGCTTTAAAAACACCTTCTATTAGTTTTCGTATTTTTTTATCGTTTAATGCATCATTTGTAAATGGAACACCTTCGGGCATTTCTTCGTTAAATAGGATTCTTCCCGGCGTTGTCCTTACGGTTTCAATCTTACCGGGCTCCGTTTCATAATCTATTAAAACAGGTTCCTGCCAGCCGACGGCATGACATTCTGCGGCCATCAAAACTTCTGCAACGGAAGAATAGCGGCGCTCTTTTTTACCCTCAGGCAAAGCTCTTTCTTTTGTAAGATAGTAAAGGCCTAAAACCATGTCCTGCGTCGGGAAGACTATTGTTTTTCCGTTTGCAGGGTCAAGCAGGTTTCGGGCTGAAAGCATCAGTGTCCAGCACTCCATTTGGGCAGCCTGAGTCAGCGGAACGTGGATAGCCATTTGGTCGCCGTCAAAGTCGGCGTTAAAAGCCTTACATACTAGAGGGTGAAGACGGATAGCTTTTCCTTCTACCAAAACAGGCTCAAAGGCCTGAATACCCAAGCGGTGGAGAGTCGGAGCACGGTTTAAAAGAACCGGATGTTCGCTTACAACCTCATCAAGGACAGCGAAAACTTCGGCAGCTTCCTGCTCAACAAGAAGTTTAGCCTTTTTAATATTGGAAACGACTTCCTTTTGAACAAGTTTTTTCATTATAAAGGGTTTGAATAGCTCCAAGGCCATCTTTGTGGGCAAACCGCACTGCCAAAGTTTGAGCTCGGGGCCTACAACGATAACTGATCGGCCTGAATAATCAACACGTTTACCTAAAAGGTTTTGGCGGAACCTTCCCTGTTTTCCCTTTAAAAGGTCTGAAATCGATTTTAAGGGTCTATTTGAAGCTCCCTTAATAGCCTTTTTACGCTTTGAGTTATCAAATAAAGCATCAACCGCTTCTTGGAGCATTCTCTTTTCGTTCCTGATAATAATATCGGGAGCCTTTAATTCCATGAGTTTACTCAAACGGCTGTTTCGGTGGATAACTCTTCTGTATAAATCATTAAGGTCGGAGGTTGCAAAGCGGCCTCCGTCAAGCTGAACCATGGGGCGTAAATCCGGAGGAATAACCGGAATAACATCAAGAATCATCCATTCGGGTTTGTTGCCCGATGCTCTAAAATTTTCGACTATTTCGATTCTGCGTAAAAGGCGTTGATCGCTTTTTGCACCTTTTTCAATCATTTTAGCACGGAGCTGGGCTGCAAGTTCATCTAAATTTATGTTTTGAAGAAGGGTTTTAATAGCCCCTGCTCCCATACCTGCAGTAAAGGCGGCTCCATAGCGCTCGTGAGCATCCCTGTACTCATCCTCAGTTAAAAGCTGCATGGGTTCTAAGTCTGTATCGTTTGCATCTATAACAATGTATTTTTCGTAGTACAAAACAGATCTTAGGGCTGCAACCTGCAAGTTAAGCAAAAGTCCCATTCGGCTCGGTACCGAGCGGTAATACCAAATATGAGAAACGGGAGCTGCAAGTTCTATGTGCCCCATACGTTCACGACGGACTTTAAAATGAGTAACCTCAACACCGCAGCGGTCGCAGATAACGCCCTTATAACGGATTGATTTAAATTTTCCGCAAAAACATTCCCATTCCTTTGTAGTTCCGAATATTCTTTCGCAAAACAAGCCGTCCCTCTCAGGGCGCAAGGTTCGGTAATTGATTGTTTCAGGCTTTTTTACTTCCCCGTAGGACCAAGCCCTTATAGTATCGGGTGAAGCAAGTTTTATCATCAAGCTGTCAAAATCTTGTATATCTCTCATAATCTTTCCCTCTCCTTTCCGTTAAAAGTTAGTACTCGTTTTTTCGCGTTTAATTAGCTCTTCATCCCTTTCGGTTAAAGGAATTTGCTGACCCTTTGCGTCATAGATTGTAAAGTCGAGAGCTAAGCCTCTTAATTCCTGAACCAATACGTTAAAGGATTCGGGGATACCGGCAGAGCTTGAAGGCTCGCCCTTAACGATGGATTCATATATTTTAGACCGTCCGTGCATATCGTCGGACTTGATTGTGATAAGCTCCTGTAATGTGTTGGCAGCACCATAGGCTTCAAGTGCCCAAACTTCCATTTCTCCCAAGCGCTGGCCGCCGAACTGGGCCTTACCGCCCAAGGGCTGCTGAGTAACAAGAGAATAGGGGCCTGTTGACCGTGCATGCATCTTGTCGTCTACCAAGTGAGCCAGCTTTAAAAAGTAGATAACACCGACAAAGACATCGTTTTCAAAGAGGCGGCCGGTTAAACCGTCTCTGAGTTTTACCTTAGAATTTGTAGGATAACCTGCGGCCTTGAGCTTTGCTTCAATCTGCTCCATGCTGGGAGACTCAAAAACGGGAGATTCGTACCACTCATTCAATTTTAATCCTGCAAGGCCTAGCTCCGATTCCAAAATCTGTCCGACATTCATTCGGGATGGAACGCCGAGCGGGTTTAGACAAATATCGAGCGGTGTTCCGTCTTCCATGTAGGGCATATCTTCTTCGGGGAGAATTCTGGCTACAAGCCCCTTGTTTCCGTGGCGGCCTGCCATCTTATCTCCCTCTCGGAGCTTCCTCTTTGTGGCGATTAAAACTTTTACAACCTCATCTACACCGGGACTCAAGTCATCTCCCTGATCCCTCTTTAAGCGCTGAACATCGATAACCGTGCCCTCAGTTCCGTGGGGAACACGCAGGGAGGTATCCCGCACTTCCTTAGCCTTTTCACCGAAGATAGAATTAAGGAGCTTAAACTCAGGGGTTGTATCGCTTTCGCTCTTGGGGGTAACCTTTCCTACAAGGATGTCTCCGGGCTTTACCTTAGAGCCGATCCGTATAATACCTTCACTGTCGAGGTCATCCAAGCTCTTTTCGGACTTATTCGGAATATCACAGGTCATCTTTTCGGCACCCAGCTTTGTTTCCCGAACATCGGTTGAAAGCTCTTTTATATGAATAGAAGTGAACATATCTTCTTTTACAACTCTGCGTGAAATTAAAATAGCATCCTCATAGTTGTAACCGTTCCAAGGAACAAAGCCTACAAGGATGTTTCGGCCTAGGGCCAACTCTCCGTTATAGGTTGCAGGCCCGTCAGCTATGGGCTGTCCTTCTTTTACGGCATCTCCCACATTTACGATGGGGCGCTGATGATAGCATGTTTCTTGGTTAGTCCTTTGATATTTTAAGAGAGTGTATTCGTCCTTATCTTCTTTATTTTTTCCCTTTTCGGGGGAGATAATAATCTGATCGGAAGAAACGAACTCAACCTTCCCCGCCCTCTTTGCCTTAATCAAAACGCCCGAATCATAGGCGCACTTTTTTTCCATACCGGTTCCGACACGGGGCGGCTCAGGGAAAACAAGAGGAACGGCCTGGCGCTGCATGTTAGAACCCATGAGGGCACGGTTAGCATCGTCATGCTCAAGGAAGGGAATTAGAGAAGCCGAAACGGATATAATCTGTTTCGGAGAAACATCCATGTACTGAATATCTTTCGGGCTTCTTGAAGTATAGTCTCCAAGTCTTCGGCATGAAACCTGATCCGTATTGATTTTTCCATCCTTTCCTATAGCGGAAGAAACCTGACCTATAAAGTACTTGTCTTCATCCATTGCAGACAAGTATTCGATTTCTCGTGTAGCAACCCCGTTTACAACCTTTACATAGGGGGCTTCCAAAAAACCGTATTCGTTTACACGGGCATAGTTTGCCATAGAAACTATGAGTCCTATATTCGGGCCTTCAGGGGTCTCGATCGGGCACATTCTTCCGTAGTGGGTATAGTGAACTTCACGGACCTCAAAGCCCGCCCTGTCTCGTGAAAGACCGCCGGGGCCTAAAGCGTTAAGACGGCGCTTATGAGTAAGCTCGGCCAAGGGGTTTACCTGATCCATGAACTGGGACAATTGGCTTGCCCCGAAAAATTCTTTGATAGCTGCAACAATGGGCTTAATGGAAATTAAGTCCTGAGGTTTGATGGTATCCATCTCCTTGGAGCTCATCCTGTCGCGGGCAATACGTTCCATTCTGGAGAAGGCTTTTTTTAGAACATCGGTCATAATTTCGCCGACTGACCTAATTCTCCTGTTACCCAGATGGTCAATATCGTCAACACTTTCTTCTCCTATGTAGACCTTGATCAAAAGCTTCATCGTTTTAAAGATGTCTTCTTCAATTAAGGTTGTGCCTTGCACATCATCGGGATAGTCGAATTTTTTGTTTAATTTATATCGGCCGACCTTACCTATATCGTATCGGCGGGCCGTAAAGAACATATTGTGCAGGTCTTCTTTTGCATTTTCGTATGTAATAGGATCTCCCGGACGTATAACGCTGTAGACTGCGTTTAAGGCATCTTCAACTGTCGGCTCATCGTTTACGGCAGGGTCGGGAGTATACTTAATTTCCTCTCTTTCAAAGCAGTTGATGATGATCTGAGAATCCAAAGAATCCTTTGCCTTAAAGTCGATTATCGTTATCTTTTTAACTCCGCTTTGAATTAAATCGTCTATGTTATGGGGATGGATCTTTTCACCGGCTTGATGCATTTTCCGTTTTTCGCCATCCTCACCTTTCACAAAAACATCACGGGCTAAAACTTGACCGATCAGTTCTTCATATTCCGACCTGTCGGCAGATATTTTTGCCGTCTTAGTCTTATAGAAAAGGTCGATAATTTTTTCTCTTGTATCATATCCGAGAGCGCGTAAAAATATCGTACCTAAAATTCGCTTTTTACTGTCTAGCTTTGCATAAATAAGCTCTTTTTTCTGATCTATTTCAAATTCAAGCCATGTTCCGCGGTAGGGAATAATGCGGCTTGAGTAAACGCCTTTTTCATGCGAAAAGATTACACCCGGCGAACGGTGAATCTGAGAAACTACAACCCGTTCCGCTCCGTTGATAATAAAGGTTCCTCTTTCAGTCATTAACGGAATATCGCCCATATATATGTTTTTGCGGCGTATTTCTTTAGTTTCTTTAAAAAATAAATCTATTTCGGCTTTTAAGGGAACAGAATATGTTAAACCCTTTTGTTTACATTCAATTTCTGAAAATTTAATACTGTCATAATCGAGAGAATAGGAAAGATATTGCAAAGCCATGTCTTCATTTATACTTTCTATAGGAAAAGTTGTATTAAAAACCGATTCTAAACCCTCAATATCGGCCTCATCCGTCTTTTTTTCTTTGTTTAAAAATTTATTGTAAGATTGAATCTGAATATCTATAAGGTTAGGAAGTTCCATAAAATTCGGAACATCCTTACCATAATATCTTCGATCTATCTTTTGGCCTCTTGCAAACATTCCTTACCCCCAATTTTATATTTAATCACAAAAAGACTTCCTGAAAATTCATACAGGAAGTCTTAGAGAAAATTTATTGTTTATGATGTTATGCTTCTTTTAAAAAGAAGCATAACAATGTCCGGCTTAAAACCGGTATTTTGCTTATTAAGCAATTTCAACTTCACCGCCGGCGGCTGTAATAGCTTCCTTAATCTTGGCTGCTTCTTCTTTAGAAACATCTTCTTTAAGAACTTTCGGAGCTCCTTCAACAAGCTCTTTAGCTTCCTTCAAGCCGAGGCCGGGAATAACGTTTCGAACTTCCTTGATAACACCGATTTTTTTACCGGGATCAGCGAGGCCTTTAAGAGTAACGGTAAATTCCGTCTTCTCTTCTTCAGCGGTTCCGCCTCCTGCAGCTCCGCCTGCAACTACTGCAACGGGAGCAGCGGCTGTTACGCCGAATTTTTCTTCCATAGCTTTGATAAGCTCGGAAAGTTCGAGAATCGTTTTTTCGCCGATTGCTTCAATAATTTGTTCATTTGTTAATGCTGCCATATTATCTTCTCCTTAAATTTAAAATTTTGTGCTTTTAAGCACCTTAAGCAGACAGGGGGCAAGCCTTTGAAGCCTGACTGCTTAAAAATCTTTTCGGAAAACTCCTAAAAGATTCCTTAGTTTTAAGCCTCTGAAGCAGAAGCTTCAGCTTTTGCTTCTGCGGGAGCACCGGCTTGAGCATCACCCTGAGGACCGCCATCGAGGCCGCCCTTATCCACAATCGCCTGTAAGGTACGTACAAACTTGGAAGTTGTAGCATTGACTGTAGACATAAACATTGCAATAAGGTCTTTTTTGCCGGGAAGTTTTGAAAACGCCTCAATTTGTTTGGCATCATAAATTTCACCGTCAACTACCGCACCCTTAATTACAAGAGCCGGAGTATCTTTTGCATATTCAAACAAGGTTTTTGCAGCAAGGTTTGCATCTTCTGAAATCATTGCCAAGGCTGTAGGCCCTGTTAACCAAGAATCTACATCCTTAATATCGGCATCTTCAAAAGCAATGCGTGCAAAATTATTACGTACAACCTTGTATGTGCAAGCATTTTCCCTAAGCTTTTTGCGGAGCTCGGTAATCTGCTCAACCTTTAAGCCTCTGTACTCGGTAAAAATAAAAGCGGAGGAGGCTTTTACATCTTTTTTGATGTTTTCAATCGCTTCGATTTTTTGGCTATTCGGATTTTTTGTTCTTAATGCCATTTTACTCTCCTACCTTATAATCAACCCAAACGCCGGGGCCCATTGTCGAACTTATCGATACGGATCTGATATAGTCGCCTTTTGCATCGGCAGGCTTTTTTCTCATCGTTTCGTTTATAAGAGCCTGTACGTTTTCTACAATTTTGGAAGAATCCATAGAGACTTTTCCTACAGGGAGGTGCACAACCCCGCCCTTGTCGGCACGGAATTCCACACGGCCTTTCTTAAGCTCATTTATAGCGCTTGCAATATCCGTGGTAACCGTTCCTGTTTTGGGGTTAGGCATTAAACCTCTACGGCCGAGAACCATACCCAAACGTCCTACATCCTTCATCATGTCAGGGGTAGCAACGGCAATGTCAAAATCAAGCCAGCCTCCCTTTACCTTTTCAATGTATTCCGTAGAACCTGCATAGGCAGCTCCTGCATCAAGAGCTTCTTTTACTCTGTCATCGGTACAAAAAACCAAAACTTTCTTTTCACCCCTAAACTGATGGGGTAGAACAAGGGTATCTCTAACACTCTGTCCCTTACCAAGGGTCAAACTTACATGAACTTCGACTGTTTCATCGAATTTGGCGTATTTAAGCTCTTTGACAATATCAACAGCCTTGGGAAGCTCATAGGAAGCCGCAGAATCATACTTTGTAATTGCATTTTTGTAATTTTTTCCGTGTCTCATACTAACGCTCCACCTCTACACCCATACTTCGTGCAGTTCCTGCAATGATTTTTTTTGCAGCTTCAATGTCGTTTGCATTGATATCGGGCATCTTTGTTTTTGCGATTTCTTCCAATGCGGCCTTCGAAAGTTTTCCAACTTTTGCAGTAACCGATGCAGCAGAACCTTTTTCAATCTTACAGGCTTTTTTGATTAAAACCGATGCGGGCGGTGTTTTGAGGATAAAAGAAAAACTCTTATCGGCATATACCGTAATAACAACGGGGATAACCAAACCGGGCTCCATGGACTTTGTACGGTCATTGAACTGCTGTACAAACTGAGGCGCACTTACACCGTGCGGACCTAAAGCCGGGCCTACAGGCGGCGCAGGAGTTGCTTTTCCTGCGGGACACTGAAGTTTAATCTGTGTCACAACCTTTTTCTTTGCCATCTTCTCTCCTTCCGGTACAAACGGAGATATCTCTCCTCCCGTAATATACAATTAAAGTGCAGGTAAAGGATACCGCACCTTATTTAAAACTTAAATGATTTCAGCTTGAGACATTTCAACTTCAACCGGTGTAGTACGGCCGAAAATTGCAACCATAACTCTTAACTTATTTTTATCTGCCATAACCTCATCAATAACGCCTGTAAATGAAGCAAAAGCGCCTTCAATGATTTTGACATGCTGTCCTTCACTGAAATTCTGAATAACCCTGATATTTTTATCACCCTTAATTTCACCGGTTTTTTGTAAAATTTCCTTTGCTTCTTCGGAAGAAATAGGCTGAGGTTTTTCATTACCTGCCGTACCCAAAAATCCGGTTACACCCTGAATTTTGCGGATTTCGGAACAAATGTTTTTCCAGCCAAGATCGGGAAGATTCATCTCAACAAGCATATAGCCGGGGAGAAATTTACGCTTAACATTGCGCTTTTTTCCGCTCTTATTTTCTATTACAAGTTCTTCAGGTATTTTTATGTCCGTAACAAAATCTGCAGAAATAATGCCTTTTTCTATAAGAGTACGTATCGTTTTTTCAATTTTATTCTCATAGCCGGAATAGGTATGAAGAATATACCAAGCCTTAGCCATTACTTAAAAAATCCAACCTATGCAAGCTACAAAGAGAGCATCAAGCCCGCCGAGAAAAACAGCTACGATTAAGGTAGAAATCAAAACCACCTTTACCGAAGACCCTACTTCAGAAGCCGTAGGCCAGACAACTTTTCTAAGCTCCCCTATACATTCTTTCCAAAAAGTTCCAATTTTAGCCATAAAAACCTCGTTTTTTTTAAAATACAGGCCAGGAAGGACTCGAACCCTCAACATTCGGTTTTGGAGACCGACGCTCTACCATTGGAGCTACTGACCTAATTGAACCTAGACCCTGCATCCTAAACAGACACGGGTCTATTCGGTTATTTTATCTTTGTTTCCTTATGCAATGTATGCTTTCGATCAAAAGAACAATACTTCATCAGCTCAAGCTTACCTTGAATGTTTTTTCTGTTCTTAGATGTAGTATAATTCTTTCTTTTACATTCGCTGCATTGAAGAGCTATGAGCTCTACAGCCGTTTTTTTAGCCATTACTTTACCCTCCGCAAAATTCTAGGTCATCGTTTCCGAAAAGCTCCCGAGCAGAATTGAACTGCTGACCCCAACCTTACCATGGTTGTGCTCTGCCGACTGAGCTACAGGAGCAAAATGCCCACAAAATAGGTTCGTGCATTCTATCAAATCAGGCCTTTTTTGTCAATACATTGATATGGAATTTTAAGCTAAATTAAACTAAAATCAGGCATTTCAATAAAAAATGCCTGATTTTAAAAAATAAATCTAAAAAAGTATAAAACCTCTAAAAATTATAAACCTGCAAAACCTTTAAAACATACGATAGTCTTTCCGAATAATAATTTATTTCCGTTTCCTTTAAAAGATTTTTTGCAGCATCTAATTCATGAAAATCGGTTTTACCCTGTTTATAAAGCTCCTCAGCAAGAGTAAAGTATTTTTTTTGAATTTCAAGGGCTGATTTTGCCGTTTCTATCATAAAAAGAGCTTCCTTAATATCTTTTAATCCCGCTTTTTTTTCTTCTTCAATTTTACGCTTTAAAGAATTTTCATCTAAAGAGTTAATTTCTTTTAAAATTTTAAAATTTTTATTCAGTCTAAAATCATCATGCAGAGGAGATAAGTTTATCTTTAAATTCATAGAGACTGACCATTTAATTGAGGGATTATCCTTCCAATAGCCCATAAAGGCTGTCGAAAAAGACGGATAATGATCTTTTGAAGGAAGTACATCTGCACTAAAAGAAATAAACAAGTTGGGAATTCGGCTTTGAAAATTGCTAACCGATTCCATCCATAAAGTTTGATGTTTTAAAAGACTAACCTCGTCCCCGGCAGAGGCTTCTTTTTGAAGAAAAAAGGTAAAATTTTCAAAAAAAGACAGCCAATTGTCGATGTCTTCAGTTAAGTCATAAAAACGCAAGCCCATAGCTTCTATCTCATCAATAAGAGCATTGTAATTTTGTTGCGTTTGAAAAAGTAAAATTTCCGTTTGCCTCATTTTTTTATCCGCTTCGGAAAAGTCCAAAATAGAAAGCTTTCCTTGCGAAACCAAAACTTCATTTTTTTCGGTTTCTTCAATATTCCAATTTTGAACATGTTTTAATAGCTCAACCTTTTTCTTTAAAATTTTTTCTAAGCCGATGGCTGAAAGAGTTTTTAATATCAGCTTTTTTTTATCCAAATCTCTTTCAAGCGTGTAAAGTTTTTTCTTTTTTTGATAAAGTCCGAATTCTTGTTTTACAAAATCAGGCAGAACAGAAGGAGCCATAAACCATAAAGGCATATTTAAACCTGCTATAGAGTTATACTTATACGAATACTCCGGTGTACTATCAAGAAAAACCATGCAAGATTGTTTTCCTATGACATTAAGGTTCATACCGAGCGGAAGTCGTTGGTTAATTCCAAAAGACGAAACAAGATCTAAAGACTTATAAGGTTTATCAAACTTTACACCGGAAACCGAAGTATTTAACTCAGTATACGGAGCAGGGAACCAATTTGCAAATTCCGAAAAATTGAGCCTTTTATTCAGATTAAAGTTTAATTCTATTTTTTTGTATTGAGGATTTTTTTCGATTAATGGGTTTACCTTATCAAAAAATTCTTTTATTCCAACTTCACTATCCGCTTCAGCATAAGCCGAAAATAAAATAAAAACAAAAAATATATCTAATAAAAACTTTTTCATTGTACCTCCAGTCTTTTTAATATAAAGGAAAGAATGGAACCTGTTTCGGTTATTATAAAGGCTTCAGTGTCTAAGCCTGTTTTTAAAAAATGGGGCATACCTTTTTTATCAGACAAGCTATTTCCATTTAATTTTACAAATACGGCATACTCGAAATTTTTTGATCCTAAAAGAACATCGGGAAGAATGGTTTCAATCTGCCCCTCCAGACTGCCGAATTCGCTGTAAGGAAAGGCAGGAAATTTTAGACGGACTTTCATGTCTTCCCTTATCAAACCGGCTTGTGAAGAAGGAAGCCTCAGAACAACTCTAAGGTTATCATTAGAGGCAGGAACAATTTTTAGTATTTCTTGACCGCTAAAAATATTGTCTCCGCAATTTAAAGATGAAATTTCTTGAATTTCGCCTGAAATAGTAGCGTATATGTTAAAAAGTTTTAAATTTTCCATGACCTTAAAAAGCGAGATTTTCAGATTTTCTTTTTGAAGTTCCAAGGTTTCTTTTTCGGTGAGAAGAGAATGAAAAAAAGAGGTTTTATATTGTTCCAAATCACTTTTGTTCTTTTCAACGTTTAAACTAAGGATTTCAAGTTTTTTACTTGCCAAGCTAAAGTTGGGAAGAGCTTTTTCTTCTTCAAGCAGCTGGGAATTTGTCTCTAAAGTTTTTTCCAAATTATTTTTGATTGAAAAATAATTTTCCATACGTTTATAAGCTATTGCTCTTTCAGGCTGTACAAGCATTAAATCTTTTTCCGCACTTTCAATACACATCCGTGCATCTTTAATTTTCTTTTCAATTTTAGATATTAAATCTTCAAGATTCCGCCTTTCTTTTTCAGAGACCTTATCGTCTATGCTTAAAAGAATATCTCCTTTTTCTACATATTGTCCCGAAGTAAAATAAATGTTTTTTACGGTTCCTGCTGCAAAACTTTTTACAAAAGAAATGTTTTCTACAGGACGCACCATCCCTGATGTCCTTATGACTTCTTCTTTTTTTCCGAAAATAAGCCAAAAAATACCAAAAACCGCAAGCAGGCAAATAATAGAAATTACAGAGCTGAAAAAACCGGTCTTTTGCTCTTGTAATACCTCTCCGGTATAGCTTAAATCTTCAATATACAATATCTTTTTCATGCTACAATTTCCTCCGCTCCATTTTGTGTTTCCCACAATTTTGAATAAAGGCCATCCTTTTCCAGCAAATCGGCATGAGTCCCCGATTCAAGTATTTTTCCTTTGTCAAATACAAATATCTTGTCACAGTCTTTAATGGAACTTAGCCTATGTGCGATAATTATAGATGTACGCCCTGAAGTAATTTCTTTTAAAGTACCTAGAATTTCATTTTCAGAAATTCCGTCCAGAGCTGATGTCGCTTCATCTAAAATTAGAATTGAAGGGTTATGTAAGAGAATACGCGCAATAGCTATACGCTGCCTCTCGCCACCCGAAAGAGTTGTACCATGTTCTCCTACAAAGGTATTGTATCTATCCGGAAGAGCTTCGATATATGAAGAAGCACCTGAAATATCTGCCGCAGCAATCATCCGCCTATAATCGCAGTTTCCTGAACTCCAATTTATATTTTCAGCTATCGAACCTGAAAACAAAAGTATTTCCTGCGGAACATAACCTATGTGTTTTCGATAAGAATCCGTCTTTAAATCTTTTAAATTTATGTTATCGATAAAAATATCACCTTCTTGAGGAGAATAAAATTTCATTAACAGTTTCGCAAGGGTCGTTTTTCCCGATCCGGAGGCACCTACAAAGGCAACTCTTTCCCCGGGATTGATACTCATATTTATATTGCTCAAATTTGTTAAATGCGGATCATAGTTAAAAGAAAGATTTTTTATATCTATTTTTCCTGAAAAACCTTCCGTTTCAATTTTTCCGTTATCCAAATCCTCTTCCGTTGCTTCATCAAAAATTTCTGCAAGCCTCTCAGCTGCAACATAGGCTTCTTGCAGCTGAGGCTGGAGAGTCAATAATCTTGCAAGAGGATCTAAAAAGTATCCGGAAAGAATAACAAAAGAAATCAACTGACCTAAGGACATTGAGCCGTTTAATATATTCAAACTTCCCATCCAATAAATAGCCAAAGTTCCGCATCCTCCGATAAAATTTTGAATACTGTTTTGATAATTCGAAAACGAGCCTAAATTAATTCCTTTTCGAATAGCATTTACAATTTTAAATTCGGCACGGTCTACAGCCTTGTCTTCGGCCCCTAAAGCCTTGATTGTTGCGATTCCGTTTAAACTTTCTACAATGCAGGAATGTTTTTCTGCCTCGGCAGCAGCTCTTTTTCTAATTTTTGTTTGATAAGGTTTTGCATAAAACCATACAAGAATCGAGCTGATTATAACGGGAATAATAGCTGCAACCAGTAGATTGGAGCCCAATGAAATTAAAAATACGGATCCGAAAATCAGCATAAGAGAATCTAAGACTACGGTTAATGCCGTAGCAGAAATTACCTGCCTTATGGTTCCCGTATCGTTCATCCTGGCAATAATTTCACCTGTCTTTTTTTGAGTAAAAAAACGCATCGGCAGATGAAGCACATGTTCAAAATATCGGTGCACCAAGACCATATCTATTTTAAAACTCATATGCATCAAGAGTTGATTCCGGGCAAGAGCTAAAAGAGTCCTAAACATAACCACTCCTAAAAAACCTATCGAAAAACTTGTGAGAGAGTCGTTTAGACTTGAGCTTAGAACCTCATCAATTAAAAACCTAAAATAAAAGGCGCTTATGATACCAAGAAAAGACAATATAACGCTTGCCGCAAAAATTTCAACACATATTTTTTTATGAGATTTTAAAATACTCAAAAACCTAAACAAGCCCTTTGATGAATCTTTTCCGGAAAAATTATGGCCGGGTAAAACTATAAAAAATACGCCCGTCCACATATTTTTAAAAGTTTCTATGTCTATTTTTTTAGAGCCGCCCGAAGGATCAATTAAATGAACATACTTTGAATCCCATCGATAAACAGTGCAATAAAAATTCTCATTTTCTTTTACTATGTGGGCAATACAGGGCAGAGGAATGTTTTTAGGAAGTTCTTTTGACTCGGAAACAGCTCCGCGGCACGAAAAACCTAGGGTTTCGGCGGCATGAATTATGCCCCATCCCGACAAACGGTTTTTGTTGTGCCGTAAGATTTCCCGTATATTTTCTACTGCTATTGGCTTACCATAATGTCTGCATATATTGGCAATACATACAGCTCCGCAATCATCTTGATTTGTTTGTAAAATAATATTTTTCATATATACCTCTCTATATTTTTTATAGTTTTTTTTTGCAACAAATAGCAAAATTTTAAAAAATAAATACAAAAAAAATTAGAGCTTGAAAAAAATAAAAAAAGAGTATCATTATTTTATATATTGGGAGGTGCAATAAACAGTTCGGCACAAATGGTGCCTCTCTGTTTATCTGCCGAGTTTGCCTTTCCGGCAAACATCGCATTATTGTATGCAGTTTGTAAACAAACTGCTTGAAAAAACTTTTTTCAAAAATTTGATAATTTTTTCAAAAACTTTTTATGGGAGGTATCAATGAAAAAAAATTGTAAAATGATCATTATTCTGTCCGCCCTTGTGTTAATTTTGTTTTCCGCCTGTGCATCAAAACAAAAAACACAAGACGCTGAGCCGAAGCCGAAAATTGAAGAGCCGGAAGTTGTCGAAATAAAACCCGAAACTCCGAAACAGGAAACCGTTAAACCTGAAGACCCTCTTCTTGCAAAAATTAAGCTTTTTCAAGGAAAAAACGGAAAAGTAAATCAGGCGAGAAAAAAAGCCATGGATTTGAAAGCAGACAAAGCATATCCCGATTTCTTTAAAACTGCGGAAGATGTTAAACAAACGGCCGACACAGATGCTCAAGCAGGAAACTTAAAAGAAGCTATAGCTAAATACGAAGAAGCTATAATCAGATATGAAACCCTTCGCAATCTTACAGAAGCGGCTAATTTACGAGCCGAGATAGAAACTAACGGTTTTGCCGCATATAACCCTACAGACTATGTCGATGCCGAAAGATATTCGATCAACACATCAGATCATTATCCTTTAGACTATAAAATGGCAAAAGAATCTTCGGAAGATGCCTTACAACTCTATAAAAAAGTAGTAAATAAGGGTTATTTTGAATTTACCAAAACGTCAAAAGACACCGCAAAAGAGTATAAAGATGACTGTGATTCAATCAAAGTAGCAAGAAGCAGAAAAGAAGAATACAACAAGGCTGTAAGAACCTATAACCGTGGAAAATCGGCCGCCGACAGATCAAACTATAAGGAAGCCTACCAGTCGTATAATGAAGCTGCAAAAATCTTTGCAAAACTATACGAAGAAGTAGCTTTAAAACGAGCAGAAGCGGAAAAAGCAATGGCAGAAGCTGCAAAGCGGCAACAAGAAAGCTCGGATTTGGCCTTAGAAGCCGATCAGGAAGCTCCATTGACCGAAACCGGAGAAGGATTTACCGAAGGAGAGCTTGATTTACAAAACCTTTCTACACCTCAGACCGGAGCACCTGTTGAAAACATAAACACACATGGAGATGAGCCTGAAAACAGCCAAACTAGCGAAGGAGGAAACCAATAATGAAAAAGCTTATTACAATCTTAATATTTTTGATGGTTTTAATACCTCTTTTTGCCGTATCCTATGATGACAACGAATATCAAAGAAAAAGCAGGGCTTATACGGAACTTGCAGCAAAGGCCTATGATGAAGGAGATTACGAAGCCTCAATAGAATACTCAAAACTTGCAGAAAGCTATGCACAGCAATCGGCAGACTTTATCCAAAGAATGTTGGCTAAAACCGAAGCCGAACAAGAAATGAACAAGGCCCGCACAAGATTCACTTGGGCAAAAGCGAACGGAGCCGAAGAAAAATATCCTGATGCTTATAAAACAGCGGAAGAAGCCTTAAATGCAGGGGGCATAGCCTTCGATAACGAAAACTACGATGTAGCAGTCGTATGTGCCCAAAGAGTAATAGATGCTCTTTCGGTAGTTAAGGGAAAAGACAACACAGGCCTTGCAGAACTCCCTTCTCAATATAGGGTAAGAACTTGGAGAGGAGAAAAGGACTGTTTGTGGAACATTGCAGCCAAAAAGGAAATATATGGAAACCCCTTTATGTGGCGCAAACTATATGAGGCTAATAAGGATAAGCTCCCCGACCCCAAAAATCCAAACTGGGTAGAACCCGGTATAATTTTAACGATTCCGTCAATTAAGGGAGAAAAAAGATCCGGCCTTTACGATCCTTCAACAACCTATAAAAATTTTAAATAAGAAATTAAAAAAGCCTCCAAATTTTAAAATGTTCTGGAGGCTTTCCTACAAGAGATTTTATCGACAACTTTATTAAGAACCCAGTACTGTTCTTACATCGGTAATCTCATATCCCATCTCAGTTAAAACATCAATTAAAAGCTGCAAACTATAGTAAAGATAATCGCCTCTACTTGAAAGAGCTTTACCTATGCGTATGGGAATTATGGAGCCAGGCTGAACCGAATCAGCTATATCCTCAATCAGCTCCGCAGAAGACTTATAAAGGGACGGTACGGTCAATTTTTCATCGGCACTAAGCCAATCGGCCACACGCACATCCGGTGAAATAAAAACATAGCCTGCACTTTTTCCTGCATTTACAATGAGAGAAGAAGAAATATAATGAGGGGTATGCCAAATAAGAGAAAGCTCGGAACCTGTGAGAGAATAAAAATTATCTTCATTTCGGGCAAGTCCCTGCTTTATAAAATTATCATCTATTCTATAACCCGTATCGTTTAAATTCCATGTGGTAAAAAAGAGCGAACCGCACTGGTGTCCGCTTTTTACAATCTCTTTTACGGCATTGGGGTTTTGCCTCATGGCTTCTCCGTTTATAAAAAAAGTTGAATTTATATTATTCTTTTTTAAGGTATAAAGAATACTCGCAATTCCGTCCATATCGTCCATGGCATCAAATACCAAGGCAACACGTTTTTTTCCGTTCCGGCTTCCATGCGAAAAAACGGAAGAAGAATTGAGACTCTCAAACGAAGATTTTTTTTGAGCCGTATCCCGATCCCGTAAAAAGCCTCCGTCTTCCAACAATGGGCGCGTTATAAAATCTTTAAGGCGGCGGATATAAATCATATTTGAAAAATAGCCCGAATTTGAATCTATATAAATTCTATCTGAAAGATTTGTGTTTTTCTTTTGCATAATTTTTTTTGGAGAAAGTGTCCATGTTAAATTTGAAATGTATTGCAAAATTTCTACACTATCGGAGGCCGAAAGCTCACTATCGGGCTCATCATTAGGGCTGCTTTTTAAACTTATTAAAATTTCCTTGCCTGAATCCGACCAGCTATAATCCTGCATAGCCGAAACGGAAATTTTTTTCTTACTTATGTCCGAAAAGCTATCCTTAAAACTATACTCGTAAATATAATTTTCACCGCCTAAAAAAACGGTAAAGTTATTTTTCCAAACAGCCGAAAAGATTTTTTCATCGGAAAAAACATTTATCTTTTTCCATGAAGAGCCTCCGTTTTCTTCCGTATGTGAAGTATCATAAAAAACTATGCCCTCATCTTCCTTAAAAGCGGCAACTTCAAAATTAGGAGAGGCTGCTAAAAACGAGCTTTTTTCTAAAATGGGAATCCTTTCAAAACTTGAAGAAGAAGGAGGAATTTGCCATGCCCTTAAAATTTTTGCTCCGCCTTCAAGGCCTTCGGCAAAAACAATCGGAGAATTATCTTTCCAATGAACATAGACTTCAGCAGTATTCCCCGGAAGCAATAAATAAGGAATAGAGTCTGAGGAGTAAACATTTATATAATCGTCCCCATCCAGTTTAATATGGTAAACATTTCTTTTGTCTTTAACAAAAACGGCGGTCTTACCGTCAGGTGCTATAAAAATGGAATCAAAGGTCTGAGAAAAATCCGAAGGTATTTTTGCCGCAAGTTTTCCTGTCGAAAATAATGGAGCGTAAAAAGCCTTTGTAAAAAGCTCTATAGAGGAAGCCTTATAAAGGGCATTCCCCGATAAAAAAACAAATTCCGAGGAAGAAATCCATTTTAAATTTTTTATTTTGCCTTGAGAAAGTTTTCTAAAATTCTTATCGGGAAAAGAAGCTGCAGAAAACCATTCAGGCCGTGCAAAATAGATTATCGAATCGTCTTCATACAAAATAATTTTTGAATCAGGCGACCAGGATACGGGAAGATCATTTCGGACGGTTTTGTTACTCAATATATATCTTCGGCCCGTATGGGTGTCAACCAGTACGAGCCGACCGAAAACAAGGGATTCAGGCTCTACCAATGTAAGCCATCTTCCGTCAGGGCTTGATTTTATATTGTTAAAAGCTCCTATCTTTGACGAATTGGATGCTGAAAGAGGTTCAAAATCCGAATTAAAATCAACAGCCCCGGAATTAAGATCAAGCCTTATAATACCGAAGCGGTTTGAAACTTGTAAAAATTTATTGTTCCCTAAAAGCTGCAACTTTTCGGGAAAAAATGTAAGCTGTTCTATTTTATTTTTTTCATGTGAATACTTAAAAAGAGTTTTATATGAATAGTCGTCACAAGCATTCGTTTTGATCTCGAATAAAATATCTCCTTCATTATTTATATCGGCAGATTCAAAAGAAAGCTCGGGATGAAGACTTAATAAGCTAAAAAAAACAAAGCAAACCGATAAGATAAATTTTGATTTTTCTTTCATAAAAAACTCCGTCAATTTTCCGTCAATATATTTGAATGGGTGTTAATAATATAAGTCAACTCTTCTTCAAGTTTTTCCAAGGATTCCTCCATTTCGGTTATCTTCCTTATTGCAATTTTTTTTTGAATTTCACCTATTTTGCCGAAAACTTCGTCTATTTCTTTGCGGTCTTCACCGGCCATTGCTTTGTTCATTTTAATCACTCCTTTTTAAGAAATCAGAGCAGTTATATTCTTTCGGAATTCACCGGACGTAATTTCCCCATTGATAAAACTTTTTATCTCCTGTTTTATCCTCATAGGAAAACGGCTCCAATATTTTTCAGTCCAATTCCCCATAGTAGTTTTTAACTCATCGTTTTCTTTTGCACTCATTTCGCCTATACTGTAAGAAACAAATTGCAAAATCATTCCGTATAATACATCGGCAGGAATGCCGTCAACTTTTCCGTTTTTTGCAAGACTTTTTATAGTTCCGTCATAGGAACCTTGTTCGGGAATCCAAGAGTCGATAAGAGCCTTCATCTGATCCTCAGAAAGTTCCGGAGCTTCCTTTAAAAGCATATCGGCCGCAAAATCACGGAAAGTGTGACGTACGCCTTCAAGACTTGACTGAATCGACTTGTTGATGGATTCGGACATTTGCTTTGCCATATTTTCCGGATTTATAGCTGCAAGGGGACTTGAAGCTGAAGCCTCATTTCTTTTCCGTTCCAAGGCAGCTGCAATCACCTCTATTTCCCTTTCCCCGGCCCTATTTAGGATATAATCAACGGCATCAAAAAGCTCCCACTCCTTATTTTGCATATCATTAGCCATGTCTTTTATTATACATCTTTTTTAAGGCTTTGAAAAGAGATGATTTTCCATATAAATCAACACCCCCGATGCAAGCATTACCGAGAAATGGCGGATATTAACCGCACGAATACAATTCCATCCTCTTGCCTTTTTACTGATAATTTATTACTTTTTAAAACATATTGATTTAATATTACATTTTTAAATACCCCTTTGCGGTTTATTTTGATATAATATGCACTTTCTCATTTCATTACGAAAGTGCGTAAAAAAACAATGCTCGGGATTTGAAAATCCCTCAAGCTTATTTTTTTTGGAGGTTGATATGGCACAGTACAAGTTTGAAACTGAAGTGAACCAGCTTTTGTCGCTCATTATTCATTCGCTTTATTCAAACAAGGAAATCTTTTTAAGGGAGCTTGTCTCAAATGCTTCGGATGCATTAGACAAGTTAAAGTATTTGACCCTTTCCGATGAGGCTTATAAGCAGATTAAATTCGAGCCCAGAATCGATATCTGTTTTGACGACACAGCCAATACGCTTACCATACGGGATACCGGCTTGGGTATGAACGAGGAAGATCTAAAAAATAATTTGGGAACGATAGCAAGATCCGGAACAAAGGCTTTTTTAGATCAGCTTGCAGCGGCCGATAAAAAAGATTCCAATCTTATAGGGCAATTCGGTGTAGGCTTTTATTCGGCCTTTATGGCAGCATCTACCATCGACGTTATTTCCAAAAAAGCAGGTGAAAGCAATGTTTGGAAATGGACTTCGGACGGAAAGGGTTCCTACGATCTGGAAAAGGTTGACGATACGGCCTTCCCCATAATAGATGATGTGCCCGAAGGAGCAAACGGAACCTGCGTTATCCTTCACCTAAACAATGAAGATTCGGAATATGCTACTCGATGGCGTATCGAAGAAATAATTAAAACCTATTCCGACCACATCGCATTCCCAATCTATCTTCATTTTACCGAAAAGCAATATGACGATAAGGGCAAAGTAAAATCGGAAACCTTTAAAACCGAACAGATAAACGATGCCGGAGCTCTTTGGCAAAGACCAAAATCGGAATTAAAAGAAGAAGATTATTTTAACTTTTATAAATCCCTTTCACACGATTCCCAAGACCCTCTCCTTTATGTACACACAAAGGCGGAAGGAACTCAAGAATACACAACCCTCTTTTATGTTCCGTCGAAAGCACCCTTCGATATGTTCCATGCGGATTATAAACCGGGCGTTAAGCTATTCGTAAAGAGGGTCTTTATTACGGATGATGAAAAAGAACTTTTGCCCACGTACCTCCGTTTTGTAAGAGGTGTTATAGACAGTGAAGATTTACCCCTAAACGTAAGCCGCGAAATTTTACAGCAAAATAGAATTCTTTCAAGCATAAAAAATGCTTCGGTAAAAAGACTTTTAGGAGAGTTTAAAAAGCTCGCCGAAAACGACAAAGAAAAATACAATAAATTCGTAAGCGAATTTAACCGCCCTTTAAAGGAAGGCTTGTACAGCGACTATGAACATAGAGAAGAACTAGCCGACTTGGTACGCTTTAAAACGACTTCACCTGAAGTAAAAGAGGACGAGTGGACGAGCTTTGCTGATTATGTTTCAAGAATGAAAAGCGATCAAAAAGCTATCTACTACATCACAGGTGAAGACGAAAAGACCTTGCGCCAATCTCCTCATCTTGAAGTCTACAAGCAAAAAGGATTTGAAGTTTTAATTATGCCCGATGAGATTGACGATATAGTTATCCCTTCATTGGGAAAATACAAGGAATGGGAATTAAAAGCGGCAAACAGAGCCGGTTCCGATAAGGAGCTTAATACCGAAGAAGAAACTAAGGAAGCTGAAAAAAAAGAAAAGGACTTTAAGCCCGTACTCGAAAAGATTAAAGAGGTTCTCGGCGATAAAGTAAAAGAGGTACGCTTTTCAAAACGGCTTTCCGATTCTCCTTCATGTATAGTAGTGGACGAAACCGATCCCAGTTTGCAGATGGAAAGGATGATGAAGGCAATGGGGCAGTTTAATACGAGTTCCGTAAAACCGATTTTGGAAGTAAATGCCGACCATCCCTTAGTTCAAAAATTAAAGGATTCGGAAGATAAAGAATTTGTAGAAGATATGTCTAACCTCCTTTTAGAACAAGCGCTTTTGGTCGAAAGCGGAGAGCTAAAGGCTCCAGTGGATTTTGTAAAGAGGCTTAATAGGCTGATGACAAATTTAAAATAGATTTTATTGACGGAATGATAAACAGTTCGGCATGGATTCTGTCGGGCTGTTTATCTTCGTATTTGGGAGAAGATATGTATTTAGATAAAACAGCGGCAATGGAGCTTGTAGACGGGGACATGGAAATATACATGAGCTTACTTGAAACCTTTATCGAAGCCTATGAAAAAGATGAGGCCGAAATGGATCGTTTAAAATTTATTTTAGATGCAAGTGCCGAAGCTGTTTTAAGCGATGAGACCTTGCGTGAAAATGTACGGAAAACGGCACACAAGATAAAGGGAAGTTCCTATACGGTCGGTGCAAACATCTTGGGCGACTCTGCAAAAAATATCGAAAAGTTTTTGGTTGAACCTTCAAATATTAAAACTCTTGCAAACATTGAATTGCTTGAAGGATTTCTTGCAAAGTTTAAAGAAAATTATGCTAATACTTTAAAAGAGATAAAAACGGTTATTGCATAAAAATTCCAGTTATAGGGAACTTCAGATTTTTAGAAGTTTTCTTTAAATTTATTCAAGTATTTTGTATTTTGGGAGCCGATCTTTCCCTTGTACAATCCATAAAAACGTGCTAAAATGCAAAACCTTAATTTTGCGGAGGATTGTTTTGGCTCAACCGGATTATTTGAACATTCTTAATGAAGAGCAGCTTGCAGCTGTTAAGCATCAAGGCTCTCCTCTTTTGATTCTTGCGGGCGCAGGCTCCGGAAAAACACGGGTTATTACAACTAAGATTGCATACCTTATTGCCGAACATAATATCGGACCTGAACGGATCCTTGCCGTAACCTTTACAAACAAGGCTGCCAAAGAAATGTCCGAAAGAGCGGCTCATCTGGATAAAAGAGCGGAGAGGGCAATGATCAGAACCTTTCATTCATTTGGAGCATGGATACTACGCATGTATGCGGAATGGGCAGGGCTCTCTCATAATTTTACAATCTATGATGATGACGACTCTCTTTCCCTTTTGACCCAAGCCTCCCCCACTCTTACAAAAAATGCTGCCCGCGGTATCATAAAAAAAATTTCGCGTGCAAAGGATTATTGCCTTCTTCCCGATGATCCGCTTTTACAGGAAGTCGATCCTAATCCCGAATTTGCAAAAATCTATGCCGAATATCAAAAGAGATTAAAAGAAACCGGAAACGTAGACTTCGGAGATCTCATCATGATTCCCGTTATGCTCTTAAAAGAAAACCCTCAAATAAGAACATCTCTTCAAAACCGGTTTTCCGTAATAATGGTCGATGAATATCAGGACTCGAACATAGCCCAATTTGAATTCTTAAAAGTCCTCACAGGAGAAAATACTTATATCTGCGTTGTAGGAGACGATGACCAATCAATCTACCGTTTCCGCGGTGCCGAAGTTCAAAACATATTAACCTTTGCCGATACTTTTAAAAACACAAAAATAATAAGGCTCGAAAAAAATTACCGCTCATACTCGGAAATTCTTGCAGTCGCAGATTCCGTTGTAAAAAAGAATACGGGCCGTCTCGGTAAGACCCTTGTTGCCGAAAGAGGAAAGGGTCAAAAACCTCATATTTATTTTTTGCCTAATCAGGAAACCGAGGCGGAACTTTGTGCCCGCCTTATATCGCAAGAAGTCGAAAACGGAGGAGCATATTCCGACTGGGCTGTCTTGTACAGGACTAACGCCCAATCCTTAAATTTTGAAACGGATTTTTTACACAAAAAAATTCCATATCAGGTTATAGGTACTTTAAAATTTTATGAGCGTGAAGAAATAAAGGATGCGCTTGCCGTTCTTGCCTTTATCTCAAACGGAAGGGACGAGGTTGCTTTAAGGCGTATCATAAATAAACCTGCACGAGGTGTAGGAGAAATTACTCAAAAAAAATTAATCGATCTTTCCCGAGAACTTATGTTTTCTCAAAAAAGCGATGAGCTCATGTTGGAGTCCAAGGACGATTATATCTCGGCCATGTCTGCCCTCATTAATTCGGTCTCCCTCACAAAAAAAGCAAAAGAAGGCTTAAAGAATTTTTTAAACACCATAAAGGAATTACGCAGTATAATAGAAGCCGGAGACATCTTTTTTAAAAAAGAAGAACCGAAGGGCGAAGGCTTAGCTCCTTTTATCTATGAGGTTTTAAAACAATCGGGCTTTGCCGAATATTACGAATCGGTAGACTCTGCCTCCGGCACTCAAAAGACGGCGAACTTAAATGAGCTTGCAAACACAGCATCGCTTTACGATTTTTCGGTAAAGGGCTTGAGCGAATTTTTAGAACACATCGAATTGGATAGAAGCCTTGCCGGCTCCGAAGAAAAAAAAGATTCCGTAAACCTCATTACCATTCATAACACGAAGGGCTTGGAATTTAAAAACGTAATTATCACGGGCCTTGAAACGGGAGTCTTTCCCCGCGACAACGGAAACTTCGATGAGCTTGAAGAAGAAAGAAGACTTATGTATGTAGCCTGCACCCGTGCAAAGGATGCTCTCTACATGACAAGCTGTGCTTCCCGCCGCCTTTACGGCAGCCTAAGCTTTACCCAGCCAAGCCGCTTTATCTTCGAAATAGATCAAGGCCTTGTAAACATCTCGGAGGCCTCATCTTCTTATTCTACTTTTTCAGGAAGTTTCGGGAAACAAATACCTGCCGATTTTAGCACAAAAAAAGAAGAGCATCCCCTTCTTTCCAAATGGAAGAAGGGAGAAAAAATTTATCACGATGATTACGGCTACGGGGCAATAATTAAGGCCGATGCTTCAAGCGGAGAACTTGTAGTAAATATCCAATTTGAAACCGGCCTTATAAAACGCTTTATGCCTGAATATCAGGCAAACGATATGACAATAATAAAAGACTGATTTTACTTTTGCAGTCTGTACCATTCGGCGTATTTGGAATTTAGGGCAATAAGTTCTTCGTGAGTTCCCGATTCCAATAATTTGCCGTCATCGATTACATTTATTATATCGGCATTTTTTACTGTAGAAAGACGGTGTGCAATTATAAGTGTGGTGCGACCCTTCTTTAAAACTTCGATACCTGCATTTATAAATTTTTCGGTTTCGGTGTCAATGTTTGCCGTAGCCTCATCTAAGATCAGAATTTTAGGATCCCTTACCATGGCACGGGCAAAACAGATAATCTGCCTCTCACCTTCCGAAAAGTTTTTTCCGTTTTCGCTCACTTCGGCATCCAAACCTTTTTCCGAACGGCCTATAATGTTTATACCGCCTACAGCCTTTAAAGCTTTTTCGCAAGATTCCCTGTTTATAAAAGGATCGTTTAAACTTATGTTGTCAAAAATCGTTCCGCTAAAAAGATATGGTTCCTGCAAGACCACTGCAATTTTGGAACGCAGAGTTTTTAATTCAAGCGAGCGTATATCTTTCCCGTCAATTAAAACTTCACCGCCGGAATTTTCATAAAAACCTAAAATCAAATTCATAATCGTAGATTTTCCGCAGCCGGTTTTTCCGACAAAGGCTATGGTCATCCCGTCTTCCGCATTAAAATCAAGCCCTTTTAAAATCGGAATACCTTCCTTGTATTCAAATTGAGTGTTTGAAAATTTTATATCACCCAGGGGTGAATAAGGAGAGCCGTTTGTTCTTTCATGTTCAAAATTGATTATCTCCGAAACTCTTCCCGCCGCAACAAAAGCGTTTTTGTAAATATTTATCTGCATAAATAATTTTAAAAAGACATCTGTTATTTCCTTGTTATAACTTATAGCGATTACAAGAGTACCGACAAGAAAATAAGCTCCCTGAAAATACAGATACCCGAATACTCCCAAGAGGGCGGCGTAAATTAGTGTCCTGATTCTTGCAATAATATTCCAAGAAAAAAGTCCTGAAAGTAAAACCATTTTCCGTTTTGAAGTATAGGCCGGAAGATTAAATTTATCGAATTCTTTTTCTATTTTTTCCTCTGCACAAAAAGCTTGCACGCTTTCAATAGAATTAATGCTTTCATTAAAAAATCCGCTTAACTCTCCGATTGAATTCCTATAATCGCGTGTCGGCTTGTCGGCTTTTTTTAAATAATACCAAGCAAGAAAATAAATAATCGGCAGGTAGGCAAAACTCGCTCCAAAAAGATATAGGCTCATAAATGCCAAACGGATATATAAAACTATGCACAATAAAATTACACTAAATACCTCGCCTAAAACCGAGAAGTATAAATCTCCTACTGCATTTACATCGGAAGAAAAACGGCTCATTATATTTCCCGAAGTCATTTCATCAAAATGTTTCATCTTTAAATTTAAAAGATGACCGGCCATATCCATTTGAATATGCTCACAGGCAGTATTTGCAATTTTTCTAAAAAGCAATGTTTTTACATACATCGATAAGAAAAATAAAAGAGCAGTCCCAAAAAACAAAAGAGCGTGTTTAATTAAAAAATCTTTTAAATCCGGCATATTTACAAGGTCGGCATTTATAACGCTTGCCGTAATTGTAGGAAGATAGGCTGAAGATGCAATAAAAATTCCTACTGCAACAAAGGCTGCAAAAACATAAGCCTTGCAGTATTTTAGGTACGAAAGAAAAAATCTGTAATTTACTTTGAGTTTATTGGTCTTATCTTTCATCTTTTTTTCCTCCGTCAATTTGCAGGTCTGCATCTTCAGCTTGCATAAGTTCCGCAGAATGGCTGTGCTGGTACTCAAACTGCTCCGCATACCAGCCGCCTTCTTTTATAAGTTTTTCGTGTGTTCCTTGTTGAATAATTTTACCGTCATCAAGCACAATTATTTTGTCTGCATGCTGAACAGCCGAAAGACGGTGTGCCGATATAATGCAGATATTAAATGAAGAAGATTTTTTTAGGTTTTCGATTATCTTAACTTCGGTGTCTGCATCGACGGCAGAAATGGCATCATCCAAAATTAAAACTTCCGGCTCCTTAAGAAGAGCACGGGCAAGGGCAATTCGCTGTCTTTGTCCTCCCGAAAGCATAACTCCCTTTTCTCCTATTTTTGTATCGATTCCGTTTGTAAGTTTTTCGATGTCGTTTTTTACGTCAGCTGCTTCCAAAACCTTTAATATTTTTTCTTTTTCAATTTCCTTTTCATAAAAACACAAGTTTTCGCAAACGGTTCCCGATAAAAGTTGAGGACGCTGACTTACATAAGCGGTCTTATTTCTAAAAGAAAAAATATCGCAATTTTTTAAGGGAATATTATTTACGAATATATTTTCATTTTGAGGATACAGGCTGAAAAATTGTTTTATCAAACTTGTTTTACCCGAACCGGTTTTTCCGGTAATCCCTAAAATTTCTCCTTGTGAAATTTCAAAAGAAATATCCTGTAAAACTTTCTTTTCGGAATCGGAATACGCAAAGCTGAAATTTTTAAAAGAAATTTTTTCTACTCTTTCGATTTTTTCTTTGTTTTCCATGGGCGGAAATTCGTTGTTATCTTTTATAAGAGCATTTATTCTGTCGATAGCTGCATCTGCCGACTTTTGAATTTGTAAGTAAAAGCCGCTTGCCATTCCGCTCCATGCAATTATTCCGACAAAAACAAAAAACGAAACAAGATTGCCTGAAGTAATTTCTCCTATGCGAACAAGATAGCCTCCGTAGCAAAAGGCTATTATGATACAAAGATTTGTAATAAAGGCTGTACACGGCTGTAAAAAGGAAGTGAGTTTAACTTGTGCATAAAGAACCGAAAAATAATTTTTAACAATTGAAGAAAGTTTTTTTAACCTGACTTGTTCATTCACGTAACAACGGATAAGTTTTATTCCTTCGGCAAGCTCCAAAATACCTTGGTTGACCTTGGAAAATTCCGCATAGGTTTTACTCGTTCTATCCTTTATTACTTTACCCAAATAAAAATAAATAAGAGTTATAAGCGGTATTGGAAGGACTACTGCAAGGGTCAGCTTCCATGAAATTAAAACCGACATCATAAAAATTGTAACTCCGGGATAGGCAAAGGAATCCATCAGCATTACAAAGCCGCTAGCAAAATAATTTTCTACGGCAGCAACATCATTTGAGGTGCGTGCCAAAATATCGCCTGAAGTATATTTTTTAAAAAACGGCGGAGTCTTTTTTAAAACCGAAGAAATTATTTTTTTTCTAAAAAGATAGGCCGCCCTGTTCCCGGAATTATGAATAAAAAACATAAACATTGAAGAAAAGAAATATCCCAAAAAAGTGAAAAAAATTATCTTTACAACATATGCAATAAGGGAACTTTGCGTCATAGTAGAATTTTTTAACTCATCTACGGCAAGACCTATGTAGTAACCCGGAACAACCGTCAAAAACTCATCCGAAAGCAAAAAAAATCCTCCGAACATTCTTTTAAGCCTGATAGATTTAAAAATATCCCCGGCATCCTTTTGTATCTTAAACATAACTACTTCAATGCCTCCTAAATATTGTAAACTTAATCTTACAAAATAGTATAATATATCGGAACCGATATTGTCAATAAGTACATAGAACGGACATAAGACGGAACGGATATCTTATCCCCTCTTTACACAATACAGTAAAAGTGTTAGGTTGTAAGCCGTAAAACTTAATATTTGTATGGAGGCATTATGGATTATCTTGAAAGATTTAAAAAATACATTTCGATGGACACTAAGTCTAACGAAGAAAATGAGTGCTGTCCCAGCACTCCCGGACAGCTTGAGCTGGGAAAATATCTTGTAAAAGAATTGACCGATATGGGCTTAAAGGCCGAACAGGATGAACACGGTTATGTTTATTCGTCAATCCCTTCCAACACCGATAAAAAGGTTCCCGCAATCGGTTTTATAGCCCACATGGACACGGCTCCCGATTTGGACGGTAAGTGCGTAAACCCGAAAGTCTTTGTGTACAAGGGCGGAGATATTAAACTCAACGATGAGTACACCATGACCGTCAAAGATTTTCCTTTCTTAAAAGAGCTTGAAGGTCAGGAGATTATTACAACCGACGGAACAACCCTCTTGGGTGCAGACGATAAGGCCGGTATTACAATCATCATGGGTGCTATAGAATATCTTTTGGCTCATCCCGAAATTAAACACGGTGAAATAAAAATAGGCTTTACACCCGATGAGGAAATCGGAAGAGGCGCCGATCTTTTTGATGTAAAAAAATTCGGAGCGGACTTTGCCTATACTGTAGACGGCGGTCCCTTGGGTGAACTCGAATACGAAAACTTTAATGCCGCAAGCGTTAAAATAGAAATTCAAGGAAAGAATGTGCACCCGGGTTCTGCAAAGAATATGATGGTTAATTCTCTTTCTGCGGCCAGAGAATTGGAAAATATGCTTCCCGAAGAACAAAAACCGGAATACACCGAAGGTTATGAAGGCTTTATTCATTTAACTTCAATCGAAGGAAGCGTTGATTTTACAAAGATGTCTTACATTATCCGCGATCACTTTATGGAAAGTTTCCTTCACAAAAAAGAACTCATGAAGGCTGCGGTTGATTTTTTAAATAAAAAATACGGCAATATAATCAAAATGGAAATAAAAGATTCCTATTACAATATGAAAGAAAAAATCGAACCTCACATGGAAATAATTGAGCTTGCAAAAAAATCTATGATTGATATAGGTATTGAACCCAATATAGTACCGGTCAGGGGAGGAACTGACGGAGCCCGCCTTTCTTTTATGGGACTTCCATGTCCTAACCTTTTTGCAGGAGGTTATAATTTTCACGGCCGCTTTGAGTTTATCCCCACAAGAGCATTCGAAAAGGGAATTGAACTTGTAGTAAAAATTGTTGAGAATAACGCAAAGTAATTTTTTGTTTCAATACGAACGGGGGCAGTTTGAATTTTTTTCTTATTCTTTCTGCCCCGTCAGGCATCTTGTAAAAATACAAAAAGTTTTTTTACAAGATGCCTTAATGCCTAATCTTGTTTCTTATCCTTGTTGAAGAGATTTCCAAAATAATTGCCGTTCCGAAAATAAGATAAGATATAAATCCGACTTCACTCATATTAAAATTTAAGGAGCCGGCCATAAAAAGCTCATAACCTATTCCGCCGGCTCCTGCAGCAGCTCCTACGGCAACCGCATTTCCAAAGTTAATCTCGAATCTAAAAAAGCTCCACGAGATTAGATTATTTATCGAAGCGGGAAGAACTGCCTGACTTATAATTTCGATGTAGCTTGCCCCGCAGGCTTTTAAGGCCTCAATCGTTTTTTTGTCTATGCCGTCAAAGCTTTCCGAAAAACCTTTTACGAGATAGGCTGTGCTGTGAAAGCTCATACCGAGGACGGCAGCCTCTGCTCCTATGTTTGCAACTACCGAAAATATTAAGACCCAAATAATTGTAGGCACGGAGCGGATAAGGGACATTGCCGTTCTTATGATTTTTACAAGATACTTGTTTGAAAGATTTTCCGAAGCGACTATCCCTAAAAAGAAAGCAAGCACCACTCCGAACACGGTGGTTAAAAGGGCAAGGCTTAAACTCACCAAAAGAGAAAAAAATATTTCCGCATAAGAATATTTTTGAGACAGCTTAGGGTAAAAAAGCAAATCTTTTGAATATTCGGTAAATTGTAAAAATGCCTTTTGAATTCCATAGTCGGGTTTTTCTATTTTAAATAAAGTTATAATTGTAAGACAGGATAAAAAAATAAGAACAAATAAAATTAAGCCTCTTTGTTTTGAGAATTTTCTTATCTTTATTTTTTTAATTTTGTTTGCTCGTTCAATCATAGAAGAACTCTCCTTATTTTGTTTGAAAGAATGTCGATGAGTAAAACTATGATTACAAGGCATAGAATAATTAAGCCTGCACTGTTATAACGGAAACTTTTAAAATAAAGGTTAAATAAAAAACCTATTCCCGTTCCGGTTAGAATTCCTATTAGAGCAGAGTCCCTCACATTCGTTTCGACTGTGTATAAGAGCCACGAAACAAGGCCGGGTGCTATGCTTGGGAATACGGCATTAAAGAGGGCCGGAAAATACGGAACACCGGCAGCCCGCAGTGCCGTAAAGGATTCTTCACTCGTTTCTTCTATCATCTCCTTAAAAACCCTTACCAGATGGCCCAAGGTAATTATAAAGAGGGCTAAAAAGCCTGTAAAATTATTTTGTTTAAATGAAAACAATAAAAGCATTGTCCACGCTACCAGCGGAATATTTCTTAAAAACGAAGCTATAAGGGTAAGGATTATTGTAAAGGGTTTATTTATTCCTGTGGTTTGAGAACCGAGGAGGGCTAAGATAAGGGCAAAAAATGCCGCCGCAGTCGTTGCCGAGACAGCTATTACACAGGTCTCACCCAAAGTTTTTATTATAAGCGGAATATGTTTTAAACTTTCATTGTCGGGTATAAAGTTTTTTATAAGCCAAGTTATTGCAAGGGGAAATTTAAGAACCGCTTTAATATCTTTAAAACCGGTTATATTTGATGCAAAATAATATATTAAAACAAGACTTAAAAGAATAATGATTGCCTTTAGTTTTTTTCTTGCAAAAAAAATTTGTTTTTTTTCCCAAGAGTATGAAGTTTCTTTTTTATGATAATGTCTTTTCTTTTTGTCCTCAGAGTAAATTTTTAAGTCGAACTTCATAGGACTTTTTCCCCGCTGTCCATAGAAACACTTGTAAAAATTTCTTTATGCAAGACTTCATCGTTTAGGGAATCCGGTCTTCCGTCAAAAACTATTTTTCCGTTATTGAGCGCGATGATTCTGTCGGCATATTTTTTTTGCAGCTTCCATTTGGTGCAGACTTATAAGACAGGCAATGTTTTTATTTACTGCAAATTCTTTAATATAATTTAAAACCGTTTCTGCCGACTGAGGGTCAAGGGAGGCTATGGGCTCATCACATAATAAAAGCTTCGGATTTTGCATTAAGGCTCTTGCAATTCCTATTCTTTGTTTTTGGCCTCCGCTTAATTCGCTGCATCTTTGAAAAGCAAATTCTTCCATGCCCACGGTTTTTAAAAGAGCAAAGGCTTTTTCTTTTTCTTCTTCGGTATAAAGGCCTAGAGCTCCCCGGTAAGAAGGGATTGAGCCGAGGCAGCCGTGCAGAACATTTTCGACTGAATTAAGACGCTCGACCAGATTATAATTTTGAAAAATCATTCCTATCTTTGAGCGGTATTGCCTTAATTCTTTTCCTTTAAGCCTGTTTATTTTTTCTCCCAAAAAAATAATTTCTCCCTCATCCGGCTCAACCAAGCGGTTTATACATCGAAGCATGGTAGATTTTCCAGCTCCCGATAAACCTATTACTGCTGCAATTTCGCCTTCTTCTATTTTAAAAGAAATATTTTGTAAGGCCTTCCGTCCGGAAGGATAAGTTTTTGAAATATTTTTAAGTTCAAGAATCACAAGGCTAACCTTCGAGTTTTTCATAAGTCTTTATTTAATGACTTATGAAAAACATCGCAAATATAAAAAAGATTAGCACATTGTGGCATACATAACTGCTTTGATAGTATGCATGCGGTTTTCGGCTTCATCAAAAACAACTGATTTTTGAGATTCAAAAACTTCATTTGTAACTTCCATTTCGGGAAGACCGAATTTTTTGTGAATCTCCTGCCCCTTTGTTGTCTTTAAGTCATGGAACGAGGGGAGACAATGTAAGAAGATTGCATCCTTGTCCGCATTGTCCATAGCGGCCTTATTTACCTGATAGGGTTTTAAGAGTTTAATACGCTCTTCCCATACGCTGTCGGGTTCTCCCATTGATACCCAAATGTCGGTATAAAGAACATGAGCTCCCTTTGTACCCTCGTTTACGTTTTCGGTTAAGGTTACGCTTGCTCCAGTTTCGGCTGCGATTTTCTTTGCTTCGGCCACCAAGTCTTCAGCAGGGAAAAGGTGCTTGGGCGAACATGCTGTAAAGTGCATTCCCATTTTTACGCAAGCTATCATGAGAGAGTTGGCCACGTTGTTTCGGGCATCTCCCATGTATGTAAATTTAAGCCCCTTCAAATAGCCGAATTTTTCTTCGATTGTAAGAAGGTCTGCGAGCATTTGAGTCGGGTGAAAGAGGTCGGTTAATCCGTTCCATACGGGAACGCCGGAATATTCGGCCAAGGTTTCTACGAGTTCTTGGCTGAAGCCTCTGTACTCGATACCGTCATACATTCTTCCTAAAACGCGGGCAGTGTCTTCAATAGATTCTTTATGTCCCATCTGTGAAGAGTTCGGATCAAGGTAGGTAACGCCCATTCCAAGGTCATAACCTGCAACTTCAAAAGAGCATCGTGTTCTTGTAGATGTTTTTTCAAAAAGAAGAACGATGTTTTTTCCTTCGAGGTATCTGTGAGGAATTCCAGCCCTTTTCATATCTTTAAAATTTTTTGAAAGGTTAAGTAAATACCGGATTTCATCTGTAGTAAAATCCAACAATTTTAGAAAACTTTTTCCGCGCAAATTTTTTGCGCTCTTTCCGCGAATTTCTTTAAGCATAGTTTTAACTCCTTAAACTGCTATTGATGAATGGGAACAATATATCAGCTTTTGTAAAAATAATCCAGTACCTAAAATACAATGCGGACACTTGACTATTCCGATAAAAAGCAATATCATAGCGGCAGTTTCTTATGAAAGATTTACGAAAAAGAACCTTTAATGTTTCAGGCCTTAGTTTTTTAGTTTATTCTCTTTCTTCTATTGCAATCTCAATATGCCTCGTAAATATTAAAAGAGACTTAAATTTTTCACTTACGGAAGCGGGCTTATTCGGAATGCTTTGTGCTATCGAGCAGATGATAATTCTTTTTATAAGCCCCATCTTTGCAGCCAAGTTCGGCAAGATAAAAGTTCTGCGAGCTTCTCTTTTGATATTAACAGCAGGGCTTTTTTTCTTTTCAAAAAGCATTAACTTTTTTACTGCACTTTTAAGCGCTCTTTGCATGGGACTGGGCGTTGCAAACATGGAAGCCCTGCTGACTCCCATAGTAAATGATTTGTACCCGAACGATACTGGCGCAAAGATGAATATGATGCACGCCTTTTGGCCATTGGGAACTTGTTCCGGACTGATAGGTTTCGGCTATCTTCTTTCGATAGGAATAAACTGGAGATACATTTACATAGGCCTATCGATTTTTGCTTTCTTAATTTGCTTTTCCTATCCTTCATCAAAAAAAGTAAAACTTCCGCCCTCGGACGGAAGCAAGGCTGCCTTTAAAGAAATATTTTCCCTACCCTCTTTTTGGCTTTTCGGTCTATCCCTCTTTTTTGCAGGAGGAGCCGAAGGAGCTTTTGCCTTTTGGTCAGCTACTCTGATTCAACTTTATTTAAAGGCCTCTGCCTTTTACGCAGGAATTGTAACGGCGGGCTTTGCGCTCGGAATGTTTATCGGAAGGTCATTAAACAGCAAAGTCTTAAAAAAAGTTTCCATTCAAAAAGCGATAATAGTTTCTTCGATTGCTTCGTTTATAGTCAGCCTCTTATTTATTTTTGTAAACTCGCTTTTCGGCTTAGCAGTCTTTTTATTTTTTATGGGACTTTGCCTTGCCTGCCTTTGGCCGACAATCCAATCCTTTGCTGCAGCCATCCTTCCGGTAGACGCAACGGCCCTTATGATCTTTTTATCCTGCTTCGGAGTTCCCGGTTACAGCACTGCAAGTTTTATCATGGGAATAGTTGGAGATAAATACAATTTGTTCATTGCCTTTATTACGGTAGTTCCGGTATTTTTAATTTTAGTTCCGATTCTTTTTATCATGGGCTGTAAGCTGTCCGGCTCTCCTAAACTAAAAAAGGTAAAACAAAATGAATCTATTGGATAAAGATGAAATCGAAGAAGTATACCGCCGTTTCAAAAAGAATAATCCTAACCCGAAAGGAGAATTACATTCTGAAAATATTTTCACTCTTTTGGTCGCAGTGGTACTCTCAGCTCAAGCGACCGATGTAGGCGTAAACAAAGCAACAGGACCTTTCTTTAAGGCAGCCGACACGCCTCAAAAGATGATAGAGCTGGGTGAAGAAGGGATCCGCTCATACATCAAAACAATAAATTTATATCCGACAAAGGCTAAACGTATTTTTGAGTTAAGCCGAATAATTCAAAACGAGTATTCGGGAAAGGTTCCAGACACAATGGAAGAACTTATAAAACTTCCCGGTGTCGGACGTAAAACGGCAAACGTGGTTTTAAACATGGGTTTCGGGAAACCTGCAATCGCAGTAGATACTCACATCCTCAGAACCGCCCCGCGCATAGGTCTTTCATCCGGAAAGACCCCCATACAAGTTGAGGAGGATTTACTCAAGGTTACTCCAAAAAAATATTTATTAAATGCCCACCATTGGATTCTCCTCCACGGACGTTATATCTGCAAGGCCAGAAAGCCTGAATGTGAAACCTGCTTCTTATCGGATATCTGTATGAAGAATTTGTAGACCCGATTAAAAATACTGCCGAGTTTGTAAAACAAATTCTTTTTTTTATACTAAGAACTCTTCTTATAAAGAAGGGTAAAACTATGTAACCGGCTTTTCCAAAATGGCAATTTAATTTGTAATTAAAGCTTTACTCCCTTGTAGGTTTTATTTTACTTTTGCTGCAACAGGGTTCCTAAATGTTCATGGCTTGTTTGAACTGCATCAAGAATCGTTGAGGTATCATGTAAAAAGTCATCGATCTTTTTTAATGATAAAAAACCTTCTCTTATGGTAATATCCTGTTCTTTTATTGAAGCGGTTATTTCGGCCAACGAAGAACCGGCTTCTTTAAGAGTTACAGAGTTCTCATCCAAATTAGACAATACGCCGTTAAATGACTTTCTGAATTTTGAAAAAAGTTCTATAAAACCTGTCATGCTGTTATTTATTTCACTAACCGATTTATTTAGCTCTTCCAGTTTTAATTCGATTTTTTTTGCAAAATCTCCTGTTTGAGTTGCAAGAGAGCGGACTTCATTGGCAATAATTCTAAAACCGTTTCCGACACTTCCGGCGCGGGCGGCTTCGATCGAAGCATTGATTGCAAGGATACCGGTCTTTACGGAAACATCCTTAATACCAGACAACATATCTTCAACTTCCGCAGTCCTATCCTTTAGCACCTCAAAAGCCGAAGCTGTATTTTCCGCACTTTCTGCAGAGGCTTCAATTTCGTCAACCCGCTCATGAACTTCTTCTTGGATTATATTTCTTTTTTTTAAAACATTGGAGAGCATTTCATCAACATAGTTGGCATTAGATGCAGAAGAACTGCTTTCCTTTTGGATTTCTTCAAAAACGGAAAGGATAGTTTCAAACTTTTCCTGCAAATTATCCATAGATTCTTCAATAATTTTAAATGAATGAGAGGTTACAAAATCAAGAATAACGCCTTTGTTATATTGTACAACAATTTTATCTACTAGATCGGAAAAGTTATCAATAGCATTTTGTTCATCTTTCATACTGATTCCCAAATTAAAATAAGTTTTCAATATAATCTATGCCGCATTTTAAACCTGAAAGCCAATTTAAAAAATTATTTACTTGTTCGTCTTTATATATTGCCCCGTGTTGTGGGGCTATAATTAGAGGGTTTAAACGGCGTACATTTTCTGCCCATTTGCTGACAATTTTATTGGAAGCCATATACCTGACATGAAATCCCTCAATCAAAGGAAGATGCTTTTCAAAATCTTCTACAAAGGTAGTTTCATTGTCATCATCAAAAACTGCGGCCCCTATATCTCCGGAAAACAAAATACGGGAGCGCTCATCGTATAAACCGAATTGCCCGGGAGAATGCATAAAGTGTGAAGGAATACACTTCATATTTGAACCTGAAGGAAGCGATATGTTCATCCCTTTATCCGGTATCGGAACCATTCTCGAAATATCTACGATACCGAAGTGAGGCATAAACCGTATCCAAAGCGAAGAAATATATATTTTAGCCTTTGTAATACCCAGCCATAAAGCTATGCCGGAAGAAACATCGGGGTCTTGATGTGAAAAGAAAATCGTGTCGATTTTATCTACGGAAATAAATCGGCTTACCGCAGTAACTACTCTGGAAAAAAGGTGGACTCCGCCCGGATCAAGAAGAACACCTCGCCCCCTATCTATAATAAGATACTGCATTGTTTGAACAGCACCCTTTCTTTGCTTGCTTTCCGAGCCCAGCCATATAAATTTATGATCTGAATCTTCATATAGAATAATTCCGTCAATATCGCTATGTTCACTCATTTTATACCTCTCCGTATTTTAAAGCTCAGTTTACAAATCCAAGTATATCAATAATTTACATGATATACAAGTATTCAAAAAACGAGAAATTTATTTTGCAGAAAATTTATTTTGTAATCAACAACCCTCCGCACGAATAAAAAAGATATTGACAAGTTTTGGTAATATTTACGAAAAAAAATTCTAAAAAATTTTTCATAAAATGATACCTTGCAAAAATCTAAAAAGTTTTATACTATAGACATATGAAAAAGACTATTTTAATTACCGGTGCTTCGGGCTCGATGTGCTCTGAAGTTTTAAAACAAATTGCCGAAACCGGAAAAAACAATATTACCGTAATCTTACGGGAAAAAAAAGCCAATATACGTTTAGCCGCATCTTTGCAAAAAAAATATCCTGATATAAAAATTATTTTCGGAGACTTATCAATCTTTGCAGACTGCGAAAGAGCCGTCGAAAATGCCGATTATATAATCCATTGTGCAGCGATAATCCCTCCCGTAATAGACCACAACCCCGATGCAGGTTATAAATCAAACTTTTTGGGAACCTTAAATTTAATAAATGCCGCAAAAAAATCGCCTCAAAAAGACGGAATAAAATTCATTCATATAGGAACGGTTGCCCAATACGGGAACAGAACATTTAAACACCCATGGATAAGAACAGGGGATCCTTTAATAGGCTCAGCCTTTGACTTTTACGGAGCGACAAAGATTATGGCCGAACGGGAGGTAATAGAATCGGGCTTAAACTATTGGGTTTCATTGAGGCAGTCGGGTGTTTTATACGATGATATTATGCTTAAAAACATGAATGACGGCCTTATGTTCCATACAGGCTGGAATACTCCCATAGAATGGGCGACAGCACGAACCTCAGGCCTCATGCTTAAAAACCTCATCGAAAAAGATGCAGACGGCACTCTACCCGAAGATTTTTGGAAGAGGGTTTATAACATAGGCAACGGAAAAGAAGCCCGTGTTACAGGGTATGAAACCCTCGACCGAGGCTTTAAACTTATGGGCAGATCGGCAAAGGAGATTTTTAAGCCCCGCTGGAATGCTGCGCGCAACTTTCATTGCGGCTGGTTCTATGATTCTCATGTGCTGAACGGCTATCTTGATTTTCAATATGAAGGCTTTGAGGACTTCTTTAAAAAACTCGATAAAAAGTTTTGGTATTTTAAGCTGGGAAAACCGTTCCCGCACCTTATAAGAAAATTTGCCATAGAACCTCTTTTAAAAACAAGCAATGCCCCTCTTTATTGGATTAAACATAATTTTGAAGGCAGAATAAGGGCCTTTTTCGGCTCGAAAGAAGACTTTGAAAAAATCCCTCAAAACTGGAAAGAATATAATCTTTTATCGGAAAACAAAAATCCGAAAACCGGAGAAGCTCTGAATTATTCCGAATTAAAAGACGAAAAAAAAGCTGCTACCCTTTTGCTAAAACACGGCTATGATGAATCCAAAAAAGAAAGCGAACTCGATATAAGCGATGCAAGAGAGGCTGCCCGTTTTAGGGGCGGAGACTGCTTGAGTGCCGAAATGAAAAAGGGAGACCTTTACACTCCTCTTGAGTGGAGCTGTGCCTATGGACACAAATTTAAAGCGAGCCCCTTCCTAGTTCTAAAAACAGGGCACTGGTGCCCCGAATGTGCATGTCCTCCATGGAATTTTGACGAGCAGGCAAAGAAAGCTCCTTTTTATGCCCAAATTTGGTATGACGATCACAGCCCCGATGAAAACAATTTTTATGATAAGGACTGCTTTAGGGATATTTTGGCCACTGCCAAATAGGCATCTTTAAAATTAAACCTCTTCAATAATCCATTCTCCGACGGTCTTTTCTTCCGGATCAAAGCTGACACCGATGAGCATTATCTTTTTATTTTCAGCCCTGTATTTTTCGGCATAGTTTTTTTCTTTTATTTGCTCTAAGGCGGCTTCCGCATTCTCTTTTAGCTTAAACTCAAAAATATAAATCGTACTTTCCGTTTTTATCACTGCATCGGTTCTTCCGTTGGAAACAGGAGTTTCAAGTTCGATAAACTGTCCCAATAGAGCAAATACCAAGTATACGCAAATTTGAAAATTATGTTCCCTCAATACGATGCTTTCCCCGCTGTCTTTTTTTATGTTGTCATAGGGGAGAGCCGCCATTATAGATTTTAACCTCTGCATAAACTCTTCTATCCTGCCTGCAATTATATCCCTATAAAATTGAGCAATACAAAAGGGGCCGTCAGCATAAACTACATTACAATAGCTCGGAAAAAGATTATATAAAAAGCCGTATCTGACTTCATCATTCGGAAAGCCCAGCCTATAAAGCTGTAATAATTTATCGTAACCCTTTATTGTCAAATATCCCGCTTGGAACAATATAGGTATTTCGGAGCCCGCTCCTGCCCTGTAATCCGACAAACCGGCAGAGGTCATCTCTACATTTCCGTCTAAGTTAGGGATATGGAAATCTTCTTTTTTTAAAGCATTTACCAAAAAGGTGGGTGTTCCCGTTGCAAACCAATAATACTCAAATTGTTGCCCAAAAAATACATTGAGCAGACTAAAGGGATTGTACATTCTTTCCGTGTCGGGAGAAAAGCAATAGCCGTCATATTTTTGTTTTAGGGTTTTGATGCACTCGTCATAGCTTAAGCCGTTAGCATCGGCTAGGGCTCTTATTTCAGGTTCAAAGGTGCTTAATAGTTCTTTTTGGCTTATCCCGCAGATGCCTGAAAATTGAGGTAAGAGACTTATATCATTTAAGTTGTTTAAGTCGCTGAAAATACTTACCTTGCTGAATTTGGTAACACCGGTTAAAAAGGCAAACCGTATCGCTTCGTCGGCTGTTTTTATAACCCCGAAGAAGCCCTTTAGGATTGTTTTATAGGTTTCATTTAAAGCTTCATCTTTCCACATAGTATAAAGAAGGGGCTTATCATACTCATCGATGAGGATGACGGCCTGCCTTCCGGTTTTTTTGTATGCTCTGTTTATGATGCCGAAAAAGCGTTCTGCAACGGTGTTTTCGGAATTACTGTTGCCGTATATTTCTTCCCACCTGCAAAGATGATTATTTAAAACACTTTCCAAGTCTTCCCTTGTTTCATATTTTGCAAGATTAAAGTCTAAATATAGAACGGGATATGCCTGCCAGATTTCTCGTTTTCCCTTTTCGGCTTCTTCAAGGCTTTCTATTGCCAAGCCCTTGAAAAGTTCTTTTTGCCCTAAAAAGTAGGCTTCTAATGTCGAAAGGAAAAGGCTTTTTCCGAACCTGCGGGGGCGGCTTAAAAAATAAACTTTACTTGCATTTGCAAGACGAAAAACATATTCGGTTTTATCCGCATAGAGGAATTCTTTTTCGCGTAAATCCTTAAAACTTTGTACGCCTATAGGCAATTTTCTGCTAAAATCCATCATATTTATAGTCTAGCATAAGGGAGGTCAATTGTCAATTATTGTATTTTTTTGATATAATGTTTGCCTTATGGAAAATTCACAATTGATTGAGAGCTTTGAAGCTCTTTTTGCTGTAATTAAAAGATTAAGGGGTCCGGGAGGCTGTCCATGGGATATAGCTCAAGACCCTATGAGTATGAGGAGACCTCTTTTAGAAGAAGCCTACGAAGCAGCTGATGCAATAGAGGAACACCATAGCTTAGGCCAAAATGCCGAACATGTAAAAGAAGAACTCGGCGATATTCTTTTAAACGTACTTATGATTTCGTATATGTATGAACAAGAAGGGCTTTTTTCAACTGCCGATATTATGAAAAATCTTACCGAAAAGCTGATACGGCGGCACCCGCATGTCTTCGGCAAAACGGAAGGATATGAAGGGCCTGAAAGCGATAAAAAAGCCTCAACCCCCGAATCGGTTTTAAACCAGTGGGAAAACATAAAGGAAAAAATAGAAAGACCTAAGCCTGTATCAATTTTGGACTCCATCCCTAAAAATTTTCCACCGATGTTGAGAGCCTTAAAGATTTCAAAAAAAGCTGCAAAATCAGGCTTTGAGTGGACTGAAATCGGAGGCCTTATCGAAAAGATGGAAGAAGAGACGGCAGAATTTGCCGAAGCCGTTAAATCAGGTTCGGAATCTGCAATGGAAGACGAAATAGGAGATGTCTTCCTTGTTGCCGTCAACGCTGCCCGCTTTTTAAAGATAGACCCTGAAATGGCTTTAATGCATGCAAACAAAAAATTTGAAAGACGGTTCCGGTTTGTCGAGGCCGAAATGAAAAAAAACGGTCTTGAACTTTTACCTGAAAATTGGGAAAAGATGGAAGAATTTTGGAATAAGGCAAAACTTAAAGAAAAGACTAAAAATTAGCGGACATAAAAAAAGAGTTTTGCTTAAATGCAAAACTCTTTTTTTTCTTTAGTTTTTTGGGTGAAATACCTACAAGCTCAACATCAAAAATCAAAACCGCATTCGAGGGAATTATAACAGTGCCTCCTTGAGCAATTCCCTGTTCCCCGTAAGCCAATGCAGGCGGAACGTAGAGCCTGTATTTTGCACCGGCACTCATCAACTGTAGGCCCTCTTTCCAGCCGGGGATAACCCTTGATAATTGAATCTTGACACTTGAACCGGTTGTATATGAATCATCAAAAACCGTGCCGTCAACAAGTTTTCCTGAATAGTTTACTTCAACTTCATCGTCTTCATTAGGATGTATATCATCTTTACCCTTCGAAAGAATTTCATACTGCAAACCCGATTCGGTAACAACAACACCCTCTTTAGCCTTATTTTTTTCCAAAAAAGCATTAGCTTCTTCAAGGGCCTTTGCTGCCTTTTCCATCTGCGCCATTTGAAAGGCCTTATTTAAAACCAGCTGAGCATCTTGAATTCCTTTTTCTTCAAAGTTTTTAGACATAGCATCTTTAAATCCCTTCACAATCTTATCGGGATTGATCTTTATACCGTCCTGTTTTACACTTTGGGCCACAAGAACGCCGAAGGCATAACCTACTTCATCCTCGGTTACCGAAACCTTTTTTTCAGAATCGGCAGAAGAGGACTCGGAAGAAACTCCAGATTCCGTTTTTTTGTCCTTACAAGCCGCAAAAACAAAAAGCAAACAGACACAGCATAAAATAAGAGGTAAATTCTTAATAAATTTCATAAATAAATCCTTAATAAATGTATAAAATAATAGAAGTGAAAAGAATATCAATCTTTTAAAAAACAGTCAATAGCCGGACTTTTACATTCTCTCCCAAATGGGCTTTATGTTACGCCTTTTATAGTCGGCTTTTGTGTTAAAGGCTGAAACCATTATTGATATTCTTTTAGAAGAACTATCATATCCGCCTAAAAAAGCATAGACACCTATTTTTTCACCTTTTTTAACATCATTTTTTAAATTCTGAGCAATGCTGTTTTGGAATACCATAACCAGTTCGTATCCGTTTGGAAGTTTATTTGTAATAACACTCCCGAAAAAATTTTCAGGCATTTTAAACCAATATGTAAACATCCAAATTTCTTGTTCATATTTTTTATCTTTTTCAGCACTTGGATACTCATCCAATGTAACAGGGAGACCTATAAAGCTGTTAAATATGGTAAGGCCTCCATCTTCATTTTCTTTAGCAGCAGACTCTACAATTTTTATTAAATCATCAATAGATATCTCCTCATAGTTTTCATACTTAAAAGAATATGCAAAAACCGTAACAAATAAAAATAAGACAACTAGAAATTTCTTCATTTTTCCTCCATCGAAAAAACTATATTTCTCAAAATTTATATTATTTGGAGTTTATTTGATAAAAATAATTATGTCAAGGCCTTGCTAATCTTTTAAACTATACATAAATAGCTGGACTTTTATAAAAAATATGGTATAATTGAAAGGTACAATTTAACTTCAAGGAGAGTCTTATGGCTTCATTTAAAATAACTTTTCCTGACGGAACTCAAAAAGAATTCGTTCATCCTGTGTCGGCACGTGAGCTGATACAATACTTTCCTGCGTCCCAGTCTCCTATAGTAGGTATAAAGGTAAACAATTTGGCCGTTCCCCTAAACAAAGCTATTGATGTTCAGTCCAAAATAGAACCTGTAACCTTAACCGACCGTGAAGGCTCAAACTTTTATAGGAGAACTCTCTGCATGATTTTAGCTGCCGCCGCAAAGGAGCTTTATCCCGATTTAAGGCTTTTAATGGGACACAGCTTGGATTACGGTTATTATTATACTCTTGAAGGAAAAAAATCGGATAAGGCAGACTTTAAAGCTATTAAGGCAAAAATGGATGAAATGGTAGCTAAAGATATGCCTATTGATACACATTGGCTTTCTTACGAAGAAGCTTTGGAAAAATTTGAACGCTCGAACCAGCCCGATACCTACAGACTCTTAAACTACACAAGTAAGCCCCGTATTTTAATAAACCGTTTAGGCAATTATGAGGACTTATATTTTCAGCCCTTAATGGACCGTATAGGTGAAGTCAAGGTTTTTGATGTAATGCCATATCAAGACGGTTTTTTGCTCCGTTTTCCGAGAACATCATCCCCTACAAAACTTTCGGAATTTAATGACTTTCCACATCTTTTTGAAATTTATAAGGAATATAAACAGTGGGGAAAATTAGTCGGTGTTTCCTCCGTCGGCCAGCTAAACGATTTGATTACATCAAGAAAAATCAAAGACTACGTAGAAATTACCGAAATACTGCAAAACAATAAACTTGCAGAAATTGCAAAACAGGTAACGGCAAAAAAAACCGTAAGGGTTATCCTGATAGCAGGGCCTTCAAGCTCAGGCAAAACTACCTCGGCTAAAAAACTTTCAATGCAGCTTAAAGTTCTCGGTTATATACCCAAGGTTATAAGCCTGGACGATTTTTATCTGGGCATTGCTAAAGCACCTAAAAAAGAAGACGGCAGACCCGACTTTGAATGCGTCGAAGCCTTAGATATTGAACTTTTAAACGATGTACTCATCCGCCTCTTTAAAGGTGAAACGGTCGAAATGCCTTCATACGATTTTAAGACAAGTGCCCGTAGACCAGAAGGTAAGATGTTCACTCCTGAAAAAAACACCATCTTTATACTGGAAGGAATACATGCTCTAAACGATAAGCTCACGGCAAAAATAGATGGAGCCTTAAAGTTTAAGGTTTATCTTTCGGCCTTAACTCAGCTTAACTTAGATGACCACAACCGCATTCCTACCTCGGATAACAGACTTATAAGGCGTATTGTTCGGGATGCCCAATTTAGAGGAAGTCCCGCAGCAAAAACAATAGGAATGTGGGGCGACGTAAGAAGCGGAGAATCAAAATATATTTTCCCTTTTCAAGGAAATGCCGATGCAGCCTTTAACACAGCCCTCGACTATGAACTTGCAGTACTTAAAGTTTATGCAGAGCCTCTTTTAAAAGCAGTAAAACCGAATCAAAAAGAATACAACGAGGCATCAAGGCTATTAACCTTTTTAAGTAACTTTTTACCCCTGCCGGCCAGCTTTGTGCACGGACAGTCCATATTGCGGGAATTCATTGGAGACAGCGCCTTTTCGTATAATTAAGATTAGGTCTAATAGGACTTATTAAAAACCAGCTATAGAATATTTTAGCTGTCGATAACCTTAAAATTCTCCCCGATTGACAAAAGCTGCTTTAATGCTTATCTTCATATCCATGGCAAAAAAAGAAGCGGATAAAAAAACATCGGCATCAAGGGCGAAAAAAAATACGGAAAAAAAAGCAAGTCCTAAAAGAGTGCCGAAAGGACTATCTAAAAGGAGAAGATCGAAAAAGAAAAAAATTAACTATACCGGAGCTATAGCCGGTTTTTTTGCTGTTTGTGTAATAATGCTCGCCGTTTTTTTATTTATCATTCCTTCCGTAAAAAACAAGGATGATGCAGCCGAAAAAACACAGATTGCCAAAGAAGAACTAAATAAGCAAAAAGAGGAATCCGGTAAATCCGTACCGGAGCCAAAACCTAAACAAGAGGAAAAGGCCATTACCGGCAATAAGAAAAAAAACGCCGATAAAACTGCCGATAGGCCTAAAGAAGCTGAAAAACATTCTTCAAAAGATAAACTTAAAGAAACCGAAACGCAGGCCGCAAAAAATCAGCCTAAGGAAACCGAAAAGCCGGACAAAGAAAACAAGGCAATAAAGCCTGAAAGTCCTGTAACTACGGATAAACATAAACCTCAAGAAAAAGAAACGGAAGCCTCGTCCTATCCCATTCAGGACTTGCCTGAACTTCCTTCAAAGGGAAAGCTGATTTTTGTATTTGACGATGCGGGTCATAACTTGGAACAATTGCAGTATTTTTTGGATTTACCCTTTCCCTGTACCATAGCCGTTTTGCCTAAACTGCCTAACTCAAGGGAAACGGCAAAAAGAATAAGAGCTGCAGGAAAAGAAGTTATACTTCATCAGCCGATGCAGGCCGTAAACCCGAATATAGATCCGGGAGAGGGAGCCGTTAGACCCGGCATGAACAGCGAAGAGATAAAAAAAGTCGTATCTTCAAATGTTGAAGAAATCGGTCCCATAGCCGGAATGAATAATCATGAGGGCTCTCTTATAACATCGGACGAGGAAGCTATGGAAGCAGTTCTTGAACTGTGCAAAGAAAAAAATATATACTTTCTTGATTCCCGCACCAGTTCAAAAAGCGTTGTCCCTCAAGCTGCAAAAAAAACTGAATATGAACATTTGGGAAAGAGCGGTCTTTATCGACAATAAAAAAGATAAGGCCTATATGAAAAAACAAATTATAGAAGGCTTGGAAATCGCTTCGCAAAGAGGAGAAGCAATTATGATAGGCCACGTGTTTACCGTAGATCTTGCAATTCTTCTAAAAGAAATGTACTCCGATTTAACTCAAGAAGGATATACATTTTCTACAATTTCAAAATTAAAAGGAAAATAAAATGAAAATATTAGGAATAGAAAGTTCTTGCGATGAAACTGCGGCGGCAGTCGTCGAGGACGGAAATAAAATTTTAAGCAATATTGTTGCAACGCAAATTCCTTTTCACAAAATGTATAACGGCGTCGTTCCCGAAATAGCAAGCCGCAAACATACCGAATGGATTTTGCCGGTAGTTAAACAGGCCTTAGCCGAGGCCGATTTGCGCCTTGAAGAAATAGACGGCATCGCCGCCACAGGAAGACCGGGACTCATGGGCTCCCTTTTAGTGGGACTCACCTTTGCAAAAACTCTTGCATGGTCTTCAAATAAACCCTTTATTGCCGTAAATCACATGCTGGGACATCTATATGCAAGCCATCTGGAAAATGATATTCCCTATCCATATCTTGGGCTTTTAGTTTCAGGCGGGCACTCGATTATCTGCAAGGTAAATAACTTTGACGACATCGAAGTCCTCGGCACAACAATCGACGATGCTCCGGGTGAAGCCTTTGACAAGGTTGCTAAGTTTTATAATTTTGGATACCCGGGAGGAGCCGTAATCGACAAACTCGCCAAAAACGGAAATCCAAAGGCGGCTAACTTACCCATGCCCATAATCCACAAGGAAGGGCACAAGTACGATGTTTCTTATTCGGGATTAAAAACCGCTGTCATAAACCAGATAGACCGGTTTTGGAATAAGGATTTTGAAAAAACACCTGAAAACATTGCAGCCTCTTTTCAAATAAGGGCGGTAAAAATTTTGCTTAGGCCCCTTTTGGATGCTTCGATAGATACGGGCTTAAAAACGATAGTAGCAGGAGGAGGAGTTGCGGCCAATTCTTTGTTGAGGGAAAAACTTGCAGAGCACAAGGAATTAAAGTGCATCTTCCCCTCGCTTAAATTCTGTACGGATAATGCGGCGATGATTGCAGGCCTCGGTTATCATTACCTAAAACGCGGAGACAGAACGCCCTTTACCGTCGAAGCCTCCGCCCGAGTTGAAGGCTTCAGCAAAAAAGGCAAGCAATAGGTAATTGATAAAAATCCTATTAGATTTTTATCAATTACCGACGAGTTTTTCATAAGTATTTCAATACTTATGAAAAACATCGCAAAGTTAATAGTAAGGATGATATTATGGATACGATGGAAAAATTTTATTCGGATGCGAGCAGGCTTGTAGAAAGGTTTAGTAAAGACGGAGACACAGCAGGCTTTGACAGCCGCCTGACCGAAATCTTTTGCAAAGCGGTTTCGCTTTACGATAAACAGGCTCAAGTTTTGGCAAACGATTTTGCCGACTATTGGCTTTCGGCCTATTCGGCCGGCAGACAAAAAAAAGAAGATGCTGTCGAATGGTTCTATCAAATATTTTCTCTTATTGCAGGCAATTTTGAAGATGACATGGACTTTCCGCAAGAAGATTGGGAGCAGATAAATTTAATTATTTCTTCCGAGGCTGAAACTTTGGATATGAATCTTTTAAACTCGATAATGACGGTGATTGTCGAGCGCAAAAAAATATAAGAAAATCAGTAAAAAAACAGCCCAATGGACGCCTAATAAATGCTTTCTTTTGAAGATTTTAGTTTTAAAGAATACGACTCATGCACTCTCTGCCCTAAAAATTGCAAGGTAAACCGCAATAAGGGCGAAAAAGGCTTTTGCCGAGAAACAAGGGACTTGCGCCTTGCATGGGCAGGCCTCCACTTCGGGGAAGAGCCGCCAATCACGGGAGCCGGAGGCTCGGGCACAATCTTTGTTACCGGCTGCAACCTTCGCTGTTCCTTTTGCCAAAACTATCAGATATCCCAAGAAGGCATGGGAAGGGCTGTAAGCCTTGAAGAATTCTTAAACTTGTGTTTTGTTCTCGAAAAAGAAGGGGCAGAAAACATAAACATCGTTACAGGCAGCCATGCAATCCCTGCAATAGCCCTCGGCCTAAAAGAAGCAAAAGGCCGAGGCTTAAAAATTCCTGTTGTCTGGAATTCTTCCGCCTATGAAGCCGAAGAAGCTATAAGCCTCCTTTCGGACTGTGTTGACGGCTGGCTTCCCGACTTAAAAACCTTAAACCCGCAAATTTCTTCTCAAGTTTTTTACGCACCCGATTATCCTGAAACGGCAACAAGGGCAATCCTAAAAATGGCCGGCCTTTCTCCCTTAAAAATCGGCACGGAAAACAAAGAAAAATATCCTTTAGGAAAACTTTACTCAGGCGTCATAGTCCGCCACCTTGCCCTCCCCTCCCGCATTGCGGACTCGAAGGCTGTCCTAAGATGGTTTGCAAAAAACTTAAGAGGCAGGGCTCTTATTTCGGTGATGACCCAATACACTCCGGTTAAAAGAACGGCCGGCATAAAAAACTATTCTCTCTTTGAAAACCGAATGTTAAGCCTAAAGGAAGACGAAACCTTAAAAAACCTCCTTTCAAGCTTAAAAATAGATGAAGGCTTTTACCAAGAGCTTGCCGCCTCCGATGACTGGCTCCCCGATTTTAACCGCGTACAAACCTTTTCTTCGGAACTCTCAAAACCTTTGTGGCATTGGAAGTTAAACTAAACTTACAAAAAAGACTAGACAAGCTGAATAGAAAATATTAAACTCATTTTATATGAAAGAAAAAACAAAAGACGATACCATTATAATAAAGTTATATGAGGGGATACATCTGGAAATATACGACACTTATACCGAGAAATCATATAGATTAAAAGGAGAACCTAGGAATGTTTTTAGAATCGATTACTGCTTTCAAGGGCTTCTGGAAGGTAAATTTGAAAATCAAACTTTTTCGTATTTAGGAGAAAAAGAAACAGCTATAAATTATGAAAAAGTTGCATTATCAAAAAGCTTTTTTCCGTTGAAGTTTTATAAGGGCATAAGTATACTATTCTTTCTTGATAAAATAAATTCGAATTTCAAAAATACTGCACAATTATTTAATATAGATGTTGAAAAAATATGCAAAAATTTAGATTTGCAGGACGGATGGTATAAAATAAAAATTAATTCCGAGATCTCTTATATAATGAATACACTGTATGAAAAACAAAGCTTGAAACATATAGAGTACTTTCAAATTAAATTATTCGAAATTCTATATCTTTTAAGTGTAATCAATACGGAAGAATACCGAAAAGAAGAATTTTATTCGGGTTATCACATCAATAAGGTAAAAAAAATTCATGAATATGCCGTTAATAATATAGATAAAAATATATCTTTTAAAAAGATGGTTAAAAATGAAGATTTAAGCTACACTATTTTTCAAAAATTATTTAAGCAAATTTACGGAGAAAGCCCTTACTCATATTTAAAAAAATATCGATTAAAAATTGCAGCATTTTATATTTCCTCTACCGATAGAAAAATTACCGATATAGCTATAAATTGCGGATACTTAAATGCAAGTAAATTTTCTGATGCATTTAAATCCGTTTACGGCATCAGCCCAATCCAATACAGAAATGGAGAAAAACCTACAATAACTAAATAAAAATATCATTTTGGATTATTTTCAATTAAAATAGAGTAGAAAAATTTATCATAATTCAGTATAGTTAGCTAATACTAACTTTATAAAACGAAAGTGGAGATAAACAATTATGATGCTTAACAGAAGAGTTATCGAATTGACAAAAGGTATTAAATGCAGCATTTTGTTTAAAGCCCTATTGGGTGTTGCCGTATCGGGAACTTATGTAGCTCAAGCTGTCTTGTTGGGGAAAATAGTGGGACAACTTTATTCCAAAGAAGAATTATCCGTGGTAATACAAAGTATCTTATACATATCGGCAATCATAGCATCCCGCCTTATTTTAATATATTACAATTCGGTTTACGGTAAAAAAATTATCGGCAAAGTAAAAAACATTTTGCGTCGCCGCATTTACGATAAGCTGTTAAAACTGGGACCTGCATTTTTAGATGATGAAAGAACAGGTAAATTAGGCTCAACAATGGTAAGCGGAGTAGACTATTTAGAAGGGTATTTAACGCTATACATTCCGCAAATACTTGTGTGTGTAATTGCATGCGGTGCAATGCTCATTTATGTTTTTTCGCTGCATTATGTTTTAGGCATAATATCGACGGCAGCCTTAATCGCCGTATTGATTTCTCCCGTTGCTTTCGGGAAGATACTATCGGAATCTTCCAATGCACATTGGACGGCTTATAGAAATTTAACTGCAGAAATTTTAGACGGCATTCAAGGAATTACAACGGCAAAGGCATATAATGCACAAGAAAGGCTAGGAAAATTATTAAAAGAAAAAATGAGAACACTTTTTTCTGAAACTATGCACAACTTAAAAGTAAACCTAGCCGAAATAGGTATTTCCAATTTTGCTTCCGGTATCGGTACAAGTTTTACCCTTGCCGTAGCAGCACTATTAACTTCTATGCATATAATTCCCGCATCCTCATTACTTATTCTACTTTTTATGACCAACGAAGTTTTTAGACCTGCAAACGAATTGGCGGCATACTTTCATCAAGGCTTTATGGGCATAACCTCTATGGGCGGAATTTTTGCCTTACTTGATGAAGAAGAAAAAATAAAAGATGAGGGGACTAAAACCATTGACATAAAATCGGCGGATGGTTTTGAAATAAAATATAAAAATATTGAATTCGCTTACAACCGAAAAAAAAATACGGTTTTTAGGAATTTAAATTTCACTGTTGCAAAAAATGAAAAAACTTGCAGTTGCAGGAGAATCGGGAAGCGGAAAAACTACTATTATAAATTTATTGTTAAGATTTTATGAGCCTACAAACGGAAGTATTTATATCAACGGTACCGATATAAAAGACTTGACGCTAAAATCTTTGCGAAGTTTAATTACGGTTGTTTCACAAGAAACCTATTTGTTTAACGGAACAATAAAAGAAAATCTTTTACATGCAAATGAAGATGCAGATGAAAAGAAGCTTATAGATGCGTGTAAAGCAGCAAACATTCATTCCTTTATTCAAAGTTTACCGGAAGGTTACAATACAAAAGTTGGAGAAAGAGGGCTTAACTTTTCTGGAGGGCAAAGACAAAGAATTGCAATTGCAAGAGCTGTTTTAAAAAACTCACCGATTGTAGTTCTTGATGAAGCTACTTCCAGCGTGGATACCGAAAATGAAAATGAAATTAAACAAAGTCTTAATCACTTGTTAAGAAACAGAACAAGTATTACGATTGCGCATCGCTTAAATACAATTGAAAACAGTGATAGAATTCTGGTTTTGCACAGAGGAGAGATCGTAGAAGAAGGTTCTTACAAGGAACTTATTTTAAAAGACGGATATTATAAAAAGCTTGTAGAAGCGCAACAAGGAGAAAATTAATATGTTTAAAGAAAAATATAAACCGCTTATAAAAATGACCAAATACATAAGCTTTTATAAAAAAGAATTTATTATTTCGATTATTTACGGAATATTTAATAGTGTTTTTGCTTTGCTCACCGTCTTAACGGGCGCATATATAGCTTCAGCGGCTCTGTTTAAAATGAGCACAGGAAAAATACTTTATCTTTTTATACCGCTGATTATTTTTATTATCGGCAAAGGACTTTTTGCCTTTTTGGAAATGTACGAATGTCATTTGGTTTCATACGGTGTAATCGAAAAAATAAGAAACCTTTTATATGATTCGATTTCCAAAACAGCACCGCAATCCACAGGCAAAAAAAGAAGCGGAAGTATTACCTCTGTGTTTGTCGAAGATGTTGAAGCCACCGAAGTTTTTTATGCTCATACCGCAGGCTCTTACATAATTGCATTTGTCTGCACTGTTCTTTATCTTGCTGCATTAAGTTTTCTTTCATTTAAAATAAGCGCAGCCGTTTTTGCCGCCTGTATTCTTGTTGCAGCCGTTCCGTATTTTTTTAATCCTATTACAAAAAAAATCGGAGAAGAGATACGAGACGGTTTGGCTGAGGTAAATGCCGAAGCTGTAGATACGGTTCAAGGTTTACGTGAGATTTTAATTTTCGGCAAAGAAAAAAAATACATTGAAAAGGTTGCCGCCGACACCTTACGCTTAAATAAAAAAGAAATACGGGACGGGAGATTTAAGGGCTTACACAGTTTGGTAATAAACTTAATTACCTCCGCCGTTTTAATTTCAACAATATTACTTGCTCATTCGGAAGTAATTGCAGGCTCGTTAAAACCTGAAATGGTTTCGGTTGTTATAATATTTTCTCTTTTTGCCTTTGTGCCTATAATGAGCGTTTCGGTTACGGCAGGAGCTATGAATATTTCAAATGGAGCGGCAAAAAGAATTTTGGATATATTAGAAGAAGAACCGGCCGTTAAAGACAGAGTGCCATATATTCCGCAAAACAAATATTCGGTTAAGGGAAACATAGAATTTAAAGATGTAAAATTTTCTTACGAAAAAGGTACCGAAGTTTTGCACGGAGTTAATTTTACGGTTAAGGCCGGTGAAAGCATTGCTCTTACGGGTGAATCGGGAGCGGGAAAATCTACAATAGCGAATTTGCTTATGCGCTTTTACGAACCTGACAGCGGAGCAATTTATATTGACGGAAAAAACATAAAAGACATACACCAAAATTCCCTGAGAGATATAATCGCCTATGTACCGCAGGATGTTTATCTTTTTAATAAAACCATAAAAGAAAACATTTCCCTTGCCTGTCCCGATGCAAGCGATGAAGAAATTAAACAAGCTGCTAAGGTTGCGATGGCTGACGGCTTTATTAAAAGGCTGGAACAAGGCTACGATACCAATGTCGGTGAGCGGGGTGTTCAGCTCTCAGGCGGAGAAAAACAAAGAATTGCTATAGCGCGCGCCGTCTTAAAAAATTCTCCCATATTACTGATGGACGAAGCCGTTTCCAATTTGGATAGTGAAAGCGAAGCACTCTTCCGGCAAGCCCTAAATAATATCCGCAAAAATAAAACCATAATAACGATTGCACATCGTCCTTCTACAATAAAAGAGGCTGACAGGGTTATAAAAATCGAAAACGGAAAAATAGTTTAAAATTTCAGCCTTGAATTTTATTCGGTTTATATGTATAATGCTTCGACAAAACATTGCCGGAGCACATAATGAATCAAGATATAGAAACAATCGTAAAAAATTGCAGGATTTTTTTTGAAACAAATAAAACAAAAAGCTATGAGTTTAGGATTTCTCAATTATTAAAATTACAGGAAGTTTTAAACCAAAACAAAAAAGAACTTTTAAATGCCCTTTATTCCGACTTACACAAAACCGAAATGGAAGGCTTCTTTTCGGAATTTGCTATCGTACGCGGAGAACTTAAATTTGCAATAAAGCACTTAAAAAAATGGATTAAACCTAAAAGGGTTCCGACCTCGATTGCTCATTTTAAAAGCTCAAGCAAAATAATGTATGAGCCCTTCGGCACCGTGCTCATCATGTCGCCGTGGAACTATCCTTTAAATTTAACCCTAGCTCCCTTGGTCGGGGCCATTGCTGCAGGAAACTGTGCCGTTGTAAAGCCTTCAAATTATTCGCCTGCGACATCGGAGGTTATAAAAAAAATAATCTCCGAAAACTTTCCGCCGGAATATATATCGGTAATTACCGGAGGGCGGGAAGAAAACTCAAAACTTTTGGAGCAGCGTTTTGACTACATCTTTTTTACGGGCGGAACAACTGTCGGCAAACTCGTAATGGAAGCGGCGGCTAAATATGTAACCCCCGTAACCTTAGAGCTCGGCGGAAAGTCTCCCTGCGTAGTCGAAAAATCGGCAAACTTAAAAGTTGCAGCCCGCCGAATAGCTTTCGGAAAATACCTTAACGCTGGACAAACCTGCATAGCCCCCGATTATCTTTTAATTCAATATGAGGTAAAAGAAAAATTTATCGAAGAATTAAAAGAAGCTTTAAAAGAATTTTTCCCCACGGAAACCTATTTGGACATGCACCTTCCCCACATCGTAAACGAAAAACATTTTGACCGCCTCATGGGTTTAATTGAAGGAGAAAAAATAATCACGGGCGGCAATGGAGAAAAAAACAGAAAATTTATTGAGCCCACGGTTTTAGATAACATTACCTTTGATTCCAAAATAATGCAGGAAGAAATTTTCGGGCCAATCCTTCCCGTAATAAGTTTTAAGACAATAGAGGAAGCAATTAAACTGATTAAATCCCGCGAAAAGCCCCTAGCCTCTTATCTTTTTACAACCGACTCAAAGATAGAAAAGAAATTCTTAAATGAGGTTTCTTTCGGGGGCGGCTGTATCAACGATACGATAGTCCACTTGGCAAGCGATTACCTTCCCTTCGGAGGAGTCGGCTTTAGCGGCATAGGAAAATACCACGGAGACGAAAGCTTTAAAGTTTTCAGCAATGCAAAAAGCATCCTAAAAAAATCAAACCTCATCGACATCAAGCTCCGCTATCATCCCTATTCCGAAAAAAAACTAAACATAATAGATAAGATGATGTAGGAAACGGGCTTTAAAAAATGGACACCGATAAACTTTTATCAAAGGACTTTTTATCAGATGGCCTTCTACTAAAGGGCTTAAAAGAATTAGGCATAAACGAAAAGGCTCATAATAAGCTTTCTAAACTTTTAAACATTTATATGCGGGAGCTTAAAATGTTTAATGCCTCATTTAACTTGGTGAAGGTTAAGGGCGATGAAGAATTAATCGTCTCCCATGTTTTAGATTCCCTTTCGGCTTGGCATTTTTTCTATAACGAAACCAAAAATACTGAAAGCAAAACCGCACTCAACAATGCCGAAACCAAAAATACTAATGAAGCTCTTCTTACAAGTGAGTCTTTTTATATTGCCGATGCCGGGACCGGAGCGGGCTTTCCCGGGGTTCCCCTTGCAGCTCTCTTTATTTCTTTAGGCAATTTAGATGTAAAACTTTCTTTAATTGAAAGAATGCAAAAGCGATGCACATTTTTAGAAAACATCAAAGCGGTTCTCCAATTAAATAACACCGAGATTATCGAAAGCGAAGCCGAAAAAGCCCCTCAAAATAAATTTGATATTGTAACTTGCAGAGCCTTCCGCACCTTGGATAAGCACATCCTAAACACCCTTTTAAATCTTGCAAAGCCTAAGGGTAAATTATTTTTATACAAGGCCATGGAAGAAAAAATAAATGAAGAGACGGAGCTTATCAAAAAAGAAGGTCTAAACTATAAAATAGAAAAACTTGATGTTCCCTTTTTAAAAAAAGAAAGGCACCTTCTCATAATCGAAAAGCCTTAATCCAAGGTTTTTAACTCTACAGAAACTTCAAAACCCTTTTCGTTTTTTGTAATATCGGCAAGAGCATAGCGGCCTTCCATCAGGGCACCGGGGTTTACCAAAACGGTTTCGCCGATTTTATCTACCGCAAAGGACTCGTGAATATGCCCAGACACAACCAAAAGAGGCTTATGCTTTTCGATAAAGGCAGTGATACCCTTTGAGCCCACATGCACCATGGGAGCCACCTTATCGACCTTGGCCCCATGCGGAGGATTATGACAAACCAAAACCAAGTTACCGGCTTCGGTAATATTTGCTTTTTCAAAGGCATCGGTCAAGTCTTTTACAAGCTCTTCATCGGTTCTTTCGTAAGGAGTCATTCCTGTAAATTTACTTCCGCCCCCGGAACCAGCAAAGATAAGCCCTTCAAAATTTTTTACCTCGCCCGTAATCGAAACACCGGCATCCTTTAATTTTTTTTCAAACTCAGGAGCATCGCAATTCCCCAACACGGCAAAAATATTTTTATGAATCTTTAAAAGCTCGTTTAAAAAAGGAGCCCCCGTTTCAATCTTTTTAAAAGCAGCAAAGTCCCCTCCGAAAATAAGGGCATCAACCCCATCGGCAACAGGTTTTATCTTTTTTAGTTTTTCAAGATCCCCATGCCCGTCCGAAATAATCAATAACTTCATAAGTATTAAAGCCTCCTAAATCTGTTTGCGATGTTTTTCATAAGTCTTAAAGACTTATGAAAACTCGACAGTCTAGCCTAAAAATCGAATTAGATTTTTAGGCTAGACCAATTATACATTATTTTGGGGAAATGGTATATGGAGTAAAAGATATGTAGTATAACAATCAACTATCTATACATTGATCCGATAACTTACTATGACAGTACCTGCATAAGATAGCAACTTTCCGTATTTTCTCGCCGCAATAAGGGCAGGTTTTAAAATCGGCCTCATCATCAGGTTGAGGAATACTTACTTCTTCCAATATTTCGTCCTGAACGATTTCCGGTTTTGCAGCACAGGCAGGGTCTTTTTCGGGTTCGGGACTGTTTGCAGGGTTTTCTGTGAATGCGGCTTTTTGTTGTTTTTTGTTTCTGATGGATTGGTATTTTAGTATTGCGGTATCAGCATCTGCTGCCGGAACAGAACCTTTGTAGACATACCCCTGTTTTCTCAATCTTTCCTTTACCCAGCCGTTTCCTTGTAAACCGAAAACTATTGCACTTATTATCGACATAGCAAAAAGATATGAGTTGTCGATAATATAATAATCATAATAATAATCATGAATGAGTATAAAATCAATAATTATAGCTATAATGGCGGCTAAAAATAAATTTTTATAAAAAGCCCAAAACTCACCCAGTAAAAAAGCAGGCCATGACCAGCCGTTTTTTACGGCTTGAATATCCTCACCATGAGGATGAACATAAACACTAAAAGTTTTCATAGTATTTCTCACATCTCCTATTTATACAAATAGTAAATAGTTATTTTATACTGTTTTTTATTTGTAAGATATTCATTTATTATTACAAAATCTACATTGGTATCCCAATTAGTGCTTGTACAAAGCGTAACACTTATATCACAGCCCCGCTGTTTCATTAAGGCTTTCACGGAATTTGCTAAAGCCGTATTGTTATTGTTAACACGAATATTATCAAAATCAATAACATAGCCAAGCCGTTCTACCCAATTCGGAATAACTCTATCATATATGTCTGAAGCATTTCCATTGTGATATGTTATTGTATCATAAAGCCAGTAGTGCAGTTTGCGCCCTAAAACAAGAGCATAGCCGTCCTGCTCCCTATAAGAATCGGCAAAACTACTATTATTACCCCAGTCGGCTTCTGAACCATAAAATTTTTTACCGTTTAAGGTTACGGGGCTGGTGTACTCCCAATAGTACATAGGCGAGGTTCCGTCTTCTTGAGCAAAACACAACAAACCGATTAGGCAAAATACTAAAATTAAAATGCTTTTTTTCATACTAAAAGTCTCCTTGTCTTTATAGTTTTATGGCAGGTATGGACGGACATAGGCATCTTTGCTTGTAACAAGCCCCCCATCAAAAGGATTATGTTTAGCCCCCTTACCCTTAAAGCAATACTCAAATATTTGTCCGCCTGCATATCTTATGTTAGTACAATAGCTGCCTCCATAATTCTTTGTCCATTCCCAAAAAAAGTTGTCCTCTGCTGCATCGCCTCCTAAACCGTGAACAGCTCTGAATTCTCTTGTCAAATGATTCCAAGCACTTTTAGCGCGGTCTTTATCATCAAATACCCATTACACATTATCCATTGGATTGAATTGTCTCAATCCGTAGGACATTCCGATTATTCCTTTGCGAACTTGAGCAAAGCTCAGCTCTTTGTGCCCCTTGCGGTTTTATTAAACGGTGTATGAAAAAAGCCCAAGGACAGAAAGCCGGTATTTGACTGACAGGCTGTCTTTGGGCATGATTTGAGTAATTAGTCTTTATTGTGAAAATTTCATTTAGGCATGATAAGGCCTTAGCTGTGAGGCTGTGAGGCTGTGAGGCTGTGAGGCTGTGAGGCTGTGAGGCTGTGAGGCTGTGAGGCTGTGAGGCTGTGAATTTTACCCGATACTTTATATTGTGTCAAGTGTTTTTCAAAACTTTTTGTACTTTTTTTGTGAGAATGTTTGTAACTGCCGGCGGAGCCTTTGTCTATCATTACGGTATAGTATAGCATGTTTCCACACAAATATCAACCGTTTGAATGGTTCAAAACCAATTTAAAATAACCGATAACACAAGGGCCGAATGAACTGTCGGCTGTCCCCAAATGGGACAGCCTTTTAATTCGGTAAATAAATTCATCTATAGATATTTTTTTGTATTTATATATAACCTCATTTCGATTAATCCTCGTAATGTCCACGGCAGGATAGAATTTCTAGAGTATTTTTGCTTACACGGTACACAAGCCTGTTCACTTCATCAATACGATGGCTCCAAAACCCGCTCAACTCGCCTTTTAGGGGTTCCGGTTTTCCTATACCGTCAAAGTTTCTACGTTCAATATCTTTAACCAGCATGTTGATACGCTTTATTGTTTTCTTATCTTGTGTTTGCCAATACACATAATCTTCCCAAGCTTCATCAAACCATATTTTTTTCATTCGCCCGCCTCGATAAGCTCATGTTCTACCCATTTTCCGGCGTTCAGAGCTTCAATTCCGCGGCGTAAGTGAGCCATGTTACTTTCACTGTAGAATGGATCTGTTGATATTTCAAACGGTATTTTTTGTTTCCTAACCGCCGCTTTTGCAAACACGCAAAATGCTGTTGTCATTGTCATTCCAATATCGGAACAAAAAGCTTCAAACTGGTTTTTTAAGTCCTCATCTATACGGATATTTATGTTTGTCTGTGCCATAGTAGTAACTCCTTTTTGTATATTATAAATAAATATATTGGCAATGTCAACTTTTTCGATTCGACATGTCATTGCATTTCCTCTGTCAATGTAAAATTTTATATTGACATCAAATATACAAGCATATATAATTATAGATCAACCCAATTACAATACCAAATCATGAACCAATCAACAACCCCGACGCAGAGCATCGGGGTTGTTGATTTACTTTCAAAAAAATCTAAAGAAACAAGATTAAGATAAATTCTGCTCATGCATAAAATTACCCAAACACCTTTTTGATTGCCGAGCTTAAATCTTCCGCTTTAAAAAGCTGTGAGATGTTTATGTCTCCCGCTTCAGAATCGGAAGGAGGAGGCGACACGACTTTTGTAAAGCCCATGCTTTGGGCGGTTTTGATTCTTTGCTTTAATTTTTTGACGCTTCGGATTTCTCCTGCGAGGCTTAATTCGCCTATGTAGGCTCCTTCTTTTTGAGCAGGTATATTTGCACGGGCGGAATAAAGAGCAAGTGCTATGGCGAGGTCGGCGGCGGGTTCTTTAAGCCTTATACCTCCTGCAACGTTTACATAAATATCCTGATCCGAAAATTGTAAGCCTATTCTTTTTTCCAAAACGGCGGCGATGCGGCTGACGCGGGCGGAATCTATCTTGTCCGAAAAGACCCTTGTAACCGCGCCCTTGGCAGGAACCGTAAGAGCCTGTATTTCTACCATAAAAACACGGCTCCCCTCGCAGACGGGAACGGCAGCAGAGCCCGCAGGCAGAGGCCCTGTCCGATTAGTAATAAATAATGAAGACGGGTCATCTATGGCTTTTAAACCGCTTTCATCCATCGAGAAAATTCCAAGCTCGTCAACCGAGCCGAAGCGGTTTTTTAGGGCACGCAAAAAACGCACATCGTCTTCTGTTCTCTCAAAGGAAATGACCGTATCCACGAGGTGTTCGAGAACCTTAGGCCCCGCTATGTTTCCGTCCTTTGTTACATGGGCAGTTAAAAACAAAACGCTGTCCCTCTCTTTAACCCAAGATACAAGCTCGTGAGCACATAGCTTTAATTGATTTATAGTTCCCGGAACGGCTCCGGCATCTGCGGAATACATAGTTTGAATTGAATCGATTATAACAAAAACGGGATTTACCTTGTTTAAAACTCTCTCTACATCTTCCAACCTGCAAGTGCATAAAAGTTCAATATTTTTTAAAGGAAGATTCAGTCTGTCGGCACGGGAACGGATTTGTCCGCCCGATTCTTCTCCCGAAACATACAGAACTTTTTTTACGGAGCCCGAAGAAGAGGCCGAAGCAGCTTGTAAGAGCAGTGTCGATTTTCCTATGCCCGGCTCTCCTCCGATTAAAATTGCCGAACGCTTTACGGCACCACCTCCCAGCACCCTGTCAAATTCCGCAATCCCCGTAGAAAGGCGGACGGCATCATTTGCTTCAATAGCATCAAGAGGAACGGAATGAGCTTCTTTTACAAATTTTTCTGCAATGCTTCTTTCGGTTGCGGAATAATCTTGATTGATTGTAACCTCTTCAAAGGTATTCCATTCGCCGCATTCGGGACATCGGCCTAGCCAGCGGGCTTGAGTGTAACCGCAGTTGTTGCAGCGGTGTGCAAGGTCTCCTGTTTTCTTTTTTGCCATAAGCCTTCCTTAAAATTAAAGTTTTGCGATACATTCAACAATAGGATTGAACCATGGTGCATCAACATCTTCTATTTTGCCTTTATCGCAAGCCTTCGCAATTTCAGGATCAATAGGAAGTTTTGCAAGAACCGGAATACCGTACTCTAAAGCTATTTCATCAATGCCGCTTTCTCCGAAAATATGATAATCTTTTCCGTTATCGGGACAAGTAAAATACGAAAAGTTTTCAACCAAACCGATTATTGGTATGTTCATTTTTTTTGCCATATTGACAGCCTTGGCAACTATCATTGAAACAAGTTCTTGAGGAGAAGTCGCCACAATAATACCGTCTACAGGTATGGATTGAAAAACGGTGAGAGGAACATCGCCGGTTCCGGGAGGCATATCGATAAACATAAAATCAATGTCCTTCCAAATAACATCCGTCCAAAATTGTTTTACAGTTCCGGCAATTACAGGCCCCCTCCATATAACAGGATCGGTTTCGTTTTCAAGAAGCAAATTAACCGACATAATGTCAATCCCTGTTTTAGTCTTTGCAGGGAAAATACCTGAATCGTTTCCTACGACAGTTTCGGATATTCCGAAGGCCTTAGGAATTGACGGCCCTGTAATATCGGCATCAAGGATAGCACATTGATAGCCTTTTTTTTGGGATTGTACCGCAGACAAGGAAGTAATAAGAGATTTTCCTACCCCGCCCTTCCCGCTTATAATTGCGATAACTTTTTTAATGCTGCTTAGTTTATTAGGACGCTCAATAAAACTGTTCGGCGCAGCAGTTCTTTCATTGCAAGTTAAATTACAACCTTCACATTCATGATTACACGTTTGACTCATACTCTCTCTCACGATAAAAATTTATTGGGAAGCATACTCAATATATTAATAATTACTATACATTCAATTTGAAAAGACTTCAAGTAGGCGTAAAACGTTGACCTAAAAATTGAGTATGAAGTAATTGCCGCACTTAAATTATAGCCTCAGTCTTCCAGTCCTTGATAGTCCGTTTTTCTTCGTCAAAACTAGAACCGATTGCAATTATTTTTTTACCTCTTCCCGAGTACTTGTCTGCATAGCCTTTCTCTTTGATTTGTTTTACGGCATTCTCCGGCGTTTCATTTGAGGTAAGCTTAAATTCAAAAATATAAACTTTATCTTTAAATTCAACAATGCAGTCGGCCCGTCCGGTTGCACAATGAACTTCAGTGTGCACAAACTGATTCATAAGAGCAAACACAAGATAAACCGCTGTCTGATAATTTTGTTCACGTAAGACTAAATCTTTTTCGGTTAAGTTATCATAAGGAATGCCCGATATTATTCCCTTCATCTTTTGCATAAACCCGTCTACATCTCCCGCCTCAATCTGCTCGTAGAATTCCCAAATCGAAAGCCCTGTTTTGTCAGCCCTTATCGAAGTGTAGGCGGGCATAAGGTTATGTAAAAAACCGTAACGCACCTCATCGTTAGGAAATCCCAAACGGTAAAGACCCGCAAAGTCATTATAGTCTTTGATTGTCAAATATCCGGATTGAAACAATATTGGCAGAGGGAGAATAGGATCAGCTCTATACTCATTAAGACCCTGCTCATCAAGCTGAATATTTCCGTCAAGGTCGGGAATATTGTAATAAGCCTTTTTTAAGTATTCTACCAAAAAGGTCGGAGTACCTGTCGCAAACCAGTAGTCACGCATTCTTCCGTCAGCAAAAACATTTAGCAAGCTGAATGGATTATACATATTCGTTCCGGTTTCAGAAAATTTATAGCCATCATATCTCTGCTTTAATTTTGCAAGAGCTTCATCATAAGTCAAGTTATTTTTTTCTGCAAGATTTTTAATTTCAGGTTTAAAATCGGCTTCAAGTTCTTCTTGCGAGATACCGCAGATAGCCGAATAATCCGACAATAAACTCAAATCCCTTAAGTTGTTTAAATCGCTGAATATGCTGATCTTGCTGAATTTTGTAACTCCGGTTAAAAATGCAAAGCGGAGGTACTGGTCTGCACTTTTTATAACTCCGAAAAAGCCTTTAAGGATTGTGCGGTAGGTTTCGTTTAAGGCCTCATCTTTCCACATCGTTTGAAGAAGGGGCTTATCATATTCATCGATGAGAATAACAGCTTGCCTGCCGGTTTTTTCGTAGGCAGCCTTTATCAAATTTTGAAAGCGGTCGGGCAGATCAAGCCCCGTACTTCCATATATTTTTTCATATTCCTGCAAAAAGGAATTTAATCTATTTAAAAGGCCTTCCTTTGTATCGTAAATGCCTGTGTTAAAATCCAAATAGAGCACGGGATATTCCTGCCAGATTTCTCGCTTTTTCTTTTCGGCTTCTTCAAATTTCTCTATGGCTAAGCCTTTAAAGAGTTCTTTTTGACCTAGAAAGTAGGCTTTTAGTGTAGAAAGTAAAAGGCTTTTCCCGAAACGGCGCGGACGGCTTAAAAAGTGGACTCGGCTTTCGTTTACTAATTTCCAAATAAGTTCTGTTTTATCTACATAAATAAAATTTTCTTTACGTAGAACCTCAAAACTTTGAACACCTATCGGCATTTTTCTAATCTTACTCATAAACATAGTATAACAGAAAAAAAAGAAATTGACAATCTAAAGGACATCTTTAAAAACATTGTTAGATTTTTACAAGATCACTTGCATTGTATTTTAGGATATGATATACTCTCGAAAGTTGTGAGGCTCAAGATGTTTTATCAAAATGGCAGTCAAATTTTTAGAAACACACAAAAACAAACAACTTTCTTCATATATATATGCACGTCTGACGACCTGTCTGACGACATGTCCATTCAACCATTTCAATAATTTTATTTTACATACAGCTTATTATATGCAAGTAAAGGAGAAACTTTATGGAAACAAGTACTATTATTGACGGAGGCACTTCTTTTGTAATCGACTCCGAAAAGAAAACAATTACGGTTTATGTTGAAACGGCAGATAACTCCTGTGTAGAGGTCGAGGGCTGTGCAGAAACTATAATTGAAAGCGGAACTGAATCAACTTTAAGTGTTAAATCTTCTTTAATAATTTTAAGAGGTAATATTATTGAATTTAACTGCGGTGGTAACCCTTATACCTATGGGAACCAAATTAAAAGTTTAAACGTGCTGGGTCTAAAAAACTTAGAAAAACTTAATTGCAGCGGTAATGACCTTACCGAATTAAACATTAAAGGCTTAAATAACTTAAAAGTACTTGCATGCAGATATAATAGGCTTTCAAGTTTGGATGTTGCCGATTTATCGGCTTTGGAATTTTTATGGTGCTCTGCAAATTTAATTACAGATTTAAACTTACCAAATATGTCTTCTTTAAAACGGCTTGGTTGTAATAACAATAAACTTGAAGTGTTAAACCTTGAAGGCTTAACTTCACTTGAATACCTTTGGTGCGGTAGCAATTTGTTAAATAAACTCAATTTAACCGAACTGAAAAATTTGACCAGTTTAAATTGTGAAAAAAATAAACTTACCGAACTGGACTTAACCGGATTAACGGCATTGGAACATCTGTGGTGCAGTAAAAATTTGTTAACAAAACTTAATTTAACAAACACACTACATTTGCAAAGCCTTGATTGCAGTTCAAATATGCTTACCGAGCTTAACACGGAAGAATTGCATGATTTACAATATTTAAATTCATCAGGGAACCGTTTACCTGCAACCTAAAAAACCGTAAGCCATAAATTAAAAGAATTTTTCATCCATTCGGCTACATCCATTCCGTAAACGGATTGTAAAATTTCTCTGTTTAAAATCTCATCTTTTTTTCCTGAGGCTTGTATTGTACCGTCTTTTAAAAAAATAAGTTTATCGGCAAATTGAAGGGTCAAATTTATATCGTGGAATACACCTATGACGGTTTTATCTTCTTTTTTGCAAACCTCTTTTAAAAAAAGAATAAGTTCGGTTTGGGCTTTTAAGTCCAGATGATTTGTAGGTTCATCGAGTAAGATAAGATCGGGTTCTTGGGCAAGAGTACGCGCCAAGTAAACCCGCTGAAGCTGTCCGCCTGAAAGTTCATCTATTTTCTTTTCACGCAACTCCCAAATGTCAACAGCCCTTAAACATTTTTCGACATAGGCCCTGTCTTTTTTTGAAACGGAAAGAAAAGAGCCGCCTTCTCTGTGAACATATCTTCCCATCATAACGGTGTCATAAACGGAATATGAAAAATATATTGAAGAAACTTGGCTTAAAACAGCTATTTTTTTTGCTATATCCTTACGCTTGATATTTTTTAAGTTTTGACCGTTTAAAAGAATTTCGCCAGAATAACCGATAAGACCGGCAAGAGTTTTTAAGAGAGTCGTCTTTCCGCAGCCGTTAGGCCCTAAAATACAAAGGCTCTCTCCTTTTAAAACAGAAAAAGAAATATCTTTTAAAACAGGAATTTTTGAATATCCCGCATAAACCGATTTTACATCTACTAAAGGATAATCCATAAGATTTAATTTCTCCTCCGTCCCTTAAAATAAACATAGAAAAAAAACGGAGCACCGGCGAGGGCCGTGATTGCACCCACCGGAAGCTCTTGGGGGGACATAACAGTTCTTGCCGTCATATCGCATAGAACCATTGCAGTGCCTCCTATACAAAACGACATGGGAATCACTATCTTATGCTTCGCTCCGAATATTTTTCTTACGATATGAGGAGAAATCAAATCGATAAACCCGATTATGCCTGCAAAGGAAATTACGGTTCCCGTAAGGGCAGAGGCCAAAAACAAAAGAGTCCATTTAACTTTTTTTGTATCTACACCCATAGTCTTAGCCTGCTCTTCGCCGAATGTAAGTAAATCCATCTCGTTTGAAAGGGCTGTAAGAATAAAAGTTCCGGCTGCGCAGATCGGCAGTAATAGATTAAAGTTCTTTATATTCTGGCCTGCAAAACTCCCCATCTGCCAAAATATGAGACGGGCCATTCCATTCCGGTTAAGAGCAATTATGACGGTTATAACTCCGTTTATAAAAAGAGAAAAAACTATACCGGTCAAAATGATTGTAGAGTTTTCAAAATTTTTATCGATCAAAGATGCAAATTTTACTGAAACATAAACCGTAAAAAGGCCTGCAATTGTTCCTGCAAGGGGAAGAGTAAATGCAGGTATCAAAGGAAGAAAAAAGCCCGTCAAAATTACAATGGCCGCTCCGAGAGCCGCTCCCGATGAGACGCCCATAGTGTAAGAAGAAGCTAAAGGGTTTTTTAAGATGCTTTGCATTACAGCACCGCTTACGGCAAGGGACCCGCCTGCCAAAAAAGCAACCAGAACCCTAGGCAGCCTCACGTTCCAAACTATTGCAGCAAAGGTTTCTTGAATACCGTAAATTTCTTTTTGAGCTATTTTTGAAAAGATGATTTTGATAATATCTTGGGGCGGAACAAAGACCGAGCCTATTCCTACCCCCAAGATGAGAACAAGGATGCAGGCTGCAACCGAGCCTGCAAGCTTGAATTGAAGTTTCATTATTTATAAATTTCAGGATAAACGGCTTTAGCCATTTCTTTTAAGGCCTTTATAATGTTATGATTCGGTCTTGAAGAAGAATTATTGTCTATGCCGAAAACCTTTTTGCCCTTTACGGCTTTAAGGGAAGTCCATCCCGATCTGGCCATTATTTCATCAATGGGATTAGGAATATAACTTACATTCGTCAAAATTATATCGGGATCCTTAGCCAAAACCATTTCTTCTGAAACGGCTATCCAATTTTTTTGATCGGCAAAAATATTTTTAGCTCCTATGATTTCGATCATCTCATTGATAAAGGTTCCGGTACCTAAGCTGTACATATAAGGAGCGGCCCCTATTTCAAAGTAAACGGTTTTCTTTTTATCTTCAGCAATAGAAGCACCTTTCTTTCGGATAGCTTCAATTTCCTTTTTCATGTTTGCAATAATTTTTGCTCCCTTTCCTTCTTGTTTTACGACGGCAGCTATGTATGCAATATCAAGATAAATAGCATCGATACTCGAGGATGAGGGAATGTTGACAACACAGATACCCGCATCAATTAAAGGAGAAAAAGGCGTAGTTCCCTTTGAATTTGACATACCCGAAATAAAAACTACATCCGGTTTTAGGGCGATAAGTTTTTCCGCATCCGGCTTCATCATATCGAAATATGGAATATCTTGTTTTAAAAGTCCGTCCTTTTGAGTGTTGGTATCGGCGGCAATAATCTTGTCGGCTACTCCTAAATCGATTAGGATTTCGGTAGTCGATGGAGCCATAGAAACAATTTTTTCTACTTTCGCAGGTAAGACAACGGGGTCTCCTGCCCTATCCATCGTTAAGTCAACCGAGGGAAGGCTTGCTTCTTTTGCCCCTCCTGCAAAAACCATTGTGCCAGCTGCCAAAAGCATGGCCAGCACAAAGAAAATTTTCTTAAAATTCTTCATAAACCTACTCCTTAAAAAAGTTTTTGAAGGATTATCAAATCCTGAAAAAAGTTTTTTCGAGTAGTTTTGCGGAATGCAAAACTACATACAATAACACGATGTTTGCCTGCAAGGCAAACTCGAAGATAAACATGGAGGCTTGTATTTCAAGCCGTAATGTTTATCGAAACTCCTAATAAATAATCATAGATAAACAGTGAGGCACCATTTGTACCGAACTGTTTATCGAAACTCCTAATAAAACTTATTTCCTATTGGCTAGGGCAACGATTCTATTCATTTCGTTATTGATGATCATATAGCCTTCGTCAACACCCATACCGGGTTTTGCAAGCTGCTGGGCAGCTCCGGCTGCAACGGAACAGTTTACGATAACCTCTGCCGAGCGGTTGGTTTCGTTACATGTGCCTCCGCAATAGGCACCTACTCCCTTTTCCTTGCAGTAAAGAATAGCTTCAATCGTGTTGTTAATTCCGCCAAGGTCGGGGGTCTTAATCTGAATCATGTGGCCTGCGCGGTTATCTGCAAAGTATTGAATGTCTTCAAGGGTGTTACACCATTCATCTGCAACAAGCTCTACCTTTACGCCGTTATCGTCAAGGCTCTTTGTGAGAGCTGCCAGCGCCTTCATTTGCTTTTCCCTGTCTCCCATATCCATGGGGCCTTCGATTCTAAGTTTAAAGGGAGAAGCAGCAGCTTCCAGTGTTTTAAGATAAGCTGTCATCTTGGGAACATCGTTATTTGTAAAGTCTCCAATTGTACCGTATACGTCAATATGGAAGATGGGATTGTAGTCCTTGCGGGTTCTCATAGTTTCGACCCTGTTTTTGAGCCACTTGACATATTCTAAAAGTTTTTCTCCGTTTTTACCGGTTTTTTCTTCAACATTGTTAAAAAGACCGTGGGGAAGAACTTCAGCCTGCTTGATAATCATCTTATCGGCATTTAAGTAGCGGTCATCTCCTGATTGGGTAAAGATCGGGATTCTCTTTATTTTACAGCCGGTCTTGTATTCTTTTACAACAACTTCGGCCATCGTTATGTGCTGAGACTTTGCAACGGCATCGAGAATAGCTTGAGATATGCCGTAGCGTAAAGCCGTATGCATTCTTTTTCCGTTTACCTTGTGCTCTTCAAAGGTCTTAGCCATCTCTCTGAAGTTTGTAATTTCTTTTCCTACAAAGAGGGGCTTTATATCCTTTTCAATTACGGGGATAAAGTCCTTTGCCAAAAAGAGAGGATCGCGTCCGCCGGCTCCGGAATACTGTACTGCAGCACAGTCTCCATAAGCGACCTGTCCGTCTTCAAGAATAAACATAACGGAAATAGCTTCGCCTGCTTGTCTGATTGAGGTAAAGCCCTCGGTTACGGGTTTTCCAGTATAAAAAAATCCGTCATGTCCTGCACCCATTTTGATAGCCTTTTGGTCATCAAAATAAAAACCTGTTTTGCCTTCTGCGCAAACAACATCAATAATTTTCATCTTTAATACTCCTTAGATAAACATGGAGGCTTGTATCTCAAGCCGGAATGTTTATCGAATCTCCTAATTCCTAAGATAATTTTAGTGTTTAGCCGGTCTTCCTACGAGAACGCCGGAACTTACGGCATAAACGTCATCAACCGACATTTGGAAGTCAACCTCCCTCTTATCGGCCTTGGCCCTTTCTTCAAGTTTTTCCCTGTTAAAGTCGAGAATGTCCTTTGTAAAGGGAAGATTTCCCGGCATCAGATAGCGGATACATCCGTCATTGTCTCGGGCAGGCATTACCTTTCCGGCATTGTACTGGGAGGGAGCAAATGGAATGTCGATTACACCGGCTTCAAAGGCCTTGATAGTGCCTTCAACCAAGTCGCCGCCTCCTATTTCATAAACTCTGTCCATAATACACTTTGTTTCTGCCTTGATAAGCTCAATCTCTTGAGCGAGTACCCTTGAATCGGGATAACGCTGTCCCTTCAAAAGGTTTAGAACCATCTTAGTAGCCTTTATACCTCCTGCATTCGCTTCTTTGGTAGGAATACCGAAAGCTTCATGCGGGGTCTTAACGATTACCTTTGTAGCTCCGGAAAGGGCAGCCGTGGTACTTCCCAATGAAATAAGGCCGTATGCCCTGGACTCATCGGCAGGGAAGCCTCCCATCCATTGGTGGAAAACCGTAGTGATGCACGTATCCTTGTAGCCGAATTTTTTCATGTAATCCTTTGTAATTTCTCTTAAAGAAATAACGGCTGCAACGTCCTGCGTCATGTTTCCGCACATACCATAACCTACGGTAATGCTCTTTACGCCCTGCTCTGCGGCCAATAGGGCTTCGATAACGCCTACGGCGATAGCAACCGAAGGAGGAACGAGGGTTCCTGTAAGAGGGCCGAAGGGTTCCCTGTTAATGTGAACTCCGTTTTCTTCATAAAATCCTACGAGGCGGTCGGCATATTGCCAACACATGATGCTGTGTTCGATTGAAACGGCTTTTGCATAGGGAACATTATAGCTTATTCCACCGCCTTCGTTCGAGGTATAACCTCCGGCATGAATGATCTCGGAAAGAAGACGGGCATCGGGGGTTCCGTGTCTTGCCTGCAAGGGAAGATTTACAGCTTCCAAAACTTGGCGGCATGGGCCTACACCCCAGTTTACGGCAGGAAAACCGTTCATAAGAGAGCGCCCTGCCCTCTTTGAAGCTTCAATACCGGCCTCTCCTTCTTCATACCGGTTTTGACGCGTATAAGCGTCAATGGTGCTCGGTAAAAAGTCGGCGCCTCCTTCATCCTGTAAAAACTTCAATAGATTGATGTGTTCATCCAAAAGGGGAACACCGGCTCGCGGCTGGGCCGTAGTGATACCTTCTTTGTCCGCTTGTTCAAGTTTGATTGCAAAGTTTTTTTCAGGCGGGATCTTCTTTAAATAATCGATAGACTCTTTTAAGTCAACATCCTTTCCCGTGGGCCATGTTTGGAGAATCTCTTCTCTCATCTCCATAAACTCCCCTTCGGGTATTTTTTTATTCTTCCATCTCATACTCTTGCTCCTAAAGTACAGTATTTCATTGTATCACAAGGATGATATAGCTTCAAGAGGGGATACGGTTTTTTAATTGAACCGCAGGGAACTGTTGAGTTTGCGCTAAACTTCGCAAAGAAAATAGCAAGCAAAATAAAAAAAGAAATTACATAAACTCAAAGGCATCAAAGGGATAGCCGGCTCTTAAACTTGGAAGAGAAGCTTCAATTTCGGTATTTGAGGGAACTTTATAAGCCAAATTAAGTTTAAAAATCCGGTTTACGGCCTTGCCGCAAAGTTCGTCCAGCCTTTTTTCGGAGCAGCCGGCCTTACGTAGTTCTTTTAAAAGAATCAGCGAACCGGCAAATCCCGGAATACCTGAAGCTCCCTTTTTCTTATCTTCATATGTATGGGGGGCGTGGTCGCTTTCAATCCAATCAACCCCGCCTGAGATAAGAGAGCTAAACACGGCTTCTTGCTCTTCTTTTTCACGCAAGGGAGGGTTCATCTTTACAAAGATACCCGATTTTTTATAAGCATCAGTGTTTAAGAGGGCGTGATGAGCCGTAGCCCCGCACGAAATGTTAAGGCCTCTTTTTTTTGCCTCGGAAACGAGCCTTATGCCCTCTTTTGTACTTATGTGACAGACATGAAGGTGTCCCTTAAAGCCCTCGCTTTGCATAAGTTCAATCTGATCCTTTATGGATTCGGTTTCGGCAATGGGAGGGCGGGCAAGGCTGTAAGTAAGAGGATTTTCAATATCAAAGATAGAATTATTCATAAGGCTTTCTTTTTCGCAATGAATTGCAAGAACACCCCTGTAATCGAATTTTTTAAGAGAGGCATAGACTTTCCTCTGCTCTTCTTTTTCAACTATGCCCATGTTTCCGGTCGAATGGCCAGCAAACATTTTAAAGCCGACTATTCTAGGAAAATTTTTTTTGTAGAACAAAACCATCTCTTCTATCTGTAAAGAATCTGAAGTAAGCCCCCCGTAAACGCCGTAAAAGGCAGGAAAGCCCGCCTCCTTTATGGATTTTTCTGCAAGGGCAAACCTGTCAAGGACGGCTTTTCCGGATGTAAGCGGAGGATTTGTATTCGGCATATCAAAGAAAGCCGTAAAACCTGCGGGGCAGGCTAAGGACAAAGCATGGACTATGGTTTCTTTTTCGGACAAAAGACCGTCTCTAAGATGAACATGGGAATCTATCATAAATCAATCTTATTTAAAAACCTATATTTAGAAAAATAAAACGGCTTCGCCGTACCCGTCATCTTTTATAACACTTATTTCAAGTTTATTTTTTCCGTCGAATTCAATACCATCCAACATTATTTTTAAGGCATAGGCCTTTATAGGTTCAACTCCTTTATTAACCGTTTCGCTTATAACCCTCATTGTAATAATTTCATAAAAATCTCCGTTGATGGAAACGGTTATATCATCGGTGCTCAGCTCCGGAGCTATAGATTTTTGTTCTTCTAAAATAAGTTTTAAGCTCATTGGCCTAAAATAAACCATCATAGTATTATCCGTATCCAAAGAAGGGAAAAATATCAAACTAAAAATTTCTGTTTTACCAAGCACAGGGTTTATCTCAAGGTCATTTCGTAAATCTATATTGTAACCCCAAAAATCAAGAAATTTTTGATGAAATCCTTTTGAAGCGATAAAATAAGGATACTTTTTTGATTCAGCTTCCAAACGGAAACAGCCTGCTTCATCAGCTTCACCGCTGATGATAACTTCAAACCTCTCCGTTAAAAGAGCAACTTTAGCATAACCGACAGGCTGTTTATTTCTATCCTGCACAATTCCTTTTATAACACTCATAAAACAACTCCTGTGATTTAGATTATAGCGTATAGAATAGAATATTGTCAAGGCAAAAACAAAAACTATTTCCGCTTATACTTTGAGGCGGAACCTAGACTTTCTTTTTTCCTTTGTGTTCCGTTTTTCCGTTTTTGCCCCAGTTTGCCTTTGCCGATACGGCCCGAAGATTTGGGGCTTTCGCTTTTTATGTCAATATGCATATGAGGCAGGCCTCTTTTCTTTTTACAAAGGCGCAGAGCATCATTTGCGGCATTTTTAGGCATTGTCGCAAGGGAAAACTTATCCATAACCTCTATATCATCTACAAGCCTCTCAGGTATTGAAAGAAGACGGCTTAGCATTTCGGCAAGTTTGCGCTTTGTAATGCCGTCCTTTCGGCCTACACCTATATAAAGGCGCAAAAAATCGTCATCCGATTTTCGAGCCCTCCCTTCGGAGCGCACAGGCTTTATTGTTTTATAATGTGCAGGCGATAAAAATGAGCCGTACTGCATTTGAAGAATAAAGGAGAGGACTGTTTGGGCATCTCCGTATTCGGTGAGCTTATTTGCAAAGGCGGCAAAGCCCTGTTCAGGTTTTTCTTCATTCATCTTTTTTTCGATTTGGGCAGCCGTCTCTTTTAAGATACGTGTACGTTTGATTTCGATGACTTGCTCGATTGAAGGAATTTTACCTTCTTTTAATTCTCCGCGGGCATGCTTGCGCAGGTACTCTATTCTTTTTACCTCATTAGGCCGTACAAAGCTGACGGCAATCCCTGCCGCTCCGGCTCGTCCCGTTCTTCCTATACGGTGGGTATAAGTCGGCCCGTCATAAGGAATTGCATAGTTTACAACATGGGAAATGCCTTCGATGTCTATACCCCGTGCGGCTACATCTGTTGCGACCAAAATGCGGGTCTTTTTCGATCTAAAGCGTTCCAATATTTTTTCCCTTTGGCTTTGAGGAATATCTCCGTGGAGGGCGGCAGCTTCATAATGCCTTTCGTCAAGCTCCTTTGCAACATCATCGGCATCGATTTTTGTTTGGCAAAATACGAGGCCGTAAAAGTCAGGGCTTGTATCTATAAGACGGACAAGGGCTTCGGTTTTATCCCCTTCCCTTACGACCCAAAAAAATTGTTCCGTTAAAGATGCTCTTTCTTCTTGAGGTTCTTCTTCGACAATTTCATAGTCCCCCATAAAGTCGGAAGCTATAGTTAGTATCTGCTTGGGCATCGTCGCCGAAAACATTAAAACACGGGCTTCAGGATTTGCCTGTGAAAAGATATTTTCTATGTCTTCGATAAAGCCCATATTAAGCATCTCATCGGCTTCATCCAAAATAAAATATTCTATATCTTCAATTTTTAGGGAGCCCCGTTCAAGATGATCCATTACGCGGCCGGGTGTTCCTACAACTATTTCAACGCCGGTTTTTAGACTTCTGAGTTGAGGGCCTATCGCCGCTCCACCGTAAACGGTTGTGATACGGGGATATTCTTCAATCCTAAAAGACTCAAGTTCACCGGCAACTTGAACGGCAAGCTCTCTGGTAGGAACTAAAATAAGGGCTCTCACCTTTCCGGTATTTGAACGCAGCTCCTGCACAAGAGGAAGGCCGAAAGCGGCCGTCTTTCCCGTTCCTGTCCGGGCCTTAGCGATAACATTTGCTTCTCCTGAAAGAAGACGGGGAATAGCCAAAACCTGAATAGGAGTAGGTTCTTCAAAACCCTTGGCTTCAACTGCTTGCAGGACTATATCGTCAAGTCCCAGTTCTTTAAAAGTAATTAACATAATTTTTTAAATATAATAAATTCGTAAGAAAAAATCTATAGCTCAAATTGACACATTTTCCGTTTTAGGCTAAACTTACTCGTATATGAACTACATCGATTTATTAAAAACTTCGGCAGAAAAAACAAATAACTGCGCATGTATGGGCTTAGACCCTATTTTTGAAGCTGTTCCAAATAAAACGGGAAGAGTAAAGGATAATCTTGTAAACTTTTTTAAAGAGCTTTTCGGTAAGATGCAGGAAAGAAATTTAGTTCCGGCAGCTTTTAAACCGAATATAGGTTATTATTCGGCTCTTGATAAACCCAGAGAAAAGGATTTTTCTGGTTCTGAAAGCCTTGCAGAAATTTTATCCCTAATCGAAAAAAAATTTTCCGGCATTCCTGTGATCCTCGATTCAAAGCGTGGAGATATTGCCCGCTCCAGTCTTAACTATGCTATCGAAGCATTTGACGGCTGGAAGGCGGATGCTTTAACGGTAAGTCCCTACATGGGAAGCGATTCTATTCTTCCTTTTATTTCTGAAAAATATTCGGATAAGGGAGCTTATATTTTAAACCGGACAAGTAATCCCGGGGCAAAGGATTTTCAAAATCTTAAAACGGATTCTGAAAGCAAAAATAATTCGGAGCTTTATATCCATGTTGCAAAAAAAATTGCTTTTTATGCAAAGGAATTTCCGGGAACGGGGGCCGTTGTAGGAGCTACGGGAATGGAAGAGTTAAGAGTAATTTCAGATATTTATGCTCAAGCAGGAGAGGTTCCCATGCTGATTCCGGGAGTCGGCTCCCAAGGAGGGGATGCAAAAACGGTAATGGAAGTTCTTAAAAATACAGGCTGCGATTTATCCCTTATACGAATAAACAGTTCAAGTGCCTTAACCCATCCTTGGAAAAAAGCACCTGTGCCTGAAAACTATTTGGAGCTTTGTATAAACAATATCGAAAAACTTCTAACCGATACTGCAATTAACAGCATCAGTTTTTAGAATCTTCAAAAATAGAATCTAAAATGGAATCGATGCGGCGTTTTGTGTATCCGCTTATGACATAAGAATTACTGAAGCCTGAATCAAACAGAATAAAATCGCCGCTCTCCATCGGTGTAAGAAAAATATTTATTTTTTCTCCCGTACCTAAAGTTAAATTAAGCTCTTGAGTTTCCGAATTAGTAATCGGAAATGCGGGAAAAATATCTATACATGAAAATTGTTTTAAAAATGTTTCCAATTCGTCAATTTTTTCTTTATTTTTATCCGAAAGGGTGATAAGCTGTTTGTTTTTTTCGATAAGTTGAATTGAGTTATTTTCAAATCTGTATTTATAAATTTGTAAGTCAAGCCAAAAATTTGTTTTTACGGTTAAAAAAGAAGCTAAGACATCGGGCATAATAAAAATTTTTGTTCGGGCATCTATTCGGACATAACGGTTTATCCCTAGAGTATCGTTTTTTCCGAAAACAAAATCACCTATTATAGTTTTATCTGAACGTAATAGCTGTAGGCGGGCGGCATGATCTTCATCCAAGCCGAAATTAATATATTGCTTTATGTCATTGCTTACAAATTTAAAATTTTGTTTAGTACTTAAAACCGAAAAAAATCTTTCAATTAAGGCGGGCTGGACCTTATATTCTCCCGATTGAGTACTTAAAATAAACTTATCTTTTTTTTTGATAAGTCTTAACTCGTTAAAACGCGGAGGAAGAGAATTATCGGGAATAGTAAAAACAATTTCGTATATGTTTTCTATATTTTGTTTTAAAACAAAGGAGATGTTAAAAACATTAGCTTCATTTTTTGGAATATTTAAAAAAATCAAACTTAATAGAAAAAAAATATTTGCAAAAATCAAAATTTGAGTATATTTTTTTAGTTTAAAAAAGTTTTTCACTTTAATCTCCTTTGTTTTACAAAAACGCAAAGACCTACAATAAAAATAGAAAGAGGAAGAAGTATGATAGAAATTAATCTTGCTCTAAATATAAGGCTTGTCATTTTTTCCCTATCTTCAAAGTGTTTAAAGGGCGGAGGAGAATGTTTTTTGTTTTTTAATAAAAGAAGATTATCTTTTAAAGAAACATATTCCAAACAGTTTACCATAAAATCCATATTGTATGTAGAACCGGTGTAATCTATTGCCCTGCTTATCATATACTCATCGCTTATAACCAAGATACGGGAAGGCTTTGTCTGCCCTGCAACAATTACCGAAGGCTTAAAAGACGCATCTTCAAATTTTTTTAAATGATTTTCAAGAGGATCGGTGCTGTAAGAATCAAAAACCGTCAAAGAGTTTTTACCTGTAAGTGCATAAGGAACAAGCTCGGTGTTTTTATTTAAATCCAAATCGATTGAAGAAGGCCAAAAAGAAATCAATGACCTGTAAGCTGCAAATATAGGATGGTCTCGGTTAATACCGCTTAAAGGAAGCTGAATCCAAAAAGGATAATTGATTAACTTTGTGCCATTATTATCGACTTGGGACATCGTAATACGGAAGTTATTTATTAAATCCAAGGCCATATCGGCATTTATATAAAAACCGTGATGTGAAAGAACATCCAATAAGGCATCATTTATTTTAGGAGTTGCTTTCCAAGACCCCTTTACATCAACCTTATTTCCCGAAACAAAAAAACAGCCTTGCCTTCTTTTTGTAAAAACATATCTATCGCAGCAGCGGAAGAATAATCTATATAATCGGATCCTATAACCAAAAGCGGAAACTCGGCGGGTATGTTGTTTACAGGTAATTCCAGAGGTAAAACATTAAAACCTGCATATTCAAGCCAAGGAATTACATAAGAATAATCGGTTGCAAGCAAAGCAGGATCTGCAATAAGAAAAATTGTTTCCGCTTGGGTATTCCCCAAAGCATCATCCCTCATACTCAAAATAAATCTTGCGAGGTCATACTCTAATGTATCAATATCGTCGATAAAGGGGATAACTCTTGTTTGTCCCATATATTCTACCATAAGACCCGAATATAATTTATGAATTATCTTTACGGCATTATCCTGAGCTTCTATTTCACGCGGAACAAGTCCTATCCTGCTTATTGCATCGGATGAAAGGCTTGAAGTATCTGTTACTACAACATCAAAATTTCCCTTGGAATATAATTTATATTCCGATAACATATCATTTAAATATTTTAATGAAGGAAAAAAACTATCAACATTTAAACTTTTAAACCAAGTTACTTTTACGGAACTCTCAAGATTGACCAATAATTCTTTTGTGTAATTTGACAAGGTGTAATTTTTTTCTTTTGTCATATCAAGTCTAAAATATACTTTTGAAGAAACAAGAGAAATTAAAATAAGCATCAAAACAAAAAGAAAAAATTGAAACTTATATTCTTTTTTCATCTTACATCCCTTTGTTTTGTTAGAATAAAAACATTCAACTCAATTCCTAAAACAACTAAAATTAAATAGAAGATAAGGTCTCTGGAATCAAACAGTCCCCGTGCAGCCGATTCAAAATGAGGGCTAAAAGAAAAATAACCTATAATCGTATTCAGCAATAACGGAAGATTTAAATTTTTTGTTAAAGGGTAAATAAGGGTAAAAAATAAAACCGTCAAAAATGAAAGCAAAAAATTAATTTCAGATTTACCGCTTACAGCCGAAAGTCCTAGAGAAATGGAAATAATACCCGTACCGAATAAAAACATAGAAATATAAGAAACAAAAAAAGAACCGGAATCAAAATAAGCCAATGAAAAAACGGAAAGCGGTATTACTAGACTTAAAGCGATCATAATAGACCAGCTTAAAATAAGGCTTAAATATTTACCCAATACAATATAGCGTATTGAGACCGGCAGAGAAAACAAGAATTTATCGGTAAATTGCTTTTTTTCATCACTCCATACACTCATCGTCAGCATCGGAATCACAATGCAAAACAATATAGGCATGTTTAAAAAAAAAGTTTTTAGATCCGACAAGCCTGCGTTAAACCACGAATCGGAACCGATGAAAGCAATACCCGCACTCGTTAGAAAAAAAAGAGAAGAAGCATAAAAAGGAGAACTTTTATACATCATCTTAAATTCTTTTTTTGCAATAAAAAAATAAGTTTTTTATCAGTTTTTTCTAAATTCATTTTTATTTATCCCCGCAAAAAATTCAAAGGCTTTTTCCAATACGGAATAATTTATTTCCGAATCAAACTCACAGCCTTCAGCCTGTAATTGTTCTTTTATTTCTAAAAGATTACCTTCGGCTATTATTTCTCCCTTATTAAGTAAAATATGATTTGAGCAAAGCTCTGCAGCTTGTCTTAAATCATGGGTGCATATCAAAATAGTTTTTTCTTTTGCAATACGCAATATTTTTTTTTCAAAATCTTTTACCTGAACAGAATCAAAACCTGAAGCAGGTTCATCTAAAATAATCAAAGGAGGATTATGTAAAACAGCTTGAGCAAGCCCTACACGCTGCTTAAAGCCCTTAGACAAACTTTTAATTGAATTATTTTTTACTTCATTTATTTCACAAAAATCGATTACCTCATTTAAAGCGTCATTCAATTTATTTTTTTCTATTCCGTGCATTTGACCTGCAAAATATAAAAAATCATAAACTGTCATATTTGAATAAAGAGGGTTTTGCTCATATAGGATGCCTATAAGTTTTTTTGCTTCGATGCCGTTATTTAATATGGAATATGGGCCTATAAAAGCGCCTCCTTCGTCCGGAGTATAATAGCCTGAAATGCAGTTTATGATACTGCTTTTGCCGGCACCGTTTAAACCTAGAAGCGAAGTTATTTCACCTGTTTTTAATTCAAACGAAATATTTTTACAGCCTACGACCGGAGCTTTTCTACTTCCGTAATATTTACTTAAATTTTGTACTTTGAGCATGATTTTATTTTTTCTTAACTCCCAAAATAGTTAAATCATCGTATTGCTGATCTTCTCTTACATTTGTATAATAAAGATACTCATTATAACTCGTGTTCGGTACACGGTGTCCGCAATAAGTTTGATATTGCCTAAAATGTTTATTTAAAAACAGATCTATTTTCTTATCTACCTGAACCATATCCCTCTCGGTTGCCTTAGGATCCTGATACATTCGGAATATTTTTTCGACTGAAACAAGACCTATAACTGCATCTTCAATTGTTCCCTCAAGGTTAGTAAAATCAAAATCAAATTGTTCATTCTCAATCGGGTTATGCCATTTTTTTAAGCTAAAAGAACTGCGGGCAAAAATATTCTCGATAATTTCGCATACGCGGGGCTTGCCTAATTCTTCTCCGTCCTGACCTACAGTATGAGTTTCATGTTCGGCATCTTTTTCAAGTCCGGGCTCTTCACATAAAACCGGCTCCAGTTTGGAATTTCTAAACAAGCGCTTGGCTTCTTCAATACCGTCAGTGTAAAGGAATAGAACATCTCCGGGATTTAGTTTAACGGTTTCAACTTTAAAGCCGCCTTTCATGTCTATCATAAATGTCGGGAAAACTCCTGCAGCAGAAACTTCGCTTAGGATAACTTCTTTCATTTTCTTTGAGGCTGCATCATAAATATTGATAACATTATCACCTGCATTACAAAAATGAACATTGCCTGTTATTGAATCCATAATACAAAGGGTAAAGGCTGCGAAACGTCCTTTAAAACCTCTGGATTCAAGTAAGTCGTTTATTCGTGATACAATCCGATCTATTTTTAGTCCCTGCTTTTTATAGCTCCAGTCTCTAAAATAGTCCAAGAAAAGAGTTGCGACTTCGACCATTATAAGAGCGGCAGGAACTCCCTTGCCTGCAACGTCGCACTTTATAATTGCATAATATCTGTCATCCAATTTTATATAGTCGAAATAGTCCCCGGAAACGCCTCTGGCACCTTCATAATAACCGAAGAATTCTACATTATCGTCTACACTCTTTCCGGATGTAAGTTTTCTTCCAGCCTCATCCAAATCAAGGGGTAAAAACATTTTTTGAATTTCTTTACCCATAGTCAAGTCCTTTGAAGCTGCAGCGGCCTCGACAAGGCCGTTTGTCATTGCATTTATGGTTGTTCCTAAAACACCTATCTCATCCTTTGTTTTAAGTTTAACATCTTTACCTGCAAGCAGTTCTTTATCTTCAGTAGCTGAAATCATTGCAACGTGTTCAACAAGTTTTTTTATAGGTGCCGTGATAATCGAAGACAAGATATAAGCACCTGCTATACCTGCAGCAAGAGCACTCAATGAAATCAATAATATAATTTTATACAATGTAGAAGTTGCTTCATCAATTTGTTCAATCAATCCTTTTGTAGAAACTTGAACATAAACCATACCATGAATAAAACTTGATTGATCCCCTGCCTGTCTGTAAAGTATGGGTTTATAGAAAAGATAATTTGTAACATCTCTGGACAATTTTTTTGAATTAAATTCCGGATAAGAACCTGAACCTTTTGCACTTAACCGGCTCAATTCGGAATTAAGTTTTTCTTCCATTTGATTTATCGCAGATTGAATTTCATTTCGTCTTTCTATCGATTTACTATCCGTGCTCAAGGCAATTTCCATAGCTGTATTTGTTAATGACTGTATTTCTTCAGCAAGCTCTCCGACGTTTTCACGGGCTTCTTCATCTATCTTATCAAGATTTTGATATACGGGTTCAAGATCAGGCAATGATAATTCCGACTCACCTATAATAAATTCTGAACTATCGATTTTGGATATAATATCACTATCATTGGATGCCCAAACAAAGTTATAGCTTACTTTTTTATTATCAATATGGACTCCCGTTATTGTTGCAAAGTTTGCCTCTTTAAGAGCAGAAGTCTGCGAAGGCAAAAATCCCAATTCCAATACATTTTTTGACGGAAGATAAGCTTTAGCACCCGATGTCAAGCTTTCAAGCAAAACTTGAGTATTTGAAGCCAAGCCTTCAGCCAGCAATCTTTCCTGTGTTTCAGAAAATCTAGAACCTAGAGGAAGTGCTAAGGTTAAAATAACCGATATTACCAAAGTAGTTGTAAACAAAATAAACTTTAATCTTAATCCCATTCCTCTGACTTTTAATTCAGATATTTTCTTTTCCTTTCCGAATATCATAGCACCTCCGCTCAATAAGACAGTTACCTCATTTTTTATTTTTATAGTTTCTTTTATAGAATAAATAACTCCCGTTATCGAAAAAATCATAACAAGTAAAATAAACACGGTTAAAAAAATAATAAAAAAATAATCCGTGAAATCCGAATTCATAGCCGAAAGAAGCCAATTATATTTATATGAATCTTTATAGTTTCCCAGTTTAATATTTCCTATATCATTAAAGGTTATAGTTTTTCCGGCAAAGTATATTCCGCGACCTGAGTGCATTAGTCCCACATAGTATTTTCCGGGATCCAAATAATCTATTTTTATATTCGATATAAGTTTATCACTTAGAATAGAAAAATCTTTTTTATCTATCGTTAAATCATAAGGAGGCGAACCGTCTGCATCGATATAAAGAGCAGTTACCGCACCTCCTGCCGAAAAGCCCTTACCTACTATAGAAAGGGAAATGGAGCCGTCAAGATTTTGCTCTGTATTTATATCTGCAACATAAGTATATGGAATATATTTATTTAAAGCAAAATACTTTACAGCGGGGACACCTATATTCCCAAAAGCATCTACAGCGGAAACAGTTAGAGCATAGAGACCGTTTTCATAATTTTTAAATTCTCTTTTGTTTAAAGTAGAATTTATTTTTGATGTGCTTAATTCGGCATTTAAATTATTCGATAAAATTTCTTGCACAGCGGTATCATCTATAAATGATGGGTTTGCGTTTTTTATATATAAAAGGAATTTATCTACAGTACCCAAATAAGAAAGATTCCATATATATCCGTTTATAGCAGTTTCAGGTTTTCCTTCTATATCAAATTCAGGCGGATTCCATTGAATATCAAAGGTATTTGATTTTAAAAAACCGCTCTTATCTAAAGCTAATAAATCAAATATTGGGGCCGAAGGAGGAACTATATCTCTCTCATAAGAAATGGTAGACATCTCAGACCAATTTCCGGCATAGTCGCAAACCCTCACACCCAAATACCATAAACCGTCTTCTTCGGGCTCATATACCAAAACGGATTCATTTGGTAATTTTTTAATTACAGGTTCTACAAATTCGGGAGGAGCATCTTTTGTCCATTCATAAGAATAGCCTGCAACACCCGATGAGTCATTCGGAAATTTAATCTTCATTGTAATTTTTTGTTTACCGTCTAAAGTTTTTGAATCAAAATCCAGAGGCTGCAATTGAGCTTTTCCAACTTCATAATCAGGTTCAACATGCATTATCTTTGCCGAACGGATTCCTTCCTGCCAAAGAATATGAAGATTTCCATCAACAAAAAAAGGATTTACAAAAAGCAAAGAACCTGTTATAGATTCTACAGAATCGATTACCCAGTTTGAATCATCTTTTCTTGCAATCAAAACGGACGCTTTACCGTTATAGTCTTCAGACCATGCAATAAGAGGTTTATTATTATAAGCTATAACTTTAGGGCTAAATATTGTCCCGTCACCGGACGGCAGCACTTCAATTGGAGAAGTAAGCATTCCCTTATTATCCAAAACGGCATAGGCGGTAGAGCTTTTTTCACGGCGGTAAGGCGATTGTTCCCATACAAGAAAAATAGATTTTTCCGAACGAATATATAAGAGGTTCGGTCTTTGATTATTAAAATTAAAATCATCGGTTATTCTTATAGGTTCTGACCACGAAGAACCTCCATCTGAAGAAAAGGAGGAAAAAAGTTGATAGGAACTTATATTTTCATTCTTATCCAATGCTTGAAAAATCAAAACATCATTTTTTTCGGCCGCCGTATGAGCCGGAAAAAAAACTCTATCGGTTTTTTTTATAAAATCAAATTCTTTAAAATCCGGCCAATCTAAACCGTTTTTAGATGAAGAAAAAAACACCGAGAATTTTTCATCAGCACCATGAGAAACGAACATAAGGTAATTGCCGTTGGAAGCAACGGATAATTGAGGAGATAATAAATCATATATTTCGGTAGTAATATTTTTAACTGTATAAGTCTTACCGTAGTCCGTACTTTTTAAAATAGTAATAGTGTTGCGGTTTTTTACCAATGCAATTAAAATACTGTCATCATTTCCGACAGTTATAGAAGCAATTGATGGTATATCTGCAGTATAAGAAATAGGAGGAATTATTCTTTCATTTATTATCCATTTTTTATTTGCATATACACCTGCCGAAATATAAATTAAACCTGCATCATCAGAAGACTTAACAACTTCCTCCCAAACAGATGCTGAAATATTTCCATTTGAAGCCGATTGTAGAAACTGCCCATTCCTTCCGCTTATGACTGAAGGACTTTCCCAATAAAATTCTTTTGCCGATAAAAAACTCATAAAAAATAAGAACATTAAAAATATGTTTAAGAATTTCTTCAAATGTTTTTTTCCTTTAATCATAATAAAGCATCTATCCTCTTTTTTAATTCTCTAACCTTTGCAGAATTTCTTGCATTCGGGCTTTGCATAAGCTGTTCAACCAATGCCGCTGCTATAATTTTATTTCCTCGTTGTAACTCGGCAATAGCTTGCTGATATTTTGCTTCATCTGAAGCAGAAAGAACAATAACGGCAGCACCGCCCATACTCATTTGAATCGAGTCCTTTAATTGTATCGCATCAACATTTTGAGGGTTAAGTTTAATAGCCGTATCTAATTGCTGGATTGCAATTGGGAATGAAAGACTATCACCTGAATTGTATATTGCCTGAGCCGATTTCGTAAGATCGGCAGACTCTGCAATTGCTTTAAGATTTGGAGAAGGGAATTTAAGTCCTAAGTAAATTTCAATTTCGTCCTTTAAGGCTGCAAGTCCCGAAAAGTTTTTATCTATGCTATACAAATTCAATAACTCGCTATAAGCTTGTTGAGAATTACGCTTGTAATCATTTCTAATAGTTTGAACTTTCCGTCTGAATTGTTCATTAAAGTTTGCAGGATCTATCAACTTATCTATTTTTAAGCTTAATTGACCTGCAATTTCATTATATGGGAATATAAGCAATACCTGTCTTATATTATCTTTCGCTTGATTTAAATCGGTTAAAGCGGATTTCTGCTGACCGGATTTTATTTTTTGCTCCGCATCCAAGTAAAGCTGATTGGCATTATTCAAAAGCTGAATCATTTGAGGATAAAGAGGTGCCGAAACTGGAATAGTTCTTCCCGTCTTTAAGGTGTCCGCAGTACTTACAATTGTTAGCCAGTTCTCAACTTCTTCGTTAGGGTCAACATGAGTTACCGCCCAGCGGCTGCGTGCTGAAATTAAAGTTTCTTCCGCCTGCCTGAAATCCGTGTTAAAATAATCTCTTTTTGCTTTTTCCAAATACTCTCTGACATCTTTAACAACTACAGTATTTTCAGCATCATTGATTTCTTTACCTAATTTATCAAGCCTTTCATCAGTCATACTACGATATTCGGAATTCTCTTCAAGCTCCAAAGCGTTGTTTGTTCTTGTTCTGGACAATTCTATACTTCGGCGGGCCGCAGCAAAATTGCCGGATGCCAAGTTTCTTTTTGCCTCTTCAAATCTTAGATCGGCTTCATTTTTTGCCAACTGTATTTTTAAAAGTATTGATTCAGTATCAGCCAAATCAGTCTCTATAACACTGGAAAGATTTTTAAGAGAGTCAATTGTTTTTTCAATACCGTTTTTGTTTTCTGCAAATATTTTGCTTGTTTCTTCTACAGAAGGATCGGTATTTTTAATAAAATCATTCAAAAGCCGAATATCCAAATTTACAATCTCATTTAAACTCAATAATTCTTTTCTAATTTCAGCAGGAGTTGTTTTATCCGAATTTTCGTTTTTTTGCTTATCAACATCGTTTTTAAAATTATCATATCTTTGTTTTGTTTCAGCCAATGCCTGATTACCTGACTTATTATTTATGATTGCAATCTCTTCATAGCAAATTAAGCGGGTCTTATCCAAATTATCCAAAAATAATTTTTGTTTGGATTGTAATACTTCTTCTTCCTTTGCAAGATCATTTTCTTTATGTACCGATAAAAATTGCGATAATTGATTTATGGATGCAATCATACCATCCAATTCTTTAATTTTTGCTTTTAAATCCGTAATTTTAACATTATTAGGATTGCGCAATTCATCGGAACTTCCTGTATACGTTTCAGGAGAACGCTCAACCTTTTCTCTTAAAACTAAAAAGCGGCTGTAATATTCCTTTGTGGAATTTATTATATTGCCCAGCTCTGCAAAAGAATTTCTTTTTTTACTTTGCGTGTCTACACTTTTTACAAACCTCGAATCCGACCTTGTATTGATAAGAGAATAAATTTCTATTAAATTTTTTAAATGAAATTCAATCAAGGATATGTTTTTTTGAATTGGTATATCATTTTCAAAATTAAACGTATTACAAGATTCAAACCATAATCTTTCGATTTCGGCCCAGTGTCTGTCTAGCAAGGTGTAAAGCGGCTCATATACCCCAGCTTCCATTGCACCTTCAATACCCTCATACTCTTTTGCCGAATCCCGTCCTATAGTTAAACGATAAGCAAAGGGTAATATGGTTTCTTCAGCATCGCTATTTATTTTTTTTTCATTTGAATAAATTTGCTTTAAAACCGCGCCGGATCTAACTAACGAACCGGTTATGCTTCTGAGTCTAGAAGCGGAATTTTTCAAATTGTTCAATTCTTTTTCAATTGAAGACGGAGCGGATGAAAAAGCTTTATTTCCATATTTATTTAAATCGGATATAAATTCGGCATAGGTCTTTTCATATTGCTCCGTATCGGATTTGACCGAATCAAGAGAATTGCTTAAAATATTATTTATTCTATTATATTCATCTTCATTGAGAGATTCTCCGTCATACATCGAAAGTCCCTTAACAAAAGTTTTAGATGCATCATTATATTTTTGGGACTTAATTAAAGCATTACCCTCGTTCATAATATCATTAAACTTGATACGGTAAATTGCATAGAATGAAGAAATTTTTAATTTGTCTAAAAATTCTTTAAGCACAGGATCAATATCCGATTCTAAAGCCTCCATTTTATCGATCATAGCAATCCGTTGAATGTTATTGTTAGGATTTTCTTTTAAAAGCGCTATAAGCTCATGAAAGGTCTGCTGAAATTCGGCTTGATTTTTCATCGTCTTTCGTGCAAGACTGATTCCGCTTTCTATAGATTCGGGTTTAGCTTCTATGACCTCGACTATATTTTCCAATGCAGCCGTATTTTCAGATGACTCAAAATAAGAATTAGCGGATGCATAATCCTTTTCGGCGGCTCCTTTGGAAAAAGCTGAAACAGAGAAAATACCGATTAAAATGCTCAAAATAAACCGTCTTTTATTCAATTAAAAAACCTACCGATAACTTTAAAAACAAAAATTTTAAAGGCTTTCCTATATCAATTTTCGGCTTTTTATAGTTTTTTTTAACAAAAATCTCTAAAAAGTACTTAAAAAAAACCGAAACTCATATATAATAGTATAAATATGAAGAGATTTTTTCAAGTCTTTTACATAATTATTTTTCTCATTTTTTGTAAAGTCAGCCTTTTTTCTGCCGATATTTCGGATTTTTATGCAGGCGTATCGTCGGTTTTTGATATTTTTACCCAAAAATTTGAAGGTGAAACGGCATTTAGGTCTCTTTTAATCCCCTCAGGAGGCCGTTTTGAAGGACTTGGAGGAAGTTTTACAGCTCTTTCAAACGATATAAGCTTTTTTGATGCAAACCCCGCTGCCAGCGCTCTTTTAAAAGAAACCGAATTAAATGTGCTGCACAATAGTTGGATAGCCGACTCCAAACTGGAAACAATAGGCTATACCCAAAGAAAAAACCATCTGGGCTGGGGAACATCATTAAGGTGTTTTTATGTACCATTCACAGAATACGGCCCTTTGGGTGAAAAAAAAGCATCAGGCTATTACAGCGAAACCTTTTTAACCGCAAATATAGCCTATAATTTTTTTGCCGGATATGATTTTAAGGGCCTAACTGTAGGAGGAAGTATAAAAACCGGCATAAGATCAATGCCGCCTTTTTCAGGACAAGATGAAGCGGCAGATCCGGATAACACAGCCCCTCAATATAAAAACGCTTCGAAAAACAACGGATATGCCGTTCTTGGCGATTTAGGAATTATGATAAGGGCAAACGTTAAAAAAATTTTTTACAGTGATGAACCTAATTTTTATTTCGGCCTTAGCTTAAAGAATTTCGGCCCACCGATAAGGGGAGAAATACCTCCGTCTTATATTGCATTGGGATTTGCATACCGTCCTGTTGACGTCTTTTTATTTGAAATAGATATAAATCAGGGAATAAATCTTATAAATATAAAGAATTCAGGCCTGCCGTCCGGAAGCGTAGGTTTTATGTTTTCCATCACAAAGTATTTTAACCTTTTAACAGGCTTCGGGATTAATGGTGGAAATCCGAGGTTCAATCTTGGAGGAGAAGTAAATTTTTCAAATGTACAAATCTCTGCAAATTACGCTTTAGATTTGGCAAGTCAAGTTACAAATATCAGCCGCATAAGTGTGGGAGTAAAATTCCTTTTAGGACAGGATAAAAGAGATGAAAAGCTGAATACAGTAAAAAAGCTCTACATTCAAGGCTTAAAAGAGTATAATAATAAAAACTATGAAAAAGCAATAGAAGTTTGGAAAGAAATTTTAGCAATAGACAAACGTTATGACCCTGCAATAGAAGGCATAATCAGAGCCGAGCAGCAGCTTCAACTTTTAGAAGAAATCAAAAAAATCTTGTTGCTTGATTAGAGTTTATTTATCCGATGTTTTTTTCTTCCCTGTTTTTGAAGTCTTCTGAACTTCGCCCGCCTTGTCCTTTTTGACAGTCTTGGACGTTTTTTCAGGCTTAGTCTTTTTTATAGATTCTTTTTTTTCTTTCATAGAGGCTTCCTTTTTAACCGCCGTTTTTGTTTCGGTCTTTTTTTCTTGAGCTTTTTTAATCAAGGATTTTTTTTCCGTTACTTCTTCGGCAGAAAGAGTTTCACGTACTGAAAGACGTACGCCTTGGGCCTTTAAGCCCTTCTCGGCAAAGGAATCGGCCTTAAATTCTTCTTCTATCTTCTTTACTCTCGGTTTTGGTTCATAGTTCAGTTTAAAAGAAAATTTAGACTTAGTACTTGCAAAAAGAACTTCGGTATTGTCAGGGGCAAAAAGATAATCCCTGTTTAGGATATAGCCTTCTACCCTAGCCCTTTTTATATAGGCGCATTTTGTCTTGGAATCGCGGTAAATTACGGTAAAAAGCACCTTAGAAAGCTCCTCTTTTTCGGCAAAACCGCAGTACCACATTCCCGTATCGACAAAAACCCTGTCAGGCACATCCATTACAGTGTAAACCCCGCTCTTCCGCAAGACAAAGATGCGGTCATAGGGACTGACCCTCAAGATTTCTTTTCCGGTAGTAACGGAGGTACCGAGATAACCCGTCTCCTCATCGTAGCGGAGGGCCGTATCCCTTGTTACGGCTTCTTTTACATCAACCTTTGTAAAGCCGGTAATCTCTGTTCTGCGCTTAAATTCTTCGGAAGGGAGCTTTGCCGCAATTCCGTCCAAAACCGAAATTGCATAGCCCTTTAAATTCTTTAAGAGCTTTGCAATTTCCTTCAAGCGGTTGTTTATTTCCCTAACCTCTTCACGGTTCTTGTTTATGTCATAAAGAGATATTCGGCGGATGGGGATTTTAAGCAATTTATCGACATCATCTTCGGTTACGTCACGGATTAATTCCTTTTTAAAGGGAACAAAGCCCTTTATAACCGCATTGACGACCCCTTCGGCCGTCTTCATCGTTTCTATCTTCTTATATATGCGCTCCTCGATAAAAATACGCTCAAGGGTGCGCATGTGGAGGCGGTCGGTCAGCATTGCTCTTTCATATTCAAGCTCGTCCTTTAAAATCTGCATCAGCTGTTTGGCATGGTATTTTATTATGTCCGTTACGGTAATTTGAACCGGAAGATTATCCTTTATTACCAAAAGATTGCAGGGAATCGACTGCTCGCATTCGGTAAAAGCATAAAGGGCATCCACCACATCGGCCGAATAGACACCTCTGGGGAGTTTTAACTCAATCTCGACCTTTTCACCCGTATAGTCACTTATTTCAGAAATCTTGACCTTACCGGCCTTTGAAGCGGCTTCTATAGAGTTTATCATACTTTCCGTAGTACTTCCGAAGGGGAGCTCCCTTATTACTATCCTTTTTTCGTCGGAGGTGTCGAGCTTAGCCCTGACTAAGACTTTGCCTAGGCCGTCTTCATATTCTGAAACGTCTATCAATCCTCCTGTAGGAAAATCCGGAAAAAGAGCAAAGGATTTTCCGCTTAAAAAGGCTTTTTCGGCCTCAATTATTTCGAGAATATTATGGGGCAAAATCTTTGTGGACATACCTACGGCAATACCCTCTGCCCCTATTGCAAGAACTACGGGGAGCTTAGCCCTAAAAGCTATCGGCTCCTTGTTTCTTCCGTCATAGGAAACAGTGTAAACGGTTATATGGGGATTATAAAAGATGGTCTTTGCAAACTCGTTTACCCTGCACTCTATGTATCGGGGAGCGGAAGCTTCATCACCTGTAAAAATATTCCCGAAGTTTCCTTGTGTGTCAATAAAAAGCTCTTTTGAAGCAAGGACAACTAGGGCATTCCCTATGGAGGCATCTCCGTGGGGATGGTATTTCATACAGTGACCGATAACGTTTGCCACCTTGTGAAACTTCCCGTCATCCATCTCAAAAAGAGAATGTAAAATCCTCCTTTGAACGGGCTTTAAGCCGTCATCAAGGTCGGGAATTGCCCTATCACGGATAACATAACTTGCATATTCCAAAAAATTCTTATTAAAAAGACTTTCAATATAATCCATCTTTTTCCTCGAAAAAAAGTATTTTAAGATGATACACTAAAAGCTGAAATTTGTCTACAAGAAGAGAAAATATATCAAAAAACAAAAAAGCCCCCTTGCCTTTAGAGCTTGGGGGCTTTAGTTTAAAAAGCTAAATTAAAAAACCGTTTGTTCTGAAATGGGTGTTTCAAGAGCTTTTAATGCTTTTTCAACTAAACCGCGGCGGAGTTTTTTCTCATCTGCGTCGTTCATTTTAGGATCACCGAGCGGGTGAGGAATAGCTACAGCCGGCACAATTCTATTTGCACCTACGGTTTTTGAAATAGGAACAACAGTTGCAATATGTACTACCGGGAGGAATCTCTCGATTTCTTTTACCATCGTTGCACCGCAACGAGTACAAGTGCCTCACGTAGAGGTAAGAATTACAGCCTGCACTCCGTCGTTCACAAGTTTTTGAACAATTTCTTCGGCAAATTTCTTTGCGCGTTTAACGGCAGTACCGTTACCGACAGTTGTATAGTACTTGTCATGAAGTTTTCCGATCTTTCCTTCTTTTTCGAGATCACGCATAACGTCTACAGGAAGAACTCGGTTGGGGTTTGCGTTACAATAGGTCGGATCATATCCTCCGTGAGCTGTTTCGCTGTCTTTTGATGAAAGAGCGGCCATACCTGCGATTGAATATTCGCCGTAGTGTGAAGCGTTTGAAGCTTCAATGTGGTCGGGGTTACCCTTGGGTACAACACCGCCTGAAGTTACCAATGCAACCTTTGCCTTGGTAATATCCTTAACGGGAGGCTGAGGAGGTACTCTGTCGAATACGGGCATCGGATATTCGGTTACGAATTCTTCACCCTTGATCTTCTTGAGGAGCATGTCAACAGCTCTCTTTGCACCTCTTTCTTCTGCAAAGTAGTTTTGGCGTACGCCTCTGGGTAAGAGGCCTTCTTTTTCGGGGCAGCAAACTTTTTCACCTTTTAAAAGTTTTTTAGCCAAAGCTCCGATAGCAGGAACAGCTTCTCTCATGCTTACAGCAGAGTTGCCTGTCTTGATTGTGTACATAAAGGCTTTAAATACATCATAACCGGGGTTTTCTTCGTAGAGACCGGAAATAGCAGGGATTCCGAGCTCAAAGGCAACCTTTGCAGCGTTACCGCAAGCCATACCGTATCGTCCGGCATTAAATCCGGGACCGGCAATAAGAAGGTCAGCTTTTGTATCGATAAGAACTTTTTTAACAAATGCAAGAGCTTCTTCTTCATGTTCGTTAAAATAGTTATCACCGCAAATAATGGTCTTGACGATCTTTCCTGCATCACCTACGGCACCTTGAATTCCGGTACCGGGCCCTGCTGTTCCGTCAATAACCTCCGGTTTGTAGTCAGCCATGTCTTCTCCGCCCTTTCCGGCAAAGAACTGATTGATATAATGAACAATTACTTTACTCATAGCTTAACTCCTTATAGTCCTCTTGCGCTAAGATTCCAGAACCCGAGCTCGTTTGTAGCACCGGTAATAACCTGAATTTCAGCTTCGATTGTTCCGTCTGCATGTAAGCTTCCGTCCCAAGCACCCGCAATAACGTTTGCCTGTTTTACATCTCCGATAATGGTCTTCATCGGGGGAAGTTTTACAACAGCGTTTGCGTTTCCGTTAGAAACTACAGCATTTCCTAAGGGGTTTGAGTCGGCAAGAGACTGACTTGCACCGTCTTGACCGGCATATTCATCGGTTACGAGAACGGTCTTGATACCCATCTCTTCGATCTTGCGGCAGTTCATAATCAAGTCGGCATCGGGATTTCCGAAACCTTCTTCAGAAACGATAACTGCATCGCAGCCTAGCTGCTGAGCCAACTTTGCTGCAAGGTTAGAAGACCTTTCCTTGTCTGCAAGAGTAACGTTTTCATTTGTAATGACTACACCCATAAAGTTGATGTCTTTTCCGTGCCTCTTATAGAGCTCATGGATAATGGGGCTGTTCTGGTGAACATAGGTCGGGTTTTTATCGCATGCAGAAACGCAGTTACCGCTTACGATTGCACCGTCCATAACTTCTGTGGGGTACATAATTGTGGGAAGAATTTGCTTTACGTCGATACCGTAGTAATAGGTGTCGTGTAAAAGTCCCTGACTTTGAAGCATATAAACATAGCCTACCTTGGGAAGGTTCGGATACTGTTTAGCCTGCTCTGCGAAAGGAAGAGTTTCGTATGTTTCTACAGAAGAGGGTTTTACATTTTTAGCAGCTTCTCCGAGGTATCGGGCTGTTTTTAGGCCCATAAGGCGTAAGGCCTTCTCTTTAATAGCACGGGTAACATCGTCTTGGATTTTACAATCAACAACAAGGTTTACGGTCTTTGAGAAGGGTGTGTATTCGGCACCCGGGCCGCTCATGTCGATGATACCTTCCTGAAAACCTACAACTGTTCCGGTTGTAACTACAGCAGCACCCTTCAATACGTGGGTTTTACCTGCTCCAACAGTAGCCTCCTCACCGGTAAAGAAACCGGGGAAGCAAACGCCGCTGCCTTCTACCTTGCATCTGGGTTCAAGAACATCTTTTACAGGGATGATTCGGGTGTTATCACCGGGTTTTGCAATGTGCAATTCAACACCGGTTACAAGCGGATCTTCCTTGATAAGAGCCTCAAGTTCAGCTTTGTTTACTTCAAGGCATGTTCCGTTAACGGCAGTTTTGTTTCCAAATTTCATGTCGTTAATGGGGATAATACCTAATTCAAGTTTCACTTTTGACCTCCTAATATTTATAGTCAATAGATTGATTACTTTAGCTTTTATTATAGCAGGAATTAAGTATATAGTCAATTCTAAAACTTGAATTTATGAATATAAAATGAATAAAATTTTATCGTTTTGAGTATTTGCAGCCGCAGTAATCCTGCCTATAAAGCCCGTATTTTTTGCTTAAATTTATGGAATCAAGGTAGCCGTTCCGTTTTTTAAAATCACTTGGAAGCCATTTACAAGTTTCACTTTCAAGGGAAAGACCTATATTATTAAGTTTTTCTGCATTTTTTAAGGGACTCACCGAAAGGGTTGAGGTAAAAAAATCAAAACCGTCATTTTTAGCCCTTTCGGCAGTTTTTTTTAGCCGTAAAAGGTAGCACCTCATACACCTTTCTCCCCCTTCAAGGCAGTCTTCCAGCCCTTCGGATATTTTATAAAATTCATCAGGAAGATAGGGTTCTTCAAATATGTCTATAATATGAGGCGATATGTTTTCGTCATTGTATATAGAAATAATATGTCTTTGTTCCTCAGCTCTTTTTGTGTATTCTTCATCCGTGTCTATATTAGGATTGTAATAGAAAACAGTAAGCTTAAAAAAAGGAGCCAGTTTTAAAATAACGGAAGAACTGCAAGGCGCACAGCAGGAATGGAGCAAAAGGGTCTTATTATTTGAACCCAATTTTTTTACGGTTTCCTGCATCAATCTGTCATAGTTTATTTTTTGAGCCGTCATTGCGGAATAAGGGTTTTAACTCTTTTGGAAATCTTATCGACATAGGCCGGAAGATCCGTGATTTCAGTGCGGGGAAACCTAAAACCTATAGCTCCGGGATGGCCTCCTCCGTCTTCAATACCGAATTCGCTTAAAATGGGTCTTACATCAATACCCTTTACATCGCCCGATGCTCTTATTCGAAATTGAATTTTATCGGAAATTTCTGCAGGATCAAAGTATGCCGATATGCCCACTCCATGAACTTTTTCGGCGATATTATCCGTAGCACGTTTTATAACGCCCAAAAATTGATTATAATCAATTCCGGAGCTTAAAGCGTCTGACCGCTTTTCATCTAAGATAATGGTTCCTATACGCCCGTCATAAGAAACATTTTTCATTATCTCGTTATAAAGTTTTGCATCTTCATCCGACAGCTTTTCTATCAAATCCAGTATTTCTTTAACGGAGCTTATATTTCCCGATCCCTCATTAAATTCTTTGCTGAGTATACTATTGAATTTTTTTAAAAAATAATCATAAAAGACCTTATCTCTGCGTTTAAAAAGATAATTTCCCATTTTTGCATCGCCTATCATACCTGTAAGCATTGCAAGGACTATATTTCGGGAATAGAGATCACTTATACCGTATTTTTTTAAAATCTCAGGGCGTTTTTCAAGTTTTAAACACATTTGCCCGATTATTTCGCAGGTACTTGAAGCTCTCATTGTAAGCCTATAATCTTCATCTCCCGAATAGTCCGCATCAGCCGTAAAGTGATGATCTATCTCAACTTTCGGTATTTTTTTATTATTAAAAAAAAGCCTAATCTCATCATTTAAGGCTATCATATCGGGTTTAGGGGTATCCAAAATAACGATAACATCGGGTGCCGTAGGAACAGTCAAATCTTTTACAAACAAAAAAATAGAATTATAGCTGCAAATACCGGCAAAAAACGAAAGATTTTCAGGTACACCATCTTCTAAAAAAATACTGACCGTTTTTCCGAATTTACGCAGCAGCAAACCGAACGCTACAAGAGAAGAGACACAATCTTCATCTGCATGTTCATGCCCTAAAAGCAAAAAGGATGATTTAGAATATATAAGTTCAAAAATCCTCTCCATTACCGCATTTTTTTTACCTATGCTGAGAGGTATCATTTTTTTTGTTTCAGAATTCCCATAACTCATGAAGTACAGTATACCACATTATATTAAAATATCAATGTCTTTTTTTTCTTTTTTTCTTTTTTTGCAAATATACCTATATTTTTAACGAATTCATCGTTTTCTTAAAGAATATTATTAAAAAAATAAAAAAATGCTTGTAAAATATGGATTTTTACAGTACTTTATATGTATGGAAGTAAAAAAACAGCCCCAAAAGGGGACAATTATTTCTGATAAATTTATAGAACCTGAAAATTATAGAGTTATACTCCTCAATGATGATTTTACCCCAATGGATTTTGTTGTGGCAATTCTTGTTTCTATCTTTAATAAGTCACCGGAAGAGGCCGAAGCTTTAATGTTTAAGGTTCATAAAACAGGACAAGCATCCGTTGGAATTTATGTATATGACATAGCAGCAACAAAATGCTTTCAAGTATTAACAGCAGCAAAACATAATAATTTTCCGCTGCAGTGCACGGTTGAAAAAGTATGAATTTTACAGTAAGCATAACGGTCAGACGCATTTTTCAAGATGCGGTAGAAGACGCAAAAAAAAGGAATCATGAATTTGTTACTCCTGAGCACCTCTTGTGGGCAATTATGTTCAATCCGAAGGCTTTGGAGCTTTTTACCCTGTCAGGTTCGGATCTGGGCTATATTCACGATAATTTAAATACATACCTTAAAAATAAAATTCCTATAAGAACCCAAAATACTCAAGCAGAACCGATTCAAACAGTAGGCCTTCAAAATGTTTTTGAAAGAGCTATTTTGAACTGTAATGCCGCCGAAAAGTCGGTTATAGGTATTAATGACATAATAGTAAGCCTTATGGACGAGGAAAAAAATCATTGTTCTTTTTTTATGAAACAAAGCGGTATAGACCGGCTAAGACTCTTGCAGCTGGTAAGCAGCCCCGATTTTTATGATGACGGCAGGCAAAGAAGCGCTTATGAAAATACCGAAAAAGAAGGGCAGGCCGAATTATTCGTTTTAGAAGACAATGCGGACGATCAAGTACAAAATACTGAAACGCCGAATACAAGAACAAACAAAAAAACTAAAACACAAAGAGGTTTCCTCGAAAGATTTACTGTAAACTTAACTCAAAAAGCCTATAGGGGGCATATTTCGCCCATTATAGGGAGAGAAGAAGAAATAGAAAGGACTATTCAGATTTTATGCCGCAAACAAAAAAACAACCCGATTCATGTCGGCGCGGCCGGAGTGGGAAAGACGGCTATAACTGAAGGTTTGGCAATACGTATTGCAAAAAACGAAGTTCCGGTTTTTTTAAAAAACGCAAATATCTACAGCTTAAGCCTATCTGATTTAATGGCCGGAGCAAAATTTAGAGGCGACTTTGAAGAAAGGCTAAAAAGGATAGTCCTTGAAGCATCAAAGGAAAAAAATGCTATTCTCTTTATAGATGAAATTCACACCATTGTAAATGCAAACTCGGGAGGGGGCGGAATTGAGGCCCCGGATCTTTTAAAACCTGTCCTGACCAATGGAAGGGTGAGATGCATAGGGGCTACAACATTTGAGGAGTATAATAAACATTTTACAAAGGATGCAGCTTTAGCACGCAGGTTTCAAAAAATAGACATTGAAGAGCCAAGTGAAGAAGAAACCGTTAAAATTTTAAAGGGCCTTCGCGAAAGTTACGAGAAATTTCATAAGGTTCATTACAGTGATGAGGTTTTGGAGTCGGCAGTCCATCTTTCGGCTCTTCATATCAGGGATAGGTTTTTACCCGACAAGGCTATAGACCTCATAGATGAAGCCGGGGCTCTGATTAAAATAAGAGCTGATAAAGAAAAAAACGAAGATGAAGCTGATGAAAAAGGCCTTGAAGAAAGAGCCTTGCCGGAGGTAAGCCTTTCGGACATAGATAAGATAATTGCAAAAACGGCCAAGATTCCGGAGCAAAGGGTTTCGGTAAACGAAACGGAAAAGCTGCGGCACTTTGAAGAAATTCTTTCAAAAAAAATCTTCGGACAAGATACAGCCATAGAGGGAGTTACCAAGGCAGTAAAACGCTCCCGTGCAGGCTTCCGCTCTAAGGATAAGCCGGTTGCAAACTTTTTGTTTGTCGGCCCCACCGGTGTCGGTAAAACCGAGCTGGCTAAGACCCTTGCCGAAGAGCTGGGTATTCCCCTCCTCCGCTTCGATATGAGCGAATATCAGGAGAAGCACACGGTAAGCCGACTTATAGGTTCACCCCCCGGTTATGTAGGCTTTGAAGAAGGCGGGCTTTTAACCTCTGCCGTACAAAAAAGCCCGAATGCGGTTCTTCTATTGGATGAGATAGAAAAAGCTCATGCCGACATTTATAACATTCTCTTACAAATTATGGACTATGCTACCCTTACCGATAATCAGGGCAGGAAGGCGGCCTTTAACAATATAATTCTTATTATGACAAGCAATGCAGGCTCTTCCAACATAGGAAAACCCTTAATCGGTTTCGGAGGAGAGCGTATTTCGGAATCGGCTGTCGATGAAGCCGTCGAAAAGACCTTTAGCCCCGAATTCAGAAACCGTCTGGATGCAGTTATAAAATTCGGCCCCCTTACGATGCAGGTTATGAGCCTTATTATCAAAAAGGAAGTAGAAAAAATACGCTCCCAACTTGCCGAAAAGGACATCAGTCTTGAGCTTGAAGAAGACGTTATTTCTCTTTTAGCAGAAAAGGGATATTCGGAAGAATTCGGAGCCCGAAATGCAGCCCGCCTTGTCGAAGACGAATTTGTAACCCCTTTAACGGATATGATTCTTTTTGGGGAAACAAAGAAGGGCAGCTCAGTAAAATGCCGAATCGGGGACAAACTTAAAAAGCCCTATTTGGTATTAAACGTAAAATAAAAAGGTGCGGCCTTTTAGCAAAAACAAATGCAGACCGATTTTTCTTCATTATCGCTTTTAGGTTCTACGGAAAAAGATATACTCTTAAAAAGAAGCCAAAAGGATTTTCCTTGGCTTGAGAGTGAGGATTTTTTTGATTTTAATAAGGCCTTGGGAGAGGAAGATTATATTCAAAAATCCCAAGATGATGAGGCCATATCGGGGGGAAATCTTTCGCCGGGGATGATTCTTTCGGCCTATAAACATTCTTTTTTTCCTTGGTTTTCCGAAGAAGACCCTATAATCTGGTTTTCTCCTTGCCTGAGGTTTGTAATCGACAAGGATTCTTTTCATATTCCGTCCCGCTTAAAAAGGGAAATAAAAAAGGCGGATTTTAGGATAAGCCTAGATTCTGCCTTTGATCAGGTTATAGAAAACTGCGCCTTAATCAAAAGAGAGGGGCAAAAAGGAACTTGGATCACCGATGACATGGTTCAAGCCTACAGGATTCTTCATAAAATAGGCTTTGCCCATTCCATCGAAGCATGGAGAGGAAACGAATTGGCGGGAGGCTTTTACGGCCTTTATATAAACGAGGTATTTATAGGCGAATCCATGTTCAGCAAGATAAGCGGGGCATCTAAAACAGCCTTTGCCCTCTTTGCCCAAGACTTCTTTGAAAACAAAAAAGGCATTTTAATAGATGCCCAAATTCCTTCCGAAAACATAAAACGCTTCGGCGGCTTTAAAATACCTAGAAATCGGTACCTCGGGATTTTGAATTCTCTCTAAGGACATGTCAAAGTAAAACAGAATTAAATACTGTAATAAAGCGAAAAAAAGTGCATTATGCTTCCGGCTATAACAAAGAGGTGCCAGATACTATGAGCCCATTTTACTTTCTTCATTGCATAAAAAATACAGCCGGCAGTGTAAATAATTCCGCCTATAAGCAAAAACTTAAAACTTAAAAGCGGCAGCTGTTCTTTTAATGGTTTTGAGGCAAAGATAATGAGCCAGCCCATGGGGATATAGGTAATAACCGATAAAATCCTCACCCTGCTTCCGAATACCGAGTATAAAACTATGCCTAGGACAGCCATTCCCCAGATAATGCCGAAGATAGTCCAGCCCACCGCTCCATGAAGAGCCGAAAGGCAGTAGGCAGTATAGGTTCCGGCTATAAGCACATAGATTGAACAGTGGTCAAAGATGCCGAATACTTTTTTTGCCTTTAAGGGAAGAGCATGGTATAGGGTCGAAAAAATATAGAGGATTATTAAGGAGGCTCCGAAAATGGTAAAGCCCACTACGTAACCGGCCTTTAAATCCGGCGGCGCATAACGGGCAGCCCTTATAATTAAAAGCACAAGGGCGGCAATCGAAAGTCCCGCTCCTATACCGTGAGTTACGGAATTTGCAATTTCTTCACCTATAGAATATCTGCGTTTAATTTCTTCTTTCATATTTGTTTAGACAGCTTAAATGGACTAAAGTTGCAGGTGGAAGACAATAGCTAAAAATATTGTTCAATTAATTTTGAATCTATACAGTCATATAATCCACTGGAAAAAACTTTGTTTATATTCATTTATTGAAATAATGATTAATTATACATAATACCAAAATAATCCAAACATTTTTTCATTAAATCCTGTCCGGTAAGACAAGTATCTCTTAAAAACCCGCGTTCATTTTTCCAATTTTTAATTCCTCTGTAATAGTAAACTTTTAGTTCTTCAGTAATTATGAAAGGGACAATATTGTGTTTAAGACATTCTTTGAACATTATTAATCTTCCAATACGGCCATTACCATCTTGGAATGGATGAATAGCTTCAAATCGGACATGAAAATCTAACACATCATCAAAAGTGATTTCAGATTTTTCATTGTATTCCATTAATAATAATTTCATCTCTGCCGTAACATTCTCAGGTTTTGTGGTTTCATTTCCACCCACTTCGTTTTCCAGCATTTTGTAATCCCCAGCCTTAAACCATGATTTCTGACTATCAGTTGTTCCCGACTTTAAAATATAATGAAGCTGTTTTATGAAGCTTTCCGAAAGTTTCGTATGGGCACCTTCGATTATTAAGTCAATACAATGGAAATGATTTACCGTTTCAATAATATCATCAACTCTAACAACTTCATCTGTAACGCCAAGTGTTTTTGTTTCAAAAATGAAGCGAGTTTGATCATGTGTAAGTTTTGACCCTTCGATATGATTTGAATTATAAGTAAGGTCAATCTGAATTTTGTGATAAATTCCGCCTTTCAAGCCAGCTTCCTTTTCACGTTTAAGAAATGATAAAAGAGTAGACTGTTTTGCAGCATGACGATTTTTTCGATGAGGCTTTTCTGCATCAGAAGGAATATTCCATGTTTTGCCCTCTAGAAGAGCCCCCACAATTCTACCCTGCAAGCAGTAATTTCTTACACTACGTTCACTAATTTGCCAGCGTTTTGCAGTTTCTTTAACAGATATGTATGTTATCTTATTCATAGGTATTCTTATAACATATTATCGGCAATATATAAACTGTTTTTATACTTAAAATCCGCTCGCCTATCTTTTTTTCTTCGTCAACGCACCCCTAAAGGCTATGTCCAAAACTTCTTCAACATGGCTTACGGGGTAAAACTTAATGCCCTTCTTAATATATTCGGGGATCTCGTCTAAGTCCCTTGTGTTAGCCTTGGGGATTATAACTTCTTTTATCCCGTTGCGGCGGGCAGCGATTGTTTTTTCTTTTAGGCCGCCTATGGCAAGAACCTGTCCCGTAAGTGAAAGCTCTCCGGTCATAGCAAGTTTCGGTTTTATGATCTTCCCTGAAAATAGAGATAAAAAAGCTGTGGCCATCGTGATACCGGCTGAAGGCCCGTCTTTGGGCGTGGCTCCTTCCGGCAGGTGAAGGTGGATTATGTTTTTTTCAAACCAGTCCGGTTTTTTTATTTTATTTTCTACGGCAAAGATTCGTGTCCATGACAGGGCGATTCCGGCGGATTCTTTCATAACGTTTCCGGCTTGACCTGTGAGTTTAAAGCCGCCTTTTCCCGCCATCGATGCCGCTTCTATCAAAAGAGTATCCCCTCCCATCGATGTCCAAGCAAGGCCTATTGCCGTACCGGGAACATCGGCTTTTTTTATATCATCATCGCGGAAGATAACCTTGCCAAGCATCTTTTCAACATCGGCCTTTGTTACGGTTAATTGTTCATCTTCTTTTCTTTTACCGTTTACAATTTCAGTTGCAACCTTTCGGTGAATCTTATCCAGCTTCTTTTCAAAGTTGCGCACGCCGGCTTCCCTTGCGTAAGAGTTGGCAATATAAAGAAGCATATCCTGACTGTAGACAACTTGATTCTTTTTAAGACCGTGCTTTTCAAGGCTTTTCGGAATAAGGTGTTTTTTTGCTATCTGCACCTTTTCGGAATCTATGTAGCCCGAAAGATTTATTACCTCAGCCCTGTCCAAAAGCGGACGGGGAATAGAATCGAGGGTGTTTGCCGTAAGTATAAAAACTATGTTGGAAAGGTCAAAGGGCAAATCCAAATAGTGGTCTCTAAAGTTTATGTTTTGCTCAGGGTCTAAGACTTCAAGGAGGGCACTTGATGGATCTCCCTGATAGCTTTGTCCCATCTTATCCACCTCGTCTATCATAAAAACGGGGGAATTGGTTTTGACTACCTTTAAGCCCTGTAGGATTTTACCGGGCATGGCCCCTATATAGGTTCTTCGGTGTCCCTTTATTTCGGCCTCGTCCCTCATACCTCCTACTGAAAACCTAAAGAATGGTTTGCGCATGGCTCGGGCTATGGACATTCCTACACTTGTTTTACCTACACCGGGCGGGCCTACCAAAAGAATTATGGAACCCTTAGTGTCTTTTTTTAGCTTGCGCACGGAAAGGTATTCTATTATTCGGGTCTTTACATCTTCAAGTCCGTAGTGATCCTTGTTTAAAATCTTTTGAGCTTTTGCAATATCGTATTCTTCCGGTTCCGAATTTTTCCACGGAAGGGAAAGAATGGTTTCCAAATAATTTCGGGTAACTATGTATTCGGAAGAATAGGGGTCGAGCATCTTAAATTTTTCAAACTCGGAATCTACAGCCTCTTTTACTTCTCCGGAAAATTGAAACTCTTCTATTCTCTTTGCAAAGTTTTCTTCTTCATTGGTCTTAGGATCGGTGGTCAGCCCCAATTCTTCTTTGATGGATTTAAGTTCTTCCCTTAAAAAATAGTCGCGCTGATTTTTTTCTACACGCGTATTAAGGTCTTCCTGTATTTTTCGCTGAACCTGCAAAAGTTCTTGTTCTTTTTTGATGTGAATAAAAACCTCTTCCATTCTCTTTTTTACGTTTAAGGTTTCAAGAATCTTTTGCTGATCTTCTTTTTGAATGTTTAAAATACTTGCGATAAAGTCTGCAATCTTTCCGGGATGGTCAATGTTGATCATATTGAGCCGCATCTCTTCGGAAAACAGAGGATTGTTTTCAGAAAGCTGCTTCATCTCGCTTATAAGGGCTCTTGTTAGGGCCTCCACCTCATGGTTTTTTTCTTCTTCATCATCCAGATATTGAACGGCTACGACTATCGGGTTTGTATCATTGACCGTTTTGCGTATTTTAAAACGTTTTTGAGTTGCGATAAAAACATTGAGACCTCCGTCCGGCAGATTTATTTTACGCACTATTTTTGCGGCACATCCTACTTTGTACAAATCCTTGGCCTGAGGGTTTTCAATATTGTTTTTAAGAAGGGTAAGCCCTATAAAGCCGTCTCCCGCATAGGCATCTTCAATGGATTTTATGTCTTCAGGGGCATTAATTAAAAGCGGCGTAAAAATGCCGGGAAAAATCGGTCTGCCGCTCAAGGGAATAATATTTAACTTTTGCGGCAGCAAACTTTCTATCGGAATAATTTCTTTTTTATCACTCATTCTATAAATATCACAATAATTTAAAAAAAAGTCAATCGGAAAAAGCATTTATTACGGGCTAACAGTGTTATAAAAGCTGTAATTAATCCTTTACACCTCAAATTTTTAACATATAAATATTTTATTGCAAAATATGAATTCTTCAAAAGATGAGGTATTTGAAATAAAAAGAGCTCTTTTAAGCATCTATATTGAAAATCAAAATCCTTCGGTTCTTGTAAAGGAGAACCTATATCCAAAATAAAGGGTAAAGACATTTCGGCTTTTAGACGGAACAACTTAGGCTTTGTGTTTCAAGACTATAATCTCTTGGGTCAGTTTTCCGTAAAGGATAATATATTACTCCCTCTTGTGCTCTCAAACTATTCTACCGATGAGATAAAAAAATTATCGGATAACATTACAAATATGAAAAGTGATGAGATTTTTATCTTTTGTAATAATAATCAAATTGACTATACAAGGCCATTACAAATAGGGCAAAAAAAATTTAAAGTAAAAAAGTTTGAAAATAAATTCGTATCAGTGATGAGCAATTCTCCTTATATTCCTTATTCCCCGTTTCCTTATATAAACCTGATAGCTAAAAATTCTAAAAGCCTTGAACTTATTAAAAATGAATTAAACTTATTAAAAGAAGAGGCAAAGACTAAGTTTAAAAACAAAGAACTGCTCGCGCTTGAAAAATCATTTTTTTGGAATACCTCCGCCGATAATCTTAAAACTATTCCTCAAAACTATATTCAAGACATAAAAAAATCGGCAAAGGCTTCGGATGCAGGGCTGTTTTATGGCAATAAATTTCAGTCTTATAAAGACAGAAGAGAATTTGACGGCAGCTTTTTATTTTTAGGAACTTTTTTGAGCCTTATGTTTTTAATATGGCTCATTCTGATTATGTACTTCAAACAGATTTCCGAAGGTGTAGAAGACAGACGACGGTATCAAATAATGCTCAAAATAGGAATGGACTGTTCTTTAATCAAAAAAACTTCACAAGCCCAGCTCGTTTGGCTCTTTGTGCTGCCTGTTTTAGTTTCGCTTGTCCACTGTTTTTTTGCTTCTCCCTTATTTAGCCGGCTGCTATTAGTCCTGGGGCTTTTTGACACGTCCGTTTTTTTTGCCGCCTTGCTTTTAACCGGAGGCTTTACCCTGATTTTATATTTGCTTTTTTATAAGATTACTTTGAATAAGTATAATAAAATTATCCGATAGAGAAAAGGCTGTTCCATTTGGGAACAGCCTTTGTTTGATACTATTTCCCGCGATATTTCTTTAAAGCTTTTTTTATATCCTTGATTGCCCAGTCGTAATGACTGGAAGTAGCGGATACACAGTAACTGCCGAGGGTCGTTGTACCGGTCCAGTCAAAATATTTTTTTGAAAAAAGTTCATCATTGGAAAAAGTTTCGATTAGTTTCATAACTTCTTTATGCGTTTTTTTAAGCATTTTTTCGGCATCGGCATAAGGGGTGCCTTGATGCTTTTTCCAAAACTCAACATTCATTTCAGGATAAGTTTTCCAGTTGTAAGGTTCAGGCAAAAAGGCCGCCGGTTTCCCTTTTGTGTTGGACTTGATCCAATTCAATAAAAGGCAGTGCCATTCATAAAGATGAACAATTACATCGCGTAGATTTTTATCGCGCTCGTTCGGATTTATATCGGCAGTTCTTTCTTTTTCAGTCATACCGTCAATTAAATTCCACAGTTTTTCAAACTGCTCATTTGAAGCAAAAATCAAATCTTCTTTTGTTGTAGGTCTCGGCATCGTCTACTCCTTGTATAACACAGCTATTATAGCACATCAACCTGTCAGAATGTGTCAGGTTTGAAAAAAGAATTTAAACTTTCCTATACCATTTCATAATTTCTTCTGCAAGTTTTGCGATTTCGGTTTTTAAGTTTTCCGGTTCAAGGATTTCTACTTCGGTGCCGAGCGACAGGACAAAACCGCAGACCCACGAATCAAAAGGGAGGGCTGCATTCAGGGTATATGAGCCGTCGGAATTTTTTGCGATAAGCTCCTGAGGAAATTCATCGTAGAGTCTGTAGGCGGTTTTAGCAGTGCATTTTAATTTAATGTTTGTAAGGGGAAGCGGTGCCGCTTCTTTATTGTCAGGTATTTTGCCGAGCAATTCTGCACGATTAAATGTTTTTAAAGTCTTTGTAATAGAAAGTATACGGGTTAATCTAAAAAGTCTGTATGCGTTTTTTTCGGTACAATAGCATTCGGCATACCAAGCCTTCGATTTATACAAAAGACATAATGGGTAGACGGTTCGTTCCATTTTTTCTCCGTATGAGCTGAGATATTCCAGCTTGACGGCTCTTCTTTCTAAAATTGCATCTTTAAGCGTTTTAAAAAGTTGATGATCGTTTTTGTTGTCCCAGCGGGAATAATCAATCCTGATCCAATCGGCATTTTTTTGAAAGATTGCAGATAAGCGGTTTAAGATAGATTCGGTGTGTATCTCATCGATTGGTGAAAGGCATTGCAAAGCAAGCAGTATTCTCTCCTGTTCTTCTTTTGTTAGAATCGATTTATTGATTGTGTAGCTTTCATCGATAAAAATTCCTCCGCCTGTTCCCTGTACAGTGTACACGGGAATTCCTGCACTGCTTAAAATATCTATGTCGCGGTAAATAGTGCGCACCGATACGCCGAATTTTTTTGCAAGTTCTTGTGCAGTTGTCTGCTTCCGATTGAGAAGGATAAATACGATTTCAAAAAGTCTTTCCGAGCGCATAGTTAAATACTATCATACAATTTTAGCTTTGGAATAACTGTCTGAATAAGCTTAAAATGTCTGTCGTTGGCCCATATTTGTATCTACTAAAATCATGCAAGACTTTTTTCCCTCAGTTCAGTAACGGCATTACAATCTAAATGAATTTTTCCTGCTAAGTCAAAAAAGGCTTGCTTGCTTTTGATTTCTGTATGCTTAGTTAAAACACTATTTTGCTCCGATTGGAGAAACTTAATAAATACAGAAACAGACATCAAAAGTTGTTCCGGTAGAGTTCGTATTTGCTCAATTAATATATCATAAGACATAATTAACCCTCATAAAGACTTTTTGCAGGAAACCTAAGTTTCCGAAAAAAGTTTTTTCAAGCGGTTTATTTACAAACCGCATACAATATCGATAAACAGTGAGGCTGAATTTCTGCCGAACTGTTTATCATATCTCCTTGCTTTAATCATATCACAAAAAACACTAGGTTTCAAGTTAACCTGTACAAAAGATCGAAACGGGCGAATGAAAAAAATATGGTTTGATTAAGTGAACAGGCTTGTATACCGAGTGAGCAAAAATACTTTGGAAATTCTTTCCTGCGCGGACATTACGAGGATTAATCGAAATGCGGTTACGTATAGTATGGATAATCATTTAATTTTATTGAACATTCTTTTTCCAGTTTTCCAATTTCAATAACGGAACATTTTCAAAATGCTTTGTGTTATTTGTTACTAAAGTCAAATCGTTGTAAATTGCCGTTGCTGCAATAAATAAATCCATATCTTCTATTCTTATTGCCTTTGCATACAGCTTTGCCTTTATGTCGGCAAATACTTCCATGACATCGGCATTTAATTCTTCGATGGGATAAATTTCGCGAATATGATTTACCTTTATCATATTCTTATGTTCATTCTTAGACCGAGTTGCACCAAAGACAAGCTCTGCATAAGTAATCATCGAAATAGAAATAGGAATATGCTTGTTTTCTTCAAATTTTGCCAGTACGGTCTTGTCGCCTCGGAGTGCAAAAATTATTATATCAGTATCAATCAAATATGCCATCTAAAACCTCAAATCTTGTTGAATTGATACGGGAATCTCTTATATCATCGATAATTTCTTCTGTGTTTCGCAAATCTTCCCATGAGCCTGCAAGTTTTAAAAATTCCTCTGTAGCATTTTTTGTTTTTACGGGAGCAGAAGTAAAATAATCTTGTAAAATTGTAATAACTTGCTGACTGATTGAGCGGTTATCTCGTTTTGCTGCGAATTTTAATCTATCATATAAACGATCATCCATATCACGGACTTGTAAAATTGCCATACTATGTCTCCAAGTATATTATATAAGATATTGTATGAAAAATCAAGCAAAATTCATTATATAAACAAATTCGAGAAGATTTGGAATTAATAATTAACAAAAAAATCAAAGGCTCTTTTGTTAAAATCTTTTGCTTCTTCATATGCAGAATGGCCATAATCTTCATACATATAAATTTCACAGTTCAGTTTATCGGCAATTTCATTCGATGATTTTCCTTCAACAATTTTATCATCTTTTCCGCCCAAAACAAGAACAGGGCATTTGATTTTCACTAATTTCTCATAAGTGTTACAGGTCAAACATGCTTTTGCCATATTTATAAATCGAATCGGGTTTTTAGGCTTTCCAATTTTTTTTAACAACGGGAAAAATATTTTGTATTTTTTCAAATAGTTATTTGAATACATTTTTTCAAAAAGATCTTGGACCAAATTTTCATACAAATTACTTTCAGCCATTTTTATCCAATTATTCACACAATTAATTACTGTCGGATTATTTTTTGAAAGAGTTACACCCAAGCAAAGTTTTTTTACCAACTCAGGATATTTGATAGCCAGATTTTGTGCTATCATTCCACCTTGCGATATTCCAAAAATATTTGCATTTGAAATATTTAAGTGCTTCATACAAAAAGATAAATCATCTGCAAAATTTTCAACTGTAGCAGTTTCCGGAATATCATTCCGTTTATCAAAACAGTAAACTCTATATTTTTTTGAAAAAATGCGATACATGTAAGCTATGAAGATTCCATTCCCTTTTACTCCTCGTAATGATAAACCGGGAATTAAAACCAAAGGTTCCGTTCCTTTACCAAAGACAACATAATTTATTTGAGTGTTATCTAATTCTATCGAACCTTCTTTTATCATTTTCCGTCTCTCCAAGATGCAGCAGTATATAAATATAACATTCGCTTAAACTGAATTCCCTTATTTGATTACTCGATTGGTAGAGAATTTTGAAGTTCTTTTATTTTGTTTGATACGAAATCATAAATGTTTTTCATACAATACAACCCCCTCACGATCTACGATATTTTCAAGGGTCTTGCGCGTTCTTCTTTCTTCAAAACCTGAAACAGAGCCGACAACTATATCGACTGAACGGCGCTTCAAACCGCGCAAGGAGCGATAAGCTTTTTGAGAAACTGAAAGCCTGTCCGTTATAGAATCTGACATTACAAGATAAAAATCATAGTCGCTATCATCCTTCTCTTCATTCCTTGCAAAAGACCCGAAAAGGTAGATTTTTTGAGGATTTACGCTTTTTTGAAGCCTCTCGGCAATAGCACGGATTTCATTTGTTATCATAGTCTGCTCCTGACAACTTTATTATATCACAATATTCCGCATTTGTATGTAAATTAAATACGTTTTATGCCGCAATAAAATAACTTAATAAGTATTATCATTTTTCACCATAATGGGTTCTACACTGAATTATTTGCCTATTCCACTATATCATGCACGATATATTTCTATCTTTATTATCAATGTAAGCCGCATTTAGATTGTGGCAGTTATGAAGAAAATAAAAAACCCGACAGGCAAAAGGAGGAGAAAAACCTGTCGGGAAACTGCAAAGGAGGTATATTGAATTGTTTGTTGTCGTTCAACATACACTAAACAAAACTATTTAGGGGCTTTTAGTTACACAAAAATTTAAAAATTTAAGAAAAATTTTAGAATTTTCATGCGAAAATAGAATTTTTTTTACAAAAAACTTTTTCTAAAGGTTTATTCTAAAAATACCGATAAGAAAATGTGGAATACCGTATTTTTAAGAATAATATTTTAAAAAAACTTGTCTTGTTCGTGTTTATTTTGCTTTTTTCTCTACTTTTTGCTCAAGAGGATGAAAAAAACGCCGAATTTCTCTTTAAATTTAAATTTATTGACGATGATGCATATAAAATTCACTCCGTTGTAGATGAAAAGGTCTATGTAAACGGAAAATTTCATCATAAAGCCCAAATTATCAACAGAATTGAGGTAGAAGTCTCGGATATAGAAACCGGAGAAAGCGATAAAACCGCTTCGGCTCTTTTTTCGTGTATGTTTATGACCAGCGAACAAAATTCCAACAAAACATTTGACTGGTCCCGAAATTACCCAAGCGTTTTTAGGCGGGATGAAGCCGGTTTTTACACTATCGGAGATGAATATTATATGCCTGTTGTACGGAATGTGCCGATATTTCCAAATTATCCCGTTAAACCCGGCGATACATGGACAGGAGAAGGTTTTGAAGCCCACGATTTTCGAGATGCCTTTGGGATTGAAAAGCCTTTCACTTTTCCGTTCAAGGTTGAATATCAATACATAGGCCTTGCAGAAATAGACGGTCAAACCTACCGCCACATAACGGCAAGCTATGATTTAAACCATGCTGTCCCTCAAGAGGTTCTTAAAAATTATAAGGGAAAAATAGACGTGCCTGTAAAAATTTTAGGAAAATCGAGACAAAACCTATATTGGGATGAAGAAAGAGGCAATCTATATTGCTATAATGAAGAATTTAGCATTAAAATGCTCCTTTATTCAGGCTACACCTATGATTTTATAGGGACAGCAAGGGCTAAGGTTATTGAAGTAAAAAAGATAGATACAAGCACTGAAGAAGAAATAAAAAAGAGTGTTGAAGACCTAAATCTTGAAAATACTACTATTGAAAAAACCGATGAGGGCTTAACAATCAGTATTGAAAATATCCAGTTTTTGCCTAATTCTGCAATTTTAAGAGAAACTGAAAAAGAAAAATTAAAAAAAATAGGCGAAATTCTTTTAAAATTTCACGATAGGGAATTTTTGATCTCCGGGCATACAGCCTTAGCCGGTACCGAAGAAGAAAGACAAAAACTCTCTGAAGAAAGGGCCGCTGCAGTAGCTAATTATCTTATAGAGTTGGGAGTTCAAAAAAGAGAACATGTCTATACCCGAGGTTTCGGAGCCCGCAGGCCCGTTGCAGCCAACAACTCGCCTGAAAACATGGCGAAAAATAGGCGCGTCGAAATAACTATCTTGGATAAGTAAAATCTCTAAATTGAAACAAATCCGTCAAGAGATAAGCGGGTTCTTAGGCGATTGCAAGCCGGCGCCGCAATCTAAAGCCCCTAAGCGGTTCTTTTGAAAGAAGAGAGAGAAGGAGAAGAAAACTTTTATCAGAAAAAGTCTTCCTCTCCCCCTAATTTTTAGAAGGGCCTATCAGCCAAATACTTGTATTCCTGCCACTGCCTCTTAGCCTTAGCAACAGCCTTATCCAAGAGCATCTGAGCTCTTGCAGGATCGGCGTTCTTTAAGGTCTTAAAGCGGACTTCTTTGTACATAAAGTCGGCAAGATTAAAGTCGGGTTCCTTGCTGTCAAGCTGGAATGGGTTTTTGCCCTGCTCGACAAGTCTCGGATCATATCTGTACAAGGGCCATAAACCGCAAGAAACTGCTTCTTTTTGGTTTGTCATACCCTTTGTCATGTTGATACCGTGGTTGATACAATGACTGTAAGCGATGATAATCGAAGGTCCGTCATAGCTTTCGGCTTCACGGAATGCTTTGATTACCTGACTCATATTTGCACCCATAGAAATATGAGCAACATAGACATAGCCGTAGCTCATAGCCATCATGCCTAAGTCTTTTTTGCTTACTTCCTTACCTGAAGCGGCAAATTTTGCAACTGCACCAATAGGTGTAGCTTTTGACATCTGTCCGCCGGTATTCGAGTAAACTTCAGTATCCATTACAAGAACATTGATGTTTTTACCTGAAGCAAGGACGTGGTCCAAACCGCCGTATCCGATATCGTATGCCCATCCGTCTCCTCCGAGGATCCAAACGGAGCGTTTGATAAAGTGGTCGGTTAAAGAATCCAACTCTTTAGCCAATTCATCCTTTGAACCTGCTAATTCTTTTTTAAGCTCTGCAACAAAGGCTCTCTGATCTTCAATAGCTGCATCATCTTCTTGAGCGTTATTGAGAATCTTGTCGATTACGCCTGCTGCAATACCTTTTGCTTTTGCCTTAGCGGCGACTTCGCGGGCATAAACTGCAAGCTTATCGCTTGTCAATCTCATACCGTAACCGAATTCTGCTGCATCCTCAAACAAGGAGTTAGACCAAGCCGGGCCTCTTCCGTCACATCGTTTTGCATAGGGTGTTGTGGGCAGGTTTCCTCCATAGATTGAAGAACAGCCTGTTGCGTTTGCAATAACGGCTCTGTCTCCGAAAAGCTGTGAAAGGAGCTTTACATAAGGCGTTTCACCGCAGCCTGCACATGCACCTGAGAACTCGAAAAGGGGTCTCTTCATACCGATGCCCTTGGGAACACTCAAATTAAGCTTCTTTACATCAGGGTCAGGAATATCGTTAAAGAAGAAGTTCCAGTTTGCAACTTCCTGCTTTCTGTGTTCAACAAAGTTTTCCATATTGATGGCTTTAATTTCGGGATTTTCCTTGGACTTTGCAGGACACTGCTGAACGCAAAGACCGCAGCCTGTACAATCTTCCGATGAAACTTGAATTGTAAATTTGGCTCCTTCAAATTCCTTACCCTTATAATCGCAGGATTTAAAGCCCTGGGGTGCCTTTGCCAAAAGTGAGCCGTCATAAGCCTTCATTCGGATACAGGCATGGGGACAAACCATGACACACTGACCGCACTGAATACAGATGTCGCTCTTCCAGATCGGAATATGTTCTGCAATAGCTCTCTTTTCGTATTGAGTGGTAGCGGTCGGGAAAGTGCCGTCTTCGGGCATTTCGCTTACCTTTATATCATCACCTTTTTGGATGGCAACCTTGCCCAAAACATTCTTTACGAATTCGGGTGCATCGCCTGCGATTGCAGGGTGCATCTTGAGCTTGCTTGTTGCTGTCTTGGGATAATCAACCTTTTCAACTCCCTCAAGAGCCATATCTATTGTCGTAATATTCTTTTGAACGATTTCAGGGCCTTTTTTTCCGTAGGACTTTTCAATGAATTTTTTGATGAGGTCTACAGCTTCGGCTTCAGGCAAGATTCCGAAGATTTTAAAAAAGGCAGTCTGCATAACAACGTTAATTCTGTTACCCATTCCGGCTTTTTCTGCAATCTTGATAGCATCGATTACATAGAATTTAGCTTCTTTTTCGATAATCTGCTTTTGGACCTCGACCGGAATATTGTCCCAGATTTCGTTCTTTCCGTAAGGAGCGTTCAAAAGGAATGTCCCGCCTTTTTTAAGGCTGTGGAGCATATCATAGGTTTCAAGATAGCTGAACTTATGGCATGCAACGAAGTCCGCATTTGTTATTAAATAAGGTTTTCGGATTGCGTGTTTTCCGAAGCGGAGGTGAGAAATCGTAAAACCGCCGGATTTTTTACTGTCATAGGCAAAGTAGGCTTGTGCCTTATTGTCCGTGGCTTCACCGATAATCTTAATAGAGTTCTTATTAGCACCTACAGTACCGTCGGAACCCAAACCGAAGAACATAGCCTGATGCATATCCTTATCTTCAAGTTTAAAGCTGGGGTCATACTTGATGCTGGTGTGTGTAACATCATCTTCGATACCTACAGAGAAGTTGGCTTTCTTTTCGCCTTCAAGGTTATCGAATACTCCCTTAACCATTGCCGGTGTAAATTCTTTTGAACCGAGACCGTAGCGTCCTCCGATGATGACCGGATAATGAGTAAAGGGGCATTTTTTTGCAGCCTGCATTTCGCCGATAGCTGTTCTTACATCTTCGTAGAGGGGTTCGCCTAAGGAGCCGGCTTCCTTACATCTGTCGAGAACTGCAATTCCTTTTACGGTGGCGGGAATGGCTTTTACAAAATGCTCGGCACTGAATGGCCTATAAAGCCTTACTTTAAGAACGCCGTATTTTCCGCCCTTGGAGTTAAGCTCGTCTACCGTTTCTTCGACGGTATCCGCACCTGAACCCATGAGAATTATGATTTGCTCGGCATCAGCTGCACCGTGATAGTCAAATAAGTGATATTGTCTTCCTGTAAGTTTTGCATACTTATCCATTTGTTTTTGAACAATTTCGGGAGTAGCAAGGTAGTATTTATTTACGGCTTCTCGTCCTTGGAAGTAAATATCGGGGTTTTGAGCTGTTCCGCGGAGTTCGGGATTTTCAGGGGTCAAACCGCGTTTTCGATGAGCTCGAACAAGCTCGTCGCTTACCATTTGGCGCATAATGTCGTAAGAAACTTCTTCAATTTTTTGGATTTCGTGAGAAGTTCTAAATCCGTCAAAGAAGTGGAGGAAGGGAACTCTTGCTTCCAATGTGGCCGCATGAGAAATAATGGCAAGATCCATAACTTCTTGAACCGAGTTGGATGCCAACATAGCCCAACCTGTTTGGCGGCAAGCCATTACGTCTTGGTGATCACCAAAGATTGAAAGAGCACTGCAAGCTACGGCACGGGCAGCAATGTGGAATACAGTGCTGGTCAACTCGCCGGCTATTTTGTACATATTCGGAATCATTAAGAGCAAGCCCTGAGATGCGGTAAATGTTGCAGAGAGAGCTCCTGTTGTCAAGGCTCCGTGTACGGCACCTGCAGCACCTCCTTCGGATTGAAGTTCAACAACATCGGGAACAGTGCCCCAAATATTTTCTCTTCCGCGGGCCGAATATTCATCAGCGACCTCACCCATCGGACTTGACGGTGTGATCGGGTAAATGGCAATTACCTCGCTTAAAGCGTGGGCAACATGACCGGCAGCAGTATTACCGTCGATCATTACAAGTTTTTTTTCTTGGCTCATAAAAACCGTCCTTATAAAAGTATTAGGGATTATTTAAATCGGTTATATTTTTAAAGAAGTGTGTAAAAATGCATACTACAGCTATAACGGAAATAAATAAACCTAGTAGAGAATATCATAAAACCAATATTTTTTCAAGGTATAAAATCAATATTTAGCCTATTACCGTTACATAAAGAAAAACGTTATTTGGCGGTTCAATAGGCAGTCGATTGCAGCTGCAATAGATTGCCTATTCCAGCTGCAGTCGATTTTCTAAATCGTTTAAAAAACTTGTAATTTTTCTTGTACTGGTGTATAATTTTACTATCAAATTATTAGGAGTATGCTTATGAAGAACAGCAAATTTTTTAAAGCCGTCGGCTTTGTTGTAATCGTTCTCATCCTGAGTGCCGCATTTACAGGATGTGAAACCGAATCCCATGATGTAAGCGGTCAGTATGCGGGAATTGAGGCAAAGGCGCCTGCAAACAGGATAGATATTCTTCTTTTTAACGACTTTCACGGAAACGTTGCAGAAGATACCCGTCCCGGAAAGGGAAAGAATGCCGGTATGGCTAAGATGATAGGCTATGTCCGCACTGCCGGAATGGAAAATCCTAATACCATTGTGGTTGCAGGAGGCGATAACTATCAGGGAACAGCCATATCCAATCTTACCTATGGAGCTCCCGTTTCGGCTATGATGAGGGCTATGGATGTAAAGGTCTGTGCCGTAGGTAACCATGAATTTGACTGGGGTTCAAACCGCATGACAAAGTGGCAAAAGGATGGAAACTTTACCTTCTTGGCTGCAAACATTGTCGAAAAGAAAACCGGAAAGCCCGTATCATGGGCAAAACCCTATGCAATCATCAAAAAAGGAAACTACAAGATTGCCTTTATCGGTTTGGCTCACCCCGATACGGCTGTATTGACAAGCGCTGAACATGTAAGCGGTTTGGAATTTACCGATCCGGTAAAAACAGGCCAAGAATGGGTAGACTATCTATTAGCTGGAAAGGCTAAAGAAGGCAAGCCCGATGCAATTATCGCCTTAACCCACATCGATTCATTCCAAGAAGATGGAAAAATCAGCGGAAATGCAGTTAAACTTACCGAAATTAAGGGCTTGGATGCTGTTCTTTCGGCTCACAGCCATCGAACAGTTTCAGGAAATGTAAACGGTATTCCCATACTTCAAGCCTATTGTTACGGCAGGGCTGTAGGTAAACTCAGCATCACCTTCGGAAGCGAGAACAAGATTGCAAAGATTGAATCCGCAGTCGATGAAATCTACAAGCACAAAGATTCTCTTATCGAGGATGAAAAAGGAAAGGCTCTCTTTACAAAATATGACACGGAGCTGAAACCTATTATGGGTGAAGTAATCGGTGTTGCCGAGGGCGAGTTTACCCATGAAAGAAGCGAAAAGGGAAGCAATACCCTTTTGGGTGCATGGGCAGCTGAAGTTCAACGCCAATTGGGAAAGGCCGATATAGCCATCCAAAACGGAGGAGGCTTACGCCGAACCCTTGCAGCAGGCAATATCACCGTAGGCGACCTTTATGAGATTATGCCCTTTGATAATTATCTCGTTGTTTTCGATCTCCCCGGTTCCGAGATTAAAAAGGCAATCGATCACGGTATAATGAATCCTAATATTACCGACGGTCAATTTGCAGGTTTAAGGGTAGAATATGACGGTAGAAAGCCTTTTGAGAACAGAATCACAAAGATTACGCTTATGGACGGAACGCCTCTTGATATGAATAAAAAATATAAGGTTGTTGTAAACAGCTTTATGTTTACGGGAGGAGATTCCTACGATTTTAGCAAGGCAACAAATTCTGCCGAAAGCGTATCTATAAGAGATGCTCTCATTGATGCCATTAAAAAGGCTAAAACAATTAAACCCATACCTGTCGATTATATTAAAGATATAAGCAAATAACAGGATTCGATTATAAAAAGCGGTGTAGAAAAATTTTCTCGCCGCTTTTTTATTAAATAAAGATGACCGGAATTAAACATGAAGCGTATTTTCCTTTTTATTGTAAGCCTCTTATTTTTTAATTTATATGCAGAAGACACAGGGCAAATTTCCTCTGAAAATTTATCTCAAGATATGGAGAAGAAGTATGATGGGTTAAGCAGTTATTATAGTACCTATATAAATGCTCCCGAAAGTCAGGTCGTTAAAGCTAAAGTTATCGAAATCGTTTATGACGATACAAAGGAAAACCGCCCCGATATTCCTATAGAATCGGACTTTCGGTATCAGCATTTAAAGATAAAAATTTTAACCGGAAAGCATAGAGGAGAGGTTTATACAATACGGAACACAATAGAGCTTGCGATCCCTTATAGACTTATTTTTAAGATAAACGAAAAACTCATCTTACAGCTGGATGAAGATGAAACGGGGAAGGTAAACAATTTGCGTATTTATGAGAGGGCAAGGGACTATAAAGTCTATGCTCTTATTTTTATTTTTGCAGCTGTTTTAATTTTTGTCGGTAAAAAAAACGGTTTAAAAGCTCTTATATCACTAGGGCTTACCGTAGGTCTTATATTCGGAATTTTTCTTCCTCTCATTCTTAAAGGTTATAATCCTATTTTTTGGGCTATTATAATTTGCAGCCTTGCTTCCGTTATGACTCTTTTTATCATTTCGGGAAGGAATAACAAAACCTATACGGCAATTTTGGGAACTATAGGCGGTGTTATTATAGCAGGCCTTTTTGCCTTTGTTGCAGGAAAAATTCTAAGACTTTCAGGTTTGGGAAATGAAGATGCTCAAATGCTAGCCTTTGTTCCCCAGTACCGTAAAATAGATTATCAGGGACTCTTATTTGCAGGTATTATGATAGGCTCCCTCGGAGCCGTTATGGATGTAGCTATGTCTATTTCTTCTTCAATGTGGGAGATTGTATCTGTAAGTCCTAAGATACCGAATAAGCAGCTTATAAAATCGGGGATGAATATAGGGCGTGATATTATAGGCTCAATGTCCAATACGCTTATTTTAGCCTATGTTAGTACGTCAATTCCCGTGCTTTTACTCTTTATCATTTTTTCGCACGGGTTTACCGAAATCATAAATTTGGAAATTTTATCAGCCGAGATATTGCGTGCCGTCTCCGGAAGTATAGGTTTAATCTGTACGATTCCCATAACCGTCAACTTAGTAAATATTTTTAGAAAGAACTAAAAAAGGTTTTTAGTCTGAGGTACGGAATCTTTTATTTTCAAAAGAAACTAATTTTATCCGCAAACCAATGCCCAATTTTTAAAAAATATTTTATAGCCTCCCTTATCCCAAAGTTTTATAAGGCCGGAATATTCGTAATAACGATTTCCGTAATATTGAGGCTTGTCTTTTATTGTTTTTCGCGGATTTGATTTTGTCTTTTCTTGCAGAGAGTCGTAAAGAATAAAACCTTTTTCGTCGTAACCTATTACCGTTACATAATGCAAAACTTTTTTTATTTTTATTAAAAGAATAATCGGCTTTCCTTCGTCGACTGTATTTTTTATCCAATTAATTTTTTCGGCATCGGAACAGCAGGATAAAATTGCTTCTTTTGTTTTTATTCCGTGTTTGTGCAATACTTGAATAAGGCCTTGCGGCATGGTTAAATTATTTTTTATCCGCCATCCTGTTTCTCTTGCTAAAAGTTCCGGATCTATTTCTTTTTTTGTTATTACATTTATCGCAGCCATTGCAGAATAGGGTGCACAGTTATTAAAAGTTTGACGGTAATAAATATCGCTCATGGCTAAGATATTTTTTTGTCTATGGTTTTCTTTTGTGTTTAATCCGATGGACGGAAAAGCTCTGCCTAGACTTGCGATTAAAACGGCAAGCTGAATGAGTACTAAAAAGAAAAACAAAAATCTTTTTTGTATCCGCATCAAAATTTCCATTGCCAATAATTATCCAATATTTTTTTGAGAATATTGTCAGCCCTCTATTCTTCCAGCACTCCAAGTTTTTCAAAAATAAAGAAGATAAGGCTTAAAGCGACGGCAACGAGGGAGGCTAAAACCATTCCCTTAAATTCGATTTCACCGAATTTTATGCTGAGGCCGCTCAATCCTGTGGTGAATACTATCGAGGTTAGGATTAAGTTTTTTGATTTTGAATAATCGACCTTTGAATCTACTAAAAGGCGTATTCCTGAGGCTCCTATCATTCCATAGAGAAGAAAGGTTATGCCTCCGATGACGTTCCCGGGCACGGTGCGGATTAGGGCTGCAAGGGGGCTTATAAAGGCCATGCAGATTGAAATTATTGCGGCTCCTGCAATTACATAAACGCTGTAAATACCGGTAACTGCCATAACGCCTATGTTTTCACCGTAGGTTGTTGTGGGTACTCCTCCGACAAGACCTGAAAGAGCAGTCGAAAAATTATCGGCAAAGATACTCCTGTGTAGGCCGGGGTTTTTTAGGAGGTCTCTTCCGACAATGTTGGAAGTTACTACCTGATGGCTTATGTGTTCACTTGTGATAACGAGTAATACCGGAAGCATTGTTATAACGGCCATGAGATCGAATTTAGGAAGCTGAAAATGAGGAAGGGTAAAAAGCCCCGCTTCTCTTATTATTGAAAAATCTACCATCCCGAAAAAGGTTGCGGCTATGTAGCCTGCAATACTTGCAATCAAAATGGAAATGGTGGATAAAAAGCCCTTAAAAAGAACTGAGCCTAAAACGGCAGCTCCTATCGTAATAAAGAAGACTATTATATCGCCCCGTGAAGCTGTGCCCGTCATAATGTTTGCCCCGATAGTTCCGCCTTGAACGGTAAGACTTGTAAGCTCAAAGCCGATCAGAGAAACTACGGCACCCATAGCTGCCGGAGGCAGGATTACGTTTATCCATGAGGTTCCGAACTTATAAATTATAAAAGCAATCAGACAGCCTAAAAGTCCCGTTACTATAAAGGCTCCTTGGGCATATTGAAAACCCATAGAAGAAATTATAAGGGTTGCAGGCCCTAGAAAGGCAAAACTTGAACCTAAATAGGCGGGAGCTTTGCCCTTTGTTATAGCTATGAACAAAAGGGTTCCCACACCGTTCATAAATAGTACGATACCCGCATCTATTCCGAAGACAATCGGGACTAAAACCGAGGCACCGAACATTGCAAATGTGTGCTGAATACTTAAAGGTAAGAAAAGCCCAGCCGGAACTTTTTCGTCGACTTGATAAATTCTTTTATTTGACATACTAATCTCCATCGGGGCTGTATAGTATAACTAATTGATAAATAAGTCAATCGCCGCATTTATACAAAAATTTTTAATCTGATAGGAGACCCTCACTGTCTCATAAAATGTTATATAAAATGCTGTATACTTTGTGTAGGGCTTATCAACTTTTTCTCATCATTACACCGATTATTACCGGAATTATTTGCAAGGCAAAAGCTATAAAAAAAGAAATCAATATTTTTGTTATAATGCGTGCTTTCCGAACAATTTTTTGTAATTTGATTAAGTTTTCTGATTCTCCCGTTAAATCCAAATTAGAAAATTCCAAAAAGCTTTGTCGATATAAATATGTATCGGAGCCGTAAAAACCTCGTGGAGGCATACATGTACCAAATTTGATAAAGCCTTCCAACAAAGTATCACAAAGGCCTTTGTGCCTTCCTGTCGAACTGAGATGAACAATAATTTCTTGTACATTTGAATAGGTTTTATGCTCACACACTATAAAATAAATCAAAAAAAATGCACCGAAAACCCAAACAATAATAGGTATAAAAACAAAATCCAAATAATATGAATTTATGCCTGCCAATATCTCAATGAATATAATAGTTGTTATTAATCCCATATTTAAAAAATAGGTATCAAGTGAAATCATATATTTTTTGACACCCCTAATCATTAAAAATAGAGAAAGAAAAAAATCAAAACTTAAAAAAATAATTAAAAATATCAGTTTATTTTAACTCCTTTATTAGTACTTTAACTTTTTCTTCATCAGTCATAGTAATATCATTTAAGTCATAATTTTATCTGTATTAACCCAATATTCTTTACAATCAGGTGTCCGCTCCAATAAAAATTTATCAAAAAGCTCACGTCTCAACAGAGCATGGTCATTGAATGTGTGCCAAGCTTTTAAGACTGTATTCACTTCAATTTCAGAATATTTTTTATCAGGTTCAAATTTTCTTTGCAGATATTTTAAGACATTTATTTTATCATAAGTTTTCTTGGGCCATCTGACAATACGGCCTTCTTCATCAAGAAATTGTGAAATTTGTTTTTTTAAAATCGGTAAATTCATAAAACCAGTTTCTTCCATCTTAAATACTATCGGTTATCTTCAACAATAATTTTTTCATAAGCAGCCAAAGCTTCTTGATATTTCCCCATTGATTCTAATCTTGCAGCGGTTATAATTTGTGAATCCATTGCGTATCTACCTCCGACGTATATTTGTCTTTATTATTACACCCCAATATTTTATATCTGATTTTCCATTTTATTTAATTATCAATAATTTCCATAAAATCATTGATATAAAAGTCAGCTTGATGTTGTCTATACTTCTTATCTTTATCATATAAACAGGTTTTTATGCCTACAGCCTTTGCTCCCATAATATCGGCTTTTTCATTATCTCCCACCATAAGCGTTTCATGGATTTTTGCATCCAGCGATATAAGAGCTCGTAAAAAAATAGAAGGATGAGGTTTCATATAGGTATTTTCATAACTGAAGGTATAATTATCAATAAATAAATCAACCCCTTCCCTCATAAAAATTTCAAGATATATTTCTTTAGGATACATAATATTTGAAACTACACCTATTTTACAACCTTTCTCTTTTAAAATTTTAAGACAATTAATTACCCCTTCATTAGGATGAGCATAATTATAAAAATCAAGATAATCTTTTTTTAATATTTCAATAATTTCTTTATAGGAAACATGTATTCCTAACTTTCCAAATTTTAAGAACAAGGCTTCACAAATACGGTATTCCAGTCTTTTGATTTTACGTTCATTTTCAACATAATCATACCAAGGTAAAATAACTTCCTTGTCTATTTTATCGGCAATGGATTTACCGTAAATATTAGAAATATAAGCTATCATACGGTTATGACCGTTTTTAAGTATTTCACTTTCATTCCATTTTGAATTATGAAATTCCAATAAGGTGGAACCCATATCAAAAAGATAAGATGTATATTTCATATAGCCTCTACCTTTTAAAATAAATAAAATTCTTGCAATACTTTTCTAATTTGATATATATATCGCCAGTTTGTAAATTCAATTATATAAAATTTTTCTTCTTCAAAATTCCTTACATAGTCATTTATTAAATATTTTGTAATAGTGTTATATGACTCACATTCTATATAATTTTCCTTAATTCTAAAATAAGAATCATGCGGTCTTTTAAAATCAAAATTACATCTTTTACTTATCACTTTATAATTTCTTTATTTTAGTTGTTTTTTTATAAATTATCTAGTGTAAACTATTGACATAATACATCTTAAAATATTTAAACAAAATAACTTTTAACTTTTATTTTATTCATCACCTATTAAAAAATCCGGCAAGGCTTTAATAAACCATGCCGGTTAAAAGTCTGTATCCTTTTATTTTTTTATCAGGTTTGCAAATGTTGACATGCCTGCATAGCGGGCGTTATAGCCGAGCTCATCTTCAATTCTCATAAGCTGGTTATATTTTGCGATGCGGTCGCTTCGGCTCATTGAACCGGTTTTAATTTGTCCGGTTTCAAGAGCTACGGCTAAGTCGGCAATAAAGGCATCTTCGGTTTCGCCTGAGCGGTGCGAGATAACGGCGGTGTAGCCGGCCTTTTGAGCCATTCTTACGGCATCGATTGTTTCGGTAACGGTTCCGATTTGGTTGAGCTTTATCAAAATAGAATTGCAAGCTCCTTCTTCAATACCGCGGGCAAGCCGTTTTGTGTTTGTTACAAAAAAGTCATCGCCCACAATCTGAATCTGATTTCCCAATTCCTTTGTCATCTTTGCATAGCCTTCCCAATCATTTTGATCGAGCGGGTCTTCAATAGAAACAATCGGATACTTGCTTATCCAATCCTTAAAAAGGTCTACCATCTCATCGGCATTTAAAATTTTAGAAGGTTCCGACTTCCAGAATTTATAGCCTTTTCTGTCGCCTGCATCAAAGAGCTCGGAAGAAGCGCAGTCCAAAGCTATTACCACATCCTTTCCGGGTTTGTAGCCGGCCTTTTCGATAGCCTTCATTATATAATCTAAGGCTTGAACATTTTCGATATTGGGAGCAAAACCGCCTTCATCTCCTACTGCCGTAACATGGCCGTCCTTCTTTAAAATGTCCTTTAAGGCATGGAAGACCTCGGCTGTCATTCTTATGGCTTCACGGATTGACGGAGCTCCTACAGGCATAATCATGTACTCTTGAAAATCTATCTTGTTGTCGGAATGACGGCCGCCGTTTATGATATTAGCCATGGGAACAGGCATCTGCATAGTGTGAACGCCTCCCAAATAGCGGTAAAGCGGCAAGCCTAAACTGTCGGCAGCGGCACGGGCTACAGCCATCGAAACACCGAGCATAGCATTTGCTCCGAGCTTGGATTTATTTTCGGTGCCGTCAAGATTGATAAGCATATTGTCTATTTCGGCCTGATCCAAAGCATCAGCCCCGTCAAGTTCTTCGGCAATAACCGTATTAACTTGATCAACAGCCTTTAAAACACCCTTTCCCATGTAGCGGCTCTTATCACCGTCCCTCATTTCCAAAGCTTCATATTCTCCCGTAGAAGCCCCGGAAGGAACACAGGCTCTGCCGCAGCTAAAATCGCTTAACTGAACCTCAACCTCTACAGTCGGATTTCCCCGCGAATCCAAAATCTCGCGGCCTTCAATATAAATAATATCAGACATATTAACCTCCTTAAGATAAGCCTATACTTAATTCTACTCTTATTGCAAAATAAAATCAAGGCCGAAAATAAAACACGGTAAAGATATTGACCATCCTCTTTCTTTTAGATATAATTCGGCTCATGTACATCAAAAAACTTATCGGAAAAAAATGTTATCTTGCCCCAATGAGGATTGAAGATGCGGAAAAATACGCTGTTTGGGCAAACGATCAAGAAGTGTCTGAATATCTTAATTTTGCTTCTTCGATTATAGGCCTTGAAGCCGAGCGCATTATAATCGATAGGATTTCAAAAGAACATAATTACGCAATAGTAGATTCCGAGACCGATGAGCTTATAGGAAATGTGGGGCTTATGAGTATCAATCATATGAATAGGACAGCCGAGCTCGGTATCTTTATAGGGAACAAGGCCTATTGGTCAAAGGGTTACGGTACCGAGGCTATGTGCTTACTCATAAACTATGCCTATCAAAAACTAAACTTACACAATATCATTTTAAATGTATATTCTTATAATGAAAGAGCTATTAAGGCTTACGAAAAAGCAGGCTTTAAAAAAATAGGCGCAAGGAGAGGAGCTTTAATCCGAAACCGTAAAATGCACGATATAATATTAATGGATATTATCCCTGAAGATTTTTACGCAAAGCATCCTGAGTTTGAAATAGTTTGATCTATAAGATTGATTTATCGAGATTGATTTATCGGAAAACCTTGTTAGAATAATAGGCTATGAAAAAGCAAAAATTAAGCGGAGCCGAGGGCTTTGAAAGCTATTATCTTTCGATTTTCGGCGAAAGATGGCAGAGCTTAAAAGCCGCCCTTTTAGAAGAAAACAAGGCACAAGCCTACAGTGAAAACCTCATACAAAACTATTATCTGGATTATGCAAGCATTCGGGCGGCAAAGGCAATGCCCGTTCTTGAAGAAGGAATCTGCCTGGACATGTGCGCCGCCCCCGGAGGAAAAACCTTAGTCCTTTTAAGCAGGATTAAAGAGAATGCCGAAATACAGGCAAACGAACTTTCTGCCGAAAGGCGGAACAGACTTATAAGGGTGCTTGATGAACACTTAAGCGAAGAGAACCGAAAACGGATAAGAGTTTCTTCCTATGATGCTTCCCGAATGCCCCGCTACGGCCAAGAACTTTATGATAGAATTTTACTGGATGCTCCCTGCTCTTCCGAGAGGCATGTTCTCCAAAACGAAAAATACCTTAAACAGTGGACAGAAGCCCGCATAAAAAATTTAAGTCAAAGGCAGTGGGCACTTTTGTCTGCGGCCTTTTTACTCCTTAAGCCTAAGGGCTTTTTAGTTTATTCTACCTGTGCCCTCGCCGATGAAGAAAACGATTCCTTAATCGAAAAGCTCATAAAAAAGTATAAAGAAAAAGTAAGGCTTGAAGACAAGCTCGATAGCCTTGGCCCCATCCTTCCTGAAAAAACAAAATACGGATTCCGTTTTCTTCCCGATAAGGCGGAGGGAGCAGGCCCCATCTATTTTTCTCTTATTCAAAAAAATTAAACTACCTTCTATCCCTTGAAATTAAAATTAAGCGCAATAAGTTTGCCATTGCAGTAAGAGCTGAGGCCACGTATGTTAGGGCTGCAGCCGATAAAACCTTCCGAGCTCCTTTCAGCTCTTCTTGGGTTAAAACGGCATTGTGTTCCAATATTTTTAGAGCTCTCCTTGAAGCATCTATTTCAACCGGCAGGGTTATAAGATAGAACAAAACCGCACAAGCAAAAAGGATGATGCCTATGTTGAGAAGCAGGTTCATTCTAAAGATAATACCGGCAAGGGCCAGATAGGGGCCGGCAGTCGAACCTATGTTTGCAACCGGCACCAAGGTGCTGCGTAAGATTAGGGGGGCGTATTTTTCTTTGTCTTGAATGGCGTGGCCTGTTTCGTGGGCGGCAACGCCTACGGCAGCTATAGAAGTTTTATCGTATACAGGCTCCGAAAGGCGTAAAACCTTATGAGAGGGGTCATAGTGGTCGCTTAAACTTCCCCCTACCCTTTGAATGTTTACATCAGAAATCGAATTCGATCTAAGCAAGAGGGCGGCAGCTTCTTTGCCCGATACCTTTCTCATGGTCTGCACTTGGGAATATTTTGAAAAGGCAGACTTTACCTTAAATTGGGCATACAAGGATAACAGCAGAGTCGGAACGACCAAAATCAAATAATAATAATCGAAATACATAACACCTCCAAAAAATTTAGAACTTGACCTCAACAAAGATGGGGTCTCTTACACAAAGCAATTCTGAAAGGGGAATATCCACGGTTCCCTTATTTCCGTCCTGAGAAGAAGAGGCAAAAGGGGTAATCTTTATGCTTTTAATTTTTTTAGGACAGGTAATAGAAACATGGAACTTCGATTTTTTTAAATCGGATGCTAACTTTTCCCCATAGGCGGCCTTAATAAGCTCTTCATATTCCGCAGTTCCGATAGGTTCTCCGGTTATAGCAGGAGCCATTAAAAGCTCTACATATTCCCTGTCATCCTCTGAAAGCATATTCACAAATTCTTTTATGTTATCGGGGCCTATACTCAAGGATAAAATTCCTGCCTTCATATCCGTTTTTACAAAGGAGGTTTCACTATCCATGTCCTTACTCATGATTTTTATTTTTGCATTTATGCCCGCTATCGAATTGGTAGTCATGTTCAAAACTTTTATACCCTTCGACTCCAATTCTTGTTTTATTTCTTCAACGTTAAAAATGGAACGGCTTTTTGACTTTTCTTCTTCAGTAAACTGAGCCGCATTTTCAAGCAGGGCGTCTATTGTTTTCCCTGTTTGAATATCCAAGGTTACCACAACATCTCCCGATGCCTGAACAAAGACGTCGGCCTTAGGTGCACAGGCCGTTAAAATAAGTCCCGCAATCAGCACAAGCATGATGGTTTTAATATGTTTCACTTTCATTTCTCCTATAAAAATAATACGCCGTTTGCCGAATAGCAAATTCGGCAGATAAAAAATGAGGCAGTATTCCTGCCGAGCTTTTTATCATATCTATTTATATCAGATATAAATATAAAGTACAATAAGCTCAAAAAGTTTCAAAATAAATATTAGATGCATAGAATTTGACACATAGAATTTGATGCATTTACAAAGATAATTTACCGTGCTATACTTAAATTTAAGGTAAAACGTTTTTGGGAGGAAGGAATGATAGCTTTTTATATAATTGCAGCAGTGCTTGCGGTTTTCGGTATTTTAATTCGCAAGTTTAAATTCTATTTTTTGATTGCAGGTTATAATATGATGAGTAAGGAGGAAAAAGAAGAATATAATGCCTCTTCCATAGGCAAACATGTAGGGCTTAGCCTCTATCTTCTTTCAGTTCTTTCCTTGGCCGTCGGCCTTTTTTTTCGGTTTTTTCAACTGTCCAAGCACACCGAAAAACTTGTAATCGCAGTCTATATAATTCTTACAATGATTGCAGTTTCAATTCTTTTAGTAAAAGAAAATAAAAAAAGACTAAACGAAGTTATTCCCTTTATTGTGTTTATAAATATTGTCGTCCTGATTATTTTGACTGTAGTTATTTTTATGGGGTAAAAGATATTTTAGCATCATAAAAATGTGTCGAATTTTAGAGTGGCATTTAAATGTAAAGCTCAATTCGGAAAAGGGGATGATGGAATAACAAATGATTTTCCATCTCCCCTTTTTGTGTTTCCGGTTTTATTTTAGATTGAACGGATAGATACCTGTTTTTTTAATCAAGTAAAAATAGCAAAAAACACCGGCGGCTGCAAGCAGTAGGATTAAAAAGGCAATCAACAACCCCGACGCGAGCGTCGGGGTACAGTGCTCAATGTTTCGCACTGTATGTTCTAATAAGGTGGTTGCAGTCGGCTTTAATACCTTTCGTTACGACGCAAGCATCGGGGTATTAAACCCTCCGCACGAATAAAAATATTTCTGCCTACATTGCCATACATCCCTTTGCCACAGCAAGAGCATTTCAACAAGCCGGACAGAAATGGTAATGATGGGGATTCTTTTTCTCAATCTTCTTGGCCTGCGTCTTCCTTAACATTATAGTTTAATGCAGAGTGTAGCTATATAGTCATTTCCATAACGTGATAATCTATGTCTTTTATCACATGATTCATAAAAATCTATCATAGCGAGACCATTTTTAAGTTGTCCTCTAATCTGAGTTTCTAAGGTATGGCTAAATTCATATCCATATTCCGGATTTATGGTTATTTTGCCTTCCTCTTCAAGCTCTTTTGAATTAAAAGGTATTGAAAACTTTAAAAGTAATTCCTCATCGGGTTTGTCCCATACAATGTCAGCATCATACATGTATATCCAAGGATTCATAAATCCGACCATTAACAGTCCACCCTTTTTCAATACTCGAGAGGCTTCTTTATACATGTTTTCTAAATCTTCTATATATACATTTGAAACCGGATTAAAAATAATATCAAAAGTTTCATTTTCAAATGGAAATGGTTTTGTCATATCGCCTTGAACTGTATTGATTTTTAAGCCTTCTCTTTTAGCAACCATATCATCTCTTTGTAATTGTGATTTAGAAAAATCCATTATGGTTACATCATAACCTTTTATAGCAAAAACTGGACCCTGTTGTCCACCACCACAAGCTAAACCTAATATCTTTTTTCCGTTGGCTTTTTCAAACCATTCTTTCGGAACTTTTTTCCCAACAGTTAATGCAACAGAAATTGAATTATTTCTAACTTCTTCTAATTCTTCATGTGTCAATGGCTCAGTATAGTCATTTTTTACATTATTCCATCTATCTTCATTTAATTTTATATAATTGTTCATCTTATAATCTCCTCGTAATTTTATACTATTTCGATTTAAGTTGGATGTGTTGCCATTACATTTTTCTCACCTCTACAAATTCTAATTTGTTTTACTCGATGTTTGTAATATTATACCATTTTTTTAGCCAATTTGTACAGGTCTAATTCTTGCTTCTTTCCTGTGATAGTTCTCTGTTTTCTTGTTGCAATTTTTCTACTCTCTATGATTTTTAAGATTGATTTCATCTTTATTTCTTTGACTTGTTATTAGCTGATAAAATTCATCTTTGGTTAGATTTTTACTTTCTGTAAAGATACTTTCAAAGACTGCTCCTTTTTCATATATTCTTTTATCTCTCTTTTTTCTTTCTTCCTGTTTCTGTTGACTGATGAGCTTTTTTCTTTTGTTTTGTAACTGCTTGATTTCTTCATCTGCCATTAAGATTTTTTCTTCTATGTTTTTTATTTTCTGTTTTCCTCTCTTTTTATTTTTGAGCAAATAAAAAACAGTAAACCTTTTTCCGATTTACTGTTTCTGTGGTAGTTTTATTAAATTGTTAGTTCAACAAACAACTGGGATTTGATTATTTCCATGGACGATTTTTAGCAAGCCATCCTTTCTCTTGCCAATATGTCTTATCTCTCTCATTCCATCCCTTTTTTTGAATAATTCTCATGATATTAAATAAAATCCTTGTTTTTATTGAAGGTCTTACCATTGTATAGTTGCTTTTTATTTTATTCGAGAGAGTTGTTGTTTGGCGGTCAATCTTTGATTTTATCTTCTCGTCAACTCTCTTCCAATCCGTCTCCCAAACTGCAATACCTAATTTATAAGTTTTAGCACATCCCCAAAAGAATGTGCTATCTGCCATATCTTTATTAGCTTTTTTCATTCCTGCCCCAGCAGCTGTTGAAACACAGACAGCTTGTTTTGAAAACATACTTTCACTTGGTCGGTGAACCATCCATCTATAACCATAATGGTCAAGAAACGCTTTCATTGAACCTGTAACATGATATACATATACAGGACTTGCAAGAATAATTATATCCGACTCATCTATGGCATTTGTAATTGGCTGTAATTGTTCGAAATGCGGACACATACTTTCTCCTTTAGTAAAGCAATTCCCACACCCAATACAGAAATGATTAAAATCTTTTGGTAGAAAAAATTCCGATACTTCTCCACCCAATTTATCTGCAAGCATTCTTGAACTATTATATGTTGAACCTTTATGACTTTGACCATGTATAATAACTATTTTCATAAAATCACCACCGTAAATTCAAATTTATTTGTCTATATCGGCTAATATTATAACATTTTTAAGCGATTTTTTTCCACTGCCAGATTTCCCACTTACTCGCTACTATTCCCTCTTAGAATGTATTACCTTAAACTCATGATGACAATTCCGATTTTGCCTTGTTCTACATCGTTTATCATCTGTGTATAGGCTGAGCGGTCAAAGAACCTACCGCTTTCGTCATCGTCGGTATAGCGGCGAATGTTTATCAGCTTTTGCTCTCGCACCGTCTCTATCTTCATCACCAACTGAAAGGCGGGAGTATAGTGCTGTGATTTTATTATGATATTCTATCATGGCATTATCCTCCTTTTTTGTGTCTATATATCACTCCTGTTTCCGATGTGAAGAATCACTCATAGCTCCACCCCACGATCTTTCACTTTAACTTTCTCACGAGTCTTGTGATTTTTTTTCGCAGCTTCCTTGAAAGCAGATAGCGCCTTTTTCACGGATGGCTTTTTCTCCTTACGGAGATTCTTCGCCATATACTCCCTTAAAGGCTGGTTCCATCACATCTGCATCACGGCCCTTGAAGAAAACTAAATATCTTGGTGGATTCTCTGAAATGTCCTTCTTCAAAGCAAAATCAATTCCATACTTCTTGGCTGTTCCTTCAAAGTCTTTGATATTGTCAAGGAGCATTGATTTTCACTACTCCGAAAGTGCATCAATTCGACAAATAAGGGGATGATGGAATGACGAATGGTGCTCCATCTCCCCTTTGTGTGTTTTCGGTTTTATTTTAGATTGAACGGATAGATACCCGTTTTTTTAATAAGATAAAAATAGCAAAAAACACCGGCGGCTGCAAGCAGCAGGATTAAAACGGCAATAAAAATATTTCTACCCTTTTTCTTTTCGGCGAACGGGTCAAGGTGTGCGAGCCGTGCGTTTTTCGGCAATGATGCCAATTTTGTAAGCGAGCTTCCAAGAGGAATATTGATTTTTGCATGTGCATTAATCGCCCAGCCGTTTGCTTCAAGAATTGGACCGATACTTCTCTTGCGCAATTTCATGGCGGCCAGTATCATCGACGGGCCCGATATAATCAGTATAAGCCCGATAAGTCCTATGGGTACCCACAAGCCTAAGCCGAATAATGCTTGAAGTAAACTGCCGATAAGAGTTGAAATTCCGCCTATTGCCGTCCCGATTAAAGCAATTGTTCCTAGATCAAGTTTCTTATTCTGTAAACTCGCCGCTGCTTCTTTCGGCATATTGACCGCTTTGTCTGCAGCCGTTGCAATAAGAGCATCCGATTTTTCATTTGCAGCATTTGCCCTTTTTGCGATTTGGTCTTCGACCATGCGTGCTAAATTTTTATACGGGCTAAAAAATGCTTCACGCACGCTCACCGGATTGGCAATAACTTTAGTAACAGTTGCGTTCCAATCATTTCCCTCTCTATCATAAAACAAACCGTTTCGTCCAACAACAATATTGTCGGAAGCACCATTGGTCAAAAGTGCCAAAAGTTTTCGTTTAGCTGTCCCTCGTGTTATATCACAGTAAAGTAAATACGCTCCGGACAAAATATCCAAAGCTGCATGGCGTTCATCCCCGTTTAATTCAAAGCACAAAGTCGTTGCCCGTGTGTCAAAGAATAAAACACCTGCTTGAAAGGCGGTTTCACCTCCGGTATAAAAGTTTGAAAAGCTGACATAATTTTTTAAAAGTGTAAAAAAGTCTTTTCGAAGAAGCAATAATTTTTTGAGCGATTGGATATGCTGTTTTTCCTTTTCAAAGGTCAGCTGTTCATTTATTTCACTGATAATTTCTTTCTTTTGATTGAGCTTTGTTTGCAAAAACTGCGGATTGATTTTTGCAGTCTTAATTTCAGCTTGCTTTGAATACACCGTAGTAAAGTCGACAATTTTTTGTGAAATATTTTTCCAATCGTTTTCTGTAAGTACCGAAAGCTCTCCTAACAAGGGCGAAATGGTATCTGTGTAAAGCCTTTTGATTTCATCTGCCCAAGCCGGGTTTATTTTGCTTTGCATGTCAAAAACCATTTCGGTATTCGGCAATGCGATGGGAAGTTCGCGTAATTTTTCGCTGGAAGTGTTCAATTCAACATTAGTAAAGGTTTTAAAAATTTCACTGTAGTCGGTGAGGGAGGTATTTTCTCCGTCGGCATAAGTCAAAAGTTTACAACGCACAAAAAAGTCATCTATTTTTTTTTGAATGGCTTCAAAAGCGGCTACGGCTTTTACCATCAATGCAGCGTCTAAACCTGCACTGACGATTTTTAAATTTTCGGTGTTTTGAAGAAACCGATTTCCTTCGTTGCTAAACATGTCAAAGATGGCTTCACTTGTGCTGTTTATGTTTTCTTTTGCATACAGTGAAAGCAGCTTTTTCAAGCGTAGATCATCGCTGTCGCCATCAGATATTTCTCCGAGTTCATTTGATTTTATAATCTCATTTTTGTTTTCAATATCCGCAAGTGAAATTATACCGTCTGTTTTTTCCTGTCTTTCTAAAGTCCATTTCGCTGTCTTTACAAGTTCGGCACTTTTTATATCGCTGAGTGACAGTGTATCACCATCTCGCATGATAATGCCGACATCCTGTAAACTTTCCGCTAAAAAATCGACGGCATCTAAAACTTCCGGAGGGCGGATAAATCCGTCTGCATCCGCATCCAGTATTGCAGCCGTTTCGGGGTTAAAGAAAATGCCTTTTGTCGGCATCGCTAATGTAGTCCAAAGCTTTTGGTCTAATTGCCTCAGATTAAGAATATCATCGGCAGTCTCAAACACCAACTGAGTTACTCCGCCGAATCGTGCAAATTTCCAAATATGTTTTTTCAGGTTTGCCTCCAAGCCGTAGTTAAAGTAGCATATCATAGTTTTTTTATCAAGAGGTTAATGCAAATTGACAGACGTCCATTGACAAAAGGCCAATTTATGATTGCGAAAATCAATTTTATAATATTTTTTAAAAACACCCGGTACTTCAAAAGGCACAATACGATACTGTCAATCAGCACAGCAAGGATTTACCTTATTCATTAACCTTGATTTTCGTGCTTTGGAGAGTATTTTAATTGACAGGCTAAAGGCTTATTTATATAATATCAAAAATGAAACACACAGGTTTAAACACAAAGAAAATTCTTGAAAATTGGTACGGCAATCATCTTATAATTGCCGGGGAAAGTTTTATAGTTGGAATTCTTACAGGTCTTACCGTTACGGCATTTAGAAAATCCATCGATTTTCTTTCAGGCTTACGAATTGATTTTTACGATAAGACCGCAAGCGGACTGTTAAACCCGACTTTTGGTACGGCTCTGGGCATTGTTGTCTTAATATTGACGGTAATTGTACTAGGCTTATTTATGGGCTTTATAATCAAAAAATATCCCGTAATAAGAGGAAGCGGGGTTTCACAAATCAAGGGTAAATTTATGAAAAAGCTCGATATGACCCCATGGCCGGAATTACCCTTAAAATTTTTAGGCGGTGTTTTAAACATAAGTGCAGGCCTTTCAGTCGGACGGGAAGGCCCCTCCGTTCAAATCGGAGCATACATAGGAAGTGCCTTTGAAAAAATCGGCAAGACTTCCCATATTGAAAGGGTTTGCCTTGTAACAAGCGGGGCTGCAGCAGGGCTTGCCGCAACTTTCGGAGCTCCCTTTGCAGGAATCGTCTTTGCAATCGAAGACCTGCACCAATATCTAAGTCCACTCCTTTTAACCTGCGTAATGCTTGGAGCCTTTGCAGGCGACCTTACAGCCTCAGTATTTTTTAAGCAGGGAGCTATTTTTGATTTTCGCGGTCTTCAACTTTTCCCTATAAAATATTTCGGTTGGCTAATTTTGATGGGGGCCGCGGCAGCTCTGATCGGGCATCTTTTTAAAAAATCTATTTATACTTCTCAAAAGATGTACAGAAAATTAAAAATTCCGCCCCAATTTTCGCCATTGATTCCGTATCTTATTTCGGTACCTGTCTGTATTTTTTTGCCCCTTGCGGCAAGCGGAGGAGATCATCTGATTGAAGCCATTGCAGAACACAGCTTTCCGCTTTCCATGCTCGTTCTGATTCTTGCGGCAAAGATAATTTTTACAGGCCTTTCGGCAGGCTCCGGAGCCATAGGCGGCATATTTGTTCCTCTTCTTTCATGTGGAGCTTTGACGGGAATTATATTTTCGAACATCTTGGTTTATTTTAATTTAATTGAAGCTCAATATGCCGTAAACCTGATGGTCTTTGCGATGGCCGCCTTTTTTACTACCGTAATAAAGGCTCCGGTTACAGCCATAGTTCTTCTTGCAGAAACAAGCGGAGACCTTTTCCATTTGGGAGGCTTGGTGCTGACCACAGCAGCTGCATATATTACGGCAAACATAATAAAGTCGCCGCCTAATGACGAGGTTCTTTTAAAACAGATTTTAGACAGTGAAGATTTTGCAAATAAAAAAGAAAAAGCGGAAGAACACGGCAAGCAGGTTTTTGAAGTCTGCGTTTCTCCCGAATCTTTTTTGGACGGAAAGAAAATTATGGATGTCCAATGGCCTGATGAATGTTTAATCGTTAGCATTGCGAGGGGCGAAGAAGAAATCATTCCCGACGGCAGCACTCTTATCTCGGCAGGAGATCGTCTGGTGGTTTTAACACACGGACACTATGTCGAATTCCATTTGGAACAGATTGCCGAGATGGCTCAAGTTATAGATTAAAAACTTAATTACAAGTTACATACTACCCAGTCTGCAATAGTCCGTTTTTCTTCGTCAAAACTAGAACCGATTGCAATTATTTTTTTACCTCTTCCCGAGTACTTGTCTGCATAGCCTTTTTCTTTGATTTGCTTAATGGCATTCTCTGCCGTTTCATTTGAAGTCAGCTTAAATTCAAAGATATAAACTTTATCTTTAAATTCAACAATGCAGTCGGCCCGTCCGGTTGCACAATGAACTTCAGTGTGCACAAACTGGTTCATAAGAGCGAACACAAGATAAACCGCTGTCTGATAATTTTGTTCACGTAAGGCTAAATCTTTTTCGGTTAAGTTATCATAAGGAATGCCCGATATTATTCCCTTCATCTTTTGCATAAACCCGTCTACATCTCCCGCCTCAATCTGCTCGTAGAATTCCCAAATCGAAAGCCCTGTTTTGTCAGCCCTTATCGAAGTGTAGGCGGGCATAAGGTTATGTAAAAAACCGTAACGCACCTCATCGTTAGGAAATCCCAAACGGTAAAGACCCGCAAAGTCATTATAGTCTTTGATTGTCAAATATCCGGATTGAAACAATATTGGCAGAGGGAGAATAGGATCAGCTCTATACTCATTAAGACCCTGCTCATCAAGCTGAATATTTCCGTCAAGGTCGGGAATATTGTAATAAGCCTTTTTTAAGTATTCTACCAAAAAGGTCGGAGTACCTGTCGCAAACCAGTAGTCACGCATTCTTCCGTCAGCAAAAACATTTAGCAAGCTGAATGGATTATACATATTCGTTCCGGTTTCAGAGAATTTATAGCCATCATATCTCTGCTTTAATTTTGCAAGAGCTTCATCATAAGTCAAGTTATTTTTTTCTGCAAGATTTTTAATTTCAGGTTTAAAATCGGCTTCAAGTTCTTCTTGCGAGATACCGCAGATAGCCGAATAATCCGACAATAAACTCAAATCCCTTAAGTTGTTTAAATCGCTGAATATGCTGATCTTGCTGAATTTTGTAACTCCGGTTAAAAATGCAAAGCGGAGGTACTGGTCTGCACTTTTTATAACTCCGAAAAAGCCTTTAAGGATTGTGCGGTAGGTTTCGTTTAAGGCCTCATCTTTCCACATCGTTTGAAGAAGGGGCTTATCATATTCATCGATGAGAATAACAGCTTGCCTGCCGGTTTTTTCATAAGAGCGGCTTATCACTCCGAAAAAGCGTTCTGTAAGAGTATTTTCGGAATCCTTACTACCGTAAAGCTCTTCCCATCTGCAAAGATGATTGTTTAAAAGGCTTTCCAAATCCTCCCTTGTTTCGTATTTTGAAAGATTAAAATCCAAATAGAGCACGGGATATTCCTGCCAAATTCCACGATTTTCTTTTTCGGCTTCTTCAAATTTTTCGATTTTCAAGCCTTTAAAGAGTTCTTTTTGCCCGAGAAAGTAGGCCTTTAATGTAGAAAGCAAAAGGCTTTTCCCGAAACGGCGCGGACGGCTTAAAAAATATGGAGCCGGATTTTTAACCAAATTCCATATATATTCGGTCTTATCAACATAAAAAAAACCGTTTGTTATAAGTTTTTCAAAACTTTGAACGCCTATCGGCATTTTTCTAATCGTACTCATAAACATAGTATAACAGAAAAATAAGAAATTGACAATAAAAGCATTGCCGCTATAGAATTTACTTTCCGACACAAAAGCCCGAAAATACCTTATCTAGGATATCGTCGGAGCGTACCTCTCCGGTAATTTCACCCAAAAAGCTTAAAGCCTCTTCAAGGTCTTCTACAATTAGGTCTAGGGGAAAACCTTCAACGGCATTTTGATAGGCCGTTTTAAGCACATCCAAGGCCTTTTGCACGGCCTCCCTCTGCCTCTCACTTCCGAGGGAGGCCGTTTTAGAAAAGTCTGAACTGCCGGTATTTTTTGCGAGAAGAGCATAGGCCTTTTCAGATAAAGCCTTAATCCCGTTAGAAGCCTTTGATGAAATTATTATGGGATATTTAATTTTTTCGGCTTTTAAGATTTCTTTTATTTTTTCTTTTGACTCGGTATCGATTAGGTCCTCTTTTGTGATAACCGTAATTACCGGAGCCTTTGCATTTTTTATAAATTCGGAATCATCCTTGTTTAAACTACCTGCGGACAGGATATCCTTTGGGTCACAAAGGTAGAGGATGAGGTCTGCGTTCCGGCTCATCTCCAAGCTCCGCTCGACACCTATAGCCTCTATTGAATCCTTAGTATAGCGTATTCCGGCAGTGTCGTAAAGGCTTACAGGGATACCGTTAAAATTTAGGGAGGCTTCAAGCCAATCCCTTGTTGTTCCATGAATATCCGAAACTATGGCTCTATCTTCTTTTAGGAGAGCATTAAAGAGGGAGGACTTCCCTGCATTGGTTCTCCCCGCAAGGACAACCTTAGCTCCTTGAATAAAGATTTTTTCCGCTGCCCATGAATCGGCTAATTTTTTTAGAGGTTCGATAATCCGTAAAATCAAATCGGGGGAAAATGCCCCGCCGGTTGTTTCCTCGTCTTCAGGGTATTCTATTTCGACATCGGCCGCCGCAATAGCTGCAATAAGCTCTTTCTTTATTTCTCCTATACCTGAAAAAAGATTCCCCGATAGGCGGCCTGCAGCAAGTTCAATATTTATATCGGTTTTTGAATTGATGATTTCGTTTACAGCCTCAGCCCGCGTTAAGTCGGCCTTTCCGTTGGCAAAGGCACGGAAGGTAAACTCCCCGCCCTCGGCCGCCCTAAAACCGTTCTCAATTAGAAGGCGGTAAATTTTTAAAACTACGGCGGTTCCTCCATGACAGATAAATTCGACGGAATCTTCTCCTGTAAAACTTTTCGGTTCCCTGTAAACGCAGGCCATAACCTCATCAACTTCTTTTTTTGATTCGGGATCTAAAACCCAGCCATGCAAGATAGTGTTGCCTTTAGCTTCTGTTAGTTTTTGAGGTCTTGAAAATATTACGGAAGCAAGGTCTATTGCCCCCTTCCCCGAAGTGCGGACAATTCCTAGGGCTGCCGGGCTTAAAGCCGTTGCTATTGCGGCTATCGGATCGTCTAAGGCATATTTACCTATCTGCATTATTTTCTCCCGAAATTTTTAAGCGGCAAAATATTATCGGTGCAAGACCTGAGGCAATAAGGCCGACTGCAAAAAATTCCAAAAATCGATAGAGCCTGTATTGAGCATAACTTGAATCTATTTTTAAAATATAAAAAATTACAATCGGAATACATGAAAGAACAGAACCGACTATAAAACGTAAAATTTTTTGAACCGAAGTTCCCGAAGAAGCGTCAAAGCTATATTTTGAATTTTCAAGGATACGGATATTCCCAAAAGCCAGCCCAAGGATTGTGCCGGCTTCTTGAACCTTTTCCTTTGAAATTAAAATGAGTATAAATGAAAAAAGAGCTGCAATGGTAAATCTTATTGATTCAGTTTTTTTGAGTTTAATATTTTGGGCATCGCTCTCATCCGTCCTATTTAAACTGGAAGGTTTTGCTTCCATTGCGGGAAGAAAAAACATAAGCCCTAAAAATATTACCAAACCAAGCCCCCAGCCTAATAAGACATCGGTCGGATAATGCACACCGAGATAAACCCGTGAAAAACCTACCAAGAGCGGGAGAATAATTGCAGCTGCGATTTTTAGCTTAACCGAAGCAGTACCGCTTTTTTGATGCTTTACCTGTTGAGAATCTTTTGAGAGATTTTCTCCAAAAGGCTTATAAAACAAAACAGCCGGATAGATAAAAGCGCTTATCGAAGAATGTCCCGAAGGCGTTGAAAAACCGCCTATGCTCTTAAGCATAATTTCGGGTGCATGAGCAAAGGGACGGGGAATTTTAAAAATACGCTTAATCCCACCGTTGAGTCCCGATGTAAAAGCAGCGGCATAGGCAAGATGAAGCCCCTTTTTATAATCTATACACCAAAGATACAGACCTATAATAAAAACTACAAATCCGTAAGTGGAAGCTTCAGTAAAAATTTTCATTACCTCGTTAAGAAAAGGACTTGAAAAATTTTGTACAGCCCTGATTACTTCTATTCCCCATTGGTGAATAAAATGAAGTTCTTTTGAAGCTGCCGTAAGTTCCGTCATTATAAGCCCTCCCCGTCAGGACGCAGATCCAAATATCTGCCGGAATTATTCCAATAAATATAGCCCTCATCTATGGAATCCTTAATTCCTAAAATTTGGCGTTTTACATAATTTTCGTCATAGTATTTTTTATCGTAAGAAACCGGAATAAAAAAGGCTTGAGCCCAAGGGCGTACAATTACCTTGTTGCGTGCCATCAATTTGTTTCTATATGAACCTTGATGATAAATTCGATAAGGCCTTTCTTCGGCAGGATTGTAGGCCAAAAAACTTTGAGAAAAATGACTGGGATAAAACATCGGGCAGATAACATCCACATATTCTGCAAGAAGTTCTACCTCCTGCCCCGTGCGGGCTCCCGTGCGGTACCAGCCGTTTGCTCCGTAAATATCTATAGAAATAGGAGCCTTGATTCTTTCGCGTGAGTAGGCCAGAAAAGACATAAGGGCACTGACCTTGTCCATGCCGTTTTCTTTTGCAGGGTATCGGATGTCTGCAAGGTTTAAGCCGTCGGTAGGAAAACGAATATAGTCGAATTGAATTTCGTCAAAGCCGAGAGAGCAAAGTTCTTCGGCTATATCTACATTGTATTTCCAAACGGCTTCGTTATAAGGATCGACCCAATGCTCCTGTATAATTTCTTTTTCTCCGTTATAAAGATTATAGCCCTGCCAAGGCTTTCCGGTTTCTTTATCCTGAACGGCATACTGTCCGTTATTATATCTATATAAATTTTTATCTTTAAATACGACAATTCGGGCAATAAGATAAATCTTTTCCGCTTTTGCTTTTTTTATAAATTTTTCAATATCGAGAGTATATTTTATACCGTTATATTTTTTTATATCTTCGTTTTTACTTTCATAACGGACAAAGCCTGCTTCATCTTTCATATCGATTACAAGGGCATTGAGCTTATTATCTTTGATTGTTTTAAGATGGTTTTCAAAAGATTTTTCATCGCTCATCTGATGAGTAGGCGTATAAATACCTTTTTTTCCATCCGCTTTCTTTGCATAAGGATTGATTTGATTTTGTTTATCATGTAATAACCAAAGTTCCGATAAGGATAAGTTACCGCTAAGCATGGTTAAAGTATTGGGCACAAAAGCACATAGATAATTTGATTTTTTAAGATAGTTTTTAATTTTATCATAAGGTTTAAATAAATTTTTATAAATATAAATTTGAGTTTTCGGCATAAGTAAATTGCTTTGCAGTATATCTCCTTCTATAACTCCAAACACAGTATTATCGATAATATTAAGACTATCCGCACAAACAAGTTCTTTTTCTTTTTTGTTTAATGATGTAAATATTTTTCTGCTCCAATCAAGTTTATAAATTATTCCTGAAAAAGTTTGAACACAATAAACTTGAACACTTTTTGAAGTTTGATCAAACACAATATCCGAAACCTCTTCAACACCCTCAGGTCCTTTTTTTAAACCGTTGTTTAATTCATTCCATACTTTTGAATTAACATCAGGCTGTTTCCATGAAACACCGGCTATCGAATGCGAGACAAAAACCGTCAAAACTTTTTCACCTCTTGAATTAGGCATATCCAAAACGCAGACAGCCTTTATTCCGTTTACAGAATGATTCGCCCCGAGGTCTTCCCATGTTTTCCCTGAATCCCTCGTCAAAAAAAACATTGCTTGAAGTTGCCGTAACAAAGATATTAGGGTTAAAGGGGTGAACTTCCAAATCTTTTAGTTGAGGAATTTTTTCTATAAAAGTTTTGTTTCCGTTTTTATCTATATTTTTAATTATTTTTTTTGGAAGCTTCTCATTTAGATAATAAAAGTCTTTTAAATCTTTACTTGCCGCAAGGCCTTTGTCCGTTAAAAAAAGCCACTGGTTTCCGGTCTTACATATTTTTAAAACAGAAGAATCACTCCATATTTTTTTTGTTTTAAAATTTTCTATCTTAAACAAGCCCTCGCCGTTTCCTGCTAAAAAAACATCTTGGGCGTAAAGCGGGAGCATAATAATCAACAAAACAAAAGCAAGCTTTAAAGCTCTTTTACCGCAATAACAGATTTTCATAGGCTTACATAATGCCACAAATTGAAGATATATGCAAGCGGTGTTTTATAGGCATTTTTGCGAGCTCTTACATTTTTCTCTAAAATATGTTATAATATAAGAATATTGGAGTTTATTATGAAAATATATTGCCCATGCGATACAAGTTTTGAAATTGAACATAAAGCTAAAATAAATTTAGATAAAGAACCTGAAATATTAAAAAAAATAAACGACGGTTCATATTTAACCTTTAAATGCCCTAAATGCGGAAGAAACGTACGTTCCGAAATAAAAACGCGGATCGAATGGCCTTCTAAAAATCTTATTTTACTCTTTGTTCCCGAAGCCGACAGGATAGCCTGTCTATCAAGCTGTTCCGGATTAAAAGAAATAAACGAAAAAACAAAAAAAGCTGAAAAGATAGAATATGAAAAAGCCGATGAAACTCCGGTTATAGGCTATTCGGAATTGGCTGAAAGGCTTGCCGTTGTGGAAGCCGGGCTTGATCCTCATGCCATGGAAGTATTAAAATTTTTTATATTGGACAACGGAAAAGACATAAAAGGGAAAAAGATAAAAATTTTTTTCCATTCGATAAACAATGACGGCAGCTTCGAGTTTTATGTTTACGGACTAAAAGAAGATCAAGTAGCCGTTATGAAAATTCCTGTCAAATTATATGACTCAATTTGTCAAGATATAAAAAACAAAAAGAAGTCCGAAGTCTTTTCGGCAGTCTACCTAGGAAACTATCTTTCCTATCAAAATATTTTTACCGAAGGAAGGGATTTATAGTCTATGTACAAAAAATGCGCTTGTTTATTTTTTGCTTTGATTTTATGTTTTTCATTAGGAGCTCAAAATACGGATCTGCCTTGGAGCGAGGTTGCCGAAAATCAAGAACAGAAAACGGAGGCAGGAACCGGACAAGGAGGCGGAACATCAAGCTCAAGCACTCCCTCGCAATCACAACCGGAAGCAAACTCGAACTCTGCCTCGCAAACACAGCCGGAAGAAAACTCCAATCCTGCCTCGCAAGCCCAAGCGGAAACAAATTCAAATGCAACGCCGCAAACTCAACCGGCACCAAGTGCAAATCCACAAGCTCAAACCTCAGAGATAAAGCCGGAAGAAACCAAAATAAATATTCTTGTATTTGCTCAAGCCATGAGCCTTGCAGTTGCAAACGACAAGGCCCTTTATTCACGTAACTCAGGCGCAAGAGCGGCCATACCCGAACAAGACAGGCTGCGCTCGGCAAAAGTCGTTCATAAATTTTCAGGAGGCGTTACGGAGATAATGAATTCGGGGACATTGCCTATATTTTTTGCAGCAGGAAAGGACGGCTTTGTTACCAGATACTCTTATCCGAAATTCGAACCGGATACTTGGCAGCTTTCAAGTATGCCCATACAAAAAATAGCAGTACATCCTAAAGGACAACTCGTTGCAGTTTATGAAACAAACGGTTTTAGCATTCATCAAGTTTCTCTTTGGGATTGGGCAAAAAAGAAAACATTATTTTCAAAACGGTTATCGGATTCTGTTGTATCTCTTTCATGGTCGGCCAATGGAACCTATCTTTTTGTTGGCAATAGGTCTACCGACGGTATTACGGTATTGGATTCAAAAGGCATCGTGCAAAACATTTATCAAGAAGCTCCCGGAATAGTTTCTTTGGCAGCTACCGAGTCAGCCGAAAAAAATATTGTAACTTACGGGGAATCAGGCCGCCTTGTTTACACCGATATAGCAAAGAAAAAAAACTAAAAGAATTCAGAACCGAAAACAAACTTGAAAATCCGAATCTTATAAAAAACTTCACAAGAATAATCGGTTATAAGGGCAATAATGTCTATGTAATAGATGCGGCTACAGGACAAACAATTTCCAAGCATCAAGCGGGATATGCCCTCTTTGCTTCCAAAATTCAAGATTCGATTCCTATTTGGATTGAAAGAACCCGAAGAAAAAATGAATGGTGTATAAGACAGGGAGACGCTTCTTCAAACGGTTTTTATGTGCCGGGTAATTCCAAAATAACGGCAGCCCGCCATATTAAAAATCATATGATAATAGGAACGCAAGACGGATCAATTTACATGATAGGTTTAAACGAAAACTCTTCAGTAAATCTGGAAAAACCGCTCACCTACGCCGGCTCAAAAATAGATGATATTACAAGCGACGGAAATGTTTTATATATCCTAAAGTCCGGAAAAATCTATGTTCAAAATTCTCCGGAAGAAAAAACTGTTCCGATAATCGAAGACCTTAAAGCAAATAAATTTAAATTTTACAACAACGGCTTTTTGTTGTGGTCGGATATAAAAAAGGGCACCCCCATATCCCATTACTCTCTTGATACAAAGACACTAAAAAATATTATCGTCCCCAAAGAAACTGTTATATCGGTTTCGTTCTATAAAAATTTATTTTTATATGTCGAATCTTTTAACGGTGTTACATTGGTTAATTTTGATAACGGGAAAAAAGAATTCGTTTACACTGCCCCCGGAATTCAAAATGCGGTTCAAGTAGACGATAACACAATGCTTATTGCCAAAAGTGCTATAGGACGTACTCAAAGTCCGGTTTTTATAATCAATACATTAACGGAAGAAACAAGCCCCATCCCAATGGAAGGGAATTTAGCTTTTTCGCTTGAACAAAATGAGTCGCGCCCGAACAGTCTTGCCTGCTTTTTGGTAGGAACTAATCCTTCAACCAAGACGGAACTGCTGCATATCAGCTTAAACCGTAAAAATCCTATAGACAGCACCTTTAAACCGATTCTTTCCTACAAGGAAGAAAGCGTAGATGCCTTTTTGGAAATTTCGGGAAACGACATTTTAACCAACTTAGGAAACAGCTCCCTTGTTCACTACAATACCTCCTCAAAACAAGCCAGAAGATTATCCCGCTTCTACGGGTTTCCTAAAGAAGCTATTATATTAAAAAAATATTTTGTAAGCCTCAACTTCGGCGATACCGTATCGTGGTATGAGCGGAAAACAGGAGCTATGTTAAAAACAGTAACAGTAGAGTAAGAGAAGATTTATGAAACGATATATTTTATTTTTTATACTTGCAGTAATGCTTTTTACCTCATGTGCAAAAACCGAAGAAGACAAGATAGCCGTCATCTGGACGGACAGGGCAGAGTTTGTTTCATACTGTGAGGTTTTTAATAACTCACAAAACGAACACAAAGTTATTGTCGAATACAAAAAAAGCCCTGTCGATGCTCTCATAAATACCGATGTGCAGCCCGACATAGTTATAGGCTCATGGCTTAAAGGTAAATCGGCCAGAGTAAAATTTAGAAAAATCAACAATCTTTTCGGAGAAAAAAAGATAAACAAAGATGACTTTTATCCCGAACTCTTAAACTTAGGAAATATTTCCGCTAATCAATATCTATTACCTATAAGTTTTAACCTGCCGATGATTATTTTTTCTTCGGCAAATAAGTTTAAAACAAATAGCGATTTTTCCATTTCTCCCGATGAAATAAGAGATTTTGCAATTAAGTTTAACAAAATAAATAGAGGTGCTTATACGGCAATGGGTTTTTCTCCGCGCTGGTCGGACGATTTTTTATACATGAATACTAAAGGTTTTAATGCCTCATTTGAAGAAGAAAACGATTTTTTTTCATGGAACGATAAGTCTCTTCAAAATGCAATAAATTATATAAGAGATTGGAGCAGCGAGGTTAACACATCGGCAGCCGCTGAAGATGACTTTAAATTCAAATATCTTTATGACTCACCCTATGTTTTAGTCAAAAACGGAAAATGCCTTTTTTATTATGCTTCCAGCGAAGACCTCTTTTCAGCTACTCAAAAAAGATTGGAAAACATAGATTTTAGATGGCTGGCCTTTAATGGAAAGACTCCGTTAAAAGACGACATTCTTTACGGAGGAATTTGCAGTAATGCAAAAAACGTCAAAGCGGCTGAGGCCTTTTTTATTTGGTTCTTTCAGGTAAAAACCCAAGAGCAGCTTTTAAACCGAGCCAATGAAATGGATTTAATGGTAAACTCCTTCGGCCTTGCAGGAGGTTTTTCTGCCCTGCACCAAGTAACCGAAAAATTATTCCCAAGGTATTATCCGCTTTTGCTGGCTCACCTGCCTCAAACACAAAGCTTTTATGCACCTCATATCTTGCCGAGCAATTGGCCGATGTTAAAAAAAGAAATTCTAATGCCCTATCTGAAGGACGCTTGTAATACCTCGGCCTACCCCGATTCTATTCCTTCTCTTAATAAAAGAATAGCAGAATGGTATAAAAATCAATAAAAATGCAACTTTATCATCATTCGTTTGTCTTAGACATTTGATGGAACTTTTAACGGAGGATTTATGCAGACAATCGATGACCTTGGGGAATATACATTTTCGGCCTTATTAAAGAATTCGGTCTTAAAATTTTCAAATAGACCGGCTCTTTCATATGTATCCGAACAACCCATAAGCTACACAGAATTTAAAGAAAAAATCGAGTCTACAAAAGGACTATTACATTCACTGGGTATAAAACCTCTTGATAAAGTAGCAATTTTCAGCACAAGCTCACCGCAGTGGGCAGTTTCATATTTTGCGATAGTTACACTTGGAGCCGTCGCAGTTCCTCTCTTACCCGATTTTAACGAAGATGAAGCAATGACCTGTATAAAGCATTCCGGTACAAAAGCCGTCTTCATCGGCGAAAAACTTTTTCAGAAATTAAAAAATGCTGAGGAATTGGATATTATAATAAACATAGAAGATTTTTCCGTAAAAAAAGGTAAAATAAAAACAGATACTCCCATACCGGAACATAAATGCAAGGAAGAAGACATAGCTTCGATTATCTATACATCAGGAACTACAGGCCGCTCTAAAGGTGTTGTCCTAACACATAAAAATCTTATCTTTACGGCTATTGCAGGTCAGAACTGTCAGCGAATAAACCAATATGAGGCAGCTCTTTCAATATTACCCATGTCCCATGTTTATGAGTTTACAATAGGCTTTTTAATGTTTATCTTAAACGGCGCCTGCATCTACTATCTTGAAGGTCCGCCTACTCCTCGTAACCTCCTGCCTGCCCTTCAAAAAGTGAGACCTCACTTTATGCTGGCTGTTCCGATTATAATCGAAAAAATATATAAACAAAAAATTCTTCCTGCCTTTAATGCAAGTCCGCTTATAAAGAAAATTTACGGAACAAAACTGGGAAGAAAATTATTATGCCGTAAGGCCGGAAAAAAGCTAAAAAAGACCTTCGGCGGCCGTCTTAAATTTTTCGGTATAGGAGGCTCAAAAACAGATCCGGTTGTTGAACAATTTATGGTTGACGCAAAATTCCCGTATGCAATAGGTTACGGCCTTACCGAAACTTCTCCACTGATTGCCTATTCCGCAGTGTACAAAACCGTTCCCGGCGTAATAGGTATTACCGTTCCGGAGATAGAAATAAAAATAGGGAACAAAGACCCTCAAACAGGAGTAGGAGAGCTCCTAGTAAAAGGCCCCAATGTAATGAAAGGATATTACAATGCCCCGGACTTAACAAAAGAAGCCTTTACCGAAGACGGCTGGTTTAAGACCGGCGACCTATGCATCATAGATGATAAAGGGAAAGTAAGCTTAAAAGGAAGGTCAAAAAATATGATCCTAGGAGCTGCAGGAGAAAATATTTATCCTGAAGACATAGAATTTGTCTTAAACCAGCACCCTCTTGTATCAGAATCCTTAGTTGTTGAAGGAGAAAATACATCCCTAGTCGCTTACGTACGCTTACAAGATGCCATAGGAGGTGCCGTCTCAGGAATTTCCAATGCGATAATGCATAAGAGGGAAGAAGTTTTAAACGAAATAAGATTTTTTGTCAACTCTAAAGTAAACAAGTTTTCAAAGATAGATAAAATTGAACTTGTAGACGAATTTGAAAAAACCGCAAGTCAAAAGATAAAGCGTTACCTTTACACCTTTCGTTATGGAAAAACTCAAAATGAAAATCTAAAAGAAGAGCTTAAGGCTTCCCTGTTTTAAGGGTCAGCTTACTACTACTTTGAGTTTTTTTACCGAAGATTTTTTTAAAAAAGGCCTTTATTGCACGCCATAGCCTTACAAAAAATCCCGGATTTTTTAAACGGTTAAGGCGTGCAAAAGCATTTAAAAGCTCCTCATCTGAAAATTGCTGCCTTTGCACATTTTCTTCAATTTCAATATCGAGAGCAAGAGACGCATCTTCTACAGAGAGTACCCTTGCTTCAATCATTTTCCAACCCAGCTTTTTTGCAGCTTCCAATCGCCTTTGTCCGGCTATCAGCACATTGTTTTGATTTACAATAATCGGATTTAAAAGCCCTACACGGTTTAGACTTTCTGCCAACTCTTCAATTTCTATAAATTCTTTTCTAGCTCTTTGCTTTACTTTTATATCATCTATTGGAATCTGCATAAGCCCCCCATAATAGTTAAGGCGTTTGCCGATAAGGCAAACTCGGCAGATAAACAGTGAGGCAGCATTTGTGCCGAACTGTTTATCACACATCCTTTATCAAAGGATTTATTTTCCATACTCCTTTGATAGACTTTCAATACTCATAATAAACTCATCTTTGACTTTTGTCCAGTCCTCAGAGTTCATTTCAAGCACATTCATCCTATCTTTAGGCATTTCTATGTTCTTTAGGATCTTGTTAGTCATAATCATTTTTGAATCCAATTCAAGTTCAAGACTGCCCCCGCCGAGTTCACCAGGAACGGTTAAAGATACCTTATCTATGCCAAACTCTACACTATCCGGGTTCTTTTTAAAGCTGCCCAAACAAGCCATTTCCATTATTTCCATCTTATTATCATCATGCTCTTCATCGGAATATACGGGAATCCTTTTCGGAAAAGCAAAATTCATTGAAGCCTTAAAATTATCGGACTGTTTTGTTTTATCTATCAGTATGGCATAATTTAGAGCTCCTAATGTCAAATCTTCACTCATCGAATCATTAGCAGTAAGCCACATATTTATCATAAAATCGGCTTTATTTTCGTTTGATTCCCCCCTGCTTGTAAATGTGATAGTATGGGAAGAAGAATCTACATCACTAAAAAGTTCTATACTTGCAATTAAATTATTTAAAACATAATCATAGTCTTCAATTTCATAGCTTAATTTTAGCCATGGTTTATCCGCTACAAAAACCGTAAACATATCTTTTGAAATTAATCCGTCTTTTACGTTTATCTTTTCGGTAATGCGTAAATTTTCAGGGATAGCTATTTTTTCAGGTGAAAGATTTTCGGAAAATTTATCCAACATTTCTTTTGTAAGAACATTTTCATACATGCTCAACACTAATTTTAAGCGGTTATCGTTTTTTAGGGCATACCAAATAAGAGACGGAACTTGTTTTAGCTGTTCATTGTTAAAAGTAATTTCATATCCCGAATCGGTCTTTTTTATATCGGCTTTTTTATAAATAGCTTTTTCGGCATTTAAATATCTTTTTTTAGAATGCCTGTCAAGCTGCATAGTCATCATGTTTTTTATTTCAGTATAGGAAAAGTCCATATTAAAAAACGAAAAGAAATCTTTAGGGGAGATCAGGGCTAAAAATTTACCTATACCGTTTGAGGGCAGATAAAATGTAGTATCCTTTAAAAAAGGACTGGCAGCCTCAATATTTTTATCTCCTAATTTCATAATCAAAATAGGGATATCGGACATCTCGGGAACAGGATTTTTGATACCGTAAGAATAAAAAAGAGCTTTTTCTTTTTGGTCGTTAATATAGGTAAAATTTAAACCGATTTTGTTTTTGATAAGCGTTTCAATAACGGCCTTCTCCATAGGCTGCTGATCAGCCTTGTTGTTCTTAATAGTATTTTTAAAATCCTTAATTTGGGCATCAAATATAACCGATCCGTTTTTTTCTATAGCCTCAGTCATAAAATATTCATCTTCAAATTTCTTAATGGATTTTTCGGCTCTTTCTGCGGATAATTTTTTTAATGCTATAATGTCCTTTTCGTTCCTATTTCCGCAAGAAACAAGGAATCCTGCAAAAATACCGATAAGAGTGAATAAAATAAAAGATTTAAAATTTTTCATATAGTACCTCACAAAAGCAGTATAAAGGATTAGAGACTTTTTGTCAATACTATGTAGCTATATAACCATAAGACGTTAAAATAATTCTTTTGTTAGGAGGAGTTCGGGGTCGGCAGGTATTTCGTTTATAAGTAACTCCCAATGCAAATGCGGCCCCGTAGAAAATCCCGTCGTGCCGATGTCGGCAATTTTTTCTCCTTGTTTTACAAAATCTTCTTCCTTTACATGAATCTTATTGAGATGATAATAAATGGTGTAAACAGCCGGAGCATGTTCGATTACAAGGGTCCATCCCGTTACTATTCTTTCTTCGGCAAGTACAACCTTTCCTGCTCCCGGAGCAAAAATCGGCGTTCCTTTGGGAGCAGGATAATCGACTCCCCAGTGCCGGCTTACCGAAGTTTTTCCGTCAGGATATTTTGAGGTACGCTTTTCGGCAAAGGTTGAGCTTATTCTTGTGGCATTAAACGGCATTACAAAAGGGCCTTTAAAATAAAGGCTTTCAAGGTTTTGCATTTTTATAACTTCGGCAAACCTGTTCCTTTGCTCCGTTTTTTTAGGGCTGGTATCTCTTAAAATTTGAGAATTTTTTGCACTCAACTTCATTACAAATTCTTCAAATTCTTTTTCTAAAACCTCAAAGCCCCTATCTTCTTCAAAAAGGGCTCCTTCAATTATCAGATGGGTCCGAATCTTCCATTTTCCCGTCTTCCACCAAACGGCAACAGCCGCAATTGCCGCCCATTCTTTTTCCGTCTTATCAATAGGAAAAGCATTGATAGTTTGAACTTTTTTTTCCGATGTGTCATAAACAGTAACCCATGCTTTTTCTATTTTTCGTGCAGCCTTAAATTTTACGTTAAAAAAAGAACCCAAATCTCCGCTCGAAGGTATCGAAATAATATACGGAGTTTTTTCAGATTTGTTTTTTTGTTCACTATCGGAAACATCCGTTTTTCCTGACGCATGGAGACTAAATAAAAAACAAAAAAACAAAAATACTTGAAAACTTCTTTTTTTTAACATTTTAATAATCCTTAAATTAAGCTAATCTATTTTTTTTAAATCCCTGATAACCATTTTAGGAGTAACGGCACCGTTAAAATAATTTTTCGATACATTGAATACTATGTCGGCATAGTCCCCAACCTTAAACTCCGTACCCAGCTTGTCGGCAGCCTTCCAATAAAGGGCATTCCATTTATATTTTCCGCATTCCAAGTTAAAACGCAAATGAAGAGGTTCGGCTTTACCGATAATATTTGCATTTAAAATTTTCACCCTCTTTGTCATAAAGGTCAAAGCAGGGGAATTACATCCGTAAGGTTCAAATTTATCTACCAAGTTTAGAATTTCAGGCTTTAAATAATCATGGGGAAGCTCTGCATCAATTATAAGGGTTTCGGAATTTGCATCACTTTCAAATTCCATTGACTGTGAAAATTGCTTTAAGTTTTGCAAAAACCGGCCTAGTTTTTCTTGTTCAATTCCGAAACCTGCCGCAAAATCATGGCCTCCATAGTCTAAAAAAAGCTCGCTATAGGGCTCAAGGAAGTCCAAAAGGCGGAAACCTCTGGCCGACCTTATGGAGGCAACCGCACTGCCGTCAGGCATCAGGCAGATAGCAAGAGCCGGAAGTTTAAAGTATTCGGCCAATCTTCCTGCAAGGATTCCTGTAATTCCGCGGTGAAATTCTGCGCTTACCGCAAGTACCAATTTTTCGTTATATTCCTTTAAACTTTTTTCGGCCAAAGGCAGGGCAATTTCCCAAGCCTTAGAACCTAGTGCCTTTCTGTCCTCATTCATTTGAAATATTTCCTGAGCCTTTGCCGTTCTTTCGCCCGAATCTTGAGCAAGAAAAAGCTCAACAGCCGTTTCGGGCCTACCCATTCTGCCGGAGGCGTTTACCAAGGGAGAAATACTCCATGCTATATCTTCGGTGCCTATTGGAGCCCCTAAAAGTTTTTGCATAGCCATCAGATCTACAAGCCCCAGCCGTGGTTTTTTGTTTATTTCTTTTAAACCTTGTTTTACTATAATGCGGTTTTCTCCCGTCAGTTCCATAAGGTCGGCAAGGGTCGAGAGGGCAACCAGCTGAATTTCTGAAGCCTCCCGCTTTCCGTAAAAGCTGTTTTTTTGCTGTACAAAGGTTATAAAAATGTTTTTAAAAGTTTCGAGTTCGGATTGGGCTTGTTCATAATATTTTCCGATTGTCGAAAATTCCTTTAAACGCAAAAGGCTCATATCTCCCATTTGGGGAAATTGTTTTGCAACCTCAGGCTGAAAATCAAAAAAATTAAATTCAATTCCGTTTCCGAAGATGTTCTTAAGCTGCTTTTTTTGTAAGGGAGCATCCCATACAAATATTTGCTGACCGTTTAAAAAAGAGCCGAGCCTTGTTTCAGAAAAAGAAAGCATACCCGGAACTACTGTTTCGGTAATTTTTCCGATTTGAACCATATTTACAAGTTTTACCGCTTCTATCGAGTAGGCGTCATTTACAGGTCTCACATTTAAAAGGGAAACTTGCTGTTTATAAAAGGGCTGCATTCCGAAACGGATTGCCGTAATAAGTTTCCATGCCGTAGCACAGCCCGATAAATTTTCGTGGGGGTAGCCCGAATCGGGCATCTTACAGTTTATTATTACGGCCGCATCCGGTACACTCTCCTGCGGGGTATGATGATCGACTACAATTACATCAATACCTAAACTATTAGCTCTTTCAATTTCCTTAAAATTGGAAATGCCGCAGTCAACCGTTATAATAAGAGTGCCGTCATTTGCAGCATGCTTTTCTACGGCTTCTATAGAAAGCCCGTAGCTCTCATCTCCGGTAGGAATACGCCATGACACGTCAAGCCCCATATCTTTTAAGGCTTCATAAAGAAGGGTCGTGCTTGTAATACCGTCCACATCCCTATCTCCGAAAATCAATACTTTCTCGCCTTCTTCTTTTGCATCTAAGATACGGTCTACGGCATCCTCCATGTTCTTAAATAGAAAGGGACTGTGAAGATAGCGCATATCGTCTTCCAAATAGAATAGTATATCCTTCCCTTCGATAATACCGCGGCGCACCAATATTGCCGAAGTCAGAGGATCACAACCGTATTTTCTTTTTATCTCGTTTACAAGTTCGGGGCCGATTTCTTTTTTTTGCCAGTCCATTTTTTTCTCCGCATTGGATTTAAAGTTCTTCTTGCTTGATAATTTTAAAAATAAGCTTATCTTTTTGCGGAGCCTTATCGGAATATTTTATAGCATTTTTTAATAAAGGCATTGAAGCGGAAACCGAAGCCGAATCTTTTCCGTAGACCCTCATTATAAGGTCTCCTTTTTTTACGGAATCGCCCTTATGTTTTAAAATTTCAACTCCGGCATCGGGGCATACGGGATCGGTGGTTTTATTTCTTCCGACTCCAAGGCTTACACCGGCCATACCGACTTCAAAAGCATCTATACTCTCAATAAAGCCGTCCCGTTCTGCCCTTAATTCTTCAAAGAATTTGCTGCGGCGGGTTTTATATTCAGCTATGAGGGTTTTAGGGTTGCCTCCCTGAAGTTCTATATTTTGCATAAAAAGCTCCAAGGCCTTGCCTGAGCTTACGGCTTCTTTTGCAAGAGAAAGCCCGTCTTCTTCCGTCTTAGCCTTGTCTCCCAAAATGAGCATTTGAGCTGCAAGCTGCAAAGTCAACTCGGTGCTGTCCTCAGGGCCTTGTCCTTTTAAAATATCTATTGTTTCTTCTATTTCCAAGAAGTTTCCGGCCATAATTCCGAGGGGTTCATTCATATCGGTTATAAGAGCTCTCGCTTTTTTCCCCATTGCCTTAGCCGTACCTACAAGGCTTACTGCCAAGGCCTCTGCATCGCTCAAGGTTTTCATAAAGGCACCCTTTCCGCATTTTACATCGAAAACAAGAGCTTCAGAGCCTTCTGCAACTTTTTTTGAAAGGATGCTTGAAGTTATAAGCGGAACGGATTCGACCGTAGCCGTAACATCCCGCAGCGCATATAGGAGACGGTCTGCAGGAACAATTTCCTTTGTTTGGCCGGTCATAGCAAAGCCCGTTTTTTCTATAAAAGACCTAAATTCGGCTTCCGTCAAATCGGTGCGGTAACCGGTAACGGCTTCAAGTTTGTCAAGAGTGCCTCCCGTGTGGCCAAGGGCTCTGCCGCTCATCATAGGAACCTTAATGCCGTTTGCCGCAACAATGGGAGCAAGAGGGAGAGAAATTTTATCTCCAACCCCTCCGGTAGAATGTTTATCGACAAAGGGGCCTTTAAGGTGTGAAAGATCCATCACCTTCCCGGAATGAAGCATAACATCGGTAAGAATAGCCGTTTCTTCAAAGGTCATTCCGTTAAAATACACTGCCATAAGCCATGCCGAAATTTGGTATTCGGGAATTTCTCCTCTTACGTAAGAATTTACGATAAACTCTATCTCTTTACGGTTTAAGGGTTCAATATTTTGTCCCTTTATCCCGCGTTTTTTCATAATAATATCCGTTGCTCTCATGTGTTACCTCTCATTTTTGATATTAGTATGAAAGTACATAAATGTCAAGTCTAAGATTTAACTTGTCAAGGCTTCAATACACCATCAATACACCATCCAAATGGTACTTCCAAAATGAGATATGTAAAAATAGTTTAAGAATGTTGCACAGGCCAAAAAAATAATCTCTTTCAATAGCTTAACTTTATGCACTCTATGACTCGGTCGTTTCCTGCAAGGTCTTTATGGACTTTAACTTGAGAAAAGCCCGCATCCTTAAAAATATCGGCAGCCTGAGCTGCGTTGTATTCCCCTGCTTCGACAAAAAGTTTTCCGCCGGGGTTTAAGCTTAAATAAGAGTTTTCTGCCAAGGGCGGAATTAAGTCCAGCCCTTCAATGCCGCCGTCAAGGGCAAGGCGGGGTTCAGAGCGGCCGTCCTCCAAAAGGCTCTCCATAAGTTCTGACGGAACATAGGGCGGATTCGCCGTTATCAAATCGTAACTTCGTTTTGACTCCGGCACGCAGGGAAAAGAAAGACGCAGATCGGCTTTTACTGCAATAGTTCTATTATAAAGGGAGGAGGGCAAAATAGAATCCATATTCTTTTTACACACTTTTAAAGCCTCCTCCGAAATATCCGCAAGAACCAAAAAAAAACTTTTATCAAAATAACTTTGCATTCTTTGAGCCCTCTGCGGTTTATTAAAAGTATTTTGCATAAAAGCACCTTCATAAAGCTCCGAAGCAAGGGAAAGGCCGATACAGCCGGAACCCGTGCAAATATCCAAAACAAAGAGAGGCTCATTTTTTTTTAACTTCTCCCTTGCAAAATTTAAAGCATGTTCTACTAAGGTTTCGGTGTCGGGCTTGGGGATAAGCACGTTTTCATTTACATAAAAAGTTCTTCCGAAAAAATCCTTTGTTCCGGTTAAATAGGCGATAGGAAATCCCGAAGCTCTTTTTTTTACAAAAGCTTCAAGCTCATTCTTGTAAGGTAAAAAATCAAAATCGGAATGAGACAAAAGCCATGAGCGTTCTTTTTTTAAGATATGGGCCATTAAAATATCGGCATCAAAAAGGGCTGCATTTCTTCCGTACCCGTTCCTCGTTAGAAGGTGCGAAGAAAGAAAGGCTTGGGCTGCAAAAAGACGGGCATCCTTTACGGTAAAAAAAAGCATTGAGCCTTATTTATGCTCCAAGTGATGATCTGCGGCCTTCATCATTTCTTCGCGGGCGGCGATACAAAGGGCATCGATTAACTCGTCTAAGGCACCCTGCATTACCGCATCCAATTTATAAAGGGTTAAGTTAATACGGTGATCGGTTACGCGGTTTTGAGGAAAGTTATAGGTGCGGATACGCTCGGAGCGGTCGCCGGAACCGACCTGACTTTTTCTGTTTTGAGCCCGTTCTGCCTGCTTTTTACTTTCTTCCAAATCATAAAGACGGCTTCGCAAAACACGCATAGCCTTTGCCTTATTTTTAATCTGGCTTTTTTCATCCTGACAAATAACGACAAGGCCTGTGGGTATGTGGGTAATACGGACTGCCGAATCTGTGGTATTAACGCACTGACCGCCGGGGCCGCCTGCACGCATAACGTCGATACGCAAATCTTCTTGATTTATTTCAATTTCGGTTTCTTCGGCTTCGGGCAAAACCGCAACAGTTACGGCGCTGGTGTGAATACGGCCTGAGCCTTCCGTCTCGGGAACACGCTGAACGCGGTGAACACCCGACTCATAGCGGAGACTTCCGTAAACATACTTTCCCGAGATGGAAAAAGTAATTTCCTTGTAACCGCCGAGCTCGGTTTCGTTTAGGGACAAAACCTCGTACTTCCAGTTTTTCATTTCGGCATAGTGGGTGTACATTCTAAAAAGATCGGCCGCAAAGAGGGCAGCTTCATCACCTCCTGTACCGCCCCGTATTTCCATAATAATATTTTTTTCTTCCAGAGGATCCGGCGGAATTAAAAGCATCTTTAGATCGGCCTCGCTTTTTTCAAAGGCGGCTTCAAGAGAGTGAAGCTCTTCCCTCGCCATCTCTTTAAGTTCGGCATCGCTTTCTTCTTGAATGAGAACCTTAGAATCTTCTATCTGCTTTTCGATAGAAAGATAGTTATCGTATTCTTCCATCAATTTTGAAAGATAGGAATGCTCCCTCATGGTTTCTTTATATTTTGCAACATCTTTGATAAGATTAGGGTTTTCAACTTCTTTTTCGACTTCAATAAGCCGTTTTCTTAAATTATCCAATCGCTCTTTCATAAAAATTCCTTATTTTGAGGGGGTGAGTATAACAGTTTTTTTAATTTTTTTCAATAGAACATTTTTGCATGTTTTTGCATTAAAACGTGTTTGTATTAGAACGTTTTTACATATCCGGTAAGATTTTACTTTTTATGCTGAAGTTCTGTAGGCTCCTTCAAAAACGCCGACCGATAATCGGCCGGCCGGCCGGCTGACAATCAGCTGACAATCGGCTTGAAACAATTAAAAAAATACTATATAATCGGCGGATTAAGGAGATAATTCTATGCCGAAAAAGATTGTTATTGCCTTAGGCGGCAATGCATTAGGAAATAATTTGGAAGAGCAAAGAAAGGCCGTTAAAATTACGGCAAAGGCCATTGCCGATTTAGCCGAAGAAGGTCATCAGGTAATCGTTTCTCACGGAAACGGGCCTCAGGTTGGAATGATTCATTTGGCAATGTCCGAATATCATAAAATCGATCCTAAAACTTCGGAACCCGAACTTGCCGTTTCCGTTGCTATGAGTCAAGGCTATATAGGGAACGATTTGGAAGCCGCTTTAAGGGAAGAGCTTTTAAACCGCGGTATCAATAAGCCCGTTGCTACCTTGATAACTCAGGTACTTGTAGATCCTTCGGATCCGGCCTTTTCAAAACCTACAAAACCCATAGGCAGTTTTATGACCAAGGAAGAAGCCGATATTTTAACCGCTAAGGGTGAAAATGTTGTAGAAGACGCAGGCCGAGGTTACAGACGAGTTGTGGCTTCTCCAAAGCCGGTAGATATTGCAGAAATAGAAAGTATCAGGGCTCTTTGTGATGCGGGCCAAATAGTTATTACCTGCGGGGGAGGCGGTATTCCTGTCGTAAAAAAAGGAAACGCTCTTTGCGGTGTTCCGGCCGTTATTGATAAGGACTTTGCAAGTGCAAAGCTGGCTCAGCTTTTAAATGCAGACTGCCTTATCATCTTGACCGCTGTAGAAAAGGTCGCCATCAACTTTAATAAGCCCGACCAAAAATGGCTTTCAGAAATTTCGGTTGCAGAAGCAAAAAAATATATTGAAGAAGGACACTTTGCTCCCGGTTCCATGCTGCCGAAAGTGCAGGCTGCCATCCAGTTTGCCGAATCCAACAAAAAAGGCTATGCTCTTATTACCCTCTTGGAAAAAGCAAAGGACGCTATCGACGGTAAATCGGGAACAATAATAAAATAGTGCTGACAACTTTAAGACAACGATTTGGGCCTTTTTCTTTTTATAAAAATGCCGTAAAATTAGCTGTACCTGTAATGGTACAGCTTTTTATTCAATCTCTTGTTTCTCTTATAGACAACTTTATGGTTGCCGACCTAGGCGACCTAAAAATGAGCGGGGTAAATGTTGCCAATCAAATTATCTTCGTATACATAACCGGCCTCAATATTCTTTGCAGTGCAGGCGGAATGTTTATGTCGCAGTATAACGGCACAAAGGACGAAGAAGGAATGCAGCAAGCCTACCGCTTTAAGCAAATATCCGGTTTTCTCTTTGCCCTTGTTCTTCTTGGTATCTGTCTTACGATCCCCGACCTTGTTTTAGGCCTCTTGGTGAACGGTAATACTGCAAAAAAAGAAATAGTAGAGCAGGCCGTAATTTACAGCAATGTTATTCTATTATCGTTTATTCCCACTGCCTTTTCGGTAGGGATAGCCTCCTCGTTCCGTGAAACGGGAAATGTAAAGGTTCCCATGTATATATCCCTTGTTTCAACCCTTGTAAACACTATCGGAAACTATATGCTCATATACGGAAATCTGGGAGCCCCAAGACTTGAGGTCGCAGGAGCTGCATACGCTACGGTAATTGCCCGCTGTGCCGAGCTTATAATTTTTGTTCTTTATGCAAAAAAAGTTAAGCCTCTTTTCTATGTAAGAATAAAAGACATGCTTAAAATAAAGCTTCACCTTTTTTATGAGATTTTAAAAAAGTCTGCCCTCATCTTTGTTGCCGATATGTCTTGGGTTCTGAGCGAGATAGTGGCAACGGCAGTTTATAACAGCAGAGGAGGCCCTGAAGTTGTAGCCGGTATGTCTGCGGGCTGGACAATTGCCAACCTATTCTTTTTGGTTTTTCCGGCAATAGGTACTTCGGTTGGTGTTATAATAGGCGGTACACTTGGAAGGAATAAGCTGGAGGAAGCAAGGGAACAGGCCCGTTGGATTAAAAGAGGTGCTTTTGTACTCGGTCTTGGAACAGCCCTTTTGGAGCTTTTTTCGATTATGCTGGTTCCGATTGTATTCCGTAGTTTAAGTCCTGCTTCTCATGAGGTTACAAGGCTTCTTATAATCTTTATTGCTCTTTATATGCCTGTATGGACGGTTCAGAACACTCAATATGCAATAGCCCGATCCGGAGGGGATGCCGTTATGGGAGTCTGGGTCGATACTACGATAAATTTATTTTTATTTATGCCTTGTATGCTTTTATTGTACTATCTTACGGATTTGTCTTCGCCCGTGATGTATGCCCTTGCAAAACTTACCAGCATAATGAAGGCCGTTCTTGCCGAAGTCCAGCTAAAAAAAGAACGCTGGGTCAAAAACTTGACTAGGATTGAAAAATAAGATCTCTATTTTATAGAAGGAGGAAAGTAGTTATATGGAAATATTGATTAGACCGACCGAAAAAAAAGATCTTCCGTTGGTTAAAGCCTTATGGGCTGATGGTGATGTTATGAAATTTGTAGGATTTCCGGATGGTTTGGTTCAAACCGATGAAGAATTGGCCCGTTGGCATGATAGGTTGCTAAAGAGAAGTCCCCTATCTATGCATTATTCGGTTTTTGAGGGGGAAGTTTATTGCGGCGAAACTTGGTATTCCATCGATACGGTTCATGATAATCTTACAAGTCTTGATATTAAGCTGTTTGCCAAGGCTCGGGGGAGAGGGATTGCCTCTAAGGCCTTGAGTTTTACTATAGAACAGGCAAGACTTAAAGGTGCTAAAAAGGTTTGGGTTACTCCTGTTCCTCAAAATGAAAAAGCAATCAAACTTTATAAAAGATTAGGTTTTTCCGCCTCTAAGGTACCCGAGCATATTTTAAAAGAATATGGAGAGGACGGTTATATTTATATGGAAAAAGAGCTTTGATAAAAAAAAGAGCTTGGGTTCAAGTTTGAAACCGCAAGCTCTTTTCCATTAATAGCTCTTTGAATCGCGTGAGCGTCTTGTTTTTTTCATAAGTTTTCGGCGGAGGGCCTTATTCTTTCTGTTTAAAACAGTGGAAGGTTTTTCGTAGAATTCCTTCTTTTTCCATTCGCGGATAATACCTTCTTTTTCGACTTGACGCTTAAATCTTTTTAGAGCTTTTTCAAGATGCTCTGAATCGTCAATTGTTACATATGCCATTTTTCTTTTCACCCCCTCCGGCTTTAGGATCAAGAGCCGATTATATAGAAAATATAAGAATATGTCAATAGGAGGCTTATTTTAGTTATCGATATTAAACTATTTTTACATATCTCATTTCGGGAGCCTTTAAGGCTTCATGGACTTGGGTTTTGCCGTCGGGTTTAAACCCGTGAAGTTCATAAAAATTCCTTGCGATCCGGTTTTCTTGAAACACCCAGATGTATAATTCATGCATGCCCAGCTTTTTTGCCTCCTTTTCAAAGTAAGTGATTAATTTTGAGCCTACTCCAGATCTTTCAAAGGCTTTTTCTACATAAATAGCCATCAATTCAAAACCGTCAGGCTTATCATCATCTCGGCACATTCCCGTACGCATCATCCCCTTTATTATTCCATCTCCATCATCCTCATAAACATAGAACGCTGATGAGCCGCTTTGAGAGCTAAGCTCCTTTTTTAAGCGGCCGATAGATTTTTCAACCGATAGTTCACAAAACAAAAAAATATCGTCAACAATGCCCCTGTAGGCATTCCGCCAACCGTAAATATTGATTTCTGCAATCCTTGATATGTCCTTTAATTCTGCAAGCCTGACCATTGTTTTTTCCTTAGGTTATTATAAATTAAGATTTTGTTTTAAGTATTTATAGATTATCTCATCGATAAATTCAAGGCAGCTTCCATTTACCGACGAAATATCTCCGATATTCGTTTTTCGATATTTTTCAAATTCATAAAAAGAATTTTGAATTTGTTCATCGTATACATAAGATGAATTTGCCCCGTACACGATATTGCCTTGAATCCCTTATTTTGATATAATCCTCAATATCTTAGAATAAGGAGCTTAGAATATGAAAAAAGCGGAAGCGTTGATGAAGTTCATTGACAAGAGCCCATCGGTTTACCATGCAATAAAAAATGCAGGCGAATTTTTAGAAGCAAAGGGCTTTGTTCATTTAAACAGAGAAGACAGCTTTGAGTTAAAGCCTCAAGGAAGATATTTTGTAACAAATAACGGAAGTGCCTTAATCGCATGGCAGATGCCCAAATCGGGTAATGCAGAAAACGGTTTTAGGATTGTAGGAAGCCACAGCGATTCTCCTACTTTCCGCATAAAGCCCAATCCCGAAATCAAGGTAAACAATCACTATTTAAAACTAAACACCGAAGGTTACGGAGGGGTAATCCTTTCAACATGGTTTGACAGGCCCCTTTCAGCTGCAGGAAGGGTTATCATCAAAACCGATAATCTTTTAAAACCTGAAGTAAAACTTATCAACTTTGATAAAAACCTTTTGACAATTCCGAGCCTTGCCATTCACATGAATAGGGAAATAAATGACGGGTATAAATTCAACAAGCAAAAAGACACCCTCCCCCTAATCGCTTTAATAAATGAAAAACTTGAAGAAAAGGGCTTTTTGATGAACCTTATCGCCGAAGAAGCCGGAGTAAGGGTTGATAAGATTTTGGACTTTGACCTTTACCTTTACGACAGACAGCCCGGCTGCTTTGTCGGAGCAAATGATGAGTTTTTCTCCGTAGGAAGAATAGACAATCTTGGAATGGCCTGTGCTTCAATCGATGCCCTAGGCGATGCCCTCCCTTCAAACTTTGTGCAGGTTGCCGCTATCTTTGACAACGAAGAAGTCGGCTCAAAGACAGCACAAGGAGCGGGCAGCCCCTTCCTCCACGATACATTGCAAAGAATAATCGTAAGCGCAGCAAAGGGAAACGCCTTTGAAGAATTGCAAAAAGCCTTGGCAAAATCCTTTTTAATCTCTGCGGATCAGGCACATGCCCTTCATCCCAACTATACGGAAAAAAACGATATTACAAACTTCCCGCTTATGAACAAGGGGCCGGCCATTAAGGTAGCCGCTTCTATGAGCTATACTACCGATGGCATATCTGCTGCAATCTTTAGGGATATCTGTGCAAGGGCGGGAGTACCTTGTCAAAACTTTGTAAACCGCTCCGATATGGCCGGCGGCTCGACTATAGGCCCGATTTCCGTTTCTAACCTTAACATAAAGAGTGTCGATATCGGAAACCCCATCTTAGGTATGCATTCGGTGCGGGAATTGGGAGGCACCGAAGATCAAGAATATATTACCAAGGCCTTTGCAGAATTTTACAAATAAGAGTTTTACAAGTAAATGTATAGATTTTCAGATTATGATGTAATCGTCGTAGGAGCAGGACATGCAGGCATTGAAGCCGCCTTAGCTTCCGCCAGAATGGGGGAAGCTGTCCTGCTGATTACCCAGACTCTTGACAGTACAGGCCGCCTTTCATGCAATCCTTCGATAGGCGGCATCTCTAAGGGAAACATAGTCCGCGAGATAGATGCCCTAGGCGGAGAAATGGGGAAACTCGCAGACGCCTCGATGATTCAATACAGGCTCTTAAACAAGAGCCGAGGGCCGGCAGTTCAGGCGCCGCGGGTTCAAGCTGACAAATTCCTTTATTCTCAGCTGGCAAAGCACGCAATAGAGCTTGAAAAGAACCTCCATGTTTTTCAGGACACCGTTATCGATATAGTTTCCTCAAATACAAATGAGTCGGGCTATGTAGAAAAGGGATGCGTTCAATATGTAAAGACGGAAAGAGGGAGGGAATTTTCGGCTAAGGCGGTAGTCCTTGCAACCGGCACCTTTATGGAAGGCAGAATTTACATAGGCGAATACGAATCTCCCGACGGAAGGCTTGGCGAAAGAGCTGCCATAGGGCTAGGCTCCGCCCTTGCAAAGAAGGGCTTTACAGTGGGCAGGCTTAAAACGGGAACACCCATGCGTATCCTTCGCCGCTCCTTCGATTCCTCCCTTACCGAAGAGCAGGAAGCCGATGAGATTATGCGCCCCTTTTCTTTTTCAAATGCGGAAATACATAGGCCCTATGCAAAATGCTATATAACACACACCAATCAGGAAACCCATGATATAATAAGGGAAAACCTTCACAGGGCAGCTCTTTTTTCAGGTAGAATCACGGGGACTGGAGCCCGCTACTGCCCCTCCATCGAAGATAAGATTAAAAAATTCCCCGAAAGGGACCGCCACCATGTCTATATAGAACCGGAAGGCTTAAACACGGAAGAGCTTTATATAAACGGGCTTTCTTCCTCCCTTCCCGAAGACGTGCAGGACAGAATGATAAGAACCATTCCGTGCTTTAAGGAGGTAATTATCACCCGCCCCGCCTATGCCGTAGACTATGCCTATGTTTCGCCGATCCAACTTTCATCGGGTCTTCAAACCCGCCGTATTGAAGGCCTCTTTTTGGCAGGACAGATAAACGGAACCTCAGGCTATGAAGAAGCCGGAGGTCAGGGCATAATCGCCGGTATAAACGCAGCTCTTTTTTCGCGTTCTCTAAAATTTAAGGACGAAAAATATGTTCCATTTGTGTTAAAGAGGGATGAGGCCTACATAGGCGTTATGATAGACGACCTTGTAACTCAGGGAGTGGATGAGCCTTACCGGATGTTTACAGCCCGTGCAGAGTACAGGTTGAACCTGAGGCATGACACAGCCGACGAAAGGCTCACGGAAAGGGCTTATCAAATAGGGCTTCAAACTAAGGAGGCTTCTGACCGCCTAAAGGAAAAACTTTTAACCAAAGAAAAAATAATATCTCTATGGAAGGATATAAAGATTACGAGGGAACTCATTGCAGAAAACCCCGAACTTAAAAACCATATCGGGAAGAGCCTTGCCGATGCCCTCCATGACCCTCAAGTTTCCCTTGAATGTATATGCTCAATAGATGAAAATTCTAAGGCTTACAGCGCAGAACTTTTAGAATCGGCCGAGCTTGAAATAAGGTATGAACACTACATAGCCGTTCAAAACAGGAAGATAGCCAAGGTCAAGCGTATGGAAAACACTAAAATTCCTGCCGATTTTGATTATGATGCCGTTTCGGGCCTTTCTACCGAGTCGCGTACCCGCCTAAAAGAAGTGCGCCCCGAAACCATAGGTCAGGCAAGCCGGATTAGGGGGATTAGGCCCTCGGATATAATGTTATTGTCTATTCTATTGTAAATAGGGGAAACAAATAAAGCATTATGAATGAATTTACTGAAGGCCTTAATCCCGAACAGTTTAAAGCCGTTACGACGGTTAACGGACCCGTGCTTATAATAGCCGGAGCCGGTTCGGGGAAAACACGCGTTATCACTTTTAGAATTGCACATATGCTCGACAAGGGAATTCCTCAGTCTCAGATTTTGGCTCTTACCTTTACCAACAAGGCTGCTAAGGAAATGGCTGATCGGGTAAAAGAGCTTACCGGCAAAAAACTTCAAAACCTGACTGTCAGCACCTTTCACGCCTTTGGAGTTAAGGTTCTGCGTTCCCATATCGACAAAATCGGCTGGAGGAGCAATTTCAGCATTTATGACGAAACCGACCGCAATCAACTGATTAAAGAATGCGGAAGAGAGCTTAAATTTTCGGCGGATGCATTGGATGTTTACAAGGTAGGCATTCTTTTTTCCAATATAAAAATGGGAAGAAAGGATTGGACGGACGAACATGATTCTTACAAGGCTCTTTATAAAGAATATCAGGAAGGCCTTAAACTTTATAATGCAGTAGACTTTGATGACCTTATAATGCTTCCTATAAAAATATTTAAAGAACACCCCGAAGTCTTGGCTGAGTATCGGGACAGATACCGATACATAATGGTTGACGAATTTCAGGATACCAGCACACAGCAATATAATTTTATGAAGCTCATCGCCGATAAAAATATCTGTGTAGTAGGCGATGACGATCAATCTATTTATTCTTGGCGGGGTGCCAGTTTTGAAAATATACGCAACTTTGAAAAAGACTTTCCCGAAATGATTGAAATAAAACTTGAACAAAACTACCGCTCAACAGGGACAATTTTGGCTGCCGCAAACGGTGTTATTTCTCATAACCTAAACCGCAAGGTAAAAGCTCTTTGGTCCGAAAAAGATTCCGGCCGCCCCATCGAAATTTTTATTCCCGAAAACGAGGCAGCGGAAGCCGATTTTATTTCGGACATGATTTTAAGCTTAAAACAAAGAGAAGGCTTTAAGTATTCCGACTTCGGAGTTTTAATCCGTGCCAACAGTTTAAGCCGCCCCTTGGAAGAATCTTTTTTGGAAGTAAACATTCCGTATAGGATGTCGGGGGGAACAAGTTTTTTTCAGCGGAAGGAAATAAAAGACCTTATAAGCTATTTACGTGTTATTGCAAACCCCGACGATGACGTAAATCTTTTGCGCATTATAAATACTCCAAGGCGAGGCATAGGCAAAAAAACACTTGAAACCCTTTCCACCCTCGCAACGGAAAATTCTTGTTCAATGAGGACTTCAATCCGCCTTCTTCTTGAAAACCCGCCTGAAGATATGAGGGGGAAGAGCATCGATGACTTAAAAGAATTTGCCGAGCTTATAAGTTCACACCGCACACAGCTTCTTTCGGGGAAGGGTCTTGCTCAAAAGGTTAGAAAGCTCTTGGACGACATCGCCTATAACGAATACCTTATCACCGAATACCAAAAAAGTGAAAAGGCAGCTCAATTTAAAATGATGAATATAGAAAGTTTTTTGCACTCGATGGATGATTGGGAAAATAATCCCGACAACTGGGACGGAAGCCTTTACGATTATCTTAACCGCATTACTCTTTTAACCCGTGACGATACCGAAGAAGAAAAGGGCGAGGTAAACATTATGACCATTCATTCCTCAAAGGGTCTGGAATTTCCCGTGGTCTTTATTGCGGGAGCGGAAGACGGCCTTATCCCCCATGCAAGGAGTGTCGAAGAAAATGACGGAGACGTCGAAGAAGAGCGCCGCCTTTTTTATGTCGCCATCACAAGAGCTCAACAAAAACTTTTTATCACAAGCTGCAAGCAAAGACGGAAGCAGGGCGGCATAGCCGAATGTACCCCTTCTCCCTTTTTGGACGAAATTCCTTCCGACCTTGTCGAATACCACGAGCCCGATGCCCAAGCCGAAGAAGAACGCATCGCCGATATCTTCAGCCGTATGAAAAAAAAGTTTTCGATAAACATTTAATGTACAGCTTGACTATTTTTAAGAATTATTGGATACTTGGAAACAATATAAGTATTTTATAATACAATTTTACTCATTTGGAGGAATTTTATGAACAGAAAAATAGTTTTTGTTTGTCTTGTTTTTGCCTTGGTTTTTACAGGTATGCTGACGGCAAAATCAAAGGGTTTAAATTTGGAAGCCGGAGCGGCTTATACAAATCATCAATTGCACACGTTTAGCAATAATACCAAATCGGACGGTTTTAAGTATCAAGGGATAAAATCAAAAGGCTTATTCGGGGTTAATCTGGGAATCTCTTATCCCCTTCCAAAAAACTGGGCTGTCTTTGCAAACACGACTTTTGCTTTTAACAGCACCTTTGTAAATGATACAATGCTTGGTGTAGGCTATATATTTAAACCCGGAAACGTCTTTGATCTCTTTTTAGGAGGCGGCCTGGCATTCGGCGGCTCAGTATTCAACTGGGCATCAGGAAGTGCTAGTACCACTCATAAATTCTTTAACATAGGAGCAGGCATCAATCTTACAGCTTCATTTATGTTTACCAATAAAATCGGAATGTATGCCGGTATTTCGGATACATACTATAAACCCGTATCCGGTAAGTGGTCAACAAAAATCGGTGATAATACTTCTTCGGGAGATATTTCATCATCTAATATGCCTGATTTAGCTAAATCTATAAATGGGAGACTTGGTGTAAAAATCAAATTATAAAACCTTTGCCCCAAGGCCTTGACATTCATTCCGGTTTTGCGTATTATGTTCACTCGCATCGGGATGTAGCCTAGGGGCTAAGGCGTCTGGTTTGGGACCAGAAGATCGGGGGTTCAAATCCCTCCATCCCGATCCTTAAAACCTTGGGATCGTAGCTCATCAGGATAGAGCAACTGCCTTCTAAGCAGTAGGTAGGGGGTTCGAGTCCCTCCGGTCCCGCTAAAAGCCGATTAAGTAATCTTGTATATAAACAAGATAACTTAATCGGCTTTTTTTATGCCCTAATACTTAATTCCCAGCTTTTTCATCTTGCTTTGAAGGGTTCCCGGTTTTAGGTTTAAAAGGGCGGCGGCTCCGTCTTTGCCGTAAATTTTTCCGTTTGAGGCTGAAAGAGCTTTTTGAATAATCTCGGTTTGAGCCTCATCAAAAGGTTTAATATCTTCAGGCAAAACCTTATCTTTTTCGGCCTCCTTATTTACGGCAGGCTTTAGGGGCTTTTTTTTGGCAGCGTTTGAAATGTAGAATTCTCTTGTTCCCGGCACCAAGTGTTCCGCAGGGATTTCTCCGCCTTGCGAAAGAATTGCAGCCCGCTCTACAACATTTTTAAGCTCGCGTACATTTCCATGCCAAGGCATAGACATAAGTTTTTCGATTGCAGCCATCGAAAGGCTCGTGTTTTCAAAACCCTTCCTTTTGCGTATATCCGAAATAAAATGCTCGGCTAAAAGGGCTGTGTCGTCATCACGATCCCTTAAAGGCGGAAGCCTTAGCGGGAAAACGTCCAGCCTGTAAAGCAGGTCTTCACGGAAGCGCCCCATAGAAACAGCCTCGGCCAAATCGACATTGGTTGCGGCTATTATGCGCACATCCACAGAAACAGGCTTTTCACCGCCGACACGCTCGAATTTTCCGTCTTGAAGAACACGCAAAAGTTTGGGCTGTAAATCAAAGGGCAAATCTCCTACCTCGTCCAAAAAGAGGGTTCCGCCGTCAGCAAGTTCAAACCGCCCCTTCCGCAAGGCCGCAGCCCCCGAAAAGGCACCTTTCTCATGCCCGAAGATTTCACTTTCGGCAAGGCTCTGCACAAGGGCAGAACAGTTTACAGGCACAAAGGGTTTTTCGGCCCTGTTGGAAAGCCTGTGAATGGTGCGGGCTGCCTGTTCTTTTCCCGTTCCCGTTTCTCCCGAAATTAAAACCGGCACATCAGAGGCAGCAACAAGCTTTATCGAATCTAAAACCGTAGTCCAAGCCCGGGAAGAACCGACCATATCCTTAAAAACATTTGTCGAAGCGGTGAGCAAAACATTTCGTTCCAGCAAGAGGCTTTCGGTTTTTTTAATAAGGGATTGGGAGGCATCCGTTTGAACCAAGGCAACGGAAATAAGTTTTGAAATTGTAGATATAAAACGCACGATTTCAGGCGTAAATCGGGAACACATTCTATGATCCAAGGTCATCATTCCGATGGCCTTATCTCCTATGTAAAGGGGTGCCACCAAACAAGAATGATTTTCGGGCAGCTTCATTATTTCGTCATAGGTGTCGACATGGGGAATATTTTCATCAAACAAAAAAACCTTTCGTTCATCTAAAATTCGGGCGATGTCTTTGCGCATATTTAAGTTAATCGTAAAATCGTCCAGTAATTTTGAAGAAAGCGGACCTATGGCCTTTCTTACCCTTAGAACATTTTTATCTTCAAAGCCCATCACAACGGCAAGCTCATAATCGACCAGCTCTCTTAAAGCCTCAAGAATAAGCTCCAATACTTGCTCGGCAGAGATGGGATTGCTTTTATTTAAAACGGATATAGCCTTATTCATACACTGCAATTATATCCTCATTATAAATCTTTGTCAAAAGGAATTAGAGGGAATTACTCATTACCAATTAATTAATCGCTTCCACTTCTTCTTTACTGAGACCGGTAGCTTGTGCTATATCTTCAATTGACAATCTTAACCCGATTAAGTTTTTTGCCGTTTCAAGTTTTGTTTGGTACGAACCGTCGGCAAAGCCTTGCTGTATGCCAATCCTTAAACTTTCTTCCCTCTGTACTGCGATGTCCGTATCGTAATCGTATTCTGCTACTAACATATTTATTACCTCCCGTGATTTTCGCTGTAAGTATTCTCTTAATATGCCTTTTTCTATACATATCTTTACCGCATTGGTAAAGCCGCTCTCTTAGGGAGAGAGAGGACACCTCGTTCAGAGCAAGGTTTCCTCTCTCTCCCTAAAACCCTCTCTCTTCTTCCCGCACTGCTTAGGGCTCCGTCCTAAGAACCCGGTCTTCTTTAATTAAGGTTACGGCACTACGGCACGTACACTGTAAAAGCCGCAAGTACACGATGTTTTAGGCTGTAAGCCTAAAACTCGAAGTCAAGGAATGTACACGGAAGTACATTCCTTGACTGGGCATATTCTCATTTATAGTTGACTGATGTTCAGCTAATACGATAATTTTACCATCTACAAGGCAGGAAACATCGTTTATTATGTTCATATATATGACATTATCAAGTCTTATATTTTCTACAGGACAAGAAAGCTGTAGATTCGTACCGTGCAAGGCATTATAAAGCGATAAAAAGTTTTCCTTTGCCTTTTCGTCTTCACTAAAAAGGTCTACGAACACTGAGTCTTTGTATTTTCTATTTGAAGTACTCATAGCAAACCTCCTTAGATTATATCACACTTACTGCATTTTTGTAAGAGCAAGTTTTTTAATTTAACCGCAACGAGCACAAAGGTCGTAAAGGAATTTTTAAAACTGCATCGATTACAAAAATATTTTTCTAGCCTTACTATTTTTTTCAAATAAATCCTACAAATATAATGGGGAGGTATGATAAACAGTTCGGCAGAAATTCAGCCTCACTGTTTATCGATATTGTATGCAGTTTGTAAACAAACTGCGTGAAAAAACTTTTTTCGCAAATTGATATTTGCTGCAAAAATTTTTTATAGGAGAATTTTTATGAGACAATTGCTTTTAACACATATAAGAAAAATAAAGAATAACAAACAAATTTTTATAATCCTTTTTTTACTATCCCCCATAATCATTGCGGCTACAAATAATCCTTTGATGTTTTTTTTCCCTTATCTTGTATCCATGCATCTGTTTTCGGGGATGACCAAGGTTGAACGCAAGGAGGGTATAAAGCAGGGAGAAGATATTTTATTGAACTCCCTGCCTGTAAGCCGAAAAGAAATAGTTATCAGCCGTTACCTTATTATACTTTTATTCGGTCTTTTAATGATCAGTACCTTCTTGGGATTTAGTTTTATAATATCTTTTTTAGTTAAAAACCCCTTTCAAATATCAAGTATATTTTTTATAAACTTTTTTATAATTCAATTTATATATAATATTTTATTTATTCCTTTAGAATATTTGAGTTTTGCCAAGGCTCAAATTATTAAGGGATTAGTATATATGGGGGCTATTTTTGTATTTTCAGGTATTAAAAAGTTAAATATCTATGTTTTAAATTTTTTTAATACTTTTAAAGAAAATTCTTTTTATATTATGATATTCATTGGAGTAATTATTTTGTCTATTCCAGTTTCCATTTTTTTGAGCATAAAAATATACGAAAAAAAAGAGTTTTGATAAAAATCGAGGAGGAGTGAAAATACAATCCTCCTCGTTTATCAAATTTTTAAAGAAGAGTTTTTATGAGACAATTACTTTTAACACATATAAGAAAAGCAAACGAGGATCGTTTTTTTATGCCTTTTCTTATCGCAGTACTAATACTAGCACCCGGTATAAGTATGGGAAATATTTTTGGGTTGTTTTTTTCCGTTTTGGACATCTATACATGTTTTTGCTGCTGCTACAAAAATTAACAGAGTAGAAGGCATTAATATCGGCGAAGATATCTTATTAAACTCCCTCCCTGTAAGCCGAAAACAAATAGTTATAAGCCGATATCTTATTATTTTTTTATTCGGGATATCGGCAATGCTTCTGCATATAACGGTTTCTGCCGTATTAAAAAGACCTATAACTATACCGGAAGAGCTTTTTATTATTTTTGTACTTTGTCAATTTTTATATAATGTCTTATTTATTCCCTTGGAATACTTTGACAACAAAAAAGCAAATACTATAAAAGGCATAGTATTCGGTTTAATCATTTATTTTATTAGTAATAAAAATTTAAATGCACCCTTGACTTGTATAAAAAATCTTAAAAGTGTTACTCCGGCCATAATCATTACAGCACTCATTATTTTGTCTATTCCCATTTCGATTTTTTTAAGCATTAAAATATATGAGAAAAAGGAATTTTAACTTAGGCATCTAAAATGTATCTTTGTAAGACATTCTTTTATAATACTTTGCAGTTTTATTTTTAGAGTTGAAGCGGAAAGAGCTATTTGCACCGATTGCTTCAATAGCCATCTTTGCCGTACTCAAAACTTATCATTCGGCATTTAATCATCTGTCATTCCCATTCCTAATTCCTCCTTACCTTTGCTGCAAGTAACCTCGATTGTCAATCTCCCATTGTTGGTCGTCTTTCGGTGTTACGGTAAATTTGTTGTGTTCCGAGTTTAAAAGAGCGTCAGAGCCGGTAAGCACTTGCGTAGTCGACTGATAGTTGCCGGCCGGTACAGTAATGCGTCCTGCAATACCGTCTGCGGGGGTTAAAGTACCGACAATGGTTATTGTTTTACCGTTTGAAAGGTAAATCTCGTTGTCTGTATTTATTTTTGCGCTGCCTTTCATCTTTAAGGGGGGGAAGGTGGACGTAAAATCTGCAACAAACACGCCGCCGCCTTCTGTTCCACTGTTGCCGCTTATCTCTCCTCCGTTCATGGTAAATGTTCCATGGTTATATACAAACACGCCGCCGCCTTTTGAAGTTGATGTATTATTTTTTATTTCACCGCTTTCCATTGTAAACCTAGTAGTGTTTTTCATATACATGCCGCCGCCTTTTTTAGCCGTGTTTTCGGTAATGGTGCAGTTTGCTATATTGATGATGCTGCCGTCGCTCATAATTGCACCGCCGTAATCCATAGCCGTGTTTTCGGTAATGGTGCAGTTTGCTATATTGATGATGCTGGAGGTGGTCATAATTGCACCGCCATTCTTATAGCCATCTTCACACGCCATGCCGCCTTTAAGCGTCAGGTTTTCAAGGGTGAGCGATTTATTAGGGTCACTGATTTTCACTATAAAGATACGGTGTTTAGATTTGCCGTCTGTATCTTTGTTTGCGTTAAGAATATCTGTAGTTTTGCCCGTTTTACCCTGTATTGTAAGTTTTTTATTGATTAAGATTTCGCCGTTATTGCCGGCTAAATTTGTTGCCTTTATTTCGCCGCTTATAACGATAGTGTCGCCGTCATAGGCTGCTCCTACCGCTGTTTTTAGCTTTTTCCATGGATTTTCATCGGTGCCGGTTATAAGTATTCCAACCTTTTTAAGTTTTCCCTGATTATCTATTGTCCAGTCTATGGTATTTCCGTCTTCAGGTTCCGGCGTTACCTCGAATTTTTTGTAGTTTTGAGGATCGCCTGACATTATAGCTTCGTCCAGCACTTGTCTGCCTTCGTCGTAGGGTGACTCCGGTGTAATACAGGCTGCCGTGTCGGCGGAGGAAAATGCTTCGGTAAGGGTGATTTTTGCGCCTGATTTAAGATAGATGTCGTTTTTTGGAGACATTGTTGTAGAAACCGATGCCGATTTGTTCATGGTTAAACTTGCAGAAGCATCATTTTCAAGATAAATGCCCGATCCTTTACCTCCGCTTTCCGCTTGATTTTGTAGTATGCTTCCATTCATTATAAAAGCACCTTTCTTAATATAAACACCTGCTCCGTCTTTGCTTGAATTGTACTTTATTATTCCGCTCGTCATATTGAAAGTGCCGCCTGCCATATAAACGCCGCCGCCGGAACCGCCCACAGCTTTATTGCCGTCAGTTGACGCCTGTCCGCCTATAACAGAGTTATGTGTCATATTGAAAGTGCCGCCGTTCATATATATGCCTCCGCCTTTGACGGCTTTGCAGTCCGTAATAGTAACATTCTCTACCGTTATGGTACCGCCTCCGCAATAGATTGCACCTCCGCCATCGGGGTTGGGATAAGTACCGTCATTTTTACCTTTTTTGAGTGTGAGTTTTTTAAGAGTCAAGTCCCCGTTATGCCATACATCAAAAATCAAACATTTTTCATCGGCATCCAAGATATCGGTACTTTCATTTCCACCTTCTACGGTAACGGTTCTTTTTACCTGGATTTTAGTTGATCCGTTAGGAGCCTTTATTGTATCGCTTATGATAATAACCTGCACAGTGCTGTCTTCTACCGCTGATTTTAGATTTTGCCATGCATTGGGATCGGCGCCAGTTATGGTAACCTGACTTTGCTTAAACTTGACCTTTACGGTTGCAGGGGCGGTTACGTTGTTAAGAACGTATGTAATGTTTCCGGCTACCTGGGTGCCGTTTACAGTCCATTGTTCTACTTCCCAGCCTGCAGTGGGAGTTGCAGTAAAGGTTACGCTTTCGCCGTAGGGTACTTGAATAGGACTATCCGATGTTGGCGAATTTCCGCTTATTTGGGCGGTAAGGCTTCCGTTTCCGCCTTCTACGCTGAAGGTTACGGGGTACTGTTTGAGAACCTTATAATACTTCGTTGTAGTCGATGTCGGAGTATATCCTGTTCCGTCCGTGTAATATTCTATCTTGTAGAGCCTTTCGTTTCCGCCGTTTAAACCGAGAGGAGCTATAACGGGATTTGCGTCATACTGTGCTGTTGTGCTCGCTGCGATGTCCGTTACCGTGCAGTGAACGGCTGTTCCCGTACCGCTGTTCGCAATTTGTATCCGTGCTTCAGGCGTACCGGCAGTCCCTTTTATGATGACGGGGTCTGCAGCCGAAGTTCCGCTTCCCGTACCTTGTTCTCCGATTATTACGGAAATGGTTTCGGGCGGAGGTACGGGCATGGCGGTACCCGTTTCAAGCGTTTCGGAAACCAGTCCATGATTGTCCTTTAGGCTGATTGTGTAAGCTCGGTACGGCTTGCCGACTCCCAAGCCGGTATCGTAGTATAAAACCCAGCTGCCGGACGGAACGGAAGCCGCACCGCTTTCCGAAAGCTGTTTTACTGCCGAATACTCGATAAAGTGCGGATCGGCGGGTTTTACAAAGTTTCCGCCGCTTACCGTCAGCGGGTATAAAGTTCCGTTTATTTCGATTTGTGCAATGTCTTTGTGGAGAAGCCCGCCCGGAACCGCCAGGTCCATGTCGGGAATTTGCAGACACAAAACGTAGTTAGCCGGAGGCACTCTTGTCTCGGCAAGAACAGCGGACGGCTTGGGAGGAGGTGTGTTTACTTTAAGGTTAAACTTAAACTTTTTCTTGAATTTTCTGCCGTCTGTCGAAATAAGGGTAATTTCGGGACCTATGTCGGCAGTTCCCCATTCGTGCTTCTTCAAAAAGGACGATTTATATTTGAGCTTCAACTCCAGTTTGTCCGGTGTCTGCTCTAAAGTATAATCATCATCCGAGCCATGTGTCGGCTGCAGCGAAAGCCCCGGAAACCGGATAATTTTTTGCACATCTGATGGCGAAGATGTAGGAGACGGCATAACTAGGCTGAATTTTTTAGGATTGTGCAGTTTAATTGTAAGCGTTACATCCGAGAACGCTCCATCACAGTATGACGGAATATACTCTATGCCTCCAATTTTTTGAGTCGGCTTATCGATGCTGAAGTCGATAGGGACAACTACGCTAGACCAATAGTTTAAAAAATCTTCAGGGTCTTCTAAAAACTGTTTGCACCCTGTAAAAAACAGTGCGGCAGCCGGCACTGCCGCAATTATTGTTAAAATCTTTAAAAGTTTTTTCATAAGTTAACTCCTCTTTTAGGGGGAGAGAACACCCCGTTCCCTTACGGGCTTTTCAAGTCAGAGCAGGGTTGTACCCGCGCTGCCAAAGGGGACACCCCTTTGGAAACCCAGTATAAGATTTTGTGTTTTGGATTGTTCCAATCCGTAGTGCTATAAAAAACGCACAAAGACAAGAATTCGGTCTTGTGCGTGTGGTGTGAGAAAATTTGGTTGTGGGTGATTGTTTTATTTGGGCACAGGTACCCTTCAGCTGTGAAGCTGTGAAGCTGTGAAGCTGTGAAGCTGTGAAGCTGTGAAGCTGTGAAGCTGTGAAGCTGTGAAGCTGTGAATTTTGCACCGATCGAGGCTTTATGTCAAGTGCTTTGCACGGTGCTTTTGCAAAACTTTTTGCACTTTTTTTGTGAGAATTTTTGTATCTGCTATCGGTACACATTCCCTTCATTATAGTATAGTATAGCACGGTTCATTAAATATTTCAACCTTTTAGAAAAGATTTTAGAATTTTTTTTAATTTAACCGCAAGGGACGCAAAGATCTCGAATATTTTTTTATTAATTTACTATTTTTTTCAAATAAATCTTACAAATATAATGGAGAGGAGAAAAAAATGCTAAAAAAATTTGAAGATTTAACATTACAGGACGATTTTATGTTTTGTAAGGTCATGCAAAATTCGGATTTGTGTAAAAGGCTCATCGATATGATATTGTCCGATAAAATAGGTAAAATTGCATATATATCGGTACAGCATAGTATTAACACCAATGAACAAGCTAAATCCGTAAGGTTTGATGTTTTAGTGCAAACAGAAAACGGTAAATTCTACGATGTGGAAATGCAGGTAAGCAATGAGAAGAATATACCGAAACGAATGCGGTTCTACCAAGCGGCCATTGATATTTCGTTCTTGGATAAGGGGAATTTCTATAACGATTTAAATGACAGCTTTATAATTTTTATTTGCACTTTTGATGCTATCTGGAAAAATGAGCCTATTTATACCTTTGAAAATATCTGCATTGAAGATAAAAACATATCTTTACAAGATGGAACAAAAAAGGTTATAATAAATTCGGAGGCTTTTAAAAGTACAGAAGATAAGGATTTAAAAGAATTTTTAGAATACCTCAAAACAGGTAAGGCGAAAAGTGAATTCACAAGGAGGATAGAAGAAATGATACAAACAGTAAAACAAAATGAACAAGCAAGACAAGAATACAGGTTAATGTCTACTTTTGAGATGGACGCTAGGTATAAAGGTATTTATGAAACTAAGCGAGAAACAGCTAAAATATTAAAACAGTTGGGAGATTCGATACAAAAAATTATGCAGGTTACAGGCCTTCCAGAAGCAGAGATTGAAAAACTGTAAATTAGGGGAGGTACAGCCGGCAAAGCTTCGAGGCTAAGGCCCTTTTTCGGAAGAAAGGTGCTTGACCTCGAAACTTCGTTGGTTGTAGCCTCCCCTATAACCCCTCCTTTCTCCAAAATTCCGCTTATGGGCTGCGCCCCTAAGAACCCGCATTGTTATCAAATTTTTAGTTTAATCCAATTTATAAAAATATTTTTCTAATTTACTATTTTTTTCAAATAATTCCTACAAATATTATGGTATAAAGGTTTTTATGAAACTAAGAAATAAACAGCCAAACTTATGAAGCTAAAAAACTTTGATATAGCCCAGCTGCCCATTACCTTTCGAGGCACCTTCGATCCGCCCGATACGAGAAGCTCGCATAGAGCGGTACGAGAAACTCGAACAGGACGGCATTTGCCGCTGGGCAAGCCTACAGCTCAAAATCTGCTGGCAGATTTTGAGTCCGCCTCTAGGGACGGAGAGTAATTCCGCGGTTTATTAAAGCTCAACCCAATTCCCGATCCAGATTCCATTAACCTTATACATATACATCTTCCACTTCTTTACCGTTTTTGCATTATTAAAGGCCACTGCTAAATCCGGCGGAGCGGTAAAATCAGTATGGTTGTCGTCAGTAAAGCCGGGCATTTCGATATAAAGAACGCAATTTGCACGATCACTATTCGCCTGCTGCGGTAAATCATTAAAAAGCTTGGTAAAGGCTTCTGCATTAAGCCGATTGCCGTGGCACGCCAACTCTTTCAAAGCGGTTAAGTCCTGCACGTTAAGTTCGGTGAGCTGATTGAAATTACAGTACAGTTTTCGCAAAACAGTTAAGCCCTGCACGTCAAGAGCGGTTAGTTTATTGAAGCCGCATTTCAGCTCTTGCAAAGCGGTACAGCCCTGCACGTTAAGTTCGGTAAGCTGATTGTCCCAGCAGTCCAGCTTTTTGATATTGCCTTTGAGAATTACCAATCTGCCTTTTGCATGCAGCACGGTTTCGGTGCCGCTTGTAAGCGTTGTTTCTTCGCAGCCTTCAACTGTAACAGGGGTACCATCTGAGGTTGTTGCCTTAACTTCGATGTCGAGCTTATCGGGACTTAAGATGAGGGATGCTCCGCCTTCGACAAAGGGGGCTTCGGGCAGTGCCGTACTTCCGTCTGTTCCCGTACCGGGTTGCGCTGCATTCGAGCACGCGGCCATACCGAACAGCGCAATGAGCGCCAAAACTGAGGCTGTAACGATTGCCGCGGCTCCCTTCTTTTTGTGAGTTTTAAATTTTGTCATATATTCCTCCTCATCAAAGTTTTATCAATGGGTAATTTGTGATTAAGGCAATTACCAATTACCCATTATTGTTACTCCATTTTCAATTGACCGTAGTTGTCAGTTTTTCAGTTTGCCATTGGAATCGACATACCATTGTGTAAAACCATCCAGCGTTACCGTAAACTTATCATTATAATCCCCTACATCCGTACTGCCGTCCGACATCATTAGTACCGTTTCATCGGGGCTATAGCTCTTCGGAGTAATACAGGCAACCTTCGATTTTGTTATAGGATTATCTTTGTCAATTTCTATACTGACAAGCTCGCCGCCGTGAAGATTTTCTCCTAAATACACATCATTTCCGTCTTGCAGGGTACCGGCAACCCAGTTTCCGACACAGGCTTCGCCTCCCATGATAAAGTTAGCGTCTAGCATGGTCGGAGTGCCATCACCGCCTGCTACATAAACGCCTTTTCCCAGAGTGCTTGTATTATTCTCAATTGTGCCGCCATGCATCTTAAATGTACTGTTTGCATCCACATACACGCCGCCGCCTTCTTGAGCTGCCGTATTGCCGATCACCTTTCCCTTTGACATGGTAAAGGTACCGTGCAATACTGCGATGCCGCCGCCCCCGCCGGCCGCAGTGTTGTTGATGATTTTGCCGCTGCCGGAAAGCTCCAGGGTTCCGCCCTCATCGAGTGCAACGCCGCCGCCGTTTTTGGCGTTATTGGTTTTAATTTCGCCGCCTGTCATAGTGAATGTGCCACCGTCAATGTACACACCGCCGCCCGATCCATAGTAATTGCTGCCTTCCTTTCCTGCACCGTTTCCTTCTATGCTGCCGCCTATCATATTAAGCTTTCCCTTAAAACTACCGTATCCGTACACATACACGCCGCCGCCATTACCGACACCGCCTGTGGTCTTTGTCGCCATATTCAATTTTATCGAACCGCCTTTTATCACAAGGGTTCCAGTTGAATCGACGTAGATGCCGCCGCCGTTTCGTCCTTTGGCGGTATTACTTTCAATAGAGGCTATGTCGGAAAGCGTAAAAGTGCCCGAATGAGCGTATACGCCTCCTCCGCCGCTGTTTGCCTCATTGGTTTTTATTTCACCACCTGTCATCGTAAACGACGCACTATCATCAACATCTACGCCGCCGCCTGAAATGCTTGCCGTATTTGTCATAAGAGAACCGCTTTCCATACTTACCGAGCCTGATTCGCGAACGCAAATAGCTCCGCCATAGTCGGCTTCGTTTCTGCTTATAGTCGTAGTTTTAAGCGTAAGACTTCCGTTTTTCTGTATGCAGATACCGCCGCCTAGCATTGCTTTGTTGGCATTGGGTAAAGAACCGCCGATAGTGCCGCCGTATAAGGTCAGCTCGCCTTCTGAACAAATGCCGCCGCCGAATTTATCTGCCTTACAGTTTTTAATAGTGCAGTTTTTAAGTTTCGCCTTGCCTCCCTCTTTGACAAATATGCCGCCGCCGCATTTTTCCTCAAGTGGAGCAGTAGAAGCTCCTGTTGCCATACCGGCTGTGAGCGTAATGTTTTCAAGCATCAATTCTCCGCCGTTTTCAACGGTAAAGATACGATGTGCGGGTTTGCCGTCGGCGTTCTTATTGGCATTGAGTACGGGAGTTAAGCCGGCTCCTTTTATGGTAAGGCTTGTTGTTACACTGATTGCACCATTGTTGCCGAGATGCTTTGTTGCTGTAACATTACCCGTGACGGTTATAACGCCGCCGTCACTCGTTGCACTTTCGACGGCTTGTTTTAGATTTTTCCATGCATCAGTTGAAGAACCTCCGCTTGCGATATAGCCTAAGGTTTCCGCTTCTTTTGGTGCCGAAGAAAGGCCTTTTCTGTCAATCAGCCGGACTGTGTATTTTTGGGGGAGAGTGCTTTCCGTAAGTTTCGTACCGGTTTTAAAACAAACCTTCCAGATTCCTGAAGGGACAGGGTCAATAATCTGCAAAGCTGACGGCAAAAGTCCGTCAGCCGGGACTACAGCAAATCCGGGACTTCCTATGGGAAGCGGTATTGTCGTTGGTTCTCCGCCTTCTTTAGCAATGACAAGGCCTAAATCTTTGTGCAGCTTTCCGCCCGGTATGGTTGTATTCATAACCAAAGCATCCACCGTAAAGCACAAAACATAATGAGGATCCACCTCGTTCGTCTTTGCTATCGTTATATCGCCGATTTTAGGCGGCGGTGTGTTCGCTTCAATATTCAGGCTGAATTTTTTACTGAATTTTCTGCCGTCTGTAGAAATAAGGGTAATTTCGGGGCCTATGCCGCCGTTACTCCACTCGTGTGCTTTTAAAAAGCTTTCTTTATACGTAAGCTGCAGCGTGTCCGGTGCCGTCTTCGTTAAGGTGTAGTCCGTGCCGTGCTCCGGCTGCGTCGAAAGGCCGGGAAAATTGATAATCTTTCCCGCATCGGCGGAAGAGGTCGGCGTAACGAGAGTAAAGTTTTTGGGATTACGCAATTTAATTGTAAGCGTTACGTCATTTGCAGAGGGTATGCACAGCGCTCCGTCATTACTCTTTTGAGAGGACTCATTGATACTGAAGTTAATAGGTACAACTTCGCTAGACCAGTAGCTTAAAAATTCTTCCGGATCGTCAATAAATTGTTTACAAGTTGCCATTAATAAGGCGGCCGCCAATACTGCCGCAATTGTTGTTAAAATCTTTAAAAGTTTTTTCATAATTGTTTAACTCCTCATTAGGGGGAGGGATAAACCCCCGTTACCTTACGGGCTTTTCAAGTCAGAGCGGAGGTTATTACCTCGAAACATTGTATCTGCTATCGGTACGTTTGTCTGTCATTATGGTACAGTATAGCACTTTTCGCCGTAAATTACAACTTTTTTAAGAAAGTCTTTTTGTTTAACTTTTATTTAACCTCAAGGGGCTCAAAGCCTTTAGCTTACGCTCAACTTCACAATGATATGGACAAGGATGTCCATCCCTTAACCGCCATGGATGGCGGTGGTTCCATGCTCGCAAGTTTTAGCCGCAGGCTAAAACTTGAAGATGACAAATGTACAAGGATGTACATTTGTCATCGGCTACTTGAAAAATCGGGCTTCCTGTGCTATTATTCCTTTATTATGAAAAAAAGAACTTCATTTTTAATTTGGTTTTTTGTTTTGATTATCTTAGGCGGCACGGCCTTTTTTTTAGGGTGGATGCAGTTTTCCGTTCCTGCCGGCTCTTACGGTGTAATGCTTTCAAAGTCGGGAGGTTATCATGATAGGCTCATTATTCCGGGCGAGTTTATGTGGCGGTGGGAGAGGCTTGTTCCGACTAATTCAAAAATTCTTATCTTTAATTTAAAAGCCCAAGAAATCGAGTATAAAAATGAAGGAGCTCTTCCTTCCGCTGATAAATTCGGTTTGGTTATGGAACAAAAAAACGATTTCCGCTGGAAGTTTGCTCTAAAGATTTCGGCTTCCGTAAAGCCTGAAAGTTTAATAAGCCTTGTCAAAAACGGTTCGATAAAAACCCAAGGCGATTTGGACGATTTTATTAGGGCAAAAGTTGAGGAATCGGCTCAAAAAGCCGCAAACGAATTTATCGAGTATTTTTTATCCAACCCCGAAGAATATGAAAGGCTGAAATTTCAATATGCGGCCTTTAACGATAAAATATCTTCAGACCTAAAAAACAGGGAGAATACCGAAATTGAAATTGTTTCGGTTCAGCTTTCTTCCGATTTTCTTATTCCCGATTTAAAACTGTATACAACGATAAGAGATGTTTATTCGGAGTATGAAAAAGCAAGGAGCAAGGTCTTTACCGACCTTATGATTGAAGAAGGAAAATCAGCCGCCTCTTCAAAATTCCGAATGAACGATCTAAAAGAATGGGGCGAGCTTTTAAAGCAATATCCCCAGCTCATCGATTTTTTGGCCGTAGCTAGAAGCGATGCCAGCGAAACCCTCAAGGCCTTACGTGAACTTAAAGCTAAGATGAACAGCCCCCAGACTGGCGGTACTCAAGGCGGCGGGCAATAGTTTGTACCGATGAAAGCCGAAGAAAAAAAATATTATACACGTTTTTCCGCACAGCATCCGATTATTTATCCGGATTTAAAACGGATGAAGAATATCCCGATTTTGCCGATACTGTTCTCCCGGAGACGACTCTTTCCGAGTCGGCTATCTCCGAGACGGCTTTCTCCAAGCCGGAAGGAGCGGCCGGCTTAACAATTTCTTCAAGCGATGCAAAAAGCGGTTTTGAGAGCCTTGAAAAGGTCTATGCTCAAATTGCTTCCTGTAAGGCCTGCCGGCTATGCGAAAGACGACACAATACGGTTGCAGGCGAAGGGCCTTGCGAGTTTTCCAATTTCGGTAACAAGATAGAAGTAATGGTCATAGGCGAGGGGCCGGGTGCCGATGAGGATGCTCAAGGCCGTCCCTTTGTCGGCAAGGCCGGACAGCTTTTAGATAAAATGCTCGCCGCCATCGAATTATACCGCACCCATAATTGCTATATCACAAATGTGGTAAAATGCAGGCCGCCCAATAACCGCGACCCTCTGCCCGATGAAACTGCTGCGTGCAGAGACTTTTTAAATGCTCAAATTGCCTTGATAAGGCCTAAGGCGATTCTTGTAGTCGGGCGAGTAGCTCTTCAAAACCTCTTGGAAACTCAAGAAGGCATAGGCAAGATGCACGGCAAGTTTTTTGAATACCAAAACATTCCGCTGATGGCGACCTATCACCCCAGTGCCCTTTTGAGAGATGTCAATCTAAAACGCCCTGCATGGGAAGACTTAAAACTCTTCCGTTCCCGCCTCAACGAATTGCCTCAACAAATTGATTGACTAGGCGGTACCTATGGCAAAATGGCTGACCCTTACCTTTAATCTTCCCCTTTATCAAAACTTTACCTACAAAAACATAGAAGAAGACGGCGGAAGCCTTGTGGGAAAAAGAGCTTCGGTTCAGCTCGGCTCAAGAAATTTGATAGGCTTCATAATAGAAGAATCCGATGCGTTTCCTAAAGACAGCCCTGTGGGCGAAGATAAAATAAAGCCGATTAAGCGGGTGGTCGACAAGGAAACAATTTTCGGGCAGGCACAAATAGAACTTGCCTCTTGGATTTCGCACTTTTATATTTGCAGCTTCGGCGAAGCTCTTTCCGCAATTCTTCCTTCGGGAAAAAGAGAAGTTTCTTTTGAAAACTTAAAATGGGGAGCCGAATTTGAAGATAAGAATTTTTCTCTTTCCGACGAACAAAAAGATGCCGTCGAAAAAATCGTAAGCTCAAACAAAAAAGAATTCTTTTATTTATACGGCTTAACCGGTTCAGGGAAGACGGAAGTTTTTTTAAAGGCCGCCGAAAAGATAATTGCTCAAGGCAAGGCCGTCATCTACCTTGTTCCCGAAATAGGGCTTACCCATCAGGTTATAAGTGCGGCAGTGAAACGCTTCGGCTCTCAGGCTGCCGTTTTGCACTCGGGCCTTACGGGAAGCGAAAGGCTCAACCAATGGATGAGGATAAGGCGGGGAGAAGCCCTTATGATTGTCGGGGCGAGGAGTGCCGTCTTTGCTCCTGCCGAAAACATAGGCCTTATCATAATCGATGAAGAACATGATGCTTCCTATAAGTCGGGCTCCGTGCCCCGCTACCACGCCCGCCAAACTGCGATGTACTTGGCCGTCAAGCATAATTGCCCCGTGGTAATGGGCTCTGCAACTCCATCGCTTGAAGCGTGGAATATGATTCAAAACAAAAAAATCAAACTCCTTTCTCTTTCAAAAAGACTTGCGGGCGGAAGCCTCCCTCAAATCGAAATAGAAAATATTTCCGGCTTAAAGGGTGCACTGAGCGACAGGCTCATAAGCGAAATACGCAAAACCAAAAATGAAGGAAAACAAACAATTCTTTTTTTGAACAGGCGGGGCTTTTCCCATATTTTTCGATGCCGTTCTTGCGGCTATGAGATGCTTTGCAAAAACTGTTCCGTGCCTATGACCTTTCATAAAAGTGAAAATGTAATGAAGTGCCACTATTGCGGAATGCAGGCAAGGCCGCCTTCTCTTTGCCCCGAATGTAATTCCCTCGATATAGGCTATGCCGGTGTAGGTACGGAATTTATAGAAGAAGAAGTTTCCCGCTCCTTCCCCGACTGTACCGTTGCGAGGGTGGACACCGACACCGTTTCCAAAAAGAATAGTCTTGAAAACCGCTTAAAAGATTTTAAGGAGGGGAAAATAGATATCCTACTCGGAACGCAGATGATAGCAAAGGGCTTGAATTTTCCTAAAGTAAGGCTGGTCGGAATTATCCTTGCAGACACGGGGCTTCAAATGCCCGACTTTAGAGCTGCCGAAAGGAGTTTTGCTCTTATTACTCAGGCAGCCGGAAGGGCGGGACGGTTCAGCGAGGACGGGCTTGTAATTATTCAAACCCTAAAGCCTAACCATCCTTCGATTGTTTGTGCAAAAAATCACGAGTACGAAAAGTTTTATGAGTATGAACTCGGGCAAAGAAAGCTCTTGGATTTTCCGCCCTTTAAGCGTCTGATTCGTTTGGTCTTTAGAAGCAAGGACTTAAAAAAAGCCGAGCTTGCTGCGGAAGGTGCAGTAAACATTCTAAAATATATTCTGTCTTCCCAAAAAAATTCCGATATTTCTCCTCAAGACGAAACCGAAATAATGGGACCTTCGGAATGTGTTCTATCGATGATAGCCGGAAATCACCGCCAACAGATTTTGCTCCGCTCTTCAAATTTCCCTCTAATCCAAAATGCCGCCTCCCGTTTTGTAAAAGAATATAAACCGATGACAGGCATCTACATTGAAGTCGATACCGATCCGGTCAATCTTATGTAAGATGTTTTATAATCAATGCATCCTCTGTTACCCCTCCTCCCTCCGCTTGAAACAAAATAGAAAAAAAGATATAATCGGTTCTGTAATAATGGATGATTTTAAGATAATTTCGTGGGATGCTCTTGTTGAAACTGCTCAACCTGTTGCAGCAGGTTCATATTTTTTCCCCGATGGAAAAGAAACAGCAATTAGTGTGGGAGGCTTTGACGGCCCCCATAAAGGCCATGATAAGCTTTTAAGACAGGTTTTAAACTATGCAGCCGAAAATGCCCTTGTTCCGGGGCTTGTAACTTTTTTCCGCTCTCCGGCAGCAGTAAAAAATAAGGCTTATTCGGGAGATGTTTCATCTCTCAGGCTAAGATTAAAAAAGTTTCAGGAATTAGGTTTTCATTTCATTGTACTTATTGACTTTTCCGCAAGTTTTGCTAAAATAGAGGGAACTGCGTTCTTTGATATTCTTATAAAGACTATCCGTATGAAGTATTTGGCTGTAGGCAGCGATTTTTTCTGCGGATATCGCCGAGGATTGGGGGCGGCTGATTTAAAAAAAATAGCCCCTCAGAAAGGCTTTTGCTTTGATTCCATTGATCCCGTAAACATAAGCGGCTCCCTTAAGGTAAGCTCAAGTGCTATAAGAGAAGCTGTAAGTTTAGGGGATTTTTCCCTTGCAAAAGAGCTTTTGGGTTATCCTTTTTTATTTGATTTCGTAAGTTTGCCGTGGGAGGTAAAGGACAAAAACAGTATTTTTGCTCCTAGGGCATATATAACGCAGATTCTTCCGCAAAGCGGAAAATATAGGGTCTTGGTTCAAAAAACAAACAGACAAGAACAAGAAGCTCATTGCCTTATAAATGATGACGGGCTGCTCTTGTGTTTTCCTGAAAAGGATTTAAAAGGTTTTGACCTAAAAGACCTTAATAACTTTGACACTATAGAATTTATTTGTAAGGAGTAAGTAATGGCAGTTACTAAAGAACAAAAAGCATCGATTGTAAAGAAATTCGGTGCAAGCGAAAAGGACACAGGCGATGTAAAGGTGCAAATTGCCTTATTGACCGAAAAAATTAACCAGTTGACAAATCACTGCAAAGATCATCCTAAAGATGCAGGCAGCCGAAGAGGTTTAATCAGCATGGTAGGTCATAGGCGCAGTTTGCTTAAATATTACCGCCGAACGGACATTGAAGGTTATAGAACTATTCTTAAAGAACTTAACCTTAGAAAGTAGTTTGATAAGGTGCAAGGACGGAAGACTTGAATTCTTGTCTTTGTACCTTTATCTTTATTTATTGAATTTTAAAATTGGTGTAATTTTAAAGAAATTTTCAAAGAGAAGAAGATGAGAAAAAGAGTAACTTATAAAATCGGCGAACATGATTTAATTTTAGAAACCGGTCATTTGGCAAAACAGGCCAACGGTTCTATTTATGCGGAATATGCCGGTTCCGCAATTTTAGCTACAATCTGTGCCTCGGGACAGGCTCAGGAAGGTTTAGACTATGTCCCCCTAACGGTTGATTATAACGAAAAATATTATGCAGCCGGAAAAATTCCCGGAGGCTTTATAAAAAGGGAGGGAAGACCCAAGGATAAGGAAATCCTTGTTTCCCGCCTTATAGACAGGCCTATGCGCCCCTTGTTTAACAAAGAATTCGGACGTGAAATTCAGCTTGTTCCTACCTGCATTTCAACGGATATGATAAATCCGCCCGACATCCTTGCAGTTATCGCAAGCTCTGCAGCCGTTCATATTTCGGATATTCCCTTTGATGGCCCCGTTGCAGCTGCCCGTGTTGCCTATAAAAACGGCGAATACATTATAAACCCGACATTTGACCAAATCGAAACGGCCGATATGGAAATTGTAGTTGCCGGAACAAAAGAGGGCATTACGATGGTCGAGGGCGGCGCTAACGAAGTTTCCGAAGAGGTCATGCTTACGGCCTTGGAAAAAGCTCATGAAATGATCAAGGCTCTTTGCAAGATACAGGAAGACTTGCGCGAACTTGCCGGAAAAGAAAAACTTCCCCTCGTTCCCCTTGAAGCCGAGCTTGAAAATAAACAGGCAATTTATGATGAAGCCTTCCCCCGTTTAAGCAAAACCCTCTATCTTTCAACAAAGATGGAAAGGCGCGACGAATCCGATAAGGTAAAAAAAGAATTGGCCGAAAAATATACCGAACAGCTTGAAGATGAAATTCAGCTTAAACTTTTTAATGCCCTCTTTGAAGAGATGGAGTATAATATTTTAAGGACCAATATCTTGGACAAGGGCCTACGTGTTGACGGAAGAGGCACTAAGGACATTCGTCCCATAACCTGCGAAATCGGAGTCCTTCCCCGTCCCCACGGTTCGGCTGTCTTTACACGGGGCGAAACTCAGTCCTTGGGTGTCGTAACGATAGGAACAGTCTTTGACGAACAAATATATGATGACATCGAGGGCGACAGAAGAGAAAACTTTATCCTTCACTATAACTTTCCGCCATTCTCGGTAGGAGAGGTCGGAAGGCTCGGAACCGGTCGAAGGGAAATCGGGCACGGAAACCTTGCTCACCGCTCCCTTTATCCGATGGTTCCTAAGAGGGAAAAATTCCCCTATACGGTCCGTGTCGTTTCAGAGGTCTTGGAATCAAACGGTTCTTCTTCGATGGCTACAGTATGTTCCGGAACCCTTTCCATGCTTCATGCAGGCGTTCCTATGAAAAAGCCGGTTGCCGGTATTGCCATGGGACTTATCACCGAAGGAAATGACCGTTATGCTATTCTTTCAGATATTCTGGGAGAAGAAGATCACTTAGGCGATATGGACTTTAAGGTTGCAGGAACTGCCGACGGTATTACCGGTTTTCAGATGGACATAAAGATTGCAGGCGTTTCTCCTGAAATTATGAAAAATGCTCTTGCACAGGCTAAAGAAGGAAGAATGCACATCCTAGGCATAATGAATCAGTGTATTTCTTCTCCCAATGCAGAACTTTCCAAATATGCGCCAAGGGTTGAGATGATGAGTATACCCGAAGACAAGATAGGCGCCCTAATCGGCCCCGGCGGAAAGAATGTAAAAGCTATTTCCGACAAATATAATGTAACAATCAATACCGAAAATGACGGTACCGTAACCATTTACGGCAAGGACGGAACTTCGGATATTAAAGGTGCAAAACTCATCGTTAAAGGAATTACAAGTGATCCCGAAGTAGGAATGATTTATGACGGAACGGTAAAAAAGATTATGGACTTCGGTGCCTTCGTCGAAATCCTTCCCGGAAAAGAAGGCCTTTGTCATATCTCAAAACTTTCACGCTCCAGAGTCGAAAAGGTTTCGGATGTGCTTAAAGAAGGACAGGAAATACCTGTAAAGCTTTTAGAAATTGATAAACTCGGAAGGCTAAACCTTTCTTATATAGATGCTCTTGAAGAGCGTTCCAAATAAAAAAAGCATTGAGCCGATTGCTCGGCCCATGCTTTTAAATTTTGCGCATGGTGATTTTAGGAGATTGTAAATGGAAGTTTTTACAAAGTTAAAAGAAGGTGCCGTTTTACCGGAATACAAAACAAGCGGTTCGGCCGGAGCCGATTTGCGGGCACTTATCGAAAAACCCATTATCTTAAAACCCATGCAAAGATGTTTAATTCCTACGGGACTCTCGGCTGAGCTGCCTAAAGGAATTGAGCTTCAAGTGCGCCCCCGTTCGGGACTTGCCCTAAAACACGGTATTACCGTCTTAAACACTCCCGGCACCGTAGATTCGGACTATCGCGGAGAGCTCGCAGTTCTTTTAATAAATCTCGGAAATGAAGATTTTAAAATCGAAAACGGAGACCGCATTGCCCAAGCCGTTATTGCCCAAGCTATTCAGGCTGATTTTGTTCAAAAAGATGAATTATCCAATACCGAACGCGGAGCAGGGGGCTACGGTTCTACTGGAATAGAATGATTAAAAAGAGTATAACTTATGAGGTGCCCATCATTTAATCATAAGACAATATTTGTATATGTTTTTAGAGAGCTTCTTTTATATTTCATCGTAGCTTTTTTATTTTTATTTTTTATCTTTTTTGTAAATCAAATCCTTTTGATGGCTGAGGAGATTCTATCAAAAAAAGCCCCCATTAAAGATGTCCTAATGCTTTTATTCTATTCCCTGCCCTTTGTTATTGCAACAACAGCACCTTATTCGGCTTTAATAGGAACATTGATGTGCTTAGGCCGCTTTTCGGCAGACTATGAATTTATTTCGATTAATGCGCTAGGCATTTCTACTTCTTTTATTTTGATTCCTGTTTTTTCTCTCGGAGTTTTAGTTTCGGTAGGTTCGTTTATAACAAACGATATTTTGATTCCTCAAGGTACTATAAAATTTAACGAAGTGCTTTACAATATTGCATCTTCAACTCCTGCTCTTGAACTTGAATCTTATTCTGTAAAACGTAATGAAAATTCAATAGTTATTTCCGGCCTGATAAAAGATAATTCCATACATGATCTTTTAATAATCGATTCAAGCCAAAGAGGAACAAAGAGATTCCTGTCCTCATCTCAAACCGATGTAAAAAAATCCAATGATAGGTCGATTATTATGCAGCTTCAAATGCTTAACCCGCGCCTTATCAATTTAGACCTAAACAATAAGTCACAATTTGATGTTGTTTATGGAGAAAGTATAACCTATAATGTGCTTGCAAAAGATGTCGCCCCTAAATTTATTTCAAGCTCAGGCCCCGATAAAATGACTTCATATGACCTAATAAAAGATATAAGGCAAAAAAAAGAAGCAGGGGATACCAGCCCCCGCCTTTTAAATATTTATGTTATGGAACTGCACCGTAAATTTTCCGTTCCATTTGGAGCCTTCTTTTTTGTCTTGCTGGCTTTTGCAATAAGCCGCTCCGGAAAAACCTATGATCAAAGTACAGGCTTAATAGTAGGCCTTTTAATTTCAGTTGCTTATTGGGCATTTTTGATAGGCGGTCAAATGCTCTGCCTTGAATCAGGTCTAAGTATAAACGGTGCCCTTGTAATGTGGCTTCCGAATGTTTTGTTGGTTATTTGTACTGCGTTTTTGACAATAAAGAGGACTTTCAAGTGAAATTAATTCAAAGATACTTGCTTAAACTTTTTCTGCCTACATTTATTGTTGCAATGCTTTTTTTTATTCTTCTTTTAGAGTTGGGAGATTTATTTGCCAACATAGTTGCCTATCTTCAAAACGGAGCCGGATTTAAGGATATTATAAAAGTTATGTGGCTATATATTCCAAAATGTATTTCATATTCACTGCCTCTTGCAATTCTTTTTGCAGGTTCTTACACTATGGGGAATTTATATGCCCGCAATGAACTTACATCAATATTTTCGGCCGGAATATCTTTAGGCCGTTTTACCCTGCCCCTTTTAGTTTTGGGCATTTTATTTTCGTTAGGAATGATTTTTTTTGAAGACAATGTTGTCATAAAATATTTTTATGAAAAAACAAAACTCTCAAAGGAGCTTTTAAAAAAAGAAGAAAGTTTAGATACGCAAGATTTGGTAATTTTATCTGAACTTGGAAAAATTGTTTACACGGCAGATTATTTTAACGCAGAAAATAAAACTCTTTCAAATGCATACATAATAGTCCGTGATGAGAATGGAAATTTATCACTGATTATTAAAAGCGTCTATATGGTTTGGGATAAAGACCGCTGGACAGCTGATGATGCTGAAGTTTACAAGTTTAATGAAAAAAATATTGTAAACTGTTCGAACCTTATTCCCGATGACCTCGTCCTTTCCGAATCGCCTTCTAATTTTCAAAAAAATTTAAGCTCGGTTGATGAGATGAGAATTTCGGATGCCAAAGAATTTATTATAAATCTTAAAAAAAACGGCCTTCCATATTATGAAGCGCTTTCAAAATATCACAGGCGCTTTTCATTTCCGTTTACTATTTTTATAGTTTTGTTTTTTTCTATTTCCTTAGGCGGTAAATTTAAAAAAAATATATTACTCATGAGTATCTTGGTCAGCGTAGGAATAGCATCTCTTTTTTATGTTACCGAAATGGTTACAATGTTGAGCGCCAAATGGGAATACATCTCGCCCCTTGCGGGAGCATGGACACCTATTTTTATCTTCTCAATTTTAAGTATTTATTTACTAAAAAAATCTAGGACTTAGAGCTTGCCTCCAAGCAGGCTTCGATGCAGGCTGACCATAGGGGATCGGGAGACGGAGGAAGGGCCGAAACTTCTATTTGCTTTTTTGTTTGAGGATGACAGAATTTTAGGGAGTAGGCGTGAAGCCTTATTCCGCCCGATTTTTCCGTGCGTTCAAAACCGTATTTTATGTCTCCCTTTATGGGAATCCCCAAATGGGCAAGCTGAATACGAATTTGATGGGTGCGGCCTGTTTCGGGAAAGATGCGTAAAAAATTATAGTTATCGCCAAGTCCTGCAAGTTCCCAATAAAGAGAGGCTTTTTTTCCTCTTTGCTTTGATTCCGTTACAAAGCCCTTTTGTATTTTTGTATTAAACTCAAGATAGTTTTCACAAAATTCTTTTTTATAAAGAACGGGAGCGGTACGGCTTATTCCTGAATCGGCTGCCGGCCTTAATTCTTCTTTTTTTTTACAGATTGCCCAATATTCTTTTTTTACCTTTTTTTCTTTAAAAAGATTATTTAGCTTTGTGTGCATTGAAGTAGAAAAAGCTATAAGAACTAAGCCGCTGACAGGTCTATCCAATCGGTTTACTGCCTCGGCATATTTTTTTTCGCTAAAGGTCTTTTTAAAGAAGACTTGAGAATTGTCCCCGCAGTTTTTTAAAACCACCGCAAAAAAATTGTCCTCAAATAAAATTCTCACTTCATTATGCACTTTAAAACCTCAAACTTTGCGGGCGATTATACAATAATTCACAGCTCTTGACAATATCGTTAAAAAAATAAATAATATCTTCATCTTAAAGTCCGTTTATCTTTAAGAATTTTAAATATTTTTTAGGGGGAACCTATGTCGAATATCCATGATATGGAATTTTTGCAAAAAAAAGTTCAAGAATTAAAAGAACAGGGCTTGTATAAAGAACTTGTTACTCTTGAAGGGCCTAGCGATGCGGAATGTGTTATTAACGGGAAAAAAGTTATTAACCTGTCATCCAACAACTATTTAGGATTTGCAAATCATCCGAGGCTAAAAAAAGCCGCTATTGAGGCTATCGAAAAATACGGAGCCGGTGCCGGTGCCGTACGCCCCATCATCGGCAATATGAAAATACATGATGACTTGGAAAAACTTTTAGCCGAATTTAAAAGAGAAGAAGCCGTTTTAGCTTTCCAATCGGGTTTTAATTGTAATGCAGGTGTTATTCAGGCCATTACAGATAAGGGTGACCTAATAATTTCGGATCAGCTGAACCACGCTTCAATCATCGACGGTACCCGCCTTTCAAAAGCCGATAAGGCCGTTTTTCAGCACTCAGATATGGCCGACCTTGAAAGAGTTTTAAAAGAAAAAAGAAATAACTACAACAATGTTTTAATTATAACCGACGGCGTTTTTTCAATGGACGGAGATATAGCAAAACTTCCTGAAATCGTTGCTCTTGCAGAAAAATACAATTGTCTTACTTATGTCGACGATGCTCACTCAAGCGGTGTTTTGGGAGAAAGCGGACGCGGAACCGTAGACCACTTTAAACTTCACGGAAGAGTTGACGTTGCAATGGGAACCCTTTCAAAAGCTATCGGTGTTGTAGGCGGTTATGTTGCAGGAAAAAAGGTAACTATCGACTGGCTTAAAAACAGGGGACGGCCTTTCTTATTCTCAACAGGCTTACCTCCTGCAGCCGTAGGAGCCGCTATTGAAGCCGTTAAGATGCTCATGGAATCAACAGAATATACGGATAAACTTTGGGCAAACGCCAAGCACTTTAAAGAAGGCTTAGGAAAACTCGGCTACAATATCGGTCACAGCGAAACACCGATTACCCCGATTATTATCGGTGATGAAGCCAAGACCATAGAATTCTCGAAAAAACTCTTTGAAAACGGTATGTTCTCAGGCCCCATCGTATTCCCCACAGTTCCTAAGGGAACAGGAAGAGTCCGATGTATGGTTACGGCAGGCCACACCACCGAACAGCTTGATAGAGCCGTAAAAATCTGTGAAAAAGTCGGCAAAGAAATGGGAATTCTTTAATTCGATTGTTTAAGATAAAAAGCACCGATTTGAAAATATCAAACCGGTGCTTTATTTGAATTTTGTAGATAAGGAAGGTGCTTTTTATGATAGAAGCGAATAGTAACGAAGAAAAATATAGACGGCCGTCATGGGATGAATACTTTATGGATGTCTGCCGGGCTATTGCAAAGCGGGCAACCTGTGACCGGGGAAGGTCGGGCTGTGTTATTGCACGCGATCATCAAATTCTTGTTACCGGCTATGTAGGAGCTCCTACAGGCCTTCCTCACTGCGACGATGTAGGCCACCAATTTAAAAAAGTCCAGCACGAAGACGGTTCAATTACCCAGCACTGCGTGAGAACAGTCCATGCGGAACAAAACGCCATCTGTCAGGCAGCAAAGCGGGGCATCAGCATAGACGGAGCGACCCTTTACTGCAAAATGACGCCTTGCCGCACATGCGCTATGCTCATAATAAACTGCGGGATTGTACGTGTCGTAGCCGAAAAACGCTACCATGACTCAGCCGACACAATCGAAATGTTTAAAAAAGCCGGTATAATCCTAGAACATATTTCCGACTCCCTAGAAGAATACAAGGGGCAATAGAGAAAACTCTACAGAAATATAATTTTTCGGCAATAAGATTCTTCTTATTGTGTTATACTGCTTTCATTATGAGCAATATTACCCGATAGGGCATTTAAGCTGCCCTGATGATATTAAACAGATATCATAAACTGCAAAAAAACACATTCTCTTTCTTAGATAAAGAATTAATTTGACTGTGTGTTGTTTGACAGTTTTTATTAATGGAGGGTAATATTGTATGCAAAAAAATAAAATCATAACATTTTTAACAATTCCTTTTAAAATAAGTCAGTCTTATTTTTTTATTAAGCTGTTTCAGTTGGCTTTTAACGGTTTTTATCCGCTTTTAGAAGTACTAACTTTTACTTTTTTGACGGATAGTGTGATAGAACTAAAAAAAGTAGGAGAAATAAAAGAGCAAATAGGTTTAGCAGTTATATTATTTTTCTCGCTTATCTTTTTAAATTATTTTTTTGATATTTTTATAAGACGGATTAGCTATAAACAGGTAAAAAAGATAAACCTAGCTTTAGAAACTAAGTTTATAAGTAAAATGAGCAGGTTGGAATATTATTATATTGAGAATGCAGAGCTTTATGATAAAATCAATTTAATAAAAAAAGAAATATTAAAAGACTTTATTCAAAAACATAATAAGCTGCTTTCAATATTTAGAATTTTATTTCAATTAATGTCAATTATAATAATTGTGTTTTCAGTTATGGGAATAAAGGGACTTATTATTTTAGCGGGCATTACTGCCGTTATTTTAATTTCAGATTATAACGGAAAAAGAAATTACACCCAAAAAAAAGAAGATACCTTTTTGGACCGAATGTGCGACTATTATTCCGATATTCTTTGTCAAGGAGAATTCGGACAAGAAAAATTAATTTATAATTATGCGATGCTATAAATTGTAAATACCGTAAATTGAACAAAACTTTGATTCAACATGAAAAAAAGACAAAATTAAAAAATATTTTACGTTTGGAGTCATCAAGTTTTTTAACCTTGCTTATTTTTGTTTATTTTATAATTGAGCTTTCATTAAAGGTAAAATCAAATCTTATCTCTATCGGTTTTTTAATTGCAAGTATAAAACAGCTATCATCTTTTTTAAATATAATCCGCTGGGATTTATATTCTGTTCTTGAAATAAAATCGGAATTATCGAATTACTTAAAAGACTTTAATGAATTTGAATCATTTAATGAAATAGATAATAATGAATCTATTTTTATTGATAAGATTAAAAGTTTAAATATAAAAATTTAAACTTTATTTATCCTTTTTCAAAAAAAGTAATTCTACATGATATTAACTATGATTTTAAATTAAATAAGTCTTATGCAATTGTAGGAGAAAATGGGTGCGGTAAAACAACATTTATAAAACTTCTTTTAGGTCTTTATAAAAATTATTCAGGTGAGATTTTATTAAATGATAAAGAATTAAAAACATTAACTCCTAAATCCATATCCGAAAACTTTGCTGTTGTATTTCAGGATTACGGCAGATACTATTTAAACTTAATTGAAAATATACAAATAGGTAATCCAAAAGCTTCGATATCTGAAATTCAAAATGCTATCAGCTTATTTTCATTAAACGGAATTGATAAGGAATCTGTTTTGAGAAAAGGAGATGATAAATCGGTAAATCTTTCGGGAGGGCAATGGCAAAATATTGCGATGGCTAGAAATTTTATAAGCAATGCAAAGATTGTTATCTTTGATGAACCGACTGCAGCTTTAAGTCCATCACAAGAATCAAAAATTTATACTTTTTTAAAAGACATAATAAAAAATAAAACAGCTGTTTTTATAAGCCATAGACTGGGCATTACTCCGCTTGTAGATAAAATAATAGTTTTAAAAGATGGAGTTATTGCCGAAACAGGCTCACATAATGATTTAATTCAAAAAAAAGGGATTTATGCTCAAATGTATAATACACAAAAGGAGTTATATTCATGAAGTTGAGTTTAATAAAAATGTCTATTTTAAATTCTTTGCGTGCAGGAAAAACATATTTTATTTTTATCATATTTATATCAATCATTGACGGATTGAGTTTTGGTTTTGTAACAAAGGCAACATTCAACCTTTTTTCATACCTTGAAAGTTCAAATTCTCAAATATTTGATAAAATTTTTATTTTAAATTTAAGTATTTTTGTTTTTTCAATTGCTTTTAATTTTTTATTAACGGATTTATAAATTACCTTATTGAAATAAATGCAAAAAAAGTTTCAGGCTATGTTAATTTTTTACTCCATAAAAAATTAATCAGTAAACCTCTTATTTTTTTTGATTCGGCTCATAATATTGAAAGGTTGAATTTAGCCAGAGAAGGAGCTTTTGTATCGGGATATGTTGCAATGATAATTATTATGACCTTTACCTCAACAATACCTGCAATAATATCAATGTCATATTATTTATTTACATTTGATATTATATTAGGCTTTAGTTTTCTTGCAATAATTATTCCCAACTTTATTATATTTAAATATCAGCTTTTAAATTATGAAAATGAAACCGACGCTTTGGCTCAAGTCCGTCATAGAAAATCATATACTGAAAAAATGATTACTTCAAAAGAATTTTTTAAAGAAACCAGAACCTTGGATATAGTTTCATTCTTATTAAAAAAATATAAAAAAATTTCTGAAGATGTAGAAGATTTGAACATTAATATTAAAAAACAAAACTTAAAAATAGATTTAAAGGTAAAAGCTTTGAATTTTATATTTTATTTTTTACTTTTTGGATATTCAATATATTTGCTTCTTAACCAAAAAATTTCAATAGCAAGTTTTGGAACTGTTTTTGCAACATCAGGAACGCTTATTTTTATTATAGAAAATATATTTGATAATGATTTTTCGGTAATACGAGCTGCCGGAGCGGAACTTAACGCTCTTGAAGTACTGATGAATGAAACGAAAAAACAAAAATATGAAATTAAAATTACGGAACCGCCTGAAATTGAAGTAAAAAATCTTTGTTTTTCTTATCCTGATTCCGAAATGGAGGTTTTACATAATTTAAATTTTGTAATTCCTAAAGGAAAAACTCTTGCAATTGTAGGAGAAAACGGCTCAGGCACATGGAAATCAATTTTGTAATATTTTTTTGATAAAAGATATATCCATGAGAGCTTTAAACATAATGTGTGACAAAGAAGATTTAGGTGCATTTTTTTGTTTGTATCGCGAGACCAAATTTAACGCCACTTTCCGTCCTATGTTCAAGGCTTGTTGTAGATTTTTATCTAAAAGCCGACAAAAGTCTTCTCTAAAATGAACATCTAATAACCAATGCATGGTTTCTACAACCCATTCTTTTCTTGCTATATCCAATAGCTGTTGAGCTGTAAGTTTTCTGCTCGAAATATAATAATGCCATTCATCACTCTTTCCTTTCTTACTCTTAAACTCTGAATGAATAGCTCCAATACAGCTTAACCCCTCCCATTCATCTGTATTATCCATCCAACCTAAATTAGTTGTGCAGAAGGCTGTTCGCTTTTCAACTCTTTCACGATTTTTTTCACTTTTACAAGCTGTTTCCATTTGTTTTCTTAAAATTTCATCTTGAACATATTCTTCAATATCCGTTTTTAGTAAAGGCTGGTTCCTTTTTACCGACAGTAAATAGTCCCCTTTTCCCTCTTTTATGATTTTTGCCGTTTCTTTTTGACAATTTAAGGCATCTGCAACGATTATATGCCCTTTTATATTAAGAGTTTTTATAAGAGCTTGAACCGTAGGTATCTCGTTTGTCTTTCCTTTAACACATTTTTGTGCCAATGTTATACCAAATTCTGCAACTTGTGCAGAGACTATGTGCAGCGGACTTTCATAGCTGCTCATTTTATCTGTTGAACGGATAGTTTTTCCGTCTATCGCTATTGTAAGAGGCTTTTCTGTACCGTATTCTTTGATAAGAGCTTCAGCCATATTCATAAAACATTCGTTTAATGAGTCTATGTTTATCAATTTAAGTAGACAGGTTAGCCAATAATAGCAAGGTATTTTCTCTATTCCGAATTCTTTACGAAGTTTTTCTTTTATAATATCTTCAGTTGCCCACTCGTGTATCTCTCTAATATTTTTACGTCCACAAAGAAGTCCAAGTAGTAATATTTTTAAAGCTTCCTTTACGCTGTAAAAATATCCGTCGTGATTGCTAATTATTTTGATGTCGTTAAAGTAATCAAATATATTTTCTATTTCCATACCTTCATTATCGGCAGTTTTTAGCAAAATTGATTTCCGTGGCTCAGGCAAAACAACCCTTTCAAAATTGCTCTTAGGTTTGTATGAACCTTCAAAGGGTCATATTATGATTGATGGTAAAAATACCTTCGATAATTGTTTTTTACAAGGTGTTTCTTCATTAAGTCAAAATTTTATTACGTATAACGCAAGTTTAAAAGAAAATATTGAAATATCGGATACCCAAAAAAAAGATGATAAAAAAATAGATAATCTTTTAGACTATATTACAATGAACGAAAAAAAGAAAGCTATAAATAAAAATACAATGCTTGGGCCTGAGTTTAACAGGATAGCTCTCTCGAAAGGACAGGAACAATCCTTGGCTCTTGCCCGTTCCTTATATCCTGATTCCTATTTTATTTGTCTTGATGAACCTACTTCGGCCTTGGATCCCGAGGCTGAAGCTTTTATAATTTCGGCTATGAAAAAAATAGTAGAAAATAAAACGGCTGTTGTAATTACACATAGGTTAGCTATGGCAAAAAAAGCAGACCTTATTCTATTTTTAAAAAACGGCAAAATGGCCGAATTCGGTGATTTTGAAACTCTTATGGAAAATAGAGGCGGGTTTTATAATCTTTTTCAAAGTCAGTCAAAATGGTATGTGTAATTTGAATAATCAGAGAATAATCACCAATAATGGAAAGTAAAATATTCATTCGTCTAAGCTCTCGGCCATCAATTCGATAGAGCCCATTCTTTAAAGGCTGAATAGTCAGGCGGAAGATTAACCGCTTTTAAAGGTTTATATTGTAAACTTTCAAGCTTATCAGGCAAAGACGGCGGCCTTCCGATAGCCGGTTTCATAATTTCCGGGAATTTTGCAGGATGAGAGGTTTGTAAAACTATTCCTACCATACTGTTACGGTTAATTGATGATGCCCATGTTTCAACTTCTGCATATTTTAAAGGTATGCCCGGCTCTTCATCATATTCCGATGCTTTTCTCTTTAATGAATTCAGCGCTCCATTATGGACGTCCTGCCATGCCGTCCAAGCCATAGCACCGTAAGGATCTATTATATAGCCTGTTCTTTCATTACACGACCTAACTGCCGATACGGTTCCCATACCGTCAAGCCAATAAGGAATTATCTGTTTTTTTAGCTCTTCAAAATCATAAATTTGAAGCATTCTCTTAAAGTTTATTATGTTAGGAATATCCAGAGCCGGAGTGTTGGTTTTTACAGCCGGTCTTTTTTCATAATCACCAAGGGTGAGCCAATCTGAAAGAGCATGGTTTTCGTTTTCGGCTGAGATAAGCCCTTTAATCGGTGTTCCCATTTTTTTTGCAATCAGAGCTGCCGTAAGGGCTGAAAAACTTCCTGATGGTATTGAAGCTATGATTGAAGGATTTTCAATTTTGTTATCATAATCGCTGCGGTATAAGACGGTTAAGGCTGCATAGACAAAAAAAGCAACTTGAGGTAAAAGAGGAGCTATGTTTAAGGCGCCCCCTGAGACCAATTTTAATTTTTTAAGTAGATATTCATCTTTTATTGCTTTATCCACAATATTTTCACAATCTTTAAAGGAGCCATCCACACAAATGGCATGAACATTTTTTTGTATTGAAGAAAGGATGTTCTCCTGTATCTCCGTTAAGGAGTCCTTGGGGCATAAAAGAATGGCCTTGACTCCCTTAACTTGCGAAACGGCGGCTGCAATTGCACAAGCCCTTTCTCCCGAGGCAGGTACAATGAGGTTAATCTCTCGGTCTTCATCCTTGTTAAAATATTCTAAAAGATAGGCTAAAAAGCCGGCTCCTATGTCCTTATAGTTACAAGTAGGCCCATGAAAAAGCTCCAAAATATAGGTTGTTGGTGCTATAGGGTTTATCGGGAGCCTGTGAGGATAAAATTGAGCTATTATCGACATTAGATCGCCATCAGGAATTTCATCCCCGCAAAAGTTTTTTATAATTTCAAAGCCTATATCCCGAAAAGAAGAAGGAGGATTTTTATAAATCATAGCCGGACTTATTTTTCCGAATTCCGCCGGCATAAAAAAACCACCCGTTTCTATATTAAATCCTCTTAAAACGGCTTCTTTAAAAGAGACCTGAATGTTTTTATTGGTTATATCGTAAAATTTCATCCCTACTTATCCACAAGTTTTACATATATTTTGCACACTCGAGTTATTCTACAATAAAAATCATTCAGTGTCAATTATCCGTATTATCCTTGTATTATACTGCATTATCCGTCCTGTTCGCCTCGTAGACTAAAAAACATATTTATGCTATAATTGCCTCACTTATGAGTAAGAAATTTGTTTTTTCCGCAAAAGAAGTTGTTGTTTACCCGGGTCAGGGCGTTGGCACCATAACCGATATCACAAAAAAAGAGATAGACGGCGAAGTTATAGACTATTATGTTATTTATCTATCCGATTCCGATATGACGGTTTTAGTTCCCATAACAGGAATTGATAACCTCGGAATAAGGCGTATAGTAACAAAGGCCGAAGCTGAAACCGCTCTTAAATTTCTATCTGAAGATTTTGAGCCGATTCCAATCGATTGGAAGGCTCGCTACCAAATGAATATGGACCTATTTAAAAGCGGAGAAATTTTAAACACGGCTTCTGTTGTACGCTCCCTTTACCAGCGAAGTAAAACAAAGGAGCTGCCGATTCAAGAAAGAAAACTTTATGACTCAGCTTATAGAATTTTTCAAGATGAAATAGCAGCCGCTATGAAGATGACAAAGACAGAGGTAGAAGCATCAATCCATTTACACCTTGAACCTCTTGGAGGAACTATAGAAAAATTTAAAGAGGAATATAATGACGATGATGATTTAATCATAAATGATGATAATAGATTTGAAGATGACGATATGGATGAAGACGACGACATAGAAGACTCGGACTATGAGGACGATTAAAAGTTTAGGCTTTGCGGCTGTAGTAACTGCAGCAGGCAAATCCAAACGAATGAAGTTAGATACCAAAAAAGAATATTTAAGATTACCTGAATATGGAGAGGGCGTTACGGTTCTCTCCGAATGTATTTTAAAATTTTTACAAACAAATCTATTTGAAGTCATGATTGTTACTGTGCCGTCCTCGGATATTTCGGATGCACATAATCTAATCTTCAAAGATAAAAGAATTGAAAAAGCCCTGATTGAAAAAAATACAAAAATAATCTTTACGGCAGGAGCCGATACAAGACAGGCTTCCGTCTTTAAGGCCTTAATCAAACTTGAAGAACTTAAAGAAAAAAATGAAACCGATTTTAACTTTGTGTTAATTCATGACGGAGCCCGTCCGTGGGTCAGCCCAGAGCTTATAAAAACAGTCTGCACTGAATTAGGCAATCACGGTGCTGTAATTCCCGGCTATCAAGCCGTTGATACGCAAAAAATCATAGACAAATCCGGCAAAATAACCCAACACCTCAAAAGGAGTTCCGTATATTCGGTTCAGACTCCTCAAGGATTTAACTTTGACAAAATATTACGGGCTCACAAACAAGCTGTAGGAAACGGAAAAGAATATACCGATGACAGTGAAATTTATGGGGAATTTTCCGGAGATGTTTTTATTTGTGCCGGAGAAATATCCAACAAAAAAATAACTTTTAAGGAAGACATAAAATGCGTACAGGCTTAGGCTACGACTTACACCGCCTTGTAAGGGGAAAAAAACTTATTATAGGAGGCATTCATATTCCTTTTAAAAAAGGAGAAAAAGCCCATTCGGATGGAGATGTCCTCCTTCATGCTATAACCGATGCTCTCCTTGGAGCCTGCGGAATGGGAGACATAGGAGAATTTTTTCCGCCGGATGATAAAAAATGGAAAGGCGCAAATTCGGCAGACCTCTTATCTGAAGTATGGGCAAAAATAAGTGCAAAGGGCTGGCAAATTCAAAACATCGACTGCGTAATAATAATCGAAGAACCTAAAATTCTCCCTTTTAGGGAAGAAATAAGAAAGTCAATAGCCGACATCTTAAAAATAGAAAAAGAGCAAATTTTTCTAAAAGCAAAAACCGGCGAGGGTATAGGAATAATAGGAAAAGGCAAGGCCGTTGCCGCCCTTGCCTCATGTCTTATCTTTTATACTCAAGGATAAGATCTACTTCCCCTAACGATAGATTTAAAGCCTTTGCAATTTCACTGTTTTTCCATCCTTGCCGGGAAAGTTTTAAGACATTTTCTTTAACACTTATTGACGGACTTCCGCTTTCATTCCGTTCAGGTTTTTCGCCTTTAAAGAGGTCTGCCATCAGTTTTAGCTGAGATTCGGACTCGCTTGAGATTTCTTTTAGTCTGGTTTCAGTGGCGGCAAGCCAGCTTCTGGCCTGTTTTAAGTTATCCATTTTCGAGTTTAAATCTTCCAATGTAGAATCTACGTTTTCAATTTGCTCACAAACGGCTTCTGCTCTACCCTGATTTGATAAAAGAGTTTCAAGCGTTACCTTTATCTTTTCCATCTCAGGTGGAATCACACTTACCTCTTCTTTAAATTTTTTAATATCCGATTCAAGCTCTTTTAAATTTTCAAAAGCTGAATCAATGCTTTCAAGAGTTTGGTTTAATACGGCTTCTTTTTTCTCCAGTCTTTCATAGCGGGTATTTACATCACCGATACCTTCTTCAAGTTTTCGAATTTGTACTTGATATTGCTGCAAGTCATCATTTACAGCCGTAAGCTCGATAATCTTTTTGTCCATAGAATCGGAAAGATTATTGAGTTTTACAAATTCACCTTCCAACAGCTCAATATTTTTGCGTTCATTCATAAAGCGATTAACTTTCTGCTTTGCCTCTTCTTCCAAATGAGTAACTTTCTCATATTGAAGGGCCAAATCGTCCATTGCAGTCCTGTATACTTCAAATTTGGTAACCTCACTTTTAAGAGAAGCAATATCTTTTTCCAAGCCCTCTTTTAGTTCATCAGCCCTATCAAAGACTTTAGTTTGAGTAATAAAGGCATTTTGTTTTTTATCAATTTCTTCTATGATTGAATTTAAGCGGTCTGAATCGGCTTGTATTTTTTCACGTACCTTTTCTTGGGTTTCATCAAGCCGGTTTCTTACTTCGAGAATCATGTCATTTATATTCTGAACCGAAATTTCTGCCTCAGAAGCCGCATCCTTAATTTTTTTATTGATTGCCTCATTGAGTTTTTCTGCCTCAGCATTAAAGCGGTTTGTAACTTCGGAAGCATGTTCTTCGATAGCCTTATTTGCAGATGCAATCTTATCATCAACGGAATTTAACTTTGCCTGAATGCCATTAAAGGTTTCGCCGTTCTTTGCAACAAAATCCTTGTATTGCGCATTGTACTTAGCATCAAGATTTTTAATTGCATTTTCAGTCAAACCGGCAAAGTTTGTAATCTTTTCGTCAAAAAAGGAGCGGGCATCGGTAAACTGTTGATCCGTACGGGACTTCCATGTCTCAAAGTCTTTTTTAATTGTCTCAAACTGCTCCTCCGATTCTCCCTTTATTGAAATAAGTTTTTCTTGCAAAGTCTTTGAAGTGTTTTCAAGCTCTGCATTTTGATTTGATATAGCCTCTTGAACCTGCCCCTTATAAGAAGCAAGCTCACCTTCAAGCTGTTGCGAAGCCTTTGTTTTTATCTGATTTACATCTGCACGGAAAGATTCTATATATTTCTCTACGGTACCGTCTACGGCAGAAACTCTTGCATTTAGACCGGATTCAGCATTTTTAACCTTTTCATCCAGTTTTGCAAAAAGAGCCTTATATTCTTCGGCTGCCTGACCAAGTCTTGCACGCAGGTCAGCCTTATATTTTTCTTCCAAGTCCTTCCTTGCCGATTCATTCTCTGAGGCAAGAAGAGCCATGTTTGCAGACACATCTTCCTTCCACTGATCAAAACTGAGGTTAATAGCTTCGCTTCGCTTTGCAAGGTCTGCAAAAAAATCGTCTTCAAACATTTTCAGTTTTTCGGAAACATTTGTATAAGCTTTTGCTTTTAAATCATCAATACCGGCATCTATAGCCTTCATCCTCTCTCGTATTTTTTCGGAATTAGCGGTAAACTCGTTAAAAAAGTTTTGCTGACTTTGCTTTGCGGCGTTTACATAAGAAGAGAATTCGGTCATCATTTCGTTTTTAATAAGGCCTTGAGATTTTTCGATTTCCTCTTTTAAGCTGTCGACGTTTTCAATGGCCTTTTCAAATTTTTTAAACCTTTCTTCGGTTTGAATTTTAAACTCATTTAATTTTTTGTCTGAAAATTTAGAAAGAGAATTTATATTTTCCTGAAAATTGGCTGCAAGAGAATTAAATTGAGAACGCATTGTAGCTTCGGTCTGATTTAAATCGGCAGAAATCGCATCCGATCTTACCGAAACGGCATCTTCCGCTTCCTTTAGCCTTTCCGAAATGGAATCTATACGGGAAGAAATATTTTCTTCTTTTTCGGAAAAATCCGAATTCATTTGAGCAAGGTAGTCTTTAGCCTGAGTTTCCCATTCCGTTTTAAATTCGGCAGCCATCTGCCTTGTCCGATTTAAATTATCGTCCATCTGAGCTTCAATCTCTGCAGCGGTTTCTTCAAATTCCTTACGGTAGTTTTGAACCCTTTCTGCCGTTTCTTCCTTCAATTTAGCAAAAGCAGCTTCTTGAAGAGCACCGGCCTTATCTGCAGCGGAATTATATGCTTCCTTGTAAATATCTTGAAGTTTAATGGAAGTAACTTCCAATAATTCTCCCGTATCCCTTTGGGCAGAAGCAAGACGGTTTTCAACGTCGTTTATTACAAGCCTCATTTCATCTAATATTTTGCTTTTATATTCGCTTAATTTTGCATCTGCTTCGGCTGCAAAGTTTTGTTTTAATTCAGGGATGCTTTCGGTAAGATTATTAAGCTGAACCCTTGCATTATTGATAGCTTTTGCAAGCGAATCGACAAAATCGGCTTCTCTTGTAATTTCCGTTAAATTTTTTTCTGCCAGGGAGGTCATGTCCATAAGTTTTTGAATAGTTTGTCCGGATTCTGAAATATATTCGTCTATTTTTTTGATGGTCTCTGCACGAGCTTCCACAGTTTCCGTTTGTTTTAAAAACATCTTACTTAGGTCATCGAGCTTTTTTACGGTTGCAATAGCCGTACTTTGCTGAACCGCAAGTTCGGTGGAAAGATCGCTCAAAGAAGAGTTTTTTTCGTTTATAAAGACTTCAAGGTCTTCTTTTATTTTATCTCCATACCGTTTTGCTTTTTCGATGGATCGGTTATTTTTATCGCTTTGCCTAAAAGCAACAATAATACCCACACAAATTGCCAAGGTTACAATATTGAATAGAATATAATTCATTAAAAAGTCCCACCTTTTTTTACACTAGGCCTCATCTTAAATCAGAAAAAACCTGTCTTACATCATATCAGATTATATCATAAATTTCAATAATTGGCGATAGTTTGAAAAATAAATATCGGGTTTTTCGGCATCTTTTTGAGCAAAAATCTTTTTAAATAAAATAAATAATCGGCTCTTTATGCAGGCTGTATACATTCCCGCAGCCTTTGCCCCTGCAACATCATACTTGAGATTGTTTCCTACATAAAGAATCTTATTGCAAGGCAGCTCAAGGGTTTCTGCCAATTTTTTAAAAGATAAGGGAGAAGGCTTTAGAGCTCCTATCACCTCTGTTCCTAAGACTACATCGCATAGGGGTAAAATGCCCCATACATCATTTTTTTGTTCAGGTAAAAAATCTGAAAGAAGAGCAATTTTAAGGCCTTGACTTTTAAATTCTTCTATGGCTTCTTTTACAAAGAAAAAAGGTTTTATTTTTGCAAAACGTTTTTTCCAACCTATATAAATTTCTTGATCTAAAAATGTTTTTACCTCAGCTTGGGGCTTCCCGCTATGCCTGCTCAATATTTCGGCTTGAAAATCAAAAAAATCGTTTAAAAGTTTATTAGGATTTTTTTTCTGCCATAATCGAATATCCTTGCGGGTCTTATTAAATGCTGACATAAGATTAAAATTTTTTAAAAGAAAGGGAATTATATGCAAATTAAAATGCCACGAAGGATAAAGTGTACCGTCAATATCAAAAGCTATAGCAGAAATACCGTACTTCATAGTCTTTTATTTCTACTCCAGCGGAGCAAAGTATCCTATTTCATCACGGCCCGATCTTTTTAAAAGCTGAACTTCAACTTCGACGGGTAAGAAGGCTCTGCCGAAGTCGGTAGGCATCGTAGAAGTATATTTCAGCTGATACATTCCTAAAGGCTTTTCGATAATATCATCGATAATAGGTTTCAATCCTTTTTCGGCATATATGTATGAGGTCTTACCGCCTGTCTTTTTTGCAAGATAGCTCATTTCAGAAGCCGGAGCTCCCTTTTTTAAACTAATGGGGTAAAAACTTATATTGTTATTCTTCATATATGCGGCAAGATCATTTAAATTATATTGCTTAAAATTATCAGAATTAGGATCGCTGAAATTCAAAAAAAGGACGGCTCTTTTTTGTTCCGCATTTATCAGCTCCCCTGCGGCAAGACGTAGAGCAAGATCGAATTTCCAGTCGGCTGAAGCCGGAGCTTTTATACGGTTAGGCATGGTTATCAAATCGGCAGGCGAAAATTTCCCTTCCAATACCGGAACCGATGAAGCGGAAATAAGATTTATTTTTCCTTTACCCTGCATTGCTTCTGCAATTTCTTTTAAGGCAGCCTCTATTAAGGCCTTTTCTTTTATAGAATCGGGAGACCTTTCAACAATGACGGCTATGTCGCAAGTTTTGTTAAGGTAGGAAGAACCGGTAAGGGCATAATCAACAACAGGCCTGTTTTCTTCCGTGATTATAAAGTTATCCTGTGTCAAACCTACAATCTGTTTTCCGTCCCGGTTTTGAACGCTTACTTCAACTAAAACTTCAGGAAATTTATCGGAATAAACTTTTTTTATCAATACAAAAAGCCCGCCTGCAAGTTCATTTATTCTTGAAGTTATTTCTACCGTTTGATTTTTATGATCTATCAAAAGAAGGCTCCCGTTTACATCAGGAACGGCTGCCGTAATTTTAGCCGGTGCATTTCCTAAGCTGGTCAACTCGGTTACGGTCGAAAAAGCAATATCGATGAGGTAAGCCTTGTTACCGGCAGAGGCAACCAGATTGCCGTTCCACTCCCTAAGGGACTCTATTTGTTTTAAAGTGCCTTCAGGCAGAAGGGCTTGAATAAAGTTGCCCGCCGTATCAAAGGTATAAACCGCACCCTTTACCGCATCGGCTGCATAAACAATCCCGTCAACAACCGCTATGCCTGAAGGAGCCGTAAAACCTCCAAAGAGGCCGCTTTTGTTTCCAAAGGTAAAAAGAGGCTCTCCGGCAGAAGAAAAAACTACAATTCTTGCATTTCCAAAATCACAAACATAGATATTACCGTATCCGTCTTCAGCTAAAAATTGCGGGCCTATGAGCTCTCCGTTTCCGCGGCCTCTTTTTCCGAAAGATTTTATAAAAGAGCCGTTTTTATCTAAAAGAGAAAGCCTATCCGAAGCAAATTCCGAGACCAAGAGGTTCCCGTCCGATAAGGCTATAACATCAAACGGCCTATCAAAGCCTTGAATAGGACCTCTCGTTCTATCCAGAATGATACCGTTTACATTAAAGTGCAAAAGCTCGTTTGAGCCGTAAGCCGTCATCCAAAAAGATCCGTCCGAAATAGCTGCTATTGAAAGCGGCTGGCGGAAAAGCTCTACTTTGCCGTTATGAGAGGTAAAGGAAGAGTTTTCCACATATGTTATGTTATCTGAAGAATAAGGAGTCAGGCTCCTCGATTCTTTTAAAATTTCCATTTTATTTTTTAAAAGCATTCCGCCGTAACCTGCCGCTTCTGCAAATTCCCATTGGCTTAGGGCTGCACCTTCAATACCCGAACTATAATAGGCCTTTCCAAGCCAATCTAAAATTAAAGATTCTCCGGGCAAATAAGAAAGGGCTTTTTCAAATAAAAGGACGGCCTCATTAAAGGTTCCCCGATAATAAGCTTGGACGCCTCGTCTAAATTCTTCAGCTGCGACCCTCTTATCTGAAGATGACGGATTATCGGTAAAATTTTTATCCTGTGAAAAAAGAGGTACAGAAAATAAAATTAAAATTATAAATGCAATTTTATAAAACTTTATACCTAACCTCATGTTTAGGCCTCCCGTGCATCAGAAGTTATCATTTCAAAGTGATGGAGTATAATTTTATTATCGGGTAATTTTTCTTTTGCTCTAATAATATAGGATTTAGCTTCCGAAGACAGATTCATCTTGTGATAAATCAAAGCCATCGAATCCAAATAGGCCGGATTTTCGGGCTGTTTTTCTACAGCTTTTTTGCAGAGGAGCAAGGAGCGTGTCAGGTCTCTATCCGTTTCGGCTAAGATATAGGCCAACCCGTTTAGGGCGGTGCTGTTTTCGGGAGCGGTCTTTAAGGCTTTTTCATAGTAGTCTATAGCTTTTTCGGTTTCCTGATGCTCATAATAAACATAGGCTAAAGAAGAAAAAACTTGTACGGATTCATAACCTGCTTCAATAAGTTTTGAAAGTTCAAATTCTGCAAGTCTTGTTCTGCCTGTATTTGCATAAATAAAAGCTAAAATCAATCTGCATTGATAGACCTTTGCAATATCCTTACTTGCAGTTACTACCTGCTCAAGGTATTCGAGAGCTTGCTCATATTCCGCCAAGCGGGAATATATCAAACCTATATAGTAGTTTATTTCGATTTTTATAAGATCATTTTCCGTACTTACACTTAAAAAGAAAACCAAGGCTTCCTGATAGTCTTTTCTATTATATAGGTTTACACCTTCTTTTAACTCGGAATACATAGCCCCTCCCCTTTTAAAGATTATACAGAAAAAAAACTTTTTACACAATAGCAAAAAAAGCTCACTTCATCAATCTTAAAGCCCTATCAAAAAATTCTTGCACAGCCTGCCGGTTTTGCCCTGTATATCAAAGGCTTAAACCCAAAAATTCTTTCGTAGTCTCCGATTTTTTCTACATAGGCTTTTGCATCTTGATCTCTAAGAATTGTATAAGTACATCCCCCGAAACCTTTTCCGGTCATTCTGGCACAAACCAAATTAGATGCTGAAGGTTCCGTAAATTCCAAAGAACGCTTAACCAGCCAATCCAACTCAGGACAAGAAATTTCAAAACGGTCCCTAAGGCCGTCATGGGAGCGGTTTAATATACGTGAAAGCATTGTGTTGTCTCTACGTTTTAAGGCATCCACAGCTTCATCAACACTTAAAGATTCTCTGATAATATAGGTAACTCTTCTGCGGACAGATTCGGGTATTTCTATCTCTTCAAGCATCTTTTCGGTCAAATACATCATATTTTTAGGCATATCCGGCTGCTTTTTTACCAGCTCGTAGGCTTCCACACATTCGTCCAAACGCGCCGCCAACTCTTCACGGGCAATTATGCGGGGTACTCGGGAATCGGTCAAGATAATGGAATGGTCTTCTATTGGGAACGGATAAATATCGGCTGTTCTTTTTCGATGGTCGGTACGCACACAATGATTTGATTTTGCAAAAAGGGCGCACAAAATATCGGCTCTGTGGGCATAGGTGTTTAAATGCTGGACATTCGCATATTCAAGAATATCTACCAGATCGCCTTTTGTGAGCTTTGGAGCAAATAATTTGCGTAATATAAGAGCCGTCGCAGTTTTAAGAGCATTAGGAGTTCCCAGCCCTGCATCGGCGGGTATTTCAGATAGAATGGTAAAATTTAAGCCGGAAACATGATATCCTAAGTCATTAAAGGCAGAAATAACGGCCTTAACCGAATTAGCCCATCGATCTTCCTTTTTATACCTGAGACCGGAATAGGATATTTTTTTCCTCTCATTAAGCGAAATTGAAAATAGCCTAAAGTTATTATCGCTGCGCCTTGATGCACAAACATACAAATAATGGTTAATGCTCATAGAAAGAGTATTCCCTTGAGCAAACCATGTATGCTCTCCGAGAAGATGAAATCGGCCCGGGGCGGCAGCACATACTTCAGGTTCATCGCCATATTCATCAATATGAAATGTAACTATTTTTTGCATAATTATATAATACTCGTTATATTGAAATTTTTCAATAAAAATGGTTAAATAGATATATAAATATGCATTTTTTTTTATGTTTTTTGAGTATTTTTATATCCTCAGTCTTATTTTCTTTCGGAATTCCTAACGAATTTCTAAATTTAGTGTCATCTCTTGCAGGTTTCTTAAGTTTAGCCTTATTGTACTGTACATTTATCAACTGCGGTTCACATAAAAGAGCAGCTTTGCTGTATGGTTTTTTTGTTTCTTCAGTACATTTAATTTCCAGCTTTTGGCTGGCTTTTTTTGAAGATTTTGCAATATTTACGCTTGGAGCCAGCACTCTTGCATACTTTTTTATAGCGATGCCCTTCGGCTTTTTGCTTTATCATAGTCTTCAAAAAGACAAAAATTTAAGACCCTTTTATTTTGCTTCTATTTGGATGCTTTGGGAATTCGCTAAATCAACAGGATTTCTTGCCTATCCTTGGGGTACGGCCCCGATGATATGCTTTAATTTAAAGACCTTTATTCAATTCGTAGATATAACAGGTGTTTGGGGGCTTTCCTTTGTTGTGCCCCTAGTTGCAGCCTGCTTAGGAGAAATTTTACAAGTCTATACGGTTTCAATAAACTCAAAAGTTTTTTTTAAAAATTTAAGCTCAATTAAAAAGCCGGTTATTTTTACAAGTTTTTTGGTTTTACTTATAAATATTTACGGAATAAAAATGCTGTCGGTTGAAATGCAGCCTGCAACTTTTTTAAACACTGTAATAGTCCAGCAAAATGCCGACCCATGGGATAATTCTCAATTTGAAGAAAACATAAAACTCTCTCAAGCTTTAAGCCGAAAGGCAATACTTTCTTCAAACAAAAAACCGGATATCATAGTATGGAGCGAATCTTCAATGCCTGTCCCTTATAAGGATAATGAGGATTTTTACGGATTTATTCCTTATAATGACCCATTTACCCGTTTTTTAGCCGATACGGATACCCCAATCATAATAGGCTCTCCATATATAAATGCGAACAAGCAATATAACTCAGCCTATCTTTTATCCCCTGAAGGAAAAATTTTAGATGTTTATTCAAAAATGCAGCTGGTTCCTTTTGCCGAATACATGCCCTTTAAAGATAATCCGATTGTTGCCCGTTTTTTTGATAAACTTGTAGGGTTTTCATCAGGATGGGATCCGGGGACAGAATGTAAAGTATTTAGCATTAAAAATTCGGAAGGTAAAACGGTAAGATTTGCTGCACCTATATGTTTTGAAGATGCTTTTCCTAAAGTATGCCGCAATTTACACAATGCAGGAAGCGATTTGCTTATAAACATAACAAACGACTCTTGGTCTAAAACAAAAAGTGCCGAATATCAGCACTTTGTAGTAGCCCATTTTAGAGCCATAGAGCTTAGAACAACATTGGTGCGTTCGACAAACTCAGGCTATTCTGCCGTTGTAGATCCCAAAGGAAAAATTATTGCGGATATTCCTCTTTTTGAAGCCGAATCTCTTTATGCGGAAGTTCCTATTTATAAACACACAAAAACATTTTATGCGGCTTATAAAGATTGGCTTCCCATTATGATATTTTTAATATTGATTTACGATATCTCATCGGAATATTTAAAAAGGAGGGCTAAAACAGCACAGTTTTAAGTATGCCGCCTTAGCCCAAAAGAAGGAGGTAAAATTATTTAAAGATCTGTTTATCTTTTAATCTTAGGGCTAACCAAGTTATGACCCTCTCTTATAAAGTCAAACCAGACCTCATTGCCTGATTGTGAAAGTTCGTCATAAAAGCTTAAGACATCTTTTACATCTTTTCCGTTTACTTTTACTATAATATCGCCGGGCTGCAAACTTATAACTGCTGCAGGGCTCTTAGACTGCATATTGGTCACAACAACACCGTTTTGACCTTTTTTTAACTCAAGCTGTTTTATAATTTCTTCAGTTAAAGGAGACGGAACAAAGCCGGGCCATAGTTTAGATGAATCTGCTACATTTTTTTCATCTCTTTCTTCAATTTTTACCGTAACGGAAATATTTTTTCCTTTTCGTAAAATCTTAAATGAAGCAGTCTCACCGGGTTTTAAATCGGCTACAACACGCAGTATATCGTCGACACTCTTAACCTTTGTCGAATTTACCTCGGTAATATAATCGCCGGGTTTTATGCCGCCCTTATCGGCAGGAGAACCTAAAAATACCTGTCCTGCAAAGGCACCTTCAATATCCTTTAAGTTTAAATTTTCTCTAAATTTATCGTTTATTTCAAGTAACTGAACACCCAGCCAGCCATATTTAACTTCTCCCGAAGTAATAAAATCATCGATAGCTTTTTTAAGGTTGTTTATCGGAATCGAAAAGGCAAGACCTTGAGATCCGCCGCTTGATGAAACAATCCAGTTGTTTATGCCTATAACCTCGCCATAGATATTTACTAAGGGACCGCCCGAATTACCTTGATTTATAGCTGCATCCGTTTGAATAAAATCATTTATATTATTCCTATTTGGTCCGCCCGAACGGCCTACCGCACTTACAATACCGCTTGTAACCGTAGATACATAGCCCATAGGAGCTCCGATTGCGTATGTAAGATCTCCTACCTGTACGGTGTTTGAGTCTCCTAAAACGGCAACCCTCAAATCCTTGTCATAATCAAAAGAAACAAGGGCAACATCCTTTCTCTGATCAGAGCCGACCAATTTACCTTGAACTTTATCACCGTTATAAAGTATGACGGAAATTGTCTTTGCATTGCCTGTAACATGCTGATTTGTTAAAGCATAATAGGTTTTTCCCGTCTTTCTTACAATAACGCCTGAGCCCATTCCTTCCGCTTCATATTCTCTTTCTCCCTGCCCGTCTTTTTGATCCTGAGGGCGGTTAAAGAAAAACCAAGGGAAACCGTCTATATTGTTCTGAACCTTTCTTGTTTCTACAACATCAAGGGTAACTACCGAGGGTAAAATCATTGAAGTAAGTTCTCGATTTGCCTTTTGTAAAGATTCAAGAGCTGAAATAGACTCCTTACTTAGCTCCGTTTTTAACCCCTGATCGGCATACACCGTTGCTGCATTTTCAGGATTACTTGAACAACGGGCTGAAAGAAGAACAACCGAAACAAGCATAATCGATAAAATTCCGGCCATTGTTGAAATCGGATTTTTTAATTTACGCATATATCTAACCTCACTACATAATTATAATACTAAAACAAGAGCTTTTAAGTCAAGTTACATAAAAAAAGGGGGAAAAATTTGTTTTATTACCTTGTTTTTTTTATATTTGTGATAAAATGGAGACATGCATAAAGGAAAACTTGATTGTGCTGTAGCTCTTTCCTATGTTTTAGAATCAAAAGCACCTATAATTACGGCAGCAGGAAGGGGACTTACAGCAAAAAAAATAAAAGAAGCGGCAGAACGTAATGGAATAAAAATAGTGGAAAATGAAAACTTGGCAAATATTCTTGTCCATCAAGAAATAGGAGCCTGTATACCCGAATACACTTATAAAGCTGTAGCCGCTATTTTTGCCTTTTTGCTAAAAAAATAATTGTATTGATGTTAAACAAGGAGTTTTAAAATGTTAAAAAAAATTAAAACGGCTGACCTTAAGATCGGGGAACGTTTTTCGGCTCCCGTATTCTTTGACGACGGACGCAACATGCTTCTTCTTAGAGGTACACCTTTAAGCGACGATGAGTTAAACACCTTAAAAAGATGGAAAATTCAGTATGTCGTTACAGCCGGAGATCCCGTACCCGAGGGCGAGACCTTAGATGATGAAATAGCGGAACTTGATGAAATAGAAGAGGTTGAAGCTGTTGAAGATGCTGAGGAAATAGAAGAAGATAAGGAAGAATATCCCATCAACGGTACTAAAATTAAAAGATCCGAAATTGAAGAAATTTCTGCCGACTGTATTTTAAAACTTACAAAAGATTCCCGATCCATGCAACTCTATACGGAATATTTGGAAATTATAAAAAAAATTGAAAAAATATTTGAAAATTTTAAAGCACGGCAACCCGTAGATAATATGCCTGTAAGCTATCATGCAAAAGAGTTGATAGAATTAGTAAGAAAAAATCCGCCTCTTTGTGTAGGCTTTATATTGGGAACGGAACTTGAAGAAGACAGCCTTGCCCGATCTTCCGTAAATACGGCCATCTTGACCATCATTTTAAGTGAGGCCCTGGATCTCCCAAAAAACAGAATAAACGAAATCACTATAGCCGCTTTGCTGCACGATATAGGAATGATGAAAATACCGCAAAAGATATTAAACAAAACCGATACCTTAACTGATGTTGAAAAACAAGCAGTTGCTGCTCATACGGCCTATGGATACAGAACAGCTATGAGCGAGCTTATGTACACACGAGAAATTGCTTTGAGCATTATGCAGCATCATGAAAGATGGGACGGCAAGGGGTATCCTAACGGCCTTTCAGGAAAGGAAATAGATATAGGTGCAAGAATCATAACAGTTGCAGACGCTTTTGTTGCGATGATAACACCTAAACCATACAGAGATTTAATGCTGGGTTATCAAGCCATGAAAAATCTTCTGGCCGATAATGCCCGAATTTTTGATCCCGAAATAATAAAAGTTATGATAAGAAGCATAGGCATATACCCCATAGGCTCCATCGTTTTAATGAATGATGCCTCACTTGCCCGAGTAGTAAAAAGCTCGCCTGAAGCACCCATACGTCCCTTTGTTAGGGTCTTAATCGATGCAACAGGAGAAGTTTTAAATGAAGATTCCGAGCCGCTCGATCTAAAGAAAAATAAAAACCTTTTTATAGTTCGGGCGATTGATCCGAGGGCTTACAGAAATAAATAATGGATTCTCTCGGCATAAAAGGAGAAAACCGCATATCCGAATGGCTTACAAGTAAAGGCTACCTCATTTTAGAACGCAACTGGCGAACCCGCACGGGAGAAATAGATATAATTGCTTTGGATAAAAACAGTTCACCTTTTTCCGAAGAAATATTGGTTTTTATAGAAGTAAAAACCTTATTAAAAACGGAATTATCCGATCTGGATCTTATTATCAATAAAAAAAACAAGAACGTATTATAAAAACAGCTAAACATTTTCTTGCAAACAATCGAAAATATAATAAGATGTATATAAGATTTGATGTGGTCGTATTAAGATCAAACCCTTTTTTGGAACAACCGCTTGAGATACTGCATTTAAAAGATGCCTTTGGAGATTGCTATGACTAGTGTGAATTTATTCCCACATAAAAAAAATACCTCTACCCATAATGCCGCATTAACGGATGAGGAAATTCATGCAATGGAATTAAAACTTGAAGACCCCGAGTACATAAATGCCGCTATTTATAGACTGGCTTCAATTATAACGGAAAGAATTTTGAACGGCGGACTCGATTACGAAAGTATGGATTGCAAAAAGAGGATAAGAGTATGAGTAAAAGAAGGTTTAAACCTATGAAAAGTCAAAGGACGGAAAAACAGGGCGATGACGCCCCTCAAAAAAGCCCTATTGACGGACAAATAAAAAAAACCAAGATTTTTCACAATCAAAACAGAGAGTCGGCTTTTAAAAATAGAGAGCCGGCTTTAAAAAAGATAGAATATCCCGAATACAAATGCTCAAAATGCGGGGAAATTATACAGGATTTAAGTTCGGCAATTGCCGATAAAGAAAGCGGCCTGCCTGCACACTTTGACTGTGTTATAGAATTTTTAAAAAAAGCGGAAGAAATAAAAGAAGGGGAAGAAATTATATACATAGGAAACGGAAACTTTGCCGTGGTCTATTTTGAAAATCCTAAAATTCGTAAAAACTTTAAAATCATAAAACTAATTGAATGGGAAGATAAAAATAGGCTCTACCAATGGAAAAAAGATATTTCGGAGCTTACATCAAAAACATAAAAAAAGCCGGACTATGTTCCGGCTTTTTTATATACCAAGGATAATTATTTAAAAAAATTATCGGCCCTTTATTTTAAGCGGCGGTACTTGCATCGTTTTAGCCGATTCTATCAAAACCGCAATAGGGAACAAGTACTTCAGGTATCTTAATGGAACCGTCAGCTTGCTGATAGTTTTCCAAAACGGCTATCATAGCCCTGGACATAGCAAGAGCTGTTCCGTTTAGGGTATGAAGGAATTTATTTTTACCGTCATCATCCTTGTAGCGTATATTTAAACGGCGGGATTGATAATCGGTACAGTTTGAAGTAGAGGTAACCTCGCCCCATTCTCCTCCGTTTCTTCCGGGCATCCATGCTTCCAAATCCCACTTTCGATAGGCAGGGGCACCCAGATCTCCGGTACAAGTATCAACGACCCTAAAGGGAATTCCCAAGCCGTTAAATATTTCTTCTTCAATTAAGCGGAGCTCTTCATGGATAGCATCCGATTCTTCCGGCGTACAATACACAAACATTTCAAGTTTTGAAAACTGATGTACGCGGTAAAGCCCCTTTGAAAACTGTCCGGCGGCTCCCGCTTCACGCCTAAAGCAATGGGAAAGGCCGCAGTATTTTAAGGGCAAGCTCTCTTTTTTGATAATCTCATCCGAGTGATAGCCGCCCAGAGTAATCTCGGCAGTTGCAACCAAACAAGATCCCTCGCCTTCAAGAGAATATACGTTAGATTCTTCTCCTCGCGGATTAAAGCCGATACCGTATAAAATTTCTTCTTTTGCAACATCCGGCGTGATAAAGGGTTTAAACCCGTGTTTCCGCAATATGTTAAGACCGTACATCGTCAGAGCCTGCTCTAAAAATACGGCTTCGTTTTTTAAAAAATAGAATTTAACGCCTGAAACTTTCGTACCCGCTTCAAAGTCGATTATATCCAAATCTTGGCCTAACTGAACATGATCTTTAGGTTCAAAGTCAAACTTAGGAATGCTGCCTGACCGCTTAACTTCCAAATTGTCGGAATCTTCCTTGCCGACGGGGGCTTCGGGATGAGCCATATTCGGAATTTTACTTACAGCCTCATGCAGAGCTTTTTCGGCTTCAGCAAGATCGGCTTCTACTTGAGCAATTTTTTCTTTTATAGCTTTTCCTTGATCGACCAGTTTTTGTCTTTCTTCGGAACTTAATTTTTGCTTCATTGACTGAGAATTATCGTTTCGTTCTTTTTGCAGATTTTGTAAAGACGTAACAAGAGCAGTACGCTTATCATATAGTTCCACTGCCTTATCGGCATCCGCATTCATATGCCGGTTTTTAATATTTTGTTTTACGGCTTCAAGATTTTCTTTAATAAATTTATAGTCCAACATAATAAAATTGTACTTGTTATTTCGATTTCTGTCAAGGTACCGCATTTTATGTCGATTTTAATACCTTGACACATTTTTATATACCGGTATAATTTTAAGACCATCATTGAAAAAGAAAGACCGAAAAATGCGATTACGGGATCTGACGATATACGCAAAAGAAAAACATCACATTGCCGAGCAAAGCGGATTTACGATTGTGCTCGCAAGCGATTTGCCGGCGGCACAGGCGGAATATCACGCATCGGCGATTCCGTTTTCAAAGCCGGCGTCTTCTTTGCAGCCCGCTCAAATCCCTGAAAAAATTCGCAAAATGATAAAGCTCTACCGGTACGGAGACGGTTCGTTCCGCCAAAAATGCCGGAATTTCTACGTGCAGGCAAAATTCATGGAGGATTACGAAGACGATGCTCCGTGGAACGGCGAATTTCATCGATATTTTACCGTCTATCACGATTTGAGCGTAAAGCAGCTCCGCGGCTATTTTACGTGGAGGACGAAGGTTCGAAAAGGCGTCTATGAACCGATCGCCGCATCGCTTGCGTACCTGTATCTTTACGAACTTTTAAACGGCATCGGCACATCTTCGCTTGAAGACGCTCTTTGCAAAATGGAAGCGTTTGAAAACGGCTTTATCGATTCCGGCATCGGAGACGGCGGCATGCGCAAAAATCTGCGCCGCTGGATGCACGAACTTGCCGTTACCGGAGGCGCCGCTCCCGAAACGGCCGTCCGATATGCGAATGCGGAAACATTAAAACGGGATGTCGCACTTTTGGTTCTCCGCAAGCCGGCACAGTATAGCGATGACGGACTGTTCGGCGCGCTATGCGTATTCGGCGGGGCGAAGATACAAAACGGAGCGGTTTTTAAAAAGTCCGAAGCCGGCGCAAAACGCTTATTCGCCGCGGTATGGCGTTATGCCGCATCACAGTATAAAAAAGACGGAAAAGATTTTTTTACCGCGTGCTTCGGCAGGCAAAGAGAATTCAGCTGGCATCCGCTCGAAAACGCAGTCTATTGGAATCCTAAGCCGGTGATAAACGCCGATTATGTGCTTAACGAATGTCATCGGTATATCTGCCGCGGCGGAAAGTGGAAAGAGCGCTGTTATCACAGCCTTTACTATGACAAGGCGCTTTTCGAAGGCTTACTGCGCGAAGCCGAGCGAAGGCTCCGTATCTATTTGAATGCGGGCCGCCCCTTAAAAGAAAGACCGGAAGACGCGTGGGCCGCCGCTCTCATCGAAGACGTGATTGCTGCCGAAAAGCGATTGCAAGCGGAAGCCTTGAAGCCTAAGGTTACAATCCGCTTCGGCGACCTTGACAGGATCCGAAAAGATGCGCTCCAAACCCGTGAAAGCCTTTTAACCGAAGAAGAAAAAGCGGACGAAAAAACGGATAAAAACAATCGGGAAAATCAAGCGCACGCAGAAAAAGCGGCGCGTGAAAACAGCGCATGCAAAAATCGCACGTCCGACGAACCGGCATTCCGAGACGAAGCCGCTTCCGGCGGCGAAATTCCCGCCATGCCGATCACTGCGGAACAGGCGGACATCCTGATGCTGCTTTTGCGCGGAGAATCCGTAAAGAGCGTTTTAAAAGCTCGGAACGAAATGGCTGAAATTTTTGCCGATTCTTTAAACGAAACCCTGTTCGATACAATCGGCGACATCGCCGTGGAATGCGACAACGGCGACCTTACGCTTGTGGAAGACTACCGCGAAGACATAGGCCGCATACTCGGAGGAAACATACAATGAACGAAGAAAACAGAAAAGTGCCGAAGAGAATCGCTCAAGCCGTGCTGAATTCTCTGAAAGGCGGCGTCGTTCCCCGCATCGGTCTTCCGTACATCACCGTCGGGCGGAAAAACGAAATTGAAGCGCTCCTTCACGACGTGGATATTATTTCGGAAGGAGGCGCGTCCTTCCGCTTTATCGTGGGACGATACGGTTCGGGCAAAAGCTTTCTTTTGCAGACAATCCGCAACCACATCATGGAGCGGGGCTTTGTCGTCGCCGACGCCGATCTTTCGCCCGAACGGAGGCTGCAGGGAACGCAGGGGCAAGGACTTGCCACCTACCGCGAACTCATCGGCAACCTGTCCACAAAGACAAAGCCCGAAGGCGGCGCGCTCACTTTAGTGCTCGACCGCTGGATAAGCAGCGTGCAGAGTGAAGCCGTAAACGAAAGCGGCGCCGTACCGGGCGATCCCGCGCTCACGGCGTCGGTGGACAAAAAAATCTACGCGGTTACTTCCTCCGTCAGCGAACTGGTGCACGGCTTCGAGTTCGCAAAGCTCCTTTCGGCGTACTATCATGCCTACGTGAACGGAGACGATGCGCTGAAGGCGAAGGTTGTGCGCTGGTTCCGCGGCGAATACAATTTGAAGCGCGAAGCAAAAGAAGAGCTGGGCGTCAACATTATCATCTCCGATGATGATTGGTACGATTATCTCAAACTCTTCGCAGCCTTTTTCCGTTTGGCCGGTTACACCGGCATGATGATCATCATCGACGAACTCGTAAACATATACAAAATTCCCAATTCAATCACAAGGCAGTACAATTATGAAAAGCTGCTGACCATGTATAACGATACCCTGCAGGGTAAGGCGAAATATGTGGGCATCCTCATGGGCGCCACACCGCAGGCAGTCGAGGATAAGCGGCGCGGTGTATACAGCTATGAAGCGCTGCGCTCGCGCCTTGCGGAAGGAAAATTTTCAAAACCCGGAGCGCGTGATTTATTGGCGCCGGTCATCCGCTTGGAGCCGCTTACCGCCGAAGAAATGCTCATCCTGTGCGAAAAGCTCGCCGCCATGCATGCCGATCTGTACGGATACGAAAGGAATGTTACGACGGACGATCTGGCCGTTTTTATCCGCATCGAATACGAGCGCATCGGTGCGGATTTGAATATAACTCCGCGCGAAGTGATTCGGGATTTTATCGAACTGTTGAATCTTTTGTATCAAAATCCGTCCATGACCATAGAACAATTGCTGAATTCCGATGAATTTTCCTACGCCAAAACCGAAGCGGTATCGGACAAAGCGGACGGCACTTTTGTAGAATTCAGCGTGTAAGGAAAAGACCGCTATGGATGTTTTCAGCCGATACGCACCGTTTATACAGGACTATATCTACCGTTCGGGATGGCAAATGCTGCGCGCCGTGCAAAATGCCGCAGGGGACGCTCTTTTTAATATGGATGACAACGTTCTTTTGACCGCGTCAACCGCATCGGGAAAAACGGAAGCGGCATTTTTTCCGATTTTGAGCCTGCTTGCAGAAAATCCGTCTTCGTCCGTCGGCGTCTTGTATATCGCTCCGCTCAAAGCGCTCATCAACGACCAGTTCGGACGATTGGGCGAATTGTGCGAAGAAGCCGGAATACCCGTTACGCGCTGGCACGGAGATGTGCCGCAGTCTCAAAAGCGGAAACTCCTGCGAAAACCGGCGGGCATATTGCAGATAACGCCGGAATCTTTGGAATCCTTGATGATCAACAAGCACATGGAAATCCCTTCGCTTTTCGGCGATCTGCGCTTTATCGTCATCGACGAAATACACTCGCTTCTCCGCTCCGATCGCGGCTTGCAGACTTTTTGCCTTATCGAGCGGCTGTGCAAAACCGCATCGTGTAACCCCAGACGCATCGGGCTTTCCGCGACCATCGGAAATCCCGAACAAGCCGGAAAATTTCTTTCGGCGGGCAGCAGCAAAAAGACGGTCATTCCCCGTTTTGACGGCGGAAAGGAAGTGTGGCGACTTTCTATGGAGCATTTTTTCAATACCGCTCCGCAAGCCGACGAGGGCAGAGAGGCCTTTTCGGAAGCGCCGATTATAGAGCCCGCAACCGACACGGCACCGAAGGCCGCCGACCCCGGCATCGGATACATATTCGAACACACGCGCGGAAAAAAATGCCTCGTGTTTACCAATTCCCGCGAAGAATGCGAGTCCGTGTGCCAATACCTGCGCCAATACTGCGAAGCGAATCACGAAGCCGACCGCTTTCTTATCCACCACGGAAACCTTTCCGCTTCTTATCGCGAAAGCGCCGAAGAAGAAATGAAGGACGACGATTCGCTTATGAGCGTTTGCGCTACGGCAACGCTAGAGCTTGGCATCGACATCGGCAAACTTGAGCGCGCTTTTCAGATAGATGCGCCGTTTACCATTTCGGGCTTTTTGCAGCGCATGGGCCGCACCGGCCGCCGCGGCAATCCTTCCGAAATGTGGTTCGTCATGCGCGAAGATCACCCCGAAGCGAGAGCCATGCTGCCTGATATGATTCCGTGGTATCTCATTCAGGGCGTCGCACTCGTACAGCTGTATGTCGAAGAGCGCTTTGTTGAACCGCCGAGGACACAACGGCTGCCTTTCAGTCTGCTCTATCATCAAACGATGAGTACGCTCGCTTCCCGCGGAGAAATGACGCCCGCCGAACTTGCGTCCAGAGTTTTGCCGTTGTCGGCTTTTCATCGAATCACTCAAGACGATTACCGCGTGCTGCTTCGGCACTTGCTCGAAATCGATCACATAAACCGTACGGAAAACGGAGGGCTCATTGTCGGACTTGCAGGCGAGCGAATCGTCAACGATTACAAATTCTACGCGGTGTTTCAGGAAAACATCGAATACACCGTGCGCTCAGGCTCGGAGCAGCTCGGCACCATTGTAAAGCCGCCGCCTGCGGGAGACAAAATCGCCATTGCGGGCCGCGTATGGGCGGTCGACGAAGTGGACCATAAAAAACGTGAAGTATATTGCACGTTGGTTAAAGGCAATATCCCCGCGTATTTCGGCGATGTTGCCGGCGACATACACACGCACATTTTGGAGCGGATGTACGGCGTTCTTTCGGAAGACAAAGCCTATCCGTATTTGATGCGGCACGCCGTCTGCCGCCTTGCCGATGCACGGGAAACCTTTGCAAAGGCGCTCATGCAAAATCGGCCGCTTATCAATCTCGGAGGCAAAATGTGGGCACTGTTCCCGTGGCTGGGAACCTACGCCTTTCTTGCGCTCGAACGCTTTTTAAAACTGCGCTGCACAAAGCGGCTGGGATTAAAAGGCTTAAATCCGTCCCGCCCATATTATATGCAGTTTACGATGCAGGCGAGCGAAGAAGAATTTTTCAAAATTGTTGCAGAAGAAGCCGAAACGGAATTCAATCCGATAGAGCTTGTCTATCCGAAAGAAGTTCCCGTTTTTGAAAAATACGATGAATACGTTCCGGAAGAATTGGTGCGCAAGGGCTTTGCCGAAGGAGTCCTCGACATTGCGGGAATGAAAAAGCGCATACTCGGGTGGCACCTTAAAGTCATACAAAAGTAATCGGCTGCTTTTCAGCTTCGATTGGAGGATGAGTACGGTACTCCGACGGCAGTACACCGGTATAGTTTTTGAATTGAACGGAAAAACTTCCCGCATTTTTATAACCGAGCCGGTAGGCAATTTCCGCAACATAGAGATTGCTTTGCTTCAACAGCTCGCACGCACACTCCATCTTTTTTTGCGTTATGTAGCCGTGTAACGGCATCCACTACGGGTAAAAAATAGATATTAGACCTATATTAGCATCAAGTATAATCCTTTTACCGGTAAGCATATTTATAATAAATAAAGCAATCTATACTTTTAAATATACATTCTTTAGCATAGTAATTTCGTCTGTATTATGTATTATTACAATGTCATTTAATTTGATTTTTGTGCATAAAATAATGAAAAAAGTAACTGAAAAAATTAAAAAAACAGATTAGCAGTTAGTTATTCATACTTCCGTACTATCTTATTGTTATCAGATAGACTTTCAAGAATTTTCCAAATAGCCTCTTAAAAAACGCCATTCTCCCGCTTTCCCTCCCAGCCAAAATATATTGCTAACAGACAAACTTTTACCGGTTTTGCGGACAACTCATTCAAAAAGAGAAGGCTTATTTTAAGCGGCACAATTCGACAGCCTCGAAATCTGAAGATTTCTACGGTTGTCGAATTTTATTGAAAGTATAACTTTAGGTTTTAAAGATTCCCTATATCTTTTTAGAATCATTTAGATACTTTATTAACAAGTTCGGCCTGCAATTAAAAGGCTTTATCCCGTATCGGAATCTTTCGGGATGCTCTTTTGCTGCTTTTAAAAAAAGTTTTATTCTTTTTTCTATAAAAACTTTTTCAGCTATTTTGCTGTTTTTCTCCATATCCGGTTTGTCTTTACTTTTACACATACATTTACCCCACAAGTTTTTGTTTTTATACATAATTTAATATTTACGGTACTATTTAGGCAGGATATTTGTTTGTATAAATTTAAATGCACCACTTTTAATATCTTTAAGCATCGGCAAATTTAATTTTTATTTTAGGGCATCGTGTAAAAACCTTGTTAAATAGTTGTATCGGTACCCTTGCGAATAAATGAAAAATAGGTTATACTAAAGCACGGTTGGAAGCCGACAAGAGGCTCAGCCGTTTTTTTTTGGTCGGGAGAAAATTATGAAATCTAAATTTATTTTTATAACAGGCGGAGTTGTTTCATCTTTAGGGAAAGGCTTAACGGCTGCTTCAATAGGAATGCTTTTAAAAAGCCGGGGCTATTCCGTAGTCAATCAAAAATTCGATCCTTACTTAAACGTGGATCCGGGCACTATGAACCCCTACCAACACGGTGAAGTCTTTGTTACGGAAGACGGGGGCGAAACGGATCTAGATCTAGGACATTATGAAAGATTTACCGATGTTCCCTTGCATAAATTCAACAGTACCTCAGCCGGAAAAGTTTATCTTGCCATCTTGGACAGGGAAAGAGCCGGAGGCTATAACGGCGGAACCGTCCAAGTTGTTCCCCATGTTACCGACGAAATCCAATCCCGAATCATAGGAACAGCCGAACAAACGGAAGCCGACTTTGTTATTTCCGAAATAGGCGGTACTGTGGGAGATATAGAAGCCCTCCCCTTTATCGAAGCTATCCGCCAAATCAGGTACACCGTCGGAAAAGAAAACTGCATGTTCGTTCACTTAGGTCTTTTACCCTATCTAAAAGAATGCGGCGAAATCAAAACAAAGCCGATGCAGCACAGCGTAAAAGAGCTTTTGAGTTTCGGTATCCAGCCGGACATTCTAATTTGCCGAAGCGAAAAACGCCTTTCAAAACCGGTAAGAGAAAAATTAAGCCTTTTTTCCAACATCCCGCAGGATGCAATAATCGAAAATTTGACGGCAAGGTCTATCTACGAGGTTCCTTTAATGCTGGAAGAAGCGGGCCTTGGGAAGGTTTTGTGCAAACTATTCAATATCGAAAACAAAAAACCTAATCTTGAAGAATGGAAAAAAATGGTGCAAACCTACTACAAGCCCGAAAAAGAAATAACCATAGCCCTCGTCGGAAAATATGTAGAGCTCCCCGATGCCTATCTAAGCGTTGTAGAGGCCTTAACTGCGGCAGGTATTTACCATAAGACTTCAATCAAACTTATTTGGATCGATTCAAAAAAAATAGAAACCAAAGATGACGCAGCAGCCTTTTTAAAGGATGCAGACGGTATTATAGTGCCGGGAGGTTTCGGTGACCGAGGTATCAACGGAATGCTTTTAACGGCTCAATTCGCCCGCGAAAATAAAATTCCATATTTCGGAATTTGCTTAGGTATGCAGATTGCGGCTATCGAATACGCCCTAAACGCCCTGCATATTGAAGAAGCAAATTCTTCCGAATTCGATAAAAATGCAAAAAATCCGGTTATCGACCTGATGCCCGATCAAAAAGATGTAAAAATCGGCGGAACCCTCCGGCTAGGCCTTTACAGATGTATGATAACGGAAGGAACTCTTGCAGAAAAAGCCTATAAATCCCACGAAATTAAGGAAAGACACCGCCACAGATATGAGTTTAACAATATTTATAGAGAAAAATTTAATAATTCGGATATGGTCTTTTCCGGCTTTAATCCTGAACGTAACTTGGTAGAAATTGTTGAGCTAAAAAGCCATCCTTGGTTTGTGGCCGTTCAATTCCATCCGGAATTTGCTTCAAGGCCTAATAAGCCTCATCCCTTGTTTAGGGATTTTATTGAAGCTGCAGTTCAAAATAAGTAAAACATTCCTCTCTTTTAATCACCATTCTAAAGAGAATTTGATTAAAGCCGATATTAAAGCGGGGAGACTATACGCTTATGCAAAATATTATTCTTAAAACCAAAAAATTATTTAAACTCGCATTTATTTTAGTTTTAATTGCGGTAAATCTTATGTCATGTAAAACAACGCCTGCACCAAAAGAAGAAACTTTAATTGATCTTATAAAAGCAGGAAAATCGGAAGAATTACAGGAAAGACTTAACGGTTCTGCCGTAAATATGAGGGATGAGGATGGGAATACCCTTTTACATATCGCAGCTATTAAAAACGATACTGTAATTGTGCGCCTTTTAATAAATATGGACGCTGATCTGGAAGCACAAAATAACACGGGAGCAACACCTCTTCAAGCAGCTCTAAACAATTCGGCCTATGATGCCGTTAAGGTTCTAGTTGAATACAACGCAAATATATTTGCTAAAGATAATGAGGGCGAAAAGCCTTTCGATACAGCCTGTAAAAAAAATGTTTCCAATTTAATTTTGACGGCTCAAACCGTAAAGCAAAAAGATGAAAATCAAAACACAGCCCTGCATCTTGCAGTAGAAGCATTGGATAAACAACTTACGGAACAAATTTTAGCTATAGTCTCCCCCGGAACAGAATATAATGAAGAGGATTTAAGCCCCCTCGGCATAGCCTACAAATACACTGATTCCGAAACAGCCGCCGAAATCGCTTCTATGCTTTTACTTGCCGGCATACACCCGATGGGAAAAGACTTTGCCGAATTCGAAACAGCCTCCCTTGCCCGAAATTATTCAATGCGTTTCGGAGACGGTGAAACCCTGCTTCATATTTTTGCAAGAAAAGGTTATACGGGATTTTTAAACTTTTTAATTAAAAATAAAGTTCCAATCGATGTAAAAGATATTTCAAGCTCAACGGCAATGCAGGAAGCCGTTTATAGCGGAAAAGTAGAAGCTGCTATATTGCTTTTACAAGCCGGAGCCGATCCCAATAGCCGTAACTCCTCAGGAAACACAGCCCTCCATTTGGTTATGCCGGAGGCCTCACGCTCAAAACTATTTAATGAGCTTATTACTGCGGGAGCCAATCCTAATCTAAAAGATAACTATGGTGAAACACCTCTCCACATTGCAGCCCGAATCGGTATGGATGATGATATTCTCGACCAGCTCCTAAAATCCGGTGCCGACATAAATGAGAGAAATAAAAAGGGACAAACACCTCTTATTTTAGCCATAGAACGGAACCAAACACAGCAAGTAGATTTTTTAATAAATCATGGCGCCGATATTCATGCAGAGGATAAGTCAGGAGAATCAGCCTTTATCCATTCATTAAGTATGGGACTGCCGATGGTCGAACATGTTGTTACCGAAAAAAACAGTGCCGACAGAGATTCCGAAGGGTCAACCCCTCTTCATTTAGCTGTAAGTCATAGGGCAAGTTCCGATATTATTTATTATTTGGTAGAAAAAAACAGCTTGATAAATACACGTGATAAGCTGGGGAACACGCCCCTTCATATCGCAGTCGAAAAAAACTACCGTGAAGCAGGCGAAATATTGATAGCAAATAATGCCGATATATTTTATGCAAACTTAAGCGGTGAAAGTCCCTTAAAATTTGCTATGACCTTAGGGGACGGCAGAGAAGATTGGATGATAAATTCGCATACAATAGGCGCTAAGGATGGAGCAGGAAATACCCCCCTTCACCTTGCAGCCGAATGGCAGATTGTTCCAATGATGATCTATCTGCTCGATAAAGGAGCCGATATAAATTCACGGAATGCAAATAACGAAACACCTCTTTTTAGTGCAGTAAAGTCGGACAATCCATCGGTTTTAAAAACATTACTTAAAAACGGAACGAACAAAAAAGCCGACATAGATGCCAGAGATTTTATGGGGAATACGATTTTGCATGCCGCAGTAAGATGGTCAGCATATAAATCCGCAGATTTTATTTTAAGCAATGACGCTGATGAATATGCAAAACTTTTAAATGCAAAAAACTTTGCAGGAAAAACGGTTTTACATGAAGCCGCAAAACAGGGAGAAATAAGGTTTATAAATATATTTTTAAAGGCTAAGGTAGACGTAAATTCAGCGGACGAAACAGGAAAGTCTCCTTTATCTGAAGCTGTCCTTGCAAATCAAACCGAAGCTATAGAATTATTATTAAAAAACGGCGCCTCCCCCGTTCAACAGGATATGTACGGCAGGACGCCCCTTCATGAAGCTGTAGAAATTTCTGAAAAAAGCCTTATTCTTGTACGTGCCGCAGGAGGCAACCCTTTAGCCCGTGATGCCTATGGAAAAACACCCTTTATACTTGCTCTGAATAAAAATATAAAAACCGTAGATATTGTGTTGGGCAATGACAGTCTTTTAACTGACACTGACGGAGATACGCCATTACACATAGCCGTAAAAGAAAAAGTAAGACCGGACTACTTCCAAATAATTATAAAAAAAGGCTATCCTATAAATAAAAGAAACAAAAACGGAGAAACGGCTGTTTTACTTGCAGTCCAAAACAACCAAAAAGAAAGCACAAGGACTCTTTTAGCCGAAGGGGCAAATCCTTTTATCGTAAACAATAAAGGTATATCGGCAATAACGGAAATCTTTACAAATCATACCGATTTTGTTCCGATTGCGGCAGAATTCTCTTTAAAACAGACCGATACGCTTGGTGACGGTATAGTCCATTATGCAGCTAAATTTGCAGATATGCAAACGGTCAAAGATTTAATAAGCATTACCGGAATAGACATTTATGCAAAAAACACCGCAGGTGAAACGCCTTATCAGGTTGCCCTCAGATGGAATAGGCCCGAGATAGCCGAATTGCTAAAAACCGAATAAAAAAAAGCCTGCAAGCCTAAAGACTTGCGGGCTTTTTTTATAATTATAAAACAGCAGCTAATCGTACTTAATCGATGTTAAAATACTATTTAACTTTTCAGTCGGATTCTCATATTCCCTAAAGGTAAAGTATACATGATATCCTTTATCCGATACAATGGTAACTGTTTTACCGATACAGTTATTTATAACATTCGACTTTTCATATGGAAAATATTTAGGCTTAAGAATAGCCAGATGATAATCTTGACCGTCATACCTAACTTGGGCCAAATGAGAAGGGAACGGGACCAAGAAGATTAAGAAGTTATCCGTCTTACCTCCCCCTATTGTCAAACTGGTTCCGGGTTTCATTATGTGGATATTCCGTCTTCCTATATTTCTATTTTGATTTAAAACATAAATTTCAGTCATACCTGACTGATTACGCTTTATTTCGACTGTCTCAAAAAAGTTAGCCGGAGACATATATGTGCCTCTCGGTTCCTTTACTGCAAAAGAAGCCGCCAGAACACGCCTTCGCAATATCTCATCATCTTGTTTTTGGGCTGCAACACGATCCAAGTTATCCGCAGAATACATGGAACTTCCGTCCCCTGCAAAGTTTTTGGTTTCAGAATATATAGAAGTATTCGATGAAGAGCTAAAAGCATTTAAGCGGTTTGCATGGTCATCTTCTTCAGAAAGCTGATGAGGATAGCGTTTATCTTCTTCTTGGTAATTAAGCTGATTATTTGCAGAGGCATAACGGACATTATTACCTGTAGAGCTTGAGCCTCGTCTTCGCACAAAGAATATAATCAAAAATATCACAAGAAGCAATAAAAGAATTCCAAGGAGAATTAACCAAATACCGTTAGATTCTTTTAGTTTTTGGAAGGTTGTCGGGAATACGGACAAGGATGTTTCAAGAACTTGAGGTAAAACTCTCTTTCCTTCCTCAAATTCTAAACGCATAATTATATTGTAATTACCGTCTTTGTATTCGGGCGGAAGCACGGCCGACACTCTTATCGGAACATTTTTTTCACCCGATTTTATCTTTGTATTCTGTGAATCGACAGGTATGGTATTTATATTTACCCCATTATCAATTACAATGTGTGTTAAATGGAGTTCTATATCTTCCTCGGAGTTATTTGTGACGTCAAAAGAAAAGTCAAGCTTATTCCCGTGAGCTTCAAGCCCCCCTTCGGGGAATCTTACCAACGGTAGGTTTTCGGCATTGTCCGTAATTGTAAACTTGTCATTTTTATCCTTAGAAAGCTCGCTGCTTGAAGCCCCGGATGCATCCTTAAAAGCTTTTGAAACATCTGTAAGACTTTCTCCGCTTGAGCTGCCTTGACCCGAACCCGAATCTGAAGAACTGCCGCCTGCTCCTCCCGTACTGCCGGAAGAGCCGCCGCCTGATGCGCCGCTGCTTGTTCCGCCATTATTTACTGAAGAGCCGCCCGTTCCTCCCGTACTGCCGGAAGAGCTGCCGCCTGATGTGCCGCTGCTTGTTCCGCCATTATTTGCTGAAGAGCCGCCGGCACTATTGGAATTCTCGGAACCGGCCATACCCGCTGCGCCGCCAGAAACACCTGAATCACCCGGATTATAAAATTCTTCGCCATCCAATCCTCGTATTACGGCATCGGCAGGATAAGGAAGTTTAACATAATAAACTTTCCAGCCTCTTTTTCTAATACTTCCTGCGAGGAGCCCTATTTCATTTTTTATCTGATCATCGGTATAATTTTTATACGGGCTTGAAGCAGGAGGATTAAAAATTCCATCCGAGATTATAATTAATATTTTCTCTTTTGTTTCAGGCAAATTTGAACCGTATTGTCGGGCATATTGAAGCCCCGTTAAAAAATCGGAACTCTTACCTAAGTGGTATAAAAGTAAAAACCTTGAAACAACACGGGAAATATCCTTTTCGCTATTAATTTTTTGAGACATTTCATAACGGGCATCCGCATTAAAGGACAAAACATGAACGGTATCACCCCTTCTTACAAATTTATCGTTAATTTCCGTCAAAACACGATTGTTAATATCCTCGTAATATGGAAGAATCGTACCGGATGTGTCCATTAAGATTACAATTTCTGCATTTGTTTTAGGCGGGGTCTGTGCAAGAATAGGTACAAAAAGAACGAATAAAAACAAACACAGCAAAACTCGTTTAAACATTTTTTCCTCCTTCGGAATACAGCTATGGGGACTGAGCTCCTAAACTAAAGACCTCAATGCCCCAACTGAATTATTTTAAATTCGCAATAGCAATATCTATAATCTTATAGCTCCTTTTTTCATCATTTACTTCAAATTCAACCTCTTCTCCTTTTTTGCGGTTAAACAAACCGTTTCCCAAGGGAGACATATAAGAAATTATACCGTTTGCAGGATCCGATTCCCATGGGCCTAAAATTGTATACTCTTCTTCTTCATTTGTCAAATTGTTTAGAATTTTTACCTTACTGCCGAAGTAGACCTTCTTTGCAGTAGCAGTCGTAGGATCGAAAATTTGAGCTCTATCAAGTTCATCCTGCAATCTGGTAAGAGCATTGCTCAAGCGGGACTGCTCTTCTTTTGCAGCCTTGTACTCTGCATTTTCACGCAAGTCTCCGAGAGAAAGAGCAAAGCCGATATCTTTTGCATTTTGCGGAATTTTAACATCTCTGATTTCAATAAGCTCTTTATTTTTAAGATCAAGCATCTTGGCAGTAACAATCAAGCCGTGAGCGGTAACGCTCTTTTCTTCAATATCAAAGAATTTAAAGTCCTTATGTTTTTCAACAATTTTAGCCCTAATATTCATTTTAACCATTGGGTCAAGGTCTTTAATATCCCCTATGAGAGTATAAAGTCTCGTTATTGTATCTACATCGCTTTCAATTATAAAGTTTTGCAAGAGTTCATCCTTGCCGAACAGAATTGTGTGAACCTGATGGTTGATTTTTCGGTTTTCGGTTGTATTTCTTCTTGAAGCAATTTCTCTGTATGTAATATCAAGAATGTGTATGAGCACTATAAGCTGCTGCTCTAAACTGATATCAAGTTCTTTAAACCATTCTTCTTCTTGAATATTTTTAAAGAACCAAATAACCGCACTTCGATAAATTCGGTAGTTTTCAAAACAGTCCTTGACCAAATTCTTTACATCATCGGTAGATCCGGCTTCTATTAACGCATCCAACATTTCTGAAGATAATACGGTAGGAAACAGTTTGATATATTCTTTTTCCCAATTCGGAATAAGATTTTTTATGTATCTTAAGAATTTTTGACGAAGAGTTTGTCCTTTTATTGAAACCTTATCCTTTATTTGAGAATAAACTTCCATAGGATCTTCAATGCGGCTGTAAAGCTCTGCAAAGTTATATTGTTTTACGGCAGATATAAGCTGCTTGTCGGCAATAAATTCTTTAACAAGAATATAGGCGCAAACAACCTGCTCATTTACCTGACTAAAGGCCTTTAAGAAGCCCTCAAAATAGTCAAGCATTTCCCGGAAAGTATCGGATTCGTCATCACAATTTTCGGAGGTATCATAGGCATTAAGAAGCTCAATTCTGGCAAAAAAGCTCTTTTGAGCCTTAAATTCGTTTGAAAGTTTTTCTTCTGCGGCAATTGGGCGCTCACGCACAGTGTAAAAATCAATATTATCGGGATTTATACCGAACATAGGATTTTCTTTTAGGACTTTTCTAGCTTTTGTATTCCAGCTTGTCCATTCGCCTGTAGTTAAAAGCGAGGGAACAATTTCCTGTTTAATCCTTTTCATATCGCAGTTATTATCAAAGCTCTTTATGATAGTCTTCAACGTCCACTCGGGGTCTCCCTTGATTTTTTTTGCAAGAACTTCTTTGCTTATTGTAGATTTTAATACCCAGATATGTTCCTTATCTAAAATTTGGAGGGCGGTAATTCCCATTTTAAGGCTCATACTGTGCCCTCGTTTTTTTGCAAAATCTATCACTAAGCCGTCATCTTTGATTGAAGCAATGCGTCCTACACCCCAAGTACGATGGAATACAAAGGAGCCCGTATCAAAAGAAATATGCTTTTCAAAGTCTGCAATAGCATCAAATACGGGACGCCAAGGCTGGCTTAAATCCGAAACCTTAATACATTCCGCAAGCTGGCTGTGATCTTTATACTTATTTTTAAAGCATTCAATAATTTCTTCACGCGCCCAGCTGTCTTTTTCATCATAGGAAAGAATTAGTTTTAAAATATCTATACAAATATCCCAGTTTTCATTATCCCTGTAATATTGATAAACATCCTGCATCAATATGAAATTTCGACCGCTGTCCATAATGGCGGTAATTTTAGCTTGTATTCGGAAGAAAAAATCTATTTCATCGGGGATTAGGGTTACCAGTTTTGACCAGATTTCTTTTATACCGTTTATTTGTTTACGGTTGATAAAACGATAAAGGGCTTTTTTATAATATTCAATTGATTTTTCAGTATTTCCGTCTTTTTCGTATTTTTCGGCCAAAAGTTTTGCAATTTCGGCTTCATCATAATCTATCTTGACCAAGCGTTCCCAAATATCATAAAGGTCTTCGCTTCCGGCAGCCTTATAGCAGTCGGCTAGAGTACGGAGGGCAAATTTAGACTCTCCATACTCAAGTACCTTTTTACAAAGATATTCGACTATTTGTGTTCGATGGTTGTCGGTAAATATTCCTATTAAGTTTACAACATTTGAATCGTCCAAGAGCTGACTTGAAAGGGATATTATACTTGAAATATAAAGAGCTATTATACTGTTTTTTGTGTGTGTTAAATGTTCATCACATATTTCCTTGATTTCGTCCACAACATTTTCTTTTTTTGCTGTAGATACTAATTTATATAGATCTTCAAAATTCTTTGTTGTGTAGTTACCTATAGCTGCTCTAGTCCATTTTTCTTCATTGAGCATCTCTATCAATTGTTTTTGTATATCAGACATAAATCCTCCGAAAATATGCTATCTCATATAGCAATTATATATATTTTGATCCAATATCTTTATTCTTAAAAGCAAGTCATCTATTTTTGACTTGTTTTCATTTACACTTACATAATGGTCAATCAGCCAAAAGTAATGGTTTATTAACCGCGGTACAAGTTTGTTTTTTTGCTCTTGAGAGGCATTTTGAACCTCACCTTCCATCAAAAAGATGTTTTGCTTCAACTGTCCTACTTCAAAAGCTCTAAGTTCCCGTTTTACATTAAAAATTCCGTCAAGAACACCGTAAACGGGAACCCAATCGGCAATTTCTTCAGCCTTATAACCAAGACTATTGACTTTATGGATGAGCCTATTAATAATTTCCGATTCGAGAAATTGCATCTCAATCCCGTCAGGATCGATAAAAAAGGCCTCTCTAAAAAAAGCCTTTGCAAATTTTATTTCTCCATAAAGGGCATAACAATCGGCTAAGTCGGCTAAAACGGCACCCGAATTCTTGTCGATCTCGGCGGCATACTTCAAAAACTCAAGTGCCTTTTCATAATTTCCGAGAACCTTATAGCAAAGCCCGATTTTACGATACGGTTCAGAATCAGGCAGCTCCGAATCTTCATTAAAAAGATCGGCGTAAAACTCCAATGCAATCGTAAAAACGGCACATTTCAAAGAATATATGATTGATTCTTTTTCTTCGCCTTGGCGGCGGATGTAGGACAAAAAAGGTTTCCACTGCGAAATCATCATCTCAGCCCTTTCTAAGGGTGTTGAAGCTTTTTTTGCTCTTTCTAACTTATCATCCCAAAAGCGAACACCCTTTAGAGTATAGACAATTTCTGCATTTTCCAAGTCATCCTTCAACAGCCTTTCAAGTTCGGCATAGGTTCCCTTAAGGTCTCCTTGCTTGAGGATGCTTAATGCCTTGTTCAATTTACTCTGTACAGGTCTTTCAGTCATAATATTCTCAAGTTGTTATTGTACATCAAAAAACGATTTTAGTCAATTGAGCGAGATGGCTGTAGATATTCAATCTAATTTTAATATAATTTTACTTGGAAAATGATGCAAAGTGTGTTATAATTAACCGTAACTTAATTTTAATCAACAGCTAGGGGGAAATTTTTATATGAAAAAGGCCGTCACATTGGTTATGATAAGCCTTGTGCTTTTTGCGGGTTTTAATTCTCTGCTTTTTGCAGAGGACACTGTAACAATCAAAACGCTCTTTAAGCTCTTACCTGAAAAGGTATTAAAGCCTGTTTTTGACAATTTTAACTTGGATACGGCACGCAGGGATTCGTACATTGAGGTCTGCGATGATGAAAACCGGTATTTGAGCCTTAAAAGCGAGTACGGTTTTGAAATGTGCTATTGGGATGTAAAAGGCGGTAAAAAGCTTATTTTGGTAAGCTACGGCGGTGCCGGGCCTGAGGTCTTTTACCTTTACAATAAAGGCAAATTTTCCGAGACAAATGATTTCGGCATAAAAGCAATAAAAGAACAGGTAAAAAAAAGCCCTGCACTTGAAGGTATGAATGATTTGATACGTTTTTATCCGCTGCGGGACAATACTTCGCTTGCGGTAATGATAAACCAGCTTGATTGTATGATTTTTAAGTGGAAAAATGAAAAATTTGTCCGCATTAATGATTATGTGCTAAAAGAAACCGATGATGAGTCAGATATTTACAATATATTATTGAGCGGTTTTGTAAAAGCTCTTAATGCCCATGATGCGGCTTTTTGTTTGCAGTATATTAAACCTGACTATATCGCATTCCAATGTATGGATATGCTCCAAGGACGGACGGAACAATTTATTTGTGAGCTTATTGCAGGTCAAAACGAAGATTCCGAATATATTGAACCGCATAGCCTAAAAGATATAAAAAAAGCAAGCTACAGCTTAAATGATGAGTTCGGCTTTATTATTACCATCGAACTTATCGACGGACGTACCTATACCTATTTTCCTATGATTGAAGGGTTTGAAGAGGCTGAAATATATGGGCTTCCAATTCAGTATCTTTATCTTGTAGGAGCTAGGGGATAAGCCTAAAGGAATTGATATTTACTGTAAAAAGTTTATGGAGGAAAAATGAAAGACGATATTAAAATAAATTTGGAAGAAGTGCACAGACGGATGGAAGAGGCTTGTAAGGCCTGCGGAAGAAATATAAAAGAGGTAAGACTTCTTATGGCAACAAAGACCGTTACACCGGAAAGAATCTTAAAGGCCTTTGAATACGGTGAACTTTTAATAGGCGAAAACAAGGTTCAAGAGCTATGCGAAAAGTATGAGCCTCTTTCATCGGTAAAACATGAAACCCATTTTATAGGGCATTTGCAAACCAATAAGATTAAGGACGTAATAAAATATGCCGACTGCATTGAGTCTGTTGACAGGCTGGACCTAGCCGAAAAGCTTAGCAAAAGACTTGAATCCGAAGGGAAGTCCATGGATATTTTAATTCAGGTAAATACCTCCCAAGAAGAAAGCAAATTCGGATGTAAGCCTGAAGAAGCTCTAGCTCTAACCGAAAAAATTGCAAAACTTCCCTGCTTAAAAATAAAAGGCCTTATGACAATAGGACTTTTTTCCGATGATATGGATAAGGTGAGACTTTGTTTTAAGCTCCTGCAAAAAATTCGAAAAGAAATAACCGAAAAAAACATTCCCAATGTTTCGATGGAGGTTGTTTCTATGGGAATGACGGGAGATCTTGAAGTTGCTATCGAAGAAGGCTCAACCCTAATAAGAGTAGGTACGGCAATTTTCGGCAAAAGAAATTATCCCGATTCCTATTATTGGAACGAAAATGCAAAAATTGAAGGTTAGAATTTTTGGTTTATGTCTTTTTTCTCTTTTTCTATTTTACAGCCCTACCCTTTTTGCTCAAGATGTTGAGTTGACGAGGGTTCAAAAAAGGGTTGTAAACATAGAAGCGGCCGTATCTGAAGTCGATATTTTTATAAGTCCATATGAAGGGGATACAATAGCCTATAAACCCGAGCTCAACGCAGGCACAAAACTTTCGATAGTTGAACATAAAAAGAAGTTAAGGTTTACCGAGATAAAACCGGCAAGCGGAAAACTTTTTATCTATGTTCCGAAAGATTTTTTACTTGAATCATGCAGAATTCTTGCAACTCATTCTTCCATAAAAATTGAAGGCATAAAAGCCGTCCATTTTTCGGTTTCGGGGAATTTTAATACTGTAGAAGTAATAAACTCAAGACTAAAAAACAGTCTGGTTTCTCTTTCAAACGGCAGCCTTACCTTTAATAACGGGATTGTAACTGCGGCAGACTTTTGCTTAAACACCTCAAAGGCAAAAATCGAAATAGCCGAACAAAAGGCGGATTGCAACCTTTTTGTAACAAAACAAAAATGTGAAAAGTTCTTATATGAGGGGGAAGCATATACCGATAGAATCTTAGCCCTTTCGCCGTCCAAGCCTAAAAAATTTATCTCGATGAGTACCTCTTTTTCGGACATTGACCTAGCCTTTTCGGCACCTTTAAAAGAACCGGCAGAAAAATTCGATAAATACGGAGTCAGCGAATTCGGCCCCGCCCCCTCCCCCAATTTGGTAAATAACGAAGCAAATATACTCGAATCCGGAAATAGACGATAAAAAAGGACTAAGGATGTATATTCATTAACCGCCATGGACGGCGGTGGTTCCAACTTCGAGAGTTTTGCTTATGCAAAACTCTAAGATGAAAAAGGACTAAGGATGTACATTTTTCATCAACCGATTGACAAATTTTTAAGTTTTTGATATACTCAAAACTCTTTTAAGGGCCCATAGCTCAGTTGGTTAGAGCAGCGGACTCATAATCCGCGGGTCGCCGGTTCAAGTCCAGCTGGGCCCACTTTTCCTATCATTTAAAATTGAACAGCTGAATAAAATATCAATTTTGGAAGCTGTTCAATTCCGGCGTTTTAATGGAAGGACTTTCAATAATCCTAACAACGTGGAGATGAATTAATAATTTATACAAAAAAAGCCTCTTGAAAAGCAATTTTTCTTCTAAACGGACATCTATCACCTATACATTGGTTGTTCTGTTCGTAGTGTGTACAGTGTATTTCTGACTTCTCCATATTTATATTAAAAGCTTCTTTAACAAAATCTATAGCCTTAAGCAAAGATATGTAAGAGTCTCTTTTGCAGCATCTTGGTCCGCCGATATTTCCTATTGCTTCAAGTGATTTAGAAGTCATTCTATTTGAAAGTCCCCATGGTTCATTCTCAAGCGGTGTAGATTTTGAAATAATGGAAACAAACATGCCTGTACTTATTCCTGCGCCGCAGGCTCCCCAAAATCCGCAAACTCCGCCCGGAACACTTTTCCCCCGCTTTTGCATTTCAATGAGATCTTGTTCTAAATCAATATCTCCTCCTGCATTTTTATATGCTGTCAGCAATGCAGACCCGACCATTACATGATGTTCGGGTCCATGCATATGACAAAATGGGGCAGCCATCAGCTTTTCAATAATTTCAATAGGATTCTTACTTTTTTCGTTTAAACAGATGCCTATAATTGAATCCATACCTTTTGTATGGCATTCATTACATACATAATGGCCTTTTTTACATTTGGTTTTACTTAATTCTTTTTTTCGGCAGAGCGAACACTCCATCATTTCATCGTATTCGAGATACTGTAGTGCAGCCTTACATACTATGCATTCGTCTTTCATATTGTTCAACTCCTTTTTTTCTGTTGTAACATTTTTTAAATAAAGCCTATGCCTTAGATATTCCGATTTGATTTATACTTTCTCACCGTTTATCCTGCGTTGAAAGACAATGATAGCAAGAACGAAGATAACTACCGTATAAATCATTACAACAGTCAAATGAAAAAGAACATCACCTAAATTACCGCTTAAGGTTGACCTTATCGCTTCCGCACTATGATAAAAGGGCAGAATATTTGTTATTGCTTTAAAGGCTCCGCCTATTAGATCAATCGGAATAAATACTCCTGATAACCATCCGGCAACATTTGTTAACAAAGCTCCGCAAACGCCCCCGACAGCCTTATCACTCATAAGACTGCCGAAAAGCAGTCCTGTTCCCACGAACAATAGAGATGTCAAAGCTGTTACAATAATCGCAAACAAAAAGTGAATAGTTATTTCAAGACCGAAAGCTCCCGCAGCGAATAAGGTTATCGCTGCCTGCGCTATCGTCATAGCGAGCATGGGCAAAGTGTAGCCCAAAATAAAATCTCCGGAAGTCATAGGAGAAGTAAACAAACGCATTAAGAAAGATGAGGTACGGTCTTTTGATAGCAGCATACCGGCAAATAATGCCATAAATACGCTCCCAAACATTGCCAGGCCGGGCGCAAGATTTTTTATTTCAAACATAGGATTTCCGGCTTCAGGGGGAATAGCATTATTGATAATGGATAGTAGTACCAACAGTATGAGAGGAAATCCCAGACCGAAAAAGAAATTGATGGGATCCCGCAAAACTTCTTTTGTATTTCTTTTTGCAAATAAAAGTATTCTCATAGCACACCTCCTGAAAGCGCAACAAAGGCATCCTCCAGCTTGGCCGTATCGGTTTGCATAGTTAATTCCGCTACCGTGCCCATTGCCGTTAACTTGCCTTTTGACATTATTCCGACACGGTCAGACAGTGTTTCAACTTCATCCATATAATGTGTTGTCAGAATGATCGTCACTTTTCCTTTTAATGCTTTAATGGATGCCCATAGCTCACGGCGAGCCAGCACATCAAGCCCTAGGGTCGGTTCATCAAGAAATAAAATCTGCGGATCTGAAATCAGAGCCATTGCAATAGAAAGGCGTCTCTGCATACCTCCCGATAAGAGTTTTGCTTTTTTGTTCAATTCATTTTCCAATTTGAATTTTTGAGCTATCTCGTAAGCGTTTTTCTTTGCTGTTTTACTGTCTTGCCCGTAGATTCCCGCAATAAGTTCCAAGTTTTCTAAAACCGATAAATTAGCGGCTACCGCTGTTTCCTGAGGCGAGATATTGATTTTTTTCTTTATTGCACGGGGGTCAGAAATAATACTGTTACCAAGCAATAAGGCATCGCCGCTCGTGGGCTTTATTAGGCAAGAAAGCATTTTAATCGTTGTGGTTTTCCCGGCTCCGTTTACACCAAGTAAGGCAAACAATTCGCCATGCTCAACAGTTAAATTAAGATTATCTACAGCAACTATATTGCCGTATTTTTTTGTAAGCTGTGAGGTTGCAATGGCTCTCATTTTTCGTCCTCCTTTGGTACATTGCCTCCAAAAATATTTTCGATAATACTTGCGAACATATTTTTAGGCGGAATGGCGATTCCTTGATTTATATCTCCCAACACAATCAAGGTATCCCCTGGATTAATGTTGAAAACATCACGGGCTTCTTTCGGTATAACAAATAGCCCTTTCTCTCCAACTTTAACCGTCCAAGCATATTTTCCTTTTGGATAATCCATATTTAAAGTACAATTTGTATGATTTATAATATAAATATAAGATAATTTACTTTTCATGTCAATAAACTATCGGCATAAATTTAATAAAGAACTTGACTATGAACTCCTAATGATATATTCTTTTTTGATGATTAATATCAAACTTGATATTACTTCTAAGGATGGGGAAAGATGAGACTATGGCATGAAGACATGATCGGCAAACTGCCGCGGCAACAGCTCTTGGGGCAGCATAGGGAATGCTGCGCCTTGCGTGGAAACGGCTGGGGCAGACCACATGCGACCGTCAACTATGTGTTTAATTATTCTCCCTATCTTCTCTATCGCTACCACCGGCTCATTATGGAGGAGATGCAGCAGCGAGGATATAAGGTAAGCCCTGAATGGCTGGACAAGAACTACCGAGGCAAGACCTGCCCTGCCTATGATAATTTGAAAGCTGTTAAAGTACGGAAGCCCATCTATGCCGAACATAACGGCAGCTATTATCTTGAGTGTATAGATAATTTGCAGGGCAAGGGAATTAAACTGGAATAAAAAATGCACTGCAAAAATTGCAGTGCATAAAAAATTATCGGATTATTTCTTCGGCCATGTCGATGGTCATTTTCTTTATGTCTGTAAAATCTGCGGACATAATTATCTTTGTTTTTTCATCGATAGAACTTAAAGCGTTTATCCATTCTTGCGAAACGGTGAGTTTTGCAGCTTCCATACCGCCTTGAATTTGGGTAGAAGCGGCAATTTTTTTAATACCGTCGGCAGTGGCTTCGGCAACGGCAACAATTTCCCGAGCCTGGCCTTCCGCCTCGTTTATCATTTTTTCTTTTTCACCTTCGCTTATGTTTACGGCTTCTTCATAAGCCGCCCTTGAAAGATTGATAACGGTTTCCATCTCTCCGACCGAGTGGGCTATTTCTGCCCGCTTTTCTCTTTCGGCCTTCATCTGGTTTTCCATGGCATCCATAATAGAATCGGAAACTCTTATGTTTTGAATCTCGTAACGGGTAACCTTTACGCCCCAAGGATCCGAAGCTTCATCTACGGCCTTTACAACCTGAGCGTTTATCTGTTCCCGTGCTTCAAAGGTGTCATCCAAATCCAGCTGTCCTACTACAGAACGCATGGTCGTCTGTGCAAGCAAGATAGTTGCATAGCGGTAATCTCGTATACCGTAGCTTGCCTTAATCGGATCAAAGACTTGAAGATAGAGGATTCCGTCAATACGTACCTGAACGTTGTCCTTGGTAAAACAGTCTTGGGCGGGAACATCTATAGCCTGTTCCTTTAGATTCTGCTTGTATTTTACCCTATCCAAAAACGGAAATAGAATATGAAAACCGGCATCCAATGTTGCGTGATACTTGCCTAAGCGTTCTACAATTAGGGCAACCTTATGCGGAACGATGCGGATGCTTCTAAAAAGAGCAACAATAAAAACTATTGCAATAACTGCTGCAATAATAATCGGGATTATAAAATTAAGCATTTTGACCTCCCTCTATGACCTTCACTCCCTTCCCTGCATTTTTAATAATGTCGGTAAAGGCTGCAAGGCCTGCAATGTTTTCGGGGTAAACCGAAACATTGGATTTTTTAATAATGTGCTCGAACCTTTGGATATAGTTTTCGGCAAGACGGATACCCATAGCCGTTCTTCCTCCCGGCTGAGAAAGGGCATCTGCAATCAAACGCAAACCTTCGGCTGTCGCATTACTCGTTATTTCGATAGCCTTTGAGCGGCCTTCGGCAAGATTTATCCTTCGCTGTTTTTCGCCCATAGCCTTGTTTATGGCTTCTTTCTTTTTACCCAAAGAAATATTTATTCGGGATTGCTGTTTTCCTTCACTGGAAAGAATGTTAGCCCTCTTTTCACGTTCAGCTCTCATCTGTCTTTCCATAGCTTCAAGGATTGTGCGGGTAGGCGTAATATCCCGTATTTCGTAGCGGGTAACCTTTATACCCCAGTTGTCTGAAGCCTCGTCTAAGGCCTTTACTATACTGTCATTTAAGCCTTCTCTTCCGCAAAAGGTTTTGTCAAGTTCCAGCTTTCCAATTTCGCTTCTCATAGTTGTCTTTGCAAGCTGGGTAACGGCATAGCGGTAATTATCTATTCCGTAGCTGGCTTTAACCGGATCGAATATTTTTAAATAAAGAATCCCGTCAACCTGCACCTGAACGTTATCGGCTGTGATACAAACTTGAGGGTCTACATCCAAGGCTTCTTCCTTTAGGTTTTGCTTATAAGCAATTCTGTCTATAAACGGGGTTAAGATATGGAAACCCGCAGTAAGAGTCCGCGAATATTTTCCAAGTCTTTCAATAACATAACTTTCTTGTTCAGGCACTACAACGGCTATCGAAAATAAAATAATAACCGCTACGGCCAGAGCAACATATAAAGCTATCATCAGCATTACCTCCTAGTCTGATTTTTAGGCTATTTATATTTTAATACCCAATGAATGATTTTAACTTGTTTTGTAAGATTTGTCTATAGTCGTTAAGCGGCTTGTCGTTAAGCGGCTATTGAATAGCCCGCATTTCGGTCATAGAGGGTTCGTGTATTTAATAGATGCCCCTTCTATTTATCGGTTTTAATAAAATCTTCTCCGTCCCATAAATATTGTGTAACGGTAATTTCCGGTTCTAAAGGTTTTTCATTTTCCCATTTTGTAACAGTTCTGATGAGCTTTACCCTATCTCCGTTAAATTCAAATTCTTCTTCAGTTTCGGACTCCATATAAAAAAACTCGTTGTGAAGTCCGTCAAAATACCTTAATGAGCCATTCAAAAAATAATAATAACTTTCGCTGCTCCAGCCGATACCGCCGTCGCTGAAACCGCATCTCATAATAAGAAAGCTTACTTTCGGTATCAAATTTTCGCATACTTTTATCGAATAAGAAGCATCTTCTGATACTTCATATTTAGAAAAATTCTCCAGAGGAATAGGTTTAGTACTCGATTTTTTTATAAGTATATGATTTTTATCTACATTATAAAAACTCTCCTTATACTCGGAAACTCCTACACCCTCTTGTTCAGTAATACACAGACATGCAAAAATCTCATCTTCTCCGTCATTATCGATATCTCCCACGGCCTCTTTGCAGGAAATATATCTTCCGCACATATAACCTTCCCCTTTTTCACAAACGATTCTGTACCATGGTGAATAATACCCTTCCTCTAAAATCCAGTCCCAGTCCTTATTACTTCTAAGAATCCTGACCGCATCACCCAAATTCAGTTGAAAAAGTTTTTCTCCGGAAAGGCTCGGTTCGGCTCGAACATTCACTTTGTTATCAATAACATAATGAATAGAATTTATATCATCATCTGTGATTATGGCAATGTATTTTTGTGCACATAAACCTATCGTGCTCGCGATGAATAGAAAATAAAAGATTAAGTTTTTCATTTTATATTACCTCCAACATATTTATATTAGCATATTTCTATAAATATAGGAAAGTCCCTAAAACTTAAATCTTTTTAGGGTGAGGTGCACATATGATGAGCTTTGTCCATCGGTTTACATTCAGCTTGCTAGCGTTTCCCCTCACCCATTGAGTACCTTATACATAACTATGCCGGCGGCAAGCAAGATCAAACCTGCGATATCTAAGCCCCATAACAGCCAAACGGAAAACATGGCTGAAGGAAGATACAGTCCGCCAAGCAGTAAAAAAATGCTGATGATAATAAGGATAAGGCCGCCTATTTTGTATCCGGTTTTTCTCATATTCTTACCTCTCCTTTTTGCCATGATGCGGAGGCATTATGGGCATCTGTCATGCGGTAATACAGCCCGTGCGCTTTGATAAGTTCTGCATGGGTGCCCTGCTCTTTAAGCTCTCCGTTGTCGATGACAAAAATACGGTCTGCTTCGCGGACGGTTTCCAGCCGGTGAGCAATAACCAGCGTGGTCTTTCCGCGGCATAATTCACTCAAGGCTTTCTGTATTGCCTGCTCGTTATCGGCATCGATACTTGCGGTTGCTTCATCTAAGATGATAAGCGGCGCGTCTTTGAGGATGCTGCGGGCAATGGAGATACGCTGCGCCTCACCGCCTGAAAGAGACGCCCCGCCTTCGCCGATAACGGTGTCGAAGCCGTACGGAAGGCGCATGATAAAGTCATAACACTGCGCTTTTTTTGCCGCTTCGATAATAGCGTCCCTGTCCGCATGGGGCATGCCCATCGCGATGTTGTTTGCAATAGTGTCCTCAAACAGATAGACCCGCTGGAACACCATGCTGATGTGATCCATCAACACCGTCAGCGGAAGCGTTTTGATGTTTTTTCCCCGCAAAAGGATTTCGCCCTTGGACACATCCCAAAAGCGGGCAAGTATATTCATAATCGTGCTTTTTCCGCCGCCGGACTGCCCGACAAAGGCTGCCATCTGCCCTTGTTTGATGCTGAATGACAGGTTGTGCAGCACTTCCTTATCCGCGTAGTCAAAGGACACGTTTTTGAACGTTATTTCCGCATCGGCTGCCGGCGGCAAAGTCTCGGTTCCCGTATCCTCAAGTTCTTTTTCTTTAAAGACTTCGTTCACACGCTCCAGCGCAGCCTTCATGATTGCGAGAATTCCGGTCTTTTGATAAAGCTGTCTAAGAGGCGCAAAAAGGCTGAAAGCAAAAAGCATTCCGCCGATAAATACGGTGCTTGATACGGCGCCCTGCTGAAACAGCCAAATATTTAAGGCAAGCATTGCGGTCATGCCGATGCTGTAAATGATCAGCATCGTCCGCTCCTTGGGGGAATATTCTTCTTCAAAAGAGAGGCTCGCTTCTTTCATACGTGCAAAACTGCCCCTGATATCTTCCGCACCTTCTCCGGTGAGGTTATAGCTTTTAATAACGCCGAGCCCTTCCGTGTATTCCAAAACGGAACCCGTCAATGCTTCTATGCTTTTTTGACGCAACTGGGAGTTACGGACGGAAAGCTTAATCATCGGCTGAGCGAACAGGATTGCCGTAAGCTCCGTTACAAGAGCGACGGCTCCGAACAGCGGATGCAGCGCAAAGAGAAATCCCGTCAAAATGATCTGCGCCGCGATACTGCCGGTAACCTCCGAAACAGCCGACATTGCCTGTTCTTCGATAAAGACCATATCCGCCGACAGCACGGAACTTATTTTTCCGATATTCCCCGCAGTAAAGTACCCCATCGGTAACCGGCGCAGGTGCCGCCCAAGCTCAAGCCGCTTTTCCGCAAAGACCTTATATCCCGCTCCCGCTTGCAAACGGTCTGCGATGTTTTGGCAGACTGCCTGAACTGCGAGCAAAAGCAGCATAACCGCTGCAGCGTAGATTACCGTTTTAATTTCGGCGTATCCCTTGATGAGCATGTCGATAAGTTTTACGGCGACCATCAGCGGGGCATTCGCCGCAACCGCTTTTAGAAAAGTAAACAAATATGCCAAACGGATTTTCCGGGCGTACTTTCCGGTAAATAAAAGTAACTGATGAACCATTGCAATCATAGAGAGTTTCCTTCCTTTGTCCGTACCGTCCAGTCTGCGGTTTCTTCCGAGATGCGCCAGAGGTTTTGGTATTCAGGGCAGGTTTCAATAAGCTCCTCATGGCGGCCGGAAGCGGCAATGCGTCCGTCGTTAAGCACGATAATGTTATCAGCATTCATAATGGACTGCATTTTATGAGCGATAACGATAAGGGTTTTATCCCGCACGATTTCGCGTATAGCCTGATTCATCTTTTGTTCGTTTTCTGGATCGATAAAGGCGGTCGCCTCATCTAAAATGACAACCGGTGCATCTTTGAGTATTGCCCGTGCAAAGGAAATCCGCTGCCGCTGTCCGCCTGAAAGCTTACCGCCCGCTTCACCCGCGAGCGTTGCGTAGCCGTCCGGCAGTTCACGGATAAAGTCATCCGCTTGGGCTTTTTTTGCGGCGGCAATAACCTCCTCATCGGTGGCATCCTTTTTCCCGATGCGGATATTGTCGGCAATGCTCTTGTTAAAAAGGAACACGTCTTGAGAAACGTAGGCAATCTGTTCGTTGAGCGCTTCCAAACTCATCTCCCTGATATTCTGCCCGCCGATGAGCACCTCGCCGCCCGAAACATCGTAATAATGCACCAAGAGCTTTGCCGCCGTGCTTTTCCCACTGCCGCTCGCTCCGACTAAGGCAGTCATCTTCCGCTCTTGCGCCGTAAAGGAAACATCTTTCAGCACTTCCAAATCCTTGTATGCAAACCGGACATTGCGGAATTCGATACCGTGTCCCGTGCCGGAAAACGGCGCAGTTCCCGTTTTCAGTTCGGGGTAGTCAAAGGTTTTTTCCAAAGCCTGAATTTTATAACTTGCTTGCGGTATGGCGCCGATAAAACTCATACAGCGGAGGAGGAGCGGTGCAATCCCGAAAGAAAGGCAGATTGCCAGAATGTAGCGGGCAAGGCTCAACTGACCGAGTAAGATAAGCAGAGTGCCGAAGGGCAAACTGTATAATAAGATATTTGAAAACAAGCTGCCGTATAATGCCATCCACGGAAATGACACCTTGTACCACGACAGTGCAAAATCGCGGTACGAAGTAACGGAAGAAGCGAACCGCTCGCCGAATTCATCCTGCCGGTTAAACACACGAACAACTTCCATACCGTTTACATATTCGATAATGGTATTGTTCAGCCGTTTTGCAGCGGCAAAGTAACTGCCCATCTGCTCAATCCCGACCCGGTACATCTGCCCCGAAACGCTGATGCCCAGCGCAATGACAACACAGGTCAGCAGAGCAAGCTGCCAGTCGATGACAAGGAGAACCGCAAGTGCAAACATGGCAATGATTAGGTTTGCAATCCCTTCGGGGATCATATGCGCCAAAAGAAGTTCTATCGATTCAATATCATCGGTGAACAGCTTTTTGATTGCCCCGCTGCCCATCTCCCTAACTTTGCCGAGCGGCTTGCGCTCCAAGTTCTCCTGCAAAAAGCGGCGTATGTTTTCCAGCGTGTTGTATGCTGCGCGGTGTGAAAGCTGAAAGCCGTACATGTAAAAAACCGCATACACAATTTGCGCAAGCAAAATACTTGCAAGCATTTTTCCGCTTCCGGCTAACGTCGGAACCGAACCGTTTAAGACCTGCTCAAGGATGTTATATACTAAAAGATACGGAACAATGCTCGCCGCTGCTCCGATTGTCATGCAGAGCGCCGCCTTGTATATTGTGCGGCGATGTGCTCCGGCGTAATGTAAAATCTTAGAAATAGAACTTTGCTTGTCCCGCTTTCGGCTCGTATTTTCATCGCTTGCCTGCAAGAAATATACCGAAACACGCTCAATGCCTGCCTTATTCAAAGGGTAGAAGGCCAAGACCCTGCCGTTTTCGATATGGAGGATGTGCGTGCAGCAGCTCATAATCAATTCGGGATCGTGTGTAATAACGAGCGAAAGGGCGGCGCTTGTCTGCAGCTCGCGTAACAGAAAGCCGAAGCGTTCCATGCCGCGGCGGTCGAGTCCGCTGGTAGGTTCATCAAAGATAAGCACGTCTTTTTTTGCGCAGAGAGCGGAAGCGATCGCCGTCCGCTGTTTTTGCCCGCCCGACAAGGAGGCAGGATGCCTGTCTTTCAGTTCGAGGATGCCGAGCCGCTCCAATACCGATTCGGCATCCGCTGCGGAAGCGCCGGTGTTCATCATCACTTCTTCCAGCACGCTGTCGGCAAAAAGCTGGCGGTTGACATCCTGCATCACCATAAAACTGCGCGTGCTGCGCTCCTCTGCCGTCATATATGCGCCGCCGACTGCAATGCTTCCGTTTGAAGGAATCAGTCCTGCGAGCGCCTGCGCGAAGGTACTTTTGCCCGAACCGTTGTCTCCGATAAGAGCCACAATCGAATGTTCGGGGAGGGCGAGCCTCTCTATGTCGAGCACTCGGGTAGAGCCGTAGCCGCAGGTTAAATCGAGAGCTTCAAGAGCGGGCTTTGAGCCGGGCTGTGATACGGACGGGTTACTGTTTTTTGCAAGTCCTTCTTCCGCTGCGTCCTCACCCTGCGGCGTATTGTTTTTTTGTACAAGCGAAGAGAGGGTCTTCATATCGGTGAGCCGCAAGCCGAGTGCGGTTAAATCGGATTCGCTGAGGGCTTTCATTTCATCCCGTGAAAAAATACGCTCAATCTTTCCGCCTCGCATATAGATAAAGCGGTCAGCCAGATCCATCAGGTAATAGAGCCGGTGCTCCGCAATCACAACGGTCTTTCCCTCCGCTTTTATTTTTATCAACATCCGGTGCAGCCGCTGAATTGCCCTCTTATCCAAATTGGAGGACGGCTCATCCAGCACGAACACTCCGGGATCGGCGGTGTAGCAGGAGGCGCATGCAATTTGCTGCTTTTCTCCTCCGGACAGCTCAAAAATATCCCGATCCATCAAATTGTCAAGCTGCAAATCGCTCTTTGTTTTTTCGAGGCGTTGTTTAATCTGCTCCCGCGGGAGCCCGAGATTTTCGCAGCCGAACACGAGTTCGCCGGTGGTGTCGAGGTTGAAGAATTGACTTTTGGGATTTTGAAAGACGCTTCCGACTAAAGCGGCGGTGTCGGATAATCCTTCCGTATTGATGCATCTGTCACCTATCATCACGGAACCGCTCATATCGCCTTCATAAAAATGAGGGGCAAGCCCGTTTATCAGCCGTGTAAGGGTGGTTTTGCCGCAGCCCGATTCTCCGCATAATACGATGAATTCGCCGTCCTTTATGGTAAGGTCTATTCCGTATACGCCGTCTCCGGTACCGTGTTCTCCGCTGTAGGAAAAAGAAACGTTTTGTAATGTAATCATTATTATTCCTCTATCTTGAGAATTGATATGAGTCAAAACACTCATTAGGCAGCGCGATTCTTTTTGTTAGCATACTGCCGGCATGATCTATAAAATTTTGATAGCTATCGGTCACAAAAAATATCCTCAGGCTAACATTATTGCAAAAATACAGTCGAAAGTCAAGTAAGGGGAAACCATCTTGAAAAAAATAGAAAAAAATAATACCTTGACACATTTTTAATAAAAGTATAAACTCTCATCTAAATAGCGATTTCGGTCTTGGTGCTGCTTTTAATCAAGCAGTGAAAAGGGAATCAGGTGAAAATCCTGAGCAGTCCGGCTGACGTAAGTGAGAGAGTTGTTTTTCAAAATACCACTGGGATTTTTTAATTTCCGGGAAGGCGAAAATCAATGATGACCTCCGAGCCGTAAGACCTGCCAATGACTATGAGGGAAAAATGCAAATTTTGCCCGTACCGCACTCTGCTTGGACTCATGAGCTGCAGCAAAATTTATCGTGTTAGATTGCTATACCTCAAACTTGCTCCTAGGCTGTTATGAAATTTTGTCAAGTTTTTTTATCATAGCCTAATTACATGTAACGATACCTTAATGATGTTTATTTTGAGGTAAGCTGAATCGGGTTCTCTTTTCATACCGGCCGAAGTCGTTTTTTGTTTAATCTTCCGATTTTTTTCCTAAATAACTTTAAATACCGTGTATTTTAGTGTATAATTCCTTTAAACTATTTTATAAAAGGAAAAATTATGGAAGGCACCTATGTAAAGCTTTTAAAAACAATAACGGAGGCAGCAAAAGCAGCCAATCTCAACGAAGATGATTATATCACCTTACTAAGTCCCGAAAGAGAAATGCATGTTTCTATTCCGGTAAAAATGGATAATGGGAATGTCAAAGTGTTCCAAGGTTTTAGAGTTCAACACTCTACACTCAGAGGTCCTGCAAAAGGAGGCATAAGATTCCATCAAGATGTCAATATCGATGAAGTCCGCTCCCTTGCAGCATGGATGACCTTTAAGTGTGCAGTTGCCGACATTCCATACGGGGGCGGAAAAGGAGGCATCTGTGTAGACCCTTCAAAACTTTCAGAATCAGAGCTTGAAAAACTTACACGAACTTATACAAAACGTATTTCGTCCTTTATTGGGCCCCGAATTGATATCCCTGCCCCGGATGTAGGAACTAACGCAAAAGTCATGTCTTGGATAGCTGACACCTACAGCACCTATGCAGGCGAATATTGCCCTGCCGTAGTTACGGGTAAGCCGATTTCAATCGGCGGGTCTTTAGGACGTGTTGAAGCCACAGGCCGAGGGGTTCTTTTTACGTGCAAAGAGCTTTTAAAAAAACTTAACAAAAATCTTAAAGGGCAAAGCACAGTTATTCAAGGTTTGGGAAATGTCGGAAGTGTTGCGGCAGATCTTTTTTCAAAGGAAGGAGCCAAGGTTATCGCTGTAAGCAGTTCAAGCGGAGCTATATATAACGAAAAAGGCTTAAACATTCAACTTGTAATGGAACATATTAAGAAAGGTCAAAAACTTAATTCTTTTGAAGGCGACTTTAAAAGAATATCCAATGAAGAGCTTTTAGAGCTTAAAACAGATATTTTAATACCGGCAGCCCTCGAAAATCAAATTACCGAAAAAAACGCCCGCAATATTAAGGCTTCCATAATAATTGAAGCAGCAAACGGCCCCGTAACTCCCGAAGCTGATGAAATTCTCAAAAAAAAGAATATAATCTGTGTGCCGGATATCCTCGCCAACTCAGGAGGAGTCATTGTTTCTTATTTTGAATGGGTACAAAATCTACAAGGATTTTACTGGAATGAAGAAGAAGTAAACGGCAGGCTGCATACAAAAACGGTTGAAGCTTTTAAACGGGTATGGGATGAAAAAGAAAATTATAACGTTACCATGAGAAAGGCAGCCTACATAAAGGCCCTAAAGCAGCTTGTGGAAGCACAAAAAGCAAAAGGCATAAGCTAAAAAATTCCGTCTATTAAAGTTTATCTATCAACATTGAACACTTACCCGAAGGAATAGGCAGGGTCTTCTTTTTTCGTTTAAGATATTTATGGTAAAATAATAAAGTTTTTCACTTTCCATATGTATCTCCCACCCTCTCTGACTCTTTGATGAAAGAATCGTTATAAGGTTTCTTTTAAGGCTCAAATTTTCGATGCCCATTACTTCAAGATTAGGCACCGTCCAATTTACCGTTTTACGCGGAAGACTTATCGAAAGACCGATAACGTTTTCTATCATTAAACTGATTGTAGAAAGCCCCACACTCAAAAGATATTGTTTACGGGGAAAGGCAGGTTTTCCTTTCCATTGAGCAGGGCCTTCTTTAACGGGTGAATAGGCCTCCCACAAAAAACCTTGTTTTTTTGAATTTCCTGCAGGAGAAAGAGTTTCAAGAACATAGTAAAGATGCCTTATAACACACTCTCTTGCTATCTCCCAGCGGTTATATTTTTCCAAACCCTTTACAACAACAAAGTTTAAAATAGGGAAGACACTGCCGCAGGCACCGCTTCCGTTTTCGTCATATTCAGGCTCATCGGCTGCAAGGCTGGGAAAGGGATGATCCCCGCCGAAAGTTTTTGGGTTGGATAGGTGCTCTACCAAAAGAGCGGCCTTATCCTCATTGGGAATTTCGGCAAGCATCGGCCAGAACCCGGCAAGGGTCTTTTTCTTTATCTGATTGCCGTCGGCATCAAGATCATAGTAAAAACCGTCCTCTTCATTCCACATCATCGAATTGATTCTGGTTTTTATTGTAAAATACATTCTTTTGTATTGGAAGTCTATGTCTTTATCATTCAGTATATCGCCTAAGGCCGACATATAAAGGGCATTTATTGCAAGGGCCGAATTAAAATCAGTCAAAAAAACGGATTCTTTTCGAGGGGCATTGGGCATATTGACTGTTTCAAGAGGGCTTTTATATAAGCCGTTATAGGCCTTAAACATTTTGTCGATCCAGTCCATATATTTAATCAAGACGGGCATAATATCTTTTACACGCTTTTTGTTTCCGGTCTTGTGATAAATATTGTACTCTGCCCATGCAAATAGGGGCATACCTAAACCTTCGGGATTATCCCGTTTTAAAACAGGCTCTTTTGTGTCAAAATTATATCTATTGCGTATAGCACCGTTTTCTTCCTGCCTCTCATAAAAAAAGTCAAGGGCGGAATTAGGTGTATAATTTTTATTGGAATAAACAAAGAAAAAAGATGAAAATATAGTTTCATATTGGTTTAAAAAATTACCGTCCGTTTCGGGATAAATAAAAAAGCCCTCGGTACCCTGTTTGCCGTCACCAGTTGAATGCCAAAAATCATGAACCAAAGCCCATGTTCTATCGTAAATGTCCACAAAGTCTTGATCGTAAAAATGAACACGCGGAAAATCTCTTTTATTCACCATAACTCCTTAATTTTTCTAAAACACGTCTTATATTATACCATATTTTTCTAAAAAATGGTAGTTTTTTAACAATATTTATAAAAAAGTTTTAATTTAGTTTCAAGGTCTTATTGGTTATCGGATTCGGAAGAGTCTTCACTACCCTCAGTAGAATCCGAATTCTCAGCTGAACTGCCGCCTTCAGTGTTTTCCTGAACAGGTTGACCGGAAGGAACAACGGGAGCAGGAGTAGGGGCAGGCGGGCGGCCTAAAAATAAAACTATATCCTCATCATCTTTTTTGTGTTTCATTTTTAGAAAAAGAGTACGGGTTCTTTCATCATAAACGTAGCCTGACGAATTATAAATCTCAAATCTGGAGTCCGTTCTAAAGTCTATTCCATGGATTTGTATTCTATAAAAAGGGCGAATGCCTCTTATAATTAGGTAATGAGTATTATCAGCTTTAGACGAAATCCTAAAACTCAATATTTTTGTGTCATTTTTAAGTACATTTATTTCTCCGGCAGATGTCCAAGCCCAAATACCGGGTTCGGCTTTTAAAGCCAAAGATTCTTCATGAGGATAGCTTGGATTATCACGAATAGCAACCGGATATAGTTTTTCTGCATGGAGAATGACGGCATCATTAGCCATAAGTCCTAACTTCTTTGCCTTATCTCCCTGAATATCAAAAGATGCCGGCAAACTTGGAGAGCCTCCTCCAAGTGAAAAGATAGAAGAATACAGAGCCTGCCCTACAGCCTTCCATGTTGTTTTTTCGGGATATGAATTTCCATAACGGATTAAAATTGATGCAGCATTCAAGGTATTTTCCGTGTCAATGGTTTTCTTATCGGAAGAAATATACACCCCCTCATCAATCAAAAGCAAAGAATCTTTTAAAACAGTCTCATATTTTTCGGAATTTTCCATAAACAAATTTTGTCTATTAGGAAAATAAAGACTATAATCCATTGCTGCTTCCAACAAGCCTATAGCAACCCAAGAGCTTAATTCTTCTTCATTCATATTGGAAGCTATTTTTTCCAAAGCAGGAATTAAATTTGCCCGAGAATTATTTATTAAAAACGGAATAACAGAGCCGCTGTAAAATACGGACGGATCAGAGTTTGCTATATCGGATTCAATACCTGATAATCTCCTTCTATGGTATGCTGTAAGGCTTTTTTCGTTTTCTACAAGATTGCCATAAAATGCGGCCGATATATAGCTTCTTTTCTCTTTGGGTAAAAGAGATGCAGGAGCCGATAAAAGAGCTCTTGAATATTCGCCTTTAAAGGCTCTTTCGGCTATATATGCCGTCAAAAGTTCTTCATTATAATTTCTTGACAAAATCACATTAGAAAAATACTCCAAGGCCTTTTCCCGAAATAATTGCTTTGTTTTCCCGTATTCTTCATCACTTGCGATGGGAATGCGGGGAATTGATTCAAATTCCAAACTTTGTGATTGAACATAGGTTTCATAAAAAGCGGTACGCTTTGAACCGGAAAGAATTAGATGGGGCAATTCCGAAGAATCATCGGTATTACCGAACCCGTATCCTCCTCTAAAAACAAAGCGGTCCTTTCCATACCTTAAAAATATCTGCTCATCCTGCCGCTCAAGCCGGGCTGATTGGGTCAATTTCCAAGGGAAATAAACGGTTTCAACCTCGGACGGCATCGAAACGGAAATTTTTACCGTATTAATTGTTTCCGAAATATATGAGGTAAAATCTATCGAAACATCGTTAGAACAAACAACGCTAAAAGAATCTTCGTTTTTTTTATACTCTAAAACCTTTAAGCTAATATTTTTATTATTGCTTGTTTTTGCAATAACAGGGCTCTGATCTGTAATATAAAAATCCAAGCCGTTCGATACTATGTGGAGGGGTAAAAGAGGAGTTCTGTTTCCGGTTTCATCAACTTCATCCCTGCCCGAAACCGTCATAGAGCCTATTGTATAATAAAAGGTCTTTCCGATAGTAAATTGAATAATAAAAATGCCGAAAATTATTAGTATATACAATATAGTTAACGCAATTATCCTACTTGATTTGTGCTTCATAATGTTATAGTGTATATAAACTAAGGAATAATTGCAATACTTTTAAGGAGCTATTATGAAAATAACCAAGCAAATTTGTGTTTATTTTAGTTTTTTGATAGCGGTTTCTATCATTTTTTCTTGTAAAACAACTGAAAAAGCCGTTACCCCCGCTGTAATTGAAGAGCCAAAAAAAACCGAAAAAACGGTAAACAAAAATCCGAGAGAAGAGTTTACTGATAAACTTACTCAACTTTCTCAAAAAGGAGATTTAGACGGAATTTTAAAATTGATAGACACATCGGATTCTGAAGTAACTAATAATTTTAATATACAATATCTAAAATTGTCCATTCTCATCTCGATGAGAAAAACAAAGGAAGCGGAAACCTTAGCTGAAGAACTCTCCAAGTCTTACCCCAATAATACCGATATTCTATATTCTCAAGTTATGATGGCCCAAGCTGAAAACAACCAACAAAAAAAAGATCAATATTTAAAAAAAATACTGGCTATAAATCCAAAAGATTCAAGAGCATTAACAGAGCAGGGCTTGGACTTTTACTCGGCCAAAAGATACAATGATGCAAGAAGAAAATTTATAGAAGCTTATAAGGTTGACCCTAAATGCACGGAAGCCCTTATAGGTCTGGGACGCATAAACTATCTTGAAGGAAAACTTGACCAATCTGAGGCAAATTTAACGGCAGTCTTGGAGCAAGAACCCAATAACAGCACAGCCCTTGCAGAACTTGCCCGCATAAAATCCGAAACAAATAGAATGTATCAAGCTCTTCAGGATATAAATAAGGCAGCAGAGCTTGAACCTAATAATCCCAGCCATTGGATTGATATAGGCTCTTACAATCTTACAATCGGCCGAAAAGAGGAAGCAAAAAAAGCTTACAGTAGGGTTATAGAGCTGACTCCCGATTCCTACATAGCCTATATCTACCGTGCAGGCATAAACGATGAACTTGGGTATAAGGAAGAGGCTCTTGATGATTACATAAAGGTATGCAATCTTTATCCGCCGTATTATTTTGCACTGGAAGGAGCCGGAATTTTGTTTTGGGAAAAAGGAGACTGGGTAAATGCAGGCACGGCATTTTTAAAAGCCTTGAGCAAGGCACCCGCTTCTTATCAATATGCTCTTTTATATGCGGTAAGTCTATATAAACAAAACAAAAAACTTGATGCAAAAAAATTTATGCAAAACTATCTAAAAAACATAAACAGGACTGAAAAAGAGAACGAGTACTTTTTATGCCGCCTTTTTGTAGATTTTGCAGGAGACACTGAATTAATAAACAGGGCAACGGCAGAAACCGACATGGTAAAAAAGGGCAGACTGTTCTTTTATCTCGGGGAGTTTTACAATTTGACAAAAAAATATGCTCTTGCTGAAAAATGCTATGTTCAAGTGCTTTCAATAGAAAATCCGGCCTTTTTTGAATATCGTTTTGCTAAAAAAGCTATGGATGAATTTAATTCAAACTCAGGAAAATAAGGTAAAAATGCTTAAAGAAGAAAAAACCAAGGTACGAAACCTAATAAAAGAATATTTTAAAAGCCCCGATGGAAAAAAACTTATACAAAAAACAGAAGAACTCCAAACTTCTCAAAACTATTGCAAGGATTTTTTAAATAAAATACCTAAATACAGTGAAGCTAAAACGGTTTTTGCCTATCATCCCATAAAAGAAGAATTTCCTACCTTAGGACTTTTAAAACAAGCATATTCAGATAAAAAGACTGTAGCCCTCCCCCTTGTCTCGGATAATGACCTTATATTCAAAAAAATGCAATTTAAAGACGGAAAAATAGAACCTGTTCAAGCCGGAATTTTCGGTATCATGGAGCCGCCCGAAAAAGCCTTTAACCTTTTTCCTCAAACAGAAGAAGAAAAAGCTCTGCATCCTTTGGAGCTGCCCCTTTTGATTTTAGTACCGGGAAGGGCATTTTCAAAAAAGGGGGAAAGAATGGGAAGGGGCGGCGGTTTTTACGATAGATTTTTTGAAAAACTCTTTAAAAGCATAAAAAAAGAAGAAGTTTGTCTTGCAGGGCTTTGTTTTTCGGGGCAAATTTTAGATAAGATTCCAATAGGAGATTTTGACTATCCCGTAGACCTTGTCATAACCGAATCTGATGTTTATTTTAAGCCGTCCAAATAACAATGCTTAAAATAAAATTTGATAAAATAATAAAAAACACGAATTTTCTATTGACATTTTATAAGAAATAGTGTAATATCCTAAAACTTCCGATTGGAAGCATTCCCCTGTAGCTCAGTAGGCAGAGCAAGTGGCTGTTAACCACTGGGTCCGTGGTTCGAACCCGCGCGGGGGAGCTATTCAAAAGAAAGCTGATCTTTAAAGGTCAGCTGATTTTTTAAAGGCAGGTGAGATATGTCAAGAGTATGTGAAATTTGCGGAAAAGGCTCGTTATCCGGAAACTCAGTAAGTAAATCCAAAATTCACACAAAAAGAGTTTGGAAGCCCAATTTAGTAAATGTAAAGACAGAAATCGGCGGCAGAACTCTAACCATTAAAATGTGTTCGCGATGCTTAAAAAGCGACTACGTTACAAAAAAAGTTTAGTTTTCTTAATTTACTCCTTTTTATTTACATTTCGAGCCTGCATAAAAGCGGGCTCGATTTTTTTTATTAAAACCCTTCGCGCGACAAGAATAAGGTTACTATAAAAATATCGGTTTTAGATGCCCATATAAATTAAAACTATAAATGCAAGGACAAAATATATAAGACCTGCTGCTACCCAGCCCCATCTGTTTTTACGCTTTAAGTTCTTTTTATTTTTAAACTTTCCAAAATCGGTAGTTACATGAGCATCTTTTTTCATAGTAACTCCATATTTAATAGTTTCTCCTAATTGTAAAAAGCCGAATAAAATTACATCAAAAAGACCCGACTTATTTATTACAGACAAACCGCCTATTCCGGCTAAAAAAACGGAAGCAATAAAAAGGCCGTCACATAGGTGATGCAAAAAGGAGTGAGAGCTTCCTCGCGAAAAAAAGATAACAACAGCCGCAGTAATCACTGCCCCAACACCAAATGGAGCAAAAAAACTGAATAGTAATCCGGTTTTTTTTTGAGGTACAATCTCCTCAACTTCATTATCGAAAAAATTATTGCCAGTGTCGGATTTATTTTCCATAAATACTACCTTTAAAAAAAGTACGGCAGATTTTAGATCTGCCGTACTAAGGATTAGATTATTTTATCATTTGGGTAATTTTTCATATTCGGCATCATTGCATAAAACCCAATGCTTTTCACGAACTTCTCTAAACTTCGGCTTATCTACGGAATAGTCGTGTGCCAAAGCCGGTACATACACTTCTCTTTTTCTATTCCGTTCGGTATTGGGATCCGGTACGGGAATAGCAGAAAGCAAAGCACGAGTATAAGGGTGAAAAGGATGAGCAAAAAGCTCATCTGAATCTGCGAGCTCAACCATTCTTCCGTAATACATAACTGCAATTCGGTTTGAAAAATATTTTACAACAGCTAGGTCGTGAGCTATAAACAAAATAGTAAGATTCATTTCACGGCGTAAATCATTCATTAGGTTTATAACCTGAGCCTGTACCGAAACGTCCAATGCGCTTATAGGTTCATCGGCAATGATAATTTCGGGATTCATAACAATAGCTCGTGCTATACCGATACGCTGTCTTTGGCCGCCTGAAAATTCGTGAGGATATCTTTCGGCATGCTCTGCAACAAGGCCTACGAGGTTTAAAGTTTCTTTGACTTTTGCATCAATTTTTTTCATGTCCCTCTCGCCGCGAATAATCATTCCTTCACCTATTATTTCCCGAACCGTCATACGCGGATCCAATGAAGAAATAGGATCTTGAAATATCATTTGAATATCGGACAAAGCCTCATTGTAACGCATTTTTTTCATCATCTTTTTATCGACACGAAATTTAGCCTCTAACTCTTCAGCTAATTGCTTGTTGCCTGATGCCCTTGCCTCTTTAATTCTTTCTTTCAAAAAAGGAAGGCCTGAATTAATATGATGGTCCTTATAGTAAATATCTCCGCCGGTAATTTCGTAAAGGCCTATAATCGAACGGCCTATTGTAGTTTTACCGCATCCGGATTCTCCTACAATCCCGAAAACTTCACCCTTATGGACATCAAAGCTCACGTCATCGACAGCTTTAAGGTACTTACCCTCAAGTTTAAAGTATTGCTTTAAATTATTTACTCTCAAAATCAAATCATTATTATTCATTTTGTCCTCCTATTTTCTCTCTCATTCGGCGAATTCGGTCGGTAACAATAAGCGGAGGCTTAATGTCTTTAGGTGCATCAGGATGCAATAACCATGTTGCAGCTTTGTGAGTAGGAGTTATTTCAAACATCGGCGGTTCCTCTTCAAAGTCAATTTCCATTGCATATTTATTGCGTTGAGCAAAAGCATCGCCCTTAGGCGGGAAAATCATATTAGGAGGTACACCCGGAATCGATTCAAGTTTTTCCTTGGTATCCAAATCAGGCATAGAAGACAAAAGAGCCCACGTATAAGGATGAGCGGGTTCATAGAATACTTCATCAACCGAACCGTATTCGACGATTTTACCTGCATACATAACTGCAATTTCATCTGCCATATTTGCAACAACGCCGAGGTCATGAGTAATAAAGATAATTGAAAGGTTTCTTTCCCGCTTTAACTCGTTTATCAATTCAAGAATCTGAGCTTGAATGGTAACATCCAATGCCGTCGTAGGTTCGTCGCAAATCAAAATATCCGGGTTTGAAGCAAGCGCTATTGCTATAACAACTCGCTGCCTCATACCGCCCGAAAATTGGAACGGATATTGCATAAACCTTTGGCGGGCTTGCGGAATACCTACTTCATTCATTAAATCGATAGACCTTGTTTTAGCCAAACTATATTTCATCTTATAGTTCATTTTGGAAGATTCGACAATCATCGCTTCCAATACTTTCTCGGCACGGTCCTTTACATCAAGGTGGGCATTTTTTTCAAGCTTATCTTCAAATGAAGCTTTAAGTTTGATTAAAATATCCCGTATTTTGTCTTCAAGACGGTCAAGGGTTACCCCGGTGGGCAGCCTAAACTTTTTAATTAGATTAGCTTTAGACTTACCCGTCATATTCTCAGCCTTTAAAGACATTTTGTATATAAAGATAGCATTATCAATTGAACCTTCAAATGTATAGGCAAAACCGTTTTTGTGTAAGTCCAATTTATCTATAGCTTCTTTAACAATAGGCTTTAATTTATTGCATGTATCCGAAACGGAATTTACATCAATTTTGCCTTGCAGAATATTCAAAGTTTCCTGTATTTTTGAAATTGCCGTTTTTTTATCATCGGCAGATTTATTATTAGAATATTCTACAGCCTTGCATACCATAAGTAAAAAATTATCGAGGAATTCTTCTTCAAATAATTTTTTTGCCGTATCATTGAGCAGCTTGATATCTTTACTAGCAAATTCCTCTTTACCTTTCTGGAGTGAATAATACCCCAAAGCAACAAAGTCAGGCTTATGTCTTTCAAGACCGTTTTGTAAAATGACTTTTAAAGCACCTAAAGCGGCTTCCACTTCAGCCTTATCCGTTTCAGAGCCTTTACTCATCTTGTATTTGCCTGCGACAACTGAAAGGTCTTCAACGGCAGAAACAAAAGCAGGATTATCTGATGGAATCAAAAAAACATTTCCGCAGTTTTTTGAATATTGTACAATCCTTTTTATTTCTTGTGCAACTTCAGCAACCGGCTTGTCAATTAATTGAATCTTAGCACCGTCAATGTATGAAATTGTAGTTTCAGCCGTATCATGGGCAATATTATATGCCCGTTCAAGTCTACATCCTTCAGAAATATAGCCGGTAAACTTACTCATCGATTCTTTGACCTTAGCACTATCTTCACCTGCCAGAATCATATTATCTTGCAAAACCTTTGCAAGTTCTTTATAATTCTTTTTAGATTGCTTCCTTTGAGTAACATTGTTTGCAAGTATTGCCTCTGTAAGTTGTTTTCCGACACGGACAATGGGGTTTAAACTTGACAGAGGATCCTGAAATATCATAGCTATATTGTTTCCGCGGATATCATGGAAAACTTCTTCGGGTATCTGCAGCAAATCCTTTCCGTCATAGTAAATTTCTCCGTCTTCAACAGTTGCATTTCCTGCTAGAATACCCAGAATAGCTCTTGCAGTTACGGATTTTCCGGAACCGGATTCTCCTACTATAGCTAATGTTTTGCCTTCTTCAAGATTGAATGAAACGTCCCTGACAGCACGAACATAGCCGTTATTTGTCCAAAACGATATTTTTGCATTTCGTACTTCTAATTTTGTTTTATTTGCCATATTAATCTTCTACTCCTCTCAACGACGGATTAAATGCATCCCGCAGACCGTTTCCAAATAAGTTAAAAGAAATCATCATTAACGATATGATACCTGCGGGGAAGAACAAGATATGAGGATCAGTAGACAAATATTGCTGTCCTGAACCGAGCATTGTTCCTAACGAAGCCATTGTTTTTCCGTGAAAACTGACTATTCCCAAAAACGAAAGTGTCGATTCGGATAAAATAACATAAGGAATAATTAAAGCGGCACTTGTAATAATCGTTCCTATTGCGTTTGGATAAATATGCTTAAACATAAGCCTCTTATCATTAGCACCTAATGTCCTTGCAGCTAAAACATACTCCTGATTCTTAAAACGATAAAACTGTGTTCTAACCCGAACGCCTATGCCTATCCAGCCGGTTAGAATAAAGGCAAATAGAACACCTGTAAAGACTGAAACTTTTCCCGTTTGAACAAGGTGAAGCTGAAACAGAGTTGCAACGATAAGGAAAGGCATACCTGCCAAAATATCCGTGAGGCGCTCCAAGATAAGATCAACCCAGCCTCCGTAAAAGCCTGTAATTGAGCCGTAAATTGAACCCAGAATAAAGTTAATTATCGAAACAAGAACAGACAACATTAATGACAATCTTACACCATGAGCCAATCTGACCATAATATCAAAACCTTGGCCGTCAGTACCGAAAGCATTTGCCGGCTCATGACCGTTCAAATACTGATAGTAATTATAATACAAAACCCTGATCCCGATCATAGTTTTATCCCTAGGTACGGAGTAAAGCACATTACCGCTTTCGTCCCTAAGGTAATTATCGGTCAAGCCTTGTTTCTGAACCTGTTCCAGTGACAACCTCTTGCCGGTTGAGTCCACAGGATACTCACGTCCATCCACTTTATACCAAATATTTGCATCAGATTGATCACGTGCAGCAAATTCATCGGCATAATCAATCATTGGGAATAGTATCTGTTTTCCCGTTTTTTCCTGCCAACTTACAATGTTATCATAAGTTTCTTTTGTTACATTCAAAAAAATAAAACCTATACCTCGGTATGAATCCACTCTTACATATCTATATCTGTTTTTACCGTCCGCAAATTCTTCCCCAATTGAAACGATAGGAGAAGTAGATAAAGCTTCATCCCAGCTTATTTTTTTTGTTCCGTCTCCATTTACTGTTCCATACCCGATACCGAGAGTATAAAACAGATATTTATCGTTATACTTCATCGGTTTTGAACCGTCCCAAAAACCTGTTTTATCAAAAATTTGCAGCTTAGGCCGAACTTTTGCATAAACGGCATCGGAATAAGCCAAATCATACTTCGAGAAGAATGGAACTACTATTGCGAATATAATAATTGCACCAATAATATATGCAGCGGCTACGGAAGCACTATTTCTTTTAAAACGCAGCCATGCATCCTTAAAATAACCTATCGGCTTTGTTTCAAATTTTGCATCAAAAATTTGTTCATCCCTCTGTACCAATCTAAATTTTTCTTTAGGGATATGTTTCATATTTTCCATAATTTATCTCTCCCCTATCCTGATTCTAGGATCCAATAAACCGTAGCTAAGATCCGTAACTATACTTACTACCAATCCTATGGCCGTATAAAACATACCCGTCGCAACAAAAAGGTCATAATCCAATAAATTAATCGACGTAATATATAATTTACCGATACCGTTAATAGCAAAAATCTTTTCCGTAATTATCGCTCCGCTCATTATACTGAGAACAAAAGCAATAATACCGGGAAGAACCGGAACCATAGCATTTTTTAGAGCATGGCGTCTGATAGCCTGTCCCCGTGTAAGTCCCTTTGTTCTTGCCAAAAGCATATATTCACTGGTAAGAGCTTCTGTAAGTTCCGCACGAACCGAACGGGTAAAACCTGCAATAGCTCCGAATGAAAGGGAAAGAATCGGTAAAACCATCGAGTGGAACATCTTAAATGTCCACCATGAACCTCCTGCATCGTATAACGATGAAACAATTACGGGAAAAAGACCTAGCTTATATCCTAAACCGTATTGCAAAAGAAATGCGTAAACAAAGGACGGAACGGATATAAATAACATTACAATTATAGATATAAAATGGTCAATCCACTTATTTTTATAAATAGCGGCAATAATACCGAATAATATTCCAAGCGGAATTGAAAGAATTGTCGAATATAAGTTTAATATGATGGTAGGGGGCAATTTACTTACAATAACTTCTTGTGCAGCTTTAAGATAATCCACCTTCCAAGAAGTTCCCCAATCTCCTGTTGTTACAATATTTTTTAAAAAAATCCCATACTGCTGCATTATCGGTTTATCATAGCCTAATGCACTTCTTCTGGCTTTTTCCAGCTCAGCTTCAGCTCCCATCATAGGTAATTCAGGCTGCAGCAATTTTATAAGCACAAAATCTATGGTCATAATGATAAAAAAGGTTATGAGACCTAACCATAACCTTTTTAGCACATACCTAAATGTTTTCATAAATAATCTCCTCTAGTCGAAAACTAATACACTGCAAAATCTACACCGTTTTAAAATCCAAGAAATACACCGCAATAGGTTTTACAAACCCAGCTTGCGGTGTATTTGATGTAAATTAAAGCTAAATAAATTTAGCTATTAACCGGTTTACTCGTAATTGAGCTGTCCTTGGTTCTTTTTAACATACTCGTCCCATTCAGTATCAGTATAGTTAAACTTCAATAATTTCATACCGCCATAACCATACATGATATTGTAGACGTCTGTGTAATAATCTATTTTATGTGAAAGCAAGATTGCAGCAGTATATGTTCCTAAAGGAATACACTGATATGCACTGAGAATACCGTTTTCCAGGGCTGCAAGTATTTGCAATTTTTCGGTTGCATCAGCGTCTGCATAATCGCCGTTTCCGTTCATAGAGGCCGACCATTGTTCAAATGTTCTTTCTTCTTCTACGGTAGTACCATCTACCTTGTCAATCTTAATCTTAAGTTTTTCAACAGAGGGGTTCCAACCGTTTGATTCATGAATCTTAGCCAAACCGCCCATGTAGGTAGGATTAGCATAAACTTGAATGCTCTTAAATGGGTAGAAGGCTGCACCTCCCCATGCTCCGCGGATAGCCATATTTTTTCCTGCAGCAACATTGTCGTAGCGTTTAGGATCGCCGGATTCATACTTAATTTGAACTTTTCCCTCAAAAGGAGTTCCCTTTGTTCCTTCATTAATGAATTCCTGCATTAAATCCTGCTGTTTGATATGCTGGGGGGTAAGATCGCTGGGACTTGCCATTACTTCGATAGGCACAATTTCACCGGGTTTGTAAACCTTATCTGCAACAGCCTGTTCATAGGCAGCCGTAAACAGTTTGCGGGCGGTTTCAACATCGCGTCCTGTAATTTTTGCATACTGAGCATCCGCAGTTTCCTTAGTAACTTCAATGTCATATAAGTTACATATTGCTCTTTTTGCATAGAAGGTATCACGATAAATTGAATTGGGATCATTTGCCATATCGTAATAGTACAATCTATTTAACAAGAAGCAGGCAGGCTTAAATCCTGAAGTAGCTTCTCTACAATATTTTTCTCTGTCAATACATAGAGAAAGAGCTTTTCTAAAGTCTTTATAGCGCATAACAATTCGTTTTCCGCTGCCCTTTTCTTTATCCCTTGCATTTAAAGCTTCATCACTTGTAGCAAAAATATAGCGGTCGGTATAGGTTTCATCCGTATAATACAGCCTGTCGCTTTTCTTGTATTTTTCAAGATCATCAGAGTTCAAGGAGAACGCATCAAGTAATCCCTGACCGAAACGCTGAAGCTGTGTAGCATGGTCTTCGATAATATCAATTATTACGGCATCTGCCTGATATTGACCTTCATGTCTGCCGTCATGATAACCGCCCCAATAGGGGTTTCTTACCAATCGAATCTGCTTGTCTTTTTCATAGCTTTCAATCTTATAGGGACCGTATGAAACGGTATTGCTCATATCGGTTCCGTAAGAGGTTGCCTTAAGTTTTTCGACCGTTTTAAAGTTCTTTTCGTAAGTTTCTTTATGAACAAGCCATGTACTTCCAAAGGCATTCAACATATAAAACATTTGAATAGGATCAGCTGTAATGAAAAGGAACTGATATTCGCCTGTTTTTACAAGACCGACATCCTCCCAAGGAGTTTCGGGATACAGCTCGCCGGTATCATAAACACAAAATTCTTTCCAAGCATTGGGATTATCATCTCCAAAAGCTTTTGCAATAGCAAGCATTTCAGCTTTAGATTTATCGTTTACTTCAAAATATTGGGTATCCTTATATTTTTCAAAAATATCGATGCCGCCTAACATGAACTTATCTTTGTACTTGGCATTTTTATAGTAAGATTCTGCAGCACCTCCAAAAAACATAATCGAATCGGTAAGGGTAAACACAAGTTTTGCATCTGCCGGAGCATCATCACCCCAAGCCTTATAGATGGGCTTACCTGCCAAATCGTTTGCCTGATACTCTTTAGCTTTGTAAAGAGCAGCAGTTCCCGTACAATAATCGTTAGATCGGTAGTTTTTCATTTCGGGGCTTAAGCACATCTGCATTGAATAAACGTAGTCGTCAGCTTTGATAGGCTCTCCGGTTTCCCACTTCATTGCGGGGTTCAAATCGACCTGAAATACGCGGCCGCTTGTAGCATCGGCAGGGATATTGTATTTTTCTTTGTTTGCAAAGGAAGCCGTGATGTCTTTTACATCATTAGCGGCATCAAATTCCCACTTCCATTCTCCGGGCTTATCTCCTACAGTTGAATCGGCAATAGGCGTTGTGATAAATTCCATAAAAGACCTGTCACTGGAAACTTCCCAAGCATGGGGGTTCCAGTTAAGGGGGCCCGTACTCCATACATCTCGATAAGTATACTCAACTTTCTCAAGATCCTTTTTTGACTTCTTAGTACCGCCGCATCCGGTCAAAATACCAAGAACCATTGCTGCAGTCAGCAATACAGCAAAAAGTTTAAAAAAATTTCGCTTCATCTCTTTCCTCCATATTTTTTTTACTGAGTTTATTAAAGTACCAACTCAATCATTTGACTGCAATAGTAACATACTACTACTTAATAAGTCAATAGCCCGCATTGCTGATTTGATTTTATTTATAATAAAACCATAAAAACACTTAAGTTTTCACCTATTGACTTAAACCCCGATTTAACCTGTATATTTATTATATCAGGAGGAAGTACCTATGAATGAATTTAACGGCGTCACCGATACCATGCTCATACCTATGGCAGCGAGGATTTATGTTTCCAAGCGCTTTCCCGAATATTTTTATGATGAAACGGCTTTATCGCTGGAAGACAAAATTCCGGAGGATGCGCTTGAAAGGATTTGGAAATCATCTTCCGAATATACGATGCTGGCTTCTGTCGCCCGCTATTACAATTTTGACGGGATGATCAAAGATTTCCTTGCAAAATATAAAAGATGCAATATCATCAATCTGGGAGCGGGACTGGAAACAGCTATCTTTCGGCTTCAAACGGACAACGCAATCTTTTACGAAATTGATTTACCCGAAGTAATCGAGCAGCGCAAAAATATTTTAAGCGCAAAAGAAAACGAAAGGCTTATCGGTGCCGATCTTTTTACTTTAGAATGGGCGGAGCACATTGATACCTCCATTCCGTCTTTACTGATTGTTTCCGGAGTTTTTCAATATTTCCGTGAAGAAAAAATTGTACGGTTCTTGTCGGATGTAAAAAAGCGTTTTTCTAAAGGAGAACTTATTTTTGATGCAACAAATGAAATAGGTATAAAATATGCGAATAAGTATGTGCAAAAAACAGGCAATACTTCGGCACAGATGTACTTTTACGTAAACGACGGTTTAGCCTTTGCAAAAAACATAGGTATGGAGCTCGTAGAACAGCGCACCTTTTATACCGCTGCACGGAAAATGCTGAAGCGTAAACTTAAGCTGTATACACGAATTGCAATGAAAGTATGCGATGACGGAGGAAGAACGATTATCTTGCACTTAAAACTAAATTAAACCGGCAAGGATCTAATTCTAAAACATAAACCCCGAAAAGCTGTAAGCCTATCAGCTTGCAGATTTTCGAGGTTCTTTTGATTTTAAATCAGTCCTGCAAAGCCTCCGAAGGCCATGGAAAGAAGGGCTGCCGCTATAAAAAGAATGGGCGTTCCTTTTAAGAATTTCGGAACGGGGGCGTTATCTATTCTTTGCCTTAAACCTGCTAAGAGCAAAAGCGAAATCATAAAGCCGAAAGCGGAACCTGCCGCATGAACAAGGGCTTGTAAGAATGTATAACCTTCATCTATGACATCGATTGTAACGGCAAGTATTGCACAGTTTGTTGTAATCAAAGCTAAATAAACACCCATCGAGCTGTAAAGAGCCGGAGCCGCTTTTTTTAGATAAAATTCTACCAGCTGAACTAAACTTGCAATTACTAAAATAAAGATAAGGGTCTGAAGGAATTCAAGTTTTCCTATCAATATGTAATTGTATATAGGATAGGTGACGGCGGTGGCCAAAAGAGTAACAAAGAGTACAGCCCAACCCATACCTACCGATTTTTTTACATCGGAGGACATTCCTATAAAGGGACAAAGGGCTAAAAACCTCATTAAAATTACATTTTTTACAAGGATTGCAGAAAGAAAAATACTAAGCGTTTCGGGCATTTTTTACTCCTCCTCTTTTTTAGTTTCAGGCTCGGCTTGCGGAGCAGACGGGCTTTGAATCTTTTTCTTAGGCCTTTCTAAAAGTCTTTTTGCAACGAGGTTTATCGAAATCATAATACCGAATACAAAAAAACCTCCGGGGGCATTTGCAAAAAAGCGTATGTGATAGGCTTCGGGTATAAATACGTTTCCTGCCAATGATCCCGAGCCTAAGATTTCTCTTATGGCCGAAATAAGTACAAGAACTATCGTATAACCGACTCCCATTCCAAGAGCGTCCAAAACGGATTTTCCGGGACTTTCCTTTGAAGCAAAGGACTCAACTCTTCCCATAATAATACAGTTTACAACGATCAGCTTAATAAAAAGCCCCATTGCTTCCGATAGGGCAGGAGTATAAGCCTGCATCAAAAGGTCTACAATGGTTGTAAAAGAAGCTATTACTATGATAAAAACCGGAATCCTTATATCCTGAGGAATCAATTTTCTGAACATACTTATAATTAACTCGCTCATGACTATTACGAAGGTCATAGCAAGTCCCATACCGAGACCGTTTAATATGTTTGTTGTAACGGCAAGGGACGAACAGAGCCCTATCATCAATACTAAAAGAGGGTTACTTTTTATAATCCCGTTTGTGAAAATATCTAAGTTTTTCATTTATTTTCCCTCCTCCAAGTTGTTTTTTGCCATGTATTCTATTGCCGTAAAGGAGGCATCTTTTAAAATGGCGGCAACACCCTTCGATGTTATCGTAGCCCCTCCTATTACATTTATATCGGCTCCTACTTCAAAGGCTGACTCAAGAGGCTTTCCGTTAAACTGTCCGATAAAGGGTTCTTCCGCAGCCTTGCTTCCTAAGCTGGGCGTATCGGTAAGCTCTAAGAATTCTATTTTGCGTATTTTTTTGTTTAGGTCTACAGCTATCAATATGGTTGCACTTGCATAGGTAGGTCCCTTAGCTGTTATAGTAAGCCCTACTGTTTTTCCGTTTTTTACAGCCGTATAAGCATTTAAAAACTTGGTTTTATTTAAGCCTTCAGGGATTTCCTCACTTATTTCTTTAAAGTCTTCAGCTTCAGGGAAGACCGCATTTAAGGCTCTTCTTGTTTTCTCTACCTTTACTTCAGTAATTCTCGGGGCCGTAAAGCTGTAAACTGCCGCAAGAGCCAAACATGCTATGACCGCATAAGCTGAAAGGGTAAGGGCTAACTTTATCATCTGTTTCATTTTGCTGCCTCCTTGTTCTTTTTGGGCGGTTTTACATAGCCGTATTTTACGGGTATAATTTTATTTAAAAACGGAACTGCGGCATTCATTATAAGAATACTGTACATAACACCTTCAGGCATACCTGAAAATAAGCGGATAAGACCGGTTATAAGTCCGCAGCCTGCACCGAAAATGAGTTTTCCCTTGGGCGTTACGGGGCTTGTTACATAATCGGTTGCCATAAAGACGGCTCCGAAGGCTAAACCTCCCGAAGTCAGGGTTAAAATAGGATTTATACCTCCGATTGCGGTAATTATAACGGCTGTTGCCATCATAGTAACGGGCGTTCTCCAATCGATAACCTTTTTAAAGAGTAGATATGCAAAACCTAAAAGAATCAGGAGTATGCTTGTTTCGCCTATACATCCTGCATGGTTTCCCAAAATAAGTTGGGTATAAAGGTCGGTAGTTGAGCCTAAATTTAAAGTTTTTGCTATTTCGGCAGCGCTCATGGCAATACCTTCTTTTGCATTGATAAGTTTTAGAGGTGTTGCAGTACTCATTGCATCAAAGAAAGAGTTTCCCGGCTGAACCCAGCTGGTCATTGCTCCCGAAAAGCTTACAAACATAAATGCTCTTCCTACCAAGGCGGGGTTAAATACGTTTGAACCTAAGCCTCCGAAAGATTCCTTTGCCACAACTATTGCAAAAAAACAGCCTAAAATTAGCATCCATATCGGAAGATTCGGCGGACTTACAAGAGCAAGCAAAAGGCCTGTTATTACGGCTGAAAGGTCTTTTACTCTTATATCCAGATTACATATTTTTCTAAATAAGCTTTCAAAACCTACACAGCAAAGAACCGAAACTATGATTCGAATCAAAGCAGATATCGAAAAAAGATAGATACCATAGACCGTTAAAGGCAACAGGGCTATAATAACATCCAACATTAGAGTTTGAGTTTTAACCGGTGTTACAACATGGGGTGCCGGAGACATGAAAATTTCGTTTTTATCGGATTCTGCCATTATTTGACTCCTTCTTCGCTCTTTTTAGCCTCAGGCTCTTGTTTTTTAGCTTCAGCTGCTTGTTTTTCTGCTGCTGCGGCCTTTGCGGCAGCCTTGGCTTCTCTTTTTTGTTTTTCTTCTCTTGCTATCTGCTTGCCTACTTTAAACCGTTGAACAAGTTTGATACGGGCAGGGCAGGTATAAGCACAGGTTCCGCATTCTACGCAGTCCAAAAGGCCGCATCTTATAGCTTCTTCGGTATTTCCTGCGTTTAAGGCTCTAACGATTAGAACGGGAGAAAGGCGGCAGCTGCATACGTCAATACACTTACCGCAGCCTATACAGGGGCTTTCTTCTTCCAAAGAAACTTCTTCCCTTGTTAAAAAAAGCACGCCTGATGTGTTTTTTTGAATGGGAAAGTCGGCGTTTTTCATTGCAAAGCCCATCATCGGACCGCCTGAGATTATTTTTACAACTCCGGGTTTAAGGGAAACTACACTTGGAATAAGGTCGCCGACGCAGGTTCCTATAGGGGCTATTATGTTTAAGGGCTTTTCGCAGGCTCCGCCGCTTATGGTCAGCGCTCTGTCGATAAGGGGCTTACCTAAACGGAAGGCTTCTGAAATAGCTTTTAAGGTTCCTACGTTTTGAATAACGCAGCCTATTTGGAAAGGAAGGCCTCCTGAAGGAATTTCCCTATTTACGACTGCATCCGTAAGAGTTTTTTCTCCGCCCTGCGGGTATTTTGTTTTACAAAGCTGAACTTCTATATCGTAGGCACCTGCAGCAATCGGATTTGCTTTGATTTTTGAAATAGCCTTTTCCAAAACGGGAACTAAATCTTTTTTATTGTCTTCAAGGGCTATAATGCCTTGTTTTGCGCCTACAATACGCATAGTGATGGCAAGGCCGTCAACAATAGCATCCGAATCGCCGAATATGGTTGCAGCATCCGTGCAAAGATAAGGCTCGCATTCCGCTCCGTTTGCAATTACATACTCGATTTTTGCATTGGGGGGAGGGCTTAATTTTACATGAGTCGGAAAAGAGGCTCCTCCCATACCTGTGATACCCGCATCTTTGACTCTTTTAAGAGCTTCTTCCTTTGTGCATGTAAAAGGATCAAGGGGAGGCATAAAGTCTTCTCTGTTTTCTTCATCGATTTCGATTAAAAAACAAAGATTTTCCGTATTTCCGGTTACAAGATGAGGTTCTATTTTTTTTACCTTTCCTGAAACGGATGAATGGACGGGGGCCGACATAAATTTATCGGTTTCGGCTATCTTTTGACCTCTGGCAACCAAATCCCCTACGCTTACAAGAGGTGTATTAGGCATTCCTCCCTGCGTAACGGGAATCCAAACTGATTTATTTGACGGCAATACCCTAACGACATTATCGCTTGATAATACCGCCTTTCGCTCAGGCGGATGTACTCCGCCTTTAAATGATTTTATACCCATACAAGTATTTTATACATAAGTAGTGAAACTTTCAAGAGGATAATAATTAAATTTGTCTTTCAAATACGATCGGCTCATCTCCGGTAGGGATTGCATCGGTTATACTTAATTTAACTTTTGTCAACATAATTCTTTGTATATTGTTTTTTTCGTTAAATTCAAGCATATAGAATTTAGTTATGCCCTCGGTTGATTTCATTTGCAGTATTATTTTTTCGTTTATTTCCAATATGTTAAAATACCCTGTTTCAATATCATCGGACTTTTGAATAGTATAGGAATTACTTAAAAGGTCTAAAAGTGTTCCATTGGCCGATTTCCATTGATTTGAAGACTTTGATACAAATTCTTTTACTTTTTGAGTATTATTTTCTTTTTGATTTACATTACTTAAAAGTAAATTAGTATTTTTTTTATAATTTCCGTTCCAAAGAGAGGCCGTGCCGAATTTAATTCTCAAAACATCTTCTATTACTCGAACTTGTATTTCATCGACGCCCTTAATTTCTACTTCTACCCGTCTTACAATATTTGGAATTGACTTATTGCTTGTTGTAAAAAATAAACCGTATCTTCTAGGCAGCGTTGTTTTTATTTCGTATATTTCTTCAACATTGTCTAAATTAAAAATAATATGGTCGTCATTTTTGTCAAAATAAACACTCCTGCCGGTTTCTTTATTTTCTTCTTGTTGAAACCATAATCCTGATAAAAAATCTCTAAAAGATTCCATATTTCCGCTTTGAAGCTTTTTCAAAAGCTGAACTTCGATTTTTTCACCGGGGATTACTTTTTGCAAGCCTTCTTCATATTTTTGAGTTTTTGAATTCCATGTGTATTCCGTTTCAATTTGATTTAAAGTGTTGGGAGCCGAAGGATCGGAGTTATAAGTGTATACACGATATGAAGATAGACTTGACGGATCTTCTTCTCGAGTTTCAATTTCTTTAATCTGAATTTGTATATCCGCATGCAAGTCGGCAATTTGAGAAAAATGAATATTACCATCACTTTCTCTTTTGATTGTTTGTATGGATAATGCCTGTCTATTATCCGATGTCATCCCCGAATAAATAAGAGATTTAGGATCCTGCGTCAAATTCATAATATAAAATGTAAGAGATTTAGGTTGTGTGATTGTCGTTCTTATCTCTTCAACCCTATCCCATCTTTGAGTTATAGGGTTTTGAATCGAAATAATCAGATACAAAAAAGGATCTAATAGTTTTTTTACGGCAACAACTTGGTCTTCAACACCGTCTTCGTTTAAATCATCCGAAATTGCATCAACAAAGGTTTCATCATTGAATAATTCCAGAAATATCTTTGCATCTGTGTTAGGAGTATAATTTTCCGTTTTTTCTCCGTTATTTTCTATTTGCGAAGAAACTACAGGAATTATTGTTTGTGTAATAATTTTGTCTTCGGTTTTTATATTTGACCGCATAAATTTAAAGTATATTAACAAACTTAATACGACCAAAACCGCAAGACCCGAAATAATATACATTATCTTTTGGAACATATTTTAATTACATCCTCGATTACTTGATTGTCAATTAGGGCTGATTTTTTTTGATTAATGCTTTAGTTTCATCGGAATGCAGTCTTTCTTTATCATCATTCTTTATTATATCGGAAAAAAGAGCCTTACTTGTTTTTACCACTCTATCTTGAAGTCCCATATCTACGGTAATTTCATACCAATTATCGTGTTTAATAATTCTTGACTCAATTAAATAAGGACTTGAGAATTTTTTTTGTTTACCGCCGTATTTTGAGGTTATCGGAGCATCTTGTTCAAGATCCGTAAGCATTAAAAGCACTTTGTATCTGCCATTTTCAGTTCTTTCATTGATTGCTTCTTGTATTTTATCAAGAGCTTTTCCTACATCTGTAAATCTTCCATTCGGTAAAATTGAATTTATTGTGTTTATTATTTTATCGGTATCATTGCGGTCTTTTACTTCGATTGAGAGCAAATGTTCGGGATTTTCATAAAATTGGTAAATGCTTATCCAATCCCCATACGTGATAATTTGATCTACCAATTCATCAAGAACCCATTGTTTTAGGCTGTCGAATTTACCCGCTTCCTGCATTGATAATGATTTATCTATCATGATAATCATATCAACGGGCACTGTTCTTTCACCTGCATTTAAATTAAATAAAATTCCTGATAAAAGCAAAAATATAAAAATAAGCTTTTTAATTTTCATAAACACTCCTTTTTTTACGCTTTATACCCATATTATACAACATATTTGAAAAAAAATCATCAAGTTTAAATAAAAACTCTTTACATTATGCAAAATATGTTTATAATTATATAATAGTGATGTATATTGTAATATAACAAAATTGCTAAAAGTAAGGAGAGATAAGAATGGCAAATTTAGATCTACCACAGAGCCCGAATGTTTTCCATCCCGAGAAGCCCAGTGCTGTCGGTTCAAGAAACTCTTTGGCTCAAGACTATCGTGATCAGCAGAAAGAAGTAAATCAGCTGATTGAAGAAGAAACAAATAAAGTGTTGCACCACTTGACTACAAAACTTCCCAAAGAAGTCCTTGAGAGATTGGACGTAATGGGCGGTGTTAAAGAAAAGCTGTACAACTACTTTAACCAGAACTACCAGAACATGTTCAACCGATACATGGTAACGGCTGAAGATGAAATGCTGAAAAAGGTTCGCGGATTTATCGATCGGGAGGAAATGAAGGTTTTAGACCGCTATACTCCGAAAGAAATCGCAAATCTTCTTGATGCAGTCGGCGGTGCCGACAAGTTTAACACAGGCGAAATCGAAAAATCGATTGTCAACATGTATGGACACTTACAGGGCCATGTACAGCGCGGTGTTAACGATTTAGAAACTTTAACAAACTCATTGTTAAGACAGAAGACGGACGTAGGAGCCTTTGTTAGAGGTGAAAACGCATACTCAATCGTAAAGTGTGCATTTAAAGACAACCTCTACAAACCGAAGACCGTAACCGATGTTAAGCTTTCCGTAAATATTCTTGATACGGAACTTATCAGCCCTATCTTCCAATATCAATCAACAGTCGAATATCTTATCAAGGATCTCTTGTCAAATCACTATATGGATGTAATTGACAAGGAAATTGAAAAGATAAAAGACCGACGAATCGATCAGGGATTGGATGAATTATCTGACGGCGAAATCGTTTTTGCAAAAATCGATAAAGTAAAAGATATCACTGATGACGATGTTGAAAACCCCAAGAGCAAGAGATACGATGTAGTATCCAAGCAGCTCATGGAAAGAATCAACAACTTGAGAGCTGAAATCGATCCTGAGACCTTTGATCAGCTCAATGTCAGAGAAAACATCAAAAAGATTATCGACCTTGAGAATATCAGAAACCGCGGATTTAACACGGCCATCAACTCGATTACTTCAATCCTTGATACGTCAAAGATGGGATACCAGTATATCGAAAACTTAAAAAATGCCCGTGAATTAATCTTACGCGAATATGATGATACGGATATCGCTAACCTTCCTGATGAAAGATATCAGATCAGACTCAAGTATTATGACAATGCTCAGTTAATTTCAGAAAGACAGGCTTATGAAGTAATGATGAGTTCTTTTGAAACTGAAATTCAGCATTTGTGGGATGTAGTAAGGGCTACTTACGACAAATCAAAGTTTATGACCAAAATCACAGACTTTAACGATTTGGCCGACAACTACAAGAAATTCATCAAGCGAAAGTACAAGGATCAGTCCGGTGAACCCGTATACGAAGATACAGCGAAGGTTTGGGATGAGATATCTTTTGTTAAAGCTCCCGAAACTGAAGTTGAAAAGATGAACAGAACCTATGTCTACGAAAAAGATAAGCTCCGCAAGAAGCTCATTATCATGCGTCGAAGAATGAAGGATTTGTATGATTATCAATATCCTATCGAAAGACGCGTTATCGAAGACAGACTTTCATTCTTAGAAGCCGAATTCAACAAATTCGATTATTTAATCAACCCCTTCCACATTCAGCCCGGTCTCTTGCTCGATATAGATATTACATCTATCAAGAGAAAGAAGGCTACATTGGACGGAATGGCCAACGTGCTCAACGAATTCTTGCATGGTGTATCAAAAGGCTTTGCTGATGCTGCATTTGCTTCATTCAGCCGCCGACGATCTACAGTACGTGCCGATATCGCACAGAGCTTCGCCAGTGCTGATGACGATCCCAAAGCCAGCGGAGCTGCAGGACGCTCTCAGTTCATTGATATGCTGAACAGCACGCCTGCTATTGAAGCTCCCGCAGCTGAAGCTGTGAGCGCTCCGGCTAAACGACGAGGACCCAAGAGAGGCGCAGTCAAAGCGAAAAAAGCAGGCTCTGTTGATTCAGGACGAGGACGACGAAAAGCTAAGTCAGGAATTAAAGAAATTTAATTTAGGATTTTAGAGCTTAACTGATTAAAAATTTAAGCCCCTGGAACAGCCCCGTTTCGGGGGCTTTTGCTTAAAAAAGGAGTACTTATGGTTAATATGACTAATTTTTTTGTTCCTCTTGCTAACAAGACTGATTTTAATGCTTCAGTTAAACATATCCAGTCTGTTATTGAAATTTTAGATGATTGTGATCCTAAAGAGAATATTGCCGATAAGATAAATCTTATGATAAGAGAACAAAAGATAAAACCTGAACAAGTTAGATCAATTCTTTCGGTTTCTCTACTTGATAAATGGAATTATAAAGTTGTATCTGAAAATTTGAAATTTATTTTGGAAGATGCTTCATCATTTGTTGCCGAGCTTGCCAAATGGACAGGTGTTGATTTGATTTTCGGCTATGATCACCCTGATTTGGGTTTTATTGTTATAAATCCGAAAAATCCTGCTGCCGCTCCTGTCATTCAGGGTTTTAGAAAAAATGAGCTGCTTTTGATATATGTCGGTAAGCAAGACAGGGGGGCTGTAGATGCCGGTATCGCCGATTCCGTTATTTCAGCTATTCTAAAATTATTTGAAAAAAAAGCTTGTTCCGTACCTGCATCGGTAAAAACAGGACCCTTTGTATATGTTGAACCTAAACAAACTGCCCCCGCAAAGACAAAAAGGCAGGTTGTTAAACGGGCGGGCAAAAAAGCTGCTGCTCCTGTTGCTGTTGCAGCTAAAGTTCAGGCAAGTTCGGTACCCTCACATCTGGAAAGACCCTCCGCCGTTTCTACAGGACCTAAAAAAATGTCGCAGCTTGTTTCCGTACCTGTTTCAAACGAACTTTTCCATAACGGAAATGTTGAAGCATGGAAGAGGATTATCCGAAGTTATACAGCTAAATATCAAGACGCCGAAGTTATGGTTTACTATGACGGAGAGCGTATTGTAGATATAAATACATTATTTAAGTGGGGAAAGGTCAAACACGGAAGCACAATACAATTTGCCGTTTCTGCAGAAGAAATCAACGACCTTTCAAAGTTATCAAAATATTTTAGACAAGGTGCCAGTCCCATGTTTGAAGCTTTTTTACGAGGCTCGCCTGATACCGTTTTAAATTTATTTTAAGGAGTAAAAAGTGAAAATATCAAACAATATCCATTTTTTTAACAGTAAAGAAACAGTCGGAAAAAAAGTTGATAAGAACTTATTAGGCATTCGAGGAAGGCAGGCAAACGAATTTGCAGAACTTAAACTTCCCATCTTGCCGGGAATCATCATTGATGCTTCAGTAATGCAGGATATAGGGGATGCTAACATCTATTCGGAAATATCTCCTTACTTAGCTAAATTCGGAGCAGAAGTTAAAAAAGAATACGGCGATGATGAGTCTCCATTACTTTTGAAGCTGGTTATTTCACCAAATATGCTTATCACCAGCTACCCTACTCTTCACAACTTCGGTCTTACCAAGAATACGGTAATCGGCTTTCAAGAAAATGTAGGCGAGAATTTTGCTGCAAATGAAGTTCTGTTTTTGCTTAATGGAATTTTAACCGTTATTCAAAAAATTGAAGAATTAGAGAAAAATGAACAGAAAGTTAAGGATTTGGAAAAGGCCTTACAAGACGTAAAAGAATCAATGAAGATGGGTAAAATCGGTTTAAAACCGGGAGCCATTATGGACAAGTATGCCAAATTTTTACCTGCTCATTTTTTTGATGATTGCAAAGTTCAGCTTGAAGAGTCAATCCGCCTCATAGGACGGCTTTTAACCCTTGAAGAGGACACGGATCATGACGTTGCCCTTTTGATTCAGCCCATGGTTTACGGAAACTACAGTAAAGACTCATATTCCGGCTCATTCTTTAGCCGAAATATCGTAAACGGCGAGAAAAAATTACAAGGTCAGTTCTTTGCCGAAAAATTCAATGAAGTAAATGCCGAAGGTAAAGATATTAACTTAATAAAGCCTGAATATTTAAAACAATTCCAGCAGATTGCATGGCAGCTTGAAGACTATACAAAGGATATACGCAATATCCGATTTACTATTGAAGCCGGAAGGCTTTGGCTTATTGAACAAAAATCGGTTGAAGCTAAGAGCACCATCTCAATGGTTCAGATTTTGCTTGATTTGTACAATAGAAAGATAGTAGATGCCGAGTATGTTGTGCGTTCCGTTAAACCCGGCCAGTTAAATGAAATCCTACACCCCGTTATAGACATAATGAGTACAAAGGGTATGAAATCATCAAAGGGCGGTATAGCAGGAGCTCCGGGAGCTGCAGTGGGCAGGGTCTATTTTACGGCCGACTCCCTTATTGAAGCTCAAAGGGCAGCAAAACTTCAAGGAATGGACACAAGATGTATCCTATGTATGCCTGCAACCTATGCAGGAGACGTAAAGGGTATAGAGGTTTCTACAGGTGTTATATCGAATGAAGGCGGTTATTCAGCTCATGCTTCCGTTGTTGCCCGTCAGTACGGTAAAATATCTCTTGTACGCCCCGATATGAAGATAAGCGGAAAGAAGGCCGTTATTGAAGGCGTTACTATAAATGAAGGCGACTATATTACGCTCAATGTTCCTTATTATGGGGATTCTACCGTTTATTTCGGTGAAGCAAAGTTGATTGAACCCGATCCTAAAACTTCAGGTCTTTTGGACTTTATAAGTCTTGCAAAAGGATTTTTATCCAATTTCCATGTAAGAGCAAATGCCGATAGTCCCCGTGATGCTCAGCTTGCTTTAGATTTCGGTGCAGAAGGTATAGGTCTTTGCCGAACCGAGCACATGTTCTTTAACGAAAAAAGAATAAATACCTTCCGTGAGATGATTTTAGCTGCAAATGAGACTGAAAGGAAAAAGGTTCTTGAAAAACTTCAAAAATTGCAAACCGAAGACTTCTACGGCATCTTTAAGGCTATGAACGGCAAGGAGGTTACCATAAGATTATTGGATGCGCCTCTCCACGAATTCCTGCCCCATAATGATGTTGAGCTTGACGGTTTTGTAAAATATTTGACGGCTCAAAAAAAGAAAGTTAATAAAAAAGACTTGCTTACCGACATTGAAAAACTTTCCGAAATCAATCCTATGTTGGGTCACCGAGGCTGCCGAATTGCTATAAGCTATCCTGAAATTTATGCAATGCAGATAAGGGCTATTTTTGAAGCAGCTTATAAACTTAAAAAAGAAAAAGTGGATGTAAAGCCTGAAATTATGATTCCTCTTATAATGAACTTTAGAGAATTAAAGCAAATTATTTACGGAAAGAAAATTGAGGGCCATACTTATTTAGGTATTGATGCTATTGCCGAAGAAGTTAAGGCAGCCGTAAAAGGCGGAGACCTTGATTACAAGGTTGGAACTATGATCGAGCTTCCGGCTTCAGCCCTAAGTTCCGATGAAATTGCAAAATATGCACAGTTCTTCTCTTTCGGTACAAATGACTTAACGCAGACTACCTTAGGTCTTTCACGCGATGACTTTAACAGCTTTATGCCGGACTATACCATGTACGACCTTATCGACGGAAACCCCTTTGCCGTGCTTGACAGCAGGGTAAGGGACTTAATCGAAATTGCAATTCAGCGCGGTAAACTTACCCGCCCCGATTTGCACTTAGGTCTTTGCGGTGAGCACGGTGCCCGTCCCGAAAATGTACGCTTCTGTATGGATGCCGGACTAAACTATGTTTCATGTTCGTCATATTCCGTACCTATTGCCCTCCTTTCGATTGCGCAGGCTGAACTTGAGAATGCGGAAAAAGCCGGGATAAAGCTTGAGCCTAAAATTCAAGCTCCTCGTAAAGCGGGTTCTGCATCGGCTAAATCGGCCGAAAAAAATGAATCGGTAAAAGCTGTAAAAGAAAAGCCTGAATCAGCTAAAAAGGCTTCTGCCAAGAAGATGACTGCAAAAAAATCTAAGTAATTTTATGCGGCTCCGTTTGGAGCCGCTTTAGGTTTATGAAAGCCTGCAAAAACTGTGACTTTTTTGCAGGTATTTTTTCTTATTTTAATCTTAATTTTTAGGAGTTTTTTATGGAATACAAAATTATTGGAGATGCTTTTCCTGCTGTTGTTTGTAAACTTAGAGCCGGTGAAAAGATGATAACTCAGTCAGGCGGAATGGCATGGATGAGTTCCGGAATTTCTATGGAGACCTCTGCCGGCGGAGTCGGTAAGGCCATAGGCAGGATGTTTTCGGGAGAAAGTTTATTTTTAAACAAATATACTGCAACTACCGACGGAGAAATCTCTTTTGCCTCAAGGTTCCCCGGTGCTATAAAGGCATTTGAAATTACTTCGGGTTCTTCCCTGATTGCACAAAAAACCGCTTTTTTAGCTTCAACTGAAGGCGTTGACCTTTCGATTTTCTTTCAAAAAAGGCTGGGAGCAGGGTTTTTCGGAGGAGAAGGTTTTATAATGCAAAAACTTTCGGGCAACGGAACGGCCTTTCTTGAGATTGACGGTTCCGCAGTAGAATATACTTTAGGTGCCGGTGAAACAATGATTTTGGATACGGGATACCTTGCAGCAATGGAAGAAACATGTAAGATGGAAGTAGAGATGATAAAGGGTATAAAAAATATGATTTTTGGAGGAGAAGGCTTATTTAATACAAAAATAACCGGCCCCGGAAAAATTATTATTCAAACAATGCCTATCAATGCGGTTGCGCAATCTTTAATTCCGTTTTTATCGGCTTCAAAATAACCGTCTTAAAACTTATTTTTATTAGCCGGTAAGAAAAGTTTACCGGCTTTACCTATAGATATCCTTATAGTTATTTTGTAACGATTGATCCGTCCTTTATGTTTTTATAAGTGCTTAATTTGGAGAACCTTATGGCTAAAATGCAGATAGTAAAATCCGAAGATTTCGGGTATGATTTTATTGAAGGCAAATACTTACCGGATGGTAAGGATGAGTATTATATAAGATTTAATCAAACCAATCACAAAAATACTAAGTACCGTCAATTAAATTCGGAAGAAATTGAGCGTCTGATAAAAAACGGGAATTCCAGTACGGATTGGTCGATGGTCTTGGTTGAAGACCCTTTTGATACGGATTTGATAACAAACAGCATGTTTGCCGGATTGGTACGAATTTCTTCAACTCAAAATTTTTACTTAAAATATCATGACTTTACGGTACCCGTAGGCATTACAAACAGCAAGGTCATTTCTTGCGATATAGGAAAAAACTGTGCGATTCATTATTGTGCCTATCTTTCGCATTATATAATAGGCGACAGAGTTATTTTGAGCCGTATTGATGAGATGTGCACGACAGACCATTCCAAATTCGGCGAAGGCTTAGTAAAAGACGGAGAAGATGAAAAGATCAGGGTAACAATAGACACTATCAATGAAGCCGGAGGAAGAGAAGTATTTCCTTTTTACGATATGATTACAGCCGACGCTTTCTTGTGGGCAAGGTACAGGGATGAAACAGAACTTATACAAAAATTTGAAGAAATAACCCAAAATTCTAAAGACTCAAAAAGAGGTTATTACGGTGAGGTTGGTTCCGATTCTGCGATAAAGAGCTGCCGTATTATAAAAGACGTTAATTTCGGTTCATCCGTTTATGTAAAGGGAGCCAATAAACTTAAAAACTTAACCATAAAATCAACTGCCGAGGAACCTTCCCAGATAGGAGAAGGGGTAGAACTTGTAAACGGTATAATAGGTTTAGGTTCCAGAGTTTTTTATGGTGTTAAAGCTGTCCGCTTTGTCATAGGAAATAACTGTGAGCTCAAATACGGTACAAGGTTGATACATTCCATAGTTGGAGATAACTCGACTATTTCCTGCTGCGAGGTCTTAAATGCACTTATATTCCCTTATCATGAACAGCATCACAATAATTCCTTTTTGGTTGCTGCTATGATTCAGGGACAATCCAATATGGCCGCAGGGGCTACTGTAGGTTCCAATCACAACACAAGAGGCAATGACGGCGAGATTGTTGCAGGCCGCGGGTTTTGGCCGGGGCTTTCTTCAACCTTAAAACATAATTGCCGATTTGCTTCCTTCGTTATTTTGGCAAAAGCAAATTATCCTGCAGAGCTCGATATTCCTTTTCCTTTTAGTTTGGTTTTAAATAATGCCCATGAAGATAGACTTGAAATTATGCCGGCCTATTATTGGCTGTACAATATGTACGCTCTTGAACGCAATAATAAAAAATTTTTAAAACGGGATAGAAGGGTAACAAAGACCCAGCACATTGAAACCGCCTATCTTGCTCCCGATACCGCTGCCGAAATTTTAAATGCCCGTGCTCTTCTTGAAAAATGGATATGCAAGGCTTGGACCGATAGCGGAAAATCACCTTTAAGCATAGATGAAATTCTAAGAGATAAAAAAGATGAGGCAAAGAATCTTTTTGTAAAGGGTGAAAATATTGAAAGGTCTAAACGTACCGTAAAAATAATCAAGGCTGTAGAATCATATGAGGCCTATCAGGATATGCTGATATGGTATGTGGTTACAACCTTGGCTGAATATTTTAATAAAAAAGATTTTATCGATAAAATCGGATGTTCGATTGAAGACTTTAAAATTTCCAAAAATCATAACTTTGATTGGGTAAATATGGGCGGCCAGCTAATACCTGAAAAACAACTCAATTCAATTAAAGAAGGCATAAAGTCAGGAAAACTTAACACATGGAAAAAAATTCATGCTGCCTATGACAAAGCTCATAGTTCTTATGTTGTCGATAAGGCTGACAATGCTTATGCTGTTCTTTGTGCTCTTATGAAGGTTAAAACGATAGATAAGACCCTTTGGAATAGGCTCTTGGAAAAAGCAGCAACAATAAGAAAATATATTGAAGAACAAATATTCTACACAAAAAATAAGGATTATAATAATAATTTTAGGGATATTACTTACCTAAATCCTAAAGAAAGGACTGCCGTTTTAGGAAGTGTCGAAGATAATGCATTAATTATTGAATCAAAAAAGGACACGGAATATTATCTTACCCTTTTTGAAAAGTGCAGGGCTTAAATAAAAATGAAACAAGAAACTGAAAGTTTTAAGGGCACAAAAACGGCCGAAATGATTTTGCTTTTGGACAAGGTCTATAAGGAAATTGAAGAAGCCGAAGCGGAATGGATGTCAAAGTGTCCTATTAAGTGTATAGACGGATGCGGTGCATGCTGCGTTCATTTTGAACCGGATGTTTATGAAGTTGAAGCTCTTTATCTTGCATCATGGCTTCTTTTTCATCAAAGAGAGAGGGCTTTTCAAATATTAAAGGGCTGTTTTAATGAGAATGTTTTAGATAAAGAAAACGGCTGCCTTCTATTTGACATAGATAATCCTTATCATTGTACCGTATATGGAGGCCGCTGTCTGATATGCCGTCTTTTCGGTTATGCAGGAGACAGAGGTAAAGACTTTTCCGTACGCTGGCGGCCATGTAAATATCTTGTTTCTATGGATAAAAATCTTTCCGCTTCAAAAATTAAACAGTACTCACAAGAAGATTTGCTTAATAATTTCGGTACACTGCCTCCGGTTATGAGCGATTTTTCTTCACGTATATTGTGTTTTATGACTGAAGGGTCATCTCATACCCTTCCGCTCAGGGAGGCTTTACCTGCTGCAATTTCTAAAATTCTAATGCTTGAAAGGTATTCCAACAATCCGGAATTTGAACCTGATACGGATCCTGAAATGCCGCCCCTTGCTTCATAAAGTGTTTATAGTTTTTAAGGCTTATTCACTTTTATTTTTCTTTATGCTAATATCCTGCACATGGAAAATTCACAGTTAAATCAAGGAGCCCTTGAAACGGACTCCATTAAGAAAACGAATTTCTTGCCGGTAATTTCCGGACTCTTTGTAGGCATTTTGGTTTTGTCGAATATTCTTGCGGCAAAGATGGTACAGCTTGGCCCCTTCGTTTTTGACGGAGGCACTCTTCTTTTTCCTTTTTCATATATTTTTGGAGATGTTTTAGCTGAAGTCTACGGTTATAAGGCTTCAAGAAAGGTTATTTGGACCGGCTTTTTTATGCTTCTTATTATGAGCCTGAATATCTGGCTTATAAGTGTTCTTCCTGCTGAAGCTGAGTGGGTATTTCAAAAAGACTTTGATAACATTCTTTTACAGATGCCCCGCATTTGCGCCGGCAGCCTTTTCGGTTATTTTATTGGAGAGTATTCCAACTCGGTTGTTTTGTCTAAGTTAAAAGTAATAACAAAGGGCAAGTACTTATGGCTTAGAACTATAGGCTCTACATTGGTTGGAGAATTTTTGGACAGTGCCGTTTTTGTTGCTATTTCTTTTTTAGGCCTTTACAGCATAGATATTCTTATTATAATGGCTTTTTCAAACTATCTTTTTAAAACTTTTATTGAAGTTATATTTACGCCTTTCACTTACAAGATAGTTGCCTTTGTAAAAAAACATGAACAGATAGATGTTTATGACTACAATGTAAGTTATAATCCCCTTCCGGGAAAATAAGTTAAAAAAATACCCATCCTTAAAAATTAAGGATGGGTCAAACTCATAACTTTATTACTTGATGATTTTTACTTTTATGTTAAACCTTAAATTTCATTACCTCATCAGCCAAGCCTTCTATGCTTTCTTTATTCTTTTGGGTTATACCTTGAACTTCTTGAACCGCATTATTTATTTGCAAGGCTCCTGAGGCCATTTCATTCATACGATCTGTAATTGTACGGGTAAGTTCATCAAGTTTATTCATTTCTTGAGCTATACCTTCTCCTCCTTTTAGCATCTCTGATGAACCTTGTTTGACCTCCTGCGTTACAGTGTTGATGTTTCGGATTGCAATTAAGACTTCTTTACTGCCGTTTTCCTGTTCAGTCATTGCTTCCATGACGGTGTTGCTCATCTCTTTTACGTTTTCTGCAAGGTTGAAAATTGAGTTAAATTTTCCTTCAACTGTTCTAGCCGATTCAGCCAAGAGTTCTATCTCTCCCGAAAGATTTTTAAGTGTAGAGGTAATGGTTTTTCCTTGGGCGCTTGATTCTTCTGCAAGCTTCCTTATTTCGTCAGCTACTACAGCAAAGCCTTTTCCGGCTTCCCCTGCATGGGCTGCCTCAATTGCCGCATTCATCGCCAAGAGGTTTGTTTGGCTTGCAATATGCTGTATAACATTGGAAGCTTCCATCAAACTTCCCGATTCTTCGGCTATTTTTTGGGTTACTTCATTTGCCGTAGAAACCTTGCCTTTTCCCTCTGCTGTAGCATCGGCCAGCTCTCTTATAATATTATCGCTCTTACCCAATGTTTGTGTAATCGATTCAATATTTGCAACCATTTGTTCTATAGATGAAGATGATTCGGCAACGCTTGCTGCCTGTGTTTCTATGCTGTTGTTAAGCTGTTTTATTGTGCGTATGATTTGCTCAACTGTTGCTGCAGTTTCGGTTACACTTGCTGCCTGAGTTAGGGCCTGATCTTTGATGTTGTCGATATTTGAGTTGATCTCTTCTACGGCACTTGCCGTTTCAGTCATATTACTTGCAAGTTCATCTCCTATAAACTGCATGGTGTTTGTATTTGTTCCTACGGATTTAATGGAATTACCTATCTTTTCAATAGTTTGGTTAAAGTATTTTGACAAGAGGGTAACTTCATCATTGCTTGTTACAGGCAGCCTTACCGTTAAATCGCCTTCGCCTTGAGAAATATCTTTTAAAGCTAGAACAACTTTTTGCAGAGGTAAGATCATTTTACGTGTTACAACAAATGTCGATACTAAGGCGACACCCAAAAGAGTAAATCCTGTTATAACCATCATATATTGCAAACTTGCCACAGTATCCAAAAAATCGTTTACAGGAGCTCTTACTATTACCATCCAGCCCGTTGACTGCATAATAGCATATGAACCGATATTTTTTTCTCCGTTAAATGTATAATATCCTATGGAAGGTTTGTTTGACTGCATGGCTTGTTTTGCAAAATTTGCAATTGATACCAATGCAGGGTTTGTTTTGGCATTTTCTTGAAAATTGTCTTGATTTAGAACCAGCTCCCTGTTGCGGTGGGCTATGGCATTTCCTGTTTTGCCTAAGATAAAACAGTAGCCGCTTCTTCCTACTGTGATATGATCTATGTCTTCTGAAAGCTTTGTTCCTGAGGTATCCGCTGCGAGTACACCGATGATTCTATTTTCATAGTCGTATACGGGAACTGAGATGGTATTCACCAGTGTTCCGTCGGTCTTTGAACCGTAGGGCTCGCTTACAAATTGTTCTCCTGCTAAAGCCCTTTTAAACCATTCTCTATCATTTACATCAAATATCCGTCCGTCAAGGGTGTGACAATTTCCGTTTATATCCGTTATTGAAAACTCCGATATTCTGGGATTAAAAGCCGCTTCTTTTTTTAAATATGCTATCTTGTCTGAGTAGGACGCATCTATATCTCTTAACTCGGATGCTCTTGAAGCACTCGAAACAAAATTCAAAAAAGAGTTGACCATCGAATCGACCAGATCGGCAGTGTCTGTGGCCTTATCTTTCAAATGTGTCTCTACCTTTTCAAGGATAGCCCTTTTTGACATAACTGCACCTATTATTCCCTGTGTCGATACGGAAATAACAACTTTAGCCAAAGTTTTAGTTATGGAAGAAATATTTGCAGCCATTTCTTCTATTGAAGCAGAGGATTCACTGACACTCGCCGCTTGACTTTCAATACTTTCGTTTAGTTGTTTGATTGTATGAATTATTTGCTCTACTGTTGAAACACTTTCCGTGACGCTTGCAGATTGACTTATTGTTTGATTTTTTACTCCATCGATGTTTGCGCTTATCTGATGTATTGCACTTGCCGTTTCGGTCATATTCCCTGCAAGCTCGCTGCCTGTTTGTACCATTGTTTCGGCACTATTATGAACGGAACGAAGTGCAGAACTCATTTTTCCTATTGTCCGGTTAAAATGAGCAGACATAGCGGTTATTTCATCGTTTCCTATCAGAGGAAGAGACACGGTCAAGTCTCCTTCTCCTACCTGTTTAAAGACTGAGACTACTTTTAAAATAGGCTTTACTATTAAGCCTTGTAGTAGGCTTATGGTTATAAATATCACCATCACTAAAATAGCGCCTGAGCCCACAAGAGTATAGATAACTGCATACTGAAGTTTTGAACTTATTTCATTATTTACTTCGGTAATTTCGGCCCCGCAAAAAACGACTAGTTGGATCTTACCTTCCCTAACTATGGGTTTGTATTTTGTAATAAAGGCTTTATTTAAGATTAGAGCATTTCCACTGTAATCTTTGTTTTGAGATATTGCATCATATGCTTCCGAGTGGTCAAGTTTTGTACCCAATGCCCTTTTCCCGTTTTCATCAAGAATTGTTGTAAGTATGCGTTTAAATTCCTTATTTTCATGAACAAAAATTGTAATTTCTACACCTAACTGTTTTGAAAGCATATCTATCACTTTAGGGTCTACAGCTTCTTTTGTTCCTTTTAAAGTGGAGTCCTTAATGCTTAAATTACCGTAAACCGCTTCAAGGTAGGTTTCTATTATTGCCAAGTCTCCATCAAGCTGATTTATTACACTGCTGTAAACTGCACTTTGAGATGTTGATTTTACCGCATAAACGCTTATTCCGGTTAAAATTCCTATAGCAAAAAGCAGAGATATAAAAAAAATACCTCCTATTTTAAGAATAAGGCTTTTTTTCTTTACATTTTCTTTTGCTGTTATGAATTTTGTTTCTTCCATGTCTTTCATTCTTATGCTCCTTTTTTAAATACTATGTATTTTAAATTTGCCGTATCCCATCTCGAAAAACTTCAGTTTTTCAGGATGCCTTATCTTATATTCTATACCCGTATTATTCATATGTCAAGTTTTTTTTGTCTTTTGTCTTTTGTCAAAATTTTATGTTTTTTTTGTCTTTTGTCTTTATGTATTCAGCTTTTTAGACTCCGGTTGACGAAAATGCTTAAATATGTAATAATAAATCGAGATTAGGAGGCTTTAAATGCTAGCACTTATTATTGGTATTGTTTTAATCGCTTTTACGGTTATTGCAGCCCTTCCTATGGGATTGGCATGGGGACAGGATATTTTATTATTTTTAAGAGGCGGTTTACCGATTTTTGCAGCTTTTGTCGGCCTTGTTTCCGTGTTTATAGGAATTGCCGACATTAAAGACAAGCAGGATGCAAGAAAAGAAGAAGCGGCTATGAAGGCTGCCGAAAATAAAACTGAGTAAGTTATTGACATATATTCTTTATTTAGTTATAATATTCTAACCCACATTATCTGCATATATTGTTTGTAGAAGGTATACATTAAATGAAAACTATTTTTTTAAAAGAACATGAAGCGCAGCGCTCTTGGTACGTAATTGATGCCGCAGGGAAACCTCTTGGGCGCGTTGCAGCTAAGACTGCAGCTATGCTTAGAGGAAAACACAAGGTAGGTTTTGCTCCTCATCAGGAAATCGGTGATTATGTAGTTATTATTAATGCCGAAAAAATAGCCGTAACAGGAAATAAGGCTAAGGATAAAATGTACTATACTCACTCCGGTTATGTAGGCGGTTTAAAGTCCATTAACTTTAACGGATTAATCGCTAAAAAGCCGGCTGAACCCTTGATGATTGCAATTAAAGGTATGCTTCCTAAGGGACATCTTGGAAGAAAACTTTTAACAAATGTTAAGGTCTATGCAGGCCCTGAACATCCTCACCAAGCACAGAACCCGATAGCGGTTGAAGTATAAGGAGAGTAAAGTGAAGAATATTGGAATGGGAACAGGCCGACGAAAAACTTCGGTGGCGCGAGTATACATTCGGGATGGAAAAGGTCAGTTAATGATCAATGATAAAGACATTAACGAATATTTTGCCACTCCGGAACAAATCCAAAAAGCAAAAGAGCCTTTAATGGTTACTGCAGGCGAATCTAAGTATGATATTATAATCACAGTCCGAGGGGGAGGCCTTACCGGTCAAGCAGGTGCATGCTCTCACGGAATTGCAAGGGCATTGGCTCAAGTGGATGCTTCAAATCATGCATCTTTAAAGGCTAACGGATTGCTTACACGTGATTCGCGAATGGTTGAACGAAAAAAATTCGGTCAGCGCGGTGCAAGACGAAGATTCCAGTTCAGCAAGCGTTAATTCTTTTTCTATTGCGGATATATGCAGCACTTCTTCAGATTTGTTAAAGATAACCAATTCTGAAGGAGTGTCTTTTGTAACAAGACCGGTTTATTTTTTGGATGATGAGTTTGCAGGTCTTGTTGCCGAGTCAGGCAGCCCTATAAGTGAAAAATCGCTTGAGGCTTTGTTGAACGCTGTAAGAATGTATGCAGCTGAGTGTGCTGCTATGGCCTATTTAAATAGGGCTGAACATTCCCGCTTTCAGCTGACCTTAAAGCTCAAAAAGAAGGGCTTTTTAGTTTCCGAGATTGATCCGGCTCTGGATTATTTAGCGGAAAAAGGGTTTCTTGATGACGGGCGTTTTGCCAGAGCTTGGCTTAACACTAGAGTTGTAAGTAAAAAAGAAGGCCGCAATAGATTGGCCTCCGAGCTTGCTCTAAGAGGTGTCGATTTTAAAATTGCGGAAGATGTGCTTGATGAGTTTTTTTTAGAGCATTCGGAAAAAGATATTTGCCGAGAAGCTTTGGAAAAACAACTGATAAATGGGGTGGATAAACCTCGGTTGATGCATAAAATGTATAGACTGGGTTTTTCCGTTAACACTGTGAATATATGTTTGGAGGGAATCGAAAACATTACCGACTCTGTTTAAGGTTTGTTTGATTTTTATACTATGGGTAAGAGTGAAAATAGAAGACGCGTTAAAATGTACTCCGCTCTTGAAGTTGCAAATATTTGCGGAGTTGTAAATCAAACTGCAATTAACTGGATTAGAAACGGTTATTTAAAAGCATTTAATACACCGGGAGGCCAGTATAGGGTATATTATGAAGATTTGCTCTCTTTTATAAAAGAGAGAGGAATGAAGATTCCTCCTGAGCTTCAGGATTCTTCAAATGATGCCCACTGGAATTCCATAATAGTTATAGATGATGATGCGGTTTTAAATGAGGCTATCTCTTCATTTTTAAACAAAAATCTTCCTAACTTGACTGTTTACAAATCCCTTGACGGCTTTGATGCGGGGACTCAACTTGTAAAACATAAACCCGGATTTGTTATTTTGGATATAGACCTTCCCGGTGTCAACGGTAAAGAAATATGCAAAAAAATAAAAACCGACCCTTTTTTTGGACAACCCTATATAATTGTGATTACAGGATTGGATGACGAAACCTTAGAAAAACAAATGAAAGATTTGGGAGCTGACTCCTTCTTTAGAAAACCTGTAGACTTCAGTGCTATATTAAGGGAAATCAATGAGGTTGTAAACTAGAGCGGATGACCCTTGATGAAGCAAAAAGTATTATAATAGAAACGGGAAAAAGACTTTTAAAGTCTGGCTTGACTGTACGGACATGGGGAAATGTCAGTATGCGTTTAGATGATAGTACTTTTGCTATTACACCTTCCGGATATAGTTATGAGAATTTAAAACCTGAACACATAGTAGTTCTTAACATAAATAAGCCAGAGAGTTCAGGGCCTATCAAACCTTCTTCAGAACGTTTTGTTCATGCAAGCCTTTATAAGGCTGACAAAAGTATAAAGTTTATAATTCATACACATCAAAAATTTGCCTCTGCTATTTCGGGATGCTATTCTTCTATTCCTGTTGAAAATGAAGCACTTCGTTCATTATTGGGTCCATCCGTTCCTGTGGCACGGTATGCTCCTGCCGGAACAAAAAGAATAGCACGGCATATTGTAAAGTGTTTAACAAAACCTGCCGGAGCGGTAATTATGGCTCAGCATGGGGCAGTTTGTTTCGGAGCGAATGCAGATGAGGCCTTTGCTCAAGCTGATGCATTGGAAGAGCTTTGCCGTAATTTAATTTTTTCGGAAGCACCTGCCCTGTCCCTTGCTTATCGGCGGCACGAAAGAAAGGCTATGCAGCCGCTGATTAATTTTTATTCAAGCTGCCGCGAAGGGGATTACTGTACCGTTTACGATAAAAATACAAATATTACCGTTTGCAAGCTGGATATAAAATCAGGAAACATAATTGAAGGCCTTTTTGATTTTCAAGCCGATTTACATAGACGTATATATGATGAGTACCCTGATATTAATTTTATAGAGCAAAGCTCTCAAGCCGCAGCTCTTTTTGTTTCAAAAAAAATGAACAAGGATAACCGTATACCCGCTTTTTTGGATGATTTTGCCCAGATTGCCGGCGAAAATATTTTTTTAGTTCCATTTTTTGAAAACAGAGCTGAAGAAATGAGCAGCGGAATAGTAGATGCTTTAAAAAATAGGTCTTGCGTGTTGGTATACGAAAGCGGAGCCCTTTGTTGTGTTTCGGATAAGGATGATATTAAGGCCTTAAAAGAAATATTGGAAAAGAACCTTTTGGCACTTGTTCTTTCATGGAAATTTAAAAATTATTTTCCTATCAGCCGTAGAAGTGCAAAAAAAATGCGGAAGGGTTATATCGGCGGCTACTCTAAAATGGGGCTAAAGATTTAGGAGATTATGTTATGGTAAAAAAACTTTTAATTATAATTTTTATTCTTCTTTTATTCGGTTGTAGCAGAGAAACGCTTGCAGAACTTGAGAGGGAAGAAAAGTTTAGCCTTAATTACGGTTTGTTTGAAAATGAACTTAATCTTTTTAATTTGACCAGTACCTATCCCCGCCCTGACACTCAGATATTAATGAAAGACGGTATATTTTATATAGTCAATTCCGGAGGGCAAAAAATTTTAAGGCTTTCTTCATTCGGGGATTTGCTTACATTTTTTTATAATCCCGAAACAAATATGGAGCCCTCTCTTATGCAGAATAATCCTCAGGATGTTAAGGCTTCTACAAGGGGATCCGTTAAATATCCTTTTAATCATCCTGCTCTTTTAACCGTTACGGCTTCCAAGCACCTTTTTGTTGTAGATTCCGTTTTGGATGACAGGATTGAATATGACCATGAAGAAAATTTGGCTTTAAGGGATGTAATTTTGCATTTCGATGAAAACGGCAATTTTATCGATTATTTGGGTCAAGAAGGTTTTGGCGGAACTCCTTTTCCGTCCATTGAAGGGATTCATACGAATTCTTCTAACGATATAATCGTAGTGTGCCGAACACAGACAAGTTTAAAAATTTATTGGTATAATAACAAGGGCGACTTGCTATATAAGATACCTATCTTTTTTAATGCAGTACCTAATCCATACGAAGGTTCCGATAAAGTATTTTCTTCGATAGATAAAATAATCCCCGATTTTAATGAGCTTTATTTATATATTAAAATTGACTACTACATTGAAGAAAAGGATGCTGCAACTAAGGCTAACCTCGGGGTAAGTTACGATAAAAGCTGTCTTTATTTTTTAAATATTAAAACCGGTAAGTATGACAAAAAAATGGATATAGATGCCTATGAGGAAATCGAAACATCAGGAACTGAAACTTTTACTTTTAAAAAAGTTTATGAAATGGCGGGCATTACAGAAAGTAATTGGTGCTGCTTATTGACACCTACCAATAAAGGTTATGCCCTTCAGATGATGAATTTAAAATCTCAAAAAAAATATAAAAAAGATTTGATTGTTTCAAGTGATGAAACGGTTTATAATACCTTTCATGTTTCTTCTAAGGGAATTATTTCGGCTCTTCTTGCCAGAGACGATAAGGCCTTAATTGTATGGTGGCGGGCAGATAAAATTATCGGAGATAAATAATGAATGATGATCTATTCGAAAAAAGAGATTCTTCTTCGCGTGAAGTTTTTACCCGCTATAATAGAGAAGATAGAATTAAAAAGGCCTCAGAAAAGGTCAGACAATTACATGATCCGGATTTTATAAGAAAAAGAAGTTTTATAAAAAGCGTAACCGAAAATCGGGGCTTAAGGTCAGTATTTTTTGTTATAGTTGTTCTTGTAAGTATAAACATTGCTTTTTTTGTTACCCGTTCCGACAAAAATAACGGCCGAATTTATGGAATAAAAACTGAGCTAAAGTCCTTTATTTACCAAGATAGGGCCTTGGCAAATTTGCTTTTGAATGAAAATACTAAATTTTTAGAAAGTTTAAAAGAAGGTGAAGAAAAAGACGGAGCCTTGGTAAGAGTAAACTTTATTTTTTTGGATGATAAAGGAACCAAATTATCGTCTTCGCTCCAGACAGGTATTTACATGGGTACCGAGCTTAGGTTTTCTTCTCAAGATGAATCCGGAAACGCAAAAAAGGTTCAGGCCGAAATTTATATTAAAGAAAAACTTTTGGTTTTATCGTCAAAAATAAAATGAGAAAAAAATGAGTGTGAATAAAAAATATAAGTGCCGATTATGCAAGGAATGTAACGGAAAGGCCTGCATAGGAGAACTCCCCGGAATGGGCGGTGTCTTTGAAAACTCTAATTTTATTTTAAACTGTGCAGAATGGAAAAATTACTATACCTCTGATTCCTATCCTATACCTAGGCTCCGCCTTGCTCCTATTACAGGAGCTGTAGAAAACATCGGCTATGAGGACGAAAGACTGTTTTATTTTGACCTTATAAGGTCTTCGGTTAGGGCAGGCTTAGCTCTAAGTATCGGCGACGGCTATCCCGACTTAAAACTTTTTTCAGGAATTGAAGCCTTAAAGGATGTTAAAAAAAAGGGGCTGTTTTTTTAAAGCCCTATCCTCAAATGAAACTCTTTGAAAGAATTGAGGGCTCAATGGAGGTCTCAGAAATTATCGGAGTAGACACGGATGCTTATAATATAGTAACTATGCGGAATCTTGTTCACCTTGAAAAAAAGAGCGCAAAAGATTTGGCTGCTTTAAAAAAATATGCCAAGCTCCCCTTTGCCGTTAAGGGAGTATTTACTTTACATGATATCGAAGTTATAAAAGAACTCAAACCCGACATTGCCGTAATTTCAAATCATGGAGGCCGTATTGAAACCGATAGGGGAAGCGTTGCCTCATTTGTTCATGCCCATTTAAAAGAGATAAAAAAATATGCAGGCGAGGTTTGGGCTGACGGCGGCTTACGAAAAAGAGAAGATTTTATAGCTGCTTCTTCTTTAGGTGTTGAAGAAGTTTTAATAGGCCGCCCCTGTATTACAGCCCTTTTAAGGGATAGAGAGAACGGCATAAAAAATTTTATCGATTCTATTTTAAGTAAAAATTTAAATCAAGAACTTCCGCTGCCGTTTAAGGAGTTTTGAAAAATTGTGAAGACCCGTTTAGATAGAATATTGGCCCTCAGTGGTTTAGGCTCCAGAAATGATGTAAAAAAAATGATACGTAAAAAAAACTGCTGCGTGGACGGGGAGCGTATTGTTTCCCCTTCTTTTATTTTGGATACTGACCTAAATAAAATAACTATAGACGGACAGCCTCTTATGTTGAGGACAAATGTCTATCTTATGTTTAATAAGCCCCAAGGCTGTGTAACTTCGACAAGCGATCCCGTACATAAAACCGTAATGGATTATATAAAGGCTCCCTTTGACGGGATGAAGTTATTTCCCATGGGGCGGCTGGATATAGACACAGAAGGCCTTTTGATTATTACCGATGACGGAGAGATTACCCACAAGATTACCTCGCCTAAGTCGGGAACTGTAAAGACTTATTATCTGGAGTTAAGCCGGGAGCCTTCCGATGAAGAATTTAAAAATTATTGTGAAGAGTTTAAAAAAGGAATTGAGCTAAAAAACGGTTATAAGTGTCTCCCTGCAAAATTCGAAAAATGTGAAAACAAAACAGGTTCTTTTAAAAGCGGATTTTTAATGCACATAACCGAAGGAAAATTCCATCAGGTAAAAAAAATGTGCCTAAGCATAGGGAATGAGCTTTGTTACCTGCGCCGAATTGCAGTCGGTTCAATAGTTTTAGATGAAACTTTAAAGACCGGAGAATACCGAGAACTTTCTACCGAAGAAATTGATTCCCTCAGAGAATATTGAGCACTCTAAAAACTGATGTTTTTAGAGTGCTCCTTAAATTTTAAACTTTGCTAGCTGAAAATTATCCTCATAAAGCGTTTTTTACCGGCACGCAAAATCATCTCATTGTCCTTGTCAAGTTTTTCTTTCCCGATTATAGCTTTGGTGTCCGAAATTTTTTCTTCGTTTATAAAGGCTCCCCCCTGCTCGACAAGGCGGCGGGCATCGCTTTTGGTGGAGGCAAGTCCGGCTTCGGCAAAGAGGTCAATAACACCGATACCCTCATTTAATTTTAAAAGACTTAAATTTACCGTAGGCATGGCTTCTTTATTTCCGCCGCCCGAAAAAGCCGCCCTTGCGCCTTCCAAGGCTTTTTCCGCTTCTTCTTTTCCGTGAATAAGGGCTGTAACTTCAAAGGCTAATCTTTCCTTAGCCTTGTTTATGTCTCCTGCGCAAACAGTTTTTATTTCTTCTATAGGAATGAATGTAAAAAGAAGCATAAACTTTTCGACATCGGCGTCGGCTGTGTTTCTCCAATATTGGAAAAAATCGTAGGGAGAAACAAGGGCAGGATCCAAGAAGAGCGCACCCTTTTCGCTCTTCCCCATTTTTTGGCCGTCGGCTCTTGTAACCAGAGAGAAGGTGAGGGCAAAAACTTCGCCGCCTCCCTTTCTGCGGATAAGGTCGCTTCCTGCAACCATGTTTCCCCACTGGTCATCACCGCCTATCTGGAGTTCAATATTGTAGTTTTGATTGAGCATTAAAAAGTCATAGCTTTGCAAAAGCTGATAATTAAATTCCAAAAAGGATAGCCCCGTTTCCATTCTTTTTTTGTAGGCTTCAAAGCTGAGCATTTTATTGACCGAAAAGTGAGAACCTATATCGCGTAAAAAATCGATGTAGTTTAAATCGGCAAGCCAATCCTTGTTATTGGCAAAACGTACATTTTCAATATCTTCCGCTAAAAATTTTTCAATCTGTTTTTGAATTGAAGCTGCATTTTTATCGAGTTCATCATAAGAAAGCATCTTACGCATTTCGGTTTTTCCCGACGGGTCGCCTATTCGGGATGTACCTCCGCCGACTAAAACAATACCCCTATGCCCTTCACGGCATAAATGCTTTAAGGCAAAAATCGGAACCATGTGTCCTATGTGTAAGCTGGGGCCTGTCGGATCGCTGCCCGTGTAAAAGGCTATTTGCCCCTTGTCCATTCTATCGGAAAGGGCTTCCAAATCGGTACATTGCTGAATAAATCCCCTCTCCTGTAATATTTTTAATGCTTTGTTCATATTTCGACTATACAATAATTTTTAGCTTAGGTCAACAGAGTAAGATTATCGCTATATTTTGTTTTAGTCTTAGGTATTTGAATTTTTTTGCGATTTATAGTATCATATTTAAATAAGTTTTGGAGGAATCTTATGAAAAAAACAAAAATCGTATGTACAATAGGTCCTGCATCCGAATCAGAAAGAGTATTAACCGAAATGTTCAAGGCAGGTCTAAATGTCTGCCGCCTTAATTTTTCACATGGGAGCCATGAAGAACATCAGGTTAAAATAGATCGAATAAAAAAAATCAGAGAAGAACTCAAAATGCCTGTGGCTATCTTACTCGATACAAAGGGGCCTGAAATCAGATTGGGAATTTTTGAAAAACCCGTAGAGATTGTCCAAGGACAGGAATTTATCATTACAACCCGTGACCTAGTAGGCACAAATCAAATATGCAGCATCTCATATAAAAATATCGCTGCCGAAATTAAACCTAAAAACCGCATCCTCATAAATGACGGAATGCTGGAATTACAGGTCATTGATGTTTTGAACGATACGGACATAGAATGCGTAGCCATAAACTCAGGCACTTTAACCAGCCGAAAGGGGGTCAATATTCCTGGCCTTAGAGTAAACCTTCCGTACATGAGTGAAAAAGATATTGCCGACATCGAATTCGGAATTGAAAATGATGTCGATTTTATCGCTGCATCCTTTACTCAAAGAGCTGACGATATTATTCAAATAAGAAAACTTTTAGAAAAACATAAAAGCAAGATCGGCATTATCGCAAAAATAGAAAATCAAGAAGGTTTGGACAACATAGATGAGATTTTAGCGGAAGCCGACGGAATAATGGTAGCCCGCGGAGATATGGGTGTAGAAATAGAACCCGAAAAAATTCCTCATCTTCAAAAACAGCTGATAAAAAAGGCAAATATCGCAGGAAAGCCGGTTATAACCGCAACACAGATGCTGGAATCTATGACACATAATTTAAGGCCGACCCGGGCCGAAGTTACGGATGTTGCAAACGCCATCCTTGACGGCACCTCGGCCGTTATGCTTTCAGGAGAAACGGCAGCAGGAGAATACCCCGTCGAAACGGTTGCTATGATGAATTCCATAGCCCTCTCTATTGAAGAGACTATGGATTATGAAAAACTTTTTCTTGAAAATGCTTCCTTGCATGAGATCTCAATAACAAATGCCATTGCAAGAGCTACTTGCTCCACTGCCCTAGCCCTTGATGCAAATGCAATTATAACCGCATCAGCTTCAGGAATAACGCCGAGAGCTATTTCAAAGTTTAAACCAAAGGTACCGATTATCGCCGTAACGGAATCCCCTAATGTTATGAGGAAACTAGCCCTCGACTGGGATGTATACCCCGTCTTAGCCGATCCTATAAAATCAACCGATAATATGTTCGATGTTTGTTCGCAAATTGCAAAAAACACAGGCCATGTAAAAAAAGGCGATATAGCAATCCTTACGGCAGGTATTCCTATAGGTAAGGCAGGTTCTACAAACCTGTTAAAAGTAGAAATAATAGAATAAGGTAGTTAAACTATGGAAAAAAAATATGCTCTTTTAATTGACGGAGACAACATTGCCCCTTCTTATCTTGACTCGATAATTTCAGAAGTTTCAAAAGAGGGCGATGTTTTAATAAAAAGACTTTACGGAGACTGGACAACACCCAATATGAACGGTTGGAAAAATTCGCTTGAAAAAGTACCTATCCGGCCTGTACAGCAATTTAGAAACGGCCCCAACGCCACAGACAACACAATCATAATGGATGCGGTAGAACTTGCAAACACAAATCAGGGAATAAATGCAGTCTGCATAGTTTCTACAGATTCCGACTACTACAGCCTTGCCCTCAAATTGAGAGAATACGGACTATATGTTCTAGGAATAGGAAGATCAAATGCAAAACCGCTTTGGGTAAATGCCTGTAACGAATTTAAGTATCTTGAAAACTTTGATGAAGCGGAAGAATATGAAGAAGATTCCAAAACGGGTAAAAAATTTAAATCCCTTGACGACCTTATCTGCCATGCTTACAGAAATTCCCGCATGACCGAAGAAGGATGGGTAAGTCTTTCCGACCTAGGAAATTCTATAAGAAACTTTATGCCTGAATTCGATCCCCGCTCCTATAGCCACAACACCTTACGCGAAATAATCGATGCCTTGTCCGATGACTTTGAATTAAGATCGGATGACAGGGTTCCTCCCAATTATTGGATAAAGGCTATAGACCGCAAAAATGAAACCCCCAAGGTAAAAGGAAAAATAAAACGGCTTATGAACCGCTACGGCATTATCGAAAACGAAAACGGAGACTTTTTCTTTTCGTTTACAAACATCGATAAAAAATGCCGAGATAAGTTGATAAAAGAAGGAACAGCCGTAAAGTTCAGAGTGTTTAAAATGCCTAATCCTAAGGGCGGAGATTCAGCCGACAGAAACGGCAAGGCTGCCGAAATCGAAATAATATAAGACGGAGCAACTTTTATGGAAAACAACCGGCAAAAAGACAAAATCATAAAGTTCATTGCATTAAAAATATGGATGCGCATATCCGCCCTTTTTATCGGAGGTGCAATTTTTTATCTTAATTTATCGGCAATGAAGGACGGTCAATATTCTATAATTGCTCTTATCTTCGGAGCCCTATTTTTAGCGGCCGGCCTTTTTGAAAGTTCTTGGTACTTTAATATTACAAAATCACAAGCCGTTCAAAAGACGGGTTTGTTCTTTTTTCCAAAGACCAAAACTATAAACTTTTCGGCAATTCACAGCATTGAAGTTTATACCTTTAAAAGACCTATGCGTTTAGGTACATTTACCGAAGTCAAAATGATTTTACTTGACGGGAAAACAATAGTGATAGACAGCGATAAAACAAAGCTTCTTAAAAGGCAGCTTGAAGAAATCACAGAAGTTCAGGATGCAATAAGACTTCAAAATCATAAAAAGGCAGAAGACTTTTTTAATGCAGACGCAGCCGATATTCTAACCCCTAAGGAATAAATATTTTGAAAGCCTTAAAAATATTTTTTATTTTTGTTTTATTTCTTCTTTGCTGGAGCTGCAAACGTAAAGAGACTTCTGAAAATTTTCATATTCCTTTTTTAAAAGAGAAAGCGGAAGAAATTATTTTTATGATAAATGATAAGGACTGGGAAGGCATAAGAAACTTAAGCACCGATGAGTTTAAACAAAACTTTGATGAAGAATTTATAAATTTAAATACTAAAATATTTTTTGAACCTGCAGGAAAATACCTCTACACAAAAGAAGCCTATTTTTTGGAAACGAAGGATAAAAACTCAGGGGAGGTTATAGGAGTTATTATCGTTAAGGCAGGATACGAAAAAAAAACTTTATGCTATACTTTTAATTTTGCAAAGGACACGAAGCTGATAGGTTTCTTTTTAAAATAAACTTTAGATCATCTTAAAAATATTAAAAAGAAATTTTAATCTTTTTCCCAAAAGTATGTAAAAAAGTAGCTCGTAATATCCTCAGGATCAGTTTCATCGCTTAGCTTATAGGCATTAGTAGCCCTCTGAATTGTGCATTGAGTTTTTTCGGTAAATAACTTTGAAAGCACGTACATTGCAGGCCTGTTATCGCAGATACCGAGCGTCCATGCAGAAGGTTTTAAACTTGTTAAAAAATAGCGGGACTTTGCATCCTTTTTATCCGTTTTTTCTATATCGGATTTATGCGAAAAATCGGTAGAAACCAAAAGGAAGGAATCCTTATCTTTGACGGAAAAAACTTCTTTTACCGCTTCATAAAGTTTAACTGCAAGGTTCATATTTACGGGAGGTTCTCCAAAATAAGCGACGGCAACAACCTTTGCATCAGGAAAATAGTTTTTTATGTAGGGAATCAAGGTTGAAACACCGTGCTCGTAAACAAAGACGCTGTCATCAAAGGGCACATCAAAAAGGCGGGATAACTTTTCGGCCTTATCTTTTTCTGAATTAACAAGGCCATCATTAGTTTGCCATGATCCGCCTGTTAAAGAAAAATCATAAAGAGAAAGCCCCCAATGGGAGGGGCTTAAAATATAAAAAGTTTTTATCTTTCTTGCCTTGGCAAGTTCGGTAAACCAATCATTTATTAAGGCATCTGTTAGAAGATGGTGGCTCACCGTTCCGCCCCAAGGCCTTGCTCCCGTAGGCAAGGAAGACTCCTTGGGGATAAACCTCGTCACAGGAGGCCTTTCCCCATCGGAACTCCATGTTCTAAAAACTTTTTCAGAATCTTGAGTCCCGCCTTTTTTGCCGGTACAGGCTATTAAACAAAAACAAACAAAAAATATAGTGTTTATAAATTTCATATTATTTAAAATTCAAGTCCGGCAAAAAAAGTTTCTTTTAAAAAGAAATATTTTGAGCCCAAAAAGGCTTTAGCTCTTCCATGTCTTCATCAGCATAGACCCTTTCCTTCCATTGCTCGTTTGTCAGACGGTTAGAACTATCCTGCTCAAACTCGTAGTAGTTAAAACAATAACCGACAGCGATTCTCTTTCCGCCTTGAGCATCGTTTAATGGAACGTAGATTCTATACGGAATACCGACAGCCGTTTCAAGCACAAAGCCTTCTTCTCCGTTTGTAAACACATCAGCAACCAAGGCCATACGAAACTGCTCGGGATCGGCATGTGCATTTATTGAAGGCATAAGAATGCGGCCAAAGAATGCCGGTATCAAGGTTATCCATTTTAGATCTTTTTCAGGAACGGGCTTATCCGCAATTTCAAGTTTAACAATATCGGCAGCATGTAAGGCAGCATCTTTTAACATTTCAAGCTTTTGCAAATTCTTTTCATCTATAAGTTTATAGGGTCTTAATGCATTTATAAGAACATCCACAGAAGAAGCGGCATTTTCCCAAAATGCTAAGTTAGGCTCTATATAGTGAACCGGATCGGGAATCTTCTTTACCCTATAGGTAAGATCGGCACTAGGGCCGCCTCCAAGCTCTGCAAAAGACTGTTTTGTATATAAAATAGTATCATGCCTTAACTCTGCCCATGTTCCGTGAGCCGACAATAAAGACTTTACACTCCATGCAGGGCTTTCGGTAAAGTAAAAACCGGAACCTTGCTCAAAACGGGCTTGCAAGCCTATCTCGTTTAGGGTTTTACCGTAATATGTCTTTCCCAATATTTTATCGGGAGAAGAGACGGCTTCTTTTTCAATTGCATCAAGGATAGTCTTTAACTTAGGAAAATCAGCGTAATCTTTTTGCAGCAATAAGTCGGCAGAATTTGAGCCTAGTGCTTTCATAATATCCAACCCCTTAACATGTGCACGGCCATACAGTCTGGGAGAACTTACCAAGCTGTGAACATAAGAATCAAATATAAATCTCTGACCGAAAAGTCTCCAACCCATGGGAGGTTTTCTTTCTTCATCGGTACCTTTGGAAGCTGTGTAAAAAGCGGAAGAACCTGCTATGGCAGGAGGCCTTAGTTTTTCGTGAGCCGATTTCATAAATGCGAGCAAGTTGTTTTTGTCGCTTGCCCATTTTTCAAAGTCTTTTACATTATAGCTTTTCCAGATAGGCAAAACTTCTTTAAAAGATAGATCATCGGATAGGCCGATTAAATCGGTTATCGGATCAAAAAGGGCAGCCCACTTTTTATAAAGATCCTCATCATTTTTTACAAGCTCGGTAATTAAAAGAGCTATGGGTTCCATATTCAAAGTCAGGGAATAGGAATCGGAACCGGCCGTTCCGTCTTGTTCCAAAACCTCAGGCCCCTTATCGGCAATTAAAAAATGAGCATGTCCGAACCACATCATAGCCCTAAAATAAGCTGACAAGATGCCGTTTTTTGTGTAGTGACCTCTCGGCTTATATTGGGAATAATCTTCTTTTGTAGAAGCTCCGTCTTCAAATGTAAAAAGAGGAGAAGTTGCAAGGCCTTGGGCATTATCTATCAGCTCTATTTCTTCACTTACCGTTTTAGGGTATTTTGAAAGAACTTCATCTTTATCGGGTTCTTTATAAACAGTTTCAGTAGAGCCGTACTTATCTTTTTGAATTACAGATTCGGGAGCCAGCTCCAAGAGGGCACGGGCAACTTGGAAATAGATTTTAGCTTTTTCTAAGGTTTCAGATTTTGCCGCAGGAAAGCCTTTTTGATTTACATTACTTAAACCATCCTCAAAGGCCTTTACAAGCTCAAGAAGTCTAGGAACAAAAAACTTTTCTTCAATATTCTGTAAGGTTCTGTCAAAAAGAAGATGCTTTGTATGAGCCATCAAATCTGTGGTAATAAAAAGCGTAGTGCCGTCATTATGCATAAGGCTTGCATTATAATTATCTTCATATGATTCGTAATGATAACCATAATGATTTCTGTACAGGGCAATCATATCATCACCGGACATCATATGGAGGTAATATTCATCCGGTTTAACTTTTTCAAAGATCAACCTATCCCTCTCCAAAACAGCTTGGTGCTCCTTGCTTAAAAATTCATAACCGAATACCGAATAGAATTCTTTAGGAACACCGTTTGTTAAATAACGCATGGAAATCATTTGATTTTTTTTCAAATCATTATCCATACCTGTAAGATCAGCTCCAAAGACAAGCCCTTTTTCTCCCTTCCATGTTGTACGGTAAAAATAATTTTGATTTTCTTGGAACTTAAAAACACCGAAATCGAATTCATCTTCGGGATCGAAAGGAAGCCTTATCGGTTCTTGTTCAATGTTCAAAACCGTGCCGAACGGAATTGGAATTCCCTTAGGCAGTTTTGCTAAGTCTTCTTGAGATTTTAATTCTGCATTAGGATAGAATAAACAAAGATCGCTTCCGACCACTGCCGTCATACCTTCTTTCACTTCATTAAAAGGGAAATCTTTAAAAACAAGTTTATCGTTTAAATATTTTTGATGAGCAGAAGTTGCCTTAGACTTACTTTTAAATTCGGTATTCAATAGACTATTGTATGCTATTTTTTCAATATCTTTTTTTGAAGTCAGACCTTCTTCAGCTTTTGCAATATCCGATACTTCGGCGGCAGCCTCTGTTTCAGACACATTAGCATCTACCGATTCTTTTTTTTCTTTTGCATTGCAAGAAAAAAGCAATAAAACAGCCAAAGCCGGCACAAACATAAAAACATTCTTTTTAACTTAAACATTTTAAAATTCCTCCATAAAATAAATATTACATAATCGATTTTTACATAATAGCACAAATCTACCTAATTGACAAGCTAAAGGGAAAAAATGAAAATATTCTTTTTAAGAGAATATTAAATAATGCTGAATAAAAGTGCTCCCCGAATAAAAACGTTAAAAGGCAGGGCTTGGCTCACCGTTCCTCAGTTTGAAAATCATCTTCTTGATGAATTGGGAATTCCTCACACGGATATGCCTCTGGGGATTATCCAACTTCCAAAAGATGCATCCGTTTACGGCAATATTATCTACAGGGAAAATTTTCCGAAAGATATTTTTTGGAGCCGCCTTTGTATGGAGGAACCTTTTATAGCCGAGTTTTCAAGTATAAACGAGGCCGCCGATATTTTACGTTCAATCCAAAGAAACTGGGCATTTGTTCCCTTTAACTGTTTTAGGCGGGCGGAACTCATCGAAAAAAAACTTCCATTCATAAGCAAAAAAGAAAGGGCATTTCCCTATGACGTTCCGTCAGCCGAAATGGGAATCTGGACGCTTTTAAACGAAAATCAAATTTTTGCTTCGGCAAAGACTTCAAGCCCCTTCCCCCGCGGTGAAATTTTCTTTAAAGAAGATAAGATAAATCCGCCGAGCCGAGCCTACTTAAAAATGTGGGAAGCCTTAAGCCTCTTAAATTTTTACTTAAAAAAATATCAAGAAAAAAACGGCCTTGCTGAAAAACCCGAAGCTATGCCCGCAGTTTCTTCCGAAAAAAAGAATTCTCTGCCAGCAGCCGGTTCTATCTGCCTCGATGCCGGAGCCTGCCCGGGAGGCTGGAGCTGGGTGCTGGACAGCTTAGGCTGCAAGATTATCGCAATCGACAGAAGTCCCTTGAGACCCGATTTAATGGCAAAGAAAAATATAGAATTTATAAAACATGATGCCTTTACCTTAAAGCCGGAAGACATAGGAAAAATAGATTGGCTTTGCTCCGATGTAATTTGTTATCCTCCGAGGCTTTATGATTGGATTATAAAATGGATTGACTCGGGCCTTTGCGAAAAATTTATTTGCACAATAAAGATGCAGGGAGAACCCGATAACGAAACCGTTAAAAAGTTTGCAGCAATTCCAAACTCGAAGATTGTCCATCTTACGGCAAACAAGCACGAACTAACCTGGCTAAAAGCCCCGTTTATATAACGGTAAGTTGTTCGGCATCTAAACTTAGCAATTACCCATTTTTCACAGGAAGTGTGGTGGTTCTGTAAGTAAAACTCTACCACTTATATCACAACCGTCCATGGCGGGTAAAGGCCTAAAACTCGTGATTAAAAAATATACAAGGAGGTATATTTTTTAATCGAGCTTCAAGATAGTCTCGAATACTGTTTTGACGCACTGTCGAATTATGCTCCACGTCTGCCGTAGGTTAGCACTTCGGCCGGCGTAGGTTATAGCCTACGTCCGGCATAGATCAGGTTATCGCCACTCCCTATACCATTTGGCATCGGTGTTTTCGAATGTTAAAGTTCCCGAACGTGTGTCGAGTTTTGCAATGCGGTTTATGTTTGGGTATACAGTATAACCCTGGTACCCCTCTATCGAGCTGAATATTGCACCGTCGTCGGCGATATACAAGACGCCGTCTTCAAAGCCGATAATGCGCCGTGCCCCATAAAAACGGTCTTGAGGCTCACCCTCAAAACGATACACAGCAGTCCCACTGCCACCGGGATATTCTATATAGCTTTCTATACCGCCAAAGCCGTACCTGCCCGACTCGGTCATATGGCCGTCTTCGGTGTAGGTGTACTCAAGAACCCCGCCGTAAAAAATTTTGCTGCCTAAGCCGATGAGATACGGAGCGCCGATCGTAAAAACCATATACACTTTATTCCCGTACGCAAACATATCTTGGCATTGGCCGCTTTGGTGGGCAATGGCTGGATCACCTGTTATGGGTATAATATCTTTTAAAGGATCCGTTTGGTATATAGGACTTGGAATAACCCCTGAACCGTCAGCAATTAGTTTACGCATTCTAAGTCTCTTCACCACTCCATCAGTCTCATACGCGAACAAATACCCGTTATAGGCGGCAATAGCATGATACGAGCCGTCGCTGTCGGTAAGCAAAACTGCTTTTGGTGTATGGGGAGGAGCAGCATCATCTTTTATTTCGTAGATATTATGGCCTTCGGTAACGTACACCTTTCCCGTTTTTAAGTCGGTTGTAAGGCCTGTAACATCGACAGCAGGACTGATACTAGTAAGGTTGACCTGTTTATCAGTGCTGCCCTCGCTGGTATACCGCTGTATTTCAAAACCGTTGAAACCGTCGTGATATGCTGCATACAGCCGCCCCTTACCGTCCCTCGTACAAAAAAAACTATTACTGGGGGTGTTAGGACCCGGTTGTGTTATCTCAAGCGGAGTCCCGCTCATATTAAGTTTAAACGTGTATGGGTTGGTAGGGTCACTTTGTATTGCTGAAAAAAAGTACCGGCCGCATGGACGCTATTACCTTGTTCAGTTTGACGGCAGCCTCGTTATCGCCGCTTTCTACGGTTAGGCCGGTAAAGCCCGTCCACGTTGCCGACGGGGTTATAATAGAAACCTTTATGTGCACCGTTTCGCCGACCGGCAGGATTTGCGAAAAAACTTTCGGTTCGTCTTTTTCAAGTCGCTTTGTAATGGGCACGATAGAATTGCCTGTAATGTCGATTTGCATTGTGCTGTCCGAAAGGTTAGGAAGCCCGTTCGCCCCGATAGACCGCGCCGCACCATTTTCAAAGTCGAGTGTTAATACGCCGTATTCAGGGGCGGTAAGATTACAGGAAGTTTGCAGTATAAGCGCAGCGGTAAGCAGTGCTGCCGCAAACAGTAAAATAACATTTTTTTTCATAAGTTTCCTCCTCGTACCGTAAAAGGTATAACTGCCGGCTTTCCGTGCCGGTACATAAAGTTGAAAGCGAGCGGCGCCGTCTTAAGCCACAAGGTTCAACAACGATACTTATAGTATAAGGCAAAGTACCGATAAAATCAATAAGTTTATTCCCGGCGTTTTTGTAGGGGAAAAGAGATGCACTTGTCAGACGCAAGTTTGTTTTTTGTTTTTCAGTGTTCTAAAATTTTTAATACATGCCCCTCTCTCACATTTTTAGCAATGCTACACAGTAATCCGCATATTTTCTACAGGGCAAGACATTTGCAGGTGTATTCCAATCTTATTACTTACTTACCGAAAAAGCTGCGCTGCCCTGCTTTTACCCATCGGCCGGGACTTCGGGACAAGACCGGTGAAGCTATCTGATTGCATAACCAATCGGCAAAAACCTCATCTTCAAAACCTTCTAATTTTACCAAAAGCGTTTGCACACCGGGGAGCTCGGTCTTTCTTACGGCATCAACCGTTTCTTCTGCAATACGGGAAAAGGCGGCAGAGGCTGCCGAAATATTAGGATTACCGCAAGGAATATCCGCATCACGGTGAACAAAGATTAGCCGGCCTTGAGCTTTTTTAATATAGTAGTTCTTTAAAACAAGGGAAAGAGCTGCATTCGCAGAAACAAGATCGCTTATCGTCTTGTCTATAGAAAGGGCATCCGTCCCCGGATATATTTTGGAATAAGCAGGAGCATCAAAAATCAAAATTGATGTATCGGCCGCAATATTTATGTTTTTTAATTTAAGAGGAATAGCCTGAAGCGAAAAAAGAGATGAGCGGTTCCATTCTATTTCGGTAGTAACACCGCTTTCTTTATTATCTTCTTTATACTCCGAACTCAAACAAACCTTTAAGCCCTTATCTCTAAGTTTATTCGCAAGCTCTTGCGAAAACTTTAATCTATTATCCGTAATAAAAATTCCTGAATCCATAGCTTGAATATACCATAATTAACTATCTGCCGTCAATGACTGAATTCAATCCATAAAATAGCAGTTTACTTTATTTTTTGTTTAAAACCGAGACCGTAAACTTCCTGCATATCGCAGACCATAATAAAAGCCTTTTCGTCTATTTCGGTTATTATTTCTTTTGCTCTGACAAACTGGGCACGGCTTACGACACAGAGCAGCACAGGGCGATCCTGTCTTGAATACATGCCTTCTCCTTTGAGGAGGGTCACGCCTCTTTCCAGCTTGCTCATAAGAGCATCTCCGATTTCATCCGGCTTGGAACTTACAATAAAAAAGCCCTTAAAATAACCGAAGCCGTCAAGAATCATATCCGCTATCTTGGTGCAAAAGAAAAGAGCTATTAAAGAATACAGCGAAGTATTGGGGTTATTGTCTACAACGCCCGCAAAGATAACTATTACAAAATCGGCTATAGCCATTCCCTTTGCAATGCTTAATCCGGGAAAATGCTTGTTTACAATAGCACCGGCAAGGTCGGTTCCGCCTGTAGTGGCGCCGCGCTTAAATACAATCCCCAAGCCCAAACCTAAAAGAATTCCTCCGAAGGTCGCCTGTAAAAAAAGATCATCGGTAAACACAAAGTCTTGGGGCAAAATAGCCAGAACCCCCGACAGCACCAAAATAGACAAAAGGGTAAAAACAGCGGACTTTTTACCTAGAAGTTTTGCTCCAAAAATAAATAAAGGAACATTTATAATTAAATTCGATATGTAAACTCTTATACCTGTCAGTTTTTCGATTGCAACCGACAAGCCGCTGACACCGCCCGGTGCAATTGTTCCGGGTATAAGAAAAAACTGTAAAGCTGCGGCAGCTATTATACTTCCGACAGTAACCCAAAAAGTATCCAGCAACGCACCTATAACAAATTTTGTAGAAATATGTTTGGCAGGTAATATTTTATTCATAATATAATTCTCCAAATACGGAATTTTTATTACACATAATTGACACAAAACTTTCAATTAAAAAGGATAGTACATTATTTTTAAAAAAAAATCAACTGCACGAATGCCGGCTGGAAAGCAGGCTAGAAAGACGGCTTTCGATAAGCCGTCTATATTAAGCGGCTTAAAACTCCGATTCTAACGCAGGCGTATCAGACTAAACCTTACACCCTAATAATCGTCAGAATTTAATAGTTTAACTCTTTCTTTCCAATCGGGGAGGTATTTGGTCATATATCGCTTAAAACGGTCGTTGTGGAGCCTTTCCTTAAAATGAACAAGTTCGTGCACCAGCACCATTTCGGCACATTCGCAAGGAAGAGCTGCTAGTTTTGTGTTTAAGGTAACTATTCCCGTATAAGAATTGCAGGAACCCCATTTGCTTTTCATATCTCGGTATTTTATTTCAGAGGCGGATTCTTTTATCTTAGCTTCCCAAAAGGGCAAGATTTCTTCAACATAAAGCTCCAATTCTTTTTTATAAAGGCGGTTCAAAATTGAATGCCGCTTTTTAGGATCGGCTCCGGAAGGTTCTTTTAAATAGATAAAGTCATCATCGGCTGCAACGCTTGCATTTTTTTTAGCCCGTAGTATTTTAATTTTATATTCTGTACCCCATAAACTTACCGTTGATCCGTCCCTTAGAGAAGTTTTTAAATTCTTTTTAGCAATTTTTTCTTCAATACGGGTTTGATGTTTTTTTATCCACGCAATGTTTTCTTTTACAAAGTCCAAAGCCTTGATTTGAGAATAATTTTTTGGAACATGGATGCAGGGAACGGCCGTCTTAGGCGATATTGTAAGCCTCAGCTTCCGGCCCTTAGATTCTGTCCATTCAATTTCCGTTTCTTCTATTTTAATAAGCATTTTCCCAATCCTTAGAACATCAAATTCTGAGATTATATTTCTTTGTTATGCCAGGGAAGTTTTTTAGTCTTAACTCTTCTCCGTCAGCAGTCAGCAGGGTACCTTCAAAATGGCCGTAAACCGTATTGTATTCCGTCCTAAAAAGACCGGTATTTACCCTTTTGTAATTTTTTGAAATAGGATAGAACACAAGGTCTACCATACTTTCGGTGTCCTGTATTATCCATTTTCCCATTATACCGAAGGGGCGGGTTATTTTAACCGGAGGAAGAGGCGTACGCTTTCCGTCATATAGCATTATATTATCATTGTGTTTATTACTGTCCGGAGCAATAGAACTTGCAAGATAAAAGACCAACGGCTTGTCATCCAGTTTACCGAGTCCGTTTACGAGAGTGCGTTTTGAGCTAAAGCCTGTGTAAGACTTTCTAACATCAAAGACACCAACGGATGTTTCTTTTTTTAGCTGAATATCTTCGTTATAACCCAAACTTACCCAGCCCTTTACCGTTCCTGTCTGCATGTACATGGCCATACACCGCCGGCTTACGTAGTTGGGAATTACGCACGAAAAGTCCAAAGCTTCTTTATCCCGAATATCAAGATCCAGACGTCCCTCGCATGAAGGGCGGGAGTCATGGGCTGAAAAGTCGAAGTCGGCATGCAGCTTCCCGTGGGAAAGACGCGAAAAAATACGGGCATATCTATATGATTTACGGCAAGCCGTAACGCTATATTTTATGTGCATCGGAATATGAATAAAGCCGCCCGGCAAGTACTGCCGATAGGCATATTTTTGCTGAGTTTTACGAACCCAAAAAGTAGTTTCCATAAAGGAGAAAATATAGCACGAAAAAAAGATTATTTCTCCTATTACTTCGTCATCGCAAAATAGGAACCTCATTGTTCCCGAAATACGTCCGTTGGTAATTATTCTAGGAATGGGCAGATTACCGAAAACCCGATAAAGCCCTTTTATATCAAATTTTTTAAAGCAGCCTGAAAAAGTACCGAAATTCGGTTTTCCGTTTTGTACAGGTCTATCGGGAGCAGGCTCTATCTTGCGTGTGTACAAGTCATCATTAACCATGGGCATAATGTTAGCACAATTTTTAAAAAAATAAAAGCCTTTTTACCTTAATAATTTTTCAAAATACTTGCGAGTTTTTCTTTGCCGATGGTTTTCATAAAGCCTGCTAGACGAGGACCCTGATCCTTTGAAACAAGGGCTTGATAGACGGCAACAAACATTTGCTTGGGTTCTAAGCCGCATTCCTTTGCCGCATCGTAGAGGGCTGTCGAAAAAGTTTTTTTCATCCATCTCGTCCATTTTGGGTAAAAGGGAATCCCTTATCGTTTTAATAGCCTTTGTTTCTGCCTCGGAAAGTTCAGCCTTTGAGCCGTCAGCTCTTAAAACAAACTTAAACTCTTCGGGAGCACCCCCGTCCGTGATCCAGTTCCAAGCACATTCGGCACGGGATCTCAGCCTATCGGCTTGGGCAGGCTTTATATCGGGAAGCCCCTTTATTACGGCTTCAATATCGCCCGAATTTATCTGTAAAAGATTGCATAAATGCCTAAACGGAATTTGATAGGAAATACACTCAGGCATTCCGTCTATTTGAGAAAGCTCATAGATTCTATATTCTTTTTCGAAGGTCTCATCGTTTTTAGCCTTTTCGGTCTTCCAAGCAATGCGCTCGGTTTTATCATAGTCTTCGTAAATCTTAATTACATCAAGGTCAAAACTGATAACGAATTCGGTGTTTGGCCTTGTCCCCGCAAAAAGATAGCGGGCAACTTCGGGCTGGTAAACTTCAAGTACTTCGGCAAGGCTTACAACCTTTCCCTTAGAAGAAGCCATCTTTCCGGGCACTCCCTTTAAACCGATAAAATCATAGCGGAAACTTACAGGGGCAGGCCAGTTATAAATACGGTTAGAAACCAAGCTTGCCGTATCAAAGGAGCCGCCTTGCGAATGATGATCCTTTCCGGCCGGCTCAAAAACCGTTTTTTCAAAAGCCCAGCGCATGGGCCAGTCAACCCTCCACCCCAACTTTACGGATTTTGCCTTACGAAGATCCAAGGCTTCACAATGGCCGCATTCGCAAGAATATTTAAGCGTCCAGTCATTGTCCCATGATTCTATCTTCGTAGTGTCCTTATTACATGCCGTGCAAAAAACGGAGACCGGCCAGTATTCTTCGGTAATTTTATGCGACTCATCTCGATAAGTATTTAAAATGTCTTTAAGCTCTTCCCTGTTATCCAAGGCTTTTTTCATTCCTTCAGCATACATTCCCTTTTGATAGCGTTCAGCCTGATACAGATATTCAGGATAAATGCCGACTCGGGGCAAAACGGCTTCTACATCATGCTCGTGGTGGCGGGCATAGTTTTCATCCCTCTCAAAAGTATCGGGAACCATCGTAATCGGATAGCGGAGATATTTTTCCAAAACTTCGGGCTTGGGCATATTTGCAGGAACTTTTCGGAATACATCATAGTCATCCCAAGAATAGATAAAGCGTACATTTTTTCCGCGGGAGCGAAGGGCACGCACAACCAAATCGACGGAAATAATTTCGCGGAAATTTCCTACATGCACGGTTCCCGAAGGAGTTATACCTGAAGCACAGGTATAAACATCGAGGTCACCCCTCTCTCTTATTATTTTTTCGGCAGTCTGATCCGCCCAATGTAACAGTTTCTTTTCATTTGACATAATTTCTTCCTTAAAACGCTTAGATTCGCTTAGATTATAAAAAAATAAACAGGATATTTTATCCAAAAAAAGAGATGCTGTCAATCCTTGTATAAAGATGCAATCTTTGCTATAATCAGCCCTATGATAGATAAACCGATAACCGATCCCGTCTTAATCGAAAAATTTAAAACCATGCACCAAGACGGAATGACAATCTTTATGCTCGGCGATGGCCAAATACGCGGAGCTTTTTTTCATGGAACCCGCTTTGTAAATAAAATGAGGGTGCAGCATAATTTAGGTATTTTAGAAAGCCTTGCCCTCGGCCATGCCGCCCTTTGCGGAGCGCTCTTAATTCCAACAATGAAGGGAAGAGACAGAATAATATTCAGATGTGATACCCAAGGCCCCCTTGTAGGTTTTAGTATCGAGGCCTTTAGCGAAGGCTTTGTAAGGGGCTATCTATTGGAAGACCCCATAAGACCGGACATTCCTTTAGAAACATGGGATCTAAAGCCCCTTTTCGGGGAAGGGAAAATTTCGGTTATCCGCTTCCCTGAAGGAGCAAGGGAACCTCTAACCGGAATCGTCGAAATAAAGCACAAAAACATCGCCCTTGATCTATCGGAATATTTTTTACAATCCGAGCAGACGGTAACGGGTTTTAATACAGGCATCCAATTTGACAAAGAAGGAAGAATCATCGGAGCAGGCGGTATGTACATTCAGGTCATGCCGGGTGCCGAAGAATCCTTGATAGAAAAAGCAGAAAGAGCCTTTGCAGCTTGCCCCTCGATAGGCCGATGGTTTGCGGAAGGGGGAAACAGGGAGGATGTTATCTTCGGCCTTTTCCGTGACTGTAATCCTCAAGTTCTAATCGAAAGAAATATAGACTTTTATTGCCCCTGCTCAAAAGATAAATTCCGCGATAAACTTTTTACCTTACCTGAAAAGGAAATAAAGGATATGTATGAAAACGGCCCTGAACAAATAGAGCTTTATTGCCATAACTGCGGTTCAGTCTATAAATACCCCAAAAGCATCTTAAAGGAAAAAATAAATGTACATTAAAAAACCGATGGAAATAGAAAATAAGAGTATGGACATAATCGAAGAAAGTATGGCCGATGTTTCTTTTACGGAAGAAGAAAAAATTATAGCCAAAAGAATGATTCACACTACGGGAGATGTCGAATACCGGAAGATAATTATCTTTCAAAATAATTTTATAGGAACGGCTAAAAGGGCTCTTCAAAAGGGCATAACTATTTTTACCGATACCAAAATGGTGATGACCGGCATTAACAAGCCTGCCCTATCAAAAACCCAAAATAAACTTTTATGCCTGATTGATGATGATAGAGTTTTTAAGATGTCCAAGGAAAACGGAATTACGCGCTCTTCGGCTGCTGTCGACCTTGCAGTCCAAGATGGAGCTAAAGCCTTTGTCATAGGAAATGCCCCTACCGCTCTTTTCAGGCTTTTAGAGCTCTGCAAAGAAAAAAAACTTTCTCCTGAATTTATAATAGGAGTTCCCGTGGGCTTTGTAGGTGCAGCCGAATCAAAGGAAGCCCTTCGTTCAAGTTCTTTTCCCCAAATCTCTACCGTAGGCACTAAGGGCGGAAGCAATGTCGCCGCCTCCGTTATAAACGCTCTTCTTTATATGATGGTGGAAAGGGAATAAGATTCAATCTTAAAGAGGAACAAAATGCTGGACAGCAAAAGCTTTGACCTCTGGTCAGATAATTATGACAAACAAGTAGAAATATCAGATGAAGAAAACGTTTATCCCTTTGCCGGCTATAAAAAAGTTCTCGGAACGGTATACAAAAAGATTCGCAAGCAAAATCCTAAAGATATTTTGGACATAGGATTCGGCACAGCCATTTTAACAAAAAAACTTTATGACGACGGCTATAATATTTACGGAATAGATTTTTCAAATGAGATGATCAAAAAAGCAAAACAGAAAATGCCCAATGCCGAGCTTTTGCAATTTGATTTTACCGGCGGCCTTCCGAAGGAATTTGAGCAAAAACAATTCGATGTTATACTCAGCACCTATGCAATTCATCACATAGATGACGAAGCAAAAAAATTATATATTCTGAAGCTGTTAAAATCCTTAAAACCTAATGGTATTCTTATCTTCGGAGATGTTGCATTTAAAACAGAAGAAGATATGGAAGCTGCGAGAAAAAAAGACTATGGCGAATGGGATGATGAAGAATATTATTTAATTGCCGAAAGATTTAATTTATGGTTTCCTAATCTAAAAACGGATTTTATAAAAATATCTTATTGTTCCGGAGTGTTTACAATTTATAAGGAATAGAAATGCAGGACTGGATTAAATATCGAATACCAAAGAAACTTTTGGATAACAAAAATAAAAACATTAAAATCGAAGAATTTAATGAATCTAAACACAAAGATATTATTCCTCAAATATATGCCGATGCCTTTTGCGATAAGGCATGGGAAAGTGATTGGTATAAAATAGATCTTTTTAATCCCGCCTCTTGTTTTATTGCAAAATATAATGAAGAATATGCAGGTTTTATTATTTCTTTTATAAAAGAAAATTCGGCTTACATCAGTGTTATTGCGGTTCTAAAAAAATATCAAAAATGCGGAATCGGAATATCTCTTATAAATAGAGTTATAAACTATTTTAAAAATCAAGATTTGGAAATTTATCTTGATGTCGAATCAAAAAATAAAACGGCAATAAATTGGTACAACAAGCGCGGATTTATTCAAATTATTTAGTAAAAATGAGAATCTTAATCGTGGTTTAAATCCTGAGGGCGATTGGATATAATCCCCGTTACTCCTTTTTTGATAAGGCCCTCGGCTTTTTCTTTATCGTCAACAGTCCAACACCAAGATTCTTTATTTTTCTTTTTCGTAAAGCATTTATAAGAAGGCTTTAAAATATCAGGCCTACAAAATAAAAGCCCCCTACCCTTTTTTAAAAAAAAGAGATTATCGGGATGATTATCGTATATCAACGCCGTAGGAATATCCGAACATATCTTTGAAAAATATCTTATAGCAAAGGGATTAAAAGAAGAAACCAAAAACCTGTGAGGATTGTCGGGTAAAACTTTTAAAATATCCTTTAAAACCTGATAAGTTTTTTCTACAACGCCCTTATATTTTAGGTTATCTATTTTTATTTCTATATCGACATAGATATCGGAGCCTAGAAGTTTTAGGACATCATAAAGTAAAGGAATTTTTTCGCCTTCATATTCTTTTGAAAACCAAATACCGAAGTCATATTTTTGTAATTCTTCCCAAGATAAGTCTTCAACTTTTAGATCAGGAGCTTCAATAACCTTTCCGGTTTCATAAATTCTTCCTGTACGCTTAATTGAGGAATCATGAATAACCGCAAGTTCTCCGGTCTTGGTTAAATGCACATCCAGCTCCACTCCGGGAATTCCCAGTTCTACAGCTTTCTTAAATGAAGCAATTGTATTTTCAGGAGCTAAACTTGAAACTCCTCTATGACCAAAAAGAAGAGGTCTTTTTGCGTTAGGCAAAATTTCTTTACGCATATTTCGTTTCCTCATAAATTAAATAATCTTTATTTTTACTATAGCTATTATAGCAAATATAGTTTATACTGTTAAGGTATTAAATAAGCATGGGAGAAATTATGAAACAACAAGAAAGATTTAGAAAATACCTTCCGATAACTTTTTTAATCGGAGCAGGATTTTTTACGATGGGACTAATGGATCCATTGTATGACAGTTATGTAACGATTTTTTTAAGCCGTTATATTCCCTTTAAATGGCTTGTCGGAATATTGATGTCTCTCGATAATATTCTGGCAATATTACTAATACCCATCGTTTCGGCATGGTCGGACCGAACACGCACAAAAATAGGAAGACGAATGCCTTGGATCATAATTCTGCTTCCATTGTCTGCAATTACTTTTAGCTTTATTCCATATGCAGCAAAAAATTCTTTGGCGGCATTAATAATTGTTCTTGCCATGCTGAATTTATTTAAGCAATCGGTGCGGGGGCCGGTAATCGCTTTAATGCCGGACATTGTTCCCGCCGAGTTCCGCTCTCAAGGGAACGGAGTTATAAACACTATGGGAAATATTGCAGCAATAGTGGGAACCTTATTTTTAGCCCGTCTAATGGATGTAGATACTGTCCTTCCCATTATAGGGCATACAAAGGATGTTCTTTCATTTCCGGCAGCGGGTCTTTTGGTTATCCTTGCAACCCTAATGCTATTTTTCTTTGTAAAAGAAAAAAATGCTCCACCGCCCGATTCTTCTGAAAATGAAGAAGAAAAAGTGCCGTTTATACAGGCAATGAAAACCGTATTGGCAGGCAGAAAAATCGAAGACGAGGAAAAACCCGATAAGAGTGCCCTATTTGTTCTTGTTTCGCTTTTCTTATGGTTCCTAGGCTATCAAGGAATGTTACCTTATATCGCCGAGTACAGTATAAAACATTTCGGCGTATCGACAGGTCAGGGAGCCTTTGCAGCAGGAATGGTAGGTATAGCCTCAGCCTTATCAGCCATTCCGATGGGTTATGCAGCAAGCAAGTGGGGACGGAAAAGAATGATAAGAATCGCTTTAATTGTTGTAGCTGCCCTATGTTTAGCTCAATTTTTCTTAACTGAAATTGCGGGTGTCCTAGGTCTTGCCGGAGGACAAATCAAATACCTATTTTGGGGCTTAATGTTTGTGTTCGGTATTTTTTGGATTTGCATAATTGCAAACTCCTTCCCAATGCTTTGGCAGATGGCAGGCTTTTCACACATAGGCCTTTACACAGGTTTATATTATACCTTTTCTCAAGGAGCGGCAATACTAGCCCCCTTCCTTGCAGGTCTTATAATCGACTTTGCAGGGCACAGGGCTGTCTTTGTGTATTGTACATGTTTTTTCCTCCTCGCATGGCTTATGATGGGAAAGGTTACCCGCGGAGAAAAACACGATAAGGCAGAATAGATTTTTTAAGATGCTTTATAGACCGGTTTTTATTTACTACACTTCAATCCGGAAATCTGCATAACCTCTAACCCGCACTTCTTCCGAATTAAGACTTTCAACACGGGCATAAGGATGCTCGTGTTTGAGAGCATAAACGAATTCTCCTAGAGTTTCAGTATCGGCTTCGGCAAGGATTTCGACCGAGTAGTCAGGAAGGTTTCGAACCCTGCCCTTTACGTTGAGGCTCTTTGCAAGAGAACGGGTCCAATATCGAAAACCGACACCTTGAACCCTTCCCTTAACTATAATATGAAAGGCTCTTAAAGTCCCCTTATCCATTGATACTCCGGAAGCCTAGGGCTTCGGCAGTATCTTGAACCTTAATCCCCATACTCTCCGCAAAGGCCATTGCATTCCTGCATCCCAAAATAGTATGCTCAGGAAAATGAGCATCAGAATTACAGATAATCCTTGCCCCCATACCTGAAGCAAGTTCCCAAAATTGCCGAACAGGATAAATAAATTCATCGCGTCCGGCTCGTACAATTTTCCTTTTAAAGGTGCCGTAACCGTTTATTTCTATCGGCATATCGAGATCAAGAGCCGCCTGAATTAAAGCCTTTGAACAAGCCAGATGGTCAGAATCTATATTTGAAATATCAGCTAAAAAAAGATCGGGATGGGCTAAAAAATTATAAAGACCTGATGTCATTCCTTCAATCGTAAAATCAATATAACCGAAAAGTTCTTTTTTTGTAAGATTAGGAGCATATTCCAAGCGGCCGTCTACATCATACCAGTGAGAACCCAAAACCAAAAAATCCGACTTCAGTTCCTCCCTCAAAAAATCCTTATACCAGCTCTTATATCGCGGATGCCACTCGCACTCAAAACCGAAATATACGGGAAAAGGAGCATCAATGACAGCTTCCTCTACCATGCTCTTATAGAGATTTACCTCATATTCTCCCATACGGCAATAATCCCACGAAGAATCGGGATAGGGACAATGGTCCGAAAAACCTAGAGCCGAACAGCCGCCCTTAATTGCTTCTTTTACATAATCGATCGGCTTCCCTTCAGCATGTTTACACAAATAAGTATGGGTGTGAAAATTGCTTATCAAATTATTTTTTTTCATCGGCCTTAATTTTATTTATTATAGAAGCCTTTGTCAATCGGAGAAACTATATGCAAAATATGGAATTTTGTGAAAAAATGCTTGAAAAAAAATGAATCCCATGCTATAGTCAAGATTTAAAGATAAAATTAATGAATGATAATAAAAAAATCAGCCAAAAGCTCTGGGCGCAAAACAAGTATTTGGTTTTAAGCAAGTCTCAAAAAATTTATAAGGATATAAGAGAGCTTTTAAAAAAAGAAGACATAGTCCCTGATGAAGTGCAGCTCCTAATTGATCAAGCCATTAAACTTGAAGAAAACCCAAAAGAAGTAATCAATTCCCTTCAGCACATATGGGGCTATTTTAAAAATTGCGCAGAAAAAAACGCAAAAGAAAAATTTTTAAATATGATTGAGCTATATAAATATGGAAAAATAAATAAAAAAGAAATTTTAATCTATCTTTTAACCTTGCTAAAAAAATATCCTAATAAATATTTAGAAGATTCAAATATTTTTAAGGAAGAGGAAAATTAACATGAGACTATGGCATCAAAACCTGATAAGCAGACTACCCGCACAGCAGCTATTAGGGCCGCACAGAGAATGCTGTGCATTGCGAGGAAATGGCTGGGGCAAAAAGCATTCTGTTGTGGACTATGTATTTTTATACTCACCCTACAAACTTTTTCAATATCACGAACCGGTAATGGAAGAGATGAACAAACGAGGGTATAAGGTTTCGGAAGAATGGTTAGATAAAAACTATCGAGGCAAAAAATGTCCTCCATACGCCGACCTAAAGAAAAGCAAAAAGACAAGTCCTATTTACAAGGAGCATGATGAAAAATATATGCAGGAATGTATTACTAATCTCCGTGAAAAAAATATAGAGATATAAAAAAACGCCCGCATCCAAGCGGGCGTTGTACAAAAAGGCCTAAACTTTTATTCGGCCGATGCTTCAGCCGGTTTTTCTGCAGCTGATTCGGCAGCCTTTTTATTCTTAATGTTTGCTCTGCATATTTTGCAAATCTTTAACTTTGCACCGTTAATCTCTTGTTCGTATAAAACTTTGATTCCGGTTTTATTGCATACGGGGCATACCCCGCGTCCGCGATTCTGCTCTGCGCGGATTCCCTTACCTCTATGAGCCTTTGACACGGTTATACCTCCGATTTGATGAACTATCTACTACCTGATCGGTATTCTTTTTGTGTTCGGATTCACCCTTTGACGATTTAAATCCCGTTTCTTTTTTGGAAGTCTTATTGTCATCGGATTTTTTCGAATTATCTTTTTTCTTTGTATCCTTTTCCTTCTTTTCAAAGTCATAGTCTACAAGCTCCAAGATAGCAACATCAGCCGCATCCCCCTGACGGAAACCGATTTTTAAAATACGGGTATAACCGCCGTTTCTGTCCTTCATTCTAGGACCGATATCGCTGAATAATTTTTTTACAATATCATCATCCCAGATATACTTTGCGGCATGACGCCTGTTGTTGAACGTATCAACCTTTGAGCGGGTAATCAATTTTTCCGCAGTTCGGCGTACTTCCATCGCTTTTTGTTTTGTTGTCGTAATCCGCTCGTACTTAAATAGCGATGTAACCATATTTCGGTGCAAAGCACGGCGATGTGCAGTTGTACGCGAAAGCGGATTAAAGCCGTTCTTATGCTTCATCTGTTTCTTCCTTCTGTCTTGATACTTTTATCGTATTTTTTAGATGACTGTAATCAGTCATACCCAAGCGCAAATTGTATTCCGCCAGCTTAGCATGAATTTCATTTAAAGTCATTCTGCCGACATTGCGCATACTTTCGATCTCATCTTCAGTCTTTTGAGCCAGTTCGCCTAGAGTTTTAATACCGGCCGAATCCAAACAATTCTTAGCCCTGACGGAAAAATCGAGAGTATTTATTGAAGTAGCCAAGAGCTGTTTTATTGCCGCTTCTTCATCAATATCATCATCTTCACCAAGATAATCGCCCTCATTAAAATTAATAAAGATGGAAAAATGATCTTTTGCAATTTTTGCAGCTTCACCTAAAACATCTTCAGGCCGAACTGTGCTATCAGTCCAAATCTCGAGAATTAGCTTATCGTAATCGTTTCTTTGCCCTACCCTGCAAGGTTCAATAGCATAGCTTACCTTTAAAACAGGACCGTAGATTGCATCCATAGGAATAGTTCCGACGATTTCAATGTATTTTTCATTAACTTCTGCCGGTACATAGCCTCGGCCGAAATCTACCTGAACATCAAACGAAACATTAGCGCCCTTCATGAGTTCCATAACATGAAAAGGCTCACCTAGAATTTCAAGCTGCCCTTCAACGGCAAAATCCTTGCTGGTTATCGACGCCGGCCCCTTAAATTCAAAATGAAAGTCACCTTGTTCCGACTCATCCGATAAACGGAGACGGATCTGCTTTAGTTTATTTAAAATTTCCAGCGTATCTTCTGAAACGTTAGGAATATTTTCAAACTCACTTGAAATTGTATGAGGCACACCGTCAGCATCGTGCGATGTTATAAGCACTGCCGATATAGCATAACCTTGAATTGAAGACAATAAGATTCTCCTCAAACAGTTTCCGATTGTTGTTCCAAAACCTGTCTCAAAAGGGGAGGCCGTAAACTTACCATAGCTTTCGGTTGATTCTTGCTGAGCGAATTCCAAACCTTTCGGCTTTTTAAATCCTTTTAAAAGATTTTTTCGGGCCATTCAAGTCTCCTTATATTCGGCGCGTCTTTTTAGGACGGCAGCCGTTGTGCGGAATAGGAGTTACGTCGCTGATCGAGCGAACCTTTAATCCCATTGTTCCAAGCGTTCTAATAGCCGATTCACGGCCGACGCCGGGACCTTTTACAAAAACATGTACTTCATGCAAGCCGTAGGGCTGACATTTTTGAACTGCTGCTTCTGCAACGGTTTGAGCCGCAAAGGGTGTCGATTTTTTAGCACCGGCAAAGCCTAAACCGCCTGAAGATGCCCATGAAATAACATTTCCCTTTAAGTCGGTTATCGTAATAATTGTGTTATTAAAGGTTGCTTGAATATAAACATTGCCTTCATATATGCTTTTCTTTTCTTTTCTTTTCTTTACAGTAGCCATGTTTTAATTACCTCCAACCACGATTATTTTTTCTTGCCGGCAACGGTCTTTTTCTTACCCTTGCGTGTTCTGGCATTAGTCCTAGTTCTCTGACCGCGTACCGGCAGACCCTTTCTATGTCTTTGACCGCGGTAACAGCCGATATCCTGAAGACGCTTGATATTCAAAGCCACTTCGGTTCGAAGGCGGCCTTCTACCTTGTACTCTCTGTCAATTACTTCACGAATTGCAGATAACTCGGCTTCATCCAAATCATTCATTTTTTTCATCGGATCAACCTTTGTAGCTTCACAAATTTTGTTTGCCGATGAAGTCGAAATTCCATAAATGTATGTTAATGAAACATTAACATGTTTGTTAGGGAGGTCAACTCCCGCAATACGAGCCATTATTCATTGTCCTCCATTAACCTTGTCTCTGTTTATGCTTAGGGTTTGTACAGATAATCCGTACAATTCCGTTACGCTTAATAACCTTGCATTTATCACAAATAGGTTTTACACTTGTTCTAACCTTCATATCCACTCCTTCAAAGAATGTATTCTATATCATTTTTTTAAAAAATTCTATAGGTTCCTTGATCTAATCTTGCCTTTTTTCAGCAAGCCGTCATGATGGTGCATTTTAAGCAAAGCTTCAACTTGGCTCATTGTATCCAAGTCAACACCAACCAAAATCAACAATGAAGTTCCACCCATTAACATCGAAATATTTCTGGGGAAATTAAATGCCCATTGAATTACAGTAGGAAGCACTGCAATTGCGGCCAAGTAAAGCGAACCGGGCAATATTAACCTGTTTAAAATCTTCTGTAAATACTCTTCTGTTTTGTCGGTTCTGATTCCCGGTATCGATCCGCCGTTTTCCCTTATTTGTTTTGCTATTTCCGTTGGGTTAAGTGCAACCTGTGTATAAAAGTAAGCAAAGAAAACAATCAAAACAACATATAGAATGTTATACCCCCAGCCGTCTGCACGCAAAAATCTTGCAACAGCAGCCAACCAAGAAACATTCGATCCCCACATCTGCGAAAGCATAAGGGGAAAGGTTAAAAACGACGAAGCAAAAATGATGGGAATAACACCCGAGGGGTTAATCTTAAACGGAATATAAGTATTCTGTCCGCCATACATTTTTCGGCCGATAACGCGCTTTGCATAATGAACCGGTATTTTACGCTGTCCTTGTTGTTCGTAAACAACCAAGGCTATAATTCCGACAAACATCACAAAAGCAATAATTACGAAAACAAGGTTCAAACCGTCATTATTTACACGCTTGATCAATTCCCAAACAGCCTGAGGAAGGCGGGCAACAATACCTGCAAAAATCAACATTGAAATACCGTTTCCGATACCTCTTGCAGTAATCTGTTCACCCATCCAAACGGTAATCATAGTACCCGTCGTTACCGTAACCATTGTAATAAACAAGTGTAAAATCGGACTTGAAATTACAACAGCACCGGGAATAGCCCTGGCCCATGTACCTACAGCGGAAGATTGAAGAAGAGCGACAAAAACGGTAATAATTCTTGTCCAAACTTGAATCTTTTTGCGTCCTCCGTCTTCTTCCGCTATTTTTTTAAGGCGCGGGAAAATAATCATGGCAAGCTGCATCAATATCTGAGTCGAAATATAGGGCATTACACCTAGCATAAATACCGAAAAGTTTGAAAATGCACCTCCGACAAAAAAGTCCATGTGATCTGCAAAAGCATTTCCCTGACCTTGCCGAAAATACATCGTAAGGGCACTAGGGTCGATACCGGGGATGGTGAGTACCGAACCTAAGCGGAAAACTGCTAAAACTATGATCGTAAAGAAAATACGGCTTCGTAACTCCTTTACTTTGAACATATTTGCAACTACATTATTAGCCATTATTTACCGCCTTTATGTTTCAGACTGAACTATTGTTCCGCCTGCCTTTTCTATTTTTTCCTTAGCCGATGCCGAAATTCTATCGACCTCAACCGTCAATTTTTTTGTTATATCTCCTGTTCCCAAAATTTTAACATAAAGAGAACCTTTTCGGAGAAGACCTTTTTGCATTAAGGATTCTTTGTTTACGGTCTCGCCGTCGCTGTACTTTGTTTCAAGCATAGCAAGATTTACAACATAAACTTCCTTTTTAAAAGGATAGTTTGAAAATCCTTTTTTTGCAACACGGCGGTACAAGGGCATCTGTCCGCCTTCAAAGCCGGCATAAACCTTACCGCCTGAACGGGCTTGCTGCCCCTTGTGGCCTTTTCCGGAAGTTTTTCCCCAACCGGAAGAGGAACCGCGTCCTACAATCTTCTTTTTATGAGTTGCTCCTTGAGGAACAGTTAAATTAAATTCGGACATTAGTTTAACTCCTTAACTTCAACTACATGAGCAATAGATTTTACCATGCCTAAAATAGCAGGATTTCCCTCATGCTCAACCACCGAGTTGACCTTTTTTAATCCCAAAGAGCGTACGGTTGAGCGGACATGGTGTCTCTGCCCTATTGTGCTTTTTATCAATTTAATACTAATTCTCTTTGCCATTTATCTTACCCCCATACATCCAAAAGGGTTTTACCGCGGCTTTTAGCAATTTTTTTGCCGTCCATCAAGAGACCTGCGGCATCAAAGGTTGCCTTAACTACGTTTACTGCGGAACTTGATCCCAAAGACTTTGAAAGCAAATCTGTTGCGCCGGCAGCTTCCATAATGGCACGGATTGTACCGCCCGCGATAATTCCGGTACCGGAACAAGCCGGACGCAAAAGAACGGATGAACCTTTGAACTTGCCTTGAACTTCATGAGGAATCGTACCGTTTTTAAGCGGAAAGGTTACCATATTGGCTTTTGCCTTTTCGATACTCTTTCTGATTGCATCGCTTACATCATTTGCCTTACCGAAACCGTATCCTACCCGTCCTTTTTGATCACCGACAACAGTCAAGGCAGAAAAGGAGAACCTGCGTCCGCCCTTTACAACCTTTGCCGTTCGGTTCAATTTAACAAGTTTTTCAACGTATTCTTTTTCAGTATGCTGGTTATCCCGCTTTGATTCTTTTTGATGACTCATAACCTCTCCTAAAACTTAATTCCTGTTTTTCTTGCACCGTCGGCAACGGCCTTTACAACACCGTGGTAAAGATATCCGTTCCTGTCAAAAACAACAGTGTCAATATTTTTTTCCTTGAGGCGCTTGCCGATTTCTTCACCGACCTTTGCCCCAGATTCAACATTAACCTTAAGCGATCGAAGAGCTTCTTCCATTGTAGAAACGGCAGCCAATGTCTTGCCCTCTGCATCATCAATAACCTGAACCGAAATACGTTTATTGCTTCGGAACACGGTCATACGAGGGCGTTCTGCAGTACCGAAAATAGACTTTCGAATGTGCATCTTTCGCTTAAATCTTTTTCTATCTTTATCATTACGTTTTTTGTCCATAATACTACCCTTACTTTACACCGGACTTACCGACTTTTCGTTTGATGATTTCGTTTTCATAACGAATTCCCTTGCCTTTATAGGGTTCAGGACCTCTCAGTTTTCTTACCTGAGAAGCAAATTGTCCGACCGCTTCTTTGGAAGCTCCTGAAATTATAACTTTCAGCTGGTCAACCTTTACTTCAATTCCTTCAGGAATAAGAACGGAAAAGTCGTTTGAATAACCCAGTGCCATTACAAGGAGCTTACCTTGAACTTCAGCTCTGTAACCTACACCATTGATTACCAAGGTCTTTGTAAAGCCTGTGCTTACGCCTTTTACCATGTTGTTAAGAAGGCTTCGGTATAAACCGTGATAAGCCCTTGTCTGAAGCTCATCGTCTTTTCTTGTTACAAGAACATGATCGCTTTCAACCTTAAAATCAACAGCCTCAGTATGATAGCTTTGTGAAAGTTTCCCCTTGGGGCCTTCAACGGTAAAGGTACCGTTTGCAACATTCACTTTTACACCTGCAGGAATAGCAACAGGCATTTTTCCAACTCTTGACATATTGCTCCTCCTACCAAACCTTGCAAATGAGCTCACCGCCTACTTGGCTTTCGCCGGCAGCTTTTCCGGTTATGATACCTTTTGAAGTCGATACAATAAGGGTACCGTAACCGTTAAAAACTCTCGGTAAGCTCTTATAACCTAAATATACACGGCGGCCGGGTGTGGAAACTTTTTCGATTCCGTGGATAACCGAAGATTCTTTATCATCGTATTTTAAAAATACTCGGATGTTGTTAGCCCCTTCTTGGGTCATTTTTTTAAAGTTTTTAATATACCCTTCCGATTTAAGAATACTGATAATTTCCCACTTCATTTTTGAAGAAGGAACATCGACCGATTCGTGACCGGCGGAAGCAGCATTTCTAATTTTAGTGAGCATGTCTGCTATTGGATCTGAAACACTCATTATCGTTCCTCCTACCAACTTGACTTTGTAACGCCGGGGATTTGCCCTTCGCTTGCCAATTTTCTAAAACAAACACGGCACATCTTGAATTTTCGCAGATAACCTCTGGGGCGTCCGCAAACCTTACATCTATTATACTGCCGTGTCGGATACTTCGCTTTTCTGTTAGCTTGATTAATTTTTGCAACTGTAGCCATGAAATCCTCTCTTACTTCCTAAAGGGCATACCAAACTTTGCAAGAAGCGATCTTGCCTCTTGATCAGTCTCGGCAGAAGTTACCACGCTTACATTTAATCCCGAAATACGCTCAATTTTATCAAAGTCAATTTCGGGGAAGATGATTTGCTCGGTAATACCCACTGAATAGTTTCCGCGACCGTCAAAACCGTTCGGGTTAACTCCGCGGAAATCCTTAACACGCGGCAAAGCAACATTGATAAAGCGGTCTAAAAATTCATACATCCTAGCACCGCGCAAAGTTACCATTGCCCCAATCTCATTTCCCTCACGAAGTTTAAAGTTTGCTATACTCTTTCTTGCCTTTGTTTTCACAGCTTTTTGACCGGTGATTGTTTCAAGGTCAGTTACTGCAGCATCAAGTAGTTTCCTATTCGTGAGAGCTACACCAACACCCATGCTTACTACGACTTTTTTAAGCCGAGGAATTTGCATAACGGAACTGTAATTAAATTCCTTTTTAAGCTCGGGCATGATCTGTTCCGTATAGACTTTCTTAAGCCGAGGTACGTAATTACTCATTATAACGCTTCTCCACACTTACGGCAAATTCTTGTTCTTTTGCCGTCCTTTATTTCATATGCAACTCGGGTTTTGCCGCATTTTTTGCATATAATCATAACATTGGATGCAGATATCGGAGCTTCAATTTCTACAATTCCGCCCTGATCCTGCTGGCTTCTTTTGCGCATGGCTTTTTTTGTCATATTAAGACCGCCGACGATAACCTTATTATCTTCCTGCAAGACCTTTACGACTTCGCCCCGCTTGCCCCTTTCTTTGCCTGCAATAATTTCTACACTATCATTGCGGCGAATTTTCATCTTTCCTGCCATAAACTCTCCTTAAAGAACTTCCGGAGCAAGAGAAACTATTTTCATGTAATCATTATCACGAAGTTCTCTGGCTACAGGGCCGAAAATACGTTTTCCCTTGGGGTTTTTATTATCATCGATGATTACGCAAGCGTTATCATCAAAACGAATATAAGTTCCGTCGGGACGGCGGTATTCTTTTGAAACACGCACAATAACGGCTTTTTCTACCGTACCCTTTTTAATAACCGACGTAGGCAAGGCTTCTTTTACCGCCACAACGATTATATCCCCAATACCTGCATATCTGCGTTTTGATCCGCCGATAACCTTAATACATTCGACGAGTTTAGCGCCCGAGTTATCGGCAACGTTTAATCTTGTTTCAACCTGTATCATTTACCTTAACTCCTTGCCTTACTTAGCCCGCTCAATAACTTCAGTAAGCATCCAAGCCTTCTCTTTGCTGATAGGCTTATGCTCTACAATTCTTACAGTATCGCCGATGTGAGCCGTATTCTCTTCATCGTGAGCCTTGTACTTTTTACTGCTCGATACGTATTTTTTATACAGCTTATGAAGCTTTTTGGTTCGGACTTCAACAACGATGGTTTTATTCATCTTGTCGCTTGTTACAATTCCGACAAACTCGCGCTTCCCGATTTTTTTTGTATTTTCTGTTGTTTCCACGGGTTAAGCTCCTAATTTCCGCTTTCACCGGCCAATTCTTTTTGGCGGATGAAGGTATTTAGCATCGCTATTTCACGACGCATACTTCTCTTTTCAAGCGGGTTATCCAAATGACCTACCACAGCTTGAAATCTCAAATCCATGTATTTTTGTTTTAGATCATTGCGTTTTGAAACAAGTTCTTTATACGACATTTCTCTGTACTTTGACTTCTTTTTCATTTTAAACGCTCCTTAGTCGGCCTGAATCTGCTCGGCAAACCTTGTCTTAAACGGAAGTTTACTTCCTGCCAAGGCCATAGCTTGTTCGGCCAAATTCTTATCAACGCCGGCTAATTCAAAAATAATAGTTCCGGGTTTTACAACCGCTACCCAGTACTCGGGAGCGCCTTTTCCGCCGCCCATTCGAACCTCAGCGGGTTTTTTTGAATAGGGTTTATCCGGAAAAACTCGAATCCACAATTTTCCGCCTCGCTTAATCTTACGATTTAAAGCAACACGGGCAGCTTCAATTTGTCTGTTTGTAAGCAAAAAAGGCTCAAGAGAAACTAAGGCGTAATCGCCGAAATCGATGCTGTTGCATCGTGTAGCTTCGCCCTTGATTCTGCCTCGCTGAACCTTTCTATGTTTTACACGTTTGGGACTGAATGCCATAATTATTGCCTCCCTGCTTGAGCGGGTTTTTCAGAGCGGGGTCTTCTTTGCTTTTTGAGCAAGGCACCTGCATCTTCTTTTTGTTCTCCGCCAAACATCATTCCGCTGTAAAGCCATACCTTAACGCCTATTTTTCCATAGGTTGTATCCGCTTCAGCAAAACCGTAGTCTATATCCGCCCGAAGAGTGTGAAGAGGAACCCGTCCTTCTTTCATTTCTTCGGTTCGAGACATTTCAGCACCGCCTAAGCGTCCTGAAATTCTAATCTTTATACCTTGAGCACCGGATCTCATAGTATTAAAACAAGCCTGTTTTAATACCTTTCTAAAAGAAGCTCTTCCGGCAAGCTGGCGTGCGACGTTTTGGGCAACTAAAGAAGCCCTCAATTCGGCTCTCTTTACTTCCTTAATCTTGATCTGCACTTTTTTGCCGAGCTTTTTCTGTATAATGGCTCCGATATTTTCGATATTGGCACCTTTTACACCGATTATAACGCCGGGACGAGCCGTATGAATCATAATCGTAATCCTCTGGGGATGACGGATGATTTCAATTTCGGCAATGTCTGCATTTTTACATTCAGGGAGCTCCTGAATCATAGCTCGAATCTTTAAATCCTCAAGCAACAAGTCGGCATAATTTCGGGGGCCTGCATACCAGCGAGACGACCAAGTTTTGTTTATACCAAGTCTTAATCCTGTAGGGTTTACTTTCTGTCCCATATCTACTCTCCTGCTCTCTCGTCAACGACAACTGTGATATGACACATGCGCTTTAAGAGCATGTCTGCACGCCCCTTGCCGCGACACCAAATTCTTTTTAGCCTAGGCCCTTCGTCAATCATAATTTCCTTAACAAAGAGCATATCTTCATCAAGCTGTTTATTTTTGTAAAGAGCATTTGAGGCAGCCGATTTCATCGTCTGAGAAATTAAGACGGCTCCCTTTTGAGGCATATTTTCCAAAATAGCCATTGCTTCCGGATAAGGCTTGTTTTTTACGACATTCGCCACCGGCCTTACCTTAGTAGGTGATGCAATAAGAAATTTCGTTGTTGCTCGATATCCTGTTCTTTCAGTCATCTTCTTTCACCTATTTTACAACCTTCTTGTCGGAGTTTGCATGTTTGCGGAATGTGCGCGTAGGAGCAAACTCTCCAAGTTTATGTCCAACAAGATTCTCGGTTATATAAACCGGAATCCACGTCTTGCCGTTATGTACCGAAATAGTGTTACCTACCATTTCAGGTATAATTGTAGAACAGCGGGAATAAGTCTTAATCGGTTTCTTTTTACCCGATCTGTTCATCTCGTTTACATTCTTAAAAAGACTCTTTGCGATAAAAGGTCCCTTTTTAATTGATCTTGACACTTCTGCAACCCCCTACTTCTTCTTTCGTCTTGAGACAATGAAGCTATCCGAAGGATTGCGCTTCTTGCGGGTCTTATAACCCTTACAAGGCTGTCCCCAAGGAGTAACGGGATGTCTTCCCTTTCCTCGTCCTTCACCGCCGCCGAGGGGGTGATCAATCGGGTTCATAGCCATACCGCGAACGGAGGGTCTGATTCCAAGCCATCTTGATCGACCGGCTTTGCCAAGACTTGTATTCATATGATCTTCATTGCCGACTTCGCCTATTGTTGCATAACATTTTTTATTTACTAAGCGAGTTTCTCCGGAAGGCAATCTTATGGTAACATATTCGCCTTCTTTTGCAGCAACCAATGCGCCGGCACCTGCCGAACGCGCCATTTGTCCGCCTCTTCCGATTGTAAGCTCAATATTATGCACGGTAAAGCCGACGGGAATTGCTTCCAAAGGAAGAGCATTTGCAACATCCAATGTAGCCATTTCGCCGCTCATAATCTTTTGACCGATTCTTAAACCCTTAGGAGCGATGATATATCGCTTTTCGCCGTCAGCGTAAAAAATCAATGCAATATTTGCACTGCGGTTAGGATCATACTCGATTGTCCTTACAGTGCCCGGAATACCATATTTATTTCGCTTAAAATCGATTTGTCGGTATTTCTGTTTATGTCCGCCGCCTTGGCCTCGAACTGAAATGCGCCCTCTTGAATCGCGTCCTGCTCTGTTCTTTTTGCCTGTAGTCAAAGACTTTTCAGGCTTTTGAGCTGTAATTTCATCTTTTCGCAAATCAATTCGTCCGCGCAATCCTGGCGTCATCGGCTTATATTCTTTTAGAGCCATTTTGCTATCCCCTTAGCATAAGCACATTAAGGCTTACGCACCTTCAAAAATCTTAATTGTCTCACCCTTGGCAAGTTTTACGGTTGCCTTTTTCCAAGATGAAGTTTTACCTTCCTTGTAGCGGAGACGCTTAGTCTTTCCTCGAACATTAACAACAGTACAATCGGTAACTTTTACATTGAACAATCTTCGTACTGCTTCCTTTATCTGAATCTTGGTAGCCTTTGGCGCTACTTTGAAAACATATTTGCCCTGCTCGCGAAGTTCTGTGCTTTTTTCCGTAAGAACAGGCGCGATAAGTATATCATTGTATTCCATTATTATTCGGCCTCCTTACATCCGTAAAATTCAGAAAGATTTTTTGCGGCAGATTCAAGCATAATAACTTTTCGGCCATAGAATAAATCGTGGGCTCGAAGGCGGTTATATGCTAAGAATGAAATATGCGGAATATTGCGCCCTGCTCTTTTTACCAAAGAATCATCATCCTTTAGAATAATAACAGTGCGTTCACCCTTTGCAAAATTATTTAAAATCTTTACAAGGTCACGGGTTTTTCCGCTTTCTACCGTAAAATCTTCGACAACCACTAACCTGTCGTTTTGAGCTTTAAGGCTCAAAATTGACTTCATTGCCAATCTTTTTGCTTTTTTAGGCATAGAATAGCTGAAATCTCTAGGTTTAGGTCCAAAAACAGTTCCTCCTCCGACTAAAAGAGGGGATTTTTTATCGCCGCGCCGTGCACGTCCTGTACCCTTTTGACTGTAAGGCTTGGCATTTGAACCGTGAACCTCAGCTCTACCCTTTGTACAAGCCGTTCCGACCCGTTTATTGGCTAATTCATTATTGATGGCGTAGTAAATAACATCATCATTTACGGGAAGACCGAACACCTTGTCATCAAGATTGATTGTCCTCAATTCTTTACCATCGACTGAATAGACTTTCTTTTCCATGTCTTCTACCGTCCTTATTTAGCCCGCTTTACTGCGGATTTTAAGAATACAGTTGCATCCTTTTTACCCGGAACAGAACCGCGAACCATTATTACACCCAATTCAGGATCAATTTTTACGATTTGCAAATTTTGAACGGTAACCTTATCACAACCCATTCTTCCGGGCATTGTCGTATTTTTAAAAGAACGGCCCGGAGTTGTGCAGTGTCCCGTCGAACCTGCTTCACGGTGGAATTTAGAACCATGGCTTGCTCTACCGCCTCCATAGCCCCATCGCTTCATAACACCCTGAAAACCTTTTCCTTTTGAAATTGCCGTAATATCCAAATACGGAACCTTTTCAAAAACTTCTACACCCAGCTTGTCCCCGACTGCAACTTCTTTATCAAAGCCGCGGAATTCCTTTAAAAGTTTTAAAGGTTTAAGGCTTTCGCTAAACTGTCCTGCATAGGGTTTACTGGTGTGTTTTTCTTTGAGCTCACCCAAACCGAGCACTACTGAAGAGTATCCGAACTTGTCCTTGTCCTTTAGCGCAACAACGGTATTGGGTTCTACCTGAATAACCGTAACCGGCATAAGATGACCGACTTCATTAAAGATTTGGGTCATGCCGATTTTTTTTCCAATCAGTCCAATCATTTAAATTCTCCTAAGGTACGCACCCCTGATTAAAGGCCGTCTACCATTTGAATAAATCTTATTGTTTAATTTCTACATCAACACCGGCTGAAAGCTCCAATGCCAACAAAGCATTCATAACTTCTGCCGAAGGTTCGATAATATCGATTAACCTTTTGTGTGTCCTCATCTCAAACTGCTCACGCGATTTTTTATTTACGTGGGGCGAGCGAAGCACAGTAAACTTGTTAATCCGAGTAGGAAGCGGAATAGGACCGCAAACTTTTGCGCCGGCTTTTTGAACAGCCTGTACAATAGCCTTTGAACTCTGATCAACCAATTCTACATCGAATCCGCGAAGTTTTACGCGAATCTTTTCCTTTGTCATCATTTCCTCCGAAGAGATGCAAACGGCACCTACAAAATAGTAAGTACCGTTTTTTTGCATCATTTATTCGATAATTTGGGTTACCTGTCCCGAAGCGATAGTTCGTCCGCCTTCGCGAATAGCGAGTTTAAGACCTTGATCCATAGCTATAGGGTGAATAAGTTCACCGATAATCTTTGTATTATCGCCGGGCTTAACCATATCCGTTCCTTCAGGGAGATATACAGTTCCTGTAATGTCGGTTGTTCTAAAATAGAACTGAGGTCTGTAACCTGAGAAGAAAGGACTGTGGCGTCCGCCTTCTTCTTTTGAAAGAACATAAATTTGAGCTTCAAATTTTGTGTGGGGATGAATTGAACCGGGTTTAGCGAGAACCTGACCGCGTTCAACTTCTTTCTTTTCAATACCTCTCAAGAGAAGACCTACGTTATCTCCTGCTTCACCTTGATCAAGAAGCTTGTTAAACATTTCAATACCGGTAACAACGGTTTTCTTTGTGGGTTTAATACCTACAATTTCAACTTCTTCGTTCATCTTGATAATACCGCGCTCAATTCTTCCTGTAACAACGGTACCGCGTCCCTGAATTGTGAAGATGTCTTCAATAGGAAGAAGGAAAGGCTTGTCGGAATCACGTACAGGATCCTTAAAGTATTCATCCATTGTTTTAAGAAGCTCTTCGATGCAAGCCGTATCTTCTGCGGAAGCGCCGTCCTGTAAAGCCTTAAATGCAGAACCCTTAATAATAGGAGTATCTTCGGGGAATCCGTAAGATGCCAAAGTTTCGCGAACTTCTTCTTCTACCAACTCTACAAGCTCGGGGTCATCCACGAGGTCAACCTTATTAAGGAAGACGATAATTGAAGGCACACCTACCTGACGGGCAAGAAGCAAGTGCTCTTTTGTCTGAGGCATAACCGAGTCCGGAGCGGAAACTACAAGAATAGCACCGTCCATCTGGGCAGCACCGGTAATCATGTTTTTAACATAGTCGGCGTGTCCGGGGCAGTCGATATGGGCATAATGCCTCTTATCGGACTGATATTCCAAGTGGCGGGTATTGATAGTAATACCTCGCTCTTTTTCTTCCGGTGCATTGTCGATCTCGTCATATTTTAGAAGCTTATCACCGTACTTCTTTGCACAATACGTAGTGATCGCTGCCGAAAGAGTGGTCTTACCATGGTCAACGTGACCGATGGTACCAACATTCATGTGAACTTTCGTTCTGTTAAATTTTTCCTTTGCCATGAGATCCTCCTAAAAGACGTAGGCAAGTCTAATATTTCCCGCATTAAAAATGACGAGATTAAAAAGTTAACCGGTCTTTCGTAACCGAAAAACAAGCTTAACAAAGAAACAAATCGGAGAAACACAAAACAGTGATTAAAATCAGATAAGATTTGAGCATTTTCTTTAATTTAAAGAAAAACACTTTTATCCGCCGCCCATAGGTTTTCGGACAGCATTCGGACCCACCTGATCACCTTTAAACCGTAACTCCGATGACTGGTTTGGCATCCTGCGAAGTTTTAAAGATTTCTTCTCTCATTTGTATAAACGAGGGCGGCATCCGCCTGCCTATAAGGCTTTACGGCAATGCAAAACTTCTAAAGAATACCGATTTAAAGCCTTATAGGCTATAAATCATATTTTAAATATCAGCGCCCTTTATAGCATAAAGCAGAAAAAATGTCAATAGGAAAACAATTTATAATCTAAAAATTTAGTCTTAAAAAAGCCTTTACAAAGTTTTATTTTTATGATACAATAGGACTTTAATGAGCCGGCGTGGTGAAATGGTATACACGATAGACTCAAAATCTATTGGGGGTGACTCCGTAAGGGTTCAAGTCCCTTCGCCGGTATTTTTTTTCATCTTCCGTTTTAAGAACGGGAGATTTTTTATTGCCTTTTTAAAATAATGCCTATCGGTAAATGATCCGAATAGCCCTTTCCTGAATGGACGGAATATTTGTCGGGATTACCCGATTCGTCGGTAAGAGGCCTTGAGTTTACTACACAAAATAAGCTTATATCAAAATCTTTTCCATCGCTTAAATTTTCCGAATAGAAAAAATGGTCTATATCTTCCCATTTACCCTTATAAAAATAACTGCCTGAGGGCTGACTTCCGTCATTAACGGCATTTTGATAAGCATTGATATTCCAGCAATTATCGAATTCAGGCAAAAGAAGAAATTCTTCTAGGGGCTGGTTAAAATCGCCGCATATGATAAAAGGGGTTTGAGGCTCCGTATTTTTTAGCTCCACCATTCTTTTATATGCTTGTTCTTCTTGCATACGTCTAAGGGCTTCGCTGTCGGCAGTGCCTACTTTAGACTTCCAATGAACATTTAATAGGACTAATTCGTTTATTTCTTTAGAATCCTCGATACGGATTCTTGTTTCAACAAGCGGCCGTAAATGGTTTTTTCCTGAATATATATTGAAAACCTTTGTCTCGATAATAGGAAACTTTGAAAGTAATGCAGTACTGAATGCGCCTCCGTTTTTGGGCGGAATAAAGACGGCATATTTATACGAATTGTTTATGGGCAGTATTTTACAAAAGTCATCCAATACCGTTTGACTTTCGATTTCTTGCAAAACAAGAATATCAGGTATGTCCTTTTCTCCTAAGCCTAAACCCAGACAAGCAAGATTAAGAGCTTCCTTTAAGCGGAACAGCCTTTCGCCGTACCGTTCTTTTGACCATTTTGTTTTTGTTCCCTTAAACTCCTTGAATTCATTTCCGTCTTCAATTGCATCAAAAAAAGTTTGGGCATTATAGCTTACAATCGAAATTTCATCTTTTTTAATATTTTGCGAAAGAAAGATATTTGTACATCCGGCACAAGAAAGGAGAAGAAGACAAAAGCACATTAAAATGAATAAGACTAAAATATTTTTTACTTTTTTCATAAGTATAACCTCCATTATTATTTTACGTTTTTCTTAAATTATTAGTAAAATAATAAAAAAAATTTATTTTTTTTCAAGCATTTCAAAGGCGGCAGAGCGGGCTTCCTGCAAAATTTTAAAATCTCGTGCAGGATCGGCAATTGTAAAGCCTAAGTGATAACCGGACTGCTCAACCCCTCCTATATCGCCGGGGCCGCGTAGTTTTAAATCTTCTTCGGCAATTATAAAGCCGTCATTGGTTTCCTTCATTACGGTTAGCCGTGTCTTTCCGGCTTCGGTAATTTTTTTCCCGTAAATTAAAAAACAATAGGCTTGCAGGTCTCCCCGTCCGACCCTTCCGCGGAGCTGATGAAGAGCGGAAAGACCGAACCTGTCGGCATGTTCTATTACCATACAGGTAGCATTGGGAACATCCACGCCGACTTCCACAACGGAGGTAGCAACGAGAATATTAAGCTTTCCCGACCTGAATTCTTCCATAATCTTTTTTTGCTCCTCTTCTGCAACCTTGGAGTGAATCAGAGCCAAACTATGGTTTGGAAAACCCGTCTTTAATTCTTCAAACATCCTTTCGGCAGACTTTAAGGATAGGTCTTCATTTTCTTCTATTAGAGGATATACAAAATAAGCCTGCCTGCCTTTTAGAATCTCTTGTCCGATAAAATTGTAAACTCTTTCAGCCTTGTCCTCCCCCGCAACATAGGTAATAATAGGCTTTCTCCCTGCGGGCATGGTTTTAATGGTCGAAATATCCAAGTCTCCAAAGATAGAAAGGGCAAGAGTGCGGGGAATCGGGGTTGCACTCATCATCAAAATGTTAGGACTTTGTTTTTCCTCATTGCTTTCAATTCCTTTTTGGATTATAGCTGAACGCTGAAGGACACCGAAACGGTGCTGTTCGTCGATTACGGCAAGCCTCAAATTTTTATATTGAACTCCTTGAGAAAAAAGAGAATGGGTGCCGATTATCAAATCGATATTTCCCTTTTGCAATTCCTGTAAAAGCCTGCTCCTTCCTTTGGCCTTGGTATTTCCCGTTAAAAAGGCAAGGCGGACCCCCAGAGGTTCTAAGAGACGGGCAGCGTTTTCGGCATGTTGGCGGGCTAAAAGCTCTGTAGGAGCCAAAAAAGCCGTTTGCCCACCCTGTTCTATTACCTTTAAACAGGCTAAAAAGGCAACAAGGGTTTTCCCCGAACCTACATCACCTTGCATAAGACGAGCCATTGGATTTAGGCCTTCCAAGTCTTCATTTATTTCGGCACAGACCGAAAGCTGATCTTGGGTAAGTTTAAAGTTGAGCCTTTCCAAAAGAGAATTTTGGAGAGGCGTTAAAATAGGTTTTTTTTTGGCGGTTTTGCCTACATTTCTCTCATCTTCAAGGTTGGGAAGCCTCCCCCGCCTTTCAATAGAGCGCATCCCTATGGCATATTGGAACAAAAAAAACTCTTCAAAAATGACGGCATAGCGGCCTTTTTCCACATCGGCCATAGATTTTGGAGCATGGAGCATAAAAAGTACTTCTTGCTTAGACGGAAGCCCGTATTTTTTTAAAATAGACTCGGGAAGCTCGGAATCTATACCATTGGCGTAGAGTTTTAAGGCAGCAGCTATTATTTTCCTCAATTTTGCCTGCCCAAGCCCTGAAGTTAGAGGATAAACAGGAAGAATTTTAGCCTGCATGTTTTCAGGCCTTTCCAGATCAAATGAAGAGGATTGAAGCTCGCCGTATTTCCTGTAAAAAGCCCCATATACAAAAGCTTTTGTCCCCACGGGAAAGCTTTTTTCTAAAAAAGGACGGTTAAAACATATAAGAGAAGCGGTCATCCCGTTTTTGTCTGCAACTATCAGCTTTAGGGTCTTCATTTTTCCGAAACCGAACCATTCATGGCCTACAACGGTAATTTCTACGTGTATTTTTTGCAGCCTATCCCAATCTAAAAAAACATTTATCTTAGAGCGGTCTTCCCAATCTCTGGGAAAAAGACGCAAGAGCCCGCCTGCATTTTCTACCCCGAGCTTTTTAAGCTGGGAGGCTGCGGCAGAGCCTACGCCTGAGATATTTGTAAGGGGGGCTTGTATTTCGGAAATCAGCATAAGCCATTTTACCATAAGTTGATGAATATTAAAAGGGCTAGACATTTTTGATAAAGGATGGTAAAATAAAAGGTATGATTTCGGCAACAAAATAAGTTTACCTCCTTAACTGTCGAGTTTGCTTTAGCGAACATCGCAAGGTTGTGGGGAACAATGTGTGCCAGTATGTTTTTTATAGCGCATTGGACATGTTATTATGGAAATTATAAATAATCGGTACAAAGTTATCGGTAAAATAAACAATTCAATACCTCATGTACAGGAATTTTTAGCCGTAGATTTATGGTCGGAGGATGCTAAAATTAACTTAAAGGTTATATCGTCTTTAGACCTATCAAATGAAGAATTTTCTTTTTTTAAAGAGAATTTCATTATTATAAGCAACATTGACAATCATTTTTATCTTAAAAATTACGGCTTTTCCAGCCTATATCTGGCTTATCCTCCTTTACCGCCTTCAAACCCTGACGAAATTTTATATATTTTTACTACCGAGCATATTGAAAATGGAATACCTGTTTTGGAATTCGTAAAACAGTGCTCGATGGAAGATATTCTTAAAATAATAGTATCCGTTTGCCAATGCCTTGTTCATGCAAGTAATAAGGGGTTTGAATACGACATATTCGCTCATGATAATGTAATGATAGTCAAAAAAAAGGGCGGATTTCAAGTAAGAATAAAAGATATTGTATCGGCAAAACTTGAAAATAATTCATCGGTAAGGTTTAAAGAAGCTGAAGACTATACGGGAACCAACGAAAATATAGATACGGTAATTTCTTTTATAATTACACTTCTTGCAGGAAAAGAAATTAACATAAATTCATCATCGTCTATTGCAAAATTAAAATCGAGATATAAAAATTTAAATAAAAATGATGCCGATATTTTTAATATATTGTATAAGATAGTAAAAAAACAAATTCAGCATAAAAACAAAGATGAAAAAATTAAAATATATACCATCATTCAGGATATAAATAAGGGGCTCGGACGCAGCTACCCTGTAGATGTCATTCTTCCTCTTAACAGTATAACTTTTCGTCCTAAATTGGTAGGAATGCAAAATGAAATAAATATGTTGTCTCAAGCAAAAAACGAGATAAGTTCAGGGAAAGCAAAGAAAGCAGTTTTTCTTATTAAGGGTACTCAGGGAACAGGGAAAACGAGGTTTTTAAAAGAAGCCGAATACAGGTTATCCTTAGAAAGAACAAATATATATTCTAATTATAATTTTAAAAATTCCACCTCGGAAAATTTTTGGGATGATTTTTTAGAAAAAGTTTTTTTTGATTTTTATTTTATCCATGATATCGAGGAAAGAGAAAAAATCATAAAGAGCATAAAACAAATCAAAGATCAGCAGCTCGTTGGTAATGGGAAAAAAGAATCTGAAAATATAAAATTTAAAATTTTCAATGAAGCTAAGAATGTATTTTTTAAAACCGCCGGGCAAATTCCGGCTTTTATTATCTTAGATGATTTGGAATTTGCAGACAATTTTATGCTTGATACAATTTTATATTTAGTGACTGAAATTATAGAAACGGATCGTCTTGGCTTAATTATGTCCTATGACGAAACCGTTGCTCCTGTTTCAAATAAGTTTGAAAACTTTTTAAAAATATTAAATGCTCATGAAAAATGCCAAGTTTTTGAGCTTAAGTATTTTTCTGAAGAAGAAACTATAGAGATGCTGAAAAATATTTTAATATTAAAATATCCTCCTATATCCTTCGGCTCTATTCTGTATAAATACACTTCAGGGTGTCCATCTTTTATAGTAGAAATGATAAAAGAATTTGTAAATGCAGGAACAGTATACAGGGATGTAATAATAGGTTTGTGGTTCTTTGCTGATAAGCTATATACTGATGAACTCAAAAACACAATTCCAAAATCAATTGAAGAAACATTAACAAATCAGTTGAATGCTATTTCAGTGACCGAGAAAAAAGTATATTCTGAAACATCACTATTTCAAAATATATTTAAAATAGAATATCTGTACAAAATTTCATCCCTGCCTCAAAAACAAATAGATAAAATTATAAAAAAACTTATAAATAGGGGATTGATCACCATTATAAAATCGGGTGGTATGCAGAACTACACGATTACAAATAAAATTATGCGCAATATTTTATATGAGCGTTTGGAACCTAAATATAAAATGCTGCAGCATAAAAAAATAGCTGATATTCTAAAAAAAGAAGCGGATGCCGATATAAATGAACTTATTTGGCACTTGGAAGAATCCGGCAATAAAAAAGCGCTTTTGGCTTGTTATTTTGACATAATAGAGCATAATATGAAAACAAAAAACATAGATGCTGTATTAAAAATATATGAAAAAATTCCATCTATTATAACCGGTCAAAATGTTATAAATAGATTTACGATACTCTTAAAAATATTTGAACTGTATAATCAGATGGGCTTAAAAGACAAAGAAGCTGAAATAAAATTACTCCTTGAAGAAAATTTACCGAAAATAAAGAATACGGTTCTCTTATCTTATTATTACAATCTAATGGTAAGATATGAATATTTTTATTTAAATGACACTGAAATTTTTGTATATATAAAAAAATTGACCGGTCTTTATGAAAAATCATCCAGCGATATCATAAATCTCAGATTAGAAAATGCAAAATGTTTCTATTATCATATAAAACAACAGAATAATGATTTTAAAGAATCTGCATATAAAATACTTGAAATTACAAAAAGTAATCCGGAATATACGAATTATAAAGCTGAAGCTTATACATTCTTAGGTTATTTTTATTACAGAAAGCCAGATAAAAGAACAGCTTTAAAATATTTTAAAAAATCAAAAAAAATTGGCATCCTTATCCGATAACATTAGAACCCAAATTATTGCAATGCACAATATTTCATTAATATATTGGGAAACATACCCTGACATAGAAAAAAGCATAGCATACATAAAAAATGTTATAAGTTTAGCAAAAAAATACGGCTTTTTATCGATTGAAGTTATTTCAATGATTAATTATGCTAGAATGCTGGCTCAAATTCAAAATAATTATGAAGCTTATGAATACGCAAAAGATGCAGAAGATAAGATATTTACTTATGATATGGAAATATTCAAATTTGCATGCATAATAACACTTATGGAAATTACGCAAAACTTATATAGATATAAAGAATTTTGTAAATATAAAAAAATATATATAAAAGCACTTCATGAAAATAAAATAAAATATGTATATGAGGATAACTTTATATTTTATGCCTTAATTGCAAGAATGTATCAGGAATTCGGATACAACAATAAAGCAATCGCATATTTAAAAAAAAGCATAAAAATAAAAAAATACCAACCATACAGAAAAATATTTATGGTATATTTTATGGTTGAAGCCTTAAGAATTATTAAAAGAGACAAAAACGATATTACTAATTTGATAAAAATTTTTAATTCATATATAGATCCCCAAAAAAATATAGAATTAAGTAAAAGAAAATTGACTAAAAATTTATTTGATATCGTTATTACAATGATTATAAAACGTCCTGATCTTGATTTTACACCCCTAATAATACAGATAATCAAATTTGATATACCGGGATTATATGATTTTCAAATTTCAGCTATGAATTATTTAAAAACCTATTTTAACCAGGCTGAATTCGAAAAGGTCTTACAAGAAAACCTGCATCTTATAAAACCTAAAAATCTTATAAACATAACTTTATTTATCAATATGGCGTTAGCTGATTATTATTATGCAGCCGGAATTCAAAGCCTGGCTATCGTGAATTATTTGGAAATTCAGAATAAAATAGGAATCATAATAAAAAATACACCCGAAAAATATAGAATTAAACTATTTAATAATTGGGAATTAAGCAGACCATTCGATATAGTTTCCGATTTTATAAAAGGGAAGCCTATAACAAAAGAAAAAAAATATAACAGAAATATAGAAAGCCGCGAATTGGAGGAAATATTAAAGCTAAAACATATAAATATAATAAAAAAAGATAAAAAATTTAAAGAAAAATTGATAGAGGACTATCTCAAAAATGAAGGCTATGAACATACTACATCAGTTGAAATTATTAATAATTTTACTGACGATTATGAACAAAATATAGCTTGCGCTATGAGATTTTTAGCTTTAAATGTAATTGCCTCATCTTATGAGTTTTTAGATATAAGTAATCCGGATGAACCTCATTTTGTTTTAAATAATAAAAATGAAGGCGGTGATTTTCAGAAGATATTTGATATTATAACAAAATTCGGGTATCAGGATATAACTAGAATAGAAAAAATTCTACATAAACCGTGCATGATAATTCCCGTTCATAAAAGAAATTTCGGTGCTAATGATTATAAGGCTTTAGGTTTTATGATCTTTATATCCGAAAAAGTCATAAATAATTTTTCACATGAGGGAAGGATTTTTTGTAAAAAACATTCTAATATTTTAACAATGCTTGTAGAAAGAAAAAGTTTTCAACAAGCATCCGATTATGATGTCCTAACCGGTGCTTATACAAGAAAACACTTTGAAATTTTTTTTAAAAATATTATCAAAAAGTTATATAACTCCAATTCAAAATTTTCTCTTATTCTATATGACTTAGATAAATTTAAAAATATAAATGACACCTATGGACATCTTGTAGGAGATATAGTCCTTAAAAAAGTAACACAGACAATTTTAGATTCCTTAAATCATGGCCAGATATTGGGAAGATACGGCGGTGAAGAATTCACTGTGATATTGCCCGATGCCGACTCACAAAAAGCATTTAAAACAGCAGAATATTTTAGAAAGAAAATAGAAAAATTGATTTTTACCGAGTTTGACAAGGCCATAACAATAAGCCTTGGGATTGCCACATTTCCTGAACATGGAAAAACGATTCAGGAACTTCTTACAAATGCGGATCAAGCCTTATATCGCTCCAAAAATACAGGCAGGAACAAAAGTACAATCTGGAATTCCTCTATAATCAACACTAAAAGAGATAAAATAAGCCATACAGGTATTGTTATAGTGGATGAATCTTCTTTTAGTGAACACATAACCGCCACAATAGAACTGTATGATATATTAAAGCCGACTGTACCGAAAAATGAGCTATCAAAAATGTTACTGACAAAAATAGTTGAATTCTTTGAAGCTGATAGCGGAGCTATTATTCTTAGAACTGTAAGAAATAATACACCTGTTTTTAAGATTAATGCTAAAATAGGATTTGAAACCTATCCGATTAATGAAGAACTGGTTCATACGGTTGCCGAAGACGGTTTGGGTATTTTTCAAGTGGATTGGGACTCAATTGCAAACAGAAACAGCATAACCAATATGCCTGAATGGAATTCCGTGATGATCTCTCCTATGATAAAAAACGAAAAAATAATAGGTGCAATTTATTTGGCAGCTCCCGAAAAATATTCTAAATTTAATTTAAGTAAATTTAATTTTTTTAAATTTTTAACGGATATAATATCTGCGAATATATAAGGAGGGGACTAGATGAAAATATTAAATAACAGGTATAGAATTATTGAAGAGCTCCCTATGGAATTAAAAGATAATGTCCGTTTTATTGTTAAAGATTTAATTTCCGATAAGGGAGAACTGCTTGAACTAAGGTTAATATATGCTTCAAATCTGGATGAAGATTTTATGAAATTTATCAGAGAAAAATTTACTCTGATAAATCAATTAACGGAAACACTTCATATAAAAAATTATGATTTTACACGATTAGAAAGTATAGATGATAAAACAGTAAATGAAGATATATACTTATATACAATTGAATATATAGAAAAAAAGGAAGCTGCATTTGACTTCTTACTTGATGCTAAACCGGAAGAAATGATTGAAGTATTTGCCGCAATATTAAAGGAGTTAAACTATTTAATAACATACGGAATAGTGTATGATAACTTTGATTTAAATAATATATATGTGATAAGGGATAAAGGCCGAATTTTTATAAGAATAAAAGATATTGTTACCGAAAAAAATCTATATTCACGCCAAATAAGTTTTTTAAAAAATTCCGAGATTCATACATTTACTTATAATTATGATATGTTAAAAACAATCATTTTGTCTTTGCTTTTAAAAAGAAATATAATAAAAAATGATGAAAAATATTTTAGAGAATTGCAGCAGACAAAAATTCATCAATTAGATAACGAAAATGAAAAACATATTTATTCATGTTTTTTTAAGATATATGATGAAATTAATGCACGAAAAGCTAAAAAAGAAGCATACCCCCTTTATGAAATAATATCGGATATTAATGACAATATCAATGCCGATTATAATATTTCCACTCCAATAAGTATTGAAAAAAATTGTCAATTTCCTGCCAATAGGGAAAAAGAAAAAAAGAAATATTTTCCATATTATTTAAACAAAAAAAACTTCCAAAACTGAAAACAAAAATATATTTATAACAGGTGCATTCGGCGTTGGAAAGACATTTTTCTTATACGAGTTATATTTTTTACTGCTGCTTGAAAAAATTGATGTTTATTATATTCCGAGCCTTGGTGATATGAATGATATTAAATTTATTTCTTGTCTTATGAAAAACTTATTTTTAAAAAACTCATCAATTCAAAAAAATTATGAAAAAGAATTAAATACAATTTTTGACACTTTAAAATCTGAAACGGAAGCTAAAGAAGACATAACAAGGATAAGAGCTCTTAAATATAAACTTATAAACTTGATAACAAAACTAATAATAGAAAACACATCGTCTAAGTCAATAGTTTTTATTATTGACGATATACACTTGATAAATGAATTTATAACAAAATCAATATTATACATAACAATAGAAAATTCAGATAAAAAAAATATAATGCTGATACAATCGGTAAACGAAAGTTTAGTTAACAATAATTCTAATGCAAAAAAACTTATTAAAATACTATCAAATCAGTCGCCTATAAAAAAAATAAATCTTCAGAATTTATCTGAGGAAGAAACAGAAATATTGATACGAAACACAATAAATGTAAAAAATATTCCTGAAGTATTATTAAAAAAAATATATTTAAACACTTCAGGCAATCCTTTGTTTATTAATGAAACTTTAAAAGAACTTACCATATCCGGAGAATTAAAAAAAGATAATCTAACTGAATTATGTAAACTTTCTGCCAATTTATCTAATCCATCCATCCCTATACCTATATCTGCAAACATACAGCTAGCCGTAGGAAAGCAAATAAAAGAGCTGGATAAAACCGAATTAAATTTTTTAAAAGACTTATGTATCTTCAAATCCAGTTTTAAAATACAAACTTTGCCTGAAATTTTAAATGTAACAGCTTCAACAGTAAAAAAATATATACCTAAGTTCTTAGATCAAAATATCATAAAAAAAATCGCAAAACAGTATGTAGATGAATATGTAATTGTAAATAAAATTTTACAAAAAACTTTATATGATGAACTTGATTATTCATACCGAATGGAAATCCATAAAAAAATCATACAAAAAATGAAAAAAATAAAAGTTTTTGATATTTATGAATTTATCTGGCATGCAGAAAAAGCAGAATTATTTGAAGAAGCGGTAAATTATTGTATAAAATATAAGAATAAAATAAAAAAGCAATGTACTCACATAGCCTATATAGATATATTTGAAAAGATATATTTACTTGTTGCAAATGATGATAATGATAAAAAACTTGATATACTACTTACCCTTGCCGAATCATATCTTGAAAGTGATGATTTAATAGGATGTACAAAAAAACTGGAGCAAGCCGAAAACATAATAGCAAAATCAAATGTAAATAAAATATATGCAGCTAAAATCTACATAATAAAAGCAACTAAAGAAATTCAATTCAACTCAAGTCCCGAAAAAATTGCTAAATCGTTAGTTTTAGCCGAAAAATCCGCAGCTGAAGCAAATGATACTTATATAGAATTATCTTTTGATAAGGTCAGGATAGCATTCTTGCAATATAAACAAAACTATACAGGAGCCATCGAACAAGCAAAAAAAACTATATTAAAATGCGGCAATTTTAAAAAATTTAAGTTAATAAAAACAAAAGTGCTGTTGGATATGGCAAATAATCTTTTTTATTCGAGACAATATAAAGATGCTGAAAAAACCTATTTAAAAACTCTTAAAAAAGCAAAGAAAATAGGTGATACCAATATTCAAGATATAATTTTTAATAATTTAGCTATTATCCAAGAAGATATGTATAGAAACTTTGATGCGGCAATAGCATATTATACAAAAATTTTAGAAAATAATAATATATCAGGTAATGAAATTTCGGAAATAACGGCTTTACTTAATCTGGGTATTACCTATTTGCATTTTTTTTGATTATGATAATGCATATATTTTTTGTGATAAAGCAATAAAAAAAATAATACAAAATTCTTATAACGATAAAATATTTTTTGCTCAGATTTTTCTACATAGCATTTTGCTGTCTATGTGTATGTACGATAAAACGGCTGAACTTGAAATGCAAATAGAAAAAATGCTAAAGAATAAGAATATATCAAAAGCTCCTTCTCATATAGATGTTTTTAAACAAACAAGATTTGTTTTTTACTATGTAATTGGAAATTTTGAAGCAGCAAATGATGTTCAAGATAAAAATATAGATTTAAAAAATAAATTTAAAGATATTGAAGACGCTTTTTTATCATTATGTATCAATCTGAATAAAATTGCGCAAGGTAAAGTGAATTCAACGGAAGAGTTGGAAGATAATCTTAGAAAAATAATTTCGAATCCGTTTTTTTTAGATAATATATATCTTTTGTTTTATGAGCTTATTTATTGTTTAAGAAAAATTATTGTCTTCCGGTGTGACATTGATTTTAAAAATATAGTCAAAATGGTACTTGAAATAAAATGCAGCAGCGATTATCCTCTAATAAAAGCGCCCCTATTGTTTTTACAAGCATATCTGGATCCTGAAAATTCCGAAAAAAAGCTCCTAGAAGCACAGTCTTTAATTGAAAACAAATATATGCTGGATATAAATATAGATATAAACATAAAACTGGGATTGATCTATCTTAAAAAAAATAATATTAACATGGCAATGATTAATTTTGTTGAGGCGCAAAAACTAATAGATATTTTCCTAAAAAAAATACCTCCAAAATTCAGAAAAAACTATTTTAATACTCACCACTACGGACTGCCTTCATTAATAATATATGATTACATTAACAAAGATATGAAGCCTGATTATATAAAATTTATTGATGCATTATCATATGAACGGACAAAAAAACTTTTATTGAAAAATAGCATTGAAAAACTAAAAAATAATCCGGCATTTATTTTAAACATTATAACACAAACAAAACAAACCACCATATTTAAAAATAAATCGATTGACAATATAATAGAAAAATTTACAGACGATTTTTTACAAAACATAAAAATTCTTTTAAGTTTTACAGCTTTAAACCTCCTTGCAAATTCGGCTGATGTACTTATAACTGCAAATGAAGGTAAAATAAAATCTTTATTTAATTTCGGTCAAAATAAAACTATAGAAAAAATTGCACAGTTAATAGAGTCATCTACATACAAACCGGAAAATATCAAAACAGACGGCGAAATTTTATCGCACCTTGTTATTCCAATAAATTACCACAGTCATAAGCAAACAGAAAGTACCTTAACGGGTTATTTGGTTTTTATATCAAACAAAGAAATAAATAATTTTGGTAATTTTGGAGTCAGTTTTTGTCTTAGCATCGAAAACATATTTGCATTTTTAATAGAAAGTTATAAGGTCCAACAAGAAGCTGCTACAGATAAACTAACATCGGCAATAACCAGAAAATACACTGAAAATGCATTGAACAATCTTTTAGCGGTTTCCAAAATAAAGAATACCGGCCTTGCTATTCTAATGTACGATCTGGATAAATTTAAAAAAATAAACGACACTTTCGGCCATCAAACAGGCGATACGGTCTTAAAAGCTATAGCTAAAACCGTATTAAGCATATTAAAAAAAGGACAAATATTAGGGCGTGTGGGTGGAGAGGAATTTCTTGTTCTGCTGCCAGATACCGAAGAAGAACAAGCTTTGATAATTGCAGAAAAAATAAGAAAACAGGTAGAAGCATTGAATTTTGATGATCCGGCTGTTAGGATAACTGTCAGTATAGGTGTGGCCGTTTTTCCAAAACACGGCAGAACAAAAAAAGACCTATTATCAAAAGTAGATCAAGCATTATATGAAGCAAAAAATCGAGGCAGAAATCAAACTGCCGTATGGAAAGAAAGCCTTGTGCCCGGTAAAAAAAAGGTAGACAGACTTGCAGGGATATTAACCGGAAACTCTCTAAATGATACAAAAAACATTCTAAGTTTTATCGATACCGCTTCACTTATCCGGCGTTCTATACCAAAAACAAAAAAACTTGAGATCTGCCTTGAAAAGATAATTGATGCTGTGTGTGCCGACTCAGGAATTTTTGTCTATCCTGTTAAGAAAATGACGTCCAAAACTATCTTTAAATATAAGCCTGTTTCAAAGCCTAAATTCCCCATAAATAAGAATTTCATAGCTGAAGTTATATCCGAAAAAAAAGAACTGTGCAAAATCGACTGGGAAAATATTTCAGGAAAAAGTGAGATCACAGGAATTCCTAACTGGAATTCGACTATTCTTGTTCCGGTTATTTTAAAAGGAGAAATAAAAGCCGTTATTTATCTTGTAGTTGAAATCAGAAAAAGGGAATTCAGTACTGAAGACCTTAATTTGGTAAATATGTTTGCAAGCTTGATAGCCCCGTTTTTTTAGTAAGACAATTGATTAAGAATCGATTAATATCGGTAATATCGGGCAGGGGGGATTTGAACCCCCGACTTCTTGGTCCCGAACCAAGCGCGCTACCCCTGCGCTACTGCCCGTAAATAAAAGGAGATACAAAATAAAAAAGCTCACCACTAAGGCGGTGAGCTTTTTCGGGAGCGACGGGGCTCGAACCCGCGATCTCCGGCGTGACAGGCCAGCGCGATAAACCAGCTTCGCTACGCCCCCATAAGGTTCGGCTATTCTATCAAAAATAAAAAAAAATGTCAATACTTTTTAATAAAATCTTGCAAAAATATCTTTTTTAGGGTATAGTCTTATTTATAAAAAAGATAAACTTAGAATATGAGGAAAAAATATGAGTAATGTAAAATCTTTTTCAGCACACACTGACTGTACAACAGTGCTGGTAGGAAAAAAAGCCAGCATTGACGGCTCAATTCTTATTGCAAGAAATGAGGATTTTCACTTGGCGATAAGCCCAAAAATATTTGTTTTAGAAAATGCGGTAAATGAAGCTAAACGCATTTATAAATCTAAAAACACAGGCGTGGAGATTCCTCTCCCTGCAAAGGCACTCCGCTACACCTCCGTTCCGCAAGCCTATCCGAACGATAAGGAAAACCAAGGCGTCTACGGCGAAGCGGGAATCAACGAAAAAAACGTAGCCTTGAGCTCTACCGAAAGTGTCTACGGAAACGCTAGGGTGCTTGCTTATGACCCGCTGGTAAAAAACGGAATTGCAGAAGATGCAATCAACGACATCGTTCTCCCATTTATAAACTCTGCAAGGGAAGGCGTAAGCTATTTGGGAAAACTCATCGAAAAATACGGTTCTGCCGAGGGAAACGGTATTTTGTTTGCAGACCTTGATGAGGTTTGGTACATGGAAATTCCCTGCGGCCATCATTGGGTTGCCGTAAGAATTCCCGATGACTGCTATGCCGTAGCTCCAAATCAGGTTTCAATCGAAAAAATCGATTTTAAAAAGCCCGATTATTATCTATGGTCAAATGGCATCAAAGAATTTGTAAATGAACATAGCCTTAATCCTGACAGGGACGGTTTTAACTTTAGACACATTTTCGGGACATCGAGCGAAAAAGACAGAGTCTACAACACTCCCAGAGCTTGGTTTGCTCAAAAATATCTCAATCCCGAAATAGAACAATCTCCGGTATCCAACGATATTCCTTTTATTCAAAAAGCAAACCGCCTTATCTCGGTTGAAGATGTCGAATACATACTAAGCTCTCACTATAATGAAACGGAATTTGATCCTATCGGCATAGGCAATAGTGAGTTTAATAAAACACGCTTTAGAGGTATTTCGCTTTCACGTACAGCCGAATCCCATATTTTACAATTAAGACCTAAATCTCCAAAAGGTCTTGAAGGAATACAGTGGCTGGCCTTCGGAACAACAGCATTTGTTCCGTATATTCCGTTTTTTACAAATGTTTTGGATACTCCGACGGCCTATAAAAGAATGACCCGTATGGTTTCTACCGATAATGCTTACTGGTTATTTAAGCTAATCGGCCATTTTGTTGAAGCTCATTACTCCGCATTTAAGCATGATAACAATGCCTATCTTACCGAAATGCAAAGTTACGGAAGAGCCAGAGTAAAAGAAATTACTGACGCAGCAGCTAAAATACCTGCAAAATCTTTAAGCGAATTTTTAACTGAAGAAAACCGCAAAACGGCAGAACATGTATTAAAAAGAACAAAAGAATATCTTTCCGATTTGATGTTGGAATCTTTTAAGTATTCAAAACTTTCATTTACAATGGATAAAAACCTTTAAAGGATGACACGCCGTAAAATAAAGCCCCAAGTATTTTCTTGGGGCTTTTGTTTATTTTGACTTATTTTCTGTAATTAAAATATTTAACTTGGATATTGAAGAGCCGGTTTGAGACTCAACTTCTCTGGTTTTGATTATAGCCTGATCTAGGGTCTTAATACCGTTTAGCATTTCTGAAATTTCAGAATTAACTTGCTCAGTTGCATTTAAAAGATTTTTAAAACTGTTTGAAATATCCGAGCGTGTTTGACTGATATTATCCTTTTCCTTTTGCACATTGGTAAACTCTTCTAAAAGAGTGTTCATAATTGAATTCATTTTTTCCGTTTGAGCATGTACATCTGAAATAAAACCGGAAATATTAGCTAAAATATTTTGAAAGTCAAAAACTTTTTGATTTATATCATCAAAACTTTTTTGAAGTACACCGGAGGCCTCTGCCGACTGCCGAATGGCATTATTTATTTGGCTTAATATTTTGCCCGTAGAGCCTGCCTCCGATGCGGAACCTTCTGCAAGTTTTCGTATTTCATCCGCTACGACCGCAAAGCCTTTACCGGCATCCCCTGCATGAGCCGCTTCTATAGCTGCATTCATTGCTAAAAGGTTAGTTTGTTCCGCCAAGGCAGTGATAAGCTGGTTAGCTTCGAGAAGGACTTCCGAGCTTTGGTAAATGTTCCCTATAATTGCAGTAACTTGTGCTAAATTATCCTTGCCTGTTTTACTTGCATCTGAAAGCAAAGCAAAATCTTCATTTATTGTATTAAATTTATCGGATAAGTCATTCATTACTTTATTTAGTTCTTTTATTTGTAAAACCGTGTTTTCTGCAGCTCTGGATTGATTTTCGATTCCGTGCGAAATATTGTCCAAAAATAAATTAAGACTTTCCGTAGCGGTTTGGGTTCCTCTTAATTCTCCATCCTGCACAGTAATTTCCTGTCTTACCGACTCGGCATATTCGGAAAGTTTTTTCATCGTATCTTCAGCTATGTCCATATTTTCGGCTAAAGTATTTTCATGCCGCTTTAGTTCGGTGCTGGTATTTTCTATCTCATCAAATAACAAACCTTTTTGTTTATCCGAATCAAGAAGCATAGATCTGACTTCTTCAGCTCTTTTATTTTCAAGGTAATTTCTCCAAGCAAGACAAAAGGCTTGAGCAAACAAAAAGCCGGAAAATCCGAACGGTAATAAATTTCCAAAATTTGAAATCATCATACTGTATAAAACATCGTTTACCGCCGATGCAGCCAAAAACACAATACCTGCAACGATAGGAATACTTCCCGTTCTTTTATTTATTAAGATACGGATCACAAAGTATATGGCATACAAGACTTCACCAAGTAAGACTATTTGATTCACAAGAATAAATTTGCCGTATATGTAAGCCGGAGTTACTAAAATAAATAAAACATAAGCAATAGTTTCTATCGAAATTATTTTATAGATTAATTTATTTATGTCTTCTTTATATAGGACTCTAAAATATGTAAATATAAAAAATCCTACGGATGCAAATGTCAGATAATCCAGCTTTGTAATCAACTCCCACGAGGCTGAAGGAAAAATATATTTAAATACATACCCCATTACGGAAGTCCGCACAATAACCGTAAATGTAAAAAGCATAAAATACAAAAGACTTTTATTTTTAGGATGAAAAATAAAAAGAGCCAAGTGATAAAGGATTATTGCAATACCGAAACCGAAAACAAATATGTCTACAAAGCGTTTGGCTAAAATAGAATTTTCTATAGCTTCTTTTTTACCTATGTCTATAGGATGATAAATTCCTCCTCGTGCATGGGCAAAGTTTGAAACTTGAAGTGCAATATAAATTTCAGGACGGTCCTGCGGAATATCATAGATAATATCCTTTATACCTGTTTTTGAATGTTCTTTTGAAGAAGCAGGGCTACCGGCCCTCATAATTTCCTCTCCGTCAACGAACAATACCCACGCCGAAACGGGAGATGTAATTTTTAAGGTAAGCTTAGGAGCCTTTTGAGGTAACAAAATCTTCATAGTATAGGTTCCGCTTCCCAAATTTGAAAGCTTTGTTCCGTCTGAAAGAACTGCCTTGCCCCATTCCATAGGGAATTGAATAAATACTCCGGCTTTTTCGACATCTTCTTTTGAAAAAATAAACTTATTATTGTAAAAGCCCATCTCTCCGCTTAATGTTAAAACCTCTGAAGAGCTAAAATCGGTATTTCTTAGGTCTAAAATACCCCGTTTTATTTCTTCAGAAAAAACCGATAAACCTGCCGATAAAAAGCATATGGCTAAAAAAAATTTTATAGGCCGTTTTTCTTTATTTCTAAAATTTTCAATAATTTTATTCCTGCATTGCAGCAGGCTGTTGCTCATTTTGAACTTCATTTTCTTCTCCTTCTTCAGTTTCGGATACCAAATTTTTACATTCAACGACTTTCCCCATAAAAACATCAGTTATGGTTCGGATTTTTTCCGGTTCCTTAACCGGCTCTTCAACTTTATTTTCCGGTTGAGGCGGAATATACTCTTTTATAATTAACTTGAACCTCTTTCCTGTAATATCAAAAATAGATTCTACTATACTATCTTTTTGCTTTTGAATTAAAGAAAAATCAAAGGCACTGCGGGTAAACAAGGTTAGGCTGTCATCTTTTAAAACCCAGTCCTTACTTTGACCAACTGCTGAAGACAATATCCCGCTCTTTTCTAAAAGAGCTTCAATTAAAGGTTCTTTTAAATCTTCGACAGAATTAAAACTATTCTCTACACTGCGGGCAGCCTGAAGTACGGTTTCTTGTTCCTCATCTTTTTTTTTTAGAGGCACATTATCCGAAACCGGCTGCTTCTCATCTATTATTTTTTTTGAAGCCTCGTCCAATTTATTGTCCCGTTTTAAAACGGCTTTAAATTGTTCGGTCAAACTGCCCGCATTATTAAAAGACTGAATAGCCTCCTTCGGCATAGTCTCTTTCGACATGGTCTCTTTAGACATGGTCTCTTTAGACCGATTTTCTTCGCGGAGCGAAACGGGCCTTTCCGGTTCATCATTTATACGGCGGTTAGCCATAAGGTTTTGTGCCGCATCAAAAGCTGTTTTTAAATCGGCAGGCGATACATAATCGCTAAGCCAAGAAAGGCGCGAAACGGCAAGCTCCAATTCATAACGCTGATCAATAGAAAACCGCAGATCCTTAAAAAGCTGGAGCATTATACTTAAGGCTCTCTCAATTTGCACGGTTTCCCATCCCTGTAAAATATCCTGAGGAAAGCGGTCTGCCCTTTGACCTATGAGAGCTTCCTTTGTAATCCCGTGCTTTACAAGTAAAAGGCTTCTAAAATAATCTGCGCAGTCTGAAACTACCTGCTCGGCTGATATTCCTCCCTGCAAAATTCCGTCCAAGATAGAAAGAGCTTCCTGCCCCTTCTTTGCAACGCAGGCCGACACAAGTTTGTTGATTGAGTCGACACCTGTAAGCCCGAGCTTTTCGTGTATTTTTTCAAAGGTTATATGCCCGTCCGAAAAGGCTGCCACCTGATCGAAAAGGGTGTAAGCATCTCTTACGCTTCCGGTTGCTTCCCTAGCTATCCAATAAAGGGCTTCATCATCAGCCCTTATCCCCAGCTCTGCGGCTGCATCTGATAAGGCTTGCTTTAGTATTTCTATCGATACGAGCTTAAAATTAAACTGCTGGCATCGGCTTTTAATTGTCGCAGGAACCTTATGAATTTCGGTAGTGGCAAAAATAAACACAACGTAGGGAGGCGGCTCTTCGATTGTTTTTAAAAGAGCGTTGAATGCACTTGTCGACAACATGTGAACTTCGTCAATTATATAAATTTTATACCTGTTTGAATTCGGAGGAAATAAAATCTCATCTTTTATCTGCCTTACATCATTTACACTCGTATTTGAAGCACCGTCAATTTCGATTACGTCCAAACACGAACCGGCCGTAATTTCTTCGCAGGCTGTACAATGACCGCAAGGCGTGGGCTTCGGCCCTTCGGAGCAGTTGAGCACCTTTGCAAGTATCCTTGCCGAACTTGTTTTACCGCAGCCTCTCGGCCCCGAAAAAAGATAGGCATGTGCTATTTTTCCGGCCTCAATTGATTTTTGCAATGTTGCGGCTACAAATTCCTGACCCAGCAAGTCCTCAAAACGCTGAGGCCTTCTCCGTGTTGCTGTTACTTGATATTCCATTTTATCATTATATCACAAATTTATACAAAATTAAACTAGGCAAAACTCAAGTAAAGCTAAAGTTAAATATTCTACAATTTTGAAAGCTGGTTTATAAGACCCGCCATATCCTTGGGGCAGCTTGCACTTATTTCAATTTTTTCTTTGCTTATGGGATGAAAAAATTTTAAGGAATGGGCATGGAGGGCGAGGCGCGAGATTATAGGCCGCTCTTCATATTTGTCTCCCCTCCAATTCTTTTTTAAGGCCGATATGTAGACGGGCTCTCCGTTTCCGTAAAGATTATCGCAAAGGATGGGAAGCCCAAGGTGTTTTAGGTGAGCCCTTATCTGATGGGTTCTGCCCGTTATGGGGCGGGCTTCCAAAAGGCAAAAGCGGCCTAATTTTTTAAGGAGGGTAAATTCGGTTAAAGCATCTTTTCCTTTTTTTTCGTCTATTACAGTGCGGTGCAGCTTATCCCCGTCTATTCTAAGTTTTGCATCAGTCTTAAAATTTTCTTCTTGGGGAATGCCGGCCGATACTGCATGATAGATTTTTTCTATTTTGCGGTTTTGAAAATCATCGTTTAAAATTTTATGGGCTTCCGCATTTAGGGCATAGATGATGAGACCTGAAGTTTCCTTATCGAGCCTGTGGACCGGATAAATTTTTGATTCTTTTTCTTTTTTTAAAAAACTTTCTTCAAGTATTTTATCAAGACGTGGAGCTTCGCTGTCCCAGCGGTCGGCACCTACGAGGAGGCCGGCACTCTTATTTACAATGATAAGGTGTTCATCCTCATACACTACTTCGTAAAGATTTTTTTTCATTATAATTCCAAGTTTGTGATTTTTAGCCTTTCTTACCGTTTAAAAAGCTATGGGTACCTTTCCATAAAAAAGGCTTAAATTTTTATCGGCAGATACAAAAACTTCTTGCTCTTCAGTACCTTCCGGTTCAAAAACGATTAAGTCCATTTTTTCAATATTGAATTCTTTTTTTTCGTTGAGCGTTTCTGCAATAAGCATGGCCTTGGTATTGTACAAAAAAATCCAGCCGATCTCTCCGGTTAAAACCGAAAACTTTAAAACCGAATTTTCATTTAAGGCAAAGTTTTTTACTTCCGTTTCTACACCGTTTTTTACCATGAGGTTAAAATCCCTTACCCTTCCTATGCTGGCAGTTTTTGCTCCTCCATCAAAGGCGTAGACTTCATAGGGCTTAAGTTTGGTAAAGTTTTTTTCGTCATGGCTTATTTTTAGGTCTCCGTTTAAGGGAGAAATAAACCTGAAAAACCCCGGAAGAGGGGTAAAGTCGGATCTATCCAAATCGACGGTAGCTGAGCTTAATCGGAACAAAAAATCTCTTTTTTTATAATCGGCTTCACGCGGATAAATAAAAAGCTCCGTTGTGGTGCCTCCGCTCCAGTTTGAAGTTTTAAAATCTTTTTCTCTGTAATGTGTAATTTTCATAAGTTAAATCCTTTTTGCTATTAACGATAAAATATTATCCCGTCCCGTTTTTTTTGCAGCAGAGCTTATTATGATGTGTTCTTCGTCAAAGTTAAAGAAGGATGACCATTCGTTTTTTGCTTTTATTTGATCATTCTTGCCTATCTTATCAGCCTTGGTTCCGACTATTACAACCTCAATATTTAAGCCGTGAAAAAAGCCGATACTTTCTTTTTCGGTTTCGGTAGGTTCCCTCCTCATGTCCATTAAAAAAAAGATGGCCTTTAAGAGAGGACGGTTTATACAATATTCGTAGAGCATTTTGTCGATTTGCAAGGTCATGCCGCCTGAAAGTTTTGCATAGCCGTAGCCCGGGAGGTCTGTGAGTACGAACATATCTTTTGGGGCCGTCCCTGAAATTTTTTTAGTTTTAGGGTCAAGATTTATGGAGGCCGGACGGTTTACCAAAAAAAAATTTACTTCCCGAGTCATTCCGGGGCGGGAACCTGTCTTAACCAAGTTTTTTCGGTTGACAAGCATGTTTATAAGGCTCGACTTTCCTGCATTGGAGCGCCCGAAAAAAGCAAATTCCGAAACACCGATTTCAGGAAACTGTTCCGCCTTAACGGCTCCCTTTATAAATTCCGCATTTATAATTTTCATAAAAGAAATTCCGAAAAGGCTTTGAGGGCGGGCGGCATATCATTTGAAAGCACCTTCTTTGCAAGGGTTTTTCCGAGCTGAACGCCTTCTTGGTCAAAGCTGTTTAAGTTCCATATAAAACCTTGGAACATCACCTTGTTTTCATAATGAGCAAGGAGAGCCCCCAGATTTTCGGGAGTTAATTCTTCTCCATAGATTAAACTTGCGGGGCGGTTTCCTGCAAAGTCCTTGTTTTTGTTTGTATCGGTTTTTCCTGCTGCAAAGGCCATAATTTGGGCTGCCAAATTTGCATTCAGCTTTTGCATATTGGTTGAGCCCTCGCTTTCAATATCAAGGCCGATTTGGCTTTTTTTAAAACCGATAAACTGCAAGGGGATTATATCGCTTCCCTGATGAAGGAGCTGATAAAAAGAATGCTGTCCGTTTGTGCCTGGCTCCCCGAAAATTACGGGACCCGTTTTATAGGAAACTTTTTCGCCGAAGCGGTTTACCGTTTTTCCGTTCGATTCCATATCCAGCTGCTGGAGGTGGGCGGGAAAGCGGGAAAGAGCCTGACTGTATGGAAGAATGGCCGTTGCCGAGCAGCCTAAAATGTTTCTTTCATAGACACCGAGTAGAGCATCCAAAAGGCTTGCATTTTCTTTTATGTTTTTGTTTAAAGAAAGCCGATCTCCTTCTGCAGCTCCTTTTAAAAAGGCATCTACCATTTCCATGCCGAAGGCAAGGGCGAGTACTGCCGCTCCGCAAACCGAAGTTGAAGAATATCTTCCGCCTATAAAGTCATCCATATAAAAGGAAGTAAGATAGTCGGGGTTATTTGCGAGGGGGCTTGTTTCGCTTGTAACGGCAAGCATCTGTTTTTTGCAGTCAAGGCCGTTTTTTTCGAGAACGGATTTTACAAATCTTTCGTTTGCCAGAGTTTCTTGAGTTGTGCCGCTTTTTGAAACGAGGATAAAAAGGGTGCTTGCAAGATTTACGGAGCTTAAAACTTCGGCCGCATCGTCGGGGTCAACGTTAGAAATAAAATGAGCCCTCATCTTTGTCTTCGCCCAATTTTTTAAGGCTATGTACATAGCTCTGGGGCCTAAGTCCGAACCGCCTATACCGATCTGAACCACATCAGTAAAGATTTTTCCTTGAGAGGTTTTAATCTTACCGGAATGAACAGCTTCGCAAAAGCCTTTTATTTTTTTTAGCTCGTTGAGGTAAAAGCCCCTCATATTTACGCCCTTATAGACGACATCATCTTTTAATTGCCCGCGTGTCAGCTGATGGAGAACCATTCGGTTTTCACCCGTATTTATAAAATCACCATTGAGTAAGAGCTCATACTTTTCGATTAGCCTTTGCTCATCGGCGAGGGACTGCAGCACGTTAAGAATCTCAGCGTTTACGGGTTTTGCCGCATAATTGTATTTAAGATTTCCGCCCATTTTAACCGAATAGTTTTTTACCCTTTCAACCGAATTTTCAGTATTGAAAATATCTGCGAGGTTTAAATTTTCAGACTGTTCTTTATGAACTTTTTGTAATTGTGTAAAAGATGTACACTTATCTAAATTTTTCCATTCCATAAATTCTATTCTAACCCTTTTTGACAAAAAAAACAACTCATACGCTGCGACTATACGCCGCTACAGAAAAAATTTACACTTATTTGTTTAGACAGTGAGCTGCGGCAGAGCGCTGCAACAGCACCGCACTTTAAGTATTTTCAGATTTAAACGGCAAAAAGAAACTCGAAAAGCTAAAATTTTTTGAGATTTCCATAAAGCAAAAAAAAAGAGCCCGCTGACGCGGGCAATCTTAAACCCCGTACGAAGGAGGATTACGGGGTTTAAGTATAATTACTCAACAAATATGCTTACACTTGGTTACAAACTATTTATAAAAAGCACTGTAAGCTCTATAGGCCATATAAAGGTCAGCCTTGCTTAAAATTTCAAAGGGAGCATGCATTGAAAGCACGGGAACGCCGCAGTCTACAACTTCGGCACCGTATTTTGCAATAATATAGGCAATCGTTCCGCCTCCTCCCGCATCTATTTTACCGAGTTCGGCAGTCTGCCATACAACCTTGTTGTCATCAAATATTTTTCTTATCTTCTGCAAAAATTCCGCATTGGCATCGTTTGAGCCGCCCTTGCCGCCGGAGCCCGTATACTTATTGATACAGATACCGCTGCCGATATAGGCAGAATTCATCTTTTCAAAAACCGATGGGAAAGCCGGATCAAAGCCCGCAGAAACATCGGCCGAAAGCATATATGAATTGGCAAAAGCCCTTCTTACATCTATATCCCTATAGTTTTTATTTAAGGCGGCTATTTCTGCAACCATATTTTCAAAATAGAAGGCCTGCATACCCGTATTTCCTACAGAACCGATTTCTTCTTTATCGGCAAAAAGAGCTGCAGCAGTCCTTTTTGGGGATTCGACTTCCAAAATAGCTTTTAAGGTTGTATAAGCACAAACCCTGTCATCATGTCCGTGCCCGGCAATAAGAGAACTGTCAAAGCCCACATTTCGAGCCTTTCCGGCCGGCACAACTTCCAGCTCTGCAACCCTGAAATCTTCTTCCACTATGCCGTACTTTTCATTGAGAATCTTTAAGATATTTTCCTTTACAGGATCCTTTACCTCTTCTTTTTTATCAGCCTTATCTTTTTTTTCTTTTGAAACAGGCTTTTGATTTCCGACAAGAATATTAAGCTGCTCTCCGGTTATTCCTTCAGCCATAGTCTCCTGAAGCTGTTTTTTTGATAGGTGAATTAAAAGATCATTTATAAAAAGAACCGGGTCTTTTTCGTCTTCACCTATGCAAATATCAACTTTTTTACCTTCTTTTGTGAAGATAACGCCATGAATAGCCAGAGGAATTGTAGTCCACTGATACTTTTTTACACCGCCGTAATAGTGAGTCTTTAAAAAAGCCATATTTGACTCTTCAAATAGAGGCATCTGTTTTAAGTCGAGACGGGGGCTGTCTATGTGAGCGCCGATTATATTCATACCCTGAGTGATATCATCGCCTAAAACCATTAAAACAACGGATTTTTCTTTATTGTTCAAATAAACCTTTGTTCCTTTTTTTGCGGAACCGCTTTTTATAACTTCTTCAAGAGATTTAAAGCCGTGCTTCTTAGCCTGCTTTATAATCTCTATAGTACACTCTCTTTCGGTTTTTCCATTGTTTAAAAAATCCAAATAACTATCCGAAAGTTTACCCAATTCTGAGAGTTCTGCTTTCGTCAAATCCTCCCAAGCCGATTTCTGCTTATAAGATAAATCCATAATACACCTCTTTAATATTTACCGTAATTTACGGTTTTTTTACTTATTGAGTATATACCTTTTTTGAATTTTAGAAAAGCAGGCGAATTTTTATATAGGCGTATTTTGATGATACAAAATACATACAAAATAATAAACATTGACATATTATAAGAATTTATGTAGATTTATACAAATCAAGGAGAATTATGGTGAAAAAAACAAGTATATTTTTAATCCTTTTGTTTATGGGGATTTTTTCGCTCTCATGCAGCGCAAAATCTACAGAAAACATTACCCGAATGGACGGTTCCAGTCTGGAAGCCATTTTAAACGATGAAACGGAACGGGAAAACTATCTTATAATTGATGTCCGTGAAGACTATGAATATAAAGAAGGTCATGTGCCCCGTTCAATAAATATAAGCGTACAAGAAATCGAAAACCGAATTTCAGAGATTTCCGGCTGGAAAGAAAAAAATGTAATTGTAATATGCCGCAGCGGCAGAAGAAGCAGAACCGCAGCTGAAATTTTAGTCAAAAACGGATTTAAAAAAATATTTGATGCCGATGGCGTAAGCAAATACAATTATAAGTTAGAAAAATAAACCGCCGTATGTAATATGCCGATTTTATAAAAAACTCATGAAAAAGGGCTTGCTTAAAAAGCGATTATATGGCAATATAGCCTTTTAGGAGATATATCGTGTCAAACAAAATTAAAATTGAAGATGAAGAACAATTAATTTCTTCCTTAAAAGATGTTATCGAAGCGATCAAAACACAGGAAAATCCTGAAGAATTAAACTTATATCGCCGCATCTTTAAAAAAGCAGTCCCGTTGACCATGCGGTCTTATGTTGCCGCCTATTTTATTAAACAAACGGGAATCGGAGGTAATCGCATTTATAGAAGAGACAGCCGAAACGGTATAGGAAAAAGTCCTTTTAAACAAAACGTTGCAAGACCGGCAAGGCCCAAAGTTATATTGGCAGAAGATGAATCTACAAGCCTTTTTATCGGTGTAGGGCGTAAAAGAGGCATTTTTCCAAAAGATATCATAACCTTGTTAATTCAGGGAGCCGGTATTTCGCGTGAACATATCGGGGATATAAGAATTCTGGATAATTACTGTTTTGTTCAAGTTATGCAGGATGAAGCTGAAATTATTATCGAAAAACTAAATAACAGCTACTACCGAGGCAAAAATTTGACAGTCAGCCATTCAAGGAAACCCGAAGATGATGAGGATATCAGAGAAGAATCGGAAGTATATGACGATGAAATAAATGAAAATTATAGCGAGGCAGCTTCCAGCGATACTAAAGTTGAAGCTGAAATATAGACAGCTAGAAACTCTTTCATATAAGGCCGCCCTTTATAAAAGGGCGGCCTTTTTTATGTCTGTCAATACTTTTATGTCTTGCATTCCCTTAAAACCTATTGTATAATAATTTTTATGTTAAATAAGCAAAGAAAAATGACTTGGCGGACTTACCTCGCCTATGGGGCTGCCGATTTATACGGCGGAGGCTGTTTTTTTATCGTTACCACATTTGCAATGTACTATCTGGTAAACGTAATAGGACTTCATCCTGTTTTGGCAGGGCTCATACCTGCTATCGGAAAATTTTGGGATGCTATTTCGGATCCTATGATGGGCTACATTGCAGATAACACTCCCCAAAACCGATTCGGCAAAAGAAGAGTTTGGTTCTTGGTATCAATTGTTCCAATTGCTCTTTCCTTTATCATAATTTGGTTTCCTACCGGAATAGAAAGTCAGGCCGGAAAATTCATCTTTTACACGATAGCCTATATTATATTTTTTACAGTTTCGACTGTGTCCTATATTCCCTATGCAGCCCTCTCAGCCGAAATAACTAGGGACTTTTCCGAAAGAAATAAGCTCAACAGTTCACGCCTTATGTTTTCTTTTATAGCCACCCTTTTGGGCGGGCTTTTGGCACAGCCCATAATAGATGCTTTTCACGGCAGCATGATGGGTTACTTTGTAATGAGCATAGTCTTTGCCCTTATCTTTGCCCTTCCATGGATACCTCTTTATTTTGAAACATGGGAATTACCGGAAGAAAAGAGCCAAAAAAAATCGAACGCCAAATTTATAAAAAACTTTTTATCCCTTTTTAAAAGCAGATCATGCAGGGTTCATATTGCTATGTATGTCTGTTCTTACGGAGCTTTAGATATAGTTATGTCCCTTGTTTTGTTCTACATTGTAGATTATTTAAACCGCGGAAGTGTTTTTGTAATAGCTCAAGGAGCCCTTTTACTGACCATGATGGCTGCCCTGCCTATTCATAACAAAATAATAAACAAAAAAGGACATAAGCCCGTATATATTGCCGCCCTAATCATCTTTGCCGTTTCCATAGTTCTTATGTCTTTCCATACACCTCAAACAAATCCTGTATTTTTGATATTAAACATGGTACTTATGGGTGTCGGAATTTCGGCAAATAATTTAATCCCTCATCAGCTTCTTCCTTTTTTGGCCGACATAGACAAACTTATGAGCGGAGAAAATCGTGCCGGAACCTATTCTGCGGCTATGACTCTTACCCGAAAGCTTTTTTTAGGCTTAGTGATAATGACCACTCTCGGTTTTGTTTTAAGCGGTATAGGTTATAAAAATCCGGTACCTTCCGTACTGACCCAAAAGCAGTTTACAGAAGCTCAAAACTTGGCTGTAAAAAATAATGAAAACTTTGAAAATATAAATAAGTATTATTCTTTGCGGGAAGACGGAAATTTTCATTTAAAATACATGAGCCGAGACACTGACGAGATTATTAGCTCACTTTATAAAAAAGCAAAAAAGAATGAAAAAGCGCATCCTCTTTTTTCATACTTTGAAGGAAAAGATAACTTTGACGAAATTCCTCAAGATGTTTTTGAAAATTTACTTTCTTCTTTTGATAAAAAAGACTTTGAAAAGGCCGATGAAAAATTCTTACTGGAGTCTTCTTATCTGAAATCAGGAGAGGTTTATAAAAAAATTTCCCCCAAAGATTTTTATACAAAGGAAGACCTTTATAATTTGAAGGAGATTTTGGATAAGATTGATTTTAAATATTCCGGTATCGGGCAGGTTCAAAAACCGCAGCAAAAGGAGAGTACTTTGAAGGGTGTAAAGATTTCCTTTATAGTAATGCCCCTTTTTATGATTCTTTTTGGAATCTTCTTCGGCCTTAAATTCAACGTAAGCCCTGAAAATCATAAAATAATTCTTGATGAATTAAACAGGTTAAAAGAAGGGGGCAAAAAAGAAGATGCGGACGAAAAAACCAAGAAGGTTTGCGAGCTTTTGATAGGAGAGCCTTACGGCAGAACATAAGAGCGCATAGAAAAAAACCTCCTGAGTCCTTTAAGGATCAGGAGGTTTTTTTGTGTTTTTATAAAAAATTTTATTGACTTTTTACTAGATCTGATATATATTATAAATATACGACTTAGACTAGAATATGAAGGGGTACAGTTTTATAATTATATATGTATACTAGACTTACAACAACTAAACTTAATAGAATTTTTTTATGTTTCAGTGAAGATATTACAGCAGCGGCTACTGCAAAAATTACCGGAATCAATCGGAACACCGTAAACAGATATTTTGGAATCATTCGGGAAAAAATACTTAAATACAGCCTTTTTGAGCAGGCAAAAGAAATTTCGGCCAATACTCGTCATATTTCCTATTTTAAAAAAGCTAAAATTCGAAGAAAAAAGATACACGATTTTATTGCCGAGCGTCCGGTATTGGGGCTTTTAAAAAACGGTAAAAAAATATTTGTCAGCTTGGTGCATGATGATTCCCATGAAAGCCTCTTTTCAATAATAAAGGGCGATTTGGAGAAGCTTGTTTCCCATCAAAACAAAATTGAACCTTTTAACACTTCGTTGCTAAAGGATTGCGATCAATACAGGGTTTTTTATAATGAAAGTGAAATCAAAAATGAGCACACCGCGGGAATTGAAAATTTTTTAACTTTTGCAAAAAAACGTTTGGCAAAATTTAACGGCTTTTCATCAGGATCTTTTTTACTTCATCTAAAAGAATGTGAATTTAGATATAATCATCGTGATGAAGATTTATGTGTTTTGATCAAAAAAATTTTTAAAAAATTTTAAATTGTTATAAATACTAAAAAGTAATTATCTAAGGAGATTGGAACTTTATGAATAAAACAAAATTGAGCTTTATTATTTTAACAATTGTTTTAGGTGTAACTGTATTTTTTGCTTTTATGCTTCCGAATATAATTATGGATAATGAATTGCGTCATTTTTTTCCTGAAGAACATGATTCGTACAAACGCTTTAACCGATTAACTGAAGATTTCGGCGATCAATATATAATGGATGTTGTAATAGAAACAAAGGAAGAAACTATCCTTCATAAAGAAACTATTGGGATAATTGCACAAATTACCGAAGACTTGGAAAATCTTGACAATATTGTAAATGTAAAGTCGATAACAAATGTTGATTTTATTACCGATGACCAAGGAACTCTTTCAACAGGGGCCTTAATCCCCGAAGATTTTAACGGAACAAAGAGTGAAATAGATGATCTACAAAAAAGAATTTTAGAATGGCCTAAGGCATATATCGGTACCGTTCTGTCTTCAGATTTTAAAGGCGTACAAATAATTGCAACCTTAAACTCAGACTCAACTCCGCCTGAAGTAAGCCGTATTTACAATGAGACCTTAAACATAATTGAAACAAATTTGAGTAAGGATAAAAGTTTAAACTATAAAATTGCAGGAGATCCGGTATTAGGTGAATATGGAAAAATATTTATGTATGCAGATTTAAAAAATCTAATCCCTTTAATAACAGTTGTGGTTTTGCTTTGTCTTTTCTTCTCCTTTAAAAATATAGAAGGAACTATTCTCCCCCTATTGACGGTTTTAATAAGTACGATTTGGACGGCCGGCATTATGTCAATCATAGAAGAACCTCTTACGATAGTTTCAAGCTGTCTTCCCGTCTTGCTTATCGCTGTAGGTTCCGCTTATGGGATACACATAATAAATTATTATTACCAAAAATTGGAAAAGGAGCCTCTTATTACAAGTGTAAGCCGCCACCATGAACTTATAATGCAGACACTTAAAAGTGCCAGTCCGCCTGTTTTACTTGCAGGCATCACAACAATTGCAGGATTTGTTTCTACAATAACAAGTCCTATAAAGCCCTTGAAATCTTTTGCGATCTTTAGTGCGGTAGGTATTGTCATCGCTCTTTCCTTAGCTTTTTTATTTATACCCTCTGTTTTAATGCTAAAATCGGTCAAACAAATACAAAAGCAGCAAAAAAGAATGAGCCTCCTAAATGTTAAAAAGAATGCGCGCCTTGCAGCTCTGGGTGTAAATAAAAAAGGAGCTGTTCTCGATAGATTTTATTCCTATTTTAATAAAAGACAGGCTGTTTTCATTATAGGTCTCTTAGTCATAATAGGAATTTCAATTTGGGGAATTTTTAATCTTAATATTGAGTCGGCATTTTTGGAATATTTTCCTAAAAATTCAAAGATACGCAGTGATGTAGTTTCTATCGATAATAAGTATGTAGGAACTACAGGTTTTAGCTTGGTTGTAACAGGACGTGAAAAAGGAGATATGTGCAATCCTGAAATTTTAAAGAGCATGGATGATCTTGAAAATTTTTTAAAATCAAATCATCCCGAAATAGGCAGCATTGTTTCTTTTACAGAATTTATAAAACGCATGAATCAGGTTATGAATGCTCATCCTATAGAACCTCATACTTATAATGCAAATGAAGAAAGCTCCGATATCGTTGACAGTTTTTTCGATGATGAAGATACTCTTGAAAGTGATTCATACTCTGAAACCGATGCAATTGCTTCCGGTACAGCTTCGGTATTAAAAGATAACTTAAATCGAGAAGAAACTATAGAGCTATTCGTTTCAGCTTACGCTAAAGCTTATGCTTCTTCTAATTCAAGAGAACTCGGTGTATCCGAATTTATTGAAGCCTTAAAGCGTGAGATTAACTATAGAGGAGCGGCTTATTATGAAATACCCGACGATATCGAAAAATATTCTGTTTCACAAAAAGAAGAATTAAAAAATATTATTTCGCAGTATTTGCTTTTATATTCGGGGGCTCTTGATTCTCTTTTAGATGAAACTCTTGAACCTAAGAAAAGCAGAATGCAGATTATAATGCGGACTCATGATACGGGGAAAATTAAAAATGTTATTCAGGATGCAGAATATTTTGCAAGTACACATTTTCCTCAAGGCTATACTTTAGAAGCGGCCGGTTTGGGAGAGTTGGAAACAGCTATGACTTCTATGATAATTTCAAGTCAGGTATCAAGTTTGGTTTTGGCTGTTGGTATAGTGTTTTGTATTTTATCTCTCTTTTACCGATCTTTTATTGCAGGTCTAATCGGGGCTATTCCTCTCGGTATTTCCATATTACTTAATTTCGGCATTATGAGTTTAACGGGAATAAACCTTGATATGGTAACAAGTTTGGTTGCGGCTATTGCAATAGGAATCGGAATAGATTACACGGTTCACTTTATGAATAATTATCATAATGAAAGAATAATAAGTGAAGACTTAACACAGGTTACATTAAAAACTCTCCGCCATTCAGGAAAAGGAATTGCAGTAAACGCTTTTTCGGTCGGATGCGGTTTTTTGGTAATGTGTTTTTCTAAATTCGTAGTCCTCAGGTTTGTAGGTTTTTTGGTAGCGGTAGTAATGTTCACAAGCTCCGTTGCTGCATTGACCATATTACCTGTCGTATTAAATATTTTTAAACCATCATTTATGGCTAAACCGCATAAAAATATTTTTGCGCAAAAGCCGAAAGGAGAAACAAATGAATAAGTCATTGTTAAAAAAAGCGGTTATACTGTTTGCATTAACGGTATTATGTATCAGCTTTGCCTTTGCTGAAGACGGCAAAAGTATTGTTCAAAAATCACTCGATGTAAAACGGCCTAAGTTTACTCACTCTGCCTTAAAGATGACTCTTGTCGATTCTAAAGGAAATACTGAAGAACGGATGATAGAACAATGGGCAAAAGATCCCGGAGATAAAACAGGAGCTGCCGTTATCGTTTTTAAAAAACCTACTTTGATTAAAGATACAAGGTTTTTGCAAATAGTAAATAAAGATAGGGCTAACGATAAGTGGATTTATCTTCCGGCTCTTAGAACTGTCCGCCGTATTGCGGGAGCCGAAGGTTCAAAACCATTTATGGGAACTGATGCCGATTATGATGATCTTGAAACAAGAAAGATAGATGATGATACTCATACTCTGCTCGGAGAAGAAACAGTTGATTCTTACAATTGCTGGAAAGTCGAATCGGCAGCAGTAGATCCGAAAAGCAGCCGGTACTCAAAAAAAATTACCTACATCGATAAAGTAACTTGTATTCCGGTAATGGCCGAAATGTATGACAAAAAAGGTGCGTTGCTCAAAGTATTGAAGGTAGAAAAACTTGAACAAAAGAACGGATATTGGATTCCTATAAAAGGAAATTTAACGAATGTTCAAACCAAACATTCTACCCATCTTGAAATCCTAAATATAGAAATAGATAAACCGATTAATGATAAAATGTTCACGCAGAATTTTTTAAATACGGGAAGATTATAGGGTGTCTTTTTATGGGATGAGTGTGTATGAAAAAATATATATTTATTTGTATGATTTTTATTTTTCTAAATTCTGCTCAAGCTCAAGACTCATTTTTTGATGATTCCGATTTCGGTAATGAAAGTGCAAACTCGGAAACCGGACAAAGTTTATCGTCGAATTTTGAATTTTCAGGCTTTGCCGCTCTTGGAATAAGATTCTATCCTCACCCTGATTTAAAGCGGGCGGACGCTGTTCCTAATTTCGGCATAAATTTAAAACACTCTTCTTCAAAAACGGAAATTGACTCTCATTTTAGATTCAATATGAGGACTATTTTAGAATATCCTCTTGATTTTATTGATGAGTGTACAATGAGAGCCTATCTTGGAGATTTTGTACTATCAACAGGAAAGATGAAACTGGTTTGGGGAAAGGGTGATATGCTCCATGTTTTGGATGTATTTAATGCTAACGATTTTACGGATTTTACTATTCCTTCTTATATTGACCGAAGAATAGGAGAGCCGATGATTCATCTAGCTTACAATGCTCCTATATCCTTGCGGCTCGAAGCTGCATGGACACCTCTTATGACCCCCGACCGTGTTTCCTTAAAAGGGCCTTGGGTACCTTCGCAAATTGAGGAGGCAAAACAAAAACTCTCCAGTACCCTTTTTGACGGTACATTGCTAGATTTATTTCCATCACAAAAAATTGAAAATATAATGTATACAACCATAAAGGATACTTTAACTGCCATAACATCTCCTCCGGCTAATATAACGGTAAATTTTCCTGTATTGTCTGATGAGGAAATAGATCAAATTAGTTCACAATTTAATTCTCTTCAAAAACCTGTAATAAAAGCAATATTAAAATCTTTAAGCGGCAAGCCCATTACTATCGATATTTCAGGAACATTAACCGAAGATAAAATAAATGAAATTGCAGAAAAAGAATCAAAAAAATATGCAAAATTTATTATTGAGGAATGTAAAACTTCCTTACAAAAAGCCGGCACAATAATCCAAAACTTTGATTTAGATCCTTTTATAAAAATCGGAATGAACTCTTTTCTTCCCGATATGAATCAGATAAAATACGGGCAGTACGGCTTACGGCTTTCAGGTTCTTTGGGGCCGACCGATATGGCTTGCCAATATTATTTTGGGCATTATAAAACTCCGTCTATCGATGTTTCTGCAATGATTGAAAAAGCTATGAGCGGCGGGAATATAAGAGATTGTGTTTATTACGATCCTATTCACATTTTTGGTATGGATTTCGGAGCTGCAATTTTTATGTTTAATTTTAGATCGGAAGCTGCATATTATATGAGTTACGATTTTAAGGGTAATAATCCTGCCGTTCATAATAACAGTATTCAGTGGGTTTTAGGTTTTGATGTAGATATTCCGCTCAATAACATAAACCTAAATATTCAAAATATAGGTTCTTATATTTTAGGTTTTAAAAATGTAAAAGAAAATAATAAAAACGGTTTTATAGACATGGATTGGAATAAAGCACAAAAAGCTTCAAACAATAAGCTAGTTGTAAATATTTCGGACTCATGGCTCCACGAAAATTTAAGCGATTCTATAACAATAATTTGGGGAATAGAACACAATGATGCAGTTATTATGCCCAAAATAAAATATAGGATAAAAGACGAATTTTATGTGGAAGGAACGGGGGCTTATATTTATGCAAAAGATAAAAAAAGCGAATTTGCTTCATGGAAAAATAATCACTTTGTTCAATTAAGCTTTGAATATCATTTTTAATTAAACAAAAAATCTGGCAGAATAAACAAAGCCCCTCCAATCCTTAAAGGATTTGAAGGGGTTTTGCAAAATTATTTTATCACAAGATTGCTTCATTTAGCCGAAAAACAGCGGGACTAAGAACGAGGCAAGCAGGATTATAAATGCACCTCCCAAGCGGGATGAGATTTGAGCAAAGGGCATGAGCTCCATGCGCTTTGAGGCCGTAAGAACGGCAACATCTCCCGTTCCTCCCATGTTTGCCATACAAAGACCTGCAGTAATAGCAGCTTCAATCGGATAAAAGCCTACAAGTTTTCCTATAATTCCGGCACCGATAATTGCACCGATTACAACCAAGAGAACAAGTACAACATAAGAAATGCTGAATGCTCCGATAATATCGCCAAGGTTTGTATATGCAATACCTATACCGACCAAGAGGGCTGCGGTAAAGTTTTTTGCGACGAATTTATACCAAAGAGCGCAAGCATTTTCAAAGTTTTTGGGCAGGATATTTACAGCTTTTACAACAGCAACGCTTATAATCATCCAAGCATAGGTGTGGATATTTACCCCTATAAGTTTAAATATGTTAGATACTATATTTCCCCATGTAAAGAAGGCTGTTGCAATAACGATAGCAATTCCGAACTCCTGCAAAGAAAAATGCCTTTGAAGTTCTTCATCATTAGGAACTTCAAATGTTCCGCTTGCAAGAAGCTGTCCGTTTCCTGTCCAAGAGGGTTTAACCTTACCGAGTTTATCTAGTACACCTCCGGCAACTATTGCAAGAGCATTACCGAGAGCTACTGCCGGTACAAGCTTAGATAAGATTTGCTCTGTGGGAATTTTCAATGCGGATGAAAATACTTGGGAGATCGGAACGGCTCCGGCCCCCATACCTCCGCCCATGATTGGAATACCGACATAAGCTATAGCTTCCGTTGCCTTCATTCCAAAAATAGGAGCGCCTAGTGCAACCAAAACCAATGCTGCTGCAACAGAGCCTATGATGCACGGGAAGTAGCGTATAGCAGCCTTAATTAAAAGCTTTCTGTCCATTCCCAGGATAGAACCTGTGATAAGGGCTGCAATGTAAAAGTCTAAAAAACCTCCGCTTTTCATAAAGGTCGAAGTATTTTTTAAAATTCCTTCGGGCAAAATATTATAATAAGCAAGGGCGCTGGATGCAAAGATAATTACAATCGGCCCTCCCCCAAAGAATGTTTTTACTATAGGAGTATTGTCTCCGATAATGTTTAGTACTTCACCAAGTACCATCATCAAAAGAAGGGCTCCTATCATTCCGCCAGGCAGCTTATTCCACCATGTTGCAGCAATTACAACTGCCGAAATAATGCCGAAAAGTGTGAGCGGCATGCCCAAAATCTCATACTTTTTCTTTTCATTTACCATAAAATCTTCCTCCGTTTAAAGATCTTTTTTATCAAAAGGTTTTTCGTCTTTATCTTCCGAAATTACTATATTTGTCAAATCCGTTAGTCTTAATAAGCGTATAGAATTATTACTGTCCTGAATTAATAAGCCTCGATCGCTGATTGTTATTGGAGTATAGGGCAATACCTGCACTGCAGACTTAGCTTGAAGCTCAAGATTTTCATTATATCGGCCTATATAGTATTTACCGTTGCTGTCAATAACCGCATAATAATCATTTCCGTTTTTAACCAAAACACTTTCACCTGCAATATTCTCTTGACTTTGTTTAACAATCTCAAGGGATTTTGAATCTATCAGTACAAGGGCTATTACAGCATTACCGGACTGAGTACCGGCTATTGCCATCAGATTTTTTCCTACAATGTAGAGGTTCCTTCCTCTAATCGTATTGATTCCCGAAGTTCTAAGTTCTTCTTCCGTTTTTAGATCCAGAAGAACCAATTCAGAAAGCATCTTTGATTCATCTACAACCTTTAAACCATAGCCGGGAATTGACGAAGCAATAGCAGCATCGCCTTCGGCTTTTTTCTCAGCCTTTTTATCTTCTATGATTTTCTGTGTATCCGAAGCAATGTCCTTCCTATCAGTTTGAGCTTCTTCAGCCTTTTTTTCGGCCATCTTTTCTTCTTCTTTTATTTCTTGTTTGGCCTCATCCGCTTTTTTTTGCTCTTCTTCGGCAGTTTCTTTAGCTTTTTTAGCCTCTTCGGTCTTCTTTTCCGCTTCTTTTTGAGCTTCTACAGCTTCTTTTTGCTTTTCTTCAGCAGCTTTTTTATCTTCAGGCTTTCCTGTTTTTGCAGCTTTTTCTTCTGCTTTTTTAGCTTCTTGCTGTTTTTGTTCAGTCTGCTGTTTTTGTTTATCGGCTTCTTTTTGCTTTGCTTCGGCTTCTTTCTTTTGCTTATCAGCTTCTTTTTGTTTTGCTTCGGCTTCTTTCTTTGCAAGCTCTGCACGCTTAGCGGCTTCTTCGCTTTCTCTTTCTTTTAGGTCAACCATTTCTTTGCGTTTTTCAATGTCCTTATCTTCATCTTCACGCATTTTTTCGACAACCTTTTTATCGGAAATAGAAGTCGTATCTACTGAACTTATAGTACCGGCATATTTTTGGTCTGTTAGCGGAATGACTATTTGAGTTTGACCCGGCCATTCATCATAACGCAGGGCTAAACCGGCTTTTTCTTTTGTCAAATTCTTTGTAACAACCTGCTTGTACTTTTGATTAAAAAAATCCATCTGCCCGCGGTAAACGGCATTATAGATTGTAACAAAGTGTGCAAGAGTTGCCGCATCTCTGCCGGAATATCCGTAAGCGGACATTAAATATCCTGAGATAATAAGCCTTACATTATTTATATGATCAACACCGGCATCTTTTCCTATAATAAAGATATCCGCATCAAGGCCTTCTTTTGTTTCCGGGTCTACACAGTGAATAACTGCGTATCTGTTCATATCTCCTGCACGTCCGTTTTGTACTGCCCCTGCAAGATTAGAGCCTATACCTCGAATTGTGTCAACACTATCGACAACATCATGGGGGCCGTTGTAGTTAATAAATTCTATAGCCCTATTTCTTACAGAGTCAATTTCAGGTCTGTCAACCTCAATTGCAAAACCTGAAAAAATTAACATAAGTGTAAAAAACGAAAAAACCAATAGTTTTCTCATAAGCAAATCCTCCGTTCTTCCTATTGTACTATATTTTTTAGTTTTTGTCTTGCATAATTTTGAATAATATTTGAATAAGGCCCCTTAATTACATAAAAAAGGCTTGAAATAGCAGCCCGGGAAGTTTCTTGATCGCCGAAACGCATCAGTGCAGTTAAACAATCACAGACTGCAGCCATAAGGTTTATGTCATCATATTTGGCCTTTCCCATAACAAAACGTATACCTTCCATTGTCTTGCCGTCGGGATCATAGGCAAGATGCTCCAAGCCCCGCAAAATTCCGGCGAGCACATCAGGGTCATCTATTTTATAGATTCCGTTCAATAAAATATCCCTATATTCATAGGAGCCTAACCTTCCTAAAAGCTCTGCAGCCCTTGCTCTATCAAAGGCATTAAAATCTTGCGCAAAATATGAAGCCTTGCGCTTATTTTCCAATATGGTTTTTAACTGAAAAGCATAGCGAGGTTCCTTTTCGCCTACTGCGCCGTTTTCTATTTCTTTTTGTATAACATCTAAAAGTTCTGCCGTAGTAGCATATTCAACAAAAAACGGAAGGTCATCCTTACCCTTATCGTCTTTTTGCACTATAGAATAGAAACTATCAGGAGAACTTATTTTTGTTCCCTTTCGTAAGAGCTTTGTTTCGACTCTGTAAGCGTTTAAAATTTCATTTGTTATTCCGACTAAAAGCCCGTTTTCGGTTATAATAGGGAAAAAATCGGTTTCGGGTATCTTTTTTTCCCATTTGATGCGCCCTGAGTCTGTAATAAGACAGCCGAATCCTTTTGCGGTAATATTGAATTCGTTGCCGATTGCATAGCAATGCACCCCGCCCGAAAAATTACCCGAAGTTTTTTCTTCCCATATAAGTTCATTGGTCTTTAAATCTTTAAAAATCAGCTTACCGCTTTCAAACATATAAAGAACCTTTCCGCCCTTATTATAAAAAGCATTTCTGCATATTTCGGGCTCGGTAGTTTGCCAAAGAGCTTCGGAGCCTCCTCCCGTTTTGTAGTACGAAATTGAACCGTCCGTACAAGCAAGAATGTACCCTTCAGGAGCCTCCCCTATAGCCGAGACGGTCTTTTTAAGCCTGCGCTGCTCTACAACCGAACCGAAGATAGAAACACGCAAGAAATCCCCCGATTTTAAAATCAAAACTATATCTTTGGAACCGGTTTCAGAAGGCTGAAATATGGGTGCGGAAACTAGGGGAATTTCCCATTTTAGTTTTCCCGAAGAAGTAAGACAAATTATGTTATCTTCTTGGATTATAAAAATGCGCCCATCCCGTGCAGTATGTACGGGAAAAATCGGTTTTTTCTTTAAAGGATAAGTCCAAAGAGGCATCCCTTGAGAAGAAAAGGCTTCAATATTCCCCTTTGCAGTAACCATGTAAACCAGTCCTGCTTGAGAAACCGATAAAAAATTACTTGGGAATTCACTTGTATTTCTTCGCCATAAAAATGTGCCTTGAGAGGTAATACAGTTTAGGGCCTTATCGTCCCCTGCCGTATAAATATTTCCATTCCAAAAAACCGGAACCGTTATATTCTTGCCGGCAAACACTAATGTCCAATGAGCGTCAAGGGTTTGTGCGGGCAGCTTAAAAGAAAAAACAAAAAACAAAAAAATATACTAAAAAACGATTTTTTCATAATTTTATCCGGTAAAGGCAAACATATTAAATAGAATAAATGATTTTTAATGTTTTTTCAAGACAGCTGTTTTTAAAATCTTCCTTGACAAATAAGCAGACCTGCCCTATACTTATAAGTGAAGCCGTAACAGTGTCATCACTTATTAGGAGTGTAGTTTTATGCTGGGTAAAAAACGCATTTTAACCGTATTTTTGTGGTTTATATCGATTATAATTGAAGCTTTTACCGCATATTTTATTATTGAGATTATATATGTAGATGTGCTTATGTATAAAGAAAAATATTGGTATATACTCAAGACTCTTGTGTATACTGTATTGGGCATTGCAGTCATAACCTTTAAACGGTTTAAAGAAAACAAAAATATTTTACAATTTAAGTCTTTTAAATTTTCCACAGTTATAAAAATATTATTGGTTGATATCATTATAACTACACTTATAGCATGGGTTTTATTCAGCGGTTTTAATTATTTTAAGAACACTATACAAAATTCGGTTATTTATTTTTTAAATAGATTTACGGGAAAAGAGAGCTTTACTATCCGCACTATATTTAATACCTATTTTATATACAAGCCATTTGTTATTCAGAGGTTTATAATGACTCTTACCATAGTACCTATATATGAAGAGCTTATATTTAGGGGAGTAATCTATGATGATACAAAAAAATTATTTAATGTAAAAATCGCAGCTCTTGTCTCTGCGGTATTATTCGGATTGATACATTTACATGGGAGTTATATGCAGATTGTTGTAACAATGATGGGAGGTTTACTATCAGCCTATTGTTATGAAAAGACAAAATCTCTTTATGCATGTATCTTACTCCATTCTATACATAATTTGATGAGTAACGTTATATATAGATTATTAGACTGGCGCGCATATGTTATGCTTACTCTTATTTGTATGCTTGCCGGTGTAATTATGCTTATTGCCGAAGGGATTAGGTATTTCAGTAAAAGAAAGGCAGCGGCTGAAATAGGTATTAATTAAGTTTAATCTAAAATATAAAAGGAAACACCCTCTTAGGTTTTAAAGCTGCAAATTCTTCAGGAAATTCTTTCTTGTAGCTTTTATTTATAGTATAGGCCCTCGGAACAAGGTTGGCACATGTCCAGAAGGCAAACAAGAGACCTACAAAGCTCCAAGATAAAAGGGCAAAGCCGAACCATTCCAATATTTCTCCGAAATAATTGGCACTGGATACATACCTGTACATTCTTTTATGCGGAAAATAGTGTGCAGTATCCCCCGGTTTTCGTAATGAACGTATATACTTGTCCGAATCTATGTTTATAGCCATCCCAAGTAAAAAAATAAGAACTCCGATTATAAAACGGGGATCATATAGCCACGAGATAGGGTACATGGTCTTGGGGGAAAGGTAAAAAAGCCATGCACCTATTAAAAAGGCGTTTATCGTATTAAATGTAATTCCCATCAAAACGATGAGGAGGGGCATCTTACTTTTTCCTTTAAGTAAAAATGGAAATATAAGAACTCTTTGAGCGTAGTGCAATACAAAAAAAAGGCCGATTATAATTCTTACAAAATTTTCAGGCTTAGCCCATACGCACATTAGGACAATCATGGTAATAAGTGTAGGCACTTCCATCACAAACCAAGCGATTTTATTATTAAAGGAAAATCCCCATTTTTTATTTATCATTTTACCGTATCCGGCCGGTACAAAAAACAGTACTACAAAGCAAATCAGCCCGACACCGAATAGGACAATTTGTGCAACATTAAAAGTAAATATCAGTCTTTCCATAGGTATTGAGTATAAATTATCGATGTATCAGAGTCAATAGATAAAAATAGATGAGGCAAAAAGACTTCAAAATTTTTATCCTGTTTTCTTATTGAATATTACCTCTCAAATTGTTATATTATATGGGCAATTATGCAAAATTACGGGAGTTATAATGAAACTATTAGATATACAAGGACTTCAAATGTCGGTTGATGAGAAGCAGATTCTCAAAAATCTTAATTTGAGTATAAACAAGGGAGAGGTTCATGTGGTAATGGGCCCAAATGGAGCCGGAAAATCCACTTTGGCAGCGGCTATTGTGGGTAATCCTCAGTACAACATTGATAAAGGCAAAATCTTCTTTGAGGGCGAGCTTATAAATGACATTCCTGTTTATGAGCGGGCTCGAAAAGGTATATTCCTTTCTTTCCAAATACCTGAAGAGGTGCCGGGCTTAAAAATAGAAGAGTTTTTGCGTGCTTCAAAAGAAGCTGTAACAGGCGAAAAAACACCTGCGATAAAATTTCATAAACTTTTATCTGACACAATGAAGCAGCTTAAAATCAATCCTGCATACGCGAACCGCAGCTTAAATGTCGGCTTTTCGGGCGGAGAAAAAAAGAAAAACGAAATCTTACAGCTTGCTATTTTAAACCCGAAACTTGCAATCCTCGATGAGACGGATTCGGGGCTGGATATTGACGCTACAAAGACCGTCTTTGAAAGCGTTTCTAAAATACGCACATCCGATATGGGAATTTTGATTATTACCCATCATAATAGGGTTTTAGATTATATAAAGCCCGACTTTGTACACGTTCTTGTCGACGGCACCATTGTAAAAACAGGCAGCCTTGAACTGGTAGAATATATCGAAAAGAACGGGTACGAAAACATAAAAGAAAGCCTATGAGTAAAACCATAAACAAAAATGCGGATAAACAAACAGAGAAAACAACTCTCTTCCAAGAAAGAAAGAGAACCTTTGTTTCGGATATAGAACGCGGTGTCTATGATATAAAAGACAGCATCGACTATAAATACTCTACAGGACTCGGCCTAAACGAAGAAGTCGTAAAAAAAATATCTGCGCGCAAAAAAGAGCCCGATTGGATGCTGGAATTACGTCTTAAATCCCTAGCATACTTTAATAAGCGGCCCATGCCTGAATGGGGAGCCGATATTTCCGATTTGGATATTCAAGAGATAATCCACTACATTGTTTCCGATACAAAGCCCTTGGCCGAGACTTGGGATGATGTACCGGAAGAAATAAAAAAGACCTTTGACAGGCTGGGCATTCCCGAAGCCGAACGAAACTCCCTCGCAGGAGTTGGTGCCCAATATGACTCGGAAGTCGTTTATCACAGTCTAAAAGAAGAATTGGAAAAACAAGGTGTAGTCTACTTAGATATGGAAACGGCCGTTCATAAGTACGAAGATATAGTAAAAAAGCATTTTATGCAGCTTATAAAGCCGAATGATCATAAATTTGCAGCCCTTCACGGTGCAGTTTGGTCTGGCGGCTCCTTTGTGTATGTTCCAAAGGGAGTAAAAGTTGAACTCCCGCTTCAGTCCTATTTTAGGCTAAATGCTCAACAGTCGGGACAGTTTGAACACACCCTCATAATTGTCGAAGACGGAGCCTACCTCCACTTTATCGAAGGATGCAGTGCTCCCAAATACTATAAAAACGCCCTCCATGCAGGAGCTGTTGAGCTCTACATAGGAAAAAAAGCAACACTGCGTTATTCTACAATCGAAAACTGGTCTCGCAACCTATATAACTTAAACACCAAAAGGGCTATAGTCGAAGAAGACGGAGCTATTGAATGGGTTTCAGGCTCTTTCGGTTCCAGGGTTACCATGCTCTACCCCATGAGCATCTTAAAAGGAGACCGTTCCCGTTCCGAATTTACAGGTGTTACCTTCGCTTCGGAGGGGCAATGTCTTGACACGGGAACAAAAACCGTCCACATAGGAAAAAACACCGTCTCGGAAATGCACTCCCGCTCAATAGCCAAAAACGGCGGGGAATCAAACTACCGAGGCCTTTTATACATAGGAGCAAACGCAACGGGAACTAAGGCTGTTGCCGAATGTGAATCCCTAATGCTTGACGATAAATCCCGCTCCGATACGATTCCGATTATAGAATCCCATACCGATGATGTGGACATAGGCCATGAGGCTAAAATCGGAAGAATAAGTGAATCAATGGTATTCTACCTTATGCAAAGAGGCTTGGATGAGGCCGCCGCAAAATCCCTTATCATCAAGGGCTTTGTCGAACCTATCTCCAAAGAACTGCCTTTGGAATATGCCGTTGAATTGAACAACCTTATTACAATCGAATTGGAAGGAACTATAGGATAGATATGAGTGACAGAACTTATTTTAAACGGCTTGATTATACAAAAACGGATATCCCTACAAAGCCTTTTTGCAATTTAAACTGTAAGGTCGATGGCAGGGCCGGAGGCCAGGCCGATGGCCAGGCCGAAAATAAAAATATAGAACAAATGCCGATTGAGCAATTTTTAAAAACCTCCCTTTCGGAGAATTCGGAGAATATAGAAAAATTCTTTGATTTTACAAAGACAAAACGCGAAAAAAATTGCGGTCTCGGGGATAATTATGTACAAGAAGTAAAGGATAAAAGAAATTCCGGTATTTACTTAAAAGTAAAAAACTGCAAAGATAATACACAAGTTACGAATGTTCTAATCAATTTTACAATGGATCAGGCCAATAATGTTCTTTATGACCAAAACCTTATTGTAATTGAAGAAGGAGCTAGGGCTAAAATATTTTTTTACTATGATGTAAGAGAATATGATTGCTCAAAAACCGATATTTTTAGAAACGGCCTTTTAAGCATAGTTGCAGAAAAAAACTCGCAACTGGAATTTATAAAGGTGCAAAACCTTTCGCATTGCGGCATCAATTTTGAAACGGTAAAAATATCTGCAATGGAGAAGGCACAAGTTACCCTTTACGACATTCAGCTTGGGGCAAGGATAAACGGAAGCTCAACTTCAACCTATATGCCCGAAGAATGGGCCGAGGTTCAAATATATCCCCTCTACTTTGCAGATAAGACAAGGCACATTGACTTGGAACAAAATCTTATCATCAATGGAAAAAATTCTCTCGGCGTAATTACGGCAAAGGGAGCCTTAAAGAACAAGGCTCATAAGATGTTCCGGGGAAATATATTTTTAAACAGGGGCTGTTCAAAGTCTATTGCAAGGTTTTCGGATAACACTATTATGCTCGATAAAACCACTGTAGGGGCTACAATCCCCACAATATTTTGTGATGAAGACGACGTTATAGGTGAACACGCAGCGAGTTTTGAAGCCGTAAACAAGGCTAAGCTGTATTATCTTATGACACGGGGCTTTGACGAACTGAGTGCTAAAAAGCTCTTAATCGAGGCGTCCTTTAAACCCGTTTTTAACCGCATTGATGACGAGACGATAAGAGAAAAACTTTTAGACGAATTTAGGATAAACCTTGATGAGATAAGAGAATAGCCGCCTGTTGATATCAACTGTTTTTCCCCTACTTGCAAAACTCTTAAAAATATGGTAAATTTAAAGATATTATGACGGAAAAACCGTATAATCTATTCAAAGTTGTACAACACAACAGGAGGAAAAAATGAGCATTTCACTCGCATTGTATGCTGTGCTTGGAGGCGGAATTGCAGCCCTGGCTTATGCACTTGTAAGGACCTTATGGATTTATAAACAAAAGGTTTCGGACCAGGCTTTAAAAGAAATCGGAGGCCATATAGCCGATGGAGCTATGGCTTTTTTAAGAAGAGAATATTTAACTCTTATTCCCTTCATTGTCGTAGTTGCCGTTTTTTTGGCTATCGGAAATAATGGGGCTCTAAGGTTTCAGTCCCTTTCATTCTTACTTGGTGCTCTTGCTTCAATGTCGGCAGGTTATATAGGTATGCGTGTTGCAACACAGGCAAACTCACGCACAACACAGGCTGCCAAGGATCAAGGACTAAACGGAGCTTTAAAAATTGCTTTTTCAGGCGGAAGCGTTATGGGAATGAGCGTTGTAGGCCTTGCCTTTATAGGTCTTTTTATCGTTCTTATTCTTTCTACTTCAATATTGGGAACTACAGAAAATATCCTTAAAGATATTATTTTACCCTTGGCCACAGCTTTTTCACTGGGAGCTTCCTCCATTGCTCTTTTCTCCCGTGTAGGCGGCGGTATTTACACAAAGGCTGCCGACGTAGGTGCAGACCTTGTAGGAAAAGTTGAAGCGGGTATCCCCGAAGATGATCCCCGAAATCCTGCCACTATTGCCGATAACGTAGGCGACAACGTAGGAGACGTAGCAGGAATGGGTGCCGACCTTTTTGAGTCTTTTGTCGGCTCATTGGTAGGTGCTATGATTTTAGGTTTAATTGTAAATACTCCCGATTCTTCTTTAAAAATTAAGATGATGATTCTGCCATTGCTGATTTCGGTTGTAGGCCTTGCAGCTTCCTTAATCGGGACATTCTTTGTAAAAGCAAAACCCGGTTCAAACCCTCAAAAAGCGCTTAATATGGGAACTTTCGGAGCTGCAATCGTTGCAACCGTTTTTGTTTTCTTCTTGGTAAAATTCATCATTGGAGATGCAACATTTAACGGAACTCAAGGCTATTTACATATCTTTGCTTCTACAGTAATAGGTCTTGCTGCAGGCGTTTTAATCGGTATAATCACCGAATTCTACACAGGCACAGGAAAAAAACCGGTTAAAGGCATAGTAGATTCTTGCGAAACAGGAGCTGCAACTACCATTATTTCAGGTTTAGCCGTAGGTATGAGAAGTGCCTTTCCTGTTGTGATTTTAATCGGTGCTTCAATCTTTTCAAGCTTTATGTTGGCAGGCCTTTACGGTGTAGGTATAGCTGCTGTAGGTATGCTGGTAACCCTGGGAATCCAGCTGGCAGTTGATGCTTACGGCCCCATCGCCGATAATGCCGGAGGCCTTGCTGAAATGGCTAACTTCCCCAAGGATGTACGCAATATTACAGACAGTCTCGATGCCGTAGGAAATACAACAGCTGCTATCGGTAAGGGCTTTGCAATAGGTTCTGCAGCCTTAACAGCCATCATCCTCTTTACCTCTTTTAAAGAACAGGCCGGTGTTGCAAGCGTAGATATTACAAACATTAACGTTCTTGTCGGCATCTTATTGGGAGGTGTTTTCCCCTTCTTGTTCTCGGCTCTAACAATGTCGGCCGTAGGAAAGGCAGCTCATAAGATGATTGAAGAGGTTCGCCGCCAGTTTAAACAGCACCCCGGAATCTTGGAAAATACCGAAAAACCGGATTATAAGAGATGCGTAGATATCAGTACTCAAGCCGCATTAAAAGAAATGATTATCCCCGGCCTTGCAGCAATAATTACACCAATCATTGTCGGCTTCGCAGGAGGCCCTGCAATGTTAATCGGTCTTTTAACCGGAGTAACTGTATCGGGCGTTGTATTGGCTGTCTTTATGTCCAATGCAGGCGGTGCATGGGATAATGCAAAGAAGATGATTGAAGGCGGAATCGCAGGCGGAAAAGGCTCACCTTCTCACAAGGCCGCTGTTGTAGGCGACACCGTAGGAGACCCTTTCAAAGACACCTCCGGACCTTCCATAAATATCCTAATTAAGCTTATGTCAATGGTTTCGTTGGTTATAGCTCCTATGCTAAAGGCTTTTTGGGGCTAAATAAAAGAGCTTCTTAAATAAAAAAGACGGCGTAAGAATTACGCCGTCTTTTTTTATAACATAAATTTATTCTAAAAATGCTTTAAAGATCCAGCTTTAAGTCGCCGTCCTTAATCCAATTTATTTTTCGTAAAATATAGGTGAAAAACAGGCTTAAAACAGCCGGTAAAATAAAATGTAAAAGAAGAATAGCAAAATAAGTGCCGGCACCTCCTCTTCCGATAGATTCCATTGCTGTGATAGTTCCTATTTGGCCCACAAGTCCGCAGGTTCCCATTCCTGAACCTAGCGGGATATTTTCCATTTTAAAAATAATAGTAGCTATGGGGCCTAAGATAGCCGCCGTCAAGGTCGGAGGAATCCATATCTTAGGATTTTTGATAATATTGGGCATGTGGAGCATACTGGTACCTATACCGACTGCAAAACTTCCTCCAAACCCGTTGTCCCGATAGCTCATCACCGCAAAACCTATCATCTGAGCCGCACAGCCGACTGTTGCAGCTCCTCCTGCAAGCCCTGCAAGGGAAAGCATCATGCAGATGGCTGCACTGCTTATCGGAAGAGTAAGAATGACACCTACCAAAACAGAAACCGTAACTCCCATCCAAAAAGGCTGTAGAGCAGTAGCATCCATTATGATTTGTCCCAGCCATGTCATAAAAGAAGACATTCCGGGGCCTATCAAAGCTGCTATTATGGTTCCCGAAATAATAGTTACCATAGGGGTAACTATAAGATCAATCTTTGTTTCGCGGGAGACGGCCTTACCCAGCTCAGTACTGATTATTGTTGCGACAAAGGCTCCTACAGGCCCGCCGAGCTTGTTTCCTGCAAAGCCCACTATAGTTGCAGAAAAAAGCACAAAGGTATGAGCTTTTAAAGAATGAGCTATGGCTATGCCTATTGCCGCCCCCGTCATATCACGGCAAATAGGCCAGACGGTTTCGGTTAAAAAAGGAATATTGAGTTTAAGGCCGATACTGTTTAATATAGTGCCTACCAAAAGTGAAGAAAAAAGCCCCATGGCCATTGCACTCATGGCATCTATAAAATAACGCTTAGCCGATATTTCAATGTTCTTTTTAGCTAAAAAATTCTTAAAAGTGTGGTTCATCTAAAATGCTCCCGAAATAAAACGCTATATGTCATTCCTAAAAACTGAAGTTTTAGAAGTTTATATATTTTTGTAGAAAAGGTATTGGAGAATATGGGAATCGAACCCACGACCTATTGATTGCGAACCAATCGCTCTACCAACTGAGCTAATTCCCCAAAGCTGTAAATAAGGTTATTCCAACCGATGTGGGGCAATGTTACATCAAAAGCAAAAAAAAAGCAATAAGGTATCTTGTTTTTTTCAAACTTTTAAGTAGAATATAAAACATGAAAAGAAACTTTATTTTATTGTTTGCTATGATGAGCTTGGTTCTTATCGGCTCGTGTAAAACCCTAAAATCTGCACAAAAAGAAAATCAAATAGATAATCAGCTGAAAGAAGGATTTGTTTCAGTCCCTCTCGATGAATACATCACCGAAAGGGTTTGGAGACTGGCAGGCTGCTGCCTTGAAAACGGACAGTATATATTTCTAGATGCAAATATGAATACTTCCCGCATTAAGTTTTTAAAGGATGGAAAATTTGAAGCTGCCAGCGGAATAACAAACTATACCGGAATATGGAAGCAAAAAACAAAGACGAAGCAAACCGAATATTTTTTTAATTTTCAAATACATGAAAAAAAACATATCGATCCGTCAAATACTATAGGAATACCATTTGATAAGGCCTTTGAGCAAAATTTAAAAAACACGGCAATTCTTAAACTTACGGTAAATGAGATCAAACTTTATTCAAAAGACGGGGAGCTCTTATTGAATTTTATCAGGCTGTAAGAGAATCCCTAAAACACCGAAGCGTCTAGAGCTTCCTTAAATTTATTTTAAAACTTCCAATAATCAAGAAAAAAAAACCGTCCTGTAAAGGACGGTTTTTTTGCAGCCTTATAAAAATTAAAAGTCTTAAAAACTGCTTTTAAGCAAATTCCTTTCCATAGCGGTTTATAACTGAAGCCATATTATCAAGACTTACCTGCTCCATGACGCCTCCCATTTCCCATGCGACACGGGGCATACCGTATACAACTGAAGAAGCCTCATCTTGGCCAATAGTGCGGGAGCCTTCTGTATAAAGCCTTGTGATATTTTGAGCTCCATCTTTCCCCATACCCGTCATTATTATACCGAGAGCATGGTTTTGATACTCCTTTGCAACAGATTCAAATAGAACATCAACGCTGGGCTTATGACCGCTTTGGGGTTCAGTATCTATAACCTTTGCAACGGAAGCAAGAGAACGTTTTTCAACAACCAAGTGTTTTCCTCCGGGAGCGATAAGAATGCGGCCGGATTTTACAATATCTCCATCTTCGGCTTCCTTTACTTCAAGAGGACAGATTTTATCCAAACTTGCAGCAAATTCTTTTGTAAATCCAGGAGGCATATGCTGTACAACAACTATCGGCTGGGGTAAGTCCTTATCAATAGATGCAAATACTTGACGAAGAGCATTGGGGCCTCCGGTTGAAATACCGATAGCAATGATTTGAATATTTCCGGGTTCCCGCTGAGCCTGAGGCTTTTCTTTTTTTGGAGCTTCAGGTGCAGGATGCAGCTTTGGAAGCGGTGCCGGTTGATGGCTGATAATTGTTCTTTTTACCTCACCGCCTTTAGTACCCGTTTCGATTTGATGGCGGCGGCCATAGGCCAATAACATTTTTGAAAGAGTTTCTGAAACGGTGGCTAAATTAGCAGACTCCGAACCAGACGGCTTTGTAATAAAGTCGCAAGCTCCAAGCTCTAAACAATCCATAGTAATTTTTGCTCCCTCTTTTGCAATACTGGACAAAATTACTACCGGAATTTTTATATTTTGTTTTTTTAACTCTCTTAAGAATTCAATACCATTCATCTCAGGCATTTCTAAGTCCAAGACTATAACGTCCGGAGCTACACGATCAAGTTTTTGAAGGGCAAATCGGCCGTTCATCGCCTTATCTGCTATCTTTAACCCGGGTGTAGCATCAACAATCTTCCCTATCAGGTTCCTCATCAGTGCCGAGTCATCTACTATTAAAACACGAATGTCTTCCATAAAAAAAACTCCTTTATAAAAATTTTATAAAACTCTTAAAATCAAAAACCTTTTTGATAAAAACATGCCCAATCTGTTTTTACAAACTTAAATTGAGTTTCCATACCGAACAATGATTCGGAATGTCCTATAAATAAAAATGACTTTGGCGACATAGCCCTCCAAAACCTATCAATGACATCTTTTTGAGCAGGTTCATCAAAATAGATCAAAACATTACGGCAAAATACAAGATCAAAGTCGGTATGCTTTGAATCATGCTTTAAATTATGATAGTCAAAATTTACCATCTGCATTATATCTTTTTTTACCTGGTAGCCGTCATTCAGTTTATCAAAATACAATCTTAAGTAATCATCCGGAATTCCTGCAACCCTAGATTCCGGATAAAAGCCGGTTTTTCCAACAAGGAGACATTTTAGAGATAAATCGGATGCTGTAATTTCGGCTGAAAATCCTACGGGAAGATGTTTTTTCATAACCATAGCTATTGTATAAGGCTCTTCGCCGGTTGAGCAGCCTGCACTCCATATCTTTATTTTATTTTTACCTCCTGCTCTTTTTACTTTTACAAGTTCAGGAATAACATAATTTTCCAATGCATCAAAGTGAGGCTGATTTCTAAAAAATCTTGTAAGATTGGTCGTAACAGAGTCTAAGAGATTCTTTTGCTCTTCCGAGTTCTTTATGAGCATCTGATAATAATCGGAAACTTTTTCAAGCTGCTTTTCCCTAAGTTTTTCTTTTAGCCGGCTTTCCAAAATAGACCTGTTAGTATCGGAAAAAGTAATACCGCTTGCGGTATATATCAAATCGCTAAACATACGGAATTCTTGATCAGTTAAAAAGTCTGACATACTCTAGGCTCCTAGTTATCGTTAAATTTGTTTTTTAAATTTTTTCATAGTTTACGTCCTTTACCGAATTATGTCAATCATCAGGCAAAGGCTTTTGACTAAGATTAAAAAAGATAGTATAATAAACTATGAATTTTAAGAAAGCTCAAATTTTGATTACAGCCTCCATTTCAGCTATTATATCATTTTCTTGCAGTTTAAACTATAGCAAAGAGGTACAAAATTTTGAAAAAAAACCGAATTTTGTATTTAAAAATGCAAATTTGGACAAATATGAAGAAAATTCCTTAAATTTACGTGTAAATTTTACAGAATTAGAGGTTTACGATTCCGACAAAATATGGGCAGGAAAAAACTTACGCTTTTTTAAAATAGATAAACAATCAGTTGAAAAAGAAAAACTCGAAGCCGAACTCAAAGGGAGTGCCGGAATTATTAACATCGATGAAAAAAATAACAAGTATTTTTTAGGACAAAAGGTTTCTTTTCAAGATTTAAAAGAAGGCCTTATAATTTCGGGTGAAGCTTTTTTTTGGGATAAAAATGAAAATATTCTGTATGGAATAGAAGACGGATTTGTAACAGTAAAACAAGGCGATGAGCTTTATATAAGAGGTTCAGGCTTTGCGGCAAACACTCTATCAAAAGAATTCGAATTTTTACAATCAATTGAAGGAGATATTAAAACTGAAATTGAGGAAGAAAATAAAAATGATGAGTCACAAGAACAATAAAAGTTTTATAATATGTTTCCTTATATTTTTCTCATTATTGGATATTAACCCGCAAAAATCAACTATAAGTTTTAAAGCAGACAAGGTAACCGCTTCTGTAGCAGAAAATAAAAAATCCACAAATTTAATAGGAAATGCAGAAATTAAAGTAGACAGCTTAACCATATCGGCAGACCGTATCGAAATTTTCGGAAAAGACTATAGATATGTAAATGCAAGCGGTTCGGTAAAGGGAGTGGACGATGAAAAAGGATACAGCTTTAAGGCCGATATAATCAATTTTGACAGAAAAACGGATACGGTTACAATGTGCGGAAAACTGGAGCTTAAGGACACAAAAAATGATGTCAGTATTAATGCAGAAATTATTGAATATAAAAAGAAACAAGAAATAATTATTATGCGTTTTAATGTCAAAATAATAAATAAAGACATAACCTGTAACTCGATGTTTGCCCTATATGACAGAAAAGAATCAAAGGTAGAATTGACAGGAAGACCTGTTGTAAAAAAACGCAAGGACGAATTTAAGGCTGGAAAAATTTCCGTTAATCTTGAAACCGAAGATATAGCCCTTGACGGACGTGTTCGAGGCTATGTCGAACAGGAAAAAGAAACTCCTCCGGAAGCCGAAGATATTCAAAAATCTCAAAATCAAGAGGAAGAATCAAATGTTTGACACAAAAAGCGTCTTAAAAATTGAAGGCTTAAATAAATTTTTTAGAAAAAAACAAGCCGTAAAGGATGTCGGTTTTTCAATGAATCAAGGCGAAGTCGTCGGCCTTTTAGGCCCCAATGGAGCAGGAAAAACTACAACATTCTATATGATTGTAGGTTTTTACAAACCTAATTCCGGTGATATATATTTAGATGGGAAAAAAATAACCAGTTTGCCCATGTACAAGAGAGCCCATGCAGGGATTTCTTATTTACCTCAGGAAGCCTCTGTTTTTAGAAAACTTACGGTAGAACAAAACATTTATGCTATTTTAGAAACTCGAAAAGACCTCTCCATAGAACAAAAAAAAGAGAAACTGGAATTTCTTCTTGAAGAATTTGGAATTACGGCAAACAGAAAGCAGCAAGCCTATACCCTTTCGGGAGGAGAAAGGAGACGCACCGAAATAGCAAGAGCCTTAGCCATAGAACCGAAGTTTTTGCTTTTAGATGAACCCTTTGCAGGAATTGATCCGATTGCAGTTCATGACATAAAAAGCATTATACGCATTTTAGCCGATCAGGGCATAGGCATTTTAATAACAGACCACAACGTTAGAGACACCTTAGAGATAACAGATCGGGCCTACATAATAGGCAGCGGAGAAATAGTAGAACAAGGTTCACGGGATGAAATTCTAAACTCTAAAGTTGCGAGAAAAATATATTTAGGTGAAGAATTTAGAATGTAATTGGAGATGTGATGATTGAGTTAATCGTTTTTTTAGGAAATTACGGAAAAAAATACGAAAATACAAGACATAATGCAGCTTGGGTTTTATGTGATGCAATAGATATAGGCTTAAATGCAGTATGGCAGGGGAAATTTAAAGGGCAATATGCAAAGCTGCCTTCTTTTATGACCGGAGGCAGGGCTGTTCACCTTTTAAAACCCGAAACCTATATGAACCTATCGGGAGAAAGCGTAATAGCGGCTTCCTCGTTTTTTAGGCTAAAACCTGAAAATATTCTGATAGTACATGATGAGCTGGAATTAAAGCCCGGAATTCTCAGTTTTAAGTGGTCGGGAGGCCTCGGCGGACATAATGGACTTCGGTCTATAAAGTCGGTTTTAAATACGGCAGATTTTTTCCGCCTAAGAATAGGAATAGGCCGTCCCGATTTTTCTTCCCAAGGCGGAGATGCTTCGCCTGATATATCGGGCTATGTGCTTTCCCGTTTTAACACGCCGGAATTAGATGTTCTAAAAAGCCAGGTACCTCAAGCAAATTCTTTTTTTAAAGATTTACTTGAATCTGAAGACCCGCAGGCTTTGATAAAAAAATGGGCAAAAGTATTACCGCCAGAAGCCTAAACTCTTACTTAAGATTTTTTTTATTTTTCCGAAACTAAAATGAGGATGAGTATGAAAAAATCACTATTCTTATTAATTTTTATTAGTCTTTTTTTACCGGCAGCTTTTTCGGAAAAGAATATTGAACCTGAAGTTTATCAAAAACTCGTAGAGTCTATTGTCCGCATCGAAGCTCCTAAAATTAAAGACGGTTATATAATTTTTACTTCGACAGGCATACGTCATGTAGGCATAACTTTTTCTCATGAGGATTATAAACAGATTCATACATTAAAAAAACTAAGCCGAAGCGAATTCGAAAAGCCCATCTTCTTTTATATTTTTCCAATTCCTGATGAATTAACCGAAATACAGTACAGACTCGTAATAGACGGTCTTTGGTCTTCCGATCCTTTGAATCAAAACACAATATTTGATCACACTCACGCTATGAGCGTGTCCGGAATCGATATTCCATACAAAAAAGAATATAAGACCGAAATAAACAATAAAAATTCAGTAAAATTTATATATTTTGGTGAATCGAAAAAAAAGATTAGGCTTGCAGGCTCATTTAACAACTGGGATCCCTTTATGTATGACCTTATTGAAGTCGCTCCCGGAAGATATGAACTGGATTTAAACTTGCCTTCAGGAACATGGTTCTATGCTTATTTTTCGGGAAGTACTCAACTGCCTGATAATACAAATAAAAATCATGTGTACACGGCCGACGGGAGAATTGCTTCCGTCATAACCGTTCAGTAAACCGGTAAATGACCTTTTAGGCAAACGGCGCATTATTATAGGAGATTAAGTATGCACGAATATATCATACAAGGCGGGTTTCCCGTAAAGGGAACAATAAAAGCAAGCGGAAATAAAAATGCAGCCCTTCCCTGTATAGCCGCTGCTATTCTATCGGAAGAACCTATTATCCTCAAAAACATTCCCGAAATTGAAGACGTTTTTGTAATGCTTCAAGTTTTTGAAGCTCTGGGAGGCCATTACGAAAAACTTGAAAAAAATGTATTTAAACTCCAAATAGAAAAAATAAAAACAAGCAAGATACCGGATGATCTTGCGTCAAAGATAAGAGCATCTATTTTATTTGCAGGTCCGCTTTTGGCAAGGACAGGAAAAGCTGTACTTCCCCCTCCGGGAGGAGATGTTATAGGAAGACGGAGACTCGATACCCATTTTTTAGCCCTGACTGAATTGGGGGCAAGAGTTGAAACGGATCAAAATTTTTCTTTTATTGCACATAAACTGATGGGCGAAGATATATTCTTGGATGAAGCCTCCGTTACAGCGACCGAAAATGCTATTATGGCGGCAAGCCTCGCAGAAGGAACAACAATTATAACAAATGCGGCAAGCGAACCCCATGTTCAAGAACTGTGTAAAATGTTAAATAAGATGGGGGCAAAAATCAGCGGAGTAGGCTCCAATATTCTGACTATTGAAGGGGTCAAAAAATTATGCGGAACAGAACACCGCATAGGCCCTGACTATATGGAGGTAGGATCCTTTATAGGTCTTGCGGCCGTTACCCGCGGACAGCTTAAAATTACCGATATAGAGCCGAGAGATATGCGCCCGTTAAAAGTAGCCTTCGGTAAATTAGGTATAGGCTGGTCCCTCGAAGGGACAACCCTGACAGTTCCTGATAAGCAAAAGATGCAGGTCAACTGCGACTTAGGCGGAATGATTCCCAAAATAGATGATGCACCGTGGCCCGGTTTTCCGCCCGATTTGACAAGTATTATGACCGTAATCGCAACTCAGGTAGAAGGCACGGTTTTAATCCACGAAAAAATGTTTGAATCTCGAATGTTTTTTGTAGATAAGCTAATCGGAATGGGTGCCCGCATTACCCTGTGCGATCCTCACCGTGCGGTTATTTCGGGCCCAAGCTCCCTGCACGGAAGCGAATTGGTTTCACCGGATGTAAGAGCCGGTATGGCCATGGTAATAGCGGCCTGCTGTGCCCGCGGAGAAAGTATTATCCGAAATGTTTATCAAATAGAAAGAGGCTATGAACACTTAGTTGAAAGGCTTAAATCTATAGGTGTAAAAATAGAACTTAAAGAAAAATAAAAATAGTTTAAAGCAGCCTTTTAAATATTATTTTCTCTAAAATAAACAGGTCAAAATTTTTAAAATAAATTTTATAAAAAGCTATTGACCATTTTTATGTTTTTTTGTAAATTTCCCGACGACCGTATATCATTAATTGCAGAGTGCTGCCATTTTTTTGAACAACATTTTATTCTTTAGGTATAAAATAATTCTTCTTAAAGAATAAAATACTCTAGCCTGTATGCCCATAAGCACGTTTCAATTACTGAATTCTTTTTATATCATACTTTAGGAGAATAGAATTATGAATAAGACGACAGGGAAAACAAACCTCAGTCCTAAGGTGATACGAGGTACTGCAACTTTAACAATTAAGAAAAAAATAATAATTTCATTAATTTCAGTTTTGGCAGCTCTTCTGATTTTTATGGGTATCATTCTTGTAAAAAGGCTGGGAGAAACTTCAAGACGAAATGCCGTTACAAAATTATATGATTCCAGTCAAAATCTTGCATTCTTTGTAGAATCGGTTATAAAGAATGTATACGATACAAATAAAGCCCTTGTCAAAAGTTTTGAATCATTTTATATAATTCCTCCTGAGAACCGCAGAGATTATTTTAATAATATTCAAAAAACAATTTTAAAAGACTCTGAAAAATTTATAGATGTATGGACGGTTTGGGAACCTAATGCCCTTGACCAACTTGACGATAAATTTAAAAACATTGAAGGACATGATGATACGGGAAGGTTTATCCCATATTGGACAAAAATAAACGGAAAGATTTCAATGGTGCCATTAACCGACTATGTAAAGAGCTTTTGGTATGAAAAACCTAAATCTTCCCGCCATGGTATCTTGATTGAGCCCAATAATTATGAGATTCAAGGGAAGATGCTTTATGTTGCAGGAAGTGCAATTCCAATACGGGATACCACAGGGAAAGTTTTAGGAGTAGCAGGAATTGACTATTCCCTTGATTATATGCAGGAAGAACTTTCAAAACAAACTTTTTTTGAGTCCGGCTATGGAATTCTTATTTCCTCTAAAGGCACGGTTCTTGCACATAAAAATAAAAATATAATCTCAAAAATTCTTCCGGAATTTGAAAATAAAGAAACAGCCGATTTATTTTTTGATGCGAAAAGGTCTCTTTCCCCGTTTTTACTTGAGACATACGTAGATGGAAATAAGCACCTTGAGGTGTTCACTCCTATAAAGATCGGCCTCACAAATGAAATCTGGTTTGCAGGAACCTCAATTCCTGAAAATGAAATCTATGAAGAAAGCAAAAATATAATTCAACTTATTTCTATAATATTAGTAATAGGTTTTATTGCATCAATCATAATCTTAACACTTATAATAAACGGCATAACAAAAAGAATTTCAAATGTGGTTAAAGCCCTAAAAAACATTGCTCAAGGAGAGGGAGATTTAACAGTCCGCTTAACAGGGAAAGGGCAGGATGAAATTGCCGACCTATCCAATTCTTTTAATCAAACAATAGAAAAGATAGGCTTTGCAATAAGTAATGTTGCAAACAGCACTTTCGAGATGAAACAAACCGGAGAAACTTTAGCAGTCAATGTGTTTGAAACTGCAAGTTCAATAGGCCAAATAAGCAAGAATATTTTAAAAGTAAAAGAGCAAGCAGAATCTCAATCGGCAAGTGTCAGTGAAGCCACAGCAAATGTAGAACAGATTCTTCAAACAATAAGGCAGCTGGACGGACGAATTGATAATCAGGCGGCAAATGTTACACAATCATCTTCTGCAATAAAACAGATGGTTGCTAATATTTCTTCTGTTACCAAAACTTTGGATCAAAGTGATTCGGTAATTAAAGAATTGGCAGAATCAACTGTTTACGGCAAAGAGGCTCTTCATCTTTCTAATTCGATTACACAAAAAATCGCAGAAGAGTCAGGCAGCTTGATTGAAGCTTCCAATGTAATCCAACACATTGCAAGCCAAACAAACCTGTTGGCCATGAATGCTGCAATTGAAGCAGCCCATGCAGGAGAAGCCGGCAGAGGCTTTGCCGTTGTAGCGGATGAAATAAGAAAACTTGCCGAAGAATCAAGTCTGCAAGGTAAATCAATATCATCTGCGCTTAAGAAATTTTCGGAGGAAATTGAAACATTGGCAAATTCTTCAAAAATCGTAGAAGAAAAATTCAATGCAATTTTTGATCTTGCTGAGAATGTCAAATCAATGAGCAGCGGCATTATGAAAGCAATGAGGGAGCAAGAAGGCTCCAGCAAAGAGGTTCTGTCGGCAATTCAGGATATAAATAATATCACAGTAGAAGTTCAATCAGGCTCAGGAGAAATGCTAAAAGCCGGAGAAGATGCCGTTAAAGAGATGAATAGACTTGAAGACCTGACCCAAGTAATCAATAGCAGCATACAAGAAATGTCGGCAGGAACAAGTCAAATACAAAATTCTTGCTCCGAAGTAAAGGGAATTTCACAAAAAAATAAAATGAATATTGAAGCCATGGTAGAAGAAGTCGGCAAATTCAAAATATAACCGGAGACTTAACCTCTTCCTATTATATAAAATTTATGGTATTCTGAGCCTTAAGTTTAATAAAAAGGCTCAGTTTACAATATGCTTAACTTTATTTTTAAGAGAATTTTATACGGTATTCTTACAATGTTCATCGTTGCAAGTATTACCTTTTTTCTAGTGCATATTATTCCGGGAAATCCCATTGAAACCATAGCTGAAAATTTACCTGAAGAAAGACGGAACGAGCTTTATTCTCAATATGGATATGACAAATCTCTTTTTACTCAATATATAGTTTTTTGGAAAAATCTTTTGGTTAAGGGCGATTTGGGTACGTCTCTTTATTACAGAGGGAGACTTGTTACCGATGTAATAAAAACCCATGCTCCTATTTCGGCAAGGCTGGGACTTCAAGCCTTATTTTTCGGAGTTTCCGTAGGTTTGGCGTTAGGGATTTTAGCAGCTGCGAACCGCGGAAAAAAAATCGAATACAGTGTTATATTAATTGCAGTAATAGGAATATCCGTTCCTAATTTTGTTCTAGGTCAAATGCTGCAATACTTTTTAGGTATCAAATATAATCTTCTTCCGATTACAGGCTGGGGAGGTTTTAAATATACCGTCCTGCCTTCTTTAGCCTTGGCGATAGGCCCTATTGCAAAATACTCCCGCTACATGCGTTCCAATTATTTGGATATTATAAACCAAGATTACATTTTAACTGCAAGAGCCAAAGGAGCTTCAAAGCTAAGAATTATAAAAAGTCATATTCTACGGAACGCTTTTTTACCGATCATAACGATGCTGGGCCCTCAAATAGCCTTTACATTCACGGGCACTTTTATAATAGAAAATATTTTTTCGGTTCCCGGTCTAGGTTCCTATTTTGTGCGTTCAATTTCAGAAAGAGATTATACAATGGTAATGGGGCAAACTATTTTTATTTCTTTTTTATATGTAGCATCTCTCATTATAGTAGATATAGCTTATAACCTGCTCGACCCGAGAATTAAGGTGCAAGCAAAAAATGAGGTTCTTTAAATATGGATGAAAAAAAAATAACTCAAAACTATGATAGTCCCGCTATAGAGCCTGATTTAAATCCATCGGATTTTGAACCGGTTATAAGAACAAAAAAAACACTTCAAACAACAAGAGTCAGTATAGGCTTTTGGGAGGATGTAAGACGGAGGTTTAAAAAAAGTAAAAGAGCTCTTTTCTCATGTGTAGTTTTAGGCTTAATTATTTTGATATGTTTATTCGGCCCGATTTTAAGCGGCCGATCAGCTGATGACGGAAACTTAAAAGAAAAAAATTTAGGGCCCTCTTTTTCTTATCTTTTCGGAACCGATGAATTGGGGCGGGATATATTTACAAGGGTCTGCAAAGGCGGGAGGGCATCTCTTATAATCGCAATTATAGGAGCCGCAATCGACATGAGCATAGGCTTAATTTATGGAGGCATTTCGGCATATTCAGGCGGAAGGACAGACACAATTATGATGCGTATAGTCGAAATACTTTCAAGTATTCCCTATTTAATTACGGCTATTTTAATTTCTCTTATTTTCGGCAAGGGGATTTTTTCGATTATCATCGCAATGACCATTACAGGCTGGTGCTTTACGGCACGGCTTGTACGAGGCCAAGTCTTGCAGATAAAAAATCAGGATTTTATTTTGGCGGCGCAGGCCTTAGGCACAAGTTCATTTAAAATTATAATAAAGCATTTACTTCCCAACACTGTGAGCATTATGATAATCGCCTTAACTTTTGATATACCTTCATTTATTTTCGGGGAAGCCTTTTTATCGTATATCGGCTTAGGAATTCAACCTCCATATACAAGCTGGGGAGTTTTGGCATCGGAAGCCCAAAAGACAATGCTCTTTTATCCTTACCAATTATTTTTTCCTGCCCTATTTATAAGCCTGACAATTTTATCCTTGCAAATTATCGGCGATGCTTTACGGGATGCAATGGACCCTCATTTAAGGAAGTACAAATGAAACCTATTTTACAAGTTAAAGATTTATCGGTTACCTTCAAAAATTACGGCGGAACAATTTATGCGGTAAACGGTATCTCTTTTAATCTATACGAGGATGAAACTCTTGTACTTGTCGGCGAGTCCGGATGCGGCAAAAGCGTTACGGCTCATTCAATCTTAAAATTATTACCCGGAAAAAAAACACGTATACATGAAAAGTCTCAAATTATTTTTGAAGATAAAAATATCTTGGAATATACTGAAGAACAGATGCAGAATATAAGGGGAAATGAAATATCCATGATATTCCAAGACCCTATGACTTATTTAAACCCTACAATGCCCATAGGCAAGCAGGTTATGGAAAGCATTTTAATTCATCAACGGATAAGCAAAAAAGAAGCCTTAGAGCAAACCGTAAAAATTTTAGAGCTGGCTCAAATTCCTGATCCCGAAAAAAGGCTCAAGCAATACCCTCATGAATTTTCGGGCGGAATGAGGCAGAGAGTTTTAATATCGATAGCCCTTGCAAGCAATCCTAAAATCCTAATTGCAGACGAACCTACAACGGCACTGGATGTTACAATTCAAGCCGAAATTTTAGGGCTGATAAAAAAAATTCAAAAAGAAACAAATACGGCAATAATGCTAATCACACATGATTTAGGAGTTGCAGCCGAAGTTGCAGACCGCATTCAAGTTATGTATGCCGGAAAAATAATCGAACGCGGAAGAGCTAAACATATTTTTAAAAATCCCAAACATCCGTACACAAAAGCTCTGCTTGCTGCAGTTCCTTCAATAGACCAATTAAAAGAAAGCAAACTTTATGCACCCGAGGGCAATCATCCCGATATGCTTTCTATTTCAGCAGGCTGTGCCTTTGCCGACAGATGTGAAAAATGTATGAAAGTCTGTCTTACGCATAAACCTCCCGAAATGAAGGTTGATGATGAACACTTTACGTCCTGCTGGCTTCAACATGAATTTGCAAAAGGAAAAAACAATGACTGATGTTCTTTTAGAAGTTTGCAATTTAAAAAAATATTTTACTCTGGGCCGTAAAGAAATTTTACATGCAGTAGATGATGTAAGCTTCACAGTAAACCGAGGAGAAACGGTAGGCATTGTAGGCGAATCGGGCTGCGGAAAAACGACTTTAGGCAGAACAGTACTCGGTCTTTACCGTCCTAATGCCGGAAAAATAATTTTTGACGGAACTGAAATCGGCTCTGCATCAAAAAAAGAACTGCATTCATTTAAAAAGAAAGCTCAAATAATTTTACAAGACCCTTTTGCTTCTTTTAATCCCCGCATGACAATTTCGCAAATTATTTCGGAGGGCATGGAAGCTCATAATTTATATAAAACAAAAAAAGAAATGGAAGAGGCCGTATACGGTCTTCTTGAAACCGTAGGTCTTGTTCCCGAACATGCCAATAGGTTTCCTCATGAATTTTCAGGGGGCCAAAGGCAAAGAATAGGAATCGCAAGGGCCTTGGCAGTGGAACCAGATTTTATAGTTTGTGATGAACCTATTTCTTCCCTCGATGTTTCAATCCAAGCCCAGATAATAAATTTATTGATAAGGCTTCAAAAAGAATTTAAAATGACTTATCTGTTTATTGCCCATGATTTATCCATAGTAAAATATATTTCCGACAAGGTAGGCGTTATGTATTCGGGAAAACTTGTAGAATTCGCAAAAAGTGCCGACCTATATAAAAATCCGCTTCATCCTTATTCTCAAGCCTTAATTTCTGCAATCCCAAGCACCGATATAGACTCCCCCATGTCGGCACGGCGTATTCATATTAAAGGAGAAATAAGCAGTGCAATCAATCCCCCTCAAGGCTGCCGATTTTATAAACGCTGCTCAAAAGCCTTTGAAAAGTGTAAATTAATTTCACCGGAATTAATCGAAACTGAAAAAGGGCATTTTACAGCCTGCCATTTAATCAAACATTGATTTTATTATTTTATTTTGATATAATAAGATTGATGGATAGTGATAAAAGAATAAAGCTTGTGAGAATTGCATCTCTTACAGCCCTCATAGGAAACATAATAATCTGTATTGCAAAACTTGTTATAGGAATTTATGCACAAAGTCTTTCGGTACTTGGTGACGGATTAGATTCGGCAACCGACGTTATAATATCGGTTATTACACTTGCGGTAAGTTTTATAATAAACAGGCCTTCAGATAAAGAACATCCTTGGGGTCATCAACGGGCTGAAACAATGGCCGCTCTAATTCTATCTTTTATAATTATGACAGCAGGCTTTCAGCTCTTTCTTACGGCAGCAGGAAAACTGATAAATGTTTATAAAGGAACCGTAATTATTATAATGCCTCACATACTTGCCGCTATTGTTACGGTATCTTCAATTATAGTAAAACTTCTTTTAGCCTTAAACCAGTATATTATGGGTAAAAAAGCCGGCAGTATGATGATTCAAGCCAATGCAAAAAATATGACAAATGATGTTATCCTTTCTTCTTCGGTTTTAACGGGTCTTGCAATCTCTTATTTTTTTAATGCACCGATTTTTGATGCAATTACGGCTCTTTTGGTAAGTGCTTGGATTATAAAATCAGGCCTAGGACTTTTTATAGAATTAAATGTTGAGTTAATGGACGGAAATACTAACGAGCTTTTGTACAAGCTGCTATTTGAAGCCGCCAATTCCGTTGAAGGAGCTCATAATCCTCACCGAGCAAGAATCAGACGAATGGCCAATCTTCTGGATATAGATTTGGATATTGAAGTTGATCCGTCAATCACGATTTGCGAAGGCCATAACATTGCAGAAAAAGTTACTTCAGCAATTAAAGAAAAAATGGAAAATGTTTATGACGTAATGGTACATATCGAACCTTATGGGATTCACACTCATGAAGAAGAGGGATTCGGTTTATCGGAAAAAGACATAAAAGTTTAATTAAGTTTTTCTTTTTTCCAAAGGTCGATAAATTCCAACATATATTGTTGGATATCACCGAACCATTCTTTTTGAAACTTGCAAGCCTCAACTCCCAAATACCTATAATGCCAGCACTCCCATTTATAGCCGGTAATATGCTCCATATTTTTAGGATAAGATAAAGACCAGCCGTACTTCCACGCATTATTAAGCATCCATTTACCTTCAGGCGTATCGGCATAAGAATCATCAATAGTGGCGAAATCAATGACAGTACCCAGTTGATGCTGACTTGCTCCGGGAGGAGCCGAAAAAGACAGAGCATTTTTTTTACCATACTCCTTTTCATATTTTGAAAAAAGCTTAGTTTGGTAGCTATAAGACCGATAACCTGAACTTACCATTATTTCTAGTCCAGTCTTTTTTGCATCTTCTGCCATTTTTTGTAAGGGACGTTCCGCAATTTTTGCAAGATAGATATTGGTACGATCAAGAACATATTTTCTGTCTTTTATATTTACCAATAATATAATATTTTTGGGTTTATAATTTTCATCAAGACGGTTAAGTTTATCCACCAAAATCAATTCATCTTCTTTTTCATTTTTCAGAACAATATTTAAATCCTTAAAAAATTCTCTCCGATTATTGTTTATTTTATTAAAAATTTGTTTAGGAAAGCGTCTTGAAATATATGTATAAACTTTTTTATATATATCTTCATCGTCACTTGATTTGTCTTCCGTATACCCGACAATTAATAAAACAAAAAATAAAATAATAAATATATTTCTTTTTAGATTAAAATACATATTTAATCCTTGAGAAAAAATTATTTATATTTCGTCAATTGAATGAATAATTCTAAACACATCGGAAAAACCCGTCGAATCCAAAGCCATCTTGACATCCTTGGCAGGGTTTAACATATACATCTTATGACCATTTTCTTCGCTTTCGTTATGAGCCGTCATTAAAACACCTATTCCCGATGACGAAAGAGCTTGTACCTTAGACAAGTCTAAGATAACATCATTGTCCTTAATTGCAGTATATACTTTTTTTTCAAAATCACCTGATGTATATAGATTAACGGTTCCTTCAATAGCCAATAATAAACACCCCGATACTTTCGATTCAGTAATAATCAAATTTTCCATAGCACGTCCTTTATATATGTTTGAATGTCATAATAGTGATATCATCTTCAATTTCATGAGCAATATAATCCAAGAAAGTTTTATATATAGCATTCGAAATTTCACTTGCCGACTTTGTCTTATTTGCAGCAATCAAACGGCTTACTCTATCATTTCCGAATTTATCTCCTTTTAAGTTTTTAGAATCCAATAAACCGTCAGTAACAAAAACAATAATATCATTACGGTTCATTGTTATTTTTCTTACCTTTAAAAACGGCCTTATATTTTTTACAAAACCTAATACCCTTCCCTCTCCTTGAATTTCAATAACATTTTTATAAGAATCAATGTACATCGACATAAGAGGAATACCGCAGTTAAGATAATATATTGTAGATTCTTTAAAATCGATAATTCCAAAAAGTCCTGCAAGAAAAGTTCCTTTCGGAAGATTATCTTTAATAAAAGAATTTATTTTTACAACCAGCTCTTTAAAATCAGGAGTTTCCGAAAGGTAAGTATGAATAACAGATTTTAAAATTACCATAGACATACTTGCGCTCAATCCCTTACCGGAAACATCCCCTATCAAAAATAAATACCGATTTTCAGATAATCTAATAAAATCGGTAAAATCTCCGCCCAATTGGTGAGCAGAAAAAGCTACAGAGTCCACTTCTATTGATTTTTTTTCAACAATATCTATATTCTTTTGAATTGAGCCGATAATTTGATCCGACATTTCTATTTCTCTGTCAAGAATGAGAACTATATCCTGCTTCGCTATATTTCTTAAATAATAAACAACCAAAAAGAAGTAAGAATAAAGATTCTTTAATACATCAAAATCATATGAAGTGTAGGCCTCTTTTCGTTTTTTTGCAGACACGGAAATGACACCTATCAATTTTTGTCCCTCACGAACACAAATCAATATTTCAGCATATGTACTGTTCATAAAACCGATCAAGTCACTTCTCACGTCCGCAAAATCAGGGTTTGTCAAAACTTGGGACCGCATTATAACCTGAATATTTTCATTTAATAAAAATTCAAAAACAGGTTTGTTAGTATTAAAAGTAGACGTTACATTTAATGTAGAATAAACAGGTTCCAATATCTCATTTTCGCCGGCAATTAAAATACTAAGAGAACTGGTATGTAAGTGTTCCAATAAAATATTTGAAAAGTTCTCCATGACTTTTTCACGGCCTTCAGTATAATCAATGTGCTGTAATTTTTCTTCTATAACTTTTGCGTATTCGGAAGTATCGCCCAAAAGCCATTTAAATTTTTGTGATACAAAATTTCTAATAACAAAAAAAACAGCAGCACCTATCATCAGCAAAACAATCTGAATATAAAAACTACGAATAGAGGTTAAAACTAACGAAGCCCAAAACCCTGTAATTGCAGCAAAAATTAAAATAAAGATCAGGAACCGCAATAAGGCAAAAGCTATTTGTTTTCTGTCGTAAACCATTGAGGTAGAAAAACCTGATGAGGTAAAAAAAACTAAAAGCAAATATCCCAAGGGCGTTATAGCTATTGCCCATGAAAAAATAGTAGAAAGATAATATACAAAGCCCCAAAGAATTGCGCTAAAAAAAAGTGCTGCAAAATATATTATCATCTGCTGCCTATAAATTCCGCTTTTTTCTTTAAAAATTTTATAAATTGAAATCAGCATGGCAAAAAAAGGCATAGCCAAAAGGATTGTCATCAAAAAAATATCTGCAACAGGAATTCCTGCAATCATCTCTGAATTGAATTTAAAACCTGATAGAGCATTCCAAAAAAAGCCTCTTATAAATAAAACTGCAAGAACAGCAATCCCTAAATGTAAAATAGAGTTAAACACCGTAAACGGAATATTTTTTTTACGCTCAAAATAAGGCATTTTTACGGTAAATTGCAAGGTGAAAAATGAGACAAAAACCATTCCAACTATAAATATTTTAGAAAGAATAACAATTACGCTCGAAAAGTTAAAATACAGGGCTAATATTAAAAGCAAAAATAGCAAAGTTGTTATGACTATAGTACCTGCGATCATAAAAAGGTCTTTTGCATAAGGGGCCTTTTTGTAAACTAGGTTTATCGCCAATATAGCTAAAACTACAAGAAAAAAGAATACAAAAACAATCAGTCCCATAACTTACCCCTTAATCTTAGCGCACATTATTGTAATGTCATCCCTCATAGGCTGATCACCGGTATGAGCATAGGCCATATTTACAATATTTTCTACAATATCTTTTGCACTACCTTGAGCAAAAGATTTTATAGAGTCTATATATGTCTCCGTTTCACTTAATTCAACACCGGCATGATTCATAGCTTCAGGAATACCATCTGTCATCATCAAAATTACATCACCTCGATAAAGAGGCCTTTCTTTAACTTCTATTTTATCAAAATCAATAATCCCGACAATACTGCACGTAGACTCAAGTATCTTTACCTTGTATCCGTCGGGTGCTTCCGTAAGAATCATTGGGTCTTCCATTGAAGCATTAACATATTTTATCGTCATTTTTTCAGTGTCAATCAAGCCTAAAAATAAAACCGTATATTTATCCAAAAGTCCCATTCTTTTTATTGCACTATCGACTGCAAGAACAAGGCCGGAAAGGTCTTCTTTATTTTTTGCTATCTTAATTGTATTTACCACGACACCCATAACCAATGCAGCTGAAAGTCCCTTACCGGAAACATCTCCTACAATTAAAAGGGTCTTATGCTCATCAACTTTTATAGCATCATAATAGTCACCTGAAACATTTACAAGAGGTTTAAAATAAGAAGCAATTTCAAGCATAGGCATATCAGGCAGTTGCTGAGGCAAGAAAGCCCTCTGCGTACTAGCAACCATGTCCCATTCTTGGCTTAACTCCGAAAAATATAAAAGTTGTTCAAGAGTAGAAACCCTGTTTTGATAACTCACAAATTCCGAAAACATTGTATTAAAAATTTCGGGTTCTACTTCATTAAAGTATCCGCAAATAACAAAAAAATGAATATCTTTTAAAATTACGGCAGCGATGCGGGCTTTTTTAATTTTGCATTTTTGCATATCGGCATTAAAAAAATAAACCCCGGGTTTATACTCTGCCGTGATTTCATGGAGGGAAGTAAATGTTTCGGGGGAAGAAACAAACCTTGAGCTGCTGTTATATAAAACAATATTTTCTTTGGGATCTATGAGCATTACAGAGCAATCACCGGAATACTCAAGTTCATTTTGTGCGGCTTCTATCAGGTTTTCGAGAGTATAGCAGAATCTCATCTTCTCCAAAAAACCGTCAAATATTTTATTTTTAGGTCTATCGTATTCTTTATTTTCTACTGTTTTATAAAAACTTCGCAAAAGATAATCCGTAAAGATTGCAACAATTACAAAAACCAAAGCTCCTATAATAAAACGGTGCACTTGAGTTATTTCAGGAATCCTTGCTAATCGGCTTAAAGCCAAAGTCATATCATTCGCCGAGTAAAATTTACCTAAAAACAAAAACCTTGGGCTTACAAATATCATAAAAAGAGCAAAAACGCTGCCCATTGCAAAGCTTATCAGAATATTTGAAAGCAATTTTCGTAATTTAATCATTATGACCTCTCAGCTTAGGAGATATTATACCATAAAACAAAATAAAGATAAAGCCTAAATTAAAAAAGCCTATCAAATTTTAGGGTAAATCTTTTAAAGGGATAAGGTTAGGATTTTCATTTTCGCCTTCCAGTGCCGAAATTTCCTGCAAAAGTTTTTTTGAATTTGATGACAATTTTGAAGGAATTTGCACTTGAATTTGAATGTATAAGTCTCCCTTTCGGCCTATCCCTGTAGGAACGCCTTCACCTCGAATCCTTAACAGTTTTCCATTCTGTGTCCCGGCCGGGATTTTAAGTTTTAAGGTTTTATCGTCGAGAGATTTGATGTTTATTTCTCCTCCTAAAGCCGCTTGAGTCATTGAGATGGGAACAGCACAGTAGAGGTCTATTCCGTTCCGTTCAAAATAAGGATGAGCTTGAACAAAGATAAAGACAAAGAGATCTCCATAGTCTCCTCCGGCTTGGCCTGCATTTCCTTGACTGGGAATAGTAATCCGTTTTCCGTTTTCTACACCGGCGGGAATGGTAACTATTATGCGCTGCTTTTTGCGTTCCAGGCCGCTTCCTCCGCATTTTTTACACGGCTTTTCGATTATGGAGCCTTCGCCGCCGCAGGTAGGACATGGTCTCGATATAGAAAAGAAACCTGTACTTTGACGCACTTGTCCGGTACCCTTACAGTCGGGGCACATTTTTTTTGAACTTCCGCTTTCGCTTCCGGTTCCGTGACATTCGGAACATTTTTCATTACGGGTATAGCTTAACTCGGCCTTTTTACCATAAACGGCATCAACAAAAGATATTTGAAGATCATAACGAAGGTTGGAACCGCGGATCGGCCCTGCATGACGGCCTGAAAAACCTGATGAATGAGCAAAGCCTCCTCCAAAAAGATTTTCAAAAATATCCGAAAAATTACCTCCGAAGATATCTTCAAAGCCTTGGAAGGCCGAAGGATCAAAGCCTCCCCCTCCGGACATTCCATCTACACCGGCATGTCCGTACTGGTCATACATGCTGCGTTTTTTTTCGTCGATAAGAATTTCATAAGCTTCCGTAGCTTCTTTAAACTTTTCTTCAGCAACCTTGTCCCCTTGGTTTTTATCGGGATGATATTTGATTGCTAATTTTCGATATGCTTTTTTTATGTCATCGTTTGAGGCTTTTTTATCTACGCCCAAAACCTCATAATAATCTCTTTTAGATGCCGGCACTAAAAACTCCCAATATAAAAATGGCGAGTTTTTCATAAGCCTTTACAGAAAAACGGCTTATGAAAAACATCGCAAATAAGATTAAGTCTTAAAATTTATTTATCATTATCATCATTTACGACTTCATAGTCAACATCATCGGCTGTTCCGGTTTTATGACCTGAAGTACCGTAATTGGTTCCTCCCTGCTGGGCTCCTTGAAAACTGCCGGCGTTAGGATCGGCACCAGCTTGAGCTCCCTGCTGCTTGTACATTTCTTCTGCAATTTTATAAGCGGCTTGTTGGAGACTTTCGGTCTTTGCCTTGATGTCCGCAGTATTATCTGAATTAAGGGACTGTCTCAAGTCCGCTATTGCAGCTTCAATTTTTTGCTTATCGGCAGCTCCTATTTTGTCTCCCATTTCTTTGAGGGTCTTTTCGGTTTGATAAATAAGAGAGTCGGCATTATTTTTTACTTCAACCTTTTCTCTTTCCAGTTTATCATTTTCTGCATTGGCTTCAGCTTCTTTTACCATTCTGTCGATTTCGCTCTCGCTTAAGCCGCTTGAGCTTTCGATGCGGATGTGCTGTTCTTTTCCGGTTCCGAGGTCTTTTGCCGAAACGTGCACAATACCGTTTGCGTCAATATCAAACGTAACTTCAATCTGCGGAACTCCGCGCGGTGCCGGAGGAATGCCTACGAGGTCAAAATTGCCGAGGGTTCTGTTTTGGCTGGCCATACCCCGTTCTCCCTGCAATACATGGATAGAAACGGCAGTTTGTCCGTCAGCGGCTGTAGAGAATACCTGACTCTTTCTTGTCGGGATCGTAGTATTTCGGTTGATAAGAGGTGTAAATACGCCTCCCATAGTTTCAATACCTAAAGAAAGAGGAGTAACGTCCAAGAGAAGAACGTCCTTAACATCTCCGCCCAAAATACCGCCCTGAATAGCGGCACCCATTGCTACGGCTTCATCGGGGTTTACGCTCTTAGAGCCTTCTTTTCCGAAAATTTCCTTTATAATCTGCAAAATTTTAGGCATTCGAGTTGAACCGCCGACCAAAAGAATTTCATCGATTTTATCGGGGGTGATACCCGCATCTTTTAAGGCCTTTCTGCAAGGCTCCTTTGTTCTTTCAAATAGGTCTTCAGTCATTTGCTCAAACTTAGCCCTGGATAAGCTCTTTTGTAAGTGCTTAGGTCCGTTTGCATCGGCTGTAATAAAAGGAAGATTTATATCTGTGTTTGCAACCGAAGAAAGCTCAATCTTTGCCTTTTCAGCGGCTTCACGCAAGCGCTGTAAGGCCATTCTGTCTTTAGACAGGTCAATTCCGGTATCTTTTTTAAACTCATCAACCAGCCAGTTTACTATTCTGTTATCAAAGTCGTCACCGCCAAGGTGAGTATCTCCGTTTGTTGATTTTACTTCAAAAACTCCGTCACCCAATTCTAGGATAGAAATATCGAAGGTTCCTCCTCCAAGGTCATATACGGCGATTGTTTTTTCTTTTTTAGAATCCTTGTTAAAACCGAAGGCCAAGGAAGCGGCTGTCGGCTCGTTTATGATTCGCTTTACTTCCAAGCCGGCAATCTTTCCGGCATCCTTTGTTGCCTGTCTTTGAGCATCATTAAAATAAGCCGGAACGGTTATAACGGCTTCGGTTACACTTTCGCCCAGATAGTCCTCGGCTGTTTTTTTCATTTTTTGTAGAATAAAGGCGGAAATTTCCTGTGTGGAATAAAGTTTTCCGTCAATGTCGATTCTTACATCTTCCCCCTGAGGTACGATTTTGTAAGGAACACGCTTTAACTCGTCTGTAAGCTCGCTGTATCGGTGACCGATAAAGCGCTTTACCGAATAAACGGTTCTTTCAGGGTTGGTAATCATTTGGTTTTTTGCAGGCTGGCCTACAACCCTTTCATCTTTTGAGGTAAAGCCTACAATGGACGGAGTCGTTCTTCCGCCTTCAGAGTTCGGTATAACGACGGGCTCGCCGCCTTCCATTACCGATACACAAGAGTTTGTTGTTCCTAAGTCAATTCCAATAATTTTTCCCATTTTCAATATCTCCTATAAGCTAATTTTCGTTTTTTTTATCGGCGGCTTCGCTTTCTTCCGCCTTTTTTTCATCCTGCTTTTCGGCAGGCATTAGTACCATTACCTTGGAGTGACGAATCACTCTTTCTTTTAGTTTGTAGCCTTTTTGAAGCTCTTCTCCTACAACAGCCTCTTTTACATCCGGAGACTGAATCATTGAAACGGCTTCGTGAAGGTTGGGGTCGAAGGCTTCTCCCTTTGCGGGATAATAGCTAAGCCCGTACTTTGAGCTCAGCATAGAAACCATTTGATTTTTTATCATTACAACGCCTTCAACAAAGGCATTGTTTGAGGCCTCTCCGCCTTGAGTTTTGCCGGCATCAATAGCCCTGTCAAAATCATCGAGCACCTGTACGAGATCCAAAAGCAGATTGCTGTTTGCGTAGTCTATAGCTTCCTGCTTTTCCCTAATCATACGCTTGCGGTAGTTTTCAAAATCCGCAGCCTTGCGCAAATACTGATCCTGCCAGTCCCTGCATTTAGCTTCCAGTTCTTCAATTTTTTTTGTACATTCCAAAGCGGCATCATCTTTTTCTTTGTTTTTGTTATCAGTAGAATTGTTATGCTCTGCTTTGTCTTCTTGCGGGGTTTCTTTTGGCGCTTCGCAACCGCATCCGGCTCCTTGTTCATCTTTCACCGCAGACTCATCTTTCGGCTGAAGGTCCTTTTCAAGTTCCTCCTTAGCAGCCTCTTTTTTGTCGGCATGTTTTTCATGATTCTTCTTCATTTGAACTCCAACTATAACTTTATCTTATAAGAAGATACTAATATAAAAAAAAAGGGTCAAGAGTTTTTGAAAAATCGTGATAGAAAATTTACAAAATATTGCGGTATTGGAGGTTACCATATATAAAAAACGCCGGTTATTCCCGCATAAGAATAACCGGCATTAAAAAGTTTAAGGATGTACATTTTTAAGAGGCTCAAGGGCAGACAAGCCAGGCGGAAGCCAAGATTGTTGTTCCTGTTGTCAGGACTGTTGTTGTTCCGTTTGCCTACAGTGCAGTTGTTCGCGTTGTTGTTCCAGCTGCCGCCGCGTTTAACACGGTTAGTACCCGACGCACCACCTTATAAAGTCCATACCGTTTTTTACTCAAAAATTTTCGAGCCGCTAAAGCGGCTGACACAGTGCAGTTTTATTTTCAAAAATACACTGCACCACAAAACACATTTTGCCTATTCGGTTTCACTGCTTCGGGCGGCTTACGCTGCGCCCTCAGCTGCTCAACCTCTCCGGCAAAATGTGTGAACTTAGGGCAGACAAGCCAGGCGGAAGCCAAGATTGTCGTCCCCGTTGCCAGGACTGTAGTAGTCCCGCCTGCCTACAGTGCAGAAGCTCGCGCTGAGGCTCCAGCTGCCGCCGCGTTTAACACGGTCAGTACCCGACGCACCACCCTGAGGATCGGTAACAATACCGCCTTGCATATAAGCAGCATCGTTTGATGCAGGGTCATCCTTATACCAATCAAAACACCATTCCCAGACATTACCGCTCATATCGTGTAAGCCAAGTGCATTCGCTCTCTTTTTTCCTACAGGATGAGTTTTTCCTCCTGAATTACCACTATACCACGCAACCTCTCCTGTTTCCGCAGCATCATTCCAGTCAGCTTTCGCTCCGCTTGCACTGTTTAATTTGATAAGGTATACATCGCCGTATTGTGCCGCATTTGTTTTATCGCTTCCCTGCCAACGGGCTGCATATTCCCACTCAGCTTCAGTAGGAAGTCTAAAGCCTTTTTTACTCATATCGGCATAAGCGGCATCGCAAGAAGCTGTATCAGTCGCATTTTTTAATACCGCAATATCGATTTTGCTTTTGCGGTATACGCATTCTCCCTCGCCCATCGTCTTTGCTGTATACGCATTACACCACACAATGCAGTCCCGCCAGCTTATAGTCGTTACAGGCTCTTTTTTTCCTGCTTCTGTGGGAGCGGCTCCTTCGGTTCCGTTATTGCCTTCTTTTCCCTTATTAGCAAAGGTGTAGCCATTACTTTCTGCCCATGTCAGTACCTCGTGCCATAACTCGTACGTTACCTCTGTTTTGCCCAGCTTGTAGGGGCTTAATTTCACCTTCCGGTCTTTAATAAATACGCCTTTCCTCCAAGCTTGATTTCCGGGTAAGGTGTAGTTAGGGTCAACGCCTGCAATGGTTGCCTCGGGAATTGCTACAAACTCGTATACAATTTCAGGGGGTGCAGGCGGCGTGGCACTGCCCGAACCGCTTCCGCCCGCATTATTCGGGCAGCCTGTAAAGACCAGTGCCAATATTGCGGCTAAGATGAGCGCCGCGGCTCTTTTCAGTGCACAGAGCCTGCCGCTTGAAGCGGCTGAGCTCTTGTTCAAATTTAATTTTATCATATATTTTCTCCTAAAAAATGATATGCTGTTTCAAGTCCGTCAGAACTGATATCGACCATACCCTTCAAATTATCATCATAACTAAATGATCTAGTCATTTTTTCTCCTTCCGCATTATGCGAAGTGTACACGGAGGTACAACTGCTCAACAGCCTTCCCGCTGCCGGCGCATTTTTTCGTCCCATAGGCTGCTTGCGGGCGGCTTACGCTGCGCCCGCTTCACCGCCTTGCGTACGAAAAAATGCTGTGTAAACTCTAGGGACGCGAGACCAGCCGCAAGCCAAGATTGTGGAAGCGGTCGCCGGGGTCGTCGTCGCGCCGATACGCACGAGCAGCGTAACCCGCACCATCGTTCCAGCCGCCGCCGCGCCCAACACGGTAAGTACCCGACGCACCACCCGCCGGATCTTGACCGCCTGTAGGCGTACTGTCACTATACCGGTCCCAGCACCATTCCCATACGTTCCCGCTCATGTCGTATAACCCGTAGCCGTTCGCCGATTTCAGCTTTACTTGGTGTGTTTTGCCGTTCGCATCGCCTCCGTCATCATTTTTGTACCACGCATAGTTTTTCAGCTCGCTTTTGGTATCCGTTCCCGCCCATTTGTCGTTTGTGCCGCCCTGTGCCGCCCATTCCCATTCAGCCTCCGTCGGTAAGCGAAACCCGTTTTTATTCCGGTCGCATACGGCATTATTCCAGTTTGTATTATTCGATGTCGGTATATTGCTAAAGTTCAGTGTATCGAAGTCTACGCCGGTAACCGTGTAACACGGATCAAGATTGCACGCCTTACTCAGCTTATTGCAAAATGCTATACACTGATACCAATTTACCTTCTCTACCGGACGCTTTTCCTGCACTTCGCCGCTTTCAGGCGGGTTGGAACTTCCCTGAAAAATACTCGGATTAGTGCTCATCACCGCTTGCCACAGCTCCTGCGTTACTTCGGTTTCACCTATCAAGTACGCGGTAAGGCTTACCGTGTGCGGTGCATTGTTGCTCACGTCGCTGTACCCTACGGTTCCGTTCGTTACGGCGGCGATGCCTTTCATTGTAAATTGTACGCCGCTTACCGTGTAGGTTTTGTCGGCAGGGGGCGTGCCGCCTGTACTACCGGCTCCTCCACTTGAGCCCGAACCGCCGGCACTGTTGGGGCAGCCGGTACACAGCAGTACCGCTGCCAATATTGCGGCTGTGATGAGCGCCGCGGCTCCTCTTTTCTTGTTGTTGATTGTTTTCATCTTGAAAATCTCCTTAATTAAAGTTTTATCAATTTGTAATTATATAGTTCGGCTACACCGCTTTACCGCCATGGACGGCGGTGGTTCCAGCATTACGATGTTTTGCCGTGAGGCAAAACTCGAAACTCAAAATCGGACACGGATGTCCGATTTTGAGTACCTCTCCGGCAAAATGTGTAAACTCAAGGCCGGCAAGCCAGGCGGAAGCCAAGATAGTAGTTCCTGAAGTCAGGACCGATGAAGTTCCGTCTGCCTACAGTGCAGAAGTCCGCGTAGTCGTCCCAGCTGCCGCCGCGCCAAACACGGTAAGAACCCGACGCACCACCCTGAGGATCGGTAACAATACTGCCTTGCATATAAGCAGTATCGTTTGATGCAGGGTCATCCTTATACCAATCAAAACACCATTCCCAGACATTACCGCTCATATCGTGTAAGCCAAGTGCATTCGCTCTCTTTTTTCCTACAGGATGAGTTTTTCCTCCTGAATTACCACTATACCACGCAACCTCTCCTGTTTCCGCCGTATTCCAGTCAGCTTTCGCTCCGCTTGCACTGTTTAATTTGGTAAGGTATACCTCACTACCACCTTCGCCGTAGTTTACCGCATTTTCGTTGTTGTTTTGCCGGCGGGCCGCATATTCCCATTCCGCTTCAGTCGGAAGTCTAAAGCCTTTTTTACTCATATCAGCATAGGCTTTATCGCAAATATATTCTTCCCCATCTTTCGCCTTCGCATTTTTTAATACGGTAGAATCGCTATCGCTTTTGCGGTATACGCATTCTTCCTCGCCCAACGTCTTTTCCGTATACGCATTACACCATACTATGCAGTCCCGCCAGCTTATATTTGTTACCGGCTCTTTTTTTCCTTCATCTGTGGGAGCTGCTCCATCAGTACCATGACTGCCTTCTCTTCCCTGATTGACAAAGACGTATCCCTTACCATTATCAGTATTCCATTTGAGTACACTATACCACAGCTCATAGGTTACCTCCGTCTTGCCTAGCTTGTAGGGGCTTAATTTCACCTTCCGGTCTTTAATAAATACGCCTTTCCTCCAAGCTTGATTTCCGGGTAAGGTGTAGTCAGGGTCAACGCCCGTAATGGTTGCCCCTTGAATGTCTACAAACTCGTATACGATTTCAGGGGGTGCAGGCGGCGTGGCACTGCCCGAACCGCTTCCGCCCGCATTATTCGGGCAGCCTGTAAAGACCAGTGCCAATATTGCGGCTATGATGAGCGCCGCAGCTCCCTTCGTTTTCAAAGCAACTGCTTTGTTGTTTGAATTACTTGTTTTCATCTTGAAAACCTCCTTGTTTTAATTTGTAATTGGTAATGGGTAATTATCAATTATCCATATTGTCTATCATTACACCGGTAGATTGGCTACCATTACTGTGGTAGACTGGCTACCATTATGCCGGTAGGGTGCCTACCATTACGTTTGTAGACAGTCTACCGGCTCCGTTTTATGCGGCGCACGTGAGCGGTTTGTTGAACCGGCCGGTTTTGTGCGTTTTCAGTTTTTTACCACCCATATCGATTTTTGTCCGCACTTCGATGTAGTAGGTACCGGCCGCCAAATCGGCAGGGATTATTGCCATAAGACGCGCGGGTTTGTTTTCGGCGATGACGGCGGCACGGACGGCCTCTCCGGTTTCGGGTACAAAGAAGATGCCCTGTGCTTCGTCTTTAGCATCGAACTTGAGCCGGCTTCCGACCAGTTGTACCACCCCGCCTTTAGTCAGGGTTGTGTTTACCGCTCCCGTTACGATGTCGGTAACTTCGGTGATGTAGGGGTCGGTACTTACGCCTTCGGTTTTTTCGCACTTGACTTTGGTAACCGCATCGCGAAGGAGCGTGCCGGCGGTTATGTTCAAGTTTACCGTGTGCCGCTTTTTATCGAAGCTGTCGTTTGCTCCGTCAAATACGCCGGATATGCTCATCGAGGTGTTCATAAGCGGTGTGTTAACGGCCGAGCCGTCTTTGATAATGGCACTTACTACCTCTCCGTAGACTTGCAAGGTTGCCGCCACATCCGCACGCGTGAGCGTGGTACCTTTTTCCATCATCAGGTCTATAATCTCGTCAAGAGTGTACGAGCGCACATCAGTTGCCTGTGCCATGTAGTCGTCCGGCGCAGGGGTGAGTAAGTTTTCGCGCAAACAATACTTTAATATCTTGTTCTCCTTATATTTTTTAATTTAACCGCGGAGCACGCCAAGGACGCAAGGTGTTTTAAGAAGGCTTTGTAAGGCATTCTTTTATAATCCTTTGCGAAGTTGAGCGAAGCTCAAGGCTTGGCGTTCGTTGCGGTTTTTTACACGGTGTATGAAAAAAGCCCAAGGGCAGACAGTCAGTCTTTGACGGACTGCCGATCTTTGGACATGGTTTGAGTAATTGATATTTAAATTTATTTGGGCACAGCTTACCCTCAGCTGTGAAGCTGTGAAGCTGTGAAGCTGTGAAGCTGTGAATTTTGCTCGATACGATGTTTTATGTCAAGCGCTTTTGCAAAACTTTTTACACTTTTTTTGTGAGAATGTTTATAACTGCCGGCGGTGCGTTTCCATATCATTGGTATTTAGTATACACGGTTTTGCTGCATATTGCAAGGTCGTTTTGGACTTTTTTAACAGTAGAGATACAAAGTGCGCAAAGGTAAGAATCTTAATAATGACGGAGCGGCCTACAATCGCTTTTCAGGTATAACAACCGGATAGCCCGCAGCGTTAAAGAGTTTAGCTTCAATATTGTAAATGCTCAAAATATTTTGAGGATTCAGCACCTCTTCGGGACTGCCTTGGGCAAAAATTTTACCCTCTTTCATTGCAAAAAGGTAGTTGCCGTAACGGGCAGCTTGATTTAAGTCGTGAAGAACCAAAACTACCGTAACCCCCGTTTCCTTGTTTAGACGGTTTACAAGCTCCAAGAATTCTATTTGATGAGCCAGATCCAAATAGGTGGTCGGCTCATCAAACAAAAGGATATCCGGCTCTTGGGCAAGGGCCATGGCGATCCAAGCTCTTTGTCTTTCGCCGCCGGACAGGGTTTCCAAGGTTTTGTCCCGCAAGGCAAAGGTATTTGTAAGCTTCATAACTTCTTCTATTATCTTTTGGTCGGAAGCTTCAAAGCCCTCAAACCATTTTTTATGGGGATAACGGCCGAAATAGACCAATTCTTCGATGCTCATATCATCCGGGTTTTTATTTTGCTGTAATAGGATAGAAACTTTTTGGGCGAGTTTTTTGGAATCCATTTTTGAGATGTCTTTTTCTTCGATAAAGATTTTACCGGAAACGGGTTTTATAATTCCTGCGATGCTTTTTAAAATGCTGGACTTCCCCGAAGCGTTAGGCCCGATTATCGAAACCACCTGCCCCTTTTTTACCCTTAGGTTTAAATTTTGAACAACAGGTTTGTCTCCGTAGGAAAGGCTTAAATCCTCTATCCTAAGCATGTCCATATTTTAAAACCTCTTTTTTAAATTCTTCAAATTCGATAATACCCTCTTCTTTTCCTCGTCCGAGAATTAAGGCTATTATATTTAGAGCTTCACAGGCGGCGAGTTTTTCCCTTGTGCCTCCGGCATCCCCGCTGTCCTTCATCACAATATAGGAGGCTCCGTATTCTTTAAACATAGCTTCATTTAAATTTTGAGAAAAGGGGCCTGTCATGGCAATTATGTCCTGAGTCGCAACTCCTGCATTTTTACATTTTTCGATACTGTCCGCCGTAGGTAAAATTCTATATACAAAGCGGTTTGAGGAACGGAAGGCTTCAAAGTCCGAAACGGTTTTGGAACCTGTCGTAAAAAAAACCGTAGAAGATTTTAATTCTTTTAAAAATGAGCAAAGGCCTTCCATATCCTCAAAAGTGTAAAAGCTATTTTGCTCCAAGTCCGTTGAAGATTGCGAAGTTCCGCGGGTAAAGCGTAAATATTTTATGTTTAAGTTTTGTGCGGTTTTTTTTGCATTTTGAGAAACGATTAGGGCATAAGGATGGCTTAAATCGGCAATGAGGCTTATTTTTTCTTCAATACAAAATTGTTCCATTTGAAGAGCATCCATTCTGCCGATTTTAAGTTTATGATTTTTAAAAAAGTCCTTGCTTTCTTCTGTTGCAACGCTCATTATATAGGGCTCATTTTTTGCTTTTAAAAAATCTGCAAGGCTTCCGGCTTCGGTTGTTCCGCCTATAATCCAGATCATTTAATCTTATATCCTCGCGGGGTAATTATTTTTCCGTTTTGAATGTAGGTGTTGCTGTTGCCTATTATTATCAGGCTGAACATATCGATTTCATCGTAATTTATTTTTTGAAGCTCGGTAACGATAATTTTTTCGTTATTACGGCAGGCATTTTTTACTATGCCTACGGGCGTTTTGGGAGCCCTGAATTTTAAGATTATATTTACGGCTTCTTCGATATAATCGGAACGGGTTTTAGATTTTGGATTGTAGAGAGCAATTACAAAGTCGCCCTCCGCCGCTAAGCCGACTCTTTTTTTTATAACCTCGTAATCGGTGAGCCTGTCGGAAAGGCTGATAAGGGCCGTATCGTGCATTAAGGGGGCACCCAGTCTTGAAGCTGCGGCAAAGGCGGCGGAAATACCCGGAATTATTTCGACATTTAAATCGGGAGCAAGCTCCAAGATTGGGCCTGCCATTCCGTAAAGACCGGCATCTCCCGTGCTTATAATGCTTACGGTTTTTCCTTCCTTTACCTTTGAAACTGCATACTTACATCTTTCAATTTCGCCGGTCATTCCCGTTTGAAAAACTTCTTTACCTTCGATAAAGGGTTTTATATATTCAATGTAGCCTGAATAGCCTACAATTATCTCGGATTGCTTTAAGGCCTCGGCCGCCTGAGCCGACATATATTCCGCCCCGCCGGGGCCTATACCTACAACAAATAATTTACTCAATTTTATTTCCTCGCTTCTAACTCATTTTATAAAAGAGTTTCGGTTTTCCAGTCTTTTATGGTGCGTTCTTTTTCATCAAAGGATGAACCGATTAAGACAATCTTTTTACCGCTTGATTTAAAAGGAACTGCATAGCCTTTTTCTTTTATCTGTGCTATTGCATCTGCCGAGCTTCCGTTTCCGTCAAGTTTAAATTCAAAGATATAAACCGCATCTGCCGTGTGAACAATACAGTCTGCTCTTCCGGCTGCACAGTGTATTTCGGTTTCGACAAACTGTCCCATCAGCTTAAAAATCAAATAAACGGCCGTCTGATAGTTTTGCTCCCTAAGCTTTAATTTTTCTTTGGGAAGATTATCGTAAGGAATTCCGGCAATTATGGACTTCATTCTTTCCATAAAACCGTCCACATTTCCTGCCTTTACATCTTCAACAAAACGCCAAACGGAAGAAGCCGTTTGATCAGCACGCAAAGAAGTATAGTCCGGCAAAAGATTTTTTAGAAACCCGTAGCGGACCTCATCATTAGGAAAACCTAACCTGTAAAGGGCTGCTTCTCTTATATATTCTTTTATTGTTAAATATCCTGCCTGAAATAAAATCGGAAGAGGGTTCTTTGTGTCGGCTCGGTAATCGGATAAGCCGGCCTCATCAAGCTCAATATTCCCGTCTAAGTCGGGAATATTATAGTGAGCATCTTTTAGATAGTTTACCAAAAAGGTCGGAGTTCCTGTTGCAAACCAATAACTGCCGGCATTGTTTGCCGAAAAAACATTTAAAATACTGAATGGGTTATAGACGCTTTCCCCTGCGCCGGCAAACAAGTAGCCGTCATATCGCTTCTTTAAAAGCTCTACACAGGATTCATAGCTTATCTTTTCTTTTTCTGCCAAGGCCTCAATTTCAGGCTTAAAAGTAAGGTGCAATTCTTTTTCGGTAATACCGCAAATTGAAGAGTAAGATTCGTGTAAACTTATATCCTGCAAATTATTTAAATCGCTAAAAATACTTATCTTACTGAATTTTGTTACGCCCGTTAAAAACGAAAAGCGGATATATTGGTCGCAAGTTTTTAAAACAGAATAAAAAGATTTAAGCGTGCTTCGGAATTCTTCGTTTAGGGCTTCATTTACATACATTGTCTGTAAAAGAGGCTTGTCATACTCGTCTACGAGGATAACGACCTTTTTTCCGGTTTTTTCATAAGCTGTTTGTATTAAAAAGGCAAAGCGTTTACCAAAAGACAATCTACTTGTCTTCAATCCAAGACGTTTTTCTTCATTTTGCAAAAAGAATTCAAGACTTTCGTTCAATGAATCAGGTAAATCATAACGCCCCATATTAAAATCCAAGTATAGGACAGGGTATTCAATCCAAGGCTCTGAGCCTTCCGACTTAGCCCTTTCTTCTTCAGCCTTTTCAATATATAAGCCTTTAAAAAGGTCTTTCTTTCCCAAAAAATAGGCTGCAAGCGTAGAAAGGAAAAGGCTTTTTCCAAATCGGCGCGGGCGGCTTAAAAAATAGGGAGACGAGGTTAAAATCAGCCTAAAAAGATGCTCTGTTTTATCAACATAAAGATATTTATCTGTTCTAAGTTTTTCAAAACTTTGAATGCCGATAGGCAGCTTTCTATAAAGATTCATTATGAGCCTCCTTAGCTTTTTTTTATAATTATATAACAAAATACCCTTATGTACAAGCTGAGCTAACACGGAAACTTTAACAGGAAATCTTTCCCTAACGCTCCCTTTTAAAATACGCTCATCTGTGGTATAATACAATCAAGAGAGGGCATAGTTATGACTACTTCAAACAGGAAATATAAAGACTCAGTGTTTGTCGACCTTTTCAGTGAAGATGAAAAGGCTAAGGAAAATTTCTTGTCGCTTTATAATGCTTTACATGGAACAAGTCTGCCGCTTTCGTCTCCTGTCGAAAATATACGGCTTGAGAACGTTATGTACATGAACATAATCAACGATGTTTCCTGCCTTGTAGATAATAAGATTATTGTGCTTGCAGAGCACCAATCCACAATAAACGAAAATATGCCGTTACGCTTTTTAGAATACATCGCCCGGATCTATGAAAAACTGCAAGCACCGACAGACAGGTATTTAAGAAAATTGTCAAAAATACCTACGCCTGAATTCTATGTTTTTTATAATGGCAAGGAAGACTATCCTGAAACTACGGTTCTAAAACTTTCGGATGCATTTATAACAAAGCCCGAACACGCTCCGCTGGAACTTACGGTTCAAGTACTTAATATCAACACGGACAAAGCAAACAAAATCTTAGCAGACTGCAAACCGCTTGAAGAATACAGTCTCTTTGTAGAAGAGGTAAGAAAACAAACCCAACTTGACAGCGAAAACGGCTTTACCAATGCGGTAAAAATATGTATAGAAAAAGGAATCTTAAGAGAATATTTACAGCGAAAATCACGGGAGGTAATAAATATGTTAGTAGCAGAATACGACTATGATACGGATATTGCGGTACAGAGGGAAGAAAGTTTAAGGATAGGTATCCAGCAAGGTATCCGGCAAGGTGTACAACAAGGCATACAACAAGGCTTTGCCGACGGTTCATACAAAAAAGCTCTTGAAACGGCAAAATTGATGAAACATGCGAATTGTGAACTTGATTTTATTATGCAGATGACCGGTCTCAGTAAAGAAGAAGTGGAAGCACTGAATTAGTTGATAATTGCTTAATTACACATTACCAATTAAATCTACCGCTTTCAAGTTGGGGTGTCTTTCGGCTTGGGGCGGTTTTTTTGTGCGCGGGTATACTGGGATAACACGTACCCTTGAATCTCCAACATTATGAGTATATAATATATACAAGGAGAGACTTATGGAATATGAAGGTAGAATTTGCAGGCCTCCTATGGAGAGAGCCTCTTTTATGCTTCCCGTAATGGCCGGCTGTTCATATAATAAGTGTAAGTTTTGTAATTTATTCCGCAGTATAAAATATAGGGAATTACCTCTTTCGCAAATTGAAGAGGAGCTTATACGCGTAAAAGATTTAAACGGCAGCCTTTCAAAAATTTTTTTAGGAGACGGAAGCGCATTCAATTTAAAAACGGAACATCTTTTAAAAATATTGAATTTAATTCATAAGTATTTTCCCGATTGTAATTGCATAAATACGGATGCTACAATTACAGGCATTTTACAAAAAACCGATACAGAATTGGAAACCCTATATGCGCAAGGTATAAGAACTCTTTATATCGGAATAGAAAGCGGTTTAGACGATGTTCTTTTATTTATGAATAAGGATCACACAAGAGCCGAAGCCGAAAAAGCTGTATCAAAAATACAAAAGTACGGCTACAAGTTTGGCGCCCACATTATGACGGGTATTGCAGGAAAAGGCAGGAGCATTGAAAATGCCGAGTCAACGGCAGAATTTTTAAACAAGACAAAACCCATTCGCGTTATAAATTTTTCAATGTTTCTCCACAATGAAGTTCCTCTTTATAAAGACATAAAAGCGGGAAAATATGAGGCTGCAAGCGAGATGGAAAACCTTAAAGAAGAAAAAAGATTGATCGAGCTTTTAGGCAATGAATCTTCCCCTATCTTTTATGACGGTTTCCATGATTATCTGGAGTTTAGAGTAAGAGGAATTCTTCCAAAAGATAGGGACAAGATGCTAAAAAACGTTCAAGCCAAAATTGAAAGCTATAACCCTCTACAAAATGATTACTCTTTTGTAAGCGGAGAATGCACTCCTTCTCTTGAAAAAGCTGACGGCTCAGGCAAAATATGGAAGACTGCCTAGATAGAATCTAAGGCAAAACTCCTAGTTTGCAAATTTTCAATCCGTAACAGAACGGAGCCATTTACCTGACCTGATACGCCAAAGCCCCAAGAGGGCCTTAAAAGGTTCTTCGCTAAAAAGACAAATATAAATTCCCCATGCCGGAATAGAGGTATAAATAGATAAAAAATAGGCCAGAGGAATGGAGACACACCACATAACGGCCGTATCGCAGATTATACCGAAACGGGTATCGCCTCCGGCTCTTATTATGCCGACAAGCATACACATATTAAAGGCCTTTAACGGATAACAGCAGGCTAAAATTATAAAAAGCTTCATTACGGTCTGCAAAACTATTTCTTCTACATTAAAGAAAATCGGGGTCAAATACGAAATCGGGATAAGCATTGCACCGACAAAAGCCGCAACAAAGGGAGCAAAGATTGAAACCTTCGCCGCATAAGTTTTTGCCTCGTCATAATTTTTCTCGCCGATTTTTTTTCCTATTAAGACACTGACTCCATTACCTAAGCCTATAAAAATAACCCATGTCAACATAGAAACCGTGTTTGTAATATTGTAAGCGGCATAGGCAAAGGTACTGACTCCTGCAAATATTTTATGATGAAATGTAATACCTAATGACCACAAAGATTCGTTTATTAAAACCGGTAAGACTATTGCAAAGTATTGTCTGATAAATTTAAGATCAAAGTCAAAATGATTTTTTAGTTTTCCGAGTATGGGATATTTCTTTTTCTTTGTTACCGAAAAAAGAATTATAAGCTCGGCGACTCTGGAAGCTACAGTTGCAATAGCAGCTCCTCTGACCCCAAGAGCAGGAAAGCCCAACAAACCGAAAATCAAAATAGCATTCAGTATAAGATTTACAAAAAGTGAAACTAGTGTTGCACCGACCGCTACCCTTACCTTTTCTATAGAACGCAGGGTAATCATAAAAATAAAGTTTACCGCAAAGGGTAAAAAACAAAACGCCGAAACACTGAGATAGTCTACTCCTTTTTCTATTACAGCCTCATCCTTTGAATAAAGGGATAAAATTTCTTTCGGGAAAATAGAGCAAGCTAAGGTAAAGAGGGTACTGAAAAAAACTGCAACAATGAGAGAAACGGTAAAGGTTTTTTGTAAGCCTTTAAAATCTTTTTTACCCCAAAATTGAGCGGTAAAAACCATACCGCCCGAACCTATGCCGTACAAAATCAAGTTCAATAAAAAGAATAATTGATTCCCCAGCCCTACTGCCGCAAGCTCGATAGTGCCGAGCCGCCCTATCATTATTGTATCCAATATATTTACAAAAGAGCTTATAAAATTTTGCAATATTATGGGCACGGCAATTATAAATAAGTTTTTTAAAAAAGATTTATCAGAAAATACCGATCTTAAATTTACAACCGGTTTTGAATTTACAGTCATAAGTTTCCAAGCTCCTCGTGTTAAAAATGTAAAATTTCATTTCGATGCTTTATTCCTAAAAGAGATAAATTATTTTCAAGGCTGATACTTTGATCATAATTATCTTTTAGGTCAATCAAAAACCTGTTCATAGAAAAGTGCTGATAAAGATAAATTTGCGGTTCTTTTTTATCCGCATATAAATTCTTCATTTCATTTGCATAAGCATAAAATAAGCCGCGGGGTTTAAGCTCACTGTAGCCCACAAGCCATATAGGGCAGCCCAGTTTTTTTTGAAGTTCAGCCGTTTTTTGAGCCGTAAAAATTTGAGACTCTTCATAGAATTTTTTAAAAGAACCGTCCTCAGCTTTTTTTAAAATATAATCGAGCTGTTTTGTCTTTGCAGTATGGATAGGCGTTTTGTTTAGGATAATAACATTCTTTCTAAAATCGATTCCGAACGAGGGATTTTTTTTAAAGAAGTTATCGGCAATCTTTCCTGCAAGACCCACAAGATATTTTTGATTTTTATGAAGCTGCTCATTTTTCCCCGGATTATCGCCCACAACGATGAGCTTGATTTCGTCATCTTCGCTGACCAAATTCCAAGAATGATTATACACAATCGGAGTTTCTACAGGATAGGGAGGAGTTTTATTAGCTAGAGCCGCCTCTTCTTGAAGCACGGCCAAGCCCTCCTTAAAAAATGAAGCATTTTCTTTTTTAAAAGATTGGGCGGCACAGTTTTCTAAAGAAGGCTCCTTATATCTATACCCTAAAATATCAAGGTAATGCATACATTCATTTTTATACTCGCTTTTAAATTTGCAAAAAGCGTTCCATTTATATTTTTCCATCAGCGGACTATTATATCAGATTACCTATGTTTTTGAAAAGCACCGTTGGTAATTGATTAATGGACAATCTGTAATGTAATTACCAATTATCCATTAAACATTACCAATTAAATTATACTTTAAATTTGGAAACTTCGTTTGCCAAATTTTCAATGCTTTGCTTGTTCTTTTGACTTATTTCATTTACTTCCTGAACGGCATTGCTGATTTGTACGGCACCGGAAGCCATCTCGTTCATGCTGTCGGTGATAACGCGGGTAAGCTCATCGAGTTTTTGCATTTCTTGAGCTACATTCTCACCGCCTCGCAGCATTTCGGCGGAACCGTCATTTACCTGATTGGTTATCATATTGATGTCTCGAATAGCCGTCAAAACTTCCTTGCTGCCGTTCTCCTGTTCACGCATAGCATTCATTAGGTTTTGGCTCATCGTTCTAACTTGCTCGGAAAGGGCAAAAATAGCGTTAAATTTTTCTTCTGCCGTTCTTGAAGAGGCTGAAAGAGTTTCAATTTCGCCTGAAAGAACTTTAAGCGTTTCGGTAATGGTTTTACCTTGCGTGCTGGATTCCTCAGCGAGTTTACGGATTTCGTCGGCAACGACGGCAAAACCTTTTCCCGCTTCGCCTGCGTGGGCGGCTTCGATTGCAGCATTCATCGCCAAAAGGTTTGTCTGGCTTGCAATGTGCTGAATGACGCTTGAAGCTTCCAAAAGGCTGCCTGACTCTTCGGCAATACGTTGGGTTACGCTGTTTGCGCCTGAAATTGTCTCTTTACCGTCTGCAGTAGCGTTTGCAAGAGTTTTTATAACATCATCCGTTTTGCCGAGGGTTTGTGTGATGGAAGCTATGTTCCCGACCATCTGCTCGATAGCCGAAGAAGATTCTGCAACGCTCGCCGCCTGATTTTCGATACTGCCGTTAAGCTGTTTTATCGTGCGGATAATTTCTTCAATAGTAGCTGCCGTTTCGCTGACGCTTGCAGCTTGTGTAAGTGTCTGCTGCTTTACACCTTCGATATTTGCACTTATTTGGTGCACGGCACTTGCGGTTTCGGTCATGTTCGACGCAAGCTCGCTGCCTATATTTTCCATATCAACAGTGTTTAGACTTACTTGTTTAACAGATGAACCTATCTTTGAAATAGTTTGGTTAAAGTATTCGGATAGGTCGGTAATCTCATCATTACCGTGAACAGGAAGCCTAACGGTAAGGTCGCCTTCACCCTGAGCAATGTTTTTAAGAACTTTAACAGCAATATTTATCGGCTTAATCATTCCTCTGGCAACAAAAAAGACTATTACCAGCGCAGCAGATATAATCACTGTTCCGATACCTAACACCGAAGTACGCAAAGCATCGACATCTCCCATAAACTCTCTTACCGGAGCGCGGATAATAACCGACCAACCGGCTGTTTTCATCGTCGCAAAAGAAGCTATATAGGATTTACCCTGATATGTATAATAACCGACATCGTTTTTATCGGTACTCAGAACATGCTTCAAAAAAGCGGCAGTCGAAACAAGTTCGCTGTTTGTCTTTGCTTGCTCAATAATATTAACTTGGTTTTTGACAAGCTCGTTATCGTTATCGGCTATAATAACACCTCTGTCACCCATCATATAACAATTACCGGTTTTACCTACGACGATGTCAGATATATATTCCGATAACCGTAAGCCGTTTATGTCGGCTGATAAGACCCCGACTATATTATGCGTAGAATCGAAAATAGGAACAGCAAAGGTTGTTACGAGCGTTCCTGCAGCCCTTTCTATATAGGGTTCTGTAGCAAAGTTTTTCCCTGCAAAAGCCGTTTTAAACCATTCTCTGTCGCTTACCTGAACTGAACCTCCTGTATAATAAAAATTTCCGCTTTTATCGCTTACATTCATTTCTTTTATCTTATCATTAAAACTTGCTTCTCTCTGTAAAATAGCTACTTTTTCGCTATATGAATAAGAAGAATCATATAAAGCGGGCATCCTTGCAACGCCTTCAAGGAATTGCCATAAGGCGGTAACACGCCCGTCAATAATTTCTGCCGTATCATTTGCCTTATCAATTAAGTGCGTTTCTACCTTTTCCGTAACGGCTCTGCGTGCTCTGCGGGTGGCAAGAAAACCTTCCGTAGAAGAGGCGATAGCTATCAATAATCCGAAGATTATGATCAATTTATTCCGCAATGAAAAACGTTTTTTAGTTTTACTCTTTTTATTGTCCATAGTAAAAAACTCCTTACAGTTTTATTTAATTTAAGGGCAGAACCCTTAAAATCTCCCATATTATTTTTAGATTGACGGGTCTCAATCTGGGTGAGAATTTATTAGGGCATAGGAAAAGCTCCCGGCTGCAAGGCATTACATAGCGATAGAAAAGTTCATTTTGTGTTTTCATCTTCGGTAAAAATATCGGCAGATGGTCAATCGGTTTTATGCAGCAGTCTTCGTATTTTTTGTTTGCCGTACTCATAACTTTTTCCTAACTCGTTCTATTATAGCATAGATTAGCGTATTTTAAAAGAGATAAATATAGATATTTAACAATAAAATTAAGAAAACACTTAGCAATCTTCTGCAACCGAGACGGTTACACCCTCGTGCTTAAACTTGTCTAAAATTATTTTGCCTCCGAGGAGGAAGGCGGAAGGGGCCGAAACATTATAAACTCCGACGGTTTTTTTTACAAAGTCGGACTTTTCAAAATCATCTTCTATTCTTTCTATTTGACTTTTAGAAAAAAAGACGGGATTTATTTTTAATTCTTTTGCAAATTCAAGCAAACCTTTTTCATCTTTTTTTAACTCTATCGAGGCTATCGCCTTAACTGCCTTTAAGTCTTTATTTATTGAATCAAGGGCATGCTTTACCGCCTCGGCAACCGTTTCTTTATCCACACCCTTTTTTAAGCCTATCCCTAAGTTTAAATTTTTAGGCACCAAGTGAACCATGGGAAAGGGACTGCATAATGCCGATACGTCCTTTCTTTTTTTATTTGAAACGATGATAAGGCCTTCAAGTTTTTTTTCTTCGGTTAAAGCCTTTAGCTTTGAATTAAAATTTTTTTCTTGTAAAATAAAAAGATGCGGGTAATTTATGAGCGGTGCCTTATCTTCGGAATAAAAGCCTATAGATTTTTCGTCTACCATAAGGGCGGTAATTATTTTCGCGTCCTCCATTGACAAGATAGCATAATTGTTTTTTTGAGCAAACAAGTCGACGGCTTCTATATTTCGGCCATCGGAAGCCGTTGTAATTACGCTAACAGCACCGATGGCTTTTGCTATTCTTTCAGTGAGAGCATTGGCTCCTCCCAAGTGTCCCGACAAAAGCGAGATTACAAAACGCCCCAAATCATCGATCACGATTACCGCAGGATCTTGAGTTTTATCTTTTATATAATTCTTTATCATGCGGACGGCAATACCGGTAGAAGAAATAAAAACAAGGGCATCCTTATTTTTAAAATCATCAGGAATAAGGGAGCGGATACCTCCGGCTGTTTTTGCGTTATAAAAATGCTCAATTATCCAATCGTCTATCAAATCTGATAATTTTTCTCCCAATAAATTTCCTTTTTCGGTAAATGAATAGACCGCTATTTTTTTCATTTTTCCGCTTTTCTGAATTCGTGAGAAAATTCGGGATTATAAAGCTGAGACCTTTCATAATCTCCAGCGATAAAATTCCCTACCAAGATTTGAGCTGTTTTATTTACACCGGCTTTTTTCACTTTTTGAGCAATATTGCCGAGAGTTCCTATGATTATTTCTTGATCTTCCCAAGAGGCCTTGTAAATTACGGCAACAGGGGTAGCTTCATCCTTATAGCCCTTAAGGAGTTCTGCAACTACATTTTCTATATTTTGCACAGACAAAAAAATCGCCATCGAGGCCTTGTGTGCTGCAAGACTTGCCAGTTTTTCATCTTGAGGAACAGGGGTGCGTCCTTCCATGCGGGTCAAAATAACTGTCTGGCTTACATCGGGAAGAGTAAACTCTTTTTTGATGGCCGCCGCCGCTGCCGCATAAGAGCTAACGCCCGGGATAACCTCATAGTCTATCTTTAGCTTATCAAGTGCATCCATCTGTTCCCTGATAGCCCCGTAAATTGAAGGGTCTCCGGTGTGGAGCCTCACAACCTGAGCACTTCGATTTTCATTCATAACTTTGATAACTTCTTCAAGAGTCATTGAAGCCGAATTATAGGTTTTGCAATTATGCTTTGCAAACATAAGGTGCTCCGCTGAAACCAAAGACCCCGCATAAATAATAACATCGGCTTTTTCAATCAGTTTGCGCCCTTTTACCGTAATTAAATCAGGATCCCCTGGACCCGCTCCTACAAAATAAACCATAATATTCCTTTTTTGTTTTTATAATAATTATTCTACTATTCTTTAAAGGGATGTGTCAACGGCTAAAAACCCCTTACATAAATATTAAAAATCATATATAATAAAATAATTATGGGAAAAACATTTGTTTTTGTAAACCAAAAGGGCGGGGTCGGGAAGACGACTTCCGTGATTAATTTGGGTGCATACATTGCACTGGCAGGAAAAAAAACTCTTTTAATAGACTTTGACCCTCAAGGGAATATGTCTTCCGGTGTCGGAATTCAAAAAAAGCGGCCTACCGTTTATGATGCCCTTGCCCAAAAGACCTCAATAAAAAATACTATCTACCCTACTACGGTAAAAAATTTATCGGCAATTCCGGCCTCTATAGACCTTTCAGGAGCAACAGTAGAGCTCGTGGAAGAAGCCGACAGGGAATTCTATCTTAAAAATTTAGTCGAACCCGTAAAAGGCGAATATGACTACATCTTAATCGACTGCCCTCCGTCTTTGGGCATCTTGACCTTAAACGGATTGGCCGCAGCCGATCAAGTGTACATACCTCTCCAATGCGAATACTTTGCCCTCGAAGGATTAACCCTCCTTTTGCAGACCGTTCAAAGGGTACAGCAGAGCATTAACCCTTCACTTGAAATAGGCGGAATATTTTTTACTATGTTCGATTCAAGAACGAATCTTGCCCAAGAAGTTGTACAACAGGTATCCTCATATTTTAAGGACAAGGTTTTTTCAACCATTGTCCCGCGGAATGTAAGGCTATCCGAAGCTCCCTCACATGGAGTTCCGATTTGCAATTATGACGCAAAATGTACGGGAGCAAGGAGTTACGAAAAACTTGCAGATGAGGTACTGAACCGTGGCTAAAAAATCGGCATTAGGAAGGGGCCTTAATGCCCTCTTGGAAGAACAACCGGCAAATCAGATAGTGGAATCACTGAATGTTTCCGAAGACTCAATTATCAATATTGACCCTAAACTGCTGCAGCCGAATCCATATCAGCCCCGAAAAACCTTTGATGAAGAAAAAATAAGCGAGCTTGCAGAATCAATAAAAGAACACGGAATAATTCAGCCGATTGTAGCCGAAAAACATGAGGACAAGGGTTATTTTATAATAGCCGGAGAAAGGCGCACAAGAGCGGCCATCAGCTTAGGCTTGGAAACGGTTCCGGTAATCCTACGCAGCTTTGAAGAAAAAAAGAAACTGGAAGTAGCCCTTATCGAAAACATTCAGCGGGAAGATCTAAACGCAGTCGATGAAGCCCTTGCCTACCAAGAGATTATGGAACTTGCAGCCATAAACCAAGAAGAACTTGCAAAGAGAGTCGGCAAAAGCAGGTCGGCGATTACAAACAGTTTAAGAATATTAAAGCTGCCGGAAGAAATGAAAGATGCTTTGCGGGTAAATAAAATAACGGCTGGTCATGCACGTTCTCTACTATCAATATTAAATCCTGCCGATCAAAAAATTCTTTTTTCGAGAATTTTAGAATCTGAATTATCGGTTCGCGAAGCCGAGTCAATGGCAGCCGATCTTAATTCTGGAATCGGCCGCATAACAAAAAAACAAAAAAAGAAACGCAATCGCTTTCCACCGATGATTTTGAATTAAGAGATATTGAACAGCAGTTTATAAACTCCTTAGGTACAAAGGTTCAAATAAAAGGAAACTTAAAAAAAGGAGTTGTCGAAATATCATACTTTTCAAAAGATGATTTGGATATGCTATATAAAAAGATAAACTCTTAAACCGGAAAAAATTGGAGGATGATATGGCAAAAAAAGCAAGCGAATCAAAAACTACAAAAAAGGCTAAGACACCGGCAAAAACCGCTGCAAAAAAAACGGCAAAGGCTCCGGCTAAAAAAACTATTTCCGCCTATAAACAGTCGACGGCCGAAAAAAAACTCGTTACCGAATTAGCGGAACTTACAAAGCAAATGGATGCTGAAGGCCTCTTATTTTTAATAGAACAGGCTCGCGTTCACTTATATAATATGCAGGTAGAAGCTCTCGAAGAAGACTTGCAGGCAATAGAAGAAAAAAGAGCCAAAACCGTCAGCGTAAAAAAAGCACAGCCTAAAAAAGATTTTAGGATTGAAAGAGCAAGCGACGGTTCCGTGTACCACATAATAAGCGGCGGAAAATGGAAGCTGATCAATGCGGATGAACTTTTCAGTATTCTAAAAATCGTAAATGCAAAACTGGATGACAATGAAATAAGGCTAAACCTTATTCACTGGTTTTTTAAAGAAAGGGGAGACTTTGTTTCCGATCTTGGACTTGCAGATACCCACGATCCTCGATGGCTGGAGCTTATAAAACTTTTAAAAACAAATTTTAAGATAAAGATATAATGAGCCCTCAATTTAAAAACCTAAAAAAAACACTTGATGCTCTTGTAGTAAAATACGAAAAACCGGCCTTTATACCTGCCGATCCTATAAGTATTCCGCACCGTTTTTCTAAAAAAGAAGACATAGAAATTTCAGGCTTTTTTGTTTCTATTTTTGCATGGGGAAATAGAACCGCCATCTTAAAAAGTGCGGATAAACTGATGGCTCTCTTACAAAATCAGCCTCACGCATTTTTAACTCAAAGCACACCGGCTCAACTAAAAATAATAAACACTTTTTATCACCGCACACTAAACGGAGAAGACAGTCTCGCCATAGCAAAGGCTATAAGACGCATTTATTTATCGGGTTCGAATTTTGAAGAATTATTTAAAACTAAAAATCAGGATGAGCCTTTGATAATCAGGATGAGCCGATTTAGAAAAGAATTTATCAAAAACATGGATCCGCATAATACAAAGCATATAGCCGATATGGAAGGCGGTTCTGCAGCAAAAAGACTGAACATGTTTTTACGCTGGATGGTAAGGTCTAAGGATAAGGGGGTCGATTTCGGTTTATGGAAAAGCGTTAAACCGTCTGAGCTCTATCTCCCTTTGGATGTTCACTGTGCCCGAAGAGGAAGAGCTCTAGGCCTTTTAACCCGCAAACAAAACGATCGCAAAGCCGTAGAAGAAATAACGGAACGCCTTAAAGAATTTTGTCCCGACGATCCTGCAAAATACGACTTTGCTCTTTTTGCCCCCGAAGTCGAAAAGGCCTTAGCAGAAAGATAAGAGTTTTATCTCCACAGGAATTCGGGATAGTAGCCTTCTTTTACCTTATTTTCAAGCTCTTTTTTAACAATTTCTCTGTCTTCGGGATAGGTCATTCCGAACCATCTTTCGGTGGTAGTATAAACCTTAACCTTTCCTAAACCCTTTTTCATCATTGCCCCGACACCTTCAGGCAAAAGACATTCGGCTTTTTCGCTTTCTGCATATTTATGGATAAAGTCTTTAAAATACTCATTCATAAAATCGAAAATTTTAGGAGAGAAGCCGAATAGGTTCATCGAGACGGTTTCCTTACCTGAAAATTCAATGTTCTTTCCCTCATGTTCGGAAATAATCTTTTCGACTGAACCTTCTTTTTTGTATGCAATATCCTTGTGTTCGGTTATTCCGATAAGGTAACCGTTTCCTACTTGGCAGACACCTCTCGAAACTGAACCGGATCGGCTCAATGTTTTATCCAAGATATAACCGACCATAGCGTGTTCCGTAGAATCGTTCGTTAGGGTTGAAAGATGGGTTGCTATCGTTTTATAAGCGGAGCGGCCGTAGTAGTCATCGGCATTTATAACGGCAAAGGGTTCATTTATCTTTAACTCCGCAGACAAAATAGCATGAGCTGTTCCCCAAGGTTTTTTCCGGTTAACAGCCCTTTTTATCTGCTCATCGGTTAAAAAACCGTCCATAGATTGGAATACATAATCGGCATTACAATTGCGTGCAATCCTATTAAAAAAACGCTCTCTAAAATCGTTTTCAATATCTTCCCTAATTATAAAGACAACCTTTCCAAAGCCGTTATTCATAGCGTCATAAACGGCATAGTCCAATAAGGTTTCATCATGCCTGCCGACAGCAGCTATTTGTTTTACTCCTCCATATCGGCTGCCCATTCCGGCAGCCAGAACCAAAAGAGTTGGTTTCATAAATAAACCTCCTAGAAATAAAGTTAGGTTAAAATCCAACCTAAGCCATCATATCACATAATCGGAATAAATAAAAGACATTCTCAAATTTTCCCCAAAGGTTGACATTATTATCAAAAAAATACTAAAATAGCCTCCATAAAATTATAAGCGAGAAAACTATGGCTATTATAATAAAAACAACGGGGAAGGCTATCCCAAAAAGGATAATGCACAACAGCGATTTTCCCGCTTCCTTAGATACTTCTGATGAATGGATCAGAAGCCACACAGGGATAGGAAGCCGCTACATAGCTTCCCAAGAAGACACAAGTGCATCCCTCGGTGCCGAGGCCTGTAAGCAGGTCTTGGCAAATGAAAATCTAAATCCTCAGGATATAGACTTAATTATCTGTGCCACAGCCACGTCAGAATACCAAGGCTTTCCGTCGAATGCCTGTCTTATCCAAAAAGAACTTGGTGCAAAAAATGCGGCATGTTTTGACCTGTCGGCAGCATGTTCAGGCTTTTTATACGCAATAGATACGGCAGCAGCCCTCATGGAAAGGCACGGCCGGCGTTATGCCCTTGTCTGCGGCACCGAGGTTTTAAGCAAAATAATCGATTGGCAAGACCGTTCTACCTGCGTACTATTCGGAGACGGGGCCGGGGCAGCCCTCCTTGAAAACACCTTTGATAATTCAAAGAGGGGCATAGGCTCGGTAATTTTAGGTTCTGACGGAACAGGTTATGAAGCTCTTTATATGGCAGACCATCTAAAAATGAATGGAAGAACCGTCTACAATTTTGCAGTCGGCGTTATAACCGAAACCGTAAAAAGCCTTCTTCAAAAAGAAAACATCAATATGGAAGATGTAGACTTGGTTGTATGCCACCAAGCCAATAAACGCATTTTAGAAGCCGCCGCAAAAAGACTTAACACCGATATGAGCAAATTCGCATGTAATATGGAAAACTACGGAAACACTTCGGCCGCCTCCATTCCGATAACCCTCGATGATTTGAGGCTTCAAGGAAAATTGACTGAAGGAACAACAATAATTACGGCAGGCTTTGGGGCCGGGCTCACATGGGGCGGTGCCGTAATAAGATTTTAGTAAAGAGAGGACTATGATGAACAGTATATTTTTATTTTCGGGGCAGGGAGCCCAATTTAAGGGTATGGCTCAAGATATTGTTGATGAATACGGAGCTGCAAAGGACCTAATCAAAAAAATCAGCGATATAACCGGAGAGGATATCGATACCCTTTTACGGCACACCGAAAACGAAGAGCTTTCAAGGAGCGATAAGAGCCAGTTGGCTATAATTGCGGTTGAGACGGCTATTCTTGCCGTTTTAAAAGAAAAAGGAATAAACCCATCAGCCGTTGCAGGTTTCAGTCTGGGTGAGTTTTCAGCCCTCTATGCTTCCGGTATTTTAAGCTTTGAAGATATGATACGCATCGTACAAAAACGAGGGGCTATTATGCAGGCAGCCTGCGATAAGATTGCAGCAAAGGCAACGGAGGGCTCCGGTGCCCTGGGTATGTCGGCTATTTTAAAACTTGAGCCCGAAAAGGTTCTGGAGCTATTAAAGCCCCATTCCGATCCCAAAAGCGGAATAGTTTTTGCCGCCAATATGAATAGTCCCGTTCAAACCGTTATTTCGGGAACGGCTGAGGGCTTAAGCCTTGCAGAAGACTTGTGCAAGGAAGCCGGAGCAAAAAGGTGTGTCCGCCTTGCGGTTGCAGGCCCCTTCCACTCACCCCTAATGGAAGAAGCGGCAAAAGAATTTGAAGAGGTCTTAAAAAGCTTCGACTTTAAAGCCCCTCAAATCCCTGTATTTTCAAACGTTACGGGCAAGCAAGTAAAATCGGGAGAAGAAGCAAAAGCAAACGCAGTCCTTCACCTTACTCATCCCGTCCTATGGACGAGCGAAGAAAGGGAAATCGCTTCTTTAAGCGGAAGCTTAAAACCCTGCCGCCTCTTGGAAGTAGGCCCGGGAAACACCCTGTGCAATCTTTGGAGAGACAGCGGTTTTGCATCGGATGAACTCGCATGTTCACCGACAGGAACTTTGGAACAGCTAAATAAGATTATCGAATAGAAACGGAATATGCGGTTTATAAACAAACAGCTTGAAAAAATTTAAAGGAGATGTCTATGTCGGAACTTGCTTTTGAACAACTTTCAGCACAAGTTGATATGCTTTCCTATACGGAAAGAATTAGGCTGCTTGATAAAATAGTTAAGACTTTACACAAACCTGTAAAAACTCATAAAAGGGAAGATTCAGACTTTAACGCTGCCTTTGGATTATGGAAGGACAGAAACATTTCAGTTGAAGAGATAAGAAATAAGGCATGGGGACGTTCTTAATGCTTTACCTTTGTGATACTTGTATTCTGATAGACTACCTTCGAGGGAAACTTGAGGCTCAGCAAAAACTTCAACAAGACAGAGAGCAAGGTTTGGGGATGTCTTCCGTTACTTATATGGAGTTAATGGTTGGGGCTTTGAACAAGCGTGAAGCCGGTATTATAAAAAAGGCTTTTTCGGATTTTGAGATTGTGGAAATTTCTGAAACAATTTCTATAAAGGCAAAGCACCTGATTGAAAAGTATACTAAAAGTCATGGACTTTTGATTCCTGATGCTTTGATTGCCTCTACGGCATTAGAGTTGGGATTGCCGTTGTATACTACAAATATCAAAGACTTTCGGTTTATTACCGATTTAATTTTGGCATAGATTAAAATGTAAAACGATTTTATCTATAGAGTTTTGTGAGAAAGAATTTTTTGCTAAAGCACAAAACATCGTAATTAATGGAGGTATGAATGTTATTAAAAGGAAAAAAGGCATTGGTAACAGGCTCTTCGAGAGGAATCGGAAAAGAGGTTGTTAGAAGATTCATTGAAGAGGGAGCCGAAGTTTGGGGCTTATGTACAAAACCTTCTGCAAGCAAGGCGGAAATGGAGGCTTTTGCAAAAGAAAAAGGAAGCGTATTTCATGAAATATACGCCGACTGTGGCAATGTGGAAGGCCTTACCGAAACGGTAAAAAAAGCCCTCGAAGAATCGGGCGGCTTTGATGTACTTGTAAACAACGCAGGTATTACAAGAGACGGCCTTTCATTTAGGATGAAGCTTTCCGACTGGGAAGATGTTTTACGCGTAAACTTAACAGGCGTTTTTGTCGCCTCGCAAATTGTTTCTTCCGATATGATTAGAAAAAGAGCCGGATCGATTATCAATATGACAAGTATCGTAGGCCTTCACGGTCAAGGCGGACAGGTAAACTATTCCGCAAGCAAGGCAGGCCTCATAGGTTTTACAAAGAGCCTTGCAAAAGAAACGGCAGGAAGAGGAGTACGCGTAAACGCCATCGCCCCCGGCTATATTGAAACCGATATGACCGCCGCCGTAAACGAAGAAATGCGGAAGGCATGGGTCGAGGGAATCCCCTTAAAAAGAGCCGGACAGCCCCTAGACATAGCAAATGCCGCAGTCTTTTTGGCTTCGGACTTATCGCTTTATATAACCGCCCAAGTCCTAGGTGTCGACGGCGGACTGGGAGCATAGGCTATTTGCCGGTCTACCTGCATAAGGGTTGACCGGCTAAATAATGTTAAGCGGACTATGCCGCGGACGAGCTCGGTTTATAGAGTAATAGTATAAAAATCAAAAATAGAGTATAATTAATTCACATGAATAACTTGAAAACAGCTTTTGCAAAAAAAGATATTCAAAATAGATTTAATATTTCTCTTGCCACTGTAAACAATTGGATAAAAACCGGTGTAATTCCATCGCCTAAAGACGGATATTATACAAAAGATGTATATTCAGCCTTGATAACTTCTATTGAAACAAGTACAAATAGACTACAATCAAGAGCCAATCGCTCATATCAAAATTCTTCAGATCTTATATTTTTAGGAATCAAAGATAAAAAACGAAAAGAACTTCTTGTAAAACTTATTGAGGAGTTTGAAAACAGTAATCTCTCTATTCCGGAAGCAGTCGCTTGCCTAGGAAAACAAATTCTTATAAACAATAATTTATACGATAAAAACTCAGAAATTTTTACAAAAATAAATAGTATTTATAACGGTAAAAATATTTTCCAAAATTTTCATATAGAAAATAAGAATGATGATATTTTAGGTGCTTTTTATCAATCAGTGCAAAGCATTGCCTGTAAATCAAAGGATGGTTCATTTTACACGCCTGCTGAACTTCTTACTTCAATCGAAATTCCATTGAAAGCAAAAGTGTTAGACCCTTGCTGCGGAAGCGGAAGCATTTTAATCAATACACTCACAAAGCAGCATAATCCATCAAATATTTTTGCCTTTGATATTGATGAAACCGCTCTGTTAATCTGTTATATCAATCTTGTTATATTTTTTGAAGATGCATTTATTTCTCCTCATATTGAACGGCATGATTTAATTTTTACGGATACAAATAATTTGTTCAACCAGAATAAGGAAAAATATGATTTTATTGTTACAAATCCGCCGTGGGGAAGTAAACTCTCAAAAGAACAGAAAGATTTTTTGTTAAATACTTATCCGCTTTTAGATACAACAGAAGTTTTCAGCATCGCTTTATATAATTCGATGCAAAAATTATCTGAAAAAGGTGAATTAAATTTCTTCCTTCCTGAATCCATATTAAATGTTTCAACTCATAAGAATATTCGAAAATTTTTATTAAACTCTGATCGAAATATAGATATTCTACCATTGGGAATAGCATTTAAAGGAGTCCAATCAGAATGTGTGCTTTTAAAGCTTTCTGAAATTGTAAAAGGTAGTATCAAAATTACTGTTAAAAAAGAAAAAACGAACAAACTCAATATAAATAATATTTCTGCACCGGATTATTTTATATCTTATAATATTTCTGAAAATGATGATAAAATTTTAAATAAGATTTATTCTGAATATTCCGTGAAACTTCCCACCAATACGAAATTTGCTTTAGGTATTGTAACAGGAAATAATAAAAAATATGTTCACAAAATCAAAGGTAAAAATGAAGAAGCTGTGTTTCGAGGAAAAGATATATTACCGTATAAATTAAAATCACCGGAAACTTTTATAAGTTTTACTCCTGAGATATTTCAACAGGTTGCACCCGTAGAAATGTACCGTACTAAAAAAATTGTTTATAAATTTATTTCCGACAAAATTACCTGTGCATTGGATAAAAATAATTTAGTTTTAAACAGTGCCAATGTTATTATATCTAATAATTATCCCATGGAAATCTTAGTTTGTTTGTTCAACAGCCCAATCTATTCTTTTATCTATCAGAAAAAATTTAAATCAAAAAAAGTATTAAAACAACACTTTCAAGATTTTCCATTACCTATATTAAACAATGATCTAATTAAATTATTTTATGATGTATATGCAGACATATTGGCAGGTATAAAGAAACAGGAACATGCCGATAAAATCATTTGTTCCTATTTTAAAATATCAGAGACCGAATACAATTACATTAAGGAGAGTGTTTATGGAAACACTTGAAAATGAATTGGAACTCTTGATTTCAAAAGTCAAAAACGCTGATAATTTTTGCTCTGAAATTGAAAACATTCAAAATGTATATCCGTTCAATAAATACGAGTACATTATAACAAAACTCGTTGAAGAAAAGATTCTTTCTTATGATGATTATCTTGAACTAAGAAATGATTACATCAATAGAAACTTATATCTATATGTTTTTGAAATTTCTGCACCTAGAGGTTTCGGAGATACATGGGGATTTAGTCATTTACTTGCCGTAGAGCCTGAATTAAAACGGCCTTCAAAGAAAATTGATTTGACTTATAAAGGTCAGTATGATTTGTATTTACCGTACATGGGTAAGAGTATAAAAATTGAAGTAAAAGGTTCTCGTGCTGTAGATAGAAATAGACCTAATGAGCCTTTGTATATGAAAGCACTTTCTTCTAATTCGACAAAAGATTTTCTTATGAATTTTCAACAAGTAAAACCGACTTGTTGTGATGTCATGCTTTGGTTTGCTGTTTATAGAGATTGTGTTAAATATTGGGTTTTGAAAAATACAGATATATATGATTTGAATTTTTCACCCCAGCATAGAAATGCCGAAACTGCAACTAGAAAAGAAGATTACAAAAAAACCGATATTTACGAAGGACAAGTAATGATTACTCGTGAAAATATTGATTCTATACAGAAATTTCAAGTCGAAGGTCGAGCATTAAGACAAGCAATAATTGAAAAATATGAAGAATAATCGATAATAGTAAATTCAAATAATTGGCATATGATTTTTTTATAAAATATTATATACTATGAGGAATGGAGGTATGATATGATTGTAAAACCTATGGTTAGGAACAATATTTGTCTAAACGCCCATCCGCAAGGATGCAAAAAAGGCGTTGAGGATCAAATAGAGTACACAAAAAAGAGAATTACTGCTGATGTAAAAGACGGAGCAAAGGCTCCTAAAAATGTGCTGGTACTCGGCTGCTCGAATGGTTACGGACTTGCAAGCCGAATAACGGCAGCATTCGGCTATGGAGCTGCCACTATCGGCGTTTCCTTTGAAAAGGCCGGAAGCGAAACAAAGTACGGCACACCCGGCTGGTACAATAATTTGGCCTTTGACGAGGCGGCAAAAAGGGAAGGTCTTTATTCCGTAACTATAGACGGAGATGCCTTTTCCGATGAAATCAAAGCACAAGTAATCGAAGAAGCCAAAAAGAAAGGAATTAAATTCGATCTTATAGTTTACAGCTTGGCAAGCCCCGTGCGCACCGATCCCGATACAGGCGTTATGTACAAATCCGTACTCAAGCCCTTCGGCAAAACCTTTACCGGCAAAACGCTCGACCCGTTTACCGGCGAGCTGAAGGAAATTTCGGCGGAGCCCGCGAACGAAGAAGAAGCTGCCGCCACGGTTAAGGTTATGGGCGGCGAAGATTGGGAACGCTGGATAAAGCAGCTTTCAAAAGAAGGTCTTTTAGAAAAAGGCTGCATTACCCTAGCCTATTCGTACATTGGCCCGGAAGCCACGCAGGCCCTCTACCGAAAGGGCACCATAGGAAAGGCTAAAGAACACCTTGAAGCAACAGCCCACCGCCTAAACAAGGAAAACCCGTCAATACGGGCATTCGTTTCGGTGAACAAGGGCTTGGTAACAAGGGCAAGTGCGGTAATCCCCGTAATTCCCCTATATCTCGCTTCCTTGTTTAAGGTTATGAAAGAAAAAGGAAACCACGAGGGCTGTATCGAGCAGATTACCCGTCTTTATGCCGAAAGACTCTACCGCAAAGACGGCACAATCCCCGTCGATGAAGAAAATAGAATCCGTATCGATGACTGGGAGCTTGAAGAAGACGTTCAAAAGGCGGTTTCAGCTTTAATGGAAAAGGTAACCGGCGAAAACGCCGAAAGCCTAACCGACCTTGCAGGTTACCGCCACGATTTTTTAGCCTCAAACGGCTTTGATGTCGAAGGCATCAACTACGATGCCGACGTAGAAAGGTTCGACAGGATTTAATTGAGGTAATGGCAAAAAAAGCTAAAACGGATATTCGATCTTCGGCGGCGGAATATTTGACTTTTGTTGCAGCGGGCGGTAAAAGCGCTGAAAATATCGAAATACGGTATGAAGATGAAAATATTTGGCTGACTCAAAAAATGATGGCTGTTTTGTATGATGTTGATGTAAGAACAGTCAACTATCATATTAAGAAAATTTTTATTGATAGTGAATTGCAGGAAAATTCAGTTATCCGAAATTTTCGGATAACTGCCGCTGACAGAAAAGACTATGACACAAAACACTACGGATTACAAATGATTATAGCCGTCGGCTTTAAGGTTAACTCTGAGCGGGCTGTGCAATTTAGAAAGTGGGTCAACCGTATTACAAAAGAGTACACAATCAAAGGCTGGGTCATGGATTCGGAACGGCTGAAAAAAGGCTCTTTTCTTACGGACAAATATTTTGAAGAACAGCTGGAGCGGGTTAGAGAAATCAGGGCAAGCGAACGCAAGTTCTATCAAAAGATTACCGACCTGTATGCAACTGCTTTAGACTACGATAAAACAGCCGCTGCTACCAAAAGGTTTTATGCAACGGTACAAAACAAAATGCATTTTGCCGTCCACGGACATACGGCTGCGGAGCTTATTTATGAGCGTGCCGACAGTACGCAACCGCACATGGGACTGACTACATGGCAGGATGCTCCCGAAGGCAAAATTAAAAAATCCGATGTTATTATTGCAAAAAACTATTTAAGCGAGACTGAACTTTCGCAGTTAAACCGGATGGTAACTTCATATCTCGACTTTGCAGAAAATATGGCGTTGCGGAAGATTCCGCTTACCATGCAAGATTGGGAAACGCGGCTTACCGGTTTTATCGAAATGTTCGAATACGGACTTTTAAAAGATGCAGGAAAGGTATCTGCAGAAATTGCAAAACTTCATGCCGAATCCGAATTTGAAAAATACCGCATCATTCAAGATAAGACCTTTGTTTCCGATTTTGACAAATACTTAGCGGAATTGGAAAATACCATTAGCGGATAATTATAAAATATGGAAGATTATAATAAAGAGTTTAAAATCGATATTCCTAAAAAGCAAAGTGCACTTAAAGCTGAAATCGTCTCTTTTTTAAATAGCACCAATGGAGAAATCTATTTAGGTGTAGATGACAGCGGAACTATACATTATGATCTTATAAACGAAAAAAAGAAAAAATGGGAAGAAATACTCTCAAATTGGATTGTAAATGCTTTTAATCCCGATGTAACGAATTTAATATATATCTATCCAAATGAAACACCTTTTAGGATAAAGATTCTTAAGGGAAAAGAAAGACCTTATTTTTATAAAGACGGAGAAGGTTTTAATACAAAAGGCGTATATGTCAGAGTCGGCAGTACAAAAAGACTTGCAAGTTTTGATGAAATTCAAAGAATGATACGGCAGCATAGTCAGCATGATTACGAGCGTTTGTTATGTCATCGGGATGATTTAACCTTTAATTATGTAGAAAATAGATTTAAAGAAAAAGGAGTCCTTTTTAACAAATATGCTCTATCCCTCATCGATAAAGATGATAAATACAATAATGCAGCTCTCTTATTGAGTGACCAAAATCCTACTACTAGTAAATTTGCAGTTTTTCAAGGCACTACGGTGAATATCTTTTTGGATAAAAAAGAATTTACAGGTTCTATCTTAAAACAATTAGATGAAGTTCTCTATTTTGCCAATTTATCAAATCGAAAAAAAATCACCATTACCGGAAAACCTGAACGGGATGAATATTTGGATATTCCCGAAAGAGCACTCAGAGAAGCTATCGTAAATTGTTATTGTCATAGAGATTGGACCTTAAGCGGAGATATAAAAATAGAATTTTACGATGACAGAGTGCAGATTTTTTCTCCCGGCAGCTTGCCAGACGGATTGACATTGGAAAACATAAAAATGGGCATGGTTGCAAAAAGAAATAAAATTATCGTAGATACTCTGGATAAAGCCGATGTTATTGAAAATTATGCTTCGGGCGTACGCAGAATATTTGAAGATTATGCACATTTTAAAAAACAACCCGAATATTATATTTCCGATAACGGGGTAATAGTTACCTTATTCAATCGAAATTATGATGTCCAAAATGACGGTCAAAGTGGCGGCCAAAATGATGTTCAAAATGATGTCCAAAATGATGTTCAAAATGATGTCCAAAATGATGTCCAAAATGATGTTCAAAAATTGAGTGCGGAACAAAGAAAAGAAAAAATCATAGAACTGATGAAATCAAATAACAAAATCACAATTGATATGATAAAATGTATGATCAATGTATCAAAACCTACCATTGAGAGGGATATAGCTAAGCTAAGAAAAGATAATAAGATTGAATATGTAGGCAGCGCCAAAGACGGCCGCTGGATTGTAAAAGTAAATAATTAGACATTTACATATGGAGGATTTCGATAAATAGTTATGAAAAAACTTTTGATGATACCGATTACAGTATGTTTATTGTCAGGCGGTGTAAGAGCCTTTGCCTATGGAGTCAATAGCTTTACGGTTTATGATGCACAAGATAAGATTGTACACAAGATAACCGATAAAGACGAAATCAATGCGTTGTATCTGCTTTTTCAAGAATCTTTACTGATAGCAGCTGATGAAGCTTCGTTTACGGAATTGCCTAAAGACGCACAAGAGTTATACCGTTATGTTCTTTCGTATAATTACGGTGATAACGATGAGCAGGATTTTAACTTTATTGTATATAAAAATTATCCTCTTTGCCGAATTTCCGTTTCTCAATTACAGAAAACGGAGGACATCCCAAAAGAATTAACATGGAAACTTTTTAAATACGCATACGAAATCGTCAGTAAACCTGCCGAGGTGAAAAAGCAGCTTTCTTATTCTGTGAAAAATTCTTATATCCGCATATACGATGATAAGAACACTCTTTTGCTATTTATTACAGGGGAAAAAATTCTGGATATATTCGATACATTGTTTGGAGAAGATATTGCCGAAATCGAACCAGAAGAAAGAAATTTGAAAAGCCTTTTTACCGCCGAAAGCATTCATAATGGCCGAGAAGTCCTTGTGCATTATTCATTTATGGATGATGACAAAATTATGAAGCTGTATCTTTACAAAAACACAAAAGAAATGAATATAACAACCGATACCGGAGTTCTAAAAGTAAACCTTTCAGAAGAAGCGTATAGAATTTTAAGCAGCCCTAAAAGCTTTCAAAAAGAATTCGAAAAAAGAAGATGATAAAAAATGAAGTTAATAGGACAGTTGGTAATAAATAAATGGATCCAAGGGAAGGAACTATAACGGATTTTTCTTCTTCCGCCGAGTTAAAAGCTGCTTTTGAAGCTGCAAAGGCAAAAAACTGGAGATTCTATAAACGGGATACAGTTGGAAATGAGGAAGAGGTTTAGGATGCTTAAAAATGGATTTTTATAAGGGATAGACACTCTGCCCGTATAAATGATAAAATGTCGGCCTTTGCGGTTAACTAAATAAATAAAACTTAAGGAGTTTTTATGAAAGAGGATTTTATTTTAAAGGTGATAGAAAAGTTTGAAAAAGGCGATGCCGTGGTCTTGCAGATAAAGCAGGATGACTGCGAGCTTATCTTAAAAAAAGAAGGAGCTTTCCCTAAAAAGGAAGCTGTCATCCAGTCAGGTGCGTGCGGAGGAGTGCAGACAGCCTATCCTATGCCCTATGCAGCTATGCCGGCAGGATTTCAATCCGGTTTACAGAACGGATTTCAGACAGCTCCGGCAGGAACAACCGGGCAAGCGGCAGCACCTCAAGCAGCAAGTCCTGCTGCAGAAGCTCCGGCTCAAGCCTCACCCGCCGTTTCATCGGCTAACCTACTCGAAGTAAAAAGCCCCATTGTAGGCACCTTTTATAGGGCACCGTCTCCGGATTCTCCTCCCTATGTTGAAAAGGGCAGCACAGTAAAAAAAGGTCAGCCCCTTTGCGTGCTTGAGGCTATGAAGATGATGAATACCCTCGAATGCGAATATGACGGGGTTATCGAGGAAATCTTAGTTTCAAACGGAGACCTTGTAGAATTCGATCAGGTCTTGTTTAAGATAAGGGCTAAGTAGGAAGGTTCCTATGATTAAAAAAATACTTATCGCCAACAGAGGCGAGATAGCCGTGAGGGTTATCCGCTCCTGCCGCGAAATGGGAATAAAAACCGTCGCCGTTTACTCTACGGCGGACAAGGACTGCCTCCATGTGCTTTTAGCTGATGAGGCAGTCTGCATAGGCCCGCCCCCCTCGGCTAAAAGCTATCTTAACAGGGAAGCTCTAATCACGGCAGCCCTTTGCACTTCTTGCGAGGCCGTACATCCGGGGGTAGGCTTTTTATCGGAAAACGCAGGTTTTGCCCGCGAGGTAGAAAATGCAGGGCTTTTTTGGATAGGGCCAAAACCCGGCACAATCGAAATGCTCGGCGATAAGGTCCGTGCCCGCGAAACAGCCGTAAAAAGCGGACTTCCTGTAACCCCCGGCTCGGATGGAGCTATAAAGGAGTTGGCCGAAGCTAAAAAAACGGCCGAAAAATGCGGCTATCCTGTTATCATTAAAGCAGCCTCAGGCGGCGGCGGAAAGGGAATGCGCATCGTCTATAAAGAATCGGAATTAGCCGAAAACCTAAAAATCGCTTCCGCCGAAGCCGAAGCCAATTTTGCCGACGGCACGGTTTATATCGAAAAATATCTGGTAGATCCGCGCCATGTAGAGCTTCAAATTCTAGGCAATGGTAAAGGAGCCGTTTCCGTTTTGGGTGAAAGGGATTGCTCTGTTCAAAAAAATCATCAAAAGCTGATAGAAGAAAGCCCCTCTCCGGCTGTAAGCGAGGAAATGCGGGAAGCCATGTGTAAGGGAGCTGTCAGCCTTTTTTCTTCCCTTAAATACCGCGGGGCAGGAACAATCGAGTTCCTCGTATCGGGCAATAATTTCTACTTTATGGAAGTAAACGCCCGAATTCAGGTAGAGCATCCCGTTTCGGAGATGATTACCGGCACCGATATAATTGCAGAACAAATCCGTGTTTGTACAGGGGAAAATATGAAGTTTGCCCAAGGGATTTTGCCCACCAAGGGATGGGCTATCGAAGCCAGAATAAATGCCCGCTCTCCGGGGCTCATAAAGAATTTGAGGGTTCCCGGAGGAAACGGAGTGCGTTTTGACAGCTTTTTGTACCAAGGCTATTCGGTAGTTCCGTTTTATGATTCAATGACGGCTAAACTCATAGTTCACGGAACCGATAGAGCCAATGCCATTCAAAAGCTGCTTTGTGCCCTTGATGAGCTTAAAATTGAAGGCATCACTTGCAATATTGAAGAACAAAAGATTATACTTAACTCGAAAAAGTTCAAATCCGGTGTTTTCGGTACCGGACTCTATGAAGAGCTTTTTGGAAGTAAGTAAGAAAGTTTTTATAGGGAGACTTAAATGGATTGTCCTAGTTGTAAAGTATCATATGATGAAGAGGTGTTTACAGATAACCTGATGGTATGCCCTCATTGTAATTATCATTTACGCATAGAGCCGAGGCAAAGAATCACCTATCTAACCGATGAGAATTCTTTCAAAGAGCTTTATGCCAATCTTAAAACCTGTAATCCCATCGAAATGGAAGGTTATGAAGAAAAAATTTCGGCTGCAGAAGAAAAAGCGGCCTTAAACGAAGCCGTTATTACGGGTTCTTGTAAGATTAAAGGAAGAGATGCCCTTTTAGCCCTCATGTCCTTTCACTTTATGGGAGGCTCCATGGGCTCCGTTGTAGGCGAAAAGATTTCGCGCCTTATGCTAAAGGGAGCCGCTGAAAGAATACCTGTAATTATCTATGCGACTTCAGGCGGGGCACGAATGCAGGAGGGGCTTTTTTCTTTAATGCAGATGGCCAAAACTTCAAGTGCGGCCGCCGAGCTGGATGAAAAAGGGGTTCCTCTTTTTATAATGCTTTGTGACCCGACTACGGGAGGAGTTACGGCAAGTTTTGCAATGCTCGGAGATATAACGGCAGCGGAACCGGGTGCCCTTATCGGCTTTGCAGGCCCAAGAGTTATCGAAGGCACTATACGACAGCAGCTCCCCGAAGGATTTCAGAGGGCGGAATTTCAGTTGGAAAAAGGCTTTGTGGACTGTATAGTACCGCGCCAAGAGCAAAGACAATTTTTTGCCCGTATGATTGACGCTCACAGCCTCGGCCTTAAAGAAGCCCCTAAAAAGAAAAAGACAGCAGGAGAGAACTAATGAGCGGCACAGATCAAACAAACTTATTAAATAATTTAAAGGATATAGCCCAAAAAGCGGGACTTGATATAAGCGAGGAACTTGCAAAAATAAATGCAAAACTTGAAAGCTCAACAGCTCTTGCAAAAACATGGGAAAGGGTAGAACTCGCCCGCCACAGCGACAGGCCTAGAACATTGGACTACATAAATTTGATTTTCGATAATTTTACCGAACTTCACGGAGACCGTTTTTTCGGAGATGATCCCGCAATGATAGGCGGAATAGGCTTTATCGACGGAAGGCCGGTTACGGTGATCGGCACCCAAAAGGGAAGAAACTTGCGCGAAACCATTGAAAGGAACGGAGGTATGGCAAACCCTGAAGGCTACCGCAAAGCCATGCGCCTTGCAAAACAAGCCGAAAAGTTTAAAAGGCCGATTATTACCTTTATCGACACACAAGGTGCCTATCCCGGCCTTGGAGCCGAAGAAAGAGGAATCGGAGAAGCTATTGCCTTTAACTTACGGGAATTCAGCCGCCTAAAAACTCCCATAATCTGCATAATCATAGGCGAAGGAGGTTCCGGCGGAGCTCTCGGCATAGGGGTGGGAGATAAGATTTACATGCTTGAAAACGCCATATTCTCGGTTATATCCCCTGAAGGATGCGCTTCAATCTTATTGAGGGATTCAAGCAGGGCAAAGGATGCCGCAGCCATGCTTAAAATTACCAGCCGAGAGGTTCTTGACCTAAAGGTAATCAACGGCATAATCCCTGAACCCGAAAAAGGAGCTCACACCGATCCCAAAAAAACCGCCGATGCTATCAAGGAACAAATCCTAAAAGATTTAGCCGACCTTACAAAACGCGACCCTGCAGTTTTGGTAAAATACCGAAGCAAAAAGATAAGAAGCATAGGAAAATATTCGGAATAAACGGAGATTTCTATAAACTAAGCGGTTAAAAATAAAAAACGAAAGAAACCGCAATGGACACCAAGACCGCAAAGCTGTTGAGAGGCGTACATTCTTGTACACTTCTCAACGCTATAAAGGATATAGAAGCGGTTTTCATATAGGCACAATTACCAATTAACCCTTTGCGGCCCCTGCGGTTTCATTTCTTTTTACTTAACAGCATTTTCAATCATTTCAATATTTTCATCATTTGAAATAATTTCGAGAGCTTTCATAATATCATTATAAAGAATGCGGTCTTCGGTAACCTTGGAAATGTGTTTTCGGATAAGCTTCATCATCTCGCCGGTTCCCTTTCCGTATTTTTTTACTCCCCGTAAATCACAGGCTTGAGCAGCCGTAAGCCATTCAATAGCAAGAACATGGCGCACGTTTTTAACGATTTCGGTTATTTTTCGGGCAGCTGTAGTTCCCATACTTACGTGGTCTTCCTTGTTCCCCGATGAGGTGATAGAGTCAACACTTGCAGGGTGAGCCAATACCTTGTTTTCTGAAACAAGGGATGCGGCCGTGTATTGCGGAATCATAAAGCCTGAATTTACTCCTCCGTTTTCTATTAAGAAAGCAGGAAGGCCTCCGTTTAGTTGCGGGTTTACAAGGCGCTCGATTCGGCGTTCGCTTATATTTGCCAGTTCGCTTACGGCAATGCCTAAAAAGTCCATAGTTATAGCGATTGGCTGCCCGTGGAAGTTTCCGCCCGAAATAACATCATGATTGTCGGGGAAGACGAGCGGATTATCGGTTACGGCATTGATTTCTATCTCTAAAACCTTGCGCACATATGCAATAGCATCGGCGCTTGCTCCGTGGACTTGCGGAACACAGCGGAGGGTGTACGGGTCTTGGACATCATTTTCTCTTGTGTTGATAGAAGAGCTTCCTTTTAACATTTTGAGGATAAAGGCGGCCGTATCAATTTGCCCCTTGTGAGGGCGGGACTTATGGATTCGGGGGTCGAGGGCTGCAGTAATTCCTCTAAAGGCCTCAAACACCAAGGAGGCTCCCATGTTGGCGGTTTTTAAAAGCTGCTCGGCATCATGCAGGGCTAGGGCTCCGATACCTGACATTACGGGAGTTCCGTTAATTATGCCGAGACCGTCTTTTCCTGAAAGAACGACTGGCTTTAAACCGGCCTTTTCAAGCGCAGCTTTTCCTTCTATCAGCTTGCCTTCATAATAGGCTTTTCCTTCGCCTATCATTACTAGGGCTATGTGGGCAAGGTTTGCCAAGTCGCCGCTTGCTCCCAATGAACCTTTTTCGGGCACATAGGGAGTTACGCCCTTATTTAGCATATCTACAAGAATATCCGGAATAGACGGGGTTACACCCGAAAAACCGCTTGCATGTGTGTTTAGCCTTAAAAGCATTATGGCTCTAACTATGTCCTCCGGGAAAGGATTGCCGACACCGCAGGCATGGCTTAAAATTAAGTTTCTCTGCAAGGCACCGTTTTGATCCTTAGTAATTGTTACGGTAGATAATTCACCAAAGCCGGTCGAAATACCGTAGGTAGGCTTACCGCTTTTTACGATATCGTCTACAATTTTCTTTGAATCCTTGATTCTTTTTTTTGCATCTGCGGATAGTTTTACTTCCGCTCCATGGCGGGCAACAGCTACAACATCTTCGATCGTTAAACTGCTGCCGGTTACCGTTACAGGTTTTACCTTCATTTTTTGCTCCTTGTATTTGTATTTTTATAGCTGACCTATTTTATAAGTTTAAATTCTGCAATTACGGGATGGTGATCCGAAACTTCAAAATTTAAATCAATAGTTTTTACTCCGGTAATTTCAACATTGGGAGAACATATGAACCCATCTATTATCGTGGTGTAATTTTCTCCCTTAACGTAGGGCTTTTCCAAAAGACGAACTGTAGGCGTAGAGCTATCAAATCCCCATTTCCAGTCCTTTCCGATAAAATCGGCAGGAGAATATTCTATCCATTCAAGAAATTTATCAGGGGTAGTATAAGGCATAAAAAGGCTTTTTTCTACACCCGGAAAAAGAGAATTCCAATCTCCGCCGGCAATTACCCAATGTCCATCATTATAAAATTTTAAAGCAAGGTTTTTTAGATATTCCATTTCCTGCTTTCTTAATATGCCTGCTGCATCGTAAGCCGAAAGATGTAAGTTTATTATATAAAGATTTTTACCCGGAACATCGGTTTTAATTTCAGAAACAAGAAGGCAGCGCTTTAAGTTGACGGTTTTTAAGGGCCATGAAAAGGTGCCGGGAAGCTGATGACGTTCAGCTTTTTTTATTACGTATTTACTTAGCGTAAAGACACCGCTCTTAACCCGACCCAAGGGATTTGACACAGGAGCGGGCACAAGGACGGCATTGTAGTTCGCTGCAAAGACTGAATCATAATCGGCAAAAAAATCGGATATGGCTTTTTCTTGATTTACATAAAAGCTGCGTTTTGATTTTAAGTCGATTTCTTGGATTAGGTTAATACCGCAATCTTCTTTTTTAAGCAGAGCTTTTACTTTTTCGAGATTATATAATACGGTTTCCTTACTTCGGGCCGTCACATTTTTTCCCCCGTCATAAAAAAAGTCGTTTTCAGCATCAAGGCTGCAATAGCCGATGTTCCAGCTTAAAACTTTAAAGGCTTCATCAGCCTGAATGACTTCTTCTTTTGATCTTTTCGTTATATTTGCATTTTCAATCGGTTTAGGCCGGTATTCGGCTATGGTAACAAACACAAAAAAACCGGCAGTCAAAAAAATCAATACCGCTAAAACGGCCAAGGGAATAAAAATAAATAATTTGCGTGAAAGCATATCAGCCCGCCTTTTATTAAACTTATTGCTCTTTTTAGGATTATATCTAAAAAAACAGTTTTATTCAATTACAAAAGGTTAATATTAAGGGTTGATATCTGTTGAAAATTTGTTGATAATCTTGAATTATTAAAAAATATTGTGTATAATATAGGAATGACTATTTATACTGATTTACTGCATTTACTTAGATTGTTTTCTTTACGCAGAGACAGTGCCCAAGTTACACTGCAGCCTTTTCAAGATTATCTCCATCGTTATGCACGCCGGTTTTTACAACAAAAGCCGGAACTGGCTGTCCACCTTGAAATTTCTCTTGACACTCTTTTAAATGAACTAAAAAAAATCCAAGAGGATGGAGATATCGAAATAACAACGGATAAGTCCAATACAACCATTATATTCGTTCCATATTACCACGTAGATAATATATCCCGTCAATACGCAAATCTTGAGCAGCATCCCGATATTCCTTTTCCTCTTTTATCCGATCTGCCTAAAAATTTTCCGGGAAAACTTTTAAAGACAATCACCCTTTCAGATGACATAGCCTTAATAAATCCGGAATCTAAGGAAAGTTCTTTTTTATATGTACTAAACTATAACGGCGATATTCCGGCTCTCATCTTTCCGGGCTCTTACAAGACCGAAAAACTTTTAAATTTGGCATTAGATAAGGTTAAACTTTTTTTATCAAAAGATGAAAGCAGGGACTACATGCAAAAAAGGCTTCTGGTCGCCAATCCGGGTAAAGAATTTACGGTTAAAACTTTCATAACAAGAGCAATGTCACACAGCGTTAATAGTTTTCAAAATGTCAAAGAATCGGGCGACAACTATATATTGTGGGGTCAACTCTGTGCCTTTATAAAACAAGAATTTGCCAAAAAGAATGAAAAACTCCCCGATGAGATAGCCTTATTACAAGCCGTCGGCATTCTGGAATATTTAAATAACTATTATAGAAACAGAGTCCAAAAAGATATTCAAACGGACACGGCTTTAAAGAACCTCCTTCTTGCTTTTCAAAAGGCACCGTATTATTTTACAATGAAGCAAATAACCCAATTTACAGATTCCAGAGGGGTGCCCTTACTCGGACAATATTCTGAGGAAACTTTACAAAATTTTATGAAGGAAAAAACAAGCACTTCGGAAAAATACATAATTCCCGATATTCTCAGCTTTACAAATTCTTCAAATGATAGGTTTTACCTGCTTACAGAAAAAGTAGTGCCCCTTTTAATATCTCTCATAAACGAAGCAAGAAAACCCGTTAGGGAACTGTGTATAAAAAAATGGCACGAAATGCTCCTTAATTTTGAGCAAGACGAATCAATGAAAAACGATGCAGCTTTCAATGAATTGTTAAAAGAAATAGTCTCTCATTCAACTCCTAATTTATACGGTCTTTTAAATGCTCCTTTTATTTTATCCATAATTGCAGATCCCCGGTTAAATGAAATTCAAGCGATGGAGATAAACCGAATTTTTCCGGCAGGAAAACCTGCTGCCTATAATGAAATTTTAATGCTCAATAGATATGAGATTTTAAGCGACACTAAAATACTCCTTCCATTCTGGTACACTATTCCGATAATTTCTTCGATAATTGCTTTTTTCAAACGAAAGAAAAAAAAGCCTCAGCCTGTACAGCCTGAAAAAAAAGAAACTGTCTATAAAAAACCTAAACTCAAGTTAAAAGATGTTGCAGAAAAAATCGCTGCCGAATTTCTTCCTGAAGGCATGACAATAGATCAAGCTCTTGAAAAAAATTTGGATGAATGGAATCACACATTGGGTCACCCTGCAAGAGAGAATCTAACTGAAGATGTAAATGCCTTAATTCGTGATTATTTACGGGGAGTAAATAGAACTATTTCAGTTACAAGTTTTACTGCTGACAGAGTAAGAGGGCTGGCTAAAACACTTTTGGAATCTCCCGGCCTTTTAAAAATAAAAGAGCGAAATGCTATCGAAAACTATGTAGAGCTGTATATTCTAAAGCTGGTATCACAATATTCTTAAGCGCCGAATAATTTTATTTAATTTACTTAAGCCTCTTTAGACCAGTCCGTTTCTTTATCCATTTTGATCAGCACGGATTTTGTAATTTCTGCAATAGCTTCTTTTTCATTGACCTTTCTATTTTTAAAGATACATCTATGAGCTAGGACATAGGGAGCTATCATTTCAATATCAGTATCTTCAACCCAGTTCCGTCCATCAGAAAGAGCTATCGTTTTTGCAAGATGCAAAAACTGTAAAGAAGCTCTGGGAGATGCACCTAACTCAATATCCGGATGCTCTCTTGTTTTATTGCAAATATCTATTATAGCTTTTTGTAATGCCTTGTGACAATACACCCTTTCTTGTTCTCCGCGGGACTCAATTATATCGCCGATAGTTATAATGGGAAAAAGTTTTGAAAGAGCAAGCACACCTGGGTTGCCTTGAAGTATTTCAAGAGCCGATTCATCATCAGGATAACCTATAGAAAGAGACAACATAAAACGGTCAAGCTGAGCAGGAGGCAGGGGATAAGTACCCAAAGTTTCCACGGGATTTTGAGTAGCAGCCGTAAAAAAAGTATCGGGCAATTTATAAGTTTGTCTTCCAACAGTTACCTGTTTTTCTTCCATAACCTCAAGAAGAGCAGCTTGAACCTTAGGAGGAGTTCTATTTAATTCATCGGCCAAAAAAATATCGCAAAAAACAGGGCCCTTTACAAATTCAAAACTTTGAGTTTGTGCATTAAAAACATCAACACCAGTAATATCATAAGGAAGTAAGTCAGGGGTACATTGGATTCTTTTAAACTCGGCAGTGTTCTCGCAGTCTTTTTTTATTAATTTAGCTAAGGCCTTCACCATTGTCGTTTTCCCAACACCGGGAACATCATCTATAAGAACATTGCCGCCGCTCAAAAACGCTGCAACAAAAAGACGGATAACATCATCTTTACCCTTTACAACTAAACCGATATGTTTTGTAAGCTCATCTATTATATCTTTTGTGTTCATACCAAACAGTATAACCGAAAATAGGGTTTTGTTCTATATCACAAGACCTTATAACTTAAAACTAAAAATATCTTTTACCAAGACATTAATGGAATTTTTAAAATGTTTTTTATCCAATTTTTCAATTACAAAATTTTTACTATAAAGAGTATACCCGTTTTTATCGGTTAATTTAAAAGAAAGGTTTTTATCGGAATATGTCAACTGAAGAGAAAATTTAGAATTATCATCTTCTATAAAACGGGATGATGTTATCAATTTTTTTATTTTTTTGAATTGAGTTTTATGTTTTCGGTTTTGTCCATATCTATATTTATTTTTACTGGTAATTTTATATCATGTTCCAAAAAACCTGTAGGATTCAAATCAAAAAGAGATTCTAAGTAAAGATAATAAAGCTGCGGAGAAGTTTGTTTTGCAATCTTACTTCCTTCAGCATATAAGTTTTTAAGAGCAAATTTTTCCCATTCCGGATCCATTTTTGAAATACCTTCATTAAGCATTTTTAAATCCGATTCAATGATGCCTTTGTCTGCAAGATAAGCACCTGCACTTTGCGGAATAAGCATAGTTTCTATAGACTCTGAATTCTTAAGATATTTAAGAGCCTTTTTTCCTTTTCCTTTAAAGGCACGATAATAATAAGTATTGGCATAAAGAGTATTTGCAACATCCTCAGAATACCTTTTATTATTTTGTTTATATTCTTTTGCAACTTTTAAAGAATATAATCTAAAAACCGCATCATAATATTTATATTTTAATTTGTAGTTTATTTTATTATTTAAATTTTTTATCCAATCAAAAAAGTTTAAGGTCAATCTGGTTTTTTCAAAATTATATTTACGAATGTATAATTCTCTTTTTAAATCATAAAGATTGCTTTTAAATTCATTTACACTCAAACCGTAATCTGAAATCCATGCCTCACTTATATTTTGAAGTTCATTTAAAATATACTGTTCGGCTTTTTCAATATGTCCCGTTTCCAAAAACAAATTTATAATACTTAATGTCGAAAGAGGAGTGTCATCATCGGCAGCGGCTGAAAAATAAGAAGAAAGAGCCTGTGTAAAATTATTTCTTCTTTCTTCAAGTTCTCCTATCATCATATAGCTTGAACTGCGCTCTTTCATATCTAAAGCAGCCTTTGCATCCTCTATGGCATTTTCAAATTGATAAAACTGACTTTCTAAAATAGCTTTATTATAATAATAGATAGCCCCTGAATACTTTCTATCCAGTTTTTTTGCTTCATTTATTGCTTTTACATAAAATTCTTTTGATTTTTTATAGTCAAAGATTTCATTGTATAAGGTTCCCAAAGAATTATAAACCGATAAATCTTTTCCGTAACGCTCTATGTTATTCAATAAAAAATTTATTCCTTCCTCAGGCCTGTGACATTTAAAACATAACCAACCGTAATTAGCGGCTGCAAAGCGGTCATGAGGAATAAGATATAAATAATTTTTAATATACACCAAGGCTTCTTCATATTTGTTTAAGGAAGACGCACAGCCGGAAAGATAAAACAAGATGCTGCTGTTATCAGGATTAATATCCTGGCCTTTTTTTAATATCTTATATGCCGGTTTATATAATTCTTGATTATAATAAATTTCCCCAAGCTTTAAAAACAAGCTGTCGTTTTGCGGGTACCTTTTTATTCCGTCCTGTAAAAGGGATAAAGCCCGTTCCCAATTTTCAGCTTCTATAGCCTTTTCGGCTTCAAAAAGAATAGTATCCGCATTCTCAGTATGTAGAATGAATGATAAAAAAGAGAAAGTCAATAATATAATAATTTTTCTGTTTTTGCTTTTTAAGAGTTTTTTTGCAATTTTTACATCGTCATCCGTACACTCCGGTGCAAATTTTGCTTTTTGAATCAGAACATTCATTTGTGTACCCTCTTCAGAACTCTGTCTTTTTTTCTTAAATAATCGTCCGGCTGTAAGTACAACCCTCCTATTATTTTTTGAAAATTTTAATATAAGATAAGGCCGTATTTTGTAAATTATAAATATTAAAACCGCAAAAATAATTATAATAAGCATAAAAAAAGACATATTTTCTTTGAAAAACCGTTTTATATATGTACCTATATTTGAAATATCATATTCTTTTTCGGTAATTTCAGTAATTTTAATTTCACTGCGTTTTTCTAAAATCTCACTTAAAAGAGAGTTAAATTCTTCACCTCCGGCATTCATACCAAAATTAATATTTTCTCCTTCTGCGAGCTGAGAAGTTGTAGGATCAAAACTGACCCAGCCTATAAACGGAAAAAAAACTTCAACCCATGCATGAGCCATGTTTGCTCTTACGGGATAATAATTCATAATTTCAGATTCGGGCTGAACAAAAAATCCTACGGCAACACGGGATGGGATTCCTACACTCCTAAGCATAAGCGCATAAGAAAATGCAAAATAAGTGCAATAACCTTTTTTTGTTTCGGTTAAAAAATACTTTAACTGGTTACCGTCAGGAGCCTTGCCCGGTTTTAAAGAATAACGGTAATCTCCATCCGTAAAATAGAATTTAAGAGCTAGAATTTTATCCAAATAATCCGGAATATTTTCGGTTATCTTTTCTGCCGTTTGATGCACAAGTTTAAAACTTTCATCATCAATTTTTGTATAAAAATCCAAATCTTCCTTTGACAGTCCCTCCCCATCATCCCCTGAAGGAAAGGCTTCTCCGTAAATGTCCGATGCAAAATCAAATATTGCATCGCTGAATACCTTATATCCTCCGTTAAATTTTGAACTATCCCAAATTTCATATGGAATTATTTTTGTCGGATAATCCATAGCTATAAAGGATGAAGATGATAAGTTGACAAAAAAATATTCCTGCTCGGCTTTTTCCCGCATTGAAAAAGCTCTATGTAAAATATCTTTTTGCCCCTTAGGCAAAGATGTAATTTGAGCGTTCTCAGATGGAGCTTTCTTTTCATAAAAGCCTTTTGCAGGATCCCATCCTGAAAGATACATTCTTCTTAACATATTATGCGAAAAATTTTTATCAAAATGAGTAACTAAAACAAGGTCATCACTCATTTTGATTTCACTTTGCAGCCTCAAATAATCTGAAAAATCAAATCGAAATAGAGTCGGCTGCAATAAACCTCCATGATTAACCGATGCGGCCTCATTATAGTTTTTCAGTACAAAAAAGATTATAAAAGAAAAAAAGATAAAAACAATAAAAAAAATTTCAGTTGTTTTTTTTCAAAATTAAAAGACAGAAAAAGACGGAAAATTTCAAGTACGGAAAATATTAACGAAAGGAAAACCGCATATATCGGATGTTCAAAAACAGACATTGAAAAATTTCCTTGAGTCCAAAAAAGAAGAGCAAAAATGCTAAAAAAAACTATGGATTCATAGCGGCGGTATTTTTCATTTTTACAAAAACCAATAGTAGAAATCGAAATAAAAAGGGTTTGAAGTATCAAAAAAGGAATAATAATATCTAAACGTAAATATAAAATATCAAACAATTCTATCGATATGATTTTAAATATAAATAAAATAAAGAATAAACAAATAATTACACTTAAGCATATTAAAATAAATGCCGATGATGGTTTTATTCGTTTTTCTTGAAATTTATAACATAAAAAAATTACAATCAGAGTCCAAAAAGGAAGAATAAATGAAGGTAAAATTTCAAACAAAAATAATGATGGAATAACACTAAGTATTATAAGCGAAAATATACGCAAAAGAAAATTAAGCTTATATCGAGTAAGCATAAAATCCTCCATTTCTCAATGCATATTTTATAGTTTCAATATTTTCATTCATTTGTTTTGACAAAAGACGGTATTTTTTTTGAGAAAATGTATAAAACAAAAAAGAATGTAAAATATTTTTTGGTTTATAAATTATAGTTTCAAGGCCGGTATAAAAGGCACATTCGTTTTTATAATCCGAAAAGTTTCTAAAAAACTTTTCAAAAATTTTATTACCTGATTGTACAGGCATAAAAAAATAAAGCAAATAATTTTTTTTATTTTCATCATCAATAAAGAAATTCTTTTTTAATTTAGGTTCATACTCACTCTTTTTATTCAAAATTTTAAGTTGAGGAATGGAAAAAATCCTTTTTATTGTTTCTTCGGCATCCGTCTCATCAACATACACTAATTCCGTTTCATAAGAGTTTTTTTCGTTATCATAAAAAAGAATTTTAAAACTTATTCCGTTTTGATGTAAATAAAAAGCTATCGATGAAATCAAATTAATAAACTCATCAAATTTTTTTTATAAAATTCAAAATCGCGGCTTACAACGGGGGTTTCAACATAAACTGTAAAAAAAGACCTCGGCGGCGGAATGTAATCACCCTGTTTTATACTAAGTTCCTGAGTATGAGCGTATAGTTTCCAATTAATCTTTCGTATATCATCCCCGGGGAAATAAGGGCGAGTATCATAAAGTTCATCAGTTCGTCTCAAATTTATCGTATGATCGGAGGTTTCATTTAAAATTGCAGGAAACGAAAAAGTTTTTATTTCACTTAATACCGGATAAATAAAAACTTGAGGTATTGACTTTTCTTTTTTCAATAAACGGAATGAAAAAAAACCTGCAAGATCGGAAAGTTCAATATATTCTCTTTCTAAAAAAAATCTGCCTCGTTCTTCTTTTGGAATAGAAAAAAAAGTCTGTTCTCTTTTAAGTTTGATATTAAATCTTAGTCTTCGGCTTTTTTTATCATTCAAATCCGACGAAAATTCAAAAATGTAAAAGATAATTACTCCGGGTAAAATAATAGGAAAAAGATTTTTTCCTATTCGGTTTCCTACAGGTAAAATAGAAATTTTTTCATTTTTTAGTTTTATTAAATAATTTGTTTTTTCACATAAGAAAATAGAAATAATAAGGCACACTAAGGATAATACAAAATAAAGGCATAAACAAACGCCGCAAACAACCGCAAATAATTCGCCTCGAATACCGGCTCCCGTCAACAAGAGGATTGAAAATAGAATATAAATAATCCCGGGAACCGTAAGCTTAAAAACCTTCATCAAATACATCCTAACATTTTTTAGTTAAATAATCAAGGAATGGACAATCCGATAAACCGGTGGTGGAATAAAAAAAAGCCAGGCAGCATCCTACTTTCCCACTTGATCAGCAGTATCATCGGCGTAAGAGAGCTTGACTTCCGTGTTCGGGATGGGAACGGGTATTACCTCTCCACTATGGCCACCTGGCAATAAAAAACAAATTAAGGACTTAAAACCGTATCTTCAGTTTTAAGTGCAAGAATAAGGTAAGAGAATGAAGAAAAAAGGTTAATTTTTTATATATAGAAAAAAGAAACAATAATATGGTCAAGCCTCACGACTTATTAGTATTGGTCGGCTTAACACATTACTGTGCTTAGACCTCCAACCTATCAACCTTGTAGTGTGCAAGGAGTCTTTAGGAGGGTTAAACCCTCAGGGATACGTAGTCTTGAGGCGGGCTTCCCACTTAGATGCCTTCAGCGGTTATCCCTTCCGAACGATAGCTACCCGGCAATTACCCTTGGCAGGATAACCGGTACACCAGAGGTTCGTCCATTTCGGTCCTCTCGTACTAAAAACAGCTCCTCTCACGTATCCAACGCCCATAGCAGATAGGGACCGAACTGTCTCGCGACGTTCTGAACCCAGCTCACGTACCGCTTTAATTGGCGAACAGCCAAACCCTTGGGACCTGCTTCAGCCCCAGGATGCGATGAGCCGACATCGAGGTGCCAAACATTCCCGTCGATGTGAACTCTTGGGGAATATCAGCCTGTTATCCCCGGAGTACCTTTTATCCGTTAAGTGACGGCGCTTCCACTCGCTACCGCCAGATCATTAAGACCTACTTTCGTATCTGCTCGAGCTGTCACTCTCGCAGTTAAGCCTCCTTGTGCCTTTACACTCGCTGCGCCGATTTCCAACCGGCGTGAGGAGACCTTCGCGCACCTCCGTTACTCTTTAGGAGGCGACCGCCCCAGTCAAACCGCCTGCCTATCACTGTCCCCATCCCGGCTTCACGGGAAGAGTTAGAAACCTGATTTATCAAGGGTGGTATTTCACTTGCCGGCTCCACTCAACCTAACGGCCAAGCTTCATAGCCTTCCACCTATTCTACACATGATAAACCAAGTCCCAATAATAAGTTGCGGTGAAGGTTCACGGGGTCTTTCCGTCTAACTATGGGTAACCGGCTTCTTTACCGGTATATAAATTTCACCGAGTCTCGCGTTGAGACAGTGCCCAGAATCGTTACACCATTCGTGCGGGTCGGAACTTACCCGACAAGGAATTTCGCTACCTTAGGACCGTTATAGTTACGGCCGCCGTTTACCGGGGCTTCAATTCAAAGCTTCACATTGCTGTTAACCTCTCCTCTTAACCTTCCGGCACCGGGCAGGTGTCACCACCTATACGTCCCATTGCTGGTTCGCAGATGGCTGTGTTTTTGATAAACAGTCGCCTGGGCCTGCTTTCTGCCGCCTCCTCAACTTTTAAAAAAAGGAGGCCACACTTTTTCCGAAGTTACGTGTGCATTTTGCCGAATTCCTTAACGCGAGTTCTCTCGAGCGCCTTAGATTTCTCATCCCATCTACCTGTGTCGGTTTACGGTACGGTCTTTTATAACCTAACCTTAGACAGTATTTCCCGGCACCTTGATTACGCCCGCTTCGCTCCACCTTAGTTTCACTCGCTGTCGCAGCTTACCTTGGATGACGGATTTGCCTATTCATCCTTTTTAACGGCTCGCTTACTTTGACCGGCATCCGTTAGCCGGCCGGGTTTCACCTCATGCGTCCTGCCATCGAAATTATAAAAGGTATCGGAATATGAACCGATTTCCCATCGACTACGACCTTCGTCCTCGCCTTAGGGGCCGACTTACCCTGGGAAGATTACCTTTACCCAGGAAACCTTAGATTTTCGGCGGGGAGGGATCTCACCTCCCTTTTCGTTACTTATACCTGCATTCTCTCTTCCATTTCCTCCAGCACCTCTCGCGAGTATGCCTTCATCAGTTAATGGAATGCTCCCCTACCGCCTTATGCTTTAATCGCATAAGACCCGTAGCTTCGGTATACTGCTTAGCCCCGTTACATTATCTGCGCATGGACACTCGACCAGTGAGCTGTTACGCACTCTTTAAAGGAATTGCTGCTTCTAAGCCAACCTCCTGGCTGTCTAGGTATCCACACTTCATTTCACACTCAAGCAGTATTTGGGGACCTTAGCTGACGGTCTGGGCTGTTTCCCTTTTGACTTGCGAACCTTAGCGCACGCAGTCTCACTCCCATACGTTGATTATCGGCATTCAGAGTTTAACTGGGTTTGGTAGGCTTTGACGCCCCCTAGTCCAACTAGTGCTTTACCTCCGATAATTTTATATGAGGCTGTCCCTAAAGGCATTTCGGGGAGAACCAGCTATTTCCGGGTTTGATTAGCCTTTCACTCCTAGTCACAAGTCATCCATACCTTTTTTAACAGATTATAGTTCGGTCCTCCACAAGGTTTTACCCTTGCTTCAACCTGCTCATGACTAGAATCACTCCGGCTTCGGGTCTACGACATGCAACTAAACTTCAGCTTTCGCTGATACGCCCTATTAAGACTCGGTTTCCCTTAGGCTCCGGAACTWCTATTCCTTAACCTCGCTGCATATCGTAACTCGCAGGCTCATTCTACAAAAGGCACGCTACTACCCCATAAAGGGGCTGTAACATCTTGTTGGTTTACGGTTTCAGGTTCTATTTCACTCCCCTTACTGGGGTTCTTTTCACCTTTCCCTCACGGTACTTGTTCACTATCGGTAGCTTGAGTAGTATTTAGCCTTGGATCGTGGTCGACCCTGTTTCCGACAGGATTCCTCGTGCCCCGCCGTACTCAGGTACTGCATCAACAAGTTCCGATTTATTTCGCTTACGGGGGTTTCACCCTCTTCGCCAGGCTTTCCCAAAACCTTTCTGCTATAAATCGAATTTATCACTTGTCGGTCCCACGCCGATGCAGCCCTTCAACTCCCTCTATAAGGGTTTAGGCTCCTCCAATTTCGCTCGCCGCTACTTTCGGAATTCTCTTTTTGATTTCTTTTCCTTGAGTTACTTAGATGGTTCAGTTCACTCAGTATCGCTTTACCTCTCTATTTTATTCAAGAGCGTAATGTTAGTATCACTACTAACGGGTTACCCCATTCGGCTATTTCCGTATCACAGGATGTGTGCTCCTACACGGAACTTTTCGCAGCTTACCACGGCCTTCTTCGCCTCTCAGCTCCATAGGCATTCGCCATAAACCTATTTCTTCGCTTGACCATATTATTGTCCCTTCTTTCTTTCACTTTTCGCTTAAAAAGAAGTTTTGTATTTTTCTTAAGTTTCACGCTGTAATGTACTTACATTCCAGCGCCTTCATTCCCTTCCCTATCTATGTCAAATATCTTTTCGCCTTTTCTTAGCGATTGGGCGAATAAAAACCTTGTCGTTAAACAAGGCCTTATGGAGATAAGGGGATTCGAACCCCTGACCTACGGCTTGCAAAGCCGCCGCTCTAGCCAGCTGAGCTATATCCCCTCAGTTATTTTATAAAAAAGAGTTTCAGGAAAGAACAGAAAGAAGTATCAAATTGTCTTGTGTACTTCAAGACTATTATACAAGTATTAGTTTGTATATTATTTAGAAAGTTAAAACAACCTTCTATACTTACCCTTTCTCTTAGAAAGGAGGTGATCCAGCCGCACCTTCCGGTACGGCTACCTTGTTACGACTTCACCCTCCTTACCAAACGTACCTTCGGCACCGTCCTCCTTACGGTTAGACTAGCGACTTCGGGTACCCTCGACTCGGATGGTGTGACGGGCGGTGTGTACAAGGCCCAGGAACGTATTCACCGCACCGTGCTGATGTGCGATTACTAGCGATTCCAACTTCATGAAGTCGAGTTTCAGACTTCAATCCGGACTACGATTGCTTTTTTGCGTTTTGCTTGACCTCGCGGTGTCGCTTCGATTTGTAGCAACCATTGTAGCACGTGTGTAGCCCTGGACGTAAGGGCCATGATGACTTGACGTCATCCCCACCTTCCTCCGATTTTGTCATCGGCAGTTCCGCCAGAGTCCTCAGCTTTACCTGTTAGTAACTGGCAGTAGGGGTTGCGCTCGTTGCGGGACTTAACCCAACACCTCACGGCACGAGCTGACGACAGCCATGCAGCACCTGTCAAGAGCCGTATTGCTACGCTGCCATATCTCTATGTCATTGCTCTTGATGTCAAACCCAGGTAAGGTTCCTCGCGTATCATCGAATTAAACCACATGCTCCACCGCTTGTGTGGGCCCCCGTCAATTCCTTTGAGTTTCACCCTTGCGGGCATACTTCCCAGGCGGTACACTTAATGCGTTTGCGTCGGCACCGAAGCTCTTGCCCCGACACCTAGTGTACATAGTTTACTGTGCGGACTACCAGGGTATCTAATCCTGTTTGCTCCCCGCACCTTCGTATATCAGCGTCAATCATCGGCCAGAAACCCGCCTTCGCCACCGGTGTTCTTCCAAATATCTACAGATTCCACCCCTACACTTGGAATTCCGGTTTCCCCTCCGTGATTCAAGTTAAGCAGTACCCAATGCAGTTTACGAGTTGAGCTCGTAGATTTCACACCAGGCTTACCTAACCGCCTACATACCCTTTACGCCCAATAATTCCGAACAACGCTCGCCCCTTACGTGTTACCGCGGCTGCTGGCACGTAATTAGCCGGGGCTTATTCGCATGACTACCGTCATCAGAGAAGCATTCCCCTCTTCCCCTTATTCTTCATCTGCAAAAGAATTTTACAACCTTTCGGCCTTCTTCATTCACACGGCGTCGCTCCGTCAGACTTTCGTCCATTGCGGAAGATTCTTAGCTGCTGCCTCCCGTAGGAGTTTGGGCCGTATCTCAGTCCCAATGTGTCCGTTCACCCTCTCAGGCCGGATACCCATCGTTGCCTTGGTGAGCCTTTACCTCACCAACTAGCTAATGGGACGCAGGCCCATCCTAAAGCGGAGCCGTAGCTCCTTTTCCTTATACGGCTTTATCCGTATAAGCACATTCGGTATTATCTAATATTTCTACTAGCTATCCCCATCTTCAGGGCAGGTCACCCACGCGTTACTCACCAGTCCGCCACTCTAGGGGAGAGCAAGCTCTCCCTTACCGTTCGACTTGCATGCTTAAGACGCGCCGCCAGCGTTCGTTCTGAGCCAGGATCAAACTCTCCATCATTATTATTTCAAGCCGCCCTTAAAGAGCGGTTTGATTTCTAATTTAAGTTTGTCCCTTATTTTTAAGGAATTTGGTAAAGGCTAATCAGCTAACCCTTACCGGTTTTTGATACTTTCCTTACCAAAAGCTTTTCGCTTTGGCTATTTTTGTTCTTTCCCTTCCCTCTTAGTTTCAAATATCATTTGCTAAAAAGCATAAAATGCTATTTAGCGAGCAAAAGTGAGTATACATTATTTCCTCACTTTTTGTCAAGTGCTTTCTAAAAGTTTTTTTATTTTTTTTAACATTTTTGCAGCTTTTAAACTGCTAAACTTAAGAAGCCTCGTCTTCATTCAAAAAGCAAAACTTTCAAAACTTTTCTGGTGTTTTCTGCGCTTTTCAATGCAATCCCGCCCTCTCAGACGGTGAAAGCGAATATATACCTTTCTACAACTTTTGTCAAGTCCTTTTTATAAAATTTATAAGCCTGGATTTATTCAATCCTGAACCATAACTTCCGCCCTACTTAACATCCTTTTACATTTATGATATTATTCCCTTTACTTATGGAAAAAAATAGCAATAAAATATCAAAAGAAGTTTTTTCGACACTTTTGTATCTTTCCCGCCTTTCTTTATCGAAAGACGAGGGTCTCATTATATCGGGACAGGTAAATAACTTGGTCGGTTATTTTGAAATCTTGGATAAATTTGCGGACAGCAGTTTGGATTCTTCGATGTATGCAAAACACAGTGAAACAGACTTACGCTCCTCCGAAGTAAAAGAAGGCCTTGCTCAAAGCGACCTTAAAAAAATGACTTCGGAATATATGGATAATTATTTTAGGGTTCCAAAGGTTTTGGGCTCAGGAGCCTAAGGAGATAAAATTTCATGATAACTGATTTGACATTTACACAGCTGCGTGACAAATTAAAAAATAAAGAATTTTCTTCCCTTCAAATTCTTAGAGCGTTTAAGGATGAGTATGAAAAAGATTTAAAACATCCTCTCCCATTAAACGGATTTATAGAATTTTTTGAAGATGCAGAAGAGAATGCAAAAAAGGCGGATGAGCTTATAGCTCAAGGCGTTTCCTTTGATGAAAAGCCTCTTTTGGGCCTGCCCATCGCAGTAAAAGACAATATCTCAATGGCAGGAAAGCTTTGCACATGCTGCAGCCGCTCATTACAAGGCTACTATGCTCCATACAATGCAACGGTAATAGACCGCTTATTGGAAGCGGGAGCCGTTTTAATGGGAAGAATAAATATGGACGAACTCGCTATGGGTTCTTCAACCGAATTTTCATGCTACGGTCCGTCAAGGAATCCCGTTGACAGGGAAAGAACTCCGGGCGGCAGCTCAGGAGGTTCGGCTGCAGTAGTTGCAGGAAATCAAGCTCCCTTTTCTTTAGGAACTGAAACGGGAGGCTCGGTTCGTCTTCCTGCTTCTTATTGCGGAATTTACGGCCTTAAACCGACTTATGGGCTTTTTAGCAGGTACGGGGTAGTCGCCTTCAGCTCTTCCCTTGACCAAGTCGGCCTTTTCGGAAAAGAAGCAGCCGACATAGCCCTCGGTCTCGCCGTTATGGCAGGAAAGGACGAAAAGGATGAAACTTCGGAAGAAGCCGATTTTTCTTCGTTATTAAAACTATCTGCCTACTCAAAAGAAGAAATAGCCTCATTAAAGTTTGCAATCCCCAAGGAATTCTTAAATACCCAAGGCTTAGATCCTGAAGTAAAAAAAGTCTTTGACGAACTCTGTGCTTGGCTTACCAAAAACGGAGCAAAACTTGAAGAAGTTTCCATACCTGTTTTGGAGGCATCCATTCCGACATATTATACCCTTGCAATCTCGGAAGCAGCAAGCAATCTTTCCCGCATAGACGGAATAAGATTCGGCCTCCGCAAAGATACCGGCAAGGGAAATGACGAGCTTTATATTCAAACAAGAAGCGAAGGCTTCGGCCCCGAAGTTAAAAGACGGATTATAACCGGCAACTATGTTCTTTCAAAAGAATTTTCAGGAGATTGTTACGAAAAAAGCTTAAATGTAAGAGCAAAAATAGCTCAGGGAGTAAATGAGGTTTTACAAAAATACGACTTTATAATCTGCCCTACGGCTCCGGCCCCGGCCTTTAAGCTTAACGAAAAAGTAGACGATCCTATCGCTATGTACCTTTCGGACCTTTTTACAACCTTTGTAAACCTTGCCCGTATTCCGTCACTTTCGGTTCCGGCAGGAAAAACAAAGGCAGGTCTTCCGGTAGGTATTCAATTTTGCGGAAAGAAATTTTCTGAAGACCGTATCTTAAAACTTGCAAAGGCCTGGGAGGAACAAAATGCTTAAACACGGCAATTTAGAATATGAAATAATTATAGGCTGCGAAATACACTGCCAGCTTTTAACAAAGACAAAGGCTTTTTGTGCTTGCGAAAACCGTTACGGCGGTATACCCAATACGAGGGTCTGCCCCTGCTGTCTCGGTCTGCCCGGAGCGCTTCCCAGAGTAAGCAAGGAATATGTAGAATTCGGAATTAAGGCCGGACACGCCCTCGGCTGCCGGATAAATAATTTTTCCAAATTCGACAGAAAGCATTATTTTTATCCCGACCTTGTAAAGGGCTATCAGATAACTCAATTTTACACACCGCTATGTGAAGAAGGTGAAGTCGAGGTGAACCTTGCTGCTCCAAATGAAGAACCTAAATTCAAAAAGATAAGAATTGAGAGAATCCATTTGGAAGAAGATGTAGGCAAAAGCCTTCACATAGAAGGCTCGCACAGTTATATTGACTTTAACCGCTCAGGCGTGCCTCTAATAGAAATTGTTTCAAAGCCGGATATGTCTACGCCCGATGAGGCTGCGAAATATATGCAGACAATCAGAGAGATTTTAAAATTTATCGGCGTTACCGACGGAAACATGGAAGAAGGAGCCCTGCGCTGCGATGCAAATGTCAATCTAAAAATCATCGACAAGGGTGTAGAATTTAGAACTCCTATTTCCGAAATAAAAAATATGAACTCCTTTAAGGCTGTAAAGGATGCCTGCACCTATGAGGTTTCCCGTCAACTGGAAGAATACAACAGCAAGGACCGTATCGCTTTTAAGACGGGCTTTAAACGCACCATGGGCTGGGACGAACTTTCGGGGCAGACCGTAGTACAGCGTACAAAAACAATAGCGGAAGATTACCGCTTTATGCCCGAACCGGATTTAAGAGCCTTGGAGTTGAGCGATAAGTTTATCAAAGAGGTAAGTGATTCGGTCGGAGAATTACCGGAAGCAAAACGGCTCCGTTTTAAAAAAGAATATCACTTGTCGGAATTCGATGTTCAAACCCTGACTTCTGAAAAAGAGCTGGCAGAATGGTTTGAACAGGCGGCTAAAAAATCTTCTTCTCCCAAAAAATGTGCCAACTGGATATTGGCAGAAGTTCTGGCTATTTTAAACGAAACAAACTCTTCTCTTTCGGATTTAAAATTCGGGCCTGAGGCTATAGCCGAGCTTGTAAATGTTATTGAAGAAGGAAAGATAACAAGCAAGCAGGCCAAAGATGTTTTTGCCGAGATGATAGCTTGCGGTAAAAAGCCTTCTGCCGTAATAGCCGAAAAAGGCATGGAACAGGTAAGCGATTCTTCCTTTATCGAAAAAATCGTCGAAGAAGTTTTTGCCGAAAATGCCGAGGCCGTTCACGACTGGAAAAACGGGAAGACCAATGTTGCAGGCTGGCTTATGGGACAGGTTATGAAAAAATCGGGCGGCAAGGCCAACCCAAAACATGCGGCTGACCTTGTGAATAAAAGGCTGACACAATAAGCTTTTCAAACAATTACGGTGTCTTTCCCTTTTTACTTTTGGATTGAATCAGTCCCAATCCGAAAGGACATTCTCAAGCGGACATCCTGTCCGCTGCGGGGAAAGGGGCATTCCCTGCGCGGGGAAGAAGGTCTTTCATTTTCCCTTGGCGTTCCTTGCGGGCTTGGCGGTTTTATTGTACATCTGCTCCGCCTATTTTTAAAAAGGCTATTCAAAAATTGCCACAGGCGTTTCAAATGTTTTCGACTTCTTCTCTGCTGAGACCGGTAGCTCTTACGATAGCTTCTATGGCAAACCCCATTTCAAGTAAATTCTTTGCCGTTTCAAGCTTTGTTTGGTATGAACCGTCGGAAAAGCCTTGTTGTATACCTTGTTCAATTCCTTGCTCAATACCTTGCTCAATTCCTTGCTGTATTCCAATCCTTAGGCTTTCTTCTCTTTGTACTGCGATGTCCGTATCATAATCATATTCGGCTACTAACATGTTTATTACCTCTCTTTTGCAAATATGCGGGCATCTGCTGCGTCGCACGCCGAAAATAAATGCTCAACGTATACTCGATACGCATCCGCTTTATTTTCGGCTATCTCCTTGCATCTACTCCGCCTATTTGCAAAAGTACTCATACTATATAACCGCCACGGATGGCGGTGGTTCCACGCAAATGCGATGTTTTGAGCACAGCTCAAAACTCGACGATAAAAAATGTACAAGGACGTACATTTTTTATCAATTTTCTGTTTGAAGTACTCATAGCCATCCCCTCATTGATTGTATTATACCACAATTACCTCAATTTTGTAAGAGCGTTTTTTTTAATTTAACCGCAAAGATGCTAAGAGCGCAAAGGAATTTTGATGGTGTTTTGATGACATATTCTTTCATTTTCTCTTGGCGTTCCTTGCGGGTTCCCATGTTTTTTGTCAAGTAGGAATCAGCATTTTTTTTGAATCTGCGCTGCTGGAAAAGTCCTGTTGTCCCAAGTCAGAAATATCGCTGTTTCTCGGAAAAGTTCTGCATCAGGGGTGTTGATTAAATCATAAATTGGTATCTCGTTTTTTCTATCCCTTAAAAAATTCTCCGTATATCATAAGACATATCACAAACAAAAGTATCAGGCTTAAAGCGATAACGGCGTTTTCCAAACGTGCACCTGCAACACTGTGCCTTACTCCGTTGTTCGATATCAAAGATATTCCGCCTATATAAATTACCATAACATAAAGAAGTCCTAAACCTTGAATCGGTATAATATTTACACCTCCCTAATTCATCCACTTTTTAATTCGTGCGGAGGGTTTAATACCCCGACGCTATGCGTCGTAACAAAGGGTATTAAATCCGACTGCAACCACCTTATGAGAACAACATACCCCGATGCTCTGCGTCGGGGTTGTTGATTATTTCGGTAAAATCGGAAATCATTAAATTGAAATCATAATTCGGTGTTTTCTTTTTTTGTTTTTCTGCAACGGTTTTAAGAGCAATTAAAAAATACTCTGACAGTTTTTCTTTTTGCTGACTATGTGTTAATAGGCTGAATTCTTTTTCAAGATGTATAACAACCTCTATTTTGCCCGTATCTGCTTTAAATGGCCCGTATTGAAATCGAGGTCGCAAGTAATATCCGTTTTCGGAAATTTCTTCTTTTGTGTATAGTTTCTGTAATTCTTTTGCAGCTTCTTGACTTGATAATTTGCGTCCCGATTCATCGATGATATAGTTTGTTTTACAATGAGCATTATCATAATAGCTGAAAGCACATTTTAAGAAAATACAATTTACGGCTTTGCCGTATTTTTCAGGACGCATCTTTTTATTCAATTCGTCCTGAAGTTTTTCCTCAATACTTTCTATAACCGGTTTGGAATTTTCATAACAGTTGGATATTGTACGCACAATCCAAACAGGATTTTTAGGAATCCAATTGCGTTGACTTTCAATTTTTATGTCTTCTATATTTTCGGTTACGGGATAATCCCAACACACCGGTTGTTTTTTGTCTTTGCAGTCGGGAGCGGGATAATAGGAAGTTCTGCCCTGCTCCATCGTAAATCCCGTTTTTCTTTTTGACCATATTGCTTCGACAAAACGGAGCTCTCCGAATTTATTGCAAAAAAAGGTGCGGGGATTACCGTTAAAAAACACACCTCTTGATGCTTCCACAGGTTCATGATTTCCCCAGCCGATTACGGCAAGACATTCGCAAAGCCGCACCGCCTTGTTCCACTCCGATACGCTTTTATAATCCGTATATTTTAAAAATTCCGCAAAAAGTTTTTCACGCAGTTTTTCAATATCGTTTTGAGAATGTAAAAAATCTTCCAGTTCCGATAAATCGTTAATTGCATAAATTTCGTTCATATCCGTTTTCCTTTCCATATAGTTTAGCTATTGATACCGAGCCCATTTGTTTAACAGCAATCCCAACTTCACTCATATTACCTTAAGACGGTTTAAAAATATTACCGTCTAATTTCCAATATCTAATTCTTGTATCGCTGCCGCATTTTTTGCAGCAAGAATTTTTAGATGCCGAAAAACCGATTCCGCTTTGTTCTGCAAGTTTTATAATCCGCTCTCTTTCTTCAACTAAGTTCGGAATATCCGGTATGAGGCAAGCGGAAATCAATTCTTCCGTTTTGTTTTTTAAAACAGCCTCTTTTACCATTTTAGGTAAAAGAAGTGAAGCCAAATACGAATCCGTTTCTCTTTTGTGTATTTGTGAAAAACCGCAAGACTCACACTGAATGCCGGTTAAGATTTTCCGTGTCCGGCTTTCTGCGAATATTTTTTCAATATTGATTTTTTTTCCTTCTTTTATTATATTTGCAATTCCGTAAGAAAAGCATTTAAGATATTCCATCAACTCATTTGCCCATGATTCAGCCTCGTCGTTTATAGTATGATTATTTACCTTGCAAATCCAAATATCATTTATACTGCCCATTCCTCCGTAAGCCCCAAGATGATGCTCAACGCTGCCTGTGCTTAAGTATTCTTCAATATCGGTTTCAATCCATTTTTGCCAAGTACAGGACGTTTCGGTAAACAATTGTTTTAAAGCTTGCAATGCATAAATATAGTATCTATCATTTTCTCTTAGAAAATCCGGAAATTGTTTCACAATACGCTCGTCTATAGTTTACCTCCTCCTGTCCCATTTTTCTAAAGATTATTGAATAATTTCTAAACCATGTAAATATGCAAATTTGATTAAACTTGCACCGTAAAAGTCCTCAAAATGTAAATCGATATTTTCTTTTGGAATTTCTTTTAATGAGCTATAAAACGAAATATATTTTTTCTTTAACTTATCTTCTTTGATGACTTTATTAAAATATCTTTCAGCCGGCTCTTTGCCGCCAAAATAGTAGATATAGTAGAGCAAAGCATACCCTTTTAATGAGCCGTTTAAAATTCTTTCGATATTTTTATTTGTATCTTCAAAGTCTGCAAATAAAGGCATAATGTGTTTATGTAATAATCCCGTAATTTGCGTTACGGTATCTTTATAGCTTGCTCCGGCCAACTGCCACCAAGCGCCCGCTTTTCTTCCGGCTAAAGAACTAAGTTCTCCGCCGTAAATAATTCCTTCACTGGTTATGCCTGCTTTTTTCATAGCCTTTGAATAAATTTTGATATGCGGAATAAACTCAACAGTAGATTCACAGTTGTGTCTATTGGCTTGAAAATATATTTCAAAAATAATGTCTTTGTTATTTGCAATTTTTCGTAAAGTCTTTCCTTTACCTAACACTTTAAAGTCGGGGAAATTGCGTGCTATTTCTTGCCATGCTTTTTCGCAAAGTTCTCTTGGTTTCATAACTTCCTCCTAAAAACTCATTTCCAAAATTCTAATATTTCAAAATCTTCACATTTTAATAAATGGAAACCAAAACATTTTGACCTGCTTGGGCTGCTTCGTTATAAAAATCTTTAAGTCCGGCAAATGCACATTTAAGTTCATCTATAATTTCTTCTTTTTCATCTTCATAACCCCAGATATTCGGATACAGTTTATTTTCCTTACATTTTTGCATACTGAAGTTTTCCAAAAGAGAATCAATATCGGTTTCATTTAATTTTTTCACGATTAATGGTATGTTTTCCTTTTTTGTATATCCGATAAAATCTTCGCATTCTTCGAAAGAATTTACTCCGACAATTGCTTCACTGAGCGGGTTACCCTCTATCGGCTTTCCTGCTGAAACACCGGTAAGTACAAAATGTAAAACGTCCCACATTTTATCCATGTCGAATAAAATACAGTCTTCGGCTTCTTGCAGTTCTTCCGTAAAATCCGCAATATCTTTTTCGGTCATAAGTTTTTTTAAGTCCCTATCACTTATGAGTTGATAGTTTGCAATCATTCCCATATCAAATTCTCCTTAGCTGTTATCTAAATTATCATTCTTGTGGATACCCTTGTCTTTTGTACTACGTTATTAAGATAATGTCAATCGAGACTACACTCCAACCCGAATGGGTCTATTTCTATATTACTATCAAATACATACCCATACAGAATAGGATTACCACCCGCCAATATTCCGCCAAAGGCGGAGAACAGAAAGCAAAAAAACGCCTCGATTGAAGCGTTTGTGAATTATATAATTTCACCCATTTCTAAGAATACCACATTTTCATAATTTTGATTTTTACAAAACTCTTTTACTCGTTCTGTACACAATAAAAAACCAGAGTTTGTAAGGGTAAAGAAGTCAAAGTCGCCGATTACATTGGAACTGAAAAACAATCCTTTGCCTTGCTCTCTTGGAATAATGACATCGCCTCTTAAATCTGCAACTCCTATTATTTCTTCTATCCCCCGTTCACTCCTTATTATCGTACTTCGAGGAAGACAGTCGAAACTTATCGGACTAAAAAAAGCGGTTAAGGGAATAGTTTCCTTGGGTAGCCATTTTAAACGTCTGATGTTTTTTGCGTTTAACTCTTTATCTGTTTTATTGTATCTCAATTCCACACTTTTCAGCTCTTTGAAATTTTCTTTTAACAATTTAAAAATCGAATTCTTACAGACATTTATCGCATAGCAAAAAACAAAATCACCAATTTTATCTCCACCGCTACACCAATCGTCCCACCAAACATCCAAAACATCAACTTCTTTAATGTTTTGTTTATTACTTGGTCGAAGAATGGCAAAACTATCTTTTCCCGCATAGCTCGTTATATTATATATTTTCATTTTTTACACTTCGGTTTATATTTATCTATTCCATTGTGTGATGTAAATATGTAGCAGACAATCCAAAATATCAACCCAACCATTTACATCAAAGACATAGCTATATAAATTTAATCCTCCTAAAATAGAAATCGGGTCTTGACTTATGTAACAACCTGTCTCTGAATTATACCACCTATATCGATTATAGTAAAGTCCTCGCATTGCCCTTAACAACACTAGTAAAATCTGAAAATTGAGATACATTTTTAAGAAACATATCCTCATAGTGAACTTTAGTATTTTTGATACGTATAAATCCAAAACCTGTATCATCATGGGGATAAGCAATAAGTCCTAATTCATCAAAAACAAAAAACAATGCCCGTCAATTCCTTCATCCATCATCATTAATAAAGAGAACATAGCTATAACATCATAATCCGTAGTGAGAAATTTTTTGAAGCCTAAAGATAGGCAATTAGCATTATCGTAAATAGAAGCACTCATTGTTTTTATATATCCAAAATCAATCAGATATTTTTCTATGTATTTTATGTAATTGTTTATATTGCTGTTATTTAGATTATATTCTTTTACTTTAAAAATATTAGAAACTATTATTATATTATTTGTATGTTTTCTAAAAAAATGCATAAAATAACCGACTATTTTATTTGCGCGAAAAATAGTAAAAGGCTTATTTCTTCTGCAATATCCTTTCCAACCTTTACTGTCGGTATAAGAATTTAAATTTATCCATTCTTGAATATTAAAATTTGAGTTATCCATTATCGTGTTCATCTATCTACTTTTATCCCACCAGTTTTTGATAATATTTCTCCAATTGTTTTATATTCCGTGCTCTTTTTAAAGAATCGGCATCATTTTTATCTGTATAAGTCAGCCATTTATTATATAAGCCATATAAAATTTTCTGTCCGGTTTCGGTTAAATCGAGATTCGTATATAAGAGTTTTATAATTCGGCCTTCTCTGTCTACAGGATTTTCCTTTATCAGCTTTTTTTCATAGGCAAAATTAAGAAATGTAAGATTTTCTTCATATAGTTTATAAATAGTTTCGGGATAGCCTCTATAACTTTGAAATATAAATCCTATATCAACGACAACTTCTTTTAGAAAATATAATTCATGATAGACATAATGTATGATTTTTTCAAGGTTCTCCTTATCTTCAAGATTTGTAACTTCAATGAATTGATAATACTTCCAATTAAATAAATTTACCGTTTTAAAACAAGGCAGTATATTCTCCGTTTTTTCAAAAGTCGGTGCATAAAGGACATAAAATTTTTCCTGATACAGTACGCCGATTCGTTTCCCTGACACAAGTACAATATACTCTTCAAAAATAGCTTCCAGTGAAAAATTATTTATTCCTTTACATTGTTTTTCCATATATTGAGCAAATTTTTTAGTGGTCATTTATTTCCTCTCTCCTAATCCGAACATAAGTCATATTCGGTTTTACTTTATCAAATTATACATGATTTTACGGTATTTTTCTATATACTAAAAATATAAAAACAACTACTTTAATATATAGAAAATCCTAATTAAAAATGATATAATATAAACAATATTTAATTGGTGAAGGGCTTTTACATGGCAAAAGAAACAAATACTTTAAAAGAATTTTTAGACAGCGAAATCTATTCGGAGCTGATTCGGCTTACTGACCCGGTAAGTATTGAAGAAAAAATCAAGGATATTGAAATTTCCCGATTACATGATAGATTAAAACAATGTCAATTTTTATTGGAAGGTTTTACTTGTAAATTATCTACCGAAAAAGAACTGGCTGAATGGTATTTGCATCTAATCAAAGAAAATAAAAGCGATATTGTTCTTTGGACAAAAGAATTTTGGAAGTACAGTAATGATACGCCGGATGAATATCCTGACGGCGAATTTGCTTCGGAAGAAGAACTTGATGAAGATGAAAAATCAAAACTTATTTCAGTCGGCAAATATACAAAGTCATGTTTAGCCATGTATATGGTGGAATTCGATATATTAAAAAATCATCCTGAAATTTTAGCAGATTATTATAAAAGGCTGCGTATTCCGGGTGCGGTCAAATATGCAAGAGAAATGAAAAAACTCTTTGCCCGAATATTCGGGGAAGGTTAAGGCTTCTTCAAGATTTGCTAATCCTTACAAAAAGTTTTTATGGGAGGTATTAAATGGCACGATACGAACTTGGCGCAATTTACGAAATAGATGCAGGCGAAAAATCCTATTATGCCCGCCTTTTAAATTGCGATTTATACGGAGTATTCGCCCCCCTTTCCAGTGAAGTATCAGAAGAAGCATTTGAAAATACACCGTACCGCCTGTATATTTCTACCGGCAGCTATGCAGTAAAACGAGGCTTTTGGAAAAAGCTTTTTCCTTCGCCCGATAAAACGGATATTGAACGCTGGAGCCGTCCTCTGCATTTAGTTGTATTTACACCTTGGGACATTGAAGAAGCCCTCAACCGCCGAACTTCATTTGACAAATACGGCCATACTGAAATACTTGATGAAAAAACTTATATTCAATGCCTTAAACAAGGCTTTATTTCAATCATTCAACCTATGTATGAAAAAATCCCTCAGTTCCTCAATAATTATTACGATGATTGGCCCGCAAGTGAAATTTACAGCGATGTTCTAACCGGCACCGGCACCGCAGAACATCAACAAAAACAAATGAGCAATTTAAAGAAAATAGGATTTGATGTTTCGAAGTATCACCATAAAAGAGGTATAAAAGGACTAAACTATGATTTAAAAAAGGAGGTAAAATGAATTTAGAAGAAGTAAATAAACTAATTCAAAATGGTGAAAAACTCGATGTGGAGTTTAAAGAATCAAAAGACGCCTTAACTAAAGATATTTATGATTCGGTATGCTCATTTAATAATAGAAATGGCGGACATATATTGTTAGGAGTCACCGATAAAAGAAAAGTAGTCGGTGTTAATCCTGATAAAGTTGACAAAATAATAAAAGAATTTACAACTTCTATCAATAACTCGCAAAAGGTTTATCCGCCTTTGTATTTAGTACCCGTTCCGGTTAAACTAGGCAAGAAAACTATTATTTATATTAGAATTCCCGAAGGTTGCCAAGTATGCAGACACAATGGGAAAATTTGGGATAGATCTTATGAGGGCGATATAAATATCACAGATAATTCAGAGCTTGTATATAAAATGTATGCAAGAAAGCAAAACTCTTATTTTGTTAACAGAGTATATCCAAATCTTGGAATAGATTTTTTAGATACCCTTGTAATTGAAAAAGCCAGAAAAATGGCAATTGCAAGAGATCAAAATCATTCATGGAAATATATGAATGATGGAGAGCTTCTTAGAAGTGCCAATCTAATTTTGACTGATCCTGATACTAACAAAGAAGGCATTACCCTAGCTGCAATTTTACTATTTGGAAAAGACAATTCCATTATGTCAGTTCTCTCTCAGCACAAAACAGACGCAATATTTAGAGTAGAAAATAAAGATAGATATGATGATAGAGATGTTGTTATTACTAATTTGATTGACAGTTATAATAGGTTAATGAGTTTTGGACAAAAGCATTTAAATGATTTATTTATCTTAGATGGAATTGTTAGCGTTAAAGCTAGAGACAGGATATTAAGAGAAATAATTTCTAATACTTTAGCCCATAGAGATTATTCGAGCGGATTTCCTGCTAAAATGATTATTGATGAGGAAAAAATTATAATTGAAAATAGCAATTTAGCACATGGGATAGGAATTTTAGATATACAAAAATTTGAACCCTTTCCCAAGAACCCCTCAATATCCAAAGTATTCAGAGAAATAGGGCTTGCCGACGAGCTTGGTTCCGGAATGCGTAACACCTATAAATATGTTCAGCTTTATTCAGAAGAAAAACCTATTTTTGAAGAAGGAAATATATTTAGAACAATTATTCCACTTAAAAAGATTGCAACACAAAAAGTCGGCAGCGAAAATGTCGCTCAGGGTGTCGCCCGCAATGTCGCTCAGGGTGTCGCCCGCAATGTCGCTCAGGGTGTCGCCCGCGATAAAGGAGAAATTATTGCATTTATAAAAGAAAAAATAAGAAAAGATAAAAAAATAACAAGGCAAGCCATTGCCGATGCCGCCGGTGTAAGTAAAAAAACAATAGAACGATATATAAAAGAAATAGATAATTTAAAATATGTAGGAAGAGGCAGCAATGGACATTGGGAGATAAAAGGAGAGTCAAACTTATGGTAAAAGCATATCCGTTAATATTGGAAAATACCCCCTTTGTAAGTCATTGTATAGTCGGAATATATCCGCTAAAAGATAAAATAGCGGTTGTTCACTGTGCTTTCAATCATGCCGATAAAGAAAAAAATAATGCAGAAAAGTGCATACGGACTTATATCCTGCTCGATGTTTTTTCTAAAGATTTTACCGAGCATAGTAAGAGCCATCTTATATATCATCAGGAGAAATAAAATGCTTACACTGAAAGAATTGATTAAAAATCAAAAAAATTTTAATGAAAGCTTCTTTGCAGAAGTGTCGGATAAACTATGGGAAATCGGAGAAATAGAAGAAATTAAAAATCAAACCGATGATGATTTATTCCTTTTTCATATTGCCGTTAACATCATAGGAAATTGGAAGGGTGACGGTTGGTGGGAATTTATCTGTAATTATCCGCAGCTTATCCGGTATGTTCCCGGCACATTGGCAGAATTAAAATTATCTGATATGAAAACGGCCTTTGAAAACGCGATAAAATGTTTCCCTGAAAGTACGGTTTTTGAAGATTCGAGTACCTATGTAGATACGGTCAATTTTCTTCAAAATGTCAGATTCAAAATAAGCGATACATATTTAAATTCGATTCCCGCAGATAAGAGAAAAGAAATGTCCGAGGCTTTGCATAAAAGCATTGATGACCTTGAATCCTTGACGGATAAACGCTGGGCTTATGATGCAAAAGATGAAGGTTGGTCGGATGTAATTGATTTTATCGAAGAAAAGAAATAACGGAGGAGATGATAATGCACTATATCGGAGAATTAACAACAGACGGTTACGGAATGGCTATTATTCCTATTGATTTGCTTACGGGATATCTTGCTTCAAAAAAATGCAGGGCGAAGAAGCTTTTAAGTTATCTGCAAAAGAACTTCGATCTTTTTCTGGAGCTTGTAGAAAAAGGCAAGCTTGTCCCATTTTATCGTATCAATTCTTTTGAGTATCATATATTCGCCTCTATAAATGAAGAGGCTGTCATACCTAAAGGATTTAAAGAAGTATGCAGGTTTGAAAAATTTTATCTTGAAGTGGGCGATTTAAATAAGATATGTTTTTCCTGCTTCGATGATTTGGACTATGATTTTGAAAACATTAAAAAAAATATTACAGAGCACACGGAATATATTAAAACCGGTCCGAAAGAAATTATGGAACCGTATAATTACCGTTTAGGTTTTGATATACCCAAAGGAAAATATGAATTCGACCTTATAGGCTTGGAAAAAATCGAGAAAACTGAAAGAGAAAGCAAAAACTACGGCTATGCCTTTGTGTTCAAAAAGAATGAAAATGCAGTAAATAATAATTTGACAAAATGTGATAATGAAGACGATACTTATAAATTTAATGTGCCGAGGGAGGAAAATATATGAATCAATTTCAGTTTAAAAGAGAGGTAATACTATGAAAGAAAAAAAATCAAATGGAGATGACAAGATTCTCAAACAGGATATGAGTCAAACTGCCGACCGTCCGGGTATGGTTTTTATGGTTCATTTACTTATGGAAGAAAAATGTGAAATGCCCGAAAAAGAGCATATACATAAAATTATGCGTGAACACTTAGGCGAAACGGATTGCTTTTGTTATGACGGTAATATGGCAGGTTTTGCTCCCCAAAAATATTCCGTGCACTATGAAAAGGAAAAACTAAATGTACCTCCGCAGCTCATTATTATGAACTGTTCTGAAATTGAAAAACCGATTATGGATGATGTTTCAGCAACACAATTATGGAATTGCCCGAACGGCGGTGAAATTCTGGAAACTTGTAAATATCAAGTAATGGCAACGGATATGTTGGCTGCCGGTTTAGATTATAAAGAAAGAGCGGAAATGCTGGTAAATTATGTTGAAGCATTAGTAAACATATATCCGTCTTGCAAAGCAGTAGTTTTTGAAATATCTAAAAAAATGCTAACGAGAGAAGATATTCTAAACTGTACTTTGCCCCAAGAAATGCGCTTCCTCCATTATGCAGTCAACATCCGTTTTTTTAATATTCAAGGAACAAACGATATGCTGGTCGATTCACTCGGTATGAGCACCTTATTTTTACCTGATGTTCAATATCATTTTCACGGCTTGAATCCGAATGATGTTGTAAACCACGCATATAATGTTTTATCCTACATTTATGATAATGATAATCCGATAGAAGACGGAAATACAATAGCAGGCCTTACGGACGGCAATATGAATTCAGATATAAAATGGAAAGTGCAATACGAAGATTCTCTCATACAGCCGATAAGAGAAGTCATAGACATTAATATGGGCGAATACGCTTCGGGAAATAGATAAGCAAGGATTTAAGTATGATAACAATCGGAAACATCGGAAGATTTGAATCTATACCGCAAATTTTAAATGATGTACTAAATGAAAACATTTCTGCATTAGAAGAACATCTATCAAAGGGATGGGAACTTAATAAAGAAATCAGAGTCGGCAAATACACCGCTCTCTCTCCTTTGGATTTTGCATTGATAATGGAAAAGTTTCAATCTATAAAATGGTTGACGGAAAAAGGAGCTACCCTCAATGCAAAGGAGCATCCAAGTTTTCTTCTCGCAGTGAGATATTGTAATGAAGAGGTAATAAGGTTTCTTGTTTCCCATGGTGCAAAGATAGATGTAGCGAACAACGTAGGTTCGGAAGCTTTTTTAGAAGCATACTATGGTAAACGCTTTGACAATTTTTCGATTATACAAGAACTTGGGCATACCGCAGCTAAATACGGCGGACAGCTCTTGCGTCACGCAGTTTCTGACCGTAATTATAAAGTTTTAGAATTTCTAATTGAACACGGAGCAGATATTAATTACAATAAGTCCGATATGGTATATTCCAGTCAATCGACTCCGTTGTGTGTAGCTGCAAGATATGTTGATTTGGAAATGTGTAAATTTTTAGTGAAGCATGGAGCGGACCTTACGATTGCCGAAAAAGACGGAATGCGTCCATATAGCATAGCTTTGGAAAAAGGCGATGAGGAAATGGCAGAATATTTTAAATCATTAGAGCCTCCTGAGTTTCATCAAATGCAAAATAAATTGGATGAATTAAAACTGTATAAATTGCCAAAGAAAATAATTGAATTTTTAACCGGTGAAAACCTACACTTTGATTTAGCGGATTCCGACTTTGGATATATTGACTTCTTCAAACTGATTGATACTATTCCGTTTAAATTCGGCAGACAAAAATTATTAAGACTTTCCCGCTCTCTCGGAGATTACAGTCATATTTATATTGTCTGGAACCCGAAAACAAAAAAGATTGCAAGCTATGATATGGAACATGGAGAGCTCATCGATTTGGCAGGCTTTGATGATTTTATAGAAGATATGACAAAGTATATGAACCGGATTTTTGAATAATAATTGATAAAAATATATCTGAAAAGGAGAATATAAGGAGACTATGGACAAAAGAATAATTGATAGAATCACTAAACTGGGCGGCAAATCTGCCTTTGAAAGCGAGAACTTGCTACGAAATATGGAAAGCATTAGCTTACCTAAGAGTTATCTTATGCAGGACTTTAGCGATTACTTAGAAAATGATTTACTCGATAGAATAAAGGCAGAAGGGATATTACCTGAATCGGAAATCCCATATCCAAGGATACAATACAAAACCAAAAAATTTACTCCTTTCACAAAAGGAACAGCCGACTATGATGAATACTCCGGGTTTATTCATAAAGAATATGTAAGCTCAGTAATTACTTGTAATGATTTAGAGTTTTTAATTATTGGCGAATCCAACTCTTATCCCAATTATTACTTTATATGCCTAAGCGATAAAGATATTAGCAATCCCAAAGTATACACTACAGATCACGAAGTATTCTTTAGAGAGATTGAAGAGCTTGGGCGTTTCTCTGACTTTCTTAATTTATTCGTATCTGAAGATGAGTATAAAGTAGAAATCAACAAGCTGAGAGAATAGAAAGACTATAAGAATAATTATGCGCAAAGATTGTGATGATGTAGATATAGCTTAAAAAACTAGCACAAAATTAAATAATGCGGTATAATATTTTACAGGGTTGCTATATGAATGAAAAACAATTTTCTACCCCTTACGGAGTAATTCATTATTGGAAAAATTCTTTTGATACCGGAAAAAAGACACTTGTATTTTTACCGGGATTAACTGCAACGCATATTCTATTTGATAAGCAAATTGAATTTTTTCAAGATAAATACAATGTATTAATCTGGGATGCTCCGGGACATGGAAATTCGAAACCATTTGAATTGAAATTCTCAATGGAAGATAAAGCGCGATATCTGCACGGCATTTTGGAAACGGAAAATATAATTAAACCAATATTGATTGGACAATCGATGGGAGGTTATGTAGCTCAGATGTTTATGGAATTATATCCCGGAGAAACAAGAGGTTTTATTTCCATTGATTCATGCAGTCTTAAACGAAAAACGGTTACATGGTTTGATATCCGGACGCTGCGGCATGTAGAGCCGATTTATCGTATGTACAAATGGGATAAGTTAATAAAAGCCGGAAGCAATGGTTGTGCAGAAAGTGAGTATGGCCGAACTCTTATGAAGGAAATGATGATGACCTTCGATAAAGATTGGTATTGTAAAGTAGCGGGGCACGGCTTCAAGATTTTAGCAGATGCTTTAGATTCAAAACGCAGATATGATATAGATTGCCCTGCAATTCTTCTTTGCGGAACTAAGGACAAGGCAGGTTCTGCTAAACGACACGATAAGAAGTGGACAAAATTGACCGGCTTACCTCTTATATGGATAGAAGGGGCCGGACATAATTCAAATACGGATAAGCCGGAAGAAGTTAATCAAATTATAGAAAATTTTGTTGACGGCTTGCAATAGACTAGAATAATTTAAGTTAAGCAAATTAAACTTATTGAGGTACAAATGGCATCAAGTAAAGAATATTTGGATTTTATTTTGGATCAGTTATCCGAATTAGAAGATATAAGCTATAGAGCGATGATGGGGGAATATATTTTATACTACAAAGGTAAGATTGTCGGCGGTATTTATGATGACAGATTACTTGTTAAACCTGTAAAATCTGCGATAGCCTATATGCCGAATGCCGGCTATGAGCTGCCGTATGACGGCGCAAAAGAAATGCTCTTAGTTGATGATGTAGACAGCAAAGGGTTTTTGACAGGTTTATTCAAAGCTATGTTTGATGAACGGCCTGCACCAAAACCTAAAAGGAAACAATAGGTTGGGAAGATTAATTTTTATTTTACTGCTTTCCGTTTCAGGACTTATTTTTTTAGCGGTTATCTTCGGAATGTATATTTATATGAAAAGAACCGTATCGGGCGGAAAATCACTAATGGAAGAACCGGTAAACGAACAGACAAATACTACAAAAATGAGGTTCAGTGAATTTTTGGTATATGCATCTGTCATACTTGGAGCGGTATTGTTTGTTTTACAGGTGATAAAAAAGGGAGGCTCCGGATTTTCTAATTTGGCAACAGCAATACTCTTACCTCCGGTTATGGCTCTCTTTAATGCACGGAAGCGTACCGGAAGAAGCCTTTTTATATTTATGGCTGTCGCAATATTTTCACTTTATATGTTTTTGGTATATATCATAATCAGCGTTCCGGTGAAAGCTCCGGTTTTTACGATTAACAATACAAAGATTACTATGGCACATACAACTGTTGCCGATATAGCCGCGGATGGATTCGATGTTTATGTAAAGCAGGATAATCCTTCCGGCAGGGATTATGAAAAACTGCTTTCTTGCGGTGCTTTTAAAAAATATCCCGTTGATCGGAGTATTCTTGTTGAAAAAGGATTCCGAAGAAATAATACTGCTATACCTTATGCTAATTATCTTCTTGTAAAAGACGGCGTTATAATCGGGAGCATCGGTCTTTACGGTCACAAAACAAAAGATACTGTATTGGAGGACTGTAAAATCATTCATTTTAAACTTGATGAATACTGCATTTCCGATGCAAGAGCAAATTCAATTCGTTATTGTCTTGATGATGTTGAGCTGCTCGTTCCATTGCAGCGAGAAACCTTGCAAAAAACATTCGATAAAAAACTGTGGTTAGTACCGCCGAGAAATACGAGAGACATAACTCAGCTGCACTACGGCATTAAATGGTCAACCGGAAGTGATCATCTTTTTTGGAATGAATACTTTGCTTATATTCATTTTAATGAAAGCAATGATATGACCGGCTTTGAGATTTCAACCGAAATAGCACGTGATTGGAATGAATGAGAGCGCTCAGTCATTATAATAAACCATGTATTTTATAATCTTACATCTCTTTTATATCATAGCTTTAACGCTGCGATAAATTCTTCTGCATCCATATCTCCTGTTTCAACAAAACCGAATGAGCTATATAGTTTACGTGCAACTTGATTTTCAGGTTCATAAGACAACCAACAATATTCAGCTTTTCCGCAAGGAAAAGTCTTAACAAAATCTAGAGCCAATTTAACTGCTTCTTTTCCAAATCCATTGTTTTGATACGCTTTATCAATCATCAGCCGCCAAAGATTATAATTCCCTTTTGCTATTTCAGGTGCATCAATCCAATAGTCATGAACATCAAAACCGATCATCAAAAATCCGACCGGTGTTTCATTGTCATATATCCCGAATGGAAATGCATAACCATTTGCGGTGATTGTAATATAGGCTTCAATGATGCTTATATCATTGGCAGCAACAAAGCTTTTCTGTGTTTCCGATACCTGCAGTTTCAGAATATCCCAAATGTTTTTCCCGTTTACTTTTTCCAAATGAAGCATAATATATCCTTTTTGACAAACTTTAGTTTTATCTTTCCATAAAATATGTAAATGCATGTTCTTCAATTTCGCCACATTTATTTAACAAGGTTCCTTTTTCGTCGTAGATTTTATATGATATTTGTTTACCGCCCAAAGAAGCCGCTCCATCTAATCCGAGAAGTAATGTATAATAAGCATCTGTCATAACCGAATCTATGAGTTTATATAAATCATCTTTACCGACTCCGGCTCGCATTAAATTCTTTACTTTTTTTGCAACTGCTGTGGAAGAACTTTCGCTAAAATATTCATTCAAAATAGTTTCTTTTTCTTTATAGCAAAGTTTTACAAATTCTTCTCCATTCATTTTTTAACTCCTACAAATTTAAAGTTTTTCTTTCCATATAAAACTTTTATTCTGCAATATTAATTCCTTTCTTGATAAGTTTTTTCTTTGCTTTTTCGGAAATATAAATAACGGTGCCGTCAATAAGTTTTAAGTTTGGAAACTGTGCCAACTCCTCATCAGAAATAGACTTAATATCAAATAGATTATCCTCGCCGTCCCATTGCGGAATAAGCTGCATATTAATTTCATTTCCGCCATCAAGAAACAGCTGTGTTACCTTTGGGGCCAATTCAGCAGGAATTTCCAATTGCTGAAACCAGCTTTTTACTTCAGGTATCATCTTATCGTAGTAATCATCGGGATCTATTTCTTTTTTTGCATAATCATTGCAAAAATCATATACATCAAATTTCGGTTTAAGCAGTTCTTGTTCATACATCAACTCTTGGATAACAGCAAGTTTAAAATTGAAGTTTGTAAATGTCAACACTTCACCTTCCGTCTTTGGCAGCGCCCATTTACCGCTTAACACCCTCGGCGGTTTATACCAAAAACTTATCTCCCGTATAGGTTCAGGTTCGGCACGTACCAAATCGGCTATCTCATCGGTTTTTGATTTTCTCAAACGCTCCTGAAAAGATATTGCATCCAGAACCGAGTTTAATTTACTCGACAATGAACAATTTATTTTCCAGTTTCCCACTTTCATTTCTAAAAATATATAAGCACCTCTCAATGTTTTTTGAGGTATAGCTTCCAAAATATTTTTACCGTTTATCGTAAAAATGCCGGGAAACACCTGCTTGGGATTTACATCGAAAAACGAAAATTTTACTTTTTTCTCCCATTCCTTATCTTCACATATTCTTATGTCTAGTTCGCTGATACGTCCTTTGGAAACAAAACTCTTTATTCCTATATTATCCCAGATATATATTTCCTCTAAATCATCTTTACTTATTGTTCCATCAGGCGGCTTACGCAATACTTTTCTATATTCACCGAATTTCTCCGCAAGAATATCTATTGATAGGTTTTCAATAAACTCATCATTAATATGCAAACCGTTTTTAGTTAAATTGATATGAAGTTTCTGTTGCGGCATAGCCGGCTGTTTATCCTGTTTGTTCGATTCCTTGCTTTTTATAATACTCATTTTATATCTCCTTAGCATATAATATTTCTTTCATAGCTCTATTGATACAATTTTGTCAGGGCTTATAATATATTGTTTTGAAATAGTCATAACTCGATCCTCTTCATCGGCAGATAGTGTAAAAGTAGTTAATATAAATATACAAAATGCAATTATTTGTTTCATTCTTTCCTTTATTACCGAGTGTTCACAATTTCAATCGTATTTTCAGATTGAAGCAGGCTGAACAGTTGTTTATAAGCACTTATAATTTTTTCTCTATTTTCTTTATCTGACAAACCTAAAATATAGCAATCGCTATTTGTGTCGATAAGATATAATACCTTGTCACTCATCGAAGCAAGCCTACGGAAAACTTCCGGCGGTTCAAATTCCGTATCTTTATCCAAGTGAAGCATATTCGCTTTTATCTTTTTTGCTAATAGATTGTAACCGTATACAATATCTCCCACATCCGCCTTCCAATCGAACATTGCCAAATAGTTCAAATCTATAAAATCGTTTATCAAAGAAACACAAATATTTTCTTGCTCCAATGCTGTATGGTATATTTTCTTGGCTTTTTGCGGAGATATGCCGAGTAATTTACAAAGCGATAAAAAAGTTTGTTCCGTATCGGCAGGTAAGCTTTTGTTCCGGCAAGCAAGTTTTTCTTTTTCCTCCCAAATACGTCTGTCTTCTTCTTCAAGTATTTTTATTTGTAGTTGTCCGTATTGCGTTAAAACCGTTTTTATATTCTCAATGATTTTTTTATCAAAAATAGGCTTGTTCTTTCCTATAAAATTGAACCACTCTTGTCCCTCATCGCCTGTGATGTCATAATCATAAGAAACAATTTCACAACGATCTCCGATTCTCACAACGGCAAAGATTTCATCTTCACAATAATCAACCATACAGATACTTTCGGGTATAAATGCTCTATGGCCGCCATTTTCGTAAAAGCGATTGGTGTATTTTGAGCTTTTGAGTGAAATACAATCAAAAATATTTTGTTCTTTAATTTGTGTCTCTATCATTTCTTTAGCTTGATTCGAAAACTTTGCGTTGTTTTCCAATATCTGCCGAAAGAGTTGTATATCAAATGCCGACCCGCCTATGAGTTTTTCGTCTTTGTAGTACACCCACGATACAGTTCGTCCGATATTTTTTCCGTTCATATTCCATTCCTTTTTTTATTCGTGCGGAGGGTTTAATACCCCGACGCTTGCGTCGGGGTTGTTGATTTATGAATTTATATTGCATAATGCTATTTCTTTTAGTCCTCTATCGTAAAACGAGGTAAGGCATATTTCGCCTGAGATGTTTTCGAGTTTGTGTTTGGACATTCCTCTTGGAAAGGTAATATCGGAATATTCACGTGTGTTGAGTGAAAAAACTTTTTGCTTGCCTTTCCAATCATCGGTTTTAAAAAGAGGAGTCATTATCACATATTGAGAATCCGTAAAGCATCCGTTGATACCTCCTTTTTTACCGTCTTTTTTTAAGTCATCTGATTCGATAAATTTTTTGATTACTTTCCCATCTTCGGAAATACTTGCAAGGGCATAATAATTCATTCCCCACTTATTAACCGATGTTTGGCTGTCGCCCGGAGTAAAGGCATAGATTTCTTTATCCGATATTTTAATGCTGTCTATTTTAGGTGCGTCTACGCATCTGTCATCTTGATGTGTAAATGCCTTTTTATCTATTGTAGAAAAACATTTCCATTCGGCAGATTTTGCAGCAGCATCAAATTCCAAAAGAGCAAAATATCTTGCGTCCCCGCAATAAAATTCATTTTCAAAGCAAACGGGAATTGTCTTGCTGTCGGATATATTTTGAAAACACCTCTGTTGAGCTTTTTCCGGTACAATGCTTCCTCTTAGCCGTGAATTATTTTTTATCGGAATTATTTCCGGAGAGAAATGAATGCCGGAGTAATACCGCACTTCTTTTGCCGAAATGATGAGTCCGAAACTTGCACCATATCGAAAAAGCACAGGATAATCTCTGCCTGATGTTTCCGCATATTCAATCGGAATCTTTTTTATGCCATCGGCAGAAAGCACAAGGAGGTAAAATTTACCCCAATCGCTCTTCTCGCCTGTAGTCAGAATTATAGCAGTTCCATCCGGCAACAAAACAGAGCCATGCACAAACGAAAGCTCACTATCCAATTCCCATTTTTTCAATAAACTTAATTTTAGGTTATTCATATTTTTATCTCCTTATTTGTTTCAATATACCTAATCCTTTCAGCCGATATTCTTCACCAATTAATCCTTATTTTTTCATATCCTAATTATATCATTTTTCCTTATTGTTTTTAAGGGGGAAAGATGAAAATCTGACAGTAGAAAAAATACCTTAAAAAGAGTATAATGGTATCAAATATGTAATGAAATGAGAATTGTGAACGGAGAGATGATAAATGGCAATAGACGGTGTAAAAATTATAGACAGTGACAGTGGGTATGATATTTACAATACCATGGAGAATATATACGAAGAAATTACCGCTGATAAAAAAGTGCGGTATAGTTACAACAAGAACATAGAGGAATAATTATGAATTACTATAATTGGAATGCAAAATGGGCAGGAAATTCTATTACAGAATTAAAAGATTATAAGGGAGAAGAAATTCTAAAATTATATTGCTATGGATTATCTGAAGAAAAATATCCCTTAAAAAAAGACAGGGACAATATTTTAAAAAGTTGGATAGATTATTTTAACAATACAAAAACAAACATTAAAAAACTATTAGTAACGGGTATTGTAAATCAGAAGTTATTGGAAGCGATATGTAATCAAACATCACTTGAAGAACTTGTTATATTTCAGGGCAATTTCTCGGATATACAGTGTATTGCAAAATTAAAAAACTTAAAGGCACTTTCAATATATGCTTCATCAAGAGTAAAAAGTTTGCAGCCCATAGGCGAAATGCAAAATTTAGAAGTGCTTATATTATCTAACTTTACCGGCGTAACGGATTATTCGCCATTAGACAAACTAAAAAATCTTAAACAACTGGGAATTCATAGTTCTATGGGAAATGTAATTAAAGTAGATTCTTTTGATTTTTTAAAAAGTCTTAAGAATATTAAAAATCTTCATACAACAGGATTTAGGCTATTGAACGGAGATTATTCGCCTGTTTTGGAACTTGAAAAATTAGAATTCCTATCTGTTAATATGCCTGCTCAGGACTACAAAATATGGAATGATAGGTTTGCAGAAAAGTTTAAAAATATTCCACAAAATAAACATCTTCATTAGTTCATACTGTAATAAAATTATTATACCCTTTAAAAAGATTTGTACAAATGGATATTCTCAGATTAGCATCTCTGGAACCTGCTGTTCGTCGGACTGAATATTTCCGTCAAAAAGTTTTATACATCGATCCGTACTTGCTCCGATTCCCGGGTCGTGAGTAACAATAACAATTGTCGTTCCGCTTTCATTTATTTTTTTAAAGAGGTTAAGAACCTGAGCTCCTGTTTTGCTGTCCAAAGCACCGGTCGGCTCATCGGCTAAGATAATGTGCGGTTTTGTTACCATTGCACGTGCAATGGCGACACGCTGCTTTTGACCGCCGGAAAGTTCGTTAGGACCGTGGGAAAGTCTATCGCCCATATCGACATGCTCCAAAGCTTCTTTTGCAAGTGCAATGCGTTTTGTTCTTTCCACACCCTGATAGCGTAACGGAAGCATAACGTTTTCTAAAACCGTCATATTTGGAAGCAAATGATACTGCTGAAACACAAAGCCGATCGTTTTATTACGCAGTACAGCAAGTTCTTTTTCCGTCATCTTTGCCGTTTCTTTTCCGCCGATTTCCAATATACCGCTTGTCGGACGGTCAAGACAGCCTATCATATTCATACAGGTAGACTTTCCCGAACCGGACGGACCCATTATCGAAACAAATTCTCCCTGATCTATACTGAAGCTTATGCCTCGCAGGGCATGCACGACGCTTTCACCCATTTCATATAATTTTGTAACGTTTTCCATACGGATAATAGTTTCGCCCATTTTTACATCTCCTTTTATTTAATCCTTACTTAAAAATCGCACAGCAGATTTGCGAGCCTTTTCTATTTTTACCGCATCTTCATTTTCAACAGTTATAGACGATATCCATTTTTTACCGAATAAACTCTGCGCCGACTCTATCATTACGCCGCATGCAAAAGGGTCTTTTTCCGCAGCGATTGCTTGTCTAAAAACATCTTTTACTTTCGGCAGTATTGTTTGACTATGCAGTCTGTTACATGATAATTGCCATAGCCCCGAAGCCGACCATGCACGGCAAAGGCTATCCTCATCGTGGAGCATTCTGTCATTAAAAATACCGATCTCTTGTGCTGTCCCAATCCACCCGACAGCTATCAGCACTTTGCGTCTCAGAACACAGTCCTTCGTATTTATATGCGAAACAAGTATCGGCACAAGACGCTTGCATGCAGCAGTATAAAAATCGCGATGTTTCGACCTCACAAGAATTTCGGCAATGAGATAGGCGGTGAATACCCGTATTTTTTCGGTTGAAGCTTTGTTTATAGCCGCAAAAAGAAAATCAATCCCCGCTAAATCGTGTTTATCGAAACTGTTATCCAAATGCAACGGATCATCTCGCTCCCAGTCTTTGCAAATCAATTTGTAATGATAAGCGAGCTGATTACTGCCGCCTAAATCGGCTATAAAACCGATACATTCGCTAAGAGGAAAACCGGTTCTTTGTAACTCGGCATACTTTTTTTGTAAATCTTCTTTTGTAAGATTTTGACGGCGTAACCGCTCCGCTTCAAGTTCTTGCAAAATCTTTTCCATTGAATTCGACATTAATCTATTCCTTTTTTAAAACCATGAAGAAAGTATTTTTGCTCTTACTGCAAATTCCGTATCTCTTAATTTAACAAATTCTTCACGATATATTTTTAATACCTCAAAAGAATAATAATAAAAACTGTAAAAAAGATCATCGGGAAAAACATTCTCATCTTCATACCTGAGATAATCATCATCTTCATTATAAACTTCAGACCATAAATATTCTTCTTCATTTAATTTTTAGTTTTATCTTTTGCCACGCCGTCTATAAGACGTAAAAAATCGATTGCGTTTTTTGAATTAATTATGGGTTTTCCGGTTTCTTTTTCTATTTCTTTTCGTGTATTTCCTGCGATGCTTCCGCCGCGTCGTGCCGTTTTTTTATTTTCTTCAAGCCCCTTAGGGTTAGTAGTATTGGTTAATTCGGTAACGGTAGCCTCTGCAAGCATATTAAGAACAAGTTCAAGTGTCGACATATTGTCTCTTAGATTTTCTTTTTTGAGGTTCTTAAAATCCTTATATTGTCTAACGGTCATACCGCTCCATGCTTTAGATATTTCATTTGTCAAAATAGCATATTCTCTGCCTTCTTTTACACCATGGTCTTGCCATGCATCGGTAAGTTCTTTTCTTACCTGAATAGCTTGCAAGCGCTGATTTATCCATTCCCTAGTATAGCCTTTTTTAAGATAGGTTTCTAAAGCTCTATCAATTGTCAATTCCGGATCTATGATTTCATCAACTCTTTCTTTTCCCACCTCGGCAAGCCACATCTTAAAGGGCTCCGCCTTAGGTGACGGAATAGATTGGATAATTCTAAATATGCCTTGCATATCGGCTGCATCGGTTTTATACATTTTCCCATCTTTGGGAGATTTCATTTTCAGTTGGTTACAGATTGTAACCAACTCATTTCCTTCATCTTTCAACCTTTTTTTTAAAACTTTCCAATAATTATTGGGATTAGGGCTATCCGTTAAGGCTCCCACAACATCCACAACACTAAAATACCACTCTTCTTTTTCGTTATCCCAAACGGAGCGTATTTTATTATCTTCAAATAACTTTACTTCGTTATCCACGATATCGTCCTCCTTAGCATCCGCCGCTTTTACAGCTTATATTTTTCAATCAGCTCCATCAGCACAGATGCGGTATCAATTTCTTCTGAAAGTAAATCGTCAAACTCTTCTTCAAGCTCATCCTGCCTGTCGCAAATCCATGATAAAAATTCTTTTGCTTTTTCATAGTTTTGATGAATAAAATAATATTCACCTAAAATACATTTCGCAGATGTAACACTGGCAAGATCATCATCGAGTTCGATTACCTTATTCAAAGTCTCCAATGCTTCATCATACAATTTTTTGTTTAGTTGAAAAAGACCCTTTTTTAGATATAATTCTCCATTCATATTTTATCTCCTATAATGTTTATTTTATCATTTTTTTACCGTTTTTGTAAGTGCTGTAATTATATTGTCCAGTGTTTCAGATACGGAATTAAAGCCGGCTTTTTTTGCAGCCTTAGGAGTTTTTTCCAATAAAAATAATACGGCTTCTTTTAAAGCTTCTGCATCCTTTAGTGAAATAAGATTTTCTTTTGCCACAGCATTCCCAAACGAGTCTGTAATAATTTTATCATCATTCAAAAGTGAATAACAATTGTGAATCATTATGCCGATATGAGAAAGTGTTATATAATCCCGTTTTTTCTGCATAAGCTCTATGATTACAGGCCAAACTTCGGAAGTTTTCTTTAAATACCAAAGCAGGCTTGTTGCAGCTTGCCGTACAGAGGCATCCTGATGCACTAAAAACAATTTTCCGAGCTCACAAGCCTTTATTTTGAATTCTGTGTTTTCTTTTTTTGCGATAAAGTTTTGAGAATCTTTTACCAAATAAGCTAAATCAATATAACGCTCACAATATGTTTTAATCAAAAATAAATATTCCCATAACAGTTTCGGATCTTTTTCTGATTTTACTATTTTAAAAAGCTTTGTGTAATTTGTAGTTTCAGAAAACCAATCTCTTATCGGATAGGTATTCTTCGTACCCGTTTCCAAACAAGAGGCTTGTCTTAAAAACTTTATCCCTTTTCTTCTCATGCTAATATCATTGCTTTGCGCTTGCAGCAATGCTTCATCTAATGCTTCTTTTGAATACTTTGTCATATCGTTACTCCATAGATAATTCAAAATAATACTTTGTAAATACTTTGAAAACGCTGTCAAAAAAATAAAGAGAAAAAATAACAATAATGGGAATGATGATAAGTTCAATGTAGTATACTTTAGCCGAAATTGTATTTTGTTGAAAAATTTTTATTTTTCTTGTGAGCTGACTAATAGCTAAAAACAAATTCGTTATTATAAACGATACTAAAAATCTATACCCCTCGATAACAATATCAAAAGAAAATTTAAGAGTTCCGGTAAAAACTCCTGTCTTTGGGAAATAGTACCCGATGATATACACCGCAATATTTAGCATGATGTAGTTCAAAAAAGTTTTAAGATATTTATTTTCAATTTTCGAAAACAAATCGGGAAGCCCGCCCCAAAGAGGAGCCAAATCATTATATCTTCTTTGTTTTATCAGTGTGAAAAATCTTGTGATTAACACTATATCGGCTGTAAAAATTAAAAGAGTAAAAATTACCATTACTGTTGTAGTTACAATTTTATTCATGTTAATTTCTAAAGATATGCGGAAAATTTACTGTGAAAACTTCCTGTTCTTTGGGAGAAAGATTCTCGAAATCTTTATTTATCCTTGCAAATATCTTTTTTGCAAATTCATTTTCAGAATCCTCGGCTAAGTGAGTAATCGTTAAAATAGTTGCGCCGTCCAAATAATTCGGAAACATTATTTATCCTAAAAATCCCGTGTCGTATCAAAAATTTCCAAGAGCTTTTCTTTATTGATAGATAGAGAAGGCGATATTAAATCTAAAAGTTCTGTAAGAGCACAATAGATATCCTCTCTTTCTACTGTTTCAATAAAATATTTGCGTTTGTCCATCTTATTAAAGGTTTCGGTGTATGTCCTAACCAAAGCTTCGGCAGTCCGTGCTGCTTCGAGCGGCGAGCTTTGTTCTAATTTGAGGATTTCAGCTCTTGTTTTTTTGTATAAATCGGCTGCTTTCTTGGCATTCGCTGCGGAAATATTTTCTTGTCCGTCCCATGAGCGGAACGGATTGTCAAGGTTCTGCGCCAACCATTCCGGTTTTCGCGGCTTTTGTATCCAAAGATCAAGCCCTTCTTCTTTTCTCTTTTTATAAAGCTGTTTAGCTTTTTTGGCTGCATTTTCCGGCAGGCTGCTCATCCAAAACCAATGTAAGTTAGGTAAACATTCCGGCTCCGGAATATCTTCGGCAGAAAAACCGAATAAATCAACCGTGGTAAAGCCCTCCAATTTTGTAAATTGGGATAGCATAGAAAGGTTAGAAAGAATACCGGGTTTGCCCCATAGCCGCAATTCCTTCAGCATCGGGTATGCTTCTAGAATCTCGGCTACATCAAGTTCTGTAATCTCTGAGCAATGCAGTTTGCCCAAGTCTTTTAGCCCCTGTATTTTAGGCACTATTTTAGTTGCTGTTAAAAGTAATAAAGCTCCGTTTTCAACAGCATGTATTTTACAGTTATTTGTTACTTCACCTAACAGAATAAGTTCTTCCAATTCGTTATTCAGATAAAGGTCTTCCACGCCGTTCATATCAATAGAAAGTTTGTGCAAATGCGCATTGGAAAAATCCAATTTTTTTTGCTGATGATTTTCAAGTACCAGCTCATCTAAAAACGGACATGATTGTAAATATTCATATAAACCGGTATGCCATTTTTTACATGCTAAATAGGATAAGCATGGAAAGACTTTTAATTCCAGCGCATTTTCAAAAGGAACATCATCATGTATGCGATGTTTGGAAACCGCTCTTTCTTTTCCGGCAAATATAATTTTTTCCTTACTGCTCTCCGCTTTTTTAAAAGCATCTCTTTGCTCTTTAGGAATCTCCTGCCATTTAAGTTGACGATATACTTCGTATCCGTTTCCCGAAGACCTTGCATAGGTATTTGTACTTTCATCGGTTAATGGCTGCATGTTACCGATTAACATATGGTTCGCAGGCACCATGACATCAACATTACAAAGATGCAGACCACGTTTCCAGTACATAAAGTCCTGATAAAGCGGCTTTAGTAAAGGTAATTCTTCCTCTTTGAGAGGCTGTTCACCCGACCAATCTAACCAGAGCAGCACTGCTTTCGGCTTTTTATCACCTTCCTCTATCTTGGTTATTTGGCACGCAGTATATTTTTTTAAATATGAATTATACACACAGTATACATCTCCGCTTTTAGCTTTCATAATTTATCCTTTTTTTTAATTATATCACAGTTTTTGTTCTTTGATAAGTCTATCTAAATATAATTTATCTGCGCTGATCCATTCAATGCTTTCTTTCCCATTCTTATAATTGCGATATTGGAATATCATCTCATCCCTTGTTTGAAATAATGCATTCACAGTCCAATTTTTTTCTAAATCACCTGTTTTACAATCAATAATAAGCTCATCAATTAATTCAAGTGTAGATAAATTAAATACATAGCACTTCCCTTCAGTGGTACAAAATATTCCAAAACTATCATTGATTTTCTGTACATTGGATAATGAATCTTCTTTAAATAAAGAATATGTCTTTTCAGCAATCGGCGTAAAATCCGAGGAAAAAATTTTAAAAAAAGCTGAATTGTAAAAATCAGCAAGCAAAGCATACTTATCGAAGCTAAACATATACGATAAGTTTTTAGGAAACTTATATATTATTTTCAGCTCATTTTGAGTTAATTCTATGCAATAATCTTGAGAGCCGTCCTGTCCTGCTGGAAAGGATACTACTATGCGATTTTCTTCATTTAAACTTGTAAAAGCTATATCTGAATCGCTCAATTCATCTTCCATTTTTATAGAAGCAATTTTGTTTGCAGCTTTATCGAATACCATTATGCGTACACAATTTTCGTCCAACCGTTTTGCAGCCCAAATAATCTTATTTGTATAAGGAGATTGATAGATAATGTCAGCGTCGCAGCTTATTATTTTTTCAATCTCGGCACTTGGTTTTCTGTTGATGTCCTCTAAAAAACAATCTTTAGTTTTGCTATAGAATTTAATATAAATCACAGTTTGTTCTTTCCTTAAAAATAATGGTTTAATTTTTTATCGGGGCTGTTGATTTGAAAAACCTGAAAAAGTATTAGGCAATGCATTTTCATAGACAAAACGGCTCAAATCATTTTCAATAAATAAGTTAAATGATTTATTTATAATATGTATTTGATTTTTCCCTATATCATGAAAATATACAGAAGCTTCATATGGCCTGATATATAACTCATCCCCATCACTATTCAACCACAATTCCCCCAATTTAATATATTCCTCCCGTAATTCTAACATATCAAAATCAATAAGAATACCTTCCATTTTTAATTGCGAAATACAATAAAAAAATGTAATCACATCACTATGTAATAATTTATAAAAGAATGATGAGGTTAATTTTTCTTCGGTTAAATTATTTTCCACAACATCACTTTTCAATAAGTGTTTTTTTATTACGGCAAACAAGTTAGGGTAACTTTGCTTCAATTTGGTAAATTTCAAGTCAAAATCAATAATATCAACTTTGTCACAGTTCAAGGAGATATCATCTATTTGCTTTCTCCATCCTTCCATATAATTGACTTGTGAATTTTCGTTATAAGATTGATTTATAGATTTTAAGTATTCACGAGCCGAATTTTGAGATATTAGTGCGGCACCCATTAAACCTTGTGACATCTTAGGTTTTATCTTTAAATACCACCGTGGCGACAAAAATTGTTTTGCAAATTTTTCATTTTGTTTCCACCAATCAATCCATTCTTCGGGTAGGAATAGTCCTTCCGATAAATGTTTTAGTCCGTTTATTATATTGTTCGTTTCCATAATGACTTCTACCGTCAGATTTTCATTTATAAAATCTCCAAGGTATCAATACAATTTTGGATATTTCAAAAGAGGTTTGTCTTGATTTATTTTATTTCTACATTTTTTATCAAGGTTTGTTTATTATAATCTTTTCCCGAGATTTTTTCTGTAATTTCGCCTATTGTAATATTGTCATCTACCTTTATTTCGCATGTAAATAAGACGGTATTTTCCCATTTTATATTTGCTTCAATAAATATTTTATAGATATCTTTTTCTACCGGTTCCCCGTTTTCATTTTTGATATCCCATTGCAATTGAATCTTTCCGGATTTAGGAGTCGCACTGCTTATTCCATCTATGTCGGCATCTTTTACGGCTTTTCTCCATGAAGGCAAACTTTCAGGTCTTTTTTTCCAACCTTTTCCTGCTGTAAAATCGGTAACAAATAAATTTTTTACGAGCATTCCGTTTTCGTTTTCGACCCATACAGCAAATTGATTACTCGCAAGTCTTAATTTTTTACTAAAATCAAAACTAATGCTTATGGTATTTTTCTGGATATTCAGTTCCTCTGCAGATATATTTACAGAAAAGGATGTAAATATAATTAAAATAGTCAATATTATTTTTTTCATGTTACACCTACCTTATTTTATTTATTATACATCAAAAAGCGGAATTTTGCAAACCTAGTAATTAAATAATATTAACTTTCCCAATCAATGGAAATAATTTTTGCATCTTCGCCGAATTTTACACAGAGTATTTCATCGCTTTCATCAGGTGCAATCATAAAATCCATTGTGATGTGCGGCTTTTCAGTGTCAATCCATAAGCCTACATTTGTTATCGTCATTTTACTTACAAACTCGGTAATATCACTCGGCAAATCTTCGAGTCCGCATTCTTCAATATGAAAATCAATATAGTAACTGTCATCTTTTAAATATGCTATAAGTGCTTTTCTTGCTTCTTTTATTTTATCGTCTATGCTCTCAAGAAACCGTGCATAAAAGTCGAGTATGCCGGTAGATGGTTCTACATTTTTTCCGAGCCAAAGCCATGTGTCTATCCCCTGAATCTCTTTTTCCCAAATTACTTCCACATCATCTGTTGCCTCAAGATTCAACTGACCGAAGTATTGATGTTCTATTTTTTTCATAGTTTAATCTCCTATTATTCAGTATATCAAAAAATTAGATTTTTTCTATGGACATATACACTGATAAATAATATACTATTCAATAATTATTATGTATCCATCGAAATATCGAACCAATCGCTTTCTTCGGAAATAAGCCATTCAAGTCCGCACCTTCGTTCCATTAAAACATCGGGATTTAAGTCTTTGATTTCCGTTTCGGGGCGGAGCCGCTTTTCTTCCGTTGCCCAATGATAACGATAGTGAAGATCAAGCATATCCAGTATTTCCTCTATCCCTCGTAACCTGCATTGTGCTTTAAACGCAGTTTTTCCATCTGTATCGCCGACCAGTTTTATCGCTCGCTCCACATCACAGATGTCATTAGGATACGAAATATCTTCGACCAAACCCAAAGCCCACAGAAGCGACCAATAAGCTTCATAAGTCCAACAGACATCGATGACATCCTGTTCACTGTATGTTCCGTCAAAAAGCCGTTTTTCTTTTTCCAAAAGGCAGTCCGATACTTCGTATTTTTCAAGCAAACTTAAAAAAAGCTCCTTCGATTCTTCATACCCTTGTTCATTATGAATGTCTTCGGCCAATTGAATCGACAAAAGACATGCGACGGCTCTGTCGCAGATTTCTTCAAGGCTTTTAAGCTTCGCCTCTTTTGATGATTCCCGCAAAGGCAGTTCTTCCATACAGGCAATGCCCATTCCCTTTATTTTTGCATTCGATTTTTCACGCCGATCTTCAGGTTTTATGTACATAATAATTCTCCTATAAAAACTTTTTGCAGCAAATATCAATTTGCGAAAAAAGTTTTTTCAAGTGTGTGCCGAAAAGCACACACATATAATAATGCGATGTTTTGTGCAAAGCACAAAACTCGTCAGATAAACAGTGAGGCTGAATTTCTGCCGAACTGTTTATCATATCTCCTTTATTTACCGGTACTATTATATCAAAAAAAGAGATTGTTGATAACCTGTAGAAAAAACACTATAAAAAATAGTATAATTTTAATACGCTTCGGATTAATCAACATACTCCGGCGCAGAGCATAGACGAGGAACATCAGTGGTTAAATCCTCCGAGCAAATAAAATTAGGAACAAAAAAGTTAGGAGAAAGTTATGCAACTAATTGACAAGATTAAACAGATAGAAAAGTATATATGTGAGCATTTTGAAGAATGGGATTTGGATGATCCTGTCGAAGAAGAATATCTGGACGACTATCAGGAAATTTCCGGAGCTTCAGAGGAAGAGCTATCAGTATTTGAGAAGAAGTTCAGTATAACCCTTCCGGAAGACTTCAAAGAACTTTACCGATATAAAAATGGAAGCAAATATTTAAGCATTTTTCCCTGCGTTATAGATGAAATAGAAATGCCGTTTAATCTGATGAGCTTACAGGCTGTAACAAACACAAAAGAACATTTTCAAAACAGAGATGCGCTCTTAACGGAATTTACGGATTATTTTACAAACGAAGATATTGAAAATATGAAGGACAGCAGGATTAAACCCTATCTCTTTAATAAAAAATGGATTCCCTTTGCAGAGTACTGTGACAGCTGCTTTTTGATGTTGGATTTTGATCCGGATACAACGGGAAAAGAAGGTCAGATTATCTGCTATATCCATGATCCTGATAAAGTGGTTTATACAGCGCCGAGTATTACGGAATTGATTGATGGGATAATTGCAGAAATTGATTAAAACAAGCTAACCTTATGATTTGAAAATAGTTGAAAGGAAAATGTCAAATGTTAAAAATAGGAAAATGATTTTATGGAGGAGAATTAAAATGGATAAACTACAATATATCAGAGAAAATGAGCAGTTAAATATTCTGCTTATGAATGAGTGTGATATTTATTTTTATAAGGAAACAGGAGATACTCAGTTTTTGGAAAATAATGAAGAATACTCTCTTGGATGTAAGTCATTTGCACAAGATGGCAGCGGAGGAGAATATGTTTTTCTTGAAGATGGAAGTATAGGTTTTATCGGAAGTGAAGGTGAAGTTGGGCGAGCGGCAGAAAGCTTAGATGACTTATTGACATTTTTAATCCATACCGGCTGTATTTCCGATTTTAGTTGTAAACATATTTATAAAAATAAAGAGCTGTTAAAAACTTATTGTAATGGATATATATCAAAAATACGGGAGAGATATAAGGCTCAAAATAAGGATTGGGACAAGGTGCGAAGCGATATTGCAAACAGTCTGTCGCTTGTTTTTTCTCCTGATAAATTAGAGAATATCACAATGAAATTTTATAAAGCAGCAACAAGAGAACCGATATTTTCCTGTAAGTATCTTGACGGTAAAGAAGAGTATATTTGTGATTCTATACTTTCGGATATTGTAGGAGTATGGACAATGGAGCTTGTGGGGATGAGCAGAGAAGAAATTGAAAATTACAATCAACAACCCTCCGCACGAATAAATAATACAGACAGAAGGCAGGGGTAAGGCAATAAACGATTAACAGACAAACCATTAGATATGTAAGAATTTTGGAGGAACTATGAACGAGATTGAGAAATATAGAATATTGAGTGCAGGAAAAGCATTTGGTCACCGTGCCCAAATTGCTTTGTTGTTGCTTGATAGCAGCACAGCCTATGAAGAACTTAAAGAGGAAGCGGCACAAACTTCAGTTGCCGGAAGTTACGGTTGTACCGGAGGTTTTCCATCCGAAATACTTGAAAGAATAATAACAGAATTGATATGCCGCGATACCCGTAATAGTTGGTATCTGCCAGACAATGTAAAATTTTGGGACAGGCGTTTCGGCAGTCTGTTTGAGACCAAGTTTTTTTGCTATGATGATGATGTAGAAACTTGGAGTAAGATACTTTACAAATTCTTTGTAAAACTCAAGTGGATGCCGAAAAGAGAAGATTATACTTCAACAAAAAGCTATAATAATGTTTGGGGATATTTTGCAGAACTTTTAGCGGTTGTAAAACAAAATAATAATCCCGAATTTGATAAGTATTATGAAATTGCAATCAAAAACGGAATGAATGCAGTGATTTTGGAAAGAAAATTAAAAGAGCTGTCTGAAATAAAACAGTCCTTCATCGGAGTTTAAATCAATGAAAGAAAAAACTTTGGTTACTCTTAAAGATGAAATATCTTTGGAATATCCGTTTTCTGATGACATGCCTATGGTTTACTTAGGCGAGATAGCTAATATGCCGGAACATGGAATTTTTATAGGTCAATCCGGAAAATGTTATTTTGGGTATCATATTTCAAATTTTAGAGAATTAAGCGAAGATGAGATATAAAAATATTAAGACAGAAAATAGTTGGAGAAGTTTACAATGAATAATCAGATGGATTTTGATTAGGGTGTAAATGATGACGAGAGTAAGGAATATAAGGATGATTTAAGTTTTTTGAATAGTATGAAAGAGTATAAACTTAGAGGTTATAACCGGATTAAAAGATTTATTATTGACATGATTATATTTTTGCTAAGAGATGCAATACCGATATTTGGAGCGGTTATGGCAATGTCGGCAGTTATTGGAGGAAAATAATGGAATTAATTGAATACATGCGGCTAAGAAATAAAATGACACAAAAAGAATGGGAAGACTCTTTTGAGAAAAAGGAAAAAGAGATTATTGTTCTAAGACACGAAGGCGGCGGCGGAAGTTTGAGAAACGGTTTTTGGGACTGGGCTGCTTATTTCTTAGCTTATGTGGACTGTGAAACAGGTGAACTGCATAAAGAAGAAGGGCGTATAGTATTTCCTGTCACAGATAAAGAAAATTTGCCATATCAATTTGAAGACGAAACCATTTACAAATTAAAGGTGCGTGCAAAGCTTCCTGAGGAAGTTCCAAACGGTGCACTACCGGCAAAAAAACATTTTTTAGTTGTGGAAGTTCTTGAAAAAAATGCGGCTTGTAAGGAATTGAAAGAAATACTTGCAGAGTATAGAAAACCTATAATTTTACAAGATGATATATTAGGTGAACTAATTTATGATAAACAAATTAAAAGTTTTCAAGGAAGTATTATTTGGCAGGATAGAAAAATAAATATTACATTAGATGTAGATAAGGATAATAAGGGTGAAATAACAAAGGCTAAAAAAGCTCTGAAAACAATGGTGTCAGAACAGGCAAAATGGGATGCAGACCTGCGTAGTTTTGCTGCAAAAAAGCTTACTAAACTCGCCTGCGAATGGGCAGAATCTGATGATGAAACTTCTGAAATTACAGAAGAAAGTTTTGCAAAAAGAATTAGCCTCAGTTCAATTTGTATGACATCAGGCGGTTCATTTTCTGCCTATTTTGATGATGACGACCTTTTCTTCGGACATAGCATAACAGTTTGCGGCAGCCCTAAGAAGGGGATTGTGTCAGCCGATATGGAAGGGTAAGAAAATATAAGGAGAAGAAAAATGGCAAAAAAAAGAGTGACCTTACCTAAAAATTTTGATGAACTGATTACAGCAGGAGATGTTGAAGCACTTAAAGCCGTCTATGATAAATGTGAGCTTACCGCTCATAACGGCAGATACAGCCTCAATACGGCGCTTCATTATGGCGGTGTTCCTGATGAACTTGTGATCTGGCTCGTAGAACAGGGCTTAGATGTAAATACACTCGATTATTATGGGCGTACACCATTATATAAACATGCCACTCTGGGCAGAGATACTGTAAAACTGCTGTATGAATTAGGAGGAGATATACAAAAACCTGATATATATGGGAGTACACCTCTGCATACGGCAGCAGGGTTTTTCCGACCTAAGATAGTAAGTTTTTTGATTGAAAAAGGTGCAGATATTAATGCAAAAGATGATATGGGACGAACTCCGCTAGCCGAAGCCCTTGCTACTTGCAGAAATATTAATATTGCACAGGCGGCAGAAATTGCAGAAATATTAATAAAGGCAGGTGCTGAGGTAACGACTGAAATGGCGGAAAGAGTTGAAATAATCGGTAAGGATTTTGAATTTCACAGAGAAAACTTTAATAAAGATTACTTGGCTGAAACAGAAGCGGGATTTGAGAAACTCTATACACTATTTGATGTAAAGCCTGCTCCAAAACGCAAGACACATGACGGCGTTTCTCCCATTATTGTAAAGACGGGTTCTTGGAGAGAACAATACGATGAACTCTGGGAGATGCTGATTCCTTCAACCGGAGCTGCAAAAACAGTACAGGGAGAAGTTATCCGTATAACAGGCAGGGTGCAGGATGAGCTATATCGAAATGGCGGAGTAAACTGGGATAAAGATTATAGAAATATGCTTAATTCTCTGCCAAATCATTTTGCTTCAGGTACACCGCTTTCTGAGGAAGAACTGAAAGAGACCAAAGAGCTGATTTCAAGCATACGTGCAAACGGTGAGGATGAAGAAGTTATAACAGAGCGTTTGCGTGAACTTTCGGTTCTCTGGGTGCTTTCAAATCCGACACCAATTCCTTTAGACAAAATAAATTATAACAGATGATTGAGAATATAAACTTATAAAAAATAGTTCTTTGAGTCGGCAAAATGAGCGGAGAAATCTCATACAAGTATTTTTTGTTCTCTTATAAATAAGCAATAGGAAAAGATGGAATAAGCCGTATTATCTTATTGAAAAACAAGAGAAAGAAAACAACTTTGATGCGAACATAAAAGGAGAATGTATATGAATATTTTTAAACCAATAGTCATTTTATTATGTATTGTGTGCAGTGTAATTTTTTTAAATGCCTGTTCTCATATTAAAGAAGATAGTGAAATTATAATCAAATATTTGGATAATAGATTTGGTAAGGATGCATACACCATTAAGAAAGATAAATATTATCGCCGCTGGCTTGTGACATTAAATGAATATCCCGATCTCATCATTTTTTATACTGTTTCCCGTGATCCTCTTTCCATGACATCACCATCTATAAAAACGAATTTTGATGAGATTTTCGGCGAGTATATCATTGAGGAATACAAAAAAAATTATGAACTTGGTAATGATGAGATTTTTTGGGAAATCCCTATAAATTTTATATACTATACGAAAATACATTCACTTGAAGAATTGAAAGTTCCTTATGATAGAGCGATGGAATTTATTGCATTCGTTTCTGAAAAACATCCGATGCTTATTGATGAGAGATTACTAAACATACGAATGGATATTGACGGCATCAGACTGAAAGGTGCAGCTGATGATGATAGCATGATATATCTTGATATATCTGAAGTAAAAAACGATGGACTTAGTATTGCGGCATACGAAGACATTTGTAAAGAACTAACTCCAAAGTTAAAAACGCATTCGGATAATCCGAATGGATTTACATTTCATGCAGATATTGGAAGGTCTTTTATTTTAGGCAGTGATACATTTGAAGATTGTTTCTTTAAAAATCTTATTTTAAAACAAGGAACGATTGAAGAATTAAAAAACATCATTTTGCAACCGGGGGAAATAAGTAAGGCTTATGTTTTTAAAAGTGATAATCAATATGAGTTTACAAATATAACTTTACAAGCTAAAAACTTATCGGATTCACCATGTTCTTTGCTTGAGGCAACGATTATCAAAGCAATTATAGATGATGCAAAAGAAATATATATCGAACCGGTATGGATTGATCTTGTTTTTGATAAACGGAGAGAATGGAAAGAACCTTATGAAATACTAGGAGTTGCTCCTCCAAAAACAGAGAAAGAGAATATGGAAGGTGTACAATATAAAAATATTAAGATTTTATTTGAAATGAATCAATATTACAAAGAAGTTAAAAGGATTACATTAACCTTTCTATAAGTAAGCAAAACTAAATAAGCAGCACTTGTTAAGAAATGTATTAGAATTGTGAACGGAGAGATGATAAATGGCAATAGACGGTGTAAAAATTATAGACAGTGACTATGGGTATGATAATGATTACTGAATGGATAGAAAGAATAAAGAGAAAACGCAATTGTAAAGCACATTTTGGGAGTGATAGCTTTCAAATGAAAGACTGTATAGTAGCTCCGGTCCATCTGATTCCGGAGGAGATTTATGATAATCAAGAGTTTGATTTCTATGTTAAAACAAAATATGATGTTTACCTGCTCCGTATTATAAATAATGAATCTAAGAGCGGGATTATTTATCCGGCAAAACTTAGCGGTATTATATATATTATAAGCAATTTACCTATTAGCAAAAACAATATAACCGAATCTATTCAAAAAACTCTAAATCGATTAGAGGAATATGGCTTTCCAAATTTAAAGAACTCAAAATGCAACATCGCATTTCAAATAGAGTGATAAATAGATAATGACGATAAGAGGCTCTTTCTATATTGAATTTTGGGGAGCATAATAGTATAATAATCATGATAAATGCTCCCCAAAGGAGAAAAGATAATGCCGACAAAATATATGGATATGAATCAATACTTGCAAGAAACTGCAATGCTGGATTTTTCAAATCCGGACATTCAAAAATTAATAGAAGTGAAACATTGGAAGGAACAAAATAAATTTGACTGCCTTAAAGCTATTTATAACTTTGTAAGAGATGATATCGCATTCGGGTATAATACAGATGATGGTATCAGCGCATCTAAAGTTCTTAAGGACGGATACGGTCAATGCAATACAAAAGGAACTCTCTTCATGGCTTTGTTGCGTGCCTGCGAAATTCCTTGTCGAGTTCATGGTTTTACCATAGACAAACAATTACAGAAAGGAGTGATGAGCGGATTTGTTTATAAAAATGCACCGCAGAATATATTTCACAGTTGGGTTGAAGTGTATTTTGAAGATAAGTGGTATGAACTTGAAGCCTTTATACTGGACCAAAAGTATTTATCAAAACTGCAAAAACAATTTGCAAGCTGCAACGGTTCTTTCTGCGGTTATGGTGTCGCGGTAAAAGATTTCCGGCATCCGATAATTGATTTTGACAGGAACAACACGTACATACAAAGCGAAGGAATTACTCAGGATTTTGGAGTATGGGATTCTCCGGATGAATTGTTGAAACATCATCATCAGGAAGTGTCAGGAATAAAAGCCTTTGCTTACAAACATTTAGGAAGGCATTTGATGAACTGCAATGTAAATAAAATAAGAGCGGGCGCTACTCTCTGACGTTTGATCTGACTTGATAAATAGAATTGGAATATGATATAATTTTATTCAAATCAATTTGAATAAAATTAATTTGAATCAAACTATTAATGAGGATATACATATGTTCATTGGAAGAGAAAAAGAATTATCATATCTAAATGAATTTTATCAAAAACCCGGAGTCGGAATGACTGTTATATACGGGCGCAGACGTATCGGTAAATCTACCCTTATTTCGGAATTTGTGAAAGATAAAAAGGTAATTTTTTATACAGCAACTAAAGTGGGCAAAGAAAGAAATCTGGAGTTATTCTCAAAACAGGTAACGGATGTATTTTTAGCCGGTATTGAAGATATAAGCTTTCGTACAATCGAGGCTGTGTTTGATTTTATTGAAAAAAATATGTCAGATGAAAAAATTTTGCTTGTAATAGACGAACTACCATACTGGGCAGAAAAAGATGAAGCGCTGCTTTCAGTATTGCAAAAGTATATTGATACCGTTTGGAAAAATAAAAACCTGAAAATCATTCTATGCGGTTCGGCCTTAAGCTTTATGGAAAATAAGGTGCTTAGTGAAAAAAGCCCCTTATTTGGAAGGCGTGATTCTCAGATAAAACTAGAGGCTTTTGACTATTTAGATTCAGCAAAATTTGTACCGGAGTATTCTTATGAGGATAAAGCAATCTGCTATGGAATTACCGGCGGTGTCGCAAAATATCTGTCAATAATTGATCCGGCAAAAACTCTTGATGAAAATATTGTAAGGTTATTTTTTCGGACAGACGGATACTTATATGACGAACCCAAAAACCTTCTGACACAGGAATTTGCAGACATAACATTGGTTAATAACATAATTGAGCAGATTGCCTCAGGTAAAAATACAGTCAATGTTATAGCTAACAAAATAAATGAAAAAGAGCCGACCATTCTCTATTCTATTGAAAAATTAATAAGTGTAGGATTGGTGGAAAAGAAAAAATGTATCACAGAGGAAAAGAATAAGAAAAAAACACAGTACGTTTTAAAAGACCATATGTTTAAGTTTTGGTATGAATTTATTCCAAAGGCAACCAGTGTAATAGAAATGGGACAGGGTGAACTGTATTATAAAAAAGCAGTAAAACCGATTTTAAATTCTTTTATGGGAACAGTATTTGAGGATATGTGCAGATATTATACCTTGAAACAAGGAATTCTTGGAAAATTTAATTGTTTTATTACAGCTGTTGGTACATGGTGGGGAACTGAAACTATCTTGAATAGTAATGAGGAAAAGATAGTTCAATCTGCTGATATTGACATAGTTGCATTATCAGAAATAGAAAAAAAAGCAGTCATAGGTGAGTGTAAATTTAAAAATGAAAAGGTCGATAAGGGAATATATGAAACTTTGATACGACGGGCAAATGTAATATCACCGACATTCGACATAATAACGTATATTTTGTTTTCACTGTCAGGTTATACAAAATGGTTTGATACTTTACAGGATGAAAAAGTGATATTAGTATCGCTTAAAGAAATGTATGAGCAGTAACAAAATTGATTGAGAGTTTATATGATGGAGCCGATGGATGAGGTGAAAGAGAGGTTTTAAAAATGGAAATAGGAAAGACCTACCTTGTTAAAAAAGATATTTTTAGTTTTAAGGCAGGAGAGCTTTGGACACTGAAAGATAAAGGCTATCAATTTTATTATGGTGAACATAACTTCGTATTTGCTGATAAAGAAAAACATAATAAGTTTTTAGTGTTGCGTGATGTAGATGATGAAGACATGAAAATATATTACCATTTAGAAGAGTATTTTGCAGAAATTACTTGAATAATACTAAGAAAGAGACAATAGAGCAGCTTGAATATATAGAGAATTTTATCACTGAAAAGCGGATAATGTATACGGAATAAAGCGTTAGAGATAATTGAAAAAGGAGTTGTAAATTATGAGAAGAATAACATTTCAATGCAATAAATATTCACCCGGTGTATTGTATATTATGGTGTTATTCGGAGTAACTCTTGGGCTTTTGACTTTTTATGCATTTCTTGTGTTTTCCGGTATTGAAAAAGGACCGGAACATGGACCGGTATATTTCAGAGAACATCCCATGCATGCTGTTTATTTGATATTCGGCTTAATTTCTATTGCTATGTCGCTGCCGGCATGGATTGCCGCAAAATGTTGGAGCCGCAAGGAGGAAGAAGCTCTGCTTGACCTATATGAAGATCATGCCGTTTTATATTGGAAAAATAAAGAATTACACATCAAAAAGGGAACGTTAAATATTAAGATTCCCAAACCGCAGCCTTATTGGTATAAAACTTACATATTAAAAATACCGGGACACAGAGTAGTTTTAGTCGGCTCCGTAAAAGAAACAAAAGAAAAGAGAAGAAGGCAGCTTTCTTTGGATATTGCAATAGAGGAACTGTCAGCTTACAAAAAAGTAAAAAGCCGTGTACATAATGTAGACAGGATGCAGAAATATTAACTCTTTTAAAATACACCCTATCGGGTATATAATTACCTCTGATTAAATAATTATACCTGTTAGGGTGTATTTATATACTAATTACTTGACATTATACCCTAAAGGGTGTATATTATTCTTATAATAACTTCAAAAGAGGCAATATGAATAGGATAGCGGAATTCATTAAGACCAGCAGAAAATCTGCCGGTTTGACACAAGAAGATTTTGCGATGAGAGCCGGTCTTGGACTTCGCTTTGTCCGTGAATTAGAGCAAGGAAAAGAAACCGTACGCATGGATAAAGTGAATGTTGCACTGGCGATGTTCGGTATGGAGGCCGTCCCGGGAAAAAAGGAAGGAATATAAATGAAAAACATATTCAGAACTGCGGATGTCTATGTATATAATAACTTTGCCGGAAAACTGAGCGAGACTGATGAAGGATATTCTTTTTCTTACGATAAAACCTATATAGCAAGAGCAGATAATCATCCGGTTTCATTGACACTTCCGATACGTGAAGAACCTTATAAATCAAAAACATTATTTTCTTTTTTTGACGGACTGATTCCTGAAGGCTGGCTTCTTGATATTGTAAGCCGTAATTGGAAGATAGATACTAAGGACAGATTTGCATTGCTTTTAGTTGCTTGTAAAGACCCTATCGGAAACGTCAGTATCAGAGAGGAAAAGATATGAACTGTCTGTGTTGCGGAAAGCCGATAAAAGACAATAATGAAAGCAGCGGCTGGCATAAAACATGTATAAAAAAATTTTTCACAACAGCCGTTATTCCGGAAATTGAAATAACAGATTCAGTGCTGGAAGAACTTGCAAAAGAAAGCACCAATAAAGGCTATACTATTCCGGGGGTTCAGAAAAAACTTTCATTACATCTTTCAAAGGAAGTTTATCCCAGATTGACTGTTGTGAATTACCCGACGGGATATATTTTAAAACCTCAAGTAAAAGAATTTCGTGCATTGCCGGAGGCTGAACATATTGTTATGTCTATGGCAGATAAAGCTAAGATTAGAACCGTTCCTCACGCTCTTGTAAAAAGCAAAGACTCTTATGCGTATATTACAAAAAGAATCGATCGCGTTTTTTCAAAAGATTCCAATGTAAAGCTGTTTGCAATGGAAGATTTTTGTCAGCTTGATTTAAGATTGACTCAAGATAAATATAAAGGATCTTACGAACGGTGCGGAAATATAATTAAAAAGTATTCGTCCCGTTCAGGTCTTGATATGAGCGAACTATTTTATCGGCTGGTATTTTCGTTTATTGTTGGAAATTCCGATATGCATTTAAAGAATTTTTCCTTGATTGAATCGGAATCGGGCTCAGGAGAATATCATCTTTCCCCTGCATATGATTTGCTTCCGGTAAATGTAATTATGCCTGAAGACAAAGAAGAATTTGCTCTGCCGATAAATGGAAAGAAAAGAAATATTCATCGTAAAGATTTTCTTATCTTTGCAGCCGGTTGTGGAATAGCAAAACTTGCAGCAGAGAAAATGATCGAACAATTAGTATCTATGACGCCTGTTTTTATTGAAATGTGCCGTAATTCTCTAATGCCTCAAGATATGAAAGAAGCCTTTATAGAATTAGTCGATAAAAGAGTATCAGCTCTGAGGTAGATTGGGATATGGTAAAGTTTGTAATTTTTTACTTGACACAAGACTATTCTAGAACTATAATATAATTATGAAAACATCATTAACGGAAGAATTAATATTAGGAATTCTTGCAGAGCATTCAGCGCATGGATACAATATTGAGAAAATTATTGAAATGCGAGGTATGAGAAAGTGGACTGATATAGGTTTTTCATCAATATATTATGTACTGGATAAACTTGAGAAGAAAGGCTTGGCTTTCAGTAAAAGAACCAGAGGAAAAGAGAAAAAGGAATTCTCAATAACAAAACAGGGCTTAAATGTATTAAAAGAGGAAACAAAGAAACGCATTGAAGAACGAATGCCGTCAAATACTCATTTTATGACAGGACTGGCAAATAGCTCTATATTAAATAATGCCGAAACCTTGCAATCATTAATTAAAAGAAAAATACAATTAGAACAGGATTTAGCGGATCTTAAAGAAAAGATAAATAAAGAAAACTCACCCTCTCTTCCTGCTACACGATTATTTCATTTAAGTGAAAAGTTAATTTTATCGGAACTTGAATGGTTAAATAAAGAAATAGGAGAACTGAAAAAATGAAATTAAATATTAAACCTTTTATAGGACAGCATTGCGAATCAACCGCAACAGGAACTCTTCTAAATCAGCTTGGAGTAGAATTGAGCGAACCTATGCTATTCGGACTTGGAGAAGGACTGGGATTTATTATATGGAAAATGAAATCTATGAATATACCTTTTATAGGAGGAAGAATTAAACCTGATTTATTAACACAAAATATAGTAAAAAATCTGGGATTAAGACTTGATGTCAAGGAAACATCTTCAAAAAGTAAAGCTTGGAAATCTGTAAAAGAATTATTGGATAAAGGAAAAGCAGTCGGCTTAAAATTAGATTGTTATCATTTAGAATACTTTACAAATCCAATTCACTTTGCAGGGCATTATGTTGCCATAATCGGTTATGATGATAAAAATGCATTCTTAGTTGATACTGCTCAGCAAGGATGTGAAGTGAGCAGTTCGCTAAAGAGTTTAGAACTAGCACGAAATGCAAAAGGCTCTATGTCATCAAAAAACTTGTTTTATGTAATTGAAAAAGATAATAAACCGATACCTATCAAAAAAGCCGTAATGACAGCCATACACAATAATGCAGCAATATATTTAAATCCTCCGATAAAGAATTTAACATATAAGGGAATTTACCGGGCAAGCGAAGAGATCATCAAATGGTTTGACAGTTCAAAAACTATTGAAGAAGATTTTGGAATGACTGCCATGCTCATGGAAAAGGCGGGAACAGGAGGCGCTCTATTTAGAAATTTATATCGTGATTTTCTAAAAGAAGCATACACCTTAACAAACAATGATAATATTAAAACAGCTTACGTATCATTTGTAACAATTGCTAAAAATTGGTCGGAAGTTATTGTATTATTAAAAAAAACATCTGAAATCAAAGAAAGGAAATATATTTTGAAAGCCTCAGAAAAGATGAAAGAGATTTCAGTAAAAGAAAAAGAAGTAATGCAGTTATTAGCAAATGCATAATTCAAAAAAATTATATATCCGATAGTTGGAGCAAAAGAAACATACGCATGGATAAGGTGAATGTTGCATTGGCGATGTTCGGTATGGAGGCCGTCCCGGGAAAAAGGAAGGTGGAACTTCGGCAACCAAATAAGATTGCCTCGTTAACTTCCGCACTTAAAATTCCGGAATGAAACCATCATAGTTATCAGCTTTTCCGATTAAAGGGCCCTTTGCTCCCATGGTAAATGCAATGTTGCTGCTTCGGATAGAAAGTAAGTACATTCCGTGTTTTATGTCAAGAAAATCCATCATCTCTTTTGTCAAATGAATACTTCCGGTTTCGGATATATCAATCCAACAATAGGAGCGTCCTTTGTATTTGATGAACTCACCGCAGCCGGATGTGTAGTTTTGCAGGTTTGGGTTATCAGTTAAAATATGCCCAAGTGTTGAAGGCTCAAGCAAGCCTTTTCGGGTGATACAAAATCCGCCTGTCTTCTTGCTGCCTGTAAAAAGATAGATTTTTGTATCGGCGGTAATGTTGTATTCTTTTATTGCCTGAGCTGGCAGCTGAACGGTTCCATCTTGCCTTATAAGCGATTTCCCAAAAACAAACTTTCCGCCTTTAGTCATTTGCGGCATACAGCCTCCTTTTATGCTATTTTCAGGTATATTCCGACCAGATTATGTCATCATAAAATCTTTAATATACATTACACATACTCCGCAAACTCCGGATAAGTCATCTCTAAAACTTTAGTTTTCATTTGAGCATATTGCTCATAGGACCTAAGCATCTCCTATATACTTTATTATATCACAAATATACATTTTTGTATCGACTTATTATCGGAATTCCTGAATGAAACCGTCATAGCTATCCTCGTAATTATCGAATCATTTATAACCTACTGCCGCCGTGCAATTTATATTAAAAATGTATAAAATCAGTTTTCTTTTGATACCCATATCATTAGAATATTACAAAGCGCATTATATAAGGATGAAATGATGAAAAAACTCATTAAGACTAAATCACTGGCCTGCGATGAATAAAGTGTGGCCCGGATATGACTATACCGAGCACAACTTTTTGATTTTTTATCTGGATGAAGAAAGTGATGTAAAAGAGGCAAAGCTTTTGAATATCAATGAAAACAGAGCCTTAAAAAAGACGGAATACGAGAACATTACTCCTCCGAATCCGGAAAGTTATGATCAGATACAATTCCAAGGTAAACCGTCTATTGTTATGAACGTAGATGACGATGTTATGCAAGCAGAAAATTCCGTCAATGAATTATACAAAACCGCAACGCATGAAATGGTACATTTTTATTATCAAAAAGATGTGCAAGCGTCGGCAGAATCGAGCAGAAGTCAAATCTATCCCATAGAAGATACTCCGAGAATTCTTCGAAGGATGCTCTATACACGATTGATACAGGCATTTGAAAATCCTGACAAGCAAGATGAATATTTGGGCAAGGCAAAATTCCGGCTGGATAAATACAATGATGAATTTAAGAGTGAGGCTGACAGCATCAGAGCGACGGATATTGCGGAGGCTACGGCACGCTATAAGGAAAATCTTGGCATGTTTATCGGAAAGAATTTATCTAAAGAAGATGTAAGAAAAGAAGCGGACAAGTATATAAGAAAAGAGCAAATTTTTATAGCTGCCGACAGGGAAAGGTATTCCGGAAGTATTGCTTGAAAATACAACCCCTATTTCCGATAAACCGGACAAGAAGATTGTAGATAAAATTACAAAAGAGGTTGACAGTACAAATAAAGCTGCAAAAGATAAGCTGAAGGATATAATTGCAGCTAAAGATAATACCGGTATCCCGTTGCTCCATTTGGATATTTCCCAAGTTTCCAAAAGCTTTTATGCAGAAAGTATGTTTAAATATAAAGATCTTTCCGTAATGGCAGGCTACAGCAGCAAATTTAATATAAACGGTAAAAGTATCGAAATTAAAAATACGGCAATTATCAGCGGATATGAAGAAGTAAAGCAGTATTTAAGGATACCTTTAACGATGAAATATGATATTAAAGACGGCATTCTGACCATTGATTCGGATCATTTAAAGGCTGACGGTATTTCAGTTAAGGCATCTAAAGAAGACGGACGAACAATTTATACTGTAGCGGCACAAGACTAAAGATAAAGAGTAATTTCCATGATTATAACGGGGTTGTTTGAAAACTGAAGTTTTTCAACAGCCTCCTTTTTTTGGTTATAATGCAGTCATATTACAAAATATGATTGTTGATAACAGGTTGAAAAACATCTTAAAAATGCTATAATTGTTAACAAAGGCTTAACTGTCTTAACGATATTTATAACTGTGTAAGAAAAATAAGGAAGGACTGAAAACTCATAGAATACCGGAGGTGTAAAATGGAAATATTACAGACAGAGATCGGCAGAGTATATGCGGATATAGTCGGAAAAACGGAAGCAGACAGATCCGTGTATTCCATATTGAGTGTGCCCTATGCACAGGGAAAAAGATTTGAATATGCAAAAATCCTTGATAAAAAAGACTATTCACCTGAAACAATAATTAACCGGACTGAAACACTATGCTTTCCGCAGAGAAAATACCCGCTATTTTTAAATGTTTTTATGAAACACCATATGCTGCGCATAGATAAAATGAATATACCCGTTACCGATGAAAATAAGGCAGCCGTTAGTACAATTCAAAAGGACTGGATACAGTTTATTAAATTCGGCAAGATAGATGGCCGTCCGCTTTTTAACGGAACCGGAGAAATTACGGAATATGATAAAGAGATCAAAAACATACCGTTTCCGCATGAAAATCTTATTCATCATATTCAAAAGAGCGGTATTGCCGATAAGCTCAGAAAAGAATATATACAGAACCGCAGATAAGTTTCAGTAAAACAGAGGCATTGGACAAGAAAACCTGCTATATGATATTATAAAATAATATTATAAAACATCCGGTAGTAAATCGGAATTCACGGAGGAAAAAATGAAAAAGCTTTTAATCGTAACAGGACACACGCACGCGAAAGATTCTGTCGGCAATAAAAAGATTGTCGCTCTTTTGCAAGAAAAATATCCGGATGCGGAATTCGATGATTTGAACGTACTCTATCCGGATTATGCCATTGATATTGCTGCAGAAAAAGAAAAACTGTTACGGGCGGACATGATTATTATTCAATCGCCCTTATTTTGGTATTCGATGACATCGTTGATAATGCGCTGGCTGGAAGAAGTTTTTGAACACGGATGGGCGTACGGAAGCAAGGGGCACGCACTTGACGGCAAAAAGATTATTATCGGCATTACCGCAGGCTCTACAAATGATGACTATGCTCCGGGCGGAAAGATGGGTATCTCGGTAGATGAAATTCTAAAGCCGTATAAAAAAACATTCGACTTTTGCAGAATGAACTATGCGGGAGCCGTTTTTACCGGCGGAATGCTTAACACGGGAAACAGTACATCGGAAGAAAAGGCTGCAATGGAAAAACTTGCAGAAAGGCATTATGAAAAAATTGTACAGCTCATAGAGTGCTGAGCAGGAACTTGTGCAGAACTTTGCCCCTGAAATAAAGACATTGAACAGAGCAGATGAATTGAGCCATAGTGAAACTCTGGCTGTGCTGAAGGAACAATATGCCGGCTATCTTTTTGCAAAAGCCGGAGAGGGCGTGTATAGTTGCTGATTGCACAGTACAAACAGCAGATATTGTGCACATCTTTGAGTTTAAGCTGAGCGGTACCGGCAGGGCGGAAGATGCGATCGCACAATAAACTGTATTGTGATTCCAGTATTCAAACTCTTTCAACATTTTATCTCCACACCTTCTAATTCTGCCTGTTTGGTTTCTATTTCTGATTTTATTTTTTGCAGATTTACTTTATTAGCTATAATGGTATCCTCTCTTTCTAATTTTGGGCAACAAAAAAACAGTAAATCACTTTAACTTACTGTTTAACGAATTACTATGTTGTGGCATTTTATTTAATTGTTAAGTTAGACAAACTGAGATTTATTAATCAATTCTATAGATTATTTCTCCTGTATTATAAATATTAATTATTCCACTCACAGGTTCTTTTCCTTCTTGCCAAAGCCATCCAGAATATATCGTACAATATCCATTATACCCTTCTGTTAGAATTTCAAATTCAGCGCTTGAATACTGTTCTACATACTCAGTTAAACTAATTGCTTTTCCTGAAAAATCTCCTTCATAAACTGTTTTATCAAAAATTAGTATATTGCAATCATCAATATCAATTTCTGTAAAATCAATTTCACCTGTATAAATGATTTCCTGTTCTTTTGTGTATTGAAATATCTTATCTAACTTTAATCTTAATACACCTTCTTGGTATTCAATATTTATAATGCGGCTATCGTGTAAACTAACTGGAATATTACTTCTTCTATTTCTTGTTAACTCTTTGCTCATACCATCCTCACAACTTCTAATTTGTCTATACTTACAAACAATGATTAAATATTCTTTTTAAACCAGTTATCTAAAAAATCCATTTGTTCATCTGTATGAAACCAATGTTCCCCATCTCTCATTATTGTCAGATTTGCATTTATTTTATTAGCAAAATTTGTCATTGTATTTACTGATGTTATATTGTCTTTATCCGCAAAAAGAATATTAGTAGGGATATCCCAGTTGATAGGATTATTTCTAATATAGGTTAAATATTCCCATGACAAAAGTTCTCCAAAGGATGTTTCAATTTCTTTTTTTAGCATAAGTTCATCTTCTGAAATATTTTCCCATTTCATCATATCTAAAATCAATCTTTCCATATCTACAATAGGAGAAAACAACATTGCCTTTTCGATAGGTTTATCTGATAAAGATATTAATGAGAAAAATGCACCTACAGTATTGGCGATTAGATAAATTTTATTATATTTAGGAATAATTGAATTAAAATAATTGCTAAACTCAATTTTTGCATCCCAGGGTTTGTCTGATTTATAATCAAATCCAATTATATCAAAACTATCATCGAAAAATTGTTTATAGTGATTAGCTTCTTCTACATTACCACCTTTACCATGAACATATATAACAACATTTTTCATTCAAATTCCCTCTACAAACTCCAATTTATCAGCCAATAAATTTCCCCGCCAACTTATACACTTGCTTTATTTCTTTATTTTCTAATTTCCAGTTATTGAGTTCAGCAAATGAACTCACCGCCCTTATCTTCAAATTTTGCTCTCTAAATATCTGCCGATATTATACCATTTTTTAGGCCGATTTTTCTACTGGCAGATTTTTCCCCTCAGGTTAGCGATGGTAGCTATGCCTAAGAATGTGCGTCCTTGCACATTCTTAGGCTTCGAGTTTAGGCGCTAGCCTAAACTCGCTTCTGATTCACATCACGGACATCCTTGTCCGTACAGAAACTAGGTGGAGGAATGGAGCGGCAGCGGAACAGCGGACGTAGCGACCCGAACGCAGTGAGGGGAACCCCCGTATAATTATTTATGTACCTTCCAGCTTGCAGCTTCGCGCCTCTCGCCGATAAAGTTTCGGTATATGCCGTCCTGCTCCATCAGTTCGGCATGTGTGCCCTGCTGCACAATCTTGCCGTGGTCTACGACGATAATCTGATCGGCTCTCTCTACGGTTTTCAGCCGATGAGCAATCATGATGACGGTCTTTTCGGCGGTGAGCGCGTGGATGGCGTGCATCAGTTCGTTTTCATTTTCGGGATCGACGTTGGCGGTTGCCTCATCCAAAAAGATGACCGGCGCATTTTTCATCATAGCGCGGGCAATGGAGATGCGCTGCTTTTCTCCGCCGGAAAGACTTGCGCCACCTTCACCGACAACCGTGTCGTATCCGTGGGGAAGGCTTGAGATAAAGTCATGGCAGCAGGCCTTTTTTGCCGCAGCGATCACATCCTCCATCGGAGCGCCGGGCTGACCAAAGCGGATATTGTTGGCGATGGTGTCGTGGAATAAATAAACCGATTGGAACACAAAGCTGAAATTCGCCATCAAGGAATCCATATCGTAATCCTTCACATCCCGGCCGCCCAGCATAACGGTTCCCCCGTCTACATCCCAGAACCGTGCAAGCAGATTTACCAAGGTGGTTTTTCCTCCGCCGGAAGGACCGACAATCGCCGTCGTGGTCTTTTCAGGAATATGCAATGAAATGCCGTCGATGATCTTTCGCTTCTCATACGAAAATGCGATATCCTGCGCAACAATATCACGCACTGCCGGTTCAATCGTTTCTCCGGATATATCCATCTGCGGCGTGTTCAGAATTTCCTGCGCCCGGTCAACACTCATATCAACTACGCGGAGCAGTGACGAATATTGTCCTGCCGTTTCCAGACTGGTATAGATGATAAATGCTGAGATTACCATGACAACAGCATTCAGCGCGTCCATGCTTCCGGCACAATAAAATACGCATGAAAAAGCTACCATTGCCACACCGGTAAGCTTGGTGATAAAACTCTGCAATGCTATGCGGGGAACCAGTGTCATTTCCATGTCGATATTGATCTTACTGTTTTCCGCGATGGCCTCATTTAATTCCCTGCTCTTAACTCCCGTCAATCGGTAAGCCTTAACCTCGGTCATCCCTTGCAGGTATTCCAGAACTTTTTCTACGAGCCTTTCATCTGCGCGTATCTTTTTTCCCGACACCTTCTCGGAAGTAATCCGGAGACGGCTGTTTGCAAAAAGAAACAGCGAAAAACCGCAGAGCAGCACACAGGCGATTCTCCAGTCGAAGAAAAACAGCATGACGACAATAAGCGAGGTTGTAAGCAAGCCGTCGCAGACAAGCATTACCACACGAGCCGCGATATTTTCAAGGCTTTCCATTATATTAGTTGTAACAGACGTAATCTGCCCGAGGCTGTTGGCGTTAAAGTATCCCATCTGAAGATACCGCATGTGCTCCGCAATCTCCACCCGTTTTTTCGCACAAGCGTCATAGCCCCCTTCGGTCTGCAACATAACAGCCTTTGATTTTAGCAATCCCGATCCGGCAATGCTGATCAGCATAATCCCTAACGAGAGTAGGATATCTTTTGTGTCTACCGTTCCTTTCATCAGCGCCCGAATCATCACCGCAATCGCCGGAATCTTTAGCGCCTCAAACAGAGCCTGAATAACATTGAGCCTAATGGAAGTGATGAATTTCCGGCGGTTTTCTTCACCGCAGAACGTAAAAAACTTTCTAATAACTTTAAGCATGATCTTTCACCTCTATATGTGCATTCCACATCGTTTCATATAACCCGTGATGAGACAAAAGCTCATCATGGGTTCCGCTGTCTGCAACGGCACCGTCTTTAATGACATAGATACAATCGGCAGCGGTAATCGTAGAAAGCCGGTGCGCAATCACGATGAGCGTCTTGCCCTCCGTCAGCTTAGAGATAGAGCGCTGAATGACCGCCTCGTTTTCAGGATCGGTGTAGGCGGTTGCCTCATCCAAAATGATAATGGGCGCCGCTTTCAGCATTGCTCTGGCAATGGAGATACGCTGCCGCTCGCCGCCGGAAAGATGCCCGCCGGAAGTGCCTACCACGGTATCGTAACCGTGCTCCAGCTCCGAAATGAATTCATGGCAACCGCTGCGTCTTGCCGCTTCTTCCACTTCCGCATCAGTTGCATCCGCCCGTCCGATGCGGATATTTTCCCTGACCGTCATGTTGAATAGATAATTGTCCTGCGAGACAAAGGCTATCTTATCCGAATAGGCCTCTTGCGGAATTTCACGAATGTCCGTATTCCCCAGCAAAATTGAGCCGCTGCTCACATCCCAAAGCGAAGCGATAAGGCGCGCAATGGTACTCTTTCCGCTGCCGGAAGGACCGACCAGCGCAATAAAGCTGCCCTCCGGGATTTCCATCGAAATGCCGTGAAGCACTTCCTTTTCCTTATACGAAAAATGAACATCTTGCAGTTTCAATGTGTTTTCTTTTGGAATAGCTCCGTCTAACGGGCGCTCCATTTCCGGCGCGTTCAGAATACTTTGAACTTCACCGAAGATGGTTCCCATGGTTCGAAAGTCGTCCGAATAACTCATCAAGGTTATAAGCGGTGTGATGATGCCGACAGACAGAATAATGATAGTTACCAGATTCTGCGGAGAAAGAGATCCTCCTTTTACCAAAAGACCGCCGATGGGGAGCACGGAAACCATTGTGGCGGGCATGATTACCATGGCGAATGTAAAGCTTAGAATGCAGGAGCGCATCCAATCGATATAGCTGTGAGCGGCTTCATACGCGTCATGCACGAAGCGGTCGTAGGAACTTTTTGTATTTCCGAAAACCTTGATGACTTGAATACCGCCGATATATTCAACCGCCGTATCATTGAGCGCCTTTGTGGCTGTAACCGTGCGTTGATAAAATTGAGGACTGCCCTTCATCATAAGACCGTAACAGAAAAAGCCCACCGGTATCGTTGTAAGAGAAGCCAGCCCCATACGCCAATCGATAGTAAAAATGTAGATCAAAATGATGACGGGGATCAGTAAATTTGCGGTGAACTCCGGAACGATATGCGCCAGTGTTGTTTCAATGCTGTCGATACGTTCGATGAGTATATTTTTGAGCGCCCCGGAACTTTGCTCCAGCACCGCACCCAGCGGCATTCTTGTCAGTTTTTCCGTGCAGCGTTTTCGGATTTCCCCGAGCACTGCAAACGTTGCCCTATGACTTGTCGATGTGCTGAGCGCATGAAACAGTACACGGCAAAACCAAAACGCTGCAATAATCAGACAACGTATCAGATAATACGAAAGGTCTTTGTTTCCACCCATCAAACCGTGTACGATGCCGGCAACAACAAAATACGGTGCGATGGAAAAGGCCACACCGATGACTGCGAGGATAACACTTAGAACATATTGTCCTTTGTGTTCCCCTGTTTGTCCCAACGCCCACGCGATAGGCGAAGGACTTTTTTCTTTTTCCTTCATAAGCAAACTTCCTTTTGTTAGCTAACAAACAATAGTTAGTATTAGCTAACATTTATATAAAGTCATCGCCCATTTTTATAAACAAAGACAGGCGGTGAGCCTTTATCCTAATTCAATTATGCAAGTTATTAAAACCCAAACAACTGCTTCCAACCCGGAACAAAGAATGCCTCCACAGCTTTCAGACAATGTAATGCTTCTTCCAAACTGTAATTATGGATAACCGGTTCAAAAAGAGCGGTCGTATATGCTGAAAGCAGAAGATGCAGCTCCTTTGAATCTATGTCTTTCACGGCGTATCCTTGCGTTTTCAGCAACGGCATGTATTTTAAAAGCTGCCCTTGCTGTTTCTCTGTAAGATCGTGGAGAAAATTCTCGTATTTGCTCCCCTGCGATTTTGCCAGCAATAGATGGTATTCTTCCATGTTCGGATAGACAATTTCGCGCATCATGTCTATTTCGGAATCCCGCCACTGGATGTGCTCCTTGTGATTCACTGCACCCACGTAACGGGCAACATGAGCATCCAGCCAAGCATTTATGCGGTCCACTGCAGGAGCGACAATTTGATCGAAGAGATCTTCTTTATCTACACAATGCCGATATATTCCCGCAGCCGTCATACCGCAGCGTTTGCTGATACTTCGCATGGAGGACTTATCAAAGCCCTTCTCCATAAATTCGGCTTTTGCTGCAGCCATAATTTTTATATGATTGGCGGTTTTGTCCCTCGGCATAAATCTCCTCTTTTTGTATACAGCGTTAGCTAACGGATGTAAAAATACAACCAATCGGCAGGGTTGTCAAGAGGTGAGGAAAGTTATGTAGGTCAAAGTGCCTGAAGAATAGAAAACCGCCGGTCTTTCAAGGGTATACCTAAAATTATCCTTAAATAAAATCAAGAAAAATGATAAAATAAAGTGTAGTAAATTAAAAATGAGGCTTTGCATTAAAATGAAAAACGCTGTTATATATATCCACGGAAGAGGCGGTTCCGCCGACGAAGCCCGTTATTATAAAAAATTTTTTAATGACGATTATGAAATCATCGGTTTCGATTATAAGGCGGAATTGCCGTGGCAGGCGAAAGAGGAATTTCAAAATTATTTCGACTCCCTTATTCCGAAATATACCGAAATCTTATTGATCGCAAACAGCATAGGAGCGTATTTTTCACTGCTGTCTTTATCTGAAAAGCCGATCAAAAAAGCGCTGTTTATTTCGCCCGTTGTCGATATGGAAAATGTAATCTTACATATGATGAAAAGAGCAAACATATCCGAAGACGAACTGAGAACAAAAAAAGTAATAAGCACTTCTTTCGGCGAAGTCTTATCGTGGGAATATCTTTGTTACGTCAGAAAAAATCTTATTACATGGAATATTCCTACCGCAATTCTTTGCGGCAAAAAAGACGATATAACCCCTTTGCAAACAATGACCTCGTTTGCACATAACATACACGCGGATTTAACGGTTTTTGATAGAGGCGAACATCGGTTTCACACGGAAGAACAAATGAATTTTCTGGATACATGGCTGAAAAGGAATTGGTGTCCAAATACCGATTGACTATGATGAATGGTATGATGATTGCGCATGGAAAAAAATACTATCAATGTTATAACTGATGTACAGCAAGCAAAGACAAATAGAAAAGTTATTGCAATATAGATACATTTCGGCTAAAATATAATCGGAATACAAATCAGCCGAGAGGAGATCGAATGAACTATATTTCAAGGAATTTGGAAGAGGTTGTTTTAGAAGTAACAAAGGAATATCCGGTAGTGCTTGTAACCGGTCCCAGACAGGTTGGGAAAACTACCATGTTACAAAAGCTCATGGAAGGAACAGACAGGGGGTATGTGTCTTTGGATGATTTAAATGAAAGAAATTAAAAAATCATCAAATCCGGGATCAGAGCTGGTTAAGGTATTCGGACTACTGGATAAAGCATCAATGATTCACTCTAAAGGTGCTGTAATATGTATGAAACCGGAGTTGTCAGCTATTGACAGGGACAACTATATCGTGCCGGTGTGGATGATTTAGAAAGAAAAATATAATGGATGAACAATTATTTAAAATCTTGAAAAAGATTTATAAATGGTAGAATAAAATATAATGATATATACATTGGTAAAAAGGAGATAACAAATGCTAAAGATCGGAAAAAATTATACGTTTGAAGATGACTGGAGCGGCAGGCAGAGTTGTCTGATGTATTTTAAAGAGGATGATTTTGCATCATGGTCAGTGGATATCGGATTTGCTAAAGGTAATTTTAAGGGTGAAACAATAGCAGCTTCTATTTGCATAAATCCGATAGACACAAATAAAAACTCGGTACAAGAATTAGCCGGAGAAGTTTTCTCTATAACAACAATTGAGGAAAGCGATAACAGAGAAGATTCATTTTACATTTATGAACATGAACCGATGGTTTCATACAAGTTAGAAGTTCTTGAAATAAGGAATAGTAAGGCTCATATCAAATGCAACGGAATCTTAATCGTGGATGGATATGCTGAACCCTATGAACAGGAAGAATTTAAAATCGACAGTTGGATACCTGTTATTGAATCGGTTCAGGACTGGGAAAAATTCGGATTATAAGAAAATTATTGAAGAAGAGGAACAGATGAATTTTGAGATAATCGGGATGACAGTATAAATCAGTTTGCAGCTGAAGATTAGAATCGGAATATAATTGACAACCTGTCAGGACAACCTGTTTTTGGGCATTGACTATGTATCCCTAATGATGTATCATCTTTCAGTGATGATTGCATTGTCTAAAATAAGCTTTCGTTTTTATGAGCCGGTATATATGAGTTGGGAGATATTGACAGATGAGTAAATTTATTTGTAAAAGCTCTATTTTCCCTGTTAATGCAAATGTGATATGGGAAAAATTGCAAAGTTTGGAATCGTTACAATATGTGGCAGCTCCTTTTGCAGCCTTTAAATTGATTGATGGTGAAAAAAATATACAATGGGAATGCGGAAAAACATTTCGATTGAATTTTAAACTCTTTGGCGTAATTCCGTTCGGTATCCATTCAATTTATATATGCACTTTAGATAAAGAAACATTAACAATATATTCTAATGAGAGTAATCCCCATGTACCGATATGGAATCATAGAATTCAATTGGAGCCCATTGATGACAATCGTACAAAGTATACTGATTGCATAGAAATTGAATCGGGTTGGAAAACAGGCATAATATGTATTTGGGCGAAAGCATTTTATGCACACAGACAAAGAAAGTGGAAGAAATTGCTCACAAAATTTAAAAATACTGAACTATAAAAACTGAAATAATAGAGCATAACTAATGAAAACATATCAGGATATAAATAAAGAAACTATAGATAGATGGGTTGAAGATACAAACGGTTTCGGAAGGCTTCATAAACTGAACATTAAAACATATATTGCGACTAAATCGGTAAAATTGTAGAGCGGAATAAATAACAATTTGTGAGGAGAGACAGCAATATGCTTCATTTAGAAAAAATAAATGGAAAAAATGTTTGGGATATTATTAAATTAAGCGTGGCAGAGTCACAAAAAGAATTCGTTGCAGCTAATGATGTAAGTATCATTGAAGCATACGTTACAATCACGGCAAATGGTTATGCCTTTCCGTTCGGGATATATGACAATGAAACACCTGTCGGGTTTTTGATGATTGGCTTTGATATTCATGACGAGTGGAATGACACACCTGAAATTGCAAGAGGAAATTATAATCTGTGGCGGTTAATGATTGATCAAACTTATCAGAACAAAGGATTCGGTAAACAAGCCGTTAAACTGGCTCTAGATTTTATTAAGACTTTCCCTTGCGGAAAAGCGGAATATTGCTTGCTGTCTTATGAACCTGAAAATACAGCTGCTCGTCAGTTATACCATTCATTCGGTTTTATTGAAAACGGTGATATGGATGGTAGTGAAATTATTGCTGTGTTAAAACTTTAAGACAAACTCAATGAATTAAACCCATTCAAACTGCCTAAAAGGATGGTTAATTTTTTGCAAAGTGATAAATTATACTTGAAATTACTCATAAAAAGATATACTATAAATTAAATCCGGAAACTGATGTTTCCTCCAAAAAAAATTTTTATTAGAGGTAAATTATGAAAATTCTATATGAAAAAACACCGCATTTTGATGAAAGCTTTTTAAAGGTCTCGGATATACACAGTATTTATTATGCCCAATACGGTAACCCTAAGGGAAAACCTGTAGTTTTTTTACACGGAGGCCCGGGAGGAGGCTGTATTCCGGTTGCAAGCCAGTATTTTGATCCCGAATTTTACCGAATAGTCTTATTTGACCAGCGAGGAGCGGGAAAAAGTTTACCGCCTTGCGAGATGAAAGAAAATACATCGGAAAACCTGATTGAAGATATCGAAAAACTTCGCTGCCATCTAGGTATTAACAAATGGATGGTTTTCGGCGGAAGCTGGGGCAGCACTCTTGCTCTAATCTATTCCATCGCCCACCCCGATAAGGTTGTATCTATAATCCTAAGAGGAATCTTTTTAGGAACTCAAGCAGAAATAAATTGGATTTATGAAGAAGGAGGCGCATCGAAGTTCTTCCCTGAAGATTTTGAAGCCTATCAAAATTTTATTCCGCAAGAAGAAAGAAGCTCTTTATTAAGGGCGTACTCAAAACGTCTTTTCGGTGAAGACTCAAACTTGTCCCTTGAAGCGGCCCATAAGTGGAGCCGCTGGGAATCTGCCCTCGTGAGGCTATTCCCCGCTGTCTATAACATGAGTGATGAGGAAGCCCTTGCTATGGCTAAGGCGGAATGCCATTACTTTTTACACAAGTGTTTTTTTAAAGACGATAATTACATCCTAAACAGCTGCGATAAGATTAAAGACCTTCCATGCACTATAGTGCAAGGAAGATATGATATGGACTGTCCGCCTTTTTCAGCTTATAAACTGCATAAAAAATTACCTAAATCGAATTTAAACATTGTCTTATTCGGAGGACACTCCAGTATGGAACCGGGACTGGTAGACGGCCTTGTAAGGGCAGCAGAAGATCATAAAAAATTCTTTTAGATTTTATTCTTTATGAATCATCACTTGCAAGACGGCATTAAGACCTTTGAAGGCCCATACGAAATAAGAGCTTATAATGATAAGAACATAATCGGTTTTAACCGTGTTTATAAAAAAAAATTGGAGGACAATAAAGAAGACAAGAGCCTTTCGGATGAAGAGAATTTAAGAGGTGAAATTACAGTCTATATACCCAAAAAGAAAGGAACATATCCTCTTATCTTAATCAGCCATGGTTGGGCTAATTATAAATACGGTCTTTTACCCATAGGGCGGCATCTCGCATCATACGGATATGCCGCAGCTCTTTTTACTTCAAAGAAAAAGGCCGTCCCAAAGGATTGGATTCCAACCTTTACTGCTGTTCAAAACTTGATGAAGAACAAAAATGAAGATGCCTCTCATGATTTATGCGGCTTAATCGATATAAATAACATAGGCATTGTAGCCCATTCGATGAGCGGGCCCGCATCTTTTTATTATGCCGGTCTTAGGCCTGAGGTTAAGGCTATAAGCGCAATCCATCCTTATAATGGAGCATCACCTATGGTTGAAGCCATAGCAAGCTCCAACGAAGAATTAGGCGACGAATTCCCAAAAACTAAAAGTGCCGTTTTATTTTTAACTTCAGAAATCGATAGATCAGCTTATCCCGAAAAAACCTACCGCTTTTTCAAAAACTTAAATAAAGATGCCCCTGCATGTTTTCTTTCATTTAAAAACATAAAACATAATGGAGCTCTGGATATTTTTAAAACACCTTTATCCGGAGGTTATGATGAAGAAGCATTTAAACTTTATTCCCGCCTTTCAGTATTATGGTTCGACGCATTTTTAAAAGGTAAAAAAGAAAATTTAAAGCATTTTCAAATAGATGATGAATGTTTTAAAGATATTAAGAACTTACTTTACACCGAAATACATAGAGAACACGAAGCCTATCCAAGCTATGATTCGCGTAATTTAGAGTAAAAATAAAAAGCTGCCTCTAAAGGCAGCTTTTTTAACCGCTAATCAGTCACGGGGTGCATATTCATATGTGTCATCATCATCCTTAATTTCGGTATCATATGGCATAATAATAGCCGCTATTATGTAAACAATAACTCCTGAACCCACAACAAAGGCAAATATAATCCACAGCAGCCTGATTAAAACGGGGTCAACACCCAAATATTCGGCAATACCCGCACAAACGCCTAAAATTTTTTTATTGTGTGATGATTTGTATAATCGTTTTTTCATTTTGTCCTCTTAAAATTTTAAATTTATTTTACCTCAGCCTTGGCACTTACGGTTCTATTTCTTTCTTCCCAAGGAGATGAAACCCTATTTGTATCGGATACAACAAAAAAACAGGCGGTTATCTTATCAAACCAATCGGAATTGGAATCATCCTTACGCAGGATATATCGGCATTCCTTTCCATCCTTTGAAAAAGCCCTGCATCCGTTTACAGGATTTCCCGATGCATCTATCATAGAACCTGAATCCTTGTAGTATTTTTCTCCCGGCACATCAAACCAAAAATATCCGTTTTTTACACGTTCATCATTTACCGAAAAGAAAATTTCAATCGAATCGGAATCCTTTGAAACCGACTTAATTACAGGAACAGAAAGGGCTGCTATTTCATTTTTTGATGAGGACTGAGGAACAATCATTTTTATATCTTCAGTTCCGGTTTCAGCGGAAGTAAGGCTTTCTTCTTCAGCTTTAGCTTCATCGGTTTTATCTTGAGCCTTCTTTTCAAAACCGGTTATATCCAATACCTGCTCATACTTATTTCCATTCACATCCGTAAGAGAGAATTTCCATTTTCCGAGAGCTACAGAACCGGTTCCTTCACCGCATTGAAGCCGTTTTACGGATGCAATCTTAGCCTTATCATCTATTTCGGTAATCTTGTCAAGCTGTGAAGAATTTAATGCCCACATATCTATAGGGGATTCTACAACCAGCTTTTTAACATCGGCAGTATTAAATGAACCGTTATAGTTAATAAAAAAGCTTATAAACATCTCTCCGTTGCCTTTAAGCGTTCCGTTCCATATTGAAGTATCCAATCTTTCTATCATCCATGTAACAGAACTAACGGATATTTTTCCGGGTCCGGACGGAGTATCAGAAGCTTGTTTCGGAGTCGATTTACAGCCTAAAACAAAGACTGCGCATAAAATTGCGATAAATATTTTTGAGTAGAGTTTTTGCATTTTCAATTCCTCCTCTTTCTATTATACACTTATAATTGTAAAAATACAACTACAGTATAAGATAATTTTAAGCCTTTATGTTCAGAGACCTTTGTTCTTCATTTATAAACTGATGAGTATAAAGCTCATAATAATGGCCTTTTTGCTTCATAAGCTCATCATGGCTGCCGTACTCAATCATCTTTCCGCCTTCAATAACGATTATCTTATCCGCATTTCTGATTGTCGACAATCTATGAGCCACAACAAAGGAAGTACGCCCCGATAAAACGGTAGTGATGGCTTTTTGAATTTTTTGTTCCGTTTCGGTATCGATAGAAGAAGTCGCTTCATCTAAAACAAAGAGGCGAGGGTTTCTTACCAAGGTGCGGGCAAAAGAAATAAGCTGCTTTTGTCCTGTAGATAGGAGGCTCCCGCCCTCGCCTACCTCCGTATCATAACCTTTTTCCATCTTAATTATAAAATCATGAGCATCTACCAGCTTTGCAGCTTCGATAATTTCTTCATCGCTTGCATTAAGTTTTCCGTACCTGATATTTTCTGCAATCGTTCCCGAAAAAAGATGAGGCGACTGAAGCACGTAGCCTAGGTTTTCGTGAATCCAGCTTTCGCTCATATCGGTATAGTCTATGCCGTCCACAAGGATGCGGCCGCTTTTGGGCTCATAAAACCTGCAAAAAAGATTAACGATGGTAGACTTTCCGGCACCCGTAGCTCCAACCAAGGCTATTGTTTGCCCCGCTTTAACTTCAAGGTTAAAACCGCTTAATACGGGTTCTCCCTCCTTGTACCAAAAGGAAACATTTTCAAACTTTACGGCACCTTTAATAGGCGGCTTTTTTTCGTTTGTAGGGCAAAGAGCCGTACCGTATTTTTTAACAACCTCCTCCTTGTCCTTAATTTCAGACTCTTCTTCGAGGAGGCCGAAGATGCGTTCAGCGGCAGCTTGAGCCGAAATAAATTCGGCAAAAAGATCGGCGGCTTCAGCCAAGGGTGCATTAAACTGAGTAACATAAGAAAAAAAGGCAACCAGCAAGCCCATCGTAATAGCCCCCGAAACAACCGAAATTCCGCCATATAAAACCATTAAGCCCGTTCCGACGGCACCGATTAATTGAACAGTAGGCATAAGAACGGAAGAGATTAAGATACCTTTTATAGAGGCGGTTTTCATCTCTTCGGTTTTAGATAAGAATTCTTTTGCGTTAAGTTCTTCACGAACCAAGGTCTTAGTTGTCTTAGCTCCTTGAATGTCTTCATTATAGGATGCCGTCAATTGAGAATTTATCTTACGCACCCGCCTTTGAGCCTTTAAAATTTTTCCTCGAAGATAAATACTAAAAATGACAATTACGGGAAGGGTCAATAAGCCTATGAGGGCAAGCCGAGGACTGTCTCCAATCATAGCAACTATTACAGCTGTCATCATACAAAAACCCCAGAAGAGGTCTGTTGCCCCCCATGCGACAATGCCGGATAATTTATTTATATCGGAGGACATTCTTGACATAAGCCAGCCGACGGCAGTTTTATCGTAAAAAGAAAGAGAAAGAGACTGCAATTTTGTAAAACACTTTGTTCTTAGGCGGTGACACATTTTTATTTCCAAATGGCCGACAAATTTTATAAAGAAAAAAGTGGCGGCCGCAGAAATCAGCAAAAACACTACCGTAAAGATAATTACAGCATTAAAATTACTTAAATCACGTCCCTCCACAAAGGTATCTATTACATACTTCGTCATCTTAGGCTGAACAACATCCAAAGCTCCTGTCAATCCGCCCAAAAGAACGCCCGGAATCAAAAGCTCTTTAAAATAGCCGAATTCTTTTAGAACCTTTTTCCATACTCCGCTTTTAAATTTTTCATCATAGTTATCTATATCTAAATCTTCCATAATTTAATTTCCTTATTGTGCTGCAGCACTTTGAATATCGTAAATCCTTTTGTATAAACCTTCTTGAGCTATCAGCTGTTCATGAGTTCCCTCTTGGCTTATCTTTCCGTTTTCTAAAACAATAATATTATCCGCATCACAAATAGTTGAAATTCTATGCGAAATTATAATCATTGTTTTGTTCCCTTTTTCTTCCTTTAGAGCGGAACGGATGCTGATATCCGTTTGGGTGTCTACAGCCGAAAGGGAGTCATCAAAAATAATAACGGGAGAATCTTTGATGAGGGTTCTGGCAATTGCAAGCCTTTGTTTTTGTCCTCCCGAAAGAGAGACGCCCCGTTCTCCGACCAAGGTCTCATAACCTTTTTCAAACTTATTTATTTCTTCATCTAAAAAAGCGACCTTTGAGAAATGGCGGGCAAAAGAATCGGAAACATCGGGCACGGCTAATTTGAGGTTTTCCATAATTGTTCTGCCGTATAAAAACGGCTCCTGTAAAATCAGCCCCACCTGAGACCTTATCCAACCCTTGTCTATAGTGTTTAATTCTTTTCCTTCCATTTTGATAGAGCCTGAATCATATTCATAAAGGCGGGCAAGTAAATGCACAAGGGAGCTTTTTCCCGATCCTGTAGGCCCTAGGATTGCAACAGTTTGTCCGCTTTTGATATTAAAAGAAACATTGTCGAGTATCTTTTGATTTTGTGTTTCAGGATAAGAAAATGAAACGGAATCAAAGCTAATGTTTCCTTTAATTTCGGGTTTTTCGTTTGTCGGGAAAATATCTTCAGCCTTTTCATTTAAAATAGTTTCAATGCGTCCTGCAGAAACAAAGGATTTTCCTATATTGCTTATGATACGTCCTAAACGGCGGACAGGCCAGATTAACATTCCCGTATAAGAAATAAAGGCTACTAAATCTCCTGAACTTATATCGCCTCTGTAGGCCAATAGACTTCCGTAAAGAATTATCCCAAAAACTTGGGCTATCGAAAGAGAATCAGAGAATGACCAAAAAGCGGCAAAGCTGTTATTTATCTTCAAATTCTGATTGCGGTACCTTTCGCTCCGCTTAATAAATTTTTCTATTTCGTATTGATGGCGGGTAAAGGCTTTTACGACTCTTATGCCGGTTAAATTTTCCTGTATTGCAGTAGTCATTGAGGCTTCATATTCCGTTGCTTTTTTAAATTGCCTCTGAATTCTTCTAAAAAATATGGCCGATGAAAAAAAAGTCAAAGGCATAATGCAAAAGGAAATAAGCATTAGACTCGTATTTAATTGAGCCATCAAGTAAATGGTATAAATTATCAAAAAGACGGAACTTACCGTATCCATTATCTGGGAATACAAGGCCAAGCGGATGGTTTCAACATCCGAAGTACACCTTTGAATCAGGTCTCCGGTTTCTGCCTTAGAATGATAGGAGTAAGGAAGAAGCTGGATATGATTGTAAAGTCTATTTCTGAGAGTCTTTATTGAACGCTCCGTTGCGACACTGGCTATGTTTATTCTGCCGAATGTAAAAAGGCCCCTTATAAGTGAAAAAAAGACTATCAGGGCAGCCATTACAAGTAAGCCTCTTGTTCCGCTTAAGTGGTCTTTAAACAAGGCAACAAGCTGAGATATTAAACCTTTCGGCAAGGCAGCTCCTCCTATTACCGAGTCTATTGTAATTCTGATAAGCTGAGGCTGCATGGCAACGATTACTTGTGAAAACAACGTAAAAATAAGGGCAAGTATATAAAGCCGGCTTTGCCCTTTTGCATAAGATAAAAGTCTTTTTAAATTTTGCATAATTTGATACTCTAATTCACTTGATTTTAACACAAAAGAAGAATTTATTCTATACAAATTCCCCCATAATCCATGGGAAATTAATTGCTAGACATAAATATTGAAAAATGCTAAAATACCGCGTAAGTAAAAATTGTTAGCCCAATTTAAACATACGGAAAAGATTAAGGAGATAAAATTATGAGTTTTGTAGATGAAATGAAAAGAAAGGCAAAAATGTATGCTAACCGCCTTGTTTTGCCTGAAGGTACTGAAGAAAGGACTCTTAAAGCAGCCCGATCTATCGTAGATGAAAAATTGGTATCGGAGCTTTTTTTAATCGGTTCCGATGAGGCTGTTTCTGCAGCGGCTTCTAAAGCAGGTGTAAAACTTGACGGAATTAAAATAATAGATCCGAAAAAATCGGAATGGCTCGATTCCTTTGCCGAAAGCTATTACGAAAAAAGAAAGGCTAAGGGAATGACCCTTGAACAAGCTAAGATAGAAATGAGTGCAGAGCTGGGTTTTGCAGCTATGATGCTGGTTCAAGATAAGGCGGATGCAATGGTTGCAGGAGCCTTAAACACAACAGCCGATGTACTACGTGCCGGTTTAAAAGTTATCGGAACTCTTCCGGGAATGAAAACCGCTTCTTCTTGCTTTTTGATGGATACAAAAAATCCCAAACTTGGGGCAAACGGAGTCTTTATATTTTCGGACTGTGCCGTAATTCCGACTCCCAGTTCGGAACAGTTGGCCGACATTGCCTGCTCCGCAGCTATTAGCTGCCGAACCTTTGCCGGAGTTGAGCCTGTTGTTGCAATGCTCTCCTTTTCAACAAAGGGCTCCGGCGGAGACAAGGATGAAAATATTTTACGCGTCCGCGAAGCCGTAAAAATCTTACAGGAAAGAAAACCGGATTTTGTCTTTGACGGAGAAATCCAGTTGGACTGTGCTATAGTTCCTTCAGTTATGCAAAAGAAAGCAGCCGACTCTCCGGTAAAAGGACAGGCCAATACCCTTATCTTCCCGGATCTTGGAGCCGGAAACATCGGATATAAGCTGGTACAAAGGATTGCCGGAGCAGAAGCTCTCGGCCCCTTCCTTCAGGGTTTTGCAAAACCCATATCCGACCTTTCCAGAGGATGCTCGGTAGACGACATAATCACCACCTCGGCCGTAACATTGGTTCAAGCCGGAAGAAAATAAACTTATGGCTAAGTCTGTAAATGCGCTTATAAATGAAGCCATTGAAGCCGGAAAAAAACGCGACTATAAGACTTCAATTTTAATTTTAGAAAAACTTGCTGCAGAAGGCTTAGCCGAAGTATCTTCCCCCTTTTACGGCGAAAAACAGGGAAATCCCGAAATATATTTATACCTTTCAAGGGCTTGGGCTGCCGTAAACAATTACGGCAGAGCCATAGCCTACGGTAAGGCCTATATTAAAAGATGCTCATCGGATTCGGCATTCGATCATTCGAATTTACCTATGGGCTTCTTTTTTTTGGGCCGCTCCTATTTAGCTGCAGGGCAGTATGACAGAGCCGCTTACTGCCTTGAAAAGAGCTTAAAGCTCAATCCTCAGCCGGTTGAAACAAGGGCAATGCTCGGCTCTGCCTATCTAAAATGGAAAAAGCCCCGCCTTGCCAGAAAGACCTTTGAAGAAGCCCTAAAATTTGCCCCCTCAAATGCAAAACTTAATGCCGGATATTTAAATTCTCTTTTTGTTGAAGGAATTTATGAATTAAGAAACGGCAATGCAAACATGGCACGCCAAATGTTCAGCTTTGCAATAAAAAACGGCATTGACGGGGTTGCTCCGCGCCTCTATCTTGCACACGCTCTAAAAATGGAAGGTTATCTGCCCGAGTCTCTAGGCCAGTACGAGGCGGCTTGCGAATTCGAGCCCGATGATACCGCCCTAAAGTGGTACCCTGCAATGATCAAGATGCAGCTGGGCGATACAGCCTCTGCTGCAGAAGATTTTGCAAAACTGGGTATTGAGATTCCCGATGACGGAATTTCAGACCGTTTTTTTGCAATGGGCGTTATCAAAAAGCATATGGAGCGGGGTGATTACTCAAGGGCTGCCGTTGCTGCCCGAATTTTTATTAAGACATTTGGAAGCGATGCCGAAATACGCCTTCTTGCCGCCGAGGCTCAGCGTTCCATGGGCAACACTAATGCAGCCCTAGGTCATTATAAATGTGCAATAGAACATGAGCCTCAAAATCCTTACCCTTATTACGGCACAATGCTTGCCCTCCAAGAAGCATACCGCTGGGAGGAACTTAGCTCTGCAATCCTGCGGGCAGAAGCAAGCGGAGTTTGCGATGCCGACGATATTTATTATTATAAAATAATCACCGCCGCCCATATCGATAACCCTCCCGAAGAGGTATTACCTCATCTTCAAGCCCTTATTCAAAACGGAAGAGCCGATACAGCTATCTTTAATGCGATGGGCTGCTGTTATATAAAACTGAATATGCCCGATTTAGCTCTTAGCTGGTATGAAAAAACCTTAGGTTTGAATGAAAAAGATGAAGAAGCTAAAATAGGAATTATCGCCTCTTACGAAAATTTACAATTAAATAAAGAAGCCGATGAAGCCTACGGTTTATATTTACAAGAATGGGAAAAGAATATTTACATAAGGCGGGATTATGTTTTGTTCCTTGAAAAATGCGGGCGTTGGGAAGATGCCGGCAACCAACTTGAAATTTTAATGAGTCAAAGCGGAAAAGTTAATTTTGATCCTGAACTGGCTTTGTTCCGCCGAAAAGCAGGACAATACCAAAAAGCCGCTATTCTTTACAGGAAAATGCTTAGGGCTAAGCCTGAAGAAAGGCTTTTATTACACAATCTTGTATTCTGCCTTGATAAAATCGGACAAAGCAAAACAGCCCTCGAATTACTTAAAACAGCAGAAAAAATGTTCGGAACTAAGACGGACACCTTGCTTATAAAGGGAATCCTCCAAATGCGTTTAAAAAAGAAAGAAGAAGCTATCAAAACATTTCAATATATATTGGAAAAAGAACCGAAAAACCGGCATGCTGCCGAATTTTTGGAAAAAGCTTACGGGAAATGATTAAGAGAAAGCAGCCTCAGATAGAGCAGGAAAGCATAACATATCGGGAAGCTTTTTTATCAATAAAGTGAATTTATCATACCCATATAGATGAAATCAGCAAAGTATTTTTATTTTCGTAATTATAAAATAGTTTCAAATTTCTTCTTGATTTTTAAAGAATCAAGAAGTTTCAAGAAGTATTAAATCCTCCGATTTTTTTCCGATCGGCAGCTTGGGGGTTTTCCTTTATCCAAGTCTTGAAAAAAAGAGCCTTTTGTGGTAGGCTTGAAGCCTTATGGCTGTCGATTTTGTTCATCTTCATGTTCATTCCGATTTTTCTCTTTTAGACGGAGCGGCTTCGGTTAAAAGCCTTGCAGCAAAGGCTGAAAAGCTGGGGCAGACTGCCCTTGCATTGACCGATCACGGTAATATGTTCGGGGCTATAAATTTTTATAATGCCTGTAAAGAAAAGAATATAAAGCCCATAATCGGCTGCGAGTTCTATGTGGCTCCCGAAAGCCGCTTTGAAAAAAAAGAAACTCCGGGAGGGAAAAAATACTATCACCTCATCCTATTAGCAAAGAACGAAACAGGATACCGTAATTTAATGGTGCTTTGTTCTAAAGGATATACTGAAGGTATGTATTATAAACCGCGCATAGACGATGAGCTTTTGGCTCAGTATGCGGAAGGGCTTATATGCTTGTCGGCCTGTCTTGCAGGGGAGCTTCCTGTTCTCTTGTTAAACGGCGAAAAAGAAAAGGCCGAGGCTCATGTCAGAAAATACCGTGAAATTTTCGGTGCCGAAAATTATTTTATCGAACTTCAAGATCATGGAATAAAAGAAGAAAAAAAGGCTGCCAAACTTTTAATCGAAATAGCCCGCAAGATCGGCATTCCTTTGGTTTTAACCAACGATATTCATTATGTAGAACAAAAAGACTATATAGCGCAAGATATCTTAGTATGTATCGGGATGAAAAAACTTAGAACCGATACCAATCGAATGCAATTTGAGGGAAGCGAATTTTATTTTAAGTCGGGAGAGGAAATGGCCAAACTCTTTCCGGAATATCCTGAAGCGGTTTTAAACACTGTCCGCATTGCGGAAATGTGCAATTTGGAAATTCCGCAGCCGGGCCCCATTCTTCCGATATATGAAATCCCTGAAGACTTTAGCTCAAAAGAAGATTATATCAGGCATTTGGCCGAGGAAGGTTTAAAAAAGCGTTATCCCGTCATTACCGATAAAATAAAGGAAAGGCTTAATTACGAACTCGATATAGTTATAAAAATGGACTTTGTCGGTTATTTTTTAATTGTTTGGGATTTTATTAACTGGGCAAAAAATAACGGCATACCGGTAGGCCCGGGACGCGGTTCCGGAGCCGGTTCAATTCTTGCATACTCTTTGCGTATTACGGATATAGACCCCCTAAAGTATAACCTCCTTTTTGAACGCTTTTTAAATCCCGAGCGGGTTTCGATGCCCGACTTCGACGTAGACTTTTGCTTCGAAAGACGGCAGGAGGTAATAGAATATGTACGTCAAAAATACGGGGACGAAAATGTAGGTCAGATTATTACCTTTGGAACCTTAAAGCCAAAGGCTGTTGTAAAAGATGTGGGACGGGTTTTAAATATTCCGCTCGCCGATGTTAATGCTATCACAAAACTCATACCTCCTAAACCTCTAACTGATGGAGTAAAGGAAGTTACCTTAAAATACGCTGTTGACGTAGTCCCCGAATTAAAAGAAATGGCCGAAGACCCGCAATACAAAGAGCTTTTTGAAATAAGCATAGCTCTTGAAGGGCGAAACCGTAATTCGAGTCTTCATGCTGCGGGCATCGTTATAGGTAAGACTGCCTTAACCGACTATGTTCCGCTTTACAAGGATTCAAAAACCGGAAAGGTTGCTACTCAGTTTACAATGGATTTAATCGAAAAATGCGGCCTTGTAAAGATGGACTTTTTAGGCTTAAAAACCTTAACCCTCATAAAGCATACTGAAGACCTTATTCATAAGAGAGGTGGAGAATGGGAAAAATTTTCGATAGGCGATATTGACTATTCGGATGCTGAAACCTTTAAAATGCTTAGCGAAGGTAAAGCGGCTGCCGTATTCCAATTTGAAAGTCAGGGAATGCAAAATATTTTAAAGCGCGCAAAGCCTTCCAAAATGGAAGATTTGATTGCTTTAAATGCTTTATACCGTCCGGGTCCTATGGATTATATCAACCAGTTTATCGAGTCAAAATTCGATAATTCAAAAATCAAATATCCCGATCCCTGTCTTGAAGATATCCTAGCCGAAACTTATGGGGTTATCGTTTATCAAGAACAGGTTATGCAGGTTGCACAAAGAATAGCAGGCTATTCCCTCGGTCAAGCCGACATACTCCGCCGTGCTATGGGAAAGAAAAAAATTGAGGTTATGAAAACCGAAAAAGAAAAGTTTATTAAGGGTGCACAAGAGAAGGGCTTCAGCAGGGAAGACGCCGACAGGATTTTTGAGATTCTTATCCCCTTTGCAGGCTATGGCTTTAATAAGAGCCACGCAGCCGCTTACTCCGTTTTAGCCTTTCAAACAGCCTATTTAAAGGCTCATTTTCCGGCAGAATTTATGGCAGCTAACCTTACCAACGAAATTACCTCTACCGACAAGCTTCCTGAATATATTGTCGAAGCCGAAAAGATGGGGCTTAAAATTCTTCCCCCCGATGTAAATTTATCCGACCCATATTTTAGTGTTTCCTCCGACGGCAATATTATCTTCGGGCTTTTGGGAATAAAGGGAGTCGGAATGCAGGCTGCCCATGAACTTGCTGAAGAGCGCGAAAAAAACGGCAGATATAAGTCATTTATCGATTTTTTGGAGCGGAACGATCTGCACACTCAAAATAAGCGTAACCTTGAAGTTATGATTAAAACCGGCTGCTTTGATAGTTTGGGACAGGAGCGTTCTACCTTGATGGTAAATATGGATGGGGCCGTGGCTTACGCTTCTCAAAAAAAAGAAAATGAAAGTACCGGTCAGGGCAGTCTTTTTGAAGGTTCGGGCATAAAAGAATTTTCGGACTTTGTTTTTGAAAAAATCGAAGAGTTCCCCAAAAAAGAAAAACTCCGCCTCGAAAAAGAGCTCATGGGCTTTTATATTTCGGGGCACCCTCTGGATGAATACCGCAAGGTAATAAATAATTCTGCCACCTTGGATATTTCCCATCTTGCCCGCGCCACCTCAAAAAAGAAGTATGTTCTTGTAGGAATGCTTACCGGAGTCAGGCAGCATCAAACAAAAAAAGGTGCGATGATGGGCTTCGGAACCTTTGAAGACCTAAACGGAACATTAGATTTGGTTTTCTTTCCCAAAACATGGGAAAAGTATAGACCTTCCCTTTTGCCCGAAACAGTATGCGGCTTTGTGGGTTCTATTGATAACAGTGATGGCGAGTCTCATTCCTTTTTGGTAGACGATGTTTTGGAAATAGATAAATTGCAGCAGAAGGCTTTAAGCGAGGTTCACATTGAGCTTGATGAAAATATAACTTCTGCAAAAGAGTTGACCGGTTTAAAGGATTTTTTATATGAGAGGTCAGGTAACTGCGATGTTTATATTCATGTAAAGGATGAGGATAAGGCTTATATAATTAAGGCTTCTCCTCAAATCCGTATACCATCAACTCCCGAATTTATAGAAGAATTAAATATGCAGTTCGGGGTTGAACAAATTTGGCTTGAATAAAAAAGAATTAAATTTAAAATATAGATAGAGAGGTTTATATGATATCATCACTTTTTAGCACATTGGGTTTCGTAGTAAAGATTTATTCTTATCTTTGTATTATTTATATTTTTCTTTCGTGGTTTGGAGCACGTTCACGGGGCGGCTTTCTTTATGAAATTTGTGATCCTTACTTGAGCTGGTTTAGGAGATTCAGATTTACTCAAATCGGAATGGTAGATTTTTCGCCTATCTTAGCCATTGGGATTTTATCTCTTTTTTCCGGTGTGTTGTTCCAAATTGCAGATATGAGGTCATTTTCCGTTTTGGGAATTGTATTAAACCTTGTAAATATAGTTTGGTCGTTTTTTTCATTCTTACTCAATTTTTTTATTATAATATTGATAATTAGATTGGTTCTTGATTTTTCTGAAAACTACCGGCGGGGAAACTTTGCCGATATGCTCGACAGATTTTTATCGCCCGTTTTTGTGAGAGTTCATAAGTTATCAGGCGGAAAATTTATGAGCCTGAGAAAACAGATAATCGTATGTCTGATAGTACTGATTCTTTTACGGTTCTTATTAGGGAGCTTTATAGGATCATTGAGCGTAATGTTTACATACTTTAGGTTCGTATAAAAATCTTATTTTGCTTCGGCTTCAAGCTTTTCCGCTAAGGATAAGAGATTTATACTTGTATGTATTTGTTCTTTTGCGTTAGCAACTTCTTCGCGGAAATGCCCGTTTTTAGATCCGGCTATAATTGCCCAGTTTGTAATAGTTGCATATGTGCTTGTTTTTCCGCCGCCGAGGATTCCTGTTAAAATCAGCTCAATCGATTTTAAAGCATCAATACTCGAATTTATAAGCTGCTTTGCTTCTGCCTCGACCGTGTGCATCAAGCCTTCAATTTGATTTTTGTTTTTTAAAGTGGCTGTCTTTTCTGCACGTATTTTTGCAAAAGCTGTTCCTACGTCTCCTGTAGGAGATAAGCGGTTTTCAAACTTTTCAAATTCACCTTTACGGTGCTCAAGCACATTATATGAAGTTGTATACTCGTTCAAATTTTCATGTTTATAAAAATTGCCTTCTACTAGGATTGTTTTTAGGGTATTCGAAAGTTTGTCATCATAAAAGGCATAAAAAAATGTTTTTAAAAATAGAAAAGGAAGTTCTTTTTTAAATTTACATTCTACCCATAAATTGCGCCATGGACAAAATTTCATAGATTCCAAATCGCCCACCTTTAAAAGGTTAATCATCTGAATCTTAATATTAAACTTTTTTTGTTCATATGACCAAGTTGACCATTTTTGGTTAAACCGCTCATACCAAGCCTGTTTAAAGTAAATAAACCAATCTTCACCGCCTGTCAACTTATAAGGCATCCAATTTATGTCTTTTTTAATGTAGCGGGTAATGTCTAAGAGAGGAACTTGTTTTAAAAACAGCCTTATAGCTCCAAGGGCTTCAATAGCTTCCTTTACAAATTCGTCCGCCTCTTTTACCATTCTGCTGTCATCATCTATTATGGTCTCTTGTGCATGCATTAAAAATAGAGCTTGAAGAAGATTATAAGGTATGTTTTTTTTAGAATAAAGTATTGACGAGAGGACTTCCATTTCGGGCTGTATCGTAAGGGCTTGGCATGTAGCATTTGAATCCGAAATTACATTAAACCTCAACAAAGTTTTATCCAATGCAAGAGAGCAGAAGGATTTCATCCATTCTATAGCTTGAGCGCATAAGTACATTTCTGTTTTTTCTTCATCAGTTAAATTAGAAAAAACCGCATCAATTTTTCGTAAAAAACCTGTCCGGATATTTGATGAAACTTCTGAGCCTATCTTAATTGAAAAAGGGTTTGTTTCTTTCATGAGTTTTTCGTAGGTTGCGGGTGCAACAAAGGAACTTACAAGCATATAGAAAGAGCCCTTACCTGAGTCATAAGCCGAAAGAAGAGATGTAAAAAACAATTGGGTTTTTCGTAGATTTTTTAATTCCGTATAAAAAACACCGGTATAGACATTCTGATGTATATTTATATAGGCGCCGGCCGATCTTTTAAGATTTTTTGCCATTCTTTTTAAAAGTTCTTCATTATATATTACTTTTAAAGGTATGGATCTTAAAAACGATCTTATAGAGAGCCACAATCTTATCAAAAAGGGTTCGCTTGCTATGCCTATTCCCTGATGTTCTCTGATTTTTTCTGAAAGAGTTGCCTTTTCCTCGGGTTGGGCTTCGGCTGCAAAGTCTTCCATGCTGCGCTGAATAGTTTCCAGCAGAGTTTGCGTTTCTTCTTTTGATAATGATTTTACTAATTGATCAAATGTTGACAGACTTCTTTCCATATCCTTATATATTACCGTAAATTATGAAAAAGTCTATAGGGTATAAAATAAACTTATAAGGTGTTTTTTATATCGGAATCTACAGAACCGGTCCCTACGGGAATCGAACCCGTCTTTTAAGATTGAGAATCTCATGTCCTAACCGATAGACGAAGGGACCAATGAATAAAAAAATTCCCCAGGGAGGATTCGAACCCCCACAAGCAGAACCAGAATCTGCGGTGCTACCATTACACAACCGGGGAATAATGAAACAAGAATATATCATCAATCAAAAAAAAAGTCAATAAGCCCTGTTGAACCTTTTGCACCTTATCAAATTTTTTTTTAAGAAAAGAACTTGCCTATTTGCCGGCATTGTTGTATAGTAATTACATGAAAAACTCAACAACACCTAAACGTTCCGAGATCGCCAAGAGCGACAAATGGAATATTGAATTACTTTTTAAGAATGACAAAGAATGGGAAGCGGCTCTTGCTTCCATTCCGGAAGGCGGAAAAGAGATCTTAAAATATAAAGAAGCTTTTTCCAAGCCTGAAACAATCGATGCGGCAACCCTGCTTGCCTGCCTAAAGGCTTCAACAGGAGTTGATAGAATTGCCGAAAAGGTCGGAAACTATGCCTTTTTACAAAAATCTTCAAACGAGGGAGACCCCGAAAACATCAAACGGCTAAGTAAATACATGATGACCGTTACGGAACTTTCGGCTGCGACCAGCTGGCTCATGCCCGCCATCATGGAAATCCCTGAAGAAAAAATCCGTTCATGGATTGATCCTTCAAGTCCCACCGGAAAGGATTTTGCCGATTTTAAGGTTTCCTTGGAAAAAACCTTGCACCTAAAACCCCACACCCTTTCAGACAAGGAAGAGAAGATTTTAAGCCTTTTAAGAGAGCCCCATGGCACGCCGAGCCAAGCCTTTTCGGTTCTAACCAATGTAGACTTTGATTTCGGTACTATTACCACAAAAGAAGGCGATATAAAACTAACTCAATCTTCTTATTCAAAGTTTATGCAAAATCCCGACAGAGCTTTGCGCGAAAAGGCCTATAAACAGCTTTACGGCACATACGGTGCACATAAAAACACAATCGCAAGCCTGTACACGGGACAGGTTCAGCAAAATGTCGCCCTTGCAAAAATACGGGGCTATGCTTCTGCCAGAGAAAAATCCCTCTATGTAGACAAGGTGCCTACAGCTGTTTATGACAACCTCATAGACACCATTCACAAGAATTTAAAACCCTTACATAAATTCTACAGTCTATTAAAAAAACATTTAGGACTAAAAGAGCTCCGGCACTACGATGTATATATGCCCTTAGTCAGCGAGGTAAAAAAAGTTACCCCATATAATGAAGCAGTCGGCATCATCACCGAAGCCCTCAAACCTCTTGGAGAAGAATATGTTAAAACAATCCGAAACGGTCTTTTAAACGGTTGGGTTGACAAGTATGAAAATGAGGGCAAACGCTCAGGAGCCTTTTCGGCAGGCGGATATGACAGCGATCCCTACATTCTTATGAACTACAAAGAAGATGTTATCCGTGATGTATTCACCCTTGTGCACGAGGGCGGGCACTCCATGCACTCATGGTATTCGGTAAGAAACAACCCCTACCCCTGCTACCACTACACCATCTTTGAAGCCGAAGTTGCCTCTACCTTTAACGAGGAGCTTTTATTCAGGCACATGCTTAAAACAAGTACCGACCCGAAAATGAGAGCCTATCTTTTAAGCGTTAGGGCTTCCGATATTCTTGCAACCCTCTACAGACAAACCATGTTTGCAGAGTACGAAAGAATTACTCATGCTCTTGTTGAAAGCGGAACGCCTCTCACAGTCGAAAATTTAAGAAGCGAATACAAAAAACTTCTGGAACTCTATTTCGGGCCGGAAATGGTATTCGAAGATGTAAGCGATTTGGAAGGGTTGAGGATTCCTCATTTTTACAGGGCATTCTATGTTTACAAATATGCGACAGGCATTTCGGCTTCGATGGCTCTTGCCGAAAGAGTTTGCTCAGGCGGAGATAAAGAACGCGAAGACTACTTTAAGTTCTTAAAATCAGGAGGCTCACGCTATCCGATTGAATCGCTAAAACTTGCAGGTGTGGACATGGCAAATCCGGCTCCGGTACAGGCAGCATGCGATAACTTTGCAAAGATCGTAAACGAACTCGAAAAAGCTCTTGAAGAATTAAAAAAATAAAACTAAAAGGCTTTAACAAAGATGATTAAGGAAAATGAAAATAATCCGCTTAATTCCGATTTGTTTAAAGCCTTTTTAAAAAAAGACCTTAACCGCTGTGATTTTATATCGCAGTGGTTAAGTGCTCACAATGTTCCCCACAGCATAGTAAACCTTGCACAAAAAAAACACATCATCATAAAATACCCTGCACAATTTTACGATAAGAACTTTAAAATGAAAACCCTTGTATCCCACTATGACAGAGCTCCAAATACCCAAGGTGCTAACGACAATTCAGCCTCTTGTTTTATCCTCATGAACTTTGCAAAAAAACTATGCTCTTACACAAAGCCTCACAACATAAAAATCATCTTTACGGATGGGGAAGAAGCAGGAGCCGCAGGCCTTAAAGAACAAGGAGCATACACTCTCGGAACAGGCTTAAAAAAACTTAAAATGGATGAGGACGATATCTTTGTATTCGACATGTGCGGAAGAGGCGATACCCTAATTCTCTCCCGTTCGGGTATTTTCGGACGGGATGAAGTAAAAACAAAGAAGCTGGACGAGCTGCATAAAAGGGCGGGTCTCTTTGCTCAAAGAGCTTGTCCCAATCAATGGCTTTCAATGCTGACGGCTTATAGCGACAATGCAGGCTTTATTGCCGCAGGCCTTTGTGCGCAGGTCATAACCGTTCTTCCAAGAAAAGAAGCCGAGACTCTTTTACACTGCCTCCCGAAAGAAAAACTCACCGGCCAAAACAAAACAGCCATCAGCGAACTCACGGAAATGGTAATAAAAAATCAAAAACCGCCTCAAGGTTCCCCCTTCGAAAAAATAATTCCATTTACATGGCAGTTAATGCATACCTCTGATGACATGATTGAAACTCTTAATAGCGAAGCCTTTACCCTCACCGAAAAATATCTTAACATCTTGACGGAGAATTACCGCTAAAATTTAAAACTACTTAACTACATCTTAAAAATCTTCTATAATAGAAGTATGAGCTATGAACCTCCATTTAAAATTACGTCAAAAGCTATAAATTTGATTTCTCAAATATCCGCAGATATGGAACGCTTTAAAATAAGACTTGAACAAGAAGACGGTGTAAGACTGCGTAAAATAAACAGGATGAAAACTATACAGGGGTCTCTTGCAATTGAGGGTAATACATTAACCGAAGAACAGGTTACTGCCTTAATTGAGGGAAAACATGTCATAGCCCCCATGCGAGAAGTTCAAGAAGTAAAGAATGCAATTAAGGTTTATGAAAAATGTATGACCTTCAATCCTTATAAAGAAAAAGATTTATTAAAAGCTCATGGAATTTTAACTATGGGTCTTCTCGATAATCCGGGACACTTTAGAAAAGGAGGAGTCTGTATAGCCGGAAAAAACGGCATAAGTCACATAGCTCCCCCTGCCGATCGCGTTCCATTTTTAATGAGCGATTTATTCGATTGGCTTAAAAATAGCGATTATCATCCCCTTATAAAAAGCTGCGTTTTCCATTATGAGTTTGAGTTTATTCATCCGTTTGAAGACGGAAACGGAAGAATGGGACGCTTATGGCACTCCAGAATTCTTGCAGATTGGAATCCTATATTTATTCACCTCCCCATCGAAAATATGATTTTAAAAAATCAAGCGGCATATTATAAGGCACTTGAGCAAAGCACGGATGAAAACGATTCAGGTATTTTTATAGATTTTATGCTTGAAATAATAGTCAAAACAATGAAAAACAGCCGCAAAAAAAGCACTGTAAATGATACTGTAAATGATACTGTAAATGATACTGTAAATGATACTGTAAATCAGATACTAAAATGCTTAAAAGCAAATCCTGAAATATCATATGAACAGCTAGCTGAAAAAATGTCAAAATCGAGGGCAACCATAAGCCGAAAAATTTCGGAACTAAAAAAAGCAGGTATAATCAAACGCATCGGTGCCGACAAAAACGGCTATTGGCAAATTATGGACGAAAAGCAGTTAAAAAATTGAGCCATGCAGGCTTCGAACCTGCGACCCACAGATTAAGAGTCTGTTGCTCTACCAGCTGAGCTAATGGCCCGTAAAACGAGATTTGATTATATAAAAATCTAAAAAAAAAGTCAATGCTATACCGGATAAAAATTGTTTTTTTCATATAGACTAAGGCTAAAAATAGTGATATTATCGAAAGGTATGTACGATATAATAATAATCGGAGCAGGGGTTGTAGGAGCCTGCATTGCACGGGAACTTTCCAAGTACGAATTAAAAATTGCCGTCCTCGAAAAAGAATTGGAATTCGGCTGCGGTACAAGCAAAGCCAATAGCGGAATTATCCACGGGGGCTATGATGCAAAGGAAGGCTCCTTAAAGGCAAAGCTAAATGTAAGAGGTAATTTTTTAGTGCGCAGCTTAAAAGAAAAATTGGATCTGCGCTTTAAACAATTAGGCTCTCTTGTAATCGCCTTTAACGAAGAAGATCAAAAAGAACTTTCCACCCTCTACGAACGAGGTTTAAAAAACGGAGTTGAAGGCTTGGAAATCTGGAACAGGGAAAGGCTTTTAAAGGAAGAACCCAATCTTTCAAAAGAAGCCTTGGGAGCCCTCTACTGCGGAACAGCCGGAGTCATCTGTCCCTTCGATATGACGGCAGCCTTTATGGAAAATGCCGTAATAAACGGAGTTGACTTTCTTCCCGAAAACGAGGTCACCGCAATTGAAAAAGAAAACGAAGCCTATACAATCAAAACCAAATCAAGCAAAACGGAAGAAAAAAGTTTTAAAACCAAGCTGGTGATAAATGCAGCGGGACTTTACTCCGATAAGATTGCAAAGATGGCAGGAGATGAAGATTTTAAAATTCTCCCCCGCCGCGGGGAATACCGCCTCTTCGATAAAAGCTATACCAACCTTGTAAATCATATATGTTTTCAGGCCCCCTCAAAGATGGGAAAAGGCATCTTAGTTCTTCCCTCCTATCATGGGAATTTTTTAGTCGGCCCTTCAGCAGAAAATATCGAAGATGTTGAAGACACTTCCGTTTCAGCCCAAGGTTTGGCTCAGGTAGAAGAAAAGGCTCTAAAAACCGTACCCTCCCTCAATTTTAAAAACACCATCCGTATTTTTGCAGGAGTCAGGGCAAGGCCCGATACGGGAGACTTTATGATATATGCTTCAAAAAATTCCAAAGGAATTATACACGCAGGCGGAATCGAATCACCGGGGTTGAGCTCGGCTCCCGCCATCGGAGAATATGTTGCAGAGCTCGTAAAAAAAGAAGCCGATGACTTAAAAATTCCCTTCAATAAAAAGAAAAACTTTAACGAAAATCGAAGAGCAATCAGACATTTTGCCGGCCTTAGTGCAGAAGAACAGGATTCTCTTATAAAAGAAAATCCGCTCTACGGCCATGTTATCTGCCGCTGCGAAACCGTAACCGAAGCCGAAATCGTTGAGGCCATTCACCGCCCTGCGGGAGCCCGCACGGTTGACGGCATAAAAAGGCGGGTACGCCCCGGTTCGGGAAGATGTCAGGGAGGCTTTTGCGAGCCCCATGTGCTCCAAATTCTTTCAAGAGAATTAAAAATCCCTATCGAAAAAATTCAAAAGGACAGAAGAAATTCTCCGATTGTTTACGGAAAACTAAAGGGCGGTGCGGAATGATAAACATAAACGATAAAAAAGATTGCAGCAATTGCAAGAACGAATACGAGGTCGCCGTTATAGGCGGAGGCCCTGCAGGTTTGGCGGCAGCCCTCGAAGCCAAAAAAAACGGAGCATCTTCCGTTCTTATAATAGAAAGGGATTTTGAACTCGGCGGAATCTTAAATCAATGTATCCATGCAGGCTTCGGCCTTCACGAATTTAAAGAAGAATTAACCGGCCCCGAATATGCAGAACGCTTTATAAACATGGTAAAAAAAGAAGACATAGATATCCTCCTCAATACAATGGTAATAGACTTAACAAAGGAAAGAGAAATTACTTTCATCGGCGCACAAGGATTAAAAAAAATAAAAGCAGGGGCTGTCGTACTTGCTATGGGCTGCCGAGAACGCACGGCAGGAGCTATCGCACTAAAAGGTTACCGCCCATCCGGCGTTTTTAATGCAGGCATGGCCCAACGCCTTATTAACATCGAAGGCTTTTCTGTCGGAAAAGAAGTAGTAATCTACGGCTCAGGAGATATCGGTTTAATCATGGCCCGCCGCATGACCTTGGAAGGAGCTAAGGTAAAGGCTGTTGTCGAAATCATGCCCTACTCAAGCGGCCTAAACCGTAACATAGCCCAATGCCTTGAAGACTACGGTATTCCGCTTTTTTTAAGCCATAGCATATCCTGCGTCCACGGAAAGGACAGGGTTACAGGAGTTACAATAGCCCAAATAGATTCTTCCTTTAAGGAAATCCCCGGAACCGAAAAAGAATTTTCCTGTGATACGGTACTCCTTTCCGTAGGCCTAATCCCCGAAAACGAACTTACCCAAAAGGCAGGCATTGCTCTCAATCCGATAACGAACGGAGCCTTTGTCGATAACGGAATGGAAACCGAAACAAGCGGAATCTTTGCCTGCGGAAATGTTCTCCATGTTCATGACATTGTAGACTTTGTCACAAAAGAAAGCAGAACTGCCGGAAAAAACGCAGCCCTTTTTGCTCAAAAAAATAAAAAGGGTGAAAGCACGGAAAACAAATTCGGCACAAATACCTCCGGCTCCGCTTTTATTAAAACAATAGCTAAAAAAGGAATCCGCTACATTGTTCCAAATAAAATAAATACGGGGAACATCGACGGAGCATCCCTCTTTATGAGAGTTGACTCGGTTTATAAAAATGCCCGCCTGATAATCAAATCGGGTGAACAAATTCTTGCACAAAAGAAAACAAGTCAGATGGTTCCGTCCGAGATGATAAACATTCCCCTAAACTTTATTACTTTAAAGGGCTTAACACAAGACATAACTGCGGAGGTAATTTTAGATGAGTAGAGAATTGATAAAAGAAAAATTTACATGTGTGTCCTGTCCGCGGGGCTGTAAACTTTCGGTATTTAAAGAAGAGTCGGGAGAAATTACCGTTACAGGAAATTTATGCAAGGGCGGCGAACTTTACGCGATGCAGGAAATTAAAGACCCTAGAAGAAACATCAGCTCTACCGTAATAATCGAGGGCGGAGTTCTTTCCTCCCTTCCAGTAAAAACCTCAAGTCCAATTCCTAAGGCCTTAATCTTCGATGTAATGAAAGAAATAAACACCGTCAAAACTCAGGCTCCTAAAAAGATGGGCGATGTGATAATTGAAAATGTACTGAACACAGGAATAGATATAGTCGCAAGCCGCTCAGTAAGGGTAAAAAATGGAAAGGCCGATTAAAATACATGAGGGAACTTTTTATTACTCAAAGCATAAGGTTTTTCAAAATCTTAATATTGAAATCCTTGCACAAAAAGTTACCTGTATTTTAGGCGAATCGGGGGCCGGAAAAAGCACCCTCTTAAAAATTATTTCAGGGAATCTTGAATTAAAATCGGGAAGAATAGAAAACCGGCCGGCTCGCGGAAACTATGCAATGGCCTATCAAGACATGCGCCTTATTCCTCATCTAACTGCCGTAGAAAATATAGAATATGTTTTGAATTCAAAAAATTCTTCAAAACTTGAAAATAAAAAAAGGCTTTTTTTTATTTAGAAGCTTTAGGCCTTTCCGGCTTTGAAAACTTTTTACCCGCCGAGCTTTCAGGAGGAATGCAAAGGAGAACAGGGCTTGCCAGAGCGCTAAGCTATCCCGCTCCGCTTCTTCTTCTCGATGAAGCATTCGATTCCCTCGACGAAAAAAATAAGTACAAGGTTGCCGATCTTTTTTTATCGATTGTCAAAAAAGAAAAGCGCACCGCAGTCTGCGTAACCCACGATGCACCCTTTGCAAAAAAAATCGCCGACAAGATAATTGAGATATAAGCCTTACCTAAAATTATAAAACTCATCCATACCAATTATACTTGACTGCCTATTTTTATTCTGTTATAGTTTTATTATGTCAAAAGAAACTGTAAAAATATTATCGGTAGAGGACAGCGAGGATATAGCCTTCGGTATAAAAGAGTATTTATCCAAAAGAAATTTTGAGCTTACTCTTGCGGATAGTATTGCCCAAGCAAAAAAAAGGTTAAACGAAGATTTCGACTTGATAATTTTGGATATCAATTTACCGGATGGAGACGGAAGAAATTTTCTTAAATATATAAAGACTGAGACGGATACTCCTGTAATTTTTCTAACGGTAAAGAACGATGAAAAAAATATCGTAGAAGGGCTTGATCTTGGAGCTGAAGATTATATTACAAAGCCCTTTAAGCTTTCAATATTACATTCAAGGATAAATGCGGTTTTACGCAGAACAAGACATTCCTCAAATGAAATAATTGTTTTAGGTGAGTATAAACTGGATAAAAATCAAAAAAGACTTTTTAAAAACGAAAAAGAAATCGAATTAAGCTTGCAGGAATTTACTCTTATGCTCTTATTTATGGAAAATGCAAATCAAACCCTTACCCGGCCCCGCCTCTTAGAATTAATTTGGGATTCAAAAGATAATTTTGTAAACGACAATACCTTGACTGCAACCGTAAGGAGACTCAGGCAAAAGCTGGACGAACCTCTATTAAAAACAATTCATGGAATAGGCTATAGGTTTGAATTATGAAAAGATTTTATACCAAAACCGGCATTTGCTTTTTATTTATAATTTTACTGTTTGTAAATTTTTTTATAATTTTTATTTATAAAATAACCGAAAAAAATTTTATTTAAGTTTAGCACAAATAATCGGAGCAAGCAGCTCAATAGATGATAGTATAAATAGTGAAAACAGCACACCCGATAATCAAGATAAGTCCATTGAAAAAATTTTACTTTCAAGCTTAAAAACTAAAGACAAGACTAAAGAAGACAAAGGAAAAGAAATTTTAAGAAAACACGGATACATCAAAAGTTTTATTATTTTTAAAAATAAAGTTTATGACCTTTTTTTACTTTGCGGCCTATCCTCAATAATAACGATTGCCTTGTTTTTAGTTTACAACCGATACCAAAGTAAAAAATTAAAAAAAAGAATATCTTCTATTCTTTCTACGGCAGAAAAAATTAAAAAAGGAGATTATAAATTCTATAAGGAAAAAGAAGATGAATTTTCTCTATTGGAGGATTCAATATATAAGAGCCTTATTCTTTTGACTGAAACCCGTTTGACTGCCTTAAACGATAAAGAAGAATATAAAGAAAACCTTGAAAACATAGCTCATCAACTTAAAATACCTATTACTTCAATAAATTTAATGCTCGAGCTTTTAGAAGATAATAAAGCCGATACAAATATTTTAAAGACTGCACATTTTCAAAAAATAAAAAAACAAATTACCCGTTTGGAAAATTTAACTGAGGTGCTTTTAAAACTTGCCCGCCTTGATTCTGGAAGTATTGAAATGAAAAAGGAAGTATTTTTACTTGAAGAATGTTTAATCCATTCTATGGAAAGCATCGAAGATAATTTAAGAATAAAAGGCCTTTTACCTCAACTGAGTTTAAACGGAATTAAAATAAAGGGAGACTTTTACTGGCTCTCCGAAGCCTTTTTAAATATAATAAAAAACTTTTCTGACCTTTATCCCAAAGTAAAAAATATTTCTATCTCTGCAAAAGACAATGCAGTTTATACCCAAGTTTCTTTTGAAAATGACGGGCCTGAAATACCGGCTCCCGACTTAAAAACCATCTTCCGCCGCTTTTATAAGGGCCAAACAAATGAAGGCAACGGCTTCGGCATAGGCCTTGCGATGAGCCAAACTATCTTAAAAAAACACAATGCCGAAATCCGAGCCGAAAACACAAATTCAGGTACGGTTTTTATTGTTAAATTTTATAAAGAATAAGGGACATCTTACAAAAATTTTCTCAGATTTTTAGACCTAACAAATATTTTTTCCATTTGTCACAAATTTATCACAATTATAAATTATTATAAGCAGTAAAAAAAATACGGATTATATGGCATATTGATAATCAGGAGGACTTATGCAGATATTAAAAACTGAAAATTTGACTAAGATTTATAACAATCAGGTGAGGGCCTTAAACGGCGTAAGTATTTCAATCGAACGGGGAGAATTTGTTGCAGTAATGGGCTCAAGCGGTTCGGGGAAGTCAACTCTTTTACATATCTTGGGAGGAGTGGATAGGCCCACATCCGGTACGGTCTACATAGACGGAGAGGACATTTCAGCCTTAAAAGAAAAGGACTTAGCTCTTTTTAGGAGAAGAAAGATAGGCCTTGTTTACCAATTCTTTAATTTGATTCCCAATTTATCTGTAAAAAAAAATATTCTATTGCCCATCTTACTTGATAAAAAAAATCCGGATCAAAATTATTTTGATGAAATAATTTCGGTATTGGGATTAAAAGAAAAACTGAATTCTTTTCCAAGTGAGCTTTCAGGAGGACAGCAGCAAAGAGTTGCCATTGCACGCAGCTTAATTTACCGCCCTTCAATTCTTTTAGCAGACGAACCGACGGGAAACTTGGACAGAAAAAACAGCGATGAAATTATCGGCCTATTAAAATTATCGAATAAAAACTATAAGCAGACAATTATTATGATAACCCATGACGAAAGAATTGCCTTAGAAGCCGATAGAATTATTAAAATCGAAGACGGAGAAATTTTATGAGCATTATCAGAGAATATACTTCAAATTATGTAAAAGTAAACAGAAAAAGCGGTATTGCTTTATTTCTTTCTATCACTGCAGCCGTAGTTTTAATAAACGCTTATATCTTTTTTGTGTACAGTGTTTTAATGGATTCTTTTAAGGCAATAAAAAAAACAAACCCTTGGGATGCTCAAACCTATGAGATTCCTATGAGCAAGGTCGGTATAGTAGAGCAAAACCAAAATGTAAAATCCATAAGTCTTGAAGGAGCGGCTTATTGCGGTAAATTAAAAGAAGACAAGTCAAATAACTATATTTTTATCAGGAGCGGAGATAAAAGATATTGGGATGATTTTTCGGGTGATGAATTTATAACGGAAGGAAGGCTTCCTCAAAACCCTAACGAAATAATTGTAAACAGCTTTTTTTTAAATCAAAATCCGAATCTTAAAGTCGGGGATACAATAAAACTGAGCTTGGGTAAAAGAATGTACAAGGACAATGAACTTTTAGCCTTTGACTCTCCCATAAGCGGAGAAGAGTTTATCGAAAAAAAAGAAATCTCTCTTAAAATATGCGGTTCCTTTTTAAATTTTCCCGGCATAAACCAAAGAGCATCAATGGGATTTTATCTTTTTGATTCTGCCTCATTAACAAAAGATGAAACCATTGCCGTAAATATTTTTTTAACTTCCAAATTAAATGCTTATAAAAAATTATTTGAAATTACTGAAAACTTAGGATTTGAGCGAAACAAAGACGGAAGCTATAAAATTTTTATAAATACTCCGCTTTTGGATATGTACGGAATAAAAGATCCCTTACGCAAGGGGCGTTCCGAAATGGAAAGTTTAATTTTAAAATTTTTAATAGGACTCATTATTTTAACCCTCATCTTTGTTTATCTTATCTACAATATTTTTGAAGTTTGGGCAGCAAAGAGAATTAAACAGATAGCCATGTTAAAAAGCATAGGAGCAGGAAAGGGACATATTTTTAATAGTATCTTATTGGAAGCTGTATTGTTAAGCATTCCGCCTATCTTGACCGGTATTCTTTCAGGTATAGGTTTTAATATCTTTTTGTTTAAGCAAATTAATAAAATTGCAAATTCAGCTATGGCAGAAAACACCGATATTTTTTCGATGCCTCAATACGAATTCGGTATTTTACCGATTATTTTTGTTATAATATTTTCTTTTCTTACGGTACTCATAGCTTCGCTTATACCGGCTGTCAGGCTTTCAAAAATAAACATCATAGACTCATTAAAAGGAAATATAGAAGAATCAAAAAAATATAAACGAAAAGTTTTTACCGATGGAGCTTGGGAAAAAGAAAACCGCAAAAATAATTTTAGAACATTTAGAGGCACGAGCAATGCAATTTTTATCTCATATATTTTACTCTTCAGCTTATTGACTTTAATTACCGTAAATTTTATTCGAGAAGACCATAAATATTATGAGTCAAAAGATGAGATAAAACTGAGCTATTGTTTGGTAAATGAAGATGAACAATTCGACTGCTCCGCTAAAAATATTTTTTATCCCATTCAAAACAGAGAAGAGTGTTTATCTTCTTACTATTATGTATCTTTAGATTCTTGGTTCATTTGTTCCGATGAAAATATTTCCGCTCAGTTTAAAGAAGAGTCTTGGTTTGAACAAAAACATCAGGGAAGATATTTTTGGAAGGAAGGTAAAAGTAAAAAACTTAATGCAAAGATATACGGGCTTGACAATGAGACCTTTAAAAAATTTTTAACTTCTATAGGGGAAGATGAAGCTTCCTATTATGCGGAAGATTCTTATAAGGCAATTCTTGTAAACCGTGTACAAAAGGATTGGCGCATTCCATATAGAAATTCACAATTTATCCCCCTCCTCGATTCAAACATAAAAGAAATACATTGTTCCTTACAAAAAAAATTAGAGCCTTCTACGGAATCTCAAAAAGAAGATAGTTCTAAAACTCAAGTTCCGATTCTTATCGGAAAAACCATAAGCGATACCGATTTGATAGAAACAAAGGTTCCGCTCTATTCCGTTCTTTTAATCTTACCGATTGAAAAGGCTGAAAAACTCCGCAAGGCTCAAATTGCCTTTGATAAGGAAAACGCAGAATTTTTTCGAGACGGTCTTTTATATTCTCTCTTTTTAAAAACGGAAAAAGAAAATATAGTCCCTTTACGGAAAACCATTGAGCAGATAATGAAGTCCGCCCTGCGAGGAGAAAATATATATTGGCAGTCAGACATTTTTATCGAAAAACTTTCAGCTGAGAGCAGCAATAATTTTTTTAAAGCTGTTTTTTTCTCATTTTTATTTTTGGTGCTGCTTGCAGGCTGCATAAACAGCTATTCTGCAATTATGCTTAATTTAAGAACACGAAAAAACGAGTTTGCAATTTTAAGATCTGTCGGAGCCGATTCAAACATAATCGCAAACCTTTTTTATAAAGAGGCTGCCGGATTTTTAATCAAACCGCTCCTAAAAGCTCTTCCATTCTTTTTAGGGATTGCTGCAATCTTTATTATCAGATTTGATGAAGTTTTTGTTTTAAATTTTTTACTTTCATTTAATTGGGGCTTTTTCTTATTTTACAGTTTGTGCTTAAGCGCCTCGATTATCAGTTCATACCATTTCGGCAAAAAAGAAGTTACAGGAGGAGAAATAATAAGCGAGATAGATAAGTTTTAAGGTCAAGATTCTCGGGCAAGGAGTTTAGAATAATTTATAAACTCCTTGCTCTCATATTTATCTAAAAAACATTCCAATAAATTCGTCTTTTTCGATTGCACCGAAATAGGCTTTTAAATCGGTTTCTGCAAGTTTTTTGCTCACGGCATTTTTTTCGTATTCGCAGCCTTCCAAGAGTTTTTCAATTTCGGCAACATCCTTTGTACCGAAAAAGTCTCCGTGAATTTTTAAGCCGGAAATCTTTGCATTTTTAATGTTAAAAAACACCTCAATGCTTCCTATGGGGAACCTTTCATAGTGGGAGTATTCGGCCTTGGGAGAAGCTCCATAGTTCCATTCTTTAAGGGAAAATCTTTCGGCATATATTTTTTTTACACCCTCAAGCTCCGAAGCGGAAAGTTTGTATTCTACAGGTTCTTGACCTTCAAGTTCAAAGATAGCTTTTAATAATTCGGCCTTAAAATCCGAAACCGAAATATCCCGCTTTAAGTGGGGCTTTATATTTGTAACCCTGGCCCGAACGCTTTTTACGCCCTTTGATTCAAGCTTTTCTTTACGCACATTAAGAGCTTTTGAAAGTTCTTCCAAGCGGACATCAAAAAGAATACAGCCGTTACTCAAAACCCTGCCCTGCCAAACAGACTGTGAAGCACCGATACATTTTTGTCCGTCGATAGTAACATCATTTCTGCCGGAAAGCTCCGCCTTAACGCCGATTTTTTCCAAAGCATTTATAATCGGAATATAATAGCGTTTAAAATCAATCGTTTGATTTTCCTTTGTTTTTGCAACAAAAGAAAAATTTAAATTACCGAGGTCATGATATACGGCCCCGCCTCCGGTTATGCGGCGGACAACCTTAAGATTATGTCCTCTCACATAGTCATCGTTTACTTCCTGATAAGCATTTTGATTTTTACCTATAATTACGGCAGGCCCATTCTGCCATAAAAAAAAGTATTCATCGTTTTCAAGCGGCAGATGCCTAAAACAATATTCCTCAAAAGCCAAATTATATTCAGGATCATTTGAATAAGTTTCTAAGTATTTCATAAAAGCATTATACAATAAAATAAATTTTTATTCAATATGAGTATCCAATCCGATTATCTTACCTCTATTCAAAAATGCCTCTCCCTATCCCTGCCTGTTCCGTTGATTCATAATCATAAAACTTTTAAACCTGAATTTGTTAAAATTCCTTTTACCTATAAAATAAGAAATCAAAATAATAAGTAAAGAAACAATATAAACCGCAAGAAGGAATAATGGATAATGCACTCTTTCAAAAAAAGATTTTATAAATTCCAATTTAGGTAAACCTGAAATAATCGTCATAGATATTGCCGGAAATAAGCCGTATCCTACAATCATGATAATAATAAATCTTAGAAGGCCGCCTTTAATGGATAAGGCCGATAAGATCATACTAAAAGAAATTATAAGGGGAAACAACACAAGCCCTATAAAAATCATAAATTTAATGTCCCCTATAGGAATGAAAATATTTATTAAAAATAAAATGAGGCCTAAAAACATAAGTGCAAAAAAAGAAGTAAGAATCGAATAAATAAGTTTAGCCTTAAAAATATCTTTTCCTCTTACAGGCGTTAAGATAAAAATCGAAATTTGATCATATAGACTAAGTTGATTTATGATAAGGCCATAGCAAAAAAATATTAGCCCTTGAAAAAACAATATCCTCATTGCCTGCGGTATTGAGATAAGCAGACCGACAATCATTTCGATAAAACCAATTAAACAAAAAATTCCGCCCAACATAAAATTTACACTATTAATAGAATTAAATATAATCGCCCTTATTTTTTTCATCTTAGATTTCTCTCCTTATATAAAAATACATAATATCTTCGAGGCTTGCATCTTCGCAAACCATTCCGCCAAATTTTTGATCGTCTTTATCCGAAACCAAAACCTCATAAGCATAATCCGTTCTTCTATGACCTATATAATCATTACTATACAAAGATTTAAAAGCCTTTTCATCTATTTTTAAAAGACCGTAATTTTTATAAATATTTTCTAACGAAGAATCGAAAACTTTTTTGCCTTTACTTATAAAAACAATTTCATCGCAAATTTTTTCAAGCTCATTTGTTTGATGGCTCGAAATTAAAATCGAATGATTTCCATCAAGCATAAAATTTCTTATAATATCCAAAAAATCTTTTTTGGAAACGGGATCTAAAAAATTAAGAGGCTCATCTAAAATCAAAAGCTCTGCCCCGTGGGAGAGGGCTATAGCAATTTGAAGTTTTTGCATAGTTCCCGAAGACAAGGCAGTCAAAAATCTTGAAGGAGGAATTTTAAAATCGCTTAGATATTTTTCATAAAGAGCCTGATTCCAATTTTTATAAATTCCCGCTAAAAATTTTCCTGCCTTTTTAGCCGTATATAATGGAGAAAAGAAATTATCGTTTATAACAAAGCCTATCTTTTCCTTTATTTCTATATTCTCTCTTTTAAGTTCCTCACCAAAGAGGAAGATTTTTCCGCTTTCAGGCAAGTACATATCAAGAAGGAGGCGGATAAGAGTAGTTTTCCCTGCACCGTTTTCTCCTATCAAACCCGTAACGCAGCCCCTCGGAACCGAAAAAGAAATATCGTTTAACGAAAAAGCCTTTTTACCGTGTCCTATCGAAAATTTAAGTTTTTCGATTTTTAATACATCATCGGATATCATAAACACCCCCTATAAACCTAATAAATACGCCTAAGGATTTCATATAAATCCTCAGCATTTAAATTAATTTTTTTTGCTTGACCGCAAACTTCTTTTAATTTTTCTTCAATACTTTTTTTTATTGATTTTTCAATCTTTTTAAAATTTACATCGGCAACAAAATACCCCTTCGCAGGAACCGAATACAAAAAGCCCTCGCGGGCCAAGTCTTCATAAGACCGCTTTGTAGTGATGACGCTCACACGCAAAGATGCCGCCAAAGCCCTCATCGAAGGCATCGGCTCCTCTTTTTTTAAAGCGCCTGATAAAATCTGATTTTTTATCTGTTCTGAAAGCTGCTCATAAAGAGGAACCCCTGAAGAATTATTTAAAAAAATATTCACTCTTACTCTGCCTCCTGTTATTCTGTATATATTAAATATATACAGAATAACAATCTTTGTCAAGAGGGAAATTGAAAAAAGATACATTTTAATATAAAAATTTAAAGTTACTTAAAGACAAAAATCTTGACATTTTTAATAATGTTTGTCATAATCTACCTTAAAGTATGATAGAACTTAAAAATATTGACAAAACATATAAACCACAGGAAAGAAGATTCGGCCTTTTAGGTATCGTAAAAGATATGTTTAAACCCGATTATTCTGAAGTTAAGGCTTTAACGGATATTTCTTTTAAAATTGAAAATAATGAAAATGTTGCGATAGTCGGCAAAAACGGTTCGGGAAAATCAACCTTAATAAAAATTATTTCGGGTATTTTGCGGCCTACGAGCGGCGAAATCTTATTCAATCATAAAAACATCTATGAAAATCAAAAGGAATACAAACGGAATATCGGCGTCATCTTTGGTCAAAGAAGCCAGCTCTATCAAAATATGATTTTTAGAGAGTCCTTAGAGCTTTTTAGACTTATCTATAAAATTGAAAAAAACGAAGCAAATAAAAGACTTAACACTCTTATTGATTTATTTAAACTTGAAAATCTTTTAAAAAAGCCGATTAGAGAAATGTCTTTAGGACAAAAAATGAAGTGCGAAATCGCTTTGGTTTTGTTTCATAATCCTAAAATCCTTCTTTTAGATGAGCCGACAATAGGCTTGGACCTTGAAGTAAAAGAACAATTTTATAATCTGATAAAAACTTATAAACAATCTAATGATATTATTTTAATTTTAATTTCCCATAATTCAGATGATATAATCAATTTATCTGAAAGATTATTGGTTTTAAACAACGGAAAATTACAAGAAGATATAAGAACTCATGAATTTATAGAAAATTACGATAAGTCTAAAATTGTTACACTTTTGTATAAAAAGCATATTAATTTAACCGAAAAACTACAAAGCAATTTTAACATTATAGATAAAGATCTTCAAAAGAACAGTATTTCGTTTGAAGTTGAAAAACAGACTACAATGGAAGAAATTTTTAATTCTTTAGATGATAAAGAAAATATTTATGATATAAAAATTGAAAATGAAGATTTTTCTAAAATTTTATTAAATTATTATAAGGATAAAAAAACGGAATGAAATATTTACTGGGAATTATTTCTTTAAATATTAAACAGCTCTTATATTTTAAAATATCGGCTGTTTTTTCTATATTCTCCTTGTTGTTTTTATTTTTAATAAAATCTTCGGTTTGGTCTCAAATAGGAAATGCGGACTATATTTCTTATTTTTCAATTATAACTATAGTCAGTTCTTTTATCAGCGTAAATACGGATAGATATTTTCAAACGATTTATCAAACCGGTTCTATTTCCTTTCTTTTATTAAGACCGATTAATTTCGGCATTAATATCTTTTTACAAGATTTTGCAGCAGCTCTTACAAGATTTATATTAAAATCCCTGCCCTTGCTTATAGTTTTAATTTTATTTTTTGATGTGAACATCTATCACGGCATCATAAACTTATGTTTATTTATTTTTTCGGTTTTTTGTGCATATTTATTTAATTGGTTTACGGCTTATATTATCGGTTTATGCGTATTTTTTTATGGTAACAATGAAGGCTTTATTCAAATTAAAAATATTTTATTTTTATTTTTTTCAGGTGCATTGATTCCTTTTGATTTTTTTTCCTGAAGTTTTGCAAAAAATCTTAAATTATTTACCGTTTAAAGTACTGTATCAAATTCCTATTGAGGTTTTAAATAACAGCAATTTAAAATCATTTAATTTAATATCAAAACAATTATATTGGATATTCTTTCTTTTGGTGTTTACCTGTATTTTTCATAGGACGGCAATAAAAAAAATAGAGATAATGGGCGGATAAATGAATTATTGTTATAAACTTTTGGTTTTAAAAATAAAAGAACAGCTTTCTTTTAAAAATGATTCTATTTTATGGTTAATTGTTAGAGCCTTAAATTCCATAATGGGAATATTGGTTCTTGTTTTTATTTTTAACAAAACTCTTGAAATAAAAGGCTTTAATAGAGAAGAGTGTTTGCTGATTTATTCTTTATATACAATGTCAGTCGATGTTTTTTATTGCTTTTTTGCTTGGACACTTTGGTATTCAAATACTTATATACTGCAAGGTAAATTAAGTTTGGTATTAAAACTTCCTGTTAATCCTTTTTTATATATTACCTTTGATAATTTTGCTCTATCCGAAGTCTTTGGAATTATTACCGGTTTATTAATTTTTATATATTCGGCTCATACCCTAAATTTAGGCATAATAACTATCTTATCTTTATTCTTATTTTTAAGTGCAGGAACTCTCGGCATTATCGGCATATTTTTGATAGTTTCATCTTTTTCTATAAAATATCCTAAAATAGAAGAAGCTTTTTCACCCTTAATGGATATGCTTGATTTTGCTCAATATCCCATATCTATTTATAGTGCGTTTATTCGATTTATTCTGACATATATATTTCCTGTTTCGATGATAGCATTTTACCCTGCGGCTTTTAGTTTATCTAAATATTCATTTAATATTAAATTTATTCTTTTACCGATATATTCCATAATTATATTTATAATCGGATATCTATTATTTATAAAAAGTATAAAAAAATATGAAGGAATAGGGTTTTAGGAGAAACACAATGAAGACATTTATGATTATTTGGTTCGGACAATTTATTTCGATGTTAGGTTCGGCTCTTTCTGCCTTCGGACTCGGAATATGGATTTTTCAAAAAACGGGGAGTGCAGCATCCTTTGCAATGAGTGCAGTATGCACGGTATTACCGGCTTTATTGTTTGCCCCTTTTGCAGGTTCAATTGCCGATAGAAAAAAACGTAAGGCTATTATTCTTCTTACTGACAGTATCGATGCCTTTTTAAAAATTTTAATAGTTACCCTTCTCATCTTTAACAAACTTGAACTCTGGATGGTCTACCCGTTGGTATTTATTTCAGGGACATTGGGCACATTTCAAAATCCGGCCTTTGGCGCATCTATCCCCATGCTTGTACCTACCGATAAGCTTACACGAGCTAACGGACTTTTACAATTTTCATCTGCAATACAAAATTTATTAGCTCCTGTTATCGCAGGCTTTTTATATCCGCTGATAGAATTAAAAGGATTATTTATCATCGACTTTGTTTCATTCTTTTTTGCTTTAGCTTCCATTGCTTTTATAAAAATACCTCAGCCATTAATTGAAAAAACAAAGGACTCTTTAGTTTTAGCGGCTCTTAAAGATCTGAAATACGCATGGAAATATCTTATACAAAAAGAAGGCTTAATGCAGCTGATAGTTTTTTTTGCTTTTTTAAATTTTATTGCAAACCTTTCAATGATTTTGTTAGGCCCGCTTATGATGAGTGTTTACAACTCTCAAGCTTACGGTAATGTACAAGCCGGTATAGGCCTTGCCATGCTTTTAGGAGGACTTTGTTCAAGCCTCATCCCCGATACTAAAAATAAAATAAAACGCATTCTTTTAATATTATCCTTGTGCAGCATAGGTCCTATAATTTCAGGAACAACACTCAACCGGATTATCATTACGGCCGGCTTTTTTATCTTTATGTTTCCCGTTCCCTATGTAAACACCCTCCTCATGTCTATTTTTCAAATTAAGATAGAAAGAAATGTTTTAGGACGAGTCGGAGCCCTTATGACTGCCATTTTAGCGGCAATTACACCGATTGCATATCTATGTGCAGGCCCCCTTGCCGATTATGTTTTTGAACCTCTTATGAATGAAAAAGGCAGAGGTATAGGCCTCATCTTTATTATATCTGGAATCTTGCTGATTATAAGCTGTCTTCTCATGCGTTTAAACAAAACCGTAACAAGTATCGAAAAAAGACTGCCCGATTATGGAGACAATAAATAAACTTCTCTAAAATTAAAAAAATACTTTTTAGCTGGAAAAATTTTAATACCTGTGTTACAATTATTTTATGATCTAGTGGATAATGCTTTAGATCCAATATTTTTTATGGAGGAAATTGAATGAAACGTATTAAAGTTTTTTCGGCAATGCTTATCATTTTAATGCTGATAAGCCCTGTGTTTGCCGAATCCACACCTGTTCCGGGATTGAGCTTTTTTAAACTTGACAACGGTTTGGAGCTCTTCGTACTCGAAAACCATGCAGTGCCTCTTACCCGTATTCAGGTTACTTTTAGGTGCGGTGCCCTTACCCAAACACCGGAAACTTGCGGCATTTTCCATTTATATGAGCACATGCTCTTTAAAGGAAATAAAAAGTATCAAACAGAAACTCAATTTGCTGCAGCCATGACGGAGCTGGGTGTAGCAGGCTGGAACGGAGGAACTTCCACCGAATATGTAACCTACTACATAACCTTACCGTCCGAAAAAACCGATAAGGGCTTGGAGTTTTGGTCTTATGCAATGCGCTATCCTCTTTTCGATAAAGAAGAACTTGAAATCGAAAAAGATGTAGTATGCAACGAAATCAACGGAAACAGGGCTAATCCGGGAGTGCCTATTTCCGAAACTTTAACAAAAAGAATGTTTTCAAAATATCCGTGGAGGCGTGATGTCGGAGGATATGATGAGGTCATCAGAGCTGCAACGCCCGAAATGCTTAAAGAGATGCAAAAGACTTATTATATTCCCAATAATGCGGCAATCTTTGTTGCAGGTGATGTAAATCCTAAAGATGTTTACGATGAAGTAAAAAAATACTACGGCGATTGGGAAAGAGGTAAAGACCCTTGGAATCCCATGCCTGATCCTCAAGCTTTCCCTGCTATAAAAGAACCGCTTTATCTCGTATATCCGGATCCCAGTTTCTATAAAGGTATGGTTGTTTTTTATATGTACATGAGGGGACCGGATGTAGTTAGGGAACCCAAACCGACTTATGCAGCCGATATTTGGGGCTCGCTCTATGGGCTGCCGGCAGGTAAATTTAAAAAGAATATCTTTGAAGCCGTTCCAAGTCTTTATGAAAAAGATCAGACTTGGGCAAATTATTATACCCAAAGGGATGGAGGTCAAATCAGCTTCGGCACAGTAGCCTTTGTTGATCTTTCAAGTCCGACGGGAAAACGTGCTAAAGATTTTCAAAAAGCAATCTATGCCGAAATCGAAAAAACAAAGAATGATGCCGCCTATTTTGAAAAAAAAGAATTTGAAATTGTAAAAAGCCAATTAGAAGACGCTGAAATTTTAAACTTGGAAAAACCGGATGACTTTGTTGAAACTCTATCTTTTTGGTGGTCATCAGCCTCTGCCGATTATTTTTTCAATTATCTTAAAAATATGAATAAAGTAACGAAGGCCGACATCGATTCATTTTTACAAAAATATATTTTGGAAAATCAGCCGATTATCATTGTAAGAATGAATACCGAAGACTACAAAAACGAAATAGAAGCATTTAAACAAGAAAATTTTGATCTTATAACCAGAGAAAATTGCTTTTGGTGGGGAGATAAAAAATGAAAAAAAAGATATTTATTACACTATGTATAATTGTATTGTTGTTTTCATGTAAAACAACTCCGCCTGCTCCGAAGATTGAGGGACTTGAAACTGCAAGCAGTTTTATGAAGTCCAATGTTCCCTTGATAAGCGAATACAGCTTGGATAACGGTATCAAGGTAATTGTAAAAAAACAGGATACCAATAGAATCTTCACGCTGAACGTTGTTTACTCAGGCGGACTTGCCCTTATTCCGGAAGGAAAAGACGGTTTGGAATCCCTAACCTTGAGTATGATGCTTCGGGGCTCAAAAAAATATTCTTATGAAGACATAAAAAAAATATCTTCAGAAAACTCAAGTGCTATGAGCGCAAATACAGGTATAGATCTTTCATGGCTCAATTTAACAACAATAGATAAATATTGGAATCAAATGCTCGATGTTTTTACCGATTCGATTATGAATCCCGTCTTTGATGAAAAAGAATTAGAGCTTGTAAAGAAAGCGGCTTTGATGGATATTAAAAAAAGAATGAGCGATCCTTATGATTTTACCGTAACAAAGCTTCACGAAAAAACTTTTAAGGGTCATCCTTATTCTATCGAAAAGGACGGAACGGAAAGCTCCGTTTCGGCTATGAAAATCGAAGACTTAAAGCAATGGTATACAGAAAAACTTACAGCCGACAGAATGTTCATCGTTGCAGTCGGAAACTTTAAGCCCTCAAGCCTAATTGCACAATTAAATAAAACCATAGGCAAAATTCCTGTAAAGCAAAATGAGATACCTGAAGTAAAAAAGCTTGACATAAAACAAAATCTTTTTACGGAAGCCTTTGAGGAGTCTAAGGGGATTGCTTACATAAGAGGCGACTATATAATTCCGCCCGTACAATCAAAAGATTTTACAACATTAAGATTTACTTACACAATCTTAAACGAACTTCTTTTTGAAATTGTAAGAACCCAAAATGCAGCCTGCTATTCGGTATGGACAAACGCACACGGATTTAATTCAACTTACGGCTCCCTTGTTGTCTTTAAATCGGATAAACCTACAAAAGCAAAGACAACCTTTGATGAAGCGATTGCAGTATTAGCTTCAGGACAAACAATTAATCTAAAGGGGCAGGGAATAAAATCAGGCGAAGGAAGCGTAACACAATCCAGCGGAAATACTTATGCACCCATTGCCGAAAACCTTGAAGCCTATAAATCCAAATTTATCAATGGTTTTTTCGGGAACCAACTTACCAATTCGGATGCAGCAGCTCAAATTATGTACAGCCAAGCTTATTATGGAAATCCTTATGAATATTTAAAAATGATAGACAATATAAATGCAATTACATCTGAGGATATAATAAGGGTTACAAATGATTATATAGTAAACGGAAAGGTTAGCTGGATGGTAGTTGCCGATAAAGAAACATTGTCAAAACTGGATAAATCCAAGTTTATGAAATTTACCGGGAACATAAAAAATAAAAACGTTAAGGTAATCCAAAAACCTTAATTCAAAATTAAAAGTCGAGACCGATTAAAAGATTAAAAATCTTTATCGGTCTTGATTTTTAATATCCTTAGTATTATACTAAACGATAACAAATTAATTTACAAATAAAATAAATAAGGAAAGAAAATGAAAAAGGCCATCGTAATTGCAAGTTTTGGAACAAGCTATACCGAAACAAGAAAAAAAACTATAGACGTTATCGAAAAAGAAATCAAAGAGAATTTTAAAGATTATGAAATTTTTCACACCTATACATCCCGCATGGTAAGAGGAATTTTAAAAAAGAGGGATTCTATAAATATTCCATCTCCTAAAGAACTCATAGATAATTTAAAGGAGCAAGGTTTTTCTGAAATTTACATACAGCCTACCCATATAATCCCCGGAGAAGAATATGAAAAACTTTTATTTGAAAATACGGTTCTAGGGCTTCCCCTACTCCACGAAAAAGCAAACTTGGATGAAATTATAAAAGATCTTGAGTTAAAAAAGCCCCAAGATGATACGGCAATAGTTTTTATGGGACATGGTTCTTCACATGAGGCAGATAAATTCTACGAGATCATGCAAAATAAACTCAATTCGCAAGGTCTTGAAAATGTCTTGATAGGAACAGTTGAAGGCTCCGTAGAACTAAAAGATATCTTGCCTATTCTTGCCGAACGCAAAATAAAAAAAATTGAACTTTACCCGTTTATGATGGTTGCAGGCGACCATGCACATAACGATATGGCAGGAGATGAAGAAGACAGCTGGTACACCATTTTAAAAAATGAAGGCTACGAAGTTAATGCAAATCTAAAAGGTCTAGGCGAATATCCCATGATCCGTAAAATTATTTATAAATCTTTAGAAAATACAATAAATCTAAACCGAGGTTAAAATGAAAAATATTTTTGCCGTAGGAACAGGACCCGGAGCCCCTGAATATCTTACATTACAGGCAGTAAAAACTCTTGAAAATGCAGACCTCATTTTTGCTTCTAACAACAAGGGAAAGAATATGGCCTTAGATACGGTAAAAGATTTTATAAAGAGTAAAAAAGTTTTGCTTCTTGATTTTCCTATGGGCTTTGTATCTGAAGAAGATTATAAAATTCAAGCTGAAAACATAATAGAAAAAACAAAAGAAAATTCTAACACTGTTATTTTAACTATAGGCGATCCTACGATATACAGTACCTTTATTTACATGATGCCCTATTTTAAAATACCCGAAATCAATTTACAAATTATTTCAGGAATTCCTTCTGCAGTGGCTGCTGCAGGAAGAGCACAAATTCCTCTTGCGGAAAAAGGCGAGGTACTTACAATCACCGATCATTTAAATGAAAAAATTTTAAATTCATCTTCATCTATTGCTCTTTTAAAAACATTCAAACAAAAAAATCTTATAATAAAAGAATTTGAAAAAAAAGGTTTTGACTATGTTTACATAAAAAGGGCAACAATGGAACATGAATCAATCCTCTTCAAAGATAAAAAAGAAAAAATTTTAGAAGATGAAGATTATATATCCTTAATCATTGCCCGCAAACAAAAAGGAATATAGAAGATGAAAGGCATAATGATATCTGCACCGAACAGCAATTCGGGGAAAACGGTAATTACAGCAGCTCTTCTTTATTCTTTAAAAAAAGAAGGCTTTGATATTGCGGCTTTTAAAACAGGTCCCGATCAGGTTGACCGTAAAATACTGGAAATTATCTCAGGCAAAAGAGCCGGAAATCTCGACCCCTTTATGATGGGACAAAAAGGTATGGAGTTTTCACTTAATATTTCCAATTCGGAATACGCCCTTATTGAGGGAGTAATGGGTTGCTTTGACGGAATGGGAGCTACCTCAGAAAATTCTTCCTTTGACACGGCAGAAAAAATCGGGAGCGATATTGTATTGGTTTACTCGCCGCAGGGCGAAATGTTTACGCTTATTCCAAAACTCAAAGGAATGATTGAATTTTCAAAAAACAGAATAAAAGGAATTATACTTAATAAGCTAAATCCTAAACTTTTTCCACTTTATAAAAAAATGATTGAGGATAATCTTAAACTGCAAGTCTTAGGTTTTTTTCCTAAAGTTTCCGAGTTTGAAATTAAGGAATCAAATCTGGGGCTGGACATAGACGACAGGTTAAAGGAAGAACACTTTTTAGATGTTCTATATAAAATCGTAAAAGAAAATATAGATATAAAAAATTTTTTAAATTTATTTAAGCCCCTTAAAACAGGCAGCAAGGTAGAAATAAAAAAAACAAAAATGCGTACATCCATTGCAATGGATGAAGCCTTTAATTTATATTATTCCGAAAATTTATTTTTACTTGAAAACAGCACGGAGGTGAGTTATTTTTCTCCGCTTAAAGATAGTAAACTGCCGGACTGCGACTTTCTATATTTCGGAAACGGCCAAATAAATAAATATAAAGAAGCCCTTTCTCAAAATATTAAAATGAAAACTGCAATAAAAAAATTCGCCGAAGCCGGCGGAAAAATCCTAGCTGAAGGCGAAGGTCTTTCCTATCTTTTTGAACAGCTTAACGGTTTTAAAATGTGCGGAATTTTTCAAGGTTCCGTTGAGAGCACAAGCACTCTGCAAAATTTCGGATATAAACAGCTTGAATTTATGCAAGACTGCATTTTAGGAAAAAAAGGAACAATCTTAAATGCCGCCGAATATCATAAATCAAAAGCATCAACTGAAATTCCGCCCATTTTCACAGTTAAAAAACCTTACTCAACTTTGAGTTTTAAAGATGCTTATGTATACAAAAATTGTCTAGGTCTTTTTCAAAACATTAATTTTACCTATAGCCTTGAAAATTTTTATAATTTAATAAAAATTTAAATTGTAAGTTTTATTTTTCTAAAAAAATATATTGACACACTATTATAAAAGTGCAGAGGAGGCTAGAATATAATTTCATAAATTGTTATAATGATAAAGTAATAGTATAAAACACATTTTTATGGGAGTTATAGTATGAAAGAGGGTTTAAAAAAATACCTTGAAAAAGAAGGCCCAAATGCAAAGTTAGCAATGGTTGCATATTTGGCCAATTTGGATCAGGTTGCTTCTGTGTATCCTGAGATTGCATCAAGCATTGTTAAAGAAATTGAAAATCAGCGGAGTCACCTAAAACTCATTGCCAGCGAAAACTATTCTTCGTTGGCAGTTCAGTCCGCTATGGGTAACCTGTTGACCGATAAATATGCTGAAGGCTTCCCGGAACACCGATATTACGGAGGCTGCCAAAACGTCGATGCAGTCGAAAATGCAGCCTGTGAAGAAGCATGCAAAATTTTCGGAGCCGAACATGCCTACGTTCAGCCCCACTCCGGTGCCGATGCAAATATCGTAGCATATTGGGCTATCTTAAATGCCAAGGTTGAAGAGCCTTTTTTAAAAAAATTTGAAACGGTTGTAGATGGAAAGGTAAAAAAAATGAGCCTTGAAGGCTTGAGCCACAAGGACTGGGAAGAGCTTCGCCATTCTCTAGGAAACCAAAAACTTATGGGTTTGGACTACTATTCGGGCGGACACCTCACGCATGGGTATGTTCAAAACGTTTCTTCAAAAATGTTTAGAACATGCTCGTACACTGTCGATAAAGAAACGGGAGAGCTTAACTACGATGAAATTGAAAAACAAGCAATGCAAGAGAAGCCTCTCATTCTTTTGGCAGGTTACAGCGCATATCCGAGGAAAATAAACTTTAAACGCTTTAAAGAAATCGCCGATAAATGCGGTGCCGTATTGATGGTAGATATGGCCCACTTTGCGGGACTCGTCGCCGGAAAAGTTTTTGAAGGAGAATACAATCCGGTTCTGTGGGCGGACGTGGTTACAACTACAACTCACAAAACTCTTAGAGGCCCCCGCGGCGCCATGATTCTTTGTAAAAAAGAATTTGCAGAATTTGTAGATAAAGGCTGTCCGCTAGTAATCGGCGGTCCGCTCCCGCACGTAATGGCTGCAAAAGCCGTTGCCTTACGCGAAGCTTCAAGCAAAGCCTATCAAGATTATGCGCACAACGTACGCGATAATGCCGCCGCTCTTGCAGAAGAATGTATGAAGCTCGGAATGAAACTGCAAACCAACGGTACCGACAATCATTTAATGTTGATTAACGTAACAAAATATGGCTTAAACGGCCGGCAAGCGGAAACTGCAATGTCAGAGTGCGGCGTAACACTTAATAGGAACAGCCTTCCTTTCGATCCGAACGGCCCTTGGTGGACAAGCGGATTGAGGGTTGGAACTCCGGCAGTTACAACAATCGGAATGGGCAAAACAGAAATGAAACAAATTGCTTCAATCATAGACAGGGTATTAAAGGCTTCAAAACCCGGTGTAACAAAAAGCGGAGCCCCCAGCAAGGCTAATGTTGTGGTTGACCCTGCCGTAAAAGCGGAAATTCAAAAGGAAGTTGATGCGCTCTTACACAAATTTGTTCTTTATCCTGAATTGGACTTAGACTATTTAAAGAGTATCTATTGTTAAAGAAAATTTTCTTATAATTGAAATAGGGGGCTCCTAACGGCTTTTGCTTTGTATCGGATGCCCCTTTTTTTATTGACTGAAATGATGGAGGATGGATAAACAGTTCGCCAGAAATTCATCCTCCCTGTTTATCGGACGAGTTTTGTGCTTTGAACAAAACATCGCATTATTGTATGCAGTTTGCGAACAAACTGCTTGAAAAAACTTTTTTCGAAAGCTGATGCTTCCTGCAAAAAGTTTTTATGGAGGAAAGTATGAAAATCGAACTTTGTGCATCGGAAAATAAAAACGATGATATTGATTTTAATATATCTCAAATTGAAAATTTTGTAAAAAAGACAAGACATGAAAAGCCGGATATCCTTCTCTTTGGAGAAAGTTTTTTACAAGGTTTTGATTCTCTTTGCTTTGAATATAAGAAAGATATTTTGACAGCGCTCCAAATAAACTCGGAGCCCATCGCAAAAATTCGTTCAATTTCCAAAAAAGAAAAAACAGGCATAGGTTTCGGGTTTATCGAAAACGATCATGGAGCTATTTTCAGCTCTTATATGATAATCGGAAAAAACGGAGAAATGATTTGCCTTTACAAAAGAGTTTCCCAAGGCTGGAGGATTGACGGAACCTGTGCCGACTATCGGGAGGGAAAAGATTTTTTTGAGTTTGATTTTGAGGATAAACGCCTTGCTGTTTTTATTTGCGGCGACTTGTGGGAAGATAAACTTCTGGAACCGATTATAACTCTTAATCCCGATGTCTTTTTATGGCCGGTATTTTGCAGCTATACAAAGGAAGAATGGCAAAACGGCGAAGCCTCTGCTTACGCCGAAAGAACTGCAATCCTCGATAAACCGGTTTTATTTATAAACTCTCTTGTAGAGGAAAATTCTCCGGCTGTAGGAGGAGGAGCCTTTGTATGGCATCACGGCAACCTTGTTAAAGAAGTACCTATGGGCAAAACCGGTTTTTTAGTGTACGAAATTTAGGTAGAGCCGCTCTTTGAGTAATAGATATAGATGCTCCTTTAGCAATGGATTGAGTCCCTCTTAATTAGTAATTAGAGCTTGAAGAATGGCTCATATCTTTTAATACGACATCGTGGGGGCCGCCTTCAATAATACTGGCCGAAGAAACTAAAGTTATTTTAGCATCACGCTGGAATTCAGGAATACTTAAAACCCCGCAATTACACATTGTTGAGCGTATCTTGTTTAGGGTTACAGCAACGTTATCATGAAGTTTTCCTGCATAAGGAACATAGGAGTCCACCCCTTCTTCAAACGATAGCTTTTTCTCTCCGCCCGAATCATAACGCTGCCAGTTTCTAGCCCTCGCTGAACCTTCACCCCAGTATTCTTTCATATAGTTTCCGTTAATCAGTACCTTATTTGTGGGACTTTCGTCAAAGCGGGCAAAGTACCGGCCGAGCATACAAAAATCGCTCCCCATAGCGAGGGCTAAGGTTATGTGATAGTCAAAAACAATTCCGCCGTCAGAACATATCGGAATATAAATTCCCTTCTTTTTAAAGTATTCATCTCTGGCCTTAGCAACCTCTATTACGGCAGTTGCCTGACCTCGTCCTATTCCCTTTGTTTCGCGAGTAATACAGATTGAACCGCCTCCTATTCCGACTTTTATAAAATCGGCTCCTGCATCCGCTAAAAAATTAAAGCCGTCGGCATCTACAACATTGCCAGCCCCTATAGGAATTGAGTCCCCGTATTTTTCTTTTACAAATTGAATAGTCTGCCTTTGCCAATCGCTAAACCCGTCGGAGGAGTCTATACAGAGCACATCGGTACCCGCTTCAACAAGGGCAGGAACACGCTCTTCATAGTCCCTTGTGTTTATACCGGCTCCCACCATGTAACGCTTTTTTTCATCAAGAAGTTCAAGAGGATTTTCGGTATTGCTTTCATAGTCTTTTCTAAATACAAAAGCAACAAGACAGCCTTTTTTGTCCAAGATCGGAAGAGAATTTAGCTTATATTCCCAGATAATGTCTTGGGCTTTTTTTAGGCTTATTCCTTCTTCTGCTACATGGAGACGTTCGATAGGTGTCATAAATTCTTTTACCCTAGTATTTAAATCAGTGTGACCTATGCGGTAATCTCTGCCCGTAACCACACCTAATAGCTTTCCGTGTCCTGTCCCGTCATCGGTTACGGCAACGGTGGTATGGTCGGTTTTGTCTTTTAAGTCTAAAACATCGCTCAATGTTTGATCGGGCGTAATGTTTGAATCGCTTTCGACAAAGCCCGCCCGATAGTTTTTTACTTTTGCAACCATCTTAGCTTCATTTTCGATAGATTGAGAGCCGAAAATAAAAGAAATGCCGCCTTCCCGTGCAAGAGCAATAGCCATATTATGATCTGAAACCGACTGCATAATCGAAGATACCAGAGGAATATTTAAACTTATTTTAGGCGGTGTTTCTTTTTTGTATTTTGTTAAAGGTGTTTTAAGAGAAACTGCCTGAGGAACGTGCTTGATTCCTGAAAGACGCGGCACCAGTAAATATTCGCTGAATGTATGCGAAGGTTCATCATAAAAAAAAGCCATAGATCACCTCGAAAATGAATTTTCTAATAGTATAATTTTTTGGAAAAAAAATCAAGGCTGCGGCCTATTTTTAATATCCGCCTCTTTTGAGCAATACTGTTTAATTTTTATTTTTTGTGCCGAGATATTTTTTATAATGATTATAAAAAATAAATACCTTTTCAAACAAAAATACAAAAATTATAAATCCGCAGGAATATTCAGCGATTAAAAAGAAATTTTTAAAATTATCGGGACAATTAACAAAAAACTGTATCATTTTAAGACTGTAAAAAATCATAGTAACCGCTATTGTTATCTTCCCTCCCTTCGTAGATTTTATTTCAACAGGGAATTTCAACAACATAAAAAACAACATACCTATGGCTTGGAACATCAGCCTTCCGAAGATGAGATAGAAAAACCAATTCGGAAGTAACGCCAACTGATAATATACAATTGAAACGAGAGCAAGGAGGGAATAATCGCTCATAGAATCAAGCATACGGCCTATCTTTGTCTCCTGATTAAATTTTCTTGCTATAAAACCGTCAAAAAAATCAGTTAGAAAAACCAAAATCAACACAACAGCCAATATTATTTTAAAGTATTTTATCTCATTTTGTTTTAAAAGAAAGGCAATCAGAGGAACCGAACTTATGCGGAAAAGAGTGATGGCATTTGCAAGATTAATTTTCTCAAGTAAAAGATTATTCTCCACATTTACAAATTCTCCTTTATATAGAATCAAAAAAAGCAAAAGCAGAGAATGCCATAAAGTTATATGTATTAAAAAAGCACTAAAAATTTCTTTATCCGTGTTAAATATCTTATAAATTGCAAAAACAGCTGAAAATTGAAACAGCCAATAAAATAAGACCAATCTGCCGATTTTTTTTTCCATAAAAGAAGTAACTCCGCATTATCTCAATTTTTTATTTAAAATTTTTTCTTTTTCATAATGAATTAATGTAAAAAACAATAAGCCTACAAGTATCAGCCCTATCAAAATTATAAGAGCTTCAACCCCTTGCAAAACTATAGCCATTCCTGCAAACAAATCTATTATAAGCTGGAATATCATAAAAATATACAAAGCTCCTCTAGGACTAAAACCTATAAGCATAAGCTTATGGTGAAGATGAAATTTATCGCCCTCACCTATAGGACGTTTATCCCTCACCCTGCGCCATATAGCTGCAAAAGTATCAAAGATAGGCAGCATTAAAATAACAGCGGCAAATTGCAGTCCTGCCGATTCGTAACCTATGGGCGAAGGTATAAGAGGAAGGATTGCCAATACAAAACCTAAGATTTGTGAGCCGCAATCTCCCATAAATATTTTTGCTTTGGGACGCGACAAATTAAAAAATAAAAATCCTATGATTGCAAATGCAAGAATAAGAATACGAAATATGATCATATAGCTTATCCCAATAGCATAATAAATTGCAGCATAAGTTAGGAGTACAGAAGCACCTAAACATCCGGCTTGACCGTCAATTCCATCAACAAGATTAATTGCATTGGTAATTCCTATTATCCATAAGAAAGTAATTAAATATGTTTCAGGCCCCATATACCAAAAGAAGCCTATAGGCCCAAAACTTATTTTTTTAAATGTATATCCTCCGTATAAAACTATTACGGCTGCACAAGATTGAACTAATAGCTTAAAAATCGCCCTCCAATTTTTTATATCGTCCCAAAGGCCCATTATAAATATAATCATACTTCCTAAAGCAATATAAAAAAAATTGGAATGTATTAAGCGCAAATCAGGAAAACGAAAATGCAATATTATGCTGGAAATTAAGTAAGCAAGCCCGAATCCAACCCCTCCTATCCTAGGTATATTACCTGAATGAATTTTTCTTCCGCCTGTTTTGTCATATAGATTATGTTTTTTTGAAAACCTAATCAATATATAAACAAAAAAAGCGGACGACATACAGGGAAGAATAATTATATAAAAGACAAACTGAATTATAGGCAAACTCGGCATTCTCCTTAATTACATTCACTGCCGCCATTATACAACAATATAACTAAATTAGCAAGTCTTAACACAATAAGGAGAACCCTTCATTAACCTTATTCTATATTGATTTTTTCAACATAATCTAAAAAAGCAAAGCGAATGCCGGAATATTCTTTTTCGGCTTGTACAATTTTCTTCTTTAAATTATCCAAGGAATTTTCTATCTCCAAAAGTTTATCTAAGAACATTTTTCCTTGTTGAGTCTCGGAGCCCACAGCTTGAATATTTTTGCGTACCCTATCTTGTTCGGTATTAAGTTCTTTTTGTTCATTTTGTAAATTATTTAAAGAAATTTGGGCCTTGTCTACCTTAGCTTTTTCATCTAAAATTGATTTAAAAGCTTTTTTTATTTTTTCAGGAATCTCCGAATTGGAATAAATACCTAGCATTGCATTATTATCCATCGTATTGATTTGCAAAATTTCTTCAAAAAGTCTTTCTTCAACTACTTCAAGTTTTCCTTGCGAACCGGCTTTTACCTTTATGTTAAACCTGTACTTGTTTGAAGTCTTTTCCAACAAGGCTTTTTCATCGGCAAGCTTGTATCCCGAGCTTATAGGATGCTCGACCACAATAGAGCGTTCTTTTGATGCAGCATTCTTAATAGTATACAGAGAGTTCTTAGACGACTTGTATTGCCGATGCAGCACTCCCTTTACAATTTTAATAGTTTGGATTTGCTTGTCAAAGTTTTCGGTTCTACTCCCCCGCACATCCATATCATCCCCAAAAGCTATAAACCGTTTTTCTTTTTCGGGTAAAAACTCCAAAATAGCATCGCCTACATATTCTCCGTTTTCAAAAACCGTAATAGGCCCTGCAGGAAATTTAAGTCCGGAATTATTCTCGATACTGATACATAGCTTAGGGTGCACATCAGCCCCATAAGCCATATTCGAAAAAACCGAATATTTTTGAGCCGGAAGAGAAACAAGGCTTAACGGAATCATAGTGCTTTTTTGTCTGGGTAAATTAACGGGTTTAACCGGAGTAAAAGCAAACATTTCTCCTGCCGAGGTCTTAGCAACAGTCTGATTTTCAAAATAAGAAGAGCCGTCGTCATCGGCCATTGCAGAAGCAAGTTCCTTAGAATAAGCCCTTTTTTCCATCAATGGTACTGCCATAGGTTCTTCATAAACCATATCGCTATCATAAGCGGAATCAAAGGTTTCAGGACTAGCCGCCTGACCTGCAAGAATCGGAATAGTTTCGCGCTCAGTATAATAAGGTTCATATAAATTTTGTTTAAAACCTACCGGCCGGCCGCTTGTCAGAGTAAGTTTTACATCCTTCCAATCGATATCAGTAGAGTTGTCTATTATTGCCCAAGCCTGAAATGCTGCACTGGTATTACCCATGTCGAGCCTATATGAAGGCTTCCAAATAGGAGCTTCCATAACATAAGAAAGTCCTATCTTCCTTTCACCCTCCGATTCTATATCTATTGAAATCAGCTTTCTTTCCTTTGCCGAAGCTTCTAAAATGAGACTTAAGGCTTTTTGCAAATCTTCATTTCTCTGGGGATCCGTAAATTTGAAAGATTGCACATCATTAAAAGATATAATCTTAACACCATCAGCCGAAACAATGGAAAGTAGAATACCGGCTTTAGAATCTTCAATTTTATCTACACTTAAAATTTTACCTGTAATCTTATTCTGGGTATAAACTTCAATTTCGGCACCTTTTTGTGCCTTAAGAAGTTTAAAAATAGAGTCATTCCCGAATAAATCAACCTTTAAACTCTGCATTGTTTTTTTAAGAGTATCTTCCGATTGATAATTTATCGATAAATTCTTTGCGGCAGGGTCTTTTACAAAAACGGACTTTAAGACATCGCTGATTTGGGAAGGAAGAAACAATAAATCTATCTTACCGGACCCTTTTACAATGCCTTCATGCTCATAATGGGCTACACCCGAAGAATAAAGAGTTACCTTTTTTAACGGAATATCATCTTCATTAAAACCGCTTTCAGGATCGGCAAAAACCGTAGCCATACAAAGTAATGAAATTAACATAAAAAATCTTTTTTTCATACCTCCTCCAAGGAAATAACGTATTTTTTATTATATCATAGATAAAAACCGTTGACTAGGGTATAATTTGCAGCTATCGGTAATTTATGACGTGATTATTAATAAATTCAATTCATCTTCCATTGACATATCTCAAAATAAAACGCATAATAGGAGAATGGTATCAACTATTATTATTTCCTTTTTTATTATTATTATTGTTGCTGTTATCATTGTCTTTATAGCTACACAGAAAAAATCCTCAGCGGGAGGAGGAAGAAAGAAAGTTAAAGGCAGGGCAGCTTTAATGAAAGAAGCCTCACGCCGCTTAGCCCAAAACCCTCATGATATTGAAGGTTTATTTATAATGGGGGATATTTATTATCAAGACCAAGACTGGGAAAAAGCATATACGGCATATTCGGCCTTGCTGGATAGAATGAAACCGCTCGAAATTAATAAGCAGCTGGATGTTGCAATAAAGTATGGAACTTGTGCCTCAAAAACGAACAGGCTCCCTGAAGCAAAAAAAGGTTTTCTTTTGGCAGAAACGATCAATCCTAAAAGTATTGATGTCAGTTATAATTTAGGTTATATCTATTATCTCGAAAAAGACTACGAAAAGGCGGTTAAATTTTTCAAAAGAGCCTTAATAATTGAACCAAACAGTTTTTTGGCTACAAAATATCTCGGATATACCTTTCAGAATTTACATAAATACAATGAGGCCTTACCTGCTTTTAAAAAGGCTTTGGATTTTAAGCCCGATGACAAAGAAGTTTTATTTGCAATGGGTGAATGTTTTTATGAAACGGAAGCAACAGACCGCTGCTTAAAGATATTGAACCATCTTAGGGTGGATCCGGTTTTTGGGCCGCAGGCTGCCCTGTATACAGGTATGATAAAGGCAAAGGCCAATCAATTGGAAAGAGCTATTGAAGACTTCCAAATAGGTTTAAAACATACAGGAGCATCCCCGGAAATTTCCAATGAGCTAAAGTATAGGCTGGCACAAGCTTATATCAAGACTCAAGAAATAGGCCAAGCTCTTCATCTTTTGAAGGAAATTCAAAATACAAGCCCGGGATACAAGGATGCAGCAACCTTAATAATGAGATATCAGGAATTAAATAAAAACAAGAATTTGCAGATATATCTAATGTCGGGGCAAAGCGAATTCGTAGCTCTTTGCCGAAAGATTGTAGCCCGCTTTTATCCGAAAGCTAAGGTAAAAATAGTTGACATTTCCGTATTGGCAGCCTATACCGATATAGTCGCAGAAATAGATACCCCGCGCTTTTCGGATACGGTTATTTTTAGATTTTTTAGATCACAAGGAACGGTAGGAGAACTTCTTTTGCGGGAACTGCATGCCCGCCTCAAAGAAGTAAAGGGCGGAACAGGAATCTGTATGAGTGCAGGGACATTCACCGAAGAAGCGGTTAGATTTTCTGAAGGCCGGCCTTTAGACCTATACGACAAAACAAGACTTTCGAGCGTTTTAAACTCATTAAAATAAATATAACAAAAAAGGCAGCTCGCAAGAGCTGCCTTTTTTAATTAAAGTTAGAAATTTACAGCCTGATAGAAAGGCCTAATTTTAAGTTTACGCTGTTAGCAATAACATCTTTTATGTTGCCGCTAGTATTGGAAACCGTATATTCTTGATCTCCAACTTTAAATGTCTTTTGAACTTTTAAAGGAGCAAAATAAACAGTATCGGCAACACCTGCATAAATACCTATAATATTTGTAAAATAATAGCTTGCAAGAACATTAACTCCCATACCGAACATTACATCCAATTTGTCGTAACTGACATTCTGGTTAGCTATAGAAAGAGATTGAGTTGCCTTCATAGCATTTAACCCTATACCGCCTCCCAAAAATAGGTTAAAAGGAGTATTTTTAAGCAAGGTGATGCCGACTCCAAGCTGAGAGTCAAGAATAAAGGCATTCTTTACTAAAAACTTATCTTTTTCAGAGGTTGCTCCCTTTACAAGTTGGCTATGGTTTTGACCGGGAAAGGCAATTTGAGTCATAAGATAAAAAATACCTGCCCTAAGATCCACAGCCGCACCCGCAGCATTGTTCTTTTCCTCTTTAGCATTTTTTAATGCATTTTTTACATCGGCACTAAACGTATCAAAATTGCCATCATTTTTAGTATGTACAAAATAACTCGTAAAGGCAGGGCCGAACGAAATAGCAATATCTGCAAATGCAAAAGCAACAGATGTAGCCGAAATAATCAAAATTAAAATCATTTTTTTGTGCTTCATAATAAACCTCCTATAAAACACATTTTTTTCTATTTAGAAAAACATAGTTAAAACTCCGAAGACCGGAATTTGTTACAGCTTTATTAAAAACAATACTTATTTTACAGCTTAAAGGCAACAGCCAATCTTAATGCAAGGTTATTAGCCCATGAATAATTTATAAGAGAATTAATATCTTGTTTTCCATCACTGGTAATCGTATAAGTAAAACCGCTTCCGTTTATTGCCTTTCCTTTGTAATATCTTTGGTTTGACATCGGAATAAAATATACCGTATCTTTAATATCAAAAGAAATGCCTATATTTTTTGTAAAATAATAATTCAAAGCTGCATTTATACCCAGACCCGCCATAGCGATACTTCGTGTCTCGTTAAGTTCCCTTGCTACGATATTGCCATCTTTATCTTTTATCGTTTTGACGTATTCATCGGGAAGTTTTCTTTTTGTCTGAATATAGTTTATACCTAAACCGCCTCCTACAAAAAGATTTACAGGTAAGCTCTTTAAAATATTTATACCCAAGCCTATCTGACCATCAACAATAACGGAATTATTCAACTTATTTGTAGCCCCCATGTCCTTTAGTTTTTGACCAAGAGGGTCATCTCCTGTAGGTATCTGTGTAAAAGGAAAGCCTATGCTTATATTTGCATAAACATAGCTTATTTTAAGTTTTAAGCCCAGGGCCAAGGCATTATACGAATCAACAGACTTTGGAGCATCCATTGTAAGGTTTCCTTGTCCTAGAGCATCCCCTAAACCTTGTGCCAAATTAGCTTTAAGAGAATCCGTGTTATAAACTGTCACCATATTATGATTCATATAACCGAGTCCTACATCCCCGGATATGTCCATAAAATCGAAATCAAGAGCCGATAAAGGTAAAATACAGCCTAAAACTAAAACAATAAAAATAAATTTTTTCATAAATCAATCCTCCAAAATAAAATTACAATCGATAGTCCTAATAGACTACCGTAGGTATTATAGCCCAATATAAATATATTTTCAATAAAAAATAAGAAATAATTATTTTTTAATATCTATTGCCGTTTTTACTTAAAAATAGTAGGATATAAGTATGAATGTACCACAGTATCCTGAATTTGCACCCATTTCGTTGGAAATGCAATCCGAAATGGAATTTTATTTAAAAAGGCTTCCTGACGGAATATCGGAGCTTACTTTTCTTAATTTATACCTTTTTAGACATAATTATAAGTATCAAGTCTCAAAAACCGATAATCTGTTGATAATACTAGGAGAATACAGGGGTGAAAGTTTTTTTATTACACCTTGCTGCACAGTAGATGTCGAAATAACAAAGGAATTATCGGCAAAATATAAAAAATGGATGATTCTTTCAAAATCTTTTTTAGATAATAACACCAATGTCTTCAATCTGCCTTTTTTTTAAAGAGCTAAAAATAGAAGAGGATAGAGATAACTTTGACTATGTTTATCTTAGGAAAGATTTGGCTGAACTAAAAGGTAAGGACTTTCATAAAAAAAAGACCCATATAAATAAGTTTGAAAAATCTTATGACAAGATAAAAATCGAACCTCTCACCCTTGAAAATGTAGACGATGCCAAGAAAGTGCTTGAGGAATGGAATAGAACAAAAGTAACCTCAAATCCTGAAAATTCCGACTATGAAGCAGCCTTAGATGCCCTTTCAATTTTAAGCAGGACTTCAATGATGGGCATAATTCTATATGTTTGGGATGAACCCGTAGCTTGGACGCTGGCGGAAATAACACAAAACAATAAAACAGCCGTTATTTTATTTGAAAAAGCTCTGGCTTCTTACAAGGGAAGTTTTCAATACATTAACTATGCCTTTGCAGGTTATCTGCCTAAATATATAGAATTTATAAATAGAGAACAGGATTTAGGCGATGAGGGACTAAGACAAGCAAAAATGACATATAAACCGATAAAATTCATAAAAAAGTATAGAATTTTATTTTAAATATGATACAATAGGAAAACATGGATCTGGTAAGTACACGTAACAGTAATAAGATAGTATCTTTCTATGAGGCCGTAACAGACTGTATTCCGGCCGATGGAGGACTTTATATTCCGAAAGAAGCCTTGGACTTAAGCAATTGGACTTTTCATCTTAATGAAACTTCCAGTTTTGCCGCCATAGCGGGCTCCTTAACCTCTGCAATACTGCAAGAAGAATTCAGCCCGGCCGTATCGGAACGTATCGCCGTTTCAGCTTTCGGAAATTACAGCCCCAGATTGCGGCAATTGGACGAAAAATTCTTTTTGCTGGATCTTTTTCACGGGCCGACAGGCTGCCACAGAGATTTCGGCTTTTTATGGTTTGCCTCGGTTCTTGAACATATTTTAACCATAACCGACAAAAAAGCCATAGTTTTAGGAACGGGAACCAAAAAGAATGGTCAAAGCATGGCTGCCGCTTTTTGGAATAAAAAAAGAGTTAAAACGCTCTTAATACACCCCAAAGGTTATGCATCCGGTATCAGGGAAGAATATTTAGCCGAAAACGGAGGTTCTATTTACTCTGTAGAATGTGACGGAGATGTAAAGGACGTTGAAAACTTAAAAAGAGCCGTATATCTTGATAGAGCTCTTGTAGAAAAATACGGCCTTACCTTAGCAAATACGGTAAACATAGGCCGACTCCTGCCCCAAATATTCTTCTATTTTTTTGCTTTTACCCGCTTTAGAAAACAGATTTTCGGCGAAATCTATTATGCTCTTCATTCAGGTAATTATGGAAATCTTGCAGCCGGTCTTTTTGCATGGAAGAGCGGGCTTTCCCTAAACGGCTTTATTACGGATGCTACACCTGAACTATCGGTAAACAAGGACGGAGATTGCTTTTGCAAAACAATGGAAATTCCTTTGACCCAAAGAAGTGCAGCGGATCCTGTAAGCCCCTCAAACATTGAGCGCTTGGAACAGATTTTTGAAATAAGCCCCGCAATTATGAAAGCCTTAATTTTTCCAAAGCAGGTAGATGCTAAGGACTATAAAGAACTTATCAGAAAGGCCTATCAAAGATATGGAATTATGATCGATACTTCTACTGCTGCAGCCTATGGGGCCGCCATAAAGAGTAAAATTTTAAAAAATAAGGGGCCTGAAACCATTGTTCTTATTTCAAAAGACCATCCGGCCTTTGAAAGAGATATAGTCGAGGATGCCTGCGGCGAAAAGCCTAATCAGCCTGAATACATGAAAGATTTGGACAAACCTATAAAAAATATAAAAAAGATACAGGCCTCTAAAAAAGAAATTGAAAATATGCTAAAATATATGGAGAGGTAGTTTTTATGTCATATAAACTTGATGGAGCTAAATTTCCCACGCTTGAAGAGCTTGTGGAAGCCCTTTATCCTATTTATTCCGATAAAATGAGCGAGGAAGAATTTAAAAAATACGCAGAAGAAAATGCCGAAAAAGATTAGTTTTTTCTCTTTATAAATCAATAAGGCTTTTTACCTTATATTCGGCAGCCGAAAACATCTTGGTCATATCCGAATAAATACCGGCATAAGAGTTTAAAGATAAAATATTGCATTTATGTACACTATCTTCAGGTCTTTCTTCCCATACAAGTTTAAACAAAATATTTATCAAAGCCAGCCTTTCCGTAGATTCTTTATTAAACCAAAGCTCCCCATTCCACTCGTTCAAACCTAAACAATTTTTAAGTACTTCATCATGTAAACAAAAATCCATAAAGTCCTTAACGCAATCCTTTTTTGAAATCAAATTTTCAAAAAACTTTTTCTCAGTTTCCGCCAAGCAAAATAAGCGGTTTAACAAAAATAAGGTGCTTTTTGAATTTAATTCCGGGACGCCAAAAGAGCAAAGCATTTCGGCAAGAGCAGAATCAAGGCGGCAGGTTTTTATTTTTTCTTTAGGAAAAAATTTAAACAGGGCAGACAATAAAAGGCCTGCCGTATATATGAGTACATCATCTTTTGTGTTAAGAAGCAATGTCTTAAGATCATTTATAAATAAGGTTGTTTCTTCGCTTTTAAGACTTTTATCATTAACATTTCCGTCAATTAAAGGCTCATTTGAACAAAGGCATAAAAAACACTCCATAGAATTTTTTAAACTCAAAGCTTCGGCCTTGTTTTTTTCTTTGAGGCCTTTTAAAGTTTCTTTTTCTTCATCAGAATAAAAGGTCTTAAAAAATATTTCTTCAAAGGCATCAAAGAAATCCGAAAATTTAGGATAAAGTTTCTTCAATATATCTTCAATTGTTTTCTCGTCTTTTTTAGAAGTATCGCAATAATCAGCAATTTGAGGAAAAATTTGTTTAGTGCATAGGTCCTGAACGGTCACGTAGAGAGCCCCGTACTTACATTTATTTATTTCGAATTCAATGTCTTTAAAACCCCGTCCTTCCGCTTTGTGATAGAGTTCCCTATAATAGCCATCATCATCCTTAATCTCATGGATGTTTAAAAATACTTGGCATTGATAACCGTCTAAGGCTGCAAAAAAGCCCTTTTCGGCAAGTTCGGAATTTTTTCTTAAAAAGAATAAGGAAGAACGCTGCTCATAAAACACCGTAAAATAGTACTCTCCCGAATTTAAATTAAGAGCGTTCATAAGATTTTCTTGCCTTAATTCTTTTTCATTTTGTGCATTTTTTACGGCAAAAGCCGCTGAAAGTTTTACCCACCCCGAGGCTCTTTCATAGGCATTATTATAAAATATCAATGAACGCTCTCCGTTAAAATCATTTGACCAAACAAAGACATTTTCGTTTACATTCCCCTCATTCCAAAAATCAAAGAGTCTAAATTTTTCAACGCCCGAAAAAATATGGCGTTTTTTTAAAAGAGGAAATATTTCCTTTTTATGCCTTTCAAGCAGACCGGAGTTTACGGCTTCATCCTTATAAGCTCTTTTATATTCCATCCCGTACTTTTCCGTAAAGCCTTCAAGCTGACCGTGCCCGAACATTGGAAGGCCAGGCATAGCCGACATCATTGTGCAGACGCCGAAGTACTTATCTCCGTCCCCGAATTGGGCTATGGCTGTTTCTTCATCAGGGTTATTCATAAAATTGACATACCGCCTTAATATCTCAGGGTCAAATTCAAGAGTGTTCTTTATGGTTTCCCTGTATTTTGCGTTTTCTTCGTTTTTGAGCATATTCATAAATGCAGAGTTATATACGCGATGCATTCCGAGGGTGCGGACAAAGTAGCCTTCCATCATCCAAAAGGCTTCGGCCAGTAAGAGAGTGTCGGGAGCTTCATTTGCGCAGCGGTCTACAACCTCCCTCCAAAATTCTTCAGGAATTCTTTTTTCAAATTCTTCAATAGAAAGAGCATAGCGGGATCGGCTTGCAATGTCTCCGCCTGAACCGGGAGCCGGGTACCATAGACGGCGAATATGTTTTTTAGCAAGCACCATAGCCGCATCGAAGCGTATGATGGGAAAATTCCTTGCAACATGGAGAATTTTTTGGATAACTTTTTCCCTCGCCTCCTTGTTTAAAAAATCTATTTGAGCCGTATCATTCCATGGGAGGCCTGTGCCGTCATTTCCATGATAGATATAGCGTACATCGCCGGAATAGTTATCGGCGCGTTTAAAAACTACGGCACAATCCGTCTTTGAATAATAACCGCTTTCAAGATAAACACCGGTTCTTCCATCCCGGGAAAGGTTTTCAGTATTGTAATTATAGGCGGGAAAAGGAGAGTCTCTTGTTTGTAAAAAAAGATTCGGCTCTTCCATAATCCATTTGGAGTCAAGCCCCGTATGATTGGGAACCATGTCGGCCGCCATTCTAATTCCGAATTTCCAAGCTCTTTCCCTTAAATTAGCCAGAGCCGGCCAGCCGCCCAATTCTTCTGCAATTTCATAGTCATAAATACTGTAGGCACTGGCGGCCGCATCAGGATTCCCGCAAATTTCTTTAATACGGCGGCTCGCCTCGGAACGCTGCCAAACTCCGATTAACCAAAGTCCCGTTATTCCCGCATCCGCCAAAAATTTGAGCTCGGCATCAGGAATTTGATCTAAGCGGGTAATCGGTGCAGAATATTTTTTGCTTAATTGATCCAGCCAAACCAAGGTACTCTTTGCTATTAAAACCAAATTGGGCATCCAATTTTTATCGGGAGTAAAAGCCTCATACTCTTTTAACAAATTTTCAAAGGTATAGACCGGAACATCAAAGCCTCCCCCTTGGGGCGGTGTCCATCCGCCCTTTTGTTCTTCCCTTATTAAGTCCTCGGCACCCAAAAGTTTAAGCAAAAGATTTTGAGTAAAGCGGCTCCAGTTTTCTTTTACATAGCTAAGCTGCCCTAAAATACTGTCAGGGCAACGGTTGATAGGTTCTTCCAAAAAAGAAAGAATATCAAGGTCTCCTTGTCCTTTTCCAAGTATGGCCCCTATGGGCTTATTTTTTTTGACCATTTTTTTACCGTATCCCAAAAAATACCGTATGAATCTATTGTTTTTAAATTTAAATCATTAAATAAAACATCAAATTGTGCATTTGCAGGATTTCTATTTGCAAGGCATAGTAAAATAAACTCTTCAAAGGCGAGCAGTTTGTTGGGTACATTTGATGAGCCGTCAGTTGATTCAAACCATTCATCTAAGGAGAGCTTATCCGTGTAAACATCCTTTGGAGGAAAATCTTTGCAAAACTCTTTTAATAAAAAATCAAGACTATGAAGATTTTTATTTTTAAATTCTTTTTCGATAAATTCATATCCCTTAACAAAAAAATCGGCATCAACATTTTGACGGTAAAGTCTTAAAACATAATGAAGAACTTCATCCAAAATCCCCATCGCATTTAATTCGCCTGCTTTTAAATGAGCTTGTCCTTCTCCAAAAAGGCCTTTATTTACAAGAGAATTAAAATTAAACACAAAATTATGAACTTCGGAAATGTTTTCAAATATAATATTTCCGCATGAAGAAAAAAGAGCCGACTTTAAATTACACTTTTTGCGGATATCGCCGTTAATATGAAATTCCATTTCTTGAAAAAAAGCATTTAAACTCATAGGTTAAGTATAGCATTAAAAAGTTTAAAACGCAAGTTCTCTTTTTGACAGCCTTGAATACACAGGTTTACGGCAAAAGCATAAAAGAAAGTATGTAACTTTTTATATTTTTATCTATTAAGGTTGATAGCAAATTAAATTGAAATAAAGGCTTTTACTAAAGGCCTTATCTTAAATACCGATAAATTTAGGAGACACTTATTTTTATTTTTGGAGGGGATATGAGTTATAATAGTCAGGCAGCAGCAGCCTATAAAGAAACAAGTGTTAAAACGGCAAGTCCGGGCTCTCTTATTCTTATGCTTTATGCAGAGGGAATAAAAGAGATAAATCTTGCAATTTCTAAGATGAATGTGCCTAAAATTCCTGCAAAAGATATCGAACCCATAAACAACCACATCATTAAAGCCCAAGAGATTATTACAGAGCTTATGGCGGCCTTAGATATGGATATTGGGGGAGAAATAGCGGCAAATCTTCTTTCTATTTACTCGTATTTTAACCAGCAGCTTTTAACCGCAAATTTAAAAAAAGACTACAAACCCTTGTTGGATGTAAGCTCGATGATGCAGGAGCTACATGATGCATGGAAGCAGATTACTGTGTCTCAACCTGTGCCTCAAAGGTCTGAGGTTTCCGTAGGTGTAAACATAGCGGGGTAAAAAACTTATGAAGAAAACATTAAGCCGCCAAGAAATCGATCAGAGGGTTGCTGTTCTTAAAAGGTTTAAGACTCTTTTACAAGAACAAAGAAAAAAATTCAGCGACTATCTTGTTGTCCTTGAAACACAGGAGCGAAGCATACATGAAGATAATATAGATGCCTTGGTGCATCACACGGAGTTGGAACAGTCGATAATTGGGGATATTTTTACAATTCAAAAGGTAATAGACCCGATAGAAGAAATGTACCGATTCGGTATGCCCGATAAGGACGACGCCGAGGTTGTAAGGCTTAAATCGGATCTGAGTAAACTTCAATCCCAAGTCATAGACCAAAATAAAAAGAACAGGGAGCTTTTACAATCCCGAATGACTGATTTGAGGCAAGAAATAATATCCATAAAACCGAACTACAGCTATACATCAAAGGCCTTTGCCAAGCAAGAAGCCGTTTCAGGCTTAGTTGATATAAGCATTTAATTTTTATTTTTCAGGTATTCAATATCTTCCCTTATGGTTGCGGCTCTAAAAGAGTTAGGGGCTTTTTTTAAAGCTGCTTCAAGGTATTCTATTATTTTTTTTGCAGGCGTATTCGGTAAAATAGAGTAAAAATATGCAATATTGCATAATACCCCTTGCTCTTCTTCAGAAGTTAGAAGCCCTGTTTCTAAGGTTTTGTTTAATTCTGCTATTATTTCATTGTGTTTTTGTTGTTTAAACAATGGTTCAATGTTTAGCTGCATTCTCGCAAGTATAAAGGAGCCTAATAGTCCGCTTTCATTTGAAGGATCGCTTTTTATGCCTTCTTCAAAAAGATTTCTGTACTTTTCGGAATCGACAAGATAAATTTTATCAAAAAATGCGTTTATAGCCTTTATTTTTTCAGGGCCGTTCGCTTCATTGATGTTTTTTCGTAAATTTTCTACAGCTTTTCCCTTTTCTTTTAGTTTATTCAAATACTCTAAAAATGAAGAAGAGGATGTAATCTGTTCAGGAATTAGATCCGAATGATAAACGTCTCCGTGTTCATTTATCAAACACAGGTATGGAACTTGAGTAATATTATAATCCGAAAAAAGGACATAATTTTTTTCCAGTTGAACCGAATCGGCTGATTCTTCATCCTTTACTATGTCTACATTGTAAAAAATAAAATCCTTATTTATTTTTGAAAATAAGCTGCCGGTAAAAACGTTTTCTAATAAGTTTTTACTTTGCGGATCGGTATCCGAAGCAGTAAAAAGCATTAGCCCATGTTTTTTTGACAGAGCTATATCTTTTTCGATAGCGGATCCGTCCGTTTTCCAGTCTTTTTGTATGCTTGAACAGCTTGTAAGAAACAGCATAGAAAAAATAAACAGGTAAATTTTCATAATATTGATAGATTTCATATTAACTCCTGCAAAATAAATTTTATTTTAGTATTCTAAACAAACTTAGGATAAAAGGCAAGGCTGTTTTTACCGAAATGTAGAGTAAAAAGCTATATCCTCCGATCTGGAGAATTGAGCCGATTAGTCCTACAAGTTTTTCTTTATTTTTTAATTTATAAAAAAGACCTGTCCTTCCGGCCCATGCTAAATATCCTGATGCTATTATCGGGATACTCATCCCTATAGACATAGCTATTACCGAAAAAATTCCTAAGGCTAAAACATCAAGGCTTACAGCTAAGACCAAAACAAGCATTGCCGCCGGACAAGGATAAATACCGCTTAGTAAAATTGCCCCAAGTTTAAGTTTTTTATTCTCAGAATTTTTTTTGTATTTATATCTTTTAGTGCATCAATTATTCCGCAAAGAGATAGCACTATCAAAATTAAAAAAGAAACTCCCTCCATGTATATCATTGCATCATTTGAACGTGAGAGGATTGCTCCTGAAAGCCCCTTAAAAATAAGCATAAGGACTATTGCGGCACCTCCATGTGCACCTGCCAAAATAAGACCTGTAAAAAGAGGCTCTAAGCTATTTGATTCTTTTGTAATGTAAAACGAAAAGATTACAGTCTTACGGTGTCCCGGCCCTGCTGCATGAACCAAGCCGTATAAGAATGCAATGGCCAATATGGACAATAAAACGTTAAAATTTTTATTTTCTTTCCAATCGTTTATATAATCTCCCAGCTTTTGGTTTAAAATACGCTGACCCTTTAAAATATTTTCCGAAGGTTGTCCTTGATATACAGGCATAGGAGAATTCTTTTTGCCTGTAAAAGGATTTGCAAATAATGAGGTTATATTAACGACAAAAAAAATAATTATCCATCTTTTTTTCATAAGCATTTTCAAACCTAATTCTTACTTCTTTTGGATAATAGGTATTAAGCCCGGGTGCCCATTTATAATATATTCTATTATCGTCCATTGCTCCTAAAGGGTCATAATAAACGGGATAATTTTTATTTTCTATAATCATATATGATGGCTTTACCATAGTTTTGTCATATATGAATTTAACGGCCGCATTTTCAGGATAGGTAATATCGCAAAAAAACGTATAATCATAGCAGGCTAAAAATATTTCCTGCCCCTCAAACCCGCTTAAATCTATAAAAAAGCGGTAACTTAAAATACCCTTATTTTGCCAAACGGAAAAAGAGTCTTTTTCAATATGCTCAGGGGTTACCCGTTTTTCTCCCTGCCTAATGAAGGTAAAATAATAAAAATTTTCAGTGTAGCTAAATGCATTTTCGTAAACATCGGCAGTTTCTTTTGTGCTGAATATTCCGTCGCCATTTAAGTCATAACCGCTTATTACATCTGCACTAAAAAATCTATCAAATGTCCATGTAATATAGGCTCCTTTTATAGCTTTCCTCGAAAAAACTACCTCAAGGGAGCTTGTAAACCACATATGAGGATGAGAAAAGGCCGGAAAGCCTATTAGAAAAATGAATATTATAACCGGTATACTTTTTTTTAATTTTATCAACATAGTTCCGTATCTACAATCCAGTACAAAAATAGAACAAACATTCTTTTGATATGATACAAAAAAGTCCTTGTTTTGTCAAAGGAAATAGTGTATAATATTAGCATGAATAAACGAACGCATGTAGCAGGAACTATTACTTCCTCAAAAGAAGATTATCTTGAACGTATTTATGACTTATCTTTGATTGATGAGCACGTGAGGTCTATTGATGTTGCAAGAGCATTAAACGTTTCGAGGGCAAGTGTTAATAAGTCTCTTGGGGGGCTAAAAGAAGATGGATATATTGAGCAAGAGCCTTATGGAACCATTACTTTAACAAAAAAAGGCAAGGCTATTGCAAAAGATGTCCGTACAAGACACAATGCGCTAAGAGCTTTTTTAACTCAAGTTCTTAAAGTAGATTATGAAATTGCAGATACTGATGCTTGCGAGATGGAACATGCAATAAGTAAGCACACTGCAGATAAACTTTATGCCTATTTAAAAAAGCTGGGTATAACAGAAAAAAATACGGAAAAATAATCTATCTTACCTGCCACTTTCCCCCGATATTGACTATACGTTTTGCAGGGAGAGAAAGGATTCGGCCGTCATCTCCTAAAAGAGAGACCATCCTGTTAAGAAGATTTACTTCGGTAATTTTAAAGATTGTGCCGTCATACGAGAACTTTGCTCCTTCCGGCGGCATCGATCTTCTTGCTTCTGCATACCAATCATATTCGTAAGAGAGACAGCATAATAACCTTCCGCACTGTCCCGATATTTTAGATGAATTCAACGATAGATTTTGCTCTTTCGCCATTTTTATAGAAACAGGCTTGAGTTTATCGGTTACATTATGGCAGCAATAGGGCCTGCCGCAGCAGCCGAGTCCTCCTATAATTCTAGATTCGTCTCTAACACCTATTTGCCTTAACTCAACTCGTATTTTAAAAACGGAAACGAGATCTTTAACCAGCTTTCTAAAATCTATACGGGTGTCGGCACTGAAAAAGAATAATACCTTCGGTTCATCAAGCAAAAAATGACAACCTATAAATTTCATTTCCAAGTTATTTAAGGACACCTTTTCTTTAAAAATCTTGGCAGCTTCTTTTTCTTTTTTATTGTTTTCTTCTAAGATAATCTCTTCTTCAGTATTTATTTTTCGAATAATTTTTACAACCTCGTCAGGATCTGCATTGATGGGAGTTTTGACAAGACCTCCTAATCTTGCTGCATCATTACCATATCGTGTAGGTACAAGAACAAAGTCTCCCGTTTTAAACTCTTGGTGTTCGTCAGCTGTCGCATAAAAGCTTTCTTTTGAGTAATCCAAATTAAGTTCATACAGGGGTTGAGGAAAATCTTTAGGATTTGAGCTCATTTTTACAGGCTTTTGATCCTTATCTTCAAGAGATTCAATATCTTCTATATTTTCATTAATATCATAATCCATTTTTACTCCGCTATGTTGTCAAATTGATTAAAAGGCCTTTTATTTCATCCAGTTTAGCTAAAATTTGTAGTTTTTCAAGTTGATTAAATAAAAGTTCCTGTGTCAGCTTGTCTATTTTTTCATCAATGACTTTTACTATTACATAATTACGCTGTTTTAGAGGATTTAAGCCTCCTGAAGTTACCGCTTTTGCGTCAAGAGAGTGAGAAACGGCAAAACGGACAAATTTTTTAACAGCTTGTTTATATTTGGTAATAGTTTCGGTATTTACATTATCAGCCAGATTTGCCCCGCTTGAATAGACATCGTCTTGTAAAAGAGCCAGAATGTCATCTACGGCCTTTTTTCTTTCTTCAAGATTAAGACCTTCCAGCTTTTTTTCATAATAGAATTCTTCAGATTCTTGAATATTATTATCCAAAATTGTGTCTAAAAAGGATTTTTGCTTTTTTAGCTTGGTATCTTCTGCTTTTCGTGTTTGATTTTTTTGAGTATGCGAATCTTTTGCTATTAAAGGTGCGGCAGTATTAAGAGCGGAAACATAGTTGCTTGTGTCCACAGAGTTTCCCATAATTTAACCTCACCTTGAATGCACAAGAGCAGAAGCCGCAAGGCCCTGTCTGTTTTTATATTCTTTTTCTGCCTTTTCAAATTCATTTTGATTATCTACGGCAAAGCAGTAGCCGTGTAAAAATACATCATCATCAAGGCGTATCTTTTTTGTCAAAACGGAACCTAAAACAAGGCCTGTTGACAATACTACTACGCTTTCCGGGGCTATAACATCGCCCTGAACCATTCCGCCTATGGTTATTGATTTGGCGTGTATGTTGCCCCTGACTCTGGCGTTCTCTGCAATTATAACTCTTCCGGGAGTGTTGATATCTCCGTTTATATCTCCATCTATACGTAAAAAGCCGGGCACACTTAAACTTCCGTTTACGAAAGTTCCCGGGCCTATGATTGTGTTTATGGAAATATCATCAGTAAAATCGGCCATGACTATTTTTTTCTTCCGGTATTTTTTATGTTCAGATATTTCATAGGATCTACAACATCCGAACCTATGTGGACCTCATAGTGCAAATGAGGGCCGGTAGATATGCCTGTATTTCCTATATAACCTATTACTTGACCTTTTTGTACATGCTGCCCTCTTGTAACTCTAAATGAGCTTAGGTGAGCATACCTCGTAAAAAAACCATGCTTATGTTTGATAATAATGTAGTTGCCCCAGCCCGAATCCGTTTCTACTGTAATAACTTGGCCGTCAGCTGTAGCCATAATGGGATCGCCGGAACGGCCTGTTGCAAGGTCTATACCCGTATGAATATACCATTGGCCGGTAAAAGGGTGCCGGTTTTGGCCGAATGCCATCGTGATATGTCCGATACCCCCTTTGATGGGCCAAAGACTGGGAATATCTGAAAATAGGGCTGTTTGAGTGTCCATGAGCTTTGCCATTTCCTGTACAGGCTGAATGGTATCCTGTAAGTAGGCTGAGAATTTTTTTAGCTCATTTACTTCCCTGGCAGTTCCTTGAGCTTGCTCTTGTACGTTAAACAAGAGTGAAAGATCGCTTGAATCATCATTTTCCGCTCCTGTTTCCATAATAGACTGTAAGCCCAATGATGCTAACGTAGAAGAAAGAGTGGATTGAAAATTTTTTGCATTTTTTAAAAAATCATTTGTTTCATTTTTTAAAACATTAAGGCTCGCTTGAGTTTTGCGTGTTTCTTCTTTTAGGTTTGCCAGCTTTTTGGCTGAAGCTATGGATTCGGCTGTAAACCAAAAAAATGAAGCTAAAATACCTAAAAGCAGTACGGATACAAAAATAATCGAAAATATACTTGCCTGAAAATTTACGACCCTTTTTTGAGAGTGCGGAACAACCATTATGGTAAGTTTTTTGCGTCCGCCGTTAATGAACTTCATTACACCCTTAGATACGGCCGCACAGAAAGCTCTAAAAAGCTCATTAAAATACCGTACTAAGTTATTTTCTGCCGTTTTATATGTTCGTGTTTTTGACACTTTAAACCCCTCTTTTGACTATACCATATTAAATAATAACTAAATTAAAATTTCAAAATTATCGGTACTGCCTATATCTTATCGGCGTTTTTAGCTGAATTATTTAGTACACAGCCGACATCCTATTATATAATAAGTAATATTTTTTGTAAAGTCCTAAAATTTATATAAGCTAAATTGTGTACAAAGACTTAAAAATATGGTATAATCCTTTATATTTTATACAAGAAACCTCGGAGTAAATATGGATATAAAAAATATTATAAAAAATCTTCATCCTCTTGAAATTAAGGTGTTAAAAAAATTTAAAAAAGATGAAGACCTTGATACAAAAGCATTGGAGCTGCAATTAGATTATAAAGAAGGACATGCAAATCAGGTGTTTTCATGGCTTAAGATGAAAGAACTTGTTAAAGAAAAAAGCAGAAAAACAAAGATTTTTTTTGAACTTACCGAACTGGGAAAAGATTTTGCGGAAAATGGAATGCCTGAACAACGAATTCTTTCTCTTTTAAAAGAAAAAGGTAAATTACGCCTTCCTGAAATTGCCGAAGCCCTCAATCTTCCCAATAAGGATGTAGGCTCAGCCTTCGGAACCCTTTCAAAAGAAGGGGCCGTTAAAATGGATGAAGAAAAAAGAGCATCTTTCGTTGCAGAGCCTTCTTCCGGCCGCTTAGAATTGCTAAAAAGCTTATTAAAAAAAGGAAAAGAGGCGGCCGATCATCTTCTTTCGGAAGAAAATTTAAATGCCGAAGAATTAAAAATAATAACTACCATTGCAAAAAAACGCGGAGCGGCCGACAGCCCGTATAAAATAGTAGAAAGAGACTCAGTTGTTTACTCTTTTACGGATGAGGTAGAAGCCCTTCAAAGAGAACTTGAAGCGGAGGGTATTACGGGCGACGAAACAGGACAGCTTACTGCCGAGAGCTTAAAAACCGGAAGCTGGAAAAATCAAACATTTAGAAGTTATAATATAAATCTCCCTCCTGCCCGTATAATTTCGGGAAGAACTAACCCCTATTGCGATTTTTTGGAGGGTGTAAAGGATAAACTCGTAGGCTTAGGCTTTGAAGAATTTGACGGCCCGCTCGTAGAAACAGATTTTTGGAATTCGGACGCCCTTTTTATGCCCCAATTCCACGCAGCCCGCGATATTCATGACGTTTACTACATAAAAAATCCTACTCACGCAAAGAGCATTGAAGAACCCTTTTTATCCCGCGTTGCCGAAGTCCACGAGACAGGCGGAAACACAGGAAGCCGAGGCTGGAATTATTCCTTTGACAGAAACTTTACAAAGCGCCTCTTACTCAGAAGCCAAGGAACGGTTCTTTCTGCCCATCAGCTGGCAAAGGCTAAAATACCCGGCAAATATTTCGGCATAGCCCGATGTTTCCGGTATGATAAGGTAGATGCTACCCACTTATCGGACTTTTACCAAACCGAAGGCATTGTTTTAGGCAATGAGGTCAATTTAAAAACCCTTTTAGGAATCCTCAAAATGTTCGCCGTTGAAATAGCCGGTGCTGACGAGGTTAAATATGTCGGCGGTTACTTTCCATTCACCGAACCTTCGATTGAAGTGCATATAAAACATCCCGTTTTAGGCTGGTTCGAGCTTGGCGGCTCAGGCATCCTTCGCCCCGAAGTATCGAGAACAATGGGAGTTGATGTCCCCGTATTGGCTTGGGGGATAGGCATTGACCGAATGGCCCTTATGGCCCTTGGCTTAAACGATTTGAGAGAGCTGTTCAGCTCGGATATTGAGGGAGTCAGGCTCAGAAAGTAAAAAAAAGCCCCATCGGAGGGCGGAATCTTCCGATGGGGATAAAACTTTACCTGATTAAAAAACTGGCCTTACAGTTAAGTTTACTTTTTCTTTGGTATAAAACGTTTTCTTAATTCAGCTGCTTTAGTATATCGTGCAATAGATGTGCCGGGTTTTTTATCCACAATTTGATAATCTAATGCAAGGGCTTCAGTATTAATTTCTGCAAGCATGTCTATAACAGCTCCTGCAGGTATCTGTCTAGTTTTTAATTCATTCTCAAGCGCGTTTATAAACTTTTCATAATGTGCTTTTTGTGCAGTATTCATTTTGAAAGTACAAGAAGTAAATAACAAAGCAGACACTGCCAACAAAAGTACAACTGTAAAAAATTTTTTATTTTTCATAAATACCTCCCAATAATGCGATGTTTTGTACCCTATGTACAAAACTCGTCAGATAAACAGTGAGGCTGAATTTCTGCCGAACTGTTTATCATAACTCCTTATAAAAACTTTTTGCAAGTGTTTATAAGGCCATACTATACTACAATATACATACTGTCAAGAGCCCGCATATTCTCTATATCTTTTTAAAATATATATCCCTTAAATATAGACAAATAATAAAAAACAATTAGAATATAAGTTAGATAAAATTCATTTAGGAGAAAATGTATGGAATGGTGGAATAAAAGGGTTTTTTATCAGATATATCCCAGAAGCTTTTGTGATGCAAACAATGACGGGATGGGGGATATTCAGGGTATTATCTCAAAATTGCCTTATTTAAAGGAACTGGGTATAGGGGCAATTTGGCTTTCTCCCGTAACCGCATCCTCCGATTATGATAACGGCTATGATGTTTCCGATTATTGCGATATCAACCCCAAATTCGGCACAATGGATGACTTTAAGTCTCTATTAAAAGAAGCGGATAAACTGGATATAAAAATTGTGATGGACTTGGTTATAAACCATACAAGCGATCAGCATAGGTGGTTTATCGAATCTAAAAATCCCGAATCTCCCTACCATAATTATTATGTTTGGAAAGAGCCTAGGCTTGTAAAGGGTAAAAAGCTGCCTCCCAATAATTGGGACAGCCTTTTTTTAGGTTCTGCATGGAAGTATTGTGAAGAAAACGGCCTCTATTATCTTCACCTTTTTACCGAAAATCAGCCGGATCTAAACTATAACAATCCCGCGGTTACTGAAGAAGTAAAAAAGATATTGAAGTTTTGGCTGGATATGGGTGTTGCCGGCTTCCGCTGCGATGTTATAAACTGTATTTATAAAACTTCTTACGAAGATGCAAAAAAAAGAAGGATTAAAACAGGCAAGGAGTTTTATCTTTCACAAAAGGGCTGCCACGATATTTTAAAAGAATTGAATAGAGATGTTTTAAAACCGTATAATGCCTTTACTGTGGGAGAAACTATGGATGTTTCTTTAGAAGAAGCCAAAGATTTTATTCAAGACGAATTGACTCTTGTGTTTCCTTTTGAACATCACACGGGGGTAGACTGCTGGTTTCAAATTCCGGTTTTAAAACGGAAATATAAACCTTTCCGGATGATTAAAATTTTAAAAAAATGGCAGACTAAAATGCCTTGGACTCCCCTCTTTTTTGAAAATCACGATCAGGCACGTTCGGTTTCAAGGTTTGGAGATGAAGGAAAATACTATAAAGAAAGCGTCAAAATGCTCGCAACAGTTCTTCTAACCCAAAAAGGAACACCCTTTATTTATCAAGGCGAGGAAATCGGGCTTACCAATACCGATTTTAAGAGCATGGATGAAATTGACGATATAGCCACAAAGAATATTTATGGCACTCTCCGCCGTCTTAAATTCGGTAAAAAACGGGCTTTTAAAATGACTATGAACTACGCCCGGGATCATGCGAGAACTCCCATGCCATGGGATGATTCCGAAAATGGAGGCTTTTGTACCGTAAAGCCTTGGCTGCGTTTGAACGAAAGGTATAAAGAGATAAATGTAAAAAAGAACCTATCCGAGCCTGATTCTTGCTTTAATTATTACAAAAGGCTTATAGCCTTAAGAAATAAGGAAGAAGCCTTGCAAACAGGCGATATAGAATTTGTCGATTTAGGAAAAGATATCTTTGCATATTACCGCAAAAAAGACGATAAAACTTTTTTTATTCTTTCTAATATGTCAGGCAAGGCACAGAAAATAAAAGAAGAGGTTAGAGGTCTCCCGATTCTATTTAATTATAGAAACTTTAATCCTCAACAGAAGATTTTACGTCCCTTTGAGTCTGTAATTACAAGAATTTAAAAAGAATTAAAAAAAATTAAAATTTTACTATAAAAATTAAAAAACCATATAAATAGGTAGGAGGTCTTTTATGAAAAAAAGATTTTTTTTACCTATTTTGTTGGTTTTGAGTTTATTTGCTTCTTGCAGCGGAATGATTGAACAGCCCGGATTTGTTTCAATTTTTTCAGGCCATGATGGGAGTATTATTCTCAAAAATATTGCACAGTCCCAAAATAACGAAATAACCCTTGGATTTGAAGGTCTTGTAAAAAATATACAAGTCTATGCCTTACGTGAAAACACAACCGAAGAAATAGCTTGTACTGTTCAAGAACTTAATACGGAAGAAAATACTACAATTAAAGCGGCAGCTTCAGCAAATGACGAAATTTCTATCTTTAAAATTACACCTCTTTCCTCTTTTGGAATAGGTGAGGCTTTTAAGATTTGCGGAAAGGTAAAGGCCGGCTTAAATGAAGTTCTTGATTTTGAGCTTCCTTTTAAGGGCTCAAACAATAATCCGGCCGAGCTCTCATTTTCTTCCCTAAAGGTAGGTTCTGCATCTAAACCCGGTTTTATAAAATTCAGCGTAAAAAAGAGCGGAAACTTATTTGGAATAAATCTTGTAAATGCGGGGAACTCAAAAGAGCCTGACTATGTTTTTCCTGCTTTTGAGGTTAAAGAAGGAAATACAATCGTGTTCTATTGGTTTTTGCCTCTTGACGGTTCGGAACCTGAGGATGGAGTTTTAGTTTCCGCAGCGGATTGTGATGCCCTCGTCCAGGGAGAAAAGGCTTTTTGTTTTTGGGGTAAATTGCAAAAGTTTCAGCCGAAAAAGACAAATGCTATTATTATCAAGACAGGTCAAGACGGCACCTTACAGGATGCAGTCTTGTTTAGGAATCCTAATGATGAAACTTGGGGAAAAGAAGAAGTTGAACAAGCGGCTTTGGAAGCTGCCGAAGCCGGACTATGGAATCCTGACGGGGATATTTTAAATGCCGTACAAGTCAAGATGACGCCGACAAAGCTGATTAAACGAATTTCACAGGAAACAATAAATCATGATGCAGGAGACTGGGTTTTGCCAAAATAAATTTAAAAAAAAATTACAAAAAATTTACAAGAAAACTTGACGGTTGAATACATGTGTGGTACACTTTTAGTCTGTAGTTTATTAGTGCCTGTCTTGACCTTAAGATACTTTCTTAATTAAGCAATAGATACACAAAAAACTGCAAAGTTTTAAACTTTTATAGTTTTCTTAAAAATGGAGGTTCATTTATGAAAAAGAAAACGTTGGCACTCGGTGTCTTATTGACTGCCTTATTTGTTTTTGTTGCCGGTTGTAACAAAGATACCGAAAATCAAGGAACTGCAAAAGCAGACAAAAAGGGTCCGGCATATCATATTGGAATTATGACCGGAACAGTATCTCAATCCGAAGACGATTTGCGCGGTGCTGAAGAGCTTATCCGGCTTTACGGTTCTGTAAAAGACGGCGGAATGATTCAGCACATAACCTATCCTGATGATTTTATGTCTCAACAGGAGACAACAATCTCTCAGATTGTAGCTCTTTCGGATGATCCTAAAATGAAAGCTATCATTGTAAATCAGGCAATACCCGGAACAGCAGAGGCTTTTAAGCGCGTAAAAGAAAAGAGACCCGATATTCTTTGCTTCGCAGGCGAAGCGCATGAAGACCCGCTTGTAATTGACGCCGCCGCCGATATGGTTGGATCTCAAGACTTTATTTCGAGAGGATATACAATCGCCTGGGCTGCAAAACAAATAGGAGCAAAACATTTTGTACATATTTCTTTCCCCAGACACATGTCATATCAGACCTTAGGTCTACGCCGTCAACTTCTTGAAATTGCTTGTAAAGATTTAGGCATGGAGTTCCATTTTGAAACTGCTCCTGATCCCACAAGCGATGTCGGAACAGCCGGTGCTCAACAATTCATTCTTGAAAAAGTTCCTCAGTGGATTGAAAAATACGGAAAAGAAACCTGTTTTTTCTGTACAAATGATGCTCATACGGAACCATTGTTAAAGCAGCTTTTTGCTTACGGCGGTATGTTTATTGAAGCAGACCTGCCTTCTCCTTTAATGGGCTATCCCGGCGCTTTAGGTATTGATTTATCGGCAGAGCAGGGAGACTTCCAGAAAATATTGAAAAAAGTTGAAGACACTGTTATTGAAAAAGGCGGAAAAGGAAGATTTGGAACTTGGGCCTATTCTTTAGGTTTTACCGTTTCTGCAGGTTTGGGCGAATATGCCAGACGTGTTATTGACGGAGAGGCTCAATTACATAATATGAAGGATTTGTCGGAAGCATTTAATAAATTTACACCGGGAGCAAAATGGAAGAGTACTTCTTATGTTGATGCAAGCACAGGCGTACGATCAAAAAATCATGCTTTGATGTTTATGGATACATATGTTTTCGGCCAAGGTTATCTGCCGTCTACGGCACAGGAAATTCCGGATAAATATTATACCACAAAATTCTCCAACTAAATTGAGAACGAATTGTCGGCTAATTTATTTTAAAGGATTATTTAATTTTCCTTAAACTCGTAACTTAATAGGGGCGGATTAGCTTCGCCCCTTACTTTTTGATTTTAGGACAGAACTGTTATGAATGACAATAAAGATTTTTTGACATTGGAAAATATCACAAAAGATTTTTCCGGAACACAGGTTCTGCAAGGTGTGAATTTCTCGTTAAAAAGAGGGGAAATAATCGGTTTGGTAGGAGAAAACGGGGCCGGTAAAACAACTCTGATGAGCATCTTGTTTGGAATGCCTGTTATTAATGATACAGGAGGATATGGCGGCCGCATTTTGATTGAAGGAAAGGAAGTCAAATTTAAGTCACCTTTTGATGCTTTGGATGCAGGGATCGGAATGGTTCACCAAGAATTTTCATTAATTCCGGGTTTTTCTGCAACGGAAAATATCATGCTTAATAGGGAATTACAGACACCCTCTATTCTTTCGGATTTATTTACTTCCCGATTAAGCTTGCTTAAAAGAAAAGAAATGAATGAAAGAGCTCAAGCCGTTTTAAACGAGCTTGGCGTTTCTATAGATGCACGCACACTAATTTCGGAAATGCCTGTAGGCCATAAGCAATTTACCGAAATTGCACGCGAAATAGACCGAGATAATGTAAAACTTTTGGTTTTAGACGAACCTACAGCCGTTTTAACCGAATCCGAGGCGGATATTCTTTTAGCGGCAGTAAAAAAACTTGCAGATAAAGGAATTGCCGTAATTTTTATTTCGCATAGATTGCAGGAAGTTATAGATACTTGCGATAGGGTTGTAATATTAAGAGACGGAAAAACGATTCAAGATAAGAAAACAAGCGAGATTACAATTCCTGAAATTGCAGCAGGTATGGTAGGCCGTGAAATTTCCAATACGGAAAAAAAAGACAAGAAAAAAAAGATTGGGCCCGTAGTCTTTGATGTAAAACACCTTTGGGTTGATATGCCGGGAGAGCTTGTCCGAAATGTTAACTTTTCGGTTAAAGAAGGCGAAATTTTCGGTATCGGAGGTCTTGCAGGTCAAGGAAAGGTCGGTATTCCAAACGGAATTATGGGTATCTTTCCGGCCGGAGGAACCGTAACCTTTAAAGGAAAGGAGCTTACTCTAAATAATACTAAGCAAGCCTTACAGGATGGTTTAGCTTTTGTTTCTGAAGACAGACGGGGTGTAGGTCTTCTTCTTGATGAAAGCCTTGAGTGGAATATCGCTTTTACGGCTATTCAATCTAAGAGAGAATATCTAAAAAGCTATCTAGGCGGGCTTCTTAAAATAAGAGATGAAAAAGCTATGAAGGAGCTTTCGAATAAGTACATAGATATGCTTCAAATACGGTGTACCGGAAGTCAGCAAAAAGCCAGAGAACTTTCGGGCGGAAACCAGCAAAAAATATGTTTGGCTAAGGCTTTTTGTCTTAATCCTGAAATTCTTTTTGTAGCAGAACCCACGCGAGGTATTGATGTAGGTGCAAAGGCCCTTGTTTTGGATGCTTTGAGAAAAATAAATGAGGAACTTGGTACCACAATTATTATGATTTCAAGTGAGTTGGAAGAGCTGCGCTCTATCTGCGACAGGATCGCAATTGTTTTCCACGGAGAGATTTCAGGAATTTTGCCGCCGGAAGAACAGCCGGCTGAATTTGCTTTATATATGGCGGGGATAAAATAGTATGGAAAAATTTAAAAAAATACTTGCGGATTTCGGTATACCGAGAATAATTATTCTATTATTTCTTCTCAGCCTTTTTATAATTGCCCCCTTTGTTAAGGTAAGCATTGGCGCTTCTCTTTCGGATGTTGCAAACCGTTTCGGGATGAATGCCTTGATGGTTTTGGCTATGGTTCCAATGATTCAAACAGGCTGCGGTTTAAACTTCGGCCTTTCATTAGGAGTTTTGGGCGGGCTTTTAGGTTCTACTTTAGCAATGCAGTTCGGGCTTGTCGGTATTGTAGGCTTTTTTACTGCCGTGCTTTTAACAATTATTTTTTCCGGAATAATAGGCTTAGGTTATAGTCAGGTATTGAATAGGGTCAAGGGAGAAGAGATGACAATAGCTATGTATATAGGTTTTGCATCGGTTACCTTTATGGCTATTTTGTGGATAGTGCTTCCTTATTCAAACCCGAGCATGGTTTGGGCTTATTCGGGACAGGGCTTGCGTACTACAATAACTCTTGAAGGATATTGGGTCAATATTTTAAATAATTTTTTAGCTATTAAAATAGGATCCTTCAAATTCCCCACCGGTGTAATATTATTCTGTGCAGTATGTATGCTCTTAATGAAGCTTTTTATGAAAACGCGCACTGGTACGGCATTGACGGCTGTCGGTTCAAATCCGGATTTTGCAAGAGCAAGCGGAGTAAGCATAAACAGGGCACGAACTATAAGCATAATTCTTTCTACAATATGCGGCGGAATAGGAATCTTATTGTACCAACAAAGTTTCGGGTTTATTCAGCTTTATAAGGCCCCGCTTTTTATGGCCTTTCCCGCAGTAGCCGCTATTCTTATAGGCGGAGCTTCGGTAAATAAGGCTTCAATTTTAAATGTCGTCATAGGTACGATTCTTTTTCAGGGAATTTTATCGATGACGCCTTCAGTTATAAACAGTATTTTGCAGACCGATATGTCCGAGGTTATCCGAATTGTGCTTTCAAACGGTATGATTTTATATGCTCTGACAAGAAAAACACAAAAGACGAGGTAATTGATTATGAATAAAATAACGGAAACATTGAATAGAAAATTAAAGAAATTTTCGGTACTCGATTTTTTGGCTGATAATCTTGTTTCGCTTCTTTTCTTATTGATTTCTTTTGTGGCTATTCCCGTATCGGGACTTTCGGCCCATCATATTATCGGTGAGATTTTAACTCGAATAGGAAGAAACTCCTTTTTGGTCTTTTCCCTTATTTTGCCTATCATGGCGGGTATGGGTATAAACTTCGGTATGGTCTTAGGAGCCATGGCAGGACAAATAGGCTTAATCTTTGCAATGGACTGGGGTATCGGCGGTATTTACGGCTTGGTTTTTGCAGCCTTGATAGGGATGCCTCTTTCAGTACTGCTCGGTTGGGTTGCCGGCTCAATATTAAACAAAGCAAGAGGCCGTGAGATGGTAACAAGTTATATCTTGGGATTTTTCTTTAACGGTGTATATCAGTTCTTTGTTTTGTACCTCATGGGTTCTATTATACCGATGCACAATAAAGCTATAAAACTTTCGCGAGGTTTCGGCGTGCGCAATACTCTTGAGCTTGCTCCTGTAAGGCAAGTATTGGACACGACTTTCTCATTCAATATAGCGGGGTTACGTATACCTGTTTTGTCCTATCTCATTATTATTGCTCTTTGTTTATTTATCGTATGGTTTAGAAAAACAAAGCTGGGACAAGATATGAGGGCAATCGGTCAAAATCAATCGGTTTCAAATTCGGCCGGTATTGCGGTTGAGCATACAAGGATTATTTCGATTATAATTTCTACTGTATTGGCTTGTATAGGGCAGATTATATTCTTGCAGAATATGGGAAATATGAGTACATACAACGCACACGATCAGACAGGTTTCTTTGCTGCAGCTGCCATCTTGGTCGGAGGCGCTTCTGTCAGCAGGGTAAGCATAAAAAACGTCTTTATAGGCGTTGTTCTTCTTCACTTCTTGTACATTGTTACCCCTATGGCAGGTCAACAGCTTCTTGGTTCTGCAATGATAGGAGAGTATTTTAGAGACTTTGCCGGTTATGCGGCAATAGCCCTTTCATTGGTGCTCTATGCTGCAAGAAATCAACGAAACGCAGAGAAAAAGCGTTCCGAATTGCGTTTGCAAGCTGAAGGAGGAAAAAAATGAGAATACAATCGAAAAAAACAGTCCTGGCAATAAGAATCATTTTGCCTATTCTTTATATTTTGCTGCTTATACTTATGTTTACTATGGGCAGAACTCATGCTGTCTTATTTGAAAATAAAAAAGCTGAAGACGGCAGCTTTAAGGCTTTCGATGTAATTGAGGTCAGCTTTAACGGACAAGAACCTTCGGAACTTTTTAAGGGTGAGAGGGATCAAATCCTTTTGAGGGGCCAAAAGCACAAGGTCGTTATAAAATTTGCTGACGGCCGTGATGATTTTATTGGGGAATTTAGGATACCTCTTTTTCAGGATACGGTATTGCTGTCCCTTCCGGCCTTGGTAGAAAATTTGCCTTCGGCGGTAACTCCCTTTGAGTTATATACCGAACCTACAAAAGAATAGGGCTTTAAATTATTTTACATCAAATCAACCGCCTTGTAAAACAATTAAGTTTTTCGAGGCGGTTTTTGTTATATATGAAATATTGATAACTAAATATGTAGAACATTCCCCTCTTTTTATGCTATAATTATCGCTAGGAGGCTTAATATGGACTTTGATTTATCACGAAAAATACCTATCGGAATCCAAAGTTTTGAAAAGATGAGGAATGATAAATATTTATATATAGATAAAACTAAATATGTGTATAACCTTGTACGCACTTCCTCTCCATACTTTTTAAGCCGCCCGCGCAGGTTCGGCAAAAGCCTTTTTCTTTCGACGCTCAAGGCCTACTTTTTAGGCCAAAAGGAGCTTTTTAAGGGTTTATATATTGAAAAAGCTGAAGAAAAAAGAGCCGAAATAGAAAAAACAGAGGCTTGGGTAGAATATCCTGTTTTTTACTTGGATTTTAATGTGGGACAGTATGAATTGAAAGAAGCCTTAGCTGAAAGTTTAGACTATTTTTTAAAAAAGCAAGAAAAAATATATGGACTAACAAATGAAGGAGATTCTTTTGGGAAACGTTTTCAGTCACTTATAGAAGCGGCCTACAATAAGACCGGCAAGCAAGCCGTCATCCTTGTAGACGAATATGATAAGCCCCTGTTACAGACTATGGGAGTAAACGAAGCACTAAACGAAGAATACCGGAACACCCTCAAGGCCTTTTATTCGGTGATAAAAACTTGCGACCAATATATCCGATTTGCCTTTTTGACCGGTGTAACAAAGTTCAGTAAGGTAAGTATCTTCAGCGATTTAAATAATTTGCAAGATATAAGCATGCTGAATGACTATGCCGAAGTCTGCGGTCTAACTCAAGACGAGATAGAAAATACTTTTAAGCCTGAAATAGAAAGGTTAGCAGGTAACATCAAGAATAGCTATGATAAAATGATTGAAGAGCTAAAAAAGAGGTATGACGGATATAAGTTCAGTGTTTTAGGGGAATCCGTTTATAATCCTTTTAGTATCTTAAGCACACTTAATGCGGGAGAATTAAAAAACTATTGGTTTGCTACAGGAACACCGACCTTTTTAGTAAATTACTTAAAAGATGCTCATTATAATGTACCTAACTTAGACGGTAATGTAGAATTAAATGAAGCAGGTATAGAACTATATAGAGCAGATGCAAAAAATCCTTTGCCGATACTTTTTCAATCGGGATATTTAACGATAAAAGAATACATAGAAGAAGGTAATCTATATAGGTTAGGTTTTCCTAATGATGAGGTGAGGTATGGTTTTTTAGAAAATCTTTTGCCGGCCTATTGTTCACTTAGACCTGATGAGACAGGAGTTTCGATATGGGAGTTTGTAGAAGATGTAAGGGCGGGAAAGGTAGATGAGTTTATGGAAAGGATGCAGGCGATAATAGCGGGAGTGCCTTATGATAACTTACCTAAGGATAAGCTTAAACTTAGGGAGCAAAACTATCAGACTGCCGTTTATTTAATCTTTAAGTTAATGGGACAATTTGTGCAGACTGAAATATACTGTTTAAAAGGCAGGGCTGACTGTATAGTGCAAACAAAAGATTCAATATATATCTTTGAGTTTAAACTTATGAGTGCAGGCAGTGCCGAAGACGCGATAGCTCAAATAAAAGAGAAGGGCTATGCAGATCAATTTAAGACTATGGGTAAAAAGATAATCCTTATAGGTTCGAGCTTTGATGAAGAGGAGCGGACTATCGGAGATTGGAAGACGGAAGAGCTTTAAACTATTAAAAAACTGCAATGTAATATGGAAAATTTATAGAAAAGTCGTAGAACCAAAAAAAGCTGCCCAAGCGTATTGATTCTTGGGCAGCTTTTTAAATTATCGGTTTAAAGTAAAAAAACTTATTTTGCCTTTAGGTACTCATTTATTGCAGCAGCGGCTTTTCGTCCTTCACCCATTGCAAGGATGACTGTTGCAGCACCTAAAACGATGTCTCCTCCTGCCCAAACGCCCTCAATTGAGGTTTTTTGGCTTTCATCGACAACGATATTTCCCTTCTTAGTAACTTCCAAGCCATGACTTGTTTGAGCCATAAGGGGATTGGAGTCATTTCCGAGGGCAACGATTACGGCATCTACTTTTATTTGGTGTTCGGTACCGGGTTTTGCCACAGGCTTTCTTCTGCCGGAATCATCGGGTTCGCCTAATTCATAGTCTAAGACTTCTATTGCACAAACTTTGCCTTCTTCATTTCCTATTATTTTTGTCGGATTTTGAAGAAAGCAGAATTCTACGCCTTCTTCTTCGGCATGGGCGACTTCTTCGATTCGGGCGGGCATTTCAGCACGGGTTCGGCGGTAAATACAGTAGACTTTTTTACAGCCGAGTCTATAGCCCATCCTGGCAGCGTCCATAGCTACGTTTCCGCCTCCGATTACGGCCAAAGTTTCAGCCTGATAAAGAGGAGTATCGGAGTGTACCGCATCATAGGCCTTCATAAGATTGGCCCTTGTCAAATACTCGTTCGCACTAAAAACACCGATTAGGTTCTCACCTTCAATTCCCATAAATTTAGGAAGACCTGCACCCGTTCCGATAAAGGCGGCATCATATCCGTCTTCTTTTAAGAGCTGCTCGAGGGTTTCAGTTCTTCCTACCAAGAAATTAGTTTTAAACTCTACTCCCATCTTTTCAAGGTTTTCGACTTCTTTTGCAACAATTTCTTTAGGCAAACGGAATTCGGGAATACCGTAAACCATAACGCCGCCTGTTTTATGGAAAGCTTCAAAGACGGTTACCGAATGTCCTTCCCTGCGGACATCAGCTGCAACGGTCAAACCTGCGGGTCCTGAACCGATGATGGCAACTTTTTTTCCGGTTTCTGGGGCAACAGGAGGAACGGTAATCTTATTATTGTTTCTTTCCCAGTCTGCAACAAAGCGTTCAAGACGGCCGATGGCAACGGCCTGTTCGGGGGATTTGAGCATCTTACCTACTGTACAAAAGGCTTGGCACTGTTTTTCTTGAGGACAAACGCGTCCGCAAATTGCGGGTAAGAGGTTTGTTGTTTTTATGATGTCAACCGCCTTTTTATAGTCGCCTTTTTGAATTTCAGCAATAAATTCCGGAATCGGTACGCCTACGGGACAGCCTTTAACGCAGGGCTTGTTTTTGCAGTTTAAGCATCTTTCTGCCTCAATGCGGGCCTGCTCATCGGTGTAGCCCATAGCAACCTCATTCATCAAAGAAGCCCTTTTGTGAGGATCGAGGGTAGGCATTTCTTGAATCGGAATCTGTGTTCTTTCCTTTGGGGTTAAGGTTTTACCCTTTAAATCGGCCCAAAGCTGTTTAGCTCGAGCTGAAAGCTCTTCATGGCTTATGTGTTCATTACATTCTTTATTTGTATTTTCCATATTTTTCCCGCTCCTTAATTAAAAATACCGGACTTGCACTTATGCCTATCCTGATCTTCGCGTCCGCGGAAGGCCTTCATTCTCATCATCATATTATCGAAATCGACCTTGTGGGCATCGAATTCCGGCCCATCAACGCAGACAAATTTTATCTGATTGTCTACGGTTACACGGCAGCCTCCGCACATTCCCGTACCGTCAATCATAATCGTATTAAGCGAAACCGTTGTTTTTATTCCGAAGGGACGGGTAGTTTCTGCGCAGAATTTCATCATTATGGGCGGGCCTATTGCAAAAACTTCATCGGGAGGAGTTTGACTTTCACAGAGCTCTTTTAAGGGCACCGTTACAAGGGCTTTTCTTCCGTAAGAACCGTCGTCAGTGGTGATAATGAGCTCATCGGCAATAGCCTTCATTTCATCTTCAAAAACAATTAAGTCTTTATTTCTAGCACCAATAATAACTATAAGCTTGTTTCCTGCTTTTTTAAAGGCTTGCGCTATCGGGTACATGGGAGCGACACCAATACCTCCGCAGACACAGGCTACAGTCCCGCATTTTGTTATGTGGGAGGGGCGCCCAAGAGGGCCTAAAATCGCAGCGATGGAATCACCTACGTTTTTATTGCAAAGTTTGATGGTTGTGGCCCCTACAGCCTGAATAACGAGGGCAACCCAGCCTTCTTCGGCATTTGCATCGGCAATCGTGAGTGGGACTCTTTCGCCGAAGTTGGTATCTATTTGAACGATTACAAACTGACCCGGATGCCTGTTTTTTGCAATTTCCGGTGCTTCAACGCGCAAATAAAAAACCTCAGGCGAATATTGCCGTTTTTCAAGTATTTTGTGCATAATCATACTCCTCAAGGTTTATATTCTATAAAAAAATAATGATTTAAGATATTAAGACACATCTTCAAATCAACAATAACCTTAACGGGTTATTGTATCAAAATTTACAAAATCTTGCAACAGGCTTTTATTTTTTGTATTTTTTTTAATCTTTTTTCTGTCTGTTGAATTTAACATACATTAAAAAAATATCTCTAAAAAAATATAGACTTTTTTTTAGAATATAATATAATATAACGTTGGATATGATAGAAAAAAATAAATATAAAGAGTTGTCAAGGGAGCAAATCCTCATCAAGATACTTGAAACGGAATCTTTGATACACAGTGTTCAAGACGTTGATGTTCTTTTAGAGCAAATACTTACCGAAGCTAGGAGTGTTGTAAATGCCGATGCCGGTTCAATATATATAGTTGAAGGAGATAGACTTGCCATAAGATATGCTCAGAATAGCACACTGCAAAAAAAACTTCCGGCGGGTAAAAAACTTCCCTACACTTTTTTTGATTTTCCTATAGACAATCATACAATAGCAGGATATGCTGCAAATACAAAAAAACTTATAAATATCCCCGATGTTTACAATATTGACCCTGAAAAGCCTTTTAAGTTCGGAAAAGCTACGGATGAAAAAACAGGCTATAAGACGATTTCGAATTTAACTATCCCAATTCTTTCAATGTCGGGAATGATCTTGGGTGTACTTCAAGTTTTAAATGCTCTTGATAATAACGGTAAACCGGAAGCCTTTTCTCATGATGATGAAATTTATCTCAGTCATTTTGCTTCAAATGCGGGGATAGCTCTTGAACATGCTTTTGTAACGCGGGCAATGGTTATGCGTATGATCAAAACGGCTGAATTACGCGATCCTAGAGAAACAGGAATGCATGTAAATAGAGTTGCAAACTATTCGGTTGAAATTTATGACAGATGGGCATTTAATAACGGCATCCCTATGTCTGAGCAAACAAAATACCGTGACTCGCTAAAAATTGCATCAATGCTTCATGATATTGGAAAAGTTGCAATTTCGGATATGATTTTAAAAAAAGCCGGAAAATTAACCGATGAAGAATTTGCTATTATGAAAACCCATACATGGCTGGGCGCTCGTTTATTCATTGGGAACGATTCGCCTCTCGATAAACTTTCAATGGAAATAGCTTTGCGTCATCACGAAAACTGGGATGGGACAGGTTATCCCGGCCACATTGATATAGAAACGGGGAAAGCCCTAAAAACGGATAAAAAAACAGGCTATACTAAAGGACTTAAGGGAGAAGAAATTCCTCTTGGAGCAAGAATTGTTGCAATGGCGGATGTCTACGATGCGCTTTCCTCAAAGCGTTCCTACAAAGACTCATGGACCGAAGAAGACATTCTGGAAGAATTAAAAAAAATGAGCGGAAAGAAATTCGATCCGGAAATAGCAAAAGCCTTTTTTGAAGTGCTTGACAGAATCCAAGCAATTAAAGCCCATCTTGCAGATGAGTAGTTTTTTTAAGTCTTAAAATAAAATATATAGATAATCAATAAACCCAAAGAGCCTATGACAAGACTGTAAACCCACCAAGGAAGAGGATCATCATATCTATTGGATTTATATTTTGCGCGGTATTCTTTTAGTTTATTCCTATGATATTTTTTTGTGTTCTTATTAGAGTCGGAGCTTACAGCAAAACCGCAAGAGGGGCATCCGTTTATAAATTCATCCGTATGCCCCATATAATTACAAGAAGGGCATCTTACCGAAGCAAAAAAACGCCCGCAATGGGGACATACCTTTGTGTTCCGTTTTACCTCTTGCCCGCAGTTTTCACAAAAAAACTTAGGCGAATGCCCTTTTTGTACCTTGCCCATAAAATCCTAGTGCTTACATGTTGAGCATGAAGATGAAGAACAACCTGAACAGCCGCCTGAAGCAGCTTTTGGAGCAGAAGAATCATTTATATAAAAACCGGAGCCCCTAAAATTAATTCCTAAGCCCCCGGAAATAACTCGTCTTACAGGTTTACCGCACTCAGGGCATACAGATATAGGCTCGTCACTCATTCTTTGAAAAACCTCAAAATCATGGCCGCAAGAATCGCAGACATACTCATAAGTTGGCATCTTTTTCCTCCAATAATCAATAATTATATAAAGACTTTATTATTTCAATAATCTTGGATTCGGTAACGGGTCTATTTTCTATAATCAGCTTATTCTCTTCAAGTCTTACATCAGCCTTAAGCTGATTTTTAAAAAATAATTTTAATAAAGAAGCCGTCATCATATTTTTTGTTTCGATACTTAAATCGTACAGATATTCATTTTCAACTTCCGAATTCTTTTTTAAGTACATTTCTATTATGCCGACAGGGAGTCCAAGCTGAACCCCTATTATCTGTCCTAAAAAAAAGTCTCCGTTTTTTACAAATATTCCTATATCTTGCGAGCCGGAATTGACAAGGGCATCAAAGCGTTGAGAGAAGACAGCTTCCTCAGGTTTAGCCAATTTTTCTAAGAAGGTTTCCATATTAAGCCTATTATCGGGGCCCATAACCAGACAGGCTATTTGAGGTGAAGGAATAGAAACATCAACATAAGAAGATTTATAATATTTATATCTTTCCTTTGTCTTTTTAGGCTCCCAACCGTTTTTTTTCTTAAAAATACTGTCAGTCATTCCGTAAGGATATTTTCCTACGGCACAAATCCTAATTTCGGTAAGCCTTTCTTTTACAAATACACTGGAATATACGGCTGTAGTCCGGCTCAAGGCCTGTTTCATGGAGTCTCCTCCGACAGAAGTCAAAATAGGTTCCGCTATTTTTTTATTCTTCTCGATAGGCATATAAATATACATATCTGCACCATCGCCTATCATCCCGAAAGGTCTTACAACCCCCGGAAGAGGCGGAGCGGTTTTACATGAAGCAAGAACCAAAATAAAAGTGAGTGCAGTAAGGGTATTTCTAATTATTTTTTTCAATTCCAATCTCCCATTCATAATCACCGGCTTCAACAAGGCTTGTTTTAATGGAACCTAACTTTGCCAATTCTCCTGTTTTAAGCCAAGAAGATTGCACGCTCAAAGTTTCATCGCAAACATAGTCCTTAAAAAGCTCAAAGGCTTTTTCCAACTCTTTATTATCGGCATTTTTGGGAGAGGATGAAATATACAGTTTAATCCTATCTATGACATCAAGCCCGCATTCCTTACGCAGGGTCTGAATACCTCTTACCAAGTCCCTTATATAACCTTCCATCAAAAGTTCTTCCGTAAGCTCGGTATTAAGGCCTACGGTTAGGGTTCCTTCATTTACTATTTTTAAGGAAGCCTTTTCGAGCCTGTTTATTACAATCTTATCGGCAGTTATTTCGACGGTTTTTCCGTCAATATCGATACTTAAAGTTGCACCCTCCATTATGTTTTGAATTTCATTTGAATTCATCTGCTCAATGACGGCGGCGGCCTTTTTCATAAGGGGTCCTAATTCTTTTCCAAGCACCTTAAAATTAGCTTTAGCAGAGTATTCTACAAGTTCATCCTCTTTTTCATGGAAGATAACCTCTTTAACATTGAGTTCCTCGATTATACTTTCTTCCATTTCCAGAAGAACTCTTTTTTCTTCAGAATTGAGGGTTACTATTTCGACGGCCTTTAAGGGCTGCCTTATTTTTAAGTTAAACTGATAACGCAGAGACCTTCCCATTGAAATGGCCTTTTGAACAGTCTTCATCTTAAATTCCAGCTCACTGTTTCTTATCTTTTCGTTGTACTCGGGATAGTCTGCAAGATGGATAGAAAGAGCATCACTTTCGGTACGTAAATTCTGCCAAATGCTTTCGGTAATAAACGGCACTACCGGAGCCGCAACAAGGGAAAATTTCTTTAAGGCACGGTAGAGGGTTTCGTAGGCCTGAGCCTTGTCTCCGTCATTTTCGCTTTTCCAAAAGCGGCGGCGGGAACGGCGGATATACCAGTTATTTAAAAGGTCAATATATTCTACCATCGGCGGAATAGCTTGAGCAAGGTCATACTTGTCTAGGGCATCAGTTACATCGGCAACAAGTTTTTCGGTTACCGATAATATCCACAAGTCTAAGGGATTATTTAATTTAGCTAAGAATTCTTCTACCCCCTCATCCTTTCCGTCAACCTTTGCATTATGAGGAGGTTTTACTCCGTCGATATTGGCATAGGTTATATAGAAACTGTAACTGTTCCAAAAAGGAATTAAAATTCCCTTAAGAACATCCCGCACTCCTTCATCCGAATATTTTAAGTCATCAGCCTTTACAACATTTGAATTCATTAAAAAAAGACGAAGAGCATCGGCCCCGAATTGTTTTATAACTTCGTTGGGGTCGGTGTAGTTGCGTAAGGATTTTGACATCTTCTTTCCGTCTTCTGCAAGCACAAGTCCGTTTACGATACAGTTTTTAAAAGCCGGCTTATCAAAAAGAGCTGCCGATAAAATCGTTAAAGTATAAAACCATCCTCTGGTCTGATCCAAACCTTCTGAAATAAAATCTGCGGGAAAGTTTTTTTCAAAAAGCTCTTTGTTTTCAAAGGGATAGTGCTGTTGGGCATATGGCATTGAACCCGACTCAAACCAGCAGTCCAGAACCTCAGGCACACGCTTCATTGTTCCGCCGCATTTTTTACAAGGAATACTTATCTTATCGACAAAGTGCTTGTGCATATCTTCGGGAAACACTCCCGAGAGCTCCTTTAATTCCGCTCTGCTTCCTACGCAAATTGTTTCACCGCAATCGGGACATTTCCAAATAGGAATAGGATTTCCCCAATAACGGTTTCGGCTGATAGCCCAGTCACGGGCGCCTTCAAGCCATTTTCCGAATCGGCCTGTTTTTATATGGTCGGGTTGCCAATTTATTTTGGAGTTAGCATTAAGTAGCTTATCCTTTATCTTTGTAACCGAAACAAACCAGCTTGCAACAGCCCTGTATATCAAGGGGCTTGAACACCTCCAGCAATGAGGATAGGAGTGCAAAATCTGGGCACGCTTAAAAAGTTTACCTTCATTTTTCAGCCTTTCCATAATTTGCTTGTCTGCATCCTTTACAAAAAGGCCTTGGTAATCAGGTACTTCTTGGGTAAATTTACATTCCGCATCTACGGGACAAACTGTCGGTACTCCGGTATCCGCAAAGATGCGGTTATCGTCTTCACCGAATCCGGGAGCCGTGTGAACAATTCCCGTTCCGTCCTCGGTTGTAACAAAGTCCCCTATCAAAATTCTAAAGGCACCCTGCCCTGCTTCAGCGTTTTTTCCGTCTTCATCAGCAGCAAGGTTTTTAAAATAAGGAAATAGGGGCTCATACCGTAAGCCTTCAAGTTCTGCACCCTTCTTTGTCCAAATCAGCTTATACTCTTTTGCTTCTTCTTTTCCCGTTTTTGCAAAATAAGCGTCAAGCCTGGGAACGGCCATAATATAGCGGGCTCCGTCATATTCTATCAAAGCATAATCAATATCTGCACCAACAGCAAGTCCAAGGTTACTCGGCAGTGTCCAAGGCGTTGTAGTCCATGCCAAAAGATAGGTATCGGAAGGAAGGGCATTTTTTTCCTCAAAGGCTTTAGCTGCCGGAGAGTTTTTTACAGGCGGAAGAGCCTTAAAACGAATCGTTATTGCAGGGTCATGAACATCCTTGTAGCCGCCTAAGTTAAGCTCATGGTTTGAAAGCACTGTGGAGCATCTCGGGCAATAAGGAAGAATATAGTAGCCCTCATACAAAAGGCCTTTTTCCCAAAGACTTTTCATAATCCACCAAATGGATTCCATAAAGTTAGGTTCCATGGTCTTATAATCGTTTTCAAAATCAACCCAGCGGCCTAAGCGGGTAATCGTCTCTTTCCACTCTTTTACATAACGCAAAACGCTGGCACGGCAGGCCTCGTTAAATTTATCTATACCGTATTTTTCTATGTCGGTCTTTGAGTTGAGCCCCAATTCTTTTTCGATTAAATTTTCAACCGGAAGACCATGACAGTCCCACCCGAAGCGGCGTTCAACCCTAAACCCCTTCATTGTTTTATATCTGGGAATAATATCCTTAATTGTTCCGGGCACAAAATGTCCGAAGTGAGGCAGCCCTGTAGCAAAGGGCGGGCCGTCAAAAAAAATATAATTATCGCGTCCATCACGGAATGAAACGGATTTTTTAAACACATCGTTTTTTTCCCAAAATTTTAAAACATCTTCTTCTTGTTTTGCAAAATCAACCTTAGGATCTACAGGTTTATACATTAGAAAACTCCAAAATACAAAAATTACAGTCGATGATTATACTATTTTTTTTTAAATTATACAACTGCTTGCATTTTCGCATTTTTCGCATTTTCGTATCACATTTTCGTTTATTTATCATAGTATTTTCAGCACAGCCCTGAGTTTTAAAAAAAATTAAAGTATTCAAGTCAGATTTATTTTCTCCGAAACTTTAATTATGAAAAGAAGGATTTTTTATATTTTTATTTTTTGTTTATCTTTTTTGTTTTTTTCATGTTTGAGCTTTTTTGTAAGACCGCCCCATTTTATAGAAAGTGCAGGCAGGTGTTCGGCAGAAGAATTAACCGCTTTTTTTATAAGTCAAAATCCTAAAAGAGATAGGGCAAAGGTAAAACGATTAGCACGGTTTTATATAGAAGAATGTGAGGCCGAAGGAATAAATTCTGATATTGCTTTTTCTCAAATGTGCTTAGAAACAGGTTTTTTGAATTTTGGAGGTCTGGTAAGTGAAGATATGAATAATTTTTGCGGACTAGGTTCAATCGGGGCAGGGAAAAAAGGAGAAAGTTTTCCAACTGAGAAGATAGGAGTTCTTGCTCATGTTCAACATCTAAAAGCCTATGCTACATCTAAACCCCTTTTAAGGCCTCCAACCGATCCCCGCTACAAATACGTTAATCCTAAGGGAAAAGCTCCCACGATCTATGAGCTTGCCGGAACTTGGGCTGCAGATCCGAATTACGGCAAAAAACTTGAAAGCATCTTAATAAGATTGTATAAATCGGTTTATTAGCCGGACAGGAAAGTTACTGCGAACCCTCCTATAATTGAAAGACCGCCCCCGATTCCGTTTGCCGTTTTAAAGAAAACTCGCCGTACTTTTTCCCGTACATGCCTGCCCGCTTTCATTCTCTCAAAACTGTATGTTCAATATATCTTTAAGTGTGAGCAATTCTTCAGAATTGCTCACACTTAAAGCCTTATATATGCGATGTTTTGCGCTTGTCGCAAAGCTCGTTGTTGAAGCGAGCGGCGCCACCTGTGCCGGGAACTTGGGCACCGGCACAAGGTTGGGAAACTATCTCTTTTATTTTATCCGCGATATACGCTTTGCCTTGCGAAAAACAAAAATACAGCAGCAGTGTAGAGTGGTAAGCCTGAGCCGTCGGATATAATACCTTCGGATCAGTGTTTTCTTTAATGTAAAGTACTTTTCATACGCCGTAGATGCTTTCACCGCTGCCCGAACCGCTTCCGCCCGCACTGTTAGGGCAGACGTTAAACAGTAGTGTGACGAGCAGTGCAAAAGCCGCTCCCAAAAAGGCAAAGGCCTTATGTCTTGAATAACTTGGTTTCATCTGAAAACATCCTTAAAAAGTTTCTCTCAATTGTTAATTTGTAATGGGAATTACATTAACCATTGATTACTGCACTTTTTAAAGCTGTTCGATTTCTTCAACGGAAAGCCCTATTTCTTCGGCTATTACGGATGTACAGTCTTTGACGGTCGACAAACACTGAGTCTTTGTATTTTTTGTTTGAAGTACTCATATTTCGATAAGGCCGCCCTTTCGGAAGACGAGAATTTGATCCGCTTGTTGAATAGTCTTTAGATGTGCGATAACCAGTACCGTTCTGTTTTTTGAAAGCTCCGTAATTGCTTCTTGTATAAGTGCTTCGTTTACGGGATCGACATTGCTAGTCATCTTATCCAAAATCAAATCGCCGACACATAATACATGTAGTGAGTTTCCATAGCCGCAAAAGGTTTATAAAATTCTTTTGAAACAACCGCAACAATCATAAAGTTGAACACATCAATGTTTCCACTTAATGCCTCAAGGCCTGAATACAGCAAAAGCACAAAATACCCCGCATCGATTAAAAACGAAAAAACCGAAAGCCCTGTCATGCGCCGTCTTTACGGCAAGGTAGTTAAACAAAGCCTTTAAAATAAAAGAAGCCGGAATACCCGAAATGATCATTTTAAAATTCAGAGGCGTAATTTCTTTTGAAAATAATGCGCTTATTAAGACCACCAATAAAACCTGCGGTATTAAGTCAAACACTATCTTAAGTGCAAGCAGCAAATTGGACAAAAAGTTTTTACCCGTCGCCGTTTTCTTTAATTCTTTTTCAGTCATACCTACCTCTAACCTATTTCTAAAATTGAATAATATTGAATTTTAATTCAATATTAAATTAAATATTATCTATAACTAACTTTTAAGGTTAGTTGTTACCGTTTTTTATCCTCATAAAATGAGGGCAGCTAACTTACAGCGATTCAACTCCGTTAAAATAGCACTTATTAAGAGCAAAGAGCATGTGTTCGGCCCATTTTTCATTTTTATAGTGCCGTGCAATTTCCATAAGCCCTTCAACATAATTATTGGCTAAGATATGGGCAAGCATTGGATCGTGGTTTGTTTTTGAATATCGTTTTAACCCATCTTTTATATGCCGTTCCAACCGCTTAACCCAAATGTCTTTTGCATCTTCATGTTTTGTTCCCGAACTTTTGTCTATCAAAATGATGAGTTTTATTTTGTCTTTTAACAGCTCGGGAAGCTGAGATGCCCCTCCTTGATTAAATCTTTCATAGGGACTTCCGGCTTCCATCTTTTCCTCATCTTCCATTATTTTAATTACCCGATTAAGAATACCGCCGACCGTTTCGTCAAATAAGGCCGCCTTATCCTTAAAGTATGTGTAAATAAGCGCAACGGGAACATCAGCCTCTTCCGCAACATCGGTAAGTTTGGCAGACCTATAGTCTTTTTCATAAAAGACCTTTACCGCCGCAGAGAGGATTTTATTTTTTACTTCTTCTTTTAATACCTGAGCCATAGTCTTCTTTATTCCATCTTAAAATTGAATTATGATTTAATAATAAACAGCTATTCAATATTTGTCAAGAGAGGTAAACAAATTTTATTTATTTTACGGATATGCCTTTTAAAAAGTATTAACATAAAATATAAAAAACTTTTGTAAGCGGCTATTGTTTGGACTGTTTTAATCATGCTGATGTCTGCACTCTATCCTTCGGTTCCATGGAGGCTTTAGGTCTGAAAAATTATACCCTATGCAAAAGTATTACTATATCATCAAATGATAGAGGATGTATTGTATAATCCATATAGTCAGTGATGAGATTAAAAAAATGCATTATTCGTAAAACAGGGGGCTACGATGAGAATAAGATATTATATTGAGAATCTTGAAAGTGATGAATGTTATGCAATAATAGGGTATTTTTATAATATATGTAAAAATCTTGACAGTTTTAGGGGATGTTCAAAGTTTTTTTGTTTATTCAATGCCTTGGTAGAAAGGTTTGAACTTGAAAATAGAACTTTAGAAGTGATACGAGCTGTAATTCAAAAAAGTATACAAGAAAAACAGCTGACTTTATTTAATCCGAGGGAAAATTACCTGCACCCATTTGATTGTAGAAACGAACTTGAACAAAATTTTGAAGAAGATTTGATGATAGGTAAAAAGTTTGGAAAATTTGATACCGATACGGTTTTACATATTAATTTATGCCGATGTATTTTTGCGAAAAAGGAAAACTTTGCAAAAATTATTGCCTTAACATTTTTTTATAAAGAAACCGCGCCAGTCGATTTATGTATACTTGAAAAAACAATTAATAATATAAAAATGCCTTCTCATATTTCACAAGCAATTAACAATGTAAAACCGATAAATGTTTTAATTGAGGCACTCAAACTTTCTGAGGAAGAAGCAAAACTGCTTTTATTGGCGTATAGGACAGGTGCTGTTTATGAATTATGTGAAATGGTCGCTTGCAGACTCTCGAGTGATTATACGGATATATATGCAAAATTTCTTGATACTTCCTGTTTAAAAATAAAAGCTCTCCTTCGTTCCGATAAAAAGCTTGTTTCTTTCGGATTAATGAATGATAACGCAGAAGTACCGGACGATTGTAACGAATGTATTTTCTCCGGAACGCTTGCTCCGTTTTTCTCTAATATTTTAAAGGAAGAAAACACGGAAAAAGCTTTTGATATAGATACTTACTCTATAAAAAAAGAATATTCTAATTTGGCCTTACAATTTTTAAAAAGTGATTGTGCTTCAAACATTCTTTTATACGGAAATCCCGGATCAGGGAAAACGGAATTTGCAAAAACTCTTGCTGCACAGAGCAGATTAAAATTATTTATATTTAAAAATGAAATGGAAAATAATAATGATAATGAAAAAGAAAATACTTTATACCGTTTAAATTGTTTACTTTCAATTCAAAAAAGTGATTCTATTATTGTTGTCGATGAAGCCGAGAATATTCTACAGAGTAAATCATCTTTTTTTGGAATGCAGTTTACGAGTCCTAAAAAAGGTATTGTAAATAAGATGCTTGAAAACAGTGTTAATAAGGTTATTTGGATTTTAAATTATACTGCCGGGCTTGATGATTCAACCTTGAGGCGTTTTACATATTCAATTAAATTCGGCGAAATGCCTAAAACTATGCTGCAATCTATTGCATATTCAAAGTTAAAAAATATTAATGTCAAAGGAAAATTATTGAATGAGCTTGTCGGTCTATGCGGTTCATATAGAGTAACGGGAGCATCAATTACAAATATGCTAAAAACAGTAAACAGCGGTGTAAATGAAAATGAAGAAAAAATAATTCTTGATGTAAAAAATATGCTTGAAGCAAATTCGGAGCTGTTATACGGTGTATCCAATGTTCGAAAAAAACTTCAAGACAGTTATGAGCTTGAAGCTTTAAACACATCTATTGCTCCGAACGAGATTGTTGAAATGGTAAAAAATGCCGTTGAGTATTCCAGAAATACGGAAATTAAAACAGGTATCCGTATGCTTTTTTACGGTTTAAGCGGAACGGGTAAAATGGAATTTGCCCGCTACATTGCGGAGATCTTGGATAAAAAACTTATCTTAAAAAAAGCTTCCGATGTTTTAGTAAAATATGTCGGCGAAAGCGAACGGCACATTAAAGAAGCGTTTGAAGAAGCTTCAACTGAGGATGCAATCCTTTTATTTGATGAAGCCGATTCTTTTTTTGCGAACCGTCTTGGCGCAAATCACAGCTGGGAGCGTACAATGGTAAATGAGTTTTTAATGCAAATGGATGATTTTAACGGTTTATTGATTTGTACGACAAATATCAAAGAACTTATGGATCCTGCAATGCAAAGGCGTTTTCATGTTATGACTGAATTTAAGGCTCTCAATGAAAACGGAATAAAAACACTTCTTACAAAATATTTTGCTTCCTTTAATTTTTCGCAAGAAGATATTACAGCATTACAGAATTATAATTCGGTTACTCTGGGAGATTTTAATTCTCTCTACGGAAGAATCCGATTTATGTCCAAAGAAAATATCAGCAGCGAATACATTATCACGGAATTATTAAATATGCAAAAAGAAAAAAATTGCAGTAGAAAAATCGGGTTTGGGGAGTAAGGGGAAAGATTTATGGAGTTTTTGCTGGAAAAATATTTAAAAGTTTTATTTAAACAGCATGCTTGAATTTTATTATAAATTCTTTATAATATTAGAAAAGGATATATTATTATGAATAATGAAATAGCTATTATTTAATACTATATTAGACCTTTACGAGTTAAATTAAAAGTAAAGCTCGTTTATATGAAATAAGATTTTGTAATCTTATATAACCAAGTGCAAATTGAATTATTATACTATGAATTATTGTCAGATATTGATCTTATGTAAGAAACTTTCACAAATATTGAACATAGAAAGAAGTAGATTGCCATATGATATAAATATTATTTCTGAACTACATGCTGATGAAACTGCTCATTCTAGAATTTTACGTATGTTTTTTGAATATAAAAAAGATAATAATTATCCAATATTTAAATCATTTATTGCTTTTATTAATTCAACATTCAAAACTAAAATATTAGAAAAAATAGAATCTCCAATTTTCACAAATGAGTATGATAGAATTGATCTTTTAATAGAAGAGTTTCCTAAATATGCAATAATTATCGAAAATAAAATTTATGAAGCGCGAGATCAAGAGAAACAAATAGAAAGATATATCGACAAATGTATCAAACATCATGGGATATCGAAAGATAATATTTATTTATTTTATTTAACACGCGATGGAAGAAAAGAGGCTTCTGATCTGAGTTTTACAAATATTGCAAAGAAAAACCTTAATTATGAAGATGAAATTAATTCTGGTAGATTTTATAATATTAACTATATGAACCATATATTACCTTGGTTAGTTAATAAGGTTTATCCTAATTGTCCAGTATATGAAAAGAAATTAATATCATCTCTAGAACAATATATTAATTTTTTAAAAAAATATTAAATATTAGTGGTGAAGACTTAACTATCAGGAGAAAAGCTAGGACAATAATTATGAAAGAATTAAAAAAATTAAATATTAACGACTTAAGTAGTATTGGCAAAATCTATCACGATTTACAAATTCTACAAGATAATATTCGACCTATTATTAAAAACAAAATTGAAAAAATTGCAAAAGAAAAAATAATTATTCCACTTGAAAAAAAATTAGAAGGCGGTAAAATACACAAATATGAATTTGATATAGAAAATATACATATACAAATAAGTTTACCAAATTGGCATAGATGTTGTTTTAGAATTAATACAGAAACACCAATGATCTATGGTGTTAGCTACTATGATGATGCTATAGATAGCATAGATAAAAAAACAAAGCATTATGTATTTAATACAATGTCAAAATTAGCATTTAAGCAAAGTGATTGGTGGCCATGTTATAAGAGTGTGCAAAAAAAATATCAAGATATAAATTTCACTTTTTGGGAAAATATAGAAAATGGCTCGTGTGATATATCAGGATACTTTATAGATTGTTACACCGAGGTAATAGAAAAACTAAAAAATATAAAAATGTAGCAGTAAATTCTGATTTTCTATATTTTTATATACTTTAAAAAATTGAAATAGTTCTGAAATTAATAAAAATACTGTATTTTAAATTAGTATATAATACAAATTTATTGCATAATATAAAAATTATTTCTATCTACTCCAAACCTATTTTTTCTGTTATAATTGTAAATATGAAAGAAACAAAACCCAATCATCAAATGCTTGAAAGGCTTATTTATATTCACAAAAGAATTAAGGCCGGAAAATATCCAAACTGTACTTTTTTGAGTAAAAAACTTGAATGTAGTATTCCGACAATAAACAGGGATATAGAATTTTTGCGTGATAGGTTTTTAGCTCCTATAGAATATGACTCGGCAAAAAAAGGATATTATTATACTCAAGAATATAATATGCCTCTTAACAGTATTTCGGCAAAAAACTTAATAGCTCTTTCGTCTGCAAAAATTCTTTTATCTAATTATAAGGGAACTCCTATTTATGATGATCTATGCAATGTTATTAATTTAATGACCTTTTCCGAGATAAGGGGAAATACGGATTTTATTGACAGGATTGCCGTGCCTCCAGCTTCGCCCATAATAATTGATGAAACAATTTGGAATACTATTTATTCTGCTATGAAAAATAATTCGATTATAGAATTTGATTATAACGGGAGACATAATACCGAAACAACTCATCGCCGTGTACGCCCGTATCAGATTTTATTGGATGATGGATTATGTTTTTTATTCGGATTTTGCGAACTGCGAAATGCGGAACGCCTGTTTTGTCTTTCACGAATTAAAAATCTTATCATCACTGATGACAATTTTACGCTGCCTCAAGATTATGAATTTTCATCCCGATGCGGAGGAGGTAAATTTGGAATTTTTATTTCAACTGCTATTCGAAAATATAAGATTCGTTTTTACGGTCCGGCTCGTCAATATGTAAAAGACAAAATCTGGGCTGATGATCAAAAAATAACCGACTATGACGAAGAAGGCTGCACCGAAATTATTTTTTCTTCTGCAAGATGATGTCATTATGGAATGGGTTTTGGCTCAAGGAGCAAATGTACTACCGATTGAGCCTAAAGTTTTTGCAGCCGACTGGAAAAATCAAATAAAACAGATGGCTGAACGAGCTGATATATTATAAATATCGAATTTTAAGTAAAAAAAACACTTGATTATTTTACTTATAACTGATATGATTATTTTAAGTAAAATTCTCTTTACTTAAAAGGTTAAAAATAATGAAATTAAAAACAAACAGAGCAGGAAAATTAAAAAAACACAAACCGATTACGAATGTTTTATTCCGCATAATTTAAAGGATATAAAACTCAATATAGATGATGAAATGAATTTTTTGGTAAATAAGGCTCATCTGCTTCTAGGAAGATTGGACGGTATGGCTATTACCATACCTGATATAGACCTTTTTGTATCTATGTATGTACAAAAAGAAGCAGTTATCAGCTCGCAAATTGAAGGAACACAAGCATCGCTGATTGATGTTTTGCAAAAAGATAGAAATAACGAGAAAATAAAAGAAACAGAAGAAATAGTCAATTATATAAAAGCCGCAAATTATGCATTCCAAAGATTGACGGAATTACCTTTATGTATGAGGTTAATCAAAGAAACACATGCTGTTCTTTTAGCGAATGTGCGTGATGATGAAAAAGCGCCGGGAGAGTTTAGAAAATCACAAAATTGGATTGGACCTGCCGGATGTATGTTAAATAATGCAAGTTTTGTTCCTCCTGCTCCTGACGAGATGAATGATGCACTGAATGATTTAGAAAAATACATGTATGAGGATGGTTTAATTTCTGCCCTAATAAAAATTGCATTAATCCATTATCAATTTGAAACCATCCATCCGTTTTTAGATGGCAATGGTAGAATGGGACGATTGCTCATCATATTATTTTTAAAAAAAGAAAAACTGATAGAATATCCTGTTTTATATTTGAGTTATTTTTTTAAGCAAAATAGAAATATATATTATGAACTCCTAAATAATGTCCGTACAAAAGGAGAATTTGAAACATGGATTAAATTTTTTATGCAAGGAATATGCGAAGTATCTGAAAATGCAATTGTCTCAATTCAAAAAATTATAAAATTAAAAAAAGACGATACGGAAAAAATTCGTACCATACAAAAAGGAAATGTTTCAAATCTTCTGTCAGTGTATGAGTATGCACTAAAACATCCGTTTTTAAAAACAGAAGATGTTAGACACTTATTGAGTTTAAGTAAACCGACTGTAAATAAACTATTGGAAACTTTAACGGAACTTAAAATTTTAGAACTGGTTGAAGATAAGCAGAGGTATAAACAGTATGTATATAGACAATATGTTGATATTCTCTCTGAAGGAACAATAGATTATTTTTGAAAAATACCGATTAGTCTATAAGACTAATTTTTGAATTTATTATGCAAAAAGACTTAGCACGACTGATTGTTATACACTCTTTTCTTTTAACGAAAAAAAATCTAAGAAGTATTTATAGGGGAAAATTTTAATTTTTGTTTCCTATCTCCTATACCATCCCCGCTTTTTCAAAATGCTTTTTTAATATCCACATAGAAAGCCACGCTCCCGCGAAACTTGTTATAACCGTCAATGCAATCATAGAACCGTACATCTGCCATGAGCCTACAACGTGCAAATACTGTTGTAAAGCTTCATCCGTTAAATGTAAAATCTCCTTTCTTTGCACAAAGTATTCTCCATGCGAAAGATACATAGGCAGGGTGAACAAGGCTGTCTGCAATGTGGAGCCCAGCACATAGGACAGAATAATTGCTTTTTTATCTTTGTACTTCATCGTTGACGCAAGAGTCTCCGCAATGAACCAGCCGATAATTGAAAGGCCGACGCCTATTCCGTTTGCTGCCATAAATCCCGGTAAAACGATAATTATCCCCATAATAAAAAAGACGCCCGTTTTTCTTACCTTTGATACCGCCAGCATAAATGCTATCGATACAAAAAACAGCGTAATCGGGATATTGGCTATCGTGCCGAAAAGCGTTAATGCAGCGAGTGCTCCCGTAATAAAGAAAATTAATAGTGCAACCGCAGCGAAGATTCCGATAAAAATAAAATCCCGTGCATTCAATTTGTTTGTCTTTGTTTCCATGACATTCTCCTTAAAAAATATTACTAAACTGTAAGTACGATACCGCACCCACAGCAATAGCCGTATATAATCCATATACAAAATCCGTTTTCGTAAATTTGAGCGGATAGATATTTGTTCTGTTTTTATAATTTTCAATTCCTCTCAGCAAAACCGATGTGGAAAGTTCCTCAGCTATGCGAAGACTTCTAAATAAAATCGGAACAATTATAAGTTCTAAAGAACGAATGGGATGAATTAAAAACCGTAAGCCCGAAATAGAAATTCCTCTTATTTTTAAACTGTCTTTTAAACAGCCGTAATCTTCTTTTAAGGACGGGAGATACCTAAATACAACGATTAAGGGAATTGCTATTATGTTTGGAAATTTCATCGTCTGCATAGCCGATATAATAGAGGGCATGGAAGTTTTCTTTTTCAAGAATATAATCATCATAACCGCAATAACGAATTTTTGAATAAAATAACTTAAAGATACAATCATGAGAGCAATTGTCGAATTCGGAATATAATGAATATAAAACATCGACACGGCAATGATACTATACATTCCGCTATATAAAACGGATTCACGATAAGCGCGTACATCCCATAAATAGAAATTACAAATAATAAGTAAAACATGTGAGGGGAGAGGCTTATTGACGGCAAGACCGAACGAGATAAAAATAAATACAATGCCGAGTACCGTTCTCGGGTCCGCTTTTCTTTTTGTATTCACTTCACATTTCCTCCTTTTTACTTAAAAGCTCCCAGAGCATTTTCTTGGTATCATTATTTAAATTGAAATCAGCGTGAACCATTCCGCTTTTTAAATAAATAATTCTGTTGCAGACAGACAGTAAAAATTCATAATCATGCGATATTACAAATATAAGCCTATCTGCATTTGCCGCAGTGAGAATACTTTTAGAAACTAAATCCATAGAATGTTTATCCAAGCCGCTTGTCGGTTCATCCAAAAAAAGTATCTTACAGTTATTGCAAAAAGCCGCTGCAATGGTGAGCCGTTGCTTTTGACCTCTTGAGAGAGCAAGAGGATGCCGTTCCTTTAAATCAAGAATTTCAAAATCCGATAAAACGGTTTCTTTTTCCGTGCCGCTCAAACCGCCGCCTTTTTTTCCTATATCCAATTCATCCTCTACGGTGTTACCGAAAAGTTGAAAGTCTGAGTCCTGCATGACAAAATACAAACGCCCCGCTCTTTTCTTATAGCTACGCTTTTCTCCTTTAATCAAAACGTTTCCGCTTTTTTCTTTTAATAAGCCTGTACACAATTTAGCAAGAGTTGTTTTACCCGCTCCATTTTCACCGATAATGCCGATAACTTCTTTTTCATAAGCTCTTATCGATATGTCTTTAAGCACATCGGTTTTTTCCTGTTTTGAATGTGAATATGAAATATTTTTTATTTCAAACAATGGGGTGGTTTTATCGATAATACTTTTAGAATGAACCGTATCGAGATTTTCCAAATATATGGGTCGAATATTTTTATTGTTTTTTTGCAGCTCAAAAAATTCATCTTTTGAGTATTCGCCCGTAATTCTTCCTTTATCCATAACGAGCATACGGCTGCATAAGGCCGAAAGATAAAATAATCGATGCTCCAAAACGATAATGGTTTTTCCTTCTTCTTTTAAGCTCCGTAATATGTTTTCCAAATCAAAGATGGAATGAATATCCAGATTAGCTGTAGGCTCATCGAACAAAAAAATGTCAGGCGACATCGCATAGCATGACGCGATAGCCAGTTTTTGTTTTTCACCGCTTGAAAGTTTAAAGATACTCTTCTCTTTTAGATGATTTATTCCAAGCAGTTTCAAACTGTTGTCTACCCTTTTCAGTATTTCTTCCCTGTTCAAAAGCATATTGCTGCAGCCGAATGCCGCTTCACTAAAAGGATCGGTCATAAAAAACTGACTTCGCGGGTCTTGGAATACACAGCCTACCATGCAGCCTATTTGTGAAAGCTCCATAGTGCGTATATCTTTTCCGTTTAGATGAGCTTCGCCCGTTAATACTCCGTCATAGAAATGCGAGATAAGGCCGTTGATAACAGAGCCGAGTGTACTCTTCCCGCTTCCGCTTTTTCCGGTAATGACAACAAATTCTCCTTTTTTTATTTCGAGGTTTATATTGTCGAGAATGAGAAGACCTGTCCTTGTTTTATACGAAATATCTTTTAGCGAGAGCACATTCCGCTCCCGTATTGTGCTTTCCAAAGCCGAGCATAGTAAGCGTCCTTTTCCAAAAGTTCATCGTGTTTTCCTTTTTCGATAAGACAGCCTTTTTGAAACACAAGGATTTGATCTGCCTTTTGAATAGTCCTTAAATGATGAGCGATCACTATGACCGTTCTGTTTTTTGCAAGTTCTGTAATGGCATCCTGTATTAAAGACTCGTTTACGGGATCGACATTACTGGTCATCTCGTCGAGGATTAAAATCGGAGCATCTTTTAAAAAGGCGCGTGCAATGGAAATCCGCTGTCTTTGTCCGCCGGATAAGAGACCTCCGTTTTCGCCTATATCCGTTTCATAGCCTTTCGGCAAGCTCATAATAAAATCGTGAATCTTTGCCTTTTTTGCAGCTTCGATGATTTCTTCTTTTGTTGCTTCTTTTTTTCCTACCCGGATATTTTCTTCAATGGTGTTATCAAATAACTGAACATTTTGCATAACAATGCTGATGCGATCTAAAAGTTCATCGTAGGGAATATCCCGAATATCGGTACCGCCGAGCGTAACACTTCCGCCTTGCACATCGTAAAACCGCAACAGCAAATTCGTAACCGTCGTCTTACCGCTTCCCGATTCTCCTACAAGCGCAGTCATCGTTTTTTCCGGAACGGAAAAAGTTACTCCATTCATTTTGAACTCATCTTGTTCATAAGAAAATGCTACATCTTTAAAAACAATATCGTTTTCTGCAGGAGTAACTCCGTCCGTTTTATCGGCTATTACCTCGGCATGAAGAATTTTTCCCAAGCGGTGATAGCTGTCTACGGCAGACACATAATACATATAGTGTGTTTCCATCGCTGCAAAAGGTTTATAAAATTCTTTTGAAATGACTGCAATAATCATAAAGCTGAGCACATCAATGCTTCCACATAACGCGGCAAGACCTGAATAAATGAAAAGAACAAAATACCCTGCATCGATTAAAAACGAAAAAACCGAAAGCTGTCTTGCCTTAAAACGGGAAGCAGCCTTACTTGTTTCTCCGAATTTTTTTGTCTTTTCAAAAAGTTCATTATCCAGACTTTTATTATGCGAAAAACTTTTGAGCACCGGAATACCGCGTACATATTCAACAAATAAACTCACCATATCGGCAAGGGCGGAATTATTGTTATGTTCCGTTTTTTGTGCTCCTTTAATTGTGTAAAAAAGATAGGCAAGCGAAAGCGGAATCGACGCGGCCATAACAAGGGCTGCTTTAAGGTTGATAAAGCAAAGACCTATAAATACCGCAAGAGCAATGAGAAAATCACCGAACATCCGCGGCCACATATGACCGACTACCATGGACATATTGTCCACATCTTTATGAAGAATTGTATTTAATTCTCCCAGCCGTTCATTCGTATAAAAGCCCAAACTAAACAGCTTTAATTTTACAATCATCCGCTCCCGTATTTGCTGCACCACATCAAAGCCGGCTCCGTGCTTTTTTAAGTCGGCAATCATATTGCAAAGCCCCTTAAAAATGACCAAGCCTATCAGCATTGCAAAAGCCCCGTAGAGTCCCTGCACATCAGTCCCGGCAGCAATCTTAAACAAAATCGAAAACACCGTAAGTAACATCCCCACGGAGCTCAATCCGTACAAGGTAAAAAACAGAGAAGAAATACATACATCGATTTTTCCCCTCTTACTCAAAAATGCAAATAATTCTTTATACATACATTCTCCTTTGGGGAGGAAAGACAACCCGACAGAACAGGTTTGCCTTGAAGCTGCGCTGGCAGAACTTTCCTCCCCAAACCCCTCCTATCTTTTCCGTCTGCCAAAGGCTTCGCCAGCCTTTGGAAACCGGCATCATCAGCAAAGTGGTGGAATTATATTTTTACAAGCCGATTATCCTATGCTTGTAGTTTGCATAATGCATACGCCGCTCCTAAGCGATGTTTCGATGAAAAATATACATCCGTGTACATTTTTCATCTTCGAGTATTTTTGCTTACGCAAAAACTCGATAGAGCTTTAATCACCGCTATCCGTGACAGAAGTACGAAACTCGACGTTGAAACACCGAGCACTTATGTAAAATGTTTCAACATTTCTCCAATTCCTAATTATGAGTCTCAATACCGAATAGATATTCAGTATTATCAGTATAACTGTAATGCGGAGTTTGTGCAAGGTATTAGATGAAAATATCAATGTTTAATTGTAACTATTCAGCACCTGTGCCGAAAAACGGCTATTTTCAGCTTTTTTAATAAAATCAAGCGCTATATGTAACGTATATGGAATATTTAACGCTATATATAGTGGAACTGAATAGTTATGTTTAATTTTTACTGAAAAGTACTATTGACCTGATGAAAAAAAAATCATTATATGTTATAATGCCGTATTGGTATTATGGATCACTTAACAGCTGAAAAACGTTCATGGAATATGGGTAGAATACGGTCTGAAAATACTAAACCGGAAATACTTTTCCGTAGGGCAATACATAAAAAAGGCTACCGGTATAGACTTTATGCTAAAAACTTACCGGGAAAACCTGATATTGTACTTAAAAAATACAAAACGGTTATTTTTATAAACGGTTGTTTCTGGCATAAACACGAAAATTGTAAGCGGGGAAATAAACCCAAAAGCCGTAATGAATATTGGGATGAAAAATTAGAGAAAAATGTTTTGCGTGATAAAAAAAATTATGCAGAATTGAAAGAGCAAGGCTGGAATGTTCTAGTTATTTGGGAATGTGAAATAAAGGATATAAGTAAGGCGGTTTTAAAATTTGAAATATTTTTAGAAGAATTGGAGAATTGAATGGTTAAAAATGATAAAACTGTAAATGTAATCTCTCTTTTTTCGGGCTGCGGAGGTCTAGATTACGGTTTCCATAAAGAGGGATATAAAACAGTTTGGGCAAATGACATTAATAAATGGGCAGCAGCGACTTTTAGAAAAAACTTCGGCAATGTAATTACAGAAAAAAATATAGAAGAAATAGACCCTGCACATGATAAATCCATTCCTGAATGCGATTTAATTTTAGGAGGGTTCCCTTGCCAGGATTTTTCGATTATATGGAAGCAGCCGGGATTAGACGGTGATAGAGGAAATTTATACAAGAACTATTTGCGTTTTATAGCTGCAAAAAGACCTAAGGCATTTGTTGCCGAAAATGTCAAAGGGCTGCTTACAGCAAACAGGGGAAAAGCAATTAAACAAATGGTGGAAGACTTCAGCAATATTTCGCCCGGATATATGGTTAAAATACAATTATATAATTTTGCCGAATATGGAGTACCTCAGTTCCGTGAACGGGTAATCATTGTGGGGATACGGCTGGATCAAGAATTTAATTTTATACATCCTGGACCTACTCATGGTCCCCGTGGCCAAAAACCGTATATTACAGCAGGACAAGCACTGGAAGGTGTTGAAAATGTTAAATACAATAATGAGCACATGAATATTGCTGAAAAGACTAGAAAATTACTTAATCTTATACCGGAAGGCGGAAATTTCACGGATGTTCCGGAAGATAATCCTTTATATGTAAAGGGCATGATAAGTCATGTATACCGGAGGATAAATAGAAATGAGCCGGCAAAAACGATTATAGCTGCCGGAGGAGGCGGTACTTGGGGGTATCACTACCCTGAACCGCGCCCTCTTACAAATAGAGAACGGGCAAGATTACAGTCGTTTGATGACAACTTTATTTTTGAAGGTTCTGTTACGGAAGTAAGAAGGCAAATTGGAAATGCTGTTCCGCCTCAAGGAGTCCGGCTGCTTGCAAAAACGCTATATCCATTATTTACAGAAAAATACATTAGGACTGATATAAAAGAAGTAGGTCAAATTTTAAAAAGCCTAACAATTAAGGAGCAGCTTGAATTTGATGAAAATTGCCGTAATAGAGGAAAAGATAAAAAATGCTCGAACTTTTAAATTCAAACTATCAGCCGATAAAAACACCATGCAAAAAATTTGAAGATACATTTTATACATTATTAGAAAAATCCAGCAGATTAAAAGCTGCAAGCGGATATATTTCTGAAGATGCTATAGCTGACTTATTGGCATTATATAAATCAGGTTTTAAATTAGAGCTTACTCTAATTGTAGGAATGCATCTATTTGAAGGTTTTTCATACGGGCAATATGAGGCTTTGTGCAGCCTTGCCGATATCCTTCAAGAAAAACAATTAGGAAATATTTATTTAGCAGCAGCTGTAAAATATCATGGAAAAGTATACTTATTTAGAAACTCCGAAGGAAAAGAAACTTCTATTCTGGGATCAAGTAATTTAACAAAAATATGTGCTGCAGAGCATATTTATGATACTGATATAGTTACTGATGATGAAAATATAAATTTTCAAATTAATAGTTTTCTTGATATGCTTCAAGAAAAAAATTGTCAACCGATAGATAAAATTGATAAAAATCGAATCAAAATACTTCCTCCGTCTGACTTATTTGAGAACTATTTACTGGTAGAAAAAGTATCATCTAATGAATTAGCTGATATACAAAGCCGGAAAATCGGTATAACATTTCAAATTGAAATAAAACCGGAAGAAAAAAGTCACTTAAACTGTTACTTTGGGAAAGGGCGAAAAAATTTTTCTAACGGTTCTATTCTTCCGCGCCCATGGTATGAAGCAGAAATTATTGTTTCAAGTAAAATTACAAAGCTTGCCGGCTATCCTAAAAAAGGACAAAGTTTTTATGTAATAACTGATGACGGATATAAATTTAAATGCAGCACTATGGGGGACTATTCAAAAAATTTTAGGAGTACTGATGATTTACGCATTTTAGGCAGATGGCTTAAAGGCCGGATGGAAAATAGTAAAGCACTGAATATTGGAGAAAAAGTGACGGAAAATACACTAAAAAATATGGAAGGAATAATATAACCTTAACAAAAACAGCAATCCCTGATTTATGGTATCTTGATTTCGGAGTACACTAATGAAATTTCTTGAACATTATATTAATTCGATAAAATATGAAGAAACAAAACAAACAATCCTTAATGTAACTGGTGAAATATTTGAAAAACATTTAGCAGATTATAATTATCAAAGCAATGTCAACGGTTTATTATTAGGAGAAGTACAAAGCGGTAAAACAGGACAAATGTTTGGAGTTGTTGCAGCTGCTGCCGATAGAGATTTTAAAATTTTTATTGTGCTTACTACTGATAATAAAAGACTTCAAGAACAAACTTTTAAACGGGCCTTGGATGTATTTTCTGAATTTTGTATATGCGGTGAAAATGATGAACTACGTTTTAAAATGAATAAAATGCGTAAACCAGTTATTATTGTACTCAAAAAAAATACTTCGATTTTAAAAAAGTGGCGTAATATTATAATAAACAGTAAATTCCTTGATGGGCGTTCTTTATTCATCATTGATGATGAAGCAGATGCAGCAAGTTTAAATACAAAAATAAATAAAAATGAAGTCAGTACAATTAATAGAAATATTGCTGATATTAGAAATACAGCTGTATCATGCATTTATTTACAAGTTACAGCAACTCCGCAAGCAGTACTTCTTCAAACAGACGGCTCAGAATTTAAGCCCGAATTTATAATTTACTTCCCTCCCGGAAAAGCATATTTAGGAGGAGATTTTTTCTTTTCAAAACCCGAATCATATTGTATCAGATATGTAAATGACGAAGAAATAAAAGATATAAAAAAAGTTGATACTGAAATATCAGAAGGCCTGGCATCTGCCGTATTAAATTTTCTTATAGTATGTGCTCATATTAAATTATCAAGAACCGGAGACGCTTGTAATTTTTTAATTCATCCTAGTGTGCGGATACATGAACATCAAATTATAGCTGAAAAAATAGGAGAATTTCTAAATGATTTGCTTCAAAATACTGATGATACCGAGCTTAAAAAGAATTTTGAAGATGAATGGAAAAATCTGTATACAACAAAGCCGGAAATAAAAAAATTCCCTGAAATATACGTCTGCATAAAAGATTTATTATTTAATACAGAAATAGATATTATAACGCTAAATTCAAAATCAGATGCAGAAAGAACATTTGATACAGGTTTTAATATCGTTGTAGGAGGAAATACTCTTGGAAGGGGTGTTACTTTTCCAAATTTACAAACAGTATATTATTCAAGAACGGCAAAAGTACCGCAAGCTGATACTTTTTGGCAGCATTGCCGTATGTTCGGTTATGACAGAGACCGTGCTTTAATACGCTTATTTATGCCTCCGTTTATTCATAAATTATTTCAAGAGCTGAATAACTCTCAAGCAGTGTTAATAAAACATCTTACAGAACATGGTTTAGAGAATAATCAGCTTATGTATATTGACGGAATACGTCCTACGCGTAAGAATGTCATAAAATCATCATGCCTGCGTTTAATAACAGGCGGAGTAAATTATTTTTCTGCATTTCCTATTAATTCTGATTTGGATAAATTAGATAATCTTCTATCTGCTTATACTGAGAAATCGGTTATAGATGTTCCGCTTCATTTTATTGAACAACTCTTAAGTAATATATCAAGTGAAGATAACAATGACTGGAATTCAATAAATTTTATTAATGCAATCCGTATGATTTCAAAATCAGAAAATAATAACGGACGAGGTAAGTTATTAGTAAGACGGGATCGCAATATTTCTAAAGGTACAGGTACTATGCTTTCTCCAGATGATAGGAACACTGTTTCAGATTACAGCAATGATGTATTTTTGGTTATGTATAGACTTACAGGAGAAGCTAGGCAAGGTTGGTCTGGAAAACCATTTTGGATGCCGAATATAAGGTTGCCTGACGGTTTTGTGTTTTATAAAATGGAGTAGAATTATATTACCACGTAACAAAGATACCAGTACATCCGGCAAAGCTGAACCGGTATCTTTATTGTGCTTAAAGCTGTTTATCTAGGAACTAACCCGCACATACAACTGCTGCATAGTAACAGGTTTAGAATCATTTTCTAACTTTTTTTGTTTCCACTATCACGAAATGAAAGGTATAAACCTCCACCTACAACACAAGCCCCTGCAGCAAACCAAAAAATGATTACTCCAAGTTTATGCAAATATTCATCAGGTTGAGTTGCTAAATCGCCTAAGGAGTTAAAAACTTCCTTCATAATTTTCTCCTTTATGTCCCGCTGAATGGCAGCCTATAAAAATATGGGACATTATATTTTCATAGACTATTGACATTTCCATTTATGGAAACTATAATATAAATATATACCGAAAATAAAATTATGTCAATACCTAATTTGAATATTTTATCAAATCATATTTCCGTATTCGGTATTACAGGATATAATTTATGGATACAATTAATTATTTAGAAGTTTATCACCGTATTAGCATATTAGCAAAAGAGAAAGGTATAAACTTAAGTGATTTAAAGGAAATAGGCATAAATCCTCAAATATTTACCCGGATGAAAGCAGAACCGCCATCGATTCCGAGTGCTGATAAAATATACCAGATAGCACATTATTTTAACACTTCTGTAGAATATTTATTGACGGGGAAAGGATGTACCAATGAAGAACTAACACCTGAGGAGTATAGCCTACTTATTAATTATAGAAAATTATCATCATTAGATATTGAAACCGCAAAAGCTATACGGAAAACGGTACAGCAGCTTGCTGAAAATCCTAAAAAAGATGCTGCTAATTCAGCTGCGGGTATAGGGGCTGGTTTTGCGCTGGCTGGGATAGGGGCAGCTATAGGTATTATAGCTGCTTTGCTTTCTGCAAATAAAGATAAATAGTTTTTTCTATAAAATTAATTCTTAATTTTACCCCACTCGCCAGTTGTCTACTTTGTTTTGGGCTTCGACCATTTCTTTATAAAAGGTGCATCGCGAAATCAATTCTTCATGTGTGCCGGAATCTAGTATGCGGCCTTTATCCATAACGATTATTTTGTCCGCGTTTTGTACGGTGTTCAGATGATGCGCAATCGTGATAACCGTTTTGTTTTTTCTTAACTCTTCGATCGCCTCGTTTATAAGTTTTTCGTTTTCGCTGTCTACGGCAGCCATCGCTTCATCTAAAATAAGAATTGGGGCATTTTTAAGAATCATCCGGGCAATGGATATTCTTTGCTTTTCTCCTCCCGAAAGTTTTACCCCCATCTCTCCCACCCTTGTGTTGTAGCCGTGAGGCAGGGCGGAAATAAAATCATGACATCGTGCTTTTTGAGCGGCTTCTATCACTTCCGCTTCGGAAGCGCCCGCCTTACCGATCGCGATATTTTCAAAGATGCTCATATTAAAAAGAATTACTTCCTGCTGAACACTTCCGATAAGAGCGGAAATGCTGTCCGTATCATAGCGTGAAATATCTTTACCCGAAATTGTGAGCACACCTGAATCAACATCCCAAAAACCCATGATAAGATTCGCAAGCGTGCTTTTACCGCAACCGCTCGGCCCGACAAGCGCATTTAAAGTGGTTTCTTTACATTGTACAGTAATATCTTTTAACGCAAAGCCGTCTTTTTCATACTTAAAATGTACGTTCTTACATTCTATATCTCCCATTTTCAGTTTTTCGCTGACCTTTTCTTTTGCAAGAGGCGCACAGAGAATCACCGCTATGCTTTTGAGCTTTTCAGTAAACACGATGGAAAAGTGATGGAGCGTTGCGGTTTTACTTATTGCCGACACAAATACCGAAGATAAGATAACGGACAATATAAACTGAGCGGTAGAAATATTGTTATGTAAGAGCAGTATACTTCCTAACATCATAACCGATACCGCACCGGCTTCCATAAAAATATCGATAAGCACCATCGGACCCGTAACGGCACCCATACTTTTTTTTACATCTTGCACATAAGAGCGTGCAGAATCCAAAGTCCTGCCGCTAAAACACTCTTCTTTTGCAAAGGCCTTTATGACGGCAATATTTTTTACGTACTCCATCATGTCTTCCCTCATCTGCATTTCTCTTTCAAAATATATTTGAAATTTTTTTTGCATGGTCTTTGCAGATAATTGTTGTACAAGGAACATAAGCGGTACCCCTGCAATCATTATTAATGCGAGCCGGTAATCTATAAAAAGCATTGCAATAAAAACCAGAACAGGAAGAAGGGTTGCCGCCATAATTTCCGGAAGACCGTGCGCCAGATATATTTCAATCTGCTCTACATCGTGTTCAACAATGCTTGTAAGCTCGCCGGTAGTATGCTTTTTAAAAAATCCTAAATTCAATTTTTTCAGGTGTTCAATTATGGTAAGCCGTAATTCCGTCAATGTACTAAAAGCCCTGTCATGAGCTGTCTTTACGGCAAGATAGTTACAACACGCCTTCAGCATAAACGAGATGAAAATGCCTACGGCAATCATTTTAAAATATTCCCTTTCCGCTTTTCCCGAAAATAAGCTGCTTATCACCAGTACCAATAAAACCTGCGGTAGTAAGTCAAACACTATTTTAAATGCAAGCAGCATATTGGGCAAAAAGGTTTTACCCGTCACCTGTTTTTTCAATTCCTTTTCAGTCATATCTACTCCTCTCTACATCTATAATGCGCATGTATATTCGTTTATCTTTAAAACTGAATAATATTGAATATTTATTCAATATTGACAGATAAAATGAGGAGCGGTTGAACGCTCCTAAAATCAACATACCCTGACGTAAGCTTTGGGGCACAGTGCTCAACGTTTCGCACTGTGTGTTCTATAAGGTGGTTGCAGTCGGCTTTAATACCCTTTGTTACGACGTAAGCGTCGGGGTATTAAACCCTCTGCACGAATAAATTCTCTTCTATACTAAAGTGATTCCACGCCGTTAAAATAACACTTATTAAGAACAAAGAGCATATCTTCTGCCCATTTTTCATTTTTATAGTGCCGTACAATTTCCATAAGTCCCTCAACATAATTATTTGCCAAAATATGAGCAAGCATGGGATCGTGCTTGGTTTTTGAATATCTCTTTAAACCGTCTTTTATATGCTGTTCCAATCGTTTAACCCACATATCTTTTGCATTCTCATGTTTCGTTCCCGAGCTCTTGTCGATCAAAATGATGAGTTTAATTCTGTTTTTTAACAGTTTGGGAAGTTGAGATGCTCCGCCCCGATTAAATCTTTCATAGGGACTTCCGGCCTCCATCTTTTCCTCATCTTCCATCATCTTAATGATGTTATCTAACACACCTGCGACTACTTCATCAAATAAGCCTTCTTTGTTTTTGAAGTAGGTATAAATAAGCGCAACAGGAATATCAGCCTGTTCTGCAATATTCGTCAGCTTTGCGCTTCTATAATCTTGTTCATAAAATACTTTTTCCGCAGCTGTCAGAATTCTATCCTTGACTTCTTCTTTTAATACCTGCATACCGCCCGCACGCTCAAAACGTTCTCCTTTCTATTCTATCAATACTGAATTATAATTTAATAATAAATCTTTATTCAATATTTGTCAATAGAGGTAAACAAATTTTATTTATTTTACCTCTATGCCTCTTAAAAATATTAACATAAAAGATAAAAAACGTTTAATTAAGAATCAGGGCTTCTTTCATTTCATCTTGCCCCAAGATTGCCGTAAAAGGATAGTTTTTCATAGTGATTTGAGTATAGCATTTTTGGACCGGGATATCTAGGGGTAGAGTCCTTGCAGCTATGAAAGAACAGCCGTATAATAAGTATCAATAAAGGGGAAATTATGGGAAAATTGTTGTGGAAGCGGGTGTACGATCTGCCGGAAAAAGGCGACGGGTTTAGGATTTTGGCGGATAGGCTGTGGCCGCGCGGAATTTCGAAAGAAAAGGCCTGCATCAGCGAATGGGCAAAGGAAATTACACCTTCGTCGGGTTTGCGGCAAGCTTATCACCGCGGCGAAATCGATTACAAAACTTTTTCGGAGCTGTACGCAAAAGAGTTGGTGCAAAATCCATGCACAAAAGATTTTACGGATAAAATCAAGGCCGAATTAAAAAATAGAAATGTTACAGTTTTGTATGCGAATAAAGATGTTGAACAAAGCCATATTCCCGTTTTGCAAAGGTTTATCGAAAAAGCTCTGAACGGCTGAAAGCAGTACTGTTGTAATCTTAGGTGATACAATTAAATCTTGCGCAAATCAGACTTGTTTTTTCTGTTAATTTGAATATAATTATGTATAGAAGAGGTTTCTATGAGAAAAAAATTAAATATTACCGAAGGAATTTTTCCTATGCCCGTATTAATGGTTGCTACCTATAACGATGATGGAAGCATAAATGTTATGAACGCTGCATGGGGAACTATGCAAGAACGTTCCATTATAGCTCTTAATTTGACCGAAACACATAAGACAGTAAAAAATATCAAGGCGAGAGGCGCTTTTACCGTTAGTATTGCTGATGCTGCTCATGTACTTGAAGCCGACTACTTTGGTGTTGCATCCGGTAATAAGGTTCCTAATAAGCTGGAGAAGACCGGTCTTACCGCAAGCAAGGCGGAAACCGTTGACGCTCCTGTTATAAACGAATTTCCGATTTGTCTGGAATGTGAATTTATTGAGTATCAAGATAATAAATATGGTTGCGGTGTTATAGGAAAGGTTGTCAATGTAACTGCTGACGAAAGTATTATGCCTAATGGAAAGCTTGATATGTCGTTAGTAAATGCCATAGCCTTCGATCCATATACACACGGATATTACAAAGTATCAGAGCGTGTCGGTGAAGCCTTTAAAGACGGTTTAAAGCTTAAATAATGAACCGGTGTTTAATAATATCCTTTCTGAATAAACAACAGAACCCCTTTAAAAAAACACCGATTAGCCCACAAGACTAATCGGTATGGTTGACTTTTTAAAGCATCCGGTTATTTTATAGGTTCCAAATGAGCTTGGAAGTGTCTAAGAATCGGGGGTTCCCAGATAATTTTGTAGCCCTTAACCTGAGAGGCTCTTTCTTTAATTTTGATTAAAGCTCCTGCAATAACATCTAAGTGAGATTGGGTGTATACTCTTCTCGGAATTGCAAGACGGGCAAATTCGAATTCGGATTTGATTTGTTCTCCGGTTTCGGGATCGTTTCCTAGCATAAAGGAGCCGATGTCGCATGTTCGGATTCCGGCTTCTTTATACAACTCTACGCAAAGAGTGTGGCCGGGGAATTGATAATACGGAATGTGCGGGAACATGGCGTTTGCATCAACATAAACGCCGTGACCGCCTGCCGGGTTTTGAATAGCAACACCTGCATCAAGGAGCTGAGAGGCTAGGTATTCCATAGAAGCATTTCGGTATCTTAAATATTCTTCATCAATACCTTCATACAGACCGATAGCTAAGGCTTCAAGGTCTCGTCCTGCAAGGCCTCCGTAGGTAATAAAACCTTCAAAAGAAATACAGTTACCCTTAATCATTTGGTAAATTTCTTGATTGTTTTTAATACCGATCAAACCGCCCATATTAACGATAGCATCTTTTTTTGCACTCATCGTAAAAGTGTCGGCATAGCTGAACATTTCACGGATAATCTCTTTAATAGGCTTGTTCTTAAATTCTTCTTCTCTTTGTTTTACAAAGTAGGCATTTTCTGCAAATCGTGCTGCATCAATATTGAACAAAATGCCGTATTTTTTTGCAACTTTAGCAACATCACGGATATTCTGAATTGAAACGGCTTGTCCTCCGGCTGAATTGTTTGTAATAGTCATTACAATCATACCGACTTTTTCTTTTCCATGTTCGTTAATAAGCTGCTCCAGCTTTTCGACATCCATATTTCCCTTAAAAGGTGCATATTCCGCAGGTTTTTTTGCTTCCTTACATACACAGTCAAGAGGTCTTCCTCCGGCTAAGGTTACGTGAGCTCTAGTTGTGTCAAAGAACATATTTGAAATTGCAACTTGGCCTTTTTTGAGAAGCAAGGGGAATAAAACCTTTTCTGCAGCTCGACCCTGATGAACGGGCTGGATAAATTCATATCCGAAGATATCCTGTCCTGCTTCAACCAATTTAAAATAGCTTTTTCCTCCGGCATAGGCCTCATCTCCGACCATGACGCCGCTCCACTGCTTATCGCTCATTGCGTTAGTTCCGCTGTCGGTCAATAAGTCAATATAGACATCTTCGCCGCGTAAGTTGAACATATTGTATTTTGCTTTTTCAAGATATTTAATACGGTCCTCACGCGTTGTCATTTTGATGGGCTCAACCATTTTAATTCTAAACGGTTCCGGTACATACTTTTTCATTAAAAAGCCTCCTATAGTTATTATGACGCTTAGTTTAACACGCCTTTTTTGTACTGTCAAGGGTCTTAAAATACCGTGTCAAAATACCTCTACTCTTTTTATTCAGACTCAGGTGTAATGGTTCCCATACCTATAACTGAAATATCCTTTGGAATTTCAGGAACTGATAATACCGGAACCATGGGCATTTCGTATTCTAAAAGGCGTTTTATGAGAAGGCGGCCTTCTTCAGGAACCAGAATAACGGCTATCCCTACAAATTGAGAATTAAAGTTGTTGTATGCCGTTTGAACAGCCCTAAGCCATGCTTTCTTAGCTTCAGTGTCGATTGCCGGTTGAGGCCCTGTAATGGTATCTATACGGCTTGCTAAAACCGTTTGAAAAAATGCCGAATCTACCATAAAGGCTCTTAAGGCATTATCATCGCCTAAATATTGCTGAACAATTTGCCGCCCAAGTCTTTGCCTGACTTTTTCTGCAATCAGATACATATCGCCGGTAATACGTCTATAGTCTGAAATTGTTTCAAGAATTGCAGGAGTATTTCGTATTGAAACATTTTCTCTGAGAAGGCATTTAAGAACTGTTTGTAAATCGCCTAATGTGAGTTTATCGTTTGATTGAATTTCCTCAACAACAATCGGGTTTAATTTTTTTGCTGAATCCAAGATGTTGCTTACCATCTGCCTTGAAAGAATATCATCCGCATGTGTTTTGATTACCTGTGTTAAATGAGTTGCTATTATGGAAGGCGGGTCTATAACAGTGTAGCCTGCTCTTTCGGCTGCTGCCCGATTTGATTCCGAAATCCAAATAGCAGGGAGGCCGAAGGCCGGATCCAAAGTGGGTTCGCCCGGAATTTCGTCTTGTACATTTCCGGGATTTACCGCCAAATATGCGCCCATCCTTATTTTTGATCTTGCAACCTCTACACCCTGTATTGTAATACAGTACTCATCAGGCGGAAGATTCATAGCATCCATAATTCTGATAATCGGCATTACAAGTCCCGTTTCAAGGGCTATTTCTTTTCTTATGCGTTTAATTCGAGACATAAGTTCAGAACCTTTTTTTTCGTCTACCAAAGGTATAAGACCGTATCCGAATTGTAATGATAGATCGTCTAATGGGCTTACGGCCTTAGTATCATCCGTTTCAGTCTTGGCTGCTTGTTCCGATGCGGCTTGGGCGTCTTTAGCTGCCTGTTCTTTTTGCGCTCTTGTTACCTTTGTTGTCTGTAAGCGCCAGCCTAAAAAGGCGAGGCTTAGTGCAATGAGTATTAAGATTATTGACGGAAAGCCGGGTAAAACTGCCATGACCGTCAAAGTGATAGCTGCTACATAGTATATGGTTGAATTTCGGGAAAATTGATCCGTAATGTCTTTTCCAAAAGAACCTGTCGAAGCTGAGCGTGTTACTACAAGGCCTGTTGCAACCGATATAAAAAGAGAGGGAAGCTGGGCTAAAAGTCCGTCACCTATGGTAAACCTTGTGTACATCTGCATAGCTTTAGTAAATTCTTCTTCTCTAAATACTATACCTACAATTAAGCCGGCTACAATATTTAAAACCGTTATAAAGATTCCTATTTTTACATTTCCTGAAACGAATTTACTCGCGCCGTCCATCGCCCCGTAAAAGTCTGTAGACCTTTGTAATTCTTCTTTTTTCTTTCGGGCTTCGGCTTCAGTAATAACACCTGCATTGTATTCCGCTTCTATTGACATGCTTCTGGTATTATTAAAGTCTAAGGCAAAACGGGCTGCAACCTCGGCAATTCTTGTAGCACCCTTTGTAATTACAAAGGCTTGAACGGCAATCAAGATGATAAAGATTACAAAGCCTATCACCAAACCTTGATTTCCCGCCGAGCCGATAACAAATTGACTAAAAGCCGCTATCATTTTTCCGTCAAATTTTTCTCCGTATGTCAAAATAAGCCTTGTGGAAGCAACGTTTAAAGCTAGACCGAATATGGTGGAGACTAAAAGCAATGAAGGAAAAACCGTAAACTCCGTAGGTTTATCTATAAATAAGACTATGAGCAGTATTATCAAGCTGAATATAAGATTCAACGCCATAAAAAAGTCCAAAAGAGCTGTAGGCAGAGGAAGAATAATAACAAATATTACCATGATAGTTCCTATAGCTACAAAGACATTCGGTACTTCCTTAAAAATTCTGTTTTCGGCCATTTATCTAGTTACCTCCATTCTTCTTTTGAGTGCTTGTTTATCTTTCATCGAGTAAATTTTTAAGAATATAATTGAAAGCGATTGATAGTACTCGCTTGGAATTATCTGTCCTAAATCTACGTTAGCATAAAGGGCACGAGCCAATGGAACATTTTCTATAGTAGGAATGTTGTTTTCTCTTGCAATCCTTTTTATATTTTGAGCAACCGCATCGACGCCCTTTGATATAACCATTGGGGCAGGCATAACGCCTTGTTTCCATTGAAGAGCGACAGCATAGTGGGTCGGGTTTGTAATAACGACATCGGCATCCGGAACATTTTTGATTCCCGTCTTTTGCAAAATTGCCTGCATCTGCCTGCTTATTTGAGCCTTTATCATCGGGTCTCCTTCCAATTCTTTGTACTCATCGGTTATTTCAGTTTTTGACATTTTTAAGGATTCTGAAAATTGACGTCTTTGAAAAAAGTAATCGGGAATACTTAACAGAACCAGAGCGATAGAGGCATAAACTAATATTTGAGCCGCCGTTTTTGCTATAAAGATTATTGAGTTAGTAAAATCTGATTGAAGAAGAGCTATCATCTTTGTAATATTGTTTTTTATAACCAGGTATCCTATAAAACCTATAATAACAACCTTAAAAAGCGATTTGGCCAAATTAAAAAGCCCTTCGGCAGAAAATATAGCTCTTTTAAAAAAACCTCGCAAAATTGGGAGTAACTCTTTTGAAATCAGGTTTAATAGGCTTTGTAGAAAACAAAAAGCCTCTATTTTGTATAATGTTTCCCAAAACTCCCGAAATTAAAGCTACAGCCGTTATCGGAAAAACCGTTTTAAAAAAATATGTAAGAAAAATCCAGAACCAAGCTCCGTTTATAACTTCCTCTGTTGTGCAGCGTTCAAAAAAGAAAGAGATTACCTGCATAAGAGATTTAAATATATAGGGACCCATTATTATAAGTGTAATTACGGGAAGCAGCACAACCATTGCCGCATTTAAGTCTTGACTTTTTGCAACTCTTCCTTCTTCCCTGGCCTTGCGTATTTTATATTCTGTCGGTTCTTCGGTTCTGCCTTCATCTTCGGCAGCGAACCACTGCAAGCCTATCTTCTTATTGAGGACAAGCTCTTCTTGCGAAAAATATCTTAGGTAAAGGAGGGATTTTTCGGATATCATTTAGTACTCCTCAAACTGTCTAAAAGCCGCCAAAAATCCGACAAACCTTCTTCAAGCATAATTTCAAAAGTGTTTATAAAAAAAGGCAGAGCAATGGCCAAAATAAAAAATGCGGTTAGAATAGTAATGGGAAAACCTTCCGATAGCAGATTCATCTGAGGGGCTGCCTTTGTTAAAAGCCCCATTGTTATGTGAATTAAAATAAGAGTTCCCATAACCGGTAAGGCAATTATCATTGCATTAAAAAAAAGTTTCCCGACTGCGTTTAAAAGATAGCTTACAAGTTCTTCCTGCTTTTCTAAAAACATAAAACAGTTGACATGCTCTATCCCCTTCATTATACCGCCTAAAAAAAGGCGTTGAAAACCCTTTATGCGTAAAAAAATAAGCACGGCAATAAAGTTAAAATATTGACCAATGAGGGGATTTTCAACTTGAGCGAGGGCATCAAAAACCCCTGAAGCACCGAAGCCCATCTGAAACGAAAAGAACTGTCCTGCCGTACTGAATGTAGAAAACAAAATGCTTATAAAAAAACCTGTTAAAACACCTATAAGGCCTTCACCCAAGAGTAAAAGAAGATATTCAAGGCTAAATGCATTTAAATTTATAAAGTTGGGATAGGCATAGGGAGTTACCATAAATGCAGTTAAGCCCGCAAGAGCAACTTTTGCAATTCTTGAAACATTGCGCATTGACATTAGGGGGGATGTCATTAGCATTGCAAAAATCCTGACTGCTGCGAGTAAAAAAATAGGTTCTTTGTTTAGGATAAAATCGAAAGGCTGCATTTATTTTTTTAAAAGCCCCTTTAGTTTATCTTACCAGTTGAGGAATTAAATTCATTAAAGAAACAAAATATTCTCTTAACACCGTAATCATCCAACTTGCCAAAAGGGCCAACATTCCTAAAATAGTTAAAATTTTAGGGACGAAGGTAAGCGTCTGTTCTTGTATAGAAGTAGTCGCCTGAAAGATTGCAACGATTAATCCGACTAAAAGAGCTGCAATTAAGATAGGTGCAGAAAGCATCAGTATGATACCTATACCTTCACGCATTAAAGTAACTATAGTACCTGTAGTCATAGTCCCCTCCATAATGACCTAGGATTTTCTATAATTATAAACAAAAGAGATATATTTTTCAAGGCAGCAATTAAAATTCAAGTTAAAAAAATATATGCCGAAAATTTACCTTGTAGAGGAATTTGAAAAAAATGGCAGATTTTGTTTTTAAGATTTCACCAAAGGTTATTTTAGGAAACTACTCGCTTGCCCGCATCGGAGAAGAAGCTGTAAAATTCGGGAATCATTTTATGTTTATTGCAGACCCTTTTTTTGAAGACATGGGCTTGGTAGATAAAATCAAAAAATCTCTTGAAGAAAAGCATATATCTCTTTTTGTGTTTAACGGCTTTGAAAAAACGGCTGATTCTGAAGTCGTAGAAAGAGCACTTTCATTAGCAAGAGGAGCACATATAAGGGGAGTAATCGCCTGCGGAGATATGACTGCATGTGCTTTAGGCAGGGCTATTGCAGCTCTTTATAATGAGGATAAACCTGTTTACCGATATATTGAAGGCGAGCCTATCACAGCCGGAGCATTACCGTTTATTCAAATTCCCACAACTTGCTGTGACCCTTTTTTATTTGGGAATTCCAGTTTCATTATAGATTCCAGAAATAGAACCGTAAATATGCTAAAAATAAATGAAGATTTATGCAATCTTGTAATTTTCGATTCAAATACATACACAGGCCTTGCACCCAATGCAATGACTTCAATGATTTTTGCAGGCCTATGTTCTACATTTGAAGCCTATGTTTCGACAAGAGGAAGCTTTTTTTCTGAAACAATTCTCGGCAAGGCAGTCGAAATATTTTTAATTTCTCTTGATCCTCAACATGAAAAACTTGTCGGAATGCCTAGAGAGGAATTTATTGCTCAAGCTGCTTGCCTTTCAGCCATAGGAATTGCAGCTTCTGCCCCGGGCCTTGGAACTGCGATAGCTCTTGCTGCAGGCGGGCGATACAGAATATCCAGCCCGCTTATCTCGGCTATTTTACTTCCTCATGTAGTTAACGATGCTATTTCTTCAAGCCTTTCAAAAACCGTATCTGTAGCAAGAATGCTTGGTGAAACAATGCTTGAAGGCGGAGATGCGGCAGAGGTTTCAAAAAGAGGAATTGAAGAAATTCGCAGGCGGCTTGCTGAGGCTAACTTGCCCGTCCGCTTAAAAGATATAGATTTAACTATCGAGTCGCTTGTACCTGTTGCAGAAGATGCTGCCCGTCTGAGTTTTATGAACTATAACCCAAGACCGCTTGCAAATCACGATATTTTTGAAATTATAAAACAAGCCTTTTAAAATTAAAAATGCCGGAAATATTTAAACTGTACAATCTGCCCCAAAAACAAAGATGCCGCAAAATATTGCGCATTTTGGAATCAGCTGAACATGCCTTTGTTCAAAACAAAGCTGACGAATTTTTGGATGTCTTTTATCTGCGTTCCATCTTAAAAATTGTTTCAGATGATTTGGATTCCGTTTCTTCTTTAAAAATTCAAAATTGGATTGAAAACCCGCAAGAAAAAGAGAAAAGAAAGATTATCAATTTTGTAAGGTATGCTCTGTATAAAAAACTTGAAATAGCACCTTCGGAGTGGGACTTGATTTTACCTAATTCTACTGCCGATGAAATTGCAAATTTCAGACGGACTTTTTTTGAAGGGGTTTATGTCTATGCCGAAGATATCCGCACACCATTCAACATAGGTTCAATTTTTAGAACGGCAGAATCTTTTGGGGTAGAAAAAATTTTTTTGTCTCATGACTGTGTTTCTCCTGAAAATCCTAAGGCAAAAAGAACGGCTATGGGCTGTACCGGCTATCTGCCATGGGAAAGAGCCGGCCTTGATGGTCTTCCCGAGCTCCCTTTGATTGTACTTGAAACGGGAGGAACGGATATTTCAAAGTTTGAGTTTCCTAAAAAAGGAATTGTCGTTATCGGTTCGGAAGAATTGGGAGTAAGCCCCGAAGCTATAAAAAAAGCTGAAGATAGAATCATCACCATTCCCATGTATGGAATAAAGGCCTCGATAAATGTAAGCGTTGCCTTCGGTATCTGTATGCAAAAATGGTGTGAGGCCCTTACAACCGGTTAAATTAAAATAAGCCGCAAAGACCACCAAGGTAAATTAAAGAATATCTTACAAAATTGCGGTAAGTGTGCTATAATACAACAAGTGAGGAAACAGTTATGAGTACTTCAAACAGAAAATACAAAGACTCTGTGTTTGTCGACCGTCAAAGACTGTACATCCGTGTACAGTCTTTGACTTCGAGTTTTGAGCAAAGCTCAAAACATCGTAATGCCGGAACCCCCGCCATCCGTGGCGGTTATATAGTATGAGCACTTTTGCAAATAGGCGGAGCAGATGCAAGGAGTTAGGCAAAAAAGTACCGCAGGCGTATCGGGTATACGTCGAAGACACTTTTTTGCCGTGCGACACAGCAGATGCCCGCATATTTGCAAAAGAAAATTTCTTGTCGCTTTATAACGCCTTGCATGGTACAAATCTTCCGCTTTCATCTCCGGTCGAAAATATAAGACTTGAAAACGTTATGTACATGAACATAATCAACGACGTTTCCTGCCTTGTAGACGGTAAAATCATTGTGCTCGCTGAACACCAATCTACGATAAACGAAAATATGCCGTTACGCTTTTTAGAATACATTGCAAGGCTCTATGAAAAACTGCAAGCACCGACAGACAAGTATTTAAGAAAGCTGTCAAAAATACCTACACCTGAGTTTTACGTTTTTTCTATAATGGTATTGATGACTATCCTGAAACTACGGTTCTAAAACTTTCGGATGCATTTATAACAAAGCCCGAACACGCTCCGCTGGAACTGACGGTACAAGTGCTCAATATCAACACGGACAAAGCAAACAAAGTTTTAACAGCCTGCAAACCGCTTGAAGAGTACAGCCTCTTTGTAGAAGAGGTGAGAAAGCAAACACAACTCGACAGCGAAAAAGGCTTTACCAATGCGGTAAAGATATGTATAGAAAAAGGCATCTTGAAAGAATACTTACAGCGAAAATCACGGGAGGTAATAAATATGTTAGTGGCAGAATATGATTATGATACCGATATAGCCGTACAACGAGCTGAAGAAAGACAAATAGCTTTTGCCGAAGGCATCGAGCAAGGAATTGAAAGAGGCATTGAACAGGGGATTGAACAAGGGTTTTCCGATGGAGCTTACCGAACAAAACTTGAAACGGCAAAGCTTATGCGCATGCATAATTACCCCATTGCCGAAATTTGTACAATGACCGGTCTTACCAAAGAAGAGGTGGAAAGCGTTTGAGCCCGAATCTCTCCGCTATATTACTGAGAGCTCTTTTGAAAATAGGCGGGATAAGTACAAGGAGTTTAGCAAAAGCGAAGCGGAGGCATACTTGCTGTACGTTGAGCATTTTTCAATAGCGGCATGGATGCCGCTGGTTCCATTAGAAGCGACGCCGTAATTGCCCGCCTATTTTCAAAAGCCCTATTGAAAAATATCCTTCTTAATGCTATCTTAATCTCTACCGATTGCGGAGGTAAAAATGAAAAAAATTAAAACCGTCCTTTTTATGACAGTCCTTGTGTTTACTTTTACAGGATGTGAACTTTTGGATTCTTTGGCTCGAGAAAGCGAAATCATTAAGCAGATAAAAGATGAAGATTTAAGGGGCTACACGGTAACATGGCTGATTTTTGCGGATGACAGTGATGCCTTAAAATCTGCCGCCTATAAAAAAGCGGCCGGCTATTATAAAAAACTATCTGAAAGTACCGGTTTAAAAGATAAATTGCAAATTATAGTTGTTTCCGACGGTATAGAAAAAGCAATTCGCGAAAAGGTAAAAGAAGCCGGTTTTGATGCGGATTGTTTCCCGCTAAAATGGAACGGTAATGTAAAAAATAAATATAATCCTAACGATAAAAAGAATTATTCCGTTTTTTTTGATAAAAAAGGAAGAGCTCTTTTTAGTATGACGGAAGATTGGAAATTCGAAAATTACAGCGGACTTTCGGATTATGCCCTTGAAGCGGCAGGCTTAAATAATATAAACGAATTAAAAAATCCGCTGACTTTTTTTAATACCTTAAATAAAATACAGGAAGACGATATTTTTAAATTTATAAACAATGCAGTAAATTTAAATCTAAAAGATATTTTAAGATCTTTTATAAACCAAAACTAATTTTATCTTAATGGAGGACTCAAGATGACTTTATTTATAAGCGACAGTATTTTTTCTTCTACCGAAAAAAAAGGAGAAGACTTTGATAAGGCTTTTGCCGGTTATATAGTTGTAGAAGACGGTCTCATTCAAAAGGTATGTAAGGGAGAAGCTCCCGAAAGTTTAAAAAACCAAGCCGACAAAATAATAGATGTACGGGGAAAAACTATTACGGCAGGACTTGTAGATGCTCACACCCACTTAGTGCACGGCGGCTCCCGCGAACACGAACTTGCAATGAAACTTGCAGGAAAGACTTATCTTGAAATTCACGCAAGCGGGGGCGGTATATTCAGCACCGTAAGGGCAACCAGAGCAGCATCAAAAGAAGAGTTGACTCAAAAAGCATGGAAAAGCCTTGACCGTATGCTTATTCACGGCACAACCACAGCCGAATCAAAGAGCGGCTACGGACTCGACATGGAAACCGAAATTAAATGTCTTGAGATAAATTCTTATCTGGATAAAAATCATCCTATCGATATTGTTTCGACCTATATGGGAGCCCATGCAACCCCGCCCGAATTTAAGGACAACAAAGAGGGCTATATCAAGTTTATGACAGAAGAGGTTATGCCCGAAGTTAAAAGACGCGGCTTAGCGGAATTCTCCGATGCCTTTTGTGAAGACAAAATTTTTTCGGTAGAAGAAACCGAAAGAATAATGAAGGCGGCAGCAGGCATGGGTTTCAAATTAAAGCTTCATGCTGATGAGATTATTCCCTTAAAGGGAGCCGAACTTGCAGCAAAGATGAAGGCGCATTCAGCCGAGCATTTGATGGCCATATCCGATGAGGGCATTACGGCTCTTGCAAAATCGGGAACGGTTGCCGTTCTTCTTCCTGCAACTTCTTTCTTTTTGATGTCACCCATTTATGCTCCCGCAAAAAAGATGATTGAAGAAGGCGTAAGGGTTGCCCTTGCAACCGATTATAATCCCGGAAGCAGCCCGACTGAAAACTTACAAATGTCTATGTGGGCAGCCTGTTACAAGATGAAACTTTTGCCTGCACAAATTTTACGGGGGGTTACCATCAATGCGGCTTATGCGATAGATCGTGAAAAAACGATAGGCAGTATAGAAGAGGGAAAACAAGCTGACCTTGTAATCTTTGATGCACCCAACATAGATTACCTTGTTTATCACTTCGGCCTAAATTCCGCCGAACAAGTCTGGAAAAAGGGAAGGCTTGTTGCCGAAAATAGCCGGATAGTTTACAATAACTAACTATGATGTTTAAATTGAACAAACAAAAACAACTTGAAAAATAGGAGATATTTTATGGAATTAGTAAAGATGACGGTAAATGCTTTTGTTGACGAAACCGCCAGTGATTCACCTGCTCCCGGAGGAGGCTCCGTTTCTGCATTGGCAGGTTCTTTAGCCTCTGCGCTTGGGCAGATGGTTATACGCCTCACGACAGGGAAAAAAGCCTTCGCCTCTCTTGACGAAAAAACTCAAGAAGAATTTAAGGCTCAGCTTCCGAAATTAGAAAAGGCGCAAAAACGGCTGGTTGAAATCATTGACGAAGACACTCAGGCCTTTAATGCTTTTATGGAAGCCTTAAAGCTGCCCAAGGACACCGATGAGCAAAAGGCAAAGCGCAGCAAGGCTATGTCCGATGCTACTGTTGTAGCCATGCAGGTACCGCTTGAAACAGCTAAGACCTGTTTAGAGATACTACGCTTTTTACCCATTGTTGCCCTTCATGGAAACAAAAACGCCGCTTCGGATGCGGGCGTTGCCGCCCTTAATGCCCGATCCGGCTTGGAAGGAGCTATCTTAAATGTTAAGATAAATCTAGGCGGTATCGATGATGCGCCCCTCTGCGAAAAGACAAGAGCTGAATGTAATAAGATGCTTGAAGAAGGCGAAAAGCTAAAGACCGAAATTTTAAAAACAATCTATTCAAAGATTGAATAGGTTCGGCAAAACATAGCTTTAACCGGAATAAAAAAGCTCTTTCCTTTTTGGTAAAGAGCTTTTTTTGTTTTAATTAGTTTGTGAAGATATTTCGTCCAAGAATTCAAACAGTTTTTTTACGGCTTCCTCTTTTGTCGCCCACGAGGTACAAAAGCGCACTGCCGTTTGGTTTTCCGAAACCTTTGTCCAAAATTCGCATTTAAATTTTTTTTCTATTTTAGCTAAAAGGCTGTTTTCGATTATGGGAAAACTTTGATTTGTTTCACTTTCTATCAAAAAAGAAAAACCTCTATCGGAAAAACCTTTACGGATCATCTTAGCCGTTTTGTTCATCATTTTTCCTATTTCAAAATAAAGGTTATCCGTAAAAAGCGTTTTAAACTGAAGGCCTAAGAGTCTGCCCTTCGCAAAGAGCCCTCCCTTTTGCTTTTGGATGTATCTAAAGTCTTTTTGCATTTCAGGATTGTTGATGATAAGAGCCTCTCCGAAAAGAGCCCCCATTTTTGTTCCGCCTATATAAAAGGCATCCGTGTACCTTGCCATGTCTGCAAGGCTTAAATCGTTATTGTCGGCGGTGAGGGCTGTTCCCAGGCGGGCACCGTCAACATAGAGAGGTACGGAATATTTTTGAGCGGTCAGCTTTAAATCCTGTAATTCTTTTTTTGAATAAATGGTGCCGAGCTCGGTAGGATTGGAAATATAAATCATTCCGGGCTGAACCATGTGTTCGGCCGTGGGATCATCATAATGAGCCCTTATAAGAGCCTCAGCTTGCCCTGCCGTTATTTTTCCATTTAGCGTTTCAATGGTAAGAACCTTGTGTCCGCAAGCCTCTATTGCACCCGATTCGTGTACGTTTATATGCCCCGTATCTGCGGCTATTACTCCTTGATGAGGCCTTAGTGTAGAAGCTATCAAAGTTAAGTTGGTCTGTGTTCCGCCTGAAAAAAAATAAACCTTACTCTGAGGTGCATCCAATTCTTTTAAAATGAGGCCTGCCGCTTCTTCACAATATTTGTCGCAGCCGTAACCGGCAGTTTGCTCTTCATTTGTTTCCATTAGTTTTTGAAGAATTTTCGGATGACAACCCTCGCTATAATCATTTATAAAAAAATACATATCTTTTCTCCTTATTGTTTAAAGCTCTTCCGTCTTCCAATCTCCGATAGTCCGCTCCTCTTCATCAAAACTCGAACCTATAAGGATTATCTTTTTACCCATAGTCTTAAATTGATCTGCATAGCCCTTCTCTTTTATTTGAGCTATCGCGTCTTCGGCACTTCCTGCACTCATAAGCTTAAATTCAAAGATATATATTGAATCTTTTGTTTGCACTATACAGTCAGCCCTTCCCTTTAAACAGTATATTTCAGTCTGCACAAATTGTCCCATTAACTTAAAGATTAAGTAAACGGCAGTCTGATAGTTTTGCTCCCTAAGTTTAAGTTTATCCTTAGGTAAGTTATCATAAGGTACCCCCGCTATTATCGCCTGCATCCTTTCCATAAACTCATCTACCTTTCCCGCCCTTACATCTTCTACAAACTCCCATATCGAAACTCCTGTCTCATCAGGTCTAAGTGAACAATAGGCCGGCAAAAGATTTTCTAAAAAACCATACCTCACCTCATCATTAGGAAAACCTAACCTATATAGATTACCTTCTTCTATGTATTCTTTTATCGTTAAATATCCCGATTGAAAAAGTATCGGCAAAGGATTTTTTGCATCTGCTCTATATAGTTCTATACCTGCTTCATTTAATTCTACATTACCGTCTAAGTTAGGTACATTATAATGAGCATCTTTTAAGTAATTTACTAAAAAAGTCGGTGTGCCCGTGGCAAACCAATAGTTTTTTAATTCTCCTGAGTCGAGGGTGCTTAAGATACTAAAAGGATTATAGACGGATTCCCCTAAAACACTGAACTTATATCCGTCATACCTCTTTTTTAGCTCTTCAATCATTTTATCATAGCTATTCTTGGTGTTACCTGCTAACCTTTCTATTTCAGGCTTAAAAGTATTTTCTATCTCGTCTTGAGTTAGACCGCAGACTTCGGCATAGTCATTCAGCATACTTATATCTTTTAAGTTGTTTAAATCGCTGAAGATGCTTACCTTACTGAACTTTGTTACACCGGTTAAAAAGGCAAAGCGGATATATTGGTCGCAAGTTTTTATCACCGAATAAAAGGCCTTGAGGGTGTTCCGGTATTCTTCGTTTAGTGCTTCATTTACTCCCATAGTCTGTAACAGGGGCTTATCATATTCGTCTACAAGAATAACTACCTGCTTACCGGTCTTTTGGTATAAGGCTAAAATTACGGTTTTAAACCTATCTTCAATGTCTCCTGAAGTCTTTGTAAGATTATAAAGCCTTTCCCAATCATTTAAGTGTAAATTGATAATTGTAAAAAGAGCCTCTTGGTCCTTATAATATTTTGTATTAAAATCCATGTAAAGGACAGGATATTCTACCCAAGCATCCGTCTTTTCTATTTCGGCTCTTTTTTCTTCAGCTTTTTCAATATATAAACCCTTAAAAAGCTCCTTTTGGCCTAAAAAGTAGGCTTTGAGTGTCGAAAGAAAGAGGCTTTTGCCGAACCTGCGGGGACGGCTTAAAAAGTATGGGGAAGAAGTACGTACAAGATTATACACATATTTGGTTTTATCTACATACAAATACCTATCATTCCTCATCTTTTCAAAACTTTGTATACCTATGGGAATTTTTCGTGATAAATCAAAGTCCATTTTAAAGCTCCTCATGCATATTATAGCATAGATAGGCATTTGTTTAAAGGGTTTAAAAGTAACAAAATATGAACCGTTTAGTTTTTAAAATAGAACACAAAAAACCCGCCTTACGGCGGGTTTTAAACTATACTAGGTATAGATTAGTAAGTAAGTTTAAGACTTAATACAAAGGTACCATTGTGGCTCTTGTTATTAATAGGAGTTCCAATCATGTAGTCACCGCCATTAAAACCGGCTTCATATTTATTCTCGTTAAGCTTACCATGTTCCCAACTAGCTTTAACTTCAACTTTTTCGATGGGTTGGAATTTTACACCGATCTCATAAGCCATACCTAAATAGAGCTTATCAATCACTTTGTCAGGATCAGAGGCATAAGTATCGGCATGCTGTGCAAAATGATTGGTTTCTGCATAGAACTCGGCATAAGGCTGTACCCACATAACATCAGTCATACTGTACTTATATGAAGCACCTAAATTAAAGCCCATGGGTAATTGAGCATACTTACTTCTTAAAGCTAATTCCAAAAGGTCCGCATAGGTGGTTGTGGCTGTGGTTAGACCTGGAATAATGGGTATCGTTGCAGTAGGTCCTGCATTAAGAAGTCCTGCAAGGGCTTGTCTAAGACTTTTGTCCATATCCTGAGTACTTCGTTTTGCTAAAAGGTCATAAGCGTTTACTGTAGCATGGAAAGCCAAGCCCGGTACTAAGTTAGTATCTCCTTCAGCTTCGGATACAAAGGCCAAGTGTGCGGCCATATTAATACCATGATTCTTAAACTTTGTGGGGTCATCACCGGCGATATTATAGCCTTGGTATTTAGTACCTGTTCCGGCAAAATACAATGCGGCGTCTACCCATTTATAACCTACACTTAAACCTGCATCCCAACCGAGAGTCTCTTTAGTTTTGCCTTCATCTGTATAGGTTACACCTGTAACTCCGTCAAAACCGAGTTTAACCGTCAACTTTTCGATGGGTTCGGATGTAAATGCAACACCGAAGTTTACCATACCGGATTCCCCTTTTTCACCGCCTACGTTAGTAGGGGTAATACCAGTGTTGTAACCATAATCATCAGGGTTATTTAAAGTTGCTTTATTGGAAAGTCTTCCGAGAGTAGCATTTACAGTTGCTTCTACACCGAGGTACTTTTCAACAGGCTGCATAGAAAAATCTAAACCGAATGCATATTTACTGTCTTTTTCGCGTCGTTTATTACCGCTAGTTCCATCCCAAGGTTTAGTACCATCTGAGCCGTCTTGCTTCCAGCTTCCGTTTGATGCAAGTTTAAGAGCGACATCCAAGTTCATAAGACCTGCATTTTTATAGCCGATTTTTGTTCCAAAGCCGGTAAAGGCAGGATTGAACCATCCGTTTAAGTCATCAGTATTAGGATCCCAGTTTATAGGATTCCATCCTAATGCCTTATCAGCCTCAAAACTAGGTTGGCCATAAACGGTCATATAGGCACCATAGAAATGTAAGGCAGCTTTTACAGATGCAGCACCGCCAGTGGCTGTCCAGCCTGTTGCTACCGGAGTAGCCTTGAAAGAAACATCTGCGTAAACATCAGCCTCTTTGTTAGCACTTCCGCCTGCAAAAGATTGTCGCTTGAAGAAAGGAAGCCTAATCTGAAAATTGTTAGAGTTATAAAAACCATGTGTAGCAACGGCATGATTGTCAGCACCGCCTTTGGTATAATCGGTTTCAGAACCGGCGCCAAAGTCAATACCCCAACTTAATGTGGCACTACCTCTTACTTCAGGCTCTACCTGGGCAAAAGCAACTCCGCCCACGAGTACCAAAATCATCAAAATTGACAGAATTTTTTTCATAAAAAATTCCTCCTTGTTATTCGTTTATGACAATTATACAATAGTCAAACATAATTTGTCAAGTCAAAAAACAAAAAAGTTACATAAAAACCGCTTTTTTTATAAATTCTTCCCGATTTTTTTAAATTTTACGGCCTATTAAGAACAAAAACCGCGGCTTCAAATACTTTCCATCTCTTCTTTGGTAAGACCGGCGGCTTTAGCGATAATATCAATTGAAACACCAAGCTGTTTTAAATTGCCTGCATCCTCTAAGGCTTTTCGGTACGAACCCAAAGTGTATTACCATTATCATAATAACATTAAGCGCTTTTCACTTAAAAGTTCCTTATGAAACTGCTTGTCCGGAAGCTTTAAGCCAACGATGCTTTCAGCAGGAATATCCGGTATACATTCCAATAAATCCTGAAGAACGCCCTTGTTTTCCTCTACTCCGCTTCTTTGCAAAAAAATCGGGTATTATAGAGCTTGTATCTCTTCAACGGAAAGACCCGATATTGTACAAATATCATTAATCGGATAATTCATATCTTTCATCAATTTTGCCGTTTCAAGAGCTTTTTTGTATGAGCCGTTGAAAAAACCTTGTTCAATGCCTCTTTCAATTCCTTGTTCAATCCCCTGTTCAATGCCTTGCTCAATTCCTTCGGCAAAAGCTATTTGTCTTTCTTCAGCTCGTTGTACGGCTATATCGGTATCATAATCATATTCTGCCACTAACATATTTATTACCTCCCGTGATTTTCTCATTAAATATTCTCTTAAGATTCCTTTTTCTATGCATATCTTTACCGCATTGGTAAAGCCGTTTTCGCTGTCAAGTTGGGTTTGTTTTCTTACCTCTTCCACAAAGAGACTGTATTCTTCAAGCGGCTTGCAGGCTGTTAAAACTTTGTTTGCTTTGTCCGTGTTGATATTGAGCACTTGTACCGTCAATTCAAGCGGAGCGTGTTCGGACTTTGTTATAAATGCATCCGAAAGTTTTAGAACTGTAGTTTCAGGATAGTCTTCCTTGCCATTATAAAAAACATAAAATTCAGGTGTAGGTATTTTTGACAGCTTTCTTAAATATCTGTCTGTCGGTGCTTGCAGTTTTTCATAGAGCCTTGCAATGTATTCTAAAAAGCGTAACGGCATATTTTCGTTTATCGTAGATTGGTGTTCTGCGAGCACAATTATTTTACCGTCTACAAGGCAGGAAACGTCGTTTATTATGTTCATGTACATAACATTTTCAAGTCTTATATTTTCGACCGGAGATGAAAGCGGAAGATTTGTACCATGCAAGGCGTTATAAAGCGACAAGAAATTTTCTTTTGCAAATATGCGGGCATCTGCTGTGTCGCACGGCAAAAAAGTGTCCTCGACGTATACCCGATACGCCTGCGGTACTTTTTTGCCTAACTCCTTGCATCTGCTCCGCCTATTTGCAAAAGTGCTCATACTATATAACCGCCACGGATGGCGGGGGTTCCGGCATTACGATGTTTTGAGCTTTGCTCAAAACTCGAAGTCAAAGACTGTACACGGATGTACAGTCTTTGACGGTCGACAAACACAGAGTCTTTGTATTTTCCTGTTTGAAGTACTCACATTAGCCTCCTAACTATTTATATTATAGCATAGATTAGCCTATTTTTGAAGAGTACGGTCTTTTCTCGTTTATAATTATTGTATGAAGAGTTTGCAGATGGAATTTCGGCGAAAGGAGGGGGCATATGGGTATAACCAACGAAGTTTCAAGTTGAAGCACCTTTCTCCCAAAAAGGGCGGCCTCCCCTAAATCACCTCTAAATCATTGTATTGACAAAAAACTTTTAGTATGTAAACTATTATCTATGACAAAATATTTAAATGACTGCCTCAAACAGATAAAAAAAATCTATATTCATCCTAATACGTTAAAAATAGCGTCTATTATAATTATTACTTTGCTTATGCTTTTTCCATTTAGCATGAGTAAAATGGATTTGTTTAATACCTCACAAAGGGCGATAAACCTTTACCCGCTGACGGTATTGTTTTCGGGCTTTACACATAAGGGAGTAAACTTCTTTTATGTAAGCAGCTTTTTATTATTTTCATTGCCGATAGCATTTGCAATCGTGTTTATATCTATTTTTCAAAAGAAAATACCGTCAAAAGTCGTTTATTTTTCGGCTTTAATACCTATAAGTTTTTATCTTGCAGCCTCAATTTCGGGGATGAATCTATTTGCAAACACGCCCAGATGGTTTTATTCGCTTAGTCCTTTGACATATTTTGCATTCTTTATTGCCATAATCTTTCACGCTTTTTTGATTGCACACGGCATAATTTCCATAAAACGGCAAAACGAATCATATATGGAATATAAAAGACTGCTGCAAGAAAAGGAAGAACAGGAAAAAATTTTAAAAAAGAAGATAGATGATAAATTAAAAAAACAAAAAGAAAAATCCCAAAAAAACATAGCCGAGCCCATTCAGGAAGACTCCTTGTTTTTAAACAAAGTATTAAAACAATCCATAAATAATTTCAAAAACAGACAAAAAAAATCTCACATAAAAATCAAGATAACAATAGTTATTATTTTTACCATATTGGTAATTCTTTCGACATTTATCTACACGGATTTACGAAACTATAATATGCTCCTGACTCAAAATGTAAATACAACAGGTAAAAATCAGGCTGAGCAGGTTGCGGCCATATACAGTTTTTCGGACGGCCTTCACGCTAAAATCAATGCCTTCCTTGAAGGAATAAAAAAAACGAACTCCTCTTCTCCTTTTCCTTTCCAAAGGGTTGATATAATAACTACGAGCAATAAACAGCCTGTTTTTCTTGAAGAAATAGATGAATCGACCGAGCTGCCGGTATTTGATGTTTTTTCTTATACTACAGCTGCCGGTCAAGTAAGGTTTATACCCGATGAAGAAAAAAGTATAAGTCCTGAGAATGCAGCCATTTACATAAAACATTGCAAAAACGAGTCCACCGTTAGTACCCCTATTTACAATGAGGCAAAAGGAACCTGCCTTTATATCTATCCTGTAACCTTTGCCCGTAAGGATGGCCAGAGACTTGTAGGCTTTTCCGTTGTTACATACCTTAAAGAAATCTTAGACCGGCCTTATTTTCAGGCAAAGGTCTTTGTGTTTTCCATTTCGGCAGTATTTTTCTATGCTTCTATCTTAATTGTTCTTTTTTTAGCGGATTTTATTGCAAATCCGGTCATATTTTTATGCGGAAATATACGAAAAACGGCGAATATTTTAAGCGGAATGATTTCGAGTAATAGGGCAATCGAAGCAGATCGGCTCATTTTTGAAGAAAATATCAAAACCCATGACGAAATAAAAACGCTTTCAATAGAGCTAAAAAATATCATCTCGCTTATCCGAGGAATTTTACCTTATGTGTCTTTTCATACTATCCAAAATGCAGAAAAAAACATTTCGAATAAAAGCTCCTCCAGAGATTTATGTTTTTTGTTTACCGACATAAGAGGCTTTACAAGCATGTGTGAAAATATGCAGCCTAGAGAGGTTATTTCCATATTAAACCGGTATCTTAGCATCGAAACAAAAATCATTTTTGAAAACGGCGGAGATGTGGATAAATATGTCGGCGATGAAATTATGGCTTTTTTCTCAGGGCCTAAAAAAGAAATCAATGCATGTAATGCCGCTATGGAAATTCGTAAGGCTATGAGGCGGGAGCAAAAAGCAGCAGCACAAGAGGGCACAGCAGCAATTTCAATCGGTATCGGTATAAATTCGGGGCCTGTAGTATTCGGGCCTGTAGGTTCAAAAACAAGAAAAGATTTTACATCTATAGGGGATACCGTAAACCTTGCAGCCCGCCTTGAAGGAGCCAACAAAGAATACGGTTCAAAGTCGATTATTTCCGAAGCGGTGTATCAAAATTTAAGCGATGATTTTATTTGCAGGGAGCTTGATTTTATCGCCGTCAAGGGAAAAACAGAGGCCGTCCGTATTTATGAAATCCTTCAGCCGACCGAAAAACTTACAACAGAAAAACTTTACGATATAAAACAATTATTTGAAGCGGGACTGTCCTATTATCGAAAAAGAAAATGGAAGCAGGCTGAAAAGTATTTTTCAGAATGTTCAGAAAAATATAACGATGCGCCCTCCAAGGTCTTTTTAAGAAGAGTTGCCCATTATCAAGTTTCTCCGCCGAAACCGCGATGGAGCGGAGTCTTTGTAATGAACGTAAAATAAATTCGAAAGATTAAAATTGAAGGAGCTTTTTATGGAATTTAAACAGCTTGAAATATTTATCAAACTTGTAGAAAATTTAAGTTTCTCGACTACGGCAAGCGAGTTAAACATATCTCAACCTACTGTAAGTCTTACCTTAAAACAGTTGGAGGAGGAACTTGACACTCCTCTTTTTTTGCGTTCGACGCGGGAATTAAAACTAACTGCGGCTGGGCAAAAACTGTATGATGAAGCAAAAAAAATTTTAGCCGATAGGGATAAGCTGATAGAAAAATTTATATATCCTGAAAGGAAGGTTATAACTATAGGAGCTTCAACCATTCCTGCGGGCTATCTTCTGCCTTCAATAATAAAAGAATTTAAAAAAAAGCATCCGGATATTTATATAAAGATTGAAGAAAAAAACAGCCTTGAAACAATCAAAAAAGTTTCTGCAAATACCGTCGATATCGGCATTGTGGGTATGCAGGTCGAAGATGAAAACTGTGAGTTTCTTCCCATTTATAAAGATGAATTTGTGTTTATCAGTGCAAATAATTCCTATTACCAAAAGCTAAAAAAATCCAATCCCAGCTTTAAACGTATTGCCCAAGAACCCTTTATTATGAGAGAAACAGGTTCCGCCGTTAAACAAAATATGGAGCTGATTTTAAAATCACAAAAGATAGATTTAAATTCTATAAATATAAGTGCTTCGATAAACGACACGGAAGTACTAAAACAATTAACGGCAGAAGGCCTAGGAACATCTTTTATATCGAAGATAGCCGTTGCAGACATGGTAAAGCATAAAGAACTTATAGCTTTTGAGCTCGATGACATTCCGCATCAATACCGCGACATCTATCTTGTATGGAACAAAAAAATAAATTACGCAAGCCACATCAAAGACTTTTTAAACTGTATGGAATGTTTTAAAATAAAAAAAGAGAGTGAAGAAAAAACTATCTGACGATGAAAGGGCTGCCTAAAAGCAATAACAAAGCAGCTTTTGGACAGTCCTCTCAAATATTTTTACCTATACGTTTTTTAAATATTCAGCAACGAGCAAGCCGCATTCCAATTGTATGGATACAAGCTTTTTGATGGGAACAACACTGTATTTAATATTGGCTTCCAATTCGTCGCTTAATACATGGAGTTTCTTTTCCGCCGCGCTAAATTCATTGGATAAAGCTTTTTCTTTTTCTTTATCTTCCTCTCTGTTCTTTTTCATTTTAAAAAGTTCAGTTTCATTGGCTCTTGTTAAAAGACCGAAGGACAGCATTTTGTAAAATTTTTTAATCCATTCATTATCAAATTTTTCTGCAACCGTAGCATTCTTTTTACTGTAATTCTCATCTTCGTAAGTCATCTTAACGGCAGCATCATAATCATCCTGTCTTCCTGTAAAAGCATCCAAGGCAAGTAAAAACGGATTATTTTTTGCCATATACTTTCTTGTCTTTTTTAAAGAATCTAAAATGAACGCTTCGCTTTCCCTGTTTTCTTCTAAAGATTTTCTCACTATCTCACCTCGGTTTTCTCCGCTGTCCGATAGGTCAATAATCTTTTCGCTATAAAAATACGGAAGTTCAGTCAGCATTGTAAAAGACTTATACTTTTCCCCGGCATAGTCTGCGCTGCATGTTCCGACCCCGATTGCTTTTGGAATATCTTTTACACCGTATTTTTCCAAGTAGTCGTAATTATCACGAATGCCGAGTTCTTTATAAATTGCTGGAGCAAAGGTTTGGCAGTAGGGGGCTTCAGGTTCTCCCAAATTTAGCGGTACATTTTGTTTTTTTGCCGCTTCTTTTAAGTCTGCATATACTTTCGGAATGTCACGTGATAAATACCAGTATACCCCTCCAAATCCTGCATTATGAAGCGAATAAATGAATCGTGGTTTAATTTTATCGATTAGATGCATCATTGCAACAGTTTCAGGAATAGAATCGGTAAATTTTAATTCCTTGTACTCTATCGGGAATGTCCAATCCACTTGCTGATGTCCGGCAGGCCTAAAAAAATTTCTTGCGTAGTTATAAAGTGTAAACGGACCCTTAAACCAGCCCTCGTTCAGTCTGGTTCCGTCGGAATCCCAAGCTTTTACAATATACCACGTGTAATCCAGTTCATCGCGCAATTTTTTATTTTCAGCCAATTCTTTTGTAAAATAATCCAACATCATAGTGCCGATGGGTTCATTCGGATGAGGAAGTCCGAAAACAAGAGCATTTTGCTTTCCTTTTCCTATTTTTAAACCTATGATCTTATCACCGTCTCTGGTCGTCCCGAATTCAAATTCCTCAACTATATCGGGATATTTTTTTGCAAGGGCCTTACTTGCCGAATTCATTTCATCGACGGTCATAAACTCTTTATAATCGGGAACCCGGTTAATAACATCTTCAAATATTTTATTCACTTTATTACCCTTCCCTATTATTTCACTTTTTCAGTAAATGTATATTCTTGCCAACCCCATTTTCCTGTTCCGTCTATAGGTAAATTTTTAAAATTCACTGAATTTGCATCGTAGGATGCAAACCCTACTATGGGAATAAAAGGTAAATCTTCGGCTAAAATTTTTTGGGCTTCTTTATAAATTGCAGCTCGTTCTTCTTTATCACCTACAGTCAAGCCTTTTTTACATAGCTCATCAAACTTTATATTGGAATACCCGCTCCAATTGTTTGATTCATCAGTACCATATCTGGAATAAAGAGCTGCCGGATCAGGCCCCATAAAGCCGCCTTGTAGTTCTAGTATAAAATCTCTATTTGCCCCTACTTTATCCGACCATGCATTATATTCAGATACGTTTACCTTTAATTCAATACCGGCTTTTGCAAGTGTTGCCTGCATTAATTTTGCAGCATCGGGATATCCTCCACCCTCAAAAACTTCTATTTGCAAACCGCGTACAAAAAATCCGTCTTTATCGGCCTTGTATCCGGCATCCTGTAAAATTTTTCTTGCGGCATCAATGTTAAATTGAGGAGATACATTTTCCGTATTGCTTACCCATTTTATAAATTGAGGATACATAGCATATTCAGGCTTTTGTACTCCGTCGAAAATTTTATCGGAAATTTCTTTTTTATTTATTGCACTTGCAATCGCCCTTCTTAAATTTACATCCTTAACTTTTTCATTCCGCATATTAAAGATAATTCTCATCGGCGACGGATATTCATTGAATACCAGTCTAAGCTGAGGATTTGCTAAAAGTTCTCTATTATTTGCTGCCGGTACATTTTCCAATACATCTATTTCTCCGTTTACGAGTGCTTGTACTGCTGTAGCACTATCGGGAATTATTGTAAAAATTACATTGTCTATTTTCGGGGCTCCCATAAAATAGTTTTTATTTGCTTCAAGTGTAACCGATTCCCCTTGTTTAAATTTTAAGAGTTTAAAGGGCCCCGAACCTATCGGCTTTTCTTTGGCTGCAATATTATCTTCCCATTCCTGTCCGTTATCAAAAATATGCTTCGGGAGAACAAATGACGCATACCAACCGAGATTTGCCACAAGCGATACATCAGGGACTTTTAATTTAAACACAACCGTCTTACTGTCTTTTACAACTATTTCGTCAATAATTTGAAGCCGTGAATATAACAAGTACGTATTTTTCTTTGCAATATAATCAAATGTGTATTTTACATCATCGGCCGTTACAGGTTTTCCGTCATGCCATTCAGCCGTGTGAAGATAAAACGTTATCTCTTTTCCGTCGGGTGAAATATCCCACGATTCGGCCAAATCGGGTATAATATTTTTTGATGCGTCCAATTTGACCAACCGATTGAATATATTTTGGAAAATCGGATACCCATTGTCATCGGGCAAGCTGTCCGGATTCCAACTCATCGGATCGCCGCCTGCTCCTACAATGAGGGTAGTTTTTTCCGTTGTTTTTCCACCGGTTCCCATTTCTGCCTCATCCTTACTGCATGAAATTACCAATACAGTAACCGTCAAGACCGCTGCCATAAGCAGCATTGCAATTCTTTTTTTCATTTTCTTCTCTCCTATTGTTTATAATTTATGACAAGCAGCAATGTGCCCTTCATACAATTTTTTAGTATCCGGATAAGAACCGAAACATTCATCCGTCGCCATAAAACACCTCGGTGCAAAATAACACATATCTTTCGGGTCAATCGGAGTTGGCGGCTCTCCTTGTATAAAAATTTTTTCGGTTTTTTCCGTAGGGTCGGATGAACCGCAGTTTGATATTAAAACTTTTGTATACGGATGTTTGGGATTTTTGATTATATCATCAGCATCTCCATATTCTACAATTCGCCCTAAGTACATAACAGCAATTTTATCCGAAATATACCGAGTTAAACTTATATCATGGCTGATAAAGACAATAGTTGCATGATATTGCTTTTTTAAATTAAGAAGCATATTTATAATATCTGCCCTAACCGATACATCCAGCATTGAAACGGGTTCATCGGCAATTATAAATTGCGGTTTTAATAGCATTGCGCGTATAATCGAAATTCTTTGTAATTGGCCGCCCGATAATTGATGTGGATACCGTTTTAAAAAATCGGCAGCAGGATGTAAGCCTCCGTTTTCCAATTCCGTTATGAGAATCTTTTTTCTTTCAGCATCATTTTCTGCAATATTGTGTATTTTTAACGGACGCAATAATATTTCTTCTATGGTATTTTTCGGTGTAAAGGAATCATACGGGTTTTGAAATATAATTTGCACTAATCTTCTAAAACCTTTAGAGTCGCTTTTCATTATCTGTTTTGTTGAAAGTCCGTCTATATATACATCACCGTCCGTCGGTTCTTCCAACCGGCTTAATATTCTTCCTAATGTAGATTTTCCGCAGCCGCTTTCGCCGATTAAACCCAAAATTTCACCTTGCTTTAATTCCAAGTTGATATTATCAAGGGCTTTAACAAATGAACGGCTCTTTGTAAATAATGATTTTCCTTTTTTACCGGATAAAATTTTTTTATATTTTGAATACTGATAAATTCTTTCATTTTGCCGCCTCCTTGTAAAGATGACAATACACATCCCCGTCTTTAAATTCACTTTTCTGAGGTTTATGGGATTTGCATATATCCATTGCATTCTTACAACGCGGAGCAAAAATGCATCCTTTGTATTGCTGCGATAAATCGGGAATAAAGCCTTCTATAGATTTAAGCGGTTTTTTTTCTCCGTACAAGGAGGGAAAGGATTCTATAAGCGCTTTGGTATAAGGATGTTTAGGATTTTTTAAAACGGTTTCCGTAGCTCCTATTTCCATTAATTCTCCTGCATACATAATTCCTACTTTATTACATGATTGCGAAACAACACTTATATCATGAGTAATCATAATACGAGTCATATTCATTTCGGCTTCAAGCTTAACTATTTCATCCAATATTTGTCCCTGTGTAACCGTGTCCAGAGCCGTCGTAGCTTCATCTAAAATTAAGAGTTTAGGCGAAAACAATAGACTGATTGCAATCGATATGCGCTGCAGCATTCCGCCGCTTAGCTCATGAGGATATAAATTATAAACACGGCTGGAAAGATTAACCAGTGAAAATAAATACAAGGCCCTCTCTTTAATTTTCTGGGACGGAGCGTCTGGATAATGAACACGGTAAATATCTTCTATTTGTACGCTGATTCTATGTACAGGACTTAATGCATTCATTGATTTTTGAAACACGACAGAGATTTCTTTCCATCGCAGTTCGTTATATTGCCTGTCGGTTAATTCCAATAAATTTTTTTTATCGAATTCGACGCGTCCTGTAATAGCTGTACTGCGGGCGGGTAATAACTTTAAAAGCCCCATAGCTAATGTAGACTTGCCGGAACCGGATTCACCTACAATTCCCAGCGAGTCTCCTTGATTCAGCATAAACGAAATATCTTTTACCGCATACACGCTTTTATGTTTGTTTCTATATGTGATGTTTATTTTTTCTACATTTAAAACGGTTCCCATGTTTACCTGCCTCCGCTTGATATGTTTTTCGGGTTTAGGATGTGATTTAATCCGTCACCTAAAAGATAAAATGTAGTTACCGTTACTACGATCCCTATCCCTGCAAATGTCGATATCCACCATGCGGTTGTGATATACGGCTTTCCCTGATATATCATTTGTCCCCACGAGATAATATTCGGATCTCCCAATCCTAAAAAAGAAAGCCCCGCTTCCGTTAAAATAGCATTGGACATTCCTACCGTAGTATTTGCAATCACTGGAAAAATGCCGTTAGGAATAATATATTTAAATAGAATTTGTCTGTTGTTTTCTCCGAGAGCTTTTGCCGACTTAACATATGTGCGTTCCCGTATTGAAAGGGCTTGAGCCCGCATTAGTTTTGCATTACTCGGCCATGTTGTTATTCCGATAACTACCATGACGTTATAAATGCTGCTCCCAAAAAGAGCTATAATCAATAGAATCAAAAAGAAAGTGGGGAGCATCATAAAAATATTTATACATTCGGATATTATTTGATCTACCTTGCCTCCAAAAAATCCTGCTATCCCTCCGATTATTACACCTAATATCCCCGATATTAAGGCTGAAATGATAGCAACTTTTAATGATGTCGCTGTGCCGTAAATAATCATACTAAAAACGTCTTGCCCCATATGGTTGGTTCCTAAAATGTGTCCGTTTTTTCCTAAGCCGGATAGAATATCATTCCCGTATTCATAGGGATTAAAATTTGCAATTTGAGGAGCAAACGATATTATTATCAGCAATATTAAAAGGCAGATAAGTCCCAGCCTCATTTGCTTGTCGGAATAAGCAGCTTTACAAAGTTCCCGTATTTTTTCGATTTTCATAATTCATCCCCTTAGTACCTGATTCTGGGATCTACTATTGCATACACAATATCTACAACCATCATCATAACGGCAATTGCAATGCTCATAATGAGATAAATACCCATTAAAACGGGATAATCTCTTTGATTAATGGCATTTAATACAAGCCTTCCCGTTCCCGGCCATGCAAAAACAATTTCAATAAGAGCTACACCTGTAATTAAATATGCCAACGATATGCCGAAAACGGTAATTGTAGGTAAAATTGCATTTTTAAAAATATATTTTCTAAAAATCTTTTTTTCATTCATACCCGCAGCTCTTAATGTCATAATAAAATCTTCATTTGTTACCTGTAGAACCGAAGACTTCGCAATTCGGAAATACAACGGAAGCTCTATCAAGACTAAAGTTGTTATAGGTAAAATTAAGTGGATAATCACATCTTTTACATATTTAATTCCGGAATAATCTGCTCTGGGATCGGTCATTCCGAATGTCGGCAGCCATTTTAATTTTGTAGAAAATAAAATAATCAGCATTAATGCCAGCCAAAAAGACGGTAAAGCGTTTAGAACATAGTTTATACCCGATAAGCTTACATCAATAAATCCGCCTTCTTTCCGGGCAGCTACTATTCCCATAGCAGTACCAAGAAAAAGCGATATAACAGCTGCGGTAAATACAAGAAGAATTGTTGGCCCTATTTTATCTAAAATCATTTTTGAAACGGGTTTATTGTATATAATTGAAATTCCTAAATCTCCTGTTGACATATTTTTTAAGTATCTGAAATATTGCTCATATAGGGGCTTGTTTAAGCCGTATTTTTCTTCAAGAGCTTTAGTTTGTTCAATATTATCGGTTTCTTTTCCCATCATAGTCTTAATGGGATTGCCGGGAGCAATATTGATAATGATAAAATTAATTGTAAAAACAACAATAATCGTAATAAAAGCGGAAAAACTTCTTTTTAAAATATAATTTTTCATTAAGCCCCCTGCTCATAAAAAAATCTTAAAACAATCAAATTCCTATAATGTATAGTGAACACGTTCACTTTAAGTAAAGTATATCACGGTTTTAAATACCTGTCAACAAAAAATTTTAAAAATATTGCTTTTTTTTCTAAATTATTATACAATGTTAGCTAGGTGAAACGAATATAAAATTATTGGAGAAATTCAAAAAAATGCCTAAATACACCTTTTTAAAATTACCCGATGAACGAAAAAATAAATTTCGCAAAATTATATATAATATGTTTATAAAAAAAGATTATGAATCTATTTCGATAAGGAATTTGGTAAAAGAAATGGATATATCAATAGGAAGTTTTTATAAATATTTTGATGATAAAGCGGAAATGTACCTATTCTTCTTCTCTGAAATAGAAAAAAAAATTTTTGAAGAGGAAAAAAGGCGGAATGCTTCTTTTTTTTATCCGACAGAACCGCTTGATTTGAATGAAATTTTGACACAGGAAGAAATAGACTTCAGTTCTTCCTGGCTTAAGGTACCCGAAGACGTATTGTATAAATTTTATTTTAGAGGGCATGCAAAGCAGCTTTACCGTTCGGTACTTGATGAACTTTCAGAAATGCAGCAAAAGGCTCAGCTTAATCCGCATATTACTGCAAATATAGCATACCATATAATAATTACCTCAATGTTCAGTTTTATGCTATACATACGAGAAAATAAAATCACAGATAAAAAAGACTTCTTTAGTAGAAAAACAACCTATTATCAAACGGTAATTTTACCGGGTATATTATCTGAAAAATACTACAAACAAAAATATTCTAAAGATGCAATAAAAAACGAGATTATTTTATAAGAAGCAATGTTTTAAAATTTTATATTTTGGTTACTTTATTATCGATAAAAAAATATAAATATATTGACAAAAATAAAATTTTATTATATCTTTATTTATAGATAATAAATTATCTATAAATATTTTAATAGGAGGCCTCTATGAAAGGTTTTGCAATGATTAAGATGGGGGAAACCGGATGGATTGAAAAAGAAACTCCTGTCTGCGGCCCTCTTGATGCAATTTGTAAGCCCCTTGCACTTGCTCCGTGTACTTCTGACGTACACACCGTTTGGGAGGGAGCTATAGGTGAGCGGCATAACATGATTTTAGGGCATGAGGGCTGCGGGGAGATTGTTGAAGTTGGATCCCTCGTAAAAGACTTTAAACCCGGCGACAAGGTCCTTGTTCCTGCCATTACTCCCGATTGGAATTCGTTGGAAGCACAAAACGGATATTCAATGCACTCCGGAGGGATGCTTGCGGGTTGGAAGTTTTCAAATTTCAAAGACGGCGTATTCGGCGAGTATTTTCATGTAAATGATGCCGACGGCAATCTTGCCATCATCCCTGACGGAGTTAAAATTGAGCATGCCCCGATGCTCTCAGATATGGTACCTACAGGCTTTCACGGAGCCGAATTGGCTGATATACAATACGGAGATTCCGTACTTATTATCGGCATAGGCCCAGTAGGACTTATGTCTGTTGCCGGTGCCGCTTTGAGAGGAGCATCCCGCATCTATGCAGTAGGCACACGCCCTGCTTGCATCGAAGCTGCAAAATTTTATGGTGCAACTGATATTATCAGCTACAAAAACGGACCCATTGATACACAAATCAATGATCTCACACACGGCAAAGGAGTGGATAAAGTAATAATTGCCGGAGGTACCGTTGATACGTTTGCAGAAGCCGTAAAAGCCCTTAAACCCGGCGGCAAGATAGGAAATGTAAATTATCTTGGTTCCGGTGTATCCATTAAAATTCCCCGTGTTGAATGGGGTGTCGGTATGGGACACAAGCAAATTAACGGAGGTTTGATGCCCGGAGGAAGGCTGCGCATGGAAAAACTGAGCAGCCTTGTATCGGTTGGTAAACTCGACCTTTCAAAGCTCATCACACATAAATTCCAAGGCTTTGAAAATGTTGAAAAAGCTCTTTACCTTATGAAAGATAAACCGGCAGATCTTATAAAACCTGTAGTTATTATCTAAAACAATTCTTGAATTTTTATTAAAAGGCTGCCAAGCAAAAGGCGGGCAGCCTTTTTTAACACAAAATAAATGAGATGCTTAAAAAATGGGAATAAAATTATATGAAAATTTTAGTTATATCAGGTTTTCTAGGAGCAGGTAAAACAACTTTTATTCAAAAACTCGCGGAAAAATCAAAAAAAAATTTTGCCGTAATGGAAAATGAGTACGGCATAACGGGAATCGACGGAAATATTTTAAAACAAGATAGATTAAAAGTTTGGGAATTAACTGAGGGCTGTATTTGTTGCTCTCTGCAATCGGATTTTGCTTCTTCAATTTTAACTATTGCAAATACTACAGACCTCGACTATTTGGTAGTTGAACCCACAGGAGTCGGACTTTTAAGTGCAGTAATACATAATATTTCTAAAATAGAATATGAACGTATACGGCTTTTGGAACCTATAACCATTGTGGATGTTCATTGTGTTGACAATTATTTAAGAGAATTCGGAGACTTATATACAGACCAAATTAAAAACGCTCCGCATATCATTCTTTCGAAGACGGAAAACACTTCAGGAAACGAGCTCAATCGTATTATTACAATTTTAAAAGAATTAAACCCTAAAGCTCAAATTACTTCTGAACCTTATAATGCTCAAAAACCGGAGTGGTGGAAAAAATTCTTTGAAAACTTATACAATAAAAATAAAGCAGCTCAGCCGCTTATACCCGTTAATAAGCACGGCTTGGAAAACGTAGGATTCACCGGTATTAAAATAAATAGTGTAAACGAATTATTGGAATTACTTGTTGCCCTTATGCAAGGTTTTTTGGGAACGGTTTACAGGGTAAAAGGTTATGTATCTATAGGCGGACAATGGACTAAATTTGATGTGGTCAACAAACAATATAATGTTAGCCTTTGTAATAAGATGCCCGAATCCAAGGTTATAGTCATAGGCCGTAATTTAGAAAAAAATCGACTCAAAGCAGCTTTTAATGTAAAAGTAAAATAGATCTATTGACTATTTTGCAATATCATATTTAATAGATTAGAATGCAAAAAAGCAAAGTTATACGATAAAGACAAAAAATGTTAAATGCAGCCTCTAAAAAATGAAGTTTTTTAGAGGTGTTCTGCTATTTTTCCCAACTACATATTTTCTCACCTACTTGTAATTTTTTTAATAAATACTAACATATTATAATAAATATAGAGTAATTAAATCTAAACTATTTTTGGAGAATGATTATGAACAATCTGCCTAAAGGATTTGACAGCTTGGCTGAAGCTCAACAGAAAAAATTTTTAGCTTTAAAAAATTTAAAAGATGCAGGCGGCAAGGTTATCGGTCTTTACTGCTCTTATGTGCCTACCGAACTTGTATATGCAGCAGGAGCCGTTCCCGTTTCTTTATGTGCAACAAGTGAAAAACCCATAAGTGCAGCCGAGAGAGATTTACCTAAAAACCTCTGTCCTCTTATAAAGGCTTCTTACGGACATGCCATAACCGACACTTGTCCGTTTTTTTATTTTTCGGACTTTATTGTGGGAGAAACCACCTGTGACGGCAAAAAAAAGATGTTCGAACTTTTAAACGATATAAAGCCCACCCATGTAATGCATCTGCCTCAAAATAACCTTGATCCCAAGGCTTATCCTTTTTGGGCCGATGAGGTAAAAAAGCTAAAGGAAAGAATCGAAGAATTTTATAACATAACAATAACCGAAGACGATTTAAGGCAGGCTATAAAGGACTGCAATCAGGAAAGAAGAAATCTTGTAAATTTCTTTGAACTTTCAGCCCTAGACCCTTCTCCGGTATCAGGCTTAGAACAGTTTAATGTAAAAGAAGCCTTCGGTTTTCAATACGATATACAGAAAAAAAATGAAGAAATAGTTAAACGTACAAAAGAATTAAAAGAGTATTGGGAGAAGAATTTAAAAGGTACAAGGGATGAGCGTCCGCGAATCTTAGTGACAGGCTGTCCCCTAGGCGGGGTAAAAGAGAAAATATTAGCAAAGATTGAAGAACTCGGGGCTGTTATAGTAGGCTATGACAGCTGCTCAGGTCTGCGCACTCACATGGAATTTGTAGATGAAGATCCTGCAAGAGACCCAATTGAAGCTATTGCCGAAAAATATCTTAAAACAAACTGCTCCGTTATGAGCCCTAACCCCGGAAGACTTAAAGATTTGGACTATCTTATAGATCACTATAAGGCCGATGCGGTAATCGAATGCACCTTGGTTGCCTGCCACACCTTCAACCTTGAAGCTCATACAATCGGAAAACACATTATGCAAAAGGGCCTTCCCTATATTCACATAGAGTCGGATTATTCCCAAGAAGATGCAGGACAATTTGCAACAAGGCTTGAAGCCTTTTTGGAAGTTGTTTCAGAAAGGAAAAAATTAAAATGAATTATATAATTACCTTTGCAACTACAACAGCTGCTATTCAATGCGACTCAATTATAAAGACAAACCCTATAAATGCAAGGCTTATTCCCATACCGGGGTTTTTAAAAGCCGGCTGCGGTTTTGCATGTCTTTTTCAAAATGTACAAAAAGAAAAAGTTGAAAGCTGGATAGGCAAAAATAATATCAGCTATGAGGAACTGCTTGAAGTGAGATACGAAAATGGACTTATAAGTACCATCTCATAAAAAAGAAAGAGCCGGGCATCTTGTAAAATCCAACAAAATTTTTTACAAGATACCCTTATCTTTTATGGCGTTTTCTAAAGAATCAGCAAAATTTATTTCTTTCGGGATTAAAACTTTTTTCACTTTCCCAAAATTTACTTATTTTAATGCCTTCTTCTTCAATTATCTCCTTAATTTTATCCGTATCGGAAAAATCATAATAGAGAATACTTACTCCGCAGCAAGCATCGGCTTCTCTGGGAGTAGGTGCCATTGTACACTTTACTCCTTCTTGTTTTATAAGACCGTAAAGCTTAAGAGCTGTTTTTGAATCGGGCAAAAAAACATAATAATTTTTCATCATCTTAACATTTCTATAAAAGCACCGATACGGGTTTTTAGCTGCTCTGCATCTTCATCGGTATAATCCGTTTCAATGCCTAAGCAGGGAATATTATGTTCGCGTAAAACCTTTTCGACAAAATATCCTTCCGTATCATAGATATTACAGAATTTTAGATTTAAATCGATAACGCCGTCTGCCTTATATTCTTTTGCAAGCCGGATAATATCATCGATTCTTTCTTTATTTGGGGTAAAACAAGCACAGTTTATATGTCCCAAATACCTTTTTGTTAAGTTATTAACCATTTCATCAATTGTTGTTCCCGTTTCATCAACCAAAGCCTCACAGTATCTTATTCCGGTACACATCTCTTCACAAACAACAGCTCCTCCCGTAGTTTCGATTATGTGATGAATTTTCCAGTTTGGAATTGAAAGCGGAGTTCCCGTCAAAAGAATTCTCTTTGTTCCTTTTTTAAAGACAGAAACATTTTCTTTTTTTCGATTGTCAAGTTCATCACAAAGCTTGTTTACCATTGTTACAAAACGGGTAGGGTCATCGTAAAAGGCAATCTGATGAATCAATAAAACATCTTTACCGGAAATAGGAATGTTTTCCAGCTTTCTAAAATTATTCAATCTTTGCAAGGCCTTTCTTTTGTTGTTTACAATTTCGATTGCCTTTTTTAAAGATTCGGGTGTAACGGTGTTTCCTGTAAGTTCCTCAAGTTTTTTGATGTAGCCCTTAATTTCGCAAGCCCATTTTTCAAAATCCTGAGGCCTTTTCATCTGAGGAATATCCATGATGTGCATAGGAGCATCTTCCGCTAAGATTTCCCAAGCTTTCTTTTTTCCGTCACAGGTTGTTTCACCGACAAAGAGATCGCATATTCTAAAGAAAGGACAGGTCTTTCCAAAGCGGGCTCCAAGCGAAGCTTTAATTAGGGGACAAGTTGCCGTAGGTAAAAATTTTTCACCATCAGGAACCCAAAATTGTGAACCGCTGCAAAGGCCCGTTGCAATGGCTCCTGCCGCAATTACTACCTCATCAGGAACATGAATACAAAAGGAACCTACAACCTTTCCTCCTTCCTTTTGAAAATCCACAAGTTCTTGCGGACGAATACCGTGAATGTCTGCTACAACCATGTTGAAAAAATCCATTCCCTCAGGTCTGTTTTCTTGAGCCAAGTAGACATCTCCAAATGCGCCGGGCAAAGCCTCGCATAACAAGTCGTGGGTTTTAACATCCATACCCAGATCTTCCCACATTTTTCTGTAATCTGCCATTTTAATCCTCCTGGTACATTACGTTCATATTATATTTATACGGACAATATTTATATCCGTAATCCGCATTATTCCAGCCTCGGCAAAGGCGTATAACTCTATTTTTTTTCGGATTAATATAAGCTTCTTTTTTTACCTCCTTTAAAATTGTTTTATATGAACCCCTCGGACAGAGGGCAAAAATTTTTTTAACCGTATTTTTTTTCGATTTAAATTTTATTGTTTTGCAAATATCATCAAAATATTTTTTTCTTCTTTCAAGGTCTAAAATATAAGGCGTATAATAACGCAGTAAAAAAGCTTCTTCAGCACTGAGGTCCGAATACTCATCTATTTTTTTTAAAACAGTTTCAATGTAATTTAAAATTTCTTTTGCTTTTCGGTATTTTAAATCATTAAATTTTTTTCCGTAAACTTCCTGTATGTTTTTTTCCAATTCGGATTTGCCTTTATATAAAATAACCTTTTTATCGGTGTTTTCTTTTAGCTTATTAAAAAAATGGGTACAGGTATTTTCTATTAAATACATGCTGCACGAAAAAAGAATGGGACACTTATCTGTTTTTAAGTAAATTACGGAACTTCTTATAACATCGCATATATTTTCCATATCACCGAATTTAAAAATTGCAGAATCGGTTCCTTCGCAAGGTACGGGCAATAGGCCATAAGCATAGAGGATATCGAGAGGTAAATCCTCTCCGAAGATTCCTATAACATTTGCTGAGGATAAATAATTTTCGGCAGCTTCGACGTATGCCTCACGTCTAAGATTCTCCAAAAACGAAATATCTATCATGATAATATACAGGCTCCTATTGCTCCGGCAAAAGCCCCCAAGTCATCGGATAAAACGGGAGCTTCAAGTTTTTTTGCGATTTCTTCTATTATATAAGTATTTGCACTAAAGCCGCCTGTTAAAAAATATAGATCGGAGCGAGGCTTTCTGTTTGCTAATGAAACTACTTTTGAAACTATTTGGTTGATAACTCCCCTTGCAATATCTTCGCGGGGAGTTCCCTTTCCCATGAGGGAGGTTACTTCAGATTCGGCAAAGACGGTACAGACGGAAGAAAGGTTTAAGTCCTTTCCTCTCACTGCGTACTCGCTTATTTCCTGTAAGCTCAAGCCCAGCCTGTTTGCCATTAATTCCAAAAATTTACCCGTACCTGCCGAACACTTATCGTTCATGATAAAGTCAATTACAAGTCCGTCCTTTACAACAATGACTTTTGTATCCTGTCCTCCGATATCGATTACGGTTACATCTTTTTTTGCCAAAAAGTGAGCACCCTTTCCATGACAGGAAATTTCGGTTAAGGTTTTGTCGGCAAAGGGAACGCTCACTCTTCCATAACCTGTGGCGGTTATTTTAAAGTCCTTATTTTGCAAGGTCTCTTTTATCCAGTCTAAGACAGCTTCTCCCGTTTCCTTGCTGTTCCATCCGCTGGGTATACGATTTTTATAAAGAATGTTTTTTTATTTTCATCCATTATAACGGTTTTGGTTGCCGTTGAACCGATATCTATTCCTATGTAGTGCATACTCCTCTCCGTGTATTGCCTATAATGTTTCATAAAGAATAAAAAGTCAATAGATATATTATGAATTTTATAAATTTATTAAAAATTATATTGACTCTTTTGTCCTTTCAGTGTATCTTGGCTGTAAGTATTTTTATGGAGGACAAAATGAAAAAGATTATTTTTTCTGCATTATTTTTATTGATTGCAAGTACCTTTGTATTTGCAGCCGGTTCTTCCGAAAAAGAATCAAAGGATCTTTCAGGAAAAACATTAAATGTGGTTGCAACAAGCGCTTATAAAGAGCTCTTTGACGCATTTACGGCAAAGACAAATGTAAAAGTTGAATTTCTTTCGATGTCGAGCGGAGAAGTTTTGGCAAGAACAAGAGCCGAGGGCAAACCTATTTACGATGTCTGGTTCGGAGGCGGAATTGATGCCTTTATGTCAGCAAAGGAAGAGGGCTTTTTAGAAAACTATGTTTCTCCCAACTCAAAGGATATTCCTGTCCAATATAAGGACTCTGACGGAGCTTGGATTGCAAAAGGAATTACCGTTGTCGGTTTTATCGGAAACAAGGATGTCTTGGCCGAGAAAAAACTTCCCATGCCAAAAACATGGGCAGAGCTGGCCGACCCTAAATACAAGGGAGAAGTTATTATGAGCGACCCTGCAATTTCGGGTACAAACTACGGAGCGGTAAAAGGCTTACTCGATCTTTTCGGCGAAGAAAAAGGCTGGGCTTATTGGGAAAAAATAAACGCAAATATTCCTTTTTTGGGAAAGAGAGGAAAGGATCCGCAAGAAAAAACAGCTCAGGGTGAATTTGCAGTTGGCATTATTCCTGCAGATGAAAAAGCTTTTAAACTTGCAGACGATAAAAACCTAATTGTAGTATATCCCGAAGACGGAATCCCATGGGTACCGGAAGGAACTGCAATCTTTAAATCATGTCCGAATCTTGATGCGGCAAAGGCTTTTATCGATTTTATGCTTACAAAAGAGGGTCAAGAAATTATTGCAAGACATGACGGAAAAGATGCCGCCCAACTTGTAAAACCGGGTGTTAAGGGACTTTCATTAGGCTTGCCGAAAGATAAGCTTATAAAGGAAGATTTAAGCAGCTTCGGAAAAGACAGGCAAAGAATCTTAGATAAATTTGCTTCATTAAGGCCGAAAATGTAAATGTCATATTTAAGGTATCCTTAAATAAAAACAAAGAGGCACTGATTGATTTACGTAAACTTTGAATAAGTCAATCAGTGCTTAATTTTTGTATTATAAACCATTAATAAATCATTTTTATCTTGCCTAAGATTTTTTTTTATGTTACACTTGCACGAAGAGTTCAATGTCTTAGGAGTTTGTTATGATGAACAAAATAATTGAATGTGTTCCTAACTTTAGTAACGGCCGCGATCCTGAAGTTTTGGAAAAGATTATAGCCCCTTTTCGCGGAAAAAAAAATGTAAAACTGCTTGATTATGAATCAGACAAGGATCATAACCGTTCCGTTGTAACCGTAATAGGTGAACCCGAAGAGCTTAAAAAAACCGTAGTGGAAGCTATCGGAATAGCCGCAAGTCTTATCGACCTACGCAAACACGAAGGGGCTCACCCCAGAATGGGTGCGACCGATGTTGTCCCATTTATTCCGATTAAAAATTCCACAATGGAAGAATGTATCGAATTATCTAAGGAGGTAGGAAGGCTCATCTGGGAGAAGCACAAGATTCCCGTATTCTTATACGAAAAATCGGCATCTGCTCCTGCACGTGAAAACCTTTCCAATATCAGAAAAGGCCAGTTTGAAGGAATGTCCGAAAAGGTAAAGCAGCCTGAATGGAAGCCCGACTTCGGCGGAACCGAGATTCATCCTTCTGCAGGTGTTACAGCAGTCGGCTGCCGAATGCCCCTTGTTGCTTTTAACGTAAACTTGGCTACAAGCGATCTTTCGATTGCGGACAAAATTGCTAAAAAAGTTAGGTACATAGGCGGAGGCTTACGCTTTGTAAAAGCAATGGGCGTAGATCTTACAGAGCGAGGGATCGTTCAAGTTTCAATGAACATGACCGACTACACAAAAACGTCTCTTTACCAATCCTATGAAATGGTAAAGATGGAAGCAAAACGCTATGGCGTAAATGTCGTAGGCACCGAAATTGTCGGCCTTACCCCGATGGCCGCCTTAATGGATGTTGCTTCTTATTATCTCCAAATCGAAAACTTCGAATTCAGTCAAATCATTGAGGCAAGATTATTAGAATAGGTTTGATATAATGACTTAAAAACAAATTATCGGATAAAACCGATAATTTGTTTTTTAACTTTGTTGCCTTATTTATTTCTACGTGCATTTTTTATTTTTTGATATATTTGTTTACATGCTATTGAATTCTTTTTTTCCTTATGTTAAACTCACTTCTGCCGGGGTGCTTTTACAAGCTGAGAACATACCCGCAAAGGGCTGTCCGCACGGATGCCCTATTACCTGATCCGGATAATACCGGCGGAGGGAGCTTATGAAAAATCATTTACGCTCTATTTTAATTTTCTCTTTTTTAATTATCGGTTGTGCCGCTCTTTTTGCAGGCGGTGCAAAAGAATCTGACGGAACAAAGGTCGTAGTTTACACAACAAAATCCTTCGCTGCCGACTACGGGCCGGGTCCGAAAATTGCCGAGCTCTTTAAGGCAAAAACGGGCAAGGAAGTTGAATACGTTATCTGCAAAGAAGGCGTTTTAAACAGGGCCATACTTGAAGGCAAGGCTTCTACAGCGGATGTCCTCATAGGTATAGATAACCACCTTATCGAAAAGGCACGCAAGGCAAAAGTTTTAAAAGCCTACAAACCTACGGCCGCGGACAAGATAGATTCAGGTGTTCTTATTGCCGATGACTGGCTTTTGACTCCATTTGACTACGGTTATTTTGCCTTTATGTTCGATACAAAGGCCAAAATCAAAAAGCCCTCATCTTTAAAGGAACTAACCGATTCGGTTTATGCAAAAAAGATTGTTATTTTGGATCCGAGTTCCAGTACAACAGGACTGGGTTTAGTCTCGTGGACAAAGGCCGTTTTTGGCGATAAGTATCTTGACTTTTGGAAAGCCCTCAAGCCGAATGTCTTTGCCATGGCTCCCAAGTGGAGTACGGGCTACGGATATTTTACAGCCGGAGAAGCTCCCATAGCCATCTCTTACACAAGCAGCCTAGCATCCCATGTTCTATATGCCAAAACAAACCGATTTCAACCACTGATTTTTGAAGAAGGACATATTATTCAAATTGAAGGTATGGGTATTGCCGCCAATGCAGCTCATACTAAAGGCGCAAAGGAATTTATAGATTTTATGCTGACAGAAGAAGCTCAAAGCCTTCTTCCCGAAACTCAGTTTATGTATCCAGTTATCAAGGGGCTTGCCCTTCCTGCTTCTTATAAGGATGTTCCCAAACCTGCAAAAGTTTTGCGTATTCCTTCAGAAGATCAAACCGAATCGGTAAATGCCGTAATCAATGTTTTACAAAAATAAACGGCAAGGCCGAGAAACTCGACATGACCGACTTTCTCGGCCGAGCAGCCTATCAAAGGTAGGCTGCCTTGTTTTACCGCTCGGCGGCCTTATCTTTTTTCTTGTTCTGCTTTCTTTTTTTCTTCCGCTGATTTTAAGCTTTGTTCCCTTATTTTCTTCACGCTTTGACTTTTCGCATATTACGGGAGTAAAAAGCTCTTTTGCTTTTTCGCAAGTTTTTAGGATTGCAGCCTTTACGGTTTCTCAGGCCTTTTTTTCCGCAGCTCTTGCCTGTGCGGTAGGCTTTGCTGCCGCTTATTTTTGTGCAAGAAAAAACTTTCGGGGTAGAAAATTTTTAATGGCTCTGTCGAGTGTCCCCCTCTGTGTACCTGCAATAATTGTTGCCCTTTCCTTTATAATATTTTTCGGGAATAACGGAATCCTCAATTCTTTTTTTAAGAGCTTATTAAACCAAGAAGAACCGCCTATCAATTTTATTTTTTCGATGGCGGGAGTAATTATAATCCACGGCTTTTATAACTTTCCCCTTGCGATGAAAACAATTTCTCAAGTTTGGGAACGCTTAAGCGAAGATGAACCTAATGCAGCTATCCTTTTAGGGGCAAGTAAATTTAGAATCTTTAAAACCATAACCTTTCCGGCTCTTTTAAATTCGATAGCCGTTTCCTTTTTGTTGATTTTCCTTTTTTGCTTTTTTAGTTTTATAATAATCCTGCTTTTTGGAGGCCTTGCCCTTACCACCTTAGAGGTAGAACTTTACAAGGCAGCCCGCACAAAATTGGATATGAACCTTGCCGCAAAGATAGCCCTCACCGAAATATCTGCGGCCTTAATTTTAATCCTCATCTATTCTAACCTGCAAAAAAAGATGAGAGTACAAAACGAAAACCTAAAGGGAATAAGGGAGCGCACCTCAATAAAAGGCTTTGGACAAAAAACTTTTTTTAGCTTTACGATTTTTATAATTATTCTTTTTTTAATAGCGCCCTTATTTTCTATCTTTTTACATTCTACATATAATGTAAATTATACTTCTATCTTTAACAAATTCTTTTATTTTAAGGCATGGAAAAATATTTTTTATCCCGAACTTTTTGGACGGCTCTTTGGACAAGCATTAAAATCGGCATTCTTACAGCCCTTGTAAGCCTCATAGCTTCTTTGTTCTTTGCATACATTACCGTCTTTTATAACCGGAGAAAAATATATGCGGTTCCCTATCTGCCCTTGGCAGTTTCCTCTGTAATGCTGGGCTTCGGCTGGCTATTATTAAGGCCTAACGGAACGGAACTCATTTTAATCTTTGCACAAAGCTCCCTTGCATGGCCCTTTGCGTGGACTCAAATACAGACCTCGCTTTTACGCATTCCTCAAAATATTATCAATGCGGCAGTCTTGCTTTCACCGGATAAAAAAACGGCCTTTTTTAAGGTGATAGTACCTCTATGCAAGAAGGGCATCTTTTCCGCCTTGGCCTTTGTCTTTGCCATAAGTGCGGGAGATGCTTCCTTACCAATAGTTTTAAACATACCGCGTTTTAATAACCTTGCCCTGCTGATCTTCGATTATGCTTCTTCATACCGCTTTGTAGAATCTTCTGCAGTTGCAGTCGTCTTAAGCCTTATAACCGGCTTTGTTTTCTTTTTACAGGAAAAATAAATTTGGAGAACCTCATGGAAAAAGAAAAACCGTTTTTACAGCTTAAAAACATAAAAAAACATTTTACAGAAAAAGACATTTCCATTTCTTTTGAATTAAAAAAGGGAAAAGCCTTGGCTCTTCTCGGCCCCTCAGGCTGCGGCAAAACAACGGTTTTAAAAATAATCGCAGGACTCATTTCCCCCGATTCGGGAGAACTTATCTTGGACGGAAAAAATATCAATCACACTCCTCCAGGCAAACGCGGAATCGGAATGGTCTTTCAGGATTATGCCCTTTTCCCTCATCTCAATGTTGAAGAAAATATTTTCTACGGCTTGGTCTCCCAAGGCATGTCTAAAAAGGAAGCCCGAAAGGCCATTGCCCCCCTCGTCGAGCTCTTTCATTTGGAGGCCTTACAAAAACGCAAAACCGACCTTCTTTCGGGCGGAGAAAAACAAAGGGTTTCTCTTGCACGGAGCCTTGCAGTAAAGCCATCTCTCATCCTCTTTGATGAACCTCTCTCGGCCCTGGATGCAGACCTACGCCTGCACTTGCGCAAAGAATTAAGAGTCAAGCAGGAGAGCTTGGGCTACACAGCCGTTTACGTTACCCACGACAAAGACGAGGCTGCAGCCCTTGCCGATGAGGTACTCTACATGGGCTAGAAGCTAGGCTCCGTATTCAAGTAAAAAATCTATTATGTTTTTGTGGATAATTCCATCTTGACTAAAATCTGTGGAATTTTTTGTCGATTTTAAGCACCTTTTTTCCCGCAGTATCGTAGCGGGGCACCTGAATTTGAACCTGTCAGATAAATATCACAGTCCAAATCAACCCGCAGACCATCTCGATTATAATCGATAAAATAAGATATTTTTATTATAATTTCGACTATAATCGAAATTATAGGATAGGTTTATTTCTTATATATTTTGAAAATCGGCCGCTGCCGATAATTTTGATTAATCCTTCCCGTAACATAGTGCCTAAGGCTGCCTCAACAGTTGTAGGGCTAATATCGGGATGAATTTTGCATATTTCCGATTTTGAAATTGGGGTAAGACTATTTAGAACACAGGCTTCAACTCTGGCCGTTTTTGTAATTTTTTTTCCGTGAAGAACGGCAAACCTCTTATCAAGTTCTTTATAACATCGGTAAAGGGTGGACAAAAAGTTTTCGATAAAGGGGATATAGTCATTTTTATTTTCATGCCAATAATATGAAGATTTTTTTAGAGAATCATAATAGTAGGATTTATAATTATTTATCTGCTCCTCAAAAGAAACATATTTACCTGTATCATATCCGTTTTTATATAACAAAAGTAAGGATAATAGCCTTGACATTCTTCCGTTTCCATCCTTAAAAGGGTGAATGCATAAAAAATCAAGAATGACACATGGTATCAATAATAACTGATTAATACCGCTGTCATCCCGTGCAGAAAGATAAGCAAGCTCCAATTGTTCCATTGCCATAGGTGTTTCTTCAGCAGATATAGGCTGAAATCTGATTTTCCTATTGCCCTCTGCATCTACTTCAATTATAGAATTATTAGAAGTTTTAAACCGGCAGCCGTATTCATATCCTGCCGAAGACATTAAAATTTTATGAATATCCAAAATATCTTTAACCGTAAAATCAATATTTTCATAGGCTGAATGAATAGCGGCAAGAGAATCTCGATAACCTGCAATTTCAGCCTCATCATGATTAAGAGGAGCACTGTTTTGATTTACAATAGCATTTATTCTTTCATCGCTTGTAACAATACCTTCGATTGCATTTGAGCTTTTGATAGATTGAATTCTTGCAACTGCTTCAAGTTCCGTAAAAACTTTTACATAATCTTGTTTTCTGTGTTTTGCCTCATTTTTAAGCTCTGCAATTCCTGAAGAAATATTCAAAAGCCCAGCCGGAAGCAAAGCATTTTTTAAAAAAGAATAATCGAATTTTCTCATAAGCCGCCTTTCTGCATAAAAATTATACATTTTTATGCAGATAAGTCAAGTGTTTCTGCATAAAAATCATCAATTTATATGCAGATAGACAAAAAAGTGTAATCGTATATTCTTCATTTTAGATTTTCAAAATCTAAATATTTTAAAACGGCGGCCAGTACAGCCGAGGTTCCTTTATAAAATAAACTTTCATATACATCAAACTTATCCGAGTGATGAGGATAAATTTGTCCGCCGCCATGAATAACGGGATTGGATAAAACAAAAAAAGTACCGGGAGCTTTTTGCAAAAAATATGCCATATCTTCACCGGCCATTGTAGGTACCGTAATTTCGTGGATAACATCTTCTCCCAAAATTTCTTTTGTACTTTCAATAAAAAATTCCGTAAAACCTTTATCATTTATTAAAACAGGATATCTAAAATCATAAACCGTTTTTGCTTCTGCCCTGTAAGATTTTGAAATACCTGAAGCAAGTTCTTCAATTCTTTTTGCAATGAAGCTGCGCTCGCTTTCATCCGTAGCACGTACCGTTCCTTCAATAAAAACCTCATCGGGGATTATATTGAAAGCGGTACCTCCATGTATTTGTCCTACAGTAATCAAGGCATGAGAAGTAGGCGGAAGCTCACGGCTTATTATTTTTTGCAAGCCCGAAACTATTTCACAAGCTATAGGAACAGGATCCGCCGAAAGATGGGGATAAGCTCCATGAGCTCCACGTCCCTTTATGATTATCTTGAATTTATCAGCTGCAGCAAAAAAAGGCCCCTTACATGCACCAATCTTTCCTTTTTCAACGCCCGGATAAATATAACCTTCATGAAGACCTATTACGGCATCAACCTTCGGATTCTCCATACAGCCTTCTTCAATCATAGGAAGGGCTCCTCCGGGATATTCTTCTCCCGGCTGGAAGAGAATTTTAACAGAGCCTTTAAATTCCGATGACAGTTCTTTGAGCACCATACAAGCTCCGAGAGCCATCGCCGTATGCCCGTCATGGCCGCAAGCATGCATACAGCCCTCATGCTTTGATGAAAAACTTAGGCCCGTATTTTCTTTTATCGGCAAGGCATCCATATCAGCCCTGATTGCTATACATTTACCCTTTTCTTTACCCTCAATGAGGGCAACAATAGCATTACCGTCAACAAGTTTATAATATGGTATTTGCAGTTCATCAAGCTGCTTACAAACATAACTAACAGTTTTAGGCAGGGATAATTCCAGCTCCGGAATCTGATGCAAATCCCGTCTAATTTGAATAATCTTAGCTTCTTTTTGTTTAACCAAGCCAATTATATCATACATATAACTTAAAACTCCTTAATGTAAATTCTATTTTACAATTATTGCACAGTATTTTGCAAGTGTCAACACAGTATCTTTTTCTTTATTGATTTTTTTAATTTTTTCCTTTATACTCAATGAGTGGAGGATCTTGTAGTTGAGATAGCCCTATGATTATATGCTTTTATTTTTAGAAAATTTTTTGATAACCTTTTTTTCTTCTCTTTTTGTACTTGTAAAAACAGGCTCATTTACCGCTATACCTTATTTTATGATCTTTTTTTCTTTAGGCCTTTGGTCTGGGATGATAAGCAATAATTATATAAAACCTTTAATTTTTATAACATTTATAATAGCTATAGCAAGCCTTGATAAAAATCTTGCTTTTTTTTCTCCTAGTTTTATAATTATGAATTTAGAAAACAGTAAACCCTCGAATGATTCTCAAAAAAATTATTTTTTATTTTTTAAATGTGTTCCCATTTTATGTCTTTTTTTTAATTTTGATCTTATTTTTTTTCTGTTTGCTTTGATTATATTTTTTTATTCAGGCGTTAAAGAAAACTATTTACTTAAAACATTGGAAGTAACCGGACTAAAAGACAAACTTGCCGAAAACATAATTAATTCGGAAAAGAGAGAGAGAATTTTAAAGAATGATGTTTTAAAAAATGCCGAAATTTTAATTTTGGCCGAAAGAAACAGAATTTCAGGGAGTCTTCATAACTCTATCGGACATACATTGAGTGCAGGTATTTTACAGGTAAATGCACTAAAATATATTTCCAATCAGGAAGAAGTAAAGAAAAGCCTAAATATTTTACAAAGTTCTTTAGAAAAAGGTATGACCGAAATAAGAGAATGTCTTCATAATATGCACAATGATTCTTTTAATTTACAAACAGGCTTAGAAGAACTTGCTGAAAACACAAAAAAGCCTAAAATAGAATTAACATATAAAGTAGACTCCATATCCTATGAGCTAAAATACGATATTTTTTCGATAGTAAAAGAGAGCCTTTCAAACACTATCAAACATAGCGGGGCAAGCGAATTGAATATCAGCATACTGGAACATATCGGCTTTTACTCTCTTATAATAAAAGATAACGGGCGAGGTTTTTCAGAAAAACAAATAAAAAATCTAAATTATGGTATAGGATTAAAAGTCATAGCAGACCTTGTAGAAAAACATAGAGGTATAATTAATTTTTATTCTAAAAACGGATTTAAAACCCATATCATATTTCCAAAAACAAAGGATAAATAAAATGAAAATAATAATAGTTGATGATGACTGCCTTGTAGTTTCTTCTTTAAAAACAATATTAACAGCAAACGGATTCGATATTATTGCAACCGGTTCCACAGGATGCGAAGCTGTTTCTCTTTTTAATGAATACAAACCGGATATTCTTTTAATGGATATAAGAATGGAAAATATGACCGGTATAGAAGCTAGCGAAAAAATCTTAGCTGAGCATAGCGATGCAAAAATACTATTGCTTACAACTTTTAACGATGAAGAATATATTACAAAAGCCATTAACTTCGGGTGTAAAGGTTATATATTAAAACAAAACATCAGCTCTCTTGTTCCTGCACTTAAGGCCGTCGACACCGGAAGCATTGTTTTCGATTCGGAGATAATATCAAAACTGCCTCAAACAAAACCGACACGCTCTCAATTTTTAGGAGACTTAAATGATAGGGAAACGGATGTCTTAGAATTGGTTGCTGACGGACTTAATAATAAGGAAATAGCAAGCCGCCTTAGTTTAAGCGAAGGAACAGTCCGTAATTATGTTTCTTCAATACTCGAAAAATTGAATTTAAGAGACAGAACACAATTAGTAGTATATTATTATACAAAATAGGAGGACATTGATTGAAAAGAGAAAAAAGCAATAGTCAAAAATTTTTAGCTTGGTATACAAGAGTTATTCAAGAACAAAAAAAAGGTCTCTATGATTTTAATCAAAAAATATATATCACAATTGTAAGTTTTGTAAATAATGACCTTTTAACTACGGCGGCAGCAGGAGCATATAATTTTTTAATGTCCGCTCTTCCTGTTTTTATTTTAACATTAACTATTTTACTCCGTGTACTAAAACAAAGCCCGCAGCAAATAAAAGAAGCCCTAAGAGCGCTTTCAATTTTTCAAAACACGATTAATCTTGACAGATTTTTTTATTTTTTATTGAACGTAAATAGCTTTTCTTTTTTTGAATTTATTGTTTTGATTTTTGTTTTATGGATGGCCAGACGGTTTTTTGCAACAATTCAGCATTCAATCAGAAAAGTATACCGTAAGAAAATAAAAATCACGCCGTTAAAAACCAGCCTAATAGTTATTTTAGGTGAAATAATTGTTGTCATCTTTCTTGTTTTTCTATTTATATTTTTAATAACGGGCTCTGCGGTATTTAGAAGTGATTTTGCTCAACCTGTTTTTTCAACTAGTCTATTCAGTCTTTTAAGGAACCTGTTTAAATTTATTCCCGTCATTTTTATGCAATTGTTTGTGTGTTTGGTATATTATTTGATGCCGCCTATAAAACCGTCTTTTAAAACAGCTTTGCTTTCATCTGCAGCCTGCACACTATCTTATTATTTTGTAAAAATATTTTTTAGTTTTTTTAGATCTACAGCTAAATTTACATTAGTATACGGTCTTTTTACGAATGTAATACTTGTCTTAATTCAAGTATGGTTTTTCTTTTTCTTTTTTGTATTTTTTGCACAGTTTATGTACGTAAACCAATTTTTTAATAGTTTTATAATCTCGCAGCTGTACAGACTCCCGAAAGAAGATGCGCCCGGTTTTTTCAATCAGCTTTTAAGACATCTTTTTATTAGTCCGCCAAAAGAATACGGAAAACAAACTATAGAAATAAAAGCAGGAGAAACTATTTTTAATTATGAAGATGAATCAAGTGAGATTTACTACATAATAGAAGGAACCGTAAGCGTTACAAGATTAAACAAAATTTTACATTTCGGAAAAGGAGATTTATTTGGAGAATTTGCCTGTCTTTTAAACGGAAGAAGAACGGGTACGGCTATTGCTGTAACCGACTGCCGTTTGGCCGTTGTGCCCGAAAATGTTTTTTTAGAAGCAATTTCAGTGGATGGAAATCTTTCAAGACAGGCTTTAAAAATGTTGGCCGAATCATTAATAAACCACCCCCCCGAAACCCTGCATCGGGGCTGTTGATTTAACCATTTCCTATCTAAAATTATATTTAGTAACTATCGGCTTTCGCTTTTGAGTAACATCATTAAAGTATTCATAAACACTTATACCTAAAAACGAACCCATGATATTTACTATGTTCTTATATCCTTTACCTTTTAGAGCACAAAGTGCATTATAGCTTCTCTGACCTGAACGGCAATGTACATACACCGGCTTATCTTTCGGAATCTCGTTCATTCTTTCACGTAATTGACTCAAAGGAATATTTACGGCATTTATAATATGGCCTGCTTCAAATTCCTTAGGCTCACGGACATCAACTATAAAAGCATTGTTTTCTACAAGTTCTCGAACCATAGTTACGGGAATTTGTTTATATACACCGTTTAAAATATTTAAACCTACAAGAGCTGCATGATTAACAATATCCTTTGCAGTTCCGAACATCGGTGAATAGCAAAGCTCTAACTCTTTTAAGTCTTCCAAGGTTCCGCCCAACATAATAAATGAAGCTATAACATCTATACGCTTATCGACATTTCCTTTTCCTATTGCTTGAGCTCCCAAAATTTTACCGGAAGGCTTAGCAAAAATCAGTTTAAAGAAAAGGGGATGTACATTCGGCATTATACTTACCTTATCACCTGGGATAACATAGACGAAGTCATAGTTAATGCCTTGAGCCTGACAATCTTTTTCATTAAGGCCTGTGCATGCAGCATTATAATCAAAACATTGGATAACCGAAGAGCCGATGACTCCCGTATTTCTATGAGGAATACCGTACATATCATCTGCTGCTGCTCTGGCCTGCCTCTGTGCAGGGCCTGCAAGAGTAAGCCTTGTCTTTTTGTTTGTTATAAAATGGCTGACTTCAATAGCATCCCCTACTGCATAAATACCATCTACACTTGTACGGTAATTATGATCTACTAAAATTGCTCCCGTATCTCCAAGTTTTACGCCTGCACTTTGGGCTAAAGTAACTTCAGGGCGGACTCCCAAAGATAAAACAACAGCCCCTGCCTCAATTTTTTTACCGCTCTCAAGGACAATAAAACCGTCTCCTATTTCTTTTATCCCGTCACCCAAAATTAAGTTTACTCCCTTATCGTACAATTCTTTATGAAGAATCTGAGCCATATCATAATCGAATGGGGCCATAACTTGAGGAAGTTTTTCTATAAGGAAAACATTTTTACCGGCAAGTTTAAAGTTTTCGGCAACCTCAATTCCAATAAACCCTGCACCTATAACCGCAATATCTTTTACATTATTAGCATTAACATAATCATCAAGTTTTGTAATATCTACAACATTTCTCACTGTGAAGACATGAGGCTTATCGTATCCTGCTATTGAGCGCGGAACAACAGGAGCCGCTCCCGGAGACAGAACTAAAACATCATAAGTTTCATCAAACTCTTTACCGGTATTTAAGTCTTTTACCTTAACAATCTTTTTTGACGAATCAACTGCCAATACCTCGTGCGAAGTCTTTGCAATAATATTATATTGCTTTTTAAACTTTTCAGGAGTCATCAAAACAAGATTTTCACTTTCGGGAACAATTCTACTTAAAAAAAACGGCAAAGCACAGTTTGAAAATGATACATTGGGACCTTTTTCAAACATAATAACTTCAGCATTTTCATCCAAGCGTCTAACTCTTGCAGCAACGGAAGCACCGCCTGCAACACCTCCTACAATCACAACCTTCTTTGCCATAAATTACTCCTTAAAATAAAATTTATCTTACATTTATTTTTTCAAATACTTTTTTATAATACAAAGCAACACAATCATTTGGAAATATTTCCAAAACCTTATCAAAATATTTACTTGCAGCATTAACACCTTCAGTTGATAATAAATTTAAAGCCTTCTTCATATATTCTTGCGTGCTAAACTTTAAATTTTTAATTGAATCATCGTCATCATCATATACTTCATATAAAAAGCCATCTTTGTTTAACGTATTTTTAATTTTCTGTATAGGCCTAATATAATGTTCGGGAATATTTTTCAGCGATTCATATATTTTATCGGATATAATAATACATGAACAATATTTTTTTGTAGATTCTTGTAAAACTTCTGCAACATGATAAGAATTGGAAATAATAATACTGTCCATACGTGCTGAATTTCCTATAGTGCCTAAAAGAATATCGCCCATGTCAATACCTATACCTATTCTTAGAGGAGAAGAATTAGGAACCGAAATGCTATTCCTTGTAAGAGCCTTTTGTATAGCTACTGCACAAGAAAGAGCTGAATCAGCCCCGTCAGGAAATAAAGCAAAAAAACCGTCCCCTAAATACTTAGTTATAACTCCGTTATATGTCCTTACAATCGGAGCAACCAATGCGAAATATTCATTCAATAATTCAAAAACCTGATTCGGTTTTAATTTTTCTGAAGTATGAGTAAATGAGCGGATATCTATAGATAGAATAGGCATTGTAAGCTCTACATTATCTCCTAACTTAACATCGGTTATTGATTTTTTATGTAAAAACTCTACAATTTGATCCGGCACAAAACGAATAAGAGACTTATTTATAAGACTCATTTCAACACCCAAATCTTCTATTTTTTTTATTGAAGCGACATAATCATCCAAGACTTTTACAGACAAAATAATAACGGCAAAAACCGTTCCTATCTGAAGCATAAATTCCCCGGAGGTAATTCCCAGCGAAACCATTAAATCGTAAACACCGAATAAAAATAATACGGATGTTGCCGTAAATACCCATCCTGAAAATTCTTTCTTTTTCTTTAACCCGACAATTGCAACAACAATAATATAGACTACACAAAATACTGCAAAAACTTGATAGTAAATCAGTAAAAATACCGACACTTCAGGCGGAAGCACAACGGTAGATATTGCATATAAAATAGATACCGACAATATAACTATGTAAGGAATTTTATACCTCAATTTTAAAGCCTTGCTTAAAAAAACGGTAAACAAAATAATAGGTAGAGGAACGGTAATATACCTCATAATAAAATTAAATAACCATGGGGTATTAGGAAACAAAATAATAAAAATATGGGGATAAAAGAAAATTCCCCGCACAGCCAATACCATGGCTGTCAATGCAAACCAGATAACAAAAGATGCCTGTTTATGGAAAAAAGAAAGGATAAAGAAAAACAAAGCAACCGAAAAAGTTATAGCAAATATACTACCGTAAAAAATCAGGTCGCCTCTAAACATTATTCCAATTTGAGATGCCTCGCCTAAAATAATCGGACCTGAAATATATCCCCTATTATTAAAAAAATTGGAAACATTAATAATTATATTTGATGTTCCGTCTTTTAAGGGCCTAAATGCTATTTGGGAAGACCGTGTGCCGGGAGTTTCAGTTTCATTATTTATACCCGGCTGCCCCTGAGTATCAAGGTCTATTCCGTTTACCGCTATACTACAGCTTCCAAAAACTTGAGGAACTTGAATTGCATAAATTACATTAGGGTCTAAACCTGAAAGTTCCAATCCATACGAACCATATCCATAATTGCGGCCAAGTTCCTTGCCGGAAAAATTACCGGGAACCTTAGAATAAAATTCTTTAGAGCCGTTCTTCAAAGAATAAAAGTGATTCGGCGTATAATGGAAATCACCTTTTAAAGAAAAAAGAACAGCCTCTGATAAAGGCCGAGACGGAATATTAACCTTACCTTTTTTTACTTCCAAATCTATAATTTTTTGCTCATAAATAGGTGTAAGCAAATTAGTTAAATAGAGAAGAATAAATAAAAACAAAAAAGGTATAGACCCAAAAAATAATCTTTTTTTTCTATCGGCATACTCTTTTTACCTCATAGATTTTAAGCGGCTCATCCTTTCCTCTAAATCTTACCAAACCGTTATATTTAAATACAACTTCATCGTTTAATAAATCAGACATATTCTTTTTAACAGCCTCGCTTATAAAAATATCTACTTCTTTTTTTAAAGCATAAAAATGGAGACGGGATGCAACATTAACAACATCGGATATAACGGTACCGTCCATCCTTTGTTCCTCTCCTATAGTTCCAAGCATGAGCCTTCCATAATGGATTCCTACGGCAAGATTTATTTTAGGAAGCAGGTTTATCTGTCTATCCAAATTTTCACAATGAACAATATCCTTAATCTCAAGCATACATTTTATGACATCATCTGCCGATCCATAAAAAAGAACCATTAAACCTTCAGGTAAATATTTATCAATAAATCCGTTATGGGTCTGAATAATGGGATTAATACTTGCCAAAGTATCATTATAAATGTTAAGTAAGCTCAATCTTTCATTTTCCGTTTTTAAGCCCGTATAAACACTTAAATGAATAAAAGCTATATACATATCTTTTAAAACATTATCGCCCAGTTTAATATCTACATGTTTTTTGCTTAAAAATTTCATAAATTCATTAGGAACAAATTTTGCCAGGGCCTTATTTGTAGCCTCGATCTGTTCCGTAATTCTTATAACTTTATCGGCACTTTCTCTAAAAGTACGCAAAATAACAATGGCCATAGGAATCAATAAAACTAAAACTCCTACATGAGACAGAAAAAAACCTTGGATAACCCTATTTGCAATCAAAATATCCCTTACACTTAAAATTAGAAAAATTGAAAAACCTATCAAAAAAAGGATAGCCGATGTATCTTTGCGTAAAGCAGCTTTTATAACAATTATTATATTATAAGCGGCAAACAATAAAACATAGATTTGAGCCGGCTGTAGCAGCTCAGCCGAAACTCTAATAGGAGCAAAAATATTTACAATAATATATAATATTGCAGGAATGCAAAGTATAGCCCAATACTTGCTTTTAGTTTTACTAAACAAGTTATGTACAAACAATGAAGTAAACACAAGACCAAGAGAAAGCGTAGTATAGCCTATTTTAAAAAGAAGCTCGCCATTGATACTCGGCATTATGATAGTGAGTAAAAATTCATCATAACAGCATATCCTTAAACAAAAATTTGCCGACAATAAACCGAAGTAAAGAGAATGTTTTTCTTTAGGATAAAAAATAAACAAAGAGATAAAAAAAGCGGCTGCCAGCAAAAGAATACCGGCCAATATGGTAAGAGTTAAAATGCTTGCATTTTTTTTATCTAAAAGGGTAGAAAAAAAACCGAACTCTATAGGCTTTAAAAATCCTGCCTTATTGTCATTAAAATTGGAAACATGAAATACTAATATTACCTCCTCCTTTCCTAAGGTCGGAAGAGGGATAAAAGCGGCATCCCAATCAAAGGTTTCTTGCTTATAGGAAGAGCCGGCAATACCGCTTCTATAAATTTCCTTACCGTCAAGATAAGCAATACAAGCGGAAGAAATTGTTGCTGTTTTTATTGCATATACGCCGTTCGAAGAAAGATTTTTTATTTTTAACGCATAAGTCCCGTATCCGTAAACGGAAAGCCTATCTTCATACCTATGCCAAGACTTATTTATGTTTTCAAACCGGCTATAGCCCGAAAAATCTTCTAAAGGATTTACAAACTTATTTGGAATAAAAATCCAATCTCCTTCAAGAACCTGTATATCTCCTACGGCGATATTTTCAGCATCAAAAACACCCTTTATAACCGATTGTGATACAAAATTATAAGATTCCGTACATGAAGCTAAAAAAAAGGCACAGATAAAAACTAGAAAAAACTTTTTCACACACTTAACTCCACAAGCGAGGATCTTGTATACAAGAAACATATACGCAATAAAGAATTGCTTCGCAGTATGATACTCTAATACGGAATATTGTCAATAGGGGGATTATTTATAAAAAGCTTCTTCAATGCGGCTGATTAAATCTTTTGAGGCTGCAAATTCCATTTCGGTATTATTATCAAGCTCCACTTTTAATACAGCTTTCCCTTTATGAAGATTCTGCAACACATCTTTAACTTTTTCTTTTTTTATTATTGTAGAAACCCGTATATATCCTAAAGAAAGATTTCTATCGAGAGTATTAAGATCAAAAAGTTCTACAAGCTCTTTAGAATCTAAAATAAAATATGCTTTTAAAATAAAAGCATCGGCTTTAGTATGTAAGGTAAAATTAAAATAGGCATCCGAGACATATTCTCTTTGTCTCATTTGATAAGTAAAGTCGGCCATCACATGGCCGGCCATCATATGGCGAGCCATATGATGGCTTGAAATATCTTTTTCATTTTTTAATACCATTTTCCCCGGACGAATATAGTACTTCATATTACCGGATTCCATATACGCCGTTATAACCTTTTCCTTACCTGATGGAGCGGTCACACATGAAGAAAACAAAAATAAAAATGATATTAAAACAAAAAAGACTTTTTCATACAATTAAAAAACAGCCCCGCTATAAACATAGCAAGGCTGTCAAGGCTATGATAGCTTATTCCCCTGTAACAACCGTAGTTACAACATAATAGGGAATAGCAGGGCTGGCAGGATAGTCAATTCTAATATCAACAGTTCCTACTTTTGTAATACCGCCATTTTTTGCAGCCTGAGCAATTCCGCCTTCACCCTTTATAGGGAAAATAGCAAAGAAAGCCTGAGAAGCTTCACCTGTTTTTCGTCCTACAACACCTGAAGCACCGGCAACAGGCTTTACTGTTGAACATGATACAATTAAAAAAGCAGCAAATACAACAAACAAAACTAAAGCAATCTTTTTCATAATGAGCCTCCGAATTTGATATAGTTTTATTATAATAGTTTTGTTAACTCTGTCAAGATTTATATCGTTTTTATTTTTTTAATGACAAATCGCAAAAGATATGCTAAAATACTTCGGTATAGATTCTTAAATACAAAACAAATTTAGTAAGAGGCTTTTTATGAACAAAATTTTTAAACAAATAGAAAAAATAGGCATTGTACCGGTCATCGTTTTAGAAAATGAAAAAGATGCCGTTCCTTTGGGAAATGCCCTATCTGCCGCCGGCCTTCTCTGTGCCGAAATCACATTTAGAACGGAAGCAGCCGAAAAAGCTATTCAAGTTTTTTCAAAAAAATTCCCCGATTTTCTTGTAGGAGCCGGAACGGTTTTATCCCCGGAACAAGCCGATAAAGCTATCGCTGCCGGGGCCAAGTTTATCGTCAGCCCGGGATTAAACCCTAAGGTCGTCGAGCACTGCGTTAAATCAGGATATCCGATAATTCCGGGAGTTTCCACAGCAGGAGAAATCGAACAGGCTATGAGCTTCGGCCTTGAAGTAGTCAAATTTTTTCCGGCTGAGGCTGTCGGGGGAGTAAAATTTATAAAAGCCCTTTCCGCACCCTATCCGAATATAAAATTTATGCCTACAGGCGGAATAAATGCCCAAAATATTGCAGAATATGCAGCCTTTTCAAAGGTCATTGCCTGCGGCGGAAGCTGGATGGTTTCAAAAGAACTTATATCTTCAAAAGATTTTAAAAAAATAGAAGAAGAGTCTATTATTGCTTTAAAAGTTGTAAAAGATGCCCGTAATCCTAAAAAAAATACAAGCGCTTTAACTGCATTTCCATACCAAAAAACTTCAACAGAAAAAAAAGACTCAACATCAGACGAAAAACCTTTAGAAGGCAGCATTGAAACAAGTCAAGTGCCCAAAGTTATAACAATGGGCGAAATAATGCTCCGTCTTTCCCCCACAGGTTTTAACCGCTTTGTTCAAGCCGATGCTCTGGAATTGGTTTTCGGCGGAGCGGAGGCAAACGTCGCTGTTTCCTTAGCCAACTTCGGAATGCGGTCATCATACATAACAAAACTACCTGCCCATGAGATAGGCCAAGCAGCCGTAAATTCTTTGCGCCGGTACGGAGTAGATGTTTCAGGCATAATTCGCGGAGGAAAACGCATAGGTATCTATTTTTTAGAAAAAGGAGCCTCCCAACGAGCCTCCAAGGTAATATATGATAGGGCGAACTCAGCCATTGCCGAAGCCTCACCGAGTGACTTTAACTGGAAAGAAATTTTTAAAGGAGCCTCATGGTTCCATTTTACCGGAATTACACCGGCTTTAAGCAAAAATGCCGCCGAAATTTGCCTTGAGGCCTGCAAAACGGCAAGGTCAATGGGCATAACTGTTTCATGCGACCTTAACTACCGCAAAAAACTATGGACTCCCGCAGAAGCAAAAGAAACCATGAGCCGTATCTGCGAGTTCGTCGATATCTGCATTTCAAATGAAGAAGATGCAGAGCAAGTTTTCGGCATTACCTCAAAAAATACGGTTGTAAGCTCGGGCAAACTGAATGAAAAGGGCTATAAAGAGGTTGCTGCAAAGTTATGCAAAAAATTCGGTTTTCAAAAAGTAGGAATAACCCTCCGTGAATCCACCTCAGCCAGCGAAAACAACTGGTCAGCCATGCTTTATACAAAAGGCAAGGCCTATTTCAGCAAAAAATACACAATGCAGGTCGTTGATCGGCTGGGAGGCGGAGACAGTTTTGCTGCAGCCTTAATATGTGCAGAATTAAAAGGCTTTAAACCTCAAAAACAAATCGACTTTGCTTCAGCCGCTTCCTGTCTAAAACACTCCGTAAACGGCGACTTTAACCAAGTTTCTTTTGATGAAGTTTTATACCTTGCAGAAGGCGATGCCTCAGGAAGGGTTCAAAGGTAAGATTTCTTTTGCATTGGAAATAAGCATATTAAAGCGTTCTTCCTCCTTTATTATTTTTACACAATAATCATTATATGAACCTGTTTGTTCTATAGGTATTATAAATGGAAATTCAGTCAAATAGTTATCTGTATCTATGATTTTGTATTTCTTTGGTTCTGCTATACTTTGAGTAGGATAAATCAGAATCCCATGCTTAGAAGAGAATCTCAACATATACATTATTGTTTTATAGTAAATAGCGGCTGCACGCTCTTCGCCATATGAATAGTTTTTACTTAATGGAATATATTTAGCATCAGCAACTATTTTGTTATCCTTAATGCTTCATTCGGATTTTTGCCATCATTAAGCCCTATATCTGAAATTACAAATTCTTCCGAGTCGATATAATCGGGGGTATCTAACCAATATCTATATTCCGTTAGACCCAAAGAAATTATTTTTGTCTTTGTGTCATTCCATTTTGCATATACATTATGGCCTGTTCCTTTCCAGTTCAAATAGCAACTTTTTGATGAATAATCTTTTGTTTTAGGATGTATTTGCACACTTATACAAATATTACCATAATCATATTTTTCCCAGCCGGCAATCTGTTTTTGAATGCTGTCATTACCATATCCTTGTCCGGTTTTTTTAAAACCGGCGCTTTTTACAAATGGCTCAATATATTTCTTATAACCATAAGTATCTAGCGTATCACTTTCAGTATGCCGTATTTTACTCTGAAGATATTCCAGATGTGCAACAAAGTATTCCAAAAGATATTTGAAATTTTGATATTTATCTGCCATTTCCTTCCCTCAAAATCATCCTACCGGAGTTCTGTGTGTAGAACATTTATTCAACTTTTCCCGAATAATAAACTAAAAAATCATATTTTTCAAGTTATTAACCTGATAATTTTGCATATTAAAACAGCGTAAAACGTACTCCTTAAAAATGTGTTAATCTATGTTATAATACAACAAGTGAAGATAAAATCCCTTTAATATTAGATAATCTTAAAGTGCGTACATCTTTGAAAACCAGAAAATATCTTGCGACCATTTCGTAAAGATTTGAGCTTGCATTTACTCCAAGGCATTGTTCTTGGCTGAACCTTGTATGAGTATAATAGTCCCTTTTGTTTCATATTTCTTTTTTACATATTCATAACTATTGGGTAAATATAATGTTATTGTTGTAGAATACCCGTGTTCAATTAAAATTAAAAAATCATAATTGTATTGAGCAGCAAAAAATATAGGAGATAAAAATTCATCTTTAGGTGTAAATATATCATAATTTTTATAAGATATACTATAGCTATTATCATCATTTTTTATTAAATATTTATTAATAAAATCATCAAGACTCATATTTTTATCGGCTATATCTGTAGATAACTTGCTGATATTTTTATCAACTTTATAATCAAAAAAATATCTTTTAGTACCTATTACCTCATATTTCATCTTTGTTTCATATAAAAAATAATAACCATCATAACAATAAACAATAATCACAGGAATAGTTGCATTATCTTTTTTAGAAATATTTTCCAAAAAATAGTTTTCAATTGTTATTCTATCAATGTTCTTTTCAAGGCGTTTTTCAGTATCTTCTTCTGCAAAACAAAAAATAGATAATAACAATAAACAAGTTATAATAAATATTTTATTATTAATGCGTAAGTTTTTCATCATACAAAATCTTCTTTCATCTGTTTGGAACAGTCCGAAAAATAGGTATTCTGAAAGTTTTTAATTTCATTGAGCGTCATAGTTTTCATAATATTCTATTCCTCTTTTTCGATACGTTTTTCATCAAGAAAAACAGGCAAGACTTCTTCAAACGCAATACCCATGCTTGCGTTTGTTTTTATTTTTGTCCTACTCAAATATCATCTCTTGTTCCTATTACAATTATACCACATTTTGTCATTTATTTGAATGGAGAGGTATTAAATTCTGGGAATTTGTTGTATAATAATTTTTACTAAGATGTATTTTAATAATAAAGAAAATATCTCTACATAACGTTGCAATGCCACAGAGAGCGAGGTTCATACATTGCGAATTATAGATAAAAACAAAGATTATTATGATTATTTGGCCCATCAGGCAGATAGTGATGACGGTGTAACATTTGATAGACGAGGTTCTATTCCTCTCAGGAATGAAGATTTTTTTAATATCTTGAGTGAACATGTCAAAAATCATAAATATTACCGCCAATATTGGCGGTTCTGGAAAGAAGAACCGGCAGAATACAATAAGTTTTTCGCAATTCGTGCCGGAATTAAGTTATTCTTAATTGGCCTTAAATTAGAAATTGATGAAACTGATTTTCGTAATTGTATTTTAAAATCTTATAAAATGGAACTTATAAAAACTTTTGAAGATTTTGATTATAGAGGGAAAATTTTGGATATAGTTTCTGTTGAGAATATAGATTCTCTTGTTACTGCGATAAATAAAAAAAAACTTGAAAATGTCAAACTTTCAGAACTGGTTATTAGAAATATCGGATTACCGGATGGCTTTTATATTTTAAAGAATATCGGCATCCCTTCTATTATTCCTCCTGAACAAATTTACTATAGCATGGAAACTTATTTATTTTCACTTAAAAATGATAAGAACTGTGAATCAAAGGATTTAACGGATTCTGAAAAGATAGTTAATCATGGCTTTGACAAAAAAACATCTTTTAGAAATAGTAGCACAAAGAATGTATTTTAGTTATAATCAAAGTCTAATGGAGGTAAGAAAGTGACAATATACGATTATTCGGTACAGGATGCGCAAGGGCGAAATATCCCGCTAAAAGACTATAAAGGGAAGGTTTTGTTGATTGTAAATACGGCAACAAAATGCGGTTTTACGCCGCACTACAAAGAGCTTGAACAAATGTACGAAAAATATCATGAGCAGGGCTTGGAAATAATCGATGTGCCGTGCAATCAATTCGGGGAGCAAGCACCGGGTACTAACGAACAAATCAGCGAGTTTTGCTCGCTCAATTACAACACGAAATTTCCTCAAATGAAAAAATCGGATGTAAACGGCACAAACGAATTACCGCTGTATACGTATTTAAAAGCTCAAAAAAAATTTGAAAGTTTCGGTGAAGGTAAAACGGCACAAATGATGGACAATTTCCTTGCAAAAATCGATCCCGATTATAAAAACAATTCCGACATTAAATGGAACTTTACCAAATTCATTGCAGCGCGTGACGGCAGCATCGCCGCCCGATTTGAGCCGACGGCTCCCATGACCGAAATTGAAGCGTGTATTGCAAAACTGATATAAAATGCAGCTTTATAATAATCCACTTGATTTTTGGGATTATTATAAAGAGAATAAACTACTCAAAGAAACAATAAAACGGAATATGAACAGATATTCTATGGAGGTATTGACCGATATATAATTTGTACAAAATATGCCCGACATATCACCCTTAGTTTTATCATATTTAAAAACGCTTTCTCATGAAGAACTTATCGCATTAATCCATTCTTTTGCAAATGCCCATGAAGATATTCGGTTTACCCTTGAAGAAAAAGCCGCCGTTGAAACGGCAAAAAACGAAGACGAGGCTGCCGCAGACAAGCAGCAAATGCCTCAAACGGTGCCTGCGATAAAAGCTCAGAATATATCCGCACAATCACCACTTAGAATACCGGCAGTGGACACATCCACGACATCATCGAATGCTCTTGTTAATAGGAACAGTACGCCTCAGGAAAAAATCGATTTGTATACCTCTCTCTTTGTAGGACGGAAAGATGTCTTTGCGCTGCGCTGGTATAATGCAACGTCGAATAAAAGCGGTTATTCGCCTGTATGCGAAAACAAGTGGAAAATTGGGAAATGCGATATGAAAAAATATTCGTGCGCCGACTGTCCTTTTAAACTGCCTGTTCCGCTGTCAGATCGATATATTTTTAACCACTTGGCAGGAAAAGATTCCGCCTGCCGCGATGTGGTCGGTTTATATCCGCTTATGGAAGGAGATGTTTGCCGATTCCTCGCATTCGACTTCGACTCGCATACGGGAAGTTCCGATGCGTGGAAAAAAGATGCGACGGCCGTACGTAAAATCTGTGCGGCGTTTTCCGTTCCCGTTTCGGTTGAAATATCGCGTTCGGGAAAAGGCGCTCACCTTTGGATTTTTTTCAGCGAAGCTGTTGCCGCAAAACGGGCACGCAATTTCGGGAGATTGATTTTGCAGGCTGCGATGAATGAGAGGCATTCGTTATCATTTGAATCATTCGACCGTATGTTTCCCAATCAGGATGCGATACCGAAAGACGGTTACGGCAATTTAATCGCTCTACCGCTGCAGGGGCAAGCAGTAAAAAATAAGTGCTCGGTTTTTGTGGATGAAGATTTTATTCCGTTTGGCGATCAATGGGAGTATTTAAGTTCGGTCAAAACATTGTCCGAAAAAGCCGTACAAACATGCTGCAGCGAAATTGCAAAGGCCGTACCGGAGTTTTTGCCGAATGATTTTGATGAAAGCGGAAATGATAAGGCAAACGATATTGTTAAAGCCAAAACGGCATATAAAATTTCCAGAATACTGACGGATACTCCATCATCGAAAAATCCGCAGCTTACGCAAAAAGATTTTTCTTCGGCTGTGCACATTACGTTTTCCAACCAAATCGAAATTGAAAAAAACGGAATATCGGAACGGGCTCTGGGATTTTTCAGGCGAACATCGGTTTTCTTAAATCCTGAGTATTTTAAAAATCTTCACATGCGCCTCCCGCTGTATAATATTCCGCGTTATATCGACTGTTCCGATGAAACCGAAAACACTTTGCTTTTGCCTCGCGGCAATCTCGGTCAAATCGAAAAATTATTAAAAGATTGCAATGCGCCCTATGAAATAACGGATGCACGGGAAGCGGGTATGTGCATTGAAGTCGCTTTTACTGCGGAACTGTATGCGGAACAAAAGGCGGCTTTGCAAGCTATGCTCGAATCGGATATCGGCATTTTATCTGCGGGAACGGGCTTTGGAAAAACGATAACTGCCGCAGCCCTCATTGCGGAACGGAAAACGAATACGATAATCCTCGTGCAGACGCACACGCTTTTGGAACAGTGGAAAAAGGCTATCAAACGGTTTTTAAATTACGAAGCGGGAACGATCGCTGCGGGAAAAGATACGTCGACGGGCATTATCGACATCGCAATCATTAAGTCGCTCACTGAAAAAAATTCGGATGCGGTAAAACCGCGGCGGCATACATACGGTATGCTTATTGTCGACGAATGTCATCACGTTTCGGCATTCGGAACGGAAAACCTAGTAAAGAGTTTCCGCTCAAAATATGTATACGGACTGACTGCAACGCCTGTCCGGCGTGACGGCCGGCAAAAGATTATCTTTATGCAGTGCGGGCCTATTCTTTATGCGACGACTGCGAAACAGATGAACAGCGTGCAAAACTTTGAACATTATTTTATTCCGCGTTTTACGAACTTTCATATCGCTGCGGAAAATGCAGAGCATTCGAAATCTTCAATTCAAAATTATTATTCCGAAATGATAAAAGCGGAATCACGGAATTTATTAATCGTTTCAGATGTACAAACCGCCGTCAAAGCAGGACGAACGCCGCTTGTTCTTTCCGATAGGATAGAACATTTAAAATTGCTAAAAGAAAATCTAAAAGATGCAGCTGCCAATGTCATCGTGATTACAGGAAAAGGAACGCAAAAACAAAAAAAAGAACAGTTGGAAATACTCAACAAAGTTCCTGCCTCTGAATCGCTTATAGTGCTCGCGACAGGCAAGTATGCCGGAGAAGGCTTTGACAATCCGCGGCTTGATACACTTATGCTTGCAATGCCGTTTAGCTGGAAGGGTACGCTTGCACAATATTGCGGCCGCCTGCACAGAAATTTCGCAGGAAAAGAAGAAGTGTTGATTTTCGACTATGTCGATTTTCGTCTTCCGGTTTTCGACAGGATGTACCGGAATCGGCTTAAAGGCTATAAGCAACTCGGTTATACAATAAAGCCGGTTTTCGATTCAGGGAAGAAAGAAGAAGTACCATCAAAGCTATATTCCGCCAACGACTACACAACCGATTTTATTCAAGACTGCATGGACGCAAAAAAATCGGCTATTATTTATTCACCGTACCTTTCCAAAACGGAAGTGCAAAAATTTTTACCCCTCGTACCTAAAATTATTTCAAACGGGTGCAAAATTTTTATTATGACAAAGCTGCATGAAGATGAAGGACGGCGAAAAAAGCAACAGCAGTATATTAATATGCTCGAAACGGCGGGAGCTGCGGTTTCGGCGAAAGAGAATATTACACAAAGGTTAGCTATTTTTGATGAAAAAATTTTATGGTACGGCAGTATCAACTTTCTAGGATATTCGGAAGAGGAAGATTGCAGTATCCGTATCTGCAATTCGGAAATCGCGTCAGCTGTAGAAGCGGAAATTATAAAATGAGCCGACATATCCCGACTCAAGAATATCGGGGTTCTTGATTTATGCTCAACAGGTTTTTACCCCATAGCTCCTACTATATATGGAATGGCTTCCGTATCATCTAATTCAACACTTTCAAAGTTCATATAATAATTATATGAACGCCCGTCTTTAAGCTGAATGAAAATGATATGGTTCGCAAAGCCGCTGTCGGGATCATACTTGTATGTTGCTTTCTTTATATCCTGTAAACTTAAGGGCGTAATATACTCTCCTGAATCTTCAGCTTCGCCGCCGATAAGTTCACAGACAAACTGCTCCGTTTCCCCTTGAAGAATATTCATACATTGTTCCTTGATATACTGAGGCAGAATATATTGCATACAAGCGTCAACATCATGAGTATTTAAGGCAGCGGTAAAGCCTCGTGCCAAAGAATGATAATCGTTCTTCTTTTTCGGATAATCGGTAAGGCAGACAAATTTTTCATTTTGCCATTTAAAAATCATACAATCCTGATTTTCGAGTATGACCGTAATCGCAGTTCCGCTGCGAGGCGGGAAAAAATACATATACTGACCAAGAATTTCCCAAGAAGAGCCTCCGATTTTTTTCCATAAATCCCGAATGCCGAAGTTTTCCGTTTTGGAAACTTTGCCGTTGCTGTAAAGATAAAAAGCCGGAAATAAGTCTGAATTCACTAAAATCAGTTTTCCTTTACCGCCTTTCAGATTCCAGTAACACATTTCCCAGTAGTAGATATCTCCTACGGCTTTAAAACTCACGTAGCGGTTTTCCTCATCGTATACTTCAATAAGCGGATCGAAACCATCGCTTCGCTTTATTTCGTTAAACTTAGCCGGAAATGCGCTATCGGGCAAGCGCATCAGCAGGTCTCTCAGCGTTCCTGCTTTTTCGGCAAAAACACCTGAAGTACCTACAGTCAAAATAGCAATGACCATAATTAATATAATTTTTCTTTTCATAGAACCTCCCATTTATCGGCTATTTTATACCTGTTATATTCGGATAATATAATATGAGCCCTTTATCGTCAAGTAACTCAGGATTGCTTTATAACTACTAATGTTATAGGCCGGTTCCGCACAAGTCTTCCCGCAAGCGGTTAGCTTCTCAACTCAACATTGTTTAAACTGCCACACGCTTTACCGTGTTGTCGGCTTTGAAAAAGGGTGTTAGGTGATATTCATTTTATGGATGAATCATATCCATATTTCCAAATCCAAAAATTAGCTCGTTTTCTTTTATAACACAACATAAATCAAATTTTGTTATAAAACGAAATGATATTTCACTATTCTTAAATATCTTCCAATCAGAACTTTTCTTATAAATTTTTTTATATTGATTATATTCTTCATTTGAAATTTTTATTATATAGTAATAAGGTAATTGCTCAATATTAGTTGGAATCCCATTTGAATATTGTTTTTCAATAATCTCAATAGATTTATCTTTAATTTGAATATCCGTTTCATGAGTAAAAAGCCATTTTATGAAATTTATATCTTTACAATCAGCAATATTCAATGTGTCCTGTAAATAATATCTACTATAAAAATCCGAATAACTATAACAATCATAGATGATTTGTAATTCATTTAAAATATCACATCTATAGAATTTTTTAGACTCAGATTCATACATCCAATAATTATTTTGAATTTCATATTTTTTCCCTGTCAGTAAATACTCAACTTTATATTCACCATCTATAATACAAGCTTTTTCAACATTATTTATAGAAATAAGCTTTGCCTTTTTAATTTTTCTATCCATCGATATTAAAGCATTACAGAGATCCTTATTTAAAATCGCTGACTCATCATGAGATTTCGGAATCCATCCTTTATATAGGAGAGTACTATTAGAATTATTTTCCAATAAAATTAAAACATTCATCTCTCGTTCATCATCAGCAAAGATATTTTGCAATAAAAGTAGTAATATACACAAAATACATATTCTTTTGTTTTTCATGTTCTTCTCTGAATTTCTGCACGAAAGGCAGTCCGCCTAACATTCGCTTAACCTGCTTTGCGGCTTGTCTGCAATGTCTGATTTGAAGCGGGTGTTAGGCTATCTGTTTACAATGCGGAATTTTCTCTAAATCATTTACGAGCTTTAGCTCTGCTTCTCTCAAATCCAATTCATTTTGCATATTCAGCCAGAACTTAGAAGTTGTTCCAAAGTATTTAGAAAGCCTCAATGACATTTCAACCGTTATTTTTCTTTTTCCATGAACTAAATCCAAAATTGAACTGGAAGAAACACCTAAATCTTTTGAAAGTCTATATGGAGTAATATTTAAAGGCTCGAGAAACTCTTCTAGTAAAATTTCACCAACTGTCGGTAATTCAAATCTTTTATCCATAACACGCCTCCGTTTAGTGGTAATCCACAATCTGTACTTCATAAGCTTCACTGTTTAGAAACTTAAACTGTATTCTCCATTGACTATTTATTCTTATGGAACAATAGTCCTTTAAATCCCCAAGAAGATGTTCAAATCTATTTCCTGGAGGAATTCTCAGATCATCTTCTTTTTCCGCTGAATTAATTATCAATAATTTAGCAAAGGCTCTCTTATGTATTTCAGGCGGAAGCTTAGGTGATTTATTGCCTTTCCAGATTTTTTCCGTTTCTGAATCTGCAAATGATTTAATCATAGTTATATTATCTGTTATTAAGATATATCTGTCAAGTAGCTATATTTAATAGATTTTTTGTTGTGTTTTGAATCATATTTAAATTAGTTATTTATTTTCAGAATAAAAATTACTGTGAAAAATAACTTTCTTACCAATTTTTTCAGCAAATGCTATTTCACGTTTTACTTGTTCTCCGATATATCCATTCAGATTAACCACATAAATAGCATCTGAAATTTGTATTTTTCTATAATGGGCTTCATTAAGCTTTTTTATTTCTTCATCACTTAATTTTATTTCTTCTTCATTGTAAACACACTGTAATACACTCATATGGTGTGTCTTCTCTAATAAAAGAGCTATTTTTTTCATCTCATTTGCAAATCTCATGCTTCCACAAATCGTTACTACTTCCAAACTTTTTACCTCCCATATTACCACGCCTGCGGCGTGTGAGCCTAACACCCCTCTTCTCCCCTTCCTCATAATATCATAAAAACCGGTACTTTCTATACACTATCACTACGGCAAGCACAAACGATAAGAATCGGCGGCAGGCTGCAATGGGTAAATGACGGTTTTTCCGTATAGGGTAGGCAGAAGGTATAAAAAATGCATCTTTTATTCATTGCCAATATAGTAAAAAAGCTCAGCTTTGTCAATGAATATTTTATTGTTCAAAAGCTCTTGCATTATAAACCTTAAGCCTGTATAATCCTTAATTGTTATGGGCAAGGTTAAAAATAAATCTCTCGTAAAAAGCGGGTCAAAACTTTCTCTTTTAGTTTTAGGGTCAAGAATTTTAGGTCTTGTCCGCCAGATGACTATGTCTCATTTTTTAGGGACTGGTCCCTTGGCCGATGCCTTTACCACGGCCTTTATGCTTCCCAACCTTTTTAGAAGGCTCTTTGCCGAAAACAGCATAACAGTTGCCTTTATTCCGACCTTTAATGCCTATCTGCAAAAGCACAAAGATTCGCAAGAATCCGCAGAAACAAAAAAAGAAATAAACGAATTTTTAAATTCTATTTTTACTCTTGTAAGTTTTTCTACTGCCATTGTAGTTATATTGGGCATTCTGTTTTCTCCGCTGATAATAAAGCTTTTTTTTAAGAATATTGCAGATTATGATTCTACAGTTTTTTTAACGCGGATAATGTTTCCGTATTTATTTTTAATTTCGGTTGCAGCCTTTTTTCAAGGTATTTTAAACGGAGTAAAGATTTTTACCCCTTCGGGCTTTACGCCTATTTTGTTCAACATAGCCGTCATTACTTCTACCTATGTTTTTGCAAAACCTTTTGGAGACCCCGCCGCAGCAATGGCATACGGTGTTGTTGTAGGAGGTATTATACAGGCAATCTTTCAGCTGCCCTTTGTTTTAAAGACGGGCTTTAGTCTTAAGCTCACAAACCTTAAAAAAACTTTTTCAAACCCCGGAACAAAAAAAGTCCTTGCCCTTATCGGGCCGACTATAATCGGCATGGCCACCTATCAGATAAACGATCTTGTTTCTACCTCGCTTGCAACTTCGGCAGGTCTTGGAATAGCTTCAAGTTTACAATATTCTTTACGCTTACAAGAACTTTTATTAGGTATCTTTGCCGTTTCTGTAGGCACCGTAATTCTCCCCGAAATGTCGGCCTTGGCTCTGCGTAAAGATTGGAGAGCCTTCCAAACCGTACTATTGCAAGCCATAAAGGTAATCTCTCTCATTACAATACCCGCTACCTTTTTCTTTCTTTTGTCTGGAGAAAATTTAATCATCCTCATTTATAAGAGCAACAAATTCGATTCAGCTTCGGTAAAATTAACATTGGGAATTTTTAGGCTTCACATAATAGGGCTTTTTGCAATCGCTGCAAACAGGATTATAGCTCCTGCCTTTTATGCCCAAAGCGATTCAAAGTCACCTACAATCGCAGGAATAATCTGCTTTGCAGTTAATATCCTCCTAGCCTTAATTTTAGTAGGCCCCATGGGTGGAAACGGCATTGCTCTCGCTTTGACAATAGCATCATTTATAAACACGGCCATACTCTTAATGTTTTTAAAAAAGAACAAGGCCATTGATGTAAAAGAACTCATCTTTCCGGCTCTTTTATTTATTGCAAAAATATTCGCTTTTTCGGTTGCAGCATCAATTCCTATTTATTTTTTAAAGGATAAAATTTATTCTCCATTTGCTTCATTCGGAAAATTTATCGGACAAGGAGTTCCGCTTTTTATTTCTTTTATTATTTTTGCAGGAATTGGAGCAGGCCTTTTACTTATAACTAAGGATCGAACAGCAAACATAATTTTAAAACGCTTAAAGGAAAAATAAAATGCAAATCATAAAACGAAACGGCGAAACTAAAAATTACGAGCCGGAAAAAATTGAAGGAGCTATCCGCTCCGCCTTTAAAAGTGTGGAAAACTCTCCGCACAAAGATTTAGATACAATAATTCCGCCTATGGTAAAGGAAATAGAAGAAGATATCTTGGAGCTTACCAAAAATGGAAGTCTTGTTCATGTCGAAACAATTCAAGACTTGGTAGAAAAAACTTTAATAGAAAACAACTACTATGCGGAAGTAAAAAACTTTATACTCTACCGTGTCGGCCGCACAAAGAGGCGGGATTCCCGTCAAATGATAAGCCGCTTTTTTTCCACAATAGAAATTCAGCCGATTCTTACCGAGATTCAAAACGACTTTACTTCGGACGAGTACAGCCTAAACTTGCTTGCACATAAATTCCTTTCTTTTAGAAAAGAAAATATGAGCGAGACCGAATCCCTAGCTATGCTTATTAAGGCCTCCGTCGAACTTACCGCTCAAGATGCCCCGGACTGGGAATTTATTGCGGCACGCCTTTTAATGCTTCAATTTAAATTAAAACTAAAAACCGAGCTTGAAAAAAGGCAGATTCATTCTTTTTATGAAAAAATCAAATACCTTGAAAACGAAGGTCTTTACGGAACATATATTTGCGAGGCCTATAGCCGAGATGAGCTGGAAGAGGCGGCTTCATTTATAAACGAAGAAAGAAATAAGCTTTTTACCTATAGCGCCCTCGACCTTCTTTTACGCCGCTATGTTATTCGCACTCATTCAAACACCGTTCTTGAATCGCCTCAGGAAATGTTTTTAGGTATTGCCCTTCACCTGGCAATGAAAGAAAAATCAAACAGGCTTGAATGGGTAAGGCGTTTTTACGATATGACAAGCAGCTTAAAAGTTACGATGGCGACCCCCACCCTTTCAAATGCCCGAAAGCCTTACCATCAGCTTTCTTCCTGTTTTATAGACACGGTCCCCGATTCTCTTGACGGCATTTACCGCAGCATAGATAACTTTGCCAAGGTTTCAAAATTCGGAGGAGGTATGGGGCTCTACTTTGGGAAGGTCAGAGCCGTAGGCTCGCCCATCCGCGGGTTTATGGGAGCGGCAGGCGGAATTATCCGCTGGATAAAACTTGCAAACGATACGGCTGTTGCCGTTGACCAGCTTGGAGTAAGGCAGGGCTCGGTCGCCGTCTACCTCGATGTCTGGCACAAGGACATCCCCGAATTTTTACAGCTCCGCACCAATAACGGAGATGACAGAATGAAGGCCCACGATGTTTTTCCGGCAGTCTGCTATCCAGATCTTTTTTGGAAAACTGTCCGCGATGATATAAATTCTTCTTGGCACCTGATGTGTCCCCATGAAATTTTAAAAATCAAAGGCTATGCCCTCGAAGATTTTTACGGAGAAGAATGGGAAAAAAGGTATAAAGACTGCGTTGCCGATTCCCGCATCAACAAAAGAGAAATTCCTATAAAAGACTTGGTTCGCTTAATCTTAAAATCGGCCGTTGAAACGGGTACCCCCTTTGCTTTTAACCGCGACCATGCAAACAAAACAAATCCTAATCCCCACAGGGGAATGATTTACTGCTCAAACCTATGCACAGAAATTTCTCAAAATATGAGCGAGATAAAACATAAAAACATTGAAATAAAAACTGAAGACGGAGATACTGTTGTTATAACAACTACTATCCCCGGAGACTTTGTAGTATGTAATTTAGCCTCCATTGTTCTCGGAAACATAAATGTAAATGACGAAAAAGAAATTGACGAAACCGTTTCTTCGGCAGTGCGCGCTCTGGACAATGTTATAGACTTAAATTTTTATCCAGTACCCTATGCACAAATTACCAATAGCCGATACAGGTCAATCGGCTTGGGAGCTTCGGGCTATCATCATGCTCTCGCAAAAAACGGCATTGCATGGGAAAGCGAAGAGCACCTTAACTTTGCAGATAAGGTTTTTGAAAGAATAAATTATGCCGCAATCAAAGCCTCTTCCCAAATTGCAAAAGAAAAAGGAAGCTATGCCTATTTTGAAGGAAGCGATTGGCAAACAGGAGAATATTTTAAAAAACGGAATTATGTTGATGAAAAGTGGAAAGCTCTCGCAGAGGAAGTAAAATCAAACGGAATGAGGAATGCCTATCTTTTGGCAGTCGCTCCCACAAGCTCAACCTCGATTATCGCAGGCACAACTGCCGGAGTAGACCCGATTATGAATAAATATTTTTTAGAAGAGAAAAAAGGTTCTCTAATGCCTAGAGTTGCCCCCTCTCTTTCACCGGAAACCTATTGGCTTTATAAAAACGCCCACCACATCGAACAAGACTGGAGTATAAGAGCTGCGGGCTTACGGCAACGCCATATTGACCAAGCTCAATCCGTAAACCTTTACATTACAAACGAATTTACCTTCAGCAAGGTGCTTTCGCTCTATGTAAAGGCTTGGGAAGAAGGCCTTAAGTCAATCTATTATGTGCGAAGCCGCTCCCTCGAAGTCGAGGAATGTGAAAGCTGCAGCTCTTAATAAGAACTATGTTATTGAAGCTTCGTAAACGCCCTTGATTGTTTTTTCCAAGGTTGCATTAAACTCGGCATCACTCTGCTTGGCAGAAAGACCTTCGGCAAGAGCTCTGGAAAAACTTGCAATCATGCCCCTGTTTTTTGCCAAGAGCTTGTTTGCCTCATCTCTGGAATAACCGCCTGATAGGGCTACGACTCTAACTACTTGAGGATGTTTTGTAAATTCCTCATAAAGGTTTTCTTTTGTAGGAATTGAGAGTTTAAACATTACAAGCAAATCTTTCGGCAAGGTCTTAAGGTGTTCTTCCAATTCTTTTTTCAGGAGTTCTTCGCACTTGACCTTGTCGGGTGATTTAATATCTACTTCAGGTTCAATAATAGGAACAAGACCGGCCTTTGCAATTTGAATACCCAATTCAAACTGCTGATCTACAACTGCCTTTATTCCTTTAGGATTTGCTTCTTTTATAACGGAGCGCATCTTTGTTCCAAAAATGTGCTTTTCTACGGCATGCTTTAACATAGCGTCCAAATTAGGTATCGGCTTCATAAGCTGAACACCGTCCTTTAAGTCGGCAAGCCCCTTATCGACCTTTAAAAAGGGTAATATCTTCTTTTTTTCCCATAAGAAGTCGGCTGTGGGCATACCTTCAATTTCCCTTTCCATTGTTTGCTCAAATAAAATTGCACCCAAAATATTATTGGAATTAAAGGCTTTTCCCGTGATTATTCTTGTACGCATAGCATGAACAAGATCAAACATTTCTTTTTCATTGGAATATGCCGTTTCGGGAACTCCGTAAGCAGCCAAAGCCTTAGGCGTACTTCCTCCGCTCTGATCCAATGCCGCAATAAAACCCTTGTCGTTTTTCATCCTTTCAAGTTTTACTTTATCCATAATTCACCTCTCTAAAAATATTTACCGCAAGTGCCCCTGCGTACTTTCTTAATTATAACATATAAACTTTACTTCACTCAAGGGCTTAGCGGAGCTTAATAGTTATACAATTTAATGTTAGAATATGTTTCCCTCATCTCTTTGAAAATTTATTTTGAATGCCGAGTATTGACACCTTGTACATTATAATGTACTATTAAATATGGAACGAACAGAAGCATTAGAGGTGATATTTTTTGAAACCGCTAATAATAGACAACCTGTAAGAGATTTTATTTTATCATTAGATCAAAATGATAGAAAAATAGTTGGTTCGGATATTTTTTACTATTGAAGACTCTTCTTTAGTTTTGCTTCATGGATTTATAAAAAAGACACAAAAAACACCGCTCAAAGAATTAACGATAGCTATTTCTCGATTGAGGGAATTTAAGGAGATGAATAAATGAAAGAGAAAGGACAATCATTTAGTGAATTTATGGTCGAACAAGGGTTATATGAAGAAGCTCAAGAATTAGCAGCAAAAAAAATTCTTATATACCAATTAGAAGCTGAAATGAAAAAATCAAAAATATAAGCAAAAATGAAATGGCAAAACGATTAAATACCTCCCGCAGTGCTGTAAATAATATTCTTGATACGGCATATAACTCATCAATAGGCTCATTAGAAAAAATGGCTTATGCATTAGGTAAACGGATATCGATAACATTGCAATAACACATAGCGATATTTTAAAAAAATAAACATTTACAAATTTATGTAAATATTGACAAACCTCATTTTTTATTCTAATATGTCCCCATGTGTAACTTCTTACAAACTTGCTTTAAGTTTAATTTTTCTCAAAAAGGAATTTTAATACAGAAATTTATCTCTAAACAGACAAATCAAGTTACCCCCCCCCCGAAAAAATTTAATAAATTAAAAAATATTTTAATAAATATATTTTCTCTTTATTGTTTTAATTTTACTTTAAATTTATTTACCCCGCAAAATAGACTTTATAATCGAAAGAGTTTTAGGCTGACAAGCGTTCTTCTTGAGGAAAGGCTTGTGCGGAACCGGCTTATAACATTTAATCGGTTTAAAATAAATAAAATACCAAATAAACAAGGAGAATAAAATGCTTTATATTATTTGTACTATAATTGCATTAGCAATTATAATTTGGCTTGTAAAGATACTTGGAAGATTTATTGCTATGATTTTTAAAGGTATTTTTTACTTATTTTATGGAATACTTTATTGTGTTATTGCTGGCCCTGCAATTGTATGCACAAAAATTTTCTATGTAATAACAAAAATATTTTTTTTACAAGGATTTATATATTATTTACTTGCTTTGGGAAGTATTCCATCATTAATTTATTTATTAGGCTTTCATATTCCATATTCAAAAAAAGAAAAATTTATTGATGAAAAGAATTTTTTTAAAAATAATCGAAAGGAAAGAAATAATGTAATAGCTATGTCATTTTTTCTTAGTTTAGAATCTTATTTATTGTTTTATATTCACTTTAAAATAATGGAACTGTATTCTATATTTATTATATCAGGGCTTAGTTTTACAATAATATCATTTATATATATTATTATTAAATGTAATGAATGGAAAAACAAAAATAAGAATTTTTATGAAAGCTGTATTGAATGGAAAAAATGGACATTAAGTAAAAGTGATATTATTTTTGACATGCAAATAGAAGAACAGCTCATATCGATGACAGATGATATTTCTAATGCAGATAAAAATAAAAACATATTTACAATTTATGAAATGCCTTATGGGCGTACAACTGCTTTTATTTCGTATTTTAATAAAAATCTTGATGATGAAGAACCAATATATTTTTCTCCAACTATGAGTTCGGATGAAAATGAGTTAAGAGAATATGGAACATTGATTACAACAAAAGGTATATATATTTCAGTTCAAAATCAAGATGATATTGAAATACCTTTTATGGGATTATGGAGTACAGATATAAGCGAAGATAAATGCTTTTTTAATTATGGAATAGTAGATGATGAGTATAAAGTTGTAGAAGTTGACTCAGACGATTCTACGATAAATATTAAAGAAATATGTGATTTTACTCAAAGTATTAACACTATTTCATTATCTATGTTACATGACAATATAAAAAATGGTATTGATGAGGCTTTTGATTCTTATGAAAATACAATTGCAGAAATTACTGAATCAGAGAGAAAATTTAATGATGAGCAAAAGCTTTCTTCTATTTCAAAAAGTAGTGAGCTAGGTGGTATTGGAGCCGGACTCGAACAAAATGCACATATATATAATGACGAAGTAAAATATTTGATGAATGGGGCAAGAGGTGGTGGATATGCTGCAGAATATGGAAACAATGCTATTGATAGAATTACTGGAAATAATGTAAAAAATATGGCTCAAGATTTAGAAAATGGTCGTCAAAAATTACATGGTGCAGATAGGAATGTAAATGGAATAAACATACAGACAAAATATTACAAAAGTGCTCCTGAATCAATCGGTGCTGCATTTGAACATAAACAAGCTATATATTTGAACGAAGATGGAACAATGATGCAAATAGAAGTTCCTCGAGATCAATATAATCAAGCTATTCAAGAAATGCAAAAGCGCATAAGGAATGGACAAGTACCAAATGAGACAAATCCGGATAATGCCAAAAATTATGTGAGGAAGGGGCATTTTACATATTTTCAAGCAAATAATATTGCCCTTGCCGGAAGTATTGAGGGTATCACAGTGGATATTGCTCAAGGAGTTGTATGCTCATTACCGGGAGCTGGTATTACAGCAGCACTTACATTTGCAACTGCTGTATGGAATGGGGATGATATCAAGGAAGCTGCAAAAAGAAGTACTTTATCCGGACTTAAAGTAATGGGAAAATGTGCTGCAATTTATACCATAACCATGCAGCTTTCAAGAGATAAAATCATAAATATTTTTGCGCCTAAAGTTTTGGTTGGAGAAAATGGTAAAAAAGTTGTTAAAAGTTTTGCAAGTATTAATAATCCAATCTTTGCTGCTGCTGAAAAGGCTGCCGGAAAAATAAGTACATCTTCTGTAGCTCAATCAAAAATTGGAAAATCATTAAATCTTGACAAAATAAATGGCAGACAGTTAATTGGAGGTACGGTAACCGCTGCTATTGTTTATGGACCGGATGTGTGTAAGGCCTTTCAAGGAAAAATATCCGGTAAGCAACTTATCAAAAATTCAACAGTCAATACGGCGGGATTAATAGGAGCCGCATTGGGAACGGCTATTCCAATTCCAATTGTAGGTTCTATGATAGGCGGTGCGATAGGAAGTTTTGTCGCAAAGAAAGTAATGGATAATTTTATTGAAGATGATGCAGTTATGATGTTTAGAATAATGAGAGAGGAATTTCTTGATATTGTAATGCTTTACTCCTTTAATAAAGAAGAATTTGATAAAATTTTAAGTATGACCATTGGTAATTCAAATATGTCAAGTATCTTACAAAAAATGTACCAATCAGAAACACCAAAAGAATTTGCAGATGCTTTGATTACAGCACAAGTGCAAGAAATACTTGCTGAACGACCTAGAATTACAAGTTCAATGTTAGAAGAAGGGGTTACATTGATGCTTGAAGATAAATCTGTTGCCTAACATACTAATGGGATTCTATCATAAAAGCGGCTCAAAGTGTATCTACTCGGTATTTTTTGAGCAGCTTTTCTTTTTGGCTAGAACATTAATATTTCGTACACTATTAATGTACGATTAAATATTTCCTGCAGTGCTGCAAAAACTACTCCCTCATCTCTTTGAAAATTTATCTTAAATAGTATATAATGCAGTTATGAATCAAGATAGGGTTAAAGAAATTTTGCTTGAGACGGCGGATACGGAGCTTGAGTTTTCAGTTGTTTTTACGGGAAAAAGCAGCAAAAAGGTAAACGGGCTTTATAAGCCGGATACTCACGAAATTATTCTTCATAATAAGAATTTTGCAAATGATAATGAGCTTATTTACACGGCCGTGCATGAATATACTCATCACAAGCAGTGTGAAAAAGAGGGCGGTTTTTATTCAACACGGGTACACAGCCCCAAGTTTTGGACTCTCTTTCACAGCCTTTTGGCTGAGGCCGAAAAAAAAGGTTTTTATAAAATTACTCTTGAGGAATCGCCCGAGCTTTTGGAATTAACCGATGAAATCAGACAAGTTATAATGGTAGAAGACGGCCGCCTTATGAAAGAACTCGGCCGCCTGCTTGGAAAGGCCCGGCCTCTTTGCAAAAAAGCCGGCGTAAGATATGAGGATTATGTCGATAGGGTGCTCTGCCTCCCGAGGGCATCCGCAACTGCTATCGAAAAAATCAGTGCCTACAATGTAAACCCTGCCATCGGGTATGAGGCGATGAAGTTTGTGGCCAATATAGGCAATGCGGAAAAAAGGGCTGAGGCAGAAGAAATGTTTTTAAATAAGACAAGCCCTGCAACAGTCCGGGGCACGATTTCTAAAAAGAAAGAAGAAGATCCGCGGCGCACCTTGGAAAAAGAAAAACGGCGTTTGGAAAAAACCATTTTAAGCCTTCAGGCTCGGCTTGAAACCGTCGAAAGCAGGCTTGCCAATATGCCGATAAGTCCCTTTATAATCGCAGTGATTTTTTCTATATTTATGTCCCTGCCTATGATTGGACAAAACTCTAATCCGATTCCTATTCCGTCCGTGCCTCCTATCCCCGGTATGCCGGAAATCCCTAAACCGAATACAATAAACCCTGTAATACCTCAAGCTCCGGCTGCCCCGGAATTTTTAAAAACCACCAATCAGCCTAAGACTGAAAAAACCGTAGCAAGAAAAAAAATAAGCCCTGCCGAAATGATAGAGCGCTTAAACTCAAGCCAAGGCGGAGCTTTTGCAAAACGGCTGATGAGTACCCTCATCGAAAATGACGATCAGGGCTTTGATGTTCTAAACAAAATTATCGAGGAACTTTCAAAGGATAATTTACAAGGATTTCTTATTCAAACCGTAGAATCCAAAAATAAAAAAACGTTTTAATAAAGAATTTTAATTTTAACGGAAAAAATATGCTGGAAGAATTCGGCTCCTTTGCCTTGTCCGGCATAACGGCCGATAAAAGTTTTTTTATGGCAGCAGAATCAAAGGCTGCAGCAGCAGGCCAAATAAACGGAGAGCGGTTGTATATTTTTGCAAAACGGAACATAGCCGGAACCTACAAGCTCTTTGTAGAAATAGACCAAGACACAAAAAATCATAGCTCATTATTTTTTAAGTTTTTTAAAAACTCTCCCTTTGATGCGAAGCTGGATCAAAATATTTTATTTTCTCAAACAAAGACGGAAAAATTCGATTTGGATGCGGTTTTTGATTTATCCACAGAGTAAGGGGAGCTATAAAAACATAAACTTTTTAAAAATAAGATGGAGCAAAAATAAAAAAGAAGACTCACTCAAAAGGAGGATAATGAGCGAGTCTAGTGAAAAACAGTGTGTATCGTTTGTGTGTTGCCAAAGTATACTTGAAAAGGAAAAAAATGTCAAGCATTTTTTCCCAAAATATCTAAAAATTAAACATTAAATTTAAAGAACATAACATCACCGTCATTTACTATATAGGCCTTTCCTTCTTGGCGGTAACGTCCTGCCTCTTTTATCTTTTGTTCGGAACCGTATTTTATAAAGTCATCAAAGCTGTAGACTTCCGCTTTTATAAACCCTTTTTCAAAGTCGGTGTGGATTACTCCGGCCGCCTTTGGGGCCGTATCCCCTGCATGGATTGTCCATGCCCGGCACTCATCTTCTCCGGCCGTAAAGAAAGTTCTGAGCCCGATTAAGTGATAAGCTGCCTTTGCAAGCTGTGAAAGGCCGGATTCTTTTAGGCCTGCTTCCGCTAAAAAACTTAGGCGTTCTTCTTCACTTTCAAGGTCGGCTAATTCGGCTTCAAACTTTCCGCAAATTACAACGGTATCGGCACCCTCCGATTCTGCAATTTTTTTAACTGCCGCTATATAGGGATTGTTATCTTGAGCACCTGTTTCATCCACATTACAGACATACATTTGAGGCTTCATTGTAATTAGGTGAGTATCGTAGATTGCAGCTTTTTCATCATCGGTCAAGTCGGCAAGACGGGCTCCTTTTCCTTCCTGCAAAAGAGGGCGGATTTTTTCGATAGCACGCATTACAACGGCGGCTTCCTTTTGAGCTTCCTTGCCCATTCGGCTCGCCTTTTCGGCACGCTCCGCCCTTTTATCCAAACTTGCAAGGTCGGCAAGAGCGAGCTCGATATTTATCGTTTCAATATCGGAAGCCGGATCTATTTTTCCTGAAACATGGACAATATCATCATTATCAAAACAGCGCACAACGTGGGCAATAACGCCTACTTCTCTAATGTGGGACAAAAACTGATTACCTAAACCCTCGCCCTTTGAGGCCCCCTTTACAAGGCCCGCAATATCCACAAATTCTACGGTTGCAGGAATTACCTTTTTTGGGTTAAAATGTTCAGCCAGCTTTTTTAAACGGGCATCGGGTAAACTCACAATTCCCACATTGGGGTTTATTGTACAAAACGGATAATTAGCAACCTCAGCAGGCGCGCTTGTGAGGGCCGAAAATATAGTCGATTTTCCTACATTGGGTAAACCAACAATTCCGCAATTTATAGCCATATCTCTTCCTCCATTACTGAAAGTTTAGTTTTCCCAAATAAGGTATTCGGGGCTGTAAACATAGATGCCTTTTTTTGACTTTAAATTTAAAAAATCCGTGAAGGCCTTGATGTCTGCAAAATTCATTTGTGAAAGCGTAGAGGCATTAATATCTTCTAAAATACTTTTTACTAAGGCCTCAGTTAAAGGCAGGGGCTTTTTTATTTCCTTTACGGAATATTGTCCGCTGATGTTTACAAGATCTGCAGCATATTTTACGGCATCGTCTAAAGAACCTAAAGCATCAACCAATTTTAAATTTAAGGCCTGCTCACCGGAATAGACACGGCCGCCGGCTAATTCTTCAACGGTTTTTTCGGGAAGATTTCTTCCCCTTGCTACGGTTTCGATAAAGGTTTTATATATGTGCATAACTTCAAGCTGTCTTATTTCTTTTTCTTCAATGGAAGGGTCTTCTAAAATATCATATGAAGGCTTTTGTCCCGAATAAACCAAATCGCTTGTTATGCCTAGGTATTTTTTTACGGCTTCTTTAAAAGAAGGAGCAGTAGCTAATACACCGATTGAACCTGTAATTGTGTAAGGACTTGCAAAAATATAATCTGCAGAAGATGAAATCCAATAAGCTCCGGAGGCGGCAACGGAGCCCATTGAAACTACAACAGGTAAACCTGCGGCCTTAGCTCTGTCTATAGTCCTCCTGATTTCTTCCGACGCAAAGACCTCTCCACCGCCTGAATTTACTCTTAAAACGATGGCCTTTACAGTCGGGTCATCTTGGGCAATATCAAAAAGTTCCGCAATCTTATAGCTTACAGCGGCCTCCTCTATAGGGCTTGAGCTGGAGGACGTAATTGATCCGTTTAGATGAATAACTCCTATCGAATTTTGAGACGGCATCTCTGCAAAATTTGCATTATATGAAGTATAATCTATTGTGTTTACATTTACTAAAAATGTTTTACTATCGGCAAAGCCTATGTTTGCAGCGAACTCATCTACTGAAGCAATATCGGTAACAAAGCCTTCTTCTAAAGCAGCTCTTGCTCCGTTTCCTTCATATTTTTTTATAAAAGAATTATTGTTTTCGGCGAATTCCCTAATTTTTTCAGGCGATATATTTCTATTTGCTGCAATGTCCGAAGTGTATTTATTCCATAAATCATCGAACATAGATTTTAAATTGCTTCTTACATTTTGAGAAAGGCTATCCCGCGAATAAGTTTCTGCCATACCCTTGTAAGTTCCGGCCTGTATTACATTCCACTTGATGCCGAATTTTTCTTCCAAGCCTTTAAAAAATACCGGACGGGAGGCGAAGCCCGCAAAGGAGATTTCTCCCAGAGGATCGATTCCTATACGGTCTGCATAGGAAGCTAAAAAATAAGAAGGAATGGAATAACCCACAGCATAGGCATATATCTTCTTACCGGAATTTTTAAACAGATTTAAAGCCATTCCTAATTCGCTTAAATGCCCCGATGAAAGACCTCCTAATTCCGAAAAGTCCAAATAAAGGCTCGTGATACGCCTATCGGAGGCCGCATTTTTTATTGCCTTTACAAGATCAGAAACCAGTACTGCCGATTTTTTCCCGAGTGATGGAATACCGGCCGAAAAAATATCCGCTTCCTTTTCTGTAAGAATCCCTGAAGGATTTATCATAAGTACGGCTTCATTCGGTACGCGCTCTACTGTTTTTGTATTAGAGGGTATGGATCCCATAACCCCTAAAAAGGAAAAAAAGAAAAAGAAAAAAATGATGTTTATTATTATCAAGCGTAAAATATTTATCCCGCGAAAAAGTGCCGTAAAACAACCCGTCCGCTTTTTTTGTTCTTGGTTTTCCTGCATATTTGTCTCCTAAAATACAATTTAAGGCATCATCATAGCAAAAAAGCCTTTTTTTTTCAACTAAGTATATTTTAAGTATAATATTTTAAGCAGATTATAATGTGAACTTAAATACATCTCTTCGGGCGGTTATTGACACTAAAATAAATTTTAGGTATAGTATTTTCATCATATCCGCTCAAGGAGGTTATTTATGAAAAACTATTCATATAAATTCTCTGTATGACCTCAAGCTGATTTTACGGCAAGTGTTGCCTAAAGTTGGTAAATCTGATTTAAAACACTTAAAATTTATATCAAAGAATTCCCCTGTTTATAACTATGAAGTCTTACGCACTTGAGTTTTAATAGCCGTGAATTTGTAAAAAAGACTACAAAATATTTATTCTTTTGCAAAAAGGAGCCTTATTTTATGTACAAAGAATTTAAAGATGAAATGACGCCGAAAGAAAGGATGGAGGCTTTTGCTTCCCATAAGCCGATTGATAGGCTGCCGGTTGTGCCGGATATGGGGGTTACGATGGCAGGCTTTACCGGCCATACGACTAATGATTATTATACCAGCTCCGATGTAATGGCGGAAACGGAAGTCGCTTTGTTTAAGCGTTTCAGACATGAAGGTGTAGGTATTTCCACAACGCTTCGCGGAATGGCGGAAGCGATGGGTTCCGTATTAAATTATCCATACGATAATATAACCAATTTAAAAGAACCGGTAGTAAAAACAGAAGAAGACATAGATAAACTGAAACCGGTTAATCCGAATAAAGACGGTAAACTCCCTATTCTTTTGGAGGCGCTCTGTAAAATACGCGATAAAATCGGAGACGTTGCCGATATAGGGGCATCAATGACCGCTCCGTTTACGGTTGCTGCTTCCGTACTTGGCACTGAAGTGCTTTTACGCTGGATCATCAAAAAACCCGAAGCCCTGCACCATCTTATGAAAATTATTACAGCAAATAACCGTGAATATATAAAGGCCTTAGGTAAATTAGGATTCGGTACGGGATTTTGCGACCCCGTTTCTTCTTCCAGCATTTTAAAATTAGAACAGTATAGAGAATTTTCTCTTCCGTATTTTAAAGAAAATGTTCAAGACGTAATAAAATATTGCGGTTCACATCCTACCGTACATATCTGCGGTAAATCCCGCGAATTGTGGGAAGATGTAATGAAAACAGGCATCGGAAATTTTTCGATTGATAATTGCGAAGACCTTGAAGAAGCAAAAGCGGTTATGGGACACAAAGTAATGATTACCGGAAACGTTCCGCCGGTTGATGTTATGTATTTGGGGAACGAAGAAGACATACGCAAATCGGTTAGAGATTGTGTAAAAAAATGCTGGGATAATACATGCGGATATATTCTTTCAACCGGCTGTCAAATTCCGAAGGGAACCAAAATTGAAAACATAGATGCCTTTATGAAGTGGGGGCGTTATTACGCTCATATGCCGATAGATAAGAACAGGTTTGATGAAGATTAGAAATTATATTTGCAACTATAAAGACGGCAAAACAAACGATCCTCTCGAAGATAAAATTGATGTGTCAACAATTTTTTCTGATGTGAATTCTTATAAAAAGGCGGCCGAATATTTATCAAAAAACAATCCCTTTGTTTTTTTCCCCATTACAAATACGCTTGAAGCCGAATTGCAAGGTGCTTTGATAAATGAAAACAGCCTCATACGGGTAAAAAATCCTATTATAACGGATGTCGAAGAATTATTTTCTTTAAAAGAATTCGACTATACCGTTCCTCATTATAAAATAATGACGGAGTGTTTTGACTCTGAATACGATAAACCTCTCGCATATGAGATGACCGGTTTTTACACGTTTTTATCATTTATCATTCCCGCTGAAAAAATATTCAGAGCCTTTAGAAAAAATCCCGAAACTGAAAAAGCTCTTGCAGACCTTTTTTTAAAAAATTATTTTTCTTTTATAAAAGCATTAAATTGCTTTAATATAAGACTTATTTCCCTTGCAGACCCGGCCGCCTCCGTTGATATTATAGGCCCGGCTGCTTTGGAAAGAACAATCAATAATTTTTACGCGCCCTTACTCGATTATATTTTATGTAATACAAAGTTTTCAATTTACCTTTGTCCGAAATTAAGTTTAGCAATGGAGGACTTAGGTTTTTTAAAGGGACAAACGATAGAGATAGGCAAAAAAAATGTTCAAGATGCAATTAAGGATTTGGCGGCCGAAAAAAAAATATTTGGAAATATATGTATCAATTTAAAGACCGAAATAAACAGAATAAAACTTTTTGGGTTTATAAAAGGAGAAACGGATGAATAAAAAAGAGCGACTTCTTGCTATTTTAAACGGAAATAAAACAGATCGGCCGCCCGTCATTTGTCCCGGCGGTATGATGAATCCTTGTGTTACGGAATTAATTAAAAAATATAATATCGATTTTAAAAAAGCCAACTCCGACGGAAAAACTATGGCGGCTCTTTCAAAACTGGTTGTCGAAGAAAATCTTTTTGAAAACTATGCCGTTCCATTTTGTATGAGCATAGAAGCCGAAGCTATGGGAGCCGAATGCGACATCGGTTCGGATACCTGCGAACCTCATATAAAAGCATATGCTGCCGATGGAATGGAGTTGACAAATTTTCACAAAATAAATTTTACTGAAGGAAGACCTAAGGCTGTATTGGAAGCCGTTTCTATTTTAAAAAACGACAACATTCCCGTAATAGGAAATGTTCCAGGGCCTTTTTCCGTAGGAACAAGCATCGTAGATCCTTTAAAAGTTTATCCGGCATTAAAAAAAGATAAAGAGACCGCTCATACCTTTTTTGATTTTATCAGCTCAGAAGTAGGACATTTTGCTCTTGAGCAGACAAGACGGGGTGCCGACCTGATTACTATTTCGGATCCGAGCGGTACGGGAGAAATATTGGGACCGAAGTATTTTGAAGAATATATGGTAACCTATATGAATAAAATGATTTCGATAATTAGAACCGATAAAAATATTCCGGTTATTGTTCATATATGCGGTCAAATGAAAAAAGTATTCGGCCTTTTAGCTAAAATAAATGCCGACGCTTTTTCTTTCGATGCAATCGTTTCGTTAAAAGAAGCAAAAGAAAAAATACAAAAACCTGTAATGGGAAACATAAGCACATATGCGCTGGAACATTCACGTCCTGAAGTTATAAAACAAATGGCTGTAAACAGGGTAAAGAAAAACATAGATATAATAGCTCCTGCTTGCGGGCTAGGTATGAATTCAAAACTTGAAAACATAAAAAATATTTTAATAGGTGTGGAAAATGCCGAAAGCAGTGATTCAAATAAATAATTTAAAAAAAGAAACCGATTACAGTTTAGGCGAAACTCTTTTGGAAATAATAAAGCACGAAAATATTTTTATCGATGCTCCATGCGGAGGCAAAGGAAAATGCGGTAAATGTAAAGTAAAATTTACGGGTGAAAACATTCCCCTTCTGCCGGAAGAAAAAGAATTAAATTTAAATTCATATCGTCTTGCCTGTATGATAAAACCTTCAAAAGACATTATCATTGAAGTTCCGCAGGAAGAAAAAGCGGAAGGTTTTTTAATAAGTGAAACACAGTTCGACAAAAGAACGGAAGCGGCAATAAAAACGGTAACAAAAACAATAAAAGCTCCCGAAACACATGAAAATAAAAGCTGGCTTAATAAATACGAGGATGCCTTCGGCAAAATTAATTTTGAAATCTTAAAATCCTTAAAAACGGTAAGCGGTAATTATACCGGTGTGTACTTAGATAAAAACTTAATTGCGATATTGGATGGCGATAAAAATAAAAAGTATGCAATTGCAGCCGATATAGGAACAACTACGGTTGCAATGGTTTTAATCGATGTGGAAAATATGACGGTTTCTGCAAAACGTTCATTTATAAATCCGCAAATAGAATTCGGATCCGATGTTTTAACCCGCATCAGCGCAGCCCTTGAATCTGAACATAATCTTTTTAAAATGCAAGACCTCATTATAGCTGCGATAAAAAAAGCATCTTTTGAAATGATTGACGAACTGCAGATAAATCCCGATTTTATTTATGAAATAGTTTTTTCGGCAAATTCGGTTATGAATCATATTCTTTTAGGAATAAATCCTCATGTTTTAGGAACGGCACCATATAAAAATGTTTTTGATAAAATGCTTAATTTTAAATCTTCCGAAATCGGTTTACATATAGGAGCACATACTCATGCTCTTATTATACCTTCGGTTTCATCGTACATCGGAGCGGACATTGTTTCGGGAATAAATTTTATTGAAATGGAAAAACTTAAAACAAACACTCTTTTTATAGATATCGGAACAAATACCGAGCTTGTACTAAAACACGGCTCTTCTTTTTTTGCGACATCCTGTGCAGCAGGACCCGCTCTTGAGGGTATGAATATTACCTTCGGATCCCGCGCACAAAGCGGAGCCGTCGAAGACGTTAATTTTGATTTAATTTCGGGGAACATAAATTTAAAAGTAATAGGAAACACAGAACCCAAAACTATTTGCGGTTCGGGCATTCTTGCTTTAATACGCGAAAGTTTAAAGGCGAAACTTATCGATAAAAAAGGACGGCTGATTTCGTTGTCCTCTCTTGATGTGTCCGATGTGCGGAAAAAATTTTTATCGGATATAAATGGCGAAACGGTAATAAGGCTTTTTGATAAACTATATGTTTCAAAAAAAGATATACGCAACATCCAGCTTTCCAAAACGGCAATTCTTTCAGGTATCAATATTTTACTGGATAAATTTAATTTAACCGCCTCACAACTGGATGAAATAATTATTGCAGGGCAATTCGGTAATCATCTTACTGAAGACATGCTGATAAATACCGGCTTTCTTCCCCTAATAGCAAAAGAGAAATTTTCTTATATGAAAAATACATCTTTAGACGGAGCGATAAGCGCGGTTTTAAATATAAACAAAAGAAATAACTTAATGAAGCTAAAAAATAAAATATTGTTTAGTGATTTAAGTTTAGATTCTAAGTATCAAAAATTTTTTATGGAAAGTTCTTACTTTCCCGATTTATAAGGAGCCGGTATGGAAAAAATCGAGTATTTACAAAAACTTTCGGATTATGTATTCGAATATGAAGATGAAAAAATTGCACAAGTTGCAAAGGATTATCTTAACGAAGGCTATCCCGCCCTCGATGCAATTATGGATGGACTTGTAGATGGAATGAAGCGTGCAGGTGATATGTTTCAAAAAGACGAATATTTTGTTACCGATATTTTGCTTTGTTCCGATGCAATGGAAAATGCGCTTGAGGTTTTGCGGCCATGCTTGGAAAAGAAGGATATGAGTTCCGGCCATAAAATCGTTATGGGTGTAATCGAGGGAGACACTCATGATATCGGAAAAAATCTTGTAAAAACGATGCTTCAAACAGAGGGGTTTGAAGTTATCGATTTGGGAAGAGATGTTCCGGTCAATGATTTTGTAGATACGGCCGTCAAAGAAAATGCCGAGATAATTGCAATGTCTACTTTAATGACGACTACAATGCCCAATATGCGCCGTGTAATCGAAAAATTAGAAAACGAAAATATGCGCAGCAAGTTTAAAATAATGATTGGCGGCGGCCCGATTTCTCAAAACTTTGCAGACAAAATAAAAGCTGACGGATATTCCAAGGATGCCGTCGAAGCGGTAAAACTTGCAAAACGATTGGTTAATATTTAGCAGCTCCATTGGATAATTGAACAAAGTATGAACTTTGGAAGATATTAATATAAATTTCTTCCCCTATTGTAATTTTCTTTAACAAGTGATAAAGTGAATTAAGTGAAGTTTTTACATTCTTTTTGGAGGCAAAATGAATTATCTTGAATCGAATAACCTCGCAATTATTGCTTGTCCGGGGGGTGAAGAGTTTGCAGATTTAACGATTAAGAATTTGAAGCATATCTATGCCCGTAAGTTATATCAGCAAAGCGAAAAGTTAGCAAAGAGGTACAATACCTCCGGTGAAGATATGATTCAAAAGTTTAACTTTTATAACGATTTGTTTTCAAGCAGGATGTCTGTAAACAAGGATACAAATAAAATCCATGTACCCAAATTCAAGGTGGATGCCCGTTTTACATATTTTATGAACGGCGAGTTTAAAACAGAGCTCTTAGAGACAGTCCGAGGAAAAGATGTTTATATTTTTCAGGATGTTGAAAACAAGCAGGAAATTACCATAAATGAAGGCAAAAACAAGGAAATCTTTTCAGTAAACGATCATCTTATGTCCCTCATCGTAACAATTGATGCCGTCCGCCACGCAGGGGCAGGGAGAATATCTTTAGTTCTTCCGGTTTATCCTTACAGCCGTCAGCATAAAAAGAAAGGAAGAGAGGGCTTAACTGCCAGCTTACTTGGGCATATTTATGAAGACCTAGATGTAGAGCAGGTTATTACCCTTGATATTCACTCCCGCGAAATTGAAAACTCATTCCATTCTGCACGCTTACAAAATCTTCATGCAAGTTATCAGATTATTAGGGAGCTTACAAGAATACTCGATTTAAGTGCCGACTCTAAAGAAGAATTCGTAGTTGTTTCTCCCGATTCAGGAGCTGTTGACCGGAATAAATTCTATTCTTCAGGCTTGCAAAAGCCTCTTGCCATGATTTATAAGGAGAGAGATTATTCCATAGTTACCCAAAATGCAAAGCAATCAAATATCATAAGCATAAAACTTTTAGGAGATGTTGAAGGAAAAAATGCCTTCCTCGCTGATGATATGTTGGGCACGGGCGGGACTCTTTTAAAAGCTATGGAGTTTTTGAAGAGCAAGGGGGCAAAAAAGGTTATAGCCGCCGTAAGTCTTCCCTTTTTTACAGGAGACGCCATTCAGCAATTCGATGAAGCCTATTCCAAGGGGCTTTTTTATAGGGTCATAGGAACAAATGCCGTCTATCATACCGAGCTAAAGCAAAAAGAGTGGTATATTGAAACCGACGTATCGGGGCTATTTGCTCAGGTTATTACCCGTCTGCACGAAAACCTTTCCCTTTCGAGCCTTCTCGATAATAGAGATATTATCGAAAAATTACTCAAAAACGCTGCAATGCCTAAAAAATAGAAAAAACAATTATGTGTTCTATCTGATACGGTATTTGTATCTTGATTGGTAAGAGCATTATATCTGCCTTTTATCCTTTCCAATCAAGATATTTCACAGTATATTTTCAAAAAATCATTCGAGCTCAAAAGCTCCGGTGTAAAGCCTGTAATACACTCCCTTTTTGGCGATGAGGCTTTCGTGGGTGCCGCGCTCGATAATTTCACCGTGATCCAAGACCATGATAACGTCGGAATTCATAACGGTGGAAAGGCGGTGGGCGATGACGAATACGGTTCTGCCTTCCATTAGCCTGTCCATGCCTTTTTGGATGAGAGCTTCGGTTCTGGTGTCGATGGAAGATGTCGCTTCGTCCATAATCATGACGGGAGGGTCTGAGACTGCAGCACGGGCAATGGACAAAAGCTGCCGCTGTCCCTGCGAAAGAGAATTTTTATTTCCTTCAATTACGGTGTCATACCCGTGGGGCAGCATTGTAATAAAGTTATGCGCATTGGCGAGTTTTGCCGCTTCAATACATTGTTCATCGGTTGCGTCCAAGTTGCCGAAGCGGATATTTTCCATGATGGTGCCGGTAAATAAATTCACCTCTTGCAACACGATGCCGAGCGAACGCCGCAGGTCTTCTTTCTTGATATGGGTAATCGGTATACCGTCATAAGTAATCGTGCCTTTATTTATATCATAAAAGCGGTTAATCAAATTGGTAATCGTCGTCTTGCCGGCACCTGTCGCCCCGACAAACGCAACCTTCTGTCCGCGCTCTGCGAAAAGGTTTATGTCCTTTAAGACTTTTTTATCGGGGATGTAGCCGAAATCGACATGTTCAAAAATCACCTTTCCGGTTAGCCGAGTCAGCGCAACACTGCCGTCTTCGCTTGTTTCCTTCCATGCCCAAAGGCCTGTGTGCTCCGCAGCTTCGGTCAGTGTACCTGATTCTTCACGTGCATTCACGAGGGTAACCGTACCGGCATCTTTTTCCGGTTCTTCATCCATCAATGCAAAAATCCTCGAGGCACCTGCAACGGCATTGATTACCGAGTTAAGCTGATTGGATAGCTGGGAAATCGGATTTGTAAAGCTCCGCGACAGCGTTAAAAACGAAGCGATGGTTCCAAGCGTCAGCGTATTGATACCGGCGATAGTCGGGTTTGGTATTTTTGCAATTGCAAACCATGCTCCGAGAAGCGCAACAATCACATACTGAAAATACCCCAGCGCATTCATAAAAGGCATGATGATATTCGCATAGGCGTTTGCCTTGGCCGCACTTTCTTGCCATGCGGCATTCTTTTCGCAGAACTCCGCTTTTACCACCTCTTCCCGGCAGAACACCTTAATTACCTTCTGCCCGTTCATCATCTCTTCAACATAGCCGTTCAGCTGCCCAAGCGTGTCCTGCTGCCGGACAAAATAGAAACCGCTCTTTTTGGCGACAAACTTAATCACTTTTAAAATAGAAAAGATGGAAGCGACCACAATGACGGTGAGGTACACGCTCTGATACAGCATTGCAAAGAACACGGTAATAATCGTGCACACGGAAGAAACCAGCTGAGGCATCGACTGAGTAATCATTTGCCTGAGAGTGTCGGTATCGTTGGTGTAACGGCTCATAATATCGCCGTGAGTATGCGTGTCAAAATACCGTAGAGGGAAGCGCTGCATCTTAGAGAACATTTCATCGCGGATACGCTTTAGCGTCCTCTGTGCAACATTGATCATCAGACGGTTATAAATCCACGAACAAAGAACACCGGTTCCGTACACCGCACCCATAAAAATGAGCACGCGTAAAAGCCCTGTAAACACCGGTGTGCTTTGCGCAAGGAGAGGCGTAATATACCGATCAATCAATACTTGCAGGAATAGTGATGATGCAGCGGTTGCTCCCGCACTGATAAGAATACAGACCGTAACAACCGCAAGGACGGTTTTATATTGTCTAAGATAGGAAAGAAGCCGTTTGACGGTAGGCATAGAAAGCTTCATTTCATGTTTTGTTGTGTGAGCTGGTTTCATTCTTCATGTCCTTTTTGTTGAGTTTCAAAAACTTCTTTATAGATGGCACTCGTCTGAAGCAGTTCGTCATGAGTGCCTACCGCAGTAATCGAGCCGTTATCGAATACAAGGATTTTATCCGCATGCTGTACGGAAGAAATACGTTGTGCAATGATAATCTTTGTGGTCTCCGGCAGGAACTCCTTAAATGATTTTTGAATCAGTGCGTCCGTTTTGGTGTCCACAGCACTGGTTGAATCATCGAGGATTAAAATCTTAGGCTTTTTTAAAAGCGCCCGCGCAATACAGAGCCTCTGTTTTTGTCCGCCTGAAACGTTTGTTCCGCCCTGCTCGATACGGGCGTTATAGCCATCCGGCATTGCTTCAACAAATTCGGCGGCGCAGGCAAGGCGGCAGGCTTCGGCTATTTCCGCATCGCTTGCATTTTCGTTACCCCATCTCAAATTACTCTTTACCGTGCCGGAAAACAATTCGTTTTTCTGCAAGACCATCGCCACAGCATCCCGCAATGTTTTTACATCATAATCTTTTACATTCACGCCGCCTACACTGACCGAACCGGAGGTAACATCATACAAACGCGGAATGAGCTGCACAAAGGAGGTTTTGGAAGAACCTGTGCCGCCGATAATCCCTACCGCTTCTCCCGAAGCAATCGAAATGTTGGCATTGTTGATTACCTTTTTATCCGCATCGGCACTATACATAAAGTCCGCATTGGTAAAGCGGATATCTCCGCTTTTTACTTCCGTTATGGGATGTTCCGGGTTTTGAATAGTAGAGCGTTCGTTTAAAATTTCGGCAATACGTTCCGCAGAGGAGCGGGAGATGGTAATCATCACAAAGACCATCGAGAACATCATCAAGCTCATCATAATCTGTGTTGCATAGGAAAAAAGCGCCATAAGCGATCCTGTGGTTAGCCCGACCGCCGCATTATTTCCGCTTGCAACAATCGATCTTGCTCCGAACCACGAAATCAAAATCATACAGGTATAAATAGAAAACTGAGCAAGCGGCATCATCAGCGTGATATACCGCTCCCCTTTTGAAAAGCCGCGGTAAATCGATTCCGAAATTTTTTCAAACTTGGCAATTTCGTACTGCTGCCGGTTAAAAGATTTTACTACCCTTACGCCGCGCACGTTTTCTTGCACCACATTGTTTAGCTTATCATAGGTCTTAAACACCGTCTTAAAGATGGGATGCACTTTGCGTATAATAAAAAAAATACCGAGCCCCAAAAATGGAATCATGCAGAGGAATATCATGGAAATTTTAGTACTGATTCTAAACGAGGCGATCATCGCAAAAATCATCATACCGGGAGCGCGCACAGCGAGCTTTACCAGCATCTGATAGGAATTGAGTACGTTTGTTACATCGGTGGTAAGCCGAGTTATGATAGAAGAAGTCGAAAATTTATCGATATTTGAAAAAGAAAATGTCTGCACGTTAGCGTACATATCCTGCCGCAAATTTGCTGCAAACCCCGCCGAAGCCTTAGCTGCCGTAACCGACGAAAACACCCCCGTCAGTAATTGAATAAGCGCAAAGATTAAAAGAGCTACCCCGTACTTAAACACGGTTCCCATTGCACCGGCTTCAATCCCAAAATCTATCAGATATGCCATAGTGGACGGGATGATTATTTCAAACACCACCTCCGTGATTGTCAGGAGCACTGCGATAACGGATGTCCGTTTATATTCCCGAAGGCTTTTTGATAAAGTTTTAAGCATAAATATTAATCCTTCAATATAGTTTGAATTTAAAGCAGTACCGATAAAAATGTGATTTGTTTAAACGGATTTTGCATTTAATTTTTCTTGTATATATAGCTTCATATTATATTAATTTTTATTGTGAAAAGCAATTGGTTTGTTTAAATTGCTGAGAAAACTTAAATAATCATCGTGCCACATAAAACATAAAACAGTTCTTGACAGCTCCGACTTTTTAGCCTATAATACTCGACTATATTACAACAGAGTGAAACCTTTAAAAAAAATTTAAACTTTTCCTCAAATCTTCTAGGAGAATAATGTATAGCCCCTAATTTTTTGGAAATATGTTGTATTCTTAATGTACTACTCTGAAATTAAATAAACTGTAAGGAGTTTTTACTATGAGTAAAACAAAACGTTTTTCTTTGTTCAGCAAATTTATGGCCATATTCGGACTGCTTATTTTGATAATCAGTATTATATTAAGTTTTTTTTCGATACGTATCGCACGTAAAGCAGTAATCGAAAAAGTCGAAACCCATCTCATCGACAAGGCGGCGGACACAGCAGAAATTGTTGACGGGCGTATTTCAATATTTTTTCAAGTTCTTGAGGATATAGCGCAGGAACCCATTTTAAAAGATCCTGCAGTATCGTATCAGGAAAAAACAAAATATTTGGAAAAAGCAGTTTCTTCTAACGAAAAAATCGAACAGCTTAATCTATACGGACTTTCCGGAGTGCGTACTACTAACGATGGAAAGATAGTAGATGTGCATGATAGGGAGTGGTTTAAATCCGCTTCTGCAGGTAATAAATTTATTTCGGAGCCGCTTCTTTCCAGATCTTTGAATAAATTTACAATTATACTCGCATTACCGTTATATGACAACAATCATAATATGCTTGGCGTATTAAATTGTGTTGTAGATGCAAAGCATCTTTCAAATCTTATTTCTGACATTGTTGTCGGTAAAACAGGTTATTGCTTTATTATCGGTTCGACGGGCACCATCGTTGCACTACAAGATTTTGACAAAGTAACAAATATGGTGAATATATTGAAAATGTCGGAAACCGACAAGAGCCTTGAATCTCTGGCCTCATTTGAAAAGACTGCACTCGAAAACAATACCTCATCGGTAGGTTTTTATGAATACGAAGGTGTAAGTAAAATTGCTTCTTATGCTACGATGAAAACTACCAATTGGAAGGTTATCATAAATGCACCTGTAAACGAATTTATGAAAACAGTCGATTCTTTGCGTCTTTCACTTATGGGTCTGACTGCAATTATTTTAGTTGGGGCGTTTATCCTTATATATTTTGATACCCGTTACATAATAAAACCGATCAAAAAAGTAGTCAACGCTCTGAAGAATATTGCGCATGGCGAAGGAGACCTAACGGTCAGACTTCCGATAAACGGCAACGATGAAATTACCGACCTGTCGGAATATTTTAATCAGACTATTTCCAAAATCGGCTCATCGATTAAGACCGTAGGAGCAAGCAGTGAAGAAATGACAAGCATAGGCAGCGAGCTTGCATCTAATATGACCGAAACCGCCAGTGCCGTGCACCAAATAAGTGCGAATATCGACGGAGTAAAACAGCAGGCACTTACTCAGGCTGCAAGCGTTACCGAAACGGCGGCTACGATTGAAGAAATTATCCGCACTATAAAACAGCTTAACGGCAGTATCGAAAATCAGGCAGCCAGCGTAGCCGAATCCTCTTCGGCTATCGAGCAAATGGTTGGGAACATAGCTTCTATCACTCAAACCCTCGGCAAAACCGATGATGTCATAAAAACTCTCGCCTCCGCTACCGCCGACGGTAAGGATACGATAGTTAATTCAAACTCCGTTACCCAAAAAATAGCCGAAGAATCAGGCAGTCTTTTGGAAGCCTCAAGCGTTATCCAGCACATTGCAAGTCAGACGAATCTTTTAGCAATGAATGCCGCAATCGAAGCCGCCCACGCAGGCGAGGCGGGTAAGGGCTTTGCCGTTGTTGCCGACGAAATCCGTAAGCTCGCCGAGGAATCCAGCACACAAGGTAAAACCATAACTTCTACCCTCAAAGTATTGTCGGGCGAAATCGAAGCTCTTTCAACTTCTTCAAAAACGGCAGAAGAAAGGTTCAATACCATCTTTGCTCTTTCGGAGCAGGTAAAAACTATGAGCCAAAACCTAACTAACGCTATGCGTGAACAGGAGAACGGAAGCAAGGAAGTACTCACTGCAATCCGCGATATCAATATGGTAACAAACCAAGTAAATGACGGTTCCGCCGAGATGCTGCGAGGCGGTGAGAATGTAGCTCAAGAAATGCAAAAGCTCGATGAGCTTACCCGTGTCATTACCGACAGCATGAACGAAATGGCGATCGGGGCGAGACAAATCAATAATGCCGTTCAGGAAGTAAATGAAATAAGTCAAAAAAACAAGCACAGCATTGAGAATTTGGCAAATGAAGTAAAAAAGTTTAAGGTTTAATGATTTCTTCTGCGGAGAGCCCTGATATTTTGCAAATATCACCTATCGGATAATTCAACCTCTTCATGCGTCTATTTCAAATGATTTTAATAATATGTATTCCCTTGCAGTTTTTATTATGCATTTACAGGAAGTAAAGGAGATTAGTCAAAAAATAAGCCTTACGGGAAGGTAGATCGTCTAAAAAAGCTGTCTCAAGATACTGTCAGACACATGTCAAAACACTTGACAGCTTATAAAATGAGTACTAAAATAATAAGTAGGAACTAAAAACTTCAGTTTTTAGAAATGTCCAAATATTAATATAGGGGGTGTTTTTATGAGTTTGATGGATTATTTTGCAATTCATGTTGTTCCGAAAGTGTACAGAGGAAAAGGAGCCTTCCATCCTTCGGAAACAGGAAAATTGACGGAGACGGTAAGCTGCGTAAGAGAATACGACGTTAATATCTTTTTTATCCGCAAGGGCAGCACACTGATCGCAATAGATTCCGGATACAAAAATCATCCTGCTCTCTTACCTGGATGTAAAAAAATCGGAATCGATCCTAAAGCGGTTCAGGCACTGTTTCTTACTCATGCGGATCCGGATCATGCAGGAGGCTTGGATATTCGTTGTGAAAATTGCTTTACCAACGCTGAAATTTATCTCGGCGAAATTGAAGAAAATTATCTGACAAATACCGTATATCGTAAAAAGATCGGCCCGTTCGGATTAAAAAATTCCGTAAAAGTAAAAGATAATTATCACCTTCTTAAAGACGGCCAAACCGTTTCTATCGGTGATTTGACGATTCAACCGTTTTTAGTCCCTGGCCATACACTCGGACACTTAATGTATTTAATCGACAATGAAATGCTTTTTACGGGAGACTCCATTGCACTGAATGAAGACGGAGGATGGTGTTTTTTTGATCTGTTCAACTACAACAGTGAAATGAATATTGAATCTTTGAAAGCATTAAAGGAAAAACTGGATTTAAATAGAATTAAGTATGTATTTACTTCCCATAACGGATTTACTGATAACGTGAAGGCTGTTTTTGCTCATGTCGATGTTATTCCGAAATGGAATGAAAAAGGATTTATATTTGATAAAACAGCCCCTTATGATTGTTTTGCCGAGTAGCAATTTTTTCATAATGCGGCCTCTTGACATTTATTCAAAAATTAATTATATTACTTTTACACACAGAAGATACACACTATTATTCTATTCACAAGCAGCCCTTTCTCCTCCTTTTCGGGCTGCTTTCTTTTTATAAGCTTAAAAATGTATAAACTTTGTATCTGCAAAACTCTAGTTAAATTTCCGGATTACTTTTATGTTCTTGTCCTGAAAATCAATCATCATTTATTTACTAATTTTAAGTTTTTTTGTATTATATGTTCCTTAGGTTATTAAGCTAAGAGGGAGACTCTATGAGACTTATCATAAAAAACAACTATGAAGATTGTTCAAAATGGACTGCCGATTATATCTGCAATAAAATTATCGAATTTAATCCTACAAAAGAAAAGCCTTTTGTTCTTGGGCTTCCGACAGGCTCCACACCGCTGGGTGTTTATAAAGAGCTTATAAAAAAGAATAAAGAAGGCATTTTATCTTTTAAGCACGTAGTTACTTTTAACATGGATGAATATGTAGGTTTGGAACCCTCCCATCCTCAAAGCTATCATTATTTTATGATGGATAATTTTTTTAATCACATCGATATTGCCCCTAAAAACATTCATATCTTGGACGGGATGACTAAGGATAAGAAAAAGGAATGTGAAGACTATGAAAAGGCAATCCGCTCTTACGGAAAAATTCATTTATTTTTAGGCGGAATAGGAGCAGACGGGCATATTGCCTTTAATGAGCCGTACTCTTCATTAGCTTCCCGTACAAGGGAAAAAACTTTAACACGGGATACCATCATAATGAATTCCCGATTCTTTGGCGGGAATGAAGACCTTGTTCCAAAAACGGCTTTGACTGTCGGTATCGGTACAATTATGGATGCTGAAGAAGTTTTAATAATGGCAACCGGACATGCTAAGGCTGAGGCCGTTCATCAGGCAGTTGAGGGCGGGGTAAGTCACGTTTGGACTGTCAGCACTTTACAACTTCATCCGAAATCCATTATAATCTGCGACGATGCTGCAACAGACGAACTTAAAGTAAAAACCGTAAAATACTTTTTGGATATCGAAAAGGAAAACAGAAACTAATGTATCAAGAAAACAAACACAGGCTTCACACTATTTCATTCTTTGTATTACTTGCAGGAATGTTGATTCTTGTGGGTAAGTTATTTTTACCATACGCAAGCGTTTTATTATGGTCGGCGGTAATTTATATTTTGGTAAGGCCGTTATATAATAAGATACTATCTAGGATGAATAAAGAAAAAAAAACTTTCCCGATAAAGAAAAGATTGCTTGCAGGCAGTTTTGCAATAATAACGGTTCTTGTTGTTGCCGGTGTTTTGTTTTTTGTTGTGATAAAAATATTCGGGCAGGGAAAAATACTTGTTCAAAGTATTCAAACCTTTTTAGAAAATATTAACAATGCAGATTCAGGCTTTTCAAAAAACGATATAGCAGAAATGGTAAACCGCTTATCGATGGGGACGATAGATATTTCCAACCTTGATTTACAAAAAGAAGTTTTAAACATTTTATCTTCTTCTTCGGATAAAATATTAAGGTATGCAACAAGTCTTGTAAAAAATGCAGGTTCGTTTTTTTTGTCCCTTATTTTTTTTGCCTTTGCTCTTTACTTTTTTTATATAGATGGGGCTTATCTTTTTAGCTTGCTAAAACATGCTATCCCGATAGAGAATGAAACATCAAGCAAACTGTTTTCTAAAATAGGCGAAATTACAACAAATCTTTTTAAGGGTCTCTTTCTGGTTTCGTTTTATCAATGCCTTGCATCTTTTGTAGTTTATCTTATATTCGGTGTTCAAAGTGCACTATTGCTTGCAATTCTAACCTTTTTTAGCTCATTTTTACCCCTTGTCGGCTGCGGTTTAATTTGGTTTCCTGTAGGAATAGGGCTATGCTTTACAGCAGGTTTTGTAAAAGGTATTATTTTTTTGGTGGTTGCAGGTTCGATAATCAGTTTTATGGATAACTTTTTACGTCCTTTCTTTTTAAAGGACAGAATAAAAATACATCCTCTTTTAATCTTTTTTTCAATGTTGGGAGGCGTCAGTATGTTTTCATTTGACGGTATCATTTTAGGACCGATGATTGTAATCTTATTCTTTACCGTTTTAGATATGGCTTTGGATATAGAAGAAAAAAAAGACAACATTTTAAGCGGAAATGTACCGCAGGAAAATAAAATTGAACAACATATCGGCAAATCTAATTTTGAAAATAATGTTATAAAAGGAGTAGATAAAAATTATGATAACTGAAAAAACCGTTTTGCCCCAAAAGGCTTTGTTTAATGAAAAAGGAGATATAGAAACTCACAAGCGTAAAATGATTGGAGGAAATACTACCAACCTAAACGATTTTAACAATATGAAGTATTCATGGGCAAGCGATTGGTATCGGCAGGCTATGAATAATTTTTGGATACCGGAAGAAATTAACATGACTACCGATGTTCAAGATTACCGAAAATTATCTGTACCGGAGAAAACAGCCTACGATAAAATACTTTCATTTTTAATTTTTTTGGACAGTATTCAGACTGCAAACCTTCCGAATGTCGGCCAATATGTAACAGCCAACGAAGTAAACTTGTGCCTTACTATTCAAGCCTTTCAAGAAGCGGTTCATTCACAAAGTTACAGTTACATGCTCGATACAATTTGTTCTCCCGAAGAACGCACTGAAATTTTATATCAATGGAAAGACGATGAACATCTTTTACGCAGAAATAAATTTATCGGTGATTTATACAATGAATTTCAAACCGACAAAAGCGCTCTTGCTTTTTTAAAAGTATGCGTTGCAAACTATATTTTGGAAGGTATTTATTTTTATTCCGGTTTTATGTTCTTTTATAATTTGGGAAGGAACAATAAGATGCCCGGTTCTGTTCAGGAAATACGTTATATCAATCGGGATGAAAATACACATCTTTGGCTTTTCCGCTCGGTGATACAGGAACTTCAAAAAGAAGAGCCTCAATTATTTACTCCGCAAAGCGTGGAACTTTTTAGAGGAATGATAAAGGAAGGCTGTGAACAAGAAATAGCTTGGGGAAATTATGTTATAGGAAACGATATTCCCGGGCTTAACAGTCAAATGGTTACCGACTATATTCAATACTTGGGGAATCTCAGATGTGAAAATCTCGGCTTTGCACCTATTTATGACGGGCACAGGGAAGAACCTCAATCTATGAGCTGGGTCAGCCAGTATAGCAATGCGAACCTGATTAAGACGGACTTTTTTGAAGCTAAGTCGACAGCCTATGCAAAGTCTTCTGCGATGGTGGATGACTTATAAAATTGTGTGAAGTTTTTACGCTTATCTTATCAATTTATATTTTTAAATCGGGTGTAGACGGTAAAATTGAAACTTTTTCCCCTGATGTTATGCAATGCAAAAAGGTAAATTTAACAAGACAGACGGAATGACAGCTGCCTTGTTAAATAAGAAAGTATAATAAACTATGCATTCAATGGTTTATCTTTAGTACTTAGATCTTTTTTAAAAAGTTTAATCACTATAAGTGCAGATAAAACCATAACTAGTGTATCTACTATCGGACTTGAAATCCAAATCCCACGTGTTCCAAAAAATACGGGAAGAATCAATACGGCCGGAATATAAAGCAAGAATTGACGAGAAATTACCAGCATACCTGCGTACTTTGCTTTACCTAGAGCTTGGAAAAGGGTTAAATTGATAATCATAATCGCCGACAATGGGAACAAAGAAATAGCAAGCATTGTATTCGTTCTTCCTAAAGATATAAGTTCCTTATTTTCCAAGAAGAGACCTAAAACCCTTTCAGGCATTATTAAAAATACCAGCCAAAATATCAGTGATAAAAACAATCCGAAGCCGTAAAAAAGAAACGTACCTTTTTTTACTCTGTCAAATTTTCCTGCTCCGAAATTGGTTCCTGCAAAGGGTTGATAGCCCTGACTTATTCCCCAAAGAGGAATAAATGACAACATTAGATATCTAAAAAAAGCACCCATCAAGATTACCTGATCTTCTCCGCCATATTTTTTTAGTGTAGAATACATTACCGCCTGCTGCAAAAGTGCAAAAACTTGCATAAGCATTGCAGAAAAACCGATTGAAAGAGTTTCTTTTACGATACTTTTTTGAAGCTTAAAATATTTGAATTTAACATTTTTGCTAAAGAAAGCAAAGTAACAGAAATTACATATTGCAAGAACTACTTGAGATATGACTGTTGCTATAGCGGCACCCTCAAGTCCTTTTTTTAAAACAATTACAAAGACCGCATCCAAAATAATATTTAATACGGCACTTATTCCCATCAAAAGCATTGCAATACCCATTCGGCCTTCTCCTCTCATAACCATGTTTGCAGCCTGACCGAAATTTACGAATATTGATCCGAGGTATACAATTCTTAAATAGCTCACTCCTAAACGGAGCATTTCGCCTTCGGCTCCTATAAGATATAAAAGTTGAGGCGCAAAAATTAATCCTATTGTCATAGTTACCAATGAAAAAAGCAGAGTTAGCAAAAGGACGTTTCCCATAATAGAATCAACGGTTTCTTGGTCACTCCGCCCTACAGCCCTCGAAAGAACGGAAGCGGAACCTATACCTACTAAAACGGCAATGCCGTTATTTATCAGTGTAAATGTATAGGCTACACTGATTGCTCCTAAAGCTAAGCTGCTTACATATCTTCCTACAAATATTGCATCCACAAAGCTGTATAAACTGATTACAAACATTCCGATAATGCCCGGAATACTGAGTTCGAGCATCAGCTTGAACATATTATCTGATATTAGATGCTCTCTCTTATCTGTCATATAAACCTCCATAACTGACGATACCGTCAGTTAGATTATATAAAAAGAGAAAATAAAGTCAAGATAGGGTAACTAATTTTGACTGAAGTTTTTATTTAGCTGATAATAAAACTCTTTTTTATAAAAGAGTAAATAAGGCCGTGTATGTCTTTCTTTCCTTTATCAAAAACGGTTTTGTCTTCAAAAAGTTCATACATTATAAGGATTCCGTTAAAGAGGCGGGAGTAGAGTCTTTCCGCTTTGTTTGTTTTATACTTTATTTTTTTACCGGCAAAAGCTCCTTCTTTAAACAAGTGCTCCAAATTTTCTCTTATAAACTTATGAGCCTGAGCCTCAAGCTCCAAAAAAAAGAGCTTCATATTCTTTGTCATATAGAATTTCTGCAAGGAACATTAGATAAAGCCGTTTTTCGGGGACATCATCAAATAGTTTTGCTTCTAAAGCTTGGGTCACAATTTCATAAGGGTCGTCAATTTTTTTTGCAGAACTAAAAATTTCTTCGTTCCGTTTGTAGCGGAAATAGTTTCCTGCCTGCATTATAGCAAACATTATAGCCTTTGTGTTTTTAAAGTACTGATATACCCCTCCTTTTGAAAGGCTTGTGGAGGCAACTATATCTTCCATAGTAGTATTATGGAAGCCTTTTTTTAAAAACACTTTCTTTGCCGCTTCCATTATCTCATGCGAGCGCTCTTCTTTTGTTTTCCGTTTAAATTTAGCCATATCTATATTATAAGGAAACAACAAAAAAAATGAAGAGGCTGTTATAAATGGACATCTTTAAAAAACTTACCGGGTTTGTTTCGATTCTTTAGAATAACAATTATTTACTGAAAATAATGGCTTGGGGCCGGTCTTCTGTTTATAACAAAAGACCGAGCCGCCGGCATAATTTAAAACGCTTTAAGAAATATTAAGGTTGTAAAAACGCCGTAAACTAATCGACCAAGCCTATGGTAATACCAATTATCATTATATTGAAAAAGTCAATAAATAAGGAACCTACTATAGGGACAACGAAAAAGGCTATTTTTGAATAACCGTATTTTTCGCATATAGAACCCATATTAGCCATGGCATTGGGAGTTGCGGCAAAGCCGAAACCGATATGTCCCGCAGTAATTACCGCAGCATCATAATCTCCGCCCATAACCTTAAAAGTGACAAAGCGGGTGTATAAATACAACAATACTATTTGTGCACTTAAAATAATCAAAAGCGGGATAGCCAAACTTACCAGCTGCCAAAGTTTTAACGAAACAAGAGCTAAAGCCAAAAACATATTCAAAGAAATATTTCCGAGTGCATCAATTTCGTCCATATTTATCTTGAATTTTTTTGACGTATCTGCAATGTTTCGTATAACGGCAGCACAAATCATCGCCCCTATGTAAATGGGGAATTTAAATTTGGGCGATATTGAATTAAGATAATTGGTAACAAAGAGACCAAAACCTGAAGCCAGAACTAAAAACATAAAAGCCAGTAATAATTTTTCACTGCTAAGATGCTTTTCAGAACTGGTTGTCGAGTTATCTACTTCACCTTTTGCCGAGGCTTCATGAATAACTTCTTCCTGAACCGTTACGACTTCTTGACCCTCTTCCCTGCCCTTTGTGGGATTAAAGAAGAGCCGCTTTATAAAGCTCGGATGAACCGCTTCTACTTTCTTAACAACTTTTGTTGTTTTTATTATGTTTCCCGATTCATCAATTCTTACGCTTTCATCGGCATTTGAAGGCTGTAAGCCGTATTTTTTTATCAGACGGTTTCCGACGGGACCGCCTAAGATGGAGCTTATCAAAGAGCCGAAGGTGGGAACGGCTACTGCGAGGGATAAGGCTCCCAGAGTGTTTTCCGGATCAACAATAGGAGCAAAGGAGGCTGCTGTACCGAACCCCCCTGTAAAGGATGTTGAACCCAGCATGACGGCGAGCATCGGACTAAAGTTTATAAGCCTTGCGGCTCCTTGAGCTACAACGTTTTGCAAAATAGCAAAAACGATAGCTACAGCCAAAAAGACAAAAACTTTTTTCCCGCCGTCTCTTAAAATCGAAAACCCTGCATTATAGCCCACAGAGGTAAAAAACATTACCATCCAATAGGTTTGCAGGGTTGTGTCAAATTCGAAGTCGAGTACTTTTGCTGTGTGAAGTGCTAACGAAATCAGCGCAAACAAAAAGCCGCCCACTATCGGGGCAGGTATACAATACTTTTGAAAAAACTCAAACTTCGCCTTAATGAATCGTCCAACCAGCAACCAAGCGATTGCAAAGCCGAGCGACTGGTACATATTCATATGAATTACCATAACTCTCTCCTTTTGCGTGCGTCTAACGCAATTCGGGATGCAAGAGTGAGTATAGGCCTTTTATATGAATATGTCAATCCGTCGGTATAAAATCTTTATCTTTTTATCATACCTTAAACTTGCCGACCTCCGCAGCCAAATTTTCAATACTGGTCTTGTTCTTTTGGGTTATACTATTTACTTCCTGAACCGCATTGTTTATTTGAACGGCACCTGCTGCCATTTCGTTCATGCTGTCGGTTATCATACGGGTCAAATTATCAAGTTTCAGCATTTCTTCGGCGACGCCTTCACCGCCTTTCAGCATCTCTTCAGAACCCGCTTTCACTTCTACGGTTACCGTATTGATATTTTTAATTGCTCCGAGTACTTCCTTGCTGCCGTTTTCCTGTTTACGCATCGCTTCGGTAAGACGGTCACTCATCGATTTTACCTGTTCGGACAAATTAAAAATCGTGCTGAATTTGTCTTCGACGGTTTTAGAAGAAACCGAAAGAGATTCTATTTCGCCCGATAGGGTTTTAAGCGTAGAAGTTATCGTTTTTCCTTGAGTAGCCGAATCTTCGGCGAGTTTTCTGATTTCATCGGCGACGACGGCGAACCCTTTGCCTGCTTCGCCTGCGTGGGCTGCTTCAATAGCGGCATTCATCGCAAGCAAATTGGTTTGGCTTGCAATATGCTGAATAACGCTTGAGGCTTCCATAAGCGAACCCGATTCTTCTGCGATTTTCTGTGTTACGCTGTTTGATGTTACAATTGTTTCTTTTCCGTCTTCCGTTGCCGATGCAAGGTTTTTAACAACATCATAGGTTTTTTCTAGTGTTTGAGTAATGGAGGCGATGTTTGCAACCATCTCTTCGATTGAAGCCGAAGACTGGGCAACACTCGCTGCCTGATTTTCGATGCTGTTATTCAACTGTTTTATAGTGCGTACGATTTGTTCAATTGTGGCTGCTGTTTCCGTTACGCTTGCAGCCTGCGTAAGGGTTTGGCTCTTAACGCCTTCAATATTGGCGCTGATTTCGTTTATTGCGCTTGCCGTTTGAGTCATATTGGAGGCAAGCTCTTCTCCTATGGCTTCCATCGAGACCGAATTTTCTCTGACGGTTTTTATTGCGGTTCCTATTTTTTCAATAGTTTGATTAAAGTATTCGGACAAATCCGTGATTTCGTCATTTCCCGTAACGGGGAGGCGTACCGTTAAGTCTCCTTCTCCATGTGCAATATCTTTTAATGCCGTAACCGTTTTTTGAATAGGTGAGAGCATGTAGCGGGCAGTAATATATATAACTGCAAGGGTAATTGACAAGACGATGACACCTAAGATTCTTATATAGGTTCTTAAGTCGTCTACTGTTTTTGTGAATTCCCTAACCGGTGCTTTAATAACAACCGTCCAGCCGGTAATTTTTATTGTTGCGTACGAAGCAATATTTGAAATGCCGTCATAATCATAGTAGCCGACCTCGCTTTTATCGGTATCAAAGGCATGCTGTAAAAAGGCCGACAAGGAAGCAAGATTAGCATCTTTCTTACTTTCTTCAATCATATTTCGCTGTTTGGTTACCGCATCAAAATTTTTATGTGCTATGACAATTCCTGTTAGGCCTAGTATGTAACATTCGCCTGTTTTTCCGACGACAATATCGTCGATTTCATCGGAAAGGAGACGCGCCGGAACCGCCGCATTTAGGACACCGATTATTGAGTTATTGTCATCGTAAATCGGAACTGCAAAAAGGATTTGCATATTATTTGTTATGTGTGAAATAGTCGGTTCTGTAATAAAGTTTTTACCCTGTGCAGCTGCTTTAAACCATTCTCTGTCTCTTACGGACGTACTCATACCATTTGCATCATAACGGTTGCCTTGCATATCACAGACACCGAAGTAGTCTATCTTTTTGTTGCGTTCGGCTTCTTTTACAAGAAGCTCTGCTTTTTCGGTTAAAGTCATTGAATTGTCGCGTAAAAACGGCATACGGGCTAAGCCTTCTACAAATTGAACAACGGAAGTTACCCTTCCGTCAATGACTTCAGCGATGTCGGTTGCTTTATCTGTTAGATGCGCTTCCACTTTTTCAAGTACCGCTTTACGTGCAATACCCACCGTAAGCATGGCTGCAATTACAAGTGCAATCGTAATTAAAAGCCCAAAAATTAAAACCATTTTTTTGCGCAGCGAAAACCGCTTTTTAGTTGTTTTCGCAATCTGATGTTTCTCATTGTTTTTTTCAGAGAAAATTCCGTCATTCTTTGTCATTTTAAGACTCCTTATGAATTAGGCAGGCCTTGAAGAATGTTTAGTTTTTCGAGGTATGTCTTAAATTTAGTTGCGGCGTTTGTTAGATTTACATTTCAGTTTTTTTAATATAATTATTTTAACAAATTTAGTCTACAGTTTTTTTAATTATTCTTATACTTTAAATTTGGAAACCTCATTGGAAAGATTTTCGATACTTGCCTTATTTTTTTGTGTAATATCGCTTACTTCTGCAACGGCGGCGGTAATTTGATCGGCTCCTGAAGCTATTTCGTTCATACTATCGGTTGTTTCGAGTGTTATCTCGGCGAGTTTTTGCATTTCCTGTTCTATTTGAGTGCAGCCTTCAAGCATTTCAGCTGAGGCTGAGTCAATTTCGCTTGTTACACCGTTTATTCTCTTAATAGCATCAAGTACCTGCCTCCCGTTTTCTTCCTGTTCGCTCATTACTTCCAAAATAGAATCTTCTTTTTCGGAGATTTGACTGACCAAATTGTAAACATCGATAAAGGTCTTTTCCGCTTGAGAACCGGCCTCTGTAATGTTGCGGATAATTTCCGTCGTCTCTTTTATAACCGCAGCAATTTGCTTTCCTTGCAAATTAGAGCCTTCTGCAAGTTTTCTAATCTCGCCGGCGACAACTGCAAAACCCTTACCGGATTCGCCTGCATGGGCTGCCTCTATTGCGGCATTCATTGCCAAAAGGTTGGTTTGACTCGCAATATTTTGAATGATTTGGCTGGCTTCAAGAAGAGATGCCGATTTTTCGGCGATTTGCTTTACAATCTCATTTGCAGTTCTTGCCCCGTCTTTACCTACCTTGGTTTGTCCGTAGACTGTTTTGATAAGCTCGTTATTTTCATTAAGCGTTTTAGCTATTTTAACGGTATTTTCTGCCATGTGCGTAATGACTGCAGAAGATTCGTTGATACTTTCGGCCTGCATTTCGATACTTGAAACGAGCCTGCTAAGCCACCCATTGATTTGCTCCACCGTTGCAACGGTTTCGGTAACGCCGGCAGCCTGAGACATAGCTTTTTCTTTTACGCCTTTAACATTTCCGCCTATCTGTTTAATTGCGGCTGCCGTTTCTTCCATACTGCTTGACAGCTGTGACCCGATTGCGTTCATTTTATCGGCTTCTTCTTTTAAAATGCATATCATAGCATGACTGTGCTCAATTGCGGTATTAAGGTTTATCATAATGCGTCCGATTTCATTATTCTTTTTTACCGCTAATCTGTCGGTAAGGTCGCCTGCTGCAATTTTGCTAAAAACGGTTTCGAGCCTTTTAAAATAGCGTTTAAGAGCACCTGCAAAAATAAAGGCCAGTGTAAAATACAGGACAAACATAAAAAGACCGATAAGAATCATATTTTTTAAAAGGGTATAAAAAAGTGAAAGTATTTCGTTTTGTTCGATTAAAAGAGCAACTTTCCAATCAAGCTCGGGAAGTGAAAATACTGAAACCTTCCACCTATTTCCGTCAAGCATAATAAAAGCCGAACCCTCTTTCATTTTGTCTAGTTCGGTAAAGGCGGAAATACCGGTTTCTTTTAATGTTTTTAGATTGTAGTCTGCATGTTTAGGGTCGGCTAAAGTCATACCGTTGTTTTGTATGAGCATACAATAGCCCGACTTGCCGATATGAGTTCCGCTTATAAACGAAGTTAAATCCGAAAGGTTTATGTCGATTCCTATAACTCCGATAAATTCGCCCGAATAATTTTTTACACTTTGCACAATTGTAAAAGTGAGGTTCCCGTCCGGCGACATATATGCCTCGGTTATTACGGGCTTTCCATTAGCAGCCGCTGCACTTTTATACCAATCCCGTTCACGAGGGTCAAAACCTTTCGGAATTTTTTCATGCTGTATTCCTACAAATCCGCCCCATTTAGTACCTAGATATACTTCGTTAAAGTTCGCATAACTTGCTTTTGCTCGGTTAAATTCTGAAACAATATCTTGTTCCGCTTTTCCGCTATGAGACATATCATTTGTCTGCGAGCTATAATTGTAAATACTTTCATCGGCATTTTTAACTGCAGGAGTTTCCGTAAGCATGGAAGCTGCATTTTTTCCGTTCAGTATAAAAAGATTTATGGACTTTTCAATATTGAAAAACTGCTGCCCTGTAAATTCATCGAATTGGGTAATGTTCTTTTTATATAGTTGAAAGCCCACAACCGCAGAAATAACGGCTACGATTGAAATGATTGTTATCGTAATTGCCCGTAAAAGCCGTGCCGTAATGGATGTTGCTCTTTTTCTCATAATGCCGTCATTATTTTTTGAAGGTGCGCTCAATGTAAGTTTTTCTTTCATTTTGTTAAATCCCTTTTATAAATTATATGGAATATAGCGCCAATTATATATATTTTTTTATTTTTCTGCAAGGCCTCGCATTTACTGAACGTTATCTTGCACTTTAGTTTTGAATAGGGTATACTTATCGTGTTATTGGAGGTAAAGATGAGTGTTCATATAGCTGCAAAGCAAGGAGAAATTGCCGATAAGATTCTTTTACCCGGGGATCCTTTGAGGGCGGAATTTGTTGCAAATAATTTTTTGGAAAATCCGCAATGTTATAACAAGGTTAGGGGTATGTTGGGCTTTACGGGAACCTACAAGGGCGTAAAGGTTTCAGTTCAGGGAACGGGAATGGGTCAGCCTTCTTTTTCGATCTATGCAAATGAACTGTTTAATGAGTACGGTGTACAAAGGGCTATCCGTATCGGAACAGCCGGAGCCCTGCAAAAGGATATAGGCTTGAGGGATGTAGTTTTAGCTATGGCAGCCTCTACCGATTCGGGGATTAACACACACCGTTTTAAGGGCTGTCATTATGCTCCTACTGCCGATTGGAGCTTGCTAAAAAATGCCTATGACCATGCCGAAAAAATGGGAATAAAACCTTTAGTAGGTTCGATTGCCAGCTCCGATGTCTTTTATGATGATCTTGAAACATGGAGAATGTGGGCTGATTATGGAGTTTTAGCGGTAGAGATGGAGGCGGCCGAACTTTATACCCTCGCTGCAAAATATAAGCGCCAAGCCCTTGCCGTGCTTACCATTTCGGATAACGTCGTTACACATGAGCAGACAAGTGCCGAAGAGCGTCAAACTACTTTTAAAACCATGATGGAAATTGCTTTAGAGGCAATAATAGCTTAGCCGCTCTAAAATTTTAAACTGCGACTACCTCGCTGACCTCGGGGAACATGTCCTTAAGCTGTTCTTCAACCCCCATTTTAAGGGTATAAATAGCCATAGGACATGACCCGCAGGCTCCTTTTAGCTTAACATAAACTTTTCCGGCTTCATCAACTGAATCAAGCTCTATATCTCCGCCGTCGGCCTGTAAATAGGGCCTAATCGAGGCTATACCTTTTTCAATTTCTTCTTTAACCAACATAATGACCTCCTATTATCTTATTAAATACTTCACAAAATATACAAAAAATAATATGATAAAGCAAGGCGGAGCAAGCTATTAAATATTTTTAGTTACCAAAGAGTTTTTACACTATATTTAGGAATGATTGTATCTTTTGTAATAATTACCAAATTTTCAATTATTGCCTGAGCAATGATCAAGCGATCAAAAGGATCATTATGAATATTTGCCAGCTTTATTATTTTATCAAAGTATTTGGGTTGAATTTGTAATATTAATATATCCTTCTCATGGCATAATTCAGCGATTTTTTCTATAGAGTATTCAAATTCAAGTTTACCTATACTTTTTTTTATTGCTATTTCCCATAATGAGACAATACTGACATAAACTTTATTTTCTGTAGTAATTATCTCTAAAGCTTTTTTTGATAGTTGTGGAGAAGCTCTTAAAAACCATAGCAACGTATGTGTATCCAGCAGGTACATCAAACATAGTCCTTAAAACATTCCGGAGTTTTATCAAAATCTTCCGCCATATAGAATTTACCTTCAAGGCCTCCGGGGTTTCTTCGTATATTTTTTTGATTTTTTGCGGCTGTATTTTGATATAAAAGGAAATTTACATAATCATAAACAGACTGTTGCTGCTCTAAAGTTAAGTTATTTATCTTTTTTTCCAAAGCGATATATGGCATACTTTCCTCCTCATAAAATCATTTTAACATATTTCCGGATAAAATACTATAACTTATAAAATTTTCTAAAACTCATAGCCGATGCTCATTTTTATAAAATGATTGTTTTGGTATCGGCCTAATTTACCGCTTTTTTTGCCGCCGAAGAAGCCGAGGCCTAGATCAAAGTCGATTGTGCCTATAAGCCACGAAAGTTCGGGGTTTATCATAAAGTCTGCATCTTCTATTCCTACAAGAGCGTTGAGCTTCCATTCAAGGGAACCTCGTACTAAGGTTTGAGAGATGGAGAAAAGGAGGCGGGTATCTGTAATAGGGCTGCCTTTTTCCGTATCTAGGCTAAGATGACCCTGATCGATTCCGCCATTAAAAAGCCTAATTGTTTCGGCAGCTTGAAGTCTCAAATTTATATTTTTAGGAAGAGCGTATAAAAGGCCTAAATTCCATGCAAGATTAGGATTATAAATATCGGGATTATTTCCTTTTAAGTCCCCGCTTATGTTTGCGGCAAATTCGGCTTGTATTGTAAACTGCCCGAACATTGCTTCATAATCAGCACCGATTTGATGATAGCGATTGTATGTAAGCTCTGCCTTATCGAAGACTTGTGTAAATTCCGCTTCGGTGGGGGCGGAAGGTTTATAGTCCGATTTAAAATTAGGCTCATGTAAAAAGCCGGTAAAATACTGAAAACCTAGGTCGTGTTTGCCGCCGGCACTAAGGGTATAACGTACTCCCCCTTGTGCATAATTAAAAGTGTTTGTCTCCGCAGAAGAGGGCAAACCTTGTATAATGTTTGCAAAGGTATCTTTTTTCCATCTGCCGCCTAGAGCAAATTCATCGGCTTCAAAAACCGGAAGATATACAAGCTCAAGCTTCATTTCTTTGGGCAGATAAGCCGAAAGAAAGAAAACCGGAGAGGCTTTTTTAATTTTTTCGGGATAGAATTCGTAGGGTTTGCTGAAGTCTTTCGGATTTACAACATCTAAAACACTAAAAAAGCCCGCCCTTCCCCAGTTTATTTTTTTGATTCCTCCGCCTAAGACTACAGGGCCTGCAAGGGCCTGTACATAGGCCTCTCCAATCCATGCAGGAAAAAGCGGCTTAGGAAATAATTCCGCTGTTTCTCCCATTCCGGCTGCGATAGTTTTAGCGTTTAAGTTTACCGAGGCATAGGCTTCGGCAAGAGGAGACTTTGCTTCTAAATGAAGACTGCCCCAAATAGGGAACGGAGGTTTATGGTTTTCAGGCTTTTTAAAGGCATCAAAATAAATTTCCGTACCCGCATAAAAAGCACCCCCGAAATCTACACTGAATACGCCTGATTCGGTCCCGCCTTCTTCATCATCAAAGCCGAAATCTCCTAAATCATCATCTGAAAAAATCAATGCGTTTAAAGAAAGGATAAAAATTAACGTAAAAAAAACTTTTTCATTTTGTAAAATACCTTATAGGAAACCTTAACTCAATTTGAGTTTAAGGGCTCCCTTAATTTATAAATAATTTATTTTTTGCCGGTTTCCAAATATTTTTGTGTAAAAACATAATCGGGTATTTTCATGCCGTATTCTATTTTTTTTATGGTGATAACGGTGGATGTATTTGTCTTAACCGTCGAAAGTTTTGTTTTATGAGCCGTCATTATCCCGCTTACTTCCTTATAATCGTAAAGCTCAAGAATTTTTACAAGCTGAGAACCTTGATAAAATTCGGCCTTGAGTAAAAGATTTTTATCCTTTGTGATTCGCATTACGGTTTTAGAATATGTGTAATTTTTATCCTTGGGCGTAGATTCTATTAGATAGACAGGGTTTCCCTCATATTCTTCTTCACCTAAGATTTTAAAATTATCGAGCTTTGTGTCCCTTTCCATAAACGAAATATCGTTATTTGAAAAGTCTGAACCCATAAAAGGCTCATCGGCGCTTCCTTGGGCCGATATCTTTTGTACCTTTTTTGTTTGAGCTAAATACATCCTTTGATCCGTTGAGCCGTCGGCATTTTCAATCATTAAAAACCTTGAGCCCTTATAAGACGGAGGATTCTTTATTTCAACAAGCATCCTTTGTAAACCGTTTTTGTCCAAAGAAGAGTATTGAATAATATCCAAGGTAGAAATGGTCTTTCCGCCTGACTGCATATCCAAGCTGGAGGCAGTCCCCATTGAAGATGCAGTATTTTTTGTCTTTGTTTTAGCTGCAATTTCTTCGGCATTTTGCGAAAAAATAAAGCCGCAAAGCCCAAAAATAAAAATTAAACTTAGAGTAATTTTTTTCATATCTTATACCTCTGTACCTTTTTCTTCATTAAAAGGATGTTCGTTTTTGACTTCCTTTATATCTACAGGTAAAAGTTTTCTTATAAACTTTGGTTTCATTAAATTTAATAAAACCGGAAGAATAGTCAAGCTGCCGAGGGAGCTTGTCAGCATTATAAGGGCAATTAAAAAGCCCAGCTCTGAAAGCATATTAAATTTTGAAAGCATTAAAACCGCAAAACCTGCACCTACCGATACAGCGTTAAATAAAATAGCCTTTCCCGAACCTAAAAAGGTCAGATATAAAAATTGACCGCTGCCCTTTGTTTTAAGAAAGCATTTATGATATGCAGCCAAAAGGTGAATTGTATAATCAACTCCTATTCCTATTGCAAAACTTGCAACCATTGCAGTTCCTATGTTGAGCTTTATACCAAATCTGCCCATTATTCCGAAGTTAATCAAGATGGAGAGGGTGAGCGGAATAATTCCAAAAAGGCCTGCAATGGCTGACCTATAATATATTGAAAGAATTAAAAAGACTATAAATAAGGAAACTCCTACGGAAATAAGCTGGGATTCTACTACGAGTTTGTTCAAGGTCTTTTCGACCAATACAAAACCGCCTGTTTCAGCTGTTACATCTTTGGGAAATTTAAGGCGTACAAATTCGTTAATTTCTTCCAGAACCTTGTCTGTATCCTTCTGTCCGACGGTTCGGAGTTGGATATTTACTTTTAGTGTTTTAGGGTTTGTATTATTATCTAAAAACCCTTCGGTATTTTTTCCTAAGAGGAGCAGGTAGTTGCCCATTAAAGCCGATAAGTCTTCTTGGGTTTCTTTTCCGTATTTTTTAGGATCGGAAGGAATCTCATAGTATGCAAGTCCCTTATAATTAATCTTTTTTCCGAATTCATAAACCAGCTTTTCTGCGGAAAGATTCTTTTTTGTTCTTTCTTCCGCCGCTTCATTCAGTATAGCCATAATTTCTTCTTGACTATATTGTTTTTTCTTTGTGCGGATATCTTCTATATGTTGATTATTATCTGCCTCTTCCGTTTCAAATGTCCCGAAGTCTCCAAAGCTGCCTGAATCTTCCGCTTCAACTATATCATCATATTGTATTTCTTTAGAGATTCCTTCAGGGGACTCATCGGCATTATAAACCTGATTTAAACGCTTAATTAGGGGAACAATGGAAGTTACTTTACCGACATCATCAACTTCTTCTTCTAAAAAAATAGAAAGATTGTCAATGGCTTTTAAAATATCGGGGCGTATGACACTTGAACCGTCTTGGGTCTTTATGACCATTTCAAGCACTTTTGAGCCTCCGAAGTGTTTACGCATAAAAGTATCGGATTGAATGACTGCGACATCTTTATCAAAGTATTCCATTAAAACATTATCGATAACAAGTTTTTTTAATCCTAATACTGAAAAAATTACTATCAGCCCGACAAAAAGAATAACGGAGCGGGAATGTTCTGCAATGATTACAAAGGTACTTGCGATGCCGCGATCCAAACGGCTGGTATTATTTTTTTTATCTGCCCATCGCATTGACGGTTTTTTAGGCCCTCTTAGTATCAATATGCTGGGAATTAAAGTTATGGATATTAAAAATGCTGCTGCAACGCCGAAGCTCGAAAAGATACCGAATTCGAAGATGGGGACGACAGAGGTAAAACAAAAGGAAACAAAGCCTGCAAAGGTCGTAAGAGCAGCTAAAAAAACCGGCCTTATAACCTCGCTTAAGGCTTTGATAACCTGTTCTTTATGTTCTTCCTTTGAGATGGAATCATCTTGTACGACCTCGTCATAATAGTGGTTTATGACATGGATGCCGTAGGCCGAACCGACTGCAATTAAAATAATAGGTAAAATTGTAGAAAGAATCGACAAGGGCACATTAAAAAGAGCCATTGCTCCCAAAGCCCATATTACGGAGCATATAACCGTCAAAAGGGGTAAAAATACACCGGTAAACCTTCTAAAAGAAAGAAATAAGACGCCTAAAACAACAATGATAACCAGAGGAACTAAAAAGCTTAAGTCATGGGCTGTTGCTTCATTTACTATCTCGTTAAAAATAGGAGTTCCAGTCAGGTAAATTTTAGAATCGGGAAAATTCCAAGAGTCTGTCAGTTTTATAATTTTACGGCAAACAGCAATAGTTTCGGGAGAGCCGCTTTCTTCATTGGTTATATTAAGAAAAACAAGGATTTGAGTTGCATGTAAATCTTCAGAAACAAGGCTCCTTTCATACATGTCCCAACTGCGAAGCTTATGTTTAACGGCCTTAATTTCTTCTTCCGTACCTGAAAAATCCGGAGGAATAATGGGTTCACTTACAATTCCTTCTTCACCTATGTCTATATGGGTTGTGTTCGTTATTAAAACCGTGTTTTTTACTAAATCAAGCCCTTTTAGTTTTTCATCCAGTTTTCTTATTTCATCTATGAATTCTTTATCTATGATGGTAGAAAAGCGGCGTTCAATACCTATTAGTATAGGTACATCTTCTCCAAAAATGTCTGCAATTTTTTTTGCACTGATTCTGGATGGATCATTTTTAGGGATAAAGCGGAAATTATTGTTATCAAAATCGAGCCTTATTATTTGTAGAGCAAAAAACAAGGTTATTGCAAGAATCGTTATAAGCATTGTTATGGGATGTTTATAAAAATTTTTTACGGAAAATATGTGCTTTGTTTCTTTTTTCATAAAGTTTCTCTTTCAAATGGGCTCCGCCAATTATATAGTTGCCTTATCTTTTTGTCAAGCAAAAATAAAGAACCCTTTTTTGAACAATCATGAAGTTCTGTTGTAAAAGCGAATTTTAAGTGTCGAGTTTTCGGCATACTGCGACTGGGTAATCGGTAATTATTTGCCCTAAAAAAATAAAAATATTCTCTGATTGCCTTGCGGTATACGGCAAAATATGCTATACTCTATAGCGATGATAGAGAAGCGCATCGAGAAAAACAGTATGCTTTTTAATAAAAAAACGCAAAAAATTTTTACAAAGCTCTTGACACAATACTGCATAGCGGGTAAAATTCGCAGCCTCGCAGCCTCGCAGCCTCGCAGCCTCGCAGCCTCGCAGCCTCGCAGCCTCGCAGCCTCGCAGCCTCGCAGCCTCGCAGCCTCGCAGCCTCGCAGCCTCGCAGCCTCGCAGCCTCGCAGCCTCGCAGCCTCGCAGCCTCGCAGCCTCGCAGCCTCGCAGCCTCGCAGCCTCGCAGCCTCGCAGCCTCGCAGCCTCGCAGCCTCGCAGCCTCGCAGCCTCGCAGCTGGAATACCTGTGTCCAAATAAATTTACACCAAAAAGCACGTATTTTTTCTCAATCTATAACACGCCTAAGGGCATTGTGCCTTTGTTCATTTTTTTGTAATAAAAACAAACCACAACGTACTCAAGGGGGAAATGAATAACTGAAGATTGGTAATTCGAGGTATTATTAGCTATGAGTTATGATTATTCATCTGTTCTAGCAAAGAATATAAAACGTATACGGAACAAACTGGAAATGTCTCAAATGGAATTAGCCCTGCAAGCAGATGTATCTATTGCCTTTATCAATGCAATCGAAAATAAACAAAAATGGGTTTCTGCTTCAACTTTATCAAAAATAACCGATGCTCTAAAGACTTCCCCTTACGAACTTTTCCTTACGGATGATGTTAATGAAGAAAACCTAAATATACTAGTCGGCCGCCATAATGAGCTTATAACGGATTTAAATAAATTATTAAAAAAATACAATCCGGAATATCATAATAAAAAGGATACGTCTTTAACCTAGGCAAAGGCAATTTTACTTTATTAAAGATAATTAAGATAAATGAGTAACTTTTATTTCGAAATTTAGTTATACTTAAGCAAAATAGAGAGACATATTTAGTTTAAGTCAGGTATTACAACAAAATATTGTTTTGGCATTTAATTTGCACTGTCAAATTTTGATAAAAGAAATTTACACATAAATTTAAAAGGCCTTTTAAGGAGGATATTTAGAGGTATATTATATGAGATTAAAACAGAAAATTATTCTCTTAAATGCATTAGTATTTAGTGCTCTAATAGTTATTGCAGTATTCCTTAATTTTTTTTACTCAGCAAACTTTTTTTCAACAAATCTCAACGATAAAAATAAATTAAAGGTCAAACTTATAGCAAAAGAAATAGATGAATGGCTTGTTAAAAAAACAGCCGTAATTGAACAAGTTATAGATACTTTTGTTCATATGGATATTACAGATTATGAAAACTGTACTGATTTTTTAGTAAATTTAAACATGCTTGATCCCGGAATCGATTATGCGGTATTCTATGAAAATGGGACATTTGCAAACGGCCAACACTGGGTACCTCCAGCCTCTTATGAACCTAGGGAGAGGCCTTGGTACCTTGAAGCAAAAAATGAAAAAAACCTTATCATAACCAATCCCTATCACAGCATAAGTTCACGGGAAGACTCAATAGTTGTTTCAATTATGAAGCAGTTTATTACAAAAAGCGGCTCTGAAGGTTTATTTTTTGGAGAAATAAGAATAGACGAATTATTACCCCTTATAGAAAGAGTTAAATATAAGGAAAACGGCTATGCTTTTTTAATAGGTAAAAAAAATCGTATACTATCCCATCCAAATGAAAAGTATCAATTTGGTCTTGATAATTTTACAGAACTTTACAATATTGAAGGCGGAGAAATCTTTATAGAGCACATAGCTAAATTAAAACTGGATGAAAACTATAACGAATTCTTGCCCGCAATAAAAGACTATGACGGAATTGAAAGATTTTTTTACTTTGCTCAATCGGAGATTTCCGGTTGGACAATTGGATTTACAGTGCCTGCATCCGATTTTTATAGCCCTATAAATGGTCTAAAATTTAGATCAATATTATTTGCATGTACTTTTATTATTTTTGTAAGTATTTTATCGCTCGTAATTGCAAAAAAAATAGCATCTCCTCTCGAAACTATTACAAACCGCTTAGAAAAGGCAGCAAAAAACACCGAGCTTATCAAATTTGATTTTTTGGGTAAACAATACCGTGAAATTGCAAGAATTGCGATGAGTTTTAATTCCGTAGTAAAAAATGCAAAATCGCGCTTAAATAAAGACATAAATTTCAACCTAAATTCTCTCACAATGGCTCAAAGAATAGATAAAATAATTCTTGAAATGGATGACAGCGAAGAAGTATGGTTTTTATATTTGGATATAGATAAATTTAAAACCATAAATCAACTTTGGGGATATTACGCCGGTAATGCCCTAATAAAACACATATCTTCTTTGATTTTAGATTATATAAAATCGGAAGGTATGCCTGAAGACTCTGTTATGCATGTTATCGGTGATGAATTTACACTTTTTTATTATGGAAATGAAGAACAAGTATGTAATTTTGCCCAAGACCTCATAAATAAAATAAATAATGAACATTTTGTGTGGAACGAAGAAATCTTAACTATTTCCATAAGTGTAGGCATTGCTGCTATTAATAAAATACCCCATAGCTCTCAAGACGTAATTTCAAATGCGTATGATGCTTGTTCAGTAGCCTTTAGGAGAGGAGGAAACAGGTATGAGATAGTGTCCTTTTCAGGAGGTTCCGGTTTTTCGAGGGGAAATATTTCATTTTGGCTAAATACGATCCAAAAAGCCCTTAAAGAAGATAAATTTGTTTTATATGCACAGGCAATTATGCCTTTAAATAATATTTTTAACAATACCAAATATGAAATTTTGATAAGGCTTAAAATTGATGATGATCACGTTATTATGCCCGATGTTTTTATTCCGATAGCAGAAAGATACAACCTTATATACGAAATAGATAAATGGGTCATAAGACATTCCTTTGCCTTTTTTGCAGATGCTATCAAAAAAGGGTTTTTAGAAGATAATGTAGTATTATCAATTAATATTTCGGCTGACTCGTTTTTTTCCAATGACCTTATAGAATTCATAGCTCGAACCCGTAGAGATTTCAATGTTCCGGCTCATAATTTTTGTTTTGAAATAACGGAAAGCTGTGCAGTACGCAACTTAGAAGCGACATCACAATTTGTTGCCGAATTAAGAAAACTGGGCTTTGCTTTTTCATTGGATGATTTCGGAAAAGGATTTTCATCATTCCCGTATTTAAAAACTCTTCCGATAGATTATGTAAAAATCGACGGTTCTTTTATAAAGTCCATTGATAAAGACTATGTAGATTTTTCGATGGTTAAGACCATGCGGGATATGTGCCACCATTTAGGCCTTTACACAATAGGGGAATATGCAGAAAACGAAAAGATAGTTTCAATTTTAAAAGATATAGGAGTCGATTACGGACAAGGCTATGCCTTCCAAAAACCGGTTCCTATTGAAGAAGCTATAAAGTTTCAAAACAATAGGAACGGAATATAGAGGAAGGGCTAGTTCTTTTTTTCTCCCCAGATCTCTTTAAAGGTGTGAATTGTTCCGCAATATTGGCAGGCATATCTGTTATCAACAGTGCGGTAAAAAATTGCGGGCGCACCTTCGGATTGAGCGGGATGTGAAATGCAGGCCTCATTTTTACAAATCAGATCTTCAAAGTTGTAAATTCGAGGCGGAAGGTGAGTCCGGTATTTTGCTTGAATTTTTCCGTCTTTTATAAGATTAAGGGTACAGCTTGAAGCAACAGCCGAAAGCCGCTTTAAATCAGCTCTTGAGAATTTATATTCGCCCGGCCTGAAAATAATACCCTTAAAGGTTCCCTTATCCTTTGTAGAAGTTGAGACCCATTCACCGCCCTTACCTTCTTCGAGCCCCATAACATTGATAATTTTGGACATGTGATGCCTTATTACTGACGGTTTATCTCCTCTGCAAATATGATCAATGACTATTCCATTTTGTATTGGGCGTACACCTTCTGAAAAGGTTTCAACCTTACTTTCTTTAGAATTACTGATAGGGACTTCAACTATGTAATCTTCATCTTCAATCGATGAGCTTTGCTTGACTTCAGGCCCCTTATAATCATCGCCTATTTTTCCTGCTATCATCGAAAGGAGAACCATTCTTACGTACATTCCGTTTATAGATTGCCTTTCCCAGCCATTAAAAGAGGTTGCATCTAAAAAAGTAGGAATCGTCGGATGAACCCGATGTCTAGGCAGAGGATGATAAAAGCGGGTATTTTCATGAAGCTTTTCGATAAATTCTTTTCGGAAAGTTATGGAACGGCGCAGTTCATCCTGTTTTTTTAAAATTTGTTCTCCCATTCTTTCAAGCTGTGGACGGGTAAAGTACCAGATAAGAGCTAGATCGGATTGCTCCAGATACTCCTCTATTGAGGAAAATTCTCTTACGGTAAATCCGTTTTCTCTCATTCTAACCTTATAGTATTCAGGCATTGCAAGCTCAGGGGGTGCTATCAAGTCCACTTTTACTGAATTAAAAATTTTTAACCCATCGGCTTTTGAATGAACTGTCCGGCCGTGATATAGGTCGCCTACTAAGGCAATGTGGATTTTATCAAAAGACCAGCCATTATCTTCTATAAACGTGAATTCATCAAGAAGCTCTTGAGTAGGATGTTCATGCCTACCGTCTCCGGCATTTATAAAAGCAGGCTTTCGCTTTAAGTTATTTCTTTGATAAAAAGCCTGAGCTTCGTTTTCAAGCCAGCGGCATACTCCCTCTACCTTGCTGCGGACAATGAATATGCTGTTTTGATAACCGGCAAGGGTATTAAACGTATCTGCATAGCTTTCTCCCTTATTAAAAGAAGAAGATTCTGCGGCTAAATCACTTAATTTTACTTGATGAAATTTTGCTGCATTTCTAAATGACTCTTTTGTACGGGTACTGGGCTCAAGAAAAACCTCATAGATACCGAAGTCTTTGTCGTTAATTCTAAATTCATCCATAACCTTTTGGTCATCTTCTTGAATAGCTTTTTTTAACCGCCTTGTTTTTTCAAAAAGATACTTTCTTTCATCGATTGATAAATCATCAATTACAGTCAATGACCGTCCCATAAATTTGTTTGCCATTTTAAACTCCTGTTAAAACAAAAATGCAAAAAAAAACATCGGCAAAACCGATGTTATCAAAATAAAAGAGGTGTACAAAACTTGCAGCTTATGTTAATTCCGGAATAAATCATCTTGGCACCTCCATAAAAATGCGGACTAAATCGTACACATTAAAAGAACTCTATCAAAAAATAAAAAAATTGTCAATAGAACGAATTTTAATTAAGAATTATTTTGGTTGACAATTTTTTTAACCATCTTTTTAGACGTCTAGTAAAAGGTTTTATATTATGATAGAATAGCCGGCGATCATAAAATACAAGTATTTAGGAGTTTTTTATGGACATAATCTGTATAGTAGGCATTGTAGCTGCGGCATTATTACTCATGTATGGAATTAAATACATGAAAAAACTGAATATGAGTTTTAATGTACGTGTAGTTACAGCCCTTGTTGTAGGTATCATCTTTGGTGCAATATTGCAGCTTACTATTAAAGATACAGCTCTGATAAAAAAAGCAATGAGCTGGATTACTTTAGTAGGAAGCGGTTATGTACGATTACTTAGGATGATTGTTTACCCTCTAATTATTGTGAGCATTACAAAATCAATTGCTACACAAAAGCAAAACATTGGAAAGGCAGCAGGAAGAATTTTAGCTGTTCTTATTATAACTGTTGCAATAGCAGCACTCGTAGGAGCTCTTACAACTTCTGCATTCGGCTTATCGGCAGAAAATCTTACAGCCGGTGAAAGTGAAATTGCAAGAGGAAAGGCTATGGAAGGCAGACTTCAGGATTTTGAGGCAAAACCGATTCAACAGCAAATTCTTGAAATTATACCGACAAATCCCTTTTCCGCATTTTCAGGTCAAGGTTCAAATGCTACCTTGGCTACGGTTTTCTTCTCTGCAATGCTTGGATTTGCAGTCTTATTCTTAAAAAGAAGTAATCCCGATAGTGCAGACGTATTTATTAAATGGCTTAATTCGTGCTCCGATGTAGTTATGAGACTTGTCCGAATGGTTCTCCGCATTACGCCTTACGGAGTTCTGGCTCTTATGATTAATATCACTTCAACTTCAAATTTCTCCGAAATCTTAAGACTTATCGGATTTATCGGAGCAAGTTATGTTGCAATTATCATAATGTTTATTGTACATGGATTGTACTTGCTTACTGCAGGATTAAATCCTATAACTTTCTTTAAAAAAAGCGTTTCAAACCTTATGTTTGCATTTACATCAAGGTCTTCGGCAGGAACTCTTCCTCTTACCGTTTCAAACCAAGTAAACAATTTAGGTGTTCCCGAAGGTATTGCTAACCTTGCAGGAAGTTTGGGTACAAGTATCGGACAAAACGGCTGTGCAGGAATTTATCCGGCGATGTTGGCTGTTATGATTGCTCCCACGTTAGGAATCAATCCATTGGCACCGGTCTTCCTTGTAAAACTTATCATAATTACGGCATTGGGCAGCTTTGGAATCGTTGGTGTAGGAGGCGGAGCAACATTTGCCGCAATCATAGTCCTATCTTCAATGGGCCTTCCCATAACTCTTGCAGGTCTTCTTGTTGCTATTGAGCCCCTCATCGATATGGGCCGAACAGCCTTAAACGTAAGCGATTCTCTTCTTTCAGGTGTAATTGCAGCAAAAAGAACAGGCGAACTGGATGAGTCAATTTATAACAGAAAAGAAATTATTATTGAATAAGGAGCAATTATATGACAATAAATATTGATGACAAAGTTTTGGATTATTTAAAAAAAATCAATTCTAAGGCAATAACTATTGACCTTATAGGATGTGCTTCCTGAGGTGTGGGAGAACCCCAACCGGTCGTGTCACCGGTAGAACCTAAAAAAGATAGGGAAGAGTTTAAATTGATAAAGTCGGGAGATATTGATGTTTATGTAAAAAGTAAAATCAATGCATCAAACGATACTCTTTTTGTTAAATACAAGAAAGTATTATTTTCCGAAAAACTAATTGTCGAAGGTATAGTCTTTTAAATAACCTTATTAAATTATAACTACTAGCGGCAGATAGTTTTTTGAAGCATCTGCCGCTTTTTATTTATCAAAAAAGCTCTTTTAAATTTAATCTCTTAGTATTTTTATAAAGTTCCATAAATAAAACCCTTGAATAATAAATGAATTTAATATAGAATACGTTAGGCCATCGTTATTAATTGGCAAATTATTTTAATTTTATATAAATTTTTTGGAGGCATTATGGCAAAAGTCGCTATAAAAGGAGCAAGCTACATCTTAGTTCATGCTCCCGATCTTCTTTTTCACAACGGTTCAACTCAAACAGGCACAAGGCTTGCAAACCCTGAGGATGAATATTTAAAGGCAATACCCTCTCACTTACGCAGCTTTGAAGAGGCAGTAAACTATCCGCCTAACCAAGTTTATATCGGAAACATGACTCCCGAAGACTTGGAAAAAATCCCCGAACCTTGGTACAAGGATGCAAAAAAGGCCGAAAGAAGGGGCAAATTCGGCGAAATTATGACTCAGGCCGAATTCTATATTTTGATGAAACATGCCGACGTTTTTGAACTTGTTTACTTCACAAAAGAATTCACAGCTCAAGCCGCAAAACTCATCGAAAACCATCCGATAATGAAAACCCAAGACATCAAACTCGGTGAAGGCCATGACATGGCAGAAATCCAAAAAATGGTTGATGCCCACACAGCAGAAGGTCTTTACGAACAGGGAAAACTCATCGGCTGTGTAAAACAGGCTCACGATACTGACGAAAACTTGAGTGCCCACACCATGCTTGAAAACATAGCAACAAAGGCTTCCGGTATTCTTTCTGCATGGCACATGGGAAAACTCGAAGGCATCGATATGAAAGATGTTGAATACATCATCGAATGTTCTGAAGAAGCCGCAGGCGATATTAACCAGAGAGGCGGCGGAAACATTGCAAAGGCAGTCGGAGAAAAATCGGGCTGTGTAAATGCAACCGGCTCAGACGTTCGAGGCTTCTGTGCAGCTCCCGTTCACGCAATTATCCATGGAGCAGCCCTTGTAGCAGCCGGTATCTTTAAAAACGTAATGGTCGTTTCGGGAGGCTCGGTACCCAAGCTCGGTATGAACGGAAAAGACCATGTAAAAAAAGACCTTCCCCTCTTTGAAGATATGATCGGAGGCTTTGCCGTTATGCTCAGTGCAGACGACGGAGTCAACCCCGTTATCAATACCGAAGTTGTAGGAAAGCACGTAATTTCTTCCGGTTCCGCCCCTCAGGCCGTTATGAGCGTATTGGTTTACGATCCTCTTAATGCCGCCGGTTTAAAGATGACCGACATCGAAAAATACTCGGCAGAGCTTCAAAACCACGAAATCACCGCTCCTGCAGGTGCCGGTAACGTACCCGAAGCAAACGTAAAGATGATTGCCGCTTTAAGCGTTATGAAAGGCCAGCTTGAAAAAACTCAAATTGCCGAATTCGTAAAAAAACACGGAGTTGTCGGCTTTGCGCCCACTCAGGGACATATCCCTTCAGGTGTTCCCTTTATCGGACATGCACGCCGCGATATGATGGCAGGAAAACTCAAAAATACAATGATAATCGGAAAGGGAAGTTTATTCCTCGGCCGTCTTACAAACCTATTCGACGGCTTAAGCTTCTTAATTGAAGCCAATGACGGAAAAGGCTCCGCATCTGCCGGTCAGGACACAGCCGGAATAAAGAAGATTGTTGCCGAAGCAATGAGAAATGTAGCTGAAAATATTCTCAAATCCCAAAACTAAGGAGATAAGAATATGGCAGATAAAAAACAAATTGCTGATTTATTTTTAGGACTTGCCGAAGGGCTTGAGGGCGGCTCCTTTGCCGGCCGATTCCCCGTCGGTTTAACAATTCCGGGAAGCGAGCACGGCGAAGCGGAACTTGTTTATGCCGCAGAGCTTGCCGCAAAAAGAAATCCCGATCTGGATGTAATCCTCATCGGAGGACCGGAAGCAAAAGGCTTAAAACATTTCCCCGCAGCAACTCTCGAAGATGCTCATAAAGAAATGGAACGCCTTTTTAAAGAAGGAACAATTAAGGCTTGTGTAACCATGCACTATAACTTCCCCTTGGGCGTAAGCACCGTAGGAAAGGTTGTAACTCCCGGAAAGGGCCGCGAGATGATTCTTGCCACCACCACGGGAACAACCGATGCAAACCGCTACAAGGCCATGCTTTTAAATGCTATCGGCGGTATTGCCGTTGCCAAGGCTTCCGGAATAGCCGAACCCACCGTAGGTCTTTTAAACATTGACGGTATCGCCGTTATTGAAAAGGCTCTAAACAAAATGAAGGAAAAGGGCTACAAGGTAAACTACACCGAATCGAACCGTGCAGACGGAGGTGTCCGCATGAGAGGAAACGACCTTTTGCAGGGAACTCCCGATGTAATGGTTTGCGATACCCTCACGGGAAACTTGCTGATTAAGCTCTTTTCTTCCTTTGTAACGGGCGGAAGCTATGAAGGCTCAGGATTCGGTTACGGACCCTGTATCGGTTCGGGCTATGATGATGTTGTCGGAATTATTTCGAGGGCATCGGGAGCTCCGGCCATAGCCAATGCCTTAAAATTCGTCGCCGACTGTGCAAAGAACAATGTTCACGGCATCTATGCAGAAGAACTTAAGGCCGCTAAAAAGGCGGGCTTGGATGAGCTTTTGGAAGATATGCCCGGAGCAAAGCCCGTTGCAGCAGCCGCTGCCGAAGAAGTAAAGGCTCCGCCTAAGAAAACCGTTGATGCCGGTATTCCCGGAATCGATGTTATCGAAATCGAAGATGCCTGCAAGGCTCTTTGGAAGGAAGGCATCTATGCCGAAACGGGAATGGGTTGTACCGGCCCCGTAATCATGGTAAGCGAAGAAGACTTACCTAAGGCAAGGGATGTACTCCACAAGGCCGACTATATTTAAAAATATCCGGTTTAAAGAAACTCTTTAAACCGATTAAAAACAAAAAAGGCGGGGGCTTTTAAAGCTTCCCGCCTTTTCTTTTAGATATGCTTTGAAACAAAGTTTACAAGGCTCTTTTTATCCATATAACCTGTGTGTCTATCCACCTCTTTTCCGTCTTTTAAAACGATGAGGGTAGGAATTGACATAAACTTAAATTTTACTGCCAATTCACGTGCATTATCCACATTAGACTGTGCAATCACAGCCTTGTCGCCGAGTTCCGCCTCGGCAGCCTGCAGCTCAGGACTGAGCTGTACGCACCCCGGTCACCACGGTGCCCAAAAATCAATTAAAACGGGCTTGGCGGTCTTTAAGGTTTCATCAAAATTAGCATTTGTAATATCCAATACTGCCATAATCATCTCCTTATAATTTAGATTAGAAAAATTCATTTTTCCCGATTAGTTACAATATACAACATTCTAAAATATAGGGCAAGACGGAAAAGCGATTTATTTTAAGGTATAAAATATCTATGTAAATATAAAGGTCTCCTGTAAAAACTCCGTTTAATTTATTCTTTCGGTAGTTTCTCCGTCAAAAAAATGCAAAGCATCTAAATCAAATGTAAAGTCATGAATTTCATCCACAGCATATTTAAAATATCCTGGTTCGCTCATAATACAGTCGGTACCGTCGTCCAACTTTGTATATAAAAGCTGTTCTTTGCCGAGTACTTCAATTACATCTATTTTTGCATGGAAGGAATTCTTTTCATTTTCTCCTGCAATAAACCGTTCGGAGCGTATACCAAGGTATACTTTTTTGCCCTCATAAGCAGCAAGAACTTTTGCGTCAGCTTCTTTCGGGAATACTTCGATGACACCCGAAGCGGTTATAAAACGCCCATGTTCAATTTTGCCTTCAAAAATATTCATTGTGGGAGAGCCGATAAATTCGGCGGTAAAAATATTGGCAGGCTTATTGTAAAATTCTTCGGGTTTGCCCACTTGCTGAATCTTTCCTTTATTTAATAACACTATTTTTGTAGCCATTGTCATGGCTTCTGTTTGGTCATGCGTTACATAAATTGAGGTAGTGCCAAGTTGTTTATGCAGCCGAACCAATTCAACTCGCATGTGTTCGCGCAGCTTTGCGTCAAGATTTGAAAGCGGTTCATCCATTAAAAAAACGCCCGGACGTCTTACCATAGCGCGTCCTAAAGCTACCCGCTGCCTTTGTCCGCCCGAAATATCCGATGGCTTTGCATAAAGATTGTCGCTTATTTGTAAAATCTTTGCTGCCTCTAAAACCCGCTCATGGATAACTTCTTTTCTTTCTTTTTTCATTTTTAATGAAAAAGCCATATTATCATACACCGTCATGTGCGGATACAAGGCATAAGACTGAAAAACCATTGCAATATCCCTATCTTTCGGAGCAACTTTATTTACAATCTTTTCTCCGAAAATAAGTTCTCCCTCCGTTATCGAATTCAGCCCCGCTATCATTCTCAATAATGTAGATTTTCCGCAGCCTGAAGGACCTAAAATCACACAGAATTCTTTATCATCAATTTCCAAATTGATATGTCTAATCGTAAAATTTTCTCTTCCTTCATATTTTTTGCCGATATCCTTTAAACTAACTTTCATACTATCTCCCCTTCATGTAATGTATAATTAATTATCATGTTTCTATCCTTTTACCGAACCGGAACTTAGCCCTGAAACCAGTTGATTTTGCAAACTGATAAACAAGATTATGATCGGTATTGCCGTTAATAAGCCGCCCGCCGCAAATGCCGGTGCGTTCATAGTTCTTGCGTCGTTTATAAGTGTAAATAAGCCTACGGTAAGCGTATAATCTTTTGAATTAGTAAGTAAAACTTTCGGTAACATGTAATCCATAAAAGGCCCGATAAACGACCAAAGAGCAATAATGGCAAGCATCGGACGCGCAATCGGCATAATGATCAGCCGATAAACCCCCATATTTGAGCATCCGTCTATTTTTGCAGCGTCATCAAGCTCCCGCGAAATTGAATCTATATAACCTTTTAGTATAAATGTGTTTCCTACGATTCCTCCTCCCGAATAAATTAAAACAAGCATTGCCTTTTTTGAAAAAAACGGAATTGCCGTAGAAATAATCGAATGGAGGGTATAAAACGCGGTAAGTCCCGCAAAAACCGGTATAATTTGGATAAGCATAATTCCCATAAGAATAGTTTTTTTGCCCGTAAATTTATACCGTGAATACGCATAACCGGTAAATGACACGATTAAAAGTGTCAGTAAGGCGGTTGCAATAGCTACAATAAGCGTATTTTTTACCCACATAAAAAAATAGGTCTCGGTAAAAAGATATTCAAAGTGCTTAAGCGAAAAACTGAACACCGATTGAAGTGAAATATTTTTCCCTTGATTTCCGTTAAACGCCGATACAACAATAATAGCCAGAGGCAAAATAATAAATAAAGCCCAGACGATCATAATCAGATAGGAAAGGGCAAGAAAAATTCTACCTCCGGTATTGAGAGGCTGCTTATCCGACAAATAAAGTTCATTTTGTTTTTTCATCTTTATTCTCCTTGTCTTAATCTTCTTTAAAAGCTTTTGTTCTTCTAAAATTCAAAAATGCAAATACCATAAGAACCAGCGAAATTCCTATCGTAATTGCAGCCCCTATCGCTTGATATTGATTTTCGATAGTTAATTTATAAATATAAGAAATCAATATATCCGAACTTCCTGCCAAATTTCCATATTTTGTCGGATTAAAAGGCCCGCCCAAATTAAAAAGATATATAATCGAAAAGTTATTAAAATTAAAGGTATACTGCATTATTAAAAGCGGAGCGGTTTGATAAAGCACTAAAGGCACGGTAATTTTCATAGTACGCTGAAAACCGGTTGCACCGTCTATTTCGGCAGCTTCATATAAATCTTTTGGAATGCCCTGCAAAACGCCCGTAGAAAGTAAAAAGATATATGCGGAACCGAGCCAGCTCTGTAAAAGAATAAGTGCTGTGCGGGTAAGATGCGGATTATTTTTAATATCAATCGAAAGCCCAAACAGTTTTTCAAGCAATTCTGAAATAGGACCGCCGCGCGAAGCCATTATCGAAAAAAACATAATCGTTATAAACGCAGGCACCGCCCACGGTAAAATATAAATTGTTCTAAAAACTGATTTTCCTTTTATTCTTTCTTGATTGACAATAAGACTTAAAACAAAGCCTATAACAATCGAAAGCGTGGAGGCTCCCACTGTCCAAATAAGAGTCCATCCCAAAATAAGATAAAACGCTTTACCTGCAACGCCGTGTCCCGTTATCAGCGTTTTATAGTTTTGCAAACCTATCCATGAAAATTTATTTTGATGTACCGGATCCATATTTGTAAACGAAATAAAAACCGTCGTCAAAATCGGAACTATTACGATAAATACAATAACAATTAAAGCCGGAGCTGACACCAAATAAGGAAAGCCCTCCCGTTCAATGCTCCGTTTGCTTTCAAACCAAGTTTTCCGTCTTATGCCTTTTAAGGCATTTACTTCAACCTTCCGAACATCTTTAAAAGAAACAATATACAGCAAGACCGAAAAAAGAATTAAAATTAGAGCTATAATGCCTTCAATCATAAAAATAATTGATTTATCTATTTTTGTTCCGCCTTCGGCAAGTCCGATAAGCCCTGAAATTCCGGAACCTTGATAATTCGTATAGCCTAAAATATAGGGGAATGCAATGAGATAAATAAAAATTGAAAATAAAAAGAAAATACCGGCTTTTACATATTGTTTATTTAATAACTGTCCGAGACCGGGTAAAAAACAAGTAAAAACGGAAATTAAAGGAAACCGTTCCAATTCGATAGGCGTTTTTCTTCTTACATCGGCAATATCCGATTCTAAAACATTCAGTTTTGTTTTTATATCCATTTTAAGCCGATATGTAATATTTTTAATTTCTTCTTGTAAACTCACTTTGGGGTCGGTAAAAGATGCGGCAAGAACATCTTCTTTATATGCAGCTCTTTTGATTTTGCATTCGGTTTTATAGGCCTTTTTTGAAATGGATTTGGATGTATATTTTTCCGATAGTGTTTTCAGTTCGGTTTTTAATTTTTCTTTACGCTCTGCAACGGTCAGCTCAATTGTTTTTTGAATAATTGTTCTTTCATCTTCATCAATGTCTACTAGTTTTTCTTTTGCTGTCTGGAGTTTCTTTTGAAGCAATGCTTTATGGGCAAGGATATCCGGTATATATCGTATTTCAAGTTCTGCAATTTTTGCTTCCAAAAAAGCGTCATAAGAAAGTTCCGCAAAATCTTTATAAAATTCTTTTTTTCGCTCCGCTTTAAAAAGCCGTAGATTTAAATAATCGGTTGCAGCATCTTCTCTATGCGAAGCCGAATATTGTTTTGTTTTCCGTCTTAATGTTTTTAAAAACTCTTTCCGTTTTACCTTAAAATCTTCAAGTTTAATATTGTATTCGTGTGAAGACTTTGCAGCTTTAAGTTCTTTGCGTTTTGCAGAATCGGCTTCCGCCAATTCTAACAGATATAGGTTTTTCCTAGGGTGAATATTACCTATACCGTCCGACAAAGTTTTTGAATAAGTCATTTTCACCTCCGGTTTTAAAGCTGCCGGACAATACTATGTCGGCAGCTTTTAGGATATTAGGAAACCTCTAAAATCTGACAGAAATTTTAGAGCTTACCATTACATTTTAAAGTTTGCCATCATTGCATCGAAAGAAGCCTTTAATTCTTTATATGCTTCCTCGGCATTTTTAGGATTAACACTGTTCCATGAAAGAACGGCATTTCTCCATGTATCCCAAACCTTTCCCCATTCCTTAAATAAAGGACGGGCAGGGGAAATTTTATAAGATTCTATTACTGCCCTAATAACAGCCTTTTCTGTATCTGAAAGATTTGAAGCGGTATATGTTTCGGCAGGAACATTTTCCAAAATCTTACCGGTCGCTTTAAAAAAGTCTACGGCATATTTCGGGTTTACGATTTCTTTTATCATCGCTTCGGCAAGTGCATATTTTTCTGCATCTTTTTCGATACGGGAATTAATAGCAAGTCCCCAGCCGCCTTTCCAATGTAAAATCGGTTTACCGTTTAATGTAATATGGCTTATAGGATAAATTACAAGATTTCCTTTTGTCTGTTCCAAAATACTTCCCGTATCCCACGGTCCGCCCAAACGGATAACGCCCTTATTTCCATTACTGAATTCTTTATCAATATAACCCCAACCGGCATCTGCATCAAAAAGCGGAGTTTTGTTTTCATAATTGAGCTTCCAATAATTGTATATAGTTTCAATTGCAGCTCTTTTTTCTGCCGGTAAATCTTTAAATTCCATAACCATATCGGAAAAAAGTTCCGTTCCGTTTTTCTTTCCTAAGAATTCGATTGCAGCCGAATTTGCAGGAGCAACTCCGTACCATGCATCAAAAAGAGGCAATAAAACGGTTGCAGGATCTTTTTGATTTGCAAGTTCGAAGGGTTTGGTATAATCGGAACCTTGTGCTTTTGCATTTGCTGTATTTACAAAGGTAATGAGTGTTTCTATATTAAGGGGGAAAGCAAGATATTCGTTACCGATTTTTAAGTTTCCGCCAAGTCCTAAATCAAAATTCGACCAGCCGCCCAATTCGGAAGAAATTTTTTTGGAATCGATGGAAGCTAAAGCTTCATTCTCCGCAAGTCCGTAAAGTCTATCGGCAGGAATTGCAAATAAATCTGCTACATCCTTATTTGAAGCATCTGTGGCATCAAGCCTATCCAAATGGTCGAAAGCTCCTACTTCAATAAGTCTAATTTCCGTATTCGGATGAGTTTCTTCAACCCTTTTTACTGCTTCTTTGTAATATGGCATCCAGCCTTGTTCTGCTTGTACGGTTAATACTACTTTTTGCTTTTCGGTTTTACCTCCGCAAGAAACGGTGAACGATAAAGCAAAAAACAAACCGATAAAAAATAAACCGGCTACAAATACATTTTTTTTATGTTTCATAAAACTCTCCTTATAATAAAAAGTATATCATAAAATTTACGCTTAAACAAGAATAAATTTCAAAATTTTCATTGACTTTTTTTTCGATTGCTTGTATTATGAGACTGGACAGTAGTCATTTTTTAAGGAGCATACCGATGAATTGGATTTTGTATGTCATCCTTCCTGCTGTCTGTGTAATTCTTGGATGGACGATTCGCTGGCTTTATGCCAGATTTCAACTATCTGCTTCTGAACAACGTGCAGAACGGATTTTACAGGAGGCAATTAAAGATGCCGAGGCTCAAAAGAAGGAATTCTTTCTTGAAGCAAAAGAGCAGCTGATTCGGGAACAAAAACAGCAGGAACGGGAAAATAGGGAACGCCGGAGTGATCTCCAGCGCTTCGAACGCAGGTTGACACAAAAAGAGGAAATCCTCGATAAACGTGTCGAAACTGTTGAAAAACAAGAAAAAGAGCTTGTCAAGAGGGAAGCCGCACTTGATGAGCGGACGGAATTTTTAAGCGGTGAAGAAGAAAGATACAGGGAAGAATTGGAAAAAATTTCCGGTTTGACCCAGCAGCAGGCAAAAGATTTGATTATCCGCGATTTGGAAACTGAAGCAAAGCATGATGCAGTTACTATTATAAATAAGATAGAACAAGAAGCTCAGTTGACGGCAGAAAAAAAAGCGAGGGATATTCTAATTACTACGATTCAACGTCTTGCAACGGAAACGGCCAGCGACATTACTGTCTCAACGGTCAGCTTGCCCAGCGATGAGATGAAAGGAAGGATTATCGGCCGCGAGGGACGCAATATCCGAGCCTTGGAAACTCTTACCGGTGTGGACATAATTATCGATGATACCCCTGAGGCTGTTGTAGTATCTTGTTTTGACCCTGTGCGCAAAGAAATTGCAAGGGTTGCTTTAGAAAGATTAATTCTTGACGGCCGAATTCATCCGGCACGTATTGAAGAAATCGTTCAAAAGGTAACCAGAGAAATTTCGCAAAAGGTTTATGAAGAAGGAGAAAAGGTTCTATTTGACCTAGGCATCCATAACATGAACCAAGAAGGCGTAAGGGCATTGGGAAGGCTTTATTTTAGAACAAGCTATGGACAAAATGTGCTTCAGCATTCTAAAGAAGTAGCCATAATCGCGGGAATGATTGCAAGCGAAATCGGTGCAAACGTCGAAATAGCAAAGCGAGGCGCCTTGCTGCATGATGTCGGAAAGGGTGCAGAAACCGATTCCGATAAAAACCATGCCGAAATAGGAATGGAACTTGCAAAGAAGATCAATGAAGATCCGAGGGTTGTAAATGCCGTAGGCGCTCATCATAATGATATAGAACCTACTTGCATTGAATCGGTAATTGTACAGATTGCAGATGCGATTTCAGCCGCCCGTCCGGGCGCAAGACGAGAAACTATGGATAACTATGTTAAGCGTCTTGAAAACCTTGAGCAGCTGGCTGAAGGTTTTAGCGGAGTTGAAAAGGCCTATGCAATCCAAGCCGGAAGGGAATTGAGGGTTGTTATCAACAACGAAAAGATTTCCGATGCCGATACCAAGATTTTGGCCCGGGACATTGCAAAAAAAATCGAAAACGATTTGCAGTACCCCGGAAGAATCCGCGTAACCCTTATACGCGAAACACGTATCGTAGAATACGCCCGCTAAAAAATCACTTAAAAAAGCCCTCCCTTTTGAGGGCTTTTTTTATTATCCAACTATGACTTATAGTTTTGATATTTTACCGCTGAACCGTTGGCGGTTTTTTCTATTTCGATTTTTTGGGGGATTCTGGTTTTTAGCTCGCTTACATGGGAAATTATACCCACCATGCGGTTACCTCTTACCTCGTCGAGGATACTAATGGCATTTTCAAGGCTTGCTTCATCGAGGCTGCCGAAGCCCTCATCAATAAACATTGAATCCAATCTTATACCTCCGCTTCTTGTTTGAATGGAGTCGGCAAGGCCGAGGGCAAGGCTTATGGAAACCATAAAGGTTTCTCCTCCCGAAAGGCTGGCTGTAGGGCGGACGCCTCCTGTGTAGGCATCATAAATTTCCATATCCAGTCCTGAAAGGTTATTGCCCGAAAGCTCCTTGCTCAACTTTAATACATAGCGGCCGCCGCTCATGCGTTCAAGACGAGTGTTGGCATAGATTATTATTTCACGTAAAAAGGCCGAGAGCATCCAAATATCGAATTTCAGCTTATACTTATTGCTTCCGTTTAAACTTAAAGAAAGCTCGGTTATAAGCCGAGCTTCTTCGGCCCTTTGTTTTAGTTCGCTTAAAAGGTTCTGCCTTCTTTCAAAAAGGTCTTTAAGTTTGTCGAGGCCGCTTTTTACTTCAGTAAGGCGGTCTTGTTCTTCATCAAGATTTTTTTGCAAGACTATAATTTCGTCCTCAATTTTTTCGGGCTGAATAAAAGTTTTTCCCTCAATATCTTTTTCAAGTCCGGCAGCGGAATGTTCCAAGGTAATTTTTTCTTCTTTGAATTTTGTTATGGTTTCTTCAAAATCGGCGATTTTTTCGTCAGATAAAATAGAATCTAAAAGCTCTTTTAAGGATGAAAATCCTTTACGCTCAAAAGAATCTTTTAAATTTTCTTCTTCTTCCAATAAAGATTTTTCCCACTTGGCCAACTGATCCTGCCTTTGAATAAGGCCAGCCTTTATGCTTGTATGCCTGTCATTGCTTTCCTTGAGCCTCTCCTCATAACCGCTTATTTTGCGGTCTGAGGTAAAAATCATTTCATTGCAGCTTTCGATTGTGTCATCTATATTTTCCTTTTGGATATCGGAAGGAATAAACTTAAAGGCATCGTCATATTGTTTTTTCTTTTCATGAAGGATTGTGTTTAACTCGCTTTCTTTTATTTTTATATTTGTAAGGGCATCCGTTAGACTCTCCTTTTGATTTTGAATGGAAGAAAGCTTTTGCTCCAAATTTATTTTAGACGTGTTTGCCGTTTGAGCTTCTTTAAAAAGCAAGGAATCTTTTTCAGCATCCTTTCCGGCTTGCGGAAGAAGATCTTCTATTGCTTTTTCGGACGGCATCTCTTTAAAAATAAAGGGGTAGTTTTTAAATTCTTCATTTAGATTAAAAAAGGAGCGGTCAAGCTCTGCCAGCTGCTCCTTGTACTTGTCGGCATCTTTATTGCGGGCTGTGAGGCTGTTGCTGAGGTTTTCTCTATCATGATTAAACTTTTCTATGCTGCGTTCGCACTTTTGTATTTTTTCGTCCAGCGAAAAAATACTTCCGGTATTTTCAACGGCTGGGGCAGGATGATGGACTGAGCCGCAGACAGGGCATGGCTCTCCTTCTTTTAAGTGAACGGCAAGGGCAGAGGCTTTTTGGTTTATTTCCAAATCTTTTTTTCTTTTTTGAGTTTTTCAAAAAGTTCTTTTTCTATTTCGATGTCCTTTAAGATTAACTGTAAATCGTTGTAGTTTTTCTCGGCAGCCGCCTTATGGGTTGTATAGAGCGTTGCCGCCTTTTCTTTTTTTGAAGAGATTTCAAAAGCTATCTTTAGGTAAGAAAGCTTTTGCTTTGAAGTTTCAGCCCTCTCTTTTCTGTTATCGAGCTCGCTGATTATTTTAAGATATTCCGAAACTTTATCTTTAAGTTCTTGAATATTTTTTTCGGTTTGAGCAAGTTTTTCGGTGTTTTCTTTTTTTTGTAAAGAAAGGCCTTTTTTTTCGTATGACTTTTCTTCAATTTCTTTGTGTATTTCGGCAGCCCTTTTGAGGCGGTCAAGACTTTGCTTTAAAAAGGTATTGTTTTCTTTTTCGGCTGAGATTTCTTTTTCTTGTGCTTTAAGACCTTCCAAAACTTGGGTTACGGCATTTAAGTCTTTTATCTTTTTTTCGATATCGGTTTTATATTCGGCAATATTGTTTTTCAGTTTGCTTACGGAATCTGCAAGACCTGCAAGGGAAGATGCCCTGCGGGCTTTTTCGACCGCTTCTTCCATCAGTTCCGTTTCTTCTTTATGAGCGTTAAGATTTTCGAGCCTTGTTTTTATTGTTATAAGTTCTTCTTTTTTTTCTTTGAGAACCTTTGCCTGTTCTTTTTCGGAAATTTTTTCCTCTATTTTTTTTGATATTTTGTTATAATTTTTTTTGATAAGTTCAATCTCTTTTTCAAAACCTTCTTTTTTTAAAAGATAGGAATCGGCATCGAATTCTTTGCCGAGGGCTTCAAGAGAGTCTTCAATATTTTTTATCTTATAGGATTCGGCTTTTTCTCTTTCTTTTAAGTTTTCCATGATTTTGCTGTAGCGTGAAATCGGAAAAAGCTCTTCAAGGGTTTCTTTTTTTTGGCTTGAGTTTTCACGTAAAAAGGCGGCGAATTCTCCTTGAGGGAGGAGCACAATGCGGGCAAATTCTTTTTCGTTTAGGTTTATGATATTCAATATTTTTTTATCCGTATCCCGCTTATTTGTAGAACTTAAATCTTTCCAAGTTAGGCCGTCCCATTCGGCGAGAGCAGATTCTTCAGGCGTTTCGTTTTTCTTTCCCGGGCGTAAAAAGGGGAGGCGTCTAAAAATCTTGTATTTGGAATTTCCCATTTTAAAGATGAGCTCTACTTCGGCCGTTTCCGTATCGGGGGCAAACTGACTGCGGAGGCTGCGGGTAATTTGGGAGCGGCAGCCCAAAGGTTTTGAATAAAAGGCATAAGAAATTGCATCGAAGATGGTGGTTTTTCCGGCTCCTGTTTTTCCGCATACCAAAAAAATGGAATCCATCCGGCTAAAGTCTATTGTGTGTGTTCCGCGAAAAGGGCCTATGTTGGTCAATTTTAAAATTTCAGGTTTCATTATTCCTCCAGCAATGTCTTCTTATGTAAACTGCTCTTTGCAAAGGCTTTTGAAAAGCTCCTGTTTTTTTGCGGAGGGCTCTTCATCTATGGCCTTTTCAAAAAGCATAAAGTTTTCAAAGATGACATCTTCGTCTTCAATGTTCTTTTTTAATATATGAATTTGCTCCTCCTCTTTTAATTCGGCTGCAACGGCCTCTTGATGCAGGTTTAAAAGATAGGGAAACTTTTGCTGTAAGAGGCTCATAGGGCTTTGAATTAGGGTAGAACCTGTAAGCTTTATTTCTAAAAAATCGTCCTTGTAGGCATCGAATTTATCCGTATTAAAAAAATCAAAAAAACTTCCCTCTAAACGGCTCATTTTACGCAATGGAATAATCGGAATTTTTTCTACCCGAACAGGAAACCCTTGAGTTTTGCAGTCTATGTCGACGGATAGAACAACCTTTTCTGTTGAACATTCATCGAATGCGTATGTGAGGGGTGCACCGGAATAGTACATTCTGCCGGTAATTTTTTGCATTTTGTGTAAGTGCCCTATAGCCGTATAGGTAAAAAAATCGAAGAGAGCGGGCGAAACATATTCTGCAGTGCCTAAAAAAGACCTTTCAGATGAGGAACTTTCTCCGTTTAGGGTAAAAAGATGAGCAACCAAAACCGACGGAATCGAAGGATCCACAGCTTCTTTTAAACGGCGGGAGGCTTCTTGGGCCATTTCTGATTGAGATGTCAATTTTAATTCCGAATTTTCTTTGGAAAATGAGCTTAAATGCAAAAAAGGCATCAAAAAAAATTGAACTTTTTCTCCATTTTGTGCTATAATGATGGGCGAGCATAATTTGCCGATGTCTGCAGCAATGTGGATATTACCGGAACTTAAAATTTTAGAGCCGAAGGCTAATCTTTCGGCAGAGTCATGGTTTCCGGGTATGATAAACACGGTCGTATCGGGACAATCCTGATGGACGGCAGATAAAAATGAATCGAAGAGAGCTACATATTCTGCAGGAGGAATAGAACGGTCGTAGATATCTCCCGCAATAATAAGGGCTGCATAATCATCTTTTAAAAGAATTTTATGAATATCATCGAGCATTTTTTTTTGCCTTTCATATTGCGATGTTTCGTACAAGTTTTTACCTAAATGCAAATCGGCTGTATGCAAAATTTTCATACATCTAGTGTATGGGTATTTAAGGATTATGTAAAGGACATTGGAATGAAAAATTACATAAAAATCATTTTTTCTTTATGCGGTATTGCTTTGGCCTTAGGTATCGGCGGGGCGGCTTTTTTTATTGCTGCAAAGCCTTCGTCCGATTTTCAGCTTAAGACGGATTATCTGCTTGAGTACAGGTTTTATCTTGTAAGTTTAAAGGCGGATATGTACAGGACTGCAAGCAAGGATGGGGAATTTTCGGTTCAAAATCTTAAAGCAAGGATAAAAGAAACTATTAATTCTTTTGAAAATTTAAAAAAACTTTCAGCTGCCGACAAAAACGATTCCGGCTTAAACTTTGCATATAATGATTATGAGAACTCAAATAATAAGCTGTTTAAAAGTATAGAGGCTTGGAGGCAGGAGTTTGAGCTTACGGGAGATTCTTCAGCAAAAACTTTTTTGCCTGTGCTAAAAGAATTCGATTCCGTACAAAACAGTTTTGAAAGGCTTAAAGATGAATACAAGGACGGATTTATAAAGCAGGAAAAAAGATCGAAAACTCTTGCCGTCTTATTGATTGTTTTAGCCTGGGTTATAGGCGTGTTTTTAACATGGCTTCTTTCTTCGATTATATATAAAATTTATATAGAAAGAGAAAGGGCAAAAAAAGCAAAACTTAGACTTCATGCAGGGCCTAAAACCGAAGTGCATGAGGTACAAAGGCCTTCTTTTGATAGAACTGAAGACAAAACATTGTCTGCACAAAGTTCCGCTTCGGTAAATACAGCTTCAGCAAGCTATGCTGCGCTAAATACCACGTTGCCGAACACTTCTTCGTTAAGCAACGCAACGGCCGAGATATCTGAGAAAAGCACCCGGCAGCCGGTTATTGTGCAGGGCTATTATTCCAAATCAGCTCCCGTCCGCATAGAAGAATCGTCTGTTTCGATAGAAAGAGGACTTTCTATCGAAAACTCTCCCGTTTATCTCAAGCTTCAAAACGATTATAAAGAATTAAAAGAAGTGTCCGATGAGTTAAATGCGGCTTATAATGAACTGCAAGAAAAACACAAGGAGCTGGGTTCATCATATAAAGAACTGCAAGAATCTTTAAAACAAGACGATGAAAAAAAAGCTGAGAAGTGCGAAACGGTAAAATCATTTTTAACCGATATACAGATGGAAGCTGCCGAAGCCCAAGAAGATGCTCAGGCGGCACAAGAACTTGTAGAGACTTTTCAGGGCGGGCATAAACTTTTTAAATCCACCTACGAAAAAATCGTCCATATAAATCAGAGCATTGCGGATATACAGGAAATGGCGGAGGTTATAGCCGGTATTGCAGAGCAGACAAAGATGCTTAGTATGAATGCCGCTATCGAAGCGGCCCATGCAGGAGATGCCGGAAAGGGTTTTGCCGTTGTAGCTGAAGAGTTGGGACGTTTGGCGGCAGCCTCAGTTGAAAGCTCTGCCGGAATAGGAAAAACGGTAATCGAGGTGGTAAAAAATATTTCGTTCATGGCAAAGAGCAGCGAAGATCTGGATAAGGCCTTTAACGATATAAATACAAAAACAAATAAGGTCTATACAACAGTTGTAAATTTTTCGGATAGAATGGTACAAACTTTCCAAAAAACGGACAACGTTTTACGAGGGCTTGACACAATTTAGCAATAATAGTATTATAGACAGATAGTAGAGTGTTTTAAATTACTCAAATTCATTGTGTTGTGGAGGTTCTTTTTTGTGAAAGTTATATACGATCAAAATCGTCCAATATATTTACAAATAGTTGAAAAAATAAAATGTAAAATTGTCTATGGAGAGCTTAAACCGGGTGATAAAATTCCTTCAATGAGCGATATGTCCGCCGAGATGGATGTAAACCCGAATACTATGTTCAGGGTCTATAAGCAGCTTGAAAGCGAAGGCATAACGGAATCAAAGCGGGGACTAGGCAGTTTTGTTGTAAATGAGGCTGATTTGGTAAAAAAATTGACGGAAGAGATGGCAGATCAGATTATCTTGCCGGCTATCGAAGGCCTGAGGAATCTAAAATTTTCTAATGAGCAAATAATGGCGTCTATAAAGGCAAAAATAGAATAATTTTTTTGGAGAAAAAAATGAGTATAATACTTGAAACGGAGCACTTAAAAAAAACATACTTGGGAAAAAAGACAGCTCTTTATGATGTCAGTCTCAAGGTAGAAAGCGGAAGAATCTACGGTCTTTTGGGGCCTAACGGTTCGGGAAAAACAACCTTTTTAAAAATAATTGCAGGACTTATAAAACCCACTGCCGGCAATTTTAAGGTATGCGGAAAAGAATTCGGTATGGATACAAAAAAGATGGTAGCCTTTTTGCCGGATAAAAATGTCGTATATCCTTGGATGACTTCGGAAGATGCTATTAATTTCTATGCAGATTTTTTTGAAGATTTTGATAAAAACAAGGCCTTGGAGATGCTGAAATTTATGAAGCTGGAGCCCAAGCAAACCGTAAAAACTATGTCGAAAGGTATGATCGAAAAACTTAATTTAAGCCTTACCTTTTCGAGAGCTTCAAAGCTTTATATTTTGGATGAACCTTTGGGAGGCACCGACCCTGTAGCCAGAGAGCAGATTATTAAAACTATAATCAAAACATGGACTGAAGAAAGTGCAATCCTAATTACAACTCATCTGGTTTCGGATATAGAGCATGTATTTAACGATGTAGCCTTTTTAAAAGAAGGCGAGATTGTTTTGGAAAGCGATGCGGAAGATTTGCGTACTACAAGAGGTAAATCTATTTATCAAATCTATCTTGATGTTTTTGGAGCATAAAATGGGAAGAATTTTTAAATATGAAATAAGGCGAAGGCTGAATACTATTTTGATTTTAAGCGGAACTATGATTGTATTGTCGATCGGCTCAATAATCCTCTTAAGTATCTTTAAAACGCCTTTCAGTGCAATGGGAACGACGGGAAACCTTTGGCTGGGCTTAACTTTTTTTGCCCTTGCCTTTATACCCCTCGTAATGTTTTTTACATGCAGCAACGGGCACATAGATGAGCTTTTGTACAAGGACACCAACTACCTTATGCTTACCATCCCTATAAGAAGCGAAGCTATACTGGGAGGCCGAATTATAGCAGGTTTTGTGGAATATTTAATATACTCTTTGGTTGCATGTATATTTTTTCTGATAATAGGAGCCCAGCAAGCTGTCTTTTATGAAGCAGCCGGTCAAAGTTTTATATCGGTTTTGAGAGGTGTATTCTATCAGATATTTGTACAAAATTTTCTTCCCTTTCTTTACGGTGTCTTATTATTGGTCTCATCATTTTTACTTGTAGGAACGGCTTTTATGTTTGTTAAGGCTTTAACCCGTTCTTTTATAAGAAAAAAGATGGCAGCTCAAATCATTGCAATCATTCTTTTTATTTTAATTTTTGAACGAATCATAGCCTTAGGTACTTATTTAAGTACAAGGTGGGATCTTGTGCAGTACATAGATTTAAGACTTATGTCTTCCCAATATTATAACTTTGTAAACATCCAGCCGCTGCCGGTTCATTTGGTTACAATAATTATGACCATGCTTATTTCAGCCGGTTTTTTTGCGGCTACAAGTTGGTTATTCGATAAAAAGGTTGAGCTATAACTTAACTGATGCACATTAACCGATACACAACCGCCAAGGCGGCAATTTTTTGAAAATAGCGTGACATCTCTACTGAGCTGTTACGCTATTTTCTTTTAACATTGAATAAACCCTTATCTTATGTTATAATAATGTTGAGGAGGGTAAAAATGGATTTCGATTTATCAAGAAAGATACCTATAGGTATACAAAGTTTTGAAAAGATGAGGAATGATAGGTATTTGTATGTAGATAAAACCAAATACGTGTATAATCTTGTACGTACTTCTTCTCCATACTTTTTAAGCCGTCCTCGCAGGTTCGGTAAAAGCCTCTTTCTTTCGACGCTCAAAGCCTACTTTTTAGGCCAAAAGGAGCTTTTTAGGGGTTTATATATTGAAAAAGCTGAAGAAAAAAGAGCCGAAATAGAAAAAAATGAAGCTTGGATGGAATATCCTGTCTTTTACTTGGATTTTAACATAGGCAGGTATGATGAACCTCATTCTTTAAAAAATCATTTAAACCTTGCCTTAAGTCAATTTGAAGAAATATATGGTTCTCATAAACAAGAAAAAGAAGCCGCTCAACGTTTTGCAGGTATAATTCAGAGGGCTTATCAAAAAACGGGCAAGCAAGCCGTCATTCTTGTAGACGAGTACGATAAGCCTCTTTTACAGACTATGGGAGTAAATGAAGCACTAAACGAAGAATACCGGAACACCCTGAAGGCCTTTTATTCGGTGATAAAAACATGCGACCAATATATCCGCTTTGCCTTTTTAACGGGTGTAACAAAGTTCAGTAAGGTAAGTATCTTCAGCGATTTAAACAACTTAAAAGATATAAGTATGCTGAATGACTATGCCGAAGTCTGCGGTCTAACTCAAGGCGAGATAGAAAATACTTTTAAGCCTGAAATAGAAAGGTTAGCAGGTAACACCAAGAATAGCTATGATAAAATGATTGAAGAGCTAAAAAAGAGGTATGACGGATATAAGTTCAGTGTTTTAGGGGAATCCGTCTATAATCCTTTTAGTATCTTAAGTACCCTAGATTCAGGAGAATTAAAAAACTATTGGTTTGCCACTGGAACACCGACCTTTTTAATAAATTACTTAAAAGATGCTCATTACAATATACCTAACTTAGACGGTAATGTAGAACTTGATGAGTCGATGCTTAATGAGTATAGGGCAGATACAAAAAACCCAATACCGATACTTTTTCAATCGGGATATTTAACAATAAAAGAATACATAGAAGAAGTTAATATGTATAGGCTTGGTTTTCCTAATGATGAGGTACGCTACGGGTTTTTAAAAAATCTTTTGCCGGCCTATTGTTCACTTAGACCTGATGAGACAGGAGTTTCAATATGGGAGTTTGTAGAAGATGTAAGAGCTGGAAAGGTAGATGAGTTTATGGAAAGGATGCAGGCGATAATAGCGGGCGTACCTTATGATAACTTACCCAAAGATAAACTTAAACTTAGGGAACAAAATTATCAGGCTGCCGTTTACTTAATCTTTAAGTTAATGGGGCAATTTGTGCAAACTGAAATATACTGTTTAAAGGGCAGGGCTGACTGTATAGTGCAAACAAAGGATTCTATCTACATCTTTGAGTTTAAACTAATGAGTGCAGGCAGTGCCGAAGATGCGATAGCTCAGATAAAAGAGAAGGGTTATGCGGATCAATTTAAGACTATGGGTAAAAAGATAATCCTTATAGGTTCGAGCTTTGATGAAGAGGAGCGGACTATCGGAGATTGGAAGACGGAAGAGCTTTAAACAATAATTAATAAATATTTAGTAAGTAACAGTTGACTTTATTTGAAATCTGTGCTTAAATAGACTCATGTTGAATATTGCTAACATCGAGTACAATTTAGTTTATTCTTGCGCGCCTTGTTTGGCAGGCCTTAAGCCCTCAAATTTGATTTCCGTATCAGCAGAAGATTTTAAGCAATTTTTTTTGCTTGATAAGGATTTGCTTGAATCTAAGGGCTTTTATCTAAAAGTTTTGTGTGCTTGTGAACGGGGCGCACAGATTCTTTTGTATAAAAAGGAAGCTCTGGAAGCTTTAATTAGGGATGAAAGAGTACAAAAAGCTCTTTTAATGTTCGGTTATGAGCTTAAGATGAGTTTGGAAGATATGTTGAATCTTTTAGCATCCAGAATGCACAGCTCACAGATGGACAGGCATTGTAAAAGATGCTGTTCTTTTCCGCATGAAATAGGGCTTTTTTTAGGCTATCCCGTATACGATGTTTTGGAATATTATAGACGAAAAGGTGAAGGCTGCATTTTTTCGGGCTATTGGAAGGTTTATTCCGATGCCGAAAAAGCAACTGAAATTTTTGATCGATATAATGAATGCAAAAAGCATTTTGCTTTGCAGATAGAAAAGGGCTTAAGGCTTTACGATTTGTTAAGCGCTTAACTCTCGATTATTTTTTTAACCATAGGAGGTTTTTTATGGCAAAAATTGCTGTTATTTATTGGAGCGGGACGGGAAATACTCAGTCGATGGCTGAATCCGTTCTTGAAGGTTTAAAGGCCGGCGGAGCAGACGCTTCTCTTTTTACCGTTTCGGAATTCGGATCAAAAAGCATTGATGATTATGACAAGATTGCATTCGGATGCCCCGCTATGGGTTCCGAAGAGCTTGAGCCGGATGAATTTGAACCCTTCTTTGCTTCTATTGAAGGAAAACTGTCCGGCAAAAAAATTGCCTTGTTCGGTTCATATGAATGGGCCGGTGAAGGTTCAGGCGGCGAATGGATGAGGAACTGGGAAGCAAGGTCTAAGGATAAGGGAGCCGACTTATTTGAAGAAGGCTTGATTATCTACGATGCACCCACTGCCGCCGGAAAAGACAAATGCAAAGAATTCGGCGAGAGATTTGCAAAATAAATTCAGATAAATCCTGTTTGTTTTTATAATTAAAAAAGTTTAAAAATTGATTTTTTAGGGCTTAGAAAACGGCAGTCTAAACTGCCGTTCTTTAGGCCTTTTTTTATTTAATAATCAGAATTTTTCTCACTTCATCTATATCGGGGCCGGCAATTCTGACAAAATACATACCGCTTGCAACCGGATTGCCGCCATTGTTTCTTCCGTCCCATAGATAAAAGTGGTCACCTGCATTGTGGTGAGAACGGGTTAAAGTGCGTACTATGTTGCCGTCCAAGGTCATAATCTGAATTGTAAGCATACCGGATTTTTTTAGGTGTGCAGCTATTGTGGCAGACTGCCCCTTGTGAGGATTTACAACATTGTCAAAGATTGACACGCCGCCCTTTTGCATTCGTACTCCTACAATTTTAAAATTCCAGACATCGAAGGAAAGGATATCGTTTGGATTTCGGAGTCTTGCACAGGGAAGCCAATTATTATAGACATACATAAACTGCCCCACCTTTCCTTCTTTTAAGGAAGGATCAGTTGATGGGATGATGGAGGTTATAAGGTTACCATTCAATGTAGGAGAATAATTTGTTGTGCCTGCCTGAGGATTTGCAAAAGAGCCGGGTGGTGATGGTATAGTATCGGGATGCCAAAATTTATGCTCCGCAGAGTTTTTTGAGAAAAAATGCAAGATAACATTGGAAGAAGAAGGTGCTTTTTCGGCGAGTACTCTAACATCAAGTGTAGGTAAGGCCGGGTCATTATCACCGGCATTAAAGTTACGTAAAACTATCGAGTTAGAAGCCGTCAAAGGTTTTACCATGTCGATTCCGATATCAGAGATGTGGGCTTTGTGTTTAAGTGTACCGAAATAATTTAAAGATACCTGATAGGTGGATTTAAGAATATCATCAGGATTAAATTTTTGAGTTCCGTCAAGTTGAATCTTCCATAAAGAATGTCCGGAAGGTATATATGAACTTGGTTCCTTGTGGACTGTTTGCAGATTAGATGTATAAGTTGTTACGCCGTCTGTAATTTGTAAGGAATGGTTTAAAGCTTTTAAACTATCAAATTCTTCTGTAGATAAGCTGTTGTCGTCAAACAAAAGATAGATATGGTTATCGTTGGGTTTTGCAAAGGAATTTACTATACGCAAGTTCGGCTTTACAAATATCCAGCCGTTTTTACTAATTGTTGAGCCGCTATCATCTTTACTGTCTTTTACGACATAGTATTTACCTGTAGGTTGAATCCTTACTTTGCCGGTATATATCATTAGAAAATTTCCTTTTGCAGTACCTGAAGTTAAACCATGGCTGTTGCTTAGATGAATTTCGGCACTATTAGAGCCGTTAATTGTTAATGGCTCTCCGTTTGCTCCGGAGAGAATTAAATCTCCGGTTACAGAAATTTTGCCACTTATGTTAAGAGTTTTTGAGGTAGTACTTGTTGTACACTCAAGGTTGCTGAATTTTGTATTGCTTGCAGTGCCGGTCCCTGTAATCGTTACGGTATTGCCGGTCGGATTAAGAGTTACCGTATTGGTTGCACCGGCGGTAAAGGTTCCGTTATTGGTAAACGATACTCCTTTAAAAGTTATTGTATTACCCGTACCGGTATTGAAGGTTCCATTGTTTAAGAAGGTTCCTTTTACCTCAATCTCAGAGCCGAGTTTTACCTTTGCTCCGGGATCGATTGTAAGATTGAATATGTTTTTATCGCCTGCACCGGTAAACTTAAGCTCCTGCTCGGGTATTCCCGTGCTGTTAAAGGTAAGAGTGCCGCCTGTTTGATTAAATTTACCTGCGGTTAGGTTGCCTTTAAGTTTTATATCTCCAGCTGTGGGCTTCCATAAATAACCATTATCAACTTTGATATTACCGTTTGACGTAACATTCCCCGAAGAGTCCCAATTTTTTTTTGCTTCAATGTTATTCGCTGTAATGGTGGAGCCTTTAGAGTCCCAAGCTCCCGTAACGGTAATATTATTTTCGGCCTGAGTTATAACTCCGTCTGCAGAAGTCCATTTAGCTGCCTCTATGTTTGTGCTGGCTGTTATAGTACCGCTGGTTGAGTTCCAGTCTCCTAGTACCTTAATTTTATTTGCTGTAATATTGTCTTTTGTAGTTATTGTTGAACCTTCGAGAGTAACATCTTTCCCTGTAGCATTTATTACTCCATTGTAAGTTTGAGTTGCATTACCGCTATTGATGGTAACATTGGAGCCTTCAACGGAGAGCTCTCCATTTACTTTTAAATTACTGTTTTCTGTTTCGCAGGTTCCTATATTATTTAAAATCAATTTATTATAACCGTCGGTACCTCCGCCCCATAACTTGATTGTTGTCGGTGCACTGTAATATTCAACCGTAGAATTTTGGGTTATTGTCATTCTGTTTAAAGGATTAGAATGTTCAAACCAGGTTTTTTGATCATCTGTACCTTTGAGTCTGAGGGTGCCTTTAGCGGTAAGTTCTGCGGTTGCAGTTTTTGCTGTATTTGAGTATATAAGTTTATCGGCTAGATCGAGGGTTGCGGTGCCTACAACTTCTACTTTTTTCGCATAATAATCTCCACTTCCCAATATGGGGTGGTTACCGGCTGCGACTGCACGCACTGTTGCAAATTGAGTTGGTTTAGGGGCATGAGAAGTTCTGGGTCTCCAGTTATTTGGATTATTCCAGTTATTATCGTTAGCCTCACCTGTCCATCTTAATTCATATACATTTGTGAAAATCCAGTTTTCAGGTTTACCGGCTATTATAGAATTAATGTTTCCGGTAGGCTTACTTTCGTCAGTGGTACAGGTATACGTAGAAGAAGTCAGAGATTTTATCGGAAGATTTTCAGCAACACCAAGCCACTTACATTCATAGCCTGAGGCGGTTCCCTGATTTGACTCTACATAAATTTCGGCATCATTATCTGTTCCCGATATATTAAGCAAGTTATTTATGTTCGATCCTTGCAAGGTTAAATTACCGTGTACGGAAATCTTTTTGTTAAATTGGATTTGCTTTCCGCCCGCATTAATACAGACGAGGTGGTGGAAGTCGGTGTTGTTTTGTGTACCTATAGCCCCTGCTGCCGTATTGCCTGTAATCTTGTGGTTGACATCATTCGTCAGAGTTACCGTATATCCGGGAGCTGTTGTTGCGTCAAAGGTTCCGTTGTTGGTAAAATTACCCTGAATCGTAATATCCGAGGCGAGTTTTACGCTTGCATTGGTATTTATTACAAGACTCTTTATTTTTGAATCGGATGAATTTGTGGAAAGCTGCCGGTTTCCCGTACCGTTAAAGATAAGATCTCCCTCAGTTTGAACAAATTTTGCGGCGTCCAAATTACCGGTAAGAGTTATTGTTCCTTTTTTGGATGTCCAGCTTCCTCCTAATAAAACAGTAACCGTTTGCGCGTTAACAGTCGAGTTACTTGTCCAATCTCCGTTTACAGTGATGTTTGCAGCGGTAACCGCCGTCAAGTTGGCGGGAGTGTCTTTCATTGTTTTTAGAGAAGCTGTTTTAAAACTGAGATTGATTCCTGTTGCAGTAATACTGCCCTTGTAATGTTGCGCTCCGGTTCCCGTATCTATTTCAAATATTGTAGGCGGTGTAGTATGAGTAACTTTAAATGTACCTTCAACGGTAAGAGGGGCTCCTCCCGTTACTAATTTATCCCTATTTTGGACTTGCAATTTATAATAAGTTCCGCCCCAGATATTGGCTGTTGAATTATCATAGTATACAACAGTTGAAGTGTTTTGAAGAGTAATTTTATCGGCAGGAGAGGCGGCTGCAAACCAATTTGTTTGGTCAGCCGTACCTTTTAGCTTTAGCATTCCATGAACGGTAAGCGGACTTCGTCCAGAGTTATCACTTATAACAAATCCGGCTATGTTCAAACTTGCGTTACTCTGCACGGTAACGGTGTTTGCTTCCGCATTAGTGCTAAGCAGGGGATAGTGGTGAGCGGATTCCGTTTTTTGCGGAATGGTTACATCCGTATTTTTTCCCGGAATCGCAAGAGCCGGCTCCCAGTTTCTTCTATTGTTCCAATTACTGTCAACAGAGCCTTTCCAAGTTAAAGTTCCATTATAATTCGTAAAAATCCAGTTTTCGGGTTTACCGGCTTGTATATCGGTATCCGAACCATCAGGCAGACTGTCTTCTGCCGTATAGGTACCGCCTGTAATTGGTATATTGGTTCTGACTTTGAGATATTGACCATGTGCTGAATTGGCTGTGGTAAGTGCAATGCTAGAGTTGGTTGAGATGCCCTCGATAGTGAGCTTATCCGTACTTGTTCCTGTAAGGGTTAAATTCCCCAATACCGATATTTTTTTGTCTATAGTAAGCGTTTTCCCGCCTGCACCTGTAAGACTTAGATTGCGGAATGTTGTATTGCTTGCAGTGCCGGTGCCTGTAATCGTTACGGTGCCACCTGGCGGAGGGTTAAGGGTTACGGTTGTGCCGGAGTCGGCAGTAAATTTTCCCAAATTTCCATTTTTTTCCGTATAGTAAATTTTTTCGGTAACGGTAATATCTCTTTTTAAAGCTAAATGTGCATCGCCCAGTATCTCTATTTCGGAAAAAGTCATCGTTCCGGAACTTCCTGTGCCTTTGGTTATTTCTAAACCATGGTTTCCACCACGGAAGGTTACTTTGTTGGCTCCGGCAGTAAAGGTTCCGTTACTTGTAAAAGTACCGCCTACGGTTATAGGTTTATTAAGGGTTAAAGAACCTGTACTCGGAATGGTTATATCGGTAAAGTTTATATTGTGATTAATTGAATTAGTATTTGCAGTACCGCTGAACACAAAGTTTGAAAAATGAGGAATAAAAATTCCGTCCTGTCCGTTTACAAAGGAGTTTTTAATATCTATTTGAACGAATTTATTATGCTCATTATTATTAATACCGGAAAGAACTACTTTAAGGGTTGCACTATCTGCAATTTTAAGGATGTGGAACTTATTTTCAGGCATAGGGGAAGGGCTCGCCTGGGTTCGTGTTATTTTAGCATTGGTACCTGTAAAGGTTACCGTTTTGCTATTTGTTTGTGCATCAAAGATACCGTCGTTTGTTAAGGTGCCGCTTATTTCGAGACTATCATTATTAAGCGTTACGGTTTTGCCGCTTTCTATGTTAAGATTTGCAAAAGATACGCCATTGCCGCTTATTGTTGAAGCGGCGGACACGGGGGCTGATCCTTTGACAAAGCTTACGGTTTTGCTGTTGACGGTAAAGCCTCCGCTGTTGCTAAAATCTTTCTTAATTTTTATATCCTGATTCAGGGTTAACGAAGCGGAAGATGCTATTTCAATATCGTAAAATTCGGTAACCTGCCCCGGATTTACAGATCCTATCGATGCTGCTCCGGTAAAGCTAACTTTTTTATCATTATGAGTAAAGGTACCCTTGTTTAAGAAGGTTCCTTTTACCTCAATCTCCGAGCCGAGTTTTACCTTTGCTCCGGTATCGATTGTAAGATGATTGATCTTTTTATCGCCTGCACCGGTAACCTTAAGCTCCTGCTCAGGCGTTCCCGTACCGTTAAAAGTGAGAGTTCCGGCTGTTTGATTAAATTGAACGGCGATAAGGTTTCCTTTAAGAGTTACGTTTCCAGCGGCTGTCCAGTCATTTGCTGTAATGGAACCGTTTGCGGTAATATTATCTAAAGAAGTCCATTTTCGTTGTGTATTAATAATATTTGCTTGAATCTTTTCCGATGAAGTCCACTCCCCTCCTGTGTTGGAAATTACGTTGATATTTCCATATCCATAAATATCTTTTTTTGTTTCTATTTTACCGTTTCCTGAAAAGTCGACTGTATTTCCATTAGTCATAAGGAATGATTCAAAAACCGTACCGCCTGCATTAGTAGAACTAAAGGTTGTTGATTTATTCAGGGTTACCATTTTCGTATAGGACTGCGAATCTGCATTAATGATAAAACTGCCTGTGGTATCAACGGTAAAATATTCATTTACTTTCAGATCTCCCGTTGTAAAGCTTGTTTTCCCTCCGCTTACTTTCAGGTTTTGATAGGGGCCGGCCCAAATGTCCGATGCGGCAGGAGAGGCACCGTAATACTCAACGGTTGAACTGTCACTAAAAGAAATTATTGCGTTTTCAAACCATTCTTTCTGTCCTTTCGGGTCGGATGCAGACGATGTTCCCGTCATTTTGAGAGTGCCGTTGTTTGTAAGCGGTGTAAAATCGTTAGATCCCGTTCCTTTTTTTATAATTTGCCCGCCTAAGTCAAGTTCCGCTCCCGAATTCACCGTAACGGATTTAGCCTGTGCACCGGCTGCTGTAAGTTTGGGATAGTGAGCAGCTGCCTCTTTTTGAGGAATTGTTACATCAGAGTTTACTCCGGGTATTCCGCATGGCTGCCAGTTTTGCCATCCATTCCAGTTACTCGAATGAGTTCCCTTCCAAGTCATAGGTCCGGCATAGCCACTAAAAATCCAGTTTTTAGGATTACCATCGGAAATAAGAAAACCGGAAACTTCGTGAGCCTTGCTTTCCGTTACGGTATAAGTTTTACCGCCGCTTTCCGGAATCATCGGTACATTTGTGTGTACTTTAAGCCATTTACCATTACCCGTTTGATCTGCAGAAAGCTCAATACCGGGACTATTGGTACCGCCTGCTATGGTAAGCAGTTGTGCATCGGCGGCCCCCGATCCTTGCAAGGTTAAGTTCCCGTTGACGCTAATCTTTCCGTTTATCGTGAGCGTTTTCCCACCCGCACCTGTAAGACTCAAGTGATGAAACTTTGTATTGCTTGCAGTGCCGGTGCCCGTAATCGTTACAGTATTGCCGGACGGGGCAAGGGTTACGGTATTGGTACCCGGAGTAAAGGTGCCGCCATTTGTGAAATTACCGCCGAAGGTTATGTTTTTACCGTTTGCATTAAACGTTGCTCCGCTGCTATTTATAAAGGCTCCGCCGACTGTTATATCTTTATTAAGGGTTACACTCTTACCGCTTGCTACGCTCAAGTTGTTAAAGCTTATCGCACCTGTTCCGCTTAATGTCGAGGTTCCGTTAAAGGTTACGGTATTGGTACCCGGAGTAAAGGTGCCGCCATTTGTGAAATTACCGCCGAAGGTTATGTTTTTACCGTTTGCATTAAACGTTGCTCCGCTGCTATTTATAAAGGCTCCGCCGACTGCTATATCTTTATTAAGGGTTACGCTCTTACTGCTTGCAACGGTCAGGTTGTAAAAGCTTATCGTACCTGTTCCGTCTATAGTTGAAGAACCGTTAAAGATGAAGGTTCCTGTCGCTTGAGCGAAAGAAGCAGAAGCAACGGTAAAGTCTTTGTTTACGGTTATAGACAAAGCTCTAAGATTTTGTCTTGTACCGCTTACTTTCAGATTTTCGTATGGGCCTGCCCAGACGTTTGCATTGGAAGGGGGGGCATCGTAATATTCAACAGTGGATGTGTTTCCGAGTGTTATGTTATCGTTATTTCCCGCACTAAACCAGCTCAACTGATCTCCGCTTCCCGTCATTTTAATAGTACCATTATTGGTAAGCTTTGCTGTAGGGGGGCCTTTTTTTATAGTATAATGAGTCAAGTCAAGTTCCGCTCCCGAATTCACCGTAACGGATTCGGCAGATACGTTCGCTGTAAGTTTGGGATAACGGCTTGTTGTCTGAATGGTAACGGGTGTATGGATACCGGGGATTCCATTTGGAGACCAGTTTGCGTAATCGTTCCAGTTTTGTGTTGAATTTCCTCCTGTCCACGTCATATTAATAAGGCAATCTTCAAATATCCAATTAGCAGACGGGGTTCCTTGAGGTTTGCTCTGGACTACAGTATATGTTCCTCCGGCTATTGGAATACCGGCTTCTACCGTTAAATATTTTCCTTTGGGAGGGGTGCCTGTTATAGGCGTGGGAGGAGTGTAAAAGTTAATCTCTCCGGCACTTTCCGGAGATACCGTAAGAGGATCTTTACTTGGAGGAGAAGCAGTACCTCCTTCTAGTTCAAGACCTTTTTCCGCTACTGAGATTTTGTTTTTTATTTTAAGCGTTTTATTTCCGCCGTTTATCAGCTTAAGTTTATAAAATTTAGTGTCGGTCGCATTGCCGGTGCCTGTAATTGTTACGGTATTGCCGGAGGGTATAAGTTTAACCGTAGATGTTTTTGGTTCAAAGGTTCCGTCAGTATTATCAAATTCTTCTGTAACAGTTATTTCTGTACCGCTTCCTGCATTAAAGGTTCCCTTATATATATTTTTAAAAACTTTAATTTTTATTTTTTTGCCATCCGCAAGTGTTACCTTGTTGTAAGGCGGCGGCGCAGGCAATTCTCTTTTATCTATTGCCAACGTTGAAAATTCCGTTTCGGTTGCGGTGCCTGTAATTTTGGATCCGAATCCGACAAAGGTTACCGCTTTGCTGTTGTGAGTAAAACTTCCGTTATTTGTAAACGTCCCTGCAACTTTAATATTGCTCCCAAGTTGTAACCCTGCACTGCCCGCTATCGTCAGGTTCCAAAACGTTGGTTCCGAATTAACAGGAGCAGTTATTGTTGAAGTCAAATTGGTAAAAGTAACGGTTGTATAATCGTTTGCATAAAAACCGCCGTTTTTTGTAAATGTGCCGGCAATCTTAATATTTTTTTCAAGTTTTAACTTTGCAGGGTTTGCAGCTACCGTCAGATTCCCAAACAGCGGTTCCGAACCGCCTGTACCTGTTATTTTGGAGCTGCTGCCGTTAAAGGTTACAGTGGTGTTAGGCCCTGCACTAAATGTTCCTCCGTTATGTGTGAAATTGCCGGAAAGGGTTAGGCTTGTGTTTCCTGTTATGTTAAGAGAACCTGAATTAATTTTAAGTGAATTTAAATTTATAGGTATGAAAGTGTTAAGGGCAGGCGCGTGTCCGTTAGAAGTTATAATCGCAGTATCGGAAGAAGTAGAGGGATATCCCGGATGGCCGGGAGGAAGCGTTCCCGAAAGTGTCCAGTTGCTTGAAGCATTCCAGGCTGAGCTATTGCTTCCGTTCCATGTAAAATCTGCAGCAAATCCCGCCGCCATCACAAAAAGAGTATATATCAGTGTAAATATAATTTTCTGTATTTTCTTCATAACACTATAATTATACATCTTTTTTTGTGAAAAATCCAGTCGGATATGGAGAAATTTGAGAAAGATATGGTGTTTAGTCAAAGAGAGGGTTCTACCCCTGATTATAGAGCTTCGATTTCTTCCCTGCTTAAGCCTGTACCTTCGGCTATTTTAGTAATATCAACTCCGAGTTTTTTAAATGCTGCCGCAGTTTCAAGCTTGGTTTGGTAAGAGCCTTGTTCAACTCCTCGTTCAATTCCTCGTTCAATCCCTTCAGCAAAGGCTATTTCACGCTCTTCTGCACGCTGTACAGCTATATCGGTTTCATAATCATATTCGGCTAGTAACATATTTAATACCTCTCTTTTGCAAATATGCGAGCATCTATCTTGCCGTTAATCGATAAAATATGTATACTCTCATTGTAAAGTAACAGTAACTTTAAACTAATATTTTTGGAGGAATTATGAAATTTAATATTGCAAAACAAGGCGGTATAGTTGCTCAGTTGGTTTTTGAGGACAAAATAGATGGCAGCTATCTTAATTATTTAAAAGAAAAAGAATTATTTTCCGGAAAGGCAGAAGAGGTTTATTATAATCTTGATGCCGATCTTAAAGCCAGAATTTTTATAGGGCTCGGCAAAGAAGAAAAAATTGATTTGGAGGTTTTACGGAAATCTTTTTTTAAGGCAGCGTCCGAACTTTTAAAGAACAAGATTACAGAGGTTGAACTCAATATTCCCAAACTTAATAACTTATGCACTTACAAAACAGCATCGGCTATTGCTGAGGGAATGCTTCATGCGACCTATCAATATGACAAATTCAAGAGCGACCGCAAAGAATTAACCGAAATTACGGTCAATTATAATCCTGAAAAAGGAAAGGAAGAAAGAGCTCAAAAAGGCGTCAATGAAGCCGTTAAACTTATGGAAGCGGTTTTTTTAACAAGGGACTTAGTAAACCAGCCGGCAAATATTATCTATCCTGAAACCTTAGCTCAAATTGCTAAGGAAAAACTGGAAGCAAAGGGAGTAAAGGTTACCGTTCACGGTAAAAAAGAAATCGAAGCTCTAAAAATGGAGGCATTCCTTAGCGTAGCCAGAGCGAGCACTAAGGAACCTAAACTAATTGTTATGGAATACTACAATAACCCTGACTCCGATGAAAAAATAGCTCTTGTAGGTAAGGGTTTAACCTATGACAGCGGCGGATACGCTATTAAACCTGCAACAAGCATGGTTACCATGTTTACGGATATGGGAGGCTCGGGTACGGTTATAGGTGCTATGCATGCACTGGCTGACCTAAAAGCTAAGGTAAATGTAGTAGCTGTTGTTGCTTCCTGCGAAAATATGATTTCAGGCGACGGCTACAGAAACGGAGATATTATCGGCTCAATGAGCGGTAAGACTATCGAAATTATCAATACCGATGCTGAGGGAAGACTTACCTTAGCCGATGCCGTTTATTATGCTACCAAGAATTTGGGAGCTACTAAGCTGATTGACCTTGCAACCCTGACAGGAGCCTGTGTATCTGCTTTTGGAGAACAGGTAAGCGGAGCGGTTACAAACAATGACGAATTTTTTGCAGATCTTGTAAAAGCAAATGAAAGAGCCGGCGAAATTGTATGGAAAATGCCCACAATAGATTATTATAAAAAAATGAATGAATCAAAAGTGGCCGATTTAAAGAACAGCGGAGGAAAATTCGGCGGAATGATGACAGCCGGCCTCTTTGTAGGTTCCTTCCTTGCAAAAGAAGATATCCCGTGGATACATCTCGATATTGCAGGAACCGCCTATATCACGGAAAATTTCGGCTATTTAAAAGAAAAAGCTACAGGAACCCTCGTAAAAAGCCTTTACTATATGTTAAGTAAAGAAGCTTAATTAAAGTCAACTTATGCTGTAGGAAAGTATATAACTTTTCTACAGCTATTATTTTACTAATAAATTATATCAATCTCTTATAAATCTCCTCATTTTCCTTTCCGAAGCAGACTATAAAAACTTTCATACAATCCTTATGTTCTTTTAAAAACGCGGAAATCTCGTTTAAGGCTATTTTTGCAGCCTCTTCTTTAGGATAACCGTAAACTCCGGTACTTATACAAGGAAAAGCTATGGACTTACAGCCGTATTCAAAAGCTAAATTTAAACAAGACTTATAAGAATTTGCTAAAAGTTCAGCTTCTCCGCTTTTTCCGTCCTCATAAATAGGTCCAGGCGTATGAATTACATATTTCGAAGGAAGTTTATAGCCTTCCGTTATCTTGGCTTCTCCTGTCTTACAGCCCTTTAATTTTCTACATTCTTTTAACAATTCGGGACCCGCAGCAGCATGAATAGCCCCGTCAACTCCGCTTCCGCCTAAAAGAGTGGTATTTGCAGCGTTCACGATAGCATCTACTTTTAATTTTGTAATATCGGCATTCATTATTTCTATGGGTAAAGTACTTGTATTTTCCATAGTTATAAATTATAACATAAAAAATCAAAATAAAACAATATATTTTGAGTGTATAACCTCTGTATTTTTTTTAGAATATATGTTAATATACAATTAAGTTTTGTGGATAACTTTTTTATTGCTGTACAATCAGTAATAAGCTGTTTATAGTTTTACGGACTTATAAATCTTTTAATTCCATATCCAATATAGAATTAAATAACTTATCAACAAATTCACAGGGCTTACTACTATAACTACTAATTATTATAAAAGATATAATAAACAAGGGAGAAGAAAATGAAAATAAGTTTTGACAGAGACACTCTTTTAAAGGAAATATCCATCGCTCAGGAAATTATAGCTACAAAAACAGCTCTAACAATCCTTTCAAACGTATTGTTATCGGTTAAAGACGGCAGTCTTACAATAAAGGCCACCGATATAAAAGTCAGCTTTGAAACAAAAATACCCGTAAACATAATTGAAGAGGGCTCAACAACGGTTTTTTGCGATAAATTTGCCGGTATTCTTTCAGCACTGCCTTCAGGTGAAGTAGAAATAGAACAAAAAGATCAAAAACTTACAATAAAATCAGTAGTGAAAAAGGCAAAATTCCAACTTAAAACAATACCTGAAAACGATTTTCCTGCCTTTACGGAACCTACAAATGTAAACTTCTTTAATATTCCTACAAAAGAATTTAAAGAAATGATTCATCAAACTATTTTTTCCGTTTCAGATGATGAAACACGCTATTTTATGAACGGTGTTTATATAGAAAACAAAGAAGACACCTTATATTTTGTTGCAACTGACGGAAGACGCCTTGCTCATATTAAGAAAAATTTCGGAATACCTATCCCCGAATTTAAAGGAGTAATTGTTCCTCCTAAAATTTTAAATATCATCAACAAAAGAGCATCTGACGAAGGAAACATAGAAGTAGGAATAGGTGAAAAAAACATATTCTTTAATTTTAATTCTTATAAATTCTCATCCGTTTTAATAGACGGTCAATTCCCTAACTATGAAAGAGTAATTCCTCAAAATCAAAACCTTTCTTTTGAAGTTTCAAGAACCGAATTTATCGAAGCCTTAAAACGAGTTTCTCTTTTAGTAGAATTAAAGACAAGAAGAATATTTTTAAACATTCTTCCCGGTTCTCTTATTATTTCTTCTCAGGAAAATGAAATAGGAAGTGCACGAGAAGAAATTCCTTGTAAATATGACGGTCAAGAGGTTATGCTGGCCTTAAACTATGTTTACATAGAAGACCCTTTAAAGACTATAACTTCAGACAGAATAAAGGTGGAATTTACCGAAGCCATGAAGGCTATAACCTTAAAACCGGAACCTGAAGAAGACTTTTTCCATATAATAATGCCTATGCAGACGGAGTAAGGTTATAAGTGCCCTTTCTTTCCGCCTCTTTCTATAATTTTAGAAATCTGGAAAATGCCACAGTAGATATTTCTTCTCCTGAAGTTTTTTTAGTAGGAAAAAACGGACAGGGGAAGACTAATTTTTTAGAAGCCCTCTATGTTTCTTCTTATGGAACTTCCTTTAGAACCAGATCTTTAGCTCAGATATGCACAAGGGATGAAAAAGAATTCAGTGTAAGATCTCTTTATAAAGAAACCGATAAAATAAGCCATACCATTTCTATAATAATTCAAGATAAAAAAAAAGATATTCAAAAGAATTTTAAAAAAATTAAAAATTCAAAGGAGTTGATAAGCACTATTCCGTGTATTTTGTTTCATGGGGACGATATAGAATTTGCCGTCGGAACTCCTTCAAGGAAGAGATTTTTTATAGATCAATCGGTTTCACTGTGCAATTCCGGCTTTATAGAAGACTTAGTAAAATATTCAAAGGCATTAAAATCAAGAAATATAATATTGGAACAAAAAAAGGCTTCTCTTTTAGATTCTATAGATGAAATTTTTTCTTCCCTTGCTTTTTTAATCACAAATGAGAGAAAGAATATTGTAGAAGAGTATTCAAAGTATTTTTCTTCAATGTATGAGGAAATAAGCGGAGTTTCAGGCGTAGAAATGGTTTACCGCCCCTCGATTAAGGTAGAAACTGAAAAAGATTTGCTTATCTTGCTTGCAGAAAAACGCCAAAATGATTTAATCGATAGAACAAGTTCTATAGGTCCCCACCGCGACCGTATTCATTTTATAAAAGATAAAAAGCCATTTACCGAAAGAGCCTCAAACGGTCAAAGGAGGCTTATCTCCCTTGTTTTAAGAATGATTCAAGCTAAAATCTATTCCAAAAAAACCGGCCGAAAACCCATTTTTTTGATGGACGATATTCTTTTAGAACTCGACCCCGAAAAACGCCAAAAATTCATGGAACTTCTCCCCTCCTATGAACAACTCTTTTGCACCTTCCTCCCCGGCGAACCCTATAAAAACTACCAAAAAGAAAATACTAAAATATTTTTTGTTGAAGACGGAAGGTTTAGTGTGGAGAGGGAATAAAATTCTTTTGATAAAATTTAATAAAGATAGGCCTAATCTGCCGACCGTTTATTTATTCGATTTGTTATTATGGTAGAAAGATTTAATTTTTTATTTTGCAGCAGTTTAGGTTGCAAAGTATCGGCTTTTATGATATTATGAGGAAGGGTCAAAAGGATGTTAGCTTGACGCACTATCGTGCGCTTTTTTATAAAATATAATTTATATCAATTGTTTATATGATGTTAGTAAACAAGGTTATTCCAGAACAAAATATATCGACAATAATTATTGGGTGTTCCTGAAATAGATGTTGATATATATTGGATTAAATATTAATTTAAGAATAATGTTAGGAAAAACTTAAGCTAATGTTAGAATGATGGCTTCGGTGTAGGAGTACAAATGCCAGAAAAATATGCACACATATTAATTGCAAAAAAATATCTTTATGGAATGGAATTGAATTTGTTAGATATTTCTGATTTTTTTCTTGGTTCAATTTATCCTGATTTATTCAATATTACTAATAAAGATGTTTTCTACACAAGTCATTTTATAAAAGAAGGTAAGGGATTCCAGTTATCATTATTGAATGAATTTTGTATTAATAATTATTCAAAATTTTCTAAGTATTTTTTTGAAGGAGTAAGGCTGCATATATTCTCAGACTTATATGTAAAGAAAACAATCGATGAATACTATTCATTTTTTAAGGATACAATTAATTATTCTGATTCTGATTTAGTGGATCAATTAATAAGATACAATAAATCACAGATAATATCTGAATTAAAAATATTAAAAGAAAATAAAGTCTACTTAAATGATTTACAAGAAAATTTTGATAATATATTTATTGCTGATGAAACAAATAATAAATCATTTTTAAATGTAGATGAGGAAAAATATAATAATTATTTAGAAAAAATGATTTCTGAGTATAAAATAAAGCAATTTGAAGAATTTGATGTTTAAGCTAACACCCGCTTCAACGCTGACAACAAGGACAAGCCTTGTTGCAGGTTAAGCGGATGTTATATGTTCCTTACGGATGAAATGATAAGTAGATATTATTATGGAGGGAATTTATGAGTTTACCTGATAGTTATACCCAAAAGCCAAGTGCAATTTCTGAATATTTTGAATCATTCAAAGCCGCACAAGCTCCAGAAAGGGTATCTTATAAGTTTTTGGAGAATCTAGGTTTTACTTCAACAAACGACAGAATGATTATTGGTGTATTAAAAGAGCTTGGTTTCATTGATACAGATGGGAAACCAACACAGCGGTATTATAAGTTTCTCGATAAAAATGAATCGAGTAAAATTATTGCAGAAGGTATTCGAGATGCATATTCTGATTTATTTGCTGTAAACCTTAGAGCTAATGAACTTTCCATTGAAGACGTGAAAAATAAATTACGTTCTTTATATGCAGGTAAAAAAACTGATCAAGTAATAGGTCGTATAGCGACAACTTTTAATTCTTTGTGTGAACTTGGTGATTTTTCTATTGAAACAGTGCCAAAACAGGAGTGTAAGGTAGATAATACAACTGAAACCTCTAATATTCGAACGGAAAGACCTTTACCAAATACTCAAGAAAAAAAAGAAATAGCACTTGGATCCTTGCAATATCATATAAATATCATTCTTCCGGCTACAAAAGATCAAGCAGTATATGATGCTATTTTTAAAAGCTTAAAAGAACATTTAGGTTAAAATATGGATAAGCTTTATTCATTTGTGTATAAAGGAATATTAGCAGAAGAAAGTCTTAAGAAAGCAAATCCAAAGACTGTAGTTGATATTGAAGAGTTTGATGAATTGAAAATTAAAAAATCTTTATCTTTTGATATGCTTGACCAAGAATTCCTTCAACAATCAATCAAAACGAGTATTATTTATCAAGCTATCCATACTTTTGAGAATATGATTCGGAAAATGGTTGTAAAAGCTATGGATGAAAAATATCATTTGGATTGGTGGAAGCATGTTAGTGAAAGTATTCAAAAAAAAGTCTCTGCACGAAAAGAAGAAGAAAGGAAAATAAAATGGCACGCATCGAGAGGTTCATCTGAAATATTTTATTGTGATTTTGGTGACTTGTCAGCAATAATTTGTTCTAATTGGGAATTATTTGAAGAATTATTAAGAAATCAAGAATGGGTAAAACAATTACTTTTAGCATTAGAAAAATCTCGTAATGTCATTATGCATGGTGGAAATTTAGCTCAAGAAGATATTGAAAGGATTGGTGTAAATATTAGAGATTGGTTGAGACAAACAGGTTGAGTAAGACATATAACACCCGCTTCAACCTGACATTGCGGACGAGCCGCAAATGCAGGTTAAGCGAATGTTATGTGGACGCCCCTCAGGGGCGCATGGTGAAAACAAAGAAAAATTCGCCGCAAAAAAGTAATCAAAAAAATGAATTGAACTTTATAGCAAGGACGAAGAAACATTTTACAATAGGTATGTTTAATGAAAAAAAGTATCATATTATTAAGTATATTTATATTTTCACTCTTGGTTTTATATGCAAAAAGGACTCCGCCTCCAGAAGTTCCATCGATAATTCATAATGGATACGAGTATATTGCAAATTATTCAGATGGAATTTTTAAGGGAACCGGTCAGATGATTATTAAATCTATTAAAGACTCAAAAATAAAGAAAACAATATCAATTTATTCAATCTGGTATAATCCGTTTTTAGAAAAAGATGTTCAATGGATTTTTATTAAAGAAACAGAATTGGTTGATAATGATATGATTCGTATTTATAATGAAAATGATGAAATTTTTGATTTGGAATTAATTAACTATAAAGTTAAGAAAATAAAGAAAATCACCTAACACCCGCTTCAACCTGACATTGCGGACGAGCCGCAAATGCAGGTCAAGCGGTAGTTAGATTGACCTGCCTTGTGGCAGGCGAGTAGGGAACCAATCGAAACAGACTTTCGACCGAAAAATAAAATAATTGCAATGAAAAAGGACATTGCGAAAGGATGGTCGAAAGATGAAACAAAAGAGATTAGTTTCAGTGATTGGTGCATTAGTTTTAATAACTAGTGCAGTAGCGTTAATTAGCGGTTGTCAACAGGCGAACGGTAATCAGAATAATACTATCAGTGATTGGAAGCCTGTTTCAAACAAGAGTGATTTAGTGGGAACATGGAAGGCAGACTTTTCAATGTCAGGAGTTGTAGGCTCAAAAATGCTTTTTGTTGCTTCTGATTTTTCGGGTTATTTACAACACGAGGAGGATTATTGAAGCGCAGATGCATCATATGCAGCTTCTGTAGCTGGTGCTGTATCAGAGCTGGAAGATATAGGATTTGATGTTGAACATGATTCCGCGAACAAGACAATCAGTGCAAGACTGAATTTTACACCTGAAGTTTTGGAAGGAATGCTTTCATTTATAAAACTAAATTCATCAAAAACGAAGATGAAATTTACTGCTGGTGAAAATTCAGTAGAATATACAAAGCAATAAGAATCGATTAACCGATACTGATGAATCGCCCCCTAAAATTGTATAAATAGTTCAATTTTAGGGAGTATCAAAAGACAAAAAATAAGATTAATGATAAAATAGTTGCCTTGTATGATGAGGTTATCTAAGAAATAATTGCTAAGAAAATAGTGATGAAGTAAAGAAACATAAAACATAGGATTTATTGTATGAATTTTGAGGGTTGGTATTTTATTATTCTGTATGTACTATACTAAAAATCTAACACGCAGTTCAAGACTGACAAAACCCGCTCTGAAGAGCAGCCGGCTAGACGCCGGTACGTTTTGCAGCTTAACTGCATGTTAGACGGATTGCCCAGTGGACAACTTTTTCCTTTTACCATTTGATTATATTAAAAAATAATGCTATAATAATACTGAAGTATGCATAGATATGGAGGTTTATATGGCAAATACAGCATTAGTACAGCTAAAAGTCGATTCCGAAATTAAAGAAGATGTTTCAAGAATATATGAAAATTTAGGGTTAGATTTACCGACTGCAATAAGAATTTTTTTCAAGAAAAGTATTGCTGTGGGAGGATTACCGTTTGAATTACGAGAAGAAAATACCAGATGGAAAATATATGATCAAGTTCGAAAAAGTATTCAAGACAATAATGTTCCGGAAATGTCGCTTGAAGAAATAAATGCAGAAATTGCTGAAACTAGAAAACAGGTATTCGGCAAATGAAAAAATATGTTGTTATTGATACAAATATTTTGGTTTCTGCATTGATAACACGAAATGAAAATGCTCCAACTGTAAAAATATTAAAACATCTTTCTCAAAATAAAATAGTACAGGTATATTCTTCGGATATAGTAAAAGAGTACTATGCATTTTTATAAATTAAAGCTTAAAACCCAAATCAACAGTTTAGATTCTTAAAATAAAAGTATATTTTATTATAATGATTAATTGAGTAAGAAAAATAAATTTTTATCAAAGGATCTTAAAACTTGGTAAGGAAAATCAACACCCCCGACGCAGAGCATCGGGGTATTAAGCCCTCAGCACGAATAAAACTCACCTATAGTAAAATCATTAAGTTATATGAAATTATGTGTTGGTTTTAATGAGTGGGAGATGATTTTGTTTATAAAATATTGTATACTATGCGAAATGGATGGGAGGTGCCTATGTCGGAATTAGTTTTTAAGCAACTTTCAGCACAAGTTGATATGCTTTCTTATGCTGAGAGAATCAAATTACTTGATAAAATAGTACGTACTTTACATACACCTGTGAAAACTCATAAAAGAGAATTCTCAGATTTTAATGCGGCTTTTGGTTTATGGAAAGACAGGTCTCTTTCTGCTGAGGAAATAAGAAGCAAGGCTTGGAGGCGTTCTTAATGATTTATCTTTGTGATACGTGCGTTCTTATAGACTACCTTCGTGGAAAAACCGAAGTTCAGCAAAAACTTGAGCAAGACAAAGGACTAGGTTTGGGAATGTCTTCAATAACTTATATGGAGTTAATGGTTGGTGCTTTGAACAAGCGGGAGGTAGGCATTATAAAAAAAGCTTTTTCGGATTTTGAAATTGTAGAAATTTCTGAATTGATTTCTGTAAAAGCCAGAAGTCTGATTGAAAAGTATACTAAAAGTCATGGTCTTTTGATTCCGGATGCTTTGATTGGTGCTACTGCATTAGAATTTGGATTGCCGTTGTATACTACGAATATCAAAGACTTTCAGTTTATTTCTGATTTGGTTTTGGTGTAGATTAAGATATAGTTTTGTATAGAAAAAACGTCTAACACCCGCCGCCAGTTATGACTACAATATCTGCAAAAATTGCTAATGATGATAAAAACTTATTTGAAAAAATTTGTAATTCTATGGGCCTAAATGTATCGGCTGCAATAAATGTCTTTGTAAAGGCCACAATAAGAGAAAATGGTATGCCCTTTACTATGAAGGCTTCTGAAGATCCTTATATTTATTCCGAATCAAATATGAAATTTTTAAAAGAAAGTATTTCTCAAATTGAAAGCGGGAAAGGCCGGATTCACGAGTTAAAGGATAATCTGTAAATGCGGTACACATTATCAGCAGTAATTTATAAGAGAGAACTAATGCAAAAAACCTTTTTAGACCTAAAAACAAAAATTGATAACCTCTTAAAAGAAACATCACATAAAAAAATAGTTCTTATCCTACAAGATATAATGTACACTCTTTTATCAGGTTATGTATTTAAAATAAAGGGAAATAAGGGTTTTGTTACAATTGATCCCATCGAAATAGAAGCCTATTTTTTTAAAGAAGCTTGTTTTGAAGATAATTGTGTGCATCGCAATGAAAAGCAAAAAAATAATTTCGGGAAGCTCTATCTGCATAAAATTAAAAACAATCACTTAAAAGGCGGAACAAGAAAGGGTATGGACCTTTGTCTTTCCGGCAGTGAAAGCTATACCCTCGCCTTCTTAATAAGAAGTGCCTATGTAAACAGTATGGAAAACAGAATTTGCGGTCCATCTTTGTTGACTGATGAGGTCTTTGAAGAGCTCGGATTCGATTATAAAAAAGACTATTATAAACTTGAATCCCAAACTGTGCTTGTCAAAGAAAAAAAGCCGGAAGCCGAATTTTATCTAAGCACAAGAATAAATGTAAATTCAAAGATGCAGAGCTCTCTTTTAAGAATGGTGCGGATCAAAGATAATTATTTTACAGGTCTAAAAGGAATTAACAAACTTAAAAGCCGCCCTTTCTCCATTGATTAATCATACAAAATGATGTATATTGTATGCAAGGAGGTGCGATATGCCGTTATTGCAAGTAAGAGAATGTCCTGAAGATATTTATAGAAAAATTACTTATGCCGCAAAAAATGAAAATAGAACTATTGCACAGCAAATCATTGTTTTACTTGAAAAAGCCTTGGGGCAAGAAGAATCAAATATTTTGCGTCGGAAAAATATTCTAAAGAAAATTCAAAGCCGCGATATTTCTAATAAAATAAAAGCTGTAAATCCTGTCGAACTTATCAGAGAGGATAGAGACCGGTGATTATAGTTCTTGATGTAAGTGCTGCAATAGAAATACTTTTTCAAAGGGAAAAAAGCGGTTTATTTTCTGAGATTTATTCCAAGTCTGATTGGGTTATAGCTCCTGATTTATTTGTTGCCGAGATCACAAATGTTTTATGGAAGTATTATAGAGCTGGGCTTATAACACATGAAAATTGTATTCAATATGTACAAGAGGGGCTTGATATGGTGGATGATTTCATTGATGCAAGTACATTGTGGAAAGAATCTTTATCGGAAGGAATTAAAAATAATCATTCAATTTATGATATGTACTATTTGGTTTTAACTAGAAGAAATGACGCTACATTAATTACTAATGATACTGCCTTAGCCGAGATTTGTAAAAAGATGAATATAAAAATTTGTAATTGAGATTTTATTGTATTAAGTTAAAATCTTTATGAGTAAAAAAATATGAAACTTTTTAAAACATCAAAAGAAATAGTAGATAATTTTTCTCAAAAGTTTAATGAAATGGCGGAAATTTCCTCAAATCTGAATAGCGAACAGGCTCTATCTGTTTTTGAAGGATGGGAAAAAGTCATAGGCGATAAAAAATTAGCCGCATATTGCGAGCTTTATGATATAAAAAATGAAACGGCAATGATAAAAACCAGTCATACCGGCTGGAGCCAACAGCTTTTAATGAGAAAGAACAAAATCATATATAATTTTAAAAAATTTTATCCGGCATTAGATATAAAAAATATTTCGGTTTTTGTTGAACCTGATTTTCAGCTTCAGTCAAAAATAATTACTCCGGATGAAGTTGAATTGAAAAAAAAATATTCTGTTGAAGAACAAGATAAAAAAGCATCGGAGTTAGATTTACCTAAGACTCTTCCTCCTGAATTAGCAAAAGCATTAAAATCACTAAAAAAAGCTGTCTTAACAAAAAATAAGTAGATGACAACATATTCACAGTTATTCAAATTTAATGAACAAGTTATCCACAAGCAAAAGTGGAGTATTTTATAAAATCTTTTTATATCGATATCTTTTTTTTGAAAAAGTAAGGAAAAAAGGTGATAAAACTCTAAAAAGTCCACCAAAAAGGCTATTTTAGGCTTATTTTTGCTTATCTTCCAATTTAAAATGTTTCACGTGAAACATTGTTTTTATGCTTAATTTTAGCCTGAGTTTATCACAAGTTATCCACAAGCGGAATTAATTCGATTTGGCATTCTTTTTGCTCAAGGTTTAAAAGAAATCTTTTACGATCCAAACCCGCAGAAAAACCGCCTAATTTTCCTCCGGTACAGATGACTCTATGGCATGGAATTATAATCGGGATAGGATTTTTTCCGTTAGCGTTTCCTACGGCTCGGTAAGATTTGGGATTGTTTATATTTACTGCTATTTGTTTATAGGATAGAGTTTTTCCATATGGAATTTTACAAAGCTCTTTCCATACGGTCTTTTGGAATTCCGTACCTTCGGGGGAAAGCTGTACCGTAAATTGTTTTAAATTTCTTTCAAAATATTTTTTTAATTCTTCTTTGGCCTGTTTGCATATCTGTAAGGCTTTTGTAAAATTATCTTGAGTTCTTTCAAGCTTATTTGTAATGGAATCTTTTGTGCCGAATCTTAATTCTTTTATACCGGAATTATCTGCAATAATTATTATTTTTCCTATCGGGCTGTCAAATTTTTCGTATACCATAAATACCTCATTTTTCATTTAAAAGTTTTTCCAAACAGGGTTTAATTAAAAAAGCTTGTTTTATTTCTTTAAATTCTTGCTTGGCTTTTTCAATAAGTATAGTTTTGCTTTTTGATTTATCATCAAGTTTTACGGCTTTGGTTAAGATGTTTTTAGGAGTATGTTCCGTTTCGATAAATTCTTCAACGCTTACCTTATATCCGCAGGTTTCAAGCAGTTTTCCTCTAACCGTATCTGTAAGAAGGGACGTGAATTTTTCGGTAATAATGCCGTAATCAAGCATAGGCGAAAAAGATTTTATAATGTTGCTCTTATTTTTACGAATTTGAGTATTAAACTCGTGCTGGCAGCATGGAACAGCAAATATTATTTTTGCATCGCTTTTGACTGCCTTGGCTATAGCCAAATCCGTTGCCGTATTGCAGGCGTGGAGACTTATAACCATATCGGGCGGTGTATCAAACTTAAATCGGCCTATATCTCCGACTTCAAAGATAAGATTTTTAAAACCGCATTCTTGTCTTAATTTATTACAAAAATCTATTACATCTTCTTTTAGATCCAAGCCGCATATCTTAACGGGTAATTTTTCAATTTCGGTTAAGTAATAATAAAGAGCAAAACTTAAATAGGCCTTTCCGCAGCCGAAGTCTGCAATATGCAATTCTTTTTTTTCTTTTAAAATATCTTTTAGTTCGGGCAAAACGGATTTTATAAATTCCAGATATTTATTTATCTGCCGAAATTTATGATATTTACTTTGAATAATCTTACCTTCATCGGTAAAGAAATTAAGTTTTTTTAAAAAGATAGGCATTTCAGAAGTGTTTAGAATATATTCTTTTTGCTTATTATGCTCAAGATTTTCAATTGAAGATACATGTTCTTTATTTAGGGGGCTTTTTTTTATTGCCTTTGTTTTAAAATGAATATCTCCTTTATTATTTTGCAAAAAAATAAGTTGGCTGTTTAAAGAGGCAAATTCTGCAATCTTAAATTCAAAAAAAAGGTCTTCGAGTTTTTCTTGTAAACTTTGAGGCAAAAGATTTTTATGAAAAACTTTTGTGCCGTCAAAGCATTCAAGTTGATATTGTTCTTGATTTTTTTAAAAGAATTTTTCGCAATTTTATTTTTTGAATCGAGGAATCCTTTTTTACCGGTTTTGAGAAAAAACCTGAAATAAGACCATGTTCAATACAAATTGCGGCAGCTTGTTCTTTTGATACTATATTCATAAAATACTCCGGCATTATCTTATCATAAAGTCCTATCTGATACAAGAATGTAAAAATGTTTCACGTGAAACATTTTTACATTCTAATTATATAGGTAAGTATAAATCTAAAATAATGATACTGTGAAAAGAAGGACTATCTAAAAAAGAGTGATGCGGGTGTCATAAACCTATTGACAAAAAACCGTTTTTTAGGGTAATATGAACCCTGCATTTTGGAGCGATGGCCGAGCGGTTGAAGGCGGCGGTCTTGAAAACCGTTGTGCTGAGAGGTACCGGGGGTTCGAATCCCTCTCGCTCCGTGAAAATTTATGATTGTATAAATTCGATTGTAAATTTTTATATCTTGACCTGTTGGTCATGTATGAACTCTGGAGTGGTGCGAGAGCGGTCGAATCGGGCTCCCTGCTAAGGAGTTGTACCCTTACGGGTACCGGGGGTTCGAATCCCCCCTACTCCGAATAATTTTTGAGGCTATAGCTCAGCTGGATAGAGCGTCAGATTGCGGATCTGAAGGTCGGCAGTTCGAACCCGCCTAGCCTCGTTAATAGCCGGCGGAAAAGATATTTGTATTTTCAACCGGCTTTTTTATTTTGGAGAGATGCGAGAGCGGTCGAATCGGGCGGTCTCGAAAACCGTTGTACCGCAAGGTACCGGGGGTTCGAATCCCCCTCTCTCCGTTTTATGACGGAGAAAAGATTTAACTGTAAACGCATTCCTTAATTTTGGAGAGATGTCCGAGTGGTCGAAGGTACACGATTGGAAGTCGTGTGTGCCAGAGATGGTACCGAGGGTTCGAATCCCTCTCTCTCCGTCCCGGGACCTATGCAAAAAAGGTTTTTCGAACCCCGTCAGATCCGGAAGGAAGCAGCGGTAGATTAATTCTTTTTGTGCCGTAGTGTTCCCGGGTTTTTTATTTTAGCCTTATTGACCTTTTGGCCAATAACTATTATCATATATTCATGGCCTTTGCAGTAAGTCAGCAGTTAAACAGATATTACAATTTATACAAAGATATAGATGTAACTTTCTCAAAAGAAGTCGTTTCTACTCTTAATTTTGACCCTAAGCAGGTTTTTGTACGCTGTTCCGGCGGACAATGGCCATGCATTATTAATTCGGCTTCTATGACAAAGGCAAAAATAATTTGCGGTAAAAAAAGCGGTTTTATAGATAAGTTGAGGAGCGGAATAACATCCGTAAATATAAGATTTGCTTTTTTTGATACGGAAGGAAAAGAATCCCTGTCTTTTTTTGTTGCCGCTAAGTTGGTCGGCATCTCTTCTTATGAAACAGGGAGCCATGAACTTGTCTTAATAACCTTTGAATATACTCAAAGAGCTCCGGATGATTTAATAGAAAAATTAGGCATCTTACTTGAAGCTAATATCAATTCACAAAAACGCCAAAATGAGAGGGTTGCTATTACTCCGGAGATAAGCAGGAGAATAGGTCTTGTGGAAAAAGGAACGGTTGTGTATGTAGATGCTATTCCCAGACGCTGTATTATTCGGGATCTCTCTTTTTCAGGGGCAAAAATCCTTCTTGTAGGTGTTGCTAACTTTTTAATGAATAAGGAAGTAACTCTCCGCTTTGCGTTTGATGACCCGCGTTCCGTATTCGGTATAAAGGGACGGATAGTAAGAACCGAACCGGTAGAAGGAAGAAAGGATTTAGTTGCTCTTGCAGTCAATTATTATCCGCAAAATATTCCGATGATGTATAAGATGTATCTGAACAAACATTTTTCTGTTGTTCGTAAATCTCATTCCGACGGTTTTGGGGATGACTTTTTAGAAGATGTTGCTCCTGCTTCATCTGTTCCGCCTATTTCTCCGCCTGCAAGTAACAATGCGGCTCCCTTAGAACCGCCTCATGAAGACGTTGTACCGGAACATCCTTTAGAAAAATGAATAATCCTATTGATTCGCTTTTGTATGTACAAATATCGGCTGAACAAGCCGGTAAAATTTTTGAAGGTCTTGAACCTTTGATTCCTCTTCCTATCGGATTACCGGAGCCTGATCAAAAAGAAAATTTCAACATTGAAGATATTAAATCCGAAATGATTCTTGCCGGAATGTTAACAGTTTTTGCTTATGATAGGGAAAATCCTAATATCGAATATTACCGAAAAATATTCAATTTACTCCGCCCCGATATCCGCAAAGAAATGACTCAGGCTGCAATAATCAAAATTAAAAATAATGATTTTGATATGGCTGAAGAGATTTTACTTTCTCTTGAAGGTTTAAATCCGGATGACGGTATAACCAAATTAAACCTTGCTCTTTTGATGGAAGAGCGTTCTCAATTTTATGAGATGAGAGAACTTTTTGAAGATGCTTTGAACTTTAATAAAAGAGCCGAAGAGCTTTATTCAGAGCTTATACTTTTTGAGCCTCCATTGCCGGGCGTTTTTTTTAATGCTGCATATTTTTTTATAAAGCAGAAAAATTATATAAAAGCCAAATCCCTTTTAAAAACGTATTTGGAAATAGAAAATGATTCTTCAGAAACAGCCGAATTCCGAAAAGCTAAGGCTTCCGAGTTGCTTCAAACTATTTCGGAACAAGCTCTTGACGATGAGCTTTTCCAAAAAGCCTATGAATATATTGATTTAGGTGAAGAAGAAAAAGCCGCAGAAAGTATAAAGCTTTTTTTGAGAAAAAATCCTAAGGTTTGGAATGCGTGGTTTTTGCTGGGCTGGGCTTTAAGACGGATGAGCCGATGGGACGATGCCCGATCTTCTTTTTTAAAAGCTATTGAATTATTGGAACATTCAAAAATTTCCGATAAAACACCTCTTTCCGATGTCTATAATGAGCTTGCAATTTGTTCTATGGAGTTAAAACTTTTTGATGAAGCTGAAAAATATCTTATAAATGCTTTGAGTTTAGATTCCGAGAACATAAAAATTATTTCCAATCTCGGCACCCTTGCCCTAAAACAGGGAAAACAAGAAGAAGCCGAAGCCTTTTTTAGAACCGTTTTAGAAATAAACCCTGACGATAAAATAGCTTTAAGTGTTTTGGGTAAATAGGCAGGTTTAATTTATGTTAAGCTAAGTTAATCTCTTGACTTAAAAAGATTATTTATAGTATTCTTATCGGGCCGGAAAATCGGTATTGGAGGAAAGTGTGAAAAAAATATATTCGAGTTTCTTTTTCTTATTTGTTGGTCTTAGCTTACTATTTGCAGGCGGAACCAAGGAAAAATCCGCAAATGACAGCTTTAAAGTTAAGGTTGTATTACCCGCAGGAGCTCCTGCTGCAGCTCTTTCAAAACTTGTGTATGAAAAAACACAGTTTGATAATTCTGAAACGGAATATGAAGTTGTTTCAGGTCCGGAGCTTTTACAAGCGAGGATTTTATCCGGGGAGGCCGATATTGCAGCCGTGCCTACCAATCTTGCATCGGTTTTATATTCCAAACAGAAAAATATAAAATTGTTGGCTCCCATTGTTTGGGGAAATCTTTATTTTATAAGTTCGGAGCCTGTTTCTTCGATAGCGGACTTAAAGGGCAAAACTATTTATTCTTTTGGAAGAAATAATACCCCCGATTTGACAGCCCGCGAAGTGCTTAAGAAGAACGGTATTGATCCTGATAAGGATGTGAGTTTTGAGTATTTAAGTGCTGCCGGGGATATTCCCTCTGCTTTTATAAGCGGGAAAGCGAAGTATGCCCTTGCTGCAGAACCTTCTCTCAGCATGATTATGACAAAAAGGCCCAATACTAAGATTGTTGTTGATATTCAGGAAGAATGGAAAAAAGCTTTTGAAGGAGCATCTTATCCTCAAGCTTCTTTAATTGTAAACGCCGAATTTTTACAAAAATATCCCGAATATGTAAGTGCTTTTTTAGATAAGGCTAAAGAGTCTTCCGAATGGGTAAAGGAAAATCCTCAAAAGGCTGCCGAGTACGCTTCCAAAATTGCTGCATTGCCTCCGCCGCCCATTTTATCCAAGGCTATTCCTAAGCTGAACATAGTTTTTGTTGAGGCCGGAAAAGCAAGACCTGCTGTAGAAGCTTATTTGAAGGTTTTGGCTGAAGCCGATCCTAAATTTATAGGCGGAAGTTTGCCTGATGATGCTTTCTACTATAAAGCAAAATAAGTTTAAAATAGGCGGGGCTTTTTTTTGCCTTATCCTTTGGGAAATATTTGCCCAAGGCTTAAAAGCTCCGCTTATTATTCCCCCTATAAAAGAAATATTATCAGCTCTTTTTGTTATTATAAAAACTCCGGAAACTTATGTTTTTATTTTAAGCAGTCTTATCAGGATTTTTATAACATTGGCTATAGATTCCTTTATTGCCTTTCTTTTAGGTATAGCTTCCGGTTTAAATAAAAATGTTGAAGATTTTTTATCGGCTCCCGAAAATATTTTAAAATCCAGCCCTACAATATCCGTTTTGCTTTTAGCCTTAATTTGGTTTAAATCGAATATGACTCCCATCTTTGTAACAAGCTTGATTGTTCTTCCTCTTCTGTATAGAAATATTGTAGACGGAGTAAAAAACATAGATAAAGGTCTGATAGAAATGTCTTACGATTTTAATGTCCCTTTCGGTAGAAGATTAAAAAGTTTATACCTTCCCTGCATAAGACCTTTTTTAAAAAACGGGTACATTTTAAGTACTGGCTTTGCCGTAAAGGTTGTTATAATGGCCGAGGTCTTGAGTCAGCCGAAATACGGCATAGGCTCTGCTTTTCAAACGGCTAAGATTCAGATTGAAACCGCCTCTATCTTTGCATGGACGGGAATAGCCGTCTTACTTGCCTCCCTCTTACAAAAGGGAGTAAAAAAAATTTTATAGTATAATTTTTCGATTTTAGTTTTCTGTATTCTTGACTTTTTAATATAAATATAGTAATTTATTCACAGCTTGGGGATGTTCCGGTTTCGACCGGAAAGACGGAGGCTTAAGCTGCAGGCGGAGTGCCGATCTCCTGATTCGGCAAACACTATAACTGCCGAAAATAACGACAGTTTCGATTACGCCTTAGCTGCATAATCGCGGAATCTGCTTTGCACTGCTCCGAGCGGGGCATGATTCCGACGCCAATCGGGGCTTGCTTTTTAGCGGTGTGTAAACGCTAAAGGGGACTTTTTTTACACTAAGGATTCGACGCTTTCGGTGCTGCTACCGGATCCCGACAACTACCTCGCACCGATAAGCCTGTAGACGCTTCTGATTCCCTTTTCGGGACGGGGGTTCAATTCCCCCCATCTCCATCAGCTTTTTAAGATTCTATACCCCGCCTTGCCTGTACACCGTCATTAAAATAGTGTTTTATCATCTTCATTTCGGTTACAAGGTCGGCCGCTTCAATTATTTTTTTATTTGCGTAACGGCCGGTTAGGACGAGTTCTACGGATTCAGGCTTGTTTTTGATAATATGCAGGATGCGTTCAATATCAAAAAGGCCGTATAAAAGGGCAACATTGACTTCTTCCATAATTACAACATCGTACTCGCCCGACATAATTATCTTTTCAATCTTATCCAAGCCTTCATTTGCTCTTTGAATATCCTTTTCCGTAGGATCATTATGAACAAAGTGGGCTTCTCCATATTGTTCTATTGTAAGATTGGGCAGGTACTCGGGAGCTTTTAGCTCGCTGTAATTCATTCCCTTTAAGAATTGGCCTATATAAACCTTGTATCCGGCACAAACGGCTCTAAGAGCAAGCCCAAAGGCCGCTGTCGTTTTTCCTTTACCGTCTCCGGTATAAACTTGAACATAACCTTTTTTCATATTTCCCTCCAGAAAAATTAAGCAAATTCGCTATATCTTTATTATACCGGTTTTTTGTTAAAGATACAATTACACGCCATAACAAAGCCAAATAAGAATATAACCTATTATAACCGCAATAAGGGTGTAAGGAACGCTCATCTTCATAAATTCACTGTTTTTTACCTGATAGCCTTCATTCCTTAAAATACCGAGAGAGGTAATATTTGCAGAAGCTCCGATGGGCGTGATGTTTCCGCCAAGCGTTGCACCTGAAAGAAGTCCGAAAAACAAAATAGGTGAAGCTATATTAAGCCCTTCTGAAAGTATTTGTATGATAGGAATCATTGCAGCAACATATGGAATATTATCTACAAATGCCGAAATTAAAACCGAACCCCAAACTATTATTGTATAAATTAAAAATACATTTGAGCCGAGGGTTAAAAACCAGTCTGCTATAGCCTGTATAACTCCTGCCCTTGTAACTGCTGCAATAACCGTAAAAAGCCCCATCAGTAAAAAGAGGGTTTCAAAACTGAGTTCTTTTTTTACAACCTTTAAAATATCTAGCTTTTTTGTTCTTATGATGTTGTAAAGAATTCCTACAATCATAAGGCCTGTACAAATTAGCCCGTTTATTGTTTGAGGTTTTTTGTCTTCCGGTAAAAATGAGGCGCCTATCATAAGTATTACCATTACAATAAGTAAGATTGACGGAAAGTAATCGGTGACTTTGGTAAGTTCAACCTTGTCCGGTTTTTCATTTGCTTTGCGAAAAATAAAATAGATAATCCCTGTAGCTGCAACTGCTGAGATTTCAACAGTAAAGAAAAGAGAGGGTTTTCCCAAGTACCAGAAAAAGTCGAAAAAGCTCATATTCAAATGACTTCCCAAAAGAATTGAGGTTGTGTCGCCCACCAAGGTAGCCGCTCCTTGAAGGTTGGCTGAAATCGAAATAGCAATTATGGATTTAACCGGCGACATGTTGAGCTTTTTTGATAAGACAACTGCAATGGGTGCCAGCATTAGAACTGTGGCAACATTATCCATAAAGGCCGAAATAAAACCGGCAAAGAGGGATAGGCATACTATAATCCATTTTACATCGGGTACATTGTTTATAATCTTATCTGCAATGCGTTGGGGCATTTTAGATTCGGTAAAGAGGGCGACCAAGCCCATTGTTCCAGCTATCATTAAAATAACATTCCAGTCAATGGCAAAAAAGACTTCATTATAAGGCAATATTCCTAAAATTATGAAAATTAGGGCTGATGAACAGGCAACTATAGGTCTGTGGTTTGTCAGGGCAATCATTAAAACATAGGTCAGTCCGAATAAAACGGCCGCTAAAATGAGAGGATCTATAACCATGGTAATCTCCTAAAACGTAAATTTTTACACTAAATGAGAAAATTTGTCAACATATGGATGATTGTTTTAATGGCAACTGAAGGAACAAAAGGAGATAATGATTTCGGTCCGGATCCGAAAGCTGGAGAATAAGACTTCTTTCTAAAACAGGATTTATAAAACGAATTGTAAATCCTGTTTTTTTCTGCTATACTCCTCAGTATGGCACGGCAAAGTTACGGGACGACACCTTGGGGTGCATGGTTTTTGGAGATGCTAAAAGCCTACGATGATTCAGGCAGATTATCTAGGGGGAAAACTTACGCAAACACAGGTAAGGTAAATTCTCTTGTGATAAGCGGGCAAACGGCGGGGGCAAAAGTTAAGGGAAACTATTCTCCTTGGTACCATGTGTATTTTAAGTTTCCGCCTCTTTCAAAAACAAATGAAATCGCAATCCGCTCAATCTTAGAAAAACATCCGATTGAACTTGCGGGCCTTAGAGCGGGAATTATGAGCCCGGCCCTCATCGAAGCCTTAAAGAAAAAAAAGGTAAGGCTCATTCCTGCCCGCTGGAATTTAATCGAAAGGGACTGCACCTGCCCCGATTCGGGAGACCCTTGCAAGCACATGGCGGCCGTTCTTTTTTTACTTGCCAAAGAAATAGACCATGACCCGCGCCTCTTGTTTAAACTTGCGGGCTTTGACATTGATTCTATAAATGTACCGGAAACCGAAGTCTTCGAGAAAGGTGGAATACAAAAACTTGGGCTCCTCCAAGAGCAGCCCGTTCCGTTGAGTCTTCGTAAAAATGAAACCTTAAATGAAGCAGCAGACTTATCTTCAGACTCATCAGTCAATGGGGCCGCTCATAATTCTTGTGAATTACAGAGCCCTTTAAAGTTTTCCCTTGGAGAATCCTATCTTCCGCTGATAACAAATATTCTTCCTCCTGAACCAAATTTTACATCAAGCGATTTTATAATAAAGCTGACGGAATTTTATCACAAGGCTGTTTTAAATTACGGGCTTAATTTTTACCGGCAAGAAAAGCAAAACGAAAAACAGGAGGAAAAATCGGTAAACCCTTTTTTGTTTGCAAGGGTAAAAATAAACATCGACAATATCCGAAAACAAAAAAGAACCTTTCCCCTTGAACCTAAAAGCCCTTTAACGGTAAGTATAAAACTAGGCGAAACCAGCGAAATAAATCAAACTCTTTTACAAGCTCAAAGTTTTTATAAAACAAGAAGCAGCTTAAATGAGATGAGCCCTTCGGTTAAAATTCTTTTTTCTCTCTTTGCCCTTGCAGGAAAACTGATTCAAAGTTCAGCCTTTATACCAGCCGTCTTTACCGAAAACAAAAGACTTTTTATCTTCTGGAAAAGCCTTTCGGCATCTTCGGAAATAAAGGCCGACATTCTTAAATTTGCAGCCTCCCTAACAAAGGAGTTTTTTGTTCCGGTTGAAAAATGGGGAAGGCTCTATTGTGCAGAACTTTTACTTACAGCCCTTTTAACCGAATATGCTGTATCCTTAAAATTTTTCCCCGACAAGTCCTATACTAAAGACAAAGAAATAGATAACCTCTTTTTTTTAAACGAAGAAATCGATATAAGTATTCCCGGCAAGCGGAATTTGGATACGGTAATCTATTCTTGGCTTTCGGTTTTAAATTACAGTAATTGCGGATATGAATACCGTTTAACTTTGGATGCCTTAAAAGACGACGAATTCTTTTTGCTTTCCGCCCTTGTCCGTAAGGCTAAAGAAAAGCAAATAGAGGCAGGTGATGACTCCTTTGCTCTTGAAGCAGAGGCACCCTTTGCCGAATTAAATATTGCGGCAAAGAGGAGTAAAAACCCCGACGATATTTTGCGGTTTCCTGCAACCCTTTCAGCCTACTTACCGGCTCTTTCGATTCTTGCAATTAAAAAAAATGTGATGCTTTCGCGGGAAGAAACGGGGCTTTTTTTACAAAAGTCGGCAAAGCTTTTACAGCGTTTCGGCATCGACATAGTTTTACCCAAAAGCCTAAAAAACATTTTGATTCCCAAACCTGTCATAAGCGTAAAATCCGTAAAGGGAGCAGGAAACGTCGTTTCTTTTTTAAACCTTGATGATGTTCTTTCCTATGACAGGGCATTGATGCTCGGAGACACTGTAATTGATATAGACGAATTTAAAAAGCTCTTTTTAAATAAATCCGGTTTGGTAAAATTTAACGATCAATTCCTTTTGCTTGATCCCGAAGAAGTTGCTAAGATGTTAAAGGCTTTTGAAAAACCCGCAGATACAAAGGAAGCCTTACAAGCGGTTCTTTCGGGAAATGCAGTATGTTCCAAAACTGCCTCAGAAATTATCGACTGTATTTTTAGACAAGAAGATGTTCCCGTTCCTAAAAACCTAAATGCGGAATTAAGGCCTTATCAAGAAAAGGGTTACCGTTGGCTTTATGCAAACATCAAAAGCGGATTCGGCTGTCTTTTAGCCGACGATATGGGTTTGGGAAAAACCGTGCAGATTATAAGTCTAATGCTTGCCTTTAAAAATTCAAAAGAGGCAGAAGAACCTTTTTTGGTTATAGCCCCTGCAAGCCTTCTTTCAAACTGGGAACACGAAATAGCAAAATTCGCTCCTTCTCTTAAAACCGCCGTTTATCATGGGGCAGGGCGTAAGTTCAATACCGAAGCAGATGTAATAATAAGCACATATCAAACTATGCAAAAAGATATAGAAAAATTAAAGGACAAAAAAGTTTTTTGCATTATTTTAGATGAAGCTCAGGCTATAAAAAATTCCGGAACAAAAAAGGCTCATGCAGTAAAGGCAATTCAGGCAAGGGGAAGGATTGCTCTTACCGGAACCCCCGTCGAAAACAATCTTGAAGATATACGTTCCATATTCGATTTTTTTCTTCCCGGCTATTTAGGCACAGCCGACGAGTTTAGAAAAAAATGGCGTATTCCGATTGAGCTTCATAATTCGGAAACCGAAGCGGATGATCTAAAAAAAATTACTTCACCCTTTTTGCTCCGCCGTCTAAAGACCGATCCCAAGGTTATCTCGGATTTGCCGGATAAGATAATTACAAATCAATATTGCAATCTGACACCTGAGCAGTTGGCAATTTATGAAAACCTTGTAGAAACGGAATTGCACAAGGTAATGGGAGCCGAAACTAAGATTGAGAGGCAGGCCTATGTTCTAAAACTTTTAACGGCCTTAAAACAGGTATGCAATCATCCGAGAGCCTATGACAAGGAAACTCCTGTCGAAATGAAATACTCAGGCAAGGCCGCTGTACTCATCGAGCTTTTAAACGAAATAATTTCTTCGGGAGAAAAGGCAATTATTTTCAGCCAATATGTAGGCACCCTCGACATTTTAAAAAACATCATTCAAAAAGAATTGGGAACCGAACCTCTTTTACTTCACGGTCAAATGCCCGCCTCAAAAAGAAAAAAGGCTGTAGATGTTTTTCAAACGGATCCCGCTTACCGCATCTTTTTAATTTCGCTTAAAGCAGGAGGTACGGGACTTAACTTGACGGCAGCTAATAGGGTAATCCATTTTGACCTTTGGTATAATCCCTCAGTTGAAGATCAGGCTACGGACAGGGCCTTTAGAATAGGACAGACAAAAAACGTCTTTGTTCACCGCCTTATTTGCTCCGGTACCTTTGAAGAAAAAATTGATGAGATGATTCAAAAAAAACGGGAAATAAGCGGTATGAGCATTTCTGCAGGTGAAACGTGGATTTCAAAATTGACCAATGAAGAGTTGGCAGGTCTTTTTAAGAGTTAATCTAAACATTGATAAACCTCTTTTTTTATGATATAATTTTTTAGGAGGTTTAAAATGGATTTTGATTTATCAAGAAAAATACCGATAGGGATACAAAGTTTTGAAGATTTACGCAGAAAAAATTTTTTATATGTAGATAAAACTCTATATGCCTTTAAGCTGGCCGCCTTAGGTAAGGTATACTTTTTAAGCCGTCCTCGCAGGTTCGGTAAAAGCCTCTTTCTTTCGACGCTCAAAGCCTACTTTTTAGGCCAAAAGGAGCTTTTTAGGGGTTTATATATTGAAAAAGCTGAAGAAAAAAGAGCCGAAATAGAAAAGACGGATGCTTGGATGGAATATCCTGTCTTTTACTTGGATTTTAACATAGGCAGATATGATGAACCTCATTCTTTAAAAAATCATTTAAACCTTGCCTTAAGTCAATTTGAAGAAATATATGGTTCTCATAAACAAGAAAAAGAACCCGCTCAACGCTTTGCAGGTATAATTCAGAGGGCTTATCAAAAAACGGGCAAGCAAGCCGTCATCCTTGTAGACGAATATGATAAGCCCCTGTTACAGACTATGGGAGTAAACGAAGCACTAAACGAAGAATACCGTAACACCCTCAAGGCCTTTTATTCGGTGATAAAAACTTGCGACCAATATATCCGATTTGCCTTTTTGACCGGTGTAACAAAGTTCAGTAAGGTAAGCATCTTCAGCGATTTAAATAATCTGCAAGATATAAGTATGCTGAATGACTATGCCGAAGTCTGCGGTCTAACTCAAAGCGAGATAGAAAACACCTTTAAGCCTGAAATAGAAAGGTTAGCAGGTAACACCAAGAATAGCTATGATAAAATGATTGAAGAGCTAAAAAAGAGGTATGACGGATATAAGTTCAGTGTTTTAGGGGAATCCGTCTATAATCCTTTTAGTATCTTAAGCACACTTAATGCGGGAGAATTAAAAAACTATTGGTTTGCCACGGGAACACCGACTTTTTTAGTAAATTACTTAAAAGATGCTCATTATAATGTACCTAACTTAGACGGTAATGTAGAATTAAATGAAGCAGGTATAGAACTATATAGAGCAGATGCAAAAAATCCTTTGCCGATACTTTTTCAATCGGGATATTTAACGATAAAAGAATACATAGAAGAAGGTAATCTATATAGGTTAGGTTTTCCTAATGATGAGGTGAGGTATGGTTTTTTAGAAAATCTTTTGCCGGCCTATTGTTCACTTAGGCCTGATGAGACAGGGGTTTCGATATGGGAGTTTGTAGAAGATGTAAGGGCGGGAAAGGTAGATGAGTTTATGGAGAGGATGCAGGCGATAATAGCTGGGGTACCTTATGATAACTTACCTAAGGATAAGCTTAAACTTAGGGAGCAAAACTATCAGACTGCCGTTTACTTAATCTTTAAATTAATGGGACAATTTGTGCAGACTGAAATATACTGTTTAAAGGGCAGGGCTGACTGTATAGTGCAAACAAAGGATTCTATCTACATCTTTGAGTTTAAGTTAATGAGTGCAGGCAGTGCCGAAGATGCGATAGCTCAAATAAAAGAGAAGGGCTATGCGGATCAATTTAAGACTATGGGTAAAAAGATAATCCTTATAGGTTCGAGCTTTGATGAAGAGGAGCGGACTATCGGAGATTGGAGAAAGGAAGAGCTTTAAGATATTTTTGCATAAATATTTCTATTTACAAAATAATAATTTTATCCGATAATTAATATATGAAAAAAAGTAAGTTTTTATTGATTATTATTACCGGCCTTCTTTCTATTTTCCTTGAAGCTGAAGACTTAAGCCTTTCAAGAGAAGATTTGCTTGTTATACAAAACCCTAAGGGCGGCTACCATTTATATATAAAAGCCAAACCAGATATAAAAAGTGTCCTTTTAACCGAGACGACAAAGGATCCCGATTTAAAACTTGATAACTATGCCTACCGTGATCCTAATTATAATGAAATAAATGGAGATGAAAAAAGACTTTTAAACGGTGAATTTCTGCTGCCCGAAAAAAAACTTTATAGCCTTATAGATTCTACCCCCGAAAAAAATACGCCTCTGGGGGAGGCCTATCATATTTGGATTCCCTATATAGTTTTATACGGATATGATTGGTCTCGAAGCGGTGAAGTCGAAGTAAAAGACGGAACCTTTTTTAATATACGTACTTTTTCAAAGCCTTATGGAGATTATACGGGAAATTTTCAGGATAATCCTTTTACCTTGAGGGTAACCCAAAAACCTATTGAAAAAGATCCGCCTCCGGATATTTCTTACAGTGATGAGGCCGTCAAAACTTTTACGGACTTAGCCGATACAACCGAAGGAGAAATGATCTATGCAAAGGGGCCTGAGGATATTCTTCCAACAATAAAACAAATTTTAAAAAAGGGAGAAAAGAATCACCTTGATTTACTCTTTGCTTTGGATTCCACTGAAAGCATGAAGGATGATATTGAAGAAGTGCGTAAAAATATCAGCTCAATGCTTGCCGAGATTCTCCCCCAATATCAAACTTATAGAATAGCTTTGGTTTTATACAAGGATTACCGTGAAGACTTTTTAGTGCGGGAAGCCTGTGTTTTTACCGATAACTTAAAAAAATTTGAAAAGGCCCTATACGGGTTTAGAGTTTTCGGAGGAAGGGATATTCCTGAAGCCGTATATGAGGGTATCTTCTTAGGACTTCGCCAGTCATGGCGTGCTTTAGATGCAGATGTGGATAAAAAACTTATTCTTATAGGAGATGCTCCTCCCCACCCCAGACCTCGAGGCAAGGTAACAAAAGAAGATGTTGATAAACTTGCTGCAGATAAGGGAGTAAAGATTTATCCTATAATATTGCCGCATACTTTGTCATATTAAGAGATTTATGCGTAAGCCCTGGATTTAGCCTTCTCCTACTTTTATTTTTTCATCTTATGTGATAAAATACTCTTTCGCTAAAAAGTTTTAGATAAGAGGAGGTAAAAGATGGATCCCAAAGATGTTGCCGAATGGCGTGAAAATTTTGTAAAATTGCCCGACAATCTTTTTTTTGATTTAATACAGTTGTATTTGGGAAAAATTAAAACCCCCTTTAATAAGCAAAGACTTGCAGAGCAACTTAGTGCTTTTCTACAAAAACCGGCAATACAAGAAAGAATTGCAGAAAGTTTAGATTCTTGCGATATATTGATTTTAAAAGCCGTGAACGAAATTCCCAATCCCACGCAGGCAATGCTGTCTGTATTTTTTTCAAAAAAAATATCGTATTCCGAATTGTCCGGAAAACTTTTAAATGCGGAAGAACGTCTTCTCTTGTATCGAGTTCAAAAAAATAACGGAGATAAAGCATACAAAATTAATCCTATTTTAAAAAAAATTATAGAGCCCTTTTTATCAAAGAATCTTTTTTTTATGCCGGAAAAAATAGGGCAGGTAAAATCGAAAGAAATAAATATAAACGATACGGCTCTTGCCGGCCTTTATTCCTTTTGTGTTCACAACGAAGCCGTTTTAAAAAATAACGGTTCTTTTAAAAAAAAATACGAAGATTTAATCAAAGAAATTTTTCCTTGGCTTTCGGAAAAAACAAAGTACGTTTATTCTATTTTTTCGGCATGCGAATCTTTAGGATTTATTTTTAGAACCGAAAACGGATTTGCAGTTCAAAAATCAAAGTGGGAGGCCTTTTCGCAATTAAGCAAACTTGAACGTTTGGTATATTTTACGGCAGCGTCCTTATTCAAAATGAGGAAAGAAAATTTACAAAAACTTGTTATAACTCTTTTTGAATTTTTAAATGGTTTTTATCCCGATGCATATTATGAAGAAGAAGATGTAGAACAATTTTTTCTTCTTTTATACATGCAAAATTTTTCTTCGGCAGTACAAAATGAAATTGGAAACGAGAATATTTTACATACAAACTTTATTGAAACCGCAGAACTGTTCGGAATTTTATGCAGAGAGAAAAATTTGGTTTACTTGAATCCCGAATTATTTAAAAATGCGGAAGAACCTCAAAAGCCTCTTTTAATTGACCCGTCATTTGAAGTTACGGTCTTACCCGATAGTAATCTAAAAAATCTTCTGCCTGCAGCGGAGTGTATGGAGCCTGTTTTAATTCAAACGACAGGAAAATTCGAAATCACAAAAAAAGCTTGTTCCAAAATTTTTCAGTCGGAATTAACTTCTGAAAATATATATAAAATCTTATCGGATGCAGCAGGGCATGAGATACCTCAAAATATAAGAGTTTCAATAAATGAGTGGTATAAAAATTTTACTTCATTGGAATTATACAGCGGTTTTGCCGTTTGTGTAAAAAAGGAAAAGGAGAAGTTTTTTGAACTTGATACTCCTTTAAAAAAACTTGTCCGTAAAAAAATAGCGGAGGGAGTTTATCTTTTAAATGTTCAAGATTTAAAAGATTTTGAGCAGGCCGTTTATAAAAGCGGTTTGGAATTTATCTTTTATAAAAATAAGCCTCTTCAATCTCCTTCCGTAAGAAATTTTCAAAGCTTGAATTTATTTTCTCAAAAAGAAAAAGATTATACAAAAAAACTTGATTGGATAAAGCAGCAAAAAGAAAGGAAAAATAAATACTCAAAAACTTTATTACAATTAAATGCGGTACTAAACGATTTGGAATTAACAAAGGAAGATGTTAAGGCTATAAGCAGCCGCATAAACCGTAAAGCTATAATTACTGAGGAGCAGCTTAAAGAAGGTGTTTTTAAATTTACAAAAAAAGAAGCTTCCGGTCTTGATTTTTTAGGAAAACAAAAAATAGCAGAGCAGGCAATCTTAGGAAAACACCTCCTTGAAATAGAGATAAACACTGAAAAAGGAACGGAAAAGATAAGCGGAGTTCCTGAAGAAATTTTAAAACAAGAAAAAGATGCAGTTCTTATCCTTACATGTGAAAATCTTAAGGACAAGTTAAAAATTTCCGTTGCTCATATTTCAAAAATAAAGTTGATTCAAGATTCTATTTTTTCGGAATAAGGGGATGACAGGATAAAAGGGGCAAATCTATGGGTAAATACAAAAATCAAAACATAATCGAAGAGCGTGTAGAAATTGAGGGTATACCTTGCTTGCGTTTTTATCCTTCGGAAACAAGCAGCTTTGTTCGGCCTTTTCCTACCGTATTTTATTATCACGGCTGGTCTTCAGAAAAAAATAAGCAAAAGCTGATGGGCTATGTTTTTTCTACTTTGGGTTATCAGGTAATCTTACCCGATGCAGTCCATCATGGCGAAAGAAATAAGTTTGAAGACTATGATGAAGCTTTAAACGAATTTTTTTTGCCTACAATTATGCAAAATCTTGCCGAGTTTTCTACACTAAAAGATTATGCCGTTAAAAATTGTAATGCCGATAAAAACAAGATTGCCGTTTTAGGGCATTCTATGGGCGGCTTTACTACGGCAGGAATCTTTACCCATAATCCAAGCGTAAAAACTGCGGTCGTTTTTAACGGTGCCTGCGATTGGCAAAATGCAATCCTTCAAATCGAAAAAGAATATGATGAAGCCCATATCGAATTTGATGAGGCAACAAAAAAAGCCGACCCCGCACAAAACATCGGCAAGCTCCTAAACCGTCCTCTTTTCTTACTACACGGAATAAAGGACTCCCTAGTTTCTTATAAAATCCAAAAACAATTTTACGATTCAACCCTTCCGCTTTATAAAAACAAGGATCTTTTAAGACTTATGAGTGTCGAAAGAATGAATCATTATATAAGTATTCAAATGCTTGATGAGACCATTCTATGGTTGAACAAAAATCTATGAGGAGGGTTGAGCTATGAATGAACTAAAAGAACTTTCGTTTTTAATGTACACCTCAAAAGAGGAAAATGTATCGGTTAATGTTGTTGTAAAAGATGAAACCATTTGGCTTACCCAAAAAGCCATGGCTGAACTTTTTGGTGTGGGAATTCCAGCCATATCCAAACATTTAAAAAATATCTTTGATGAGGGAGAGCTGGACAGTTTTTCAACTATTTCCATTTTGGAAATAGTTGAAAAAGAAGGGAATCGGAATATAAAACGAGATACTGAATTTTTCAATTTAGATGCAATCATCTCGGTCGGCTACCGTGTAAATTCACAAAAAGCCGAATCGGAATATGATATATTCAATAAAACACAAAAAATAGAATCGGACTTTGATCGGGAGTTAAAAAAACTTACAAAGGAGATGAGCCATGAAAGATGAAGAAAAATTGACAAAGATGCGGGCTCTCGAACTCTGGGATAAAAATTTAATTGACAATATTGAAGTTGGAACCTTTAAGGGCTTGCAGGAAATACATAGGTATCTGTTTCAAGATATTTTTGATTTTGCGGGAGAAATTAGAAAGGTAAATATTTCAAAGGGGAATTTCCGCTTTGCTCCGATTTTATTTTTGGCTGAAAACCTTAAAATAATCGATAAGATGAAGTCGGAAACCTTTGACGAAATTGTGGATAAATATGTAGAAATGAATGTAGCTCATCCTTTTAGAGAAGGTAATGGAAGAAGTATGAGGATATGGCTGGATGCTTTTTTAAAACACCGTCTGGGACGCTGTGTTGATTGGGCAAAAATCGATAAGTTTTCTTATTTAAGTGCGATGGAGCGCTCTCCGATAAACAGTCTGGAAATTAAGGTTTTATTGGAATCTGCTCTGATCGATGATATTCAAAATAGGGAAATTTATATGAGGGGTATACAGGCGTCTTATGAATATGAAGGTATGAGCAGGTATGATATTGGGGATATGTAAGATTATAAAAATTATTTAGGAGTTAAAAAAATGAAATTAACATCTAAACAAAAAGGTATTATGTTTTTAATTCTGTCGGCGCTTTGCTTTGCATCAATGAATTTGTCGGCAAAGCTCGCCGGTAGTTTGCCCTCAATGCAAAAGGCTTTTTTTAGAAATCTAATAGCGGCTGTTGTATCCTTTACCGTGCTTATAAATTCAAAGGAAAAATTTCATTTGAATAAAAAAAACCTGCCCTTCTTTTTTATGAGGGCAATTTTCGGCACTATGGGAATTGTCGGAAACTTTTATGCGATAGAGCACATGCTTCTTGCGGACGCTTCTATTCTTGCAAAACTGGCACCTTTTTTTGCCATTCTGTTTTCTTTTTTATTTTTAAAGGAAAAAATAAAGCTGTATCAAATCCTTGCGGTAATCACGGCTTTTTCGGCAAGTCTTCTTATAATAAAACCGGCCTTTGCAGATACAGGCCATGTGATTGCAGCTCTTATAGGGGCTTTTGGAGGAATGATGGCAGGAGCTGCCTATACTTGCGTCCGCTGTCTTTCTCTTAAAGGTGAAAAGGGGCCTCTTATCGTATTTTTCTTTTCATTTTTTTCGATTTTAATGCTGTTTCCTGTCTTTATTATTTTTTATCATCCGATGAGCCTTTATCAAATCATTATGCTCTTAATTGCTGGTCTTTTTGGGACAGGTGGTCAGTTTTGTGTAACCGCAGCTTATGCCCATGCTCCGGCAGGTTCGATCTCAGTCTATGATTATACACAAATAGTTTTTTCTGCAATTTTCGGATTTGCTTTTTTAGGAGAACTTCCCGATCGGTGGAGCCTTTTGGGGTTTGCAATAATTTTTGCAGTAGCCCTTTTTATGTTTTTGCATCGCGAGGATAAGACAGAAACACATGTAAATCTAAATTAATTATGAAGGAGAATAATTTATGTATGTATCTTTACAGGCAATGATATTTTTATGTTTTTGTGTCTTTCTTGCAGGTTTTGTAGATTCTGCGGCAGGAGGGGGCGGTTTAATTTCTCTTCCGGCTTATTTTTTTGTAGGACTTCCGACTCATACGGCCATAGGATGCAATAAGTTTTCAGCTGCGTTCGGTACAACTTTTTCAACCCTCCGGTTTTTTAAAAATGGAGCCCTTGAGTGGCGTATAGCCTTAGTTTCTGCCTTATTTTCTTTTATTTCTTCCTATCTAGGCATGAAAATTGCCTTGAGAATAGATCAAGTTTTTTTAAAAAAAGCTATGATTTTAATGCTTCCGGCAATAGCTTTGATTCTTTTGATAAAACGGAATTTCGGCAATGAAAACAAATCAAAAGAAATTCCTAAAAAAAAAGCTTTTGCTTTGGCTGCCTTTATAGGTGCTTGTGTAGGTTTTTATGACGGGCTTATAGGGCCGGGAACGGGTACCATTGCAATTATTGCCTATTCTGCGTGGATGAAGTATGACCTAAAAACGGCATCGGGGAATGCTAAACTTTTAAACCTTGCTTCAAACTATGCTTCGCTGACAGCCGTTCTTCTGAATAATAAGGTTATTTTTTCGATTGCTATTCCTGCTGCAGTTTGCGGTATTATCGGAAATTACTTAGGTGCGGGATTTGCTTTAAAGAAAGGTGCTGCATTTATCAGGCCTCTTATGATTGCGGTTATAATTTTATTGTTTGCAAAATTATTCTACGATGTATTCGGCGAAATGGTATTAGGATTATTTTAAATTATCTAACGGCCATCAGCATATCGGCCTCTTTTTCGGTTATTACATTTTCTTTAACAAGGTCATAAAATTGCTCGCTGTTTGTCTTTCCGAAAAAGAGAATATCATCGGTTCCTATGCTTATAGGAACCCCTGCATCCAACATTTTACGCAATGGATGGGATTTTAGGTTTTTGACGGCACCTAACATCACATTGCTTTGGGGACAAACATTGCATCTTATCTTTCTGTCGGCTAAAAACTGTAAGACCTTATCGTTTTGAGCCGCTCCTATTCCATGCTGAACCTCGTCTAAAGCAAACATTTCAACAAAATACTTTACCGAAGCCGCATCCGAGAATTCTCCGACGTGAGCTTTTTTCTTTAAACCGTATTTTTCGGCCAATCTAAATATATACACGCACTGTTCAATACCTTCGGAAACTTCAGGGCCGTAAAGGTCTATATTTTTAAAAACTTTTGATGACATCATGGGTTCTACCCATTGTTTTAAAAAACTTTGATCTATAGTCTTTGATATTCCTAATTCGGGGATTATTTTGATTTTATTTTTATATTTTTTTACAATCTTTTCTACAGCCGATAAAAAGGCCTCTAAGTCTTCATTAAATTGTTTTATAAAGCCTATGTCGACGGATCCTTCAATATGCACAACATTGTCTTCAACTGCACTTTTTATGGACATTTCGATGAGGTCTATAACGTTTTGTGCTGTAGTACATGCAGGACGGGTATATTGTCCTATTATTTCATGCATCTCATCAAGACCGTTCATCTTTCGAGGAAAATTGGGAATTTCAAAACCTGCCCATTTTTTATAGTCTGAATAATTCATACTCAAATTCAGATGATTATGAGTATCAGATTTGGGCTGCTTTTTATAGTAATCAAAGTCTCTCATTAATACTTCCTTGTATCCGTTAGTATAAGTATATCACTCTTTTTTAAAAAAATCATATAAAATATACAATATTCCTAAAATATTATCGGTAATTTATGTTAAAAAGTTTAATCCTTCAAAAATTCTATAATTCTTTTTGCTACAAGTTCCTTTTCAACATCATTTGTAACTACATGGCTGCTTTTTTCGAGTATAAGATACTCATTTTGAGTTCTTAAATTCTTATCTATGAGGTTTTTTACTCTAAATGGGACTAAATTGTCTGCTTTTGATAAAATTGTAAGAGTTTGGGATTTAATAAAAATCATATTTTTTATAGCTAATTTTTGAAGTTTATACAGGTCTGCCGTTTTTTCTAAATATTCTACGCCGTTATAGTCTGCCATCGCCCTTCCATACTCGGGGTCTGTTTCATAAGTTTTTTTGACGGTCGATATCTTTTTGACAAAAAATTTTAAAAAAGGAGTGAGTTTTATCCGGTTATCTGTTGCAATAAAAGCCGGAGCGCATAAGAATATTTTTTCAGGATTAAAGCGGGCTGCTATCAGAGAGGTTAATATTCCCCCCATTGAAAGACCTCCGACAAATACTCTTTCATACATTGCACAAATATCTATATATTCATCGCATACCTTCCTAAGCCAATCTTTCCAGCTCGAGCTTAAAAGATCGTCTTTATTTGTACCATGCCCCGGAAGTCTTGGTATGTAGACATTGTAGCCGGCTTCATTTAGCTGCCGTCCCAGCCAAATCATCTCACGCGGAGAGCCCGTGTAGCCGTGAATAAGTAAAATAGCCGGAGCGGTTTTTAGCCCTTTTAAAAAAAACGGCTTTGTCGTATCTGAAAGTTTTATAGGGTAATTGTCAAAAAACACGCTAAATCTCCTTTAAATTTAAGAATATTATATATCTTTTTTTGTAAATAAACTAGGTATCGCATATTAAATTTTTTAATTATCAAAGCGGCTATTGTGTATTTAAAGAATCTATAATATAATAATGGGAATAGGGAGATTTTATATGAAAAAAATTATTTCAGTATTATCAATTGCCGTATTATTGATTGCAATATCAAGCTGCGGCGGCAAATCGGAAAAGAACAATGCTGTTCTTAAAGTAATAAAGGAAGCCGAAGGTATGACCCTTGATCAGCTTTTCGAAAAGGCTTATCAAGAATCAAACGGAAAGGTTCTAAAAGGTTTGGGTAACTCAAGCCGAGGTAAGACTGCGGGAGAGACCTTTGTTGAGGCAATGAAGGCAAAATATCCCGACTATACCGGAAAAATAGATTGGTCTCAGCCTAAGAACAATACTATTTTTGATCAGCTTACAAACGATAATAAAAACGTTAATCCCGAATTTTCTATGACTCTTATTCAGGATGGAGCACAGATTAAGGCTAAGATGATTGATACGGGCATCTTACATAATTTTGTTCCTAAAGAGTGGAAGGAATCTGCGGGTACAGATATGAAAGAAAACGGAAATCCCTTGGCCTTGCAAACTTTGAGCAAAGTTTTTATGTACAATAATGTCGAAGCTTCAAACAAGTTTTTAAATGTCTGGGATTTTATAAAAGAAGGTCAAAGTCCGCTGTTTATGGGCTTGGAATCCGAACCTATCGGAAAAAACTTTTTGCTCATGCTTACTCATGAAAAGTATTCAAAGGTTGTAAAAGCCGCTTATGATGCTTTGCCTGAAGCCGATAAATCTTATTTTAAGCCTATTGTAGACGGCTTGGAAAAAACGGCTAAAGAGCTCGGCTTAAACGAAAACGGAAAATATGCCCTCGCATGGATCAAACTATTTGTTTCTCAGTTTAACATGAAAACCGATGACGGCCCCATCAGCGTAGACTTGGTAAAAAAATCTTCTAAAGATCAAACAGGTTTATTGGTTTATTCCAAATTACGTTCTATAAAGGAAACAGACGAATCTTCTGTAAACAATATTACCGTTGCTGCTTATCAGGACGGATATATCGGCTTCGGAGGCTATGCATATAAGCACTATTTGCAGGTTCTAAACAATGCTCCTCTCCCTTGGACGGCATGTGCCTTTATCGCTTACATGGTAACTACAAAGGAAGGTTTCCATCCTTGGGGAAAGGATATGGGCGGATACAGCTCCAATCCTGCTATCAATCAAGATCACAGCATGGACGGATATGTTGATGAAGAGGTAAACGGCGAAACAAAAAAAATAAATAAATTCCCCGCTAAAAACGATAGAGGCTATGACTGGTGGACAGGTGAAGGAAAAGGCGGCTTAATTGTCGAAGAGCCCGTATACTGTGCAAGTGTAACCTTTACCGTAGGTGAATGGATCAGCTCCTTACGAAACTAAAAGATTATTAAAAAATTAATCTGAATTTATTAAGCCTCTAAAAACTATGTCAGGTTTTTAGAGGCTTTATTTTTAGAAGAATATTGCGTAAAAGCTAGAGTTATAGTATAATTGTAAGGAAGTTAATGTGTGGAGGAGATTTTGGCTAAGACAATTCCGGTTTTTTTAAATCAAAGTAAGGATTTTTTTAGAAAACCTCAAAACCTGATATTGCTTATATTCGGTGTTGTGCTCTCTGTTACGACTATAGCTCCGATAGTAACTATTCTTTTGGACACGGTTACGGTTCATCCCGGTACCATAGATGCTATGCATGGGCCTGACGGTTTTACCGTTTTTAATTGGAAAGATATTTTTACCGGCTCTCTTTCGTCGAGGAATTTTTGGAGTCCGCTTACAAACACTCTGCTGCTTGCGATATTCAGCTGTATAGGGGCCATCTTAATAGGCGGTGTTTTTGCATATTTGATTACACGCACAAATATAAAATGCAAAAAATATCTTAATGTCGTTTTTATTTTTCCGTATATAATGCCTCAGTGGACATTGGCTCTTACTTGGATGAACTTATTTAAGAGTACTGCTGTTACGGGAGGCTCTAACGGAATTCTTGCAGACCTTTTCAGAATTACAATGCCTGCATGGTGGGCTGAAGGCCTATTCCCAGCAATTGTTGTTCTATCCTTGCACTATGCAGCCTTTGCATATATTTTAATAGGCGGCATATTTAAAAATATGGATTCCAATTTGGAAGAAGCTGCCTTGATTTTAAATACCTCAAAATCAAAGATTTTCCGCAAAGTAACCCTTCCATTATTAAGACCTGCCATCCTATCGACCATCTTGCTCGTTTTCGGCAGCGCTATGGGTAGCTATCCGGTTCCACACTATTTAAAACTGACAACCCTTTCCACCAAATATATAGACTTAAAGGTTGTAAGAACGGGGCAGGCCAGTATTATCGGCGTAGTGATGATGCTCTTCGGAATTTTAATTCTGATTACAAACAGGCTCAGCATGAAATCCCGAAAAAATTATACGACAATTACCGGAAAAAGCGGACAGGTAAGCAAGGTAAATGTAGGAAAAATCGGACAATATTTAATTCCTGCAATTTTAATTATCTTTACCTTATTTACCGGAATATATCCCGTTATTTCCTTTGCCTTTGAAACCTTTTTGCCCAACCCCGGAGACTACAGCTTTTTTAGGACGGGTAATTTTGCAAACCTAACCTTAAAATGGTGGACTCATCACTCGGCAGAAGATGTCGGTATGTACGGACAATTCGGTATCTTATATAACCGTGCCTTTTGGATGAGTTTTAAAGGAACTATGATTGTTGCCTTTTTCTGCGCCTTTCTTGCAGGAACGATAGGGCTTTTGATAGGTTATTCGGTAAGCAAGCACAGAAGAAACAAGTTTGCAAATTACGTAAACGACATAGCTTTTTTGCCCTACCTTTTGCCTTCGCTTGCAGTAGGTATAGCCTTTTTTATCTTCGGGTCTATGCTGGGAATCTATGATACATTTTTACTTTTAATAATAGTCGGAACAATTAAGTATATTCCTTTTTCGTCGAGAAGCTCTCTTAACTCGATGCTTCAAATCAGCAATGAAATAGAAGAGTCGGCCTTGATACAGGATACGCCCTGGCATAAGCGTATGACAAGGATAATAATTCCCATTCAAAAGACGGCAATTTTAAGCGGTTATCTTTTGCCCTTTATAACCTGCGTTCGGGAATTAACCTTATTTATGCTCTTGTGCAGTCAATCCAAGATAAGCACAACCATGCTTGACTATTATGACGAAATGGGCTTATACGCCTTTTCGAGTGCAATCAACTTAATTTTAATTATATTTATTTTGGCCGTAAATTTCGGATTAAACAAGCTTACAAAGGCCGGAATCGATACGGGTGTAGGAGGTCAATAATGCCTGAGATAATTTTACAAAACCTTACCAAAAGATGGGGAAAATTTTACGGAACGGATAATTTAAATTTAACCATAGAAAATAATTCGTTTATAACCCTGCTGGGGCCTTCAGGCTGCGGCAAAACGACAACGCTTAGAATGATTGCCGGCCTTGAAACTCCGACAAGCGGAAAGATAATCATCGACGGGGAAACGGTTTTTGACAGCGAGCAAGGTATAAATATTCCTGCAAACAAAAGGAAGGTCGGCTTTTTGTTTCAAAACTATGCTCTTTGGCCGAATATGACCGTTTATGAAAACATAAGTTTCGGCTTAAAAAACATCAAAGAGCTCATGCCTCTCTGCGATTTTGAAATTAAAAGAATAGATGACTTAAAAAAGATTTTAAATGAATGTGGAAAAGCTGTGGAAATTATTATCGACTCACAGACTAAGGATAAGAAAAAAGGTAATAGACTTGATGAAAAAACAGCCTTGATAAAGTTAATAGACAACTTTATTATTTCGGAATATACGGCAAAAACGATTTTGTCTTACGGGCTTGAAAAAACTGAAAATCGTGAAGAAAAAGTAAAGGCAATAATTTCCGGTTTGGATGAAAAGAGGGCATCTCTTTTAGAGAAGCACAAGAAAAACGGGTTTTCGGTAAATGATAACTACGAACTTGTAGATGAAAAAGGTGAAGTTATAAAAAAAATACGCAAGCTCGAAAACGAAGAAATAGACTTAATAGTCCGCCGTGTTTCCCGCATCGTAAAAATCGGAATGTTTATGGATCGGTATCCCAATGAGCTTTCAGGCGGACAGCAGCAAAGGGTTGCTATTGCTCGAACCTTAGCTCCCGGGCCCAAGGTGCTTTTTATGGATGAGCCCCTTTCAAACCTTGACGCAAAACTCCGGCTTGAAATGCGGAGCGAATTGCAGCGCCTCCATTTGGATACAAAATCGACATTTATCTATGTTACCCATGATCAGCTGGAGGCTATGACTCTGGCAACAAAGATATGCTTGATGGATAACGGTCTTTTGCAGCAATATGATGCTCCCTTGGATATCTATGAAAAACCGGTAAACTTATTTACCGCAGACTTTATAGGAAATCCTTCGATAAATTTTATAGAAGCTGCGGGCGAAACTTCTGCAGACGGAGATTTTAATTTAAGCTGTTTAGAAGGCTTGAAATTTAAGTTTAAACCCGCTCAGAAAATCGATTATAAAGAATGGCTTTTGAAAACAGAGGCTGAAATTAAAAAACAAAGAGAAGAAGAAGCCGAACGCACAAAAAATGCAGAAAAGGAAAATAAGATTTTGCCTTTTAAGTATCACATCGCAAAGGCCGATGAAGCGGAGTTTGATTTAAATTCGCCGGTACCGACTGAAAAAGATTTTATCATCGGAGTCCGACCTGAGTTTATCAAAATACACGAAAACGGAAAACTGACAGGTTCTATATACAGCTCGATGCCCACAGGTATGGAAACTACCGTCAAAATTAAAGTGGGAAACTTCCTTTTAACGGGTGTTGTGTTTTTAAATATAACATATAAGATAGGCGAAAAAATAAAATTCGATATTGAAGGCGATAGAATTATGCTCTTTTCAAGCCTTAATCAAAGATTGATTTCTTTAGGGTACTTGGAAAAATAATATCTACATCATGTCTTGGATTGAGACCCATCAATCTAAAAAAGGAGATTATATAAATGAAAAAACGTTTTTCAATCCGCTACAAACTGATCATAGTCTTCGGACTATTGATAGCCATCGCTTCTTCGATGGTAGGTTTTCTTGCAACCCGCAGAGCCCGCAAAGCAGTAACCGAAAAGGTCGAAACGCACTTAATCGACAAGGCGAACGATGTTACCGAAATTCTTGACGGGCGAATCACCGCCTTATGGCAATTTCTTGAAGGTATTGCGCGCATGCCGTTCTTACGCGATATGGAAATGCCGTACATCGAAAAGATGAAAAAGCTAGCCGAAGAAGCACAAGTCAACAAAACAATACGCGCCTTATACATAACGGATGAAAAAGGCATTATTCAATTTTTGGACGGTACAACTCCTTCTTGTGCACATGAGCAATGGTTTATCGACGGAATGCAGGGTAAACGATTTTGCGGCGAGCCCTATATTGATGAGCGGACGGGCAACTCTTTTGTTGCCGACATTGCAGTGCCCGTATATGACGATAACAAAAAAATTATCGGCGTACTCATTGCCGACATGGATGCCTTTTGGTATTCCGATCAAATAGATGACATAGTTGTCGGCAAAACCGGTAATTGTTATATAATGGGCGACACCAGCAACATTGTCGCAGATAAAGATATAGAGCTCGTTAGAAATCAAGTGAGCATTATCGAGAAGGCAAAAACGGATAAAGAGCTTGCTTCATGCGCCGATTTTTTGGAATATGTTTGGGACACCGATGAAAGCGAGGTCGGCTACTACACATACCAAGGAGTATCTTACATAGCCTCTTTTGCCACCATGAAAACTACCGATTGGTCTGTTATTATTCGTGCACCGGTAAATGAGTTTATGGGAGAGATCAATGCTTTGCGTATTTCTGTGTTCGTTATCGGAATAGTGATTATATCTACTGCGCTGGTCATAGTCTTCTTTGTAGCCCTTGCATTGATTAAACCCATAGCGGCTGCCGTTAATGCACTCAAAAACATCGCTCAGGGTGAAGGAGATTTAACGGTGCGTCTTCCCGTACACGGCAATGACGAGATAACCGACCTCTCCGAATATTTTAATCAAACTATTTCAAAGATAGGCTCATCGATTAAGCAAGTAGGTCTTAACAGTGTCGATATGGAAAACATCGGTAATGAGCTTGCGAGCAATATGACCGAAACTGCCAGCGCCGTACACGAGATAAGTGCCAACATCAACGGTGTAAAGCAGCAGGCTCTTACCCAAGCTGCAAGTGTTACCGAAACGGCTGCAACCATTGAGGAAATTGTCCGTACAATTAAACAACTAAACGGAAGTATTGAAAATCAGGCTGCCAGTGTCGCCGAATCTTCTGCTTCAATCGAACAGATGGTTGCGAATATTGCATCCATTACGCAGACACTAGGTAAAACCGATGATGTTATAAAAACGCTTGCCTCCGCTACCGCCGATGGTAAAGAGACAATTTCAGGAGCAAACAACGTTACGCAGAAAATAACGGAAGAGTCGGGAAGTCTATTGGAAGCCTCAAGCGTTATCCAGCACATTGCAAGCCAAACCAACCTATTGGCAATGAACGCTGCCATTGAAGCTGCTCATGCAGGAGAAGCAGGCAAAGGTTTTGCTGTTGTAGCCGATGAAATCAGAAAGCTCGCAGAAGAATCTTCCGCACAGGGCAAAACAATAACTGCAACGCTTAAAGCGCTGTCAGGCGAAATAGAAGCTCTTTCCGCTTCTTCAAAAACCGTAGAGGAAAAATTTAATGCTATTTTCAATCTGGCCGAGCAAGTTAAATCGATGAGTGACAGCCTTACCGAAGCTATGCATGAGCAAGAGAACGGAAGTAAGGAAGTGCTGTCTGCGATTAAGGGCATTAACACTGTAACGGTAGAAGTTCAGGCCGGCTCTGAAGAAATGCTGAAAGGAGGGGAAAGCGTTGCCGAGGAGATGCAAAAACTGGATGGTCTGACCCGCGTTATAACTGACAGCATGAATGAGATGGCCTCCGGTGCGGTACAGATTAGCAATGCAGTACAGGAAGTAAATGAGATAAGCCAAAAGAATAAGGCCAGCATTCAAAACCTTACGGAAGAAGTTGGAAAATTTAAAGTGTAATTATTTATAAATAGACAAACTTTTATTTTTTGGTAAAATACGCCGTATATAAACCAATAAAAGGAGTTGAATATGAACTATTTGGTTTTAATAGGCGTTGCAATTATTATTGTCGGTTTTATTTTAAAACTCGATGTAGTTGCAGTCGTTTTGATTTCAGGTCTTGTAACAGGCTTGATTGCAAAGATGGGATTTGTTGAAGTCCTTAATGCAATAGGTACAGGTTTTGTAAACAACCGTTACATGAGCTTGTTTTTTATTTCTTTTCCTGTAATCGCTATTATGGAGCGTTACGGATTAAAGGAAAGAGCAGCAGAATTCATTAAAAAGATTAAGGGAGCAAGTGCCGGTATGGTTATTTGGCTCTACATTCTTATAAGAACAATTGCTTCGGCATTTTCGATCAGATTGGGCGGTCATGTTCAGTTTATCAGACCATTAATCCTCCCTATGGCTGAAGGAGCTGCTCAAAAACATGTAAAGCTTACCGAAGACGACATCGAAAAAATTAAGGGGCTGGCAGGAGCTTCCGAAAACTATGGAAACTTTTTCGGTCAAAATATTTTTCCCGTTGCATCAGGAGTTCTTTTAATTACAGGAACTTTAAAAGAACAGGGCTTGGATATAAGCAATATCGATGTTGCTAAATATTCAATCTTGGCAGGTGTTGCAATGGTTCTTATAGCCTTAGTTCAGTGCTGGCTCTTTGAAAAATCACTTAGAAAAGGAGAAAAGGCAGATGTTTAGTTTTATTCAAAATAATACAATGGTTATAGATGAAATCGTTTACGGCCTTTGCGGTCTTGTTTCAATTATTACGGCCGTAATCTCCTTAAAAGATAAAAAGAACCCTATCGGAACATTCTTGTTCTGGGGAATCTTAGGTCTTTTGTTTATGTTCGGTAAAGTTATCGTTCTTAATGTACCTTACGGAGGAGCCATTATCGGAGGCTTACTCATTGTTTTGGGCGGTTTTACTCTTACAAAACAAGTAAAAGTTGCGGATATTAAGTCGGCAACAAAAGAGGAAATTACTGAAAATTCAAAAAAAGTAGGCAACAAGATTTTTATCCCTGCCGTTTTAATCGGTGTTGTTGCGATGTTATTGGCACAAATGAAGAGCTTTAAAATTTCGCTTGGAACAAATGCTGCCGGAAAAGAAATAATCTTCGGTTTTTCTACTGCACAAGTTGTAGGCCTTGCTTCGATAATTGCCCTTATTTTTGCAATAATTTTAACCAAACCTAAGATGAAAGATACTATCAACGATACTTCAAAGATGCTCATGCAGGTAGGTTCTTCAAGTCTGCTTCCTCAGCTCCTCGGCGTTTTGGGTGCAATCTTTGCAACAGCCGGAATAGGTAAGATAATCGGTCACTTTGCAAGCGGTATTGTTCCTCAGGGAGTTCCCGTTCTTGGCGTTATCGCTTATTGTCTTGGAATGGTAATCTTTACGATGATTATGGGAAATGCTTTTGCCGCCTTTACCGTTATCACAATAGGCGTTGGTGCCCCCTTTGTAATTGCTCAGGGCGGAAATCCTGCAGTTGTCGGAGCCTTAGGTATGACTTGCGGATACTGCGGTACTCTTTTAACACCTATGGCTGCAAACTTTAACATTGTTCCTGCAGCAATTTTGGAAACCGAAAACAAATATAGTTTAATTAAGGCTCAAGCTTTTATGTCTTTTGCTTTGATTATTGTTCACATTATTTTAATGTTGATCCTTGCTTTTTAATTAGGAGATGTGATAAACAGCTCGGCAGGAATTCTGCCTCGCTGTTTATCTTCGAGTTTTGTGCAAAGCACAAAACATCGCATTATTGGAGAAATAAATGAAAATCTTAGTTACCGGTTTTGATCCTTTCGGCGGCGAAAAGATTAATCCGGCCCTTGAAACGATTAAACTTCTTCCCAATGAAATTTTGGGAGCAAAAATTATCAAGCTGGAAATTCCGACAGTTATCGGAAAATCCGTAGCAAAGATAAAAGAAATGATCGAAAAAGAAAACCCTGATGTGGTTTTAAGTATCGGTCAAGCCGGAAACCGTGCAGATATTTCGGTTGAAAGAATCGGTATAAATATTGATGACTGCCGAATTCCAGATAATGAAGGTAATCAGCCCATTGATGAACCTGTCGTAAAAGACGGGCCTGCCGCCTACTTTGTTACTCTGCCCATCAAGGCCATTGTCGAAAAGGTAAAAGCCGGTAAAATACCTGCTTCAATATCGAATACGGCAGGAACATTTATCTGCAACCATGTCTGTTACGGCGTAGCTCATATTGCCGCGGCAAGAACAGCTCAGGGCAAACCGATGAAAAGCGGTTTTATTCATATTCCGTTTTTGCCCGAACAGGTTATCGGAAAACCCGCCTTAACGCCTTCGATGAGTTTGGAGATGATTGTAAAAGGAATTGAGCTTGCAATCGAGGCTATTGTCGAAAATAATTCCGACATAAAAGTTTCGGGCGGTAAAATTTGCTAAAATACATTTTTTAAGAATTTATCTTAAATTTTGGGGAGGGCTTAAAATGGATATTGATTTATCACGAAAGATACCGATAGGTATTCAAAGTTTTGAAGATTTACGCAGAAAAAACTTTTTATATGTAGATAAAACTCTATATGCTTTTAAGCTGGCTAACTTAGGCAAGGTATACTTTTTAAGCCGTCCCCGCCGGTTTGGCAAAAGCCTTTTTCTCTCGACTCTCAAGGCCTACTTTTTAGGCCAAAAAGAACTGTTTAAGGGTTTGTACATCGAAAAAGCCGAAGAAAAGCGAGCCGAAATCGAAAAAAACGAAGCTTGGGTTGAATACCCCGTTTTGTATATGGATTTTAACATAGGCAGGTATGATGAACCTCAGTCTTTAAAAAGTCATTTAAATATCGCCCTAAGTCAATTTGAAGAAATCTATGGAGCACGTGAGCCGGAAGAAGAACCTGCTCAACGCTTTGCAGGTATAGTACAGCGTGCTTATGAAAAAACCGGCCGTCAAGTGGTTATTCTAGTTGATGAATATGATAAGCCCCTTTTGCAGACGATGGGCGTAAATGAAGCCTTAAACGAAGAGTACCGCAATACCCTTAAGGCCTTTTATTCGGTAACTAAAACCTGCGATCAATATATCCGCTTTGCTTTTTTAACCGGCGTAACGAAGTTTAGTAAGGTAAGTATATTCAGCGACTTAAACAATCTGCAAGATATAAGTATGCTGAATGACTATGCCGAAATATGCGGACTAACTCAAATCGAGATAGAAAAAACCTTTAAGCCTGAAATAGAAAAGTTAGCTGATAACACCAAAAACAGCTATGATAAAATGCTTGAAGAGCTAAAACAGCGTTATGACGGTTATAAGTTCAGTGTTTTAGGTAAATCGGTATATAACCCCTTTAGCATATTAAATACTTTCAACTCCGGTGAATTAAAAAATTATTGGTTTGCAACAGGCACACCGACCTTCTTGGTAAATTATCTAAAAGATGCATATTACAATATTCCCGATTTAGACGGAAAGGTAGAGCTTGATGAGTCCATGCTGACTGAATATAGGGCCGATGTACAAAACCCCATACCTATACTTTTTCAATCGGGCTATTTAACGATAAAAGAATACATTGAAGAAGTTAACATGTACCGCTTGGGCTTTCCGAATGATGAAGTGCGGTACGGCTTTTTAAAAAATCTATTCCCGTCATATTCTTCACTTAGACCTGATGAAACGGGAGTTTCAATATGGAAGTTTGTAGAGGATATAAGAGCCGGGAATGTAGATGAATTTATGGAAAGGATGCAGGCGATAATAGCGGGCGTGCCTTATGATAACCTTCCAAAAGATAAACTTAAATTGAGGGAGCAAAACTACCAGACTGCCGTTTACCTAATCTTTAAGTTGATGGGGCAATTCGTAGAAACTGAAATACACTGTGCAAAGGGCAGGGCTGACTGTATAGTGCATACTAAAGATTCAATATACATCTTTGAGTTTAAGCTGATGAGTGCAGGAAGTGCCGATGATGCAATAGCCCAAATAAAAGAGAAGGGCTATGCCGCTCAATTTAAGGCAGAGGGCAAAAAGATAATCCTGATAGGTTCAAGCTTTGATGAAGAAGAAAGAACTATCGGCGAGTGGAAGTGCGAGAATTTGTAAAATAAGTTTCAGCTTCACCTTAGTTTTTAAAAACCGGTTTATTTTTTATCAGCTGCTGTTTTAAATCCCTCATTTTTTCGCTTAAAGAAACCTTGTATATGTGAGGGTTTAAAAGACGTTTTGAAGTGTAATCCAAACTGTCGAGCTGCTTTTCGGCATAGGCTTTGATTTCTTTTAGACTGGGAGCCTTGCCGACAGCCTTGCCGTTTTCAATACGCTTTTCTAAAAGAGCTTCAACTCTTTCAGGTGTAAATGTAAAATTCTGATAATCGTTTGCAGGATGATAAAAAGTTTGTTCCACACCCTCTTCAATTTTTTCGTCTTCAAGGGTTAACACATCTGCCTTAAAGGTTCCATCGGAATTGTATAGGCGCCAAACCTGCTTACATGCAGGGTTAGTCATCTTTGCAGGATTATCCGAAAATTTCATAACAGGAGTCCATTCCGTTTCTCCTAAGCTCTTGCGTGCTGCCATTTTGTATACGCCTGTAAGGGAGGCCTCATTTCCGCCCGTAACCATGTGGGTACCTACTCCCCAAGAATCTATAGGTGCATTGTTTTGAACAAGGGACTCTACAATTTCTTCCGTCAGTTCGTTTGAAACGGAAATCTTTGCCGTAGGACAACCGGCTTCATCAAGCCGCTTACGCACATCCTTACTCAAATAATAAATATCGCCCGAATCGAGGCGGACACCGAAGTTTTTTCCCTTTTCTTGCAAACGCTTTCCTACCTTGATGGCATTTACAATACCTGATCGGAGTGTATCATAAGTATCTATTAAAAATATTGAATTGTCGGGATACATATCGGCATAGGCCTGAAAAGCGTCCTCTTCGTTTTTAAAAGACATTATCCATGAGTGGGCCATTGTTCCGAGGGCGGGTATGCCGAGTTCTTTGGCAGCAAGGGAATTGCTTGTGCCGAAAGCTCCGCCTATGTAGGCTGCCCGTGTTGCACTCATAGCACCGTCATTTCCTTGGGCTCGGCGGAGGCCGAATTCCATTATAGCTCCCTTTTTTGAGGCCAGCCAAATTCGGGCTGTTTTGGTTGCTATAAGGGTTTGGAAATTTATCGTGTTTAAAATAAGGCCTTCCAAAAGCATGGCTTCAACTATGTCGGCTTCAATACGGATTAAGGGCTCATTCGGGAAAACGACACTGCCTTCTTTCATTGCCCAAATATTGCCTGAGAATTTAAAATCGGCAATATATTCTAAAAAATCTTTTTCGAATATTCCGAGAGACTTAAGCCAGTCAATATCGCTTTTTTCAAAGTGAAAATTTCGGATAGTTTCTAAAAGGGGTTCAAGTCCTGCAAAAACGGAATAACCGCCATTAAATGGGTTGGTTCTAAAAAACATGTCAAAAACGGTTTTTGTATTGTTTCCTTTTTTCCAAAAACCTTGAGCCATTGTCAATTCATAAAAGTCTGAAAATAAAGCGTTATCAATCATAAATTTTACCTCATATAATTATTTTTTTAAGAATGCGTAATTACTTCCCTCGGTTTTGAGCCGTTCGCAGGGCCGACTACTCCGCGTTCTTCCATTTCTTCCACGATGCGGGCAGCTCGGTTATAGCCTATTTTAAGCCGCCTTTGAATGTAAGAGGCTGAGGCTTTTCCTTCTGCCAAAACAATCTCTAAAGCTTCATCATAGAGCGGATCGCTTTCATCTCCGAAGAGGGTGCCTTGCGAATATTCTTCCTCATCTACAAATATTTCGTCATCTATATAATCGGGTTCTCCGAAGGTTTTTACACATTCTACGACCTGCTCTACCTCATCATCTGAAACAAAGGTGCCTTGGATTCGGGCGGGGAAGGGTTTGGTTGTACTTACGTAGAGCATGTCTCCCTTTCCTAAAAGCTTTTCGGCACCGATGTTATCGAGGATAATTTGGCTGTCTACACGGGAGGCGACCATAAAGGCTATCCTGCTCGGAATGTTTGCCTTAATTAAACCTGTAATTACATTGGTCGAAGGTCTCTGTGTTGCAAGTACTAAGTGAATACCTACGGCACGGCTCATAGCACAAAGCCTCGAAACTGTAGCTTCAAGTTCCTTTCCTGTAGTAGACATAAGGTCGGCGAATTCGTCAATTATTATTACGATGTAGGGCAATGGTTCGGCTGCAATCTTTTCTCGTTTTATTTTTTTATTGTAGCTTTTAATATCGCGAACGCTCATGGAGTCAAGCATCGCATAGCGCCTTTCCATTTCGCAGATACAGTACTGCAAGCCTTGAAGGGCCCTTTTGGGTTCTGTAATAACGGGAGTCAATAAATGGCCGATGCCGTTATAAAGTTTAAGCTCTACTATCTTTGGGTCAACCAAGAGGAGCTTTACCTCTTCGGGGCTCTTATTATAAAGAATTGAAAGAATAATAGAGTTTACACAAACGGATTTGCCTGAACCGGTAGCTCCGGCAATCAAAAGGTGGGGAGTCTGACAAAGGTCTAAGGTTTGAGGCTCTCCCGTTACATCTTTTCCAAGAACTATAGGTATGCCCATTTTTTCGGTTTCGGGAATTTGAGTTTCGATTAGTTCTCTAAAACCGACTATTGCCCTTGATTCGTTAGGAACTTCAATACCGACAGCTTGTTTTCCCGGAATGGGGGCGACAATTCGGACGCTTTGAGCTGCAAGGCGGAGGGCAATATTATCTTGAAGAGCCGTAATTTTACCCAGTTTTATTCCCGGAGGAGGCAAGACTTCAAACATGGTAACTACAGGCCCTTTTCTAATACCTGTAATTTCGATACTGATATTGAATTCTTCAAAGGTATTTTTTAAGGCTATTGCTGCTTTTCGGGTCGAATCATCTACTATCCAGTATTCGTTTCCCGGGTATTTTGTTAATAGGTCATAAGGAATGTGGTAGCCTTTTTTTTGTCCGTTGAACCTGCCTTAGGCTCCAGAGGCTGAGCGGCACTTATTTCTATATCGTCTGAACTTTCTTCTTCAACATTTTCAGGTTCTTCATCATCGGTTTCATCTTCCGGCAGGGTAATTTCTTGGGCCGTGTCATCATCATTATCATCGCCGTTTTTTTCTTCTGAGGAAGATAGAAGTTCTTTATCATTTTCTCCATCTTCTTCTATTGAATGGAGTTCTTCCAAGTCTTGTTCAATGTTTATATCTTCTATTACGACAAGAGATTCTATTATACCTTTTTTGGGCTCGTGAGCAAGAGATTGTCCTATGTCTACTTCTATATCGGCCCCTACATTTTCGAGTGCGGGCATTTCTTCTTTAAATTCTTTAACACTATTATTTAGTTGAGATTTTATAAACTGATTATGTGTAAGGGCTGCTTCCGATAAATTTCGTTTGTTTATATCCGGCTCCGCCTTTGTATTTGATTTTACCAAAAACTCGGTTTTAAAAGATTCGTTTTTTTCTTCAAAAATAGGAGCGGCTTCTAACAAATGATAACTGTCGCCTATAATGTCCTCTATTTCTTCTTCTTGATGCGGAAGGCTTTTTTTTGAATTAAATTTTTCACTTAACATAAGAGTAAAAAATACTTCCACTAAGAGTAAAAGGCCTGTTGCAAGAGTTACGGCAATTTTTGTGAATTCTTGGACCGTATTATTTGCAATTTTAGGAAGTAAAAAATAGATTAAGTGTTCACCTAATACGCATGTTAAAAAATATACAGGCATAAATGATAACAACAGCTTTGAATATAGAGTCCAGCCGGGGATAATCAATAAAATTGCAGAATAAAGAAGAATAATCGGTATGAGTAAGGAAGAGAATTTATATGTAGAAAAAAGAGCTGTTCCTAGCATTTCAAAAGGAAACATATAGCTGTTAAAGCCGAACATAGGTAACAGCACTGCAAGGGCTATGTATATTGAGCATATAAAAATGAGAATTCCCAAAATGATGGATATTATTCTAAATTTTGATTCTTCTATCAAACGTCAACTCCGAAATTGTAAAAAATTATCCGGCAAACCCCCAAAAATAAATACTAAGACCGATCCCCAGCGGAATTAAATAGAAAGCAAAATACATTAATTTTCCTTTTTTATAAGTTTAAGTAAAAACCGGAGAGAAAAATAACCTACAACAAAGGCGCTTATCATTCCGGCTATTAGGCTTATGGGGCTTATACCTGCAAGAAGATTATCGGCAGATTTAAGTTCAAGTATAAATGCTGCAAGAATTGCCGGTATTGATAGTAAAAAAGAGAATTCTCCGGCTTTTTCCCTGTCAAGACCTGCAAAAAGAGAGGCTGAAATGGTGCTCCCCGATCGCGATATACCGGGTATAACTCCTATTCCTTGGGCAAGCCCTGTTAATGCTGCCGTAAGGAGATTTAGGTGTTGTACCGGTTTGTTGTGTTTTATCTTAGACGATGCGATTAAAAGAAACCCTGTTATGATAAAGCAAAGGGGGATAATACGGATGTCGATATTTTTTACCCAATCCTTTAATAAAAGGCCTATTACGCCTGTTACTGCGGTTGCAAGTATAATGGCAGCAATCATCATAAGATTTTCTTTATCTTCGGGTTTTGACTTTCTTATTATAAAGCGGCCTAAAGTGCAAAAAAGGGCGGCGATTTTTTTTGCAAAAACTGTACAAACCGCTGCAAGGGTAGCTACATGTAAGAGTATGTCAAAGAGGATAGGAAGGTCTTTTTGATTAAAAAAGTATTCTAAAACGGCTAAATGGCCGGAACTTGAAACAGGTAGAAATTCGGCTAAGCCTTGAACCGCCCCTAAAATAATAGCTTGAAAAATAGACATAAAAATTCTCCAATAAAGTTTTTACAAACGGCAGAAACCGATATGGGACTATATCATAAAAAAAAGAAAAATTCCAGCCGGAAAATATAGACGATTTATTGAAAATTTAATGTGTTATCTTGTTCTTTATTTTATTTTTTGATAGAATAAATGCCCGTAAAACATTTGGAGATATTAAATGACAGATAATATAAGTAAAATACTTAGCGGTTTCTTTTTTAAGGATGTAAACGGTATTTGGACAGGAAGTATAGGCAGGAATAAATTTCTTGTTAGACAAGATAAATTAACCGATCAAGAGCTTGTTCTTAAAACCTCTTGTGCAGTGAGAGGATCAAAGGGCGATTTGTTCGGCTTTTTAGATGAGCAAAAACAAAAAGGAAAGATAAAAAATTTTAATATGGATGAAAATTTATTATCTTTGACCTATGCTTGCGGTGATAACGATTCCGAGTTTGAATTTTTCTTAAAGAATCTTTCAGATATTTTAACCAAATTAGAATCGCAAGATGTTTGCTTTTCATGTAATAAAATAAGAGAAACAAATACTTATAAAATTAAGGACGTTCCAACTCTTTTATGCTCCGAATGTGTAGAAAATTTTAAAACTAAGATGGAAAAAGTAAACAATGAACCGAATAATTATTTAACCGGAGCTTTATGCTGCATCATCGGGGCATTAGCCGGTTCCGTGGCTTGGATTTTAATAGGATATTTCGGTTTTTATGCATCCATTGCTGGATATTTTATAGCCTACTCTGCATTTTACGGTTATAATTTTGGAAAAGGAAAGGCAACCAAGACAGGAGTTATAATAAATATCTTTGCTATAGTTTTCGCCTTGCTTTTTGCCGAATACATAGGCTTATTTTTAGCCGTCAAAAAAGAGGTCAGCTTAGATTTTTTATCTTTTGTAAAATTATCTCCGGTATTTTTTTTCGATTCGGACTTTATAAAATCTATTCTTCCCAGTCTAGGTCTCGGCTTTTTGTTTGCCGGCTTAGGCTCTTATAGAATCATAAAAGATATGTTTAAAAAGGCAAATGAACTTTCAGATATCTCTATAGAAAGAATTTAATAGCTTCAAAAAACTATATACTTGTCTCCCGATTGTTTTTTTTTGATTTTTTTGCTATTATTTTTGCTTAAAATAAGATTTTGGAGAATGTGAAAATGCTTGATAAGATGCGGAACATAGGAATAATGGCTCATATAGATGCGGGAAAAACCACCACGACCGAGCGTATTTTGTTTTATACGGGAAAAATTCATAAGATAGGCGAAATAGATGACGGTCAAGCAACCATGGACTGGATGGCACAAGAACAGGACAGGGGAATTACTATCCAAAGTGCCGCCACCACTACTTATTGGAAAAACTTTCAGATAAATATAATCGACACTCCCGGGCACGTAGACTTTACGGCCGAGGTAGAACGCTCCTTGCGTGTCTTGGACGGGGCCGTTGCAGTTCTCTGTGCAGTCGGAGGAGTTCAGCCCCAGACCGAAACCGTTTGGCATCAGGCTGACCGTTACAAGGTTCCCCGTATATGCTTTGTAAACAAGATGGACAGAATCGGAGCCGACTTTTTTGCAGTTTTAAAAGACGTGCACGAAAAATTCGGAGTTGAAACCCTGCCTGTTCAAATTCCTATTGGAGCAAGCGACAGCTTTGAAGGAGTTATCGATCTTATTGCAATGAAGGAAATTTACTGGGAAGCCGAGACAGAGGGCGAAAAATATGAGTATACCGCAATAGCCCAAGACCGCCTTGCCTTGGCGGAAGAATGGCGCGAAAAAATGCTCGACGTTATTTCTTCAGCCTCGGACGAAATCACCGAGCTCATCCTTGAAGGAAAAGAAGTTCCCGAAGAGCTTATCAAAAAAGAAATAAGAAAGGCGGTTTTAAATCAAAGCTATATTCCTTTTTTGTGCGGTTCTGCACGAAAGAATATCGGAGTTCAGCCTTTAATCGATGCAGTCGTCGACTTTTTGCCCGCCCCAGATGAGGTTCTGCCGGCGGAGGCCTTTAATCCAAAAAAGGAAGAAAAACTCTCGGTTCCTTGCAAGGTAGAAGGGGCTCCCCTAGGCCTCGTATTTAAAATTCAATACGATAAGGATGCAGGAAGCCTTTGCTATGTCCGAATGTACTCGGGTAAAATCAAATCCGGCGATCAAGTTTTTAATACGGGAAAAAAGAAAAGAGAGCGCGTAAACAGAATTTTGCGGATGCATTCAAATAAGTCGGAACAAATGGATTCCGTTCAAGCCGGAGACATCGCCGTTTTTATCGGTTTAAAAATTTCTCAGACAGGAGATACCCTAGGTTCAGAGGGTCAGCCTCTCTTGCTTGAATCCATGCACTTTCCCGAACCCGTTATTTCCGTTTCGGTAGAACCGAAGAGCTTATCTGAAAGCGACCGTTTAAAAGAGGTCTTGGAAATTCTTTCAAAGGAAGATCCGACCTTTACCAGCCGCGAAGACAGCGAAACCGGACAGCTTATAATTTCAGGCATGGGAGAGCTACACATAGATGTTCTAACCCGCCGAATGTTAGATGATTTTAAGGTAGAAGCCAGAGTCGGAAACCCTCAGGTTACTTACAGGGAATCTATCACTACCGAAAAAACTCAAACCGAAAAATACAGCAGACAGCTTGGCGGAAAAGACAATGAGGCCGAACTCACCCTTACTGTCCGCCCCCTTGAGCGAGGAAGCGGAAACCGCTTTGTTTCAAAAGTCAAGACCTTTCAAAAATCAGGTTCGGGCGGAACCAATTCTCTCCCCGAAGAGCTTTTAGAAGCCGTTAAGCGTTCTATTGAAGGCTGCTTTAGCTCAGGCATCAAGGCCGGCTATCCTTGTACCGACATCGAGGTAGAACTTGTTTCGGTAAAATATAACGAACTTACGGCAACCCCCTTTGCCTACGAAGCCGCCGCCGCAAAGTGCTTTGATGACGCTTGCAGTGCAGCAGAGCCCGTACTCTTGGAACCGGTAATGGCTGTGGATATTATGAGCCCCAAAGAATTCGTCGGAGATGCCATGAGTCAGATTACCCAAAGGGGAGGCTTAATCTCAAGTATGGATTCAAAGGCAAGTACCGACATTGTACACGCTCAGGCTCCAATGGCAAAAATGTTCGGCTTTTCAACCGACCTCCGTTCGGCCACACAGGGAAGAGCTTCCTTTACAATGAGCTTCAGCCATTTTGAGGTTAAACGGTAGAAATTAGAAAACGTCTTCGGGTTTAAATGTTTCACTAATATCAGCCCGCACTGTCTCAATATACCCGCATATTTCTTTCAGTTTTTCTTCCAAACCCCATGGCGGATTTGTGATTAAAATACCTGAACCTTGCAAGCCGTACTCACTTTCAGCATCTATCTTATTTGAAAAATGCTTGATCTCAAAATTTAGTATCTTGTTGTTTGCTGCTTTGCTTATCCGGCTTTTTAAATTTGCGCGCTCTTCAATTTTGTGATTCAATATAGGGTACCAAATTATAAAGATGCCTATGGGCCATTTTTTACAGACTTTTTCTACAGACTCTGCAATTTCTGTATAATCGGAATCGACTTCATAGCTGGGATCAAATAGGGCAAAGCCGCGGATAGGAAGAGGCGGAGTAAGAGCCCTGACAGCCTCATAGCAATCCCTTTTGTGCACATGAACATTTTCTACACGCTTATAAAGCTCTTTTAATTTTTCAGCTTCAGCAGAATGTAAATCGCATAAAATTAAATTGGATTCTTTTTGTAAAAATGAACGGATGATTTCGGGAGAACCGGCATAAGAGGAATTTTCATCATAGTTTTTTAGGCAAAAATCCAAATAAGCCTTGAAGTCTTCAGGTATCGGAAGAGGAAGTTTTTCTTTTTTATATAAATCTAAAATACGGATTATTCCTTCTTCCGCTTCGCCGGTTTTTAAGCTCCACTCGCTTAAAAGATTATAGAAAGCGCCCCCGGCATTTAAATCAAAGGCCGTAAAAGGCTTTTGCTTTTGGGTGAAGAGGTTTAAAAAAGAAAAGAGAACCGAGTGCTTAAAAACATCGGCCTGATTTCCCGCATGAAAACCGTGTCGATAGCTCAGCAAATTTTAAACCCTCTTATTACACCAAGCCCCTTTGCGGTAGTGATATAGAATAACCATAAATTCGGCTGCCTCCGAAAAAATATAAGAGGTCCAAACGGCAAATAAGGGAAGGTGTAAAATATTTACAACCAAAAATAAAAACGGGATTTGTACAAACCATCGAGAACCCAAGGTAGAGTAAAGAATGGGTCTTGTATGACCTGAACCTGAAAAGACCACGGCGAGCCCCAATCCCATAGATAAAATTATAAAGGACGGATAAAATATACGCAGCATTAAACTTCCCTGCAAAAGCATCGACGGATCATTTGGGAAGAAAAACCGCAAAAAAGTTTGAGGCGTTCCCATAATTATGACTGCAAAAATTCCTACTACAGAGGCTGACATAAAAGCGTTTATCTTAGAAGTAAGTTTTGCTTCCTTAACATTATCTCGGCCAAGGCTTTGACCTACCAGAGTTGCGCCTCCCATATTGAAACCGAAAATAGGCATAAAGGCAAACTGTGAAAGCTTTCCGCCGACACCTGCAAGAGCGACTGCATCGGCACCGTATACCGTTACGAATTTCATAATCGTTACTTGAGCAAAGCTGCGGACAAGTGAGTTAATACCTGAAGGAAGACCTATGAGTAAAAGGTCAGTATCTATTTTTTTGTCAAGTCTAAAAAGTCCTCTAAAGCTGATTTTTATCTTACGCCTTCCGCTTAAAAGAATTAAAAATCCGTATAAGAAACTTACAGTTCGGGCTGTTACCGTTGCAAGGGCTGCACCAAAAACACCCATACCTAAGCCCGGAATACTTATTCCGGGAATTATATCGAACATAAAAACAGGATCTAAAACCAAGTTTATAATGGTGGATATTATCATAATGTGCAAGGGTGTTTTTGCATCTCCGGTACATCTAAAAATCGTATTTACCGAATACGAAGAAAACATTACAGGAATAAAAAAGATTCTAAGCCATCCATACTCTAAAGCGGAATTTAAAACTTCTTGATCCGGAAGAAAAAACCATAAAATAGGTTTTAAAAAAATAGCTAAAAGAAGTCCCGACATTATTGCAAGGACAACCTTAAAGCTGATAGTCTGTTCGGCAATACGCTGAGTCTTTTCCATATCGCCTCGGCCGTAGTTTTGAGAAATCATCGACACGGAACTGGCCCCTGCGACTTCATTCAAAATAGTAAAAAGCATATATATGGAAGAAAAGAGGGTAACACCCGAAAGAGCTGTCTTAGATATCTGACCTACCCAAACCATATCGACAATATCATAAAAGTTTTGCAAGCCTGCTGAAATCATTGTAGGATAAGCCAACTTCCATAAATTTTTTGATATTTTTTTAGGTTTTAATTGCAGATCGGTTTCATCACAAACACACTTTGAACAGGATAGATTCTCCATAATAGCATACTCTCCTTTAGGCTTTTAAATCGGCAATCTCCCAATTATCAATTATACTTTTTTTGAAGAAAAAAGATTTTTAAAGATTGACGGTTTTATCTCTCCATCTTTTTTTAAATTATTTTTTAGGCTTATCTTTCCGCCGGAAAAATTATAGATGTGTTCTTCAGAGGCAACAACTAAAAGAACATCATCTTCTTCAAATTTATACTCGGGATCATCCATAAAGATAAAATCTTCGCTTTCCTTTTTTCGGCGTGCTATAATGTTTACGCTCATGTCCTTTCTTATGTTGGATTCGGCAAGGCTTTTTCCGACATATCTTGTTTCTATCTCGACTTCGGCAAGGGCAAGGTTTTTTGAAATAGGCATAAATTTAAGAAGGAGGTCGGCGGCTAAAATAGGGGTTGTTCTTTTTGCTGCTTCACTGTCGGGATAAATTACTCGAGTAGCCCCTACGGTTTTTAAAAGCCTTCCATGTTCGTCTGATTGGGCACGCACAACAATGTTTGCAATGCCTAGATTTTTTAATATTGTCGTGCTGATTACTGAAAGCTCCACCTTGCGGCCGAAATCTACGATTACTGTATCCACCTTGGAGGGAAGAATTTTGCGTACTGAAAGCTCGCTTATTTCTTCAAGTACAACTGAAGAAGAGGCCTTAGATTTATACATTTCGATAAGGTCTTTATTTTGTTCGATGATGATGACTTCGGCCCCTATTTTTATAAGTTCATCCAGCATTCTTACTCCGAAGGTGCCCAAGCCCATAATTGCAAATTTTTTCATATACTTCACCTACTCTTCATCGCGGGCAACAACATCAAGGCCTATAAGCATATCGGGACTTTCAATATCCAATATTCTTACTCCCTGTGCAGACCTTCCCATAGTACCGACAGAATCTACGCTGATGCGGATAGTCTTGCCTTGACCCGTTATGCAGACAACCTCATCGTCATCAAATACGGTAAGAAGGCCGACAACCTCTCCCGTTTTTTCCGAAAGGGTATAGATACGCTGTCCGCCGGTTCCTCTTCCGTGAGCTGAAAATTCGGAAAAGTCCACGCGCTTGCCGTAGCCGTTTTCGGTCATAACAAGCATTTTTTGATTTTCCGTCACTCGGAGTGCGCCCGTAAGTTCGTCCTCGGAAGAAAGCTTTATTCCGGTAACACCGCGGGAAGAACGCCCTTGAGAGCGGATGTCTTCCTCGCTTGTGCGGAGGGCCTGACCTCGGCGGGTAATCAGCATGATTTCGTCCTTGCCGCCTGTAAGAATTGCACTTACCAGCTTATCGCCCTCATCGAGTTTTATCGCGATGATTCCGCGGGTTTTTGCATTTGCAAAATTATCGGTTGTTACTTTTTTTACGACACCGCCTGCTGTTGCCATCAAAAGATAGGTCTTATCGTCAAATTCTTTTAAAGAAACAACGGCCGTAATTTCTTCATCGGAAGAAACGGAAAGAAGGGATTTTATGTGAGAGCCGCGGCTTGTTCTGCTTGCTTCCTGTATTTCATGCACCTTTAACCAGTAAGCCTTTCCCGCATTTGTGATAAACATAATATAGTCATGGGTTGAGGCCGTAAAAATCTGATCCAAAAAGTCATCTTCAGCAAGGTTTGCGGAATTGGAACCCTTGCCGCCTCTATTTTGGCTCTTATAGGCTGTGGCAGGAATACGCTTAATATATCCGAGGTGAGAAATTAAAATAACCATCTCTTCTTTTTTGATAAGGTCTTCGATATTGAGCTCTTCAACCTCATCGGCTACTATATCGGTCTTGCGTTCATCTCCGAACTTTTCGGCTATCTCGTTAGTTTCTTCCTTTATTAAGGCTAAAATCTTTTCGGGATGGGCAAGGAGGTCTTTTAAGTGAGCGATTAGAACCTGCAATTCCTGTAACTCTTTTCTGAGGTCTTCAATTTCCAAGCCGGTTAAACGCTTTAGCTGCATATCGACTATGGCCTGGGCTTGAACATCATCAAAGCCGAACCTTTCCATCAAGCCGTTTTTTGCCGTTTGCGGATCGCGGGATGCCCTTATTATTTTGATAACTTCATCTATGTTGTCGATGGCGACGATGAGGGCTTCCAAGATATGAGCTCTTTCTTCCGCCTTACGCAAATCGAATTTTGTTCTGCGGGTAACGACATCAACCCTGTGCTCGACAAAGTATTTTACAAGAAGTTTTAAGTTGAGGGTTTCAGGTCTTCCGTTTACAAGAGCAAGGTTTATAACTCCAAAAGAAGATTGAAGGGCTGTCTTTGCAAAAAGCTGGTTTAAAACAACCTTTGTAATAGCCCCTCTCTTTAGCTCTATAACAATACGCAATCCCGTTCTATCCGAAGTTTCATCGTTTACGTTTGCAATTCCGTCTATAATTTTTTCGCGGGCCAGTTCTCCGATGCGGGATACAAGGGTGGTCGTGTTTACCTGATAGGGTACTTCGGTAAAGACTATAGTTTCTTTTCCTTTTTTATCGACCTCGATTGTAAATTTACCGCGCACCAATATTTTTCCGCGGCCTGTCTTAAAGGCTTGTTTTATTCCCTTTCGTCCGTAGATAACTCCGCCTGTCGGGAAGTCGGGGCCCTTCATATATTTACAAAGCTCGTCTATTTCGATTTCGGGATTGTCTATGTAGGCTGAAACCGCATCGGCTATTTCGCGTAAGTTATGGGGCGGCATGTTGGTTGCCATACCGACAGCAATTCCGCTTGAACCGTTTGCAAGCAAGAAGGGGAATTTAGCCGGAAGAACAGTCGGCTCTTTTGTAGAATCGTCAAAGTTCGGAATAAAATCGACTGTTTCTTTTTTTATGTCCTCGACCATGGTTTCGGCTATTTTGGCCATCTTAGCTTCCGTATATCGGTAAGCTGCGGGCGGGTCGCCTCCTATGGTTCCGAAGTTTCCTTGGGGATAAATAACCGGATAGCGGAGAGAAAAGTCCTGTCCAAGGCGGACGAGAGCATCATATACCGAAGCGTCGCCATGGGGGTGATAACTTCCCAGTACATCACCTACAATCTTAGCACACTTTCGGGTGGGGCCTGAGTTACGTAAGCCTTTTTCTTCCATAGAATAAAGGATTCGTCTATGAACGGGCTTTAGGCCATCCCTTACATCGGGCAGGGCTCGGCTTACTATAACTGACATTGAATAATCTATGTAGGCTCTTTTTACTTCATTTTCAATAGGAATCGGAATTACGGCTCCGCCTTCATTAGTTTCTATCTCTTCCACGCATTATACTCCTAAATTCGGGCTATTCTAGCATAAAAAAAGGGCTTGGTCAAGGAATGGAGAAATTGTATTAACAACAAGCGAAATGCGAAACGTTGACAAAAAAAAATCTTTTAGGTATACTTTTATCGGAATTAAGGAAAAACAAGAGAGAGTCATTATGCAAAAATTTAAAACTTTTTTTCATCAACAAAATCTAAGGCGGAGTGCGGCAAGGTTGGCAGGGCGAATAGAAATTGTGCTATCCTTTGCAATGCTTATTGGAATTTTAATTCTTTCTATCGAAATTTTCTTTGACATAAAAGAAATGGCTTTTGCATTTATTTATAGTAAAAAAATTCCTTCATTCTCAGAATTCCTTTCATTAATATTTTCTCTTGTAATCGGTCTTGAATTTGTAAACATGCTTATAAAGCATACGCCGGGAAGTGCTCTTGAAGTTGTGCTCTATACTATTGCACGAAAAATTATCGCCGATCACGGCAGTATGCTTGATGCTCTATTGGGTGTTGTTGCTATAGCAATTTTGTTTGCCGTAAAAAAATACCTAAACGAAGGCGGAGAGTACGGCGCAGGAAACGAATGTGATTATATCGTAAACGGCGGCACCAGTATTCACGAGATTAATCATAGGCTGGATTCTGATTTTGATGAAGCATACGGAAACACCGTCGCAGGTTATTTGTTTAACTATCTTAAACAGCAGGGCCGTTCACCCCATCTCGGTTTGGAAGTCGACATAGGAGAATATAAATTCATAATCCATGAAATGGATAATGACTTAATAAGATACATTAAAATTCTTCCTATCAACGAACACAAGGATTAAGCTTTTAATTAAGATTCGGCTATTTATGAGAGCGTATATCCGTCAAAAGAAGTAAAGCTTTCGAGTTAATTATTCGGGGTTAAATAAATAGCTTCAGAATTGTTTAGGTGAGGGAAAGAAACCGTTTTGCGGTCATTTGTATGGCCGTTAAATAATATTGTAATGCTGTCATTGGATGTGATAAAAACGACATGAGATTCTTTTGTAAGACAGATAAAACCTCCCTCACATGCGGCAGAGTAATTTGTTGTATAAAATATATTTTTTTGTTGCATATAGTCGGTTACTCCGCTATTTTCGTATCTTGGGCTTCCTGTCCTGATCCAAATTAAACTTTCAGGATACCAAGCCGCTGTTGTAGAAACACCTCCGGCATGTATGCACTGAGAAACATAGTTTGCACAATCATTTTCGTAGGTTTTGTACTTTGGGTTCCAAACAGACATATCACTAGACATATTTAAGGGATTAGATGTGTATTTATTTGCATAGCTGACGGCCGCCGCATTATTGTAATTAATTTTTTTTGAGTCTGTATTGACGTGATATTTTATAAAATCAAACCCGTTTTGCATAATCTCATCGGGTTCAGGCGGTTTTAATGAAAAAGCGTCTATTTTTGTATGATATGTTGCTATTTCAATTTTTATATTTTCAAAACTATCTTTTTCGGTAAATGTTATCTTAAAAATATTGTTTTCAAGTTGCTTTTTACCTATATATTTTTTTAATTCCGTAGTTTTCTTGTTGTATTGATTCAAAGCTTTTTTATTATCTTTAAAATATTCAACAGCATTTTTCATTCCGGCAACAAAGGGAAGCTGATAAACCGAATTAAATTTTAATTTTTTTTCTATTACAACAAAATAAAATTTTTCATTTGGGCCATAATCTTCATCATCAGGTATATAATCATAGACTGAAACATCCAGAATATCATAATATTCCGAGTATAAACTTTCAGCATATTTTTTAAAAAAGAGCTCCTCTTTTGTGTCTTCTTTTTTCGGCTTTGCTTTTACCGTTACATCTTGCTGACTTTCACTTTCTTTAGCTTCTTTAAATTCTTTAATTATCGGATATAGTTTTAAAATTGCAATTATCCAAAGGATAATTATAAAAAGAACAAAAAAAGTTTAGCCTTATTTATTTTTTTTCCCATGATATAAAAGTAAATTATTCTTCCTCTTTTTTATCGAGAATTTGAAATGTCCGCATTGAGGCATCGAGCATTTCCATAATTTCCGGCTCTGCATCATGGGACAAGGTAGCAGCACAGATATAAAGAAGATTGTTGTGCTTAAACAAATAAAAATAATGTTTTGCAATGCCTTTCCCTTCAGGCAATTCTATAATTATTTTTTGGGATTCCAAATTATAATTATTTTCAAATTTTTCTTGCGTTATTACTGTATAAGCGGAGGCAGAGTCATCGGGCCCTTTTTGACCGGAGAAATACTCACTGACTACTTCCTCCATTGAACCGGAAACTTCTTCGGAAACAAAAATCATATTTTGATTATAACCGTTTAAAGAATCACCGCATATTATCTTATACTTCAGCCCGGGATAAGTCATTGTTTCCCAGCCGTCGGGTATTTCAAATGTAAAATCTTTAAAATCATCAATATAATAATCTTGGGATGATAGATAAGGCAAAAATATAAAAACAAGAAAGAACATAGATAAAAATCTTTTCATAAACCGGCTCCTAGGATAAAAACTATACAAAAGATAGAAAAAAATGTCAAGGTTTATTTTTAGCCATTGAAATAACACGGTTAAAAAACACAGCCGAGTTTTAAAATGATACCCTACTTTAATTTATGCTTGCTTTGTGATATAATCCAGACCTGTTTTAAACATTTATGGAGGTTTTTGTGGATATTTTAGATAAGCTGAGGGGCGGTGTCATTATGGACGTAACCAACCCCGAACAGGCAAAGATTGCAGAAAATGCAGGAGCTGTTGCAGTCATGGCCCTCGAAAGGATCCCTGCCGATATAAGGGCAGCCGGAGGGGTCTCAAGAATGAGCGATCCTAAGATGATTAAAGAAATCATGAAGGCTGTAAAAATTCCTGTTATGGCAAAGGTAAGAATCGGTCACTTTGTAGAGGCTTCAATTTTGGAAGCTATCGGTATCGATTTTATTGATGAGTCCGAAGTTCTGTCTCCGGCAGACGAAGTTTATCATGTCGATAAAACCAAATTCAAGGTACCCTTTGTCTGCGGTGCCCGCAATTTGGGGGAAGCCTTACGAAGAATTCAAGAAGGCGCCAAGATGATCCGTACAAAGGGTGAGGCCGGAACAGGAGATGTTATTCAGGCCGTAAAACACATGCGCCAAATTCAAAGCGAAATGCGCCAACTTACAACCCTGCGTGAAGATGAACTATACGTTGCTGCAAAGAATTTTCAAGTTCCATACTCTTTGGTAGAATATGTGCATAAACACGGAAAGCTCCCCGTTCCGAATTTTTCGGCAGGAGGAGTTGCAACCCCCGCAGATGCAGCCTTGATGGTTCACCTCGGTGCTGACGGCGTTTTTGTCGGAAGCGGTATCTTTAAATCGGGTGATCCGGCAAAAAGAGCGGCTGCCATCGTTAAAGCCGTAAAGAATTACGATAAGCCTGCAATCTTAGCAGAAGTTTCAGAAGACCTTGGCCCTGCCATGGTCGGAATCAATGAAGAAGAAATAAAGGTTATAATGAGCGAAAGAGGAATTTAAACCGCTTTACTCAATGCCTAAGCAAAGAGAGGTGTTTTAAAGAGTTTACCTTAAAATTAAAGCACCTCTTTTTACCTTTTATAAGATGCGGACTCCTGCGGAACTTTTAAATTCAAAGAATTTGGGGCTGTCCCCCGTCTTTTCAAAATACCTTTTATGAACCTCAAGATAAAATTCCTCAAAAAAATCTTTTTTTACCAAGGCCAGAATATAGCAGCCTTCGGTGTTTCCGATTAGCTTTGCTCCGCTGCACCCTCTTTGAATAATGGCGGTTTCAAAAAGAATATTTTGTTCGGTGCTCATAAGCTCAAAATCATCCCTCATCGAAATATGGGATTCACAAAGAAGTTTCCCCAGAATATCCATGTCTTCATTCTCTAAAGCTATTACAGCCTTAGCCGTTCTTGCATTTTCGGTAGTACAATGTTTTACCCGCCTAAGAATTGTCTTATCCAAAAAGCTGGGCTGATAGTAAGTATAATCGGCCTCCGTTATTTCGCACAAGTGATCCAAGTCTAATTTGTTTTGTAAAATGCGCAAACCCTCTTCACATTCCATATAGCGGACATTGGAAGACGCTCTATACGTTTCCTTATTTGAATGAGTTCCGATTATTATGATTCCATATTCTCCTAAATTTAAAGGCAGGTTTAAAACAGAAAAATCATTAGAATCAAAAAGACAAATTTCATCCTTTTTTGCCTTAAAACAGGCCATCTGATTGGATAAGCCCCGTTTTGTGTTTAAGATTTTATGTTCGGCCTCAAGACACAGAGAGGCTATAGTTTTAAATTCTTCTTTAAGTTTAAATAGAGATAAAATTCCTGTACAAAAACCCGCTTCAAAGGCCGGCAATGAGGTTTGCCCTGTTTTAAGGCGTATTTCATCGAAAACCAGTATATCAAAACCGCTTACAGGATTTTCAAAATGCTTATTAATTTTTTGTGCCGTTAAAAGAATAATATTGAATATGGAACTTATAGAAATTTCTTGCCGGCTGTCCGGTTTTTGATTTTTGCCGTCTTGTTCTGTTATAAGGCCTTCAATTTTTTTATTTATGACTAAATCCGTCAAAGAAATTTTATCCGTATTATTTTTTTAATAAAAAATAAATAGACTTATCAAAGCATAAATTTAAAACATTGCCGCCGTTATAATCCAATTCCTCCCCCATGAGAATCAAACTAAGAGGAGAGGCTATTAAAATTCCATCTTCCGGTGAAGCACCATAAACCTCATCAAAAAGTTTTTTAAGTTCAAGTTTTAATTCACCTTCGCCCATGTTTTCCAAATTCTTTATATCCGCATTAAAATTCATACAACACCTCTAATCTTTATCGGCAATAAAGCTATTAAAACAAAAGCCATTGTCTTTTTTAAAAAAAAATATTATTCTCATACCTATGGCAAATCCAAAACTTTTTAGAACAATCGACAGGGCTGTTTTTGATTATAATATGATAGAAGAGGGCGACCGTGTTCTGCTTGCTGCCTCAGGCGGAAAGGACTCTACAGCCCTAGCCGAGTATTTTTCGATGCGCTTAAAACGCCCCTCGCCTAGATTTGAAGTTCATGCTATGCACATAGCAACCGATGTAGCCCCTCCCCTTTCTCCGGATTTGATAAAAATGTTTGAAAACTGGAATATTCCGCTCACAATAAAAACCGTTTCGGTTTTGGGAAGATTAAAACCTAATGAAAAGATGAATTGCTGGTGGTGTTCAACTCAAAGGCGCACCGAACTGAATAAATTTGCTATGGAGAAAGGTTTTAATAAAATAGCCTTGGGGCATCACTTGGACGATATTTTGGAAACCCTTTTGATGAATTCCTTAGAAAAGGGCATTTTATCTACAATGCCGCCTGTATTAAAATTCGAAAAATATCCGGTTACAATGATAAGGCCGCTTTGTCTTGCGGATTTATCTATGATTATCCGCCATGCGGAACAAGCCGGTTATATCTGTTCTACCTGTACTTGCTACTTTCAAGAAAACTCCGCCCGCAAAACAGCCCGTTCAAGGCTCGGCCGGCTGACTGGCGGTTCTTACAAGCTAAAACTGAACCTCTTTAATTCCCTAAAGAATATCTTACCGGAATATCTGCCGTGAGAAAGTTTATACTTGTAAAAATATCTCGCCTATGATAAACTTATAATCATGGAATATGTCATTAAAATAAACTGGGACAATGAAGCCGGGGTATGGATAGCAACAAGCGATGATGTGAGAGGCCTTGTTCTTGAAAGCGGTTCTATTGATGCCCTCATGGAAAGAGTACGATACGCCGTGCCTGAGCTGCTCCAAGAGAATAATCAGCTTCCTCACAGTCAAACCACATTGCACTTTTGTGCCGAAAAATCCGAATTAATGTACGCATAATGGCACAGTATGAAAAAATTGTGAGAGAAATATTGCACAAAAACGGGTGTACTTTTGTAAGGCACGGCAAGGGTGATCATGACATTTGGTATAGTCCAATAAGCGCTTGCCGTTTTACCGTTGATTCAAAAATAAAATCACGTCATACCGCTAATGCTATCATGAAGCAAAGCGGTATAGATCATAAGTTCTAACCTTTATGTAAAGTTACCTTATATCTTCCCTCAATAAGGGCATACTCATACAGCGGGGGCCGCCGCGGCCGCGGGAAAGTTCGCCGCAGGGCATTTCGAGAACTTTTAATCCCTTCTTGTTTAAAATTTCGTTTGTAACATCGTTTCGTTCATAGACGACTATTGTTCCTGGACTTATGCAAAGGGTATTGGAACCGTCATTCCACTGTTCACGCTCGGCTGCTATCTTGTCTCCTCCGGCGCATTGGATGAGCTCAACCTTTCCGGCTCCCGTATATTTTTCAAGAACCTTTTCCAAGGTAGAGTCAATCTGCTTTACATTAAGCTCTCCTTTTTTTGCTCCTCTGGTAATTTCAAAAACTCTTAGAGGTCCTAAAATTCCGGGATGGATAGTAAATTTGTCAAAGTCTATCTGAGTAAAAACCGTATCCAAGTGCATAAAAGCCCTGATTGCCGGAATCTGAAAAGCCAAAATCGTTTTTATGGGGGAATCCGAGTCATAAAAGATATTGTTTGCTATAGAATCTATAGCATTGGCCGATGTTCTCTGTGAAAGGCCTATCGCCAAAACATCTTTACCGATATTTAAAATGTCTCCACCTTCAATATTGGGAGCATCATATCGGTTATAGAATCTATTTACCTTTCCGGCATATTCAGGGTGATGGTCAAAGATGTACTCACCGTAAATAGTTTCACGGCATCTTGTTACCGAATACATTTTATTTAAGCTTACTCCGTTTCCTATACATGCAAAGGGATCGCGGGTGAAGTATAGGTTTGGCATTGGATTTATAAGCATAGAACCTGAATCCAAAACATAGTGCGAAAGTGAATGAGTGTTCTTTAAAGGTATTTCTTTTACGTTTACTCCTTCCATTGTTTTTAAGATAAGTTCTTTCGGTTCCTTGATTGCATTAAGAAAATCATAGATCATTTTTTGATGATATTCGGAATATACATCAGCCTCGTTAATATATTGTTTTATAAATTTTTCACGGATTTCTGCACTTTGAGATATAGCCTCTGCCGCTAAGTCTTCAAGATAAACGACATCAACTCCATTTTTAGATAGAATATCGGCAAAAGCATCGTGTTCTTTTTGGGCAACCTTCAAAAACGGAATATCATCGAACAAGAGCTCATCAAGTTTATCAGGTGTAAGGTTTAAAAGTTCCTTTCCGGGGCGGTGCAGGAGCACCTTATTTAATTTACCTATTTCGCTTGTAACATTTATGACAGCCATGCAATTCTCCTAAAGTTTAATAATATTGTGGATTGTACAGGATAAAGACAAAGAATTCAATAGGGAAAATTCTTTAAAATCCGGCATGCATCGGAACTTGTTTTATTGGTTGAAATTAAAATCTATTCCCAAAAGCCGTTATTTGCAAGGAGGACGGACAGAGCAGAAGTAAGGGCGGTTTCGGTTCGTAAAATGCGCTTTCCCATAGAGTAAGGAATAAAGCCGGCTGAAAAAAAGGCTTCCCTCTCGTTTTGGGTCCAACCCCTCTCACTTCCAATTGCTATAATCAGTTCTTCTCCTTTTTTCATTCTAAATGAAGAAAGGGGTTGGTGTTCTCCTATGTCGAGGAGAATCTTACCGCCTTTGAACGAGGCTGTCTTTAAATTTTTTAAGGCTTCTTTTACCGAGCTGCAAAAAGAAAATTCAGGCAGCAGGGTTTGGCCGGCTTGAGAGATACCGTCTAAGAGATATTTTTTTATTTCTTCGGAGCTTGAAAGGTTTGACTTTAAATAGGAACGCTCCCCCAATTCCGTACCGCATAGTACAATTTCGGCAAAGCCTAAACTCGCAGCGTCCCTAAGGATTCGCCTCAACTGAATGGGGCGGGGAAAGCCCTGAATTATTTTTATGGGCGGAAGAGGCAGAGGGTTACTCTCAATTTTATCGTCATCTATGTTATCTAAGTTTTTATCGGGTTCATTCGGACAAAAAGAAAAAACGATTTTTTCTTCGGAAAGGTGAAGAATAAGAGCCTCGCCTATTTTTCCGTTTATGATTCCGGCCTTAAAAATATCTCCTTCTTTTAAGTGCAAAATCTTTTTTATGTGAAGATAGCGTTCATCATTTTTATAAAAGAAAAAGCCGTTGTTTATGCTTTTATCGTTTTTGTAAAAAACACAGCCGCCGTTTATACAATCGGGATTTACACAATCGTCATCTGAAAACAAAATAATGTTCATTTATTTTCCTTAAATTGAGATTAGCTTTCTTCGCAAACATCCAATTCGGCTTCGGTAAGAATCGAGTAGTCATAACCCTGCTCGGCTAAAAACTTTTGACGCTTTTCGGCAAAGCCTTCTTCTATGGTTTGGCGGGTTACAATGCTGTAAAAATGGGAATCACATTCTTTGGGCCTCAAGATTCGTCCCAAACGCTGAGCCTCTTCTTGCCGGCTTCCGAAAACGCCCGAAACCTGAATAGCTACTGAAGCATCGGGTAAATCAATCGCAAAGTTTGCAACTTTAGAAACCACCAAAACATTTATCTCTCCCTTTCTAAATGCATCATACAAAAGTTCCCGCTCGGCATTTGTATTTTTTCCTGTGATTATAGGGGCATTTATTTCTTTTGCAATTGCTTCAAGTTGGGACAAGTACTGTCCGATTATAAGTATTTGATTATCCTTGTGCTTAGACAAAAGTTTTTTTACTATTTCGAGTTTTGCAGGGTTTTCGCTTGCAATACGGTGCTTTTCGCGCGTGGTACCTACAGCGTATTCTATCTCTTTTGCTGGAGCAATATTTACCCTGATTTCGGTACAATAAGCTTTTGCTATCCAGCCCTTCTGTTCAAGGTCCTTCCAGGGCACATCAAACCTCTTAGGCCCTACAAGACTGAACACATCACCCTCACAGCCGTCCTCTCTCACAAGGGTCGCAGTAAGCCCGAGTCTTCTTATAACTTGAAGCTCTGCCGTAATTCTAAAAACCGGAGCCGGTAAAAGGTGAACCTCATCATAGATGATAAGACCCCATGCCCTTTCTCTAAAAATCTTAAAATGGGGGAAAGCCGCTTCGGTGTTGGGCCTCCAAGTGAGCACCTGATAGGTCGCTATCGTAACAGGCCTTATCTCTTTTACCTCGCCCGTGTATAAGCCTATGTCCTCATCTCTTATATTTGTCTTATCCAAAAGCTCCCGTCGCCACTGATAAACGGCAGCTACATTGGGGGTTAGAATAAGGGTGCTTGTTTTAAGAAGGCTCATCGTAAGCATTCCGACTATGGTTTTTCCCGAACCGCAGGGCAGAACAATTGTGCCGAAGCCTGTTCCTGCCGACTTATCGCCGACAAAGGAAGAGGCGGCATCCCGCTGATAGTCCCTGATTTCAAATTCGGCACCGCTTGAAGTTTTTTCTTTTAGAGAAATATCCAAAGGTTCTCCATCACGGAGAGGTACCTCATCCTGTACAGGCCAACCCTGTTTTAAAAGAGCCTGCTTTACCGTTCCCCTGTTTAAAAGGGAAATCAAAAAGGAGTTTTCCTCATCGGTATCTTCTATTAAATATTTTGAAAGAATCTTGCTGCTTTTTAGTTCTTTAAAGATAAGAGAGTTTTCAGGCTTAAGGCGCAAAAATTCCGCTCCGGGAGTTTCGAGATTTATTTCGTCCGCTTGATTTTTTTCGGTTTCTTCGATAACATTAACTTTCCCCTCAAGTCCGTTTTTTTCTTCTTGAGACTTTTCGATAGGGAGGAGCTTTATTTTGCCGTAGCGTTCCATCGTCTCTTTCATCCAAACCAAGATAGAGTCGGGAACCTTAAACCGGGAAAAGCCTGTAAGGGTCTTCATAATAGAATCGGCTGAAAGCCCGACACCTGCCGCATTCCAAAGCGAGAGGGGGGTCAACCTATAAGTGTGGAGATGCTCAGGCGACTTTTCAAGCTCAGCAAAGGGGATAAGGGCAAAGCGGGCTTCGTTAGCTTCAGGATCGTGAATATCCAAAAGAATGGAGCGGTCTCCTTGAATTATAAGCGGTTTAGATTCTTGCATAGCCTGATATTATACAATTTTATTGGGGAGAATTCAAGGGAAGAAAAAAACAGGAGATGTGCAAATACAAAGTATTTATTGAATATTGGAAGTAAGCTATGAGACAAAAACAAATTATAGAACCTGTTGGGATATAATAAAGTAAAAGACTTAATCTCTAGTAAATTTTAAAAATTTATGCTACCATTGCCCCATGGCACATTGTATAGCTCCGGAAGCGGAAAAAATTTTAGATAAAGAATTTAAGGTTCTTGATAAGGGTTTTATCAGGTTGGTAGACTACATGGGAACTGATGCCCGCATAGTACAGTCAGCCCGTGTTTCTTATGGAGACGGCACTAAAACGGTACGGGAAGATGCTGCTTTAATAGACTACCTTTTACGGAACAAGCACACCTCGCCTTTTGAGCAAGTGGTTTTTACCTTTCATGTTAAGCTGCCCATTTTTGTTGCCCGCCAATGGATCAGGCATAGGACTGCCCGCTTAAACGAAATTTCGGGACGGTATTCTATATTAAAGCCCGAGTTTTATATACCCGCCGGAAACGATATCGCTTTGCAAAGCAGCGACAATAAGCAGGGCAGAATGAATGAGGCGGTTCCTCAAGACCTTCAAAATGAAGTTATAAATTCTTTACAAAAACAACAAGAAGAAATTTATGCAGGCTACTCTAAATTGCTTGATAAAAATATTGCGAGAGAGCTTGCCAGAATAAACCTACCCCTTTCCACTTATACCGAATGGTATTGGCAAATAGACTTGCATAATCTTTTTCATTTTTTTGCGGCTGCGCATGGATGCTCATGCACAAAAAGAAATTAGAGACTATGCCGAAGTGATGTTCGAGATTTGTAAAACCGTAACCCCTCTTGCCTGTGCTTCTTTTGAGCGGTATGAAAAAAACGGCGTAAACTTTTCGGCAGAAGAACTTGAAGCTATTCGTAATTTAATAGCCGGAAAAGACAGCGGCTTAAAAGGAAAAGAGCTTGAACGGTTTAACGAAAAAATTAAAAGCGGAAGACAGGTATAAAACGCAAGGAACAGCAAAATGAGAAAACGAGATTATTTTGTCGTTACGGCTTTCGCTTTAAGCCTTATACTTTTATTTTTACAGCAATTTTATCCCGAAAATACACCCGGAATTATTATCCATACAATAGACATTATTATTCTTATCGCTGTTCTTGCAGAAACTTTTTTTGCCGTCAAGCAGGAAAAGTATATACGAAAATACTTTCAAAATAATCTTCCAAACTTTTTAGTAACAGTAATATTTGCATCGGTATTTATTATCTTTAAAATACAAATAGGTTTTAAAAATATTTCTGAAGAGCTAAGTATTGTTTTTGATATTTTTAAAAATATCTTTTTGTTTGGAAAAATAATTAGATTGATAAGCAAAAGAGCCGGATTAACTGCAAAAATCATTTCAAACCCTGCCCGTACTTTGATTATTTCTTTTTTTATGGTGATAATTATAGGCAGCTTTTTACTTATGCTTCCTGCCGTATCTGCAACAGGCGAACCCTTAAATTTTTTAACTGCACTTTTTACATCCGCTTCTGCCGTATGCGTTACGGGCTTAAGTGTTATAGATGTGTCATCTGAGTTTACCATAGTAGGAAAATTTATTTTGATTGTTTTAATTCAAGTCGGAGGACTAGGCATAATGGTTTTCTCATTTTTCGGAATGCTTGCCTTTCGAAAAAAAATGACGGTCAGTGAAAAACTCACAATCTCTTATATGGTCAGCGAAGACGATATGTCAAATCTTTTTAAAACATTGCGTATAATTGTTTTTTCTACATTTTTTATAGAAGCCCTAAGTGCTGTATTTTTATTTATAGGATTTTCACGCATTTTCGGTTTCAATCTTAAAGCTCTGGGCTTTGCAATCTTTCATGCGATATCCGCATTTTGTAATGCAGGTTTCGCTCTTTTTTCAAACAACTTGGAATCTTTTACTTCCGATATTATTATTACTCTAACAATAGGCTTTACCATAATTTTAGGCGGAATAAGTTTTGCGGTTATTTATGATGTTTTAGCTAAGGTCAGGACAGATATAAAAAATAAATTTTTGAAGAAAAAAAAGATTGATTATTTAATTTCGGTAAATACAAAAATGATTTTAAGCCTTACCGTTTTTATTCTTTTTATTTCTTTTTCTCTTTTTTATTTACTTGAACACCGCAATACAATGAAAGAACTTTCTTTGGGAAGTCAATACCTTGCAAGTTTTTTTCAGGCGATAACATTGCGTACTGCGGGATTTTCAACGGTTTCCTTTGTTAATTTAACAAATGCGACCTTGCTTTTTATGATATTTATAATGTTTATGGGAGGAGCCGCAGGAAGTACGGCCGGAGGAATAAAGTTGAACACGATTGCAGTGGTCTTTGCTTTTTTTAAATCTTTTTTAAAAAATCAAAAAACCGTTGTAATCAAAAATATTTCGGTACCTGAAGAGCAGGTAAAAAAAGCTTTTTTAATTTTCGGTTTCGGACTTGCAGCAATTTCGGTTGGAATTTTTTTATTAACAATTACTGAAAGCCTTCCTTTTTTAGCATTATTGTTTGAAACCGTTTCGGCTTTTGCAACCGTAGGACTTTCTACAGGAATAACGGCTGCTCTTTCACCTGCCGGAAAAATCGTAATAATAATTTTGATGTTTATCGGAAGAGTCGGCCCTTTAACTTTTTTAACTGCGGCCGGTAAAAAACAAAAAAATGATGATATAGAATATCCCTATGGAAATATAGCTATAGGATAATGGGAGGATATATGGAAACAACTAAAAACTTTGCAGTCATAGGTTTGGGAGAATTCGGTTCAAGAATTTGTGAGGTCCTCGTAGAAGGAGGTGCTTCGATTGTAGCCTTTGACCATGATATTCAAGCCGTCGAAAGAATAAAAAAAATTGTTCCGGCAGCAATGCTTGTAGAAACTACAAATGAAGAAGCCCTTTTAAAAGCACCTTTAGATGATGTAGAGGTTGCTATAGTTGCTATCGGCAATAACATAGAAGCAAGTGTTTTAACTACTACTCTTTTAAAACAAAGAGACATTCCCTATGTTTTATCCCGTGCCGTTTCGCCTCTCCATGCAACCGTTCTAAGAAGGGTCGGAGCGAATGAAGTTTTAAACATTGAAATATCTGCTGCAACAAGAATTGCGAGACGGCTTATTTCTCCAGATGTAATGGATTCAATTGCCGTTACAAAAGATTTTTCAATAAGGGAAATTATTGTTCCGAAATTTTTTATTGGAAAAACTGTCGGAGCCCTTGCCTTAAAAGAAAAGTTCAATATAAATTTGATTGCCCTTGTCAGAATGGACTTGGATATAGATTCGGTGGGAAATCCTGTCAAGCAAGAGACTATGCATTATCCTGAAGATGAGCTTGAGTTGAGAGAGGGAGATAAACTTTTTTTGATAGGTTCAAATATAAAGCTCGAAGAATTTAGAAATATGTAGCGGAGTAAATATGATTTTTATTGAAAAAAAACTATTGTTTATAAGTTTAATCATATCATTCATTTTTATGATTACAATTTCCTTTTGGGCATACGGTGTAGGTATGAAAATTCCTCTTAAAGGAGATTCCGAACTTGTTTTATTTTTGGGATTTATATTTTCAGGCTTGCAAATAATTATGATTATCAATATCATGATAGGTGCAATAAAAAAGAAAAAAGATTTTTTAGCTTTAATGAAAACTATAAAAGCCGGAGGAATTTTATCCGAAAAGAAAATTGCAAAATTAGGCACTGTAGGATTTTTTTTACAAGATGCTCTTAGTACATCCAATACAATAACGGCTCAAAAGAGTTTAAAAATTGCAAGTCTTAACGGCTTAGTTAAAAGCTTAATTGATATGATAGATATCCCTGTAGCAGTTGTCAACCTCAATGGAGAAATAGTAGAAGTTTCCCAAAAAATTAAGACCGAAATAGATTATAACAAAGATTTAAATATTGCAGATATTATTCCGCAAATAGATATTAGGGAAGCTTTTAAAGAAGCTTCCCTAAGTCATCTTCCCGTAAAACAAGGAGATAATATTTTAATACCCGTTTTTTCAACGATAGGAGATATAGCATATTTTTTAGTTGACATATCTAAGCATGGGGCTTTAACTAAATTTATAAATAATTTTATACCTCCCAAAAAGAAAGATGCCGGAAAACAAACAAAAAAAGGATTTTTTAAAATTTTAGGAAGCCCTAAAAAAGTTTAAATTTACAACTTATAAATCCCGTCTAATTTTACCGACGGCAAAACTCAATCATTTAATTTGTAGGAATAAACGAGTAAAAATTATTTCCAATCTTCTATGGTTAAGTTTTTTATACGGCAGAATTCTTTTGTATTGTCGGTAACAAGAATTAGATTTTTCGCTAGTGCCTGTGCCGCTATCAACATATCATAGGCTCCTATAATTTTCCCTTCATTTTTTAGGCTGGTCCTTATTTTTCCAAATTCCTCGGCATCTCTATCATCAAAATTTAAAATAGAAAAAGGTGTTAAAAATTTTATTAATGCTATTCTATTTCTTTCTATATATTTACTATTGTATACGCCGAACTGTAACTCTGCCACAGTAATACTTGAAATGTAAATTCCCAAGTGTTTCTTCTCTTTAATTTTGTGAAGTACATTAGGACTTTTTTTATTTTTAAGAAATATACAGATATTTGTATCCAATAGGTACATTATAAACCTTTCCGATTCTGTAATTCAGGCTGGTTTCTTCCTTCCTCCATAAAATCGTCGGTAAAACCGTTTAAGCCTTCTAAAAATGTTTCCCATTCCTTGTTTTTGGGGAATAAAATAACGGAATCTCCGGCTCTGCGGATAAAAACCTCGGTTCCCGAAAAATTATATTTTTTAGGCAGCCTAACTGCTTGACTCCTGCCGTTTTGGAATAATTTTGCCGTTTCCATACTACACCCCCTTAAAATAAGTATATATCATAGTATATATTATGTCAAGAAAAGCATAATAGAAATTTTGTCATTAATATAAATCCTAATTTATAAAATAAAGAGAAGATCCCTCCTTGACAATATAATATTATATGTGATATAATATTATATATAATAATATATTATGTATATTTTTTTTAAAAAAGAGAGGTGCATATGTTTAAGGGCGCCTTATATTATTTTGTTATGTGTTGGCGGCTTGACAAACGTTTTCCTGTTGTCATTTTATTAAAAGAAATTTTAAATGCCGTAAAAACGGTAATGTCGGTGGTGCTGCCTAAGTTCATTATTGATGCTTTGTTTACAACACAAAATATAGAAGAAGCTGTTAAGTTTTTACTCATATATGCCGGAACCTTATTTGCGATAAGTCTTATAACAGCCGTTTTAAACCGTTCTACAATTATTTTAAAAAGCATCTCCTTTCAGCGATTTCAAGCCGATATAGGAAAAAAATTAATGCAGATAGATTATGAACGGCTTGAAACTCCCGATTTTTTAAACTTAAAACAAAAGGCGGAACAATATGCATATTCAGGAGGTTATGGATTTGCCGTAATCTTAGAAGACTCCATCGGCTTATTCGGTAAACTACTCACTTTTGCAGGTCTTATCTCAGTTATCGCAATTTTAAGCCCTTGGCTTGTACTTGCAGTCATTATAATTGTCGCTCTTAATTCTTTGGTTTTTGCAACAACAAATAAGCATGGAATAGAATACCGCATGGAACAATCCGTGCAGGAAAGACGTATCGGCTACTATTCTAAAAAGATGGAAGATTTTCAATACGGAAAAGAAATCCGTACCTATAATTTAGCTCCGTGGTTTTTAGAAAAATACAATCAGCAAATTAAAGTGCTCGGAAAATTTTATAATAACATAGCCAATACCCGTTTTATAAGCGGCGCCTTTAATTCGCTTACCTTTGCCGTTCAATTAATCATAAGTTATTTTTTTGTAATTAAACAAACATTAGACTCCGCTCTTTCGGTAGGAAATTTTACAATGTATCTTGCAGCAGTAAGTTCATTCGCTTCAATACTATCCGAAATTATAAAAACCGTAGTTCAGCTTTCGCAATTCAAGACTTATTTTGCGGCTTTTAAAGAATACATGAATATGCCGTCTATGGAAAATACAAAAGGCGGAAAGCCTATTTTATCTGAAAACTTTGACATCGAATTTCAAAATGTTTCTTTTAAGTACGGTACAAGTGAAAAATTTGCCTTACAAAATGTAAACGTGAAATTTAATTCCAAAGAACGGATTGCAATCATCGGGGAAAACGGTGCAGGTAAATCAACTTTTGTAAAACTTTTAATGCGCCTTTATGAACCTACCGAAAGGAAAATTTTAATTAACGATATCGACATAAAAGAAATAGACTATAACCACTATCAAACTTGGTTTGCCGCCGTCTTCCAAGATTTTAAAATTTTTTCTTTCAGCATAAAAGAAAATATTACCTTCGGCAATGATAAAACCGAAGAAGACAAAAAACGATTGGAAAATATCGTTTCGGCATCCGGTTTAAAAGAAGTTACCGATAAATTGGATAAGGGCTTGGAAACCTTGGTGTACCGAGACTTTGACGATGCAGGTTTTACGCCCTCAGGCGGAGAAGGCCAAAAAATTGCAATAGCCAGAGCCGCATATAAAAATGCCCCGATAGTAATTTTAGACGAGCCGACCGCAGCCCTCGACCCAAAAGCCGAAAATAAAATCTATGAGCAGTTCGATTCTTTTTTTGCGGATAAGTGTTCTCTTTATATTTCGCATAGAATGGCAGTTACAAAATTTTCGGATAGGACTCTTGTATTCGACAATGTACAGATAGTCCAAGACGGGAATCACGAAACTCTTATAAATCAAGAAGGCAAATACAAGGAGCTTTATAACTTGCAGGCTAAGTATTATACAAAATCTTAACAAGGCTCAACTCTTTCAACCTCTTGCAAAATTTTAACATAAGGCGTAAAATGATGCTATGATCGATACAAGCTATAAAACGATAGTAGAAAATTTTAAAGCAAAGATGGCAGAACGGATTGTGGGCCAGCAAGAACTCATAGAAGGAATTTTAACTGCGTATATCGCAGGCGGCCATGTGCTCCTTGAAGGTGTGCCTGGCCTTGCAAAAACGCTCATAGTAAAAACCTTTGCAGAGCTGTCCAATGTAAGTTTTAAGCGTATTCAATTTACGCCGGACCTTCTTCCTGCCGATTTGATAGGAACCCTGATTTATCAGCAAAGTATCGGTAAGTTTTCCGTAAGGAGGGGCCCAATTTTTGCAAATATTGTTTTGGCCGATGAAATAAATAGAGCTCCTGCAAAGGTACAGTCTGCACTTTTGGAAGCCATGGCCGAAGGGCAGGTTACAATAGGGGAAAATTCTTATTCTTTGCCCGTGCCTTTTTTTGTGCTTGCAACTCAAAACCCTATTGAACAGGAAGGAACCTATCCCTTACCCGAAGCAGAGCTTGACCGTTTTTTATTAAAGCTATTTGTTCCATACCCTTCAATTGAAGAAGAAATAAATATAGTAAATAATTTTTCAAGCCTTAAGCCCAATGAAAACAAAGCAAGTCTTGGCCAAAGCGAGCCTATCTTGACACCGGAAAACTTAGAAACTCTCCGCAATGCTGTAGAACAAGTCAAGTGTTCTCCCGAAATTACAAGCTATATAGTTTCAATAATTGCAGCAACACGGCCTGTAAAAAATGTAAAGCAGGATGATTATATTCACGGGAATTACCTAAGCTATATTCTTTATGGGGCATCTCCAAGGGCCGGAATAGCTATTCAAAAATGTGCAAAGATAAAGGCTCTATTTAATGGAAGAGATTATGTAATTCCTGAAGATGTAAAAGCCGTTGCCTACGCAGCTCTTAGGCATAGATTAAAACTTTCTTATGAAGCTGCCGCAGATAATTTAACCGCTGACGATATTATAGAAAAGCTTTTGGGAATTGTGCCCCAGCCGTAATTTTAGAAACATCTGCAATAAGAAAAATAATTTTACCCATCTCAACCTTTTCTATTTTAAATTCAATCTCGCCGATATTAATTTTTTCCCCCTCTTTAGGAAGGTATTCTGCCGTTTCAAGAATAAGGCCGCCTATCGTATCATTATAATCCGAATGAAAATCGGTATTTAAAATTCTATTAAGCTGAACTATGGGAACTCCTCCCGGAATTAGGATATGCGTACCGTCAACAATTTTCATTCCGTTTAAGGGATTTGTTTTTGTTTTAGTATATTCATCTTGAATGGAACCGAAAATAGCCGTGCTTATATCATCAATCGTTATAAGCCCCGCAGCAGAACCGTATTCATCTATAACAAAGGCCATATTCCTTTTATTTTTACTCATCGTTTTTATAGCTGAAAAAATATTTGCCGTTTTTGGAATAAATAAAGCCTTTCTTATAATTTTATTTATATCCGTTTCCGCTTTATGGCTTTTATAAAATAAAATGTCCTTATAATGAACGCTTCCTATTATTTTATCTTTTTCTCCTTTGTAAACCGGAAGACGGGAAAACATTGTTTTACGAAAAATGCTTATCATAGTTTCGAGTGATGAATTTATATCGAGGCTGACAATGTCTTCTTTTTTTGTCATTATGCTTTGTAGTTTTAATTCATGGAGCCTCACCGCTCTTTTAATTAATTCATGCTCTCCCGTTTGAAAAGTCCCGTCTGCCAAACTTATATTTATGAGCGTTTCCAAATAATCTTCGGAAAGTTCAGAGCTTTGATTGTTTTGTCTTTTTGAAACAAATTTAATGATAGAGTTAGACATAAGAGAAAAAATAAAGATAAGCGGTTTTAAAAGAAACCTTACGGCCGACAAGGGTACTAAAAATGTTTTTGTAATTTCTACGGCATTATAAGCGGCTATGGCCTTGGGTAAAATTTCAGCAAAGATAATTATAAGAACCGTTGTAATAGCAGTAGCAGCCGGAATATATTGCTGACCGTACATATCTATAACAAAAGCCGTTATTAAAGCGGAAGAAAGAGTATTTACAAAATTGGTGCCTATCAGAGTTGCGCTTACAATTTCATCTTTTCTTTCAATAAGAAAGGCAAGGGTTTTATTCTTTTTTGTCCGGCTTTTTTTTATTGCCTTATATTCTGCTCTTGTAATTGCAGTAACTGCCGTTTCGGATGCAGAAAAAAAGAATGCACAAAGAAGAAGAGCAATAAATTCTATTATTATTAAAGCTAATTCAAATTTCATTCTTCATCCCCTGCAATATTTACCTGCAATTCGCTTATTCTATTTCCTTCGGTTTTTATAACGGTAAAATTATAGTTTTCTATTTTTATTGTAGAACCTATTTGCGGAACTTCTCCGCATTTTTCCATAATTAAGCCGCCGATTGTATCATAATAGTCCGAAGATAAACTTGTACCGAGATCCTCATTTAAATCGCTCAGCCTCATGCTGCCTAAAATAGTTTGATTAATATTTTGAGTTGATTCATCATTTATATTATCAAGATTGGGATCCTCTGCAGCGGCATCATCGGTATCGTATTCATCGGCTATGTTCCCGAATATCTCTTCATTTAAGTCTTCAAGAGTTGCAATACCTAAAGTTCCGCCGTATTCGTCGATAACCACAACCATATTCTGTTTTTCTTTTCTGAATATTTCCTGCAACTTTGAAAGCTCGGTATTTTCAAAAACAAGAACAGGTTTGCGTAAATATTTTTTTATATCGAATTTTTCTTTTGACTCCTGTAAGAAATCTTTTGCAGCCGCTTCCGAAAACAAAAAATCTTTAATATAAAAAATACCGATAATTTCATCTATGTCTTCTTTATAAACAGGAAATCTTGAAAATCTTGACGAATGAGAAAGTTCTATAATTTCTTTAGGATTTACATCAGAGGTAAGTCCTATTATATCGGGCCTCGGGGTCATAATATTTTTTACGGTTATATCTCCGTAGCTTAGTATTTTTTCGAGGACGGCTTTTTCTTCAGAACGCAAATCTCCATGCTCTTGGTGTACATCAAAAAAATCTTTTAAGTCTTCATCGGTTAAAGCTTCATTCGATTGAAAATTTTTTACACCTAAAAATTTTAAAAAGAATTTTGTAAAGCCTAAAAAAAGCCATTCAATAGGTGCAAGGAGTTTAATTAAAAATAAAATAAAGCCTGAAAATTTTAAGGCCAGCGGTTCCGAAAAAACCAGAGCAATCGATTTAGGCAGTATCTCACCGAAGATTAAAATTGCAATTGTTGCGGCTGTTACCGCAATACTCAAACCTTTTGCTCCTACCAGTTTTACAAGTAAAGCGGTTAATATTACCGATATTAAAATATTTACAAGACTATTGCCAATCAAAGAAGTCGTTAAAAATTTTTGTTTATCTTTTAAAATTTTTTCGACTCTGGCAGCTTTTTTATTTTTCTTTTCACGTAAATATTTTATCTTCAATTTATTTACGGATAAAAAAGCTGTTTCTCCCGACGAAAATATCATCGATAAAAAAAGAAGAGTAATTAAGAGTAAAATATACAGCCATTGCGGAGGGGGCTCGTTCATCCTATAAACCTATTTTATACCATAAGCCTTGCTTATCGGAATAACAAAAAGAATTCCATGCCCATCTTTTTCTACATCAGATTTTTTTCTGATTGCTTCAACAACTTTTTCAAGCCTGTCATCATCAACAATAGTTAAAACGATTTCTTTTTCGGGTTCGATTTCCATATCAAAGATAACTTTTGTTTGGTTTAAGCCTGAACCTCGTGCATGAATTATTGTTCCTCCTCGAGCTCCGGCTTCCAGCGAAGCATCAACGACTTCACCGGCTTTTCCTCTATTAACAATAGTAAATATGGCAGATTTCATAGTTTTTACCTCCTCCCTTTTAAATACGGGTTTTTCTTCTAGGGCATTTTTAATATTAATAAAACTTAAAGGCATACGGAATGCTATACCGAAATTCTTCCGTGTAAGATTGAATTTGTTATTTAGATTATCCATAAGACCGTCTAAAACATCTCCATGTCCGGCCGTTAAAATCAATTCTTTTCTTGTTTCTTGAATTCCTAAAAAATCAAGAAGTTTACTTTTTACCGTACCAAAGGCAATCATTATTGTAGCGCCGGTAAGACCCTTGTCTTTAGCATATCTTACGATTTTACGTGCACGCCCAAAAGGTACTAAAATAATCAGAAGGGAAAAATCTTTCATTTTTGCTCTCCTCCGCTTTTAATTTTAAATATCAATCCTAAAATTTGCAGTGAAATAATAGGAGCTAAAGCTACGGCGGCTATAATTCCAAAGCCGTCTATTAAAACATTCGCTGTCGGCGTAGAATCGGCAAGCCCCTGTGCAAGGGATAAAACAAATGTTGCCGTCATTGGACCTGACGCGACGCCTCCGGCATCAAAGGCTATACTTACAAAAAGATCCGGAACGATGATTGATAATAAAAGCGAAACTATATATCCGGGAAGTAAGATATGCCATAGCTGAAATGCCGGCTCTATAATTCTAAGTAAAGAAAGCATTACTGCAAAACTGACTCCTATACATAAAAATATTAAAACTATTTTGCGCGGAATATGGCCGCTTGTTACATTTTCTATTTGTACCGTCAAAACATATACGGCAGGTTCGGCCAAAATAGAAACAATACCTATCAGGGCTCCGATAAAAAGAATTAAAGGCCGTGTTCCTATTTCTCCCAATCGGCTTCCCATCGCTATTCCGACATCTAAAAAGCCCGATTTTGCTCCCCACATAAATAGAAATAAGCCTATCAATGTAATTATAAGACCTTTAATAATGGGAATTAAATCCTTGACCCGCAACTTAATGCTTATAAAGTTTGTAATTAAAAATATTACGGTCAAGGGTAAAAGAGACATAATACATTCATAAAGTACCGGTAAAAAATGTTCAGCAAAGGGATAAAATATTTGTGCATGTACATCTAAATTGAATACAAAATCATCGGCGGATATTTCTTTTGTTTTTCCTAATACGCTTAAAGCCAATACCGCTAAGATTGCTCCGGCAGATGCCATACCTACAAGACCGAAAGCATCCCGCTCGGAAGCAGCCGAATCTTTTTTCATCTCGGAAACACCTGCAGCCAAGGCCAAAATAAACGGAACGGTTATAGCACCTGTCGTAGTTCCGGAAGAATCGAAGGCAATTGAAATAAACTCTGCCGAAGAAAATAATGCAAGTAAAAATATAATGCCGTATGAAACTGCAAAAACAATTTTTTGCGAAATATTGAATACCGTTCGCAATATACCGAAAACCACAAAGGCTGCAACACCGACAGAAACGACTACAATGAGCCTTAAAGCCGGAATACCGCTTTTTGTTACCGTATTTACCTGACTTGCTAAAATCTGTAAATCAGGTTCTGCAATTGAAATTAAAAAGCCGAGGGCAAAGCCTCCTAAAATCAAAATAAAAATTTTATTCCGCTTTGTAATTTCTTTTCCCATCTGTAAACCGATTTTTGTAACGCTAATTTCGATTCCAAACAGAAATAAAGCAAGGCCTAATATTATGCATACACTTCCGATTAAAAATCTAATAAAGACTTGATAATCGATATGAATAAATGCAAAATTAAGAACAGTAGTCAAGATAACAATCGGTAAAACCGACATTAAGACTTCTTTAAATTTATCTGTTAGAATATTCATATTTTAAAACCTTAATATCCTTATCATTTTTTATTAGAGGCAATAAGCTTGATAATCAGCTCTCCATATTTATCTTTTTTTGCTTTCCCTATTCCAAAAACACCATCCAGCTCTGCAATGGTTGCCGGTTTTTTAAGCCCTAAGTCTAAGATGGTTTTATCTGAAAAAATAATATAAGCCGGAACCCTTGCTTCTTCTGCAAGTTCTCTTCGTTTTTGTTTTAATGCATTGACTATTGCCTCACCGCTGGCATCTAATTTGCTTTCAGATATTTGAGGTTTCGGCTTTTGTTTTGCTTCCTTTTTTATGGAATTTTCTTTTCCGTGATTAAAGGGGAGCAAAATACTTGTTCCGGCTTGAAGTTCTTTTTTTGCTTTTTGAGTAAGAGACAATACCGAGTAGTCTTCATCTTTTATAAGATAATCTTCGGTCAATAAAACACGGACAAGGGCAAACCAGCCTTCTCGGTTAAATTCCGTGCCGATTCCCCAGACTGAAAGGTCATTGTGTTTGTTTTCAAGTATACGTTTTTGCTTTGAGCCTAAAAGAACATCGATTATATAGCTGGCACCGAATCGGCATCCTGTTCTGACTACACAGGATAAAAATTTCTGAACAGGGACGGTTAGGTCGATTTTTTCTATTTTTTCGCGTGAGCAAAAATCACAGCAAGGTGCATCGCCCTGTATTTCTTTTAATTTTTCTTCAGAAATATTTTCTCCGAAATATTTTAAAAGCATTCTGCGCCGGCAGCTATTTGCTTGGGCATAATTACTGATAGCGGAAAGCATTGCTTCAGCCTTTTTGACCTCGTCAGGAGATTTATCCTGCATCAAGAATTTAAGTTTAAAAATGTCGGCAGCGGAAAAAAGCAAAAGAGCATGAGCCGGATTTCCATCTCGGCCTGCTCTGCCTATTTCCTGATAATATTGTTCAATGCTTTTGGGCAAATCAAAATGAATAACAAACCTTACATTGGGTTTATTTATTCCCATCCCAAAGGCCACGGTTGCTACAATTATTTCAATATCATCATTGATAAAATCGTTTTGCGTTTTTTGCCTGAGCTCATCGGATAGGCCTGCATGGTAGGGCTTTGCATTATACCCTAAAACAGATAATTGCACCGACAGGGTATCTGCCTGTTTACGGGAAAAACAGTAAATAATTCCGCTTTCTCCCTTATGTTCTTTTAGAAACTCTGAGGCTTGTTCAAAGGGCTTTTGTTTTTCTTTAACTTCCAAGAAAATATTTTTGCGGTTAAAACCGGCAATAAATTCCTTCGGCGTTTTGAGCTTTAGCATTTTTTTTATGTCAGAGCGTACTTTTTCAGTTGCTGTTGCCGTTATGGCAAGACAGACCGATTCTTTTAAGAGTTTGCGTATTTCAGCCAGTTGCCTGTATTCCGGCCTAAAATCATGTCCCCATTCCGAAATGCAGTGAGCCTCATCTATCGTAAGACAATCCACTTTTATTGAAGAAAGAAGCTCTTTGCATCGTTCACTGACCAGAGTCTCAGGAGCAGCATAGAGGATTTTTACCTCTCCGTTTTTAATGCGGCGTATGTTATCGGTATATTTTTCCCAATCCAAAGAGCTGTTTAAGGCAACCGCTTCGACGCCGATAGTTTCCAAACCGCAAATTTGGTCGTGCATGAGAGAGATAAGGGGCGAAACTACTATGGTTACCCCTTCAAAAATGAGAGCCGGAATCTGATAGCATAGAGATTTTCCCCCGCCTGTAGGCATTACTGCCAGAACATCTTTTTTTTGTAGAAGGCTATCTATTATTTCCTTTTGAAACGGTCTGAATTCATCATACCCGAAGACTTGCTTTAAAATGCTTTCGGGTGAGGTGAGTATTTTTTTATTGTCAGAACCTTTTGATCCGTGCGTCATATATGGCTGTTATTATACCCTAAAACGGCAAATTAAGCAAGCATCAAGCGAACAGTTATGGGAAGTAGATAGTGTACTATCCGGATGCTCAAATTAATTCAATATAAATTCTGGACAGCTATGAAAAAATAAGTTATAATTTTGAGTAATCAATAAAAAAAGGCTTAACAATGTTAAGCCTTGATGCTCCACAATGAGCAGTCCCAAAAAGGGACGATTTTGATAAATTCTTATTTGAACTCGTAGTGTAACTTAAGATGGATCTTAAGTGTATATGTCTCTATTATAATACCTTTTAAAAGGATGGTCAAGGTATGAAAAAAGAAATTAAGGATTATTTTCTCGGATTGGATGTAGGAACCGGATCGGTGGGTTGGGCAGTTACTGATACTGACTATAAACTCTTAAAGGCTAATCATAAAGACCTTTGGGGAATGAGGTGTTTTGAGACGGCGGAAACTGCTGAAAAACGCAGGCTATTTCGGGGGGCGCGCCGCCGCATTGAAAGGAGGAGAAAAAGGATAAAGCTGCTTCAAGAACTTTTTTCCCAAGAAATTGCAAAAATAGATGAAGATTTTTTCCAAAGAATGGAGGAAAGCCCTTTCTATGCAGAAGACAAGACTATATTACAAGAAAACACTCTTTTTAATGATAGAGATTTTACCGATAAAACATACCATAAAGCCTATCCTACCATAAACCATCTGATAAAGGCTTGGATTGAAAACAAGGTAAAGCCGGATCCACGATTATTATATTTAGCCTGTCATAATATTATAAAAAAACGAGGACATTTTTTATTTGAAGGTGACTTTGATTCTGAAAATCAATTTGATACCTCTGTACAAGCTCTTTTTGAGTATCTGCGTGAGGATATGGAACTCGATATTGATGCCGATAGCAAAAAAATAAAAGAGATTTTAAAGGATAGCGCTTTAAAAAATTCCGATAAACAAAATCGGCTAAATAAGCTTTTAGGGCTGAAATCTTCCGACAAGCAAAAAAAAGCTCTTACTAATTTAATATCCGGTAACAAGGCAAACTTTGCCGATCTTTATGATAATCCCGATTTAAAGGATGCAGAGAAAAATAGCATATCTTTTTCTAAAGACGATTTTGATGCTTTAAGCGATGAACTTGCTTCCGTTTTAGGAGATTCTTTTGAGCTTTTGTTAAGAGCAAAGGCTGTATATAATTGCTCGGTTCTTTCCAAAGTAATAGGAGATGAACAGTATCTTTCTTTTGCAAAGGTAAAAATATATGAAAAGCATAAAAATGATTTGACTAAACTAAAAGAAGTTGTAAAAAAATATTTTCCTATAGAATATCGAAATATATTCGGATATAAACAATCTGAAAATAATAACTGTAATTATTCAAGATATGTAGGTGTGTGTAAAAGCGGAAGTAAAAAAAAGGTTATAAATAAAACTGCAAGTCAAGAAGATTTTTATAAGTTTTTAAAAGATATTCTTTTAAAAAGAAGTGATGTGCCTGAAGCAAACGGAATATTAACAGAAATTGAAACAGGAACCTTTCTGCCGAAACAAATTTCCAAAAACAATGCAGAAATTCCTTATCAATTACGCAAAATAGAATTAGAAAAGATATTAACCAATGCGGAAAAGTTTTTTTCTTTTTTAAAACAAAAAGATGAAAACGGTTTATCTCACAGTGAAAAGATTATAATGCTTTTAACATTTAAAATTCCGTATTATATAGGGCCTATAAATACTTCTCATAAACAGTATTTTCCTGATAGGTCATGGGTAATAAAAAAAGAAAATGCTCCTCAAGAGAAGATAACTCCATGGAATTTTTTTGATCATATCGATAAGGAAAAAACAGCTGAAGCCTTTATTACAAGCAGAACCAATTTTTGCACATATTTAATAGGAGAATCTGTTTTACCTAAAAATTCTCTTTTATATTCCGAATATACAGTTTTAAATGAAATAAACAATTTACAGATTATTATTGACGGAAAAAATATCTGCGATGTTAAACTAAAACAAAAAATATACGAAGAGTTATTTAAAAAATATAAAAAAGTTACACAAAAACAGATTTCAACTTTTATTAAACACGAAGGTATTTGTAATAAAACGGATGAAGTAATTATTTTAGGTATTGATAAAGAATGTACATCTTCTTTAAAATCATACATAGAACTTAAAAACATATTCGGAAAACAAGTGGATGAAATTTCGACAAAGAATATGCTTGAAGACATTATACGATGGGCTACTATCTATGATGAAGGAGAAGGTAAAACAATACTTAAAACAAAAATAAAAGCCGAATATGAAAAATATTATTCTGATGAACAGATCAAAAAAATTCTAAATCTTAAACTTTCAGGTTGGGGTCGTCTATCACGCAAGTTTCTTGAATCCATTACATCAGAAATACCCGGCTTTATCGAACCGGTAAATATAATAACGGCAATGCGTGAAACTCAAAATAATTTAATGGAATTGCTGAGCAGTAAATTTAAATTTAACGAAAACATTAAAAAAATAAATTCCGGATTTGAGGATACCGATAAACGATTTTCATATAACAGTTTGGTAAAGCCTTTATTTTTATCGCCATCGGTAAAAAAAATGTTGTGGCAGACTCTTAAACTTGTAAAAGAAATATCGCATATTACCCAAGCTCCGCCTAAAAAAATATTCATCGAAATGGCAAAGGGTGCAGAACTTGAGCCTGCACGGACAAAAACAAGACTAAAAATTTTGCAGGACTTGTACAATAGCTGTAAAAATGATGCGGATGCTTTTAGTTCCGAGATACAATATCTTTTAGGTAAAATAGAAAATGAAGATAATTTAAGGCTTCGCAGCGACAAACTTTATCTTTATTACACACAGCTTGGAAAGTGTATGTATTGCGGTAAACCGATTGAAATAGGGCATGTATTTGACACAAGCAAATATGATATAGACCATATTTATCCTCAATCTAAGATTAAAGATGATAGTATAAATAACCGAGTTTTGGTATGCAGCAGCTGCAATAAGAATAAGGAGGACAAATATCCTTTGAAGCCTGAAATTCAATTAAAACAAAAAAAATTTTGGAATTTCTTACAAAGAAATAACTTTATAAGTATTGAAAAATTTAACCGATTAACAAGAACGACTCCAATCTCGGATGACGAAACGGCAAAATTCATTGCCCGGCAACTTGTAGAAACAAGACAGGCAACAAAGGTAGCTGCAAAAGTATTAGAAAAAATATTTCCTGAAACAAATATCGTTTACTCTAAGGCTGAAACCGTATCAATGTTTAGAAATAAATTCGATATTATAAAATGCAGAGAAATAAACGATTTTCATCATGCACATGACGCATATTTAAATATTGTTGTCGGAAATGTTTATAATACTAAATTTACAAATAATCCTTGGAATTTTATAAAAGAAAAAAGAGATAATCCTAAAATTGGCGATACGTACAATTATTATAAGGTTTTTGATTATGATGTAAAAAGAAATAATATCACAGCATGGGAAAAAGAAAAAACAATTATTACTGTGAAGACTATGCTTAAAAGGAATACCCCTATTTATACACGCCAAGCTGCCTGCAAAAAGGGAGAACTCTTTAATCAAACCATTATGAAAAAAGGATTGGGCCAACATCCTCTAAAAAAAGAATGTCCTTTTTCTAATATTTCAAAATATGGGGGCTATAATAAAGTTTCTGCTGCATATTATACTTTTATAGAATATGAAGAAAAAGGAAATAAGATACGAAGCTTAGAAACTATCCCTCTATATTTGGAAAAGGACATTCAAAAAAGTCAAGATGGATTAAAGGGTTACTTAACAGACCAGCTAGGAAAAAAAGAAATTAAGATTTTGGTTCCCAAAATAAAAATCAACTCCCTTTTAAAAATTAACGGCTTCCCTTGCCACATAACAGGAAAAACAGGAGCTTCCTTTGTTCTAAGGCCTGCTGTTCAATTTTGCTGTTCAAATGATGAAGTTCTTTATTTTAAAAAAATTATAAGATTCAATGAAATAAGAAGTCAAAGAGAGAAGATGGGAAAAACAATTTCTCCTTATGAAGACTTATCCTTTAGATCTTATATCAAAGAAAATTTATGCAAAAAGACAAAAAATGATGAAATAGGAGAAAAGGAGTTTTATGGCTTTCTTCAAAAGAAGAATTTAGAAATCTATGATATGCTTTTAATAAAACATAAGGATACTATTTATAGTAAAAGGCCGAATTCTACAACTCTTGATATGTTAATCAAAGGAAGATATGAGTTTATAAATTTAAAGCCTGAAGATCAAATTAGAGTTATGCTGGAAATTCTAAAATTGTTTTGTACTACTAGAGAGGTAATAGATTTAGGATTAATCAAAGGTAAATCTGAGGCCGGGGTCACAACATTAGGAAAAAAAATCTCAAACCTTGATAGCTGCATTTTAATTTACCAATCAATAACAGGCATTTTTGAAAAAAGGATTGATTTGTTAAAGATATGAGTTGGAGAACCGTTGTTATTTCAAATAGGGCAAAGCTGGATTTACACTTAAATCATCTCGTAGTTAGAGGTGAGAAAACCCACAAAGTTTTTATAGAAGAAATTTCAGTTTTAATCATTGAAACAACAGCGGTTTCTATAACTGCAGCCTTATTAAACGAGCTTATAAAACAAAAGGTTAAAATAATTTTTTGTGACGAAAAACGGAATCCGGCTTCTGAATTGATAGGATATTACGGCAGCCATGATACAAGTGAAAAAATCAGACTTCAAATAAAATGGGATAAGAATATCAAACAGCTTGTATGGACTGAGGTCGTAACGGAAAAAATAAGGCAGCAAAAATACCTCTTAGAAAAACTGAATCTTCCGCAAGCAAATTTACTGGCTGAGTATATTATAAATATAGACATTAACGATAAAACAAATAAGGAAGCCCATGCTGCAAAAGTATATTTTGCAGCACTTTTTGGGGCAGGATTTTCCAGAAGTTTGGATATTCCTATAAATGCAGCTTTAAATTACGGATATAGCATCTTACTTTCTGCATTTAATCGTGAAATAACAGCAAACGGTTATATTACACAACTAGGAATTTTTCATGATAATATGTTTAATCCTTTTAACCTAGGTTCAGATCTTATGGAACCTTTTAGACCATTGGTCGATGCAGAAGTTTTCAAACTTAATCCTCAAAAATTTGAACATGAAGAAAAACTAAGAATGGTGGATGTTATGAACAAAAAAGTGTTTATAAATAATAAAGAGCATTATCTAAATAAAGCTATAGAAATTTTTGTACACAGTATTTTTGATGCTCTAAATGAAAAGGATATTTCACAAATTAAATTTTACCGCAATGAGTTATAGATTTATGAGAGTTATCGTTTTTTTTGATTTACCCGTAATAACACCTGAAAATAGACATAATTATTCGGTTTTTAGAAAATACCTAATTAAATCAGGCTTTATTATGCAGCAAAAGTCGGTTTATTCAAAATTGGTTTTAAATCTTACAAATAGAGACTCTATTGTAAAAAGTATAGAGAATAATAAACCTCCCGAAGGTTTGGTTGAAGTATTAACCGTTACTGAAAAACAATATGCAAGAATGGAAATCATTATTGGAGAGTCTAAAACGGAATATCTAAATACTGATGAAAGGCTTGTTGTCCTATGAAATTAGTGTATCCTGATATTGAAAACCAAATCATTTTTTCAGAAAATACGGTTAATGTTTTAACGATAGAAAATAAAACTTTTTTTACCGAATTTGTATCGGAGCTTTTTAGTCAATATTCAGGTTATGAAGGCAAATTCATATTATCAGAAGATAATAAAGAACTTTCTATACCAAAAATATGTGAAATGATACTTAATCCGATAAATATCAATATAAATAATAAACAAAATTTAAATAAAGTTTATTCAATTTTAAAACAAAGTATTTCCGACGAATATAATTATATAAAAACATGCACAATAAAAAGCAAAATATTAAAACATATAGACGATATACTTCTTTCTTTGGATGTACCTCTAAAACGGAGTGAAGAACTTGATTTGATCAGCATATTTAAATCTGTTAATATCTCTTTTGAAACAGAAAATAAAAATTTACTTGAAAAACTTATAGATTATATAAGTGCCTCTGTGGAACTAAATCAAATAAGATGCTTTATTTTTATAAATCTAAAGCAGTTTTTAAATTTCAAAGACTTATCCAAGTTATATAAATTTGCCCGCTATATAAAAACGAATCTATTTTTAATCGAGGGAACATACACATCTATAAAAGAAGATTGTGAAAAATCATATATTATTGATAATGATCTTTGCGAAATATATTGACAAGAAATTATTTGCATGTTAATATTAAAAAGTAATCATCTTAAACTACCGCTATCCATAGCGTGATAGGCTCTCACCTACACCATATCTGATGTTTGAGAGTAGTGTAATTTAAGATGGATCTCAAGCAAGAAAAAACAGCAGGCAATTGTACACCCGGTTTGAGAGTAGTGTAATTTAAGATGGATCTCAAGCATAACTGCTGCCGTCTGAAAAGCTCTTTACGTTTGAGAGTAGTGTAATTTAAGATGGATCTCAAACGCTCAAGCACTGCAATGAGGGCTATGATAAGTTTGAGAGTAGTGTAATTTAAGAAGATTCTGACTGTGAAAGAATGAAAGGAACATACAACCGTATGTATCTTGCAGTTTAACTTTATCTGCCATATATTTTAATTTTTTTTAAGAAAGTCGATTTTGTTTATTGACTTTTTATGGGAGCATTTATAGTAAATAATGAAAACATAGTTTTATTAAATGATGAATTAAAAAACATAAAACGGTAATCGCTTCCGGTTTCATAAAAACTTCTTTTTTAGTTAAAATTTTCATCTATTATTTTTTGTAAGTTGATAACCGATTCAATATCCCCTTCCAAAAAAAATTTAAAAGTATTTGCTGTTGAGGCAAAATAAAATTGGCATTTATTTGCTTTCTCAATATTTTCATTTATTTTTTTCATTAATTCTTTTAGTTTAAAATCTTTCTTATACGGATAATGCAGGATTGAAAAGATTTCAGGCGTTTCAATAGAATCTTTTTTTAAAAATTTTTGTAATCTATGGTTTTCATCAATATTTTTTTCGTCAATAAAACTTTCGTCCGAAAAAAGCCGTTTAAGGTCTTTTTCTGTAAAACGCCACTGAGAACCTATTTTTTTCCCCGTAAGTTTTCCTTCTTTTAAATAATTTTGAATTGTCCTTACACTGAGTTCGAGCATCTCGGCTATCTGATTCATTGTATATAGTTTTTCCAAATTTTTTCTCCTAGTCCTATTTTGATTTTATAATAATATTTCTTTGATTGCAATCGGGCATTGTAAGTTTTATTCCATCCGTATAACTTTATTGGCGAAATTTTCAGGCAATGTGTCATGTGAAATTATAAAGACTATTTTATTCTTACAAATATTTTTTATTGCATTTAAAATTAGGATCGTGCTTTCAGCATCAATATTGGCTGTAACCTCATCAAAGATTAAAACTTCTGCATCTGAATATAAGCTTCGGGCTATGGCAAGTTTTTGTTTTTCTCCTCCTGAAAGATTAGCCCCCATATCCATTATTATTGTATCAAAGTTTTTGTTTTGCAAAATTGTAGAAAGGAGCTCACTTTTTTTTAATTTTTCTTCAGTTTCAATTGAATGACTTTTGTTTAAAAATAAATTATCACGGATTGTTCCATTTATAATTGAATTATTTTGCGGGATATAATCAATAAGAGACCTGATACAAGTATTATTAATAGAAGAAATCGGTTTTTCGTTTATTAAGATTTCTGATGTTTTCCTAAATTTTACAAGTTGTTTCATTAAACTTGACTTTCCCGAGCCGCTTTTTCCCTGTACCCAAACAATGTCGCCTTTTATAAACTTATCTTTTATATTGGCCTTAAATATTTCTTCTCCTATTTGTATTGCACCTATATCAAATTCTATTTTTTCAATCGATCTGATTGTCTCATTTGAATCTTTTTCTTGTTCCGAATCTAAAAATGCAATAAATTCTTGTGAGACTTTTAGATTATTTTTGTTTAAATTAATATTTGTAATTATACTGATATTGGAAAAAAATAAAGGAAGTACAATTGTATAAATTACAACCGGTAAAACTTGATTCGCTCCGCTTAGATAATTATACATAACAAGTAAAATACAAACCGTTTGCAGCATTGAATTAAGCGATGATATAAACGATGAAGAAGTTTGAGCATATTTATTTACTTGAGCCATGCTTCCGTAAATTTTATCCAATGCAGGTCTTAATTGGCTTAGTACAATATCATGATCGGGACATTGTTTTAAATAATCTGTTTGGTTTACAATCGAAAGTATTTCCTGGAATCCCGCTGAAGTACTTGTTTGCATAACTTGAGAGTGTTTTTTTAATTCGGCATTCAAAGATTTATAACCTAAATAATTTATTGGAATTAAAACAAGCAGTATCAAACCGATAATAAAATTATCAAAAAATATTGCGATTAAAATAATTATGGTTGAAATTATACTTGACCATATTTGAACTGCATCTCCCGTCATATATATGTACATATTGTTTACAGCCTGTGCCATCCGCTCAACCAAATTCATATTCCCGTGAGAAATAATCGTATCATATTTTAACCCTAAAATTTTTTCAATAATGTTTTTGGCATTTTTTATATTAAAATGTTTTGCAAAATTTTCACGCAAAAAAATTATAGCGGTTTTAAGTAAGAACATCAGTACAAGCACCGATATAACAATAAAAAATCTTTTTAAATTCATCTCAGCATCGGTCTTTGCCCAAAAACTTAGCAGAAAGGGTACAACCAATGATGTCATAGCCGACACAAGGGCAAGAACTGCCATAGCCATAAAAAAATGCTTATAAGCTTTATTCATAAAGTAAAGATTCTCCTTTTTTAAAGACTTTTCTTAATGATAAATATTTTTTTATGATTTGTCAAGCATTTTTCGTGTATTTTCATATATTTTCGTGAATTTTGCGGAAAAGTGCCGCTATTTCATATAGTCTTACTTTATGTAAAATGTTTATAATTATGGAAGACTTATTTTAGACAATGCAGGAGGCATTGTCTAAAAACGCTGCTAGTTTTTCTCTTTACCCTAAAAATCTCTTCTTAAATTCTAATAACTGATTAGAGATATGAGCTCGCCATTCAGTTGAATCAGACACGTCGGATATATCCACACATACATCATAGAGCGTCATTATATCTAAATGATGTATTTTAATGCCTTGTTTTTTTGCTATTTTAAAAATTTCCAGCAAGTCGATGAGATTAGATATTGTGAGCGGTATGATTTTTTGTTTTTGACCTTGATACTCATATTTTACAGCAAACCAGAATGTATTTATTGTATCTTCATGTAATTTAGGTGTGATGAATAAACAATAGTTGGGTTTTTCATTATTTTTGTCTTCAAATTCTCTTAAATGTCTCATTACCGGCTGGCCTTCATTAAACCATTGATCCCTACCTGTGAGCATTGTTACTTCACAAATTGCATTAAAGTTTTTGTAAAAGCATTCAATATCAGGAACTTTTGCCGGAGCGGTAAATGTTGGTTCATTATCATCGCCTAATGGAGAATTCGGCTTTATCAGTTTTGCGTCGTCTATAATGTTTAAAGCAATATTTGTCCATTTTTCTAAGGCTATAGAGGGTTTTATACCAAGTTTAGAAATATTTTGTAAAGCACTTTTTGCATCATCAATTTTTACATCATTCTCATATGTGTATTTAAGCATTTCATTTTGCAGAGCAAGCCGTTCTTTTCGCAAGCTTTCAATTTGTTTTTTTAAATTGTCTATGTCTTTTTGAAGTATTATTTCTGAAATTGTTTTATTCAGCTTTGTTTTTAAATCTTTAATTTCTAAAATAATTTCGGAAGCAATTCTCTGTAGTTCAAAAACTGTTTCAAAAGGCAGAGTATAACCATAATAGTCTCCAATAAAGGCTTGATATGATTCAACGGAATAATAGCGAGCTTCACCTGTTAAATCATTAAGAATTGCATCTATTTCAACTCTTCTGCGAGGTTCCAAATCAATATAATAACCTCCGCCTCGTATGTATATATATTTTGTTAGTCTCAAACATCGGATAATATTATCGGTATATTCATGAATGTTTTTTTGAGGATTATTAAAATCTTTTAGATATTCTGAAATATAGGATTCAATATATAGGCTTTTTTGTTGTTAGATTATGAGATAAATCATTAAAGGCATCTTGCAAATTTTTTGAAAGAATATCTATTTTTGTAGGAACTTAATAGCGGTTTTTTATTAATCGGCTTTGCAGTTCTTCTTGCGCTGCTTTAGTCCATTCTACGCCTTCCATTTCTGCAATTGTTGACAGAAATGGAAAAGCCCTTTCGGGATTCCTTATTGTTGTTGAACAGCTCATGAATTGTTTTATATTCCCTTATAGTACCAGTGTATTTTTGAATAATTCCGCCATTTTTGAATGTTGATTTGCAAGCATTTCGTAGTCTACAAAATCTACAAGAGATTTTATTGGTCTGTAAATCGACTGGCTGATTTTGTCATCAAATTCATTCTTGCGTTTCTTATCAGCAACAATGCAGAATCTTGCTCTGAAATCTTGTAGTTCAAAAAATTTATTCAAAGAATTAATTATGTTTGTAGAATGTTCGACTTCATAGAATGCAGTCGGCATTTCACGCTCATTGAACCAGATTATATCAATTGTTTTAGCTCTGTTTGTAATTTTTGGATATGTAAATTCAGGGATATCAGTCATTGTTGAAATTTGCCCAAGTTTCTTATCAAGAAATAATTTGTTTTTATCCTGTGCAGGAACATAGGTTTTCAGATTTTTCATGTTCCCAATATCTACAATTAGACCTTGATAATATGAGTGTGTAAAAGTTTCAATCTGTTCTTTTCTATTTTCCTTGATTTGAAATTTTTTCAAAACTGACTCACGATAATTAGTTAATGCCCAAAGTCCCGGCTGGATTTTAAAGAACTCATCGCTCCTTTGCAAATAGCAACGGATACTTTCAAACGGTGTTTTTGTTTTCCAAGAGCTTGTATCAACATTCTGATTAAGGTGAGCAAGTGTTGCATACCCTCCGTTTTTTTGCATCGTTTCGATTATATCATCAACTTGTGTATGTTTCTTTGCCATATTCTGTTCCTATTAAGTCCTTAGCCTACTTTTGGCGTTTATCAGCATATGCAGAAGAAACTGCTCCTGTACCGGCAAAAATATCGGCAAAACTATTAAAATTACCGCATTCCGATGATATAACATCAGTAATAAAGGGAAGCAGTTTATATTTATTTCCCAAATATCGACGATTATTTATTTTTGTTGTTGTCATTATATCACCCACCCAATAAAATATAGCACAAAATCATTAAAATTTATATACCCTATGACCAATAATTAACAAATTCTACCCCTCAATCGACAATTACTGTCTTCCGTATTTACAATCCATTCCTCCTCATCTGGTACTTCCTAAAATTTTTTGTTATAATGATGATATGCAAATAAGCTTAGAAAATATCAAAAATAAAAAAGTAACCGTTATGGGACTTGGTCTAAATGGGGGAGGGCTTGCGACTGCCCAATTTTTTGCCCGATATGGAGCCGAGGTTACGGTAACGGATTTAAAAACTTCGGAAGAATTAAGGCCGTCAATCGAAAAACTTTCTGCCTTTAAGAATATTCGGTTTGTGTTGGGTGAACATAGAATAGAGGATTTTAGAGAAGCCGATCTTGTCATCAAAAACCCCGGCGTAAAATTTGAAGGAAATGTTTTTTTAGAAGCCGCAAAACAAATAGAGTCGGATGTTTCGGTTTTCCTTTCTCTTTCAAAGGCACCGATTTTGGCGGTAACGGGAAGCAAGGGGAAATCCTCTACGGTAAGTGCTCTTTATTACGGGCTTAAAAAGTTAGGCTACAATGCTTTTTTGGGCGGGAATATTACGGTCAGCCCTTTAAGTTTTTTTGAAGAAACCTCTTGCGATACGCCTGTGGTTCTGGAACTCTCCAGTTGGCAGCTTGCTGATTTAAAAAATAAAAAACTGCTTAAGCCTAAGATTGCGATTATTACGCCCATAATGCCCGACCACTTAAACTGGTACGGCACAATGGAAAAATATGTTGCCGATAAAAAAATAATCTATGAAAATATGGATAAATCGGATTATTTAATTTGTAATTTTGATGACGGCTGGGGGAAAATTTTTGCAGAAGAAACAAGGGCAAATGTTTTTTGGTACAGCGAAAAAAAACTACCTAAAGAATATCGGGGTGTTTTTTTTAATAAGAACCAAGAAGGCCTTTACAACTTAAGCGGTGAAGAAAAAATTTTACTTTCAAAGGAAGCAAAAGTTCCCGGGCTTAAACTTAAACAAAATGTCTTGAATGCAGGGCTTGCTCTTCTGCTTTATCAAAAAATTCATAAGCCTGAAAATTTGAAAGGCAACGACATCTTAAAAGATAATAACATCAAAGAGCAATCCGAATTTATCCGTAAATTTATGGACGAGTATTCGGGGATTGAACATCGGTTGGAATTCTTTTATGAAACAAACGGAATAAAATTTTATAATGATACGGCCGCTACAATTCCCGAAGCATCTGCTGCTGCCTTAGAAGCCTTTGATAAGCCTCCCGTCTTAATTTGCGGCGGAACAAATAAAAACTTAAATTTTATTCCGCTTGCCGAAAAAGCGAATCTTGCCAAAAGCCTATATCTTCTTGCAGGAACGGGAACAGACCTTTTAATTCCTCTCCTTAAAGAAAAGGCTATTGAATATAATGGCCCCTTTGACAGCTTGGACGCTCTTTTGTTTTCATTAAAAGAAAATGCAGTGAATAATGATATTGTAATTCTATCTCCGGGTGCGGCTTCTTTCGGTATGTTTAAAAATGAATTCGAGAGAGGAAATAAATTTAAAGAAAAGGTAAAAAAAATATTTTGCTGATAGAATTTGATATTTTTATAGATTGCCCTATATATATAAATATGGTATAATGTAGAGCAGGAGGGATTATGCCGACACTTCAAGTACATGATTTACCAGATGAAATTTATTCACAAATATATCTTCTTGCACAAAAAGAGCATAGAACTATAGGGCAACAAACGATTTTAATGTTACAGGATAGTATTGATAAAAGGATAGGGAATAAAAGTAAAAGACAACTTGTTTTAAAAAAAATGGAAGACCTTAACATTGAAACTGATCAACTTCCAAACCCTGTAGCACTGCTGCGTGAGGATAGAGAACGTTGATTTTAATTCTTGATGCCAGTGCCGCAATTGAAATTGCTTTAAACATGAAAAATGCAGAAGTTTTTAAAAATTCTTGTATGGAAGCGGATATAATACTTGCTCCGGATATTTACCCTTCTGAAATAACAAATGTTTTTTGGAAGTATAGAATTTTTTCTAATTTGGATTTAATAAAATGTGAAAAAGGAATTGAATATTGCATAGATCTAATAGATGATTTTGTAGATACGAGATTTTTATGTAATGAGGTATACGCAGAAGCGGTAAAATACAAACACCCTGCTTATGATATTTTTTATCTCATTGCTGCAAGAAGAAATAATGCCAAACTACTGACTTGTGATAAGAAATTGAAAAAGATAGCTATAGAAATGGGTGTAAAACTAATAGCTTAAAAAAGGTTTCATATGAAAAGAAAAAGAAAATTGATTTTATTGATAGCAGTTGTTATGTTTGTCCTTTTTATTTTGCCTATGGGTATTGCTTACTTTATCTATCGTGATACTTTCGGTTTAAGATATACAACTACCTCTTATATGAGACGGAATATAGAAGAATTTGAAGGATTAAAATTAAAAAAATATTTTTTTACTTCAAATAAGGGACAAAAACTTACTGCTTACAAATATTATAAAGAAGATAGCGGTTATAAGGGGCTTATAATAATAGCTCACGGATTCGGAGGAGGCGGACATAATTCCTATATGGATATTGCCGATTATTTGGCAGGAAGCGGGTATTTGGTTTTTTCTTATGATGCAACAGGAAATGATGAAAGTGAAGGAAGAGAAGTCGGAGGTTTACCTCAAGGGATTATCGACCTTGATTATGCAATAAGGTTTGTAAAAGAAAATAAAGAATTTACAAATTTACCGATTATGCTTTTCGGCCACAGCTGGGGAGGTTATTCCGTTGGAAGCGTTTTAAATTTACATAAGGACATAGCGGCGGCTGTGACGGTTTCGGGTTTTAACTCTTCTATCGGTATGATAAAAGATAATGGAGGCAGCTTTATCGGGAAATGGATTAACTTTTTTATGCCCTATTTTTCGTTGATAGAAAAAATCAAATTCGGGAAATATGCAAATTACTCTTGCATAAAGGGATTTGAAAATTCCGATACAAAGGTAATGGTTATTCACAGTTCTGATGATGATGCTGTTTCTTTTGAAAATAATTATAAACAGTTTTATAAAAAATTCGGAAACAATAGCCGATTCACTTTTATCGAGTATGATAATAGAGGACATAGTTATTTGTATTATACTGATGAAGCTAGAAGTTACGGTAAAAAACTCAGCGAAGATTTTACAAGTTTTAAAAAATCTTTGCAAGTAGAAATTACACCTGAAATACGAGCCGAGTATTTTAAAAAACATCTGGACAAAAAACAATTTTTTGAAATTGATAAAGGTCTAATGGAGAAAATTGTTTCATTCTATGATAAAAATTAGATATTTATCACTATTGCATTTTTATCTTCAATATTTTCATGTGTAACGGCAATAATAATTTTATCTGTTATTTGTAAAAGATTGTGCTCTATTTTTTTGTAAATTTCACGTTCTACATTTTTAAAAGGCTCATCCAAGATGATAACGCTTTTTGATAAATCAAGGTTTCGTGCGAGGTTAAGTCTTCTGGTCTCGCCGCCCGAAATGCTTTTTTCATCTAAGCCGCCTTTTTCATGTAAAGTATTTGCAAGGGTAAATGCACAGACAAGGTCAAGCTCTTTTTGTTTTTGTTCAACAGGAACAAAAAGATTGTCTTCTATAGTTCCATTAATAATAAAATTTTCTTGCGGAATATATGAAATTTCACCGATAAGTTCATCTTCAGTATAGGAATTGATATCTTTACCGTTAATAAAAATCGAATTATCAGGGGCAGGTAATTCTTTTGTAATAAGTTTTATGAGAGTGGATTTTCCTTTTCCGCTTTCGGCCTGCAAATAGTAAAATCCGTTTTTTAGTGATATGTTAAAATCGGTAAAGACAGGATTATCTCCATAAGAAAAATTAAGATTTTTTATTTCTATTGAAATAATAGCTTTTGTAGCTATTTTAGTTTCCGAAAGAGGAATTTTAACTTTAAAATATTTTTTGTCCAAAATTAAAAGACCTGATCGAATCGAAACAATATTATAAAATAAATTTTCAAAGCTGCTTGAAATAAGTGCACTCAATCCGAGTGTGCCGGCAACCGATCCGACTGTTGCTTTTCCTTTTAAAATAAAATAGAATAAAAAGATAATCATCAAAACATTTATAACAATACTTGGAAAATTCACAATATTCAAAAGTAAATCTCTGTTTGCGCTATATTTATATCGGTAGTTTTCATAATTTTCAAATTCTTTTTTTGTACGTTGCACAAAATATTTTTTTGCGCGGTTAATAAAAATCGTAAAATGCCCCGTTAAAATATCTTGAATGTAATTATAATAACCGGACCTTTTTTCTATAAATGTATTTGAAAGTTCATCAAGTTTCGGATCGATTTTTTTAAACATTAAAAAAGAAAAAGCCATTGAAACAAAACAAAAAATAATAAACGGCGGAAAAATAAAATACATTGTTACGAGACCGAATATAATTGCATTTACATTATAAAGGGCATCCATTAGATTACAAATTGCTTCGGAAGAAAAATAATCGCAAGAGTTTATAAAAAGTTCATAGTATTTTGTTTTATCTTTATGGTGTTCGATTCTATTTTCGCAAGTCATATAATTTGCGATATTGTTTCTAAGTGTCAATCTGCAATCTTTTCGCAGTTTAGTTTCAGCTAAATTTTCTATAAATAATATCAGAGCTGCAGCAAAACCGAATGCGGCAAATAGAAAAACATATTCGACCTTTCCATTTCCTTCAATAGTCTTATCTATGCTAATCTGTAAAATTTTTGATGAATAAGTATTTAAAAATGCAGTCATTGCAACTAATAAAAAGGTTATACTAAATAGAAATTTATTTTTCTTTAACAGTTGTAACATTTAATTTTCCTCCTTCCAGAGTAAATATATAATCAAATTTTTCGGTATCAATTTCACGATGCGAAATTTCAATATATGTTAACTCTTTATCATCCAAAAATTTGTTTTGAATAAATTTATAATTTTCAAAGTCAAGGCCTGCAAAGGTTTCATCCATAATTATATTTTTATATGAACCTGCGAAAATTCTAGCTAAAGCGGCGCGTTCTTTTTCTCCTCCGGATATTTGTACTCCGTCAGTATCTAATGCGGTTATATCCTTATCGTAAAATTTTTCAAGCCGTGCAAATACATAAGGTTCTTTTTGTTTTTTATCTCCAAAGAAAATATTATCTTCAATCGATGTTTTAAAAAGATGAAAATTTTGATTAATAAAATAAAAAGGCAGGTATTCATTATCTGAAATTAGTTTATCGTTAAAATATACTTTACCGGTATTAGGTTTTAGTAAATTCAATATAAGTTTTATCAAAGTAGATTTTCCGCTGCCGCTTTTTCCCGTTAATAATATTTTATCCCCCTTGTTGATTTGTAAGTTTATATTTTTTAGAATCGGAATGCTCTCTCCGTCTTTTGTATTATACGAAAAAGAAACATCGCTCAAATTAAGTGTTTTAAATTCCTCTGCCGATAAAATTTTATTTCTTTTGCTTTTTATAATTTTGTCTATTTTTTCTTTGCTTGTTTTTCCATAACGGACTTCAATAAAAAGCTTAAGCAGCCCTTCAAGCTTTTGCGAAAAAACATTCATATATAAGATTGTAGAACTCAACATACCGATTGTTATTTTGTTTTTTGTAAACAAAAAAATTGCAAATGCTAAACCGGCTACCGCTAAACACATTGAAGTTAAAATCATTATCCATTCAAAAGCCGTTTTCTTAATTTCTATTTTGCAGCTTTGATTTTCGAATGTATTATTTGCGCTTACTTGACGGGTAAAAAGCAGATTTCTTTTTCCGTTTAGAATATAAAACGGCAAACCTCTTTGATTTTCGTTTGTCTCGGCATTATATTCTTCTTGCAGTCTAATTTCTTGAGAAGACATTTTGTCAATGTGAGGTTCAATGATTTTTGTAACAAATTTTCCGATTATAAAAGATGAGAGCATAATAATCGGCAAACTAAAATGAAATGATATCAAAACAAAAACTGTCAGTAAAATTCCTACAAGACTTGAAGCAACGTGAATACGTCCCAGTAAATATGAGGTTTGTATTTTAGGTATTTGATCTTTAAATGCGGTAAAATAATAGTCCGTTTCATGTTTCAAAAAATCTTCAGGAGGAATATTAAAAATAGCATTTGAAAGATTTTGACTATAAAGAAGAGCAAATTTCTTACGTATAAAAAATATACCCCGTTGACATAGGTGATGAATGACTACAAAAAGAATTTCAAGCAGAGCGTAGAATATAATGAGTTTAATTTTTTCGGGTGAAGGATTTTTTGTAAATTCATCAATAGCGAATCCAAAAAAATATAAGATACCTGTTGAGACTACCGTTTGAATGGTTTTAAGAATAAAAATCAATATATACATCTTTAATCTCCTTCTCAACCCTATCTATGATGCTGTCCCAAGAATGTTTTTTTATTTCTTCTGCGACAGGGGAATAAAAATCTTTTTGAGATTTAAGTCTTTCCATTTGAAGCATTATTTTTTCGGCAAGGGCTTTGACAAAGGCGGGCTTATCTTCTTCGTAAGCCTTGTCTACATCATAGATACGGGGAAGTTTGACAAATTCGATAATGCCGCTTGTGTTGATTTTTTCGCCGAGGAGGTTTATTAGACCTTCAATTTCGGTTGTAACGGTAAATAGCCCGCAAGCTAAGGCCTCAACAGCGACAAGACCTAAGGCTTCATAGTATGAAGGCAAAATAAAAATATCGTTTTGTTTTAAAATTTTACACATACATATTTGGGATGAGGCATTTACTATTTTTAAATTTTCGCTGTAGTCTGCATTTTTTAAAAGAATGTTTTTTTGTTCTTCGGTTGTATTTCCTATGAGAGTCAATTCCGTATTAGGATATTTTTTTAAAATAAGCGGAAGTGTTTTTGCAAGTTCAAACACTCCCTTTGAATCGGATATCTTTCCTGCATAGCAAAGTTTAAATGTTCCGTCAAAGATATGTCTATCCTTATCGTTAAAAATATCGGGGTTAAAGCCTCCTCCTGCCAATTTAATTTTTTCAAGGTTTGCCGAAAAAATAGTTTGCACTTCGGTAATATCCTTAGGGCTTACGGTAAAATATAAATCAAGCTTATCCAAGTTTTGTATGTACCATGTCTTTATCCAAGGATTTTTTTTAATCTGCCTTATATCCGTGCCGTGACTTATGCCTATTATTTTTTTGCCAGAAAATATTTTTTTTACCAAAGAGGTTAAAATAAAAAGATGATGACTTATAATGACATCGGGATTAAATTCTTCTCTTGCACGGAGAAGAGTTTTTTCAAAAACCGAAATCCATTTTTGATACATCTCATCATTCATTTCGGAATAAACGGTTGAGGTATAGGGCATTATGTCGCTCATTCCTGCAATCGGGAAAGGAATGTCTGCATTAAAAACCGTTTTTTCTTTCTGTTCATAATCGGATAAAAATTTAACAGGATATTCTTTTACGCTTCCCTGTAATTTGTCCGGTAAAGATTCATTAAAAGTTTTTTCGGCAAAGGGAAGCTGTGTGCCGTAAAGAACCGCATTCTCATGGCCTTTTTTTATCATTCCTTCGACGAGAGTGCTAAAATAAACCCCGCTTCCTGTTTTCATCGGTAATTGTGCAAGGCAGTGCAGTATCTTCAATTTAAATTCTCCCTATTGTATTTGATGTAAATATTTTCATTTTTTTTATAATTAAAGTCATTGTTTAAAACAATGGCCTTTAATTCTTGTTTTTCAGTTTTAAGAAATAGTTCTATTATTTCGCCCTTAAAAACAATATTGATAATTTGGGCTTCTTCAAAGTTTTCAATATATTTTTCATCTGCTTCCGATAAAGATTTAAGTATCCTTATCTTTTCGGGTCTGATATATGAATTTTCTATTTTATTGTTTGCACCTATAAAGTCAAGCGTAAATTCGTTTGCAGGACGATTATAAAGAGATTCGGCTGTTCCTTCCTGAATAATTTCTCCATTATTCATCAAAATAATTTTGTCGGCAATTTCAAATGCTTCGCTTTGATCATGGGTAACGAAAATTGTAGTGATATTGAATTCTTTTTGAATTTGTTTTATCTCTTTACGCATATTGATTCTAAGCTTTGCATCCAAATTGCTCAAAGGCTCATCCAATAAAAGAAGCTTAGGCTTTATAATTAAACTGCGTGCAAGAGCAACCCTCTGCTGTTCTCCGCCTGAAAGTTCGCTTATATGTTTTTTTTCATAACCCGATAAGCCCATCGTTTTTATCATCTTCATTCCGGCTTCAACTCGTTCAGCCTTAGGCATCTTTTTAAATTTTAAACCGTAAATAATATTCGATAAAACATTCATGTGAGGGAAAAGCCCATAGGATTGAAAAACGGTAGAAACGTTTCTATTTTCAGGTGGTTCATTTGTAATTTCTTTACCGTCAAGAATTATCTTTCCGCTTTCAGGTTTTAAAAAACCTCCTATCGATTTTAATACCGTACTTTTTCCGCAGCCGGACGGTCCTAAAAGACAAAGGAGTTTTCCTTTTTCAAGATTAAAGCTTATATTTTTTACCGCATTTTTTTCTTTATATGTTTTTGTTAGGTTTGTTAATTCCAAATACATAAAACCTCCGGCATTTTAAAAATTATTTTTTCTTTAAAACTAAAAAGTAAATTAAATTTACAATTAAACAAATTATAATTATAAGCAAGGCAATTACCGAGCCTATTTCATAATAGCCGCTTTGAATTACATCGAACATAACAAGGGTTAAAACTTTTTGACTCGGGTATACTAAAAAAATAATTGAACCTATTGTAGTCATAGTCGTTGTAAATCCGTTGATAAAAGAAACGCCCAAAGCATTTTTACTTAAAGGAATAACGGCATCGGTAATTTCATTTATCCTTTTACCGCCTAAATCTCTGATTGAATTTAAAGTGTCGATGTTTATTTCTTCCATTGCCGCATTCCCTATCTTTGTAGAAAATGGCAGCTGTTTAAATAGTATATTTAAAACAACTATTGCTGCCGTTCCTGTAAGCATTAAGGGTTTTGAATTAAAGGCCAATAAATAACCGAGCCCGAAAAAAGTTCCCGGAATTATATAGGGAAGAGTTGCGGCAAAATCTACAGCCTGCATTATTTTTATTTTTCTTATTTGTTTATAATAAGCGATAAGTAAACCGATTATGCTGCCTCCGCCTGCAGCGATAAGACTGTAGACTATACTCCTTATAACCGTGCTTGTAATATGATCTCTTGTTTCTAAAATATTTGCAAAGGTAAAAATCATTTTTCCTTTTTTCATTTTTGTAAATGCGGACAATATAATAGAAGAATATTGAATGCTTATCCATAATAAAAAGAAAACGGCAATTATGCTTATAAGATAAAAAAGAATTCCCTGCCTTTTTATTTCAATTTCAGATGATGTTATGCCGTGGGAAGATATGGAAATATTTTTAAAACTTTTTTGATAAAGGATAAAAATAATAATTGCGGGAATTAAAAGAAGCACATTTATTGCGGAAGCCTTTCCCAAATTGCCTTGAGCTATTACCGCAAAATAGCTTTCAGTTGCAAGCACATTAAAAGAGCCGCCTATGATTGCAGGCGTTCCAAAGTCCGATAAACTTCGCAAAAAAGTTAAGAGCATAACCGATTTGATTGCAGGAAAAAGGAAGGGAAGAATTATGTCGATAATTAACCGGTTTGTCTTTGCTCCGAGGTTGCGTGCACTGTCTAATTGGGATCTGTCCAAATTATTTAAAAAACCGATTAGGATTAAAGCCGCTAAAGAAAAATTACTCAAGGACTGCATCAGCACAATGCCGGTAATTCCGTACGGGCTTTTTGAAATACCTAAAAGATAATAAGAAACAAGGCCTCTTCTTCCAAAGAGGTTTATATAACTTAGGGCGGTTACAAATGGAGGACTTATCATTGTTACAGCCAAAATTAAAAATATAAGACGTTTTATTTTTTTAGGCATCAGATAAGAAAACAAGGCCGTAGTTATCCCTGCGATTGCAGTTAAAAGCGTCGTATAAAATCCTACCAATAGAGAGTTTTTTAGCAAGTGAAGGTTATTTTTAAACACGCCGTTAAAAAACTCAAAACTAAAATTTCCGTTTATGACAAGGCTTTCTTTAAACACATAAAAAAAAGGCATGGCTATGAATATAAAAATACCTAAAATTAAACTTAGTATGAGGATATAATCTATAAGGCCGTTATAATTTCTATTAAGCTGCTGTTTCATTAAATTATCCTATAAGTCTATATTATTTTTAATAAATTTACTAGTACATAATATAGTATAAATTTTAGGCGATTGATATAAGATACCCGTTTTACTTAGCCTTGACAGATCCTAAGTTTTGACTTAATATTAACTATGCTTGAGAGACTTTTAGCTTAAGTGGCAGCTATACCTATTTTTTAAATAGCAAGGAGAGAAAAACTATGGCGTTTTAGATCTACATGTAGAATTATTGTATGTAGTTTGTTTATAAATTGCGTGAAAAAATTTTTTCAGGATTTGGTAATCCTTGCAAGAATTTATTACAAGAACATTTGAGAGTTTTAACTATTAGGGATAATAATCATCCTTGTGCAAAAGAAATAAAAAAAGAGTTAAAACGGCTTAGAAAAATAAGTAAAAATACGGCTATAGCTTGAAAAAATTATGTAATACTTGCCGGCACTTATTGATCGAAAATGACAATCTTATTCTTTCCTTCTTTTTTTGCTTTATATAGAGCTGCATCGGCTTCTCCGATAATATCCGTGATAGGTTTACCTTCTATTAATTTACTAATGCCGGCACTGAAGCTGATTTGATGGTTTTGTAACTTGGATAAACAGCTTTTATTAAATAGTTCTTTACTTTCATTCATTAATTTTTCGGCAGTAGTTTTATCCGAGTTGATTACAATTAAAAATTCTTCTCCTCCATAGCGAAATGCTGTGAATACATCTTTTGAATACGACTTAAAAGTTTGTCCTAAGATTCTTATTACTTCATCTCCATATAAATGGCCGTAGTCATCATTAAGTTGCTTAAAATTATCAAGGTCTATCATTACTATGTATATTTCCTCTTTATACTCCTGTACCTTATTGATATATGTTCTAAAGGCAGCTCTGGAGTATAATCCTGAAAGATCATCTATCATCATACCATGCCAATATTTTTCTTTTTCTTGGAGAGTGTTTAGTATTTTTAAAAGTTGGATATCATTGTGATTAAGAATATATTTTGCAGTAATGTAGGATACAACGAGGATGCATTCCAGTACCATAAAGTCTAATATATAATTATTTGTTATAACGTAGTCTCCATCATATTTTATTACAAAAACAGACAAGATGATCGCTGTAAAAGAAAAAACGGCCGTTATTTTTGTTACCTTTTTGTCATTATAAACTGTCGATAAAAATATCATAACCAAAAAACCTGCATAAATCGTGACAAAGGCTTGATGAATCAAAATATAAATAAAGGCTTGAAATAATGAACTTAACATTACAAAGTAATTTTTAGTTTTTGGATCATAATACTTTCTATTAAAAATTTTTGTTATAATATACAGCATAAAATTAATGATAAATGGAAATAGTGCAAATTTAAGAAAATAATTACAAAAAGATGTATTTACTTGGGATTTACCAATAAAATAATAAGAAAGTTCAAGGCAGAATGCAATGATTATAATGATAAGCTGAGTTCTTATGTGAATAAGCCTGAATTGTGCCTGTAGTGAATTTATTTCATTATGTGCAATTTGAGCATTATTGTTGAAAAAATCATGTAGGTAATTTTTAGTTACATCATCATTAATGTCATGCCCATTCATATTATTATCCTTATCAAAAAATTGAGTAATTAAATAGTGCACAAATTTTAAAAACTTATTTTGCCCCCAAGGCGGCCATCGTTATATAATTATACGGTTTATTGAAGTGGGGCAAAAAGAAGATATCTAAAAGTTTTAGCTTGTCTATTGTAAGTTTTTCTTGAATAGCAAGGGAGAACATATGAATTCCCATAGACATATCATAGGTGGAAGCCATTTGAGCTCCGATTATAACCCTTGTTTTTTTGTTATACACAATTCTTAATTTTACGGGAGGATTATCGTGTTCCATAAATTCGGGACGCTGCAAATCTTCAAAGTCTGTAAACTCCGCATCAATCCCCAGTTTTTTTGCACGTTCTACAGTAACGCCGCTTGATACCATCTTCAAGTCATAAATGTTTATACCGTTAGAACCCTGAACGCCTATTCCTTCTAAAGAAATACCTGCAGCATTATAAGCTGCTATAATACCGCTTCTTACTGCATTTGTTGCAAGAGCAATGTAGGACTGTTCACCGAGAGAGTTATCAAAAACCGTTGCACAGTCTCCTATTGCATAAACATCTTTTATGCTTGTTTCTTGTTTTAGGTTGACCGAATAAGCTCCGTTTTTAAAGGTTTGAAGTTTATCTTTTCCAAGTTCGGTATTGGGTCTAAAACCGATACAGACCACTACCATGTCGGCGGGATATTCTCCCTTGTCCGTAACGACGGCTTCTACCTTTGTTCTTCCTTTGATTTCTTGGACGAGCTGATTATACGCAAGTTTTATTCCGTGATCGCTTAAATTTTTATCCATCAAATCCGTGAAGGGTTTATCGTAATAGTTTGAAAGGCTTGACGGCATCGCATCAATGAGCACAACTTCTTTATTATGCCTTTTAAAGGCTTCGGCAAGTTCAACTCCGATGTAGCCGGCCCCTACGACTGCAATTTTTTTAATTTCAGGATTTTTTAGTTTTTTAATAACTTCTTCGGCATTTTGAAAGATTTTTACCTGCTGAACATTTTCCAAGTCCATACCCTTAATCTTCGGCATTATAGGAACCGAACCTGTCGCAAGGATTAATTTATCATAGGATTCTTCGATAGGCTGAGAGCCTTTGACCGTGCCGTATACGATTTTTTTGTCAAAATCGATTCGCGTAATATCGGCTTCCATCGTAACCTTAGCACCCTTAGCTTCCAGTTTTTCTTTATTGGAATAAAAAAGACCTTCTGGGCCTCTAATTTGATTACCTATCCATAGGGCCATTCCGCAGCCCAAAAAGCTGATATTGGTATTTCGGTCAAAGACCACAACCTCATTTTCTTTTGAAATATCCGTTAAAAAATTAATGGCCGATGTTCCGGCATGATTTGCACCCACTACTACGATTTTGCTCATATTTAACTCCTTCGCCGCCTTAAGGCGGATCTCTTATATTGTACACCTAAATTCTTATTTAGTATAGGGTGTATGTTAATGATTATTTTTTACCGGTAAATTCAAACAAAAAAGACCCGCATTCACGGGTCTTTTTTATGGATGAATCTTTATATAAAGATTTTATGGCCTTAAATAGTTTTTACAAAATTACATTGTAAAGTAATTGATACCTACATAAGCCTTCCAAACAAGGGGCTGTTCATTAATTTTTTCTTGCTGTGTTGATATTTCGGATCTTTGAGATGTACCGTTTTTTTTGTTTGACTTAATAAATTTTAATAATGTTTTCATCTTTGCTTCTCCTTAAAGATATTGGCAGCTTTTTATCTGCTCTTGATACATCTAATATACATTAAAATAAAAAAGAAGTCAAGTAAATTTAAAAGAATTTTATGTATTTTTGTGTAAATTTAGAGAAATATTTGTAATTATTTGCGGTTTATTACGGTAATCTCTAAAAAATCTACTCCCAATCTCCTGCAAAAATAACTTCCGGTTCAAGTAAAAAGCCGGTTTTATCTTTAACGTTTTTTTGGACCTTTTCTATCAAAATTTTTACATCCGAAGCCGAAGCATCTTTTTTGTTAATTATAAAATTTCCATGCCAAGGAGCCACCTGAGCCCCTCCTTCACAGAGGCCTTTTAGGCCTGCATCTTCTATTAGCTTGCCGCTGGGCTGCCCGAATGTTCTGTTATTTTTAAATGTACTTCCGGCAGAAGGAGCCTTAAAATGCCCCTTTGAAATTCTATCTTGAATTTTCTCTTCGGTTTTGGCTGCAATTTCTTCCTTTATTCCATAAGTTAAAGTAAACACGGCAGAAATCACTATCTTTCGATTGTTTCTAATCTCGGTACTTATGGGATTTTGTTGAAACGGTGAAACTTTATAGCCCCAATCGGAAGGATTGTATTTATATTCTGCAAATTCCGTTTTACCATCATCGGCTAAGATATATTTTACTGATTTTAATCTATCCGAGATTGAAACATCATAACAGCGTGCGTTCATAAATACGGCTCCCCCGACGTTTCCGGGAAGACCTCCGAAACATTCCAGACCCGAAAGAGAATTTTTAACAGCCCATTTTGTAAGATTATCAGTGAGAACGCCTGCTCCGGCTCTTACAAAAATTTTGTTCTCGGATTCACCTATAATTTCTATCTTGTTTAAGTTTTTTAGGCTGATTAAAACACCCCTAAACCCCTTATCTGAGACAAGGATGTTCGCTCCGCCTCCTATTAACGAGACAGGAATTTTATTTTTGAGTAAAAAAATTAAGGCTTCTTTTAAATGTTCTTCGTTTTTGGGGCAAAAAAAAGCTTCTGCATTACCTCCGATTTTATATGCTGTAAGAGGTTTTAGAGTTTTATCGAATTCTATACTTCCCTCTTGAAATAAAGGGGTATTATGAAGTATACTAAATAAATTATTCATTTGATTTTAGTATATACAATTATAAATTAGATAACAAGATAGGGGGAACGTATGAGCTTAAAATTACATAATACCTTGGGTAATAAAAAAGAAGAATTTATTCCCATTCATGAAGGTAAGGCCGGAGTTTACGGCTGCGGGCCTACAGTATATGACTATGCACACATAGGAAACTTACGCACCTACGTTTTTCAAGATATCCTTGTTAAGACGCTAAGATTTTTAGGTTATGATGTTACCCATGTTATGAATATAACCGATGTCGGCCATCTGACCGATGATGAAGACTCGGGTGAAGATAAGATGGTAAAGTCTGCGGAAGAACGCGGAAAATCGGTGCTTGAAATTGCAGAATTTTATACGAAGGCTTTTTTTAAGGATACGGAAAGGCTGAATATCGAAAGGCCGGGTATTGTCTGCAAGGCCACCGAGCATATAAACGAAATGATAGAACTTATAAAAAGAATAGAAGCAAACGGACATACCTACATGGCCGGAGGAAATCTATACTATGATATTTCTACCTTTCCCAAATACGGAGAATTGGCAAATATAAAACTTGAAGACCTTAAAGCCGGTGCACGTATTGAAGTAGATAAAAACAAGCGCAATCCTCATGACTTTGTTCTTTGGTTTACAAAGAGCAAGTTTGAAAATCAAGCCCTTGTCTGGGATTCGCCTTGGGGCAGAGGCTATCCCGGCTGGCATATTGAATGTTCGGCTATGAGCATGAAGTATCTGGGTGAACAAATCGATATCCACAAGGGCGGTATAGACCATATAAGGGTGCATCATACCAACGAAATTGCCCAATCCGAAGGGGCGACGGGTAAAAAATGGGTAAACTATTGGCTTCATAACGAATTCCTTGTTATGAATAAGGGCAAAATGTCTAAGTCTGCCGGTTCTTTTATCATTTTAGAAGATGTTATCAATAAGGGTTTTTCGCCCCTTGACTACCGTTTTTTGCTTTTAGGCGGACATTACCGAAGTCAGCTTACCTTTTCATGGGAAGCTATGGAAACGGCAAAAAACGGCCGAAAAAACTTAAATATGAGAGTTTCAAAGCTGATGGAAGACCTATCCGAAGCGAAAATTAAAGAATACGTGTCCTTGACAGGAACCCTTAACCTAAAAACTGCAAAAAGCATGATAGAAAATGAAAAAGCCCGCAGCTACTTTGATGATTTTGTTGCTGCAATGGAAGATGACTTTTCTACTCCAAAAGCTCTATCGGAACTGCAACTTTTGATAAAGGAAAAGGATATTCCTAAAAAAGATGTGTTAACGGTTCTCGCAGCTATGGATTCTATCTTGGGTATCAAGCTGATAGAAGAATCTTTTAATATGCTAATGGATAAAGATTCTATTCAAATCGATGAATCCGAAATTCTAAAATTGATAGAGGAGAGAGCTTCGGCAAAACTTGACAAAAACTATAAACTTGCTGATGAAATTCGGGATAAGCTAAAAGGCATGGGTATTATACTTGAAGATCAGGGCAATAAAACGATATGGAAAAAATTATAAATTGATATGTTTTTTATAAAACTGTAACATTTTGGAGTTAAGGATGTTTAAAGAGAAAGGCGCTTTGAGGGCTTTATCGGATGATGATTTCAGATCGATATATGAGGCTCTCATGCCTGTTATTTATAAAGTAGCCTACAATATAGTCAGAGAAGGAGATATAGCCGAAGATATCTGCCATGATTCTTTGATAAAAATGACCGAAAAAAAGATGGAATTCCCGTCTATGGATGATGCTAAATACTGGCTTATTAGGGTTACGCGGAATGCATCGCTTAATTATGTAAAAAGGTGCGGTCGAGAACGAAAAGCTTATGCTAAAGCTCTAAAGGAAGATACCCGTAAGGTCGATACCGGAGAGGAGATAGTACTAAAGCAAGAGTCTATAAATTCGGTTCAAGCCGCTCTTGAAAAATTGCCGAAAAATTTGAGAGCTGTTTTACAGCTTAAAGAATACGGCAGTTTGAATTATAAGGAGATAGGCAGCATTCTTGGAATAAGCGAAGGTAACGTAAAGGTCCGAGTTTTTAGAGCTCGAGAACAATTAGCAAAATATATAGGAGAAAGCGATGTCTACATGCCCTGATAAAGATTTGTATTCAGTCTATGTTGATGGAGAATTAGAGTCCTCATGGAAAGAAAAAATAGAAGAACACTTGGCTTCTTGTGAAAAATGTAAGAGAGTGGTTGACTCATACAGAACAATAAGTTTAAAACTATCGGAAAACTCGTCTCCGGATTTGGATATTCAAGGCTCCTTTCTCAAACTTTATGCGAAAAGACAGGATTGCTTAAAAAGGATGGAGATTAATAGAAATAAACCTACAAGTTGGATGTATAAATCAAATAAGATTCCTATTCCGGCATTAGCAGCGGCAGCTTTGTTTCTTTTTGTACTAACTCCTATTGTTGTGCTTAGTACACAAAAAAGTTTGACTCCGTCAGAGTCCGTTGCTGTTAGTGAATTTAAATCCGCAGCCCCTACAACAGAAAATTTAAAATCGGTAAATAAATTTAAATTAAATGTTTCAAATATTTTCGGTTCAAATGAAAATGCTATTATTTTTGAAGGTAAGCCTCAAGAAATAAATCTAAGTAAATATGCAAATTTATATTTACCGCCATCAAATGAAACAAACTCTGATATATTAAATAAGAATATAAAAAACGAAACTTTATTTTTTGACTATACACATGGGATAACCGTAACTTCTTTTAAAAATGGGAAATAGATTTACTTATTCATTCAGAAAATTCTTTATTGTTAGATTTTTTGTATTTTTTATATTGTTAGGCGGACTTGTTGCTCTTACCTTATATTTAACTTCTTTAACTGTAAAACACCCTGTTATAGCTGAGATTTCTCCCCCGATAGCTAAAGCCGGTGATCAAATTGTAATTTATGGGGAAAATTTCGGTTCAGAGATAGATTCTTCTTGGATTGAGATAGGGGATGCAATCATTCAGGCGGAAAACTGTGATTCTTGGACAGATAAAAAGATTGTTTTTAAGTATCCGGAATATCAAAATGGCGGTATTGTATATGTGGCCGTTCAAAATAAAAAATCTCCCCCGTCATTTATGGCTTCCGCTTCTTCAATTCCATCTATCAAAGATAAAACTTATGCGGGCGGTATGCCTGAGATTATCTCGTTGGATAAAGACTTTGCCGAAGTCGGCAGCATTATAAAAATTTCAGGTGAAAATTTTGGGGAGACAAGAGGTAATTCTCAAGTTTTGTTTGTATCCGACTTTAATTCTTCAATGATTCAGCAAGTTGAAAAAAAAGAAGAGATCGAGGCAGCCCGCTGTTCGGACTATGATTTTGATTTTGTGCTTTGGTCAAATGAAGAACTGCATGTTAGAGTGCCTGACGGTGCAGATTCAGGTATGCTTATGGTTATAACTTCTTCAGGAGCGAGCAATGCTGTTCCTTTTAGGGTAAGAAATAAAATAGGAACAAAGACTTATTCCAACAAAAAGAATTTTGTAATTGCAGCTGAGGTTGATATTTCGAATATGGCGGCTGCGGAAAAAAATTCTATGTTTATAAAAGTGCCCATTCCTATTGTTTTTTCGTCCCAACGAGATGTTAAGATTTTGTCTATTAATCCTTCTCCGTTTGTAGCCGATTATCAAGGGGCATCCATTCATCAATATGAGAATATAAACCCTTCCACAAAGATTCATATAAGACAAGAGTATAGTGTAAATACCTACGAGGTAAACACGAGGATAAATCCCGTAAATGTAAGAATTAACTCACGCCAAAATAAAGAGATATATGATAACTATGCAATTGCTACCGAATTGATTCCTTCTAATGATCCTATAATCCAAAAGACGGCGGCAGAAATTGTTCAAAATGAAAGGAACCCTTATAATAAGGCAAGACGTATATATAATTATTTATTGAAAAATGTTGAAATAATTCCTTCTTCAATATTGAATTCCGGTGCTTCGCCGGTAAATGCCTTAACTGAAAAAAAAGCCGACACATACGACACTGCAATTTTGTTTGCTGCTCTTGCAAGGGCTGTAGGTATACCGGCTCAACCGATTGCCGGTATTACGGCAGATGTTTCTCAAACGGTTTACCTTCACTGGTGGGCAGAATTTTATCTGGAAGGTTTCGGCTGGGTGCCTGTAGACCCCGGTATGGCTAAGGGCGTTCCTTTCGATATGGGAGTATCTCAGATGGAAAATTGGTACTTCGGCAATCTGGATGCTTTTAGAATTGCTTTTTCACGAGGTGAAAATATTCAGTCTCCTATGGCATCTAACAGCACAATGGTTTCAAAAGAAAGAAGCTATGCTTTTTATAATGGTTGGGAAGAATATTCCGGTATAACAAAGTATAATTCCGTTTGGCGGACTCCGGTTATAATAGCAATTTACTAAGGCAGACAGGTATAAAGGCTAAAGACCTATCTTTTCCAAAATGCCGGCATAAAGTAAACTATCATTGTGTATAATTCCAATCTCCCTGCAAGCATTACAAAGGAAAAGAAAATTTTTACGTGGGATGAAAAAAATGCAAAGTTTCCGGCAGGTCCTACTCTTCCAAATCCGGGTCCTATGTTTCCTATAAGTGCCAGTGAAGCCGTAAAGCCGCTCAATAGGTCAGCTCCGTCGGCGGCTGCAACCAAGGCTGTAATAAGGGTTAAAAAAAAGTAGCAAAATATAAAACCTGCAACGCTGTAGACTATGTCCTTTCTTCCAGGGCGGTTATTAAGCTGAATACCGAAAACCCCGTGAGGGCTTAAAAGCCTTTTTGCCTCCATTCCTGCTTGCTTTTTTAGGATAAGCCAGCGTATTACCTTGATGCTTCCTGCCGTTGAGCCTGAACAGCCTCCGACAAACATCAAGAAAAACAACACCATTTTTGCGAACTCCGGCCATGCATTGTAATCGGCTGTTGAAAAACCTGTAGTAGTGATTACCGAGGCAACTTGAAAAAGACTTTGCCGTAAGCCTCCTCCAAGTCCGTAAATTGGATAGATGGAAATAGCAATTAGGGCGGTTGATACAAATACTATTTTAAGATAGGCTTTAAGTTCCGAATTATGAAAAAATTCTTCAGGGTGGCCTGTGAACAAGTGAAAATACAGGCTGAAGTTTACACCGGCTAAGAGCATAAAGACTGCACAAATAATTTCAACCGCAGGAGAATTAAAGGCTCCAACGCTTGCATTTCTTGTTGAAAAACCTCCGGTTCCTAGTGAAGCAAATGTGTGGCAAAGGGCTTCTAAAAACGGAAGGCCTGCAAACATTAAAAGGATAGTTTGTACTACAGTCATTCCAAGATAGATAAACCAAAGAGCTTTTGCCGTATGGGTTATCTTTGCCGTTACCTTTCCCTTGTCGGGGCCTGTTGTTTCACTTTTGATTAGATGAAACCCTCCTACTCCTAAAAGAGGAAATAGAGCAACGGTTAAGGCTACTATACCCATTCCTCCCAGCCAGTGCATTTCGGTTCTCCAGACATGCATTGTCATTGGGCAGGCTTCGACATTAGTAAGAATTGTGGCACCTGTTGTGGTAAAGCCCGATACGGATTCAAAGAGGGCATCTGCAAAATTAGGTATTACGCCTGAAATAAACAAAGGTACTGCTCCCAAAATACCTGCAGAAACCCATGCAGCTGCAACTAAAATTATTCCGCCTGAAATTGAAAGTTTAATTTTTTTATTTTTTTGAAAAAAGAAAAAGCCGACTGTGATTGCAAATATAAATGCTGACGGTATTAAAAAAGACGGTATTAGATAGGCTTCATTTTTATAAACTGCCGTTCCAATCGGGAGTATGAAGCTTATGGAAATAATCGCTAAAATCATAAAAATAATTCGGACATATTGGAATACTTTCATTTTAAATTCAGTTTCCTCCGAACATTTTTATAATTTCATCACTTCGAGATGATTTTACTATAAATACTATTTTATTTCCCGCTTCCAATTCAGTATCTCCGTTGGGGATTTGTTCTCCGACTTTATCCGTAATAAGAAGAACTAAATATATTCCGTGTTGTGAAATATCTTTTAGTTTTTTACCTAGAATCGGACTTTTTTCCGATACTTGAAGTTCTATGATTTCAAGTTTTCCGTCACCCATTGTATGAACACCTGTTACATTTTCGCTTACAAGATGACTCATTATAGAATCAACAACAACATCCTTAAAAGAGACTGCAACGTCGACTCCGATTTTATATGCAACATTTTCAAGGACTGAACTTTGAACAAGCGAGATTGTTTTATAAACGCCTAAAGTTTTTAAGTAGGCACAGGCTATCATATTAAATTCATAATTAGGCGTTGTGCATATTACCAAGTCGAAAGAGTCAAGGCCTATTTCGTCTACAAAGGCTTCGTCCATAACATCCGCTTTGTATATATAGGCTTCGGGAAATTCGGCAGCAACTTCCTTTGCTTTTTTATCGTTTATTTCTATAATGGAAATTTTCCATTTTTGGTTTAAGTTTACCGGTAAGAATTTTGAAAGAAAGGACTTGCTCTTTGAATTTTTAAGAAGGTATTCTGCAATGCTTTTTCCTATACGTCCCATTCCTACTAAGGCAATTTTTTTAAATTCTTGTGTTTTAAATCCCGACAGTTCATAAAATTTTTTTATGTGTTCTGGTTTTGTTAAAATTGAAACCCGTGTTCCTGCCGTCAAAATAGTGTCGCCTGAAGGAATTTTATTTTTTCCGTTTTGTTCTACACTTACGACAATGAAGGGAATATCTACATATTTTCTGATATCAAAAACAGCAAGGCCGTCCAGAGTACTTTTTTCACAAACATTAAAACGGGTAAGCTCGTAGCTTGAATTTTCAAAAGACAAAACATCGCTTACCGCTCCGTGTTCGATTGCTTGAATAACGGCAAGGGCTGCTTCTTCATCAGGATAAACCAGAGCGTTTATGCCCAGAGTTCTTTCTTCCGAAAAATTTAGGGCCTTTACATAGTCTTCATTCCGCACTCTGGCTATTTTTATAACTTTAGGAGCCAGACTTTCGGCAATGCCGCATATTATCATATTGAGTTCATCCGAGTCGGTTACAGCTATCGCAGCGTCGGCTTTTTTTATTCCGGCATCCAGTAAAATTTGGGTATCGTTTCCTGCTGCTTGTACTACCATACAGTCCAGTCTATTTGCTGCATGGCGGGCTGTGTCTTCATCTCTTTCTATTAAAACAACATCATGTTTTTTTCTTATAAGCCTGCGGGCTAATTCCGTTCCGGTAACACCGCCACCCACTATAATTACTTTCATATTTTTATAGTACAATAAATTTTGATTTTTGAAAAGAGAGTAAATATTTAGTTTAGTATGCCCTTAATAATTTTTATATTTTATGATACAATATTACCCTGTATGAATTTAATAGAACAAACAATAAAAACTTATGGAAGAGATTTAAAAAACGTTTTTGTATTTCCTTCAAGGATTGCTTCAAGGTTGTGGTTTCAAAAATCGCTTAGTATTACCGGATTGGGTACCGTTCCTTCTGAAAATTATATGTCATGGGACGGCTTTAAGGAGACTTGTCTTGTTTCTAAGGCATCTTCTTTAAGTCCTGTGTCAAATACGGTGCGCAGAATTTTTGCTCAATATATAAGCCGCCTTAATTCGGAAAAAGCAAAAGACGGAGAGCCTATGTTTAAATTTCTTATTCCATCAGGGTATGCCGAATCGGGAGAGGTTTTTTCCGAATGGATTGCAGGTATTTTGCCGCAGCTTGATCATTTTGAAAAACGGTATGCAGGCAGAAGTTCGGAGTTTTTAGACGATGATGAAATGAAGGATTATCTTCTTTTGAAAAAAGAATACGCCGATTTTTTAAAAAAGAATTCTTTGTTTGAACCGTCTTGGGTTTCTTCGGAATTTTATTCTAACCGGAAAAAATATATTATTATTTATCCCGAATTGATGGAAGACTTTAGTGAACATGCGGAACTTTTAAGGCAGCAGAAAGAAATAAGTTATGTTCACTGTCCTAAATTCAATAGAAAAGAAAACTTAATTGATGTTTATAAAAATTCCAGAAGCGAATTAAAAAATACGGTTTTACAAATTGAAAAACTTCTCAGTGAAGGAGTCAGAGCGGATGAGATTGCCGTAAGTGTTCCCGATATTGAAAACTATGCATCTTATATAAAAAGAGAATTTTATCTTAGAGGGATCCCTGCAGAATTCCGGTCGGGTTTTAAGTTGGGACTTGAACAAGCCGGTAAACTTTTTTCTCTTATTTATGATTGCGTGCAAAATAATTTTGCTTTTGAATTTATGAAACCGATTGTTTTAAATAAGCATATTCCTTGGAAGGATAGGGAAGGAGCTGAAGCCTTAATAGATTACGGCGTAAAAAATAATTGTGCAGTATCGTGGAAAGAAAATAAAGAAGATACTGTTTATAAAAATATTTGGATTGAATCTTTTAAAATAAATTATGAAAAAGATGAAATTGAAGTTGAACAAAAGAAAAAAGCGAGGGATTGGTTTTACAGTTTCTATTATGCCGTAAATAGAATCTGCGAATCTAAAACTTTTTCGGAGTTGCAAAAAAATTATTTTTTATTTAGAAAAGATTTAATAGATGAAAATCTTTTTTCCGAAAAAGATAATGCAATCTTGGGACGTTGTATTTCTTGTCTTCAAGAACTTTTATATTTAGAGGATAAGTTTGAAGAATATATGCCTTACGATAAATTTAAGTTTTTTATTTTGGAATTGGATAAGGCTATATATGTTCCTCAAAACACAGGGCTTGCGGTAAGTATCTTTCCTTACAGAGTTGCGGCTGCTACTCCTTTTACTCATCATTTTGTTTTAAATTGCAGCCAAGAGAATACAAATATTATTTATAATAAACTTTCTTTTTTGCGTAAGGATAAAAGAGATGCCTTAGGTGTTTTTGAAACCGATGCATCCGCTTATTTTTTTGAGGCCTATACGGAATCTCCGAATACGGTTTTTAGTTTTAGTCCTCACAATTTTAATTCATATTTGATTATAAATAATCTTTTTGAAATTTCTGAAGATGAAGAAATTAAAAATGCCGAACGAATGAATAAAAAAATAGAAGAATTAAAATCCTATGATTCTTTTTTACTGGATTATTTCGGAGAGAAAAAAAATAACTTAAAGGAAATTCCTACAATATATAAAATTCAAAAAAAAGGATTCTCAACTTTTTTTACATTCAAACAAAAAAAAGATTTTTCTTATTTGCAAAATTCATACGATGGGATTAGCAAAGAATTAAATTCGTATATGGAGGAAAATTTATTTAAGGACGGAGCTTTTAAATTAAGTCAAACCGATTTAAAAAATTTTACCGAATGTCCTGCTTCATGGTTTTTAAAAAAAGTACTTTCCGTTTTTTCTGAAAACTACGACGCTAAAATCTTTGATGCTAGAAATATCGGCAACCTTTCGCACAATGTATTGGAGGTTCTATATAAAGAGATTGGTGTAACGGATAAGTATTTTAATTCTAAAAACTTAGATAAGTATATTGAAAGAGCTTCTTTAATATTTGATCTTCTTGCAGAAAAATCCATAGATTTTAGGGGTGGTTTGGCAAAACCCTTTATTCAATCCTTAAAAAGAAGGGTGATGGAAGCCGTCAACTTTGTTTTAGAAAGCGATGCTTCACTTTTGGACGGATATGCTCCTAAATGGGTAGAAGAATGGATCGAAATAGAAAATGACGGTATTTTGTATCAAGGGAAAATAGACAGGGCATCTTTTCCGCAAGATGAGAAGGGCGGAGTAATTATCGATTATAAAACAAATAATATGCCGGCCTATTCTTCATATGGTAAAAAAAATTTAAGTGCTGAAGAGATAGAGTTGACCGATTTTCAAATACCCATGTATATCTTTTTGGCGGAATCCAAATTAAAAAAGGATTTAAAAAACGGAAATAAAAATTTTGAAACTATAGAACATGCGTGGTTCTTAAGTTTTGTGCAGCAAAAAATAAATAAGGTTGTAAATGACAATGAAGTTATTCCCGTTACACGCAGCGGCTCTGAAAGAACTCGTGAAGATTTTCAATCTTCAATCGATGCATTTATTAGAGACGCGGAAAGATTTGCAGAGTCGGTTAATGCTCAAGATTTTACAAAACCTTCTTCCGTTTCATTTGAAACATGCATTAGCTGCGGGTTTAAGCATATTTGCAGAACAGTTTATTCGGTTAAGTAAAAATTTTATTGGAGAAAGATTAAAATGAATGATTATATAAAAAATATAATGGATAGCTTAAATGAAAATCAAAAAACTGCGGTAAGCATTGAAAAAAATTCCGTAATTGCAGCGGGAGCCGGTTCAGGAAAAACGAAAGTCTTGGCCGCACGTTATGTTTATTTTGTTGTTGAAAAGGCTGTCAGTGTAGAAAAAATAATAGCTCTAACTTTTACCGAAAAAGCCGCTGCCGAAATGCACAAAAGAATTTATAATGAATTAAAAAAAATAGATCATCCTAATGCAAAAACTGCTATCGAAAAATTTCATCTTGCTAAAATTTCGACAATAGACTCTTTTTGCAATCGAATTGCAAGGGAATCATGTAGAAGTTTCGGTATTTCTCCCGATTTTAACATTGATAATTCCGAGTCTGAAAAGTTGGCCTACCGCATAGGCTTGGATTTCTTTTTAAAAATGCGCTCCGATAAAACTATGCAGTTTTTTTTGGGAGATAACGGCATAGATGATTTTGTTTCGGGGCTTTTTGTAAAATTATTAAATAACTATGTTTTGATTTCAAAATCCATTGACTTTAAAAAAAGTTTAGAAGCTCAAATAAAATATCATGATGATGAAGAAAGAAAAACTCTAGCGGAATGTTTTGACGTTTTTGAATTTATAAAAGAAAACGATTCTTTGAAGAATTTTAAGGAAGAAGCTGTGAGTGCGTATTCTACTCTGACCCATTTTCCTGAATCGGTAAAAGATGAAGCCTTTATTAAACTACTTCTTATTGTCGATAAAATTTCTAAAACAGCAAAAGGGCGAGGAAATGATACCGTAAAAGAAGTAAAAGAAAAATTAAAAAACATATATAAAAAACTTTCATCCATTTATAATTTTGAATACTCGCGTGAGTACTTGGCACCTTTTTTTGATATGCTTGAAGGGCTTCAAAAAGAATATGTATATCAAAAAAAACAAAGGGGCATTTTAACTTTTTCGGATGTGTCACAACTTGCTGTAGACGCTTTAATAAATGATGTAGATCTAAGAAACTTTTATAAAAAAATACGGATATTATTATGATAGATGAGTTTCAAGATAATAACAGCTTGCAAAGAGATTTACTTTTTTTAATTGCTGAAAAACTTGAACGTTTGGAAAAATCCGTCCCTAGCCCTCAGGAGCTTTGTCCCAATAAACTGTTTTTTGTCGGAGATGAAAAGCAATCGATTTACGCTTTTAGAGGGGCTGATGTTTCCGTATTCCGAAAACTTGCAGATGACATTTCGGATAAAGAAAGGCTTGCCGCCACAAGGCTTTTGATAAATTACCGCACGGAGCCGACGCTTATAAATTTATTTAATACAATATTCTCTAAAGTTTTTTATTCCGAAATAAATAGACCTTTAGAAAAAAACGGATTTGTTCCTCCCTATGAAGCGGAATATGTGCCGACTGAAACTAGAGCCCCTGTAAAAGGAGTTGAACCTAAAATTGAAATAATGTTTTTTGATGAAAAAAGGTTTAATGCGTTAGAAGATTCAAGTCAGTTTCTTAGCCCTGTAGAAACGGAAGCCTTTTATCTTGCAAAAAGAATTTTAGAATTATATAATCAAGGTTTTAAAATTAGAGACGGAAAAAAGACTAGAGCTTGTTCATGGAATGATTTTGCCGTCTTGCTTAGGGCTTCAACAAAACAAAGTACATACGAAAGAGTTTTCCGTAATTTGGGTATCCCCTATAGGAGTGTACAGCAAAAGGGTTTATTTAATGATGCACCTATAAATGATATTTATGCTATGCTTAAAATTATAGCCTATCCTTCAGATAAAAAAACTTATGCACAAGTTTTACATTCGCCTTTTGTAAATATGGATGATGATGCCTTTGCAGTTTTACTTTTAAATTTTACAAAAGCCTTCGATGTTTCTTTAGCGGGAAAATTAAGCGAAAAAAATAAGGATGCCTATTTGCGGGCTTGCGATTTATTTGTACGCTTAAATAAAAATGTTTTAACTATGAGCTGTTCTGAGTCGGTTACATATCTTTGGTATGAAGAAGCCTATAGATATTTTTTATTGAGTGATGAAGAAAATCATCGCTATATGGATTTGTATGATTATCTTTTTGAGCTTGCCTGTCAAGCTGATATAGACGGATTAAGTTTTTCTCAATTTGTGGATTTACTTTCATCTCATATTGAGAAGAAGGAAATGCTTGATGATATGGAGCTTCCCTTAGATGATGAAAAAGACTCTGTTCAATTTTTGACTGTTCATAAGAGCAAAGGTTTGGAATTCCCTATTGTTATAGTTCCGGATTGCGGAAACAGAGGTATCCCTGAAAAAAAAGAAGGTATTATTTTTTATAATGAAGACATGGGTCCCGTCTTGCATTCTCCTAAGGCTCCGGATTTGTCTTCGAAAGCAGATAATCTGATTTTTGATTCCTTGCGTGACGAAGCTAATGCAAAACTTATTGCCGAAGTAAAAAGGCTTCTTTATGTTGCAGCTACAAGAGCCGAATCCTATTTAATTATAAGCGGTGCATATACTCATGCACAAAATGAAGACTCTAAAGATTCTAAAAAAGATGAAGCTAAAAATAATGATTATTTATCTTCAGATTCGAGAAGTCTTGAAGAAATAAAAACCTTGCTTACACTTTCGGATAAGACTATAAGTTTTTTTGAATTACTTCTGCCTGCTCTTCCCGATAAACATGAAGATATTATTTTTAATGAAATCTTACCTTGTAAAAGAGAGGCCTTATTTACCAATTCCAAAGAACAAAAATGCGAAAGAATAAATTTTGAAAAACTTTTTGCTTCTTCTAAGGTAAAAGAATTTAATCTTGCAGAAAAAAGAATAACAACCGCCACAGGCCTTGCTCATGAGGTAAATAAAAAATTAAAAGAGGGTTATTTGTATTCTTTAACTTCCGAAAAAGATAAGCTGCCTGATTCTTCTAAAGATAAAGATGAACAAAAAGAATTTACGGCGGCTGAGTTGGGAACTCTTACCCACTCCTTAATAGAAGCTCGTCTTTTAAATAAAGAATTTATTTATCCGAAAGGTCATTCCGAAGTTGAAAGAAAAAAGATTTATGCTTGGGCCGATAATTTTTTTAATTCGGATATGTATGTGCTTGCAAAAGAAGCCGAAAAATTAAAAAGCGAATACGGCTTTTTAACGGATTATGAAGGACAAATTGTAAGCGGACAGATAGACTTACTTTTTAAAAAAGACGGAATAGTCTATGTTGTAGATTATAAAACCGATGAGATAGAAAACCCCGATGCACACTTAACCCAGCTGAAGATTTATAAAAAAGCTGCCTCCGATCTTGCAAAAACCGAATCGGAAAATCTTAAAGAAAATTCTGATAAGCCAATCGAGGTTAAAACGTTTATCTTCTACCTGAAAACGGGACATTGTGTTGAGCTTGATACATAGGTAATGTAGTATTTTAGATAAACAAGAAAAGCCCCTCCCGCTGCAAAAAAGTTTAAACTTTTTGTAGACTTTTTAAAATTTTATGTGATATATTATTATATGGATGGGCTTATATTTTGAAAGAAACAAGGCCCAATGGTTAGGCGAAGAATGCTAAAATAATCGACGATTAGTTGATTTTTTATATATTTTGGAGTATAATAATGAGTATGAGATTGAAATCTTACTTAGGCTTAAAATTCAATTTTTCTCAAAGCTCAAATTTAATGCTGAAAAATATAGAGAAAAATGTTAGCCTAAGTTTACCCCCCCCAATTTCTCTATTAAGTAAAATATCTCTAACCGATAGGTTTTTATTTTATTTTTATTCTCATATAAAAAATTCTCTTGACAAAATTAAACTTCAAAACAAATTAAAGATTTATACTGCCTGCATATTTTTTACCAACTTTTTTAATTACAAAATTTTTTCTTACTTAATAAATATCTATAATTTTTATAAGGCAATTTACTGTCTGCACCCTTTTTGTAAATACAAAATCGATGCAGATAAAATATATAAATTGAAAGGAGGTGAAAATATGAAATACGAAAAACCTGAAGTTGTTGCACAAAACAGCAGCAACGGTTCTTTTGCAGCAGGCTGTCCTGCTAATGATAATGGCGGTCCCATTTCCTGCAAAAACTGTGAAAGAACAGAGTAAACTATAGGCTTGCATCCTGCTACACTTGTAACACGGATTACAGCGGTAAAAGTTTTTTCTTGTACTTTGAAACAGGAAGTTTTAGCCTTGGGGCAGGGCTTAAACTTGCCCTAAATTTTTATTAATTATCCTTAAGGAGGGATATCAATGTTTATAGACAAAAATGAATTGAATTTAGGAGATATCAAAAATTTTGATAATGTAAAAGGTTTACAATGTAGAATTACTATTTTTATTACGCCTATAAGTAATGATGAAAAAGCTCTCACAGCCGGTATCGAAACAAACTTATCCGACAAAATAACCGAAAAATTAAGACCGGATATTCTTAATTGCTATAATGATCTTCTTAAAAATGAAATTCGTAATGCCAAAATACATGCAGAAGGGAAGTAAATAACCAATAATTTGAAACTAAAATATAATAATGCAAAAAAAAGCAAAAATATAAAGATGAAACTCCATTGTAAAAAGGCGGAGTCCAGAGGCAGAGCCTCTGGTCGTGCTTTTTGGAGGTGGGGTCATAGGGGAGGAGGCTTTTTTTGCTCGAAACGAAAAAAGTCTCCTCCCCTAAAGGAGAAAAAGCAATGTATTACCGTCAAAAATTCGACACCTTTATCCGTGACTATGAAGGAGCGGGCTATATTACCAATACGGGAAACTTTTCAGACCGAGTTGTAAACGGGAGCGGTACCGTTTTTTTGACGGCTCTTTCCCGCAAACCTCAAACTCTGGAAGAACTTGTTCAAAAAGCGTGTAAAGCCTTTATCGATGTAAGCCCTCAAGACATTATAGAAGATGCAAGAACTTTTTATGATGAACTTTTTGAAGACGGCTTTTTAACAAGAGGCAGCACTATCGAAGAACTTGACTTAAACGATAAACGCTTTTCATACTCGGCACTGGAACCTAAAACAATCAAAAAAGATTTTACCCCCATTATTCAGCGGGCTAAAGAAAGTACACAAGATTATTTGGAACGGCATTTTAAGGGGAAACCTCAGCTTTCAAGGTTTCAAATAGAATTGACCAGCAAGTGTAATGAGAGATGTGTACACTGCTACATTCCTCACGAGTTTAAACTTACCAATATAAAACCGGAACTTTATTACAGTGTTTTAAAACAACTCCAAGAAATGAACACCTTGAGCGTAACCCTTTCAGGCGGAGAGCCCATGTGTCATCCCAAATTTAAGGAGTTTTTGCAGGCAGCAAAGGACTATGATTTTTCGGTAAATGTTCTTTCAAACCTAACTCTTGTCGATGACGAAATTATTAACATAATGAAAAACTCCCGCCTTTCAAGTGTGCAAGTTTCTCTTTATAGTATGAATCCCGACCACCATGATGAAATTACGCAGCTTAAAGGTTCTTTTGAAAAAACAAAAAATGCTATTTTAAGACTCATCGAAAACGATATTCCCTTACAGATAAGCTGCCCCACAATGAAGCAAAATAAAAACGACTATGGTGAAGTTATGCGTTGGGCTCATGAACACAAGGTTCGTGCAGTTACCGATTATATTATGATGGCTCGATATGACCATACCACAGGCAACCTTGATAACCGCTTAAATTTATGTGAGGTCGAAAAAATTATCCGCGATATTTTGGCTGATGATATTGACTATCAGGCTGAATTATTAAAGCCCGATTTTGACCAAAGAATAAAAGACCTGACAAACGATCCTGACGGAATTGTCTGCGGCGTAGGTATTTCCTCCGCCTGTATGGTAGCAAACGGAAATGTCTATCCTTGTGCAGGCTGGCAGGATTATATTTGCGGTAACCTTTACGAAAAATCCTTAAAAGATATTTGGTACAATTCCGAAAAAATGAATTTTCTGCGAAATATCCGAAACAAGGATTTTCCCGAATGCGGCTCTTGTGAGGATAAACCATTTTGCGGTATGTGCATGGTACGCAATGCAAACGAAAATCCTGAAGGCGATCCTTTTAAAATAAACAAGCACTTTTGTAAGGTTGCAGCCTTAAATAAACGAATTGTTTACGATTGGAGAAAAGAACACGGTGCTTTGCAAGAGGTAAAAAACATATGAAAAAAGAAATATTCGATAATCACATTCATATAGGACGCTTTTATGATATTTATTATGACTCAAAAACTGTTTTTACTGCTTTACGGCAGGCAGGAGTTTACGGATGTTTTTATTCTTCTACTACTTCAGGTGAAACGGTGGACTCAAAAGACACAGCCTTACAGCTCTATCAAAAAATCAAAGAAGAAATTATTGATGCACAAAAAACAGCGGCTTCTCTTAATCTTAACTCTTGTCCTTTATATTGGATTATTCCTTTGGTACACCGCTTTTTACCTGAGCTTACGCTTGAAAAAGCGATGAGTGAAGCTCCATATAAAGGGTTTAAACTTCATCCGCGTGCAAATATTTGGGATATTTCGGAGCCCTTTACAAGAGCTCTTGCAGAATCGGCATTTATCTATGCCGATAAAAAAAAGCTGCCGATTTTAATTCATACAGGTTATGACCACGACAGAGCAGATCTCTTTGAGCCTTTTTTCCGGCTTTGTATAAACGGAAAAATTATCCTTGCGCATTGCCGCCCATTGGATACTACACTGAGGTTATTAGCTGAGTATGATAATGTTTTTTGCGACACCGCATTTGTTCCGCCGGAAATCGTTAAACAAATTAATGAAGCAGGATTTAAGAGTAAAGTTTTATTCGGTTCGGACTTTCCGATTACCGATTACTTTAATAATAATCGACATTATAAACTATTAAGGAGTTAAAAATGGGAAAGAGATTTACCGAAAAAGGTTTCTACTTTGAGGATGCCGAAAAAACAATTCTTGTCGGCTGTAGCAATGAGATAGCGGGGATATTAAAAATTCCTGCAACGACAGTAACCATAGGAGAAGAAGCCTTTACTGAAAACAGAGCTATAACGGATATTGATTTTTCCGCCTGCACAAATTTAAAAACTATTGAAATGGGAGCATTTTCTTATTGTCAAGAATTGATAAAACTGGACTTTTCAAGCTGTACAAGCCTTTTATCTCTCGACGAAGCGGCTTTTTTTGAATGTCCCAGTTTGACGGAAGTGATCTTTCCTTCAAGTCTTATCGAAATAGGTGAAAAAACATTTTATGCTTGCAATAATTTGACTAAGTTAAAATTTCCACCTAACCTTAAAACAATCGGGCAGCAAGCCTTTGACGACTGTAAAAATATTACATATCTAGATCTTTCTGCATGTGTCAGTCTTGATAAAATAAGCACGGCAGCTTTTCGAGGATGTACACAGGCCACAGTAAAAATGCCTGCATCTATAGGAACGATAGAAACATGCGCATTAGGAGAAGTATCGGATAATGACGATAACTTACTGTGCTACTCGGTAACCGTTCCGAACTATAAAGTATGCAAAAAAGTTATGATATCATCTTATCCTTTGTACAGGATTACTGTTGAAAACAGAATTATCGAAAACGGTCTATGCTTTGCAGATGCAGAAAAAACAATTCTTATAGGCGAAGAGGATATGCAAAATGGAATAGTAAAAATTCCGGAAACGGTGGTAACTATAGGTGCCCAAGCTTTTGCATGGAACGAAGATATAACCGGTATAGATTTTTCAGGTTGTAGGAAATTAGATAATATTGAATCCAGTGCTTTTTGTCGTTGCACGGGCTTAGTTCATCTGGATTTTTCGGGTTGTATAAATCTGGGACATATCTTTTATGCAGCCTTTTACGGATGCACAGGATTAAAAAGTTTAAACCTTTCAGACACCAAATATTTTGCAGCAATAAAAGGCAATGCTTTTGAAGGTTGTACGGCTTTGGAGGAGATTGATCTTCCTTCTTCAATTATCGAAATCGATGAAGAAGCTTTTAAGGGCTGCACGAGTTTAAAAAAGTTTGACCTTTCAAAGTATACGCACCTTGAAATTATAGGAGCCGGTGCTTTTGAAGGCTGTACGAGTTTGACGGAAATCATCTTTCCTACGACTTCGACTTTTGCACTTGCCAAAATAGGAAAAGGAGCCTTTAAAGACTGTACAAGCTTAACAAGGCTGGACCTTTCGGAGTATATTAACTTTCCTACTATCGAGGACAGTACTTTTCAAGGCTGCATTGGCTTGAAGGAAGCACTTCTTCCACCCAATCTTATTTCGATCGGTAACAAAGCTTTTAGAGGCTGCACCGGTTTAAGAAAAATGGATCTTTCAGCTTATCCTAGACTTACAGGCATCGGCTCTAGTGCATTTTACGAGTGTAGAGGCCTGACGGAAATCTCCTTACCTTCAGATATAACTTTCATCGATAGCTACACTTTTTCAAATTGTTCCAGTTTGACAAGTCTGGACCTTTCAGGTTATAAAAAGATCAAAAGTATCAGAGAGGGAGCGTTTAGCAGCTGCGAAGGCTTAACGGAACTCATATTTCCTCCGAATCTAAATCATATAGATGAGAGGGCTTTCGCCATGTGCGAAAATATCACCGAGCTTGTATTTCCTAAAACTCTTTTGACAATCGGTAGAGTGGCTTTTGAGTTTTGTAGTAATTTACTTAGTGCTGACCTTTCCGCATGCGACATGCTTGAAAAAATACGCGGAGGCGCTTTCGGCTATTGTGAAAATGCCAATATAAAACTGCCTGCAAAGATAGGAAAGATAGAAGAGAACGCATTCAGCTATCCCAATGGAGCGTGCTGCAAAAATGTAACCGTACCCAATTTTGAAGTGTATAGAAAAGTTGTTGCGTCTAATTATCACAAAGATAAAATTATCGGTGAAGGCGGGCTTGCTGTAGAAAACGGTTTTCTTTTTTTGGATGCCGAAAAAACTACTCTTATCGGCAGCGATGGTACTCAATCCGGTACATTAAGAATTCCCGCAACGGTAACAACCATTGAAGAGGCAGCCTTCAAAGGAATGGAAAATATATCTGAAATAGACTTTTTTGCTTGTAAAGGGCTTAAAAGCATAAAGAAAGAAGCCTTTCAAGACTGCGAAAATATAAGCGGTACGCTTATGTTTCCTGCCGGTCTGGAAGAATTAGGAGAAGATGCTTTCCGTAACTGTCAGATAATAGATGCTTTGGATTTTTCCGCATGTACAAACCTTAAATGCATAGGGGAACAGGCTTTTTTGAATTGTAGATTTCTAACGAAAGTAAACTTTTCGGGTTGTGCAAAACTGGAGACTATCGGATGGTCAAGTTTTTTTCGCTGTCATGGTCTTAAAAAAACGGATTTTTCAGGCTGCACAAGTCTTATAGAGATCAAAAGCAATACTTTTGAAGACTGTTACAATCTATTGTCTGTTGATCTTTCAGAATGCACAAACCTTACAAATATAAGTTCTGAAGCTTTTTTTGGATGTACAAAGGCAAAGATAAAGTTGCCTGCTTCGATAGAAAAAATAGCCCATAATGCTTTTAACTGTAAAAGGTCGTGGTGTAAAAAGATAATAGTTCCTACCAAAGATGTATATGAAAAGGTTGCAGCATTAAAGTATCCTTTGGAAAGGATTGTCTGTGAGGGCTTCGTTATAGAAGAAGAATAACAAATTGTATTTTGCTTATCGGGGAATGGCGTAGAGCGTTTCGGTTTTTCTTTAAATACCAACAGCTTTCCACTCTTTTATTGTTCTTTTCCGCTCGTCAAAGCTCGCTCCGATAAGCATAATCGGTTTTCCGCATGAGGCGTATTTACCCGCATAGTTCTTCTCTTTTATCTGTGCGATTGCTTCATCCGGGCTCCCTTTTGCGCCGAGCTTAAATTCAAAAATATAAACGGCCGTTTCAGTCTGTACAATGCAATCCAATACGCCTGCCGAGTTGGGAACTCTTACCCATGCCATAATAGAAGCCCGTCTTTTAAATAAAGAATTTATTTATCCTAAAGGTCATTCCGAAGTTGAAAGAAAAAAGATTTATGCTTGGGCCGATAATTTTTTTAATTCGGATATGTATGCGCTTGCAAAAGAAGCCGAAAAATTAAAAAGCGAATACGGTTTTTTAACGGATTATGAAGGACAAATTGTAAGCGGGCAGATAGACTTACTTTTTAAGAAAGGCGGAATAGTTTATGTTGTCGATTATAAAACCGACGAAATAGAAAACCCTGAAGTACACTTGCCCCAGCTGAAGATTTATAAAAAAGCTGCCTCCGATCTTGCAAAAACCGAATCGGAAAATCTTAAAGAAAATCCGGATAAGCCAATCGAGGTTAAGACATTTATCTTCTACCTGAAAACGGGACATTGTGTTGAGCTTGATACATAGGTAATGTAGTATTTTAGATAAACAAGAAAAGCCCCTCCCGCTGCAAAAAAGTTTAAACTGCAAAAAAATTTAAACTTTTTGTAGACTTTTTAAAATTTTATGTGATATATTATTATATAGCGGGTATAATTTATGGAATTAAAACTACAAAAAGCAAATCATAATCTTAAAGAAATTTTAAAAGACGGCCTTATTTATAATATCATTTTATTTTCTCCCAATAAACCTAAAACACCCCCCGGAGTAACCTATATTCCTTCCAATGAAGTTATCAGACAAAGTCTTGAAAACTCTTTAAAGTGGAAAGGCTGCTGGTATAGTAAGATAATGGAGAATGATGAAGAAACTTATCTTTTATATAATTATACGCTGCCTCATTTAAGCTTTTATTCCCTTGTACAAGACTATAAAAAAGAATACTTTATTGTAGCTCAAAATGAATCTTCAGAATTAATTTATTATCTTTACAAGGTTGAACCTAAATATCCTCCATTTAAGCTTACAAAGGAAGAAGCTGCAAAATTAAAAGAACGCCGTTCCTTTGAGCTCATATATCGGGGGAAATCTCTTAAGGAGCTGCACTCTCATCATAATGACGCGGCTCTAAAACTTATAGAAGAAAAAGATGTCGCAGAAGGAGCTTTTGTATATACGCAAAAAATAATGGAGCTGTATTCGGAAGGTCCAGGTATTTCTCTTGAGCAGGGAAAGGAAGATATAGCTGAGATGGTATCGACACAGCCTAATGAATGGATGGGCTCATATTTTAGAAGAAACAAGGTCCAGTGGGGAGGCGAAGAACGCTGGAAGAGAAATGATAAAGCCGAAGGCTCCAGACTGAAAATCTACCGTTTCGGATCAATGTGCTTTTCTTTTAATTTTTCTAAAAAATAATAGGAAAGTAGGTGAAGAAGTTGAGCTTGAGTCATTCAAAATTCCAGCTGCTTCCCTATATTTTGATTTTAGTGTATGATAAATTCATGGGTAAAAAATTTGAAAAAGAATTGCCGGTTTGCGGTTTTGAAAGCTGTCTTGCTTTAGCAAAATATCATCCCGAAAAAATTTCCCGTTTGTTTTTTTCGGAAAAAAGAGCAAAACATTTCGGCGAGGTTTGTAAATATTTAGCTTCCAATAAAAGGTTATATAGAATAGTTTCCGAGGATGAATTGGAGAAGCTGTCGGAATCGGTTCACCATCAGGGTGTAACGGCTATGATTTTTGAACCTGAAATTCCTATTTTAAAGCATGAGGAAATAAACCTTTGGGCTCAAAATAAAGAACACGCTTTAATGCTCGATGAAATAGGCAATGCAAATAACTTGGGTGCAATTATACGGAGCGCGGCTTTTTTCGGTATAAAAAACATAGTTTTAACAAAGGAAGATAAACAGGCATCTATCACAACCTCAGCCTACAGGGTTGCACAGGGCGGAATGGAATTTGTAAAAATCTTTAAGGTTTCATCGACGGCTTGGTTTTTGAGGCAATGCCGTGGAAGGCTTACCTGTATAGGCACTGACTTAAAAGCTCACCATGAAATAGCCGACATGGGAAGATTGGTAGAAAAGGATGAATCTTGCGTGATTGTCTTAGGAAATGAAGAGAGGGGAATAAGTGAAGAAGCCAAAAAACTTTGTGTCCATCTTGTAAAAATAAAGGGAAGCGGCAATGTGGAAAGCTTAAATGTTGCCCAAGCCGCAACCCTTTTTTGTCATTCTCTTAGTGCAATAAATCTTCAATCTTTTTAATTACATATTCTTTTAAAGGAAGACCTGCAATCTTAATATCTTTAGGATCTTCATAATTCGGAATAAGTTTAAAGAAATTTATATAAATTTTATTCCCCTTTATATAAAATTCTTCTGCATGGGCAGGGATAAATATAAGTTCTATTTCATCGAATTTTGTAGAGGGTTTATACTTTTCGATGATCTCCTCAAGGTTTAAGGTCTTAATCGGTGCCATCATGTTATGCATGGTCTGTAAGTCTTCTAAAATCCACATATTGTTATTCCAAAAACGGCTCTCACTCATAGTGCGGTTATTCAGCTTTTCTCTGTTGGAAATTGCAGACATAACCCTCCGCACGGAATCCTTAGAAAAGTCGTCGCCATAGACAACTTCCATTTGCGGCTTTTCGGCAATACTCATAAAGTAATCGTCTCCCATCTTATCCTTTGAAGCTACGCTTTCCCAAAAGAAAACCATCATTTCCAAAACATCAAAATCAATTTTTATATTTTTCATAAAAACCTCCGGAATAATTTTTTAACCAATGAAGAGTGTACATCTATTACCGTTTTTTTTCAATGAGGGGTAACTAAAAATATGATAGAGACGTTACAGAGCATTTAAAAAAAATGAAATTTTTAAGGTACGCTATAGCCTATAATTTTTCAATCTCTTTTTCAGAAAGCCCTGTGATTGTATAAATATCCTCAAGCGGATAATTCATGTTTTTCATGATTTTTGCTGTTTCAAGGGCTTTTTGATGTGATCCCTCAGCTCGGCCTTCAGCCCGTCCTTCGGTTAATCCTATACTTTTTCCTTCGGCTCTGCCTTCCGCTAAACCCTCAGCCAAGCCTTCTCTTCTAGCTTCGCTGCGCTCATCTTCCACATACATCCGGTATTTTTCGTCAGAGAGTTCTATTGCCATTCGCCTCTCTTCATCAGTTACCCTAAAGAGTGTTGCTTCTGCCATTTTTATACCCTCCTCTAAGCTGCACAATTTTTCCAACATTCCGCTTTTTTTGTCTTCTTCATAGTTGGCTAAAAACCTTATCCAAAAGTCTTTTAAGTTATACTCTTCCAATCTCTTTTTCATAGTATAACCTATTAGCTCATTTAATTCAACATAAAGATATTGAATTATAGAGCTCTCAGGCATTTTTACCGGCTCTGCGTTTTTAGGAACATCGCAGCCGAAAACTGAAAGGCTTATAGCGTATAAAAAATCGTCTTCTTTAGGCTCAGTCTTTAAAAAGCGGGAAGCGAGGCGCATAAGGTACATTTGACTTCTGCGAGGATAGTTTGTTTTCCAAAACTGCTGCATTTCAAGGTCGACAAGAAGGCCGTTGTCGGTTCTAATCAAAAAATCGAGGCGGTAAGTTTCTCCCGAAGGCCTATCCCGAATAAGTTCGGTGTTTATAATTTCAGCCTTTGTGATTTTACCGTAAGAATCTTCTAAAAAAGCGTTTAAAAAGCTTATTAGAGCCTTATTTCCTTCTTCTCCTTTTGAAAACATCAGCTTAAAAACCCAATCTGTTTTGGGGTTTAAAATAGGTTGTTCATTTGACATAACGTTTCTCCTCAATAATAATTTACATACCAAATCAATGGTCAGGATAAAGCAAAAATATTTATGCCTAATCATTATTATTGTAGGATTTTATTGCATTTAAGAGTAAAATTATAAAAAAAAGCTTTTATTTTTTATTCCCGAAACCCATTTGGTGTTTAAAATTAAAATAACGGCAATTAGACCGGCCGTTACGTTTGAAAAAAGATTTCCCCAATAGATTGAGTAGTACGAAAGGTATTTTTCGGTTGTAATTATAAATATGTACCTCAAAAGCCATATACGCAAAATACCCAGCATTAACGGAACCTTTGTTTTTCCAAGGCCGATAAAGGCTCCTTGAATTGTCATACAGACACCGAAGCCTATTACCGAGTAGGTGTAAATATGCAGGGCTTTTACTGCAATTTCTCCTATCTGGGGCATTTCAGGTTTAAACATTGATACGAGGTAGGCGGAAGACGGGACTATAATAGCTATAAGGACGGCTCCGCTTATTGCGCTTGTGATACAGCCTAAAAGGCAGGAACGCTTCGCTTTTCCGGGGTTTCCGGAGCCTATATTCATGCTGACCATGGTCGTAACGGCAGCACTAAAACAGCCGGGAATATTAAAACAAATTGTCGAGATATTGCTTGCAATACTTTGACCGTTTAAAACTACGGCACCGTAGGGTTCCATTTCTCTGTTTATCAAAAAAAAGCCTACATAGATGAAAGCATAATTTATCATTGCAGGAAAGCCGACCCGTAGCAATTCATGTATTGATGAAGGCAAAAATTTAAATTGTTTTAAAGTGAGTTTATCCGGTGTGTTTTTTATAAAAAGGTCGTAGAACATCCATGCCGCTACTACGATATTGGCTAAAAGAGAGGCTAAAACACATCCGTCTATTTTCATACTCAAAAAATATAAAAATATAAGGTTGCCGATTATTTTGATTATAAGCATTATAATCATTCTAAAAAAAGGAGCCTCAGGCTTGCCGTTTGCATTCTTTATTCCGTTGTATATGGATTCCATAAAGCTAAAAGGCATTACCAGACAATAAAGAGAAATATATCTGAAAACCAACGGAGCTATTTCGCTTTTTAGGCTATAGCTTATTACGGTACCTAATATAAATAAAATCGGAATTGAAATCAGGCCTAAGAAAAAAGCAAACACGAAAATTTGTGTTGCCGTTTTTCTACTCTCATCTATATCTCCGCGTCCGTTGAGCTGGCCTATGATTGCCGTAGCTCCAACGCTCAAGCCCTGTCCGAGAGCCAATACAATGGAGATAATCGGCTGGGAAAAACTGACAGCACTTGCCGTTACATGATCCGTAAGCCTGTTTATAAAAAGGCCGTCCGTAAATGGCATCATAGCTTGAAGCATTGCCATCATAAGGGCAGGCAAAGATAGTATGAGCAAGGTTTTAATAGGGGATGCAGTTAAAATGAGTTCACGCCTTTGAGCCGTAGTTTGTCCGATAAAATTGAATCTCATACTTTAAGTATTTTACTTTATTCTCTAAAAATAGGGAAGATGTATAAATGAAAAAAATTGTATAAAATTTATATAAAATATCAAAAATTGGTTGATATTATCAATGTTTTGTATGTATATTAATATCCACTATATCACTCATAATATTTTAACCTGTTTTAGACAAATTAAAGATTTTGTCTATATTTGCCGATAACCTGTAGGTATATTTATGTAATTTACTTAGGAGTATGCTATGAAGAAAATTATCTTATATTTTGCCGTCTCAGCGGGCTTATTCGGTATGCTTTATGCCGGAGGATCTAAAGATATTGATACGGTTCAGATGACAAATAATGAAAGCTGGGAAAAATCTATAGATATTTCTAATAAGAAAAAAGGAAAGTACAATATCATAATAACGGCTACAGATATAGCAGGAAATGAAGGCTATGTCGGCCCGTTTAATATGTATATAGATCCTAATTCGGACTTACCGATAGTAAATATAAGTAATCCTAAAAATGATGATGTTGTATCAGGAAACTTAAATGTGATAGGCACCTGTTTAGATGATGATGCCGTCGACTATGTAGAACTTAGGGTAGACGGAGGAGAAACCATATATAGGGCAAAAGGAAAAGAGTTTTGGTCGTATTATATAAATACTGAAAATTTTGAAGAAGGAACCCATACGATAGAGGCCTGGGGAGTTGATATTAACGGAGTAAAGGGTAAATCGGCAAAGAACAGCTTTTATCTAAACCGTAGAACCCCTATAACGGGTATAGTAAATAAGACTATCGGGGAACTTGTTTCAGGAAATATAACTATTGAAGGAACAGTGGAAGACGGAAACGGTATAGAAAGGCTTCTTTATTCGGTAAACGACGGTGAGAATTTTGAAGAAATTAAACTATCATATAATAAAAAAACAAAACAGTCTCATTTTTCTTTAAAATTAAACACAAAAACAATAAATGACGGGCCCAAACTTCTTTGGTTTAAGGCCGTAGATAAGCATGGAAGTACGGGCATATACACATTTTTATTATTTATAGACAATACTCCTCCGGTAATAGAATTTATATATCCTGATAATGATCAGCCCATGCCCCCTGTATTTTCTATAGCAGGGAAGGTTATGGATTCGGCAGGTCTATCAAGTTTATCTTGGAAATGCGATGGACGGACTGGTGATTTTGAGCTTACTCCGGGAAATGATTATTGGATAAAGGAATTCGATGTAAGTAAAAGCGGTGTTAAGAGTGCAGCTGTAGAGATAACTGCACAAGATATAGCCGGAAATATTGTAAGGGTAAAAAAAACCATCCCAATCGATCAGAGCAAAGGGAAACCTGTAATAGAAATGCTCAACCCTGTAATGAATGCAAAGGTTTTTGAAGACCTTTATATATCCGGTGTTGTGCATGACTTATATGGAGCAAGTGAAATACGGTATAAGATAGATAAGGGTGAAGAAAAAATTATACCTGCATATGATGCCGGCTTTGGAGCTGTAGAAAAAGGAATAAGCGCAGGAACCCATACATTAACGATATATGCAGTAAACAAAAAAGGAATATCCGGTGTTCCGGTAAATATAAATTTTAAAGCTGAAGGCAAGGAACCCGTTATATCATTTGATAACGGTAAAACCGTCATACCTGTATATAATGCTCAATCTAAGGATTCTACATCAATTCATATAAAAGCTCCTTCAGGCTTAAAATATATAAGTGCAGGCTTTAACGGCGAAGATGAATCCTCCTTGCCATTAAAGGCCGGACAGACTGAATATGTGTTAAAAACAAATATAAATGCCAAATCCGAACCGGGCTTGTATACCGTCTCCGTTACGGCAGCCGACATAAATGACAGAATCACTAAGCAAACCTTGGTTATACGTGTTGTAAATATGTCCGGATCAGGCGGAGAAGAGAATCTGGTTTGGGCTAAAAGTAATTTAAATGAGAATAATCAAATTATATTAGGTGAAGCTAAGCCCTTAATCGGTATTTATCAGCCCAGAGAAGGAATGGTTATAGAATCTTTGGAAGTTATAGGAGCTAAAAACATTGAGGCCGAATATGAAGGCAGTTTGGTAAAATTAACCGTAAAGGGAGACGGTTTATATAAGGGCGTAGGTGTAAAAATTACCGACAGTGAAGGTTCCGTATATACAAGTCCTCTTGTAGACATTCTTTCAGATATGGCTCCGCCTGAGATAAACCTTGATATTAATGAAGCTGCGTCTTTTGTAAATAATTCTATAAATTTAAAGGGTAAGGCCTCGGACGGGTCCGGCATTAAAACCGTGGAATATAGACTAGGCAGTGACGCACCTTATGTAAAGTTGTCCAATGCTTTTAATGAAAATATAAATCTAAGCGGACAACCTGACGGCCCCATACTTCTGACGGTAAAAGCCGTCGATTTATCCGGAAGAGAGAGCTTTGAATATAGACTATTTTACAAGGATACGGAAGCCCCCGAGGTTGTTATGGTCTTACCTGAAAGCGGAGGAATGGTAAACGGTTCGATCTACTCGGCCTTTAAAGTAAGTGATAGATTTCCCGGCGTAAAAGCTGAATATAAGGGTGCAAGCAAGGGAGCCGACTGGCAGAGCTTTGAATACAGTACTCTTCCTAATCTTATAGTAGGATCGGCAAAAGAGCCTTTAAGTAAAAATATGCAGTTTAGGTTTACCGACCTTGCAGGGAATTCAAGGAATTTTAACAGCTATAGTTTTGAAATAGATAATTCGGGAGATGCTCCGAGAGTAGATTTACACTTACCTCATGAGAACGAAATTATAACGGGCGATTTTGAAATTTCAGGAATGGTATATGATGATGATGAAGCCGCAAAGATTTATTACAAAATAGATAACGGTGCATATAAGCCGATGGAAATAAAAAACAGCTTTTCCATACCCGTATTGCTAAGCGAGCTTACTGATAATGAACATGAAATATCAATGTATGCTGAAGATATTTACGGGGTTACAAGTGAGCCTGTAAAAAGAAAGATAAGAGTGTCTTTAGAAGTACCTCAGGTAACCGTAGGTTACCCGCTTATAACCGATACCGTAAAAGGAATAAGCGTAATATCCGGAAATGCAATTGATAAAAACGGAATCAAACAGGTAGAAGTATCTGTTGACAACGGACAGACATATAACTTGGCAGAAGGCTCTGAAGAATGGAAATACCGAATAAATACCCATATAATAAATGACGGTACCCATGTAGTCTTTATAAAGGCCACAGATAAATATGAACAAGTTTTTTTATATTCTACGTTAATAAACATAGACAATACGCCTCCTGTTTTAAGACTTGAATATCCTTTGGCCGGTTCAAAATTGGATAATAATCTTTTTGTATCGGGTCAAGTTTATGATAATATTTCGCTTGAGGGCGTAATGTTGAAGATAAAAAGTCTTAGCGGTTCTTCCGTACCGCAAAAACTATCCGAGATAAAAATGGAAAAAGATATAATCTTATCCAAAGATATAGACATAAGTTCATTACCTGAAGGAAGATATAATCTTGAAATAAGCGGAGTGGATAAGGCAAATAACGTAAATGAGGCTTCTATCAACTTTGATGTGTACCGGAAAAAAGACAAAAATAAGATAGAATTGCTGTATCCGCTGAATGGAGAGACGGTAAGAGGCGAATTTAATATATATGGAAGACTTATATTGGATAAACGGGTTGAAGAAGCAATCTTATACATAGACGGTAAGGAGGCTGAAAGGGCTCCTGTATCTAAAACGGGCTATGTTTGTTTTAAATTAAACAGTGAAAAGATTATAACAGGGGAACATAAACTTGAGCTAAGGGTAACTCCAAGCGGAACAGGTACATTGTCTTCCGAAGTACATACTATACACTATGATGCAGTAGGGCCTTGGATTACAATCGATAACTTTGCTATGGGGGATTTTGCAATAGAAAGGCCTTATCTTAGAGGAAGGGCGGGATATACCGTATCCGAAGAAGAAAAGGCTCTGGTATCCTCAAAGGGTGCTGCATCAGAGGATAAAAGAGCTTTTAAGGCCAAGAAGCTGAAAAAAGTAGAAATCAGCTTTGATAACGGAAAAACCTTTGTTCCGGTTAAGTCAACCGCCAATTGGAAATATAGGCTTGAAACGGAAGATATGGCTCAAGGAAATCACTTTTTATTGGTAAGAGCCGTTATGGAAAACAAAGAAACGGCAGTCTGTAGAACAATAATAAAGATTGATAAGACAGCCCCTGAGATTACATTGATATCCCCGGGCGAGGGAGGAAGGTATAACGGTTCTATAGACTTTAGAGGTTTATCATCTGATGATATAGAATTAGCCAAGGTTGAGGCTTCTTTAAGAAAGGGAGATAAGGCGAGCTATGGAGTACCTAAGTTCATCCAAGGTTTACACGTAGAAGGTGCTTTTTGGGGCGCTTCCTTGTGGAATTTAGGTATAGGATTAAGTTTTTTTGACGATAACGTAAAACTGCAGCTTCATTACGGGCAGTTTTTACAAAGTCAGTTTACAGCATTATACGGTAATTATCAAATTAGGTACGGGGGGCATATAATATCGTTAAAACTTTTAGCTAACGTATATGAACTGCCTTTCGGTTACTATTTTGGACCTGATTGGAAATGGTTGTATTTGGATGTGGCCTTGGGTGCACAGTTTTCGCTTTTTACAAATACCCAAAGCGGCCGTCCTCAAATATTGTCGGCTTTGCTTACACAAATTGAATTTCCCCGTGTGAAATTCCATAAGCAAAAATATTTTAGTTCTTTATCGTTATTTACGGAAGGACAATTATGGTTTATACCTACCGATGTAGATTCAACAAGTAAAAAATCTGCAATCAAATCGGTTATTCCGCATATATCAGTAGGTATAAGAGTTGATATATTTTAACAAAACTTTTTAGAGGTTTTTATGAAAAAGAACAGATTTTTTTTAATTTTTTTGGTTTTAATTTTGTTTACGGTATTTTTGAGTGTTACTTGCAAACAAAACATAGGTTTGGGCGGCACTATCGATATTGAACGCCCGGACGGACAAATTATTTATCCTGATGCAGGAGGTGCACCTATCAGGGGTAGTTTTGTGATGAAAGGAACGGCAAAGGACGATGAGGGTGTTAAAGATGTTTCTGTTGTATTTAAAAATACTGAAACAGGCTGGGTCTCTAAACAATATTCTGCTGGCTTATCAGATGTTAATAATGGCTCTGTAATATGGACTCTGTCTGTTAATAATGAATTTACCGGAAGGACAAGAGATGGTCATCCCTTGGTAAAAGAGTATCCGATACCTGACGGTAAATACATTGCTACTGTTACTGTTACTGATATTACAGGTAGAACAACAAGTTTTAGCCGTGAGTACGATATTGACAATACTCCCCCTGTGTTTATTGTGTCCCGCCCGTCGACGATTGTCTTAAACGATGATCCTACCGCACAGGCCGACCCTTACGGTTCGGTTTTTACAGTTATAGGACAAGCGGAAGATCGAAGCAAAATAGAGGATCTTACTTTAACAGTTGACGGTACCGATATAAGCATATCGAAAAAATTTGTCGGAAAAAATATAAACGAAGAAATAGCTACTGCTGTGAAAAATGATACCGAGTTTACAGATCCTTTGTATAAATATAATGATATAAATGGAAATCCTAAAATTAAAGCGCATGTATTTTTAACCGATAATGCGCGCTTTTTTAAAGGCGACGGAAATGAAGGTGAGGGAAACACTTCGGAATGGTATTATTTGCGGGATAGAGATATCCGATCGGTTTTGGAAAAAGGATATACCGCCGATGTTATAAACGATTATTTTGCGGGGAAAAGAGGTTCGGCTTCTTCATCGAATAAAACGCTGAAGCTTTTGGCAAAATTATATGACGACAGTGATCCTGAAGGACAGTCTGTAAAACAGATATTGGAAAATGCCCGCATCATGACAAATGGCGTTACCAATGAAAAATTTTCCTTTTTTACGCTGGATCCGAATAAATCGCCCGGTTTTAAAGTAACAAATGGAACCCATTTTCCTCAATCCTATCCCGCGACGACTCCAGATGCGGATTTGCCTCATCCCGGTGTAGAGTTTTTCAGCGGTTCGGTACGGCCTAAAGTTTCTCTTAAGCTTATTCCGAATAGAAACAGCACTCCGTTGGTTGACCATTTCAATTACAACGGATACAGATCGAGCGGTATTGTAATCAATATGTATAAATGCAACGATGATGTTTCGTATGTTGCTTCCGGCGATAAAAAAATATTGAATTTGGTGCAGTCCGCTACCCCTGCTTATTCTTTAAAATTTGCGGATTTATCGACACAAGACGAACTTAATCAGGTTGTTACCGGCACAAGTGAATTGACCGTACAATGGCAGCTGCCGAATCCTGCTACTTTTTCTGCCGGATATTATGTAATAGAAGTAGAAGGAAAAGATACCGAAAATAATGATTTTGTTGCTTATGATAGAAATAATTCGCCCGGAGGCTCTTTCGTTATCAAGTTTGAACCGGCAGGTAACCACCTCATGATACTTCCCGGTGCTCCTTCCGGGTTTGTAAAAGAAGCTTTTCATGTCATTGCAAATGTTTCTTCCGGGCAGCCGGTTACCAAGGTATGTTATAAATTGGATGGGCCGGCGGGTGAAAGCGATACGGAACTTCCGTACTCTTCCGGAACCGAATGGAAAACCGCTGTGCCTGTTTCACTTGGTTCATTATCGGAGGGACCACACACAGTTCATTTTTGGGCTAAGAGTGCAGGTCAGACTGCTGCTGCCGAAAAAGCGTTTATTAAAGATACAACAGGTCCCGTGCCGGTTTTAGAATATCCTCCGGCAAATGCCGAGCAGGCGGGAACCGTAAGAATTATGGGAAGCGTTAGCGATGCCTATGCCGGCGTAAACAAGGACGGTACGAAGTACATCATAGGAAAACAGACTTCCGTGCCAACCATTAATACTACTACTGGTTGGCGGGTTATGGATAAAACCACTCCGGTTTCATGGGAGTTTACGTATAACTTGGATGATTTTTCGTCAAATCCCGCCTCTCACGGTGATTTGGTTAGCGCGGGTGTGTACGATATTCCCGTCTATATTTTGACCGAAGATACCATAGGAAACAAAGCTGTTAAAGACTTCACTATACGCTATGATTCGAACGGCGACAAGCCGGTTATTACAGTACTTTCACCGCAGCAAAATCAAACTTTGGGCGGTACCGTCCAAATATTCGGTACGGCAGCTGCCCGACTGGGCACTCCTGCAGACATCGGTAACGTATATATTCAGTTTTCAAAAAACGGCGACTTTAACGATACTGCAAACGGGAATATGACTTTCGGAACATCCGGCGGCGGCTATGATGCCGATTGGTATAAAGGCGGCGACGGTCAACTTGTACCGGGTACTGACGGTGCTACCGGTGGCTCGAATTGGCAAATTTCGATAAATGAAAACGGAGCGTTTAATAACCCGAACGGGCAAAACTGGGCGGTTTATTTCAGAGTCTGTGCCAAAAATAAAACTACCGGTAAATTAGGTTCATGGTCAGAGACTATAAAAATCTTTATAGATGAAAATTATCCGACAATCGGCAGCCCCGATTCCTTAAAGCTGGTAAATAAATCGGACGATTCAAATCCGATAAATTATACATCGGGTATGTGGATCGCTGACGGGAAAAAACTTATCGGTTCTTTATACGACGACTCCGGAATAAAAACCGTCGAGATTTCATCTCAGGAACTGTTGGGCAATCAAAAATATAATTTGTCACAAGCGTTGTCAAACCATTGGATTGTCGAAGACACCGCACATGCGCCTGCTTCTCCCGGTGCAAAAAATTATATGCTTCAAATTCCTCTTGATTTAAGTACGCTCAGCGAAGCGTCGAAACGCAAAGGCGAGATATCGATAAAAATCAAAATAGTTGATGTGGGACAAAACTTGTCGAGAGAAGAAACCGTAAAGCTGAACTTCGATATTACGCCCCCTGCAGGTGATTTGGGAGACTTTATCTACAGATACAGCGGAAACGTCAGAGTATCTTCCATAACGGACTCCAATCTTGCACAAAAAGTAAAAGAAAAGGCTCCCGGCTCGTCTCCCGATTACAGCAAGCTGCGCCTTTTAATTAACGATAATATCTGCACGGTAACAAACGTCAGCGGAAATACGGTGTCTTTTGCCCCCAATCTCGATAAAGCGGGCACATACAATTGTCTTTTATATGAAGCGCCGTATATTATACGGAACGACGGCGGAAACTGGATTGTGCGCGGTGTTGCAAACGACGACGGCTCGGGTATAAAAAAGATCGAAGCGACGGTTACCGTTGACGGGATGTCCGAATCAAGCGGTGAAATTACAGGAAATAAAATAACCAAACATCTCGGCGGACAAGTCAGCTGGGAAGGAGAAATCAATTTAAGCACCCTAAAGGACGGTAAAGGAAAACTGAGCTGTAAGATTTACGATGAGCAGGATAACGTATATACAGTTCCCGATGTCAATGTAGTCGTAAAAAACAAGCCGATCGCCGTACAGAAGATTACGCTTATGACGGACATAGGCGGTACACAGAAATCGTTTATAAGCGATAATTTGGATATTCCGTCCAACAAAGATACAAACCTCGATTTTACGGCGAATTTTGCAAGCAGCGGTTTTGCCTTTAAGAATAAAGATAATTCTAAAATAAAGGTTGACTTTACCGGCGGATACGGTACGGTAAAATATCAGCTTAAAAAAGAAAATGGTACTCGATTGGGAGGACTTACCGCTATTACAAGCGGCGGTGAAATCGATTTAAAGGATCATTTTGGCACGACTGCAGATAAAATCAACAATTCAAACGGTACGCCGACAAAAATTATCCTTGAGTTATGGGGCGAAACGGCGGGCTATACACAAGGCACGGATTCCGCTTTTGCAAAAGTCAATATTACTACGCTCTTTGAAGCTATCGATACTACACCGCCGACGGTGGTCATCCTTCCGTTCCATTGGAACAGCGAAAACGATAACTCGCTATACGAAAACAAACGCACCAACGGGCATGTGGAAATTGCAAAGATTAACAGCTTAGGCAACGATCACTCTTCCGTTTCGGGCAAGGTTACAATCCGCGGGTTTGTGTATGACAATATTAAAATTGATTCAATTACAGCTGAGGTATCCGGTAAAACGTTAACAACTGCGCTTTCCGGCAATGGGCCGTGGACGGCCGGAACAATAACTTCGGCAGATGGTATTGTATTAAAGGTAAAAAAACTCGGTGCCGACTATCTTGGTTATTACGTTACATGGCAGATTGATTGGGACACTGAAAAGATGAGCGTAGGGCTTGCGAAAGACATTAAAGTAACGGCTAACGATGGAACAACGACATTTTCCGATACCGGAGTGACTACAGCAAAAACAACAGGCGTTACCCGGGCTGAAAAAAGATCTGCAGAAAACGCTGTTTTCGCAAATAAGAAGCCGGGACAGTTCGTTGTGTTTACAAAAGGCGAAACGCAGTACCTTACACGTATAAGAAGCGTAACAGGCAATAAGGCAACGCTTGAAGATGACGTCCCCACTGAGGCAACCACAGCTTATATGTACGATTATACTGCAAACGAGCCGAAAACAACGGTAAACGTTGTGCCGTATATTACGGAGGTAGTAACGGGTTTAAAAGGTGCCGACGGCAGTCATAAAGGCGCCTTCTCTCGCTCTTCGACCGGCGAATATCCGGTACGGGCTGGGGAAACGATTAAAGTAAAAGGTTTTAACCTCGCAGGCGGAACGGTTATGCTCGGCACCTCTTCGCTCGGTACGAATTTGAACAGCGTAGCCATAGTATCATCGCATACGAGCGACGATTTGTCTGTTAAGGTGGGTTCTATCGAATCCGTCAACAACAAGGTGGATATTACAAAGCCGTACAATATTGAAAGCAATGGAATTAATAACGATATCCTCAATGCAAAGCGTAAGCTGTTTGTATGGAATATGAAACCTATTATCAATAACAACTTTATGGAAAGCCCGCAGTTTGTGATGGATAGTAAGAGTAATTATTATATGTCTTACGGATCTTTGGCCGGAAGTGATATGAGTTTCAATATGATGAAAAACGGCACTGTAAATCATACATCAACACAAATGGCTTCTGCAAATATTATTGAACAGTGTTTTAGTAAATATCATAATACCGTAATAGCCTTTGATGATAGCGAAAATATGTACGGAGGTGCAACCAATACCGATAGAGCCGGAGGAAGTACGAGTTTTACGTTCTTCTCTCGTGAACAAGGCGAAGATGCACTCGGAACAAGCGGAAATTATACCGGTGGAACAAACCGCCGCCGTCTTGAAAACAATAATAATATAGGCAGAGGTGTTTATGATGTAAACCGTGTGCAGATACCTAAGTTGGCAGTTAGAGGACCCGCCTCCGATGCAAAGGTTGCTCTTATCTATTACGATAGAAATAACAACGCACTTCCCATTAAATTCCGTTACGGCTCCGTTACCGCTCCTGATAGCATTTCAAACGGTTTAGGTTATAATGTAAAGGATGATGGAGATTACAGCGATCCTAACAATTCAGGTTCTGCACGAGGCTATGAAGTTATAGCGGATAATGCGGATACCACCGTATATAAGAGCGGGGGCTATGCTGCCGTTGCTCTTACCTCTACTGAACGAGCCGTTGCCGTGTGGTATGATTCCGTAAACAGCCGATTGGTATACAGTTATCGTGATGTAAACAGTTATACGGAACCTGCTGCCGGTGCCGCTGATCGTAAAACTGCGGTATGGCAGGGTAATGCCGTAGTTGTTGATACCGGTGCACCGCTCTATGTTGATGTGGCAATTGACGATGAGGACGGATTACACATCGGCTACTATTCCAGCGGTGACGGCGGGGTGAAATACGCCTACTTGCCGCCGAATAAAGTAAAAGGGACAACAAAGCCTGTTTCTACAGACTTTAAAGTTGTTAAGGTCGATACCCACATGAATCCCGGTACCCTTCTCAAAATTGGTGTACGCAAAGAAGATACCAAGCAGGTTCCGTACATCAGCTACTATCATAACGGTTTTTACGGTTCCGCAAATGCAGCGCGTATCGCCTGGCTTAAAGACGGTATTGCTTCTGCCGCCGACGTTAAAAACGGCGTTGAGAACGGTAAGTTTACCGGTAATTGGGTGGTTATGACGGTGCCTGCAAGCGCCGGTATCCAGCAGTACACGATTTGTCAGGGTGTGCCTACGAGCGGTAATTATGCAAATAAGGTTATCGCCGCATACTTTACAACAAAGAATTACGAGATGGCGGTGCTGACGAAGTAACTGTTCCGCTTAGCGAGTTATCCCCCCGTCGGTAATCCGATGGGGGATTTTTTATGTGATGTGGGAAACCGCGGAAAGACAGCTGGTTTGGTAAGAGATCCAGGTATGAAGTGTCGAATGGAGCTGTTGCGATGCGGAAAATAAAAAAGAAAAATCGAAATATAAAATTAGATATTGACTTTAGTATGAAATGTGTGTATGCTCTAAATCAGGGTCAAGAGTGCTGCCTTTAAGTGGTGCGTCGAGTTTTCTCGCTTGGCTCTCTTTTTTTGTTTGGAGGCTTTTCATGTATTTACTATATGCTGATGATTCAGGAGTAACTTCAGACCCAAATGTAAAATATAGTGTTTTGGCAGGTTTTGCAACTTTTGAAATTTTGAATATAATGATAATGCATATTATGCAATAATTAAAGATTGTTTTGATAAAGAAAAAAATCTACAACATGGATTATATCTTTTGGAAAAAAATAACATATAACATCAGAAAGGAACGTCATTCAGCAGTACACGATTTGCCAGGGGGTACCGACGAGCGGGGACTATGCAAATAAGGTTATTGCTGCATACTTTACGAACAAGAACTACGAGATGGCGGTATTGACGAAGTAACTGTTCCGCTTAACGAGTTATCCCCCCGTCGGATTGGTAGATGGGGGCATCTTTTTACACATGTCCTCTAATTAATCTTTGCACTCTTGGCGTGCCTTGCGATTAATTTTCGAGGTATTCAGAAAATAAGGCTTGTAATAAAGGCCGAAATTTGATACAATAAGATATGAAAAGGTGTGTTTATGCGGCGTATTCTAAAGAAGACGCAGATTACTTTCTTAACGAAATCAAAAATTTATGGGATGTAACTTTAATATTTGATAGCAGCAAAATAATAGAAATTTTAAAGAATGACAACTTTGATTTTGTGATTTTAGATGCTGAGGCCGGCGGCTTTTTTTTGAGGGATATATCTGCATTAATAAAAAAAGAATTTCCTGACATACATATATTTATCATAATCCATTGTAATAAAAACGAGTGGAACTATGATTTATTCGGAAACGATATTTCGAGTATTTTCGAATTCCCATGCGACTTAAAAACTATTTATAATACGATTGAAAATTTTTTTCTTGATTCTTGTTGCCATGATAGGATTGCTGATTACACAATCGAAAAAGAATTCGCAGACATATTAAAAAATGAGGTAATTGGTGTAAGTAATTCCGTCAATGAACTTAGAAATTTTATATATAAAGCCTCGCAGTCAAAACTGCCTGTTCTTTTATTGGGAGAGACCGGTTCAGGCAAAGGTTTGGCAGCAGATTTAATACATAAACTTTCACCTATTAAAAATAAAAAATTCCTCTCAATAAATGTCAGCTGTATACCGGAAGAATTGGCTGAGTCTTTTTTATTTGGAACAGAAGAGGGGAGTTTTACAGGAGCAATTAAAAAAGAAGGGGTCTTTTCTGAAGCTAAAGGAGGGACTATATTTTTAGATGAAATGGAAACTCTTTCTATGGATGTTCAAGCAAAACTTCTACATGTTCTTGAGTCAGGCTTTGTACGGTCTGTGGGGGCAGTTACTGAAAAGAAGGTTGACTTCCGCTTAATAGCATCATCTAATGAAGACCTAAAACAGATGATACAAGAAAAAAAATTCAGGCAAGACCTTTATTATAGGCTGGATGTTTTGCGCCATGAAATACCGCCTCTAAGAAACAGAAAAGAAGACATAAAATATCTTGTTTACGCTTATTTATCCAAAATAAATAAAAATATAGATGATGAAGCTATAGCTAAGCTGCGTTTATATAACTGGCCGGGAAATATAAGGGAGCTTTATAACTGCTTAAATAGGGCAGGGATGCTTGCCGGTCAGGAACAAAGAATAGAAGCCCAGCATATACAATTTTAATCGTTCTCAGCCGGTTTTTGAGTTTGGTGAAGACCTTTTCCTTTTAGACAAACCGTTCCATCTTTTATTGTTATTTTACCCAGCACGCTGATAGGTCTGTCTGCATCTATTTTTGAAACAAATTCACAAAATACGGGAACTACACCTTCCAATATCTGCTTTGTGTCATACCCTACTAAGAGATTAAAAGCCGTACTATAGGTTCCTGTTTGAATATTTGTAGGCATTCCTTTCCAGACTACCCAGCAATCTAGGTAGAGCAGAGGTTCCTGTTTTACTTGAGCATAAGAATAAACATCTTGGATATTATCAAAACCCGGCTCGTCAAAGTAATCCATCAAAAGTCTTGATTTTTGTTTTATTGAAAAAGACGCATTAGATGAGAGCAATCTGTTTATTTCAACTTGGGCTGCATTGTCTCTATGAGCTTTAAAATAGTTTTGAGCATCCGTATAAGATTTTAATATTTGACTTTGAGTTAAAACATATAAATAAGAACCTTCCATATCTACGGCATGTTTTCTTTCATTGCTGTCCAATTTAAATTCATCTAAATTAGCTCTATCATTATCAGAAAATTGTCTTGTATTAATAACGTAAGGAACGATAAAAATAAGAGAAATAATTGAAATGCTTAAAACAAGAGCGATTGCAATAATCTTTCCTTTTTTTCTTCCCTTCCCGGGCTAGGGTAAAGGGTTTTTATTTTTCCGGATTGAACCAAATTTCCGATTTTTTCGGGAGAATTATTTTTACGGATAATATCTAATCCTTTTTTTGCAATCTTACAATTTGGATTATGCTCAAGGGCTTGCAGATAATATTCTACAGCTTCTGCAGTAAGTGAACGTCTTAAAGCCATTGCTGCGTAAGTTGACAGTAAGTCCGGATCGTTCGGCTTTATTTTTTTTGCTCTTGTAAGATAGGTCATAGCACTTTGAATATCACCGGCATACAAATATGAAAGGCCTAAATAAAAATGAAACGCAAATGAATCTCTGTAGTCAAGGATATGCGGTTCTAGTGTTGAGATTACTTCATTATATTTTTTTTTGCTTAATAATTTTTTACCTTGGTCTACAATAGAAACGGCCATTTTTTATTCCTGTATGTCCTGTATTGCGTTATCGGTTTGGTTTATTAAGTCTTGAATATACTCATCAGTTACTATGTCAGGATTTGATTCAACTTCAAGAATTTTATCCAATAAAGTTTGTATGTATTGATAATCTTTTTCATCCTTTGGATTCATTTTTTCGGTGTTTGCCGAAGGAGTTTTATTATTTTCTTTATCCGTAATTTTTACCTGAGATTCTTGTATATTATTTTCAGCATTCTTCCTTAAAAAATCATAACAGCCTATCAGCATTGTAACATTCATCTTCTCACCGTTTCCTACCATTTCTTTCGGCCAAACAAACAGAAGGGCAGAATCGTTATGAGAATATCTTGTACTAAAAAGTCTTCCCGGAACGGCATTAGGCAGCCACTTGCGGCTTTGAAGTCTTTCCCAACTAGCAGCGTAAATTATTTGAGGAATTTTTGCTTCAGAATGATTTATTAAAAACAAACAAGCCAAATCGGAATTTGCAGAAATGACGGCAGAGTCTCTTTCCAGTTTAGGTTCTAAGACCGTCTCTCTAAAAAGTCCCGTTCTTAAATCCGTATATAAAGGTGTTTGCCTCCTTTCACCTAGGTTGGTATCAAAAATTGCCTTTAAAGCAAACTCTGAAGTACTGCCGCTTGTGTTTTCAATTATAGTTTCAATCTTTAAAAGATGCCCTCCGGTACCGTAATCCTTTTCGGTAAAAGACAGTTTTTGGGTAACATAGAAAGAATCATTAAACTCATATAAAATGCTTATTGAATTTTCATCAGCCTCAATTTTAACTGGTTTTCCTATTCGTTTTTTTAGTTCATAAATCTTATTGTCTTTATAAACGTAAAATTTATTGGTTCGGCCTAGAGACCTATCATCATAAAGAGGTACATATTTATCCTTCCCTTTTTGAGAAAGATTGTAGAGGCAAAAATTTCCCGTCTTTCTAAAAACTACTAATTTAAGATTATTTTTTAAAAGTTCATAATCAGGCAAAGATTTAGCATGTAAAAAAAGTGCAGCCATACCTAACAATAAAATACTGAAATATTTTTTTCCTCTCATTGATTTTGGTCCTCCAAAAGCTGATTATACATACTTTGCAAAATTTTAGCTTTTTTTATTAGAGCTTCAATCGCAGCACGCTTAGCATTGGGATCGGAGTAATCCGCTGATTGAGTACCGCTATTTTCCGCCATTTCGGAAGTATACTTAGAATCCATACTTGCCAAAGCCGCTAAAATTTCTTGATTTTTTAAATCAAGCATTACAAATTTATCATATAACTCTTCATTTTTCTTTCTTTCCATTTTGAGCTGTTCCGAAAGTTCTGCAATTCTAATATCGCCGCCGGTATCGGAAGATTGCCTTTGATATGCGGCAAGAGTTTGCTCATAAATTTTTTTATTTTTTTCGGATTCTTCGGAAAGTTTTAACAGTTCTTCATGGCTTATTTTTAAAAGTTGTAAAAGTTCGTCTTGTGTAGATGCCTGATCTATGAGGGCTATCTTATATCGGGCAGGTTCGACCTTTGCCGATGAAGGATAATCTATTATAACTCTGGAAAAAATAGTTCTTGCATCTTTTAAGCGTCCTACCATATATAGGTTTTCGCCTATCCAATAATAAGCAGATGCCGTTTGTCTGTGATTGGGATATTTTCTTAAAAAGCCGTATAAAATATTTATGGATTGTTCATGTTTTGCAGATAGACAATATATTCTACCTTGCTGATAAATAACCTCAGCTGTTTTAGAGCTTCTAGGAAATTTCTTTAAAAAAATTTCGGCATCGTTTAAAGCAACAGGATAATTCCGGGCTGAGGCATTTGCCATTATAAGCCAATATAAAGGCTCATCCAAAGAATTTTTTGAAATTTCCATTGCCTTTTGAAATGAAAATACTGCTGATGACCAGTCCGAACGGGCATAGGCATCTAAGCCGGACGACATGTAATCGGTGTAATCTTGTGTAAAAACATTTAAAGCAAAAATCAAAAAAATAAAATAAAGATTTTTTTCATAGTACTAAATCTCCCGAAAAAAATGCCGAACCGGATACAACAACATCCGCTCCTGCATTTACAACCGTCTCAATATTTTTTGAGCCGACTCCTCCATCTACCGAAATCAAATAAGTGCCTTTTTTTTCTTCACGCATTTGTTTTAACCGTTTTACCTTTTCCAAACAATAGGGAATAAGTTTTTGTCCTCCGAACCCCGGATTAACACTCATAATCAATATCAGATCAACCAGAGGTGCTATATGTTCGAGTGTTTCGATAGGTGTAGACGGTACAATGCTTACCCCGGCCTTCATTCCGTGCGAACGGATATCGGCAATAAGCCTGTCTGCATGTATAACCGCTTCAGCATGGAAAGTAAAATAATCGGCTCCTGCATCGGCAAAGGCTGCTACCAAATTTTCAGGATTATTTACCATTAGATGCACGTCAAAAACCAGCTTGGAGCAAGGCCGTATAGATTTTACTACTGGAGCTCCAAAGGTTAAATTAGGCACAAACTGCCCATCCATAACATCTATGTGAACCCAGTCTCCGCCGTTTTTTTCTATAAAAGCCAATTCTTCACCTAATTTTGAAAAATCCGCACTTAAAAGCGAAGGGCTTAATTTAAAACACCTACCCATATATACCATATTAGCAAACAAATGAATATATGTAAATAGGTAAATAGTAAAAATCAATAAGTAGTATCATCCATATTCATAAAGTCCTCTCTGACTTTTTGAAGGCGAAGAAGCTCCCTTTTTATAGTCCGCTCATAGTTTAAATCTCCTGAAGCAATGCGGGCTCGTTCATTTTCCCAAAAAGGAAGACCGTCTAAAAATATGAATTGAAATTCCCTCATATTGGCCTTTTCGGCCCATAGTTTTGCTTCATGCCAATAAACAAGAGCTGTCTCATAAAATTCTTCCGCCTTAGAAAGGCTTTCGATATTTTGTTCTTTCCAAGGGTAATTATAAAAATATGCAACTTGTTTGTCAAATTTACTTCCTAATCTTAAATGCTGCTCGACCATTTTAAGGTTTAGGTGCATCATAAACATATACCGGTATTTTTCCCATTCTTTCTTAGTATTAATTTTGCATAAAGCATGAAGAGGGTTACAAAAATCGGCGTTTATTGCCCTTTCAAGCCAATAAATATTCTCAACTATATCATCGGGTTCTTGTTCGTAGTGGATATGATAGAGTTTATAATACTGCTCTTTGTACTCTACAAAATAAGAAAAAAGTTGATTATTTGAGAAAATAAAAAAACATAAAACAATAAAAGAGAAAAATCGCCTTTTCATCGATTATATTTTCGGCAAATTTTTTACAATACTCCATAATTTATTGTGAATTTCTTCAATTTGTTCAACAGCGTTAATTATGACTATGTTCATTTTGGGCTCTTTTGCCCTGTATTCATCTATAACCTTCTTATATTCATCTTGAACCTTGTACTGAAAAGTTTTTTCTTCATATATTTCGAGCATATTACTTCGGCCTATGACCCTATTCATAGCTTCATCAACGGGCAGATCAAAAAAGAATAAAAATTCGGGGAGAGGAAAGCCGTCGTTTTGAAGTTTTACAAGTTCGGCGGCTCCTGCAGCAGTTTGATAGGCAAGACTTGAAAAAACATACCTATCCGAAAAAACAGCCATTCCTTCATTAAGCCGATTAAGAATTCCTTGTGTACCGTAAATATGTTCGCAGCGGTCGGCAGCAAATAAGCGCGTCATTGTTTCGGGTGCCAGCTTAAAAGAACCTTGAAGAGCCGCACGGATTAAAGTCCCAATAGGGCCTGATGTGGGCTCTTGCGTAAATGAAACAAGATGACCTTTATCTTCAGATTCAAATCTTTCTTTTAAAAGTCTTATTTGACTTGTCGTTCCCGAACCGTCTATGCCCTCAAGTACAACAAAGTTAGGTAGTATCATGAGGCCTATCATAACATTTTTTTTTTGATATAATAGTAGTCGAGTGGAAAATATAAAAAAAAGACGCATCATAGAAATTATCGTTTTTCTCGCAATAGTTGTAAGCTCTTTGATAGTGTTTTATCCGGCAGCCAAAGCTCTGGAAGAGAGGCTTGTACATGTGCGGGATAATCTTATAAAATCTGTGGAAGAAGAATTTGAAATAAAGATTACTTATGCTTCCATATCCCCTTCTTTTTTTGATAGAATAAAAATAAGGGATGTGAATATTTACAATGCTGCAACAGAGCAAAAAATAGCACATTTTTCACTGCTTTATCTTGATTATAGATTATATTCGTTAATTAAAAAAGATTTTACTTCCGCACTTGTTTCTTTAGGTATTTATGACGGAGTTATAGATTTTAATATCGAAAAAAATAAGAATATTTTAAAAAAATTTGACACACAAGAAATTTCATCAAGTGTAGAAAAAGAAGATCAAAAAAAAGTTGAAAATACCGAACCCGATACGGTAGATATATTAAAAATTGTTGAAGAAAATTTAAAAAACACAAAAACTATTAAACCTGCAAAAATTGAATTAAAAAATATTGCATTAAATTACAGTAATAAAAATTCAAATATGAATTTTTATACCTCAAGCGGGAGCTTTGCATTAAATTCCGATAAAATTGATTTTTATATAAATTCAAATATTCGATATAATAATTTTGTAAAAGCGGATTTGCCCGAATTCAGTACGGCTGTGAATATAAACGGGTCGGTTTATCCTGCAACCGTTTCTGCTTCATCAATAATAAATTTTGCAGATATTAAAATCGGAAATATTTATATTGATAAATTTTCGATTTTTGCATCATATTTGAATAAAATAGCCTCTATTACAACATTGCAGGATATTCAGCCTATTGATGTAAAAGGTTCTTGGAATACGGCGGACAATAAAGGAAACATAAATATTGAATGCAAAGATTTGAAACCTCTTTTGTTGATTTCTCCTTCTGAAGAAATAAGTCTCCTTAAAGAATTAAAAGATGCAGCATTTACCGGAAATTTTAATTTAAGTTTTTCTGCGGCTGAAAATTTTTTATGGGATACGGTCTTTTCGGTTAAATTGCCCAAATTCAATATATCAGGCAACAGGATTGAAGAATCCGTTCTCAGCTTTAAAATTGGAGGAGACGGCAATCTTATAACCTTACAAAAACTTCAATTAAATAATTCGGATATAAATGTGTCTGCACAAGGTTCTTATAAGATTAAAGAAATCGCTCCCGATTTTAATTTTAATATTTCAAAATTTAAATTAGGATCGGGAGAAAATATCGCAATGTGTTTAAATGTCTTCTCGGAGCAAAATAAAATTTTTTCTAATATTCCCTATCTGGAGATTGGAAAAGCTCAACTGAAAGATATTGCGTGTGTACTTGAAAAAAAAACGGGAAAAACCGACATATACATATCGGGGAAAGATACTAAGGGGGCTTTTAGCCTTGACGGAACATGGTCTCATCCTGTATCTGATGCCGAAAAAAATGTTAAACAAAACATGGGGTATTTGGAACTTCATGGAGCGGTTGATGCGATCAGCATTGAAAACATTTACAATGGAGTAAAGGCTGTTACCGATGTTAAGGTGCCTGCAAAAGAGTTTTTAGAAGACTTTATTTCTCCCGTTCAAATGACCAGCGAGTTTTATTTATCAAGCGACTTTAAACATTTTTCATATAACATAATCCAGACTGTTCTTGCTTCAAGTTCGAAGAATGGATTCTACAGTCTTTTTTCTCTTCAAGGAAATGAAACTTCTTTTGACATCAGCAATATTGATATTCTTTTTAACAAAATAAACCTGCGCGGTAATGTAAGTTCCTCTTTTGAAAATGAAGGAATGGTTTTTGATTCTCTTTTGACTTTAAACGATATAAGCTATAAGGTTTCCGGCTTAATGACTGATGAAGTTATAAGTGTTTATGGAGATTACGGTTTAAATGTAAATGTGTTAAAAGATTTACATAAAAATATAAAGGGAACGATACAGGTAAAAGAGCTTCCCGTTCCCTTTATAAATTCCATATTTTCCGCCGACACAGCCTTTGAATACAAAAATCAAAAAGACTGGATGATCACTTGCAATTATGCAAAACTTGAATACCTTGAGCCTGATATTACAAAAACGGATGACACTTTAGAGTTTTATACCGAAGGTTATGTCAAACCCGATGAGGCTTTTTTTCATGATGTAAAAGCCGGTATAAAAAATAAACAGCTCGAAGGTACCGCTGCCTTTAATGTTCTTCCTGTTTCGGATGAAAAAATCAATCAATATGCAGTTAATCTTTCACTTACGGATAAAAACAAAACGGAAAGTTTAATCTTTAATTCTTCATTTACTTTTTCCGACAAGGTTTATTTTGACGGTACATGTAAAATAAAGGATATATCGCTTAATCGTTTTTTAAAAACACAAAAAGGAGAAAACAAAGCAGATGCAGAATTTATATTTCTTGGAAATCAAGAAGCCCTTTCAATAAAAACCGATTTAAAAAAAATATCGTTTAATCTAAATGGGCAAAATCTTGAGGGCATGGCCTCGGCTTTTATCGACAACAATAAAATAAGCCTTTATGACTCCTCCTTGAAATGGGGTATTCACAATATAAATAAAATTGAAGCCTCTATCAGCCCGTCTGAACAAAAAGGATTCTTGAGCTTTTTATATGAAGCTGATTTAAAAGAACAGAATAATAATGAAAATCTTGATACTAAAGCCTCATTTTATTTTGATTTTATGTCTAATGCAGATAAAAATAATGAAAATAAGAATACTATAGAAAAAACTCTTAGTATGACTTCTCATTTTAATATAGATATGAAAATATCGGATTGGATACTTGCAGGAAAAAAAGGCGATTCGGATATAAAAGCCTCATTAGTAAAGGAACCTAATATTATAGCCCTATATGCCGGAAACAATGATGAGATATACGGCTTTAAAACCGATGATGGAATTGTTTCGCTTCATATAGATGAATCGTTTCCCTTCCATCTGAATATTGATGGTATGTTTACCGAAAATGATATAAACCTCGCTGTAACAAACATAGGTATAGACCTTGCTCCGGTTATAGATATTATCCCTAATAATGATATTATAAAGTTTTCTGCAGGAAAACTTACCGGTAGCCTTCAGATAAGCGGTACCCAAAAAGACCCGCTTTTTTACGGAGAACTTAAAGGTGAAAAATTATTTTGTACGTCTCCTAACTATAGTCCTGATACCTATGGCCCTGTAGAAGTGCCGATACACATTGACGGTACAAATATGTCCATCCCGTATACAGTTCTGCATGGCAAGATTGGAAGCCTTTGGGGCGAGGCTAAATCGGAATTTATCGGCTGGGTTCCATATTATACGACGGTAAACTGCGGAATTCTTGAAAATACGCAGGCCCTTATAAGAACAAAAAATATAGCCTTTCATGCGGACGGAAGAGCCGAAGGGAAAATAAAACTTGAAATAAATCCGGAAACCATTGCATTGACAGGTGATGCTTATTTTGATAAAGGATACTTTTCAGTTCCGTTTGCTGATTTACAAAAACAAAAAGAAATATCCTTGCAAACCCAAAATAAAATCGTTTTTTACATGAATTTAAATTTAAATTTGGGAAAAAAGTCCGAATTTAGGTTTCCATCAACTGAGCTCCCTATTTTAAGGGCTCTTGCTTATACTGAAAATGAACCTTTTAACTTAAACCTTGATACAGGTACAGAAAAATTTGAAATGTCCGGTTCTGCAAAAATTCGTACTGGCGAAATATTCTACATAAAAAGAAACTTTTATATAAAAGAAGGAGAAATTAAAATCCTTACAACGCCTTTTCAACAGATTGAGCCTATGATAACCGTCAGAGCCGAAATAAAGGATAAAATGGCTGACGGCCAGCCTCTTACAATAAACTTGGCTGCAAAAGATCAGCCTCTCGATATTGAACGTTTTAGGCCTGTAATTTCAACATCCCCTCCAATGGCAATGTCCGATTCCGATACGATGAACTTGATGGGGCAGGTAGCTTTGGGAGATTTAAAAAGCGGTAATATTTTAAAAGAAACACTACGCAATACCTCCGATATTTTAGCAAATATGGGTATTATGAGAGGAATTGAACAAGAAGCTAGAGACCTTTTGCATGTAGACGTATTTTCCGTAAGGAGCCTCCTCATACAAAATGTTATTTTGGAGAATTTATTTAGGACTTCAAAGGATAAGCCATTGACAATCGGTAACTATTTTGATAATACAAGTGTTTATATTGGTAAGTATTTTGGTTCTGCCATATATGCTGATGCAATGCTGCATCTTAGCTATTACGATCCGCTTTCTACAAACACAGATGCAGTTAGAAAACCTGTTTACGGGAATTTACTGTTTCAGCCTGAAATAGGTTTTGAAATGAATACTCCGTTTGTTATGCTTAGATGGCACATAACTCCCAGCAGGCCTGATTCTTTGTTTGTGTCCGATACAGGATTGACACTGTCATGGAAATTTTCTTATTAATTAAGGGGATAAAAATGTTGAAGAAAAAAATTATAGGTTTTATTCTAATCTTGTTTGCTTTAAACTGCTTTGCTCAAGAACCTGAGGGCTGGTATAATGGAAAACCTGTTTTAGAGATTCAGTTCAAAGGCTTGGAAAATATTGAGGCTTCAGAATTAGATGAAATCTTCAAGTCATATAAAAAAAAGCCTTTTTCCGATGAACTTTATTGGGAAATCTTACAAAAAATCTATGCTCTGGATTATTTTACCGATATTGTTCCTAAGGCTATACCGGCCGACGACAAATATCAATATGTCTTTTTGCAATTTACAGTTAAAGAAAAACCTGCCATAAAAGATATTATTTTTATAGGAAACAACAATGTAAGAAAGGCCGATTTGCTTTCGTCTATCAAGCTAAAAAAAGGTGATATATTTAATGAAATCAATGTGAAAAATGCCGAAAGAACCTTAAAGGCCTTTTATATCGAAAAAGGTTTTACAAAAGCCGAAATAACAAGTAAAATTTCTGAAGATAAAGAAAAAAACAGCATAAATGTAAAATTTTCCGTCAATGAAGGTAAAATGTCGGTTATAAGCAAAATACTTTTTGAAGGAAATTCAAAATTTCCCGAAAAAGCTTTAAAAAAAGTACTTGCTTCTAAGGAGTCATGGCTATTACAAAAAGGCTTTTTTAGAGAAGAAGCCTTACAAGACGATAAAAGCGCAATTAAATTATTTTATGGAGAACACGGTTATATTGATGCCCATGTTGAAACTATAAAAAAAGATATAGATACGGAATCCGATCCGCAAAAAGATCAAATTACTCTTACATATGTAATAATGGAAGGGGAACAATTTACATATACAGGCACCGATTTTGAAGGAAACTATATTTTTTCTACTAACGAGTTAAGCGAAAAAATTAAGCTAAAAAAAGGTGATATTTTTAACTTAAGAAAATTTGAAACAGGGTTTGGAGATATTGCCAACTTATATTTTGAAAACGGTTATACCGGTAACTATATAGACAAAAAAGAAAACCGTAATACATCGACAAAAGAAGTCGGTTATACAATTATAATTGTGGAACGCGAAAGAAGCCATGTCGAAAATATTATAATAAAAGGAAATACCAAAACTAAGGAAAATGTCATTTTAAGAGAAATTCTACTAAAAGAAGGTGATGTATTTTCTAAAACCAAACTAATGAATAGTTTTAGAAATTTAGCCAACCTAAGATATTTTTCTGCTGTTTTACCCGATGTTTTACCCGGCTCGGAACCTGATCTTGTTGATGTTATCCTCAATGTTGAAGAACAATCAACCGCCGGAATTCAATTCGGTGTTACTTTTTCAGGTTCACCGGATCCGGATACCTTTCCTATGTCCGTATTTGCACAATGGGAAGAAAAAAACTTGTTTGGGACAGGAAGAGAACTGTCGGTTAATGTAAATGCTGCAAGCGATACGCAAAGCTTAATTCTAGGTTTTACGGAAAACTGGTTTTTAGGTAAACCTCTTTCGGTAGGGTTTGATTTTTCAATATCGCATAAGACGATGTATAGTTATCAGGACTTGAACTATAATAATATAGCCGATCCTTTCTTTACTGAATCGGAATTTAATTCTAATTCTTCATTGGCAGATGCATTTAAAATGAAATATGACAAACTGGAATTCGGTGTAGGAATGAACTCAGGATATAGATGGTTTCCAAAATTTGCCGTTATAACCCTTAGGGGCGGGCTAAATTTCGGTCTTGTCAAAAACTTTTATGATAATAATCTATACAGACCTGTTGACGAAAAAGTTAGAAAGCAACAAGAAAGATGGGGCTTAACTAATTCTTTAAAGGTAAAACTGTCTGTAGATGATAGAGATATTACATATGATCCTTCTAAAGGATGGTTTTTAAGCCAAGAAGTAAGTTTTTTCGGCCTTATACCAAAAATTGAAGATGAGTACTTTTTTCAGTCGGACACAAAGGGAGAATTTTATATTACACTTTTAGACTACCCTGTAAGCGACATATGGAACCTGAAATTTGTTCTAGGTTTTTACTCAGGGTTTTCCTTCCAAGTCCCTCTTGCTCAGCAGTCTATAAGTTTTGAGCGGATGCTCTATATTGACGGATCTTTTAAAGGCCGCGGATGGGTTGGACTGGGGCTTCAAGGAGCCGGAACCGTTATGCAAAATAACTGGGTAGAATTTAGATGGCCTTTAGCTCACGGAATTTTATCACTTGATTTCTTCTTTGATGCCGTAGCTGTAAAAAAGGACCTGAATGACTTAAAAAACTTGAGTATAAACGATTATTATTTTAGTTTTGGGCCGGGACTTCGGTTCTCTATACCACAATTCCCTTTGCGGTTACTACTTGCCAATACGTTTAAGTCTGAAAACGGCAAACCCGTTTGGGGAAACGGAAAAGGTGCTGACTGGAGATTCGTTCTTTCTTTCAATATTCCAAATTTATAAGAGGTTAGATTATGAATAAAAAAGGTGTTTTGATTATTTTTATTATGTTTTTAGTGTCTCTCGGAATCTATGCACAGCAGATTACAAGATTTGCCGTAATAGATACGGGTTTAATATTTGATACTTTTGGGCGCGATGCGAAAGCAGCCCGTGATTATCAGGAAAAAAAGGAAAAATTTGAAAATCAAAAGAAACTTCTTGAGGCTGAGATTATACAGCTTAGACAAAGAAAAGTTAATGCCGAAGCTGACGGACAGGAAGCTGAAGTAAAGAAATATGAAGAAAGGATAAAAAGTAAAATTACATTCTTGTTGGAATATGTAAAAGCTTCAAATGATGAACTCAATATGCTCCGAAAGAATTTAATAAATGATGATGAATTTTACAGCAGCCTTTATGAAGCCGTCCGCCGCGTTGCCGAATCGGAAGGCTACACGATGGTTTTAAGCTATGAACATAATGCCGGAATAATATGGTACAGTCCAACCGTCGATATTACGGAAAAAGTTATTCAAGAATTAAGAAGACAAAGTGAATAAGCCTCAAACGCCCATGATGAGGCAATACCTCAGCATTAAGGCAAAATACAAGGACGAAATACTTTTTTTTAGGCTCGGCGATTTTTATGAGATGTTTTTTGATGAGGCCGTTGAAGTAAGCCGAATCTTAAACCTAACCCTCACAAAAAGAACCGATGTGCCTATGTGCGGAATTCCATATCATGCCGCAAAAATATACATAGCCCGCCTCCTGCGTGCAGGAAAAAAAATTGCAATATGCGAGCAAGTTACGGAGCCCGTCGCAGGAGGATTGACCGAGCGCAAAGTAGTCGAAGTTATTACACCCGGTACCGTTGCAGAAGATGACTTTTTGGAGCAGGGAAGCAATAATTACCTTGCCGCCGTCTATTGTTCAAACAAAAAAACGGAGGGAAACAGCGGCACGGACTACTATACAGGCTTTGCCTATATCGATGTTACTACAGGCAATTTTTTTGCTACATCCTTTCCTAAATCGGACTTTAAGGAACAGTTTTTAAAAGAAATAGGAAGAATAAATCCAAAAGAAATTTTAATCCAGCAATCTCTTCAAAGTGAATTACCGGCTTTAAAGCAAATTCTTTCGGAATTCCCTTCGATGATACAAAACTTTTATCCGGATTGGAGCTTTAACCCCGATCAAGCCGAAAAAAGGCTTTGTTCACTTTTCGGAACCGAAAACTTAAAAGGCTTTTTACTCGATATAGATTCTCCCGAAGTTCCGCCTGCCGGTCTTTTGATTCAATACTTGGAAGAGATTTCAGGCAGGAGCATCTCCCATATTTCGGGTATTAAAATTTATGCTGAAAGTGACTTTGTTTCATTGGACGACTCCACAAGAAAAAATTTAGAGCTCTTATCAAACCTTAGAGACAACAGTACCTCATACAGCCTCTTTGAATCGGTAAATTATACAAGGACAGCAATAGGAACCCGTCTTTTAAGGAGAAGGATAAGCTATCCTCTCCGTTCAAAAATTGAAATAGATAAGAGGCTTGACAAGGTAAACAGTCTTTTTAAGGATGGAAAGGCCTCGGCTATTATACGGGATACTCTTTCTTCCATACTCGATATTGAGCGTCTTGCCGGACGAATTGCTATGAAAAAGACTCACGGAAAGGACCTTCTTGCCCTTAAGCAAAGTCTTAAATCGATAATAAAAATAAACGCATTCATAGAAGAAAAAAAACTTGACTTTTTGCAGCTTAATGATGAAGAAAAAAAATTGCTTAACGAAATCTACGAACTTTTGGAAAGGGCAATTAATGAAGATTGTACAATAGCCTTAAATGACGGAAAACTTATAAAAAAAGGCTTTTCAAAAAAAGTGGACGCAATAAAAAACATAAAAGAAAATGCCCACGAAATTCTTGAAAAATATTTGGATGACGAACGAAAAAAAACAGGCATTAATAATCTAAAAATAAAATACAATAGAATGATGGGTTATTTTTTAGAAGTTTCTTTAGGAAATATCTCGGCTGTTCCGGATTACTTTATCCGCCAGCGTTCTCTGTCGAATGCAGACCGTTTTACCACTGAAACCTTACAACAAATTGAAGATAATATAAATAACTCTGAAGAAAGGCTGATCGAAGCCGAAAAGGATGCTTTTGATGAGGTTTGTTCCGAAATAGGTTCACATCACCGCTTTTTACAAAAACTTGCAGAAGAGGTTGCAGAGCTTGATGTAAACCAATCCTTTGCACAAGCCGCCGTTTTGCACGCTTGGACAAGGCCGGAGCTTTGTGAAGATTCCGGTATTTTGAATATAATCAACGGCCGGCACCCCGTGGTCGAAAACCATCTTAGAGCCGGAGACTTTGTTCCCAACTCCATTGAGCTATTATCCGGAGAGGATGACTCTTATTTAGATGATGATAGGCCGGATTCAGGCCAAGATTCCAAGAGTCCGGACAAAGATTCCAACAAAAATATTCCCTCCTTTGCAGTAATTACAGGCCCCAACATGGCGGGAAAAAGCACTTTTTTGCGACAGACAGCCTTAATCTGCCTATTAGCCCAAATAGGCTCCTTTGTTCCGGCAGAAAAAGCCGTTCTAAGCCCCGTAGATAAAATTTTTTGCAGAGTAGGCGCTACGGATAATCTAGCCCGAGGGGAATCAACCTTTTTAGTGGAGATGATAGAAACAGCCTACATCCTTAATTCTGCAACACGGAACAGCCTTGTCATAATGGACGAGGTCGGCAGAGGAACTTCTATGGAGGATGGGCTTGCCATAGCTCAGGCTGTAAGCGAACACCTCCTTAATACTATAAAAGCTAAGACTCTCTTTGCAACCCACTATCACGAGCTTACCCGCTTGGAGCACAAAAAAATCATAAACCTAAAACTGGATGTACTTGAAGCGGAAGGAAAGATAGTATTTTTAAAAAAGGTCGTACCCGGTGCTGCGGGAAACTCTTACGGCATCCATGTTGCGGGTCTTGCCGGTATTCCTCAAAGCGTTCTAACACGGGCAGAAAATCTTTTATACATGCGAAGCCGGTTCCAAAATGAAGAAAATATCCAAAAAACGGATTCTGCTTTACAAGGAGCTGAAATAGCATCTCTGTCAGCTCCATCTGCAAAAAATTTATCTCTTTTTCCTGAAGAAGAGCTTATCTTAAACGAAATTCTTTCAACCAATCCCGACGAAACGGCCCCAATAAAGGCTTTGCAGCTCATAGCTTCATGGAAAAGCAGACTTTCGGGGAGATAAAAACGTTTTATAGGTAAATGTGCTTGACTTTATATACGGAATAATATATTTTATAAACATATTGGAGTTTTTTTGATGTTAAAAAGATATAAACTGGTGAGTTTTGCCGCCGTTGCAATTTTTTTTCTTGTGTCCTGTAAAAACAGCTATATATCCGACATTAAACCGAAAAAAACTGTTGGACATGTTACCGAGAGTTCTTTTTTGACTGATGAAATCACCGTTGCACCGGAATCGGTTCCGGTTGAAAATATTGTGGTTGAAGAGACGGTACCTAAGCTTATGCTTATCGGAAATACCTTTAAAATCAAAGCGAAGGCACAGCCCGATGAGGCTACTGATCAAGGCCTTATCTACTCCGTAGATAACGGCAATGTGCACATTGCCGAAGACGGAACGGTAAGAGCTCTTAAAAACGGTTCTGCAACAATAACCATAGCATCAAAAAGTAATAGCGGCATTACAAAGAGAGTTACGGTTACTATTAAAAAAAGGCCAGAAATTGCACTGAATAAAACAGAATTTGAAATTGAGAGTACCGAAGCAAATCCCGCTTTTACGGTAAAAACGCTTCACGGCAAATTGAACTATAAGCCCGAGATAATAGGCGGCGGGGCTAAATGGTTGAGTTTTGACAAAAAAGTCTCTACAGACGAAAGCACAGATACAATAACGCTGATTTGCCAAAAAAACAAAACCGTTTGGGAAAGAAGTGCATATATCAAATTTAAGGATGACAATAATAAATATATTAAAGAGCCGGGCACTAATAAGGATATGGAGGTAAAACTCACCCAAAAGAAGAATGAGCATCCGGTTGTAACAATAAAATGGGTACACGGCATAGATGCCCCGCTCCCTGCTGAAAAAGAAAAAATTGAAATTCCTCATACATATCCCACAGAATACTGGGATAACTCCTATATATTTTTTTGGAATGAATCCGAAACGACAAAATGGTTTAACAACAGAAAGGTAAATAATTTAGGTATAAATACTCCCGACGGCGGGGATACTAATCAATGCTGGGCTAAAACCGCTGCCAATATGCTGGATTGGTGGTTTGAACAAAATAAAACCAACATAGCACGGTATATAGAGAAGGAACCTGTAACAGGTGCCGATGCTGAAAAATATATGTATTTTTATAAACGAGAATTTCAGGATGAGCAGGAAAAAGAAAAAAGCTATATAGCAAATATTTTCAGAACACAAGCCCATAACGGCGGACAAGGCGATTATGCTATGAGCGGACTTATGTGGTACCTATACGGCAATAACAGCGTGTCATCGCCGAAGATTAAAGCCGAAGACCCGTCGTTTATCGGCCCTGCCTTGTTTAAGGATGTGTTCGACAAAGACCATACACCAATCGCCACTGCAATAGGTCACACAAAAAAAGAATTTGAAGATGCACTGAAAAATGCCCTCGATTCCAAAAAAGCAATCGGAATAAATATAAAAGGCACAAAAGGCAGCAGGCTTGCATACGGTCATTGGATAACGCTGTGGGGTGCCGCCTTTGACGAAGACGGCAATATTCTTGCCGTTTACGTTGTCGATAATAATAACAAAGAAAACAGGATATTCCCTTACGGTATACATTATAAAAACGACATCTATACCGGCACCGGCGAAAACAGGCCGTACCTTTTTAATTTTCCCAATAATGCGGCCGACAATGACAAATATATTGAGGAAATAACCACGCTCGATACAGGCGAAGCGCAGTGGGAAAAATGGCTGAAGGCACATTAGAATTCAAATCTATAAATTGATTTAACGGCCTTACAAAGCCTGATGATTCGTTTTTAAAAATGGAAGAAAAAATGATTAAGGTTCAAAATATTTGCAAAACATACAAGGTCGCAAAAAGAAATAAGGGCTTAAAGGAAGCAGCAAAGGCTCTTTTTAAGAGGGACTATGAGTATGTAAAAGCTTTAAACGATATTTCTTTTACGATTAACGAAGGAGAAACCATAGGTTACATCGGCCCGAACGGAGCCGGAAAGAGTTCTACCATAAAGGTGCTATGCGGAATCCTTACTCCCGATTCGGGAACTTGTGAAATTGCAGGTCTTGTTCCATGGAAAAAGCGAGTGGAATATGTAAAAAACATCGGTGTAGTTTTTGGGCAAAGAACTCAGCTGTGGTGGGATATCCCCGTTATAGATTCCTTTGAACTTTTAAAGGATATTTATTCTGTACCTCAAAATCTTTTTCAAAACAATTTGGAAGAGCTGATCAATCTTTTAGACTTAAAAGAAATTGTCAAAACACCTGCCCGTCAACTTTCTTTAGGCCAAAGGATGAAGTGCGAAATTGCAGCCTCGCTTTTACACAGTCCCAAAATTCTTTTTTTGGATGAACCGACAATCGGTCTTGATGCTCTTTCAAAATTGACGGTGAGAAAATTTATTTCGGAACTCAACAGAAAAAATAAAACGACTATTATTTTAACAACCCACGATATGCAGGATATAGAAGCAATTACCGAGCGAATTATTTTAATAGACAAAGGACAGATTCTTTTGGACGGCACATTAAAAGACATTAAGAAGGATTCCTTATCTTTGGATGAAAGCCTTGCCGAGTTTTATAAAGAGATTGGGCATCTCTAAAAACCTTGTTGGATTTTTAGAGATGCCCGACGAGTTTTTCATAAGCCTTTATATGTCAATGACTTATGAAAAACATCGCAAATTAAAATCAAGGAAAACTTCAAAAAACTGAAGTTTTTAGAAGTTACCAATTGTTAAAGGGCTGTACGGCTTATGAAAAAATATCTTTCTTTTTTTAAAATACGTTTTATCGCAAACTTACAATACAGGGCAGCAGCTCTTGCCGGTATCTCAACTCAATTTGCTTGGGGAACTTTAAATATCATTTTATTTAAGGCCTTTTATGAATCTTCTCCGGAAAATTTTCCTATGGGCTTTTCTGCTTTTGTTTCTTATATTTGGATGCAGCAGGCCTTCTTAGCGTTTTTTGCAATGTGGACATTTGAAAGTGATATAACCGATTCGATTGTTTCGGGCTCCATCGCGTATCAAATGTCTAAACCGATAAACATATACAATCTTTGGTTTACCCGCTCGGTTGCATTAAGACTTGCAAGAGGTCTTTTAAGATGTTTTCCGGTTTTAATAATTGCCTCAATTTTACCTCAGCCTTACCGTTTGATAATGCCAGATCCTATTACCTTTTTTATATTTATAGCTTCTATGATATTGGGGCTTTGCACGGCAGCAGCCTTTACCTGCCTGATATACGTGCTTTGTTTTTTTACTGTTTCTCCCAAAGGGCTTCAAATAGTATTTTTCTCGGCCTCCGAGATGCTCATGGGGCAGATAATCCCTATTCCTTTTTTCCCTGAAACAATAAAAAAGATTTTGGAATTTTCTCCCTTTACTGGAATTCAAAATATTCCTTTAAGAATTTTTTCTTACGATATTTTACCTGCCGATGCAGGTAAAAAAATACTCTTACAAGTCTTCTGGCTCCTCGTTTTATTTTTATCGGGAAAAATTATTGCAAGAGCAGCAGAAAAAAGGTTGGTAGTGCAAGGAGGCTAATTAAAATTTAGGATAATTATGAACGGCTTAAAACTTTATTTTAAATATCTAGGTATTCTTTTAAAAAGCACAATGCAATACAAGGCTTCATTTTTTTTATCCTGCTTGGGGCAGTTCCTTTTAACCTGTAACAGCGCGGCAGCTCTTTATTTTTTATTTGCGCGCTTTCAGTCGATAAAAGGATTTTCCTTTGCCGAAGTTGTTTTTTGTTATTCAATAATGCAGTTAAGTTTTGCCATTACCGAAAGCTATGCACGAGGCTTTGATTCATTTTCTACACTGATTATAACCGGAGACTTTGACAGGCTTCTTTTGCGTCCCCGAAATTTACCCCTTCAAGTACTGGGAAGTAAATTCGAATTTTCAAGGATAGGAAGATTGCTCATAGCCGTCATTTTATTTTTTTACGGTTTAAGATTCGGAAATATAGATTGGTCTTTTTTAAAGGTATTGACTGTTTTCTTTATGCTCTTAGGAGGCATAGCAGTATTTTCAGGGCTCTTTTTAATCTATGCAGCTATTTCTTTTTTTACCATACAAAGCCTTGAGTTTATGAATATCTTTACCGACGGAGCCAGAACCTTTGCCTCATACCCTGTTTCAATATACGGAAATAAAATTTTACGCTTTTGCACATTTATAATTCCTTATGCCCTTTTCCAATATTATCCGCTTTTGTTTTTATTCGATAAATACAAAAATCCCGCTCTTGCCTTTTTACCCCTTCTTTCATTTTTGTTTTTGATTCCTGCTTATCTTTTTTGGCGGCTCGGAGTTTCAAAATATAAATCTACAGGCTCGTAAAAAAACATCGGCACTAAATTTCTATTTTATAAATTTTCTCCATTACAATATTTTCCATTTATTTATTGCATAAACGCCTAGTAAAAATAAAAAAATTAGTGTACAATCGCATCTGTCAATTCTTAATGTACATTCAATAAAAATCAATTACAAATAGTTTTTAAAATAACATTTGAAAGGAACTCTAAATTATGGTAGCTGAAAAAATTTATCAGAAGGAAGGAATACGGTTTTCTATCTTAAGAAAATTGGTTTTCTTTTTTGGTGGGTTAATCCTGATAGGAGGATTTACGATGGGAGCCTCTGCTTTATTTGTAGCAAGAAATGCCTTAATGGGACAAATTGAAGAGGCCTTAATAATGAAGGCAAAGGATACGGCAGAAATTGTCGACGGCCGGGCCAATGCCTTATTATATTTTTTGGAAGGCCTTGCCCGTATGCCGGCACTGCGCGACTCCAGCCTCACTTTTTTTGAAAAAGTAAGGGCATTACAAAAAGATGCAGAGCGGAATAAAACGATAGAATACTTTGGAGTTTCCGATAAAAACGGTATAAGATATTCTTCTGACGGAACTTCCATTTTTGTCGGTGATAGGGACTGGTATAAGGAGGCTATTAAAGGCAGAAATTTTATTTCTGAGCCTCTTATAAGCCGTACAACTGGTGAACTTCAAATTATATTTTCCGTACCTATTTATGATGATGAACACAATATTTTAGGCGTGTTTAGTGCCGTTGTTAACGGCTTAGATCTTAACAATCTAATCGACGACATCGTAATAGGAGAAACGGGCGGCTGCTATATTATCGATGCTTCAGGAACAACGATTGCCGACAAGGACATAGAACTGGTTAAAAACCAAGAGAACAGCATTAAAAAAGCTGTATCCGACCCTGAACTTAAAAGCATTGCCGATTTTGAACAAAAAGTCTTAGCATCTTCTGAAGCCGGTTTAGCTAGATTTGTATATGAAGGACAAAAAGAAATTGCCGCTTATTCTCCTATGAAAACTAAAAACTGGAAAGTAATAATCAGTGCTCCTGTTCATGAACTTACCGGCAGTCTAAGGCCTTTAAAAATCACAATCAGAATTATAGGCATTACCATATTGATTATATCTATTATACTTACAGCTATTATCGCCCTTACAATAGTAAAGCCCATTACATCAACAGTTCAGGCTCTTAAAAATATTGCAGATGGGGATGGAGATTTAAGGGTACGCTTACCTATCAAACGAAATGATGAAATAACCGATTTATCAAAATACTTTAACAAAACAATTGAAAAAATCGGGAACTCAATCAAAACGGTAGGTTCCGAAAGTCAGGAGATGGAACATATAGGAAATGAGCTTGCAAGTAATATGACGGAAACGGCAAGTGCTATCCATCAAATAAGCACAAACATAGAAGGAGTAAAACAACAAGCTCTTACACAGGCAGCGAGCGTTACCGAGACCTCAGCGACTATCGAACAGATTATTAAAACTATCGCACAATTAAACGGCATGATAGAATCTCAAGCTGCCAGTGTAGCCGAATCTTCATCGGCAATAGAGCAAATGGTAGGAAACATAAGCTCCATAACCCAGACCCTTGCAAGAACAGATTATGCAATCAAAAATCTTGCCGGAGCTACAGCTGAAGGAAAAGAAACTCTTTCATTATCAAATACCGTAACTCAAAAAATTTCGGAGGAATCCGGCGGCCTTTTAGAAGCTTCAAGCGTTATCCAACATATAGCAAGTCAAACAAACCTTCTTGCTATGAATGCAGCGATTGAAGCAGCTCATGCCGGAGAAGCCGGAAAAGGCTTTGCCGTTGTTGCCGACGAAATTCGAAAACTTGCAGAAGAATCAAGCTCACAAGGAAAAACAATAACTTCAACCTTAAAGGTTTTAAGCAAAGAAATTGAAAACCTTTCATCTTCTTCAAAATTGGCTGAAGAAAAATTTGACAGCATCTTTGCCTTATCGGAGCAAGTAAAAAAGATGAGTGAGACTCTTATGCTTGCAATGAAAGAGCAAGAAAACGGAGGCCGTGAAGTCTTGACGGCAATTCATAATATCAATTTAATAACTTCTCAGGTAAATGACGGCTCAGCCGAAATGCTTGAGGGAGGAAAAAACATTGCCGTTGAAATGCAAAAACTTGATGACCTTACAAGAGTTATCACTGCAAGCATGAATGAAATGGCAGCAGGTGCACTCCAAATAAATGAAGCAACTCAAGAAGTCAATATCATTTCGCAAAAAAATAAAGAAAATATCGGCAATCTCGTAAGCGAGGTTGAAAGATTTAAAGTATAAAAATTAAGAGGTATAAATTTGTACTGGGAGATTTTTATGAAAAAGCTGATTTATGTATTGGCATTGTTAGGAATGCTCATTGGATGTAGCAAAAACACTAATGTAAGCAGAAACCAAAGCATTACAAGGGAAACAGAAACTGCAACAGAAGTGCAAAACGAAGCAAGCACTGTTGTACAAAATTCAACAGGTGTTGAAACTAAAACAGAAGAACCATGGATTGCTCTTATCGAAAAAGAGATTACAAAAATTTCTTTTAACAATGGAGAATACAGGTTAATGCCAAATGACAAAGAAGGTTATTATTATATTAACGCTGAATTAAAAAATGGTTTGAATTTTTATGTACAGCTCATTCAAAAAAACTATATAGATGATTCCATTAAATTCGAACTGCCAGAAACATTTCAAGAATATGCAAAAGCTGTTTTGTCTGTTTCAACTTTACCGCAAGATTTGAGAACTGCTAGAGGGGCTGTTGAAGTGAATGGTCACAAATTTGCACGAAACATTCGGGTTTCGCAATTTGCACCTGATATTTCTATGTTTCAAATGAGTTATTATACAACAACGCCCATGTATACGCTAGAATGTACCTTTTCAAGGGGCGCTGATGAATTCAAACAAGAAGCCCCAGAGTACTTTGAAGAAAATGGAGACTGGAAAGAAGAAATGCCTTCAGGCGAAACTGGACATGATGAATTTGTAAAAAAGATAGTTGACGGTACAATCGAAAGTGAAACTGCACGGGAATTGTATAAAATAAGTGAAGACTTTATGAAAACTATTGAAATAATAACAGTGGAGTAATTATTAGTTTATTTCAGAATAACTAACGTATTCAATCGATTATTGGTGCTAGTCAATAAGAAGCTCAATTAGATAAAAATATAAGGTATTTGATGAAGAAAGATGTTGTATTGCAAAAAGATGAAACCGATTGTGCTGCAGCCTATATTGCCACAATTGCAAGACGTTATGGAAAGCGCATTGCGGTAAAGCGGATAAGAAAGTTTGCACACACAGATCAAGAAGGTACTTCTGGTCTTGGGATAACAAAAGCCGCTAAGGCTTTTGGTTCTGACTGTAGAGGCGTTATCTCTAAAGAAAAACAAATTCCAAATGATGTAAAGTTGCCTTTTATTGCACATGTTGTTACGTCAGTTGGCAACCATTATGTTACTGTTGAATCGGTTCAAGCTAAGTTTATAGAAATAGGAGATTCCGATTCGTATATCCTACGTTTCTTTAAACTATCGGCACCATATAAAAATGTATGGATTAAAGTTTTTTTTGCAAGTTTAATGTTAGCAGTTCTAGGCATTGCTTCAGCTTTTTATTTCCGATTCTTAATTGATGAAGTCCTTGCCGGAGGACTAGAAAAAACTTTAACGTATTTTGCATTGTTTTTTTAGTTGTCATAATTTTTTAATCACTTTTAATGCTTGCTCGAAATCAACTTCTTAATATTATGGGTTTTAAAATTGATAATGCATTAATGCAATCATATTTTAGCCATCTATTAAAACTACCAATGAATTTTTTTTCAAATAGAAAGACAGGCGAGCTTATTTCAAGAATGTATGACAGTGCGACAATTAGGGACATAGTTTCATCTACGTCGTTATCTGTGGCAATGGATGCGGTGATGATTGTTTTTGGAATTATCTTTTTGTTTATGTTAGGTTCGAATTTGGCATTTGTTGCATTGGTGCCGGTAGTGATTGGCGCTATTGGAGTTTTGCTTTTTGCAAAACCATATGAAAAAAAAATGAAAGAGAGAGCTATTGCTGAAGCTAGTAAACAGTCTTGTATGGTTGAGCTTATTACAGGAATAGAAACCATAAAATCGATTGCGAGTGAAGATATTGCAAATGATAAGGCAGAATTTGTATTGGTTGAAGCAACACGAAAAAATATTGAAATAGCTTCGATGGTAAATTTTCAAAACGTTTTTCAAATGTTTGTCTATAAATGTGGCAGTCTTGCCGTCTATTGGATCGGCGGTCTGGCAATTTTAAAAGGAAAGATGAGTTTAGGTCAGTTAATTTCTTTTGTAATTTTGTCAGGTTATTTTTTAGATCCATTATCACGGCTTTTAACGTTACAACCACTATTACAAGAAGCAAAAACGGCTGCAGAACGGCTTTCTGAAATTTTTGAAGAAGCTCCAGAAATTGATGAGGAAAATGAAGTAGAAAAGATAGTCCCGGATAAAATATTAGGAGCAATTGAAGTTAAAAACGTCTCTTTTTCCTATGGAGCTCGAGGACAGACATTAAAAGATGTGAGTTTAAAAATTCATTCAGGTTCTAAAGTTGCCTTTGTTGGGGAATCCGGTTCTGGTAAAAGTACATTGGCAAAATTATTGGTAAAACTATATAAACCGGATGCCGGTGAGATTTTGCTTGATGGAAAAAATATTGAAGATTATGATACAAAAGTACTACGAAAAAAAATAGGGTATATCCAACAAGACTCGTTACTTTTTTCAGGAAGTATAGCAAACAATATTCGAGAAAGTAATCCTTCTGCACGCATGTCAGATGTTTTTTTAGCAAGTTCTATAGCAGGTGCAGATCGATTTATCACACATCTAGCAGAACGGTTTAGTACCATAGTAGGTGAACGTGGTACAAGTTTGTCAGGAGGGGAAAAACAGCGGATTGCAATTGCTCGAACTATTTTGAAAAAACCGCAAATATTAATATTGGATGAAGCGACTTCCGGATTGGATAGTGTTACGGAACATGATGTTATGAAAAATATCAATGACATCGCTAAAAATCAAACACACGTTATTATTTCTCATAAACTAGCTACAACAAAGGACTGTGATGAAATTTTCGTTTTTGACAAAGGCGAAATTGTTGAACATGGAACCCACGAGGAATTATTAAAGCAAGAAGATTTTTATTACAATCTGTGGAATATGCAAAACATAGGAAAAAATGAAACAAATTGTATCAGTAGATGAATTATCATACACCAGTGAACTATTGTATGGGTTAAAAAGTAAATTTGAAGACAGAATTATTTTTATAATAGGGGCTTTTTTTGTTTGTTTGATATTTTGGTTGATATTCGGACAGTGTGAGGATGTCATAAGAGCTTATGGAATAGTTCGTCCATCTGATGATGTTTCTATAGTTAAAATTAGACGAACTGGCGAAGTGCAAAAAATTTTTTGCAAGGATGGCTCTATTGTCAAAGAAGGGGACGTGCTCTTAAAATTAAACACTGATGCCGATATCAAAAATGAAGAAGATATAGTCGCAAGACTTACATTATTATTAGAAAAGAAACGAGACAATGACCTGTTACTAAAGAGCTTTTATGCAAATAAAAATCACATAAATCCAAAGTATAGTCAAGCATATATGCGAGCAAAGCTTTTTTTTGAAGTAAGGGGAAATTTAAAAGAAACATTAAATTTACAAAAACGATATCTTAATGATACACTAAAACTACCAGAAGCTAGTAGAACAAAGGAACAGGTTTTAACATTAAAACGTAATGTAAAAAATGCAGAATTAAATTTATCTCAATACTCGGAAAATTTTTTGACATCCCTTTTAAATGAAAAAGAAACCTATGAAGTAGAGAAAAATAACTTGAATGCCAATTTATCTCAGGTAAGATTAGCTATAAATAATGCAACAATCTATGCCCCAATAAATGAGACAATATTCATGCAATCATCAATTAATAAAAATGATTTTCTTTTTGCTAACACAACAGTATTAACTATTATCCCAACTGCCGAATCTGGTTATTATGCATATATCAATGTACCAGCCTCTAAAGCAGGAAAAATGGCAACAGGCATGCAAGTGAAGATGAAGTTTCCGGCTTTCCCTGAATACGAATTTGATAAACTTAATGGAGTAATCGAAACTATCTCACCAGATGCGATGAATACGGGAGAGCACCTTATTTATATTGTCAAAGTAAAATTAAATGTAACAGAACTGAAAAATAAAAAAGGATTAAGTTTTCCCTTAAAACCGGGCTTGCAAGTTGACTCTACAATAATTTTAACTGAACAATCAATACTTTCATACCTATTAAAAAAACTAACGGAGTAATATATGAAAAAATATTTTGTTATAATTTATTGTTTGTCTTTCACCTGTGTAACTTATCTTTTTTCAGAAGCAAATATTTATGATTCCCTACTGAATATTTTGAGCAATAATAATCCGTCAGCAAAGGTAAATTTTTATTCGATCAATATTCTAAAAGAAAATATAAAACTAGAACGATATAAATGGCTTCCTAAACTTGGAATTACAACTGAACAAACAGTTAGTGGTTTTCTATCAAATAAAAAAGTAAGATTAAGCACTACTGATCTAACCTTAGGGGTGACTCAAAATTTGCCGCTTGGAGGTAATTTAGTATTATTTAACAAACATAAGATTAGTAATGCTTTCAACATAACGCCAAAAGAATTTTCTTATGGATTTACTACAGGGGCAAAGCTAGAGTTTCCGTTTTTGTTTATCGTGCCATCAATTTTTTCTGAACTTAAGCAGTATGATTTATACTCTCAGAAAGATGAAATGGAAATTATAAATATTGAACAACAGCTTTTTGAAGCTAAGTTAGTTTCTACTACTGTGCAGGCATTAGGAAATTATTATCTATTAAAAAAAACGTTAAAATTAATGAAGAATATGAAAAACTTTTGATACTTGCTGAAAAAAAGATGAAAATTTGTGGATACAAGGGAGACTTTCAAGTTTAGAGTTGCAAGATCGCAGTAATAAACGTACTGATAAGCAAAATGAAATGATTAAGACGATGTTTCAATTTGAAACTGCAAAAAAAAATTTAAAATTAATTGGTGTATATGAAAACTATACGATAAATGATCTCGACGAATGGATTTCATTATGGGAATTTTTTTTGGATAATTTTGAAATTAATGATTTATTAATCGCAAGATTAAATAAATTACGATTGCATAGTGATTGGAATTCACAAATACAAAGCTATATTTCATACATCCCTAAATTTTATATATCATGTGATTTTACGCCAAATGCAAACAAGGAAAGTTATAAATCTTTTTCTGAAAGTGTGAGCGAGACATTTAAAGAAAAAAATCAAGTTACATGGAATGTAAATTTAGGTATGACCATAAATCTTGATCCTTTTGCAAAGGAGTATAGTTTGAATAAACAGTTCAAAAATTTAAAAGAAATTCAACGAATCAATGAAGAAGAGCTAAATAAAAAATTAAATTTGCAAGCAATACAAATCCGTAACAACCTTAAAATGCTTGATGAACAAATAAAAAATGCAAATAGTAAAATAGAAGCGCTTAAATTGCGCAATTTAGAAGCAGAAACTATGTACTCATCTGGGTACATTAGCGAAGTAGAATGTAGTTTGCAGAAGCTAGAATTACAAGAAGCAGAGTTGGCATATACAAGTTTAAGACTTTCGAAAATTATCTATTATTTACAATTTTATAACAAAAAACAATTATAAGCTATTTAAAGATATATCATCAATGATAATTTTGAATTTTATTCCTCTTTTTTAATTTGACCCTTTATCTTTAAAATATTTTAAAAGTTTTAGGTGTAAATTATTTTTTCTCTGCCTCATATTCGGGAAGGCCGATAAAATACGGACCTTGTTTTTTTCGGCAATAAGTTTAAGTTGTTCCTGTACTTTTTCATAAGCGGAATATCCGTCTTGTTTTAGTTTTTCACGCAGAAGATTAAAACTTTCTGCAATATTGCTTTCGCTTATTTTTTCATGTATATCAAGCGATTCAAGATGTGCATAAAAATTCTCTGTCAAAGTCTTAATATGTAAGAGCGCATCATGGAGACCGATCAGAGCCTTAAGCGTAAAAATAAAGTCGGCAATAAAAATAAAAAGTAAGGCTTTTGAAATAATCAAGATAAATAGATCGGGTATTTGATTTACATATTTTGAAATAAAAGGATTTACTATATACATTAAAGCAAGCCCCAATATTCCAAAAAGCGTCGAATTAAGGGCACAAACCCTTCCGTTAATATTCAGTTTGTGTTTTGAATAATCCCACCAAAGGGTATCAAATAAATATTCTAAAATAAAACTCGCAGCATATTCAAGAGCACTTGTCAAAAGTACGGCAGCAAAAAACAAAACTATAGGATAAGGGATTAAATTTTTTAGCGAAAAAATTAAAATCAAAGCCCCAAAACCGTATATGGGACATACAGGTCCGTAAAGCATTCCTCGGTTTAACACAAACTTCCTTTGTAAAAGCGAGCAATAGACTACTTCACAAAACCATCCGATAAAACTGTAAATAGTGAAATATAAAATCAAATAATCCAATGCCATCATTTTCCTCCTACTCTTAAAATTAAGTTATCCTGTTTTAAGGCCTTACGCAATGAAGGTGTTCCGCTTGTAGATACTGAAATTGTGAGAGGCTTTTCTATTTTTATGTTTTTAAAAATTTCCAATTCTTTTTTGTTTGCAGGGAAGCAAAATTCCTTTCCGTTTATTTCCAAAACCTCATCTTGAGATAGTGGCTTTTTTCTGGCGAGGCTTATTGTCCACAAATTTGTTTTGTGCAAGCCTTTTGAAATTTTTAGATTAAGTTCAAGCTCTGTACAAATAAAATGAGAAGAATAATAATCTTTTCCAGTAAAGCGGTAAAGTTTTTTTGTAAAGGGGATTTCGTTTTTTTCTCCGTTTAGTTCTAAAATACTATCTTGAGGAATATCTAAATTTAATTCTTTACAAAGTTTTTTTGCGCACCCTTGAGAAGGCGCTTTTGATTTAAAAAAGCTGCCTATTTTCTTTAAGACTTCAGCTTCAAAAGCTACCACGGAGCCGTCGCCCTTTGGGCCGATATTCAAAAGATAATTACCTCCCATAGCTCTTACCCTTATAAGGCTTTCTATAAGCTCTTGGGCCTTTTTATTTTTATCTCCCCGTTTTTGCCATGAACGGTAGCCCCATGTTTCATGGTAAATTGAAGCAGGGGTTTGCCAAGGAACATTTAAACTTTTATCAGGAAATTTGTTATCCCCCATTGTACAAAAATCTCCGCAGTCATTCCATATACGGCCGTTTATCATCATGTTAGGCTGAAGTTGTTGAGCAAGAGCTTTCACCTCTTCGCTTTGTTTTTTCGTAGGAAAGCCCATATCCATCCAAAGCTCACAAAGGGGGCCGTAATTTGTAACCAGCTCTTTCAGCTGCTCAAGATTAAATTTTTGATGCTTGGGCGGAATTTTATCGCTGTTATGATCGCTTATAGGAAGAGCAAATTCGCAGTCCCAATCTATCCAAGAAAAATAAAGCCCGAACTTTAAACCGTTTTTTTTGCATGCGTTAGAAAGTTCTGCAACAAGGTCTCTTTTTGCAGGTGCCTTCATAGAATTATAATCGGTAGTCTTTGTATCAAAAAGACAAAATCCGTCATGGTGCTTTGCTGTGATAATTATGTATTTCATTCTTGCAGCTTTTGCAAGAGCACATATTTTTTCCGCATCGAAATTTTTACAGGTAAATTTATTTTGTAAGGCCTTATATTCTTCTTTAGGAATTTTACCGTGACTTAAAATCTGTTCACTGTAACCGCTCTTTATAGGTTCACCCTTCCAAACACCTCCGCATAAAGAATAAAGCCCGTAATGAATAAACATTCCGAAACCTAATTTTTGCCACTGTATAATCTTATCCGGTTTCATAATATTGAGTATATAAGATAGAATGAGAGATTTCAAGTGAGTAAAAATAGACAAGCCCATAAAATTGATCAATACTTGAATCCCTGTAAATTATAATATATAATAGATAAAGGGAATAAGCACTTAACGATTGATTGGGGAGGTAAAAAAATGATGGATTTTTCACGGAAGATACCTATAGGCGTACAAAGTTTTGAAGTCATGCGTAATGATAAATTTTTGTATGTAGATAAAACCGAATTTATTTTTAAGCTGACTAATTCAAATAGAGTCTACTTTTTAAGCCGACCCCGCCGTTTCGGAAAAAGCCTTTTTCTTTCTACCCTCGAAGCCTACTTTTTAGGAAAAAAAGAATTGTTTAAGGGGCTGTACATTGAAGAAGCCGAAGAAAACAGAGCTAAAAACGAAGGAACTGAAGCATGGACTCAATATCCCGTTCTTTACTTGGATTTTAATACGGGGCGGTATGATTTGCCTGAGTCTTTAAACGAAAGCCTTGACTTCTTTTTAAGAGCCGAGGAGGCGCGTTTCGGTATACAGGGGAACAATTTATCTTTTGGTAAACGCTTTGCTTTTTTAATACAAACAGCTTATGAAAAAACCGGCAAACAGGTAGTTATCCTCGTAGACGAATATGATAAGCCCCTCTTACAAACAATGTATGTAAATGAAACCCTAAACGAAGAATTCCGCAGTACACTCAAAGCTTTTTATTCCGTTATAAAAACTTGCGACAAGTATATCCGCTTTGCATTTTTAACGGGAGTAACAAAATTCAGTAAGGTAAGTATTTTCAGTGACCTAAATAACTTACAAGACATAAGCCTTCACGAAGATTGCTCTGCCCTTTGCGGTATAACCCAAGAAGAATTAACGGCCGTATTTTCTCCCGAAATTCAGGTCTTGGCAGACAAAGAAAAGATAAGCTATGAAGAATGTTTAAGCCTTCTTAAAAGATGCTATGACGGATATCTTTTTGCAAAAGAAGGAAAAAGCGTTTATAATCCTTTCAGCCTTCTAAATGCTTTTTCGGCAAAAGATGTGGGAAGCTATTGGTTTGCTACTGGAACTCCGACCTTTTTGGTAAACTACCTCAAAGAAGCTGATTATAATATTCCCGACTTAGACGGAAATGTTGAGCTTGATGAGGCCGGCTTAGCCGATTACCGAGCCGACACAAAAAATCCTTTGCCGATTTTATTTCAAGCAGGATATTTAACAATAAAAAGTTATGATTCAAAATACAAGCTTTATTCTTTGGGTTTTCCTAATGATGAAGTGCGTTACGGTTTTTTAAGCAATCTTTTGCCTGTCTATTCAGATATTAAAAATACTGAAACGGCTCATTCCGTCGCCCAATTTTCTAAAGATATTGAAAGAGGAAATGTAGATAACTTTATGGAAAGAATGCAGTCCATAATTGCCGGCATTCCTTACGATAATCTTCCCAAAGAAAAGTTAAAACTTAGAGAGCAAAATTATCAGACTGCCGTTTATTTGATTTTTAAGCTGATGGGGCAATTTGTCGAAACCGAAATACATTGTTCTGCCGGAAGAGCTGACTGTCTTGTTCATACACAAGATACGATTTATATCTTCGAATTTAAACTTGACGGAAACGGAAGCTCGGCAGATGCGATAGCACAGATAAAAGAAAAAGGCTATTCAGCTCCTTTTAAATCAAGCGGTAAAAGAATTGTTCTAATAGGTTCATCCTTTGATGAAAAAGAGCGTACCATAAAAGACTGGAAAACCGAAAAAATTTAACATCCGCGTAACATCTGTTACCGACTTCTATTCATAAAATGCTTATAATTTACTCAAACCTTTGAAAAATAGGAGGTATGATAAACAGTTCAACAGAAATACTGTTTCACTGTTTATCTACCGAGTTTTGTGCTTTGCACAAAACATCGCATTATTATATGTGTGTGCTTTTCGGCACACACTAGAAAAAACTTTTTTTGCAAATTGATATTTGCTGCAAAAAGTTTTTATAGGAGAATACTATGGACACTATGTTTTGTTTTCAATGTCAGGAGACATTTAAAAATTCAGGCTGCGTAAGGGTAGGAGTATGCGGGAAAAACCCCTTAGTTGCAGGATTGCAGGATTTTCTCATCTGGGGAACAAAAAAACTTTCCGAGGTGACGAGTTATATGAGGGAAAAAGGGATTAAGGTTGAAAAAGAAATTAACCACATCGTAAGCACGAACCTTTTTGTTACAATAACCAATGCAAATTTTGATGAAAAGGCAATCAACAACAGAATAAATATTACTCTTAAAGCAATCCATGATTTGTATAGTTCTTTAAACCGCTCCCTTGATCCGGAGATTGAAGCACATCTTGGCTCGGATATACCGAAAAGGCTGGGCAAGGCCATGACAATAGGTGTTTTGCAGACAAAAGATCCGGATAAGCGTTCCTTAAAAGAACTTATTATCTATGGGCTAAAGGGGCTATGTGCCTACGTAAAACATGCTAACACCTTGGGCTATGAAGATGAAGAGGTGGATGCTTTTATTCAAAAAACGCTTTCAATGCTCATAGATGAAAATTTAAGTGTTGATGAACTTATTTCGCTTACCTTAAAGACAGGAGAGGCCGGAGTTAAGGGAATGGCTCTGCTGGATAGCGCCAACACAGGCAGCTACGGCAATCCTGAAATAACCGAAGTTTCGATAGGTGTAAGAAATAATCCTGGCATCCTTGTGTCAGGTCATGATCTAAAAGATATAGAAATGCTCCTTGAGCAAACCGAGGGAACCGGTATTGATGTTTATACTCACTCCGAAATGCTGCCTGCAAATTATTATCCAAAACTAAAAAAATATAAACATCTTGCAGGTAATTACGGTAATTCGTGGGCAAAGCAGGCTTCCGAATTCGAAAGTTTTAACGGCCCCATCCTTATGACAACCAACTGCATAATTCCTACAAAGGCTTCCTACGTATCAAGAATGTATACTACAAATGCAGCAGGACATCCCGGCTGTGTTCATATCGAAGCCGATGAAAACGGACATAAGGACTTTTCCGAAATTATAAAAAAGGCAAAATCTTGCCCGCCGCCTAAGGAAATTGAAACCGGAAAGATTATAGGCGGCTTTGCTCACGCCCAAGTTTTTGCTCTTGCCGATAAAATTGTCGAAAGCGTCAAAAACGGGGATATTAGAAAATTCATAGTAATGGGAGGCTGTGACGGCAGACACACAACGAGATCTTATTATACAAATTTTGCAGAAGCTCTTCCAAAAAATACCGTGATTCTGACAGCAGGTTGTGCAAAATATAGGTATAATAAACTAAATCTTGGAGATATAAACGGAATTCCAAGGGTATTGGATGCAGGGCAGTGTAATGATTCTTATTCGCTTGCTCTTATCGCGCTTAAATTGAAGGAAATATTTAACCTAAGCGATATTAATGATTTACCTATAATTTTTAATATAGCATGGTACGAACAAAAAGCCGTCATAGTACTATTGGCGCTATTATTCTTAGGTGTAAAAAATATACATCTTGGGCCTACTATTCCGGGTTTCCTTTCGCCCAATGTAAAGGAGGTTTTAATAAGCAAATTCGGATTATCGGGAATATCTTCAATAGAAGATGATATAAAACGTTTCTTCGGCTAGAAACATAATCGAGTGACAGACTAAGGGCTTTTTCTGATAAGCCCTTAGCTAAAATCTTCGAGCTTATCAAGGTTGACAATGATGGTATCTTTTTCGATTTTTAAAAGACCGTCTTTTTGCATGTTCATAAGCTCACGGGAAAGAGATGGACGAGGAAGGGCTAAGTATTCAGCCATAGCTTCCCTGTTTAGGTTTAGCTCAACCTTTGAGCTTCCTTTAGCCTGCTGCAATAAATAGAGGGCTATTTTTTGACGAAGACTGAATGAAGAAAAGATAAGGAGCTTTTGGTTTAAAAAATAAGCCTTATGAGCTAAAATATTTAATAGGTTCTTTAAAACCTTAAAATGAGTTTCGGAATAAACTTCGGCACCAAAAACTCCTTCTATGGGGAGACAAAGAATTTCAGCATCGTTTATGACACGGCATGAATAATCATATACGGCCGAATCTAAAAGAGCATAGACTTCGGCAAAAACCGTACCGGGATGTTCAAAGCGGTTTACAATCAACCGCTTTCCATCGGCGGTGTTTTTTTCGATTTGAACGATACCCGATTTTAAAACAAAGATAAAAGAAGGGATATCGCCCTCAAAAAAGATAAAGGCATCTTTTTTATAGTTGAGGGTTTTGGCCTTGGTATTTTTTAAATATTTTTCCGTTTCTTGGGCGGATATATTTTTAAAAATAGGATTCATACTTTTAATTTCGGGTTATTTTAATTTTAACTTGATTATATATCGGAGGATTATAATGAATAAATATTTTAATATGGATGAAAGCGTTTTTGATATTACAGAACGCTTTCCTGAAACAATAAGATACTTGGCAGGAAAAGGCTTTACCCCTCTTACCAATCCCCTTATGCGTAAAATAATGGGTAAAAAGATTAGTCTTGAAAAAGCTCTTTTATCGAAGAACCTTGATATTGATTCGTGCGAAAAAGAGCTTATCGAAATTATCGAACAAAATAAAAATACTGATTTTGCCAAAATAGATTTAAGCCTAGAAAATAAAGATGCACAAAATACCGGGTATGATGACGGCAAAAAAAATATAAGAATTGAGGGAGTGCTTCCATGCCCTATAAGAATTCCCTTGCTTGAAGCCTTTAAAGAATTTCATTCCAAGTATATTGAAGAAAATAAAGAAGAGCTTGAAAAACAAAACTACAAAATCAGCTATGATCTTCGTTCTGCAAACCTTGGAATCGACTGGATAATAAAGCAAGCTCAAACAGGGAAAAAAGAAAATCTTCCCGATATTCTCCTCTCTGCAGGATTTGAGCTTTTTTTCGATAAAAAACTCATGGGCTCCTTTATCGAGAATAAAGATTTTCATTGTTCAATCGAAAAAATGAATAAGGATTTTTGTAATGATTATATCGATCTTAGAGACAGTAGAAAAAATTATGGAATTATCGGAGTAGTTCCCGCAGTAATGATTGTAAATACCGAGATGCTAAGGGGAAGAAAAATGCCCGAAACTTGGGAAGACCTCCTCTTACCCGAATTTGAAAATTCTGCGGCAATTCCTTTCAGCGATTTGGATTTGTTTAATTCTGTAATTCTAAATATCTACAGCCGTTTCGGAGATGAAGGCATAAAAAAACTAGGCAGGGCATGCCGCACCTCTCTTCATCCGGCTCAAATGGTAAAGGGTAAAGCCTCTCTTGTTTTAAAAAAAGCAAACTCCGTTGTAAATGAGCCTCCTGCCGTAAGCATAAGCCCATACTTTTTTTCAAAGATGATAAAAGAGGATTCGGCATTAAAAACGGTTTGGCCTAAAGACGGGGCTATAGCAGCTCCTATTTTTATGCTTGTAAAAAAAGAAAGTGAAGCTTTGACAAAGGCCTTTGCAGACTTCTTTCTTTCAGAAAAGACCGGAAGGGTGTTTTCTGAAAGCGGCTTTTTTCCGTCAACTAATCCCGATGTCGATAACCGTTTAGGAGAGGATAAAAAGTTTTCTTGGGTAGGTTGGGATTTTATTTATCAAAACGATATAGGAACTCTATTGGAAAAAATCAAAACCGATTTTGAAACGGCAGCCGGAAAAATTTAAACCTATGTTATTTGGCAAAAAAAGTGAGGCAAAGAAAAAGAAATAGTAAATACTATTCCACTTGGTTCAAACTAACCTCGTCGGAAACTAATTCATTTTTTTTGCCGTCATCGGTTTCTATAATAAGGTGACCTAAATCGCTGATTCCCAAAACCAAGGCTTTATAAGGGACTCCAGCAAAGGGCAGAACTCTTACCTTTTTTCCGGTAAGAAGGGAGAGGCTTTTATATTCTTCCATTAGATTGCCTTGAGAATGCAAGCCGTAAAGGGCTTCAATCAGGCTTGATATAATGGAAGAAGCTAAAACATTCCGGCTAAAGGAAAGAGTTCCGGCTTCGGTAAAAGATGTGCCGGTTTCAGTAAAAAGTTTGCCTGCTTCGACAAAAAGAGAGCCGGCCTTGTTTTTAAGCTCGGAAGGAAAATTTGACTCTTTTACATTGAGGCCAATACCGATAATCACGGCTTGCATAGAAGAACTTTCCATATCGATTATACCTTCGCTTAAAATGCCGCAGATTTTTTTTCCGTTAAGATAAATATCGTTTACCCATTTTATTTGCGGAGCAAAGCCCAGAGCCTTTAAACAGCGGCAGATGATAACTGCCGAAATCACCGTATAAAGAGCTGTATCCGGCACTTCCTTTTCAGCCCTTGCCGGAATTGATGGACAAAAAATCAGGCTAAAATATAAACCTGCGCCCCTCGGCGAATAAAAACTGCGTGAAAAGCGGCCCCTTCCGGCACTTTGATGCTCGGCAAAAAGAACCGTTCCGTGAAGGGACTCGGCATTGTTTGAGGAATTTAAACGCCTTTTTGCTTCGGTGTTAGTGGAATCTATTGTCTTAAAAACTTCTATTCTTCCCTTACAAACAGACCGGGCAAAAGAAGATAAATTTTTTTCAATTAAAAAAGCGTTTAATACATCGGAAGATGGGCTTAAAATATAGCCCTTATTTTTTCCGCCTTGAATATCATAACCTTCGTCTCTTAGTTTTTGCACAGCCTTCCAGACGGAAACCCTCGAAAGCCCTAAGTGTAGTGCCGCTTCTTCGCCCGAAAGAGGCCTTCCGCTTTGTTCTATAAGCATATCCAAAAGGATATCGCTCGTTGTCCTTGACATAAACTCTCCATTAAAAATCGAACGGGATTCTATCATATTTTTGTTTTTTTTTCTATTGCAACTTTTTTTAAACAGCCTTGTCTATTATCTTATAAGGTGAAGCTATGTTTTATAAAGAATACATAAACTATATTGAAAGCGATGACTGGGAAACCGTACATAATTCTTTTTCAGTCAAAGCTCCGGAAAATTTTAATTTTGCTTATGATGTCATAGATAGAATGGCGAAAGAATATCCCGAAACGGAGGCACTCGTCTGGTGCGATGAAACCGAAGAAAGGATTTTTTCGTTTGCAGAATTAGCAAAGCAGATAAACAAAGCGGCTAATTTCTTTAAGGCTATGGGAATAGGAAGAGGCGATACTGTTCTTCTTTTTTTGCGAAGAAGATACGAGTTTTGGTTTGTTCTTCCTGCCCTGCACAAGATCGGAGCCATAGCCGTTCCTGCAACGGTTCAGCTTGCCTCTCATGATATCGAATACCGTATTCAGTCCGCCAATATAAAAATGGTCATGGCCGTACAAGAAAAAAATTTACAAGAAGAAATTCAAAAAGCTGCCGAATCCGCTTATAATAAGCCCCTTCTCGTATGGGTTCATGACGAAATGGAAGGCTGGATTTCCTTTGATAAACTTGTAAAAAATATGAGCGATGATTTTACATCTCCCCAAGGAGATGCCTATCCTTGCGGCAAAGACACTGCCCTCTTGTACTTTACCTCAGGCACTTCGGGCAATCCCAAAATGGTGGAGCATAATTTTTTATATCCGCTTGGACACATTGCAACGGCTAAATTTTGGCAAAACGTCAAAGAAGGCGGAAGGCACTTAAGCGTTGCCGAAACGGGCTGGGCAAAGGCTATGTGGGGAAAAATCTACGGTCAATGGCTTTGCGGATGTTCCGTCTTTGTGTATGATATGAAAATGTTTATCCCTAAAAACATGCTCGAAAAACTATCAAAATACAAGATAACCTCCTTTTGCGCTCCTCCGACGGTTTACAGGTACTTAATCCGCGAAAAGATAGAAGATTATGATTTATCATCATTGGAAGAATGTACAACGGCGGGTGAGGCTCTTACTATGGATATTTTTAATACCTTTAAAGAAAAGACCGGAATAGACCTTAGAGAAGGCTACGGCCAAACAGAGCTTACCCTCACAACGGGAACCTTCCCGGGCATGAAAATTAAACCCGGCTCAATGGGAAAACCTGCCCCCGGCTATGAGATAGATATTATCCGCCCCGACGGTTCTTCCTGCGAGGCAGGAGAATCGGGAGAAATAATCTTGCGTTTGGATAAAAAGGTTCCTTTCGGAATGTTCGGCGGTTATTATAAAAATGCTGAAAAAACGGCCGAGGTTTTTAAGGGCGGAGTTTACCATACTGGAGATGCCGCCTATAGGGATGAAGACGGTTACTTTTGGTTTGAAGGCCGAACAGATGACCTTATAAAAAGCTCCGGTTTCCGTATAAGCCCCTTTGAGGTGGAGTCGGTTCTTCTCCAGCATCCGGCAGTCTTTGAATGTGCAGTAACAGGCGTGCCCGACCCGAAAAGAGGGCAGGCAGTAAAGGCCTTTGTTGTTTTAAACAAAACCTATAAGCCTAGCCAATCCTTGGAAAAAGAGCTTATGTTCTTTGCAAAAAAAAATGCAGCCCTCTACAAGGCTCCGCGTTCTCTAGAATTTGTAGAAACTTTGCCCAAGACTCACAACGGGAAGATAAGCAGGGCAGCCATAAGGAATCGAATGGCTTGATAAAAAGTAGGACAGATAAAAACAGATAAAAATCGGCCTTGACAGAGAGGCTGTAAGCAAGTACACTTTGTTTATAGGCTGTTGAACAGACTGACATAAAAAACATTCTTTAACCAAAGAGTACAAAAATGCGGAAATTTACGCAAAATAGGAGTTTATATGAGAAGAGTTGTAATTACAGGCCTCGGTGCCGTAACCCCCATTGGAAACACCCTAGATGAAACATGGGAAGGAATCAAAGCAGGTAAATGCGGAATAGGAAACATTACCCAATTTGATTGCTCTGATTTTAAAATTAAAATAGCGGCAGAGGTAAAAAACTTCGACGCCTCACAATTTATGGATAAAAAAGATGCCCGTAAAATGGCCCGGTTTACTCAATTTGCTGTAGCCGCAGCTTCACAGGCAATGAAGGATGCAGGCCTTTCAAAAGAAAACATCGATGCAAACCGCACAGGTATCATACTTGGAAACGGTATAGGCGGTTTTGAAATCTACCAAGAGGCCTTTAAAAAATACTTTCAAGTCGCTCCGGATCGTATCCCCCCTATGACGGTTCCTCTTCTTATTCCGAATGAGGCCGCCGGAAACATAAGTATGCAGTTCGGCATAAAGGGCCCGTCTTGGACATTGGCTACGGCCTGTGCTTCCGGTACCGATGCCCTCGGAAATGCTTTAGACCTTGTCCGCTCAGGAAGGCTTGATGTATGCGTATCGGGCGGCACGGAAGCAACAATTACCGGTTTCGGCATAAGCGGTTTTACGATTTTGCAAACCCTTGCCTCAGGCGATCCTGCCAAGGCTTGCTGCCCCTTCGATAAAAAGCGTTCAGGCTTTGTAATGGGCGAAGGCTCAGGCATTCTCATTCTTGAAGAATATGAACACGCAAAAAAGAGGGGCGCTAAAATATATGCGGAATTTGCAGGCTATGGAGCTTCCTCCGATGCCTACCACTTAACCAGCCCCGACCCCTCAGGTGACGGAGGAGCATTGGCCATCACCAAGGCCTTAGCCGATGCAGGCGTAAAACCTGAAGAAGTTCAATACTATAATGCTCACGGAACCTCGACACCGATTAACGACCCTGCAGAAACGGCCATGATTAAAAAAGCTTTCGGAGACCATGCGTATAAAATGAAGGTTTCTTCAACCAAATCGATGATAGGCCACTGCTTAGGTGCCGCAGGAGCTCTTGAAGCCATCTTCTGTATAAAGGCAATGGAAGAAGGATTTTATCCCCCGACCATCAACCTAACCGAACCCGACCTTGAAGCCGGCTGTGATTTGGACTATGTTCCGAATAAGGGCGTCAAAGGCGAAATAAACTGTGCCGCCTCAGGCTCCCTCGGCTTCGGAGGCCATAACGGCGTCGCCGTCTTTAAAAAGATAAAGTAAGGGCTTTTTAAAAAGCGGTAAACGAGATGAGATAAAGCCGAATCAACACATTTAACTTCGGCCCTCGGAATTTCCGTACCGAAGTTAAATGTTCAATTCTAAAAGAAAAAGAAATCGAAGACTTCATAAGAATAAATTTTTCAAATAAATAGGATAAAAAGATTTAATACAAATTATTGACAGAAAGTAATTAATTATTATATAATAATATAAGTAAGGAAAGTAAGGAGGCGTTTTATGGAACTTGCAAAACTAACATCTAAGGGTCAGATTACAATTCCGCTTGCAATAAGAAATATGCTCGGATTAAAAACCGGCGATAAAGTCTTTTTTGAAGAAAGCAGAGGAAAAGTTTATATTACAAATGCTTCTCAAATAACTTTAGCAAATATTCAGACTCAAATGCAAGGAGAAGCAGAAAAAGCCGGCTTTCAAACAGAAGATGACGTTATTGCTTATATTAAAGAGCTAAGGAAAAAGAGTTGAGGATTTTCATAGATTCAAACATTGTGATTTCTGCGATACTTTTCCCTGATGGTAAGGTTGCTAAAGTTTTTTCTCATTTGCTTGAAAATCATACGGTAATAATTTCTTCATATACAAAGGAAGAATGCAAAAAAGTTTTTGAAAATAAATTTCCATTTAAAAAAGAGTTATTGGGTATTTTTTTTGATGGAATTACTTTTGAAGAATTTAAGAGTCCCGATACAATTGATGAAAATAAATATCCAAAAGTTCGGGATATAAAAGATTTGCCGGTTCTTGTATCCGCAATTTTATCTGATTCAGATATTTTGATTACGGGAGACAAGGATTTTGAAGATGTAAAAATTGATAAACCATTAATTTTTACACCATCAAAATATTTCGAATTGATTGCAGAAAAATATTGATATATTTAGGGGTGAAAATAATTTTAAAAACCGGAGGATAAAATTAAAATGGATAATTGTATATTTTGTAAAATTATCAGAGATAGAAAACTTATAAACTAATGGCATATGCGTACATATAAATTTTGAACGGTTTTTTGTTGGTTGAAAGAAATAAGTTTTTGAGGTAGGATATGGATAGCCCTAATGTGTATAAGAGGCGGCGGCAAAGGAACTGGAATACGATGAAATTGATTAGTTGGAATATGAATTACTGGCAACAGAAAGATAACCATGATTTAGCTTGGGATTATTTAGTAAATACAATAAATCCTGATATAGCATTACTTCAAGAAACCGTTGTTCCTGAATTATATAAGGAGCAAACGGTATTTTTGGAAAGCCATACTTGCAGAGTTCAGGACCCGATAAAATGGGGAACATGTGTATATATCAACAAATATCTACTACAGAAAAGTTCATTTAAGAATGTTACTGAATTGTATGTCGATAATGTGTATGTAGATAATGAAAGTATAAATGGAAAACAAGTATTTGCAGAATTAATGTTTAATAATAATATTTTCACTATATGTAGTTTACATACTAATACTTCGCCTGATGATATTTATTCAATTAGAAACCATATTGAACAAATCTTCAATAATAAAATAATGAATGATAGCATTAGTAAATTTATCATTGGTGGAGATTTTAATGCTGATATTGAAATGTATAAGGGTTTTTTCTTGAAAACTTTCAATAGCATAAAAGCGCAGTATCATGAATGTATACCAAAATACACACAAACATTTTTTGGAAATAATATGGCTGAAAGAAATCATTATCAAGATGATCATATATTTGTCAGCAAGGATTTGTCAAATAATATAGGTGAAACATTTTCTTGGAATTATGGTAAAGTTAAGCAATATAGCGATCATACGATTTTGGAGGTAGAGCTTAATATATAAGAATAACCTGACACACACATTAATCTGATATTCATTTAATAAAACATAGATGAAAAATAAAACTATTTTTATTTTTCCGGCATATTAAAAAATCTTATATAGAATGGAGATGAATAAATGTTAACTGATGTTATTGAACGAGAAAAGGATAAAATTTATGAAGAATTCAACAATGAATTTCCTTTAGAAAGAGTACGAAATTTAACTTTGGAAGAATATACAAATACGGAGAGGAGTAACTCATTTTGTTATTGGGTTGAGAAAAAAACAGAAAAGCTAGGCTCAATATGGGGCGGATCAGCTTATAAATTTGGAATATTTAAAATAGGCGGTAAAATAAAGGGGAGAAATGGAACTTTATCCGACAATGAATATGCTTGGTATAGTAAATACGGGAAAGATCGACAGGAAGCCTATGAAAATGTACACTCAAATATAATCAGAATTATTGAAGCATCTCAAAAAGGTCATTTTGAAGAAATAGATTTAATTGATTTAGGCGATGCATATAAATGGAAAATTGCTTTTTTATACTCTAATAAAAAACTGCTAAATATTTATTTACCAAAAGCAATATTATATTTAGCAAATAAATATGATAACAATTTCACTATTAACAGTCCCATTTCAAAAATGCAGCAAATTATACTTTCAAACACTGATTCTAAAAAAACTATATGGCAAAAAGGAGATGAATTATGGAGTATTTGGGAAAATAGTCCGGAAGCAAAAAAAGATAATACTGAACAAGAAGAGGATGAACCTGATACAAATGATTTAATCCTCAAAACAAATATACAAAATTACAAAAACTTCCTTAAAAAGCACCACAATATAATTTTACACGGTGCTCCCGGAACCGGGAAAACTTATCTTGCAAAGCAGATAGCTAAACTCATGGATGCAGAAACGGAATTTGTTCAGTTTCATCCAAGTTATGACTATACGGATTTTGTTGAAGGGTTAAGACCTGTAAATAATACCGATAAAACTAACATGATGTTTGAACGCAAGGATGGAGCCTTTAAGGCTTTCTGTAAAAAAGCCGTTAAGAATTTACAAGATAGTAAAAAATCTATTCATGAAATGCAGAAAGAAGTTTCCTTCAAAGATAAATTTTTTGAATTGCTTGATAAGATACGTAATGGAGATTTAAAGGAGTTACAGCAAAGAACAAACATTCCTCTGGATATTTTACAAGTAACAGATAATGATAATATCGTTGTTAAAACAAAGGCTTCCGGGAAAGAAACAACATACATTGTTTCTTACGATCGTCTTGAAAAACTGTCAAAAGTGTTTGTTGATAAACAAAGTTTGGATAATATAAAAAATATTGATAAAGAATTTAGAAATGTGATAGGAGGCTCTCATTCTTCTGCATATTGGGCTGCATTAAATTGGATTTATACAAATCAAAATTCTTCAAGTATTTTGGAAATCTCTGAACCTATAAAGCAAAAAGATTTTATTTTTATTATTGATGAAATCAATCGTGGAGAAATAAGTAAAATTTTTGGAGAACTTTTCTTCTCCGTTGATCCCGGTTATCGTGGTAAAAAAGGACTGGTAAAAACACAGTATCAGAATCTGGTTGAAACAGGCGACATTTTTGAAGACGGTTTTTATGTTCCCGAAAATGTTTACATCATCGGTACGATGAACGATATTGACCGCAGCGTTGAAAGCATGGATTTTGCTATGAGACGAAGGTTTGCTTTTAAAGAAATTAAGGCAGCTCAAAGTGCGGAAAATTTTGAGCTTTCAGAAAACACAAAAACACGTATGGAGAGCCTTAACAATGCAATAAGCAAAATTGACGGTCTTAATTCTGCATATCATATAGGAGCAGCTTACTTTAAGCAATTGGATGATGACATGGAAACTTCCGATGAACTATGGGAAAATTCCCTGCATGATCTTCTTGTTGAATATTTAAAAGGAAACGGAAATGAAGAAAGCAATCTTGAATTATTAAAGAATGCTTTTGATATGATAAATATTGAATAATTTTTATGGCTATTTTTAAGACAACAGACAATAACGGCGGTAAACGCTTGCAAGCCATTAATCAAGAATACGAAGAAACAGATTTTAAGGCCGCCGTAAATGATATAAAAAGAATTTCAAACAAAACGCTTGCAGAACTTTCAACGGAGGAAAACCTTTTGATATTTCCGACAAAGTTGGAAGATTCCGCAGACTTACTAAAAGAGTCAAAACTCGGAAGCCTTACAAAATCAGACAAGGAAGAAGATTATATTTTTTCTACGGAAAATATAGCGGGATTCATTGGCATAAATGATACTGATATTTCCATAACCTCACGATTTGCAAAAAACGAAGAAGATTTTTTTCTTCATTACATGATTCAAAAAGTATTAAACCTTAATATTACAAACCTCAATTTTTCATCTTCACAAGAAAGTGTATTAAACTTACTTATTTATATATTCCCACGGCTTTTGCAAAAAGCTCTCTCTCAAGGCATGTATAAAGAATATAAAACTTTTCATAAAAATGATGAAAACGTCAGGGGCGTCATTGAGATTTCCCGTCATATTCAAAAAAATATTCCATTTGAAGGAAAGATTTCATACAAAACAAGAGAATATTCTTATGACAATACAACAACAGAACTTATACGGCACACGATTGAATATATCTCAGCCAAAAAAGATATTGCCGGTATTTTAACTTCTTCTCAAGAAATTCGTGATGCTGTCAAAACAATCAAAATGGCAACGACTCTTTACAATTCAGGTGAAAGACAAAAAATAATAGCTGTTGCTATAAAAAAACAAAACCATCCATATTTTACCTATTATGTTCCGCTAAAAAAATTATGTATTCAAATTCTTCAAAATAAAAAAATAAAATTTGCACGGCAGAAGAATCGTGTATATGGAATTTTATTTGATGTTTCATGGCTTTGGGAACAATACCTTGCAACAATATTAAAACAAATCGGATTTTTTCACCCTGAAAATAGAAAAGGAGTAGGGAGTATATCTGTTTTAACCAATAATATCGGCCGATTTATTCCTGATTTTTATAGAGATGACTTTGTGCTTGATGCAAAATATAAACCTTTTGATAAAAGGAATCCGCCTTCCGATGATTTAGCCCAAGTTATAGCATATATGCATATTATAAAAACTATGAAGGGAGCTTACATATATCCATCTGAAAATGAAAATGAGACAATTTTAAATGAGTTAGGAGAAATACAGGGAATTGGAGGGATGCTTTACCTATGTCCTTTTTATATTCCGCAAAATTGCAGCACTTTTTCGGAGTTTTCAGAAAAAATAAGAGAAAAAATGGAATCAAAATTAAGAAGATGGATAAATTCAGATGAATTCTGATAAAATCGATTTACGTACAAATGGTAAAAGAGATTGTAAAAGCCGAAAAAACAATCGGAGGGAGATATAAAGTTATCGACACTTATTGATTATGTTGATAGTATTGGAATGGGGCTGGAAATAAAAATATACCCTAAAGCTGTAATATATTTATGAAAGTAAAAATGATTTAATCCTGCCGATTTAAGGCAATTACCTCTAACCGGCAGGAGAAAGACTGTAAGGCCTTAGCCTTATTTTTTAAGATATTTTTCAAACCAGTTAAATATCTCGGTTAAGCGGCGGATTCGATGCTTGGGCTTTCCTGTTCGGGAGAGATCATGATTTTCTCCATGGAACAAGACAAGCTTTGCCTCGCAGCCGTGATATTTTAGAGCAGTAAACATCTGGAAGGCACAGGCTTCAAAGCAGCGGTAGTCCTCATCCGATTGAATAAAAAGAGTCGGTGTTTTGCACTTATCGGCATATTTGAGGGGGCTGTGATCCCACATTTTTTCTACGCCCTTCCAAGGAGTAACTCCTCCGTTTTGGTCGGAATTAAAATAGTAACCGATATCGGTAATTCCGAATTTGGATATCCAGTTTGAAATTGAACGCTGGGAGCAGGCTGCAGCAAAGCGGTTTGTGTGGCCGATTATCCAGTTTGTCATAAAGCCTCCGTAAGAACCGCCCATAACGCCTACTTTTTCCTTGTCGATATCCTTATACTTCTTTAGAACCTCATCTGTAAGCTTCATTAAATCGGAGTAGTCGATTGTTCCGTATTTGCCACGAATATCTGCAAAGGCTCGTCCCATTCCGTCGGCACCGCGGGGATTTGTAAAAAACACAAAGTAACCTGATTGAGCTAAAAACTGCATCTCGTGGTAAAAGATTGAACCGTAAACGGTCTTAGGCCCGCCGTGAATGCTCAAGATACCGGGATATTTTTTTCCGGCCTTGTAGTTTAAGGGCTTTAAAACAAAGCCGTGGAGTTTGACACCGTCATTGGTAAATTCGAATTCTTCAGGCACAATCTTTTGCAATTTTGAAGCATAGGTATTATGCTTTGTAAGGCAGTTTTCTTTTTTATCTTCAAAAAGATAAACCTCTTGTAATTCCTGTTTTCTAAAACCTATAAAAAGAATTTTTTCTTCATGAACGGCAAAGCAGTCCACAGAACCTTTTTCGGTAATAAGCTGTTTTAATTCTCCTTTTTCGTCAATGACATTTACAAAGGAAGAATCGTCCTCGGTTGTAATAAAATAATATTTTCCGTCTTTGACATGGGAATTGGCACCGCCTCCGTATCTTGAATCGGAACCCACGGAATTCCATAAGCTCTTATCGTAATCCTTGGGCGAAATCATCTTCGCTCCTGTTCCGGTTTTAGGGATAAGATAAATATCGGCATCTTGGTTTACGCCGTATTTTTTCCCGTCGGCACCGGTATAAAGAATTTTGTCCCCAAAGAATTTGGCATCGGCATACATAAAATCTTGACCGGCATTTAAGAGCTTTGCCTTTTTTGTTTTTAAGGGCATGAGCATCAGCTCATTATAGATGGGCATCTTGTCGGTATAGGTCGATTTTGTAAATAAAATTTCTTGGGTCTTTTTATCAAAATCAAAACCGTCAACCTGTGTAAACTCATCGGTTAGAGCAGACCCTTTCATGTTTGAAAGATTATAAACAAAAAGACGGTTTCTCTTGCGTGAGGTAAAGCCGCCCCCGTTACTCCAAAACGGAATCTCTTCAAAGGTTTCATAATCAGCCTCGTCTTTTTTTGCTTCTTCTGCCTTTTCTTTAGGCAGCTTTTTGAAAGGGTCATCCTTCCACGAGTGTAGAACAACAGCCGTCTTTTTATCGGCAAATTCCATTTTTAAAACGGGATGGGGAAAGGTGTAGGCAAGCAAGGCCTCACCGCCCGAAACAGGGATTGAATAAACAAAGGTTTTCTCTTTTTCTTCCTTTTCTTTTTTTGTTCTTCTTGCAGAAAAAAGAAGGCGATCACCGTCAAAGCCGTAAAAAGAATTTACGTCCTCGCCCGTAAGCTGCTTTGTCTTTTTTGTTTCCATGTCCAAAAGAAAAAGAGCCTTATTATAATCGTTTTCGGTTAGATCGGCATGAGCACAAATATAGGCTGCATATCTTCCGTCTTCCGAAAATTTAAGGTTACTTAAAAATGAGTAATTTTTAAAATCGTCTAACTTTATTGTTTTCATCAAAGTTCTCCTTTAAATTTTTGTTAAATAAGTATAACAGTATCGGACAGTTTGAACAAGTGGAGGAAAGCTATAAGTGCCCATATTTTGAAATTAAAACTACAGTTGTACGTGCAAGCACTACATATATTTGTTGGTTCATAATCTGCTCGGCTTTTTCTTCATCTGAAAAATCTTTTCCGTTCGTGTAAGAAGTGTCGATCAGCCGGTACCAAGATGTCCCGCTTAAAGATGGAGGGGGCAGCTTTACCGTTATGTCGTTATTATAACTATTTACCATAACATAAAAATCATTGTCGTCCTCGTCGCTTTCCAAATTAATTTTATTGCCGTCTATTAAAAATGCTAAAAAATTTGAAGGCACTCCCCAATTTGGGGATTGTGCATTATAATCAAACCATGTAATATCATTTGGGCTTCCGTTACTTTTAGGTACACCTGTAAAAAAATGATTTCTTAAAAAAGAAAAATGAGCCTTTCTTAAATTGATAAGTTTTTTGGTAAATTCGAGCAAGTCCTTATTTTCATTTAAAAGCTCCCAATCAAACCAAGATATTTCATTATCCTGACAATAAGTATTATTGTTTCCGTTTTGTGTACGGAATACTTCATCTCCCATATTCATCATAGGTGTGCCGGCTGAAAGAATAAGAGTTGTCAAAATATTTTTTGCAGACCTCATCCGCATTCTTTCAATTTCGACAGATGCAGGCCCTTCTATTCCATGATTATAGCTCAAATTTTCATTTGAGCCGTCCCGGTTATTTTCCCCATTTTCTTCGTTATGTTTTTCGGAATAGCTTAATAAATCGCAAAGAGTAAAGCCGTCATGACAGCAAACAAAATTGATTGACTGATAAGGCCGTCTGCCTTTTTGAGAATATAAATCCGCAGAACCGGTTACTCTGGCTGCCAAGTGTCTTATATCAGGATTGGGCTTCAGCCAAAACTCTCTGACGGAGTTACGGAATAAATCGTTCCATTCCGCCCAGCGTCCGGGAAATTTTCCTACCATGTACGCACCGGCTGCATCCCAAGCTTCAGCTATAATCTTTGTAGAACGAAGCACGGAATCATCTGCAATGGCCTGTATGATAAAAGCGTTGTAATCTATACCTCCGGTTTTATCGCGGGCCAGAACAGGAGCCAAATCAAAACGGAAGCCGTCCACGTGCATTTCAGTTACCCAATACCGCAGGCAATCCAATATAAATTTTATAACTGGAATTTCCGAAGCTTTTAAACTGTTACCGCAGCCTGAAAAGTTTTTATAATAGAGCTTATTATCTTCAAGATGATAGTAAATGGAATTATCCAATCCCTTAAAAGAAAAAACGGGGCCGTTTTCATTTCCTTCTGCGGTATGGTTAAACACCACATCTAAGATTATCTCGATACCTGCTTTATGAAATTCCCTGACCATAAATTTAAACTCGTTTACTGCATTGCCAGGGTCTTCGGCATAGAGGGCCTTAGGTGCAAAAAAAGAAATTGTACTGTAGCCCCAATAGTTTTTTAGCCGAATGCCGGTTTTAGGATTTACATTCATATTTTCGTTTTCATCAAAATCAAAAACGGGCAAGAGCTCAAGAGATGTGATACCCAGATTTTTTAAATATGGAATGAGTTCTACAAGGCCTGAATATTTACCTCGTTTTATAGGACTTATTTTATCGTTTAAAAAAGAAAAGCCTTTTACATGAGCCTCATATATTACACAGTTTTGAAGAGGAATATTTAAGGGCTTATCTCCCTGCCAATCGAATTCCCTATCATCTACAACTACACATTTTGGGAAACCCTTTGCCGTTCTTTTATGCTGATTTTTACCGCCTGAAGCCTTGCTCTCTCTTTGGTTAAAAGTTTGTTCCGAATTAAATACGGAATGAGAACTTATGAGTTTTGCATAAGGGTCAAGCAAGTAATTATTTTCATCGAATAAGAAACCCGATGCAGGTGAAAACTCTCCATCGGCCGTATATAAATAAAAAGCCCAACTTTTTAAACCCGCTGCAAACACATGCCAAACATCACCAGTTTTATTTACTTTAGGGTCAAGTCTATAAGATACGGCAGGATCGGCATCATCTACTGCTTCAAATAAGTGTAGAACTATCTCTTTTGCATTCCGTGAAAAGATGCTGAAATTCACTCCATCTCGGCTTAATTTTGCACCTAAGGGATCAGTTTTTCCTTGAAAAAAAGATAAATCGTTCATATTCATCATTAAAGTATAGTATGTATTTCAAATTTATGCTATAATGTGAGCGATATTTTAAAGGAAATAATGATGAAAAAAGTCCCTATAATAAGCACAATACAGACTACAGTGAATGGATTAAAAGCAGTTGCACAAAAACAAAACATAGAAAATGTCGATATTGCAGTCCTTGATAAATATGAAAACATTGTTTCGTTTTTTAAATATGAAATGCCCGAAATCAAAATCATCGATTTCGGGGATCCGAATATCGATGCCGAAGCTTGTGTTAAGGTTATAAAAGATGACCCATGGCTTTTATTCGGAGGAATTATAGCCATTACCAACAGCCGTCAAGAAAAGGCAAAACTTGAACAAATAAAGGAACCTAACTTTCTATTTGTATGCACAAGAAAAGATTTTGAAAAAAATACCGAACAGATTATAAAAATTTTAAACCAACATCAGCATTTTCTTTTTAACAGAGGAATGCATCAGCGGCCTGACGAAAAAGAAACAGGTCATTTTGTAAGCGATACCGATCCCTTTGAAATAGTTTTCTATGCTAACTTGATAGGAACCTATCTTTACAATACCGACAGAGTTAATGAAGAGGAAAGGTCTTCTTTACAAACGGCAATGATGGAATTTTTACTTAATGCCGTAGAACACGGAAACTGCAACATCTCTTACGAAGAAAAAAATAAATGGCTGAAAAGCGGAAAAAATATGCTGGACTTAATTGCCGAAAAGCAAAAGCAGCCTGAAATAAAAAAGAAGAAGGTGTATATCACATATTCGGTATTACCTGAAAAAACAAGGATAACTATAAAGGATGAAGGTAACGGTTTTGACTGGAAAAGCCATCTTGAAGCCGACTTTGAAGCAGGCCTTCACGGTATGGGCATTAAACTTTCTCAAACCCTTGTAAAAAATATACGCTACAATAATATTGGGAATGAGGTCTCATTTGAGGTAAAAAATCAAAGAAACATAGCAAACCTTACGCCTGCTATTTTAAAAGCTCAGCAATTACTAACCTTCAAACACATGCAGATTGTTTGCCGCGAAAACGAGGATTCAAGCGATCTTTTCTATATAAGTTCGGGACGCTATGCCGTCTATGTAAATAATAAATTAATGTCGGTTTTAACACCGGCTGATATTTTTATAGGCGAAATGGCGTTTTTAATGAATGACAGAAGATCTGCGACGGTCGTATCCATTGGAGAAGGCTCGCTAATTAAAATTCCTAAAATGAATTTTATGAAACTGATAGAAGAATACCCTCATTACGGTATTTTCTTATCACGCTTGTTGGCAAACCGCTTAGCCCGTCAGTCAAAGATTACGGCAAAACTAAAAGAAGAGCAAGAAAACTGCAACAAGTACTAAAATGAATAGTTAATATAAAAATTCATCAACGGAACTTGTTTAGAATCTCTTTTAAAATTTTTAAAAATTCCTCAAGTTCATTTTTTTGTGTTAAAGGGCCTATTGAAACTCTAACGGAATTTTGCTGCATTTTAGAGTCAATTTTCATCGCCTCTAAGACGGGACGGTTTTGTTTTTTTGAAGAACATGCAGAACCTGTTGAAATACAGATGCCCCTTTCAGACAAGCAGCGGACAAGAACCTCGCCGGTTAATTCTTTAACCGCAAACTGTAAAATCCACGGCGAAAATTTGTCATTTAACTGCGGACGGGCTTCGGGGATAAAACTTAAACCCTTAATGCTTGCCAATTCTTCAATCAAAAAATCCATTAATTTTTTTGCATGAGAAAAATATGTTTCAGAATTGTCATAATATTTTTTAAGACAGCCGGATAAGGCTAAAACACCTGCAAGATTTTCGGTACCGGGCCTTAACCCATTTTCTTGCCCGCCCCCGCGGATAAAGGCTTCCATATTTTTAGCAAGGTACAAAAAACCGATTCCTCTAGGGGCACCTATTTTGTGTCCGCTAAAAGAAGCGGAATGGATGGGCAGTTTTGAAAGTTCAAAAGGAATTTTTCCTATAGCTTGGACGGCATCGGTATGAAAATGAATCCTTCGTTTTCCCTTAGAATATTCTTCAATGGCCTTACCGATTTCAGCGATGGGCTGAATTGCTCCGGTTTCATTATTTACAGCCATCACCGAAACAAAGGCCGTATCAGAGTCTATGGTTTTTAAAACCGAATCGGCGCTTATAAAACCGTTTTTGTCCGCAGGAATTTGTAAAATCTTATAACCTCGTGCCTTCATAACGGCAGCCTGCTCCCTGACTGCGGAGTGCTCTATGCTGCTGACTGCAATCGAACAAGGAGAAGGCATGGCCATAAAAGACAGCATAGGAATATAATCACCTTCGGTTCCTCCCGATGTAAAAATAATATGATCGGGAATTACGTGCAAAAGTTCTGCAATTTCCGAACGGGTTTCTTCAAGAATTTTTCGGGCATCCTTACCTAAAAAATGTTTTGAGGAAGGGTTTGCAAAATATTTAAAAGACTTTTTTAAAGCCTCCGTATTTATATCTTCTTGAGGCATGGCCGTTGCCGCCCAATCCAAATAAATCATAGCACCTCCCTGATGTCTTTTTCAGAAACCTCATAAATAAAAGTCTCGCAAATATTTTTTTGTAAAATCAAACGGATTTTAGTATCTATATTTTTTTTATCTTTTTTCATTGCTAAAAGAATTTTATTTTTATCATATAAGAGCGAAGCATCTATACGGCTATAAGAACGTATAACAGCACAAACCTCATCCGCATAAGAAGAATCGGTTAATCCTAATTTTTTACCTAAAAGCATCGCTTTTGATATTCCCCAGGCGACAGCTTCCCCGTGAGTAATTTTTGAAAAATTTAAAACGGATTCCAGCGCATGGCCAAAAGTATGCCCCAAATTTAAAAAAGCTCTTTCATTTTTTTCATCAAAGTCACGGCTTACTACCTTAGCTTTCGCTTCAACGGCTCCTCTGACAAGCTCTAAACAAAGGCTTTCGTCCCGTTCCAATATTTTTTCTCTTTGCATCCTAAAGGCTTGGTAAATATTTTTTGAATATAAAAGGCCCATTTTAAATATTTCTGCCAGACCTGAAAGATATTCTTCATCGCTTAAACTTTTTAAGACTTTGGGGCTTATGTAAATTTCATCAGCCTTAAAAAAAGTTCCTACCATGTTTTTATAACCGTCAAAATTTATTGCAGTCTTCCCGCCTATGGCTGCATCCGCCATAGCTAAAAGACTGGTAGGAACAAGTTTGCATCTTGCCCCCCTCATATAAACTGAGGCGGCAAAGGCCGCTAAATCGCATACAAGGCCTCCTCCAACCCCGATAAAAACCGAATTCCGGTTTAAGCCTGCATCAAGGGCGGTTTTTAAAATGGACACAAGGGAAGTAAAATTTTTATTTTCTTCTCCGGCTTCAATTATAACTAAGGGAAGGTCTGAGCGGAAATTTTTTGAATTCTTTGCAATAGGTGCAGTATTGGAATCGGCAATATACATTCCGCCGGGCGAATCTATATGCGGTAAAAAAGGTTCATCGCAGTAAAACACTTCAGTTTTTCCTTGAACCGTTGTAAAAGAAAATTTATCCATAAATTACCAAAGCGTTATTAAAGCATTTTCAGCATTTGCAGTACCAGAAGAGAAGAATCCTTTGCCGCCTGTGCCGAAAAAACATCATAAGATATTTTTGCAATTTTGTCCTTTCCTGCCGTATCGGACATGCTCCTTAAAATTAAAAAAGGAATTTTATTTATGCTGCAAACTTGAGCTGCGGCGGCTCCTTCCATTTCAACACAGGCAGGATTAAATTCTTTTATAATTTTTGCCCTGAGTTTTTTATCAGAAACAAAAACATCCCCCGAAGCAATACGGCCTTCGATAAGTTTAAGTGTTTTTATGTGTTCATCGTCACTTTCGTTTTGCAAAGCCTTAAAGGCTTTTACGGCAAGGTTCTTAAGTTTTTTATCAGTGGGCCAAAAAGGTGATTTTGTCATAGGCACCTGACCTAGGGGATAACCGAAGGTAACAGCATTTACATCATGCTGAACTGCGTCCGTGGAAACTACCATATCGAAAACTTTTAAGCCTTCCAAAAGTCCGCCGGCAGCACCGGTATTAATTATAGCATTAACTTTAAATTCCGAAATAAGAATTTGGCAGCAAAGAGCCGCATTGACTTTTCCTATTCCGCTGCAAACAAGCACAACTTCCTTTTCCATTATTGTTCCCGTAAAAAAACTAAGTCCGGCAATTTTTCGAATTTCTCCCACTAAATGCTTTTTTAAAAGTTTAACTTCCTGCTCTTCAGCACCGAAGATTCCTATTTTCATATACTAACCTCTTCTAAATTAAAAATAACCAAAAACATTCTATCAAATGTCCTATGGTTTTTCAATGGCCCGGTTTTATGCACAACATAATTTTGCATATAACCTCTATTGACTATATGTATAAACTATAATAGAATTCATAAAACTTATACACTAATAGGAGAATAAAATGGAAATACTTTTAAAATCTTATAGAGGAAAAATTGAAGACCTTTATACATTCGGTTCAATCGCCGTAGTCGATAAGGACGGTAAGATTGTATACTCGGCAGGAGACCCAAAGGAAGTATCCTTTCCGCGTTCAAGTGCAAAACTTATTCAGGCTCTGGTGCCTCTTTCATTGGGTGCCAAGGAAAAGTTCAATCTAAGCCATGAAGAAATAGCTCAAATCTGTGCTTCCCATTCAGGCGAGGATTTTCATATAAAAACCGTAACGGGAATATTAAAAAAAATCGGACTTGATGAAAGTGCCTTAAAGTGCGGCCCTCACTATCCTTTTAAACCGGAAGTAGAATTGAGAATGAAGGTAAATAACGAAAAACCTCGCGATATTCACAATAATTGCAGCGGAAAGCATTCCGGTATGCTGGCGGCAGCCGTATTAATGAAAGCTTCTACTGACGATTATTACAAGCCTCAGCACCCCGTTCAGCAAAAAATACGGGAAATGATAGAGCTGATTTGCGATTGCAAGATTCCCGATGATAATATCTCGGTTGACGGCTGCGGAGTTCCGGTTCACTCTCTGCCCCTTTACAATTTTGCATTCGGAATGGCAAGAATGGCCGACTATGAAAATTTGCCTCAAAATGTATCTACTCATGCAAAAGACATAATAGATTCCATAACAGCCTGTTCCGAATACACTTCCGGTACTGATAGAATAGACCATCTTTTGGTCAAAAAATATCCCGGAAAACTTGTTGTAAAATCGGGAGCAAACGGATATTTCGGCGGCCTTTTACCCGATAAAAAATACGGTATTGCCGTCAAAACCTATGACGGAATTTCAAAAACCAGAGATATCGTTTTGGTTCACTTGTTAAAAAAACTCGGTGTAATTGATAAAGCCGATTACGAATATTTTGATAGCATTGCCGATAAAAACATCAAAAATCACAGAGGCGAAATAGCGGGGGAAGTTGTTCCTCAGTTTTAAATTTCTTTTAATTCGGTATTTTCTATTCTTAAAAGGCGGTTGTAATTTAGACCGCCTAATTGGTCAGCCTCATGAGCTGTTAAAATTAAAATTTTAGGATTTAATTCATTTATTATTCTTATCATATTTTCGGTATTTTGCAGATCCAGTCCTGAAAACGGTTCATCAAGTAAAACTATTTTTTCGCTTAAATTTCTTATAAGCAGTCTTGCAAAATCTATACGCCGCTCTTCCCCGCCTGAGAATTGCTTTTGATTTTCCATCTTTGTGCTTAAATAGGCTATATTAAGTTTTTTTATTGCATCTTCGGCGGCCGCATTATTTGCCGTATCAAACAATGTAATATTATCGATTAAGCCGGCATCAAAAATATGAGTTTTTTGCTCCAGCATAAAAATAAGATTTGAAAGACTAATATCGGCTTCTTGTAAAACTTCATCTATATAAAGCTTACCCATATTTTTTTCAAATCCTGCCAAAACATTAAGTAAGGTACTTTTTCCGGAACCGCTTACTCCTGTTACAAGAATTCTATCCCCTGTTTTTAAGGATAAATTTTCTATCTGCAGACATTCCTTTTCTTCTTTAACAATTACACAATCTTTAATCCGTATTTCTTTAAAATCTTTTATTTTATAAATATCTTCTTTTTCTTGTAGAACTGATTTTATAGTTTTTTTGATAGCTTTAGAAGACATTATACCGGCATATCTTTCACCTATAATTTGAAAAGGCCCGGCAATCGATTCGGCAATTTTGGTAAGAGCTATCAAACCGGAAAAAGTCAAAAGCCCGGCTCTTATAAAAAATGCCCCTGAAACCCATGTCAAAAGAATAATTAAAAGCCCTAGGCCGAAAGCTGATGACATAATAAGATTTTCACGTTTTGCGAGTTTTATTTCGGCTTGGGTATAATCATAATTTGAATCATCGGAATATTTTACACAGGCTGCTTCAGCTCCATACATTTTAATTGTTCTAAAACCGTTCAATACATCGCTTAATTTTTTTATAAAAAATGAACGGGTTTCGGATTTATTTTTTTGCAAGAATTCAAGTTTATTTTGTGTCAATCTAGGAAATAAAATCGGCGGAATACATATAACCAAAATAACAGGTAAAAAAAGCGGCTGAATGTATAAAATTGCCAAAAATGAAAAAACCAAGTTAAGAGCTTGATATAGGCACGATAAAATAGCCTCAAAATAGTTTTGCTCCAAACTTAAAATATCATTTAATAATAAGGATTGATAATCGGAATAAGATTTTTTTTCTTTATGCAGAACGCTTTTATTCAAAAGATTAAAAATAATATCGTTTTTTAACAAGTATGAAATATGCTTACAAAATTTAATACGGGAATAATGAGCCAAAAAATCGGATAAAACGGCAACAAAAATATAAACTACAGTACAGCCTCCAAGAAGAATCATTTTACTTAATTCGTAATTGAGAACCGAATCGGCTATGAGTTTTAGTAAAAAAGCCGTACCGACATTAAAGAAAGAAGCTGCAACGGCCAAAAAAATTACAAAAAAAATAGATACTTTACTTTTAAAAAGATATTTTAGTGTAAAAGAATTTTTCCCCATTTTTAACTCATAAAGCGGCAGTTTGAACAGCCTAATATGTGAACTCTTTTTTTCCCTTTTTTTCGGTCAAAGTATCTTGCAATTAGATGAGCTTCATTTGGAACGGTTTTATGGCAAACAGGGCATTGACGTTGAACGCCGTTTTCACATCTGGGATAACAATGCGGACAGCCGTATATATAGCATAATTTATCATCTTCACCCGGATAAACAGCCGATTTTACCTGTTCATCTCTAGCCAAAACCGTACCGCATATGGGACATACTCCGGGCGCACCTTTTTTTCCTGTTTGCCTGATTTTCTTTCCGCTTGCATGTTTTGCAGAAGCACTGAAAAGAGTATAAGCGAATACAATTAAAAATAGGCCTATAAAAACTAGTATCATCCATGATAAAGGCTGTAAATCAGTCATAAATATATCATACACTTTTTTTCCTATTGATTCAATACTAAAATTATGATACACTGTTTAAGTGGGAATTTTATTTGTCGTTGCCACTCCTATAGGCAATCTAAAAGATATCAGTTTTAGAGCTTTAGAGACTTTTCAAGAAGCCGATTTTATCGCCTGTGAGGATACAAGGCACACATTAGGCCTTTTAACTCATTATGAAATCTCTAAGCCTCTAATTTCGTGCAGGGCGGTAAATGAAGCGGCCTCCTCAGAAAAGATTGTAAAACTTTTAGATGAAGGGAAAAAAATAGCCTATGCCAGCGACGCAGGAACACCGGCAATCAGCGATCCGGGTTCTATTTTGGTTAGGGCGGCAAGGGAAGCAGGGCATACAATAATTCCGATTCCGGGAGCTTCAGCCTTTGGTGCTATGATGAGTATAGCTGGCACATACGACAAAACTGTTGTTTTTGAGGGATTTTTGTCGCCTAAGGCCGGAAAACGCAAACGTAGGCTTCAAGAGCTCTTTGATTTCGGGGCGGGCTTTGTTTTATATGAATCCCCCTATAGAATTGTAAAGCTATTGGCTGATATTGCCGAAATAGATAGTAACCGTGAGCTCATTGTTGGGAGGGAGCTTACAAAACTCCATGAAGAAATTATCAAGGGGCAGGCTGCAGAAGTTTTAGAAAACTTTGAAAAAAGACCCTCGATAAAGGGGGAATTTTCGGTTTTTGTTACAGGAAAATAGGCTTTTATAAAAATAAAACCTTAACTTTTGACTAAAATTAACCGATAATCGGTTATGAAGGCAGGAAAATATGATGATAGAAAAATTGGGCGGAATGGATCCGATCAAGAATTTACAAAATACTCAAAAACCAAGAAAAATAGAAAAGGTAGGAGCTTCCGATTCGATACAAGTGTCTCCTGAGGCTCAAAAACTATCAGAAATTTATTTTGCAATGGATGCAGTAAAGGCTGCCCCGGACATCCGTCAAGAAAAAATAGAAGAAGTTAGAAGAAAATTTCAAGACCCTTCATACATTGATAGTGTTTTGGATCAAACAGCAGAGAAAATTTTAGATTCTTTAGGATTTTAATTAAATATTTTGTTAAAGATATGGGCTTGTCGTATCTACCTTTCAATTTAACTCAAATCTTTAAAAAAAACAAAGGCTGTATCTCTTTATGAGTTTACAGCCTTTTTAATTTTACAATCTTTGATAATCTTTATTGATACATTATGAGATAAGGACGAGGGTTTAAGCTAAAAACCTCATCAGGGGTCATCATGGGCTGGTCATAACCTGCACCCGCAACAGTCGGCTTTGAAAAAAGCTTAAAAGATTTTAACGGAATGTTTTGTGCGAGAGCATTATAAGCATAAGAATCTTTCTTTAATTGAGGAGAGCCGAAGCCGTCCGCACAATGGACAAGTTGGACCCTTTCATAATCGCTTCTTACATTAGCCCTTTTTTTAATCATTATAGAATTAAACTGATGAATCACAAGCATTCTTCTGCCTGTAATACTATTTTCCTTTATGTATTTATCCATCATTTCCTGGGCCTTATTTATCTCATCCCCCGTAACAGAGCCGATTACCTTCATCGGTTCTGTCGTATGCCATTCGGGATCCAAGGCAAGATGAACATTCGGGTACCTCAAAAAAGGCAAAATTGCATTCATAGCCTTTTCTACCGTGTATTTTCCGATTTGGTGGTCAATAAATACATACCATCCCCTTTCGGCGGCGAATTCAATGTATTTTTTTACAGTAGATAGGCTAAGAAAACCGATTTCTCCTCCCGGCCAACATGTGCCGTAAATTAAATAAAAAGCAGGAATAAGGCCCCGCTCATTATTTGCTTCATCATAAATTGCCGCAAACTCATTCATAATCGGTTCAATTTCTTCAGGAGTATATCTTCCTAAAATGCCCATAGTATAGGCATCCGGTTTCCCATAAAGGGCAAAAATATCGTTATTCAATAAAACGGATTGCAGTTTTGATTCATCGAATTTAAGCGATGCTTCCATTTCCGGTTTAGTCTTTGCAGTATATATCACAACTTCCTCTTTAACCGGTGCATCCTTTATCCACAAAGCCGAGGGAAATAAAGGCTCCCATTTAGGAGGAGAAAAAGAGGCCGGAACATTTTGCTTTATATCTCCTGATTCGGAAAAAATAACTGAAATAAAAAATAAAAAAAATATTGCTCTAAAAGCAAATTTAACAAGAGACTGCTTCATTAATAAGTCTATCGGCTAAAAAAAAATAAGCTTTAATTTAGCCTTGCACCTAAGCCTAAAAAAATGTATAATAAGCCCCTTAATAAACTTGACATTATCTATAACAGTTAGGAGGTTTTGTAACTATGCAAGTTAAAGTCAGATATGCTCCCTCTCCCACCGGCTTTCAGCACATAGGCGGAGTCCGTACAGCCTTGTTTAATTATCTTTTTGCCCGCTCAAAAGGCGGAAAATTCGTTTTGCGTATTGAAGATACCGATAGAACAAGATACAGCGAAGAATATGAACAGAACCTTTATGATACCCTTGAATGGCTCGGCCTTGAATGGGATGAAGGCGGCCCAAAGGGAGGCCCCTGTGCGCCCTATATTCAGTCTCAAAGGTTCGAAATTTACCGAAAATACGCCCAAGAGCTTGTCGATAAGGGCTTTGCTTATTATTGCTTTTGCGACTCTGAAAGACTCGACAGAATCCGAAAGATTCAAACCATGAATAAGATGCCTCCGGGCTATGACAGGGCTTGCCGTAATTTGACCGCTGAAGAAATTAAGGCTAAAATGGACGAAGGTCTTCCCTATGTTATCCGCTTAAAGGTTCCACTTGAAGGCAGCACCAAATTTACAGATGCCCTTTTAGGCGATATTGAATGGAAAAATGAAGATATAAATCCCGATCAAATCCTTTTAAAAAGCGATGGGTTTCCGACATATCACTTGGCAAACATCGTGGACGATCACCTTATGGGCATAACCCATGTTATGCGTGCCCAAGAATGGCTCCCTTCCACCCCCATGCATGTGATTATGTACAAAGCCTTCGGTTGGGAACCGCCTCAATTTTGCCACCTGCCCATGGTTATGGGAAATGACGGGCAAAAGCTTTCAAAACGGCACGGAGCCACCAGCTGTAACGAATTCAGAAACAAGGGCTACCTAAAAGAAGCTATTATCAATTATGTTGCTATGCTCGGCTGTTCTTATGAAGACGGCCGTGATATGTACAGTCTTTCAGACTTGGAAAAACTCTTTGATGTTAAGCATTTAAACAAGGCTCCGGCCGTATTCGACTATAAAAAGCTGGAATGGTTTAACGGCCAATATATGAGAGAAAAAACCGATGAAGAGCTCTTCGATCTTACATGGCCCTATATTGCAAATTCAGGCCTTTTTGGAAAAATAAATGAAGAAGAGCTGAAAAAAGCCGGATGCCGCTTTGAAAACCAAACCTATTTAAAACCCTCTCAAGAACAAAAAGAAATTCTAATGAAAGTGATGCCCTTGGTAAAAGAAAGACTTCATCTTTTAAGTGAAATAACCGGCATGGTGCGTTTCCTCTTTGAAGAACCGGCAGTTCCTCAAGCCGAAGAGATAATACCGAAAAAACTTGATGCCGAAACTACAAAAAAAGTTCTTCAAAGGGCAGTCCAAGTAATGCCCAAAATTGCCGGCCTTGATGACCATGCAGGCGGAGAAGTCTTTAGGGCGGAAGCCGATGCTATGGGTATTAAGATGGGAGACTTTATGATGCCTGTCAGAATGACCGTTACCGGCAGCAGAATAAGCCCGCCCCTTGTAGGCTCAATCCAAATTTTAGGTATAGACAAAGCTATTAAGCGCATAGAAAAAGCCATAGCGGAAAGGTTTTAAATTTTAAGATGCTAAAAAGGCTAATCTTTTAGGTGAATCCGGAATTCCAAAAAAGATTAGCCTATAAAATTTTTAATGGCCCGTAAATTCTTCGCCCTCAGACTTTAGAACATTCCAATTTTTTTTCTTTGCATTATTAACCTGCTGAATAGTGCAGATATTATTATCTGTACTATTTTCCCGTCTATCGACTACATAGAGGCTTCCATTTTCTTCGTTTGAACGGGCAGGTAACGACTTTATGAGCCTTTCCATTTCTTTTTCTTTTATTTGGTTATTATAACAAGATATAAGCTTTATATTCTTATTATTTAAAACACTAAGCCCCATGAGTAAATTATCGTAACACCATAGCTTTTCCAATTTTACATTATTTCGTAAATTCAAAAATTTCAAACGGTTTTCGCTTACCGATAAAAACTGCAATTCCGTATTTTTTGTAAGATCTATATCTGTAATTTCATTTTGTTTACAGTATAGATTACTTAATTTTACATTATTAGATGTATTAAGAGCCTTTAGTTTATTATTTCCGCAATATAAGTTTTTTAACTTTCTATTACTGTTTAGATTCAGTTCTGTCAACATATTGTTGTGACAATAAAGTTCCGTAAGATTTAAATTTTGCCTTATATCCAAAGCTGTAAGGCTGTTTCCCGCTACATAAAGATACTCAATATCTTTAAGATTAGAACAGTCTATTTGAGAAAGATTATTTTTGCCGCAAGACAATCTTATCAACTTAGTATTTTTAGATACATCCAACTCGCTTATATTTGTATTGTGGCAATAACATTCTTGTAATTCCGCAAGATGAGAAATGTCAAGCGAATTCAGTTGATTATCATGGCAAGATAATATTTCAAGATTCTCATGGCCATCTAAGAATAAATCGGTTAGATTATTTTTATTGCACCAAAGTTCATTTAAACTGGAATTATTGCTTATATCCAATTCCGATAATACATTATTACTGAGCATAAGAAATGTAAGGTTCACATTTTTTGATAAATCGATATTTTCAAGTTTATTATTTGCACACCATAATTCACGCAAAATAGAGCTTGAACTTATATCTATATATGTGAGAGCATTTTCGGAACAAGCAAGAAACTTTAAATCTTTACAATTATCCGTATTTAAATATGTCAGCTCATTTTCATAGCAATATAAAGTTGTAAGAGAAGTATTTTTCGACATATCGAGAAATTTTAATTTATTTTTTTGAGCTTCTAAAGTTGTTAACCTTTTAATATGAGAAACATCGAGTTCTCTGATTTGATTTTCATCACAAAAAATTTCTTTTAAATCAAAATTTCGGCTAAAATCTATAGAAGTCAAATTATTTTTACCGCAAGATAAATATGTCAGTTCTCTGTTATTTATAAGAGACAAGTCTTGAAGATTATTATCGGAACAAGAGAGTTTTGTTAATGAAGGATTATTAGCTAAATCAATGCTTGTTATACGGTTTCCCTCACAAAAAAATCTATTTATTTTACCATATATAGTTATAACTTCACTATCAATAATATAATCACGATAAGCGGACATACCGGGTACAACAAAAGGCGTTATATCTTCATTTTCATCCATTTTTTTATTTGAATTTAAATCGATCCATATAGGTTCACGATTGGAAACAAATCTTTCAACCCTAAGCTTTATTTTTTCACCTTTTAACTTTGCTGTGGTCAAACTTATAGATTCCGTATTCGGCAAATTTATTGATGCTTCTTCTTTAATGTCGTTTTTGCTGTCAGCCGTTTTTATATCTTGTTCTTTCTCAGAATTATCCGAACAAGCCGCAGCAAGAAAAATAAAGCTCATAAAAATTATAGCCTTTTTCAGATTTTTTATATCCATAAAATAAAGCCTCTCATTAAAATCATTAAATATGCTAAGACTATGATGACCCTTTTTCAAAATGATGTCAAGGCTTAATAAATTTGCAATATAAAAACCATATTTAAATTTGCATTCCAAGCGTTTATATGATATAATTATATGTGCACTTATATATAAATGTTTTTACAGGCCTAAATCTATGAAAAAGATACTGCTTATCCCCGATTCCTTTAAGGGAACAATGAGCTCGGGTCGAATATGTACTTTGATGAAGGATGCCGTAAAAGAAATTTTCCCTGAAGCTCAAACTCTTTCGATCCCTGTTGCGGATGGAGGGGAGGGCAGTGTCGATGCCTTTTTAGAAGCTGTAGGCGGCATAAAAAAAACCGTTAAAGTCAAAAATCCTTTTTTTGAAGAAATGGAAAGCTTTTACGGTATCTTAAAAAGCGAAGATTCGACTGCCGGAAAGACCGCCGTAATTGAAATGGCTGCCTGTGCGGGTCTTCCCCTTGCAATGGGAAGGCTTAATCCATCTCTTACTACGACCTATGGGGTGGGGGAGCTCATAGCCGATGCCCTTAAAAACGGCTGCACAAATATTATAATCGGTTTGGGCGGAAGTGCTACAAACGACGGCGGCTGCGGAGCTGCGGCAGCCTTGGGTGTCAAGTTCTTTGATAAGGATGGAAAAAGTTTTATTCCGGCCGGCGGAACTTTAAAAAATATTGAACGCATAGATATGACGGGCTTAAACCCTCTTGTAAAAAAAGCAAAGTTTACGGCTATGTGCGATATAGATAATCCTCTTTTCGGAAAAAACGGAGCGGCCTACATCTTTGCTCCGCAAAAAGGCGCTGATCCTAAAATGGTTGAAGAGCTCGATCAAGGCCTACAACACTTAGCCCTGGTTGCAGGGAAAACCGAATCCCTCAATTCCCGTTCCAAAGCGGCAGAAATTGCGGGAGCGGGGGCTGCCGGAGGTATGGGCTACGGAATGCTCATCTTCTTAGGTTCCGAGTTAAAAATGGGTATTGAAATTGTGCTTGATACGGTTGACTTTGAGAACAAACTGGATAAAACCGATTTTGTTTTTACGGGAGAAGGCAAATTAGATAGGCAAAGTTTAAGGGGAAAGGTTATTGCGGGCGTTGCCCAAAGGGCCAAAAAGAAAAATGTGCCTGTAATAGCTGTCGTAGGTGATGCAGAAGAGGAAATAGACGATATTTATAAAATGGGAGTTTCCGCCGTATTCAGTATAAACCGCCTTGCAGTACCTTTCAGCCAAGCAAAAAAAACAGCCGAGGCCGATTTGACTGCAACAATGAAAGATATTCTAAGATTAATCAAAGTTTCACAAACGTACCATACATAAATCTTTCCGTTGATATTTCATTTTTAGATAATTCTAAAACTTTTATTGTTTATTTACAATACATTTCCTAGACCTTTCCGTTTAAAAGTTGTATATTAGTAGCATGAGTAAAAAAATAAAATTCAATATTACGGGAATGACTTGCTCGGCTTGCTCTTCCCATGTTCAAAGGGCTGTCGAAAAACTTGAAGGAGCCGCCGAGGTACAGGTAAATCTTTTAACCAACAGCATGAGCGTCAATTACGATGAGGCTTTCCTTAGCGCGGATAAGATTATAGAGGCTGTCGAAAAAGCAGGATACGGAGCCTCGCTTGCCGAAGGTTTAAAAAACTCTTCTTCAAATAAAAATTCGGCTGACGGTAAGACTTCCGGTTCCCGCTCATTTCAAAACGATGCCGCCAAATTTGAAAGAGATAAGATAAAAAAAAGGCTGATCTTGTCTTTAGTCTTTATGATTCCTCTTTTTTATGTATCGATGGGACACATGGCTTCTCTTCCGATTCCTCATTTTTTGCACGGAATAGAAAATGCTCTTATTTTTAGTTTTACTCAATTTCTGCTTGCTCTTCCCGTGCTGATTGTAAATAAAAAATTCTTTACGGGAGGCTTTAAGGCTTTTTTAAACAAGGCACCCAATATGGACTCCCTCGTTGCGGTCGGTTCCGGCGCAGCCCTTATTTACGGCATCTTTGCTATTTATAAGATGGCCTACGGAATGGGGCACGGAGATATGGAAACGGTAAGGCTTTTTGCCGGAGACCTTTACTTTGAATCGGCTGCGATGATTTTAACCCTCGTAACCTTGGGGAAATTCCTTGAAGCCAATGCAAAAGGAAAAACTTCTCAGGCAATTACAAAGCTGATGAACCTTAGGCCCAAAACCGCCCTTGTTATCAGGAACGGTAATGAAGAGGAGATTCCGGTTGAAGAAATTGTAAAGGGCGATTTGATTTTAATCAAGCCCGGTTTTTCCATTCCCGTTGACGGTATCATAGTAGAGGGGAATTCGTCGGTAGATGAGGCTGCAATTACGGGCGAAAGTCTCCCTGTCGAAAAGACTGCAGGAGATAAAGTGGTAAGTGCCTCCATAAATTTATCTGGAACATTTACCTTTAAGGCTGAAAGAGTTGGCGATGACACAACCCTTTCCCAGATAATTGCCCTTGTAGAAGAAGCCTCAGCCTCGAAGGCTCCCGTTTCTAAACTCGCAGATAAGATAAGCAACTACTTCGTGCCTGCGGTCATAGCTATTGCAGTGATTACGCTTTTTGTCTGGCTTATTGCAGGCGAAAGCTTTGAATTTGCTCTTTCCAGAGCAATTTCGGTGCTTGTAATTTCCTGTCCCTGTGCCCTAGGTCTTGCAACGCCTACAGCCATTATGGCCGGAACAGGTAAGGGCGCTCGGCTGGGTATCTTAATCCGCTCTGCAGAAGCCCTTGAAACGGCTCATAAAACAAACACCGTAGTATTGGATAAGACCGGTACAATAACCCAAGGCCGCCCCGATGTAATCGATATTAAAAAAACCGAAAACTTTAGCGAGGACGAAGTCTTGCGCTTTGCCTATAGTCTTGAAGTGCTTTCCGAGCACCCTCTCGCAAATGCCGTTATAAAACGGGCAAAGGAAAAAAACTTAGAGGCTTTGAAAATTAAGGACTTTAGGGCGGAACACGGTTTCGGTATTTCGGGTATTGAAGAATCTTCCGGCCTAAAAATCTTTGCAGGAAATGAAAAGCTCTTCCAAAAAAACAATATCGAAATTTCCCATGCCAAGGCCGAAATTGATGCCCTTGCGGAAAAAGGTGCGACTCCTCTTTTGATCGGTGTGGGCGGCGGTACGGGCGGAAGCTCTTCGGAAACCGGTACGGGTGCAAAGCTCATAGGAATTATAGCTGTTGCAGATAAAATTAAAGAAGGCAGCATTGAGTCAATAGCGGAATTTAAGGCGATGGGCATAAAAACCATAATGCTTACAGGAGATAACAAAAAAACAGCAAATGCTATAAAGGCTCAAACGGGAGTTGATGATTTTGCTGCCGAGCTTCTGCCTCAAAATAAAAAATTCGAAATCGAAAAATTGCACCAAGCAGGGCGTAAAACGGCTATGATAGGAGACGGAATAAACGATGCTCCTGCCCTTATGACGGCAGACGTAGGTATAGCCATAGGGAACGGAACGGATATAGCTATCGAAAGTGCAGATATTATTTTGATGAATGATAATTTACAAACTGCCGTAGATTCTATTCAGTTAAGCCGTGCCGTTATGCGGAATATAAAAGAAAACCTGTTTTGGGCGCTCTTTTATAATTCTTTATGTATACCTTTAGCGGCGGGAGCTTTTTACCCTGTCTTCGGTATTGTTTTAAGCCCGATGATTGCAGCAGCTGCAATGAGCTTGAGCTCCGTTTCGGTTGTAAGCAATGCTTTGCGCTTAAACTATTTTAAACCTAAAAGAAAACAAAAAATAAACCGTAATGCAGACTCTACAGAATCTTGCATAACGGGTGAAAATAAAATTAAGGAGAAAGAACTTATGAATACGGTATTAAAGGTAAACGGCATGCAGTGCCAACATTGTGTTTCCCATGTTAAGGAAGCTTTAACAAAGATTTCGGGTGTTTCTGCCGAAGTAGACCTAGGCGCAAAAACGGCAACTATCACACATCCTGAAAGCGTTACAGTTGCAGATCTAAAAAAGGCTATTGAAGATGCGGGCTATACCGTAGAATAGGCTTATTTTAGTAAAAGAAAAAAATCGGCCGAAACTCAATCTCGGCCGATTTTTCTATAAGTTTATGTAAGCTGTTTTTTTAGCTTTTACGGAAAAGGCTTATACTCGTTTACCCTGCTTATCGATGAAGAAACCTTACGTCCTTCTGACATTTCTTCGGCTACGGACACGGCTTTTTGGATAAGCCCTGCATTGTCGGCTACACCGTGTAAAATAATTTCATCTTTCGAAATATCGGCTTCAAGGAAATATATTTGAAGTTTTAAATCGAAGGAAATATGATTTACGATTTTTTGAGCCAATAAAAGCTCTTTTAATCTTTTATCGCCTGAGGCCGTTTCTTCTTTGCTTATGGTTTTTTCAAACCCGTATTTGATTATCTCGGCAGCTTGAAGAGGGGCTACATGCCCCGTATTTATAACTAAATTATATTCGGACGAGTCTTCATTAGCCGTATTAAAAAAATTCTTATGGAACCCGTCTCTATTATTATCACTTTCTTCCATTAGCGCTCTTGCATCTTTTTCGGAATAATTGAATTCTTTCATCAATCTTGAAATTCGTATATCGTCGGCAGCAACTAAGCGTACCGAATAAAGGCCGGGTACATTTCTCAAGATTGCGAACCCTCCCCTGCCTATAAAAATGCTGTTGCCGGAAGAAGCATGCTCGTATACTGCTTCACGCAGATAATCAAAGTAGGAATCTCTTTCCCTTGAAAGGGATGCCCAAAAGCTAGGCTTGCGTTCATCATATTTTTTTAGCTGCACTTCCGAAATTCCTCTTGCAAGCAAATCTTTTTCCAATGATTTGCGGTCAACAAAGTTGTAATTTAAAAGTTTGGCCAACTCAATTGCCGTTTCGTCACCAAAGGAAGCGATTTTGCGTGAAATAGTTATAATTGCCATAAAAACCTCCTTGCAATTAAATTCGCTTTATAATAGAATAACCTGAAATCCTTGATATGTCAAATGGAGAATTGCAATTTTTATGGAAAAGAATGACAAAATTATATGGAAACCTGATTCTTCCAGAGAAGTATTAAAGACAAGAGTATTTACCGTATGCGAAAAAGACAGTATTTCTCCTGAAGGGGAAAAAAAGACCTTTATTTCTTTAAAAGCACCTAGCTGGGTTATTATTGTTCCCGTGTACCGAAACTCATCTGGAGAAGACATGTTTGTAATGGTACAGCAGTGGAGGCACGGTGCGGAAAACGTCTACATAGAATTTCCCGGAGGTGTTGTTGATAAAGGAGAAAAGGCCGAAGATGCGGCTTTAAGGGAGCTTTTAGAAGAAACCGGTAGAGCCCCTAAAAAAATAAAATGTTTGTCGGTATTGTCCCCAAATCCTGCAATAATGGAAAACACATGCACGGTTTTTTTTGCAGAATTGGATGGCACTGAAGGCAAGCAAAACCTTGATGATGATGAGTTCTTAAATATTCTTGAAATCCCCGTTAAAAAAGTTATTCAAAACATGGGTAATCCGCCTTATACCCACGCAATGATGAATGCAGCCCTTTTCCTATACTTAAAAGAAAAAGAATATCACTGATATGCCGATGCACTGATATATCGGTGACTGCCCACTGATATATCAGTGAAAATTTTATTTAAAACAATCTTTTTTATTAAAATTCCAAATATTTCGATAAAAATTCCCTTATTTTTGCTTAAAAAAGCTTTTTTCCTTAAATTTTATGCTTAGCATAGATTTTGCTTGTATATAAATGAACAAATATGGAGGTGTTTATGAACAATATAACTAAAAGATTATCAGTACATACTGCCGACTTAGCGGTTCTTTATGTAAAATTACATAATTATCACTGGCACGTTGAAGGTATTGATTTTAAACCAGTGCATGAAATGATAGAATCATATTATGAAACTATTAGCGATTTCTATGATTCGGTTGCTGAAAGAATTCTACAGCTAAACGAAAAAGCTCCTTCTTCAATGAAAGAGTATTTGGCTGTGACAGGAATTGAAGAAGAAACAAACAAATCTTTTAAAAGCGTAGAAGCTCTTAAAAAAATCTTGGCTGATTTTGAGTACCTTGTAAAAGAAATAAAGGTAACTCGGATTGAAGCTGCAGACAGTAATGATGCATCTACAGACGGAATCCTTAGCGGGATTATCGAATATTTTGACAAACAAATATGGATGTTAAAATCCGCTTTAAAATAATTTTAAGGAGAAAATTATGGAACACATGGCAATGAATATGCCCCTTTTAGGGGATGATTTCCCTCAGTTAGAGGTTTCAACAACACACGGGCATCTTAATCTTCCCGGTGATCTTAAAGGCAGCTGGTTTGTGCTTTTTAGCCATCCTGCAGATTTTACCCCCGTATGCACTACGGAATTTGTAGCTTTTCAAAAACTTATGCCTGAGTTTGAAAAACTAGGAGTAAAACTTATCGGCCTTTCAATTGACCAAATACAGAGCCATTTAAAATGGATTGAGTGGATTAAGGAAAAGCTCGGTGTTGAGATTACCTTCCCTGTAATTGCTGCTAATGACAGTGTTGCAAATAAGATTGGTCTCTTGCACCCCGGAAAAGGTACTAACACTGTTCGAGCCGTATTTATCGTTGATCCTAACGGAAAAGTTAGACTTGTTATTTATTATCCGCAGGAAATCGGCCGAAATATGGAAGAAATTGTTAGAGCCGTTAAAGCTCTGCAAACATCCGATAAAAATAAAGTTGCTTTGCCTGCCGACTGGCCTAATAACGGCTTAATCAAGGACAAGGTTATCATTCCGCCGCCTCCCACAGAAGCGGAAGCTAAAAAGCGCTTAAAGGAATATGACGGTTATGACTTCTGGTTTTGCCACAAGTCTTTATAATCTTAAAGTGATTTAAAAAAGTAATTTAAAAATCAAAAATCCCCGAGTTGATAATCTCAATTCGGGGATTTTGTAGTTTTAACGGAACTAAAACAACTCGGCTTATTCCAAACCGTTTTGCCTTTTTGCGGCGATAAGAGTATTTGCAACGAGCATGGCGATGGTCATGGGGCCTACTCCCTTTGGAACGGGTGTTATTGCAGAAGCAATTTCGCAGGCTGGCTCAAAGTCTACATCGCCTACAAGCCTAAAGCCGCTTTTTTTGGTACTGTCATCAATCCGGTTTACACCGACATCTATAACGACAGCTCCCTTTTTAATCATATCGGCTTTAATAAATTTAGGCTTTCCCATAGCAGCAATCAGTATATCCGCTTCTTTTGTTACTTCGGCTAAATTTTTTGTACCGCTATGGCAAACGGTTACCGTTGCGTTTACATCCTTATTCATCATCAAAACGGAAAGAGGCTTTCCTACAATGTTGGAGCGGCCTACGATAACGGCCTTAGCCCCCTTAGTTTCAACACCGGCTCTTTTTAAAAGATGAATTACACCGTGGGGGGTGCAAGGAATAAAGGTATCATGTCCCAAAAGGAGTTTTCCGACATTTACAGGATGGAATCCGTCTACATCTTTTTCGGGATTTATGGCTTCAATTACAGCATCAGGATCGATTTGCTTAGGTAACGGCAACTGCACTAAAATACCGTTTATAAGTTTGTCTGCATTCAGTTCTTTTATAAGTTTTAGTAACTCATCCTGAGTTGTCGTTTCAGGTAGTCTGAATGTTCTGTCATTCATACCTACTTCATGAAGGGCGTTTGTTTTTCCCTTTACATAAGATTGGGAGGCAGGGTCATTTCCTACCAAAATAACGGCTAAGGTGGGCTGGACACCCTTTGCCTTTATTTTTTCTACATCTTTTGCAACATCTGCCCTTAAATCTGCCGCTATCTGGGCACCGTCAATAATTTTTGCACTCATTTTTTCCCTCCGTAAATAATTGTATAAGTAACTATTATTCTCCTTGTTTGTTCTACGCTCGTAATAGTTTTGAAAAACAAGGACTTTCTATATTATCTTATAGATATAATGTTATAACATAATAAGATTTTGTTCAAGACTTACATATAGACATTCTTGTAAAAAATACGATATACTATATTCTATCAAGCTAGAGGTGAACTAAACGTGAAGAAATTTATTTTCTGTATTCTTATAAGCATTTTTTTTATTCCGATTTTTGCACAAGATGAGGGAGAGGTTCCTTCAAACAGCAAAATAGACGGTAGTGCGGTGTTTCGGCCTGTCAGGCAAGGCGATAAATTTATAAAAATAGGCCTATCCCTAGGAATACCTCTTTTTAATACTTCTGCTAGCAAATTTGCGATTAAGCCTAATATTTGGCCGGGCGGTACTATCAATGCCGCTTTTGGGTATTATATTCTTGACGGATTTTCTTTGGGAGGAAGTATAAGTTTTCAGTTTTATCCTACATTGGCAAAAAACCTTTACTTTGCCGTACCCATAACCTTTGATATGGCTTATACCTTTGCTGCCGGAAAATGGCGCTTCCCTCTTGGCGGAGGTATAGGGGCTGCCGTTCAGTCTTATAGCGGAAACGGGGCTCAATACTTTGGGATGATTTTTAGGTTTGATGCAGGAACTTACTATCAATTTTCTCCTGAATGGTCATTCGGAGGCGATGTATCTTGGAATGTTGTTCCTGAGTGGCACAAGGATAAATCAAATAACCGAACAGGAAACTTTTTAGGCATAAGCTTTGCCGCCAGATATCATCTTTAATTAAACGGAGAATTCAGCATGAAATTTAGGAAATTAATTTTTATTTTAATACCGCTTATTTTTATCGGCTTTATGTCTTGTAATGATCGCCCCATATTTGCTGCTATTGAACAAGAAATAGAATTAAACAATTTTTCCGTTGCGGGGAATGTATTAAGTTTGCTGGAGGTGAACAATAATGTTTATGCTGCAAATCTGGGCGGCGTTTATTCAAAATCAAAAACTTCCGACGGCTCTTGGTCAAAAATTTTAAGCGCCCAAGGTACTCAACAGCTTGCAAGTAACGGTACCGTGGCATTTGCTTGTTTTGCTTCAGGAAGTGTAAAATATTATGAAAACGGAAGCTGGAAGGATGTTCCCAATTCTGAAAATATACGCATTATTGCCGGTAATAAGATTGTTTTCGGCTATGATTCAAGCCAAAAACAAGTTTTTAAGATAGAAGAAACAGGTCTTAGCACTTCTATAGATACAGGCAAAGTAGATTCCTTATCAGCGGCAGGAAACTATGTTTTAGTAAAATCGGGAAGTTCTGAAAAGCTATATAAAAATGGTGTTTCCTCAGCGGTCCCTGATTTGCCGAGCGGTGCAAAAGCTATTTGTCCTGCCGGAGCTGACAATGAAATTTTTGTATTGGCCGGATCAACAATCTATTATTATGATGGAAGTACCTTTAGCTCTTCAATACCAATATCCGGAAGCCCTGACAATATTTCATACTTTAAAGCCGGAACACGAAAAACCATATTGATAGGCTGCGCCGAAGGATATACCGAGGTACAGTTGGATGGTTCTACCCCGATTAACCTATCAAATGCAAAACAGCTTAACCCCGGTAATTCCGGTTCTACAACGCCCTCCGGTTCCTATTCCCAATATCAAACCACTCTTGGAAGTTATTATTCATTTCCTCTGTTGGGCGTTTCTAGAGGTGGGGATGAGTATGCCGTATTTATGGGCATCTATTCAGGCGTGATTCAACGAAATGCCGGTCTATGGGGCTTTTATAGCGATAAAAAACGCGAATGGAACCGTGAGTAAGGATCTTTTTGAAGCTGCAGCTTCAAGTTCTAAACAAAATGAACCTCTTGCCTCCAGAATGAGGCCCCTTAATTTGGATGAATATGTGGGGCAGGAGCATATTATCGGAGAGGGGTGTCTTTTAAGGAGGGCAATCCAAGCCGATAGGCTTTCTTCGGTTATTTTTTTCGGCCCTCCCGGCACGGGAAAAACCACCCTCGCCCGAGTTATCGCAAATACCACCAAAAGCAATTTTTTAAGTTTAAATGCCGTTTTAGCAGGAGTACAGCAGATAAGGGAAGCTATATCCAATGCTGAAGAAAATAAAAAACTCTACAACCGCAAGACTATTCTTTTTGTGGATGAGGTTCACCGCTGGAATAAGTCCCAACAGGACGCCCTCCTGCCATGGGTAGAAAACGGTACGATAATTTTAATCGGTGCTACAACTGAAAATCCTTATTTTGAGGTAAACAAGGCTCTTGTAAGCCGCAGCCGAGTTTTTGAATTAAAACCTTTAACCGATGATGATCTAAAAAAAGTTGTACAATTTGCTCTGGCAAATAAAGAAAGAGGTTACGGTAATTGGAAAATAGAATTTGAAGAAGGAGCCTTGGCTCATCTTATTGATACGGCATCCGGCGATGCAAGAAGTCTTTTAAACGCTCTTGAACTTGCTATTGAAACCAGCGTAGACCATTGGCCCCCTGAAGAAAATTTTAAAATCACGATTAGTTTAAAAGCAGCCGAAGAAAGCATCCAAAAGAAGGTTGTCTTATACGATAGAGACGGGGATTATCATTATGATGTTATAAGCGCCTTTATAAAATCGATCAGGGGCAGCGATCCCGATGCGGCCGTTTACTGGCTTGCCCGTATGATAGCGGCAGGAGAAGACCCAAGGTTTATATTCCGGCGAATGTTAATTTCTGCCTGCGAAGATATAGGGCTTGCTTCTCCGGGGGCTGTAAGCGTAGTTGCAGGTGCGGCCGAAGCCTTTGACAGGGTCGGTATGCCTGAAGGCAGGTATCATCTAGCCCATGCTGCCCTTTATTTGGCGACCTGCCCTAAATCAAACAGTGCAGAAGCCTTTTTTAAAGCCCTCGATTGTGTTCAAAAAGAGAATAAAGAAGTGCCTAATCACCTAAAAGATTCAAGCCGTGATGGAGAAGCTCTAGGTCATGGTGAAGGCTATTTATATCCTCATGCCTTTGAAGGGCATTGGGTCAAACAGCAATACCTTCCGGATGGGCTTGAGGGCACTCATTTTTATGAGCCGAGTGACCAGGGTTATGAAGGCAAAATAAAACCGGAAATTTTAAAAAAGCGGCAAAGCTAAAGACTTGCAGCCTTATAGATTTACCGCTATTCAACGTTATTGATTAAAAAGTTAAATTCACCTATTCACTCATCAGATAAGCATATAATAGGTTTATAGTTTCTTTATAGGAATCGATATGTGTCCGCTCATAATGATGTGTTGCGTTTACTCCCGGGCCCATACAGGCAAAGTTAATATCAAATCCCTGCAATACGTACATACTTGCATCCGAGCCGTATCTGAACATAACATCGGTTCTGTAGTTTATTTTATTTTGAATAGCAAGGTTTTCAAGTCTATGCCTAAAACCGAAGTCGTATGGGGTGCGTGAATCCTTAGCGATGATGGTTACTGCATGTTCATCCGAATTTTGCTCACCTCCGACCGTTCCGATGTCGAGGGCTAATACTTCAAAACATTCTTTAGGAATACCGTAAAAACCGTGTCCTATTTCTTCATAATTGCTTATAAAAAAATGTGTTGTATAAGCCGGTTTTTCGCCTTTTTCTTTTAGGGCCTTACAAGCGGCAAAAAGCATACCGATACAAGCCTTATCATCCAAATGACGGGATTTTATGTAGCCGTCTTCGGTTTCGACCGTGCGGGGCTCAAAGGCTACAAAGTCTCCTATATTTACACCAAGAGCCAGAGTTTCTTCCTTTGAGTGAGTTTCCGCATCAAGGCGGACTTCAAAGGTTTCTAAGTTTCTTTCTTCCTTTTCGATAGCTTCAAATATGTGAACAGAGGCTTTTTCGGGAAGGCCGGTCCCTGTGATGACCTTGCCGGTTCGTGTAATGATGTAAAGGTTTTCGCCTTCAATGCTGTTAAAAGCTATACCGCCTATGGCAGCAAGTTTTAAGCAGCCGTTAGGTTTTATTTGTCGTACCATTGCACCTAGGGTGTCGGCATGGGCTGAAACAACTCTGTGTTTAGCTGTGTTTTTTCCTTCAATAGTTCCATAAATGGCACCCTTATTCGTTTCGGTATATTTTATGCCTAATGAATCGAATTCTTTTTTTATTCGGTCTATGGCATTTTTTGTATAGCCTCCGGGACTGTGTATCTGTAAAAGCTCTTTTGAAAACTCAACTGCATATCTGATATTCATAAATTAAATTCTCCTAATTATCTTGTTTATAAGTATTTACTGCCGGAAATAAAAAAAACTTCCTCCCTAGGGAGGAAGTTGATAAGATTAAAACTCTTTAAGTCTTCGTCTCAAGGATTCGGCTACTCCTGTTCTAGCTTCGTCCTCATAAATTTTGATACATTTTTCAAACTCAGGTCTTGCAAGCATTTTTGAAGGCGAGTGCTGCATAAAAAGATCAAAATCAGGGATTAAAAGTTTCATTTTCGGTGTAAGCTTGTCCGGATGTTGAACCTTACCGGGGTTAATTGCCATAATTATGGGGAAATAGTAAGCTTTTTCTCTTGTCCCATAAAATTTCAAAGCAATTTCGGATAAAGTATCTCCTTGTGCTACTACATATTCCTTTACAGGAACATCTCTGGGTTCTTCAACGACAGGTGTAGGTTCGGGTTGCGGTTCCGGTGTAGGTTCGGGTTGCGGTTCCGGTGTAGGCTCAGGTTGTGCTTCCGGTACAGGTTCTTCTACAACTACAGGAGCCGGTTTTTCTTCAGGGGGAGGAGTCGGAGGTGTTCCGCAGCTCGTAAAAATAAAAGAAAAAACAGCCAATAAGGTTAAAATTTTCAAAATGTTTTTCATTTTTTACTCCTTAAATAATCGATAATTTATAAATTTGCTTTTCTGCAAACTTATAAATTGCTATTTTATTATTATACAACATTATTTAAGAAAAATCAAATAATATCGTATATTTTTATAAGTTTTATGACAAGCCTTCTATGTTTCCGTTTACAAGGTCAATTCTAACGGCCTGCGGATCTTTCGGAAGTCCAGGCATTCTCATCATATCTCCCATAATGGCTACAATCATTTCAGAACCGGAATTTAAAACGATGTCTCTGACATTCATTTCAAAGCCTTTAGGAACGCCGTAAAGTTTAGGATCCGATGAGAAAGAGTACTGCGTTTTTGCAATACAAACGGGGAAGCCTGCCATTCCGGCTTCTTCAATCTTTTTAATCATCTTGTCGGCAGCTCCCGAATATGTAACATCAGCGGCACCGTAGATTTCTTTACAGATCTTTCCTATCTTTGTTTTGATTGAATCCTTATCTTCGTAAACGAATTTTAAGGGCTTCGACGGATTGGTTTCGATTGTCTTTACGACAAGCTCAGCAAGTTCAACAGCACCCTTTCCTCCTTCAACAAAGGCATTGTTGACGGCAAAGCCTACACCCTGAGCTTCGCAGTGCTTTTTAACCAGTTCCAATTCGGAATCAAGGTCATACCCGTATCGGTTAAGGGCGACTATTACGGTTTGTCCGAATTTTTTCATGTTTTCGATGTGCTTATCCAAGTTTGCAAGGCCTTTTTTGAGGGCTTCTGCGTTGGGTTTGGATATTTCTTTTTCGGGAACATCCCCGTGCATTTTTAAACCGCCCGTAGTGGCCGCAATTACGGTCAATTTGGGGTTTAAGCCGGCCTTTCGGCACTTGATATCGAAGAATTTTTCGGCACCGAGGTCTGCAGCAAAGCCTGCTTCGGTAATTACATATTCACCGTAGGTAAGAGCCGTTTTTGTTGCGATTACCGAGTTACAGCCGTGGGCTATGTTTGCAAAGGGGCCGCCGTGGATAAAGGCGGGTGTGTTTTCAGTGGTTTGTACAAGGTTTGGATTGATTGCGTTCTTTAAAAGAACTACAATAGAACCTGCAATTCCTAAATCCTTTACGGTTACAGCCTTATCTTCCGTATCGTAGCCTAAAATAATATTTTCGATTCTGCGGCGCAGATCTTCAATATCTTTTGCAAGACAGAAAATGGCCATAATTTCGGAAGCCGGTGTAATATCAAAGCCGGATTCCATAACTACGCCGTTGCCGTCTCCTAAGCCGGTAACAATTTGGCGTAAGTTTCTGTCATTTACGTCCAGAACCCTCTTCCAAAGAATCTTCTTAATGGCCTTAGGTGTTCCTTGAGTTCTGAAGATGTAGTTGTCAAAAAGGGCGCTTATCATGTTATGTGCCGAGGTGATTGCATGGAAGTCTCCGGTAAAGTGGAGGTTAATGTCTTCCATAGGTAAAACTTGGGCATAGCCCCCTCCTGCGGCACCTCCCTTCATACCGAAACAGGGTCCTAAAGAAGGCTCCCGCAAAGCTGCTACAGCCTTTTTCCCTATTTTGTTTAAGCCTAAGGCTAGACCGATTGACACGGTTGTCTTCCCTATCCCTGCCTTTGTAGGAGTGATGGCGGTAACAAGGATTAGATTATTCTTTTTTACCTTTGCATCATCTATAACACTGTAGGGAACCTTGGCTATGTATTTTCCATAGGGAATGACATTATCGTCATGAATCCCTAAACCGTCTGCAATTTCAGCGATTTTTTTTTAGCTTCGCTTCTCTAGCTATTTCTATATCAGTTTTCATACAAATATTATGACATAAAAAGAGGATATTTACAAGCTGTGATAGTTTTTTTTCACCGAAATAAATGTTTTACAATCGTACCTCTCGTGCCCAAGTGTCAAATGTTTACAGCTTTTCCGGACGAGATGTTTTTTCCCCTAAATTTCGGCTTTTGGGGTTTTTGGGGCGGTCTTGTATAATTATAAAAAAAATATTATAATCTTCAATCAATACTGCAATTACTTATACGGAAAAAACTTTTTTCGGAAGCTGAAGCTTCCTGCAAAAATTTTTTATAGGAGATAAATTTATGGAAGATCATAAAATTTCAATGGAAAAAATTGTAAGTCTTTGTAAAAGAAGAGGATTTGTTTTTCAGTCATCCGAAATTTATGGAGGGCAAAACGGTGCATGGGATTACGGCCCCTTGGGGATAGAGTTAAAAAATAATGTTTCCCGTGCTTGGTGGAAAGAGATGACCCAACTTCATGACAATATCGTAGGGCTGGATGCTGCAATTTTGATGCATCCCCGTACATGGGAGGCTTCCGGCCATGTTGAAAATTTTACCGATCCTTTGGTCGATTGCAAAAAATGTAAATCCCGTTTTAGGGCAGATCATTTACCTCCTGAAAACCTTGAAAAAAGAATTTGTCCCGATTGCGGCGGCGAGCTCACCGATACCAGAAAATTCAATCTTATGTTTAAAACTCACATCGGCCCCACAGACGATAATTCAAGCGTTATCTATCTTCGCCCCGAAACTGCCCAAGGCATTTATGTAAACTATAAAAATATTATCCAGTCAAATCGAATGAAGATTCCATTCGGTATTGCCCAAATCGGAAAGGCTTTTAGAAACGAAATTGTTACAAAAAACTTTATTTTTAGAACCTGCGAATTTGAACAGATGGAGATGCAGTTTTTTGTAAAGCCCGGAACTGATGACGAGTGGTTCAACTATTGGAAAAAACAACGCTGGGCTTTCTATGAAAAGTACGGGGTAAGAACAAATAAACTTCAATGGCATCAGCACGGCAAAGATGAGCTTGCGCATTATGCAAAAGATGCTTATGATATTGAATACGAATTCCCGATGGGCTTTAAGGAGCTTGAAGGTGTTCACAACCGTACAAACTATGACCTTACACGTCATACCGAGTATTCCGGCAAAGATATGCAATACATTGATCAAGATAACGGAAATGAAAAATATATTCCGTACATAATTGAAACTTCGGCAGGTCTAACACGGAATGTTCTTATGTTTATTTGCGATGCCTACGATGAAGAAAAGGTTGCAGATAAGGGAAACGATGATGACTGGAGAACCGTATTACACTTTCATCCTAATATTGCCCCTATAACCGTAGCTGTTCTTCCTTTGATGAAAAAAGACGGGCTTGCTGAATTGGCCGAAGAAATTCGAAATGAGCTTAAAGAGGAATTTAAAACCGACTATGACCAGTCAGGAGCTATCGGAAAAAGATACCGCCGTCAGGATGAGGTCGGAACTCCTTTTTGTGTAACTGTAGATTATGATTCAAAAGAAGACAATACGGTTACCTTGCGCTTTAGAGATTCTATGGAACAAGTTAGAATTCCCAGAACCGAATTAATTGCAAGAATAAAGACTGAAATTAAAAACTATAAAAGAGTATAGTAAAAAGAGCAGAAAATGGAAAACTACTCCTACAGTGCAGAGGACAAGTCATTACTTACGCCTCTGCTCTATAAATATTTTGTATTTCCCCTTGTAAGAATTTTACCTGAATCGATTCCGGCAAATATAATAACGGTATTTTCAAACAGTTTTATACTTATTTCTTTTTTTATTGCCTATATAAATTATCTGCAGGATACGTATAAATTTTTGTGGCTCATACCGGTTTTGTGTTGGTCATATATTGTAGGGGACTGTTCGGATGGTGTGCAGGCAAGACGGACAAAAACAGGGTCTCCATTGGGAGAGTATCTTGATCATTTTTTGGATAGCTTTGTTACGGGATTTCTTACCGGCATTTTAATGCTTTGCTTTAGAGTTACAAATCCTATTTTGCTTTTTTGTGTATATCAGTTTTTATATTTGGGACAAATAGGAACATTTTGGGGCCGTTTTAAAAACGGGGTGATGCAGTTTGCTGCTTTTAGTACGAGTGAAGGAATTATGGCGATTTCCCTCATGTCGGCTCTTGCCTCTGTAGGTTTTATACGTGAAGCAAGCGTAAAAAATATTTTGTTCGGTGTTAGTATTCCATACATAATTATTTTTGCAGGTTTTGGAGCGGCTTGGTTTACGGGTTTAACTGAGATTTTTAAAACTAAGAGGTACAGTATACGTTTATTTTTGCATATCGTTTTTTCAGCTTTAATAGGGGCGGTTTTAGTTTGGTATGTAAAAGCTTCAATATTTACACAAACTGTAATTATTACATTTTATAATGTTCTGTTTATTCAATCGGTACTATCGGCTACGGCAGAAAAATTAAAAGAATCTTTTCCGGATTTTTTAGTGCCTTTAAGTTGTCTTCTTTATTTTATTTTTTTTGAATATAGTATTATTATTTCAATTATTCAAGGTTCATATCTTTTAGTTAGAATAGTAATAAGATTTTTAATATTTTTTAAAAAATATAAACATTGTTGGTATTGGAAAAATCCTCTCCCTACAAAAAAATAAATAAAAATGCTTTTAAGGTATTGACAAAATCCTGATAAAATAGCAAGGTATACCTATGGTTGGTCAGATATTTAATGATGAATTTTTAATGTCTCCTGAGATAAAAGATATAGCAGTGTTTGAAATCCCGAAGTTTATAGATGCTGCAGATGATGAAGTGGTCTCATCAGCTTTGAAAATCTCCAAGGCTTTTGGCCGATCAGCATCTTTTGAAATTTACACGGATGAGACCAAGACAGATTCAGAAAAAAACTTGATAGAAAGTTTTATGAAAAATATCCGGCTTCTTGTTCAAAAAACATGGGTTGAAAAAGATGATGAAGAATGTAAAGAAGATACCTTGTATAGAATAAATTCTTTATGTGAAAAATTGACTATATCTGAAAAACCTTCCGTCTATAAAGAATCATTTGATGAGTGTTTTGCAATTTTGCAAGATGTGGTTGCTCTTCTTTTCGGAGATATGGTAAAGGCAGATTCTTTTGTAGAATATGCTTTTCGTATAGACCCTGCTTTCGGTTTTTTTTGGTATTATGTTACACGCCTTTCAAAGGTTGAAATTATTTCCGATGTAAAAGCTAGGTATGCCGTTTTGCTTGCGATGTTCTTTTTGGCAAATTTTTAAAATAAGCTCTTTTGAATTTTCAATTGTTATTTCTAAAAATATGAGATTCTAAAATCACATGATTCGGTAAATCCTATTTTTTTGTACATTTGCCTCGCAGCCGAGTTTTTAATTTTTACAAAGAGGGCACATTTTTTTTTATATTGAAAACAGTCGTTTACGAGCATCATCATATTGGCTGTTCCGACCCCCTTGTTCCGGTACTCAGGAATTGTAAAAACTCCGCCTATTTGGTTCCAGTTAAAACCTGAAGCGTTTATTCCGGCCTTTGAGATATATCGGCCGTTCTTTTTTACTGCATATAGAGCATGGCTGTTTATTCTTTTTTTTAATAGCTTTAAGCATGATTCATAAGAGGCTTTTACTCCGGGTGCTAAAACCTCCGATTCATTGTAATCTATTTCCATTGGGCAAAGAATTTCCGCATCTTCGATAGGAGGTTTTAAAAACTCTAAGGTTGACTTTAAATTATGGGAGGCTTTCATACAAAAGCCGTTTGTTTGATTCGGCTTATTTTCACTTAGAGTAAGAAGTTTATAGTTTTCAAATCTGGCCGGTACAAGAGATAGGCTTTGTTTTATTAGTTTTTCCAAATAAATGGAAGTGTTTTTTTCTCCCATTACTGAAAGCGGTTCTGCTTGTTTTAAAAAAATATTTTTGATATATTCTGCAATATCGTCAGTAATTTCTTTAGTAAAACAATGGAGCAAAACGCCGTGGGCTGCCAATAGCAAAACACCTATAAATTCTTTATCTCTTGAAAAAAAAGCTTCGGCTTTTATAAAGGTAAAAAAATCTTGATCAGTATCAAAAAATCTTTTTTGCTTTTTCAGACATTCGGTAAGGTTTACACAGAGGTGTTCATGGGGAAGAATCAGGTTTATAAACTTGTCTATATTTTTTTTTGTGAGCGGTACATGAAAAAAAATCATTTAGGTGTTCCTATTTTATTCCCGAAATAGGTAATTTTCCGTTAGGGGTGAAGTCGCCGCAGAGAGCCCCGAAGGCCGCGGTAAAGGAAGCCGGTGAATAGCTATAAATGGCGATTGCCGTTTGGGCATCAGGCACCTTCGCCAAAAATGCAGGAGATAGAACTGAGATAATGATGTATTTTTTCTTAGGGTATTTACTCATTATTTTTTGTAAAACACTTAAAGAATATTTGTCGGACAGGCAAAATATAATTGTATCAAAGTTTTGTACATGGTAATAGGCGGAATCGACTTCTATTATTTTTGCTTTTGGAAAACGTTTTAAACCGTATTTAAAAAAATCTTTATAGTCAGAGACAAGAAGAATATCTCCATTTTCTTCAGGCTTAAAAGGGATATCGGCATCCCGAACTATTGTGGTGGAACGGCCTGCTAAACTTAAAAAGAATTTTTGACCTTCTTTGTCGGGAATTCTTTCATCCAGTTTTTCCATATCAGGTATAATGGGAACATGATTGCTGCTTTTAAAATATTTTAATTTTTCAAGCAAAATACGAAAAGCCGCATCTTTTACTCTATCTTTAAATTGGGGTTCGTCTTTCATAGCCTTAATATTATCCTTCCAAAAGGCTTGATAATGCCGCGGTGTTGTAGAAGATTCAATGATGTCATTTCCTGCTTCAAGAGCTAACTTTACGGCCTTTGCAATTCCGCCTGCAAAATTCATAGCTCCATGCATCATCATATCATCGGTAATTATAAGTCCCTTAAAGCCCAGTTCGCCTCTAAGTATGTCCATTAAAAGATATTTGGAAAATGTTGCCGGTTCTCCATTAGGTAAAATTGATGAAAAGTTTAAGTGCCCTGTCATAATTGCGGGTACATCCGCATCTATTAGATACTTAAAGGGAATCAGCTCTCTGTTGCGGAATGTTTCTTCGGATATGTCGATTTTAGGCAGACGGCCGTGACTGTCGATGCTGGTATCTCCGTGACCCGGAAAATGCTTTGCTGTTGTAAGAACGCCTGCAGCCCTGCTTCCTCTAACAAAGGCTGCTCCTAGTATTCCTGCGGCATGAGGGGAGTCTCCAAAGGAGCGTGGGCCTATTATTGATGAGTCATGATCCGTTAAAAGGTCTACTGCCGGTGCAAAGTTTAGGTTTATGCCGAGAGCACTTATTTCGCGGGAAATATAATAACCTGAATAGTAAGAATCTTGAGGTATGCCTGACGCTCCTATTGCAAGATTTCCGGGCGTTTCCGAGGTTAGGCCTTTTACATGTCTAACCCAGCCTCCTTCTTGATCCGTTGCTACAAAAAGAGGAATACCGAATCTGCCCTCAAGAGATTTTTTTTGTAAAATGGAAATAGATTTAGCAAGTTTGCGGGAGTCTCCCGTATTCCAGCCGAAGACCTTGATGCTGCCCAGCCCCGATTCTTCAATCCATGAAAAGAGTAAGTCCCCCGGATCTTGACCTGCCCACCCGAACATAAAGGTTTGAGCTAAAAGTTCCTCATCGGTCATGTTGTCGATTATTTCGGCCGCCAGTTTTTCATTCGGCACATTATCATAAAAATTCGGCAGTTTTTTTGCTGCCGGATTGGAATTCAAATTAAGCAATAATAAAAAAATATAAATAAAAAACAAAATATTTTTTTTAAATTTGAGCCTTTTATTTTCATAAGTTTGTTTATTCCAGCCAGTAAACCTTATCCGGCGCTTTTTCCGTAAGGAAAAAATTTTCATATCGATTTGATGATTCTACACGAACATCATCGGGGAAATATGTTGAATGCAAAAACCAAACAACATCTAAAATGTCTCCAAAAGAGTCTGAACATGAATACCTGTAATAAAGCTCTATATCATCATCTTCTAATATTTTTCTTCTTTCGGGATCGGTTTTGGTATCGGGGTCTATGGCTTCCCGGATATTGCTTCGTAAGCCTCCATACCATGCATGTGTTACCGACAAAAGATTAAGACGTTTTTCTTTGTCCATTTTATAAAGTTCATAGACTCCCGACATTGCGGGAACGGCACGGTTAATCTTGTACTTATCAGCCTTAGTAAGAGGCGACCATGTGAGAATGTAGTGAGGCTGATTTTTAAACATCTTCTTTATAATTACAGGTTCCATTTCAAACATTGAGGCATTATACTATTTTTTTATTAAAATTGCTATAAGGCCTTGTCAAAGTTTGTATTTTTTGATATACTGTCAACACTTCGGCGCCGTACCCAAGTGGTAAGGGACAGGTCTGCAAAACCTTCATTCATCAGTTCGATTCTGATCGGCGCCTTCCCCATTTTTTAGTTTTTTTTCATAATGGGAGCCTCTTCACAGAGGTTCCCCTCCTTTTTTAATTTTAAGCCCTTTTATATATTTTCCTTTCTTTTATTTGATCAGATTAGCAATAAGGGCAGGAACAGTTATAAATGTTCCTATTGAGCTTCCAAGCGAAGAAAGAATAAAAACAAGAAGAACCTTTGTGATTCTGTTTTTATACCAGCCGGATATTTTTGCTGCATCATTTGTAAGGTTTTCCATATCCCTGACTTGCGGCTTTTTTGCCCAAGCCTGTACAAGGCCTGAAATCATGCCTATACCTAAAAGCGGATTTATTGTTGTAAATGGAGCTCCTAAAAATGAAGATAGAATAGCCAGAGGATGACCAAGGGCGATAATAGCTCCTATCGCTGCAAGCCCTCCGTTCCAGAGAACAAAGGACAAGAGCATTTGCCCTGTTTTTATACCGCCTCCTTTAATAAAGCCTAGAACAATCAAGCCTATTATAATTATAGGAAATATCCAAGAAGCAATTTTGCTTCCGGTGCTTTTCGGCGGGATTGCCTCAATGTCGGAGACATCTGTTGTTTTTGTACCTGCTTCCAATTCTTTTATAAAGCGTTCGGTACCCGGAAGATGGCCTGCACCTAAGACAGCTACAATTTTTTTTCCGCTGCTTTCCCAAATTTTTGTTGCGAGATAGCGGTCTCTTTCGTCTATTAAAACCCCTTTTATGTTCGGAAGATATTCGGCCATTTCCTGCATCATGTTGTCCATTGCACTTTGATTCTTTAATTTTTCTATTTCGGCTTCGTCAACTTTTTCGTTTGAAAAGGCGGCACTTAACAGGGTTGCTAAAAGTTTTGACCTTCCCCAACCCTTATTTTTGGCCCAAGCTCTTTTTAATGTTATGTGAATAGGGCGGTCAACCATTTCGGTTTTTATGTTCAGCTCTTGAGAAACTTCAATAGCCGCTTTCATTTCATCGCCCGGCTTTATACCGAGATCGCTTCCGAGTTTTTTTTGAAAAGAGGCAAGAACCAAATTTGCAAGAAGTAAAAAGCCTTTTCCTTCCCTTAATATTTGGGAAATATTGATTTGCTGCCATGCGTCTTTTGAGGTTAAGGACTTATACCTTGCTTCGTCCAATTCTACACAAACACAATCGGGGTTTTCTTCCCTAATTGTAGATTCAACATCCTTAATACTTTCTTTAGAAACGTGTGCCGTTCCTAAAAGAATAATTTCGCGGTCTTTTAAAAGAATACGCTTTAAAGTTTTTTCGTTATTTTCGTCCACAGTTGTTTCCTTGTTCAGAATGAGCTAACTCAATGATAGAGTTTAAAAATTCGGCTTTACCGCAGTATTTTGCTGCATCGATTACTCCGCCTGCCATGTGTGCATGACCTCCTCCCGATCCCATATCTTTTACCGCTTCTTGAATTAGATAGCCTGCATCGAGGTTTTTATCGCGGCTTCTTGCGGAGAGTTTATATTCAGGGCCGTTTATTTCCATTACAATAACAAAAGAAATATCTTTTATCCAAATTAAAAAATCGGCTACAACCGATAAAATAGCTCTTGAGTAGTCTTCACTTAATTCTACAATTAAAAAATTATCTATGCGTAAATAGTTGGTAAAGGCCTGTCCTATTTCTTCAAGGTCACAGATGTTGATGGTTGTTTTAATCATTTGATAGGTTTTTTGCACATCCGATTTAAAGTAGAGTTCATAATAAGCGTCCAGATCAAGTTTACTTACACTTCTGGATAGAAAAGCCGTATCCAGCTGTATACCCGCAATCATTGCTGTTGCAGTTACTCTGTCATATTCTTTTCCCGATTCTTTCCAATAGGACCAAATAATGGAAGAACAGGCTCCGATACCTACCCTTATATCCGTATAAGCTGCCGTAGATTGCATCCTTGCCGGATGGTGATCTATTACGGCCTTTAAGATACCGCCTACATTTTTTACGGTTCCTTTAAAAGGAGAGCCGTCTACAATTATAACTTGGTATTTTTTTAAATCATCAATTTCACCAAGTTTTAAAAGCGGGTAGTCTAAATATTCTACAAATTCTATTAAAGATAGACTTTGAATATGGCCGCCGTAAGCAATCTCCACTTTATAGCCGTAACTTTCTAAAAGTTTTAAAAGAGCGTAGGCAGCCCCTAGGGCATCATGATCGGGAAAATCATGAGTCTGTACAAGTACCGGTTGCTCTTTGTTTAAAACCGAGCAAAGCGTAGAAAATTTTTCTTCCATGAATTTAATCCTAAAATACCGGAACAATATATCACAAAAAAAAGTGTTTTTCAATCGCCTGTGCTTTTATCTTAAAAGCTTTTCAATTTCCTCTTCCTTATAATATTGAGCTTGTGCGTTCCAGAGTTCACTGTATTTACCCTCTTTGTCTTGAAGAAGAGCATCGTGGGAGCCTTGCTGTACCAACTTGCCTTCATCAAAGACTGCAATCTCATCGCAGAATTTACATGAAGAAAGACGGTGCGAAATATAAACGGCTGTTTTGTTTCCTATGATTGTATCAAACTTTGAATAAATTTCAAACTCTGAAATCGGGTCGAGGGCGGCGGTCGGCTCATCTAGTATTATAAAGGGAGAGTCTTTATAAATAGCTCTTGCCATCGCAATCTTTTGAGCTTCGCCGCCGGATATTTCAACGCCTCCTTCTTCATAGTCTTGATAGAGATAGGTTTTTAAACCTTGCGGCATTTTTTGTAAAGTCTTTTCGAAGCCTGCTTTGGTTAAGGCGTCTTCAGCTCTTTTTTCATCATATTCCATCGAAGCTGAAATATTTTGTCCCAACATAAAAGAGAAAAGTTTAAAATCCTGAAAGACTACCGAAAATATATCCAGATACTCGTTATAATCATACTTTTGGATATTGATACCGTTTAATAAAATTTCGCCATCCGTCGGATCATAAAAGCGGGTGAGGAGTTTTATCAAAGTAGTCTTTCCGCTGCCATTCATGCCGACTATGGCAAGCCTTTGTCCTATTTTAAATTTTAAGTTCACATTTTGTAGAACATATTTTGAGGTTTTAGGATATTTAAAACCGACATTTTTAAATTCAAACTCATATTCATTGTCATCTCTTTTTTCGATAGGAAGAGAGCCTTCGTATTTTCCGTTAGATAAATTAAGATAATCGAAGATGGTCTTAAAATAATCTTTATTGGCATAAAGGCTTGAAATAGACATGATGATAAGAGTTACGGCATCGGCAGTTAATACTGCAATGCCCGTATACTGAACAATATCTCCCAACTCGATAAGACCGTAATAGGCTTTGAATCCTGCATAAAAGTATACAAGCAAAGAAGAAAAAATTGTCATCAGTCCCGTTTGAATATTGCACTTAAATAAATTATGAGACATCCGGTTATAAAAATTTTTCGTATTATTATTAACATGTTTAAGCACACTTGTAAGTAAATTATAATTATAAAGACGGACATCCTTTCCCGATTTATAATCATCGTTTATTTTTATATATTCGCGGAGTAGTCTATTTAAAAATACGACATCCTTATCAAACATTGCTTGCATTTTGATATTAAATTTTTTGGAAGCCAGTATTGAAATAAGGCTGAACGAGAAAAATAAAAGAATAAAAATCGTATTCCATAACCAATTAGCTATAGGAATAAGTTCCGATTGCATCGTAAAAAGATTTATGGAAAAAATTATTGCAAAAATAAAAGTCAATACCGAATTTATTATTGCACCGAAATGTCTGCCTACATGATAGATACCGTAATTTCCGAAGTTGTCATATTCTCTCATCTTTGTAAGACCCAACTGAAGATCAGTGTCTTCCAAAAATTCGTAATCGAGTTTCATAGTTTTTTTATTTATTTCCATATCCCTTTTATACAGTATGATACGGAATCTGTTAGTTTGAGTCTCTTCTGAAAATCTTTTTATCAAGATTAAAACAAAGTTACTTATAAGAGCTATAAGACAGAGAAATAATATTTCTTCTTTTGTTTTGCCCTTTACAAAAGCATTGATGATGAGCTTTACCAAGTAAAGGTTTATAAAAATATCGGCTGAACTTACAATTTGTTCTAAAATTAACGATGTAAATAAAACCTTATCCGTTTTATAAGAAAATTTAATAATATCTTTTATACCTGTTTTCATTTTATTTTATTCCTTTATTTTTATTGTCTTGATAGTATGAGCTTTGTATATCGAACATTTTTTTATATTCTCCGTTTTGTTTTATCAAGTCCGAATGACTTCCTTCTTCTATTATTTTACCGTTTTCGATTAAAATAATCCTATCGCAAAAACGAGTTGATGCCAGTCTATGCGAAATAAAGATTGAAGTTTTATCCTTTGTCATATTATTGTACTCGGAATAAATTTGACTTTCCGCTATAGGGTCGAGAGCCGCTGTAGGTTCATCTAAAATAGAAATAGGACCCTTTTTATATAGAGCTCTTGCAAGCATAAGACGCTGCTCCTGTCCGCCTGAAAGGTCTATCGAATTAGGCCAAACTCCTTTTACAAGATAGGTGTTTTCCTTTTCGTTTAAGTTCTCAATAATTTTTTGTAAGCCTGATTGTTTTAGGGCAGAATCAAAGTCATCTTGGTTAAATTTTTTATTTCCTGCGGTAACCAGGTTTTTAATAGTATCTGGTAAAACATACATATCCTGAAAAACAGTTGAAAATAAAGAATAGTATTCATCAATATTGTATTCGTTTATATTTTTTCCGTTTAATAAAACTTCGCCTTCAGTGGGTTGAAGCAGATTCATTATCAAACAGGTTAGGGTAGTTTTTCCCGCTCCATTTACTCCGACTATTGCAAGTTTTTCTTTATCTTCTATGCGTAAATTTAAATCTTTAAAAATATATCTCTCAGATTCGCCATATTTAAAAGAAACATTTTTTAATTCTATATCGAATTTTTTAGGAAGAAGAATGCCTTTACCTTTGGTTAATCCGTCATCAAGCTCGCAAAAATCGCGGTAATAGTCTATGCTTAAAGTTTCTCTTTTTAAGTTAGTAATCTGCGAAATAATTCCCAATAGCCAGCCTGAAAATGTTTTTATAATAGAAAATAAAAAGATAAATTCTCCTATGCCTATTTCTTTGTTTAAAACCATTCCGGTTAAATAAATATAGGCAAGACCGTCTCTTAAAAATATAAAAAGAGCCGATATAATGGCACCGATAAAATTTACGGTTTTTATTTTTCCGTAACATTTGTTTATTATTTTTAAAGAACTCTTATATGCTTGCACTATCCAAGTTTCTATCTTGTAGAGTTTTATATCTTTAGCAAATTTATAATCACAAGCCCTTTGCGTAAGATACCTCATCTTATGATGTTCTTTTTTTAAGACTTCATTTATTTCTTTATTCTTTTTTATCTCATATTTTCCGTAAAAATAACTTACTGTTCCCGATATAAAAATTAATCCGATAAGAATAGGATTAATAGAAACAATAAGGCTTCCGAAAAAGAAGATGCCGACAATACTTACAATGAGGCTGCTTATCTTTTTCGGGAATTGCTGGCTTATTGAGTAGTCATTATCTACCATATCTCTTGCTTTTTCCAAACTTAAAATTCCTTCTTGTGAAGCAATATTTTTATATGACATCGTCCACATTTTTTTGTAAAGCTCTGTCATGAGCTCTATTCTCCGGTAAGATCCGCGGCAATTAAACCTTGCATTCAGGAAGGTTTCAAGAGCTTTTAAGGCTGCTACAATAAAGGCTATAATCAAAAAATTTTGAATAAAGACGGAAATTCCTGCCTTATTTTGAATCGATTCTATTACCGCCCTCGGCAAGTAGGCACTTGCAAGAGGCGAAAAAACAAAGACAGGTATGTACAAAACCATTAGACTAAAAAGAATCTTATCGGTTTTAAGAATGTTTTTTAGCATATAAAGGCAGTTTTTTATAATCCCTCTTTCTTTTGACTCCATAAGAGTTGCCCTCCAATGAGCCTTATTATACAATAAAAACTAAGGTTTTGGGAGAGAATGGCGTAGATGGTATCAGATTTGACGCAAACGGTTTTTTGAAACGGCGGGCATCTTCTGCGTCGCACGGCAAAAAAGTGTCCTCGACGTATACCCGATACGCCTGCGGTACTTTTTTGCCTGACTCCTTGTACTTACCTCGCCTATTTTCAAAAAGATTATTCAGCAAAGAGTATTGTATTGCAAAGATGCAAAGGAATTTTGATGGCGGTTTAATAAATCTTTTCTACATTTACCCTTCGAGGGCGTACCGGGTTCTGGAGTTTCTTTTCTTAGTAAATTTAGTATAAATTCAAACATTTTTTTATAATTTACTATTTTTTTCAAATAATAACTATAAATATAATGGGAGAAAGCAAATGCTAAAAAAATTTGAAGATTTAACATTTACGGATGATTTTATGTTTTGTAAAATCATGCAAAATGAAGATTTATGCAAAGGGCTTATTGAAATGATATTATCAGATACAATAGGAAAAGTTACCTATATCTCGGTACAACATAATATTAACACTTATGAACAGGCAAAGTCCGTACGGTTTGATGTTTTGGTGCAGGCAGAAGATGGTAAACTTTATGATATAGAAGTGCAGGTAAGCAATGAACGCAATATCCCGAAGCGTATGCGGTTTTACCAAGCTGCCATAGATATCTCGTTTTTGGACAAAGGTAATTCCTATAATAACTTAAATGACAGCATTATAATTTTTATCTGCTTGTTTGATGTTATAGGCAAAAATAGGCCTATTTATACCTTTGAAAACCTTTGTATAGAGGACAAAAATACCCCTTTACAAGACGGCACTCTAAAGGTTATAATAAATGCAGAGGCCTTTAATAACACTGAGGACAAAGAACTAAAGGAATTTTTAGAATATATTAAAACCGGAAAAGTAAAAAATGAATTTACAAGGGAGATAGAAACTATGATACAAAAAGTAAAACAAAACGAACAGGCAAGACAGGAATACAGGTTATTATCTACTTTTGAAATGGATGCTAGGGATAAAGGCTTTTCTGAAGGTTTAAAGCAAACAGCTAAACTTATGAAGCTAAAAGACTTAGATATAGCTTTGATTAAAGAAATAACAGGCCTTTCTGAATCTGAAATTGAGGAACTGTAATTTTCTATTTTAATTGGTAGAATTCTATTAAATTGCACATTTAAATCAACATAGCCCGGCGCTTTAATTCATTGTTATTTTTTTTCGGCAACAAAATAATACCTATGAATTCTTCCCTTAATTACGCCTTCTTTTTTAAGAATTTCTTGCGCTTTAAAGAGATTCTTTTGATGTTTTTTTACTTCAAAGTATGGGAATTCCCAATCAATTATTCTCGCAAACCAAACAAGTGCACCCACATCATAAAATTCAATCGGCTTATAGGCTTCAGCTTCTTCTATAATATCAAACCCATTATCAATAAATTCTTGTTTTGAAATACTCAAGTAAGCATCAGGGAACGGAATTTCAACATTGCCGATTAAAAGTTCTACCAGTTCTCTGTCATTTTCAGCACCGACTTGCTGCGTAAGAAATACTCCTCCGCTTTTAAGAACTCTTTTAATTTCAGTTACATTGTATTTACCATGCCTATTAGTAATAATATCAAAGTAATTATCTTTAAAAGGAAGGGCGCCACCTCCATCGCATGGTTTAAAATCTATTCCTAAAGGAAGAAGTCTTTCCTCACATATTTTTATATTTGGATCATAGCCTTCAATTGCAGCAGTATATTTAGGATTTGAAAGAAAATATAAAAGAAATTCTCCTCCGCCTGTTTCCATATCTAATAAATAATCAGTATTACACAGATAAGATTTTATTACATTTCCAAAATCCCATGGAAGGTCATCTTCTTCTTTATACCTTCCTCTAATGTGAGAGAAATCCCAACCTTTAATATGAGCTATTTCCTGCTCATGCAGCCATTGATTTAAAAGTGTTTGTTTTTCCATGTTCTTTATTCGTAATTAGTTTATCATGTATGAAAAATGTATTCAAGGAGTGTTTGTCATCTTGTCATCTTGTTTGCCAGGCAGCAAAATTGCAGTGTTTTTAAGCGGTACTATTTGTGCTGCTATTCAAAACAATCGGAAACATAAGTTCTACGGCGAAGGCTCCTTCTTCGCTTTGACGGTTTATAAAGGCCGAATATTTTTTAACTATTGCATCGATTCGTCCCGAGCCGAATCCGTGATCTTTACCTTGTTTTGTTGTAAGAAATTTTCCTTGAGTTTTTTTGCGGCGGCCATCGCAAGAATTTGTAAACGAGATATAGAGATTATCATTTAATTTTCTTATGTACACCCTTATAAATCTTTTATCTTTTTCTTTAAGGCTTAAAGCGCCCTCAATGGCATTGTCAAAAAGATTCCCTATTATTACGCAAAGTTCAAGGTCGCTTAAGGTTATGTTTTGAGGAATGGAGGCTTTTATGTTTAGTTTTATATCATGGGAAAGAGCGATAGCTGCCTTTGTATTTAAGATTGCATCGCTCATCAAGTTTCCGGTTTTGATTACACTGTCTACCTTAATCAAGTCTTCAGTTAGATTATTTAAATAACTTTCAAGTTCATCATAGTTTTTAAATTCAAGATAAGCCTTCATAACTTGAATATGATTATGAAAGTCGTGCCGCCAGCCGCGCATTTTTTTATAGATGGAATCTACATCCTCGTAGTATTTATTGATAAGATCGTTTTCAAAATCATCGAAACGCTTATTGACGGCTCTTCTAATTAAAAAGTACAGAAGTATAAACAGCAAAAGGATTGAGCTTAAAACAAGTATAAAAATGAACATCAGATTTCTCCTTGGGTAAAAAAGCCGATAAAGAGGGTGTTGACATTTTTATATTCCCTGCGGCTTATCGGAATTAAAGTATTATCCGCAAGGACGGCCTTGTCTTTTTGAAGCTGCCTTATGTGCATCAGGTTTGCGATAAAGGCTCTGTGAGTTTTTACAAATAGTTTGGAATTTAACTTTTCTTCCGCCTCCGATAAATTCATCCTTGTTATGTATTCGCTTTTTAAAGTTTTTATTTTTAGATTATGCGAAATAGATTCTATAAAAACAATTTCAGATTGCTTTAATGTTGTAAGGCGGCCTTCGCAGGAAAAGACAAAGTTTTCTTCTTTAACTTTATCCTGTTTTTTTAAGGCTCGATCCAAGCAATCAAAGAGCTTTTCTTTTTTTACAGGTTTTTAAAAGATAGTGCAGGGCTTCGACATCGTAGCCTTCCTGCATATAGTCGGGTATACCTGTTATAAAGATGATAACTGCATTGCTTTTTGTTTTTCTTATTTTTTTGGCAAGCTCTATGCCGCTTATCCTAGACATCTGTATATCCAATAAGATTATATCTATATCGGAAAGCTCTTCAAACTCAAACCAAAACTGTTCGCCTGAAGAAAAAAGTTTAACTTCCTGCAAAAGATTATTTTTATTTGCCCATTCGTTTGCATAGTCTTTTAGGAGTCTGGATTGAACTTCATTATCTTCGATGACGGCTATTTTAAGCATAGTTCTGCTAATCTTATCAATAGAAAGAAATATACTTCTCCGGCGTCTCTTGTTCGGCTGACTTTAATTTAGTTTTTTTATTTAAATTGATATCATACGAAAAAAACGTCAAAACACTCCCGTCATATTCAGTAAATAAGAGTTGGTTATTGTCTGTAATTCTAACTTTATATATTGAGTTTGAAAGTTTAATTAAATTTTTACCGTTATAGTCAGAGATATATAGGGCTATATTATCTTCTGAATTTAGTGTGTTATCATTATTTGTGTCTTCATTTACAACGGCATAAATATTTTTATCGCAATAAATATTATTTCCGGTTTTTTCTTCAGAAAATTTATATCTATATATAAAAATATTTGAGTCAAATAATTTATACTCTTCATAACTTGTATCATTTATAAAAATTAAGTTGGTAATTCCTTCGTTATGTGATTTTTTTGAAAAACTTGTGCCGGATTTAAAGGCTGCTTCAGGTATATTATCATACAATCCATCGGCCTTTATTTTGGAACTTTTAAGATTAAAAATAAAAACATCTTTTATTTTTTTGTTGAATTCGATATATTCCCGTATCTCCTCTTTTGGATCGTCTGCAACAATTGTTACTCCATTTGAGACAGTATGGCGGCCAAATGGATTAAATGCATCTATCATAACAATAGCCCATGTAACAATCCCTAAAATTAAGAAAATAAAAATTAACACAAAATCAATTTTTTTGATTAATTCAAACGATATTTTTTTCATTTTATAACTCCTATAAGATAAATAGTGAGGCAGCATTTATGCCGAACTGTTTATCGCCTATGTTTATAAATACTGTATGAACAGTATTGTATATCTTTTTATCAAGAAGTACAAGATACCGCATTTATCCAATTTATGTAATAGAGTGATGTGCTTTTAGCTTATACTATTTTTTGAATGATGCTTTTATCAATAAAGTGAGCTTTTGAGGCACACACGCAAAAAGTCCGCCGCTGGAAAAAACTGCTTGAAAATGATATGATGTAATGAAGAGATATAAAATATGAGCGACTTAAAATTAACTCTTTTTAAAAAATGGGAATTCGATAACGAATTTTCGTATGTGTATGGTTCGGTTTTGCTGGCGGACGGAACTGCGGTAATTTTGACCTCGGAGAACACCGATTGGAAAAAATATTGCGCCATTATCCTTTTTCCCGGCGGCATAAAAAAGATTCAGATTGACTACGCTAAAACATCCAATAGGGATTATCCCGTGCTTTTTCGGTCTGGGAACGGCTTCGGTATTATCATTTCGGCAAAAGAGGTGCGGTATTATACCGGTGATTTTTCATCACACGAAATCATTCCGATAAAAAACAAGCCCTCTTTTTTAATAAGGGGAATTATCCCCGAAAAAGCGGAACAACGGTATTTTCAAAATATATCCGACAGTATGACGATTCCCGTCTGTTTCGAAAACGAAGTATATTACGGCGATGCACGGAATTTCGCTCTGCTCGAATTCGACGCTGCAGCAAAACGCGCCGAATGGAAATCTTTTTCAAACATTGATAAAAAGGCATTCACACACCGTGATGACACAACAGACGAGACGCCCAAAATAGACAGTCTGAAAATAGCAAACCGAGACATCTATGCTTTTCTTTCGGGAGAAAGTACAACATCGGTTAATAAATGGGGGATGGATTACTATGCACTTGCAAAAATTTCTGCTGGCGGGAAAGTCGTTGAGAAGTTGATCGAATCGGAAGATTTAAAAATCGGAGGTAAAAAACGCGGTGTGAACGGAATGTTCACCAACTCCGACTATGTAGTAATGACACCTCTTTTTAAGACAGATGATTGGAAGGGAAAACAAAAATTTTTTTCACTTACTGCAAGGGAATATTTTGATATCAGTCTCCCGAGAGGAATGAGCAAACATAAGGTACAAAACATCAGCCAAGATAGTTGTATTACGTCTCTTTATGACAGAGGGTTAAAAGAAGTTGCACTTTGTAAAATAGGATAACAACAGTAAGGATTTATGATATTTTTTAATTCGCAATAAACTATGATAAAATGAGTTGAATTCACATCAAAAGACCGTTTTTTTGGGTGGTAACATCATATTATCAGTTTGCTGAGGGAGTATGTTTTATTTCACAGTTTGATTTCAGGTTCGCATTTACTGAGATAAAAATGAATGCAATCATGTGATTGGCAAGGTAACATAACAATACAATTTTAGGAGGAATGTAGAATGCTGTTGGATGAGGAAAGATATGCTTCTGTTGTTGCTTATGGCAGGGATGCCGTAAGTAAATTTAATGAGAAGAGGATGGAGGAAGGATTCGCTCTTGCGGAACAAGGCTGGAAAGCTTTTCCGGAGTCGGGAGCAAAATGGAATCAGGGATACAACTATGCAAAAAGCTTTTTCAAACATGCAATGGAAAATCGTGATATGGTGATTGCAAAATGTTGGCTGGACAGAATGATAGAGAACAATGATGAACTGCATTTATATGATTTTGAGATTGAGCATATGAAAGCGAAGTATGAATTTGAAGTCGGAAACTTGGATGAAGCTTTTGAATTATGGAAGAATCTGCTCAAACAAAAAGGGGTAGGGTATCGATATTTTCAGTCTGATGATCCAAAGTATAAGGAGTTTTATAAATCTAGAAAATAAATGAGGAGAATGTATTATGAAAATGGAAACAGGAAAAAATTATCTCGTTAAAAAAGATATTTTCAGTTTCAAAAAGGGAGAAATCTGCTTATTATCCAATAAAGGATATCAGATTTACTTCGGCGAGCATAATTTTGTTTTTGTTAATGAAGAGAAGCAATGTAAATGGATGGTTTTGCGTGACGGATCAAGCGAAGATATGAGAATATATTGTCATTTGGAAGAATATTTTGAAGAAGTGAATAATACGGAAGCTTAATTGAATATCCGGAAAAAGGAGAAATTGATATGATAGCAAAGGCGGGAGATGTTTACTGCGTCTATAATAAACACTTAAAGAAATATACAGCTTGTCAAATCACAAAGATAGAAGAACATGGCAGGAAACCGCAGGCGGTAATTCTTTTACTGGATTGGTCGGGTGACCGGCCTCTTAAAATGGAGAATGACGGAGGCAGAGGTTGTCGATCTCATAAAAAAACTACAGTGAATATATCCAAAAATTTATTGCATATCGAACCGTGTCGCCACATCAAAAACAGCAGGAAAAACAATTAATAAAAAATTTTAAAGAAATGAGGGTAAATAATGAAAGCAAAATTTACAATGTATAACCATATCGGAAAACTGTGTGAACCGAATAACGGCTACACAAAAGAATTGAATCTCGTCAGTTGGAATAATCGTGAACCTGTCTACGATATCCGTACATGGAATGCAGACCATAGTGAATGGAAAGAGGGCGTTACCATAACTTATAATGAGATGCGCAAATTTCAAAAATTATTAGCTGATTATTTCAGTGCCGAAAACACGGATGAAGAACTGAGAAGTATCTATATTTCATTTGCATCAAAACTGAAAAACGGTTCTTTTGATGAAGATTTATACAATGTATTGTTTAAACAATTACAACAAAGATTCAAGCGGTGGAAAGATGATAACGCAGTACCTATGAGAACTTTTCAAGTTTGCATCGATTTGCTGTATGTGCTTTCAAAAAACAATCAGTTCCTTTGACAAGAAGATTTGGAAAAAGTAAAAGCTGCAAAAGATGAAATATACGGTCTTTTTATGGACTTCGAATAATTTATGTATTGTATAAAAAACGGTATTTTAGGACTAAAAGATGTTTCCAAATTATTTGGACGGTGCAAGAGTTAGATGTTGCACAAATGAAGATGACTTTGGAACCGTCGATTACAACAACGGCGAAAAAATCATACCGATACACTATCTTGCAATTTGCAGTTATGCAAATGAGCAAGGTTTTTATTTATTTTTTTGCGATGAAAAATTTAGCACGGTTAGTGATTATTTTTTCGATACTGTAGAAGCATGCAAAGAGATTGCAAAAAAATCAAAAGAAAATATCGAGTGGATTGAGAAAGCAAATAGTATATCCGAATTTACGTTTGGAGAAATTAAAACTTTACTATTAAAAAGCATAGATGAATATGACTGTGAAGATTTTGAAATATTGGGGTTCCGGAAGTAATTATGGCATCGAGTAAAGCATATTTGGATTTTATTTTGGATCAGCTGTCTGCTTTGGAAAACATAAGCTATCGGGCGATGATGGGAGAGTTTATCATCTACTATCGCGGTAAAATTGTCGGCGGTATCTACGATGACCGCTTGCTCGTAAAAGCTGTCCCATCGGCGATTGCATATATGCCGAACGCTGCCCGCGAATTGCCGTACTCCGGCGCAAAGGAAATGCTGTTGGTAGACGAAGTTGACGACAAAGCCTTTATAATCGGCTTATTTAATGCGATGTACGATGAGCTGCCCGCGCCAAAAGCGAAGAAGGCGAAATGAAAAACACGGGGTATTACGATTACGGCACATTTCTTATTTTTCCAATAGTCAATACTTTCTAAAATACGGTTTTGAAGCGGGTGTTAGGGCTTTGTGAATTCCAACAATTTTCCATAATATATTTTAGTTACTAAAACATATTGACAAAAAAAGGAAGATTTATTTTAAGGAGGACTTGTTATGAAAGCCGTTATTATCGTATTCAGTCCGTCAGGACATACATTGACCGCAGTGCGTATGATTCAAAAAAGTTTTGACTCTAAAGGAGGTACAGCTGATATTGTAAATATTACAAAAAATAATAATCTGTTGACTGCTTCAAAATCGGAACGGCAAAAAATGTTGGAAAATTGCTTAAAAGAGTTCGACGTGCTTTTTGCCGGAGCTCCGGTATATGCAGGGCATGAGGAAAGTCATATACTGCATATCCTTGAAGCATTGCCTTTGCCGGATCAAAAGTGTTCAAAATCGCAATTCCGTTTGTAACATACGGAGGCGCTCATTCGTTTATCTCATTGGAAGAAATAGGAAGGGCATTAAAAAAGAAAAAATATGTACCGGTTTTGGGAATAAAACTTGCTTCGTTCCATACATTAAGCAAATTTTTTCATACTAAAATATTGGAAAACAAACCCGGCAGTACGGAAGAGCGCTTAATAGAGGCGGCCGTAAGTAACATTTTCGATTTATGTTCGCATACGAAATGTATAAAAGATAACAGCGCTTCTTTTGCGTATACCAAAGGCCCCATGCGCTTTATCCTGAAAATACTTTCGCAGGAAAAAATACATAGTAAATTTAAAACCGTATCGATTATACATAAAAATTGCAGCGTATGTAAAAAATGTATTTCAGTGTGCCCTGTCAACAATTTTATATTCGCAGACGGTAAGGTATCGATAAAAAATCAAAAAAGTTGTATATTATGCGGAGAGTGTTTTTACAATTGCAGCTGCAATGCAATCGATTTTGCATACCGAATGGCTGCTCAAAAAAGATTAAACAATGGAAATATTGTTTTGGAAAAAGACCTGTCGGCAGTATATCCTAAACAATACGGCTGAGCATCTCTAAAAACTCGGTTAGATTTTTAGAGATGCCCGACGAGTATTTTTTATAAATTGTTATACTGTAATAATTTATAAAAAATACATCGCAAATAAATCTAAGGAAAACCTCTAAAAAACTGAAGTTTTTAGAGGTTCTCGGCTATAAATAATAAAGGAGATATGCTATGAGTAATGTATGTATTGTGTATAGTTCAACACATCATGGAAATACCGAAAAGGTATTACGTAAGATAAAAGAAAAATTCCCGGAAATCGAACTTATAAAGGCCGGTGATTTTAAAAGCGATGATTTTGCGCGCTATGAGGTAGTCGGTTTTGCTTCAGGAATTTTTTATCTTAAATTCGCAAAAACCGTCGACAAACTATTTGAGAAAGCTCTTGAAAGCACTGTGCAAAAACTGTTTTTTATTTACACTGCCGGAGCGGTCAATTCCAGTTTTGAAAAAGCATTACGCAAAAAAACCGAACAAAGCGGAAAAACCTGTATGGGCATATTCGGCTGTAAAGGTTTTGATACCTTCGGACCGTTAAAGCTGATAGGCGGTTTAAACAAGGATAGACCTAACGAAGAGGATTTTAAAAACGCTATTGATTTTTTTGAAAAAAAATTATGAACGGGTAAAGGATTTTTCGGATACGGCTGTTCTATTTTTTTAAGTCGTATGGAATAACGTTTAATAGCTCGCTCCAGACGGTTCTTATCCCTCAAGTGAGATCTCAAAGTTGCAGCACGCCGATATAAGTTCAAAGTCGTGAGTGATAATGATTATCGTTTTTCCGCAAGCTGCCGCGTCCAAAAAAGCTTTTGCAAGGATGTCCGCATGATAACCGTCCAAGCCGCTGGTGGGTTCGTCGAAAATGAGTATGTCTCGGCCGGATAGCAGGGCGCATGCAACGGAAAGCCTCTGTTTTTGTCCGCCTGAAAGTGTTGCTGGATGAACATCTTTTAGCTCATAGAGTCCCATCATTTGTAAAATATTCCGCGCTTGTTCAATCCTATCGGAGCTGTGCATAATGCTTAATAGAATTTCCTCAGAAACGCTTTCGGTAAAAAACTGCGTTCCCGTATCATTGGCACTGTACCATACCGCTTTGCGGCGTGCCCTCAGTCCGCTTTTTTTCCCGTTAAGCCTTATCGTGCCGTCCGACTCTTTGTTAAGTCCGCTTAAAATAAGGCCGAGAGTTGTCTTCCCAACTCCATTTTTACCGATAAGTGCAATAATTTGCCCACGCCATATGGAAAAAGATATTGTTTTTAAAATAAAGCGTCCTTTTTCTTTGCGGCATAATTCGTCAGCTTGTAGTAAGGGTTGATTTTCCGTACTATTTGCTGTACCGGAGGATGAGGCTGTTAATGGAGGAAGGGGAAGCACCGGTTTTAAAGCAGGCGTAAAAGACCTCAGCCCAAAACGTTTTTTTTGCTCAAGCGTCATTTTCTGCATTTCTTCAGCCGTACGCGTCCACTGTATTGTCCCTCCATCTATATAGACAAAACGGTCTGCTATCCCGTACAACCAGCTTAATCGATGTTCCGAAATAATCAGAGAACGCCCTTCTTCTTTTAGTTTCTTTAAAACATTACCAAGTCTTACAGAGCTTTCTTCATCGAGATTGGCAGTAGGCTCATCACATACGTATATCGAAGGAGAGAGGGCGTATACCGATGCGATTGCAGCACTCTGTTTTTCTCCGCTTGAAAATGTGTCAAGCGGATGGTCACGTAATGCCTCAAGGTGAAACGCTTTGATTGCCCTTTCCGTACGGCTGATAATCTCGTGTTGTGACAGTCCGTAATTTTCGCATGAGAAAGCGATCTCACCTGCAAGCTCGGAAGAAAAGAACTGGCTTTGCGGTTCCTGAAACACGCTGCCGATAAGCCTGCTCCGTTCCCACAATGGAATAGAAGACATATCTTTTTCTCCGATGAAAATGTTTCCCGAAAACATCCCATTGTAATACCCCGGTGCCAAACCGTTCAAAAGACGCAATACTGTTGTTTTTCCGCTGCCCGACGGTCCGGTCAAAACCGTGCATTCTCCTTCGTTAATTGTAAGATTGATATCCGATACACCTCTTTCACAGTTCTCATAATGAAAACTTACATTTTCCATCCGTATCATCAAGCAAGGCTCCTTACCATGATAACCGCAGCTGTAGTAGTGCTCCACACGATAACAGCGATATAGTCGAAAGCCCGCATTTTTTTTTCGTAATAGCTGCTCCGTTTTACCGGACACTGAATACCTCTTACAATTGCCGAGACTGCGAGCTGATCGGCAATTTGAATGCAGCGTAAAAGCAACGGAATCAGCACATATTCTCCCGTTTCTAAGGGATGAGTTAGGATGCGGATCGGTTCCAAGAGCCCTTTGGTTTTCATTGACAGACGGAGCTTTTTTACTTCTGCTTTCATCACCGGTATAAAACGGAAAATAACGAGCAGCCCCAAAATAACGGACACCGGCATTCCGATGCGTGAAAGAAAAGCTGCAAGTTCTCCGGGCGGAGTTGTTATCACATCCCATCCGGTAAGCATAACCGGCAAGAGGCTCCAACATAAAAAAATATAGAATTCCGGTATGATGATTGTTCTAATGCCATACCGGCGGATACCTATTAAGAGAAGCAAGAGCAGTGCATAAAAGAGGCCGAATGATATCAGCAGCCGCCATTTACACTGGACGGCAAGATATAAAAGTCCGATAAGCGAAAGAATACCGTTTATCCTATAATCGGCGATAAAAAATGAGCTTACAATAACGCACAAAAGCGTCCACAATTTTACCGGAGCCGTAAAATCTTTTGAAACCTTTTTCATTTAATTTTTTAACAAGGCATTTTTAAAAACTCTGATGAGCTTTTTGCAAATGTTTTTATAATACGCCCGCTTTTTCAAAATGTTTTTTTATCAGTTTTGAAGCAACCAGGCTTCCGACAAAACCGCAAAATGTAGTAAAAGCAACGATGAAAATGATCCAATAAGGGACGGTAAAATACCTAACGTATGAGTCGATATATTCTTGGCTCATTCCGCTTGAAATAGCAAAGGCATAATAAGCATCCCAGAAGAACCATATCGGAAGTAAATTTGTTCCATTAAATAACAGGCTGGAAACCGTCCATGCAGCTGTAAGCCTGCGCTGATTTTGATAGGCTCCTTGTTTCCATAAAACAGCTTCGCATATTAAACCGATAACAATGTAATACGGTAATAAATACCAGTTTCCCATTATTAGAAAAATGATGCCGAGAAGCGTCATGTAGATTAAAGACACACCCCGTTTTCCCACCCGTTGTACCATGAGAAAATAAACCGGTGCGCAGATAAATACGGAAAAGCCGACTGATAATGTCATGCTGACAAAATGATTTGCCATGCACACCATATTTACAATGAATTGCATAACGATAAGAAGAGCACTTAATAAAACCGTAGTTATTACATCTTTTATCGTCCATTTGGCTGTTTTGTTCATTTGAATCTCCTAATTTCCTGTGTATTCTATATTTTTTGCTTTTATCGTGAACATAGGTATAGTTTTATATCTCTTTGCCTGAAAAGGGTCCAGATATTTATCTTTGGAAAGGATGCTGCTCATAATTTGCTTAAAGCCGATTTTTTTCAGAAGCTGTTCATCCCATTCAGGGCGATTTATATAGGCAAGCGGAAATTTTTTTAAAATATTTATCATCTGTTCATCATGATAATAATCTCTGAATTCGCCGTATTGCTTAACAAGCTCCGCTTCGTATGATTTGAACTTTTCAAACTCATCTGCATTCCATATGGGTTTAAGCCAATTAGCATCAATGTTCAGCATGGTCCCATCAGGCTTTAGTATTTTTTTCCATTCTTTGTATACGGTTTCCGGTGAGGTGAATAGCCATGAAGCATGTCTGGAAACTACTGCATCAAATAAGTGTTCAGGAAAACCCGTTGAATGAGTATCTTTAAGCAAAAAGGTAATTCTGTCTGAAAGCCCCAATTCTTCAGCCGTTTTTTTACCTTCTTTAAGCATCGCTTCGTTGCTGTCTATGGCGGTAACTTGCCAGCCGTCTTGTGCAAGTAAAATGGCTAAAAAACCTGTACCGCACCCTGCATCCAAAGCTTTCTTTCCCTTGCAGTCCCTGAGATTTTCTTGGAGCAGTTTTTTCCATTCGCTTCCGGTATCCTTTAATTCCTGCATATGAAACATTCGCATATTTTCTGCCTGTTCAGACCATTTTTTCATTAAATCATTTATATCCATTGTTTTCCTCCGGTTGTTTCTTCACGGATGTCGGCAAGGTTTTTTATTTTAAGCCTTCCGATAAAAAATAGCAACGCTATTTTTAGTATACATAATTTCTTTTAGATTGTCAAGATAAATAAAAACTTATTTTAAAACTTAAGTAATCCATATTGTCTGGAATACTGATAATTTATAAGTGAATGTCAGATTTATTTATTAGTAATATTATACTCCATTCTTTCTATTGCTTTTGCATGAATTCTATCATGCCATATCAACCGCCGCAGAATTTTTCTAATGGACCAATCTTCTTCATCATTCTTAAATACTCTATTTCCTTCTTCTTTGTATTTTTTTATCAGTTCATCAATACTATTTTTTCGTCCCTTTATGATATCAAGATCTATATCTGCTTTTAAACCTACTTGTCCTAAGTAATATTGTTGTACATTACATATATGTTTATATTGCTCAAAGATTGTAGAATATACATTTCCATAAAATGTCTTTCGTACTTTATTATCATCGATTACATTTTTGTTATTGCATTTGTTGTAAATGCTATAAACCTTTTTTGCCGATAAAAAAGCTAATTCACATTCACGATAAAAATCATTTTCATTCTCATACTCTTTTTTTTCTATTTCAAGAATAATATTACTATCAGCATCTTCAATCATCAAATCGCTATGTACAATTATTTCATCAACTTTGTCACCTTCATTAACTTCTATATCTAGCCATTGTCCGTATTCTTTAATTTCTCTTTTATATTTATTTCGTGCTTCTTCTAATGTTTTGCCTCGAACATAGGCACCGGGGAGATTTTCTATCCAACCAAGAAATCCTTTTCCATTAGTTTCGTATACTACTTTCATAAAAATATTCCTTTGCTTTTAATATTTTTTCTATTTTTCATCGCCATGCATCCGTCTAACATTTGCTTAACCTGCAAACGAGCTCAGTCCTATTTGTCTGTTTTGAAGCGGGTATTAGACACTGTGTTATTCATTTATATAGTTAGAAATCTCATTAACTTTTTCTTTTATAAGCCTTTTATTTTCAATTTCTATATTATAGTTACTTGGATTTGTTGTCATTAGTATTAATTCTATGAATTCTTTATTACTTAAACAATTATAATCTTTATCAAAATAAAATTTTGATGCATCAGCAAGTCCAATTATTCCATTTCCAAAATAGGCATTTGAAATCACATAGTTATAGCAATCTTTATATTTAATATTGTTTTTAATATTTCTCATAGTGCCAAAAATTATAATTCTCCAATCCATTGTTGTAATTTTTTTATTTCTTTCATCATTCGTTGCAAAATAAAATGTTGCCATTATGTATGCCATTCTATTTTTTGAAGAAAAAAGATCTATAATTAAAGGATGTTTTTTGAATTTCGGATTTTTATTATTTGTGTAAATATAACTCACAATTTCTATTTGCTTTTCAGTTAGTTCAATTGTAGTTTTATTTTGTATATTTTCATACTTTATTTTTAAACCTTTCTTATTAATATATATATTCGAAAAAATATATAAGCAAAAACAACACAATAACATAAATAAAAGTAAAGAAATAAATATTTTTATAATTAAAGATTTTATATTTTTTTTACTTACTGCTAATTCCATTTTTTCCCTTGCAACCCCGCTGGGGGCATCCGTCTAACATTAGTTTAATCTGCAAACGGGCTCACTCCTATTTGTCTGCTTTGAGGCGGATGTTAGATTTTATTATTGTTTTGATTAACTCTGTACTCTTCATCTAGCAAATACATCATTATAAAATCCGAATATTCGCCATTATTGAAGAATCCATCCTTTTGTTTACCCTCTTCTTTGAATCCTATACTTTTCCAGAACCTTAATCCTCTTTCGTTACATTCCACAACTCCAATTGCTATTCTATGGAAATTTAAGCTATTAAAACCATATTCAAGCATTAAGTTTGCGGTTTCTTTTCCATAACCTTTATCCCAATAATTTCTGTTCCAAATCATTAGCGAATAATCTGCCGTTCTCCATGGCATAAAAATTCTTAAAAAACCTGTTTCTCCAATTATTGAATTTGTTTCCTTATCAATAATTACAAACCAGATCCTGTCATCTGTTTTTTGACATCGATCATAAAAGTTATCCATTTCTCTTTCAGTTATTGGATATACTTCTCCGCTTAATACTCCTATTTCTCTATCTGACATTAACTCAGCCAATTTTTTAAGATCATCTTTTTGGACCGGGCGAAGTCTTATTCTCTCACTCTCCATAAAATAACTCATATTATTCCTCGCATACATTTTAAATAAATATTTTCAGCGTTAAAGCGATTGTTAGATTTTATAATTATCAAATTGTGTACCTATATCTTTCTGCGTACTTGCTTAATATTTCATTTATCATTGTTTGGTATTTTACATTATTTTTCTTTGCTGAAGCTTTAAAAAATGCAACGCTTTCACCATCAAGCGTTATCGTAATTTTTACTTTTTCAGATTTTCTTATTAATCTGTCAGGAGGTGGTAAAAAATCATCTATCCTTTCCGATAATGATATTGACTCAGCTACTTGTTTAGGAGCATCACTATATTCTGTTTTCTTCTTCATATTTTCTTTTTCCTTCTCTCCAATATCCGGCACCTATTATCCTAATATTCTCATTACGCAAGGTAAAACGTACCGTCAATATTTTATCTTCAACTTTACCAAGACAAAAATATCTTTTCTCTTTATCCGAATGTCTTTCATCATATAATATAACTCTATTTTTATCAAAAAAAGCTTCCTGAGCTTCTTCAAATGAAACATTATGTTTTCTTATATTTATTTCATTTTTATTCTTATCCCATTCAAATGTAATAGTATATTATACATACTTTTTGCAATATTTTCAATACATATATTTTTATTTTAGAAAATAATATTTTATATAGTTATACTACTGTTTTATAATACTTGACTTTATAACAATATTTTTCAATCAAAGAAAACATTATAGGTCGGTTCTGCACAAACTTTTCCGCAAGCGATTAGCTTGTCAATCTAACGGGCGTTTAACCTGTATTTGCGGCTTGCCCGCAATGTCAGGTTGAAGCGGGTGTTAGAAATCTTTTTATCCGTATTAGAACATTCCGATAAATTCTTCCGGCAACAGGACTTTTATTTCTGCATTTTTGTAGTCTTCAATATTTCTGATTATTATATATTCGCATTGATTCTCTACAGCTGAGAAATATTGTAATGCATCCTCAAAATCAGAAAATTTTGATTTTAGTGCGTTTAATACATTCTGGTGATCGATTGTTATTACAGTTATATACTTAACTATATTTACTATAAATTTTCGTGCCTTACTATTCCCCCCTGATTTTCTCAATATATAATAAATATTGGCGATACAATTCGATGAAATATTCCCGATAATAATATTATTTTCTGCCATTGCTAATATGATTTTACTAGCAGAAAAAAATGGTTCTCGAGCTAATGCAACATCAAGGATAATATCGGTATCAATAAAAACTTTTTTTATCATAAATATTTATCCTGCAATGCTTCACTGAGCATATCTTTATAAGATTTTCCATTGTCATGAAACATTCCCGAAATACTATTGGTTATCGGTGATTTCATTTTAGAAAAAGAAGTACCTATTTCATGATTGGTTACGATATTTTTCAGATACTCTTCTACAATTCGAGAAACACTCCTATTCTTTTTTTGAGCATATTCCTTTGCTTGTTCTATTACAGATTGCTCTATAGTCAATGTAAGCTTTGCCAACATATATCACCTCGCACGTATAATTATAGTATATAAATACGTATAAGTCCATAAGTGTATACTTTATAATCAAAAAGGACATCTGTTTATCTTAGTAAAAAAAATTAATTCATATTCTTTATAAAACATATTATTAAAATTCAGCAGTCGAATAAAAAAGTAATTTTAGAAAATACTGAATTAGTACGCAAATAGCGGTTATCTAATCTGCGATGCTTCTAGTTTGCTTGAACTCCGTACTTAAGAAACCGTAGTATTTCAGCAGGCGATATTAAATCACAGCAGGCAACTTTCGTGACAAGACAAATGTCAGCATCGAATCGGGTGTTAGACCGTTATTATCTTAAAACTTTTTTAAAAGCTCTACTAGATTATAGATTATTGTATTAGGTTTTTCTTCTATATTCATTTTCCAATATTGTCCATATCCTTGTTTTATCCATATTGTTTTCATTCCAATTTCTTTTGCCGGGACAATATCATTATCAATCCGATCACCTATCATATAGGATTTTTCTGCTTTACATTTACTTCTTTCCAAAGCAATATTAAAAATTCTTTTATCTGGTTTTGCAATTCCTTCTTCTGCGGACGCTACAACTAATTTTATATATTTTAAAATTCCAAATTTTTCTAATCTTTCAGAACTTCCAAAATCTTGATTTGCTATTATTCCAATATTATATTTTTTACTAAGTTCTTCTAGGACTTTTTTTGTTTCCGGATATAATTCTTCAAGTCTAAAATTCCATTTAGGTAATTTTACACAAAATTCTTTTGCAACTTCCAAGTCCCCTTTCTTATTATTCTTATAATAATTAAGAATTTTATCATATATATATTCATATTTATATCCTGAAGATTTTGCTATAGTTTCAAACCTTTCCTTATAAACCTTTTCTTCATTTATAAGAGTTGATCCTATATCAAAAAATAACCATTCAATATTTTTATACATTTTTATCTAAGCTCCTATAAAATAGCTATCTCTATGTTTCACTTCAAAGGTATGTCGCCATAACGGACGGCAGCTTCGCAGCTCAGGGAGCAGTCCATATAACTGCCGCTTAACCTGCATTTGCGGCTTGTCCGCAATGTCAGGTTGAAGCGGGTGTTATGTGATCCTTTCATTTAATTTATTATCTATTTCTTTAATAAAATTATAAATTAAATCATATGTTTCTACTAATTGTGGTTTTGAAATATTTATCTCTTTATTATTTTTATCTTTTCCATTCCTATGAACCAAATCATGTCTAATTTTAATTCTCTGCATAATTTCACCCATATTATTAGGAATATCTATATCAAATATTATTTTATAAATATTACTTATCTTTGGTAAATTATGATACATTAGCTCAAATAAATCATCTTTTACTCTCTTTTGTAATTTATCCATTTCTTTATATATATCATTTAGGTTAAATGAAAGTTTGTGATAATCTTTGAAATTTTCAACAAAACGTTTTAAGTACTGTTCATTATTAAAAATAGAATTTATAATGGCATCCGAAAGATAGGTTTCTAAGCAGGTTATAAGATTTACAAACAAAAGTTTATTTAATGTTTCTATTAATTCTGGTTTCAAAATATCATTTTCAAAGAGTTTCTTATTTGATTCCATCTGATTACAAAAAGTATCAAAATATTTTGAGTTACTTTCAACAATTTCTGAATAATCTTCAAAATATTCATTCTCACAATCTTCGATTTCTACTTCTGTACTTTCATCCAAATCATCACTATATAATTCTCCACCACAAATACTTGCACTTAAATTAATTGAATATTCTTTATGACAATTTGGACATTCAATATAAGTAGTATCTAACTCCAAAGTTGCAGAATGAGTATCTTTTTCTGCCATTAAGTTTGGAGTTGGAATATTTTCTAAAATTTCCTCTATAGGTTCTTTGCATTTACAACAATTAAATCTTAATATAATACTTTTTGTTGAAAAAATATTAAATTCACAACTAAACATTTAATTTTTTCTCCTGCTTAACTTTTATTAGAACAGTGTGTGGTACACATAACACCCTTTCGCCCCTTCCTTACTATAGCATAAAAACCAATAATTTGCAATCTAAACTGCTGTAAAACAAAAAATCACATCTTTCTATGATAATATGAATAGGATAAATAAACAGCTGGCAGATTAGGCCTATCCTCACTAAACGGAACAAAGAAAAATCACATCCTGTCTATAGGGCTTTGAATGCCTAGACCGCCGCGGTTTAGGCCATGAGTTTAAAACCTCTTCACTGATTTTGTCTTAGAATGAAAACAGAAGTCGCATTTTGTTCCGCCCATTCCTAATGTTTCGCTTCTTTTGAATTTCATTTTTTTTATATTTCCGAATACGATGTGATCGCACAAGCAAAATATTTCACAGATTTCAGGACAGTTAAAATGGGTGCAGGTATCACACCAAAGACATTTTAAAACATCCGTAGAATACTCGCTGGAATTGTCGGCTAAAGTTTTACTTATCCAAATTTCTTCGCCGGTCATTCCTGTTCGCATAAAAAAGCGGAACAGTCCAAAAAAGCCGGGAATGTGAAAGAGCGATTCCAATATACGGTGGAATTTTCCGGCAAGATAAAAGGAATATTCTTTTACCAATTCTTTTGCCTCTTGCGCAGGAATCCCGTTGTCGATAAAAGTTTGATAGAGCGCTATGTTGGATATGATACTGGCCTTTTGACGCTGCTTTTGTTTTTTTGTCCATGCGCCCCGATCGAGTTCTTGAATAAGAAACTGCATTTTTTCTTTATGCGCTGCGTCGATATGCTCTAATATATGAGGTGCTAATTTCCCTGAATAGAATTTTTTATATTTCATAGTTCTCTCCGATTAATCTTCCATGCGATTGCTTCTTCGCGAATGCCGACAAAGCGCCGGTACAAGCCTTTCTGCTGCATCAGTTCGGTATGGGTGCCGCACTGTACAATGCGGCCTTCATCAAGCACGACAATTTGATCCGCCTTGCGTACCGTATTCAAGCGGTGTGCGATCATTATCAGCGTTTTATTTTTCGTGAGTTCTTCAATTGCTTTTTGCAGTTCATATTCATTTTCGGGATCGACGCTGGCGGTCGCTTCGTCCAAAATGACAACAGGTGCATCCTTGAGAATTGCCCGCGCGATGGAGATACGCTGCTTTTCTCCCCCCGACAAGGTTGCGCCGCTTTCGCCGATGTGCGTTTGGTACCCGTCCGGCAGCGCAGAAATAAACTCGTGACAACATGCTTTTTTTTGCTGCGGCAATCACTTCGTCCATCGTTGCATCCGGCTTACCGAAACGGATATTGTTTTCTATCGTATCTTCAAACAGATATACCTGCTGAAACACAATAGAAAAATTTTTCAAAAGGCTGTCGCAGGTATAATCTTTAACATTGATACCGCCGAGTAAAATCTCACCCTGATCAACATCCCAAAAGCGAGCGATTAAATTACACAGCGTTGTCTTACCCGAACCGGACGGACCGACAATCGCGCAGCTCGTTTTTTGCGGTACCGTAAAACTTACATTCCGTATCGTTTCTTTTGTTTCATTTTTATATGCAGTATTTTTATTCGTAGTATTTGCATCGTAAGCATCTTTATCATACGAGAATGAGATGTTCCGAACCGTAATATCATAATTGTTTGGAATATGACCCGTGCCGTGTTCATCCAAAAGCGGCATATCGGAAATTTCTTCCAACCGGTCAAGCGATGCCTCTACAACCCGCGCAACAGCCGCCGTACTTCCGGCAAGTTCCACGGTTGCATAAATCGTAAAACTCGCAACCGCAAGCAACAAACATTTTTCCGGCGTTATTTCTCCGTACAGTAAAAGATACGGAGCGGCAATCAATATCGCGGCTCTGATCACCTTGAACACGGTTTGAAAGGCAGCAGCTAATTCCGAAAAAACTTTTTCCAAAATGATATTCGCCGCAGCGCTTTCAGTAATTGCAGTATCCACTGTTTTACCGGCACGCTCTCCAAGTCCAAACGCTTTTACCACGGCCATCCCTTGAATATATTCCAGAATACCGGTTACGAGCTGAGCCTGCGCTGCCTGCCTGCGGGGAGAATAATGTTTCCCTGCTTGTTGCGTTTTTGCATAAATGAAGAATGAGATACAAAGCCCCGCCAGCATCAGCAGCCCTATTCTCCATTCATACGTTAAAAGCCATACGTTGATAACAAAGGCGTGGATAAATCCGCCCGCTACCGATTCAAGCACCGTTACTGCGCTTGTTTCAAGATCGCCGAGCGTAGTGGTAACCGCTGCGGTAATATCTCCTAATCGATGTTCGCTGAAATATCCCATCGGCGCACGCTTTAATTTTTCACCGAAGTTCATCCGCCACTCGCTGCACATGGCGAAACTCCCCACGGTTCTATTTATCGAAGATATATTGATAAAAATTATTTTCCCAACGACGCTGATCAACATAATTGCAAGCGACACCCAAATGGTTTTATACGGCATCGTATTTCCCGAAAACGATGACACTATTCCTGCAAGCACCGTGAGAATTGCCATAATCGGGATCATTTCAAAAAATGAATTGCAGAGATGAAAAATAAAAGAGAGTATCAGCCTTCTTTTTTCCGTACCTGAAAAATTCAACAATCGTTTAAACATATTAATCATACAATTTCTCCTAAAGCAGCGGTTGAAGTTAAACCGTTCTCCTTTTTGTCGCTTACGCTGATGTGCGCATTCCACAAGGAGTGGTACAATTCGCAGGATTCCAAAAGCAATTGATGACAACCTTCCGCTTCGATCTTTCCGTGATTCATAACGATAATTTTATCCGCCGCCGTGATAGTCGAAAGTCGATGCGCAATCACGATGAGGGTTTTGCCCGCTACGAGTTCCCCGATGGAACGCTGAATAACCGCTTCGTTTTCAGGATCGGTAAACGCTGTTGCTTCATCCAACACAATGATGGGGCTGTCTTTCAGTATAGCCCGTGCGATTGCAATGCGCTGCCGCTCTCCGCCCGAAAGATTATTGCCTCCGTCTCCCGCAACCGTATCATAGCCTTGAGGCAGTGAGCTGATAAAATCGTGGCAGCTTGCCTTTCGTGCAGCCTGTTCTATTTCGGCATCCGCAGCGTCCGGTTTACCCAGCCGGATATTTTCCCGAATAGATAAGTGAAACAAATAGTTATCCTGCGAAACATACCCAACCTGTTCCATCGCTTGCGAAAGAGGCATCTTCCGTACATCGCAGCCGCCGATCATAACCGAACCTGCGCTTGCTTCCCAGAACGATGCGATTAAGCGGGCAACGGTCGATTTCCCCGAACCGGACGGACCGACAAATGCGGTCATCCCATTCGGCACTGTTTGAAAGCAGAGGTCATGCAGCACTTCCGTATCGTTATTCGTAGTGCTGCGATCCGCACCGTTATTATCCGCTGAGCTATATGAAAACGACACATGTGAAAACTCAATGGTGTTTCCCGTAAACGGTATCGGATTTTTGGGACGGTTCATTTCTTCCGCTTCCAAAAGCGCGGCAATTTCTTTGACCGTAGAATCCACCATTGCAAGACTGTCCGTATAACGCAGTGCCTGAATGAGCGGTGCGATAAGCCCCAGCGACAAGATGATACAGGAGATAAAATTCCCGGCGGATATGCTGCCCTGTATAAAGAACCACGTACCGAGCGGTAACACGCCCAGCAAACTTGAAGGCGCAATCGCCATTCCGGCAGCGTAGTAGGGATTGGTCTTTTTAAACCATTCCGCTTTAGCATTTTCATTTTCCGTTATCGCCTCGGTATATTTCCGATACGATGCAGTGCTTTGGTTAAAAGCTTTTATCACTTCAATTCCGCCTATGTATTCAACCGTAGCAGCATCCATATTTTTTCCCGCGGTGAGCACTTTTGTATACCGTTTTTCATAGTCCTTCATCATTCCCATATAGCAGAGGAGACCGAGCGGAAAGGTTGCAAACGCAATAAGGGCTAGTCGCCAATCCAGATAAAAGAAGTAGAGCAGCATCAACAACGGAATCAGCAAGTTTGCCGTCAGCTCCGGTATGATATGAGCGAGCGGCAGCTCCAGCTTTTCTACCGTATCGACCAGCATAGTTTTGAACTTACCGGATGGCGTGTCCAATATAAAACCCATCGGAACGCGTGAAAGCTTTGCCGTCAGCTGCATACGGATGTTTTTGAGCACCGTAAATGCGGCGCGGTGAGACCGTATCGTGGAAAGCGTGGATAAACACAGCTGCCCCAGATAGCCTGCAAGCGCGATAAGCGCAGTTAAAGGAACCGCTTGGAGGGTATAATTCCGTGCGCATATCCGGATGATAAGACCGGAAACGGCAAGGTACGGCACAATCCCCGCCGCTGCCCCAAAAACCGCAAAAATCACGGAGCTTGCCAGAAGACCCTTGCACGGTTTTGCAAGAGCGAGTAAATACTTCAAAGAACTTTTTTGCTCCGCCTGTTCAGCGTCTTTCATTATTTTCTCCTACTAAATAAAATAGCAGTGCTATTTTATTTAGTATACATAATTATTTTTTAACTGTCAAGATAGCAATGCTATTTTTTTTAATAATTTACCGAGTATTATTATCAATATATAGTAGAAAAAAATGAATTTAGGATGATATAATGCCGGCAAATAGTGAAAAATAGGGTAATTCCTGTGGATATTATTGAGAATTTATGGTATAAAAAGAAAAGAATATTTAGGGTAAGTTATATGGAGGGAACATATTTTATGCACAATGGGATATCTATAGGAAAAGGCATTTTGTGGGTACTTGTTTGGTTTGGCTTTATGATCTTGTATACTATTCTTGATGTTTCGATATGGAGAAAGATAGCCCCTGAACATAGCAGAGTTTTGAACATAATTACTGTTATTTTGTGTATGACTATATTCCTTATTTTACTAATGAAAAGAACAAATTTCAGACCTAATTTATTTACGAATATTTCTTTTCAAGGATTAATATTAGCTGTAGGCTGTTCCATATTGTTCTATTTCCTTTTAGATAAAGGATTAGATCCCATATTTGAAAGTTTTTTTCCATCAAGCAGAGAAAATTATCAACAAATCATTCAATCAATAAGAACTTCACCAATTATCGGTTTAGTTGATTTTTGCATACTTGCACCTATTCTTGAAGAAATCTTAATGAGAGGATTTCTGCTTGAGGGGCTATCAATAAATTATGGAAAAATTGTTGCCTTACTTATATCTGCAGCACTCTTTGCTATGCTCCATTTCAATATAGCCCAAATAGTTCCTTCATTTATTTGTGGTGTGATTTTAGGCTTACTTTATTTTCATACAGGCTCAATATTTTCTTGCATACTTGCTCATATGGGATACAATTTAATTGCGTACAGTGTGATAGTTTTACCCATATATAACAAATAATGGAAGAACTGAAAAGTACAGACTACCGCTAAAACTATAATTATAAATTTTCTGTTATTTGATTAAATATCCTTTTTCAACGGCTTTTTCCAATAAGAGCAGAACAAAATTCCATATTTCTTCAGAGCCGTCTTTAATATGCATATTTTTATTTATTACCATATCATATGTTATATTATTTTTTTTCCAAGAGTAACCTTCAGACATATAATTTTGAATTATCGGTTCCAATCTATCAAATACGGAAGCAAATTTTGCTTCATTTGTTTTTCTTTCTTCAAATTCTTCCCATAAGCTTAAAAAATATTTTTTTTGATCCGGTTCCAATAAACCGAAGATTCTATCCGCAGCTTTTTTTTCATTATTATAAGATTCATCTCTTTGTGAAGAATATAAAAAAGTATCTCCTGCATCTATTTCAACAATATCATGGATTAATAGCATTGAAATAACTTTTTCAATATTAACTTCAAAATCGGCATATTCTTTTAACAAAATACACATTATTGAAATTGTCCAAGAGTGTTCGGCATCATTTTCAAATCTTTCGGAATTAAATAATTTTGATTGCCGGAAAATATGTTTAACCTTATCTATTTCTATAATAAAATTGAGTTGATTAACTAATTTATCATTTTGATTAAAATCAATTAAAAATGCTCCTATTCTTTTTGAATCCATTTTTTTCTCCTATTTCTTCACCGGAGGTATGCGGCTTAAATTAAGTCTATCTATATTATATTAAAAAACCGGTTTCTTCAAGTAATAAAACTTCTTGTCAAACTTCTTCAATACATTATTTTTTCTTTATAATTTTTCCTATAAAATGTGTTATTGCAGCAAGCAAAGACAAAATTGCAAAATAATCAACAAAAAACAGAATATATCCTTTTTCAAGGTTGAGGAAAAAGAATTGTTGTTGCAAGATTAAATACCGCCATACTCCGCGAGTGATAAAGGCGTGTAAGCCGTAAATGCAAAGGAGGGCTAGCATGATTCTGCATACGAGTATCTTTGCCCGTCCCGCATTTGTCATTGTCCGGCTTGACCCGGCAATCTTTTTCGCAATCATCCCAGCGTGAAGTCCGATATGAAACGACATAAACATAAAATACCAGTGACTTGCCAAAAGATGTACAATCCGTGCAAACCCAAGACCGATTTCAATTCCTAAGAATGTAAAAATATGATTTGAAAGAATTATTCCGCTTATCATTAAAAAGATAACACAAACAAAAATCCCGCAGTTTATTATTGTTTGCATAATACGGAGGCTGTTGTATTTTCCATGAAACATTGAACCGTACCATTTTCTGTTCAGTGTAATATGAACTGCCCACAGTACAAACAGAGCAGCCCCTATTATTTCATGTACAATATCAGCCGGAAATAAATACGCTCCTCCCATTAATATAATGGAAAGAAGCGTCATTACGATGTCAAGCGGCATTCTTAGTTTGTTGATCGTCATTTTCTTTGCAGTCCGTTTTTGTTCAGCCAAAAAGTATCACAATAGAATAAAGCGTTTTTTTCATACTTATTCCTTATTTTAAAAGGCTTTCGGAATATTTTTTGATTTCAGCGCCGCTGGCGCGGGTAAAATCTTTTCCGCCCTTAAAATCCGCTCCTTTTGCAAACTTAGCTAAATCCGCTCCGCTTCTTCCAAGTCCGCTTCCGCCGCTTGTGCAGAGTGTAATGAGTTTTTTGCCATTCCAGTTCTGGCTTTCTACAAAGGTGTACATTATTTTAGGCGCATACGCCCACCAGATTGGATAGCACAAAATTACCGTGTCATAGGCGGAAATATCGATTTTGTTTGCGATTTCAGGCCGGCATTTTGGGTCATTGCACTCAATCGTCGTAAGCGATTTTTTATCGTGCCAGTTCAAATCCGCATTGGTGTATTTGTGAACCGGTTGGATTTCAAAAATATCTGCTTTCATTTCTGAGGCTATGGATTTTGCCATTTTTTCCGTCGTTCCTGTTGCACTGAAATATACAACCGCCGTTTTTGCTGAAAGTCCTGCCATAATAGATCCTCCAAGTAAAAGTGTAAGAATTAGTTTTTTCATGATAAGGTCTCCTCAATAAGTTTTAGTAACACTTCGTTACTAAAAACAATATAAGTGATAAAGCGTTATTTGTCAATACCTAATAGTAAAATAATTAACAAAAAGTTACTTATTGCATAAATAAAAGATTAGTTGTAATATAATTGCTATGGCTGATTATATCCGCGCTAGAAGCGGCGAACACAAAGAAGAACGTTTTTCTCAAATCAAGCAGGCAACGGCAGAACTCTTTGAAAACGTACCTTATGCAGTAATTACGCTTACTATGATTGCAGAAAAACTAGGCTGGTCCCGTGCGAACCTTTATAAATATGTTACCACAAAAGAAGAAATTATTCTGAAAATTGCTGCAGATAAAATGTCTGCCTATTACGGCTCACTTCTTTCAGCTTTTCCCGACGGTAATAATTTTTCTGTCGAAGTCATTGCAGAAATCTGGGCTGGAATTTTGAACGCAAATCAGGATTATATGAGGTATGTTTCATATTTGAATCCTGTGATAGAAACGAATGTTACGGTCGAGCGTCTGGCAGCTTTTAAAAAGCAATACTATGATTTTACAAAGGCTTTAAGTGAAAGGCTTTCAGAAATGCTTGACGTTACGCAGGAAGCCGCTTATAAAATCCAGCTCGATGTTTTGTTTTACGCTTCATCAAATGCCGTCTGCTGCTACAAAAATCCACTCGTGCAGGAAGCGTTAAAACAAATCAATATTACTCCGCTTCCTATGGATTTTTATCAAGATATGAAAAAGTTTGTGAAAATGCGCATAGAATATAAATGATATCCCTGAACAGTACCCGATAGAGTGTTTTATCAAACACTTTTTTCTAATTTCCGGTTATTGAGTTCAGCTTTAATTAAGTCCGGAAATTTTTTGCTAATACCCTTATCTTGATTAATTGTCGTTAGTGGATATTCATTGTCCTTTAGATTCAATAACCATTCTTCCTTATCCATATTTATTCATTCTCCTTTCAACTTCTAATTTACCAATCTCCACAAACCTAGGTTTTACAATATCTTAGTAAAACAAATAATTCGATTTACTTCCTTGAAATTCAGGGCTTTATGAAAGCGAAAACTAACTATATTATCGATTTCGCAATCACTAGCAAACTCTTTGCAGCCGTTACATTTTGCCCATACTTCACACTCAGCCAAAAGTTCTTTCGCATATCCCATATTGCGATAACTCTCTTTTATAAAAATTCCCTCTAAGTAACCAACTGGACTATATTTTGTTCCTTCCACATAGTCATATCGTAACCGGCACTGTGCAAAGCCGACAGGAATATCCTCCTCATATTTCAAAAAGAATTGGGCTTTCCCTCTCGAAATAGTTTCTGAAAATTCAGCAATCAACTCGGTGTGAGAATGGCCATCCCATAATAATGCAGCTAAATTGGCCAATATTTCTAAATCCTGTTTTCCCGCTTTTCGTATCATATTCTATCTCCAGATTCTAATTTGTCAGTTTCTTGTCCACCCCATTATATCATATTTCCCATATTTTGTAATTTAATCAATTTGAATATTCATTCTTGTAACCTCTGTATTTTTTCTTAATTTTGCTTTTTCTCTTGTGACAAGATACTTCTGAATATCAAAGAAATTTCTCTTGTCATAGTCCTCCAATAGTTTGTAATTCTTATGTTTTGTGATGTCGAATTTATCCGATATAAAAGGGCGAACACCTCGAAGCTGAAAGATACATTTTCCTCCATCCATAACTGTAATCGCATCTTGACTCATCAGTTCTTTACCGGGCTTGGCAATGTTCGGCAGCCTTTTGAATGAGAAAGCGGTCGGCGGTGTTTGCGGTGCATTATTAACCAATATTGCAGGTTGGCTGTCCGGCGTTTTTATTCCGATTGATTTGATAGGCGGCGCTTTCAAAACAATAAGACTGTTGCCGTTCTATCATAGTACTGAAGCAATACGGATAAGTTTAAGCGGTAATTTCAGTCATATGCTTCCTCATTTGATTGTCGTAATAGGATATACAGCCATTATTTTCACGCTTGCTATTATCTCTTTTAATCGTAAAATGAATGGTGAAAAAGCTTAAAAATAAATCATCCCGTGCGGAGTGTGAGATAGTCTTTCGCACGAATAAAAAACAGTAAACCGATTTTGATTTACTGCTTTTTTAATAGCCATGTTGCAGCATTTTTATTTAATTGTTTTAGTTAGACAAACTGGGATCTATCGTTATTATACTCCAGCAAACTTTTCCCATCTTAATAAATATCTATAGTAAAGCCCCATTCTAAATTCACATCCTGGTAATTCTTCTGATATAACTTTTCTTACATCACCGAGATAAGGAAAATTATAACTAACAGGTATATTTTTATCTTCACAGGAACGTATTCTTTTTATCTTAGACATTATCATACAAGGTATAACTCTCATTCCCTCAATCAAATAGTCTATTAAATTTGAAGGCTTTGCAAGACCAACAATAATTAAAACACCATTTTTTGAAAGCATTGATTTTGCTTTCTTTATCCAGTTATAATAAACTGTATTGTGATTCCAGTATTCAATCTCTTTCAACATTTTCTCTCCACACCTTCTAATTCTGCCTGCTGGATTTCTATTTCTGATTTTATTTCTTGTAGATTTACTTTATTAGCTATTACATTTTATTTAATTGTTTAATTAAGTTAGACAAACTGAAATTTGTCGCTCTTTAAAGAACTGACACATCAGTTGCTTTTTTATTTTGCTCTCTAATCGAAAGAACAGTTGCCATTACTATAATAAGTATTTTACAAGCATAAGATATATTTTGATTACCACCTACTGCTAATTGTGAGAAAACATTTATTAACGAATGTGTCATCACACATATCCACAAACTGTTTGTCTTTATAAATAATGCGGATAAAATAAAGCAATTAGTCAACAATCCAAGCAAAAATCCAAACGCCCGTACTTGTGGCAATGTTCCTTCAATGTAGAAATAAGAAAAATGCCATATTCCCCATAGAACAAAAGTAATTAAAGTTGAACTAATATAACTATGGCGTTCCATCATAATTGGTTGAAAAACATATCTCCACCCTACTTCTTCAATCCCACCAAAAAGGATTGCTTTAAGAAATAAGATAATAGGAATATACCACACATTCAACGCTAATTTTCCATCAAATGCAACATAGCAAAAATCAAAAAACAAGAACACAATAACGAATAAATAACTGCCGGTGTTTTGCTTTATAGCGAAAAAATCTTTTAATATTTTCTTCGTACTGTACTTTTTGTATCTAACTGCAATAATAGTTCCCCATAGAGCAGATGAAACTCCACCTATTCCAATAGCAACCATTCCCATTGGCATCGTATAATCTACAACCATACCCAAATTACGCACTATAAAAACTATAATAAATATCATCCATATTTGCCCTAAGGTTCCTAATAAATAAAGGAAAATTGCTTTTTTTCGACTCATAAATTTTCTCCTAAATTCAAATTTGTCAGCCAATAAATTTCCCCGCCAACTTATACACTTGATTTATTTCTTTGCTTTCTAAGTTCCAATTATTGAGTTCAGCTTCAATTAATTCTGGAAATTTTTTGCTAATATCCCTTAAAGCGTTTCCTACTGATTTCCTAACATAGTCACTCGTATCTTCTTTTAATGAGGCAATTCGTCTAATAGCTTCATTCGGATTATCTTTGAAATATGGTCTACTTGTCCATATTCTTAATCCTTCTGTAACTGCTCTCCTTGTATTAGCATTATTATTGCTTAACCATTCATCAATGATTGGAAGTGCTTTTTCATAGCCCGTTTTCTTGCAAAATTCATCAAATGCCTTTGCCAATATTTCCTGAACTCTCCAATTATCATCTTTAGAAACTTCATCTCTCATAAATTCTAAAATTTCATCTTGTTCCGATAAGTATCCAAAAAGAAATACTGCATACATTCTTACTTGATAGGTATCAGATTTATAGGCCAAAAATGCCAATTTCTTGATATATTCATTATCATTAGATTTATAATCGGTTAAGGCTCTTTTTTCTTCTTCTTTGAATCCGTTTTCTACCAAAGAAAATTCCTTTTTTAAACTCGCAATGTAATCTTTCAAATGAACTCACCCCCGTTATCTTCAAATTTTTCTCTCTACATATTTGCCGATATTATACCATTTTTAAACCGATTTTTCTACCGGCAAATTTGCTGCTTACTTTCAAGTCTTTCATAGAAACTATCATACCGTAATACCGGAGATTATTTATCATTATAATGATTTTTACACTGAATAATTTTAATCCGCCCACGCATCATCTGAAAAATCTTTATGCACTTGTTACGCCTCGACAAGTTCATGAATTGAATGCTGCCCATTTTTCATTTGAGCTTTAGAATGTTCCAAAGCTTTTATATTGTTTTCCGAATAAAAAGAATCATCTTGAACAATTTCAAATGGAATTTTACGTTGGATTAATATTTGCTTTAAAAAGATACGTATTGCAGTTGTCGTATCCATTCCGATTGATTCAAAAAAAGCATCTGCATCTTTTTTTAGCGTTTTATCTATCCGTGTTTGTAAAACAGCTGTTTTCATATTTAATTAAAAAGTTATTTGTCTTTAATCGAAACCCATATTTCTAGAGGTGTTTCGACATCATACTTTATTCATTTGCGGCTTGTTCGCAATTTCAGCATTGAAGCGGGTGTTAATTGCACATATTAAATTTACCAACATAATATCAAGACATCAGTTTTTCAAGTTCATTCTTTTCGGCACCGCACAGTTCTTTGACAATCTTCCCGCAGGATAAAATCAGTACGCGAGAGCAGATTGTTTTGATAAACTCAATATCATGGGTGATAACGATGACTATTTTTTTATCGTCCGCGAGCTGCTTGATTATGTGTCCTGCCTCCTGCATACTTTTAAGATCAAGGCCGCTGGTCGGCTCATCAAAGATAAGAATATCCTTTCCGCACAGCACACTGACTGCTACCGCAAGCCGCTGTTTTTGCCCGCCGGACAGAGAAAGCGGATGCCTCTCTTTTAGCCGGTCAAGCGAGAGTTCCGCTAATACTTCATCGATAGCGGCATCCGGTAAATCTTTGATACCTAACCGGCATTCTGCATATACGCTGTCAGTAAAAAGCTGATGACCGACATCCTGCATCACCATGTAGGAACGCTCTCTCCGCATTTTTCTCGATAGGGCTTTGCCGTCAAACGATATGCTTCCAGTCTCTTCCTGTGTAAGCCCGCATAGCGTACGTGCAAGTGTTGTTTTACCTGCTCCGTTTTCTCCCGCTATTGCAATAATTTCTCCGCCTGCTGCTGTAAATGAAATATTTTGAAGGACGGATGTATGCCCTAATTTGACGGTAATATCTTTTACTTCAAACGTATGTACGCCAGAAGATACGCGTACATCGGAAGATGCACTTATATCGGGAGTTGCGTTTACAGTCTCTGCTTTAACATCAGCAAGATTTCTACAGCGCAATTCCATATGTTTTATTTGCGCTTCAGGCAGATTTACAAACGTTTGAATATCCATATCCTGTGCAATCTTTCCGTTTTCCATAAAAATAACACGATCAGCTATATCCATCACATACCATATTCGATGTTCGGCAATAACGATTGTCTTTCCTTGCTGTTTGATTTTGCTAATAAGAACACGCAGTTCTTTGATAGAACGGTAATCCATATTAGACGAAGGCTCATCCAACACAAATATTTCAGGCTCTGCTGCATACACAGAAGCAAACGCAATCTTTTGTTTTTCTCCTCCGGAAAGTTCGAAGATACTGCGTTCGCGCAAGTTTTGTATCTGTAAATCTTGGGTAACTTTTTCAAGGCGGCTAAGTAATTGCTCCGGAGGAAGTCCGCGGTTTTCCAAACCGAATACGATTTCGCTATCCGTATCGGTATTAAAAAACTGTGTTCTTGGATTTTGAAATACCGTACCGACACTATCGGAAAGCTGCGCAATATCCGCTTCCGCACTGTTCATACCGTTTATAATTGCTTCTCCGGAAAATTCGCCTTCAAAAAAATGGGGAATTAAACCGTTAATTAAACGTGTTACTGTTGTTTTACCGCAGCCCGATCCGCCGCAGAGCAGCACGCATTGTCCTTTTGGGATATGCAATGATATGTCACTCAAATTATTCTCTTTTGTTCCGTTATAAGAAAAAGAAATATTTCGTAAAGTAATCAAGGAAGAACCGCTCCTTTTACAGTATTAAAAATGATAAGCACAACAATGCCTGCATAAAGAATGAGCAGCAGTGCATCTCTCATCCGGAACCGTATGTTTTCAAGACAGCTCCGCCGCTCAAGGTGATCGATTCCCCGTGTAATAGCAGCCTGTGTTATCTCGTCGGATATTTTTGACGCTGACACAAGCATCGGCACATACACATATTCCATTGTCCGTACCGGATGGAAAAGCAATCCAGCAGGAGAAACCGATATACCCCGCAAAGACATTGCATCCTTGATAAAACCCCATTCTTCCGTCATTGTTGGAAAATAGCGCAAGGTGATCGATAATGCAATCGTAAAACCTTTCGGTAAGTGCAATCGGCTGATTGCCGCCAAAAAAGTGCTTACCTTAGTTGTTCTGATGAGAAGAGAGCCGAGCATAAAACATGGAATGAGCTTTCGGATGTATACGGCAAACATATAGAGAATGCCGCCTACAGTTACCGGAAGGTGCGGCACTAGCAGCATCGGCAGTGCCAGCAAAATGACGAATGCAGCTCCGCTTTTAAATGCACGCCGACAATGTCTTGCTTGTAAGAGCAGCAAAAAGGGGAGGAATGTAAAAGCGCATTCTATCAGCGTACTCTCATTCAAAAAAACTGATACGCTCGTAATCGCAAGGATGAGTAATTTTGTGCGCGGATCAAAAAGCATTTACACAATTCCCGCTTTTTCAAAATGTTTTTTCAGCAATTTTTTTCCGATCATTCCGCCGATAAGTGCACACACAACCGTTCCCGCTATCATTGCCGGAAGCACCCATCGGTTAGCGCCGATTGCATTAATAACTTCGGCAAAAGATGAAAAGTCTCCTTTTTTGCGCATAAACGCATCAAACTGAGCAGGCATCACGGCCATTGGAATATACGCTCCCATCGGTGCAAGCGCAAAAATACAATATGCCGTAAGGTTTTTCTTAAAAGATTTAAACTCGCCGAAAGATGCAATACCGTCTGCAATAAAACCGAAAAGAATGAAAAAGGCTGACATCATCCAAAACATTCCGGTAATAAAGAGCAACAATCCTGCTAAAATCCCCAAAATCGAAATTGCACCCCGTTTTGGAATTTTTGCGGTATATAGCATAAAAATACTGCCCGCAAACAATGCGACAATCATCGGCATAAACGGAAACGTAACCGGTGTCATCTGTGCAACACCGCCGATGATAAAAGCCGCTGCAAAATAAACAAGCGAAAAAACGCCGATAGAAATAAAATCTTTGGTCTGTAATGTGTTAATTTTTTTATTTTTCATATTCTCCTCATACCAGCTTTAAAAGCCCCTCCCATCCTGAATTAAAGAAAACGGCGAGTTCTTCTACATATCCCATCGCCTGTTCTCTTGTCATGTCATGTACGACAGTTTCAAATACTGCGGTAAAATACGCACTCGTAATCATGTGATGAAGTTCATGACTGATGCTTCCTTTGATTTTTCCCTTTTCCCGCAGCAGCCGGTAATATGTTTCGGTACGCTCCACATCCAGTTCCACCAGATCATGGATATAATTTGCGTATTTTGTGCCTTCCGCGCCGCAAAGTACCAGCTTGAATTCGTCAAAACGGTCATACACGTAATTTACAAAGTGCCGTAAATACTCTGTCGACAAGTTTCTGCTTTCCGCCGTCCTGTCTTGAGGAATCAATTCGAAATGTGCCTCTTGAGCCGCCTTAAATTGCTCGACCAGCCCGTCTGCCGCTTCGGAAACAAGGGCTTCAAACAAAGCCGCTTTATCCGAATAATACCGAAAAATGGCCCCGGTAGTTAATCCCGCTTTTTTTGCAATCGTTCGGACAGAGGCAACGCTGTAGCCTTTTTCCAAAAACTCACGCTTAGCCGTACCCAAAATAAGTTGTTTGGTATCTTCACTTTTGCTCATAAACGAACCGCCTTTGTAAATAAAATAGCAATGCTATTTTATTTAGTATACATAATTTCTTTTTGAGTGTCAAGGGCCGTATTTGTCAACTAAAAAAAACATTTTTTTTATTGCCGCACAATACATAAATAAAAAATGTTGAAAACCTACCGTACGTAGTACGTATTGACAAAACATTAATTTGCATATATAAGAGGAAATATAAAATGAAAAGAACGGCACTTCATTCGTCGGCTAATTTTATATTTACCTCTTTTGAAGTTATTTTAGAATATACCTTAATAAGAATAATTGCAGCTTTACTTACCTCATTGCATAAGCCTCTTCCTTATATTTATTTGTTTTTAGCGGCTGGGTTTCTTTTCTTTTTTTGCAGCTTTTATGCACGAAAACTGCGTATGTTGGTAATCTTAGAAAAAACGCAAGATTTGCGCAGCAAGGTGCTTGATACGTGTTTATTTCTAAATTAGGAAACAAGGCTGAACTCTTTGCAAAACTTGAAGATTTTTTACACAGTTTTTCGGAAGCAATGATGTTTTCGATTATAGGAGCAAAAAATAATTTTACCGTAAGTTTAAAACGCTTTCAAAACATTGCAAATAAAAACACAATCATAAAATCATCAACCTCAGAATTTACAAAAATAGAATATAAAAATGTCCTTCCTTTTTATTTAAAAGAAAAACTTAAACCTCTTTCTTTTTGTATAAATAAAAATGATAAGGTTTTAATTAAAGGAGAAAACGGAATCGGTAAGCATGAGAATAATTTATCATATACTCTTCCTCACCCTTTAGCCCGTTTTTAAGCCGCAGGATTTTTTCAAAATATTGATAAAAATTGCTGAGGGCTATGCCTAAAGTATTTACTATATCCAAAACACTTGCCTGAAATATTGGATTATTGGCATTTAATATTTATAAAAAAAATCTATAAAAAATCAGAAGTTCTATTGACATTACAATAGATTTGTTGTATATTATAGCTGTAAGTTAATTAGAACAACTTGCATAGATTTTAAACGGTCATTTATTTTATAATGAGGTTGCAATGGAAACAAAACTAAGTCTTAAAGGTATCGCAGAATATCTTGACGGAATCGGGCTGCAGTATATGGCTACAATCGGACTTGATGGAAAGCCTAAAGTACGTCCTGTTCAGTATATGATTTTGCGTGATGATAAATTATGGTTCTGTACAAACAAAGAAAAAGCGATGTATGCGGAATTGCAAAAATCGCCGTTTATAGACCTGTGCGGAAGCCGGCTGCAAAAAGATGAAATTACAACGGCATGGATTCGGTTCAGTGCAGAAGTTGTTTTCCCGGTAGAAAGTGAAGAAATCTTCGCTGCAAAAAAGGCAATAATGCAAAAAAGTGAGATAGTTCATGAGCTTTATCATAACAATCCGGAGCATCCTCTGTTCAAAGTTTTTTATTTGAAGAATATTTGCGGTTCACTCAATAATCTCGGGCATGTAAAAGGTTTGGAAGAGCGAAAAGATTTTTCAAAGCCGATTGATTTTTATTTTTAAGAAAGGCTTATTGTAAGGAAGGTAAATTATGACACAGACAGAACGGCGGCGTTTTTTAATTGAATATCTTCTCGCAGAAAATTCTCAATACCGAGGCATGCAGATTCCTGAAAATGAAACGGAACAAAAGCATCTTCTTCGTTCACTTGTGAATCTACGTCCTGTCGTTCCTGCAAGTGAAGAGTTTTTGCATATTGAAGATGAGTATTTGCAGGAAGAAAATAAACTGCGCGGAATTACCGACATCATGGATTTGGTTCCGGCGTGCAGCGGCTTTTACCTGTGGAGGGGCGACATTACTACACTCAAAGTCGATGCAATCGTGAATGCTGCAAACAGCGGAATGACCGGCTGCTGGCAGCCCTGCCACTCCTGTATCGACAACTGTATCCACACCTTTGCAGGAATCAGACTCCGTGCCGCCTGCGATTCGATTATGAAAAAACAGGGGCACGAAGAGCCTGAAGGTCAAGCAAAAATCACTCCTGCGTTTAATCTGCCGTGTAAGTTTGTGCTTCATACCGTCGGCCCGATTGTTCAGGGAAAACTTCAAAAAAAGCATGAGGAGCTGTTAGCATCTTGTTACTCTTCCTGCCTGAAACTGGCTGAAGAAAATGAAGTTAAGAGCCTTGCTTTTTGCTGTATTTCTACAGGGGTATTTATGTTTCCGAATGAAAGAGCCGCCGAAATAGCAGTAGAGACCGTCCGCAAATATTATGAGGAAACGGGAAGCCGGATGAAAGTTGTGTTTAATGTGTTCACTGAAAAAGACGAGGAAATTTACCGGAGGCTTATTTTCAGCCGCTAAAAATAGGGAGTTTTTTATATGACAGAGAAGATTGAGAAATTAAAACAGATTCTTTCCGAAGCGAAAACAGTTGTCATCGGAGCGGGAAGCGGGCTTTCCACTTCGGCAGGATTTACTTATTCCGGTGAGCGGTTTGAAAAATACTTTTCCGATTTTGCGGCAAAATACGGTTTTCACGATATGTATTCGGGAGGATTTACGCCTTTTGAATCGCTTGAAGAGCGTTGGGCCTATTGGAGCCGTTATATTATGATAAACCGCTATATGAATCCGCCGAAACCGGTTTATGAAGATTTGTTTTCTCTTGTGAAGGATAAGGATTATTTTGTGCTTACTACAAATGTAGACCATTGCTTTCAAAAAGCGGGTTTTGACAAGGAAAGGCTTTTCTACACGCAGGGAGATTACGGATTGTTCCAATGCAGCGAGCCGTGCCATGAGAAAACTTATGACAACGAAAAACAAATCCGTGCAATGTGGGAATTCCGGCAGAGAATGGAAATCCCGGCAGAACTTGTTCCTCATTGTCCTGTCTGCGGAAAACCGATGAGCATGAACCTGCGGGCAGACATCACTTTTGTTACAGACAAAGGCTGGCACAAGGCATCAAAAAGGTACGAGAATTTTTTGCAGACCCGGAATATAATCTCCCCGCAGGGTCAACAAGAACATCAAGCAGACAGCGGAAAAGTGCTGTTTCTTGAACTGGGTGTTGGAGGAAATACGCCCGGAATCATAAAGTATCCTTTTTGGCAGATGACGTTAAAAAATCTGAATGCGGACTATGCCTGCATCAATTTTGGCGAAGCCGTTGTGCCGCTCAAAATAGAAAACCAATCTATTTGTATCAATGAGGATATTGGCGAAGTTTTGAAGGAAATTAAGGCAAAAAGATGAAGATAAGTGTCCGTTTTACGGCAGCAGTACATACGCTTTTGTGTATCCGGCATTTTCAAAAAGATATGCGCGTTACTTCGGATTTTATTGCTGCAAGCACGGGTGTAAATGCCGTTATAATAAGAAAGATTTTGCTTCAGTTACAAAAAGCGGGACTTATAGAAACGGCGGCAGGGGTCGGAGGATCGCGATTGGCACAGCATCCGGATAAAATAACCCTCCTCGATGTTTATAACGCAATCAATGAGGGCGATGAAGAGAGGGATATTTTTAATTTTCACCCTAATCCCAATCCGAAATGCCCTGTGGGAAGCAAAATTCATCTTTTGCTTGATGTCAAATTGGATGATGCTCAAAAAGCAATGAAGGATTCGCTTAACAAAACAACTATTGCCGATTTAAGTAAAGATATTTAACATGAGAGAAAGATTCCTAATTCAAGCTTCTCAGTCTGACACGGAGATCAAACCGTTGTTGTGCGTCGATGCGCTATCTTGAAAATAAAGATTATTTTTGGTAATATGGAAAGTGTTGATTTTATCTAAATTAATTCAGTCTATAAAAGACTTTTTCTATTCTTTGTTTTTTTCAACCGAAGAGGAAGCCGGCTCTCAAAAGGCCATGCGGAGTATTATTCAGGATTTAAAAAAATGCAGATACCCTGTATACCGTCATGACAACACCATATTGGCCGGCTTGCCTATGCTTATTTATGAAATCTACAGAATAAGCTTACCCCTTAAACATATTCTGCAAGAATCTATATGTTCCAATGATATTCGTATTTCAAATTTCTTTTTGGATAAAATTGTCGAGTCCTCATTTTCAGACCAACAAAGAACACTAAAGGAAAATATATCTTTTAGCTGCCGAATGGAAAAAATCGCTGATCTGATGAGAGATGATTTTGATCAAAAAATAAAGGAGCAAACAAATGAATTTGATGATTTGTTGTTTTCTTTAGCCGAGCCTGCATTTAAGGTTGTTGATGTAAAAATAAACAAAATATTTGCTTTTTTTGATTTTTGCAGTTTTCAATTTAACACCTTTTTTGCTTATTTTGATCCGGGGTTTAATACGGTTATTAATACCGACGCTGTGATGGAACATTATAATTTTGAAAATGTAGACGGTATGACTATTTTTCAAGAAATTCTTGATTTGGATTATCTTATCCGTAATATATCTATAGACGAGCATTTGCTGGATGGTTTGCTCTTTCTTAATTCCATTCTTCCCGAAGATAAGCAGTCTGATGAGCTTTATATAAAAAAAAGTTTAAAAATGTTTGCTTCAACGCTCGAAAACAGTCTCGGTAAAAATACTTTAATAAACCTTGCCAAGCTGATAAAAAACGATCCTAAGTTTGAAGATAAAACAAAAGCTCCCCGATTTTTTTCTGAAACGGAAGACTATAAGACAAGGCTTATAACAAATTTTAGCGCCGATACAAAAAAAATCCTCAAATTAAGACAAGACGCTCAAATGGTATCGCTTATAGACGATTTATTCGGAAATATTGAAATTTTTAAACTGGATGTTTATAACGATGAACTAAATAATAAAATACAATCTTTATCAGGTCTTTCTTTAGATTGGATAAAACCTCTGGAAATTGTAAAAACTTATACAAAGAGTTTTTTTGTGCCTTTGATGGAGCCTTTTTTGAGAGAGCTTTTGGTAGAAGGACTTTTTGAAGATAAAAAAATGAAATCGGAATTTGCAGCGGACTATTATTACTGTTTGGCTGTTATAGAAAAGATAAATGAACTTGAAAAAGCGATGTACGGTAAAAATGAGTCTTCAATAGAGCTTATAAGAGGTTATTTAACGAGAATGGAGGCCGGAGGGGATTTTGAAAAACATCTATCAAAAGTGATTGATGATATTAACCAGCGTTCAAAGAAATTTTTAGAAGAAGCCGGCAAACACTACTTAAACTTGCTTAAATTTTGTAAGTTAATAATAAAAGATACTTATAAACCCGTTCCCGAAAATGTATATAACATAACAGCAATGATAAATTCTACAAAAAACAAAGAAAGATTCGCTATTTTTGCAAACGGAATAGAAAATTTTGAAAAAATGATAGAGCTTTTAAAAAAATATGTTGTCATCGATATGTCGGAACTCAACGAAAAGGCAGGTAACAGCTATGAAAACAGGATCAAATGAAAAATTATTAAAAAAAGCATTACATGCAGGGAATTGTAAAAAATATACGGATAAAATTTTTCATCAAGAAAAAGAAATATTTGATTTAAAGCAATTATTGCAAATTTCAAAGAGTTTAAATTCGGTTTTGGAATTTGACCGCTTGATTGAGGCAATATTATATATAGTTATGGCTCAGCTAAAAACCTTAGGCGCTGCAATTTTTACAAAAAAGTCCTTTGACGATAATAATTTTGTTTTAAATAGAGATCATTATGGGTTTGATATATCCCGTGATATTCAATATTCCATCAATACGGACCACCCGCTGATAAGTTTTTTGAATAAATCCAATTCAGGTTTTACTCCTGATGAAATAGGCAAAAACATAAAAACCGACAAAATTATAGAAGACTTATTTAGTCTCAGGCCTTCTTTTTTGATCCCCTTAAAAGCTAAAAACAGAATGGTAGGTTTTTTGCTCTTAGGCGAGAGAATGGAAAATTCTCATAAATTTACCGATTATGAAAAAAATATTATAGAAAATATTGCCTCCTTAGCGGCTATAGCAATAAATAATTCTCAGCTTCTGGAAATGACAACAACCGATATAATGACTCATTTAAAACTAAAACATTACTTTTTTACTCTTCTTATGGAGAGGTTGGATATTATAAATTCATCAAAAACAAAAGAAGAAACCCTTTCCATATTGATGATTGATATAGATTTTTTTAAAAAGATAAACAATACCTATGGGCATTCTGCGGGAGATATTATTTTGGAAGAAACAGCTAGAATTATAAAATCATGTACCCGATCTGCAGATACGGCCGCAAGATACGGAGGAGAAGAATTTGTTGTAATGCTTAGTAATACTCCGGCTAATGATGCTATGGCTATAGCTGAGAGGATAAGAAAATCGATAGAAAGGAATGTTATACTCTATAATGATAAACAAATCAAAATCACTGTTTCGACAGGTGTATCAAGTTATAACTTTGACCTTGAGCCGGCAAAATCTTTAGTGGACAGAGCCGATAAGGCCTTATATGAATCCAAACAAAACGGAAGAAATTGTGTAACATTATCTGAAAATAACTTGCCTAAAGGTTAGAAATTTTAGATATTCTATGTATGAAGTATTTAAGAAAACCTTTTAAATATACATATAAGAATGCCGTACTAGCCATAGCTATTATAAATGCGGCCGTTTTTGTGTTTACGAGTCTCTTTAAAAACCTTAGTGCATATCTGGGTTTGACTCCTTTCCTGGTAGTATATGCACAAACTTATTGGCAGTTTTTCACTTATCAATTCGTTCATGGAGATTTTTTTCATTTGGTATTTAACATGCTTGCTCTATTCTTTTTCGGCGTGCCGGTAGAAAGAAAAATCGGAACAAAGGAATTTATACTTTATTATCTTTTGATAGGTACAATCGATGGAGTTTTGAGCTTTTTGGCATATGCTGTGACAGGATTCAATATTACCCTTGTAGGTGCTTCGGGTGCAATTTTCGGTGTTTTACTTTTATATGCCGTAATTTATCCAAACTCAGTGATCTACCTTTGGGCGGTGATTCCCGTACCTGCTCCTCTTTTGATTTTAGGTTATGCCGTAATCGAGTTAATAAGCATTTTCTCTGTAGGTGACGGAATAGCTCATTTGACCCACTTTATAGGACTCCTTACAGGCTGGGTATATATAAGAATCCGCTTCGGAATAAAACCTCTTAAAGTCTGGAATTCAACGGGACGGTGAAATTATCCGATAATAATGTTATGAGAAAGTTAATAGCGGGAACTCTTTTTTTTATAAGTTTTTATTTATATGCGGATACTTATTCCGGCGCTTCCGACAGTGATGCTTTGATTGTAAGAGCTCCTGTCTGGGTCTTTGTTGATGAAGCCCCAAAAGGAATCGATGATGAGAATAAGGCTGAATTTATTCCGCCTAAAGAAGCCCTACTTAAACTTTCGGCTTATATCATCTCAGGCATGACCTACGGTTTAAACTTTGTATATACTCCCTTGGACAAAAAACGTAATGTAGAGGAGCTCTTTGAGCTTGAGCCTGTTTTTACACCAAGTACCGAAAATATAAAGATTACAGACGTAAGGGTTAAATACCCCTACTGCTATTCTTGGGCCGAATACGGCATCCCCGAATCCTATGCCGGGCATTTTAAACTCTGGACAAAAAATGCTCATAAAACGATAAAGGGGAGGGGAAAGGGAGACCGGTTTAATGAGCTTGAAGGGGTCTATGCAGCTTATACCGATGCGGTAAAAAATGCCGTGCGGGAGTATGCACGGGGGTTTTTAAAAAATAAGCCTAAAGAAATTCGAGGGGCTGTTTTGATAAAATCTCCTCCCCGCCTATTTGTAGAATCGGGCTTTTTTAAGGCAGAGCTTGAACTTTATATCCAAATAGATGAAATTATAAAATATACGGTTTTTTAACTTATGAATTTTATATCGGCACCTATGGCAGCAATAACCCATTCCGCTTTTAGAAGGTTGGTTGCCTGTTTTAAAGAGCCTGGTGAGTATTTTTCTGAAATGATACATGCTCCCTCGGCTGTTTCAGGCGGAGGTTTTGAAAAATGGTATTTTAGGGCCAATCCCTCGCCTGAAAAACTTGTTTGGCAGATTACAAGCCCTGATGAGAAGGCTGCGGCCGATTGCGTTCCCATTTTGCTTCGGCACGGAGGCTTCGCAGTTGACTTGAATATGGGCTGCTGTGCTCCGCAGATTGTAAACACCGGTGCAGGTTTTGCATGGATGAAAAAGCCGCTTTCCGAGGCGGCCTCATTGGTAAGCAAGGTTAAAAAAGCTGTTTTGCTGTATGATGAGCAAAAGGCCGGGCCGCAAGCAGTTCCTATCCGCCTTAGTGTAAAACTCCGCTTAGGTGAAGAAGAAAACTATGGCCGGCTTTTATCCTTTTGCAAGATGCTTGTTTCTGAAGGAGTAGATCTAATTACCCTCCATCCCCGTACCCAAAAACAAAAATATTCACGTCCTTGTAAACATGAATACATATCCCGTCTTGCTTCCGATTTGCCGATTCCGGTCTACGGAAACGGAGATATAAATTCTCTTGAAACCTTAAAAAAAATCAACTCAAAATACCCCTGTTCCGGCTGGATGATAGGCCGTGCGGCAGTACAAAAACCGTGGATTTTTTACGAACTTTCAAAGATCAATTTAAAAAAGGGAGCAATCGAAAACACAGAAAAAAAAATTGAAATAGATCTATTAAAAACGGCAGACTTATTTTTAAGCTTTTTGCAGGAAGAACAGCCTCAAGAATTTTACCTTACAAGAGCTCAACGGTTTTTTGCGTTTTTTTGCGATAATTTCAGTTTTGCTCACCACATAAAAAGCAAAGTTCTAAATTGCAAAGGCCTTGACGATATGCTTCATAATTTAAGCACTTACTTTGAAGAAGTACCCGAAGACAGGCTCATAAGGGTTTAATTTTTTTGATGTAAACATTTTAATAATACATACCACGTACTTATATTTCAGTGTTTTTTCATCAGTTTTTCTTCATAAAAAACCGAGCGTTTTTCAATTTCGGAATTAAGCTTTTTTAAGCCTTTTTCTTCAAGCAGGGTTTTTTCGCCTGAAAATAAGGAGCGGCCCAGACCCAAACCCTTTGCATCGAATTCGATGCCCATACTTTCTACAACAGTGGGAAAAAGATCGAAGGTTGTAAATAGCCGGTTTTTATTCTTATCCGTTGTTTTTGCCGAATTTATAAAAGCATTGTAGGGGTGTCTGTTTTGTAGTTTCACGGTCGGCAGGTATAAATCCCCGCCCATGTATAAGTGATCCCCCAAAATGACTATTGTAGTATTTTTATAAAAGTCTTGAGTTTTAGCCCATTCTACAAAATCATAGGCTTTTTTTGATGCACCGGCGTAGACATTGTGTATTTTTTCAAAATAAAGGTTGGGACATTTTTCGTCGGCATAACCGCGGGGAGAGTGTGTGTCGGCAGTAAAAAAAATATAGACAAAAGGTTTATCTTCTTTTGAAAGTTCCGTAAGGTCTTCCCTTGCAAATTGATAGAGCTTTTCGTCCTCAAAGCCCCACCATACATTATAACCTTGAGGAATTCTTCCGTTTTCAACAAAGTAAGAATAATCTTGAACTTTAAAATTTTTATGACCGGTTAAAAAATTACCCAAGCAGCCGAAATTTTTATCTGCTGCCATACTGAACACAAGATTATATCCGTTATCGTATAAAAGGTCTCCTAGCCCGTAACCTCCTTCCATAAACCTATCGATTTTTAGTAAGGAAGTATTCAAGGATGAAATTTTAAAAGAAGATGCATCAAAAGAAGGAAGATTTAAAATTAACGGGACTCCCATATTTAGGGAGGTAAAGGAAGCTATCGAATGAGAGGTTCCCATAACTTGGGTACCTCCGCCCAATTTTTCACAGTGGCTGAATGAAAGGTTTTGCTCGGCTATCCCGCGTAATTCCGGAATAAGGTCATAACGGGATAAGCCTCCGAATTCCTTTGATGTAGCGCTTATTTCCATCGATTCAAGGTAGAGGATTATAAGATTCCTCTTTTTTTGAGGAAAGGTAAACTTTACTTTTGAAGGATCGATATAGTTAGTTTCATAAAGGTCTGTCGGATGGCTCAATTTATAATAGGCATATTGAATATACTCGAATTTATATTGGCAATATCCTAAAATAATGCACAGATAAATTGCCGTATAAAGACGGGGTCTCTTTATCAAGACAGGGAAAATACGGTAAGTTTTTTCTTGCTTTGTTGTTAAAATAAATTTTGTCTCTTTTAATATTAAAACAAGGTTTACAATGGATAGTATTATAGGAATTACAAGTGCCTTTATATAAAAACTTAGAAGAATTTCACTGCTTGTGCCGTCAATGGGTGTTACGGTAGTAAAGATAAGCTGATCTATTTGGGCATGAGGAAAAACTCCTAAAAGCCAGATTATAAGCATTATAAGAAAAGCGTACAAAAATACAAAAAGGCTGCCTAAAAAAGCTTGCTTTTTCTTTTCTTTTTTATTTGTGAATTCAATTTTTTCTCTTATAAACATATCGCATCTTTAAGCTTTCAAGCTAAAAAATTTATCCCGTATATTTATCGAAATATCCCTGTATAAATATGATAGGGGTTCCCTTGTCGCCGCTTCCCGATGTAAGGTCAGAAAGAGAGCCTATTAGGTCGATAAGCCTCCTCGGTGTAGTCCCTTGAGACTCCATAGAGTCTATGTGGGAGGAGGTTTCTTTTTGATGTTTTTCGATATATTCGGCAATTTTTTGCTTTTGTTCTTCTTTGCTTAGGTCTTTAAAGTTGTTGTCTGCCAGATATTTTAATTTTACCTCATTGGGTTTGCCTTCAAGCCCCTTTGTATAAGCAGGCGAAACAACCGGATCGGCAAGCTCCCAAATTTTGCCTATCGGATCTTTAAAGGCTCCGTCTCCATAAACCATAACTTCAATGGTTTTGCCTGTTTTTTCTTTTATTATAGCCTGTATCTTATCGACAATGACTTGAGCATTTTGGGGGAATAGCTTAATTCTGTCATCCCCGGATTTATTGGAACCTAAGAGGCCGTAAGTTGAATTAAAGCCGCTTCCGTTTACAGGGCTGCTCAAAATATCGTCGAGGCCTAAAACGGTCTTTGCTCCGGCTTTTTTTAAAAGTTTTTTGTTCTGTTCCGTGTATGAATATCGCAGGCTAAAACCGAATCGGTGTATTCTATTATTTTTTTGGAATCATTGGATAAGATTACAAAGGATTCGGGATTATGCTTTTTGATTATAGAATCATAATATTCTATATAGTCCATCCCTGTAAATTTATGCTTGTGGTCTCCGAATTTACTTCTAAATTCTTCTCTTGTAAAGGAATTTGTCCATGGATTTACATCGGAATCTTCAAAGACATCGGGGTCAATCAAGTGGTTGCCTACCTCATCGCTGGGATAGCTTAACATAATAATGAGCTTGTTTTTTGAACGGGCGATGCCTTCCAAACAAACGGAAAAACGGTTTCGGCTTAAAATCGGAAAGATTAAGCCTATGCATGAATCTCCGAATTTTGCCTTTATATCGGCTGCTATATCATCGGCTGTTGCATAGTTTCCCTGTGCACGGGCCACTATGGACTCCGTAACGGAAAGAATATCTTTATCATTTATTGTAAAGTTTTCGGCTTTTGCGGCATTTAGAAGAGTTTCGGCAGCAATGGAGGCTATGTCATCCCCCTCGCGTATTATCGGAGCAATCAGCCCCCTGGATGTAGTTCCTATAAATTTCTTCATTTCGAACCTCGAAAGGATATTATATGGCCTTTTTTTTGTTTGTCAATAAGTTTTTTATTACTTGTTTTTTAATATAAAGACATCGACTGCCCATTGTAAAATAAAATAAATTATGTTAAACTTTTTGCAGATGAGGGGAATAAAATGAAAAAAATTGCCTTTAGTTTTTTATGTTTAACTCTGATACTCAGTTTTTTTCTTTCTTGCGGAGGGAGAAAAGATGCTTATGAAGCCGCCAAAAGCGGCCGAACTGAAAATTACATGTCCGAATCCAAAAGTGCATTATCAGATTCCGCTTTTACTGAAGACAAAAAAGAGTCTGAGGATGTTAATATTGCAAGTTTAGATAACACCGAAAACAACAATATCGAAAGAAAACTTATAAAAACGGGTTTTATAGAATTTGAAACTGAAGATATAAAAAAAACAAGGGAAATAATCGAAAACCTTGTAAAAAAATATCAAGCCTATATAAGTCAAGAAGATGAGAAACATTTTTATTCCGGCCTTAGACAAACAATTATTGTTAGAATACCAAAACAAAACTTTGATGTTTTTTTAAATGAGCTCACTGCCGGTATTAAAAAACTTGATAATAAAAATATTACGGTTGAAGATGTTACGGAAGAATTTGTAGACAGCCTTGCCCGATTAAGGGTAAAAAAAGAAACGGAACAGACTTATTTAAAAATTTTAGGCCAAGCAAAAACGGTAAAAGATATTTTAGAAGTACAAAATCAAATTCAATATTTACGCTCCGATATTGAGTCAATCGAGGGCCGTTTATGCTATTTACAAAATTCGGTAAATTACAGCACCTTAAATATTTCAATGTATCAAAATATTACCGATGGTACGGCAAAGCCGTCATTCTTTACAAAATCCTTTGATGCTATAAAAGACGGAATAAGTCTTTTTAGCGATATAATTATAGGTATCCTTTACCTTTGGATATTTATACTTATCATTATAGCGGTTTTAGTAATTATCATCAAAAAAAGACGCAATAAAAAAAGATTAAAGGAAAAACTTTTAGATAATTAGGTATTCATCGAAATTATAAGCTCTATTTCGCCGGTAGGAAGGGGGACTTTTTCGGCTATCAGCTCTATTGAAAGACCTTTTTTAGCCATTTCAATTATCTGTTCCTTCATCGAAGCTGTCCGATCGGGAACAATCCCTGATTTAGGAGCTAGAATTTGTTTTGTATATATCTTAATAGGTTCATCTTCGATATAAATATTTTCTTTTTTAGTTACTTGCTTTGGATGTCCGTTCTCCCTTATACCTCCATTTGAGGTTATAGGCCTTTCGGCTTTTGCCATAACATTTTTATCAAAGCCGGAAAAGGAATCGGCCTTGACTGTTTCAGCAAGGCTTTGGTAAACCCTTTCGGCAGCGCTTCGTTTTTCTTCTTCTTTTCCGGCAAGCAATATACGCTTGTCCAACTCAAGAATAAGACTGTTGACTTCCCTAATTTTATCTTCCATTATTGTAACGGACTGATCGGTTTGAAAAGCAATTTGCGCTACCAATTTTTGAGTTTCATTTTTTATATTATTTATCGAAGCCCTATCAGAAAATTGATTTTTAAACTTAAAATAAAAAAGAGGATTAAAAAATATTTAATACCAATAAAACAATTGCAATAATATTTATCATCCCGAAATATCCACCCTTTGTCCCAAAGAAGGGTCTTTTATATATTCTTCAGTATCAGGCTCCTGCTCGGTTTGAGGTGTGGTTTGTTTTTTTGAACTTTCTTCTTTCTTGTTTTCCTCTTCAGGAGACCTTCCGTCCTTATTAATTCTAAGATTTTCATTATTGTCGGAATCTACAATCTGAACAGTGCTTAATCTTTTTTCTGCATCAATTTTATTTTGCTGCTGCTGAGCATCCTTTACCATAGAAGCAAGCTGCTGTTCGGCTCCCTGCTGTTTGCCGACTTTAGCCATTTGAGCATATAGAGTTTGCAAATCAATTGGTTGAATAGCCACTTGGAACCTTCTTAAAATCCTCTTCGTTTTCTTCCTGATACTTTCCGTAACGTACAATTCCCTTGTCAAGATAGAATGTAGTAGCTTTACAATCCATCCTTACATCCTCGGCAGTGTCCCTTATTACTATGCGTACTCCCGGATATACATGTCCTGAAGCGGAAACCCTGCCTTGATTTTTCAATGTATTTAGATATTCTTTTATTTGGGTAATTTCTTTTTGTACTTCGTTAATCTCGGTTTGAAGAGTATATTTATACTCGTTCATTTTATTATAATTTTCTTCTTTGTCTTTTGGCAGTTCTCCCCGCTTGGATTTAAGCTCTTCAAGACTCATTAGATTAAGTCTCAGGTCTTCAAGGCTCTTTTGATCCATTTCTTGTTTTTGAAGCAAAAAGTTTAGCCTCTCCTTGCTTTTGGGGTCGAAGCCTACACTTACCACAAGATCGTTCCCGCCTGAAACGCTGCCCAAATTTCTGGCCGAAATAGATTCGGAGGCACTTAAATTGCCGCTTATTATGTCGGCTTTTTTTTCCGCGGCATATGATTTTGCGGTTAGCCATTACATTCGATTTTATAATACCGTCCGAAACAATTACCATATCTCCGGCCTCAACTACGTCTGTGTTTTGAATAAATTTAGACCATATGGATTTGCCCGCTCTTATTGCGCCGCCTTCTTTACCCATGATGCCCTGACTTACAACTATATCGCCTTCGGTATCAAGCTCCGCCCTGCCGACCGAGCCTTTTACCTCAATATTACCGGAGGCTTTTATAACAAAGCCGTCATCGACATTTCCGTTTACAAATACGGAGCCTAAGAATGTAATATTTCCGGTTCTGATTGAAACGTCGCCTTCAACTACATAGATTTCTTGTACCGTAATCTTATTTTTTACTAAAAGAACTTGTCCGTTTACTTCAGCGACTATAGTTAAACCATCCGCAGCAATCTTTGTATTTTTGCCTACGGGCATAACAATATCTTTTCCGTTAAGAGCCTCAAGGTATTTTCCCGTAACGGTTTTTCCGGGCTTTCCTCTTTGGGCAGGAACCTTTTGAGCCACAGGCTGCCCTTCTACAACGTTTTGAATGAGGTTTAATTCCTTAAAATTGATTTGTCCGGAGCGGGTTTCCTGCAAACGTACCTGTGTGTTATCCACTTCAAAATTATAAATAATCTTTGCATCGGCACCGTTTTGAGGTGCTATACCTTCCGCTACTAAATAATCTTCACGGTACACAGGAGAGTCTTGGAATTGTTTGACTCTCTCTTCATTTATTCCGACTATTATTCTGTTATTCTTTAAAAATGCGATAATCGTATCTGCGGAAAGGTCAACTCCGCCTGCCGTAGGAGGAGTTACATAAAGGTAGGCCTTCATTTCATCATCGCTTATATTGACGGCCATCGCAGCATCATTGCCGGGTATCCGTTTATAAGGAGCAACCCTGACATATTCTCCGCTTTTTTCATCCAATATTGGGGTAAGCACATCATCTTCAGGTATGGGAAGAGCTCTGTCTCTAAACTTGTCTCTTGCGGCCTTTATGTCAAAAAGGCGGCCGTTTCCTGAAGGGGGTGTTACCTTAAAGTAAATGCCGTCTGCTGCACAGAACACATAGCCCATTCCGTCTTTATTTATAATTGCCTCACCTTCAATTATATCTTCGGCCTCAGGCTTTTCTTCTTCTGTATGTTGAGGTTTTTTTACTTTTATGGTTTCATAGGCTCTTATTTTCCATTCTTTTGGAATTATGGCAAAAAAGCCGGAAGCGCCTTTTTGCAGAATTTCATAGTCTATTGATGAAACAGGCATTCCCAGTTGTATAGCTGCATTAGCAAGGGCTTCATCAAGGGTATCTCCGCTTATATCAACAAAAAAACGCCCTGAATCCAATTCATGCATTTCAGACATTTTTTCTTGTATTTGATTAAGCCTAATCATATATTCCCCCTACTTTATACCCTTAGTAACATTTGAGAGTTTAGCTTTTAATTTTACGTTTGCACTTGTATGTATCTGCGATACGCGAGATTCGGTTACGTGAAGGACTTCTCCTATTTCTCTTAGGGTCATATCTTCATAATAGTACATAATTAAAACCTTTTTCTCTCTTTCAGGCAATTCTTTAAGAGCTTCAGATATAACGCGTTTTGTATCTTCACGTTCTACAATTACATCCGGATTCAAGGAGGAAGGCGACTCAATTATATCGCCTACGGAAAACTCTTCAGAGTCATCATTGGAAAATCTTAGATCAGTTAACGAAATAACATTTGTTCCCGATATTTTTAATAAAAGAGAATTATATTCTTCAATATCCAATCCCATTGCATGGGCGATTTCTTCGTTGGAAGCAGAACGCCCTAAGCGGGCTTCCAAATCGGCAATAGTTTCTTCAATTTCACGGCTTTTTTGACGCACAGACCTAGGAACCCAGTCTATAGACCGCAGTTCATCAAAGATAGCTCCTCTTATTCGATTAACGGCATAGGTATTAAATTTAACATTTTTATCAAGATCATATTTTTCTATAGCGTCCAGTAGGCCGAAGACTCCATATCCTACCAGATCGTCGAATTCTACATTAGTCGGCATTCCTATTCCTATCTTGCCGGCAACGTATTTTACCAATGGAGCATACTTTAAAATAAAATATTCTCGGATTTTAGGATCTGAGGTCTTTTTGTATTTTTCCCAAAGTTCGTCTTCAGGAATATTTTCATAATCCGTATTTGCCATTACCCACACCTTTTATATTCATAATTAAACAATTTAGGAATCCCTTTTAAGCACAGTCCGAATTGCACTAACCATAGTGTTCGTATCCATACCTGAAGCGGCTAAATCGGTCGAAACATCAAATGCAGATGTTCCCCTTTGGGTAAAATCCATTTGATCATCTCCCTGTTCCGAGTCATCCTCGGGTATAAAATCCTGTAAATCCGGAAGTTCTTCCAATTCTTTTACAGTATTTTTTTCTTGTTTTTTTACGGTTTCAATGGTTTTATCTGAAGATTCCTCTCTACCTACAGAGGCTGCTGAAGCATCTTTTGCAGTATCAAAATCTTCTTGATCCGGTTTTCGCTCACCTAAGCCTTGTATATCATCCAATACAGAGTCTTCATCGGCCTTTACTGCATCAGATTCCGCGGCAGATATTTCTTCATCATTTATAACCGGCATTTCTATAGGGTCGTCAATGCTTATATTTACATTCTTTCCGGTTTCTTTTTTGGCGGCTCCCTGAGTACTAAGAGGCTGAAATAAGTCCGGCACAAAATGTTCCAAAAGAATTTGTACTCCAAAAACAAAGCCGCCGCTTATTAAGAAAATAATCAAAGACCGCATTAGTATTGCAGAAAAACGAACCCCGCTTACCAAACCCAATAGGACAGACAGAGCTAACGCAATTAAAGCGCATATAAGGGGAATTTTCAATTTTGCCGTCACTCTCTGAACCTCCTATCGTTAATTTTAAAAAATGACTTAGTCCCACTTTCTTCCAAACAGTTTTTGTAAGAAACCGGAAAAACCTGAATATTCATTATAATCCGTTTTTTCAAGTTTTGCAACTATGTGGCGCAAACAACCGGACGCTTTACTCTTTGGAGCATGTATAAAGAAGGGTTTTTGCTTTAAAACAGCCTGTTCAACAGCCGGATCATTATAAATAAAGCCCAAGTACTCGACTTTTAAATTTAAAAATTGGGCTACTATTTGTATCATCCTCTCTGCTATTTTTTTGCCTTCAAGGGCGGAATTTACGCGGTTGACAATCATTTTTAAGTTTAAATCATAGTTTTCCACTTCGGTAGCTATTATTTTTATAATCCCATAGGCATCGGTTATAGCCGTAGGTTCCGAAGTGGTAACAATTACAACCTCATCGGCAGCAGCGACAAAGCTAAGCACATTCTTAGAAACACCTGCGCTTGTATCGATTATTATTATATCGGCTTCTGCAAGAGTGTATAATTCCTTAATAAAATCGGACCTTTCAGCCTCTTCCATATTTGCAATTTTTGAAAAACCGGAGGCTCCTGCGATAAATTTTATTCCATATTCCGTATCGATTATGATATCCGACATTTTCTTTTGCTTTTTCATTACATGATAAAGATTGAATTTCGGAATTATATTCATCATAACGTTTACATTTGCAAGGCCTAGGTCTGCATCGATTACAATAACGTTTTTTCCCATCTTTGCATAGGCAATCCCCATATTTGTAGAGATATTCGTTTTTCCTACGCCGCCTTTTCCGCTGGTTACGGCAATTATCCTAGTCTTACGTTTAGGAGGAAGGTCTGATAAGTCTTTGTTGCCGTTGTTTTTATTTTTCATCAATGTTTTTAAATCTTCTGCCTGATCTGTCATCTTAACTCCATACTATAGAAATTTCGTCATTGAAATTTTCATTGATATACTCCAAAGGGAATCCCGTAAGTTTTCTTAAAAAACTTATTTTAGAAGCCTTTGCAATATCTCTCGGGACTTTTTGCCCTTCGGTTATATATGCGGCAGGAATCTTGTATTCATCTAAAACACTTATAATGCTGCCCACATGAGCAGTTTCATCAAGTTTTGTAACTATCAGGCTGGAAAAATCAAAAACCGAATATTGTTTTATTATTTCGCTTATATCGGCAGCCTTAGTTACGGCACTAATTACAAGATGAATTTCTATCCGTCCCGGCTCTATTTCATCAAAATATTTTTGCATTTCAAGAATTTTTTCGGGATCGGACGGACTTCGCCCCGTCGTATCTATGCATATAATATCGGCAGAATCCTTATATAGATCGAGATATTTGCGCAAATCTAAGGGATCGCTTGCAATTATTAAGGGAATATCCATGTGTTCACAGTATTTTTTTATCTGAAATGCCGCCCCTATCCTAAACTGATCAAGGGTGATAACCCTCACATCCAGAGGTCTGCCTTCAAGTTTTGAAATAGCCAAAACATAGTAGGCGGCAAGTTTTGCAAGAGTTGTGGTCTTTCCTATACCTGTAGGCCCAACCAATGCAATCAAACCCTGTTTTTTTCTTTCTTCTTTTTTTATGGGAATAGAAGAAGCTATCCATTCCAGTACTTTTTTTTGTACGGTTTCAAAATCATTTAATTCGGCTAAACTCAAGTTAGCCGTTATTTTGTTTTTTATGGAACGGATATATTTAGCGGTAAAATCATTTTCTTCCAAAAGAGCTTCAATTTTTACAATGTTTTCATGTTCTTGTGAAGATTCCGTCTTTTGTTTTATCTGTTCAGCGAGCCGTTCAACGGTATCTGCCAGTTTTTTAAGCTCGATAGATTCAATATTACCTTTTGAAGGAGCGGGGGCCTGATTTTCAAGTTTTTCTATATACGGCATCATCTTTTCAGCCATTTCTTCCGATTGAGATGCAGCCATTTTTATTATTTTTAAGCGCTCTTCTTCAATATTCATAGGAGAATAGTTTGTTACGGATTTTTGTTTTGACTGTGTTTGTTTTTCTTCATTATCACCGGAGAATTTTGGAATAAAGGATTCGTTTTGGATATTAAAACTTACCCTTATTGTCTCCTTGTTAAAAAAACTAAAGAAGCCTTCATTTCTTTTTATCTCGCGCCGGGTAATCATTATATTCGGCCCGTACTTTTCTTGAATTTTTTGAATACACTTTTCATATGTTGAAGCTTCCTCGACAAATGTTTCCATAATAAACTTTATACCACCCAAAGCCATTATAAAACATTTTTATAAATTTTACAATACAGATATGAGATGTTTGTTTGACCTTTTAGAGCTAATTGTTTTAATAAATTTACAATTATCTTTGTGAGAGCGGACAGCAATTCTTATGTGATTTTCGCCTAGGGTTTTAAAACTCCTACAGGTTCTTATCAAGATCCCATTCCGTTCAAAGAACTTTAAAGCATCTTCATCCTTAGCATTTAAAACTTTAAGAAGGATAAAATTGCAGTGAGTTTTATAAGCTTGTAATTTTATATCTCCCCTTGTTCCATATTTATTTATATTTTCGAGCAAAAAAGCTCTTTCCTTTTGAATATAGGCCTTGCTTTCTGCAATAAATTCCTTATCGGAAAAGATTGAATTAGCCGCAGCTTCAGCAAAGGAGTTTATGTGCCATGCCATTTCAATTTTAGAAAGAGCTGAAACGGTTTCGGGGGAGGTACAGGCATAGCCTAAACGAAGTCCCGGAAGAGCAAAAAATTTAGTTGCAGCCCTTAGTATGCAGATGTTCTTATAACCGTCTTTTTTAAAAAGGCTTATACTGTCATAGTCAGGCGGACAAAACTCATAAAAAGCCTCATCTAAAAATAAAAAAGCCCCTGCCTTTTGTACAAAAGAGTAAATTTGCAAAAGATCCGTTTTTTTTATTCTTAAGCCTGTGGGATTATTCGGGTTTCCTAAAATGAGAAGGTCATCGGCTTTTAAGTTTTTTTTAAGAGCAGAAATATCGGAAGAAAAATCAGGAAGGTAAGGAATTTCTAAAACCGTTTTTTTATGAACAATAGCCCTCAATCCGTATTCCGAAAAACAAGGTGTGCATAAAATTATTCTTTTAAACATTGAACAAAAATTATCGATTATTTCTACAGCTCCGTTCCCCAAAACAATATTTTCAAGCCCGCACTTTAAATACTTAGCTGTTATTTTCTTTAAAGAACGATAGCTAATATCGGGATAAACTAAAAGGTTATTAAAGGAAGAACTTAAAGCTCTTTTCAATCCCTTAGGGGCTCCCAGAGGATTTATATTGCTGCTAAAATCGATTAAAACTTCATCATTTTTTTTATAAGATAAAAAACCGCCGTGTTCCAAATTTTCCGCCTTCTGTGTAATTTAATACATTTCAGTTTAAGTGTCAGCCTCAGCATAAGCTGCTTAAAGTTTTACGTAAAAATTATATTATTTTTAATATTAAAACGCAAGGTCTCATTTCCCCACGAGTTGTAAAAAAGTTATAGTATTTTGTTTGCCTTATTTTTGTCCTTGAATAATTTTAACTTTTGTATTATACTACGGAGCAATGCCTAAAAAAACTTTTTTAAATTTACCCCAAGAAAAACAGCAAAGGATACTCGAAACATGTAAAAAGGAGTTTGAAAAAAAACCTATTTTTCAGGCAAGTGTTTCGGATATAGTAAATACTCTGGGTATAGCCCGCGGAAGTTTTTATCAATATTTTGAAAATTTGGAAGAATGTTTTTTTACAATTTTAAGCTCCGAAAACATGGATGTCCATGCCCTGTTTCAAGAATCTTTACAAGAAAACGATAATGATTTTTTTAATGCCCTTTTAAGATATGCCGGTATTTTGTCTAAGGAGCTTTATAAAAAATCTAAGCGGAATTTATATAAAAACCGTTTTCTTTATTGGACTCCCAATTTAGATAAGGCTTGGAGTGAATATCGAAAAAAATACCTTCAAACCGAAAAAGTTGCCGATATGGAAAAAGTCTATTTTTCAAACTTGGAAAAAAACTCTCTTTCCGTTTCAACAAACGAAGATATAAAAGAACTTATAGAATTTACCAAAGCAATCGTTCATAACCTTATATCAAGATCATTTATCGAAAACTGGGGGCCGAAAAACTTTATTGAGCATTTTGAAAAACAAATCTTGTGGATGAAAAACGGGCTAAAGGACAGAGAGTAATAGCCATGTTTTACTCATTATTATAATTATACAAATCCAATAAAAATCACTAAAAACAGCTTTAATATTTTTTTCATTGCTGCTCTATATAAAAACTTGTTGTCAATCCAATATAAATTCATATTCCCGATAAATTAAATTATCCTTAAAATCAAAAATATCTATAGATATTTTTCCGAGATCATTTATTAGGCAGGCAGCTATGCGGTTGCCCGAATTGGAAACTTTCATTTCTTTGCAGGTGAATTTTATATCCTGATTTTTATAGGCATTTTTTATAACCTTCATATACTCATCAATGCCTTCAATATTTTTAGTTTCACTGTTAAATAATTGCCAGACAACTTCATCATGTAGAAATTTTTGATATGTTTCCCAATCTCGGCTGTTTTCCGCCTCAAAAAATTTTTGTAAAATATCCTTTGTGTCCATTGGATCCTTCTTTTTTTAAAACCGGTTTTTTATTCATTGTAATGTGTAAGTATATAATATTTTTGTTTTTTAGTATATTGCTGCACTATTTTTTTTAAATAAATTTTAAAAACCTCTTGACAAAATGACGGATTGTCATTATATTATGCATAAATAATGACAGTATGTCATTAAATTGATTCTATAAGGAGTTATGATAAACAGTCCGGCATAAATATTGTTACACTGTTTATCTACCGAGGAGGTATTTATGTACATCGTTGAATCCGTTTTTGATTTGAGCTATCTGGCTCTTGTTATTGCTCTAAGCATAAAGCTTTTGTTACAAAAGGATAGAACGGCAAAGCTGTTCGGGCTTATGGCTCTTCTTTTAGGTTCAGGGGATTCTTTTCACCTCCTCCCGCGTGTAATTTCTATGTGGCACAAGGGCGGTTTTGAGGCAAATGCTTTCTACCTTTCAATCGGGGTTTTAATAACCTCCATTACAATGACTATTTTTTATCTTATGTTCTACCATTATTATAAGGTAAAAACAAATACAAGCAGCAAATCAAAAGATATTCTTATATACGGTTTAGCCCTGATAAGATTGGTGCTTACCGTTATGCCCCAAAACGAGTGGGGTATGGCTGATGCAAGTTATACTTGGAGCATTATCCGAAACAACCCCTTTGCAGCCCTTGGAGCAGTTTTGATTTACTTCTTTTACCAAGCCCGAAAAACCCCCGGTTTGGAGCACATGGCTCTATTAACGGCTTTAAGCTTTTTGTTCTATCTGCCTGTTGTCTTGTTTTCAAAAACCGTGCCTTTAGTAGGGGCTCTTATGATGCCCAAGACGGTGGCTTATGTGGGAATAGTATATGTAGGATTTAAGCATTTTATACCCAAATTCAGCTTAAAAAGTATCTTGGAAAATTCTTTTGTTTACTTGGTTTTAGGCTTGGCTGCAGGCGTCTTTTTTAGAGAATTTACAAAATTCAATGCCTTTGACGGCTCCTCATATCTAAGCCTGATGCATACCCATGTTTTGATTTTGGGTACTGTGCTTTCCTTAGTTTCTTATCTTGCATTTAAGCAGGTCCCGGCCCTTAGCGAAAAAAGACTTGCCTGTGTCAGAAGGGCTAACCATTTTTGGAATACGGGAGTTCTTATTACTGTGGTTCTCATGCTTTTACGAGGTATTATTAGTGTTTTAGGAAATAATTACACATCAAAGGCCCAAGATGCAGCTTTTTCAGGTATAGCCGGAATAGGACACATTCTTTTAGCCCTCGGCCTTATATATACATTTTTGATGATTCTTAAGACAAGAGAAGATTAAAAAGCCTACCTGGCTTTTGATTTTTTATCAATATTTATGTCCGCCTCTAAAATCTAAAAGATTTTAGAGGCTTTGATTTTCGGTTTAAATTATAGTTGTTCTATTTCTTTAATATCCAAGCCTGTAGCCTTTGCAATATTATTAGGTGATAGCCCCATGTCAAGTAAATTCCTCGCCGTTTCAATGGCTTTTTGATGTGAACCGGCTATTTTACCTTCGGCCAAGCCTTCAGCTAATCCTATACTTCTTCCTTCAGAACGGCCTTCCGCTAAACCGGCAGTTCTGCCCTCTCTTCTAGCTGCACTGCGTTCATCTTCCACATACATCCGGTATTTTTCGTCAGAGAGTTCTATTGCCATTCGCCTCTCTTCATCAGTTACCCTAAAGAGTGTTGCTTCTGCCATTTTTATACCCTCCTCTAATTTACACAATTTTTCCAACATTCCGCTTTTTTTGTCTTCTTCATAGTTGGCCAAAAACCTTATCCAAAAGTCTTTTAAGCTATACTCTTCCAAACTCTTTTTCATAGTATAACCTATTAGCTCGTTTAATTCAACATTTTTTCTAAACCCGCCTTAAAAACAAGCCGAAAATTGATTGAGATAACATATAGGAGTTTCGATAAACATTCCGGCTTGAAATACAAGCCTCCATGTTTATCTTTGAGTTTGCCTTTCGGCAAACGTCGCATTATTGTATGTAGTTTTGCATAAAGCAAAACTACTTGAAAAAACTTTTTTCAGGATTTGGTTCGCTATCCGCTTTAGCGGATACGATGAAAAATTTCTTTACAGAACAGAGCCGAAAGGCTCTGATAATCCTTGCAAAAAGTTTTTATAGGAGGTTCATATGCAGGCACTTGATGTTCGTATGCAGGCTTTGCCGGTACAAGAGCCGGAAAGAAAAGCTTCTGAGGACTTTAAAAGAGCTGATGCGGAACCTGTAAGAAACGGAGATTCATTCCTGGCAATGATCAAAAAGATGATTGCCGCCGCCAAGGATGGGAGCAAGGAGATTGATGATGCCCGATTTGAAGATTCCCGCTTTAGGGAAGACAAAGTAAGGAATTCATCGCTTCAAAAGGAAGCAGGAAGGCAGAATACGGAACTATCATCCGAAAACCGGCCGTCTAAGGAAATAGATGCCGAAAATCTGCTTAATTCCAAAGAAGCTTATCTAAAAGAGACCAAGGACTTAACGAAAAAGCCTAAGAGCGAAGCCAGTAAGCTGCACTCGGAAAATTTAGATGCCCAAAAGGTGCAAAAAAATATGCCTGAGCTGGAGCTTAAAATTCTCAACGAGGATTTTAATGAGGAAATTAAAGATTTTTTGCCGCAAGATTTAAAAGAAGAAGAAAGTATATCTCTTTTTTCGGATGAAGCTTTAAAAAAATTCGACAAGACTGAAAAGAAAAAGCTTTTTTCTACAGATGAGGAAAAGGCGGCACAAGCCGATAAGCTGGGGCTTTTATCCCGGGTCGATAAAAAGGACTCATCAAAAAAAGCTCATTCGCAAACCGAGTCATCACAGGAAAATTTAAGTAAAAAGTCTATTAACAAAACAAAAGCAAAAATCTCTGTAGAAGACTTGCGTTCAATGCCTTCCGTTCAATCGGATGCTGCTATTCATACTACAGTTGCCGAATCGAGGGTAGAGACGGATAACTCCGTCGATATGGTAATCGATTTTAGCGGCAAGGCTCAAAATGCATTACAAGACGGAGAATTTCAAAACACTCAAACCGGAAGCGAGTCCCAAAAAACAAGTCAAACTTTTTCGGCTATGTTGACTCAAGAAATAAGGGATGCGGCGGCAGACTTTGTACAAGCCGGAAAAATAGTTCTCCGCGATAATAATGCAGGAGAAATAAGACTGCATCTAAGACCTGAAAACCTAGGAGCCGTAAAAATCAATTTAGAGCTGAGTGAGGGAAAAAGGGTTACGGGAACAGTAACGGTTGCTTCGAAAGAAGCTTACGAAGCATTTGAAAAAAACTTGGATAACTTGGCTAAAGAATTTAAAGAAAACGGTTTTGAATTTGCCGAATTTAATTTAAATTGGTCGGGCTTTTCGGGGCAAGAAGGATTTGCCGAAAATTTTGAATCCTTTTCCGGATTTGCTTATAAAAATCAAGAACAAGATTTAAGGCAGCTTGAAAAAACGGCCGATAATCTGAGTACCTACAGTTATGTCTATGGTTCGACTGTAGATCTTTTGGCTTAAAGGGGTATTTTATGCAAGTAAATAACATTAATAGAAGTGCCGTAGATACGGCTTTTGAACAGGCTGAGATGATGAAGAATTTTAAGCCCGAGATGAGTCCTGAAGAAAAGGCTCTTTTAGGTCTACAGGTTGACACCTTAAATAAGCAGAATTTTGCAGAAACAAGGGTTCCGAAACAGCAGCTTGGAAAAGATGATTTTCTTCAACTTTTAATTGCCCAGCTGACCCATCAAGATCCTACATCTCCGATGGAAGATACGCAATTTATAGGGCAAATGGCTCAATTTTCATCCCTTGAGCAGATGACCAATATGAACAAAAACTTTGCTGCTTTAAACGAGCTTATGACAGGCTCATCGGCCGTAAATGCCGTAGGCAAAAAAGTTGACTTAGACCTAGGGTCTTCACAGGTTTCCGGTTATATTTCAGCCGCGACACGCGGTATAAATCCGGAAGTTATGGTAAACGGAAACTGGTACAACTGGTCAGCCGTTAAAACAGTTTATGCAGAAAACAATTAGGAGGCAATAATTATGATGAGATCACTATTTTCCGGCGTCAGCGGAATGCAAAATCACCAAACAAGAATGGATGTTATCGGAAATAACGTAGCCAATGTAAATACAACAGGTTTTAAGAGGGGAAGAGTAAACTTTCAAGACTTAATTTCACAGCAGCTAAGCGGGGCTTCCCGTCCTACCGAGGAGCTTGGCGGTGTAAACCCCAAAGAAGTCGGTTTGGGTATGATGGTCGCAAGCATTGACACAATTTTTACTCAGGGAGCCTTGCAGACAACAGGCGTCAATACCGATCTTGCAATACAGGGAAACGGCTTTTTCATTCTTAAAGACGGAGAAAAAACTTTTTACACAAGGGCCGGTGCCTTCGGTCTTGATAGAGACGGAACCTTGGTAAATCCCGCAAACGGAATGAGGGTACAGGGCTGGATGGCTGAAGAAGCTGATGGGCTTAGGCTTATTAACACTTCAGGACAAACTGAAGATTTAACTATTCCGATAGGCCAAAAAATAGATGCAAAGGCAACAACGAGCGTAGACTATGCTTGTAACCTTGACAAGAGATTGCCTGAATTACCCGAAAATGCAAATAGAGCCCAGATTTTGGAATCTACTTGGTCTACAGAATTTAAGGTTTATGACAGCTTCGGAGAAGCTCACGAACTTCAAATCGATTTTGCCAGAGTCCCCGGAGAAGTTAATGCTTGGAGGGCTACGGTAAATGTCGATCCTACAAATGCTGAAGCAGCAGCAACAAGGTCGGGAATTGGAACAACAGACGGCGTTGAAAACAGCTTTATAGTACGCTTTGATAATAACGGTCATCTTGCTTCTGTTACAGATACGGCAGGAAATGTGAGTGCCCGCGCAGGTAAAGTTTCCGTCCAAGTTTCTTTTAATGTTTTAGGTGCAAACCCCGGAGAAGGCGGAGCTGCGACCAGACAGACCTTGGATGTAAATTTAGGAGAAATAGGTACATCAAAAAATACCATTACACAGTTTTCAGATAAGAGTACTACAAAGGCTTATCAACAGGACGGTTACGGAATGGGCTATCTTGAAAACTTTAGAATCGACCAAAGCGGCATTATAACCGGTGTTTATTCAAATGGTGTAAGGCAGGAGTTGGGTCAAATAGCTATGGCCGGTTTTGCCAATCAAGGCGGTCTTGAAAAGGCAGGTCAAAACACATATGTTCAATCCAATAACTCCGGTGTTGCAAATATTTCTACATCCGGTACGGTTGGAAAAGGCTCTTTGATAGGCGGTACTCTCGAAATGAGTAACGTAGATTTAACCGACCAATTTGTAGACATGATCGTAACTCAAAAAGGCTTTCAGGCAGGAGCTAAAACAATACAAACTTCGGATACAATGCTTGAAACAGTCTTGAACTTGAAACGATAGTATGGTATAATATAGGGTATTATTTATGATACAGGTAACGCGGCTAAACGGAACAAAGTATTGGATTAATCCTCACCAAATTGAAACGATAGAGTGCAATCCCGATGTTACTTTGCAAATGCTTTCAGGAAAATATTATGTAATTAAGGAAACGCCTGAAGAAATTTTGGACTCTATAGTCGCTTACCGCCGTAAAATCGGCATATTTAAAAATGAGTTGTAGTAGAAGCAAAAAGGGGTATATATGGATATAGCGTCGTTTATAGGAATATTCGGAGGTATAGCAGTTGTTGCATTCGGTGCAATCCTCGGCGGCTCGGCCGGAGGGCTTATTCACCCGGCTTCAATGTTAATTACGATTGGCGGCTCCTACATGTGTCTTTTTTTAACCTATCCTTTATCCTATACGATAGGAATTTTCAAAGTTGTTGCAAGAGTTTTTAAGGTAACCGATTACGGCGAAAAAGCTCTGGTTCAGCGTTTTGTAGCCCTATCCGAAAAAAGCCGCCGTGCAGGTCTTCTTGCCTTGGAAGAAGAAATTGAAGACTTTGAAGATCCATTTATGCGCTCCGGTTTACGAAATGTAGTTGACGGTATTGATGGAGAGGCTATCCGTTCTCTTATGGAAAACGAACTTAATCAAATGGAAGAGCGCCATAACACATGGATATCCTTAGTAAACGCTTGGGCAACCCTCGCTCCCGGTTTCGGTATGTTGGGAACGGTTATCGGTCTTATCGGTATGTTGTTAAACTTGGATGATAAAAGTGCTCTCGGTCCTAACATGGCTACGGCTCTTGTTACAACCTTTTACGGTTCTCTTATGCAGAACTGGCTTTTGGTTCCTATAGCAACAAAGCTTATGTACCAAAACAATATGGAAGTTAAGTCCAAAGAAATGATTATAGAAGGTGTACTTGGAATTCAAGCCGGAGATAACCCTCGAATCTTGGCTCAAAGACTGATTACATATTTGACGCCTTCCGATAGAAAAGCAATTGAAGCGGAAGTATTAAAGGATTAAAATGGCAAGAAAAAAGAAACACGGTGCAAGTGCCGCAGGAAGCGGATGGCTTACCACTTATGCAGATATGGTTACTCTAATGCTTTGCTTTTTCGTAATGCTTTTTGAGCCGTCTGAGGTAGATGTAACTCAGCTCTTGGCTCTTTCTGCGTCAATAAGCGGTGATCCGACGGGAGGCGGCCATTCGGTTTCTGCGGGCAGACTTTCCGACCTTGGAAACACCATAAGCTCGATGCCTTCAATGGAAAAAGGAAAGATGCTGGCAAGTGCATTAAGAAAGGCCGTTTCACTTTTTGCTCCCGAAATTAAAACAAATAAAATTGCCGTTACAAGCGATGAGAGGGGGATAGTAATCAGCCTGGCATCGGACGTGTTTTTTTATCCGGGCAGTGCAGACCTTAATATTGCCGAATCCAGAGATACCCTTTTAAATCTTGCTCAGTTTTTATCTTCTCAAGATTTGGCTTCCTATAGGTTTAGGGTCGAAGGCCATACCGATTCGGGTGTAACGGATCCTAATGTATGGAAAAGTAATTGGGAGCTTTCGTCTGCAAGGGCAATAAATATTTTGCACAGCCTTACTGACTTTGGAGCCCAAGAATCCCGATTTTCCGTAGCAGGATATGCAGACACCCGGCCCATATTTTCAAATGATACGGCAGAGGGCAGGGCTTATAATAGGCGGGTTGATATAATTATTCTTGATGATGCACATTTTTAGTAAAAATAAAATTGTGCCGATTATAATAATAAGGAGAAAATTATGGCTGATAATGACTTAATGGATGACGATGATATACAGGAAAATATGACTTCATCAGTAGATACCAAAAAAAGAGGCGCAGGTCTTATACCCATGCTTATAAAATGGGTTGCAATTGTATTGGTTGCTATAATATTCGTTGTTACCGTCGTAGTTATTACAATGAATATAAGAGATAGAAGCGGTTCTTCCCATTCTAGTTCGCCGGTTTCTGAAGAATACAGGGAAACAAGGGATGTGCTTCAGTGGTATCAGGCAATCGGCATTTTAAAAATATATACGGCTGATAGAATTCCTGCGACCTTGATAGTTGACGTAGCCTTAGGTTATACTAACAATGATAAATCTACACCGCAGGAGCTTTCTGCAAGAAAGGTAGAAATAATCGACTTTTTGCGCTCTTATTTTAAAAGCAAAACTACTGCGGAATTAAGACAGGAAGAAAAAATAAAGATTGAAATAAAGCACGAAATAAACGATAATGTACTTACAAAAAACAAAATAAAGGATGTTAAATTCACGCAATACGATATTGTTGAACAATAAAGGATAGGAGAGCCATGACAGAAGTTCTTTCGCAGGATGAAATAGATCAGCTTCTCACCGCAATAAGCTCAGGAGATACGGAGACAGAGGACTTTCGAGCCGTCAATGACACCCGTAAAATAAAAATTTATGACTTCAAGCGTCCCGATAAATTCTCTAAAGAGCAGATGAGGACGGTACAGATGATGCATGAAACCTTTGCACGTCTTACAACCACCTCTCTTTCCGCTCAGCTGCGAAGCATGGCTCATGTTCACGTGGCAACCGTAGAACAGCTTACGTATGAAGAATTTATAAGATCAATACCTACGCCGACGACTTTGGCGATTATAAACATGGATCCCCTAAGGGCAAGTGCCCTTTTGGAGATAGACCCCTCGGTTACCTTTTCAATTATCGACCGCTTATTCGGCGGTAAGGGACAGGGTTCAAAGGTTCAGAGGGAATTGACCGAAATTGAGAGTTCGGTTATGGAAGGCGTTATAGTACGTATTCTTGCAAATATGAGGGAGGCGTGGACAACTGTAGTCGATTTACGTCCCCGTTTAGGAAACATAGATACTAATCCTCAGTTTGTTCAGATTGTAACTCCGTCGGAAATGGTTCTTTTGGTAACCTTGGAAACTAAGGTCGGAGAAGAAGAAGGAATGATGAATATCTGTTTGCCTTACATAACTCTTGAACCGATTATATCAAAACTATCGACACAATTTTGGTTTTCTTCGGTTAGAAGGGCATCGACGGGACAATATGCGGCTGCAATTAAAGATAAACTTTCTTCGGTTGAAGTAGATATGATTGCCGAGGTAGGGTCTTTGGATGTTTCCATCAAAGACGTTCTTAACTTGAGAGCTGGAGATGTTGTCCGTTTACCCAATGTCAGGGTAGGAGATCCCTTTAAGTTGACTGTAGGCAGCAGACCTAAATTTTCCTGTCAGCCCGGTGTGAAAGGGAAAAAGTTAGCAGTTCAGATTTTGGAAAAAATAGAAGATATTAGCGGTGATGAATTCGAAGAATTAACATCGGAAGGAGATGAGTTGTATGAGTGATGGTTCAATTTCTCAAGATGAAATAGATGCTTTGTTATCCGGAGTAGGCGGAGGCGGAATTACACCGGCTCCTGCGGCAGGCTCAGGTGATGATTTGACAAGTTTTAAAAAAACAGCCTTGCTTCAATTTGTAAAAGAAAATGTTCCCGGATTATCTTCTAATTTGGAGTCAATGACAGGTAAAAATGTCAGTATTTCGGAACCTGTGATTGAATTTTCCGATAGAGAAAACTTCTTAAGAAAAGTATCGGAAATGGTTGTTGCTACGCTCATTGATTTTTCCGGGGCTATGGCAGGTGATCATGCCTTTATGATGAGTCCTGAGCTGGCAAAAAAGATAGTCAGCTTGGTCAATCATGAAGATAGTGTAGAAATAGATGACATGGCTCTTTCGGTTATAAGTGAGACCATAGCACAATATGTGGGAACTGAACTTAGTTATCTTGAGCGGGCAGGGCTTACCGGTGTTTCATCTGCTCCGGCAGAATCTTTGCATGTTCCTAAGGCTATGATGAGATTACCTCAAAGCAATTTTATAAGCGTAACTTATAATATGCAGCTTGATAATTCTTCATACCAGTTATGGGAGATTCTTACTGAAGATGTTGTTGATAAAATAACCTCGACGATTGCAGGTCCCGATCCCTCCCAAGCAACCGGAAGCAATGCCGGAATGCAAGGCATGTCTGCAATGGGGGGCATGCAAATGAGTACAATGCAAAACGGAATGGCTGGCGGTATGCAGATGGGAACGGTACAAAATATGGGAGCCCCTGCACAGCAAACGTTCGGTTCCGGAATGTCCCAAGGATCGCCTCAGCAAGGAGGAAATATGCAGGCTATGAATAATATGGGCATGATGCCACAAATGGGAATGGGCACTAATGTTCAGCCTGTTCAATTTCCGCCCCTCCAAGGTTTTGTAAGTCAGGAGGAGCAAGGTAATATCGGTCTTATCATGGACGTTTACATGGAGATGACCGTAGAATTAGGACGCACAAAGCGCATGATTAAAGAAATCCTCGGAATGGGAGAAGGTCATATTATTGAGCTTGACAAACTTGCCGGTGAACCTGTAGATGTGCTTGTAAACCATAAGCCTATAGCAAAGGGCGAGGTTGTAGTTATAGAGGAAAGTTTCGGGGTGCGTATAACCGAAATTTTATCTCCGTCAGAGCGTATTTCGGATATATAAATTAAAAATCGGGTGGGGGCTTTTAATGAGCTTTGGGAAAAAGCTGTTTTTTATTCTTTTCTTTTTGTTTTCAGTCTTGTTATTTGCAGAAACCGGCGGGACTTCTTCGGATGAGGATTCCTTGCCTTCAGAGTCGGGTATTTTATTGGATGCAAAAACAACAGATAATATCGGCGAAACCGGAGATAATTCTACACCCGCAGAAAATGAAACCGGGTTTAATTTAAATGTTGCAGAAAGAACTCAGTCTCCTGTTTTAAATCTTTTACGTGTACTTATATCCTTAGTTGTAGTATGTGTTTTAGCCTATGTTGTATTGAAGTTTTTAAAAAAATCTTCACTATCGTTTTCTTCAGATAGTCCTTATCTAAAAAGCGTTGCTTCAATAAATCTTGCTCAAGGAAAAAGTATCCATGTAGTTACTTTGGGCGAAAAAGCATACATTGTAGGTGTTACGGATTCTTCAATAAATATGATAGGCGAGGTTGAAGATAAAACCCTTATTGATACTATGAATTTAGATGCCGAAAGGCGAAGCTCTTCGCCTAAACAAGACTTTGCTTCTATGTTGGCTTCCGTTTTTAAGGGCTCAAAAAACAATAGTGTTGACGTAAATTTTTTTGAGGCGCAAAGAGAAAGATTAAATAAGGCTGCTAAGTCTCAAGTACCGGAGGAGAAAGAATGAAAAAAAGTTTTTAATTCCAATCTTTTTTATTATGATTCTTTTTATTCCGGTTCAGATTTTTTCTCAAGCGAATTTTCCTGACGGCACTACGGCAGGAAGAACCGATGCCGATCCTAACAGGCAAGCAGGCCGTATTCCTTTTATCGATTTTTCGATAAGGGAACCTTCGACAAATAAGGATGTTGCCTTTTCCGTTCAGCTCTTGCTTTTTATTACTCTTATTTCGATAGCTCCCAGTCTTTTGATGCTGATGACGAGCTTTTTGCGCCTGAGCATTGTTTTGGATTTTGTCAAAAGAGCCTTGTCTTTACAGCAAGTACCGCCTACTCAGGTTCTCAATGGTATAGCCTTTTTTTTGACCCTTTTTATAATGTGGCCGACCTTTACCCAAATATACAACAATGCTTATAAGCCTATGAGTGATGGCCAAATCGGAATAGAAGAAGCCTATAGGGAGGCGGAAAAGCCTATGAGGTATTTTATGTACAAGCAAATGCAAAAAAATCCTGAGCATATCAGAACCTTTATGTCCATGGCAAAACTTCCAAAACCGAATACCCTTGCAGATGTGCCGACCCACATTTTGATTGCAGCGTTTATTTTACATGAACTTACAATAGCTTTTCAGATAGGAATATTTTTATACTTGCCCTTTATCATAATAGATATGATTGTAGCGAGTATACTTATGTCTATGGGTATGATCATGCTACCCCCTATTCAAATCTCGATGCCGTTTAAGCTCATTCTTTTTGTTATGGTTGACGGCTGGGGTCTCCTTTTCGGTAAATTATTTGAATCGTTTTTATAAAAAGCTCATTTCGTACAAAACGAATGTCAGGTTAAGGTGTGGGCTTAGATTATATCCTTATAATTTCAAAAATTCTTCCGGATTTATAGTTTTGACCGGAGAGTTTTTAAATCCATTTTCCCTATCACGAGTAATTATGTAATCAATATTTTCTGCTTCTGCACACTGCATTTGAAGCCCATCTTCTAAATCATTCCAATCATGATTATTACAAATTGAAACAAAATACTTATTTTCTTCTGGAATTATAGTGAAAAATTTACATAAGTTTAAAATTAACGCTTTTCTTTCTTCTACTGTCTTATCTTTTCGTAAGATGAAAAATAAATCGACCAATGAATGAGATGAAATATACCCTCTATTTTCTCCTGTAATGCAAGAATTAATTATTCTTGAAGTATTTTCAGAATAAGGTTCCCTGTCTTGTACAAGGTCAAGAATTATGTTCGTATAAATGAGAATACGCATATTTTTCATCCAGTGCTTCAGAAAGTTCTTTTGCTGTGTCTATTTCACGTTTTACACTGCCTTTTATACTATCAAAAAAAGACAATCCGCTTTCAATTGATGAAGCATTAGTCTTTTTTTTATAAAAAATTAATGTATTTATCCTTTTAGAAAGTATTTCTAAGTCCGGTAATTCAAGAGTGTCCAACTGATTAAAATAGGAATAAGCAATATCAGACATATCAGCCTCCTAATCGATTCCATTATATCATGCTTTCAATAAGAAAACACCTATCTAACAAAAATTGAATGCAATCTTAAGTGTTTGAGTCGTATATATTAAAACCTATACACTTTCTAAATTTGGCTTGGTTTTGTCATTCCATTTTTTATTCGAAAAACTCAGCTATTAATTTGTGCTATGGGTAGACTGGTTTTAATTTTTGAAAGATACTCAAACTCGAATTTTTGCTCATTTGTTATTGAAGTAATTTTATTATTTGTAAAATACCAATAATAAATGATTATCCAAATACCTCCAAATATAATCAGTATTAATTCTTTTTCCATAACAAATGGGCTTCCTAAAACAAAGTACACACCCACGCTAGTGCGGCACAAATCGGAATATATATAATGTAATGCATAACATGTGTTTTCCAATTATATCCAAATAAATGCGGACCTACTATGTCCTTAACTTCCGGATAAAAATGAGGAAAGAAATTTGAATGACAGAGAAGAACCCAATCGAAAAACACAATGTCGAAAGTTTCCATTCCGTAAAGCATAATTAAAAATCTTATGAAGAACTCAATAAAATTAAAATTATTATGAATTCCGTCCCATGCTCCAAGTATAAATGCAGCCAAAAGGATAAGAAAAGCAATTGCAATTATAATCCAACCGATTATATGGGCACCGTGAAATCTTTCTTTTCGGTCAGGAACAGCATCATAAACATCTTTGGGGGCTGAAGAAAAAAACTTCTTGTTTTGAACAAAAGCCACTCCTCCATACAACAAAAGAAAATAAAACACCATCAGCATAAGAGTTGTTATCATCGTTATTGCCATTTGTTATACACCTTATTTATAGAAACTTACTTACCAGATTGAATATTAGCATAGACAGACTGCATGTTTCTTATAATCTTATCTACTTTACTATTATTCATTCCCAGTTTTATACTCTTTTTAATATTATTCATGGCTTCTTCTTTTTTATCGTTAGCCATGTTAATAACAGAAAGATTTAAATATGGAAGTGGATACTTATTATCAATACTTAAAGCATCTTTAATATATTTCTCTGCTTCTTCATATTCTCCTTTACTTATATAAATAGAACTAATATTGTGTTTAACCATGGCTAAAGCATCTACGGTATAAATAGGCCATGTCAGCCAGAGAATAGCTTTTTTCCATGGTTTTTCCTCAATACATAGTTCAAATTTTAAGAAGTAATATAATGCTTTATCAAAATCATTCTTATCCATATACATTCTACCTGTATAGAAATCTTGATAAAAGTATTTACTTATTCTTCCCGGTATAAGCAAAAGTAAACCAATAATAATGTGATAATTCTTGCTAGTATTTGATATGCTCCAATAAACAATGGTACCCAGTGATACAAGTATTATACCGTAAAGTATTTTTAAGCAGAGCGTTCTATTCATTTTTTATCCTCCACGCGAAGCATTCATCTAACTAACGCTTAACCTGTATTTGCAGCTTGTCTGCAATGTCAGGTTGAAGCGGGTCTGTGTTTTTTATTTTGCAAAAGAAACCTGTAAATGTTTCTTGTTTTTCACACAATCAAGCAAATAGTAATTGATAATATTTTGATATGGCATTCCTGTTTCTTCGGACATATTCTTAAAATATTCAATCACAGTATCATCAAGTTTAATTGTTATTTGTTGTTTTGATAGTTTTCCAATATATGGATTTTTTGTTGCATTTGAAAAATCATATTCTTCTCTCATTTTTATCTCCTCCATATTGCTTCTTTTCATTGGTTGTTGCTTTTCTTGCAGAAATTATTCTTATAACTTCATCATTCACTCGGTAGCAATGACATACAACCAGTATTTTTGATTTATTACTTACTCCTAAAATAATAAATCTGTCCTCTTCATCCGAATGTTCCGGATCTGATATTAAAATTGCATTGGGATCGTAAAAAACACTTTCAGCTTCTTCAAAAGAAACTTTATGTTTTTTTAAATTTATTTCCGCTTTTTCAAAATCCCATTCAAATCTTATTTTCATAATTATATTATAACTATTTTAAGCCATTTGTCAAACATAACTATCATTGATATAAAAAGATCTGATACCTTTCCTTATATATTTACTTTATTAAATCCGATTGTATGTTTGTATTTCGTTTATTTCTATTAAAAGTAATAAAATGTGTTTGCCTGCTGGAAGAATTATTTAAAATTTGTTATATTGTCAGCCGAGGTTTATATATGAAAGGTAGAAAATTGTTTTTCTTTTTGTTGGCAGCACTGGTGCTGCTTTTTTTTGCTTGCGGGGGTAATAAGAAAATTGATGAGCCTAAAACTGTTACGGCTTCATTGGGTGCGGAACCGAGTATTTTGGATGCTGCAAAGGCTTCAGACAGGTACTCTTTTATAATATTGGACTATATAAACGAAAATTTGACCGATATTTTAACTGAAGATAATGGGGAGATAAAAATTCTTCCGGCCCTTGCCGAGTCTTGGACTCATAATGTCGATTATACGGAATGGACTTTTAAGCTGCGTGAGGCCTATTGGTCTGACGGCGTAAAGATAAGGGCTGAAGACTTTGTTTACAGTATTCGCCGTATCATCAATGCCGAATCTGCTTCACCTATGGCAATGTATTACGACTATATTAAAAATGCTCAAGATATTTTAAAGGGTAAGCTGGACTACTCCGAAATAGGAATCAAGGCTCTTGACGAAAGAACTCTTCAAATCGTAACTGAAAATCCCATAAAAAATCTTCATGAATTTGCTGCAAAAATTCCGCCGCAAAGGGAAGATATTATAAAAGAATTCGGGCTATCCTACGGCAGCGAGGCCGAAAAAATAATTTGCAGCGGGGCTTTTAAAGTAAAAACTTGGGTGCATAACAGCAAGATTGAGCTTGTTAAAAACGAAAAATTTTGGAATGCTAAAAATGTAAAAATAGATGCTCTTACATTTAAAATAATAAATGAAGAAAATGCCGCCCTCGGTGAGCTTTTAAACGGCAGCATCGATATTGCAAATGCTTATTCCATAAGCTGGATAAATAAGCTGAAAAAAGAAAACCGCTTTGCCGAAATAAACGGAGTTGACAGCCGCGTTCAATATATCTTTATGAACCAAAAGGATAAGCTGTTTTCAAACAAAAAAATTCGCCAAGCTCTTTCGGCAAGTCTTGACCGAAAAGAAATTTGTACCGACCTGTTTGACGATATTTATAAACCGGCCTACGGTTTTGTTTCGATCGCCACCGAGCTTGAAGGTAAAAATTACCGAACCCTTGCAGGTGAGCCGATTCAAGAATTGATAAAAAAAATTCCTGATCCTAAGGCACATTTTATTGAGGGCTTAAAGGAATTGGGGCTTGGAGATGATCCTTCAAAGATAACAATTTCTATAATGTTTCCTTCAAATGAAAGCTCTAAATTTGATGAGTATCTGCAAAATAGGCTTTCAAATGTTTTAGGCGTAAATGTTGAGCTTGATAAGGTTGAAGGGACGGTTTTTAAAAAACGGAACAAAACCCTTGACTATCAAGCAGGCTTTAAATCATGGGGCGGAGGTATTGATACGCCTGCCCGTTATTTGGATTTATTTTTACCCGGGAATAAAATAGTTCCGATAGGCTGGGAAAACAAGGAATATGCTGATCTTGTACAAAGAGCAAAAAAAAGCTCCGATTTTAACGAAAAGCTGGAACTTTTTAAAAAAGCGGAAATGATTTTAGTGACTGAAGAATGCGGCATTTCTCCTTATGCCAACCAGACCTATAATATTTTTATGCAAAAAAATTAAAAGGTGTTAAACAATTTTATCCGGGGACTTATAATTTAAAATATGCCTTTATATCGGATTGATATCCTTATAATTAAATACGGGATTAAAATTTATTTTCATAAAATTTTGACAAATCAATATTTTTTAGTGGACAAAAGCTATAAAATGAGGTAGCATAGTAGTATACAATCAACACATGGAGGCTTATGTTGAAAACGAAGTATATTGATTTGCCTACGATGGCAAAGTATCTTAAATCTGTCGGTGCCGAAACTGTTATTAAACGGCTTATTCCTTATTTGGAAGAAGATTACAAAAGATGGAATGACTTTGATAAGGTTCCAAGAATGGCTCATCACAGCCCAGTCGGGGTTATTGAGCTTATGCCCATAGGAGACTCCAAAACCTATTCTTTTAAATATGTAAACGGTCATCCCGAAAACCCCAAACACAATTTTTTAACGGTTATGGCTATCGGAGTTTTAGCTGAAGTTTCTACGGGATTTCCGCTTCTTCTGAGCGAATTGACGTTGACGACAGCGATCAGGACTGCTGCAACATCGGTAATGGCTGCAAAATATCTTGCAAAACCGAATCCGAAAAAAATGGCCCTTATCGGAAACGGATGCCAAAGCGAATTCCAAGCTCTCGGCTTTCACCATATTTTGGGCATAGAGGAAATTTACTGCTATGATGTAGATCCTGCTGCAACCGATAAACTTATGGATAATCTTAAAAATGTAAAGGGCCTAAAACTTATCAAATGCGGCAGCACAAGAGAGGCTTGTAAAGGAGTAGATATTATCACCACGATTACGGCCGATAAAAAAAATGCCATTATAATTACCCCCGATATGGTTGAGCCCGGTATGCACATAAACGGCGTAGGAGGCGACTGCCCCGGAAAAACCGAACTTGATTCAAAAGTCCTTTTTATGGGTGATGTTTATGTAGAATTTGAGCCGCAGAGCCGAATTGAGGGCGAAATTCAGCATATGGATGATAGCTTTAAGGTTACCGAAATTTGGAATATAATTAAAACAGGTAAGCCCATCAACCGCAAACATGACGAAATTACTATTTTTGACTCCGTAGGTTTTGCTCTGGAAGATTTTTCGATTCTTCGCCTGATGTATGATATAGCAAAAGATGAAAATGTCGGAATACCCCAAGAGCTGGTTCCGGTTTTGGAAAATCCGAAAAACTTATACGGTATGTTGAGATAGTTTTTGCATACTTGGGATAATCTTTATAAAAGGTTTAAGGTTTTAAAAAATCTTAAACCTTTTTTTCACTTCATATTTATCTAAAACCATATTTTTTTATGCCGATATAGGTAATATGGATATCATAACCTATGCCGATACAGTGCATCATAATAATACATATAAAAAATCCGTAAAAAATCGAGTCTTAACGTCAAAGGATGAATCTTTTATTGTTTTAGGGCTTTTAGTGATATTGACAGCAGGATTTATATTTTTTTATTTTTCGATTTTAAGGCTGAACTGGGGCGTTTCATCGATAAAACCTATAGCGTTTTGGGAAGACCCTTCCTCTATGAATGCAATGCGCCAATATGTTATGCCGTCGGCTGATATTTCAAAGGGAGATGATATTCTTCAAACAGAAGCCTCCGAAAAAATCGGTTTTTCTCCGGCAGATGTACCGGATTTTATTACTGCCGTTGACTTTGAAGAATATATGGTTTCAAAAGGAGACACGGTAAGCGGCATTATTCAAAAATTCGGCCTTAAGAATTTGGGAACACTTCTTTCAGTCAACGAAATAAGCAGCGCAAAAAAGTTGAGAATAGGGCAAAAACTGATTATTCCTTCGATTGACGGACTTATTTATACGGCCGCAAAGGGGGATTCTTTAAGTTCGATTGCTCAAAAATATAACTTACCTCTTAATGCAATTTTGGATGCAAACGATCTTGAAAATCAGACCCTAAGTATAGGTCAAAAGCTATTTATTCCCGGTGCATCTATGAGCTCTTTCGAGCTTAAAAAGGCTTTGGGGGAACTTTTTATTTATCCGATAATAGGAAGGCTGACTTCTCCATTTGGATACAGAAGTGATCCTTTTACCGGAAGAAAGAGCTTTCACACAGGTATAGATATAGCAGCACCCATTGGAACCCCGATTAAACTGACCCTTGACGGTACGGTCTCTTATACAGGCTACTCTTCAGTTTATGGTAATTATGTGATAGTTACTCATTCGGGGGGCTATCAGTCAATGTACGGGCATATGCACACAATAAAAGTAAAGCGGGGTCAAATTCTAAGTCAGGGCGGTATTATAGGAACAGTAGGAAGTACAGGCCGCTCTACAGGCCCGCATGTTCATTTTTCCGTATATAAAAACGGAAAACTCATTAACCCTTTGACCGTATTAAAGTAAGCAATTATACATAAAAAAGCAGGCCGTGTTCTATCACGTCCTGCTGGGTTGTATTTAGGATTAGCCTAAATACCAATCGGCATAAGTTAGTGTAAAGATAGTCATAAGACAGTCAATAGATTAAGACCATTTTGACAGGTCAGCCTCTTTAACGTCAAATATAAACTCTTCGCCGTCTCCAACCATCAAGCATGGAATGCCGATTTTTCCCTCCTTTTTGAGCTGAGCAAATTCAGCCCTTTCATCCCGATACTTTAACAAAAACTTTAGATAACCTAAGTCTTCAGTAATGTCAAAATAACGGAACTTTACTCCTTTTCTTTCTAAATATTCCTTTGCAGGCCCGCAATCGGGGCATAATTTACTACCGAATAAAAATAATTGTTTTCTCATATTTTAGTACCCATCCGACATTTGGCGGTTTAAATCTCTTTGGCAAAGCTCCTGATATACCAATGCCCTATCCTTGAGTTTTGCCTTAATCGAGTCAGAAAAGGGCATATACCGCCAAAACACTTCTCTAACTTCCTTGTCTAATTTTTGAATGCCTTCGCTTTCTTTTATCATCCAAGTTATATAATCCTGAATAAAATATTCCTTTATGTCGCCTTTTAGCTTTTGGTTTTGAAACCATTGGTAATAATTGCCGGTCAAACCTTCTTCCATCCAGTAGTAAGAGGCTTTTTCCTTAGCAACCTGCCAGCGTAAATCCGCAGTAGCCATTAAGAGCGAAACTTTTAGACTTTTAGGATACATCGGAATTACTATCCTTCCTCTACTTGTAACCCTATTATAGCGGTCAAAGGGTTCCCAGCAAAAACCTATATCCCCGTAAGTCGGAACTAAGATAACAAAGGGCGGTATTCGGTTTAGTTGATTTTTATATTGACGGCAATAAGCCTGAACATCTATGTCTTCAAGCCACTTCAGTTCTCTTAAAACATTTTCACGGGTACCTAGCTCCTTTGATGAGCTTCTAAAATATTCACGGGATAAAATCGGAAAGTGATTGCCTTTTCGTCCGCATGTCATCTTAGCCATTTGTTTTACGGTATCGAATTCTCCTTCAGCCCCGGACATATTGGTCGTGATTCCTCCGGAAGCATCGGCCTTTTCCCTCAAGCTGCGTACATCCGCATCGGCTTCTTTATAATCCGAAATGCAGCTTTGCAACTCTTTATCAGAATTGAGAAGTTTTTTTCAGCTTTTCGTTTATTTGCATGATCTGCTGTTTTTGAGATTCTGAATAAGGCGATTTTACGTTGGAAAAATTAGCCAGCATATCATGAGAGAACATGCTGTCAATTTGCTGTTTTATGGAGTCTTCAAAGCGGCTGATTTCTTCCGATTTTGCTCTTAGCAAATTATCGGCAGTTTGAAGTTTTCCCTTTGCCTTTTCTAAAAGCTGATTAAATCTTGAGTTATCGTCTCTTTTTGAAATTTTAACTTCGTCTGTTGCCGAAGGGGTGATTTTTCCTATTCCTATTTCTCTGAACCATTCATCCAAATAATATACGGCCTCACAATATGTATTCTCGTCTATTATTTTTGCAAACATATTTTTTTGTTCTGTGGTTAAAAGGGTAGGAAGAACAAGTCCGTACCTTACTGCATATTGCTTTTCTTTTGAAGATTTTCCGGAGGCTATTTTCATAATCATATCGGAAACAAGATTCCAATAAGAAGATTCTACTTGCTGCCTGAATACGCTCCGATCTTTAGGGTCTGTAGCTGTTAAAAATTTAGTAAGAGCTGCATGAAGACGCTGAGCATTCTCGCCTTCGCCTTTTAAAACTGTCTTGTAAAACTCAGCAGTATCAAACAAAGTGTGCGGGGTATCAGAAAAAAATTTTTCAACTTTTTCAAAATGAGTTAAGGTAAGATCAGGCTCGCTCGGGTCTCTTTTTTTTTCGCCCCTCGCTTCAGGAGCCATTGAAAACATAGTCTCCTTGCTTAGACCTCCGGCTTTTATATTTGGAAAAGGATTAGCCTGATTTATATCAAAGTCAAGTCCTTCGGGCGTAGAGGAAGATGGTGCAGTGCTGCTGCCGGAAGGCATTACTACATCTTTGAGAAGCTCATCAAGATCTATTTCTGTTGTCGAATCCACTGATTAGCCGCCTTATTAAATCAATACGCCGATAATATACCAACTGGAGATAAGGGGAATTGAACCCCTGACCTCTTGCATGCCATGCAAGCGCTCTACCAATTGAGCTATATCCCCATCAACACGAAAGGATTATATCAATAAAGCTAATACTATGTCAAGTGTATTTAAAGAATTATCCGCTATTTATTACAAAATAATCATACCGCTTATTTTTTCTTTTAGCTGTTCAATCCCTCTTCCCGTCTTAACCGATATTTCAACAAGTTCGGGGTAATGCTCTTTTAAGCTAAGTATTTGAGCCTCATCAAAAACGTCATCCGTTTTGTTTACGGCAATTATAGAGGGCTTATTACCGCAGGAAAGCTCGTCTAAGACCTTTTTTGTTACTTCAAGACATTCCGGCATTGCAGGATGGGCTGCATCGCATACTATTATTAAAAAGTCTGCAAGAGCCGCTTCTTCTAAGGTAGAGCGGAAGGCATCAATCAACTGGTGAGGAAGATTGCTTACAAAGCCTACGGTGTCGGTCAATAGAATTTGAATATTTTTTTCGGCTGTTTGTAAAAAAACTTTTCTGGTTTCGGCATCAAGGGTGGCAAAGAGCTTATCTTCGGTAAATACTTCCGTTCCGGAAAGTTTTTTTAACAGGGAGGATTTTCCGGCATTTGTGTAGCCTACGATGGCTCCTATTTTCTTATCCCCGTTTAAGCGGGTTTTACGCTGCTCACTCCTTTGAAGTCTTACCCGCTCGACTTCTTTTTTGAGCTTGGAAATTTCGGTTTTTAACCGTCTTCTGTCAAGTTCCAGCTTTTTTTCACCGGCACCTCTGGAAGCTCCTCTCGTTCCCTTTGCCCCGCCCCTTTGCTGGGCAAGGCTCGTCCATCTTCTGGTAAGGCGGGGCATAGAGTATTCTAAACGGGCGAGTTCAGCCTGCAAGACTGCCTCCCTTGTTTGAGCCCTGTCCGCAAATATTTGGATAATAACCTCGGAGCGGTCTATAACGCAGGTGTTTAGGGCTGCTTCAAGGTTTCGCTGAATACGGGGGCTTACTGCACTATTAAAGACAACAAGGTCAGCTCCTTCTTCTTCGATAGCTTGGGCAATTTTTTCAAGCTGCCCCGAGCCTACAAGAGTTGCAGGGTTTTCTTTTGCTATTTTAAAACGGAGGGAGGATAGGGGCTCTAAAAAGATGGTCTTAACAAGGCTTTTTAGCTCTTTTTCTTCTATTTCTTCTTTTAGGGCATCCGCACTTTTTTCATGCAAGGAAGAGCGGCTTATATGAGAATTTGAGGCCGAACTTGAAAATATATCCGTAAAAATGAGTAAGGCCTTTTTTGTTTCGTTATCGGTTATATACATGCCGCTAGCTCCTTGTAAATTATCAATCTGTTAGACTGCCAATGGTTGCATTTTTATAATTTTTTAATCATTATCAAACACGGATTCCATTCATCCCAAAGTGTGGGAAAAACTTCTAATTTTTTAAATCCTTGTTTTTTGTAAAAGGCTATTGTTTGGTCATATTCTTTATAATGACCTTCATCTACCGTTTTTACCTGTATATAATCATATTTAGTTGAAGCAAATTTTTTTAGCTCATTAAATAATAATGTGCCGATTCCCTTATTGTGATATAGTTTTTTTACTCCCATGCAATGCACATCAGCACAATCGGGGCTCGATTCGGTTAATGTTATAAACCCGATAATTTCATCATTTTCCTTTGCTGCCCATAAATCCAATTCTTTTGAATCATTGATATACTCTTTTGTGCTTTCAGGCAAGCCGAACCATTCCGGTAAATCAGTCAAAACTTCTTCGACAATTTTTGCTTTTTCGTCTTTGTTTTCTATTTTGATAATTTTTATCATAAATAACTCCTATTTTGCTTTTTAAACTTATTCTATATCTAAGCCCTTAAAAAAACAAGGGCTTACCCGATTTTAGGTAAGCCCTTATGATTAAAGTTTTGAATCGTCTATCGAATTAAGCCATTTTTCACATTCAGGGGTAACCGAAGCGATGCAGCCTTCTTCAAAGGGATTTTTTAGGTTTGCAAGTTTTAAAAGCTCCAAGAAGGGAAGGCTTCCGCCGGCCTTGCAAAGGCGCAAATAATCTTCCCAAGCCTTTTTTCGGTCGGCATTGGCTTTTACCCAGAACTGTAAGGCACAAACTTGAGCCAAGGTGTAGTCGATGTAATAGAATGGGGAAGCAAAGATGTGCCCCTGCTTTACCCAAAAACCGCCTCGGTTTAGGTAGCCGTTATCGGCATAATCGATTGAAGGATCGTACTTTAATTCGATTTTATGCCATTCGGCCTTTCTTTCGGCAGGGCTTGCTTCGGGATTTTCATATACCCAATGCTGGAACTCATCGACGGTCGCTCCATAGGGAAGAAATTCGAAGGCACCGGAAAGATGGGTAAACTTAAATTTTTCGGTTTGGTGTTTAAAGAAAAGCTCCATCCATGGCCATGTAAAAAACTCCATACTCATCGAGTGAATTTCGCAAGCCTCAAGGGTCGGCCATCCGTATTCGAGAAGACGTGCATTTCTGCTTTGATAAGCTTGGAAAGCATGGCCTGCCTCGTGAGTCATAACCTCGACATCGTGCTGGGTTTTGTTAAAGTTTGCAAAGATAAAGGGAACCTTGTACAGAGGAAAGCCCGTACAATAGCCGCCTCCCGCCTTTCCCTTAGTAGAAAGTAAGTCCATAAGGCCGTAACCGGTCATCATCGTAAAGAATTCGCTTGTTTCGGGCGATAGCTCGTTGTACATCTTCTTTGCCTGCTCAACAATCCAATCAGGTTCACCCTGAGGAACGGCATTTCCCGTAAGGTATTTAAGCCCGGTGTCGTAATAATAAACCTTATCGAGCTTTAACCTCTTGCTTTGACGTTTTTTTAAACTTTGGGCAATGGGAACAACAAGCTCGTAAATCTGCTTTCGGTATTTTGCAACCATTTCGGCATTGTATTCGGTTCTGCCAAGCCGGTCATAGGCAAGCTGAACAAAGTTTTTATAGCCCAGTTTTTTGGCTATCTTTGTGCGTACCTTTACAAGCTCATCATAGATAGAATCGAATTCGGCTTCATTTTCTTCAAAAAAACCGTAGTAGGCCTTTGCCGCCGCCTTTCTTACCTCTCTGTCCATGTTTTGCATAAAGGGACTTAATTGGGAAAGGGTGCGCTTTTCGCCTTGGAATTCGATTTGGGCAGAAGCTATGAGCTTACTGTATTTGCTGGTCAGTTTGTTTTCGGCCATGAGGTCATCCATAATTTCGGGACTGAACACCTTTAAGGATAGATCGGTTAAATCAAAGACCTGATGACCGAATTCCTTTTCGAGCTCGGCTCTGAATTTGGACTTGACCATTTCTGCGCCGAATTCGTTTGAAAGCTTACTAAAAAGAGGACCTGCTTCATCATAAAAGTCGTTCTCTTTATCGTAGAATTCATCCCTTGTGTCGATGGTATGCCTGACCGAGGCCAAAGAAGACATAGTGCTGTACTCACGGTTGATAGCCTGCACCATATCGATAGCTTCGATTTGTTCTTTTACCGAAGCGGCTGCCTTAAATTTAGATAGGGCATCGGCAAAGCCCTTTTCAATAGCCTTCATATCCGGTCTCGTATAAGGCATTTCCTTAAACGGAACCAAAGGCAAAGTTTTTACTGTAGATGTGTTTGACATAAGTCCTCCTATGAAAAGTTTTACAAAAACAAGTATATAGAAGAATAAGCCTTATGTCAATTGAAAATAATTTTGAATTATAGCTTTATATTCTTCAATTGTTGAGGCTTGTACCAATTCTTGGCGGAGGCGTGAGCCGTCGGGTATGCCCTTGGTGTAGGCGGCAAAGCGTTTACGCATTTCGCGGCAGGCTTTTTCTTCTCCCTTTTCATCGCATAAAAAGACGAGCTCTTTAAAGCCGGTGCATATTTTTTGTTCCGTGCTTATTTCGCCGTATGTTCCATTGGTCAAAAGCTCTCTTGTTTGGGTAAAAATAAAAGGGTTTCCCATGGCGCCGCGGGCAAACATTATGCCGGCACAGCCTGTTTCTTCAAGCATTTTTTGGGCATCCTCAGGTGAAAATAAATCTCCCGATCCGAAAATAGGAATTTGATAAGGCTTTGCAAATTGAACCAGCTCAGCAAGGATGTTCCAATCGGCCTTGCCCGAATACACCTGCGAGCGGGTACGGGGATGGATGGTAAGCATTTTAACCCCGGCATCTATGGCGGCTGCGGCTGCTTCTTTCCAGTTAAGTTTGTCGGCGGTAAAGCCTGAGCGTATTTTAAGAGTTACGGGAATCTTATAAGGTGCCATAGTATCGTTTACGGCCTTTACAATCCTGTACAAAAGAGGAATGTCCGTCATCAAGGCTGATCCGGCTCCGTTTTTGGTAATCTTTGCCATGGGGCAGCCCGAATTTATGTCGATACATTCGGGAGAATATTTTTCGGCAATTATGACGGCTGTTTTTGCCATGTATTCGGGGTTTGATCCGAATATCTGTACGGCATAGGCCTTTTCGTTAGGCGCTCTTCCGATAAGGGTTTCGGTTTTTTCGGAATTCCGCACGACGGCCTCCGAAGAGACCATTTCGGTGTATGTAAAATCCGCACCGCAGTCCACGCAGATGGAACGGAATGCCTTGTCGGAGTAGCCTGCAACAGGGGCTAAAAAGATGTTCCCCGATAAAAGAAGCCCGCCTATTGAGACGGGCTTGTAAAGCAATTCTTCCATGTTTTATTCGGGCAGCCGGAAGAGCTTACAGCTGTTTTTCCAAAGTTGATCGGCAAGTTCTTCAATATCTTTACCCAGCATTTCCGCCATAAACTTCACGGTTTCGATGGTGTTGGCCGGCATATTTCTTTGGCCGCGATATACCGATGGGGGCATAAAGGGGCTTTCAGATTCGACTACGATGCGGTCAAGGGGAAGGGCTAAAACCGTATCATGCAAATTTCTTGCATTGCGGTAAGTCAAATTTCCTGCAAAGGAGAAGTACAGAGGAAGCTTTAAGGCTTCTTTTGCATAAATATCGTCTTCTGAATAGCAATGTAAAACGCCTCCTTCTTTGGGAATCCTTTCCTTTAAGATATCAAGAAGATCTTTTCCGGCTTCTCTATTGTGAATAATTACCGGAAAACCTGCCTTTGAGGCAATGTCAAGCTGGGCTATAAAAAGCTCAATCTGGGAGCGTTTATCCCCGTATTTTTTGCAATAATCAAGGCCTATTTCTCCTACAGCCACTACATTTGGTAATTTTAAGCTTTCTTCTATTGTTTTTTGCCAGTCTTTTCCGGGAGATGTAACTTCAGACGGAGATACACCTACGGCATGGTATACCGCCGGTGAAAACCTAAGAGTTTCATACACCTTGGAAAAGTCGTGTAAACTGTTACATATACTTACTATTCTCATTACAGAGCCTTGGCGGGCTTCCTGCACAACGCGTAATTGCTCAATCGGATCGGAATAGATCAACCCGACATGAGCATGAGTATCAAAAATCTGCATATTATTCTTCCATGTAAAATTGATATAATAAATTTTTACCTATTAATTAAGGTAATATTACCGTCCTGTACAGGATAGCATAGAAATGCTTAATCGTCAACTTAAATTTTAAAAATATCTTGCTTTTTTGATGATTTCAGTATATGATTATCGTATAAGTATATTTTTGGAGGTATATATGTATAATGAATGTTTAGATCCTTTGTGTATTGCAGCTCTTGCCTTGTTTTTAGTTATTTCGATTATTCATTTAATCAAGTGCTTTCAGCAAAGACAAAAATGGGCTGATATGACAAAATTTATGCTGATGCCGGCCCTTCTTTTATTCTTTTTGGCCTTCAGCTTTGTAAGTATTAAAACATTTTCAATATTGAATGTTTTAATAATAATTGCTTTGGTTTTCAGTTTTTTGGGAGATGCAATACTTCTTTTTGATAGGGAAAAACAGAATTTTGCTCTTGGTATCTTATTTTTTGCAATTACACAAATATCTTATATAGTTTTTGCAATACTCGGTGCTAAGGTTGAATATATTCCCATTATCCCCGGAATTGTAGCGGCATTGATCTTTTTAGCGGCAATTGTTTATATTATAATGAGAACTAAAAAACAATTAAAAGGGCTTAAACCTATTGTAGTGGCTTACGGACTTATAATATCACTAATGAGCTGGATTTTTATAGTTTTTGCCTTTGCAAACCCGTCCATAGGGCTTATATTGGCCGCTATTGGAAGTGTTTTGTTTATTATATCGGACACTATGGTTTCAGCTAAATACTTTTTTGGCGGCAAGGCCGGAATGCGCTTTCTTATTATGATAACTTATATTTTTGCCCAAGTTTTAATTGTATTCGGAGCCATAGGAATTATCGGAGCTTAATGGTTTAATAAGAGTCTTTAGTAATTCAAATCGGTAAGCGGCTGCGGGTATTTATCCGCTGCCGCTTATTTTTTACAGTTACAATATGGTTGGCCTTTTTGAGTCAAGTTGATATGTAAGAATATATGCATAATTATATTTTAGAAAAATGCGGAAAGACGCAAAAATCTAAAATGAGGTAAGATGCTTATGAAAATAGCTGAAAGACAAATGTTCAAGGTGATATATATGCGGCATGGAAGAATTGCTTTATGAATAAGTTTTTAACTTCTTTTCCGATTTTTTTTACTATGCACTTTTCTTTTATCGAAAATATGCTATAATACTACGAGGTGGTATGCATGATTACTGATAAACGGAAAATAGAGGCTTTGAGTAAAGCTCCTCTTTTTGCAGGATGGGATGAAATCTACTTAAAAGACATAGCCGATAAGGCAGGGGTAGACAGCTATCAAAAAGGGGATATCATTTTTAGGCAGGACGCAAAGGGAGACCGTTTTTATATTATTGTAGAAGGGAATGTTATAATTTTATCGCCTGAAGATAATTCAGTTCTTGCCGAATTTGTAAGCGGTGAAATGTTCGGAGAAACGGCAATGCTGACAGGCGAGGAGCAAAAAGCTATAGCTTCTGCCAATGAAGATTCTATTATTCTTTCTTTTCCTAAAGAAGGCACTCCTATGGAAGACGTTTTTAAGGATAATCCTATAACCTACGCTCAACTTTTAAAGTCTTACTTGGTAATGGTTTCAAGAAGAACCCGAAAGGCTAACTCTTTAATAAAAGAAAACTCCCCCATTATGCAAGAATTGCAAAAGCAGGTTTATGGCGATAAGCTTACAGGGCTTTTAAACAAGGCCTATCTTGAAGAAAACATTGCAAAGTTTATGAAAAGCTCTTTTTCTCTAATTATGATGAAACCCGACAACTTTAAAGCTATAAACGACACCTACGGCCACGAAAAAGGAGATGCCTGTCTTACCTTTATAGGTAATCATTTAAGCCGTTTTTTGGATACGGATTCGGTTCTAATCCGTTATCAGGGAAACGAATTTGCCGTTTTAACGCCTGAGCAGGGAAAAAAAGCCTCAGCTGTTTTAGCCGAAAAAATAAAGTCGGAGCTTGAAAGCCTCGATATTTCTCCGGTTTTAAACAGCCCCTTTAAATTGAGCATGAGTTTAGGTATTTTACTTTATCCCGATACGAAGATTGAAAAAACTGACTTTATAAAACGATGTGCCGAGATACCTCTTATCGGACGGGGGCGCGGAGGCTCTCTGATTCTCTTTGAGGAGGACATAAATGAATAGCTCAAAACAAAAATGGCTTGAAATTTTACAAAAGGCGCGGCTTTTTGACCATCTTTCTATAAAAGAAATTGAAGTTTTAGCTGAGGCAATGTTTTATGCCGAATTTGAAGCAGGTCATGCTCTTGTCTATGAAGGAGAATCGGGCAATGAGCTTTTTATCATAGTAAAAGGCACTATTTCCGTTTCGGTAAAATCGGAAGGAAAGGAAATAGAGCTTGTCCGTCTGGGAGCGGGAGATTTTTTCGGTGAAATGGCAATGCTGGAACAAGAGCACCGCTCGGCGACATGCCAAGCTGTTGAACCTACTTCCTGTCTTGTTCTAAAATCTCAAGATTTTTCTTCTTTAATTATAGATCAGCCGAAAATAGCTTCGACGGTTTTGTACAATATGCTTAAGATTACTGGCAGCCGATTAAGTAAGACGGACGGCCTTTTGTCGCAGATAATCCGGTGGGGTGATGATGCAAAAAAAAGAGCTATTACCGACGAGTTTACAGGGCTTTACAATCGAAGATATTTAGATGAATCTTTTGAAAGCCTTCTTAAACGCTGTGTCCGCCAGCATATCGGGGTCAGCTTTGCCATGGTAGATATTGATCACTTTGGCCGGCTTAATAAAGATTATGGAGCCGTCTTTTGCGACAAGGTTCTGTTATCCATTGTCGAAGTTTTTAAGCGCAATTTTGATACTGACGATATTTTAATCCGGTACGGCGGAGATGAATTTTCGTTTATTATCAGAGGAATATTGGAAAGAGCCGAATATCAGTGTAAAAGGGTATGTACCGAAGTTAATGCTTTAACTTTTCAAGAACACCCTGAATTACGGGTTTCATGTTCAATCGGGCTTGCCGTATATGACGAAAAGATGACTACACCTGAACTCTTAAAATTTTCAGATACGGCTCTTTATTCTGCCAAAGAGGGCGGCAGAAACAGGGTCTTTATCTATCAAAAATAGAAAGTTTTACCGGAGTGTGTTCTTTAACATAATCAATGATATTCATCTTAGACACTTCCCAGCTCTACAAAGTCGGTAGAAATTTTATATGCTAAAAATTCCTTTTGATAAAAGATTTGTTATTGATTGTATTGATTATACCATAAGGCGAGGATTTAAAAAAAAGCTTAAATGTTCTAATAAAAGGATATTTGCTCATTTAGATTTTTCAGGTCTTGGTATAATTACTTTAAATTGTTCACCTTGGATATCATTTATTAATTCTATATTAGGCTGTTCGGATATAGCTCTTTTAATTCCTGACCCTAAACCGCTAAAAGGTAAAAGATGTAAAGCGTAAGAAACTAATTGGTTATTTCTTATTACGGGATTTCCGAATTTTATTTCTTCGACAGTCAGACTATTAGGCAGTTTACCCGGGCTAATTATTTCAACTCTATTATCAAAAATGAGAATTCTAATCGGGGAATTTTTAAAATAATCTCTATGCAGCAAGGCATTTTGTAATATTTCAATAAGCGCTATTTCGGAGATTTCAAGAATACCTGTCGAATTAAAACCCTGTTCTTTTTGAACATGGTGTAAACAAGATTTTAAATATCTCATAGCTTCATCAAAAAGTTCGGGGATTGTTCCTCTTAAATCCGAAGGTTTGCTTTTATAGTAATTTTCCGATATATCGTTTCCAAAAAAAGAGACAAATTTAATCGTAAAAGCCGGTTTTATTTCTTGAGGATTTTTTCCAAAAAAAAGTAATCCCGCAAGCGTTAAGTGTTCATTTCGTAAAACCCGTTTTGCTTTTAAGGCCTGCTCAAGATTTAATCCCTTATCTTCATATGTTGTTCCGAATTCTTTTTTAAAAAAGTCTGAAAATTTTTCTTTATTGATATCATCGACGGAGGATCCATAAACTTCCATTTCATCTGCAAGCAAATTTGCACTTTGTTGGAATAAACGCATTATTTCCGAATTATCGGTAACAAGTCTTTTATTTGCTCCTTGTTTTATAAATATTTCGCCTTTTGATGTTTTATAAGGTTTATTTATTCCTTCTTGAATATGAATAGCTAAAATATATTTAGTTTCAGGGGTTTCTATTTTTAATACTTCGGTTGCAATATAAACAGGAGGCTTTAAATTATCGGCAGCTTGAGATATCCTTTTATCATAATCCTCTATTTTTTCGGGAGATAAGCCTACTATGCCGCCGGTAACATCCTTAATTCCAATTAAAATAAGCCCGCCTATGGAATTAGACATTGCAACAATTTCTTGTGCTATGCTTTCCAAATTAGGCAAATCTTGTTTAAATTGAACTTTGCTTGTTTCTCCCAATGTAATAATTTCCAATATATCTTTAGTATTCATAAATGCATATCTCCATTTATTTTTATATCTTCCCCTTTTTATACATTATCCTTGTGTAGATAATTGTGATTGCGGCTCCTACAGGGATGAGCATGCTTATGGCCTTTCCAAGTTGAGGCATTGCAATAAAAAGAATCAGCATAAAAACGAATGGGACTACGGCAATCTTAGGATTTTTTGCAACGAAGACTACCAAGAGGCCGCCGAAAAGGGCTGGCAGGATATTTTTAAAGGCCGGTGCCATGATGGGAGATTCCAATATGGGTTTTAATTGAGTCAATAAAAGCATTCCCAACACCAAGATGAGGGTTGTAGTAATGGAAGAAACTGCGACGGCTATTGTAGTAACCACATCACCTTCTTCGGTATTGGCCTCAACCTTTGCAGCTTCCAAAGCCAAAACTCCGCAGGGGACTTTTAGGTTCGTTAGGTTTCCTGTAATAAAGCCTACATATGTCCCGCCTGCACCGAGCATGGGTGCAAAGGTAAAGGCTTCGATAATGCCTACCGGCCAAAAAACAACGGCCACACCGAAAAGCCCCCTTAAAAGGAGCCAAAAATTAGGCCAAGTATTATAGTAAATACAGGTAAAAAGAGGATAAGAAAGAAACATTATAATGGCTATTATCATCCATGTTCTTCCCCACCTATGTATGCTTTTTTCGTATGAGCTGAATTCGATTTGTTTATCTTGCATAAAATTCTCCTATAAACTTAGACAATTTAAACTATCAACATAGTAATCGGAATGGAAAATGCCATCCCGCCCAAAAGGCTTATCGGCATCGCATAGCTTTCAAGCCATTTAGCGCTTGTTTTTTTTACGATTAAACCGCAGATAAGCATTAAAAGAGCCGAAAAGAACATCACAAAAACCGGAATCCAGCCCTTAAGCCCGAACCTGATTTCAGAAAATATCATTCCTAAAAAGGCGGAAATCATTCCCATAAAAAGGGCATCGATGAGGAGCTTACTCCATTTTTCATCCTTGGACTTCATCTTAATAAGATTTTTTTGCATCTTAGGCAGAAAAAGAGCAATCACGACAATCCCCGAAATTATTCCAAGAGCCATAACCCAAGAAATAGTCGTATAGGCTGCTGCATCTGCAATAGGCTGATCCAAGGGAATATCTAAGACGGAAGCTGCCGTGCTTGCCGCCGTAAGTTCATAGGTTAAAGCCCCTAAAACCGAAAGCCGGAGCCAGGGCAGAGGAAGGCCTAAAAATTTAGAAAGGCTTATCATGCCCAAAATTATGGAAATAGCTGGGGCAACCGTAAAAATCGCCGCTCCCGAGATAATTTGCTTTATCTTTTTTTTGGACATATTGAGCTCTTTTGCCCGCTTTAAAGCCTTTATCAAAAAAAAGACGGATTGAATTAAAACAAAGAGTATTACAACTCCTGCAAACCAAAAGAGAATAGAACTATTAACATCAAACATACATACTCCTTAAATTAGATATCACACATCCAGATTTGCATAGACGGCATTTTCTTCGATGAACTTTCGTCGGGGCTCGACTTCTTCGCCCATTAGGGTGCTGAAAATTCTGTCGGCTTCAACGGCATCGGGGAGGGTAACCCTCATCATTTTCCGTCTTGCAGGATCCATTGTTGTCTCCCAAAGCTGGGTTCCGTCCATTTCGCCCAAACCCTTGTACCGCTGAACGGCCGCATTGTTTCCGCGTCCTATTTGGTCCAAAACGGAATCTCTTTCATCATCATTGTAAACATACCATTCTTTTTTATTGTGAGAAATTTTATAAAGAGGAGGCATGGCAAGGTACACATGGCCTTTTTCGATAACCTGAGGCATGTACCTAAAAAAGAAGGTTAAAAGAAGGGTTCGGATATGGGAGCCGTCAACATCGGCATCGGCCATTATTATAACCTTATGATAGCGTAATTTTTCTATATTAAAATCTTTTCCGATGCCGGTTCCGAGGGTCGCAATAATAGGCTGAAGCTTTTCGTTATTTACCACCTTGTCGAGACGGGTTTTTTCGACATTAAGCATTTTTCCCCAAAGGGGCAGGATGGCCTGCGTCTTGCTGTCCCTTCCTTTTTTTGCAGAACCGCCCGCAGAGTCTCCCTCAACTATGTAAACTTCGCAAGATTCAGGATCCTTTAAAGAACAGTCTGCAAGTTTCCCCGGAAGGCCGAAACTGTCCAAACCGCTTTTCCGTCTGGTAGCTTCCTTTGCCTTTCTTGCAGCAATTCTGGCGGCGGCCTCTGCGACGCATTTTTCCAAGACCTTTTCCACTTCGCTCGGGTTTTGCTCAAAAAATAAGGTGAGCTTTTCGTTTACAAATGAGTCAACTATACCTCGAACATCGCTGTTGCCCAACTTTGTTTTTGTTTGTCCTTCAAATTGAGGTTCGGGTACCTTGACGGAAACGATGGCGGTAAGACCTGCACGGACATCTTCGCCCGTAAGTTTTTCTTCCTTATCCATCTTTTTTACAAGTTTAGGATACTTCTTTAAAAAGTCGTTCATTACACGGGTGAGGGCTGTTTTAAAACCTTCAAGATGAGTTCCTCCTTCGCGGGTGTTTATATCGTTTACAAACGAAAGGAGGTTTTCGTTATATCCGTCATTGTATTGGATGGCAACCTCACAGAGAATATCGTTTTTTTCGCCTTCGATAAAAACGGGACTTTTCGGAAAAACTTGTTTTGATTCGTTTAAATAAGAAACAAACTGCGATATTCCGCCTCCAAAAGCGAAGGTAACCTCTTTTGGGGTAGAAAGGCGTTCATCCCTCATCGTAATGGAAATATGACTGTTTAAAAAGGCCAATTCCCTTAAGCGGGTTGCAAGCACTTCAAAATTGTATACTGTAGTTTCGGTAAAGATGGAAGAATCTGCTGCCCACCTGATGACCGTACCGCTTTTTTCGGTTTCTCCTATTTTTTTTACGGGCTCAATAATGGAGCCTTTTTCGAACTTTGCATAATGCTCAAAGCCGTCCTTGTAAACCTTGGCTTCCATCCAGACGGAAAGAGCGTTTACAACCGAAACGCCTACACCGTGTAAACCGCCTGAAACCTTGTAAGAACCCTTGTCAAACTTACCTCCGGCATGAAGGCGGGTTAAAACCAGCTCTAAGGCACTTATTTTTTCGGTGGGATGGATGTCTACGGGGATTCCTCGGCCGTTATCTTCTACACGGACAATATCGTTAGGCTCAAGCACTACCAAAATTTTATCGCAAAAACCGGCCATAGCCTCATCTATACAGTTATCTACAACCTCATAAACAAGATGATGAAGACCGTCCGGCCCTGTAGACCCTATATACATACCCGGCCTTTTTCTGACCGCTTCCAAGCCCTTTAAAACCGTAATATTATTTGCCGAATAATTTGATTTTGTCATTTTTTTCCCTTAAAAACTTATAAATTCCCATAAAATTTGACAATAAATGCCTTTTTTCACTATATCATTATTGCAAAAAAAAGTAAAGAAGTAGTATAATGGGCTTCTATGAGTGAATGGGATTATAAGATTTTTTGGGATGAGGCCGTCAATCAGTTTAAAGAAGAGCTGTCCTTTCCGGTATTTTCAATGTGGTTTATACCTGCAAAATATGAAAAATCGACGGAAAATTCGGTAGTTTTAACCGTACCGTCTCAGTTTTTTAGAGATCAACTCGTTACAAAGCACAAAAAAGCTATAGAAAAGAAACTTTTTGAACTGTCCGGTAAAAAATTGTCCATAGAATTTAATATCAATAAAGAAAATACTGCAAATCACGATGAAACGGAAGAAAATGCAGCTGTTTCCGGTCCCATATCAACCGAAAAAGAAACAAAAAAAAGGCAAAAGCCGGCCAAAACTGAGGATAATGGGAGAGGACAGCATCCGGACCTAAAAGCTGAATATAGTTTTGATGATTTTGTTGTCGGGCCGAACAACTCCTTTGCCGTAAATGCGGGGATTGCAGTTTCAACAAATCCCGGAACGGCTTATAATCCGATGTTGATTTATGGAGGCGTAGGTTTGGGAAAAACCCATCTTATGCAGGCAATCGGAAATAAAATATGGAATAATACGAATTTAAAAGTTATCTATGTAACGGCAGAAAATTTTACAAATGAATTTGTTGAGTGTATTAAAAAAGGAAAGATGTCCTCATTTAAAAATAAATACCGAAATGCCGACGTTCTTCTTATAGATGACATTCACTTTTTTCAGGGAAAGGTAGAAACTCAAGAAGAACTTTTTCATACATTTAATGAACTCTACGAAAAAAATAAGCAAATCGTGTTCACATGCGACCGTCCGCCTTCAGAGCTTAAAAATCTTTCACAGCGTTTAAAATCCAGATTTGAGAGGGGATTAAATGTTGACCTTCAGACACCTTCTTATGAAGTCCGCTATGCGATTCTTTTAAAGAAAATGGAAAAGCACAGTATAAAAATTCCTAATGAAGTTATCAACATGGTTGCAAAAAATATTTCTTCAAATGTCCGTGACTTGGAAGCGGCCTTAACAAAACTCATAGCCTATAAGGAGCTTACAAAAAAAACAATGGACGAGGCTACGGCAAAGAACGTTTTACGGGATATTTTCGGATCTACCCGCCAAAGGAATGTTACTATCGATCTTATTCAAAAAACCGTTGCCGATTATTTTAGTATTTCAATTTCAGACATTAAAGGCAAAAAGCGCACCAAGAGCTTTTCTTTCCCGCGTCAAATCGCCATGTTCCTTTGCAGGGAAATGACGGAGTGTTCTACAACCGAACTGGGTAATGACTTCGGAGGCCGCGATCATACTACTATTTTGCATGGCTGTAACAAGATTGAAGAACAAATTACTGCTGACCCCAGCATCGAAAAAGTTATTCACGAGCTTATGAATACTATAAAAGAAAATACGAATAAATAATTTATGAGATAAGAAACTTTTTTGTTGTAGATATTCTTTATTATAAAAATTATACTCTTTAATCGAAATATAAATTTGATTCCCTATCGACTTTTTCTTATCTTTTATGTATTATAGTAAAATAGGATAGACAATATTAGGAGAATGTATGAGTAAAAATAACGACGATAAAAACCAAAACGATCCGTTTAACTTTTTTAACTTCGGGCCGGATTCCGATGGAGATGATAAAAAAACTCCCAAGAAGCCGTTTTTTTCTTTATGGCTTTTAGCGCCGCTTTTAGTTATAATTTTTATCTTAATTAACCAAGTAATGATTCTCAACAGTTCCGCCTTAATTCCGTTTTCGGAATTTAAGGATAGGATTACTTCAGGGCAAATAAAAAAAGTTGTTTTAGGTCCCGTTTATTTTACAGGTTATACCAGTGTGCAAGATGATACTTCTTCAAACACTTCTTTATTTTCATTTTTGTCGGTGCAAAAAAATACTAATGAATATACGACTGTCGGGATATATACTTCGGAATTTTTACAGCTTTTGGATGAACATCATGTGGTTTATCATATAAAGCCCAAGGAAAGAAGTTATATTGTTGAGCTTCTTTTACAGTGGGTACTTCCCTTCCTTTTGATATTCCTTGTTTGGCGTGCCATTATGAGGAGGATGACGAAGGGAATGGGCGGTTTAGGAGGAAGTATTTTTTCTCCAGGGCAAGCCAGAAGTGCGGCAATAGACGAGGGAAAGGTTGAAACCCGTTTTAAGGATGTTGCAGGTGTCGATGAGGCTAAAGAAGAATTAATGGAAGTTGTTGACTTCTTAAAATATCCTCAAAAATATACCGAGATAGGCGGAAAAATTCCGCGAGGTGTTCTTTTGGTAGGCCCTCCCGGAACGGGAAAAACTCTTCTTGCAAGGGCTGTTGCAGGTGAAGCAGGAGTTCCTTTCTTTAGAATAAGCGGTTCCGACTTTGTTGAAATGTTTGTCGGCGTGGGAGCTTCCCGCGTGCGTGACCTATTCAGACAGGCCCGTGAAAAAGCCCCGTGTATTATCTTTATAGATGAATTGGATGCTATAGGAAAGTCCCGTCATAATTCTTATAGTTCAAATGATGAAAGAGAACAAACCTTGAACCAGCTTTTAGTTGAAATGGACGGTTTTGATAATAAGACGGGCTTGATTCTTTTGGCTGCTACCAACCGCCCGGATGTCTTGGATCCGGCCTTGTTAAGACCCGGCCGCTTTGACCGGCAGGTCGTAGTTGACCGCCCCGATGTTAAGGGAAGAGAACAGATTCTCAAGCTCCATGCAGAAAGTGTTAAGCTGGATGCTTCAGCCGATTTGGCTGCGATAGCCCGTATTACGGCGGGATGTTCCGGTGCTGACCTTGCAAATATTATAAATGAGGCAGCTCTTTTAGCCGTCCGAGGCAAAAGAAAGACCGTAATTATGACGGATTTGGATGAGGCTGTTGAAAAGGCAATGATAGGCTTGCAGAAAAAGTCCCGCGTAATCCGCGAAGAAGAAAGAAGGGTAATAGCTTATCATGAAACAGGTCATGCCATCGTGGGCAGTTTTACCGATGGAGCCGATAAGGTACATAAGGTAACTATCGTTCCCCGCGGAACCTCAACCTTAGGTTATACCTTCCATATTCCCGAAGACGATAAGCACATTGTTACAGAAAAACAACTTTTAGCCGAGATAGATGTTCTTTTAGGCGGCCGTGCCGCTGAACAGGTAAAGTTCAATATGGTTTCTACCGGAGCGGCGAATGATTTAACCCGAGCTACCGATATTGCCCGAAGCCTTATAACCGATTACGGTATGAGCTCTAAATTTAAAAACGTAGCCTTGAGCAAGCGTGGTGCCGGATATCTTGGCGATAATGAACCTAGAATGGTGCGTGAATATGCCGAAACAACTCAGCAATACATTGATGAAGAAATAGCAAAAATAATCAATACACGCTATGAAGGTGTTGTGAAAATGCTGAATGAAAAAAAGCATCTTTTAGAAAAAATTGCTACAACTCTTTTAGAAAAAGAAACTATCGAAAACGAAGAATTTGATGCTATAATCGCAGAAGAAAAGGCTCCTAAACTTTTTGAAAAAGAGAATGAAGAGACGGCAGTATCCTAAAAAGCAGCTCGAGCTATGAATATACGTCTTATGCATTTGTCCGACTACGAAGCCGTGTACGGTTTATGGATATCTTGTGCGGGTATGGGACTTAACAATTTTGACGATTCAAAAGAGGGGATTGCCGCATTTTTAAAACGCAATCCGGAAACTTGTTTTGTTGCCGAAAGCGAAAACCCGAAAGAAATTGCGGGCGTTATATTGGCGGGAAACGACGGACGGAGGGGCTATATCTATCATACCGCCGTTCATCCGAATTACCGTAAGCGAGGGATCGGCTCCCGTTTGGTTGCCTCTGCACTGGACGCTTTAAAAAAGCTCGGCATACATAAGGCTGCTCTGGTTGTATTTGAAAAAAACAAAGACGGAAACGCTTTTTGGGAACAGCAGGGCTTTTCCGTTCGGGACGATTTGGTATACCGCAACAAAGCTCTTTCGGCAATAAAAAGAATAGATACTTAAGCCTGTCTAAAAACTGAAGTTTTTGTACAGGCTTTTGAGGTTGTTATCCTTTGTATTTAAAAATTTTTGAGAGATAAAAAACATCCGTATTGTAAATATAATAAAAAAATGGTAAAATACGCCCTACAAAGATAGGATTATTGGAGGTATGATATGACCAAATGGGGAGCTTTTGCACTCGGTGTTGCTGCAGGAGGAGCCGCGGTTCTCTTAGCCAAAAATGCCGGTTTTAAAAAGGCTTGTGCTAAAGTAGTAGGAGCAGGCCTAAAATTAAAAGAAGATGCCGCCGCCTTTGTCGAAACGGTAAAAGAAGACGCTCAGGATATAGTGGCGGAAGCTGCATATAACAAAGAAGCTGCAGAAGCAAAATAGATTTACCTATAAAATCTTTATGAATTTTTATATTGCTCACCGCCTTCCGGGACGTTTGCGTTTAAGATATAAACGGAAAGGCTTAAGCCGTAAACAAGCCGTTCTTGTAGAGACCCTTGTGTCTTTGCAAGAAGGCATAAGGTCTATAAGTGTAAATCCCGTTTCGGGAAGCATCTTACTTGAATACTCTGGGATAAGTGAAGACGAGGCTCTTTCGTACATCAAGGCTTTAAATTCCGCCTATCTTGAAAATGAAGAACTATTGTCAAGCGTCGAAGAACCTGTTGTAACGGAGAGCTTGGCGGTTTCTCTGATAAGCCTGCTTGCGGAATTCTTTATCCGAAGGCTATTACCTCTTCCCGTCCGCAGAATATTGGCTCTCTATACGATTATGCCCCGTGTAAAAGGCGGAATAAGAGCTTTAGCAGGCGGAAGACCCTTTTGTGCCGAAACCTTGGATGCGGCCGCGCTTTCTCTTTCTTATGGTACGGGAGATTTAAACACTGCCGGTAACATCGCAATGATGCTTGAAATGGGCGAAATATTGGAAGAATATACCAGACGGAAGTCTTATGAAAATTTAGCCCTCAGTTTTTTAAACACAAAAGAAACGGTTCACGTCCTAAGGAACGGAAACGAAACGGAAATATCCGCTAATCTTCTTCAAGCAGGCGATACGGTTATTCTTAGAATAGGTTCGGTTATTCCCGCAGACGGAACGGTTGTTTCAGGGGAGGCTTCCGTCAATCAGGCTTCGATGACGGGGGAAGGGCTTCCCATTCACAAGATACCGGGCGATACCGTCTTTGCTTCAACCATTGTTGAAGAAGGAGAAATCCGTGTCTGTGTAAAGGCTTGCGGCAGGGAAACGCGGGTCAGCAAGATAGCCGATATGATAGACCGCTCGCAATCGCTTAAGGCGGCTTCGCAGATAAAATCTGAGCGGACGGCGGACAAACTGGTGTTTTATAATTTTTTACTCGCAGGCTTAACCTATGCCTTTACCCGTAACTTTGCAAAGTCCGCCTCGACCCTTCTTGTCGACTATTCTTGTGCAATGAAGTTATCTGCCCCCGTCTGCGTGCTTTCAGCTATGAAAAACTGCGCCGAGCACGGCATTACCGTAAAGGGCGGCAAGTTTTTGGAAGACTTTGCCCGTGCGGACACAATCGTGTTCGATAAGACGGGAACACTGACGGAATCCCAGCCCTCGGTTAAAAAGATAATCACCTTCGGCAGCCGAGCCGAAAGAAACATATTGAAAATAGCAGCCTGTCTTGAAGAGCATTTTCCGCATTCGCTTGCACGGGCCGTTGTGCGGGAGGCCGAAAAGAGGGGCATTAAACACCGGGAAGAACATACAAAGGTTTCTTACATTTTAGCCCATGGCCTTGCTTCTACCCTAAAAGGGGATGAGCTGAGGATAGGAAGCGCTCATTTTATATTCGATGATGAGGGCATTCCCAAAACGGAAGAAGCCGAAAAAGCTATTAAAGATTTGTCGAAAAGCGGCTGTTCTCAGTTATATTTATCGATAGGAAAAGAACTTGCCGGTATCATTGCGATAGAAGATCCTGTACGCCCCGAGGCAAAAGAAGTTGTTTCAGAACTTCACAAACTGGGAATAAAAAACATAATTATGCTTACAGGGGACGGCCCCCAAACCGCCCGCAGCATAGCTGAAAGGACGGGGATTGACCGCTATTATGCGCAGGCCCTGCCTGACACAAAGGCCGATTTTATAAAGACATTGAAAAAAGAAGGAAAAACCGTTGTAATGATAGGCGACGGGATAAATGATTCTCCTGCCCTTTCGGAAGCGGATGTGGGCATTGCAATGGGGCAGGCCTCTTCGATAGCGGGAGAAACGGCCGACATTCTTCTGCCCGATGATGGGCTAAGAGCCTTACCCATTTTAAGGCGTATAGCAACAGGCTTAATCAAAAGAATCAAGTCAAACAATGGGGCTATTATAGGCATTAACTCAGCCCTTATTGCAGGGGAACTTGCAGGCTCCATTCCTCCGGCTACGGCCGCTTTTATTCATAACGGATCGACGGTTGCCATAGGTATGTCTGCAATGAGAAGCTACGAGCCGCCTCTTTCATAAAAGCTTTTATTGGAGAAAGTAATGACTGTTTCAAGTTTTTTTCCCGGGCATATAAGGCTGCGGGGCGAGCTTATAAAAGATGACGATATTTTTAAAGCCTTTGAAAAGGCGGCTTCTTCTCATAAGGCTGTCCGCAAAATTGAAAGGAATGCGAGGATAGGAAGTCTTTGCATAGAGTATGATGCAGATGCCCTGCCTTTATCAAAGTTTGAAATCTTTAGAGAAGATTTACCCGAGCTAAAAAAACTTTCCGATGCTTATATTTTGGGCAAGGTAGAAAAGGAAGCACTTATCAAAAAAATCGCCGAGCTTTGGGAAAAGTTAAACACCGTATGAAAAGCACTTTTATGAAAAGCAACTTTTAGGAAAAGCCGTTGATGTTTTTTATATTTTGGAGTATAATAGTAGGTATGAAAGAAAAATCTTATCTAGGCTTAAAATTCAATTTTTCTCATTATAATTTTTTGTGTGCCGATTATGTGCCGAAAAATGTTAGCCTAAGCTACCCCCCCCCATTTTCTCTATTAGGTAAAATATCTCTAATCAAAGCTAGTAATACTTATTTTTCTCATATAGGTCAATTCTTTTTTGAAAATAAACCGTTAAAGAATATATACCATTATATTCTATTTGATTTCACAAAGACAGTTTGTGTTTTTACTTCTTATTTATCAAAGCTAAAATATCTTAATTTAATATAAAAGGAAATTTATTTTATGGAAGTAGTATCTTTTTCGGTTGAAAATTTTAGAAGCATCACAAAGAAAAGTGTAATACCATTAAAAAAACTTTCTATTTTAATCGGTAAAAACAATGAGGGTAAGTCGAACCTCTTAAAGGCTCTTGGGCTTGCAATGGATATTATAAGTTCAGGCCGGTTTATAAAGAGACCTATTAGCAGCAGCCGATTGATATTTTCACGGACTAAGAATTATGACTGGGAAAGGGATTTTCCAATATCCCTCCAAGATGGTATAGGTGGAGAAACAAGACTTGGTCTTGAATTTGAGTTATCTCAGACAGAAAAGGAAGAATTTAATAAGAGGTTTAAAACTAAACTTTCATCCACTATTGTATTTGAAATAAGTATAGATTCAAATGCTAAGGGAGAGCTTGAGATAAGTGAACAAAACAAAAAGAACAAAAAAATAGTTGGAGATCAAAAACATGAGATATGTGAATTCGTAAAAGAAAAAATATATTTCAATTATATTCCTGCAGTCCGAACCGAGGAAGATGCTGCAAAAATTGTCTATGAGCTTATAAGCAATGAATTATTAGGAATCAAAGAAGATAAGAAATATAAACAAGCTTTGGAATCTATCAAAAAACTGGAAGCCCCTGTTTTAAAAAAGATTAGCAAGACCATTAAAGATTCGATAGTACAGCTTGTTCCTAATGTAAAGGATGTAATAATTGCAAACAACAGTGAGCCCTCATATATGAGCAGACATTTGTATTCAGGTCGTGAATATATCGAAATAGATGACGGTACAAAAACAGGTCTTGAGCTAAAGGGTGACGGAGTAAAAAGTTTGGTTACAATGGCCTTGTTAAAGGATATGACATTAAAAAAAGACCAAATTTCTTTTGTGGCAATAGAAGAACCTGAAAGTCATCTACATCCTGAAGCCGTACATCTTTTAAAAAATAAGATATATGAGATAGCCGAAAAAAAATCAAGTAATCATCTCTACACATAGTCCTATCTTTGTAGATCGTGAAAATATAGATTCAAACATCATTATAAATGACGGTAAGGCAGCCCCTGCCGGAAATTTAAAAGTTATAAGAGAGGTTTTAGGCATAAAAACATCGGATAACTTAAAAAATGCCGAGCAAGTTTTGGTTGTTGAAGGAGAAAGCGACTTCATTATTTTGCAAGCTGTACTTCCCCTATTAAGTAAGGTATTAAAAGAAAAATTAAAGGAAAATTTTTTAATTATAGAAGAACTACGAGGTAGTTCAAAAATAAAATACAGAATAGGGGAGTTAAAATCTTCCTTTTGTTCTTATCATATTTTGCTTGATAATGATGAAGCAGGACGCAGAGCAAAGACTGATAACGAAATACCGGATAAGGATATTACCTTTGTAACTTGTAAAGGTATGAAGGAATCTGAGATTGAAGATACCATAAATGTAGATATTTATAAAAAAGAAGTAGAAGGAAAGTACGGAATAAACTTATCTTGTAAGTATTTTAAGTCTAATAAGAAAAAATGGTCTGAAAGAATGAAAGATGTTTTAGCGGCTAGCGGAAAAAATTCTGATGAGGATGTATTAAAGGATATTAAAACAATCGTTGCAAGCTGTGTTAAGAAAAATCCGAAAAAGGCCTTAAACGAAAATAAAAAGGAAAGCATTGAAGCTTTAGCAAAAACTTTAGAAAAAATAAATTTATAAAATAATTGGAGGTTTTTAAAATGAAAAAATTCAAAATTAGGGCAGTATCAATTACTGCATTGTTGTTGGCTGCAGGCGTCTTATTAACAGGCTGTCCGCAAAAAGTAAAGGAAGAGCCCAAGTATACGGTAACTATTGATGGAACACCTAACGGTACTGTTACAGCCGGAAGCGATATAAGTCAGCCCGTTTACAAAGGAACGGTAATAAACTTTACAGCAGAGCCCGCCTCCGGCTATGGGGTAGGTAAATGGACAATTACCGGAGGAGTTATTGTTTCGGGAGGAAAGAGCTTGGATAAGACTGCAAGTGTATCAATAACAGGAGATACAATTGTAAAGGTCGATTTTGATTATGAGTTAAAGCTAAAAATACTTACAATTTTTGATGAAGATGCATCCCCCGGCAGTATGATTGTTAAAGGCAAAGAAAAAGTTACTCCTTCTGATGTAGTTGCAAAATTCGATTACGGATCACAAACCGATAAACAAATTCTCGTAACAGTAACAAACGGGACACTTAAATTTGGAGAAAATACGGTAAGCTTGTCGGTTGAAGAATCTGTAGGAAACTATGTAGGTTGGAGTAAGGATATTAAGGTTATAATAAAAGAATATATAACCTATGATATTGCAGGAGTCGAATTTACCATGAAAGGTATAGCCGCTGTGGATGCCCAGTTGGGTGATAATGATTACAATAATAATAGTTTCGATAAGAATCAGCCTCATACCGTAAGTTTAAGTGCCTATCTTATAGGGGAGACTGAGGTAACTCAGGAACTATGGGAAAAGGTGATGGGCAATAATCCCAGCGAGTTTGATGGAAGCTCCGGCAAAGAACCTGTTGCAGGCGAAACACAGGTAAAGCGTCCTGTAGAACGGGTAAACTGGTATCATGCAATAGCTTTTTGTAATAAACTCAGTATAAAACTAAATCTTGAACCCTGCTATACGGTAAATGTTGGAGGAACCCCCGTTGATTTTAAAACTCTTAGCTTTGCCGCAATCCCTACTACTGATAATGCAGATTGGAATAAGGCAGAGCTTGATATGAATAAAAGCGGTTTTAGACTTCCAACGGAGGCGGAATGGGAATGGGCAGCGAAGGGAGGAACTGATTATAAATGGGCAGGAACAAATACCGAGGCTGAACTTAAAAACTATGCTTGGTACACTTTAAACAGCGGAAGTAAAACTCATGAAGTAAAGAAAAAGTCTCCTAACGGCTACGGTTTATATGACATGACGGGAAATGTGAAGGAATTGTGCTGGGATTGGTATGGCACTATACCGGCTTCGCCGGGGGCGGACTATGCGGGGCCTGCGTCAGGCCCGTACCGTGTTACTCGCGGCGGCGGCTGGACCTGGATGAGTGACGCGACGTACTGCCGTGTAGCCAGGCGGGGTACCTGCTTTACTCACGACGGGGACGAATCTATTGGCTTCCGCTTGGCTTGCCGGCCTTGAGCTCACACATTTTGCCGGAGAGGTACTCAAAATCGGACATCCGTGTCCGATTTTGAGCTTCGAGTTTTGCCTTTTCGGCAAAACATCGCAAGAATGTAACCACCGCTATTCATGGCGGTGAGCGGTAAAAAAAACGGTATGGATCTTATAAGGTACCGCGTCAGGCGCTAGGGAAAGGTAACAACCAACGAAGTTTCTAGATCAAGAAATCTTTTATCCGAAAAAGTTTCTTAGCCTCGAAGCTTCGCCGGCTGTACTTCCCCTAATCTACAGTTTTTCAATTTCGGATTCGGAAAGTCCCGTTATTTCTTTAATTAAAGCTATATCAAAGTTTTTTTGTTTCATAAGTTTAGCTGTTTCTATGGCTTTGCGGTAAATCCCTTTTTCTATAGCATCCATCTCAAAAGTGGACATTAATCTATATTCTTGCCTTGCTTGTTCGTTTTGTTTTACTGTTTGTATCATTTCTTCTATCCTCCTTGTAAATTCACTCTTTGTTTTACCTGTTTTAAGATATTCTAAAAATTCTTTTAATTCTTTGTTTTCAGTGCTATTAAAGGCCTCTGCATTTATTATAACCTTTTTTGTTCCATCTTGTAAAGATATGTTTTTATCTTCAATACAGACATTTTCAAAGGTATAAACAGGTCTATTTTTACCGATAGCATCAAAAGTGCAAATAAAAATTATAAAGCTGTCATTTAAATTATTATAGAAATTCCCCTTATCCAAGAACGAAATATCTATGGCTGCTTGGTAAAACCTCATTCTTTTAGGTATGTTTTTCTCGTTGCTCACCTGCATTTCAACATCGTAAAATTTACCGTTTTCTGTTTGCACTAAAACATCAAATCTTACGGATTTGGCTTGTTCATAGGTGCTAATATTGTGCTGTACCGAAATATATGCAATTTTGCCTATTGTATCAGATAATATCATTTCAATAAGTGCTTTACATAAACCTTCATTTTGCATTCCGCCACGGATGGCGGTGGTTATAGCTGTGAGAGTTTTGCATCAGCAAAACTCTAAGATAAAAAATGTACAGGACGTACATTTTTTATTAGTCGTCCTGCAATGTTAAATCTTCAAACCTTTTTACCATTTTTTTTATTTTCTTCCTCCCCATTATATTTATAGAAAATATTTGAAAAAAATAGTAAATTATAAAAAGATTTTTATCATTCTCCTCTATTTTGTAAGCCCAAGCTCCTCACCCGCCCTTAACCTTGTTCTCATATTTTGAATTTTTGCATCCATAATTTCAAGGTCGGCGAGAATTGCTTTTTCTTTTTTTGAGGTTTCAATAACAGCGGCTATTCCTCCGTTTTTGATAACTATTCGCTTGTCTGCATAGAGGGCAAGGGCGGGGTCATGTGTGGCCATTAAAACAATCTTTTCCTTAGAAACCAAGAGCTCCAAAGCCTTTTTGCGGTCAATGCCTGCGTTTTCTATTTCGTCTATGAGGACGATGGGAGAAGAGCTTAGAATAGCCGTGTCTGCAATCATAAGTGCCCTCGACTGTCCTCCGCTCAAGGCCGTTATTGGCGTATCTAAGTTAAATTTTTCGCCTGCAAGATTGTTTGCCGCTTCTATGATATTTTTTACCGCACCTTCTTTGCCTTGGATAAGCCGGCATTCCGCATGAAGCTCGATAAATTCTTTTACGGATAAATCCATTACAAAGTTCATATTTTGTGAGAGCTGAGCTACAAGTTTATTGTTTACCGAAAAACGGATTGTCTTATCGGGTGTTTTGCCGTTGATCAAAATGCTGCGGTTTGTGGGCGTATCCTTTTGGGCTGTCCATTCGATGTCGGCAAGGAGCCTTGATTTTCCCGAACCTGTCGGGCCTACAATCGAAATAATTTGAGAGGTATAAAGGGTAAGCTCATCAAAGTTTTCGCTTTCGCCGGACTTGTTTGTTCCGGGAAGAATTGTAAGACTGTGAACCTCGTTTGCATTTTCCAAATTAAGGAAGGCCTTCATTTGAATTATGTATTCAAAAAATGCAGAGTAGAGTTCTTCTTTGTTAATTGCTTTTTCTTCGCAAACTTCATCGGAAAGCGATTGTAAAAAATCTTTTAAAGTTTTCTCTTTGTTATTTAAAATACCTATTTCAATCAGACGGTTTTCAGTAATAAAATCCTCGATAAAAGGGTACTCGCTTAAAAGATTTTGAATTGATTTTTCAGAAAGTTTTTTAACTTCCGTATTTTCATCATTTAAATAAAATTCATTTTTCATTTTTTTATTCCTTGTTCTTCGGCAATTTTCATTTTGCGGATATTTCCCATTTGGAAATTTTCTCCTATTCTTGTTTCACCCAAACAATAAGAACAAAGAGCTGCCGGCATGGGAAAGCGGAGTTCCATTCCTTGCACCGTAGAAATATCTTCGGCTCTATCGGTTAAAAGGGTGCTGAGCTCAAATGCTCCTTGACCCGTAAGACCGTTTACATGCATGATAACTGCCCTAGGATTTACGGCGTTTACCCTTGCCGCAAAAACTTCGCGTTCGGCCTGAGAAACGATGTCTCCCTTTGTGATAACTACAATGTCGGCGGATTTTAAAAGGGGGCCTATCTTTTTTGGAGTATTTATTCCCGACAGGTTATCGATTACGCAGATGCCTAAAATATTTTTTATATAGGGGGAACAGCGGTTACAAAGCCCAGCTGATTCGCTTACCAAAATGTCAAGTCCTTCCTTGATTCCCCATTGCACGGCTTCTTCTATGTTTGACACAAAGAAGTGGTCGGGACATAGGGAACCGGAGATTCCTTTTTGTATCGGAACACCGGCCTTTTGATATAGAAGGTCATCATCAGTATAGAGGCAGTCGAATTTTACCGCTCCCGTTTTTATATTTTGCCTTTTTAAGGCATCTATCGTTTTTAAGATTACGCTTGTTTTGCCCGACGATGGCGGGCCTGAAAATATTATTAAGTTCATAAATATAATATACCAAATCTATGGGAAAAAATCTGTAACGGATGTTACGCAGATATAAAATTTTTCCGGTCTATAACTTTTATAGTTTTTATAAATTCATCAAAGGATGAGCGTTATATGAACGGTCTATGAGAATCCTATGGACGGTGTATCTTCTTGTAAGTTTCTAATTTTTGTAGTACTATAATCTTTCTTTAATTAAAGAAGAACTTAACCTATGAAAGAACAGCAAGAAGAAAATAAAGACTTTCTTACTACACAGATAATCACGTATCTCGGCAATAAAAGGTCTTTAATATACAAAATAGAAGATGAAGTAAAATCAATTCGGAAAAATTTAAACAAAGAAAAACTTATCTGTGCAGACCTTTTTTCGGGTTCAGGTATAGTTGCCCGAATGTTAAAAAAATATTCTTCAAAAATAATTGTTAATGATTTGGAAAATTATTCTTATGTAATAAACGGCTGCTATCTTACAAATAAAGAAGAATATCCTAAAAAACTTTGTAATGAATTGAGAAATGAAATTATATCCTCTTGTTTAAAGGAAAAAATCCCCGGCATAATTACCAAAAACTATGCTCCTAAGGATGACAATAAAATCCAAAGAGGAGAAAGGGTTTTTTATACACATAAGAACGCTCTTTTAATCGACACATATAGAAATTTTATAGATAAAATTATATCGGAAGAAAATTTAAAAAGATTTTTTTTAGCTCCCTTAATTACCGAAGCTTCAATCCATGTAAATACGAGCGGAGTATTTAAAGGATTTTATAAAAATAAAAATACCGGAATAGGCTGCTTCGGTGCCAGCGGTAAAAATGCCCTAACAAGAATATTGGGAGAGGTGGAATTAAAAGAGCCTGTCTTTAGTAATTTTAATTCAGAGCTTGAAATTTTTACAAAAGATGCAGTTCTTCTTTCAAAAGAAATAAAGAATGTTGATATGGTTTATATCGACCCTCCTTATAATCAGCACCCCTACGGTTCAAATTATTTTATGCTTAATTTGATTCTTAAAAATAGACTGGATGTTCCTATAAGCCCCGTCAGTGGAATTACCCAAGGATGGAAACGCTCTGTTTTTAATAAAAGGCATTCGGCCTTAAAATCCCTTGAAGAAATAATATCGTCTCTCGATTCAAAGTACGCCATTATTTCGTACAATTCGGAAGGCTTTATTTCTTTTGAAGAGATGAGCAGTATGCTGCAAAAATACGGAGAGTTAAAAACCTCCAAAATAAAATATAACACTTTTCGAGGAAGCCGTAACCTTAACAATAGAAGTATACATGTTTCGGAATACTTGTTTGTTTTAAAAAAATAGATTAAAATAATACCGATGGAAGAACAATTATCTAATTTTAGAATAAAACAGGGCCGCAGTGTTTTTAATGCGTATAACGGAATCAATTCTTTTTCGTTTGCCCTTGTTACAGGAAATACAATTACTCTTTATGCCCTTGCTTTAAAAGCTAACAGCACCGTTATAGGCTTGCTTACAGCCTTTATGTACATGTGTTATTTTACCATTCCATTAGGGAAACTTATGGCACGGCGGTTTACGATTGTAAAAACTTTTGCCTATACTTGGTTTTTGCGCAATGCCTCTCTTTTACCTATTTTGTTTATTCCGTTTTTTTATTTTAGGGGAGAAAATGAAGCCGCTATCTTTATGCTTTTACTTGCGGTTGCCCTTTTTAATTTTTTTAGAGGAGCAGGGATAGTGGCTAACAATCCTGTCATAAGTCTTTTGGCTCCCGGCAGGGATAGAAATTCTTATATAGTTAAAATATCTTTAACAAATAATTCGGCCGCCCTTGCTGCCATAATATTTTTAACCGTTTTTTTATGGTTTTCTCCAAAGCTAGGAATCGATATAGTTTCTACATATAACATAACTGCAATTATAGGTATTATTACAGGTTTTGCAGCCTCGGCTCTTTTGCTTAAACTTCCGGATCCCGATTTTGAAAAAAGAATGGAAGCGGTGAAAGAGGCTAGAGCTGAAGGAAAAAGCCGAAAAGAAATAAGAAAACTAAAAAAAGGAAATCAAAGTCTTCAAAAAAGTTCTTTTTTTGAAGCAGCTAAGGTAACTCTTGCAGATAAAAATTTTAGGCTTTATATTTTTTCGTTTTTTATAATTCAATTCGGAATAAGTTTAGCCCGCCCCTTTATAATTGTTTACGGTAAGGCCGTTTATTCTATCCCCGATAATTTGGTTATTATCTTTTCTCTTGCTTCAACCATGGGCTCTCTTTTGGTGGGGCTTTTAATGCGCCTTTTAATAGACAGGATGGGGGCAAAACCCATGTATGTTATTTTTACGGCTCTCAGTGTTGCGGCTCTTATTCCTGCAATTATAGCTCCGGCCAGAGAAATGCATTTGATTGCTTTTATCTTTTTGATTTTATTTTCGATCCTGACAAATATGGGATTTTCTGCGCAAATGGATGCATCGCAAGCCTACTTCTTCGGAATAGTTCCATCAAATTTTTTGATGGATTTAAGTATGCTTAACTTTTTTGTAATGGGAATTACCGGTGCTCTCGGTTCAATCTTAGGAGGCCGTATTTTGGATATTCTACAATTGGCAGGATTTTCCAATTTAAGCATGTACCGTTTATTTTTTTCGGGAGTTATAATCTGCATCCTGTTTGGAATGATTTTTCAGGTTAAGCTTTTAAACCTTGGAGGCAGATTGGTAAAAGATGCTCTTGCCGTTATTTTTTCGCCGAGAGACATGAAGGCATTAAACCTTTTATATAAGTTGGATTCAAGTGAAAACCTTCAAACGGAAGAAAAAATTTTGCATGAGCTTACGGCAACAGCTTCGCAAGAATCTGCCGACAAGTTAAATCAATATATGAAGTCGCCAAGGTTTTCAATAAGGTATTCTGCAATGCAGTCTTTAAATTCTTTAGAAAAACTTTCTGCAAAAAACAGGGAATCTCTTTTAGAAGAATTGAATAAGGGAGAATTTACTACGGCCGCTCTTGCTGCAAAAACTCTTGCGCATTTTAATATACATCAAGCTGTTGAACCTTTGAGAAATGCTCTTGAAAGTAAAGATTATCTTTTGGCCGCAGAAGCTATGGTTGCCCTTGCTCATTTTAAAGATGAGGCTTCTCAATTTAAAATTTCTCAAATCTTATCCGGAACACAAAACCCTAAAATATTGCTTGCAGGTATAAAAGCAATGGAGACTTATAAGTCGGTAAATTCCATTCCGTTTATAATCGATTTACTCCGCAGGGAAAGCCTTCCTTCCTTGGTAGAAGATGAGGCTTATTTAAGTTTAGCTTCGATGATGAAGGTTGAAGGCGGCTTTTATTTTGCTTATGATAGGTTTAAAAATGAGGCAAGGGATACAGGAGCAATTTTTACCGATATGCTCGATGAAGCTTTTGCAAAAAGAAAACATTCGGATATTGAATTTAAAAAGATAATTTTAACTTTTATAAGCGAAGCTTCAAATGATACTGAATTTATAAAATGGTTTTTGGACTTGGCTGAAGAATTTTTAGGAGTAAACACAGCTCTTCTTTTGAGTGTTATAATGGATGTTGATATGGTTACAAATAAATCTTTTAGATTTTTCTTGTGCTATTGGGCTGTCTCTATTTTTATGGAACCAAAGTTAGCTGCAATTTAAGATTTTATGGAGGTTAGATATGAATGAAATTATTCAAAACATGCTCACCCGTGTGAGCGTCCGTAAGTTTACGGCAGAGAGGGTCGAAGATGAAAAGCTTAAGACAATTGTAGAATGTGCTAAGGCTTCTCCGACGGGTAAAAACAGACAGATGAGGAAATTTACTGTTGTGCATAATCGGGAAAAAATACAGGAACTTGCAAGGGCTGTTTCTTCCGTACTTGATATTCCGAATTACCGAATCTATGACTGTGATGCTTTGATACTCATCAGCTTTGAAGAAGATGACCGATTCGGTTACTGCGATTCTTCGGTTGCAATTGAGAACATCTATCTTGCAGCTCATGCTCTGGGCTTGGGTTCCGTTTGGATAAACCAGTTGAGAGAAAAATGCAATTCGCCTGAGATAAGACGGGTTTTAGATTCTTTTAATATTCCTAAAAATCACGTAGTATGCGGAATATCGGCAATCGGTTATCCTGCAGAACACCCCGAACCTAAAAAACGCACAGAGCCTGTCGAGTTTATAAATTAAGTTTTATAGGCGGTTTTAAAAATTTCCTGCCGGTTTTACGTAAGGAAGATAATCGCCGTAACCCTCTTGTTCCATTTTATCGTAGGGGATAAACCGTAAGGCTGCACCGTTAATGCAATAGCGTAGACCGCCTGCATCTGCAGGGCCGTCATCAAAGACGTGGCCTAGATGGGTTCCGCCTGTTTTTGATATGACTTCAGTTCTTGTCATACCGTGGCTTTTATCCTCCAAGTATTGAAGAGCCTGAGTTGTAATAGCCTTTGTAAATGATGGCCAGCCGCAGCCTGCATCGTACTTATTTAATGAAGAAAAAAGAGGCTTCCCTGTAGTTATGTCAACATAAATTCCTTCAGAGTCGAATTTATCGTACTCGCTTGTAAATGGCCTTTCCGTTGCCTTTTCTTGTGTAACCGAAAACTGGATCGGTTTTAAGGATTTTTTTAATTCTTCTTTTGAAAGTACTTTAAATTTACTTTCATCATAGAGAGGCTTTAAAGCAAGGGTTAAGTCTATGTGGCAATATCCTCCCGGATTTTTTTGAAGATAGTCTTGATGATAGTCTTCTGCAAGGATAAAATGTCTAAGTTTTTCAACTTCAACAACAATGGGTTTAGAGTATTTTTTTTGCATAAACTTTACAAAACTTTGTATCTCTTTAATCATAGAATCATCTACATAATAAATGCCTGTTCTGTATTGCCGGCCTGCATCGTTTCCCTGTTTGTTTAAAGATGTAGGATCGATTATTCTAAAATAATGAGCCAATAGTTCTTGTAAACTTACTGTAGAAGCATCATAAACTATTTTTACAGTTTCGGCATGGTCACTGTCGTGCAATCCCTTGTAGTTTGCCGAGTTTTCTTTTCCGTTTGCATAACCCGTGTCCGTTTGTTTAACGCCGGGAATTTGGCGAAAATATCCTTCAACGCCCCAAAAGCAGCCGCCTGCAAGATATATTTCTTTAATCATTCCGTTTCCTCCTATAAGTAATTTTTGTTCTGCCTGAGCCTTTGTACATGATAGAAATAAAACTATCATCAGTAAAAAGCTCATATGTACTAAAATATTTTTATTTTTCATATTTAATTTCTCTTATTCTTTTTTTACCGGCAACTTTTTTTTGAGAGCTTTTATAAGACGTGTCGCCGATGCAGAAATAATTAAGCCTACGGATATCGCTATTGCTATAAAAGCCGCTTGAACGCCTTCGCTCACTCCCTGTTCCAGTCTGTCTGTAACAAAGAAAAGCATGGTCTTATAAACTTTAAATCCCGGAACTAAGGGAATAATACCTATAACGATAAAACATGTAACAGGCGTTTTTTGAAGTACTGCAAATAAATCCGCCAAGAGGCCTACGGCTAGAGCTCCGGCTAAGGTTGCAAATATATAATTTATACCGATGTTCTGAAAAAATATGAGGATTGTCCAAGAGACACTTCCGCACAGGCCGCTTAAACAGATGTTTCTTCGCGGAACCGAAAACAAAAAACAAAAACAAAAACTAGCAACAAAAGATGCGATTGTATGCACATAAAGCGGCATTATATTCCTCCTAAAAGAGAGTACCCGAAGAGAACCGATCCTATTCCAAAGGCTATTGCAATGGCTATCATAATAGCCTCACAGGTACGTGCAAGTCCAGAAACTAAATCTCCCAAAATAAAATCCCGTATACCTGAAGTAAAGGCTACGCCCGGCACAAGAGATAAAACTGCTCCTACTATTATCATGTCAAGATTTTTTACAAACCCTATATGGTAAAAAATAATGGTGGTTATACCGACTAAAAAGCCTGCTATAAAATTTCCTAAAAAGACTGTTTTTGAAAACTGTGCAATTTTATCATTTGAGAAAACGGCTACGAAGGTAGCAAGAAAAGTAACTATAAAATCATTTAATGTTCCGCCGAGCAAAATAGAAAAAAGTCCGCAGGCTATTCCGGAGGTAGTTAATACAAGCCAATACGGATAATTTTTTTCTGCATCAATATTTTTTAAAATATCGAGGGCATCACTTTCAGAAATTTTACCTTGAGTAAAGTTTCTTGAAAATTCGTTGACCAATGAAATTTTATGTATATTGCTGCCCCTGACTCTTATGTTTTTAATGTAAGTTGAGCCTTCCTTCTTGTCATTTCCTATTAATATTACTGTCGGAGTTATAAAAACGGCAATGCCTGTAATTCCGCGTGAGGCGCATATCCTTAAAATGGTTTCTTCCGTTCTGTGCATCTCGGCTCCGTTTTTTATTAGAAGCTCTCCTGCCGTCAGGGCTATCCTAAAAATTGATGAAGCATTTTTTTCTTCTTCCATTATTTTCCTCATTTAAGAATTATTTAAAATTCTAAAAAAGAATATAGCACAGGATATTTAAAAAAACAAGGTATCTAAGATATAACAAATTTGCAAGCAAGGATGACTACTTTATTTAATAAGATTTTTATGATACAATTAAATAAATATGGATTATTATGTAGTACAGGTTAGTACGGGCAAAGAAAAAAAATTTATTGAAGATGCCGAATTTAAAAATAAGTTTGATGAGATTCCTTATTCTATAGTTTTTCCTCAGAGAGTTTTAAAAATAAGAAAAGCCGGTAAAGTAACGGAAAAACAACTGGCTGTTTTTGCAGGTTATTTGTTTATAGGTACCGATGGAATTTCAAGAGAGCTGTATCAGCATATTAAAAAATGTAAGGGCTTCTATCGTTTTTTGCCTAATAATCAAGAGCCTAAATCTTTACAAGGAAGGGATCTGGAAATTCTTAATCAATTTATTTCATTCGGCGGTGTTGCAAAAATTTCACAAGTTATATTTGATGAAAATGATAGGATAAAGATTATTGAAGGCCCTTTAAGCGGACTGGAAGGTTATATTGTAAGAGTAAATAAGCGGAAGGAAAGGGCAACTATTTGTTTGGATATGTGCGAGACATCTTTTTCTATCGACTTAGGGTTTGAAGAAATATCAAAGGAGAAGAAAAAAAATGAGCCGTCCTATTAAACAAAAAGCTTCCATATACATAGTAGGAGCAGGCCTTGCCGGAACTATGATTGCACATGAAATTTCGGCAAAAAAAATATTCGGCAAGGTTGTCGCCTTTTTAGACGATGACTCTAAAAAAATCGGAACTAAGATTGACGGGATTCCGGTATTCGGGCCTATAAGTGAAACCGTTCATTTAATCAGAATAGATGCAGGGGATGAGGCTCTGATTGCAATTCCCAGCATACGCTCCGAGCGTTTACGTGAAATATATGAGCTTTTAAAATCGGCAGGTTTTTCAAAGATAAAACTTCTGCCCGCAATTTCGCAAATCATTGACGGTTCAGCTCATTTGGTACAAGCCCGCGAAATAGATCCGCAGGATTTGCTTACCCGCACCCCCGTTACAATTTCTTTAAAAAAGAGTTTGGCATATCTGCGAGGAAAGCGCGTTTTAATTACGGGCGCCGGAGGTTCTATCGGAAGCGAGCTTTGCCGTCAGCTTTTATCGGGCGGTGCCGAACGTCTCTATCTTTTCGGACACGGAGAGAATTCAATTTATCAAATTTATAAGGAGCTTAAAATATTACAGGCAGGCGGTGTCGGCGACAAGGCGACAATTGTTCCGGTTATAGGAGAGTTAAAAGACCGCGAGTATATGCGCTATATTATTAAGCAATTAAAATGTGATGCGGTTTTTCATACGGCGGCTTATAAACATGTTCCCTTAATGGAGGAGAATCCTGTTGCCGTTATCGAGAACAATGTTTTCGGTACAAAAAATCTTTTGGATGCCTGTATTGAATTTAATGTAAAGCGTTTTGTTTTGATCTCGACCGATAAGGCTGTTGAGCCTGTTTCGGTTTACGGCGTTTCAAAACTATTAAGCGAAAAATTGGTATTGCAGGCTGCCGAAACCGTAAAAGAAAAAAAAGATTCAGCCTACATGTTTGTACGCTTTGGAAATGTTCTGGGTTCACGAGGTTCTATCTTTCCTCTTTTTGTAGAACAGATACAAAACGGAGGACCTGTTACCGTAACCGATAAAAATATGATTCGTTTTTTTATGACAATTCCCGAAGCCTGTTCGCTGGTACTGCAAACTGGAGGTGTAGGCAAATCGGGTGAGTCCTATCTTCTCGATATGGGGGAACCTGTAAATATTTATGAGACGGCGAAGCAGTTGATAAGTTACATGGGCTTTGAACCTGAAAAAGATATTAAGATAGAAATAATCGGCCCCAGAGAAGGAGAACGTTTGGAAGAACCTCTTTGGTCTTCAACCGAATATCTTGAAAAAACGGATTACGAAAAAATCATGTGTCTGCGCGATAAAAAAGAATTTGATTCTAAAAACTTAAACGAAATTTTAAATACTCTATATTCGTTTTGTTTTTATAATGAAGAAAAAAAAGATGATTTCCGCAATAAAGAGAAAATGCGTAATTTTTTGGAAGAAAACGATTTGTTAATTTATAAAAAGGAGTAATAAAAAAATACATAATTTATTGTTCATACATGAGATGATTAAAATAAGATTTCAGAAAAAGATAAAAAATATTAATATAAAAAATTAATAATCGGTATTATAATATTTATTTTTATTTCAGTGTTTATTATAATGTCTATTTTTATCTCAAAAAAACATGATACAATATCCGGTTTTATTTCTGCCGAAGAAATGAAAGCCGACTATGAATATTTTTGGGATTTTATTTATAACGGGTACCCTTTTACCGAAGTATGTGAACGCAAAGGAATTGATTTAGAACAAATAAAACAGACAGGATATAGGTATTTATCGGATCCCATGATGCAACATGGATATTATTCTTTCTATGGTGATTTATGCAGAAAAATTACAGGAAACAGATATATAGGCCATCTTTATCCTTCAGATTATTTTGATTATAAGAAAATATTTAAGCAGACTACAGCTAAGGTTTCATTGCGCGAACAAGAAACTTTAATAGATAATTTTTATGCTTCAATGCCTAAAACAGGTGCTTTTGCCGGTAAAAAAGATATGCTATATGCAGATGATTTTAAAAATATAAATCCTCCGTTGATGGGGACTCGTAAGTACTCAAAACCATATACAAAGATAATAAATACTGATTATATTGCATACATAAAAATAAATTCTTTTCTTATAACGGACGGGAAAGAAAAACAAGAGTATCTAAAAGTCTTGGAAGATTTTTTTATTGAAACGGCAAATTATAAACATATAATTATCGATATACAAAATAATGGAGGCGGATATATTGAAAATTATGAAGCAATAATATCTCCAAATATAAAGGAAAATCTGACAATAGTTTTTTATGGTCTTTATAATGAAAATAAATATACTGATATTTATTTAGGTATGTTTTTGAACTATAACGATGTAAAAAAAATAAAAAAGAATGAAGTTCCAAATATAGAAAACTGCGGTACTATAAAAAACGATAAGGCTTATATATTAAAAAATGTAATTTTTTCTCGTCCTGCTAAAGGATATAAACCTTGCCATGATAAAAAGTTTTGGCTTCTTATAAGCAGTGATGTATACTCAGGAGCAGATCGTTTTGCTTATGTGTGTAAAAAAACAGGATTTGCTACAGTGATCGGTACCAATACGGGAGGTGCCGGAACAAATGGTGAATCGCCTATGTACATTGCTCTCCCCAACAGCGGATTATTGATAAAGTTTGATTTTATGTACGGTTTAACAGACGACGGATATTGTACTGATGAAACAGGTACTGCTCCTGATATTTATAATCTTCCCGGCAAAAGTGCCCTTGGAACCTGCTTGGAAACTATAAGAAAATTAGGGGAAAAGACAAACTTTTGATGGAGCAAAAGTTTTTCTTCTCCCCTATAACCCCTCATCTTTTCAAAACGCCATTTAAGAGGGGAACATTTTTTAGCTCCCCCTCTTAAAAATCTCCCCTAATATAGCGGTATGGATTGTCATTAAGACAAACCTGCGGTTTTTCTTAATAATCTTTTCCCGTTGCGAAATTGAACGTTAGCTCAACGCTTGGCGTTCCTTGCGGTTATTAAAAATAAATAAAATTGTAAATTTATGTAAAAAAAATACTGTAAATCTTCCTTGACAAATAAGCAGGGCTGCCCTATACTTATAAGTGAAGCCGTAACAGTGTCATCACTTATTAACGGTAAGCATAAGCTTATCCGGTTTTTAATATCATTATGGAGGAAATATGGATTTTAATACCAACAAGAAAACAACTAATGAGGACGTGGGCTTTTTTTCTGTAGAAAACCCATCTATTATTGAACCGATTGCTTCGATTTGCAGCGGACGCCCAAATGATGCTCTTGCTCCGCCTCATGTAGACGGCGGCGGGAGCGGTGGAGGAGGAGGAGGAGTTGATCCTTTCCCTTCGCCAGTAATAGAGCCATCTAAACCAAAAAATCGCCGCTGAGTTTAAAGACAGAACATACTAGTATGAAATTTTAATCAGTATCAAATGGTTCTCTGTTACGGCTGTTTTTTCTATGAGGAGTACTATTTTATGCCATATAACAAAAAGAAGGTTTTAGCTGTTTTTTATTGGTTTATATCGATTATAATTGAAGCCTTTATTGCATTTTTTATTCTTGATCTTATATATGTATATGTTTTTATGTATAAAGAAGAATACTGGTATATAATTCTGACTATTGTGTATACTGTACTGGGCATTGCAATCATAACATTTAAACGGTTTAAAGAAAACAAAAATCTTTTACAATTTAAACCTTTTAAGTTTTCTACGGTTATAAAGATATACTTTATTGGTATCATTATAACTACACTTATAGCATGGATTTTTCGTGGTTTCGGTAATTTTAAAAATATGATAGAAAGTTCGGTTATTTATTTTTTAAACAGATTTACGGGAAAAGAAAGCTTTACCGTCCGTACCATATTTAATACTAATTTTATATACAAGCCATTAATTATTTATGAATTTATAGCGGCTCTTATCATAGCACCGATATATGAAGAACTTATATTTAGGGGAGTAATCTATGATGATACAAAAAAATTATTTAATGCAAAAATTGCCGCTCTTGTTTCTTCAATACTATTCGGCTTAATACATTTATATGGAGGCTATGCACAAGTGATTGGAGCCATTGTAAGCGGTTTACTATCAGCTTATTGTTATGAAAAAACAAAATCGCTTTATGCATGTATCTTTCTCCATTCTTTACACAATTTTATAGCCGTTGTTATGCGTAGATTATTAAATTGGCAAACATATGTTATACTTATCCTTATTTTTACGCCTGCCTGTGTAATTATGCTTATTGCCGAAGGGATTAGGTATTTCGGCAGAAGAAAGGCACTCATTATAAAGGAATGATTTTATGCCATATAACAAAAATAGGAAAATAATGAAAGTTATTCAATCTAAAAAAATTATCACAAAAAAAATATTAGCTATGAGTGTATTGATTTATATTTTTTGCTGTGCTGATTTGCTTTTTGCTTTCGATTTTGCTCCCTCGTGGGATTTTGGACACATCAACATTGCAGGAAGTTTTTCAAAAGATTCACAAATTCTATATGGTTCTGGAACTTTATTTGATATAAATCTATCAGATGCTGACACAGGGGTAGCATTTTCTTTCTCGCCTTTAGAAATAGAATCAAATCAACAATTAGGGAAAACCAATCTGTTTTTTATAAATGCTGAATTTTCATATAACACATTTAATAATCTATATAAAATATTTCGCTTAGCAGCGTTTGCCAGGATAAATTGGCTTACAGAATCTAATACTTATAAATTACGAAAAATCCGTCTTATTGCATAATTCGTAAAATTTTAGTATACTTTGTTGTTGATTTTATGCGGCAAAGGACTAAGATGTATGCAAGATGTTCAGGCTAAAAAAACAATTCCTTTTTTTACTCCTTCCTTTTCTGAAGAAGAAGAAAAAGCCTTGATGAGGGTGCTCCGCTCAGGGTGGCTTACTACGGGGAAGGAAACCCTTGAGTTTGAAAAAGAATTTGCTTCCTTTACGGGAAGTAAGACAGCCCTTGCCGTCAACTCGGCTTCAAGCGGGCTCATGCTTGCAATGGATGCTTGCGGTATAAAGAGCGGAACTAAAATCTTGACAAGTCCCTATACCTTTATTTCGACGGCAACCTCTGCCCTGCACTTAGGCGGCGATGTAGTTTATGCCGATATCGAAAAAAAATCTTACAGTATAGACCCCGAAAAAATCGAAACTATATTAAAAAAAGATAAGAGTGTAAGGGCTATTGTTCCGATTCATATTGCAGGAAATGTGTGTAATATGAAGGCTATAAATGACCTTGCAAAAAAATATTCCGTTGCCGTGATAGAAGATGCCGCCCATGCTTTTCCTTCAAAGACGGAAGAAGGTTATGCGGGAACTCTCGGCACCTGCGGTGTTTTTTCTTTTTATGCAACAAAAACAATTACTACAGGCGAGGGCGGAATGATTTGTACCAACGATGAGAAAATTGCAGAGCGTATAAAACTGATGCGTTCTCATGGTATAAACCGAACCATTTGGGATAGGTATACAGATACAAAGGCCTCATGGAAGTATGATGTTACGGCTGAGGGATGGAAGTGTAATCTTCCCGATATTCTTTCTGCAATAGGAAGGGTGCAGCTTAAAAAAGCTCAAACTTTTTTTGAGCATAGAAAAAAAATTGCCGAAAAATATAATGACGCATTTGCAGACAATGATTCTTTTATTCTTCCTCCGGACGGAGAAGGTAATGCTTGGCATCTTTATATTTTGCGGCTTAATCTTGAGTCTTTAAAAATAGGCCGAGATGAGTTTGCTCAAGCCTTACAGGAAAGGGGTCTTGGTATTTCGATGCACTTTATACCGCATTTTGAAATGACTTATATAAAAGAAAGATACGGTTTAGATAGTTCCGATTTTCCGGAATCGAATAAAAAATATTTGCAAAGTTTAAGTTTACCCTTTTATCCTTCAATGAGTGAAGAGAATATAAATTATGTTATCGAAACGGTAATTAAACTTGCAGAACTGAATAGGCGTTAATTTATGGATAAAACTTTTGTTTCCGATTTGGAATTTGAAAAGCAGGAATGGGCTCGGCTCATTCGGTGCACAGATGCCGGTGCTAAGATTATAGATATAGAGATTCCCGAACTTCCTGAAGGTTTTGCTTTTTTTTCCGCAAAAGATATTAGCGGCAAGAATTCAATAGATTTTTTAAAAATCGAAATGCCTGTTTTTGCTGATGAAAAAGCGGATTATACGGGGCAGGCTGTAGGCATTTTAACAGGACCCGATAAAAAAAAGCTTTTAGAGCTTTCATCTCTTTTTAAAATAAAAACTCAAGGACATTCCCGCCCTAAGGCTCAATTTACTTTTGAAGAGGAAGTGAAAAACTATTTCGATTATCCTATAATTGCGCATGAAAGTTTGAGTGCAGGAAATGCTGAAGAAGTTTTTGAGAAAAGTTCTAAGGTAGTTTATTCTACTTTTTCTTTTAACCAAAGATACCACTATCATGCAGAAACAGCCTGTGTTAAAACGAATTGGGTTGATGACAAACTTGAAATTCATCTTGCAACTCAGTGGCCTTATCAAGTTTTGAATTCCGTTTGTAATGTTTTAAATTTACCTAAAGAAAAAGTAAATGTTGTTTCACATGCAGAAGCGGAATCTCTTGACGGAAGGATATGGTTCCCTTCATTGCTTGCTGCTCAAGTTTCCATAGCCTCTTTTTTAACAAAGAAGAATATAACAATGGAATTTTCACGGCAAGAAGATTTTTTATATACGGCAAAGTCTCCTATTGTTTTAATTCAGCATAAAACGGCTGTTTCCGATTCAGGAAAAATTACTGCTATGAATGTTTCAATAATTGTGGATGCAGGTTCATTTAATCCTTTTATAGGTCAAATGCTTAAACAGATGGTTGTAACTGCCGCTGGTATTTATAATTTGCCTGTTTATATGATTAGTGCTGTTGCGATAAAAACTGAAAAAAGTTTGACAGGATTGTTTTCGGGTTGGGGCGATTCTTATGTAATATCCGCATTGGAAAAACATATTAATGAAATAGTAGATCAGCTTGATTTATGCCCAATTCAATTTAGACTTCAAAATAATTTGAAAGTAGGGCAAAAGACGATTACAGGAATAAAAAAAGAAGAAAACTTTATTTTTGAAAACATCTTAAAAGCTGTCTGCAATAATAGTGATTTTTATAGAAAATTTCATGCATATAGATTAATGAATAAGGGACGCACGAATCGTTATGATGGAAATTGGCGAGGGATAGGAATTGCCGTAGGATGTCAATATAACGGCTCCAACATTCTTGTAAAATCCGGGATGAATTATTCTGCCGAGATTACTATGACAAAGGATGATAAAGTTTTAGTCAAGGCTGAACCCACTTCAGAAGGATTGAAGCGTATTTTAAAAAAGCAAATTGCAAAAGAATTGGAAGTCGAAGAAAATCAAATTGTTTTTTTAGGAGCATCAACCGATGAGATGAGTCCTACAGGAGCTGCTACAGCTTCTTGCGGTATCAGCATATTACCTGATCTTATTGCAAAATGCTGCACAGGAATAAAAAATCAAAGGTTTAGAAAGCCTCTTCCTATTGCGATAACCAAAACCTATAAACTTTCCCGCTCTAAAGAGTGGGATAATGAATCCTTAATAGGACATCCTTTTATTTCCGAAACTCCCGGAGCTTGCGTTGTTGAACTTGAACTTGATCCGAGCACTTATCAAATTAATGTAAGAGGAATTTGGTTTGCATGTGATCCCGGAAAAATCTATTCAAAAAAAATGGTACATAGAAATATTCATAAAACCATTGCTAATGCTATTTCAAATATTTCGATTGAAGAAATAAAAGAAAATAATTTGCTCCCTTCTAATTATAAAATAATTGCAACCGGAGATATTCCTCCCATCAGAGATTTTATTTTAGAAAGTGAATTAAAAACTAGAGGACTTGGGGAATTAGCTGAAAGTATTGTTCCTGCAGCCTATATTTCTGCTTTAAATCAGATTATGCTTAATCATAAAAGGATCGATTTTTTGCCTGTTTTTACCGAAGATGTTTTTAATGCTGTTACAAAAAGTGAGGCTTTAGATGAAGATTAGTTTTAATTTAAATAAAACTGCGGTTCAAATTGAGGCTCCTGCAAATGAAAGACTTTTGTCGGTATTAAGGCGGGAGTTTAATCTTTTAAGTTTAAAGAGTTCTTGTTTAAGCGGTCAGTGCGGATCTTGCACTGTGTTAATGGATGATAAACCTGTTCCTGCATGTTTTATTCCCGTTTTTAAGGTTGAAGGCAAAAATATAATAACCTTAGAGCATTTTAAAACAACAGAAGATTATAAAATAATTTCAACAGGTTTTGATCAAGCCGGAGTTGAAATGTGCGGATTTTGTGATGCAGGAAAAATATTTTTTACATATGCAATTTTAAATTCCCATCTCGATATTGAAGACCCTGATGCGGAACAAAAAATAAGAAAATATTATTCAAGCACTATGTGCCGATGTACAAGCTTTGAAGATTTATTTTCGGCTATTGAGAAAATAAATAAAAATCAACGGAGAAAATAAAACTTATGAGTGAATTGACAAAAAACAGTATTATTTATCGAGCTCGCCATATGCAGGAAATGCTGTCTATATTAAAAAACATTTCAAATGTAAGACCTATAGGAGGTTCAACAGGTTTTTTAAATTATCAAACCGATGAAATAGTTGATTTACCTGCGCATGTTTTGGATGTAAATTTTTTACCTGAGTTAAAAATTATTTCTAAAACCGAACGGTATTTTGAATTCGGAGCTGCAGTAACATTAAATGAAATTTTGGATTTAGGTAAAAAAAATATTCCGCCTTCCTTATATTATTCTATCGAAAAGATAGCAAACAATTCCATACGCTCACTTGCAACAATAGGCGGAAACATTGCGGCTGCCAATCCTCTTGCCGGAACGTTTTTACCGATGTTGGCTTTAGATGCAAAGCTGGAAATTAGGACAGCTGAAGATATTGAATGGGTTCCTTTTGCAAAGTACATTGATAAAAGTTATGCCGAAAAAAGAGCAGGGCAATATATTATAAGCCGCATAAGAATTCCGAATGAAACATGGACAAAAAGTTTCTATACAAGACTGGGCACTCCGGGATATATAGATAGTGATACGGCTTCATTTTTATTTTTAATTTTGGTTCAAAAAGATATCTTGTCTGATATGAGGCTGTTTTTTGCATCAGATAAGTTGGTTCGTAATAAAGAATTTGATAATTTACTTTTGGGTAGAACTCTTCCTATTTCACATGGAGAGGTTCCGTTAATAATGCAAAAAGCAAAACAGTTTTTTACACGAGAAGAATTTTCATCAGATTTTCATAACTCTTGTTTTTACAATCTACTTGAAGATAATTTATATAAACTAACCTAAGTTTTAAATATGTTCAAAGGAGTATTGTTCTATTTTTTTTCCTGATTTACAAATTATTTCATAAAGACATATTTCCATAGCTATGTTTTGAAGACCGGTGCCTAAAGACCTTAATTCTAAATCGGTTTCCGATAAGAGTGCTATTATTTTTACACACTGAATCTCATTCCATAGTTTTGCGGCTCTTCTATATTGTGCCAATGCAGTTTTTCCTGAAAAACCGAAACGCTTCAAAGCAAAATCATCCAAATATTCGTTTTCTCTGTGTATTTTGTGCCAATCTTGTAATCGTCTGAAACAATAAGTTAAGCCTGCGATGGTTTGTACCGGAGATGAGTTTTTAGAAAGTATTATTTTTTGATTTATAGATAGGGCTGTTTCTAATCCGCCTAATGTTAAAGCATTGAACAGAGTAAAAGGTGTTTCTTCCTTATTATGTGCAAAAAGTTTTTCGATATTCTCTTGACCGATATGTGAACCTTTTTGAAAATAGAGCACTAAATGTGAACAGGCTGTTTTTAAAGCCTCAGTATTGTTTTCAACCAATTCCAAAAGCTCATCGACTGCTTCATCTTCAATCTCAATGCCCTCTCTAAAAAGAAATGAACGTACCCATTCCTGTTTTTTGTTTTCAAAAAGTTCCCAAAATATTTTTTGTTGAGTTTTAGGAACGGTATCGCTTATTTTTTTTGCGACGGATGTTTCATCTGAAATTAAAATTAAAAAAGAGCTGCCTGCGTTATTTTTTGAAACCGATTGAATCCAGCCGGTAAGCAAATCTATGTCTTCTTTTTTTTTGATAAGCTCTGCGGATTTTAATATAAGTAGTTTTGCAGAAGAAAAAAGAGATGCATTTTGCAATAGAGAAATTATATCTCCCATGCCGGTATCGCCTGCATATACCGTATGTGTTTCAATATCTCCGTATTGTTTTGAAAGAGTTTTTACTACTGTATCAATGGCTGAATTTCTTTCCCCTATTTCAGGTCCCATAAAAAGCCAAACAGGATTTTCCAATTGTTTCTCCTTAAAAAAACTCGTCGGGCATCTCTAAAAATCTAACAAAGTTTTTAGAAGATGCCAATTAGTATACAATAAATATAGAACTTTGTCAGCCGCTCTATTCGACGCATTTACTAAAGGCTAAGGCTATCGCCTTTGCTATAGCAACTGAGGCAGATCTTTGAGCATCGCTTTCGCTAAAACCTGCACCGCGTTTACTTATATTTTTTTTATAAAGGATTTCGTTTGTGCTTAGATTTTTTATTTCTATATCTGCGTTAAGTCTTACCAAAAATCCGTCAGCAGCTTTTAATACTTCATCTGTTTCTATCCTTGCATGAACAAAAAAGCCTTCAGATGAGTCTTCATTTTTTGTAAATAGTATTTTAAAATTCATGCTTTCTAAAATATCAAAAATTTTTTCTTCAATATTTGAGTTTTTTGGCTTGTCATGTTCTATAAAAAACGAAACGGTTCCTCTTTTTTCTTTTTTATTTTATTTTCCGGTTTTGTAAATTCAAAATTTATGACTTGTTTAAAAACAATTTGCTGAAGTTCTTTAATAGCTTCTCGATATTCGTTAAAATCTTTTGATCCTAACATTTGTTTGATTTCGGAAATATCCAATTCTATTCTTACACGGCCTTCGGTTTCAATTTTTTCATCATTCAAAATAAAATTTGCGGTGCCGCTTTTGTCTGTTTCAATGCCTTCGATTATTATGGAGGTATTATTTTTTATTTTTGTTTTGTAGCTTATTAGTAAGGGAACATTTTCTTCAGATGTTCCAATGCTTACGGAAATTAAATGCCCGTTTAAAGAATCTTTAAGCTCTTCTTTTTCCAATTTCGGTTTAATTTTTTTTAAGCTTTCTTTTGCATTTGAAATATTTTGTCTAAATTTTATATCCCCGTTTTCGATTCCGGAACTCAAGGCTGCGGACGCTGCTTTAATGTAATTAAGGGCAGCAGAATAATATTTTTCGCCTGCAAAAAAAGCGTCTGCCTTTTTTTCGGGTTCACTCACCGATAAAATTTTTTCTTCTGCAATTTTTAATAAGCGGTTTCTTTCTCTGAGGAGTTCTTGTTTATCATATTCCGCTAAAAGATAAACGGTAACACTGTCTTTATTTTTTTCGGTATAGCGGTTTTTTATTTTTAATTTTTTTATATTAGCAGCCGAAGACTGAGAAATTTCCGATTTTAATATTTTTTCAAGGTTTTCGACGGAACCTAAAGCGGTTGTTGTCGTTTCGGTTTTTATTGAAACTCCTAAATACCGTATGATTTCGTTTATAAGATTATTTTTTGCATCCGCCTCTGCAAGAGTAAAATTTTTATTTGTTCCTGAGGCTGTAAAGTATTCGTAGTCTGCATCGCCGGCGGGCACATTTTCTATCCAAGCAGGCAGATCTTCCTCAGGGTTACTTTTATAACTTGCACATGAGAATAAGGTTAAGGTTAAAATCAATAATAGTAATTTTTTTAATAGTTGTTTTTTTTTCAGCATAGTATTTGTTTTTTATTATAGATGATTTTTAAGCGATAACGGAAGAAAGAAAATTTTATAACTTTTAATAAATGGCTTCCTTTCTTCCGTAGTTTTAAAAGACTTATAGGCCTTCTGAAAGAGCTTCCCTTACTCTTTCGCGTACAACCTTCTCTTCTTCGCTCTTGGGCTTATCTTCATCTGCTCCGCTGATTGCATTTTGGATGAGTTTATCCAAGGTTTTTTTGGAGATGCTGTATAAGACTATGTATGTATAATCATCTCCCGTAGGATTTCCATCGGCATCGAAATATCTCCTCTGAACCCAATAATCGGTTTCTTTTTTAAAGCCGGAAAGTTTTGTCGAGGTAATTGTTTTGACTATATCTTCAAGATAACCTTCAACCTTGTCCTTATCGCCTGCAGCGGCCGCGGCGGCCTTGCTTTCTACTCTTACCTTAACCATTCTGGCCATTTCGGAAGGGACCGAAAAATCTCTTGTCCATAACTCGGCGCCTTCCAAGCTCTTTGATCTGGGCGACTCGAATTTAAAAAGATAAACATCCTTGCCCTTATAATCATCAGTTTTTTCGATGACATTGGGTTCTTCTGCAACCCAGCCGGGAACAGGCTTATCCCATTTAAGGTTTTTGTGGTCGAGCATTTCAGGTTTTTTAATCTTGCTCGATACGGTTCCAAGCGGTTTTAATTTGTTTGCACAGCCTGCTAAGGCTATAACTGCAACTGCTGCAAGGAACATAATCTTAATTGCTTTTTTCATATCTTGCCTCCTAAAATAATGCAAATATATTTTTAAAATTAGGCGTAATCTACGTCCAATTTAAAAGCCCGATTTAAATGTTAAGGTCTTGCCTCTTAATACTACCAATTTTATATTTTCAAAACCCGGAACGGAATCTGCAGTATCATAGATGACAGCTTCAAGGTCATCAATAGTTCCGAAAAATGAAACTGCATATTTTGTTTGTGCCGAGGATTGATATAAGGTTTTTATATCGTTTACATTTCCGCTTAAAGCTTTTCTAAAACGAGCCATGCTCTTGCTGTCAGGTGTTTCGTTTATAATAATTTCATAGCGTATTCCGCGGGAATAGGCTTTGGCTAAAAGAATCTTTGCCTGATCGACAGCTATGGGCAGGGCCTTGTTTACTGCGGATTGAATTGCATTTGATTGAGCATCATAGCTGCTTACTCGGCTAAAAGTTTTTTGGCTTGTGTAGGGGACAGAACCGAGTAACTCTCCTGTAGACGGATTGAATATCTTTAAGGTTATCTTTGCCGAACCGTAATAGCCGCTTGGTTCATAACCGCCTTCGGTTACCGCATCAATTTCCATATATACATCGGCGTTTAACTTTTGGGCTATCAACTGAATAGCCGACATTCCTTCATCGGTGCTTTCTTGGTAAATGAGGGCATTATCTTTTTTTAGTTTTTCGACCTCTTTTGAGTCTACGGCCCTATACCCCTGTTTTAAAAGAAAGGCATTTCCCGTTTCTACTGCGGCTTTAAGTAAAAATCTGTCCGCATCTGATTCTTCAGCATCAAAGACCATGTAGGTCATGTTTTCGATATAATTATTTAAAAATTGAAGATTTTTTTTTGCCTTCGGCAGAAGCTTGAGCTTCTTTTAAAATAAGGTCTGCATCCTTAGGTTTTTGTGCGGCATTAAAACTTTCTTGAGTCTTGCCATTTCCGAAAACTATATCATCCATTGATGTTCCGTTTGAGGGGTTACCGGAGCTTATACCTGCCGATGAAAGAGTTGTGGCTAGCTCATTCATTTTTACGGGGATTTTAATTTTAATTATGTATACTTCTCCGTTTTTGGATTTTTGTAGTACGTCTATTTTTTCGTTTACTACATATTCATTCGGATATTCGGTATCGTATATGATACTTTTAATTTTTTGGTAATTAGACTGTTCAGCTTGAAGGCCTATAATGTCGATAACTCCTTGCCTTATCGCTCCGATTTTTGCCTTATTTATAGCCTGTAAAAAGGAAGAATCCTCTCCCATTGAAGTATATTCTTTTGTTTCGGTATAAACCGGTTTTTTTACGTCTAATGCATCTTCAATACTCGCACAGGAAAAAAAGAAGAAAGATGCAGATAAAAGCAAAAAAAAGTGAAATCTTTTTCATCATATGTCTCCTAAAGTTATAATTTAATTGTAAAGCCGATTCCGGCAGTAAATCTTAAGATTCCTCCTATACCATTGTAAAAGGTTGCTCCCGTTTTTATGCCAAAGTCGCCTCCTATTTTAAAATTCTTTGTTACAAGAAAACTTGTATGCACAAAGGCTCTAAGCCCGGCTCCCGCAGGAATCGGAAATTTTTCTTTAGAACCGATTATAATCATTGTATAATAAAATTGAATTGTAGGCAAGATTTGTAAACGCCTAAAATATGTATTTCCTATCTCGGTACCCCCGAATATGGTCATAGGTGTTCCTATAGAAAGAATTTTAGCGGTGTTAGAGTCAAATGTCATCTCTGCCCCAAAACAGGGTCTAAAGCGGTAAAACCCCCTTGTTCCTGAAACATTAATACCGAAGGTTCCGCCTCCGTCATATAAACCTCTTTCGGCAACGAAAAAACCGAACTCGCCTAAGGCATAAACTCTGTATTCAAATGGCCCGTGAGGAACCTCTTTAATAGGATCTCCTAAATTTAAGCGCTTTTTTGAATAAAGTATTAATCCTTTGGAAAAATCGCTTTCCGTTTCGGTAACAACAATTAAGCCGGTTTCTTTCTTGCCGTCTTCACTTAAAACAACATATTCATCTCCAAGTTTCACGCCCATTTTTTTTCCAAGCTCAAAATGAACGGTGCCTTTTTCTGCCTTGATTATACCTGTTTTTATGGTAAAGGCTTCTATCTTACGCAGCTCAAGATCAAGTTTTTCCGATAGATTTTTAAGCGCTCTGCTGTATATTTTTTCATAGGTTTTGTCCACAGAGCTTATTTTTATATCAATTTTTTCTTTTAAATCTTCTTTTGAAGAATATATGTAGAATTCCAAAGCAATTTCTACCCTATATCCATCCGTTTCTCCCAAAAATAGATCATTGTATCGTTCCGTTGAAATTGAATAATCCGTAATTACAGGCATTACTACATAATAAGAATTGACCGTTTTTTCCCAGTCTGCTTTTGTAAAGGCTTCTAAACCCATTAAAACGGATTCGGGCAGTTCTGTGTTTTCTTCTCTTGATTGTTTTATAAGCTCGATAAATATGTCTACATCCGTTGAGGCAAGCCTGTATTCCAAGCCTATTATATTAAAACGTTCAAGGTTAAAAAAAACATTCATAACCGCTTCATCAATTCTATCAACTAATTCGTTTGGAATATGCCGGCCGTAATAGGAAGTTACAAAGACGGCAATATCCTTTTTTTCGCTGACCTTTTGAGCAAAAGAAATAGAGCAAAAAAATACAAGAAAAATAATATATAAAAACTTTCCTCTCACTTTGTTCATCGCCGTTTTTCTATTCTAAAATTGAGGTCAGTATATACCATTTGACTTAGATTTTCAAGTAACCCGATATGGACGGTTGCAGGGCTTATGCATGAGTGGTTGCGTTAAATAACATGTTGAACCTAAAGGAATCATCAAATGTACAAATTCATTTCCCTCCGGTCAGAGCTTGCTTTTTGCTTAAACACACCGCAAAAAGGGTTTGGCTGGAAGTTCGGCTTTGCCTCACTGCATGTAACGCTTCAATCGCTGTCCGAAAGAGATAGGTAGGATGTGAATAAATATAAAGTTTTGGGTTCATAAGTTTTATTTATGCCATATTTCAACTTCATCATTTCCAAAAAAGATTTTTTTTACATCATCAGAAATTTTTAGTTCATACAAAAATCTTCCTGTATCATTTTTTTTCTTAAAAATTGAAATTCTAATTTTTATTTTCAACTCATCATTTTTTTTTCTGTAAATCAATTTTTTTGATTACATAATTACTGTGCATACACAGTCCTGATATTTTTATTGAAAGTTCATTACCATTTCTATATTCTGTTATTTCAAAATTATCAATATCATTATACTCTAAAACCATTTGTGATAAACAACTCCATAAGCAAATACTTAAAATAGTTAATAAGGTAAATCTAATTATTACTTTTTTCATAGTCATCTCCTCATTCTACTGATGAATCATAAATAGGATCCGATGATACATTAAATGTACTACCTACCCCATAATACTAAGAACCAGAACTTCTGCCAACAGAATTTGATCTCGTACTAGAAGCCCTGCTGCTTGAATTTGGAATTTCTAAAGTTCCATTAGCTTTAGTTATTGACTGTTTCAAAGTTTCGGGATTATTAATAATTATCCAAGTATTAGCATTTAGATATTCGCCTGTATCATAATCCCAAGCATCTTGTGTAAATTTTGAACATGGTCCAAACAATTTCCATACATCTTTACCTTTTTTTATAATCATTAATTATTTTTAATAAAGCTCGTTCTTGGTTATCATTCAAGTGAACAGTTCTAGTTGCTTCGGCACCTCTATTTTGTTCAAGATTTCCAAATAAATCATTACCTTGTCCAGTAGGATTATTACCCCATGTTCCATATGTTGTCGTAACACCAGTACCATCTGGTGTATAAGAAATCCCAGCCTGCCCCCCATCAAAGAATTTCCAGTTGAATAAATAGTGAGTTTTCCACTCCTTCCATCTGGCTCGGTATATTTAATCGGATTATATAGCTCGAAGCTGCGCTGCATATACCCCGCGTAATGATACACATGTAAGTTCACAACATTAAATACACCTCCCATTCCCGGCAGGTTTTCATTGTGTTTCTTTGCTTCATCATCTATCGGGGCTGCGTTTAGGGGAGGGAAGACACTTTTGGCAGATAAAAATTCGCCTTGAAGTTGCGCTGGCTGTACCTTTCCTTCCCTATAACCCTTCCTATCTTCAAAATAGCTGCTTAAGGGCTCCGCCCTTAAGAATCCTGAAGTCTCCTTATAGCTTTTAGTACTACACAAAATACAAAAATAAATAAGTACTAGCACCTCGCTTGCTTCGAAGCTGAGACTATCGGATCGCTGCACCAATATCCCTCCAATCGCTGCCCGAAAGATGAGATAGTCAGGCTGTGAATACAAATAAGGTTTTGTTTTCATAATATTTTTTATCTTTTAGTTATTATACTATTATTTTAATAATATCACATTTCAGCCATTTATACAATTTAGTTTACGGGTTCCTTTTTTAAATATTGCATATACAGTATCAGTTTTTTGGGGAGGATAATCAATTCCACTATTTCCTATTCATATAGAAATCAATTTTGGAATAAAAAGCTTAAATCATATCTGCACTTTAAAAACTTTTTATAATAGTTTTTGTAAAAATAATCGATTTTTTTAAATTTTTTCTTGACATAATGAAATATGTGATTTATACTGTTAATAGAATGTTCTATTAACAGTATGTAATAAAAAAATAAAACTTATTAAAAAAAGGAGATTAAAATGGAATTCTTAAAATATGTTAAGAAAGAACCCTATCAGCTTTTTATTGATGGTAAGTATACTCCTTCTGAGGATGGTACTATTGTTGATGTAATTAACCCTGCCGATAACTTGCCTTTTGCTAAAGCCTATCGGGGTACAAAAACTGATTGCGAAAAAGCAATTGCTGCGGCAAGAAAAGCCTTTGATGAAGGCCCATACAGAAAAATGTCTGCAAAGGATCGTAGTAAATTATTATTAAAGGCTGCCCAAATTCTTGAAAGGCGTGCTGAAGAATTTGCAGTTATTGAAACACTTGAATGCGGTAAAAATTATAATGCATGCCGCTATTGGGAAGTTCCAATGGCCGTTGATTCCTTTGAATTTTTTGCAGGAAAGGCCAGGTGTTTGGATGGTAAGGTGGTGCCGAGTGAATATGGGACTCTTAATTATGTAACATGGAACCCTTGCGGAGTAGTAGGAGAAATTCTTCCATGGAACGGGCCATTTCTTATGGGATGTCAAAAAGTAAATGCAATTTTGGCAGCAGGCAATACCGTTATAATTAAGCCTCCAAGTTGGGGTGTGTTGTCAATGATTCTTATGGCAAGTGTTTATGAAGAAGCCGGCTTTCCTCCCGGTGTTGTTAATGTTGTAACCGGCTCAGGCGCTGAAGTAGGAAACTGTCTTGTCGAGAGTGAGCTTGTGGATATGGTATCTATGACGGGCGGGGTAGAAACAGGCCGCGAGATAATTACTCATTCTGCAAAATTAGTAAAAGATATTGCTCTGGAACTGGGCGGCAAAAGCCCTAACATTTTTTTTGAAGATGTTGATATTGATCAAGCTGCTCGTTTTGCTGTTTATGGTTTTACAAATCATGCGGGGCAGATATGTGTATCAGGTACAAGAATTTTAGTACAACGCCGTATATATGAACCTTTTATAAAAGCAATGGCCGATGTTGCTTCTAAATTAAAGCCTGGAGACGGTTTTGATCCGTCTGCAACTATGAATACCCTAATATCCCGAGAACATGCCGATACGGTATGGGGATACATTGAAAAAGGAAAAAAACAAAATGCAAGACTCGTTTGCGGCGGAAACCCATATTCGGAAGCTCTCTTAAAGAAGGGAAATTTTATTCCTCCGACTATTTTTGCAGATGTTACACCTGAAATGGATATATTCCAAAATGAAATCTTTGGGCCGGTTGCTTGTGTTACACCTTTTGATACGGAAGAAGAAGCTATTGCTTTGGCGAATGCAACTAAGTATGGTCTAGCCGGAGGCGTATTTACAAAAGATATAAAGAGAGCAATTCGTGTGGCAGACAGAATAAATAGCGGGCAGATTTATATAAACAATTACTTCAGTAAAGGTATGATTGAATCACCCGGCACCGGATGGAAAGAAAGCGGTATAGGGATAGCAGGAATACATAAATATATGATTTCAAAAACCGTATTCGTTGAAACTATTGATAATGTGTTACCCCCTATTTGATAACACTATTAAAAGGCAGATATTATGGGAGAAGATATTAAACAAAAAGAATCGGTGAATATTTCCATCGGTTCTAAAATTCGTGCCCTTAGAAAAGTGCGCAGTATTTCGTTACAACAAATGGCAAAAGATCTCGGCATGAGTTATTCTTACCTTTCAGGGTTAGAGAATGATAAGTATTCCGTTTCCATCACAAATTTACAAAAACTTGCAAATTATTTTAAGGTTAATCTTGTTTCTTTTCTTACTCCAAGCGGCCCTGTACCAAGAGTGTTCCGCAAAAAGGACTTGTACAGCAATGTCAATACCTACGATAACATTGCATATAAAGTTATTACTCCGGAAAGTTATACCCATTTACAGGTTAGCTATGCATATTTGCCGCCTAACGAACCGTCTGAACGAAACATTCACAAGCATGGTAAGGGACAAGAAATGATTTTAGTTTTAGACGGCTGTGTTTGTGTGATGGTTGAAGCCGAGAAATTTAAAATTGAACAAGGTGATTGTATTATTTTTGATGCTGACGTTGAGCACTTAATTTACACTGAGGAACAACCTGCTACTTTGGTGATAGTATCAAGCCCTCCTTACGGACAGCAAATTTTGCCTGAAAAAAAATAATAAAGTGATAGGAGAGTTATAGATGATATATAAGGCTATTCATTATATAAATCAATTTTATGCCGGTATAGGCGGTGAATCATCGGCAGAATCCGGTTTTATTGTTTTAAAAGAAAAAAAAGGGCCTGCTATAGGTTTAGAAGATTTATGGCAGGGAGAGATGATTGTGACAAAAGTTATTTGTTGCGGAGATAATTATATAAATGTTGATAATAACTTTGAAGAAGTCTGTAGACAGTTAAAAAAGATTGTAGAAGAAGAAAAACCGGATGTTTTAATTGCAGGCCCGGCATTTAACGCCGGAAGATACGGTATGGCTTGTGCTAAAATATGCGACTATGCTCGGCACCGTCTGAACATTCCGTCTGTTACGGCTATGTGGCATGAAAATCCTGCCGTAAAAATATATGTTAAAAATAATTATATAATAAGCAGCACTGAGACTGCCGCGGGAATGCACAAAACATTAGAGAACTTAGCAAAGCTGGCTTTAAAACTTGCTAAAAGAGAAAAAATAGGACCTGCCCGTATTGAAGGATATTTACCGACAGGGCACCGTTATAATGAATACAATCAAAAAACAGGTGCCCAAAGAGTGGTAGATATGTTATTGGATAAGTTAAACGGCAGACCCTATCAAACTGAAGTTCCTCTACGGGGCTTTGAGAGAGTTCCTCCTGCTCCGCCTATTCGTGAAATGAACAAAACAACTATAGCCTTATTTACTACAGGCGGATTAGTTCCTATTGGGAACCCTGATAAACTTAAACAAGCCTTTGCTGAAGACTTTAAAGTTTATGATATTTCTAATCGAAAAACTTTGCCGCAAGGAGTGTATGAATCCATTCATGGAGGATATGATACCACTGCAGCAAGTGCGGATCCTCATAGGTTAATTCCTTTAGATGCTTTAAGACAATGTGAAGCAGAAGGTATTATTGGAGGAGTATATCCTTACTTTGGAACTACATGCGGTGTAGGTACAAATGTGGCGATTAGTGAGTCCATGGGTAAAGCGTGGGCAAATAAACTTAAAGAAGAACATGTAGGAGCTGTAATTTTAACCAGTACGTGAGGAACCTGTACTCGTTGCGGTGCAACGATTTGCAAAGAATTGGATCGTGCGGGTATCCCGAATGTACATATAAACGCCTTTACTTCCATATCCGAAAGTGTCGGAGCAAACCGAATTGTTTTTGGCGGAGGCTTTACCGCGCCTGCCGGTGATCCTCTGCTGCCTCTTGAACGTGAAACGGCATATAGACGTAAAATTATTGATAAAGCTTTAGAAGCCTTGCAGACAGAAGTCTTATCACCTACGATTTTTACTGTAGATCATGGTAAGGAGGGTTAAATATGGATGATATGATTTTAACACGTCAGTATTTTGATGTTAAAGATGTTAAGTTTGGGGATAAATGTTCATTCTCCAATGGAGTTTTAACGGTTTGTGAAAATGAATTGAAAGAAATTACCCGAGATTTATTTAATGCCGTTAAAGGGTTTAGATTGGAGATTACCCATCCCGGCGAAGACGCCCGTATAATTCATGTGTTGGATACTCTTGCATCTATGGTAAAACTTAAAGGCGAGGGACAGCAATATTCCGGCTTTTTTGGAAATCCTTTTACTGTAGGCCGAGGTATAACAAATATCTTTTCAGGTTTTTCTGTTATGGAGAGTGCTGCTCTTCCATGGGATGAGACTAATGCATCAAGCGGTTTGTTGTATCCTCGTGATGCTATAATTGAAATAACCGGTGAGTATGCTCAATATACCCCATTTTCCGAAACGCATAACCTAGTGATAGTATATGATTTAAATGAGGGAAAATCTGCAATGGAATATGACAATGATATCCGCCTGATAGCTATAAAAATATCTACATATCTTGCAGAGCTTACTCGAACTCTTAAACCTGACCGTACCGAAACATTTCAAACTTTACAAAATAATGACTCCCTTCCAAATGTTGTTTTGGTATGGCAATGCCAAAATCAGGGGCCATATGCCGATACTTTTTTATATGGGTTGCCTATTGATGATATTGTGCCCACTATCCTGCATCCTAATGAGATGCTTGACGGATGTATAGTAAGCGGAAATTATGTATGGCCTGCCTTTAAGGTACCGACATACTTGCATGTCAATCATCCTATTTTGTTGGACTTATACCGCCGTCATGGTAAGGAATTATGGTTTAAAGGTGTTATTCTATGTCGAAGTCATAACCCAAGCAACTGGCATAAACAAAGATGTGCAAGCCATTGTATTAAACTTGCGCAAATGCTTGAGGCGGATGGATTGGTGATGGCTTGGGAAGGCGGCGGAAATGCCTGTGTAGACGGGATGCTTACTATTCAAACAGCAGAAAACCATGGAATAAGGGCTTCGACAATTACTTTTGAATTCGGAGGAAAAGACGGAACTGAAGGTGTTTTGCTTGTTGATCACTTCCCTGAAGCGGATGCAGTTTGTACAGGAGGTTCTATTGAAAAGCCTGTATATCTCAAGCAAGTTAAGCGTGTTGTAGGAGGAGATACATTCCGGCTTAATAAGGAATCCGGAGGCTTTTTTCCTCCATCAAAAAACGAATTGGTTTTGGAAAATACAACACATCTTTATCTAGGCGGAAATCAGTGCGGCTACAGCAAAATATTTGCTGAGGCTTACTGATACTATATATTTTATTCAAATTCATCTTTAAGATGAAAGGAGAGCTTATGAAGCGAAGAATGAACAATATTTTTCGAAGTGACGGAAAGGCTTTTGTGCTTGCGTTAGACCATGCTGCAATGATGCCGTCTCCGGATTTGCATGATGCCGGCCATGTTATACGGGAAGCTGTGGCCGGAGGTGCTGATGCTTTTTTGACGACTTATGGTATGATAAAAAATTTCCAAAAAGAGTTTGGAAACACCGGTCTTATCATGAGGGCTGATGGAGGCATTTCTTCATTACGGAAGCTGATGGAACGGCTTGATTTATTGTATTCGGCAGAAGACGCTGTAAGGGTTGGAGCAGATGCTATGTTATGTATGGGCTATCCGGGCTCTACTGATAATGAGCATACTCTCAAATACCTTGCAAAACTTTGTGCCGATGGAGAACGATTAGGGCTGCCCATAGGAGCTGAAATGCTTCCGTTTGGGTTTGAAAAACACGAAGGAGTTGATACTCGTTCAGTTGACAATATAAAGTTCGCTTGCCGCCAAGGAGCAGAACTTGGGGCCGACTTTATCAAAACAGAATTTGTAGGTAAGGATGATTTTATTGGAGTTACCGAAAGCTGCTTTGCACCTATTTTGGTGCTTGGAGGAAGTAAGGCAAAATCCGAAGAAGAGATCTTTTTGGATATTAAGTCTGCATTGGACGCAGGAGCAAAAGGCATAATTATGGGACGGAATATATACCGTAATCCCAATATTGCCCGTTTTTGTGAAGCAATATCGGCTGTGATACATGACAATGCTTCCGTTGCTCAAGCTCTTTCCATACTTAAATAGGAGGATATGGTATGTCAATAAAAATTAGAACTGCCGCAGTTACAGGCTCGCATAAAATAGAAATCTTAGAACTGAATACGCCTGATCTTAGAAGAGGCGAGGTACTTATCAAAGTGCACGCAGTTGCTCTTTGTACTTTGGAGCAGCGGATTTTCCGAGGTGAAATTCATATGCCTCTGCCTTGTACCGGCGGCCATGAGGTTTCAGGTGAAATAGTTTCCTTCGGCGATGGGGTAAATACAAAAAAATGGGCTGTAGGAGATAGGGTGGCTGTCCGCTTGCTTTATAATTGCGGTGAGTGCCATTACTGTCATAGCGGACATAATAATTTATGCGAGCGCGCACAAAAAAAACCTGTAAGAGAAAATTTATTGGTAGGCCCCGGCGGTTTATGTGATTACATCATTGTCAATACTTCCGATCTTTTCCCTTTTTCGGACAGACTCAGCTACGAGGAAGCTTGTCTTACAGAACCCTTAGCTTGCTGTGTTCACAGTATAGAAAGAGCAAATCTCCAACTGAGCGAAGATGTTGTTGTAATAGGAGGCGGCATCATGGGGCAATATCATATAATGTTGGCTAAATGCCGCGGGTGCAGGGTTATTTTAAGCGAAGTTGATCCGGAAAGACGTAAATTAGGAGAACAGTTGGGAGCGGACATAGTCTTTAATCCCTTGGAGAATGACCCTGTTACATTTGTACAGGGTGTAACAAATGGACGGGGAGCGGATGCCGTATTTAATACAACACCGATACCTGAAGTTGTTCCTCAAGCAATAGCAATGACCGGTAAATGCGGCAGAATGATCCAATACAGTTCAATGCATCCTGATTCTCCCACTCTTGTTAGTCCCCAAATGCTGCATGGAAGTGAAATTGTTTTAACCGGAGCAATCAGTCCCGATGAAAAAAACTTTTATACCGCAAATAGATTATTGTCTTCAGGTATTATTAATTGCAAACCCCTGATAGCTAAAAAATTTCCTTTTGAAGAAGCTCAAAAGGCTTTTGAAGCGGCTATTGTTCCGGGTACATTTCGTGTAATTATTACAGATTAAAAATTTTATTTTTATGGAGGTTTATATGAAAATAAAAGAAAATGAAAAATTGGGTTTAGGCTCATGTGTAACTATTCTTGTTGGAGGCTGTATCGGAAGCGCTATTTTTTCTCTTTCCGGAATGACTATGTATTATGCAGGCCCCGCAGCTCTTATTACATGGTTTATTGCTGCCTTGATTTTAGGCTTGTATGGAATTCAGGTTGCTGAATTATCAATTCGATATCCTAAATCGGGGGGTGTATTTGTATTTCCTGCAAAAGCAATGGGTAAAAATGAGCGGGAAGGAAAAGTATGGGGATTTATTTCTGCTTGGGGCTATATTATTGCGAATATAATTGCAGTAGCTTTTGCTGCTATTTATGTATCTGTATACTTATCCGTCGGTTTTCAAGCTCTAGCCGGATTTAGAATTCCATTGGCAATTATTTCTATTGTTATATGTACGGCTCTTAACTTAATAAAAATTACAAGTGCAGGAAAGTACAATAATGTGTTGGTAGCTTTACTTGTGATAACCATGCTTATTTTTGCAAGCATTGCTCTGTTTGCCGGTAAATGGAATCCTCAAAACATGGTTCCATTTTTTACACAAGGTGCTAAAGGAGTAGCCGGTTTTATTCAAGCTATTCCTAATGCTATGGTTGGGTATGGCTCTGTAGTGGCTATCGCCTTCATGGTTGGAGAAGTAGAGAATCCGAATCGAACTGTTCCTAAATCATTGGCTATTTCTCTTATTCTTGTTGTTCTCTTGTATCAGCTTATGATTTTAGGGACTATGGGAAATATTACCGCAGAATTTTTAATTAAGAATCCCGGTATGAGATTTATACCTATGTTTGCTGCGGCTTTTACATCTCTTAATATGTTCCCATGGCTCTCAAAACTGATTTCTATTTCGGCCACGCTTGCCTTATTGACGACCATGCTTGTTGTCGGGTTCTTAAATGCCCGTGCCGTATGTTCAATGGCAAATGCAAAAATGCTGCCGGCATTTTTCGGTAAAGTCAATAAAAATGGGGTTCCATCCACAGCCTGTCTTACCTTGTCAGCATGTACAATTGTCCTAAGTTGTTTTCCAAGCATTACAGAGTTATTGATAAATCTGGGATCAATTTCGGCAGCAATCACTATAGTTATTGTGTGTTTTTCTTTAATAGCCTCTCGAAAAAAACTACCCCATGTAGAAGGTAATTATGCAGCTCCCGGAGGAAATATTGTTTCAGTATTGACGATTATTCTGATAGTAGTTTGTTATATTCCTGCTATTTTTAATGGCAGTGTATATATGTGGTTATTCACGGTTATTTTATATGCTATCGGCGGAATTATTATGTTTATAATGATGAAACAAAATAAGGCCGATTAAGCCTTAAATTTGAAGCAGCGGTTTTCCGCTGCTTCTTTGACAGAGATTTGTCTGTTTTTTGCAGGAGGAAATAATGAAAATTACGGATAAGTTACAACCTATCACTAATGGAGCAAGTTGTGTTGCTATCGGTTTTTTTGATGGACTCCATATTGGACACAAGGCTGTTATTAATAAACTTTGTAAATACGAGAATCTAAGGCCTGTATTAATTAGCTTGTTTAATAATGCCGGTTCTGTTATTTATACTGAAGAAGAAAAGTCCTATTTATTACAAAACAGTAAACTGGATACTATGTTCTCTCTATCTGAAGACCTAATTAAAAATATGACGGCTGAATCTTTTGCACATGATGTGTTGAATAAGATGCTAAATACAAAAACCGTTGTAGCCGGAGAGAATGCTTTGTTTGGGTCTGATAAGATAGACGTAAATCACTTTCGTTCAATTGGAAAAAAATACGGTTTTATTGTCGAAACTGTTCCAATGGAATGTATCGGCGGGATTGAAGTTAGTTCCGATGTTATCAAAAAAACAATTCAAGAAGGTGATTTTTCTAAGGTATCCTCAATGCTTGGTGCTCCTTATCTTATAAGCGGTACTGTAGTTCACGGAAAGGGGGCCGGACATAAATTCGGTATGCCTACGGCAAACCTCTCAGTTGCACCTAATAAACTTTTTCCGCCCCACGGGGTCTATGGATCAATAAGCCATTTTCAAGGCCAAAATCATTTTGGAATGACAAATATAGGTTTACGGCCATCGGATGATAATATTCCAATTCCAACTATTGAAACTTTTTTATTGAATTTTGACCGTGATATATATGGGCAAAAAGTTTTTCTTGAATTATTGGTTTACATTAGAGGTATTCGTAAATTTGAAGGGGGACTTGCTGAAGTAAGACAACAAATAGACAAAGATATTCAGCAAATACATAGTTATATTGAAGAAACAAAAAAGAACCTTTAGTTTTATCCGAATTTCTTTGTACGCCTGATAGTTGCCAATCCCCTCATTTTCTACTATAATAAAGACAGTATGAAAAAACTTAACGGACTCATAGCCTCCGACGGTTTAGCCGCCGGACCGCTGTATTGTATAATGGAACAGCCTGAAACGGTGATTCCTTCTTATTCCATATCTGAAAATGAAATTGATTTGCAAAAATCGAGATTGGCCGGTGCCGTGGAAAAGGCAAAAAACGAGCTTTCGGAATTAATTTCTTCATCATCTGATTTAGAAAAAAGCGAAAACGATAAAACCGGTGAAGATATTATATCAACCCACATTCTTATGTTGTCGGATACGGCCTTTTTGGATTCCGTTTTTGCCGATATCGAAAAAACAAGGATGAATGCCGAGTTTGTTTTAAAAAGAAAATTGGACGAGACTGTTGCAATGTTACAAACAGCCGGAGATGAATACCTTAGTGCCAGAGCTGTAGATATTCAGGATGCTTTTGACTCCGTTTTTGTTCATCTCCTTAAGCAGGGGGCAAGGGATTCCCGATTTACAAAAGTTCCAAAGGGTGCGATTATTGCAGCCAAGCTGATAAAACCCTCCGAGGCTCTCTTGGTAAAAAATGCGGGAGTGAGCGGTATAATTATGGAAGAGGGCGGCGTTACCAGCCATATTTCGATTATGGCTCGTGCTTGGGATATTCCCATGCTCGTAGGTGTAAAAAACTGTATGGATTTTGCCCGAACCAATATGCCCGCAGCTCTCGATGCGGACGGAGGCTTTGTTTTATTTAACCCTTCCAAGACCCTTATAAAAGAATATGAGTGCCGTATCGAAAAAAGAAATGCTGAAATTAAGGAACTCTTAGAAGCTCAAAAAAATTATACTGAGCGTCTTTCGATTACGACAAAGGATGGAGTTCAGGTTTCGGTAAATGCGAATATTGCCTTCCCCGAAGAAATTGAAAATAAATTTGTTACCATATCAAACGGCATAGGTCTTTTCCGCTCCGAGTTTTTATTTTTAGAGGACGGTAAAATTCCGGATGAAGATACTCAGTTTGAAGCCTATAAAAAAGTTGTCGAAGCTATGGGCAAAAAGCCTGTAGTTATCCGAACCTTCGATGTGGGTGCCGACAAGATGATTGATGAGCAGGAAAATTTGCGTGAAAAAAATCCCTTGCTCGGCTGGAGGGCTGTCCGCTATTGCATAGAAAGAAAAGAAATTTTTAAAACTCAAATCAATGCTATCTTACGGGCAGGAGTATTCGGAAACGTTTTTCTTTTAATTCCGATGATTTCAAACGTTGAAGAGATTATCGAAGTTAAAAAAATAATTGAAGAATGTAAACTTGAATGTAATGCTGCCGGTAAAAAAATAATTGAAGAGGTTAATGTCGGAATTATGGTTGAAGTACCCTCGGCGGCTGTAGCAGCCGATCTCTATGCTCCGTATTTGGATTTCTTTTCTATCGGAACAAATGATCTTATTCAATACACGATGGCGGCAGACAGAGAAAACACAAAGGTTGCTTATCTTGCAAATTATTTTGAACCGGCCGTTTTGCGTCTTATCAAAAATGTTATCGATGCACAAAAGTTTATAAAAGAGCAGGAAGGCCATTTGGTTTCAATGTGCGGAGAAATGGCCTCGCATGAAGATGCTGCCTTTTTGCTTTTGGGAATGGGTTTGAGACATTTCAGTATGCCTGCCGGAAAAATTTTAAAAATGCAAAAATTTATGCAGTCCGTAAAAGTCAAGGATGCGGAAGTCTTATACGAAAAAATTAAAAAGTTAAATTCCGCATCGCAAATAAAAGCAGAGGTACAAAAAACATTGGAGCCCTATTATGCCGAAAAATAAAGAAGAAATTATTGATGAAGAAAATATAGATTCAGTGAACTCGGAATTTTCTCATCAAAAAAAATACCAAAATATTCCTTTGATAGCTATCGTAGGCCGCCCCAATGTCGGTAAATCTACATTGTTTAACCGCTTTTTAAGAAAACGCCGTTCCATTACCGATCCGACTCCCGGCGTAACCCGCGATCCTGTTGAAGCTCAGGCAATTATAAACGGCCTTCCCGTTATGCTTGTAGATACGGGCGGCTTTAAACTTACGAGGAGCGGTGATAAGGCAGAAGATACTATAGATGAGCTTGTTATGGAAAAAACTATTTCCACTCTAAAAAAAGCCGACAGGATTTTACTTCTTCTCGATGCAGGTCTTGCAACTGCTGAGGACGAAGAGTTTATTCAATTTTTACGGCCATATTTTAATAAGCTGGTTGTTGCCGTAAATAAAACTGAGGGCGGAAGACTCATGGCAGAGGCTTGCAACTATTACTCTTACGGCTTTAAATCTTTGACCTGTATAAGTGCCGAACACGGAGACAATATTTCGGTCTTGGCTCAAGAATTGACAGCCGGTCTTGATTTTAGCAATATAAAAGAACTTGAAGAAGATGATACAATAAGAATAACGATTGTCGGTAAACCCAATACGGGAAAGTCAACTTTGGCAAACTATCTTACAGGTTCTTCCGCTTCGATAATTTCAAATGTTGCAGGCACTACCCGCGATATTGTTGAAGGAGAATTTTCTTATAAAAATAGAAAATTCGTTATTCAAGATACGGCGGGAATAAGGCGCAAAGCAAAGGTTAACGAAGATATAGAATATTATTCAGTAGTGCGTGCAATTAAAAGCATGGACAATGCCGATATAGTTTTTCATCTGATAGATGTTCAAGAAGGTTTAACCGAACAGGATAAAAAAATTATAGTGCAGGCAACTAACCGCGGACTCGGCGTTATCTTTGTTTTAAATAAATGGGATTTGATGGAGCAAACAAAAAAAGCTTTTAAGGATGAAGAAGAAAGAATAAAGGTTATGTTCGGCAAAATGGACTATGCCCCCGTACTCGCTATTTCGGCAAATGAAGGAATGGGCATCAAAGAGCTTTTAAATACGGCTATTAAAATGTTCGAGCAGCTAAATAAAAAAATAGAAACCTCGGCTCTAAACATTGCATTAAAAGATTGGCTTCAAGCCGCACCCCCTCCGCAAGGCCGTCAAACAGCTTTTACCTTTAAATACATTGTGCAGACAGGTTCCCGCCCGCCTGAGTTTTTGTTGTTTTCAAACAGACCCGACTATGTAACCGAATCTTATATGAGGTATATTCAAAATAAAATCAGAAGCGATTTAGGTTTTGAAATGATTCCTATCTTGCTCAAGGTTAAGGGAAGCCGAAAACGCTGGGAAGAAAGGCTTTAGAAATGAAAGGTTTTTCGATAGGTGAAGTTGAAAAAATTACAGGAATAAAATCTCATACTTTAAGATATTGGGAAGACAATATTCCTGTCTTGCAGCCTAAAAAAGATTTGGGCGGAAGGCGTATTTACAGCTCTCATGATTTGGGAATCATCTATCGGCTGGATTATTTAATAAATAAAAAAAAGTATACGGTTGAAGGAGCTGCTGCCGAAATAATAAATCAAAGCGCCGCTCAGGGTTCCCTTACGGCTAAAATATCCGAACTTAGGGATCAACTTTTAAATATTTACGGAATTATACGGGAAGAAAAAAATGACGGAACAAAATAAACCATTCTATGAAAAATTTGTAAAGAAGAACGAAATAAAAATTCACCATCAAAAAAATAAAGAAAAAGAATTTGATGGAAATCTGAATAAAGAAAAAAATACCGAAAACAAAAATAATCGGCAAAAAATTCAGATAAAGAGTGTAAAGACAAAAAATACAGGAAAAAATATTTTTAAGGAAAATGATGAGGCTGCAAAGATTCTTTTAAATTCCTTTGACCTTATTATAAAAGATGCTTTAAAACTTTCTTCAAAACAGTCAGCCTCGGTTCCAAAGGATATCCGTATCTTATTCCATGAACTTACAAATGAAAGAGGCTCGCGAAAAGTAAATTACCTAAATAATCCCGTAAAATTAACGGCCTATATTTACCACTATATGTGGTGGAACTTGGTGCGTATTTCAAAATTGATAGGCAATCTTGATTTTGATTTAAAGGACGGAGATACGATTGCGGACTTCGGCTGCGGGCCTATGACCCTTATGTGTGCTTTTTGGATTGCTAAACCGGAATTGCGTTCAAAAAAACTTCATTGGTATTGTGCCGATATTTCAGGAAAGGCTTTGGCGGCAGGAGAGGCTTTGTTTAATTCTCTTTTTGCTTTTACAAATCAAAATGCCGGAATAGAGCAAGCACCGAATTGGAAACTTACAAAATTAAACGGCAGCTTCGGTCTTCCGTTAAAAGAAAAGGTAGATCTTTTTGTAAGTGCAAATATGTTCAATGAAATATTTTGGGATTCTTCAATTAAGATTGACGGAGAAGCTGAAAGAGCTGCAAAAACAATTCAGCATTATCTTCAAGAGGACGGTGCAGCTTTAATAATTGAACCTGGCATACCCCTTGCGGGGGAATTTGTTTCAGCCTTGCGTAAAAACTTTATCCAAAAAAAATATGAGATTATCTCGCCTTGCCCTCATATGGGAATCTGTCCAATCCCCGGAAAAAAAATAACTGAACCGAGAGATGTGAAATATCCGGTAGCTTCCGGTAAGTGGTGTCATTTTTATTTTTATGCCGATGATGCTCCTCCAAAACTTGTTGAGCTTTCTGAAGCTGCAAGGCTTGAAAAAACCAGAGCAAGTCTTTCTTTTATATATTGCAGAGGAGAAAAAAAACAAAAAGGGGTTGAGACTGAAAAGAAAAAAGAATTCCTTGCACGTATCAGTTCTGAAATAATAAAACTTTCCGACGGTCAAATAGGCCGCTATGCTTGCTCCGAAAAAGGCTTTTTGCTCTTAACCGAAAAAAAAGGAGCACGGTCAAAACTTAAAGAATATGTGGACGGCTCTCTTATAAAGATTGAAACCGAAAAAATAAACCGGTTCTTCCATGACAGAAAAACCGGTGCTTTGATTGTTCAAGTTTAATTAGACCTTAAACTTATTAACTTCTGCCGACAGCCGGCTGATACTGTTTTTATTTTTTTGAGAAATATCGCTTACTTCTTTACTTGAGTCATTTATCTCGGAAGCGGCTGCCGACATTTCATTCATACTGTTGTTAATATTTTTGGTAAGCATATCAAGTTTTTGCATTTCTTCCGAAACCTTAATACCTCCGGAAAGCATTTCAATAGATCTGGTCTTTACTTCGTCTGTTATTGTAGTTATATTTTTTATCGCCTGTAAAACTTCATTGCTTCCGTTTTCTTGTTCTTTCATAGCCGCTACTATAAGCTCCTCTTGCTCTGAAATTTGATTTACCAATTCGTAAACGGTAATAAAAGATTTTTCGGCAGCATCTCCTACGACTGAAAGTTTTTCGATAATCTGGGTAGATTTTTTCATAACTTCGCCTATCTGCTTGCCCTGCATATTTGATTCCTCTGAAAGCTTTCTGATTTCGTCGGCTACAACGGCAAAGCCTTTTCCGCTCTCGCCTGCATGGGCCGCCTCAATTGCTGCATTCATAGCCAAAAGATTTGTCTGACTTGCAATATTTTGAATAATCTCACTCGTTTCAAGAAGAGATGCAGAAAGAGATGCTATTTGAGCAACGACATCATTTGCCGACTTTGCTCCGTCCTTACCGTTTTTTGTCTGTTCATATACCGTTTTAATTAGGGTATTATTTTTTTCAAGGTTTTTTGTGACCGAAGCGATATTTGCCGTCATTTGTTCAACCGCTGCAGAGGACTGCTCAATGCTTGAAGCCTGTACTTCAATATCGCTGTCCAATTCTCCAAGCCTGCTGATAACCTGTTCGATTGTTGCAGATGTTTCGGTTACACTGGAGCTCTGATTTTCTGTTTGGGCCTTTACTGATTCTATATTCTGGGTGATTTGATGTATTGCACTTACTCTTTCTGCTATGTTGTTTGCAAGGGCCTCACCGACCTCGCTCATTTCTTGTGAATTCATTAAAACCGCTTTTATCATATAGCTTATTTTTGCAATCGTGTCGGCAAAATATCCTGTCAGCTTTCCAATTTCATTGTTACCCGTTGCAGGAAGAGCAACCCGTAAGTCTCCTTCCGAAATGCTTTTAAGAGAGTCGATAACTTTATTAACAGGACGTATGATAATAAATTTTGTAAAAATTATAATTGTCAAAACAAATAGAATAAATATAAAAACTAAAACAGCTGTTGTCTTTACAAAAAAGTTTGTTTGACTTTTTTGAATTGCTTCAATAGAATATACAAATTTTGAGTATCCTATTATATTTCCTGAAAAATCATACATAGGATAATAAGCCGCTGCGTTGGTTCCATTAATTTTGATAAGATTCTCTTTGTTTCCTAATTCTTCCATAAGCGCAGCAGAGTCTTCGGAATTATCATTTTCAAAATTGGAGCCCATTATTTTATAAGTATTGTCTAAAGTGCGGGCACATATGCTTATATTTAAACCGCCTTCCAATACTTCCTGAGAACAGCTCTTAAGAAAATTTTGTATAAAGTCGCTGTTAACATCGCCCCCATATTCTACCGAACCTATGTGTTTATTGTTTTGATCAAAAAGAGGTTTTACTACTCTAAAACCCAAATCGCTTACTCCTACTTCAAGACCGTGTATTTCTTTTTTTTCGGAATTTGCTTGCAAAATTGTTTTTCTAAATCCTGAAAGATCATCATCGAATTTTTTAGGATTTTGAACGCGCAAAAATGAAATTGCAGGCGGTATATGAAAATGGAATTGTTTAGCTTTATAATTCTTTTTCATTTTATCAAAAAGGGGTAATGTAAGTTCGGTAAGAGTTTCTCTGTCTCTTTCGGCAAAGGCTTTGATTATTTTATCATCTTTTGAGATATTATCCAATATTATTTTCCCCATAATCTCATAAGTATTTAACTCATGGTTGAAGGCCGAATGTTTTAGATCCGCCATCATCTTTATTTGTTTTTCAGAAAATTTTCTAAGGCTTCGCCAATCCTTATATCCGATTATCAGATATTGTATTAAAAGCAGTATAACGGTAAAAATTAAAAGTTTACTACCTATGGAATGAAACCTCGTCTTTGCCGTCCGGGAAGTAATAGCTGAGGTACCTTTTGTTTCTGACATAAAAAATCTCCTTAGATCTAAATATAAATTTTTTGAAATATTACTTTTGTTTTCTTGCTTCAATCTTTACAGGGTCATAAAAGCCTTCTTTCCAGTTAAACCGTGAAGTATCTTCTATGAAGCTTCCATTTCTGCATGAACTTACAATGTATCTGTACTCACTACGCTCTATTTCCGTGTGAGAAAAATCAAGAAGGAATTTATCGAATCCTTTTTTTTCGAGAGCCCCAATGCGGTCGGTTATCGAAAACGGTTTTTCCGGCAGAACAAATGAAGCCGACGGTGTTGAAAAAGTTTTAAACGCCTCTCCTTGTTTATCGGAAAAATATAAGAAATCATAAGTTTTAGGGAGCGTAAATCTCATCCTAAATAGGGCAGGATAGGCAAAAACGGGAATCAGTACCTGTTTTCTCATGCCGGGAGTGTAAACCTCTTCAAGATTTTTTTGAGAGTTTTCGATGGGAGATATAAACTTTAAAATATTATTTTCTTGAAGCCATTTTACCGCCCATCGGTTAAAGCTGTAAAGATAGGGGCCGGCAACAAGGTTTAAATTTTTATTTTTCAGCATTGTAATATGAGCAGGATTGTTTATTACAAATTGAGTATATCCTTTTTCTATGAGGCCGAAAAGATATAGTTCAAGCTCATCGCTTTCTGCCTGCCCCATAAAAGGATCGAGGGAAATAAAGATTTCCCGCTTTGAGAAAGGAAGAGGTTTGCCGTTTTTTTGAGTACCGGCTAAGGCATCCTTTGTATCCTCGTTTAGGTTTATAATTACCCGCACAGGTTTATCGGAAAGAATTGTGTGGAGGCTGTTTACGGAGGACACTTGAACATAGAAACCGTCCGGGAAAATATCTATATTGGATTTAGTCAAAATATTCTTGCTCCGCTTATCCTCATGTCTTTTTTTGACTCCTGTTTTGGCAGAGGCTTTTGTATTCTCCTCAATGTTCCCGGCCGGATTTCCTTCGGGATAGAGCTTAAGCTCGGGAAGTTTGTCATCGCCGGGCCTTTTTCTAAATGGGCTTAGAGTTTTGGGAAGCACCGGAGGATAACGCTTGCTCATGCTTTTAGTCTGCAAAAGGTAAACGCTGTCTCCTATGCCGAAATCGGCAGGAACTTGAATCCATACTTTTTCAGCTGAACCTGCTTTTTGTGCGGCCGATTTTTCAACTCGGATATCTTGAATTTTCCAACTCTCTCTTCCGCGGTCATCCTTTGTATGGAGCCGAATCGAATCTCCGAAATCGGGAGTATAGGAGCCGCCCTTTAAAAGCACATAGTGAACCTTTCTCATTGGGTCTTCTTTTGTTTTTCCTTCAACTTCTTTAATCTTAAATTGGGCGGTTTTGTCTATAGTTCCTAAAAAAATACCCGTGCCCCCTGCCTGATTCGGGCTTAATATTTCCTCAGCCTTTGAAGAAACAAATAAAAAACTCGTCTTTTTTCGGGCAAAGTCTCCGGCTAAAATGCGGCGGCCTGTTTCGACGGCTTCTTTTTTATTCTTTTCCCAGTTATCGATTACATGGCGGTAGGCTGAAACTACCGTCCCTACATATTCCGCACTCTTCATTCTTCCTTCAATTTTAAAAGAGGAGACCCCTGCTCTTATAAGGTCGGGAACATAATCGATGAGCTGCAAGTCATGGGGTGAAAAATAATAGCCGTCCTTATCCCCTTGAGGTGTGTGGGCTGTGTACAGTCTTCGGCAGGCTTGGGCACACATTCCGCGGTTTGCCGATTTTCCTCCGAGGTATGAAGAAAACATACAAAGCCCCGATTGGCAGACGCAGAGAGCTCCGTGCACAAAAACCTCAAGCTCGCAGGAGGTGTTTAAGTTGACCGCTTCAATTTCTTTTAGTGAAAGCTCTCTGGCTAAAACGACCCTTGATATTCCGAACCGGCTTAAAGCATTTGCAGCCTTGGCCGAGGCTATATTCATCTGGGTTGAAGCGTGGAGCCTCAACCCCGGAAAATAGGTTTTAGCCATTTGGACTATACCTAAATCTTGGACAATGATTCCGTCAGGAGAAACGGAAGCAAGGTATTTTAAAAAGCGGTACATCTTTTCGGTTTCTTCTTCGGTTAAAACCGTATTAACGGTAACATAGACCTTTTTATTCCGCTTGTGAAGACTGTCTACGGCTGCTTCAAATTGGTTCCATGCAAAATTGGAGGAACGCATACGCGCATTAAAAGTTTTTAAGCCTAAATATACGGCATCTGCTCCTTCGTTTACGGCAGCATCAAGGGCCTCGGTATTCCCTGCCGGAGCTAAAAGTTCTACGTTCATTGTTTATACCTCATATTTAATTGTATCATATTTTACAAAAAAAATCAAAAAAATCCGGTAAGAAGGAATAAAAGATTTGTGATGTCAGAATGATAACTGTTCTTATTTTTAATTTAAGAGTTAATATACATTTCTGCTTGACTTGAATAAAGTTCATTGTAATAAGGACAGGTATTCATCAAGTCCTTGTGCGCCCCCTGGCCAACTAAAGAGCCTTCCTTTAATACTAAAATACGGTTAGCTTTGCGTATACTGCCGAGTCTGTGAGTTACTAAAATTGTCATTTCTTTTTTAGAAAGAAGAGTTTCATAAAGGTCTCTTTCTTGTATCGGGTCTATGGCCGCTGTAGGTTCATCAACCAATAAAAGAGAGTGGGGCTTATTTAAGCCGCGTGCAATTGCAAGCCTTTGCCATTGGCCTCCTGAAAGCTCAAGGCCTCCAAAAAAAGTTCCGACAAGAGTTTTCTCTTTATCGGGAAAAGAATCAATAAAATCTAAGCCGGCTTGATTAATAAGGTCTTTATTTTTATCTAAGTCACCTTTTAGCAAAATATTTTCAGCGGCAGATATATGGTACTTAACATAATCTTGAAATACGGCTGATATTGCTTTTTGATATTCATTTAAATCAAAATCTTTTAGGTCTACTCCGTTTACTAAAATAGAACCTTCATTAGGGTCGTAAAAACGGGCTATCAGTTTAATGATTGTAGTTTTTCCGGCACCGTTTTCACCGACGATGGCGGTAATATCGTCAGAGTTTAATTTAAAAGAAACCTTCTTTAAAACAAAATCTTTAGAATTATAAGAAAAACTTACATTTTTAAATTCTATCGACTCTATTTTTCCGGCAAAAACTTTCGGATTTTTACTCAGTACAAGTTTGTCTTTCATATCGAAAAAGGTAAAAAGCCTATCAAAAAATGCAATTGCCGAATCTTGATAAGCCCAAAATTCTATAATTGTAAGCATAGCTGAGGAAAAAGCAAAAACAGACTGAAGAAACATTGCCAAAAGTCCTGGGCTTAAAGTTCCATCAGATGCTTTTTGAGAAAGAATGAACATGATAACAGCAACCGCAATTATTCTTACACCTGTTCCGGCAAAATCAATAGCGGCAATTTTTCCTCTAAATTTGGAATTTTTTAAAATAAGTTCTTTTGATTTTGCTTTAAATTTTGAGTAGAATAAGTTTCCAAAATCAAATAACTTGATTTCTCGTGCCGTAGACGGGGCAATCAAAATGTTTCGATAGTAACCTGCTTCACGTTCAATATCATAGATAGTATCTTCCTGTTCAACTTGAATTTTTGCAATTTTTTTTGCCGCAAAAATACCGGGAATGATTGAAATAAATATTGCAAGCGGAATCCAGAATTCAAAATTTAAAAATAAAATAAATATCGATACAAATTCCACAATACTTTTAAACCAATATCTAAAATTATTTACAAAATTTTCAATCCGGTATTGAGAATCCGAAATGCGCTCATATATTGTTTGAAATTTAAGCTCTTCAAAAACAGCTACCCCGGCAAATTGAAGCCTTTTTTCAATTATTTTTTTACCTATCCTGTAAGAAGTCTTTACATTATAGGTATCTATCGAAAGGCGTAAAAATGTCGAAATAGCCTGCTGTATTACCATTGCAGCCATCCACATTGCAATTAATTTTGCAAAAAAATCTACCCCGCCAGATATTCCGCCTGTTACTGCATCGACTAAATTTCTCATAATTAATGCCAAAACGGCGGGTACTGCACCTTCAAGTAAGGTTAAACATACAAGAAAAAAAGTAGACAATGGACTTTGTTTAAAAATAAACCGAAATGCCGCAAAAAAAGTCTTTAATTTTTTCATAGACTTACCTCTGCAAACAAAAGAATATAAATTATATTACAAGATTTGTAAAAAAAATAAAAGCTCTTAAACTAAAACCATAGCTTTTATCTTATTTGTATCAGCTCTTAGTTTTTTTAAAGCCCGCAGTTGGGTTTGGCGGATGGATTCTGCAGAAATTGAATGTTTTTTTCCTAAGACTGCAAAAGTGGTCGAGGTCATAGTACCGTCAAGACCGTATCTGTGTTTTAAAACATCTTTTTCACGGTCATTAAGAATTTCCAAACACTTATTTAATTTTTCTTTGAATTCATTATCTATAAATTCTTCTTCGGGATTATAGGTATTACATGGAATAAAATCATATAGGTTTGTTGAACTTTCATTATCAATCGGGTCATCTAAACTACATATATCCGTATAATTGAAGGCCTTTATCTGAGCGATAACATCTACTTTTTCTTTTAGTATTTCTGCAAGCTGCCTATAAGAAGGTGAAATTCCGTATTTGATTCTATACTTTTCTTCTTCTTGGTGTACTTGCCTGATTAAAGCTTCTTTTCTTACAGGGATTTTTATAACTTTGTCGGACGAATTTAAGTATCTTATAAAAGATTGTTTTATCCACCAAGCTGCATAACTTGAAAAACGAACCTTAAACGATTTTGAAAATTTAGAGGCTGCCTTCATAAGCCCCATATTGCCTTCTTGAATGAGCTCCAAAATTTGGTTTTCATTTGAACTGAACTTTTTTGCCATTTTTATTACAAGCCTCAAGTTTGATGTAATAAGAGTCTCTATTGCCTTTTTATTACCTTTTTTTACTTCATCGGCTAATTCTGCTTCTTCTTGGGCTGATAGGAGAGGATATTTTTTAGTATCATGTATGTAGTGTAAAAGCAAATTTTCTGTCATAGTTTATACCTCATAATCTTTTAAGCAAAAACCGTGCTAAAATATGCTTCTTTTTTGTAAAATTTGTAAGAAGAATTGATTATTTTATCTATGTTTATTTATTTTTATAAGATAATAATAGAGTTATTAAAGCCTATAGATATTTTAAATTGCGTGTTCTAATTCTTAACAAGATATTGTATACTTTTGTATACATTAATATGTATACTTATGTATAATACCGTCCATACCAAGGGCTCTAAAACTTGAATCTTCTTTTTGCTCGATTATTTTTTTAGAATAAATCAATGCCGAAAGAGAAAATTTTCCTCCCCCTTCAGGCAGGTCTGCAGCAAATTGAGGACGGGATAGTCCCGAAAGTTTCGGTTCTACTTTTTCCCAAAGTTTTAGGGCTTTTTTTAAGGGAACACGGAAGTGAGAGGTTCCGGCTGCCGGATCTAATTGAAAAAGATAGCCGGGTTTTATGCCCATACAGGCAAGGCTATGAAAAAGTTTAATCAGAGTGTTTTCATCATCATTTACACCTTTTAGAAGAACAGTCTGGCTTTGAATGGGTATACCTGCCTCAATACAGGCCTTTAAGGCTCTTCTTTGCTCCTTTCCGAGCTCTGCAGGATGGTTTATGTGGGGAATCAGCCATAGCGGTTTTGTTTTTTTTAGCAGGTGCAAAAGTTCTTTAGTAAAAAGCTCGGGAGCAAAGATAGGGGCTCGTGTACAAAGCCTTATTAAAAGGTCATCCTTTATCGCCCTCAGGTTTTCTAAAACATTTTTAAGTTTTTCAAAACCTCCGCTTAAAGGATCGCCCCCTGAAACAAGAATTTCGGTAATGCACGGGTTCTTTTCTATATAGTCTATAACCGTTTTTAGCTCTTTATCGCTGATAAAATCTTGAGATCGGGCTATAAGCCCCCGCCTAAAACAATAGCGGCAATATGAAAGGCATTTCCCCGTAGTTATAAGAAGTACTCTGTTTTCGTATTGATGCACAAGATAATGGGTAATACAGTATTTTTTTTCTCCGAGAGGGTCGGAGGTTTCATAAGAAAATACGGTTTTTTCATCCGCTGAAAGTTCAACTTGCAGACGGAGAGCCTTTGAGTCTTCGGGCTCTGCTTCTTCTATCAGTTTTTGAAAGGCGGAGGAAATTAAGACGGGCTGTTTAAAATCCGCCGTTTCCTTAGCCGAAAATTCCCTCCAGTTTTTTTCATCCATATCTAATGTTTAAAGTTTTAAATATTTTCGACGCCGAACATCATGGCTGCCATAACCTTTGCATCGCTTATGATATTTTTTATAAAAGCATATTCGTTGGGCTGGTGGCAGCTTTCATCAAGGGAGCTCCAAACTACCGCGTTAAAGCCCTTAGAACGTAAACATGCTGCGACCGTTCCTCCTCCTATACCGATAACCGATGATTCAATTCCTTTTACCTTTTTTAGTGCGGATGAAAGGAGCTTTACAATTTTTGCATCTTTAGGTGTTGCAGGAGAGGTCTCCGGTTCGTCATATTCCAGTTTAATGCCGACCCCGTATTTTTTTTCAACCTCGCAGGCTCTTTTTTGCATTTCTTTTAAAACCTCGTTTACATCATAGGTGGGAAGAATGCGGCAGTCTACATAAAAAATGTCATCTCCCGGAATTGTGTTTACATTCGGTACGTTGGCTTCTTTTTTAGTCGGCTGAAAGGTTGAATAATCGGGCGAAAATAAATTGTCTTTTTTATTAAAATGGTTTTCCAAATCGTTTAAGCGGAGGGCAAGGTCGCAGGCTGCAACAAAGGCATTTTTGCCCGTGTTCGGCATTGAAGCATGGGTTTGAACACCCTTTGTAATAACCTTAAGCCAAAGGCTTGTTTTTTCGGCTATTTCTATAGTTTTTCCTTCAGAGTCGCCTCCATCGGGTACAAGAATCAAATCTTCTTTTGTAAAAAGATTGTGTTTATTAATGAGGTAAATTATACCGTATTGGGAGCCGACTTCTTCATCTGCAACAAATAAAAGCTTGATAGTGTGTTCGGGGGTGATTCCCAACTTGATAAAGGCCAAGGCTGCAAAAACCGAAGAAACAAGACCCTGCTGGTTGTCTTCAACCCCGCGTCCTATAAGTTTTCCGTCCTTTTCGATTACTGTCCAAGGATCGTTTTCCCACTTAGATAAGTCTCCCGGCGGAACAACGTCCAGATGGCTCATAATCCAGAGCCTTTCCTTATCGTTTTTACCGGAAATTGTAACTATCAGATTCGGACGTATTTTTGATGAAACCCGCTCATCAGGGGCATCAAGCCTTTCAAAATTGCTAAACCCTGCTTCTTTTAGATATTTTTCCAGGGCTTCGCATTTTTTTAATTCACCGTCACCCTCCGATTCCGGTGCCATTGCGGGAATTGAGCTTAAAAGCCTCTCCAATTCTATAATATTTTCCGTTTCGGATTCGATAAAATCCGTAATTTTTTTAAAGGTGCTCATTTGTTTATTTTATCAAAAAAGGGATAAAAATACAATCGGAAAAAAATAATTATATAAGTATTTTAGGCAAGTAGGTTGACAATTCGACTTTTTCAAAATATACTATAAGTGTATATTGTGTGTATTTTTAAGTGCACAAAGATATAAGAGGTTAAAACTTGTTACAACTGTCATTTTTGAATTTTAAAAAAGGCTCATATATTCTTATAGAAGGAAAGTCGGATACCGATCATTTTTATATTATACAAAGCGGAAAAGTGCAGGTTGCAAAAGAAGATGAGGTTGTTGTTGAAGAAGGAGGTAATGTCCTCGGCCCGGGAGATTTTTTAGGTGTTGTCTCCTGTATGTCGGGTCATAATCAAATTGAAACGGCTATTGCCTTAACGGATGCCCTTTTGATTTCCGTTCCCTATGATCAGTTTCCCCAGCTAATAGAAAAGAATACATCCGTTGCAATGAAGATTATCTATTCTTTTTCAAAAAAAATGCGTTATTTGGATGAGGCTTTAACCCGCATTACCTTAAAAAGGAATGTTGTAACGAGTATATCTCACCTTTTTACAATAGGCGAATATTACCTGAGGATGTCAAAGTTTGATTTAGCCCTCTATGCATATTATCATTATTTGAAAGCTCAGCCTAAGGGAGAATTCGCCGATGCAGCTCAAAAAAGAGTTATGGCTATCAAAGCAATGGGTGTAAAGCTTCCTATGGAAGTGCTTGAACCTCCTACAAATCAGATGATAAGAATCTATGATAAGGAGCACATGGTTTTCTGCGAGTGCCAATCCGGAACCGAGCTCTATATTATTCAAAAAGGCCATGTAAAAATAACAAAGATTTTAGATAATAACGAAGTTTTGTTAGCCGTATTAAAAGAGGGAGATATGTTCGGCGAAATGGCCCTTTTGGAAAATAAGCCCCGATCTGCCAGTGCGATTGTTACCGACGAGGGCTGTCAGCTTTTAGCCGTAAACCGCCAAAACTTTAATCAAATGGTTTCTACCCAGCCTCAACTGATTGCCCGTCTTACGACTACCTTTGCGGATAGAATTTGGGCAATGTACAAACAGCTTGCAAATACCCTTATAAAAGATCATGTCGAAAAAATGTACGATATGCTTGCAATTCAATTGGAAAAATTAAGGATTAAACCTGTAAAGGGCAAGTACCACACCTTTAACTTCGGTCCCGTCGAGTTGGCAAATATGTGCGGCATCCCTAAAGAAGAGGTATCCGAAGCCGTTACAAGATTTTTAAAGCAGCCCATAGTAAGATGTGACGGATCAAAGATTTCCATAACAGATGAGTTGGAGCTTTCAAAACAGGCTGCCTACTTTAAGAAAATGCAGGAAATTGAAAAGTCCCGTATGAATGCCCGTGCAAAAAGCGGCGGATATTGGTAGAACGGAAACGGATTATGAAAAGGCTGTTTTTTTGTGTGGTTTTTATTCTTATGGGTCTTACTTTTTGTGAAGAAGCCGAATCCGGTCAAGAAACGCCCAAAAATACCGGGGCCGAAAAAGCGGAAGAAAATTCTCCCGTATTTGCCGATCTTCCTGCCGGTTACAGAGACATAAACCTCGGAATGAATATGGAGGCCGTTAAAGAAGCTCTTTTAAAAGATTCCACATTCGGGTATCGGGGAGAAAGAGATATTTCTCTTTTACCCGGAAAAAACCGCAGTCTTATTGAAACAAATGGTTCAAGCAATATTAAAAGAGCTTGGTTTCAATTTTATGAAGAAAATTTATATATCATAATTATTCAGATGGATACGGACAGAATAGATTATTATTCGATGTATTCTGCTCTGACTTTAAAATACGGCGAACCTTTAAGTATAGACCCTAAAAGAGCTATTTGGAAAAGTGAAACCGTCTCAATGATTTTGGAGCGGCCTTTGGCAATAAAATATATTGACTTAAAAGTATTTAATGAGCTTTTGGAAAAAAGTCAAACCGATAAGGCCTATAGTGATATTTTGAGGGAGGAATTTATAAATGATTTTTAAAAATGGCTTGATTTTACTTTTTATGCTTTGTTTTTTTTCATGTTCTTCTCAAATTAAAATGGAAACGGAAGAAATTTTTATAGAAAAAATCTCAAATGAAGAGACTGCCGAAGACACAAAAACCGGTGATTCCGCTAAAAAAAATATCGAAAAAATAACCGTAGAGCTTGCAATTACGCCTTTACAGCAGCAAAAAGGATTTATGGAGCGTAAGGTAATTCCTGAAGGTACGGGAATGATTTTTTTATATAAAGAAGATACTAAATTACGATTTTGGATGAAAAACACGCCTCATCCTCTTTCAATAGCCTTTATTGACAGCTCCGGTGTAATTAAGGAGATTTATGATATGACGCCTTACAGTTTAGAGACCATAGAAAGTACCTATTCCGTACGCTATGCTCTTGAGGTTCCTCAAGGTATGTTTAAAAGAATGGATATAAAAGAGGGCGATAAATTAACGCAAGAAACAATTTTTCTTTTAAAGAGAAAAATTCAATAAAAAGTAGGAGGTTATTATGAAAAAACCGGATTTTTCTATTAGTTCATTAGGAGAATGTAAAATACAGTCTCCGATTATGCTCTCCGAAACACACGGAGATTTGATTGCAAACTATGTTACGGATTCAGAATTTATAAGGTACAATTTATATGCTTCTTTGGGAGAAACGGGAGAACCTTTAACCCACTCCGATATCATTGAAAAGGCAGGGCCGCGTCAAAAGATATATTTTAGTCCCAATTATGTGCATGCGGCAATCGCAACATGCGGGGGGCTATGTCCCGGTATAAATGATGTTATAAGGGCTATAGTCCGCTGCCTTTGGACGAGATACGGTGTCCGCCGAATCAGCGGAATAAAATTCGGGTATAAAGGATTTATCTCCGAATACGGATTTTCTCCGGTTACGTTGACACCTGAAGTTGTAAACGGAATACATAAGACAGGCGGGTCTTTCTTGGGCACTTCCCGCGGAGGGGGAACTAGAGTTTCGGAAATAGTAGACGGAATTGAACAGATGAATATCAATATGGTCTTTTTTATCGGGGGAGACGGAACCCAAAAAGGCGCTCTTGAGGTTTCAAAAGAGATTGAAAAACGTAAATTAAAGATTTCAGTAATAGGTATCCCTAAAACTATAGATAATGATCTTTCCTTTATACAAAAATCTTTCGGCTTTGATACGGCCATTGCAAAGGCTACCGAATCGGTAGCTGCCGCCAATATGGAAGCCAGCTCTCAAATTAACGGTATAGGTTTGGTAAAACTCATGGGAAGGGAATCAGGATTTATAGCAACCCATACGGCTATTGCCTGCCATGAAGCTCACTTTGTTCTTATTCCCGAAGTCCGCTTTGAATTAAAAGGCGAAAACGGCTTTTTAAAGCTTTTGGAAAAAAAGCTTATTGAAAACGGTTACGCCCTAATTGTTGCAGCCGAAGGTGCCGGACAGCATTTAATGAATATTGAAGAAGGCACTGATGCCTCCGGAAACAAAAAACTTGCGGATATAGGCTTGTTTTTAAAAAAAGAAATAACCGACTATTTTGAAAAGATAGGCATGCACATAAACTTAAAATACATCGACCCCAGTTATCAGATTCGCTCTTCAATTGCAGCTCCAATAGACTCGGTTTATTGTGAACGTTTAGGAAACAATGCCGTTCATGCTGCTATGGCAGGAAAAACCAGAACCCTAATCGGTCTTGTAAACAATAAATTCGTACACTTACCGATTGAACAAATTGTCGCAGAAAGAAAGCATGTAAACCCTGAAAGTTCATTGTGGCGTGATGCTCTGGACGCTACGGGGCAGCCTACAACTATGGTATAATGAAAAAACGAATTTTTAAAAGGTAAATAACCTTAAGAAAAAGCTCGAAAAGCTGAAGTTTTTCGAGCTTTTTTATTCTTTTTTGATAAAAAGCTGCATTAACATGATAAAGTCGTAGATTTTTTTGTAGGCTTCGACCAGCCATTCTCTTATGGGCCTTTCCGAATGCTGTTCAATTTCTTTCCAGTTTTGTATCAATTCGCGGCGGGGCTTGTCGTAATCGGCTATGATTGTCTTAAAGTTGTTGCCTATGACTATTATATGTTTTAATGAAATATTTATAAGTTTTAGAGCGGTTTCGTTTACATCGTTTAAAAGTTTTGCAGCTTGTCTTCCGGCTTCCTTTTCTCTTTCCATTCTGGAAAGGAGGGTTCTGAATTTTACGCCTATATCCGAGACTTCGGAAAGTTTATCATCAAATTCCACTGTTTTTGAGGCAACCTGTATAATTGCATGAAAGCTGTTTGAGAAGTCGGCTGTAGTTCCTGCAAAGCCGCCCCAGTTTCCTCTTACTAAAAAAAGATCGCACAGTGCCCGAATATCCGTCTTTACATATTCTATTAAAAAAGATTTTAGATAGCTCATTTCTTCGGCATAAATATATCCGGACAGGCCCCTTTTTAAAAAAGCCGTGTTTGCATCGATGGTGTAGTTTTTCATTCCTGAAATGACTTGCTCTCCGAATATTTTGGCTATTAAAACTGCAACCTTTGAAGACCGCTGCTCCTCTATGAGTTTTTTTATAACATTTTGAGTGTTTGCTTTAATTTGCGAAACATAGGTATCGGTTACTTTTTCGGTGAAAGGGGTTGTTTCAACCGTGTAAATTATGTCCTCAGTAATATGCTGAATAATATACTCGAGGGCTTTTGAACGGCGAAGATCGCCTAAGACCCCTAACAGTTTTTTCCATTGACCTGGGTGAACCGGCTGAATGTTTTTATAAGTTTTTATTATCTCAAAGATAATGTTCCAATCGGTATCTATACTTAGTTGGTAAAAAACCGATGCAAAATCTTTTAAGTCTTCGGCAATATATTCTCCTCTTATTGCCTGAAAATTGGGAGTATAGTTAAAATTATTTTCAATAAAGTTGGAATCGAATTTTCTAAGTAAAAAATAATAGTCAAAAAGCACAAAGTGAATAAAGGCATCAAGATGTTGGTAAATTAAATCTATTTTTTGTGTCTGATTGGAATCAAATTCCCCTATAAAGGTTTTCAGTTCATTTTTTACCTTTTCGGCAAGGGCATCCGCATTTGAGCTTTTTGATTGTTCTATGATTGACTCTTCAGAAAGATGTTCAAGAAGTTTTTTTTGTTTGTCCGAAAGAGAATTTTCTACGGTAACATTTTTTAGAACTTTTGAGGACGCCGCTCCTGCTAAAAGCGGACGGGCAGGGCCTACGACCTTATATATACTGTAAAAAAATTGTGCTGCCTGAGGCAGTACTTCTTGAGAGCCTGATTTATACCATTTACTGTATCTGGTTTTTCCTATTTGTTTTGCAATATCCTTTAGCTTGCGCCTTTTTAAGGCTTCAGGACTCTCCGAGGATATAAACAAACCTATTATTTTTTGGAAAAAACTCTCTTTTTTATCGGCCATGCTAATAATATGTGATAAATTCGTTAATTTGTCAACCGGTATAGAGATTCATGGACTAAAAAATAAGCTAAGCAAAAAATAACGGCCTGTGCAGAGCTCAGCACAGGCCATTCTTTAAAGCTCTTTAACCTGTTACTCTTCGTCGCTTTCCATTAAAAGCTTTATGACGGCTTTTTCATTTGCAGCACGTAAGAGTTCTTCTCTTTTTTCTGCACTTTTAAATAATAAGCTGATCTGTGCAAGGAACTGCAAGTGAGGCCCTGTTTTATCAAGAGGAGAAAGAGTCATAATAAATATTCGGGCAGGTTCTTGATCCAAAGAATCAAAGTCTACGGGATTATCTGCAATACCTATGCAGGCTACGAGATCGCTTACAGAATCCGTCTTTCCGTGAGGTATAGCTATTCCGTGCTTCATACCGGTAGACATCTTACGTTCCCTATCTAAAACACAAGCCTTGGTAGCAACCTTGTCCTTTACTTTTCCGGCTTTTACAAGCGTATCAAGTAACTCGTCAATAATAGCTTCTTTTGTAGTCCCTTTTAAGTGCAGATTTATGGTTTCAGGAGTGATAACATCCTTTAAATCTACAGAATCGGGTTTTAATGCATCTTTAAATTCCATGCATACATTCTAAGCCTCTTTTGATTAAAAGTCAAGTTTTTTTTAACTTTTTTTCAAATTTATTTTTATTTCCCAAATAAAAGGCTTTTTCCTCAAAATACGCTTAACAATCTCCTAAAAATATGCTATAATTAGGCGAAAGAAAAAGAGGTAGGCGAATGAGAAGATTTAATTATGAAAATTTCGAAAGAGAAACATGGGATATTGAAATTATAAATCTTTTAACACAAATCCATGAGCATAAGGGAAAACAGGAGCTTTTTTTGAAACGCAAGCCCGCAGTTTTGGATAAATTAGTAGACATTGCTAAAATTCAAAGTGTAGAAGATTCCAATAGAATAGAAGGGATTGTTACTACAGCAGCCAGAATAAAGGAGCTCATGAATCAAAAAAACGGCACCTAAAAATAGAGATGAAGAAGAAATATTAGGTTATAGGGATGTGCTAAATACGATTCATGAAAGTTATGAATATATCTCCATAAACCATAATTACATTTTACAACTACATCGAGATTTATATAAATATAGCGAAAAAGGAATTGGCGGCCGATATAAAAATACACAAAACTCTATTGTGGAAAAGGATGAATTTGGGAATGTTGTAGAAAGATTTAGGCCTTTATCCCCATATGAAACTCCTGAAGCTGTTTTGCAAATTTGTGCTGAATTAAATAATGCCCTTGATAAAAAAGCGGTGGACGCCTTACTTTTAATTCCAATTTTTATCCATGATTTTCTTTGTATCCATCCTTTTAATGATGGGAACGGGAGAATGAGCCGATTATTAACCACTCTTTTACTATACAGACAAGGTTATGTCATTGGGAGATATATCAGTCTGGAAAGCAAAATAGAAAAAAATAAAGAGAGTTACTATATAGCTTTAGAAAAAAGCGGGATTGGTTGGCATGAAAACAAAGAAAATCCGGTACCGTTTATAAAATATCTTCTTAGAACAATATTAGCTGCATATATTGATTTTGAGGAACGAGTAGATTATGTAGATGAAAAGATGCCGACTCTTGAATTGGTAAGGGGTGCAGTAGACAGAAAAATAGGTAAATTTACAAAAAAAGAGATGACGGAATTAGTCCCAAGTGTCGGTAAGGCTACAATTGAAAATATGCTTAAACGATTAATAGAGGAGGGATATATTGAGAGGTATGGAAAAGGTAAAGCGACTTTTTATGTAAGAAAATAGTAGATATACAAAAAATGCACAAGTTCAAGCAGAGATAGAAAGCTCTCCCATCTTGACAAGCAGTAATAGGAGAAGCCTCTAAAAATTTCTACACGTTTTTCCGATAAAAGAGTATGAATTCGCCCGGTTTTTTTTATGTTATAAAAAATGTTTTACTTTCGCCTACGGTCATCGGTGTAACCATTGTTTGCGGTCTTATCTTAAGTTTTATTTTTTATGTGATGAGTTATAAGAAAAAGCCTAGAAGGTTTAAAATAAAAAAGGAAAAATCTAAGCCTCAAAAAGATAAAACGCCGCCTCCTAAAGAAGAGGCTGAAGGTGAGGAAAGCGACGCTCAATAAGTTTTCCCTAAGTTTTTAATCTCTATGAGTGAGATAACTGCCTAAATGCTTAACAATCTCCTAAAAATATACTATAATTAGGAGAAAGAAAAAAAGTTTGACGATGGTTTTGTCTTATATGAGTTCGGATATAAGATTAAACTGTAAATATTCTTATAAATTTATGGTGGTAATAAAATGAAGCAATTACGAAAGCTGACCTTTCCGGACATAATGTTTTTTACATTTGAGATAATAGCTGTTACGTTGTGGTTGGCAAAGGATAATATTTTTTACTTGATTAACTTTAGCTATATAGGTATATCAATTTCTCTGGGGCTTCTCCTAATGGCAGTTAAGTACAAATATGCAAGGAATATTGTTCAATTACTTGTGGGATTGTATATGCTTATCTATCTAGGGCTGCTATGTAATGAAAATATGCAGATTGAAGGATTTTGGTATTATCTTTTTACAGGGGTATTTGAAGCGGCAACGATTCATTATGCCGTAGCTAAGATATTCGGCCCGTTGATATTCGGGCGCGGCTGGTGTGGATATGCTTGTTGGACAGCAATGGTCTTAGATTTCCTACCATATAAAACACCTCGAGGAGCAAGAAAAAAATAGAATGGATAAGGTATATAGTATTTATCTTATCTTTTATATTCGTATCACTACTATTCCTTGCGAAAGCGGGGAATATAGAGCGCATTATGTTTTGGGCTTTTATTGCAGGCAATGTGCTTTATTACTCCTTAGGAATTGCTCTTGCTTTTGCTTTTAAGGATAATCGTGCATTTTGCAAATACATTTGTCCGATAACAGTATTTTTGAAGCCAATGAGCTATTTTTCTCTCGTTAGAATAAAATGTAAAAAGGACAAATGTGTATCCTGTGATAAATGCAAACGAGTGTGTCCGATGGATGTTGATGTAACGGACAATTCAAGGAAGAGAAAAAATGGAACCGAGTGTATTTTGTGTATGGAATGTGTTAAAAACTGCCCAACGAATGCTCTTTGAAAAATCCGCAAATATCCTTATAAAGCCTTGATATTTCAGCCTTATCTTCTATAAAATAGCGGTGAACATCGGGGATTGTTTTAAAAAAGGTTTCTTGACGCTTGGCGTAGTGCTTGGTATTCCTTTTTATAAGGGCTGAGACTTCCTCCAAGTCCGATTCGGGTTTTAAGTGGTTATTTTCATCGAAAAATTCCCTGTAGCCTATGGCTTTAAGTCCGGAGCTTTCGCTTGTATATCCCATCTCATAAAGTTTTTTTACTTCATTATATAGGCCGTCTTCAAACATAGCATCGACCCTCTTTTCGATTCTTTCGTATAAGAGAGAGCGGGGTCTTTCTATGCTTAAGATAAAAAACTCGTATTGTTCTCTTGGGTTTTCGGGGAGGGTAAAAGAGCTTAAAGGCTTCCCTGAGGCGGCAAAAACTTCGTGAGCCCTTATTATTCTATATTCGTCATGGACATGGAGTCTTCCCGCCGTCTGGGGGTCTATTTTTTTTAGCTCTTCCAAAAGAACGCCGGCTCCTTCTTCTTTTGCCCGCGTTTGAAAATGCTCACGGATTTTAGGGTCGGCTGTGGGCGTAACGGGAAGGCCGTATAGAAAATTCTTTAAGAAAAAGGCCGTACCCCCCATTAGAACAGGAAGTTTTCCACGATTATATATTTCGGGGCAAAGTTTATCGGCCGACTTTACAAAATCGGCTGCAGAGAATTCTTCGGAAGGCTCTTTTATAGCGATCAAGTGATGAGGAAGGTCTTCCAATTCTTCTTTGGAAGGAGAAGCCGAGCCTATATGCAAGTGTTTATACACCTGAACCGAGTCGGCACTTATAATTTCGGCACAAGCTGAAAGAGCCGAAATTCCGCCTTCTTTTGAGAAATCTTTTGAATGTTTATAAGAAAATATTTCGGAGGCTAAGCTTGTCTTTCCCGAAGCCGTAGCTCCGAAAAAAATCAATACGGGAACCACGCAACCGTTCGAAGCTGAAATTTTAGTTTAATTCGGGGTGCCGTTCTATCTGATAGTTTACTTCACCGGTAAAAATTTGTCTTGCACCGGCTGAAACAACCTTGTTACCGCTTTTTTCGACATTGGGGTCTTGAATTTTAGCAAGCTGATAAGCTCTTCTTGTCGATGCGCATGTAATCTCGTAAATATTATCATCAAACTCAATTAGTTCTTCTAATGGAAAAATCATACATTTATTCTAACATTATTAAAAAAAAAAGTCAATCATTCGAATTGACATCATTCGAATTATAAGTTTTTTATCCGTTTACTAAAACTTTTAGTGCGAAAACTGGACAAGAGGCTTTTTTTGTGGTATTATTTTTAAAAGGGAGGTTTTATGAAAAAATCTACTATAATATGTTTGCTTATGTTTTTTGCGGTTTTTGGAATATTGACAGCCGAAAAGTCTTCTAAAAAAATGTATGTGAATATAAAAGAAACTTGGATAAAATCGGATGCAGGTTTTTTTGCTAAAAATGTTATGATGGTAAGGTATGGGGAACAAGTATATCTTTTAGAAGAAAAAGGAAAGTGGATGAAAGTTTCTCCCGTTTCAAACCCTGACCTTGTAGGATGGCTTCCAACGGCAAATCTTACAAGGAAAAAAATAGTAGGGTCTTTTGATAAAAAAACTTCGGCTGAAGCAAAGGAATTGGCTCTTGCAGGAAAGGGCTTGACTGAAGGCTCGGGTTCCGAATTTTCGGCATCAGGTAAAAAAAATTATGAGGCAGTTGACAGCGTTGAAGCTATAAAGATAAGCCAAAATGATTTGCAATTGTTTATTAAGGAAGGTTTATTGAAGGACGGTGAATAATGAAAAAGAAATTCGGATTATTTTTAATTATAAGTTTAATAACGGTAACGGTTCTATCTTGTGCCCTATTGGGAAGTCTAAATGATCCTGTTGCTTTTACAAAAAATGTTGTTGATGCTGCAGCCCCGATTGTAGAAGCCTCAAAACCTATTCAAAATGAAGAGGAATATTATATAGGCCGTGAAGTAGCTTCTATAATATTAAGCAACTATAAACTTTACAGAAATAAACAGCTGGAAAAATATCTTAACTTGATTTGTATGACCTTGGTTTTGAATTCCGATGTGCCTGAATCCTATAACGGCTATCATGTTGCCATATTGGATACGGACGAAATAAACGCCTTTGCAACGCCCGGCGGGCATATTCTGATTACCAAGGGGCTGTTGTCTTGTACGGATTCTGAAGATGCCCTTGCAGGTGTAATAGCCCATGAGCTTGGACACATTCAGTTAAAGCACGGTATAGGAGCCATTAAGACTAATAGAATTACTGCTGCCGCTGTAGAAAGTTCGGCAACAATGGCCGTAGGTGTCGAAAAAAAAGCAGACCTTAAATTCTTAGAAGATGCTTCAAAAGAAATCGTAACAACCTTGGTAAATTCAGGTTATTCTAAAAGTCAAGAATATGATGCTGACCGTTTTGCCGTAAACCTAATGGCAAAGGCCGGATATGATCCCAATGCTATGACCGAAATGCTTAGAATGATGAGTGAAAAACAAAAGAATGACCACAGAGGTTTTGGAAAAACTCATCCTTCAGCTGTTTCCCGTATAAAATCCGTAGAAAAGGAATCAAAAAAGCTTGCAGGCGACTATAACCGTTCCGAGAGGCTTAACCGTTATAAAAAAATAAACTAAATTAAGCAAAAAGAAGAAATTTATGAAGAAAATACAAAGATTCTTTTTTATTTCCATTCCGATTTTTTTCATTTTACTTTTTTTTATTTATTTAGGAGTTTTTAAACAGGCAGAATATTTTTTTTATGATGATAGAATGAATAGGACTGCTTCTTATTTTTCTCCTTCCGATGAAATTGTTTTAGTTTTAGTAGATCAAAAAAGTTTAAACTATGCCGCTTCAGAAAGGGGCTGGAAGTGGCCTTGGCCGCGTGAAGCCTATGCCGAGATAGTCGATTTTTTTTCCAGCGGGGGAGCAAGGTCGGTAGCCTTTGATATGCTTTTTACCGAACCTTCTTCTTATGGGGCTGATGATGATAAAAAATTTGCAGACTCTTCAAAAGAAAGCGGCATAGTTATTCAAACCGTTTTTTTTGATAGCGTTCAAGGAAATACCGAAGACTGGCCTGACGCTGCTCCTAAACCGGAACCGATAGATGAAACTTTTTTTAATAAAAACGGATTCGCTTCTTCTGAGGACTTGCCAGGTATTTTTCCTATAGACGAAATTGCTTCATCTGCCGGCCTTATAGGAAATGTAAACAGTCTTCCCGATTCCGACGGAACTATCAGACGGGCACGGCTCTTTTATCCATGGAAGAATTATAAGATTCCTACTTTGGGAATTGCTTCTTATTTTGTAGGAGGAAATGAAGATGCGGAATTCCCTGCAACGCTTAATCTCCGCTTTACAAAAAGTATTGATGATTATATTCCATATAGTGCCGGAGATATTTTAAAGGCTCAAGCCGATATAAGGGCAGGAAGGGAAAGTGAATTAGATCCGGAAGACTTTAAAGACATGTATGTTTTTTTCGGACTCTATGCTCCGGGGCTTTTCGATATTTGTCAAACGCCGGTTTCAGCTTCCTATCCCGGGGTAGGTGTTCATATAACTCTTTTAGATAATATCCTTTCGGGTCAAACGATTATAGAAACATCTTATCCGATTAATATTTTAATTATTTTTATTTGTATTATTCTTGCCGCATTATTCGGGATTTTTGCAGAAAAAATAAAATCGAGAACTATTTCGATAATTGTGAATGCTGTGAGCTTTTTGCTTTTTGTTGCCCTCTATCTTTTTATCTCATATTATTTATTCCGTTTTGGAATTGCTATACCTATAGCCTCGGTACTTACAGGCATTTCATTATCCTTTGTTGCCTCCCTTGCAGTAAGTTATATTGTCGAGGGAAAACAAAGACGTTATTTAAAAAACGCCTTTAAGCAATATTTAAGCCCTGCCGTTATTGAGCAGCTGATAGCAGACCCGTCTCAATTAAAGCTCGGCGGGGAGCGTAAAGAAATATCAATCTTTTTTTCGGATTTGCAAGGTTTTACTTCAATCTCGGAGAACTTAAGCCCCGAAGCCCTGACCGAACTTTTAAACGATTATCTTTCGGATATGAGTAAAATTATTTTGGATTCTGGCGGGACAATCGACAAGTATGAAGGGGATGCTATCATCGCTTTTTGGAATGCTCCTGCACGAGTGGAGTATCATGCCCGTTCTGCCTTAGAAGCGGCTTGGGCTTGTCAAAAGAAACTTGAAGAAAGGCGTGCCGATTTTGAAAAGAGGGCTCAAGGCAGACCGTTTAAAATGAGAATAGGGCTTAATACGGGGTTTGCTATCGTCGGCAACATGGGCTCGGTAAGCCGTTTCGATTATACAATGCTGGGTGATTCCGTAAACTTGGCCGCCCGTTTGGAAGGTTTAAATAAGCAATTCGGTTCTTACACAATGTGCGCGGAGGCAGCAAAAAAACAAGCCGAAGAAAGCGGCACTGTTCTAAAATTTAGAGAGCTTGCCCGTGCGGCAGTTGTAGGAAAATCCGAACCCGTAGTTGTTTATGAAGTCATGGACGAAAAAACTTATAACGAAAAAAAAGCCTTTATTGATTCCTTTGACAGGGGCTTAAAAGAATTCTATGCCGGAAATTTTAAAGAAGCTTTAAATATTTTTTCTCAAACGGAAGATTTAGATCCGCCTTCAAAGCACTATGCAGAAAAATGTAAGAGTCTTATTTTACAAAAACCGGAAGGTGAATGGACAGGCATTTGGAAGGCTGATACAAAATAAATTTTTAATTGGAATACAAAAATGATAACAGTGAATACTAAATCCAGCTCTGTTAAAGGCTTTAACGAATGGAAAGCAGAGATATACACATTTGTATGGAGTGAGGAGTTAAAAGAATATATTCTTTTTAAAAGGATATATGAATATAAAAAATACTAATTGAATATTTATTTAAATTTCAGTTAGAATATTTTAAGTTTATTATACGGAGGAAAAAATTGAACAGAAACAAACTAAAGTTACTGGCAGGCTTAATTTTTTTAGCTTTTTTATTTTCATGTAATAGCGAGAATACACAAAAACAAAAAAATTTTGCTAAGAATAAAACAACAGAAAGTGCATCTAAGGCAAAAGTTATACTGCCTGAACTTGAAAAAACGCCTGAGCAAATTATCGAAGAAAAAAAACAAAGCGAAATTAAAATTCATCAAGAAAAAATTGATAAGCTTATAGAAGAAATATATAATAAAAGAGAATCAATTTGGCCTAACCGTAATGTTAATATATTTTCTAATATAAAAATTGAGGATAATTTTTTTGACAAAGCTGGAATTGTTAATATAACATTCGACGAAGAAAAAAGGGAAGGTGAGATATATTATAAGAAAAAAGATACAAAAATACTTGAATATAAAATTACTTATAAAGAAGATCAGGCGGGGCATGCTTATTATGTTTCAGAAATTGAACTTATAAGTCAAGTCAATATCGGCAATGTAGATAAAGAAATAATAGAAAAACAAATTATTGGGAATCTAACAGATATTTACAGTTACGGTAGCATAGCTGATTATTTTGTAGAATATGAAGCTGAAAATCATCCCTTAGAATATGATGATTTATGGTCTACCGTCTTGTTCTGTGCGGAAGGTAATTTTACGGATTCCGGTAGTGACGAGTATTTGGTGCTATTTCATCTCGAAGATGGAGACAGTACGACTTTTGGCACTTATATAAGTGAAGTAAAAATATTTATAGTGCCTAAGTATAGGATAGCTAAAGAATATATTTTACATGTTAAAGATATTTATTTCTCTCCCAAGTTTAAAGCAGAAAATTTCGGATTTAGTATTGGCTCAGGTTATCCATGGTGTTGCTGCCGGGTTGCTGACTTTAATCAAAACGGAGTAAATGAAATATATTTTTTCTGTGAGTATGGTTATTATGATGAGAATAATAAATATAAAGATCATAATTTTTTATTATTTGTGGAATTTGATAAAGATGGTTTTAAAACCAATTATGTTTGCCCGGATAGTTATAATCTGAGTTATGTAGATTGGGAACAAAAAAGAATTTATATGAAATCAAAGAACTATGAAAATGAAAATGTAGATTCCGATAAATTTGTTTCAGTTTTTTCCTGGGATGAAGATTTACAAAAATATGTGCTCTTGAAAAAAACATATGAGCTATGGAGAATGCCTTAATGCAAAGTAACAAATTAAAACTTATTTTTATCTTAATATTAGCGGCTTTTATCTTTTCGTGTTCTAAAGATGTTAAAGAACAGAAGCCTGAGGAGACAAAAGTTGAATCATCTGTAAAAATTGAACCGAAAGAAAATGAATTTTTATCAAAGCCCGAATATAACACGCACGTGAAGAGTCCTGAACAAATTAAGGAATTAGAAGAAAAGTATAAAAAAAGTGAAGCATATGAAGAAACGCTCAAGCAGCTTAGAACTGAACTTGATAAGAAAGAGAGTGATATTATAGCACAAATACCCATAGATGCAACTGTTACAGACCTTGAACATAAAGAAGCTAGGACAGAGGAATATGATTATAAAAAAGAAATTTTTAGCTATGTAACTTTTAAGGAAGTGAAGAAAGATGGTAATATTTATTTTTGTAAACAAAAAATAAAAAGCCAAAATGGAGGAACGTTGGACTATTATGTAAAGTTCGAAAAAAATATATATTATGACTATTATGGAGATTACACTGTTTCAGAGATAGAGCTTACAACCCCAATCGATATAGGACAGATAGATGAAAAACTGATTAAAAATCCTGTCCATGGTTCAATATGTAGTTTAAAAACCGATGAAAAAAAAGAGAATATGGTAAAGCTGTTTGAAGAATATGAAAATACACATTATACTTTATATCATGAAAATATCGATTTATCTGCAAAATCGCTGAAAGATTATCAGATAAAGTTAGAAGCTGTTGATTATGTAAAGGGAAATTTTACCGATTCCGGATATGATGAATATTTTGTAGTATTTTGTGAAGAAGTTCCAGGACCTGAATATGGTCAAACTGTGAAAAGAGTAAGATGTTTTGTAGTTGATGAAGATAAGATAATTAAAGATTACTATATTAATGTTCCTAGTGCCTCATTTTTTCCACCACATATTGAACGTGGCGGTCTTTTTGGACCAAAAAATTTTGGATTTGAGTTTTCTCAAGGGTGGGTGTTGGATTTTAATCAAAACGGTAAAAATGAAATATATTTTGTAACTCATTTTAATATAGATGGTAATTCCTTATTTATAATTGAATTTAATAACGAATCTTTTACTACCGAGTATGCATATACTGGATATCGATATGATATAGAATCTGTTGACTGGAATAAAAAAATTATAGTGTTAAGAGATGGTGGGAGTTTTATTAGATCTGAAAAATTTAAAGGATGGAAATATTGGTATGATACGGTTATATGGAATGAGCAATTAAAAGAATATATTCTTTTAAAACGCGAATATAAATATGAAAAATATGAAGGGGTTGGAGATGAAGAAAGTTTTGGGCCTGGAATTGGGGCGTGAAGAGTTATTAATGGTAAGAGGCGGAACGGATAAAGCTAAATATAATTCTGTGGGTGAAATTGTAAGAAGAACTAATTTAAAATATGCACAGGGTGTTGTGCGTGAAGCAGCAATTTACCGGCCTTATGCAAAAGGAAATTTTGACTATGAAGACGCACCAGAAGGTGTAACATGGTGTAATCAATCAAGTTATGATGTAATGGAGGCTACGGGAGTCTACAATTATAAGTAATGAATTATCCGCCTTACAACCTATAACAAGTTTAAATGTTGCGGGGTTTCCTGTAAACGATCTTGCAATAAAAAAAGAGCCGTTTGGGGTATAAGGAATTTAAATCTAAAACTTGACAACTTTTATATATAGATGTTAAAATCTTAAGATATGGAGGTTATGATGCAAAGTAACAAATCAAAACTTATCATTATCTTAATATTGTCGGCTTTTTTATTTTCGTGTTCTAAAGAGGTTAAAGAACAGAAGCCTGAGGAGACGAAAGTTGATGTAACTACAAAAACAGAGCCTCAGTCTCAAGAAACTCAGCCAAAAGAAAAAGCCGATTTAAAAACGAAAAATTTGACAGAAAAATTAACAGAAGAAAGTAAGACTTGTCTTTTAAGAAATCTTAACGGCGGACCAAGCAGCGGATTTATGTCGAGGAGCACTCCATATCGTTCAAATGATGAACACTATTACAAGGAAGGAAGTTTGCTCTTTTATAATTTAAATATAAATGACACTTATGACGAAGTTGTATCAAAACTACGGAAGTTTGGCGTAGATGGATTCTATCCTGCCTCAATAATTATGCCCAAAAAATTGCAAGAACTTGGTTGTAAAGCATATATACCCGATGATTCATCTTATAAAAGAGACTTAAGTAATGATTTTTATATAATTTTCAAAGATAATAAAATAATAAGATTTATAAAATATCAAGCGGAACATACGGCGTTTGAGAAATTTTATAATGCCGGCACTTCTAATAAATTGACCATAGTTGATGATATGAAAACAGATTCAAGCGGCTATGATTATTATAAAAAGGAAATGGGATGTGTTATTTATCATAATCAGCATTACTCACCTACAGCTTTAACTACAGTAGTTATGACAAGAGTCGGTTATGAATCTTATTTTGAAAAAGCAGATAAAATTGCAGATGAGATTTTTGAATTCGGTGATTTATATTTTTATGGACTTAATATCAAAGATAATATTGAAATAGTCAAACAAAAAATGAATAAACTCAATGTAGATTATGAAGATGAATTTTTTTCTTATCATTCGACTTCTGTAAATCTTGATGATTTTATTTATGCACTTAAAACCAAAAAAAAATCTGATTGGGTTGCCTGTTGCGGAAACAAGATAGTTTTATTGGATGTACATACAGACGAAGAAGATTCATATATTTTAATGCAGTATTTTAAAAGAAAATATCCTCTCATCAGTGCCGACGATCCTTTTTATTATTGTTGCGGCACTATGATGGGCCCTTATATATTTATTTTAAGGCGGCTTGAAGGTTACGACAGTGATAGAGATGAAAAAGATTATTTATTTTCATTAAATCTTGTAAATGCAGGCATATTTAATTATGGAGGAAGCGAGAGATGAATATAACTAAAAGTAAAAAGAGGTTATCTGAAAAAGAATTTAAATCTAAAAAACTTGACAGCTATTATACATATATGTTAAAGTCTCAGATATGGAGGTAATAATGAAAAAAAACAAATTAAAATTCATCTTTATCTTAATATTAGCGGTTCTTTTATTTTCGTGTTCTAAAGAAGTTAAAGAACAGAAGCCTGTTGAAGCAAAAGTGGAATCATCTGCAAAAATTGAACCGAAAGAAAATGAATTTTTATCAAAGCCTGAATATAACACGCACGTGAAGAGTCCTGAACAAATTAAGGAATTAGAAGAAAAATACAAAAGAAGTAAAGCATACGAAGAAAAACTTAAACAGCTTAGAACCGAACTGGATAAAAAAGAAAAAATTCTAAACTATAAATTCCCTACAGGTGTTACTATTGCTGAACTGGCACAGAAAAGGGCTCCGGTACTATATAGTCCGGCAGATAATCTTAACTTTATTCATTTTTATGAGATAAAAAAAGATGGTGAATTTTGTTATTGTAAATATAAAGCCTCTACTCAAAACGGAGGAATGCTTGATTATCAGGTTAACTATAAGTGGGATAACATTGAACAGATGTATCTTCCCCTCTCCTATGATCTTTTAGGTGAAAATAATATTGGAAAAATAAGTGAAGAACTTATAGAAAACCAAGTGCATGGCTCTTTATATGGTATGGAAAACGATGAAAAAAAAGATGAAATGATAAAACTGTTTGAAGATTACGAAAATACACGATATCCTTTATATCTTGAGGTTGCCAATACGGATTGGAAGACGGGGGTCAAAACGAAGGGGTATAAACAGTATGATATGAAAATCCTTGATTATGTAAAGGGGAACTTTACAAACTCAGGATATGATGAATATTTTGTTATGTTTTATGAAGATGATCCTGATCCGGAAATATATGATCAGTTTATAGAAAGAGTGAGATGTTTTGTAGTTTCTGAAGGTAAGATAATTAATGACTACTATATTAGCCATTCCGGAGGTTTTTTTTATCCGGGTCTTAGTAATGATAAACTTTCTGAAGTGAAAGATTTCGGCTTTAAATTTTCACAAGGGTGGATAGCCGACTTTAATCAAAACGGAATAAATGAAATATATCTTGCCGCTTTATTTACTATAGAAGGCGGCGGGCTATTAATGATTGAATATAATGATGGAGCTTTTGTTTCCGGTTATGTATATGGTGATCGTTACGATATAGTAGGTATTGATTGGTATAAAAAAATGATTATAATAAAAGATAAGTCGATTAACGGTGAATGGATAGATGATTATCAATGGAATGATGCTTTAAAAGAGTTTATTTTATTAAAGAGCAAATATTAGGAGGGATTAAAAAATCGGCTAGAGCTTTTTCGCCTTCATGTACATAATAATACATTTCTCCGCGATTTAGATAGGCTTCGACATAAGCCGGGTCTGCTTCAATGGCTTTTGTATAATAGTATATAGCCCTTGTACCGTTTTTTTTGCCCTGTTTCCTGCTATGTTAAAATATTCTGCCTGACTGTAGTTTTGTTTTTTATCTGTATCTGTCGTTTTACAGCTACAAATTAAGATTAGGATAAATAAGAATGAGATTGTTATAAAATATATTTTTTTATTTCTCATTATCGTTTCCATTAATATTCCATTCTTACATTGCAGTACTAAATTTAATAATTTCTTATACGCTCATCCATTTGTCCCAAAAAGCCGAACTCACTCTTACCTTGGGTCTATAAATACTTGTGATATTGATTTCACGGATTTCGTTATTTACTTTATACTCAAAAACAGTAATGAATTTTACTTCTTTTATCTTCCTAAAACGTTTTAAATCTTTTTCTTTGTTTATAGTGTCAGGTAGAAATTTCCCAAGTAAAAACCTGTTTGACCATCCATATTTTGTGCCGGGTCTATCGTCATAAATATTTAGCGGAGTATTTTTATATACCGTCCGATCAAAGTTCTATTTAAAATTTATATACCCCGGCTTACTTTCTAAAATATTTTCAGAATGTAGTTCCACTCCAATGTCTTCAATTATTAGTGTCCAATGTTTGATATGTATAGCTTCTATATCATCTCGATCTGTAAAAACTTTTATTAAGATCATTGAAGGAGATTCCATTTCAAAATAATAAAGCTCTATTGCGTGTTTTAAATCACAAAAAAATAAAAAACCGTCTTTTGTATATTTTTCAAGAACAGCTGCTTTTTCTCCTGTCTTTATAAACTGTTTAAATTCTTTATAATATTCATGAATAAAGTCTACACTGACATTTGTTTTATGCCATAATACTATATTAAATAAAATGATCAGTACCAGTAAAAATATAAAAAAAGATTTCATTTAATATCTCCTACTTGCGGGAATTAACTAAAATCCAATAAGGCACGATATCTACTACAGTATGCCCTATCCCTCTTGCGGCATACTCAGTCCACCTGGGTACATCATACCAATTTTCGGGAGGAGCTCCAGGATCAATATAGTTATAGGTTCCACGTATTTTATCATCGGTAACTACTCTTGGATTTTGGTCTGCAAGCGATTTTCCATCATAAACAACTTCCCATCCGTTCGGATGACAATATTTCCTTTCTTTTGGCTCAATACCATCTTGATGAAATATGTCACGGGTTTCTCTCCTCCATTCCATTTGTTCATCTAAAATAATCTTATGCGTGTATATTGAAGTATCATATTTATTTAATTTATCACGCATTTCATAATGCCACTCTGTGGCACCATACCATATTGTTTGAGGAATATTTTCCAATGTTTCTGATAACATATTATGTTGTCTACTGTGAATATCATTAGCCGCGGCTCTGCGAATCATAAGACGCCTCTTGTATTCAGGCGGATTAAAAATTTTTAAAAGCATATTCTCAAATATTCCGCCTGTTTTTTCATGTATATTTGACTTTGCAAAATTTTGTTTACCATCTATTTTGTTTTTTTTATTATGTGATTGATTATCCACAGTGCCTATAGTTTTAGTGCTGACATTTTTATTTTCTTTTTTTTTATCATGACCATATTTTATACTTTTTTCATCCTCATATATTGTATCTTCTTGTCTGTCATAGTTATCGCTTGCTTCCTTATCTTTGCTTTGAGTTTGTTCCTTCGGCCGTTTTTTTTATCGGATTTTTGAGATGGTGTTTCGGGCTTTGCATTTTCAAAGACTATTTTTTGTCCCGGATGTATCAGATCGGGATTTTCTATACCGCCGTTTATCATATATAGTTCTTCAATGGTTAATATTCTGATTTTTGATTTTTTATGTTTGAATTGTTTTTCATCATAAAGCCTCCCTAATAATATGATAAAATATGAATCTTTTTTTGTCAATATAAAGTTTTTTATTTTTCTCTCATTTCAGCTAGAGCTTCGTATGCTTGTTTTTTGTATTCGATGGCATCTTGTTTTTCTGTATTTTGGTTTTCTAAAGCAAATTTAATAGCCATATCAAAGTCTTCTATTGCCTTTTTATATTCTTTGAGATCAAAATAAATTTTTCCTCGAATATTGTATAGAGAGGCATTTTGGGGATACATTCTTATCCCGGTATTACAGTCTTCTACAGCTTCTTTATACTGGCCTCGAAATGAAAATAAGAGGCCTCGTATTCCATATAATATACCTATCCATGAAGGTTTCATTTTTATCATCTTATTGACAATTTCAAATGCCTCATTATTTTTATCCATTTCCAGATATATAAAAAGTAGTCCATTATACGGCCATATATCATCAGGATCCAATTTAATAGCTATTTTAAAGTCGTTTATTGCATCATCAGTTCTTTCAAAATGTTCATGCAATCTCCCTCTTAAATTGTATAGTTTTGCAGATTTCTGATTTAATTTAATTGCAGTATTTATATCCTCAAAAGCTTTTTCATATTCATTGATTTGTTCATAAGCACGGCTTCTTGCTTCGTAATATTCATAAGCCATATCATTTAAGTTAATCGCAGTATTTAAGTTTTCAATAGCTTTATTATAGTTGCCGTCATCATTCAGCAACAAACCTTTCCAGTAATAAGCTTTATCTTCTTTCGGATTGAGCTCAATTATCCTATCAAAGTCAGCTAGAGCTTTTTCGTGTTCATTTACGTAATAATACATTTCTCCGCGGTTTAGATAGACTTCAATATAAGCAGGATCTGTTTCAATTGCTTTTGTATAATAGTATATAGCCCTTGTTCCGTCTTTTTTCTCTTTTGCCCTGTTCCCTGCCATGTTAAAATACTCGGCTTGACTATAGTTTTGATTTTTACTTGTATCGGTTGTTTTACAGCCGTAGATTAAGATTAATAAAAATATAATGGTGATAAAAAATTTATTTTTAGATTGCATTTTTAAAGTTACCTTTTATTTTTTTTCTCCCATTTCAGCCAAGGCTTCGTATGCTTGTTTTTTGTATTCGATGGCTTCTTGTTTAACTTTATCAATATTGTCCGGATCCAATTCAATAGCCCTATTAAAGTCTTCTATAGCTTTTTTATATTCTTTTAAGACTAAATAAGCTTTGCCTCTTGTCAGATATGAGTCTGCAAAACCTGAATTTAGTTTTATTGCTTTATTAGAATCGGATATTGCTTCATTATATGATTGCAGCATTAAAAATAGATATCCTCTTGTACTATATAATATCCAAGATTGTTCAATATTAATAGCTCTATTGGCAACTTCAAGACCTGCTTCATAATTTTGAGTCTGTAAATATATACTTAGTAATGATTTGTAGGGTGCTATAAACTCAGGCATAAGTTCGATGGATTTGTTATAATCGATAATTGCATCATTATATTTATTTAAATATTCATTTAATAGACCTCTTAAACTGTATAGTATTCCATTATTTTGATTTAATTTAATTGCATTATTTATATCGTTATAGGCACTTATATAGTTTTCCATATCCATATATATTTTTGCTCTTAATTCATAATAATTTGTATCTTTATCATGTAATTCTATTAATTTATTTGAACATATAATCGAGTTTTCGTATTGTTTTAAATATTTATATACTAAAGCCTTCCAATAATAAGCTTTATCTTCTTTCGGATTAAGCTCAATTACCTTATCAAAATCGGCTAGAGCTTTTTCGTGTTCATTTACGTAATAATACATTTCTCCTCGGTTTAGATAGGCTTCAATATAATCAGGATTTGCTTCAATTGCTTTTGTATAATAGTATATAGCTCTTGTTCCATCTTTTTTTTCTTTTGCAGTGTTCCCTGACATGTTAAAATACTCGGCTTGACTATAGTTTTGATTTTTACTTGTATCGGTTGTATTGTTATCTGTTGTTTTACAGCCGTAGATTAAGATTAATAAAAATATGATTGTAATAAAAAGTCTATTTTTAGATTGCATTTGCGGCTCCTTGACTAATATTCCATTCTTACACCTATACTGCATTTCAGACTTGACAAAGGATTGTTGTCTTTTTCTGTCCAGCTTGGAAAGCCGTTTATTTTAGTCGAATATACATTCAAAGCAGCTTCGGCTCTACCTTCTATATAAATATTGCCTGCTCCGATATTGGATTTAACAGGTGTTTTTATGTCTATTCCAATTCGAGGTTGTAAATAATACAAAGTTCCTCGTCTTTTGCTGTATTTATTCCAGGGGATAAACCGAATGACAAATTTGTATTTTCATCTAAGGGCTTGATAATTTTAGCTTTTGTATCTACCAGATAATCAACCATATTCCTCATTTTTTCATTACCTAGATATAAAGCTCCCCCCATGATACCTGCCCATGTCAGTATAGGAAGTATTTCATGGTGCTTAGTTACAGAATCGGTTATAAAATTGGATGTAGATACCAGATCTATGCCTTTTAAAATATTGGCATCGGGATTGTAATTATTTTTATTTTTTTCCTCTTTAATGGTCCGCAATATATCCTCTGATTGTTCTCGTAACATACGAGCATGATTATCACGTTCTTTAATATTATTTACTTGAGATGTTACATTTATGGTCTTTATTCCTTTTAATGTATCATTAGATTTAAAAAAGCCTTTTTTTGTTTCAATATCTGCGATAGAAATCCCAAATGCCAGATTTTGTTTGTTTGAGTTTTTCTCGTCTGATGAATGTTGCCCATTTCCGTTTACTTGCTTTTCTTTACCATAGGATTTTTCCTGTTTACTCTGGGTATTCTCTGTAACGTCAGATTCGGTATATCTTTTTTCCGAATAATCGGGCTCATCCCAGTATTCTTCGTTTGAAGTTCTCGAAGAAGAATCCGTTTTAGGCCGTGACGGTCCGCTTGGTGCAGTGGAAGACGGAGGTTCACTGGCTTTTTTATCATCGAATACTATTTTTTGTCCCGGATGTATCAGATCGGGGTTTTCTATACCGCTGTTTTTTGCAATTTCTTTAATTTTTTCGGATAGTTCCTTAGTACTTGCATCAGGATAGTGTTCCCGTGCTATCTTACTTAAAGTATCTCCTTGTTTTACCGTATAATCTCCTTCATTCTCATCTTTTGACACTTGTTTACCGCCGTTTATCATATACAGCTCTTCAATGGTTAATATTCTGATTCCCGATTTTTTTATGTTTGAATTTTCTTTCATCATAAATCCTCCCTAATACATGATAAAATATGAATATTTTTTGTCAATATAATAAAATTTTTTGTGTTTTTTTACTTTCCTTCCATTTCGATCAAAGCTTCGCAAGCTATTTGTTTACAATATGTAGCATATTTTTTAATTTCATTTTGGCTTTCTAAAGCAAGTTTAATAGCCATATCAAAATCTTTTATTGCTTTTTTGTATTCTTCAATTTCAAGATAGGCCGTTCCACGAACATTGTATATAGAAGCATTATGAGGATTTATTTTTATACTGGCGTTACAGTCTTCTATAGCTTCTATATATTGCTCTCGTAATGTAAATAGACTTGCTCTTATTTCGTATAGTATATCGATCCGTACAGGTTTAAGTTTTATCATCTCATTGGCAATTTCGAACGCTTTGTCAATCTTGTCTTCTTTCATATATGCTAAAATTAGTTCATCATATGTCCATATATCATTAGAATCCAATTTAATAGCTATTTTAAAGTCGTTTATTGCATCATCAGTTCTTTCAAAATGTTCGTGCAATCTCCCTCTTAAATTGTATAGTTTTGCAGATTTCGGATTTAATTTAATTGCAGTATTTATATCCTCAAAAGCTTTTTCATATTCATTGATTTGTTCATAAGCACGGCTTCTTGCTTCGTAATATTCATACGCTTTATCGTTTAAGCTTATCGCAGTATTTAAGTTTTCAATGGCTTTATTATAGTTACCTGTATCATTAAACAATAAACCTTTAAAATAATAGGCTTTATCTGATTGAGGACTAAGTTCGATTACCCTATCAAAATCGGCTATGGCTTTTTCGTTTTCATCTACATAATAATACATTTCTCCGCGGTTTAGATAGGCTTCAATATAATCAGTATCTGCTTCAATTGCTTTTGTATAATAATATATAGCCCTTGTTCCGTCTTTTTTTTCTTTTGCAGTGTTCCCTGCAATGTTAAAATACTCGGCCTGACTGTAGTTTTGTTTTTTACTTGTATCGTTTGTTTTACAGCCGTAGAGTAAGATTAATAAAAATATGATTGCGATAAAAAATTTATTTTTAGATTGCATTTTTAAAGTTACCTTTTATTTTTTTTCTCCCATTTTAGCTAAGGCATCGTAGGCTTTTTGTTTGTATTCGATGGCTTCTTGTTTAACTTTATCAATATTGTCCGGATCCAATTCAATAGCTCTATCAAAGTCTTCTATAGCTTTTTTATATTCTTTGAGTACCAGATAACATTGTCCTCTAATATTATAGACAACAGCATTATCGGAATTTATTTTTATACTGGCGTTGCAGTCTTCAATAGCTTCTTTATACCGGCCTTGTAATGAAAATAAGCTGGCACGAAATCGATATAACATATCTATGTATGGAGGTTCTCGTGGTATTATTTCATTGATGGCTTCAAATGCTTCATTATGTTTATTTGCATACATATAGGCTAAAATTAGTCCATAATATGCCTGCATATAGTTAGAATCTAATGAAATGGCTATTTTAGCATCTTTTATTGCGTCATCATATCGTTTTAGCTCTATGTAAAATGATCCGCGTAAATCATATAATTTTGCAGATTTCGGATTTAATTTAATTGCGGTATTTATATCGTCAAGAGCTTTTTCATATTCATGGACTTGCTTATAAGCATTGCTTCTGACTACGTAATAATCATCATCCGGATCCAATTTGATAGCCATATCAAAGTCTTCAATTGCTTTTTTATATTCTTTTAGAGCCAAATAAGATTCTCCTCTGATATAGTAGACTGCGGCATTATGAGAATTTATTTTTATACTGGCGTTACAGTCTTCAATAGCTTCTTTATATTGGTTTCTCAATAAAAATATGTTTGCACGGAATCCGTATAACATATCTATGTATGGAGGCTTTAGTTTAATTGTTTCATTGATAGCTTTAAATGCTTCATTATGTTTATCTGCAAACATATAGGCTAAAATCAATCCATGATATGCCTGCAAATAGTTAGAATCTAATGCAATGGCTGTTTTGGCATCATTTATTGCATCATCATATCGTTCTAGCTCTATGTAAAATGATCCGCGCAAATCATATAGTTCTGCAGATTTCGGATTTAATTTAATTGCGGCATTTACATTTTCAAGAGCCTTTTCAAATTCATTAAAGTGTATATATAACCTGCTTCTGGTTTCGTAATATTTATGGTTTTTATCATTAAGTTCTATTGATTTATTTAAATTTTCAAGAGCTTTATTCTCTTGCTTTGAGTATACAAAAAAGACGGCTTTCCAATAATAAGCTCTATCTTCTTTCGGATTAAGCTCAATTGCCTTATCAAAATCGGCTAGGGCTTTTTCGTGTTCACCCAGATAAACATATGCTTCTCCTCTGTTTAGATAGGCTTCGGCATAAATAGGATCTGCCTCAATAGCCTTTGTGTAATAGGTTACTGCTCTTGGTATATCTTTTTTTTCTTTTGCACTGTTTCCTGCAATGTTAAAATATTCGGCTTGGCTGTAATTTTGTTTTTTACTTGTATCGCTATTTGTTGTTTTACAGCCGTAGATTAAGATTAATAAAAATAGGATTGTGATAAAATGCCTGTTTTTAGATTTCATCTTTTAACTCTCCGTTTATTTCTTTTCTCCCATTTCAATCAAAGCTTCATAGGCTTGCTGTTTATACTTTATGGCATCTTCTCGTATTTGGAGTGTATCTTCGATAGAGAATTTAATAGCCATATCAAATTCAGCTATTGCTTTTTTATATAATTTAAGTTCAAGATAAGTTAGTCCGCGTGCATAATATGAGAGAACGTCAGAAGGATTTAAAGTGATAGCTCTATTATAATCAGCCATAGCTTTTTCATATTCTTTAAGATTAAAAAAAATCCAACCTCTAGTTCTATATAGAATTTCATCCGGTTTAATTTTTATTACTTTATTAAGTAGACTAAAAGTTTTATCGTTATCTTCCAGAATTCCATATATAAATATTAAACCTTTATAAGACAGTACATAATTAGGATCGATTTGAATTGATTTCTCATATTCTTTTATAGCCTCAGTATATTTATTAATATTGCAATATAATAATCCTTTTTGCATATATAAACTTGCACTATTGGAATTTAATTTAATTGCAGCGTTTATATTATCAAGAGCTTTATCATATATTTTAAGATATCCATAAATTTTACTTCTGGTTTCGTAATATTCATAATCTTTATCGTTTAAGCTTATCGCAGTATTTAAGTTTTCAATAGCATTATTATAGTTACCGTCATCATTAAGCAATAGGCCTTTAAAATAATAAGCTTTATCTTCTTTCGGATTAAGCTCAATTACCTTATCAAAATCGGCTAGAGCTTTTTCGTGTTCATTTACGTAATAATACATTTCTCCTCGGTTTAGATAGGCTTCAATATAATCAGGATTTGCTTCAATTGCTTTTGTATAATAGTATATAGCTCTTGTTCCATCTTTTTTTTCTTTTGCAGTGTTCCCTGACATGTTAAAATACTCGGCTTGACTATAGTTTTGATTTTTACTTGTATCGGTTGTATTGTTATCTGTTGTTTTACAGCCGTAGATTAAGATTAATAAAAATATGATTGTAATAAAAAGTCTATTTTTAGATTGCATTTGCGGCTCCTTGACTAATATTCCATTCTTACACCTATACTGCATTTCAGACTTGACAAAGGATTGTTGTCTTTTTCTGTCCAGCTTGGAAAGCCGTTTATTTTAGTCGAATATACATTCAAAGCAGCTTCGGCTCTACCTTCTATATAAATATTGCCTGCTCCGATATTGGATTTAACAGGTGTTTTTATGTCTATTCCAATTCGAGGTTGTAAATAATACAAAGTTCCACCGTCTTTTGCTGTATTTATTCCAGGGGATAAACCGAATGACAAATTTGTATTTTCATCTAAGGGCTTGATAATTTTACCTTTTGTATCTACCAGATAATCAACCATATTCCTCATTTTTTCATTGCCTAGATATAAAGCTCCCCCCATGATACCTGCCCATGTCAGTATAGGAAGTATTTCATGGTGCTTAGTTACAGAATCGGTTATAAAATTGGATGTAGATACCAGATCTATGTCTTTTAAAATATTGTCATTGTAGTCATAGTCATTATTCTTTTTCTTATATGTTTGTTTTTCAATATCTTGCTTTATTAGCTGGAAAAATTTAGATTGATTATTAAATTTTTCTGAAGTATCTATGGTTTTATCATTATCTATTTTTTTAATTTATTATCTTGTTTAAAAAAGTCTTTTTTTGTTTTAATATCTGCGATAGAAATCCCAAATGCCAGATTTTGTTTGTTTGAGTTTTTCTCGTCTGATGAATGTTGCCCATTTCCGGTTACTTGCCCTTCTTTAGCAGCTGATGTTTCCTGAGCCGCAGATGTTTCCTGTTTATTTGGAGTATTCTCCGTCATATCCGGTTCGGTATCTCCTCTTTCCGAATAATCGGGCTCATCCCAGTATTCTTCGTTTGAAGTTCTCGAAGAAGAATCCGTTTTAGGCCGTGACGGTTCACTTGGAGTAGAGGAAGACGAAGATACGCTGCTTTCTTTATCACCAAAGACTATTTTTTGCCCCGGCCGTATTAAGTCAGGGTTTTCTATACCGCTGTTTTTTGCAATTTCTTTAATTTTTTCGGATAGTTCCTTAGTGCTTGCATCAGGATAGTGTTCTCTTGCTATCTTACTTAAAGTGTCTCCTTGTTTTACCGTATAATCTCCTTCATTCTCATCTTTAGATGTCTGTTTACCGCCGTGTATCATATACAGCTCTTCAATGGTTAATATTCTGATTTTTGATTTTTTTATGTTTGAATTTTCTTTCATGCTAAATCCTCCTTAATGTATGATAAAATATGAATATTTTTTTGTCAATATAATAAAATTTTTTACTTTTCTCCCATTTCAGCCAAGGCTTCGTATGCTTGTTTTTTGTATTCGATGGCTTCTTGTTTAACTTTATCAATATTGTCCGGATCCAATTCAATAGCCCTATTAAAGTCTTCTATAGCTTTTTTGTATTCTTTTAGGGCAAAGTAAATTGTCCCGCGTGTATGATAAGAAATTGCACTGGAATGATTTAATTTTATTGAATTATTACAATCTTCAATGGCTTTTTCATATTCATTAAGTTTTAAAAAAAATTCTGCACGTACATTGTATGTCGTCCACTCCGGTTTTAGTTCTAATGCCTTAGTTGCAGCATCAATGGCTTTATAATTTTTATCCGTTATCCCATATATATATAATAATCCTTTATAGGATGTTAGATTGTTTGGATCAATATTAATAGCTTCATTATAATTTTCTATAGCACTATCATATTTTTCTAAAATTTGATATACAATGCCTCTTGTTTCATATAAACTGGGTATATTGGGATTTAACTCAATTGCAATATTTATATCATTAAGAGTATGTATATATTGTTCCATTCTATAGTATACTTTAGCACGTATATAGTAATAATAGTAATTTTTATTGTTTAATTTTATTGCAGTATTTAAATTATTAATAGCAATATTATGATTGCTAAGTTTAGTAAAAACTAATCCTTTCCAATAATAAGCTCTATCTTCTTTCGGATTAAGCTCAATTACCTTATCAAAGTCAGCTAGAGCTTTTTCGTGTTCATTTACGTAATAATACATCTTTCCGCGGTTTAGATAGGCTTCAATATAAGTAGAATCCGCTTCAATTGCTTTTGTATAATAATATATAGCCCTTGTTCCGTCTTTTTTCTCTTTTGCAGTGTTCCCTGCAATGTGAAAATATTCTGCCTGACTGTAGTTTTGTTTTTTTTCTGTATCGCTATTTGTTGTTTTACAGCCATATAGTAAGATTAGGATAAATAAAAATAGAATTGTGATAAAAAGGTGATTTTTAGATTTCATCTTTTAAGCCTCCTTTTAAGAATATTATAATAGACAAAGTTTGTGTTGTCAATTATTTTTCTTGCCCTCTTTTACTCTTTTAAAAATAGAGTTATACTAAAATATAGGCTTTTGTTTTTAAAGAATGAGTTTTTACTCTGTGCCCCTTTTTAAGAACATTAGTCAATTTTATACTAATAGGAGAAGAGTATGCAATCATTAAAAGGAACAAAGACCGAACAGAATATTCTTTCGGCTTTTATCGGTGAGTCTCAGGCTCGTAATAAGTACACATTTTGGGCAAGCACAGCCGAAAAAGAAGGCTTTGTGCAAATCGCAAGAATTTTTATTGAAACGGCAGAGCAGGAAAGAGAACATGCAAAACGCCTCTTTAATTTTTTAGAAGGCGGAGAAGTTACCGTTTCGGCTACGGCGCCTGCAGGCGTGGTAGGCACAACTTTGGAAAATCTAAGGCAAGCGGCCGCCGGTGAAAATCATGAATGGCAGCACATGTATCCGGAGTTTGCTAAAACTGCAAGGGAAGAAGGCTTTCCTTTAATCGCTGCCGTTATGGAGAGCATAGCTGTTGCCGAAAAATACCATGCAGAAAGGTATGAGGCCTTTATCAAAAGGCTCGAAGAGAATTCTATGTGGGTACAAGAAAGTCCGACAACATGGAAGTGCTTAAACTGCGGCTTTATCGTGGTCAGCAAAAACGCTCCCGAAAAATGTCCTGCCTGTGCTCATCCTAAAGCTTACTTTGCCCGTTTAGAAGAAAGTTTTTAAACTTATCAAATTTTAAACTTAATCTAAATACTAAGCTTATCCTTCCAAAGAGGGGTTTTCAATTTTTTGATAAGCCCCTCTTCGAGAAGCTCAGCACTTAAACGCTTTACGTCCCCTGCTTCCCAAAATGTTTTCTTTGAAGAAAAAAAATCGATTGCTTCATTTTGAGTAAAAATTCTTTTATTTGCTTTTATAAATTTTATAAAAAGCTTTTCGTCCTCGGGATATTGAACCGCCGTTTTATTACAAATATCGCAGCCCGAACAGGCTATTACTTCTTCGTCGGGGTTGGAAGCTTCTGCTCTTGTTTCACCGAGGGCCTTTAATAGAACCGCCCTGCGGCACTTTCCGCTTTCGGCAAAGTCTTTAAGAACACCTGCCCTAAGACGCTGTTTTTCCGGCAAAAGCTCTATCCTTTTTTTGTCGGCAGGAGACCATAGCAGAACTGCCTCGGCAATGCTCCCGTCCCGCCCGCCCCTTCCTGCTTCTTGAATATAGGCTTCGGCAGTAGGAGAAGGATCCATGTGAATTACAGTTTTAACATCCTTCTTATCGACACCCATTCCCCAAGCACATGTACATATCAGTATACCGCTTTTATGTTCATGGAACCATTTTTCGGTTTCGGCCTTTTCTTCTCTTTCGAGGCCTGCATGATAAAATCTTATATTCTCGTCATTTAAGCGAAGGCGCAAAAATGAAGCTGTCTGTTCCGTTCCCTTTCGGCTGGAGCAAAAGATGACCATAGGTCTTTTTCTTTTTTGCACCTCTTCCAGAAGGGCAGGATTTTTTACCCTGCAATGCTTTACAAAATAAATTATATTTGTTCTGTCCGATTCGCCTCGAACCAAATGAGCCCTGCCCTCAAAAAGAATTTCGGCTATACGCTGTAAAACCGGAGGACTCGCCGTTGCCGTAAAAGCTGAAACGGCGAATGGATGAAGCTTTTTGATTATGTTTGTAAGCTCAAGATAGGCCGGCCTAAAACTGTCTCCCCATTCGGTAACACAGTGTGCTTCGTCTATCGCCAAGTGAACCACATTGCAGGCAGCAATCCTATCTATAAGAGTTCCGCCTGAAAGAACTTCGGGGTTTGCAATTATGAGCTTTGCAGGAGGCTTGCCGTCGCTCCCTTCCATGCGTGCAAGCTGGGCTTCTCTTTCTTCTTTAGTTTGCCCTCCCTTAAAGATGACAGGCTCAAGCCCTCCCTCCGCCATTCGCCTAAACTGATCGCTCATAAGGGCTAGAAGTGGATAGATGATTACTGTAGGCCCGTCCAGCAGAAGGGCAGGAACCTGAAAGCACAAAGACTTTCCCGCTCCTGTAGGAAGGAGAATAATTTGCCTTCCCCTCATAGTTCCATCCTCATCATAAAGCGAAGTTATTTTTTCTTCTTCGGTATTGGCGGTAATTTTTTGCAGCAATTTTGTTTTTTCATCTTTGCCGGAATCTTCACCGTTTTTCTTTTTGGTTTCAGTTTGTTCGGCTTCAATACGGGCTTCCACTGCATGAACCGCATCTAAGATATTGGCTATTGCAAGCCTCTGCCAAGGATAGAGCGACGGAATACCGAAAACATTTTTTGCACAGACGGCAACGGCATCTTCGGTTTTTTCTAAGCTGTATTCTGGATTATCGGTTTCGCAAACAAAGGGGCAGCAAAGGTCGTCCGGCGTATCATCCCATATGTACGGCTCATCGGCTTCTTGTAAATTTTGATTTTTCATTTTCACCTCTCAATATTATTGTACGAGATAGATGAAAAAAATCGTAATTTTTTAAAAAGAAATTATAACAAACACAAATGCAACGTATTTTTTTACGTTTCATTTACGTTTGAAACGTATTTTTCTTTCGTTTTATTCGTGCGGAGGGTTTAATACCCCGACGCTCTGCGTCGTAACAAAGGGTATTAAAGCCGACTGCAACCACCTTATGAGAACAACATACCCCGATGCTCTGCGTCGGGGTATGTTGATTTGCGTTTGCAAAATGAGTTTAAAATTTACTGAATTACAACAGAAAATCACAGGATTCGAGGGTTTTAAAATTTGAACCTGCGGCAGCTCTTATAAGATAGAATAAAAAATCTTTTAATTCGGCGTAGCCTTGATCAGAGAGGTTTAATTCTCTTGAAATTTTGGGGATAAGATTTTGAACTGCAAAGAGGTATAAAAGGCTTTCCCGTGAAAGCGGAAAGGCCGATTCATGTTTATCCAGACAGGAACTGCACACGCAAGAATCCTCATGCGGAACGAAAAAAAAGTTTTTTTCGCTGTGAGCGTAAGAAGATTCTGTGATGCCTTTATTAAGGCAATTCGTTTCCGCCATTTTACTTGAAATCCTTATTCCGCAGCGGCAGCAATGTTCCATATCGGGAGCAAGCCCCGATAACGATATTACCCTCCACAAAAAGCGGAGCAAGGCTGTTCGGCATTCGCCCTCGGAAGAAACGGTAATTCCCGTTAAAAAGGAATTTATGATTTGCCAATCGATGTTTCCTTTAAGTTTTACGGCTAATTCGGCTGCAAAGGCGGCGCACCAAATACGGGTCAGGTTATCGCTTAGGCCTATTCGGTAGTCGCTTACCTTAAAGTCGCTTATCTTGTTTGAATTTTTTATGGGATTGGAATAAATCCAAACTTCTCCTGTGTGATAAGGAATTACCATGCTTCGCAGTTTGCTTTTAGGCCCTCCGAATAGGGCTGCATCTATCAGCTTGCAGGAGTGTTCCGTATCGGGCAAGAGGAGGAGGGAGTTTCTGTGCCCCTCCCCGAATGTCTTCAATGAAAGGACAAGGGCTTCGGAAGACCAAGAGCGGTTTGCCATTTTTATTTAGTGCCTGTCTGACCTGCTTGGGACTCCGGAACCTTGTCATCGGTTTTACTTTGTGTAGAACCCGTCTGTAAGAGGTCTTTAGCCCTTCGGCTTAAAGCTCCGTTTTTTTCGTCTTCGGCAATTAAGGAAACAAGTGGTATCAGTTCAGGGTATTTATTTCGTTTGAACATATCAAGCCCTATGCTCTTAAAAGCGGGGTCATTATGGTTTAGATAGGCCTCAGCTATCGGGGCTGTTCCTTTGTTTTCGACTTTTGAAATAACCTTGCCGATCTCTGCGGAAAATTTATTTTGCTTTTTGTCCGAAATAGCTTTTAGTGATGCCGTTTTTACGTCCTCGAAAATTACATCAAAGTTATTCTTTAAAAGGTTTTCGGCAATTTTTAAACGGAGGGATAGTCCTGTTCTTTCTTCATTAAAAGAATCTATAAGCCATTCGTTTGCTTCCGCATTGTTAAAATGGGAAAGAGCTTCGACGGCAGTCAGCTTTACAACATTTTCAGGGTCTTTTTTTGCCCGGTATAAAATAAAGGGAACGGCATCTTCTGCTTTTTCTTCTTTTGCGGACTGAACGGCTTGAAGTCTTACTTTATAATAGGAATCTTTGAAGGCTTGCATTAAAATATTTTTTGCCTCCGGTACTTTAAAACCCGCAATTCCTTTGATCGCCGCCGTTCTTAAAACCGGATCTTTATTTTCAAAAAGTTCCGATAAAACCGGAACGGCTCTTTCGTCGCCTATTTTTCCAAGTGCCGAAGCCGCACTTCCTCTTATGATGGAATTTTCATCGGAATCTTCAACAACTCTAATTAAAAAATCCCATATTTCGGGTGTGTGTAATTCTTCCAATGCAAACATTATGTTTTGTTTTATTATCAGTGATTTTTTTTCGTCATCGGAGCTTTCAGAATCAAAAAGTTCCGTAAGAAAAACGGCATCTTCCGGTTTTCCTATTTTTCCTATTGCCGAAATACAGATGTCTCTATACTCGTCCTCCTCATCTTTTAAGATTTTACGCAAGGCTTCTATTCCTTCGTATATTTTAAGTTCACTGATATAGGAAATCGCTGAACGGACGGTTTCTTGGGGGGCGTCATCTTTATTTTCTAAGAGCATGAGGGCGTCGGCCTTTAAGCAATCGTTCTTTTTTTCGGCAAAGTAAGCAAATAAGGCTTCTCTGATTGCAGGAATCTTGGTCTCGGCAAATACTTTCTGTAAATCTGTATCAAAGCGGTCATCTTCATCGGCTTTTAGTCTTTTTATAAGCTCTAAAATATCGTCGCCGATGCCGTAAAGAATCGTGTCTCTTTTTTCTTCAAATTCCGAAACTTCTTTTTTCTTTTTTTCATCAGTTTGAGCTGCCTTATTTTCTGAAGGAGCTTGGGCGGTTTCTTGGGCTCCAAGTTGAACTGCGAAGCTTAAAATAAATAAGAGGCTTAGTACGCCGGGTTTTAAAAAAAAGTTTAATTCTTTTTTTAGGGTTTTCATAAATTATCCTCCGTGATACAAGTTTTTGCCTTACAAAACACTAACGGTTTTAAGACTTACAAAATACTTATTCTAAACGGTTTTCGTATTTCTTTAAAAAGTTTTTATAATAATCGTTAAAAGAATCGTTTTGAATGGCCTCTCTTATGTCTTGTACCATACTATATAAAAAAGCCAAGTTATGATAGGTTGCAAGCATTGAGTATAAAATTTCTTTTGTTCTAAATAAATGCCGCAAATAGGCCCTTGTATATTGTCGGCAAACTTTGCACTTGCATTGAGAATCGATCGGGTTAAAGTCGAACTCGTATTCTTTCCGCTTAATTGAAATGGCTCCTTCATGGGTAAAAAGGTTTCCGTTTCGGGCATTTCGGGAAGGCAGTACACAATCAAAAATATCGACTCCGTTTTTTACGGCTTCGAGGATGTAGTCGGGGGTTCCTATTCCCATTACATAGAGAGGTTTATTTTTTGGGATATGCTTTGCAGTAAAACTCAAATATTCTTGGTAGAGGTCTTTAGGTTCTCCTATGGAAAGGCCGCCTATGGCAATTCCCCTAGGCTCATGCTTTAAGATAGCTTCAAGGCTTTGAAGTCTTAGGTCTTCAAAGAACCCACCTTGTACTATAGGGAAGAGGGCTCCGTCATATTCATCGGGGGTATTGTGCCAAGCTGCAAAGGCCCTGTCGAGCCAGTTCATAGTTATTTTAAGGTCGGCAAGGGTTTGTGTTTTGCTTATCCCAAAAGAAGAGCAGATGTCCAGCTGCATTTGAATGTCGCTGTTAAAACCCGTCTGCAATTCTACCGCAATTTCAGGGCTTAAAAACTGACGGCTTCCATCTATGTGGCTTTGAAATTTTACACCTTCTTCGGTAATTTTTCTTAATTGTGAAAGCGAAAAAACTTGAAAGCCCCCTGAATCGGTTAAAAAGTTTTTTTTCCAGCCTGAAAAGCCGTGTAAGCCCCCTGCCGCTTTTATAACTTCAATTCCCGGCCGCAAAAAAAGATGGTATGTATTGGCCAAAATAATTTCAAAACCTATTTCGTTTAAGTCATCCTTTGTCATCGCCTTTACGGTAGCCGCCGTTCCCACAGGCATAAAGGCCGGAGTAAGCACCTTTCCATGAGGCAGATCCAAAACTCCCGTCCTTGCAGGAGAAGCCGCATCTTGATGTAAAAGTGTAAAAATTTCTTTTTTTCTTTCATTAAATCTTCAACCCTTTAACCGCTTGAAAGTTTATCACAAAGACGGGAAAAAATCAATTAAAGGGGGGAAGTTGACAGCAGGGACAGCTGAGACTCGGTATTTAACCGCAAAGGACGCAAAGAACGCAGAGGATTTTTTTGGGGGGGCTAATTATAAATTATTTTGAACTATTGTTATGGAAGAAGTTAGGCGGGACACTTTGAAAAATTTTATGTTGTAGATTTTTCAAAGTGTCCTAAACTAATAATTTTAGCCGATATCCGAGTTACTCCATTTTGTTTATGGCAAGCCATACTAAAAAAATGTCAAGGCGAAGCGGTTGGTATGAGTAATAATTAACACTTATAATCTCTCATTATTGTAGATTACAGGCTGCTACTATCATTGAATATAAACTTTGTGCAGTTTCTCGTGTCATAAAACCAATATCTTTTGCCCCAAATGTTCCACTGATATTTACACTATAAGATTTTGTAATTTTATTGTCTGAACTTATACTAACATCAAAATTCAACGATGCACCTATAATTTCATCTAAACCAACAGTTTTTTGCTTTAACTTACCAAAAGGTTTAAAAAGAGCTATAAAATAGTTAGGTTTAAACTTTATAACCCTTTCATTTAAATCTAAAATAGTTCCTTGCCTCTCTACCCTCCACAAAATAAAATTAAGAAAAACAATTATAGGTATTCCTATAAAAAAAATAGGCCTGTGTATTACTTCATTGAAATACCTTATGTAAATAAATAAAGAAGCAACAATAACCCCAATCGAAAGTAGCAACCATTGTGAGGTGAATTTAATTACATTTTCTTGATATCTCTTTACTCCCATATTTAACCTCCAGTTTAAGCTACCTGTAAAATATTAATTTGAGTTCTCTTTATTATCTCATTTTTATTCAAATATCCAACTAACCAAAATATGAATGTTATAATAAATAACATTACATATTCAACTCTAACTTTCATATTTTTAATCATCCTTATACTCCCTTTATCATGCTTATTATTCACTCAAAGTAAATGTTATAGGTTGGTTCCGCACAAACTTTTCCTGCAAGCGATTAGCTTGTCTAACCTAACTATATTTATAATTATATCATACTATATTTAATTGTGTCAATACTATATTTAGTTAAAATATTATGAATGAGTGTGTTTCTAAGAGAACAACAGAGTCTTGTTATCGGCAGACTTCGCAAGGAAAGAGAAAAAGCAGGTTTATCCCAGTTAGAATTGGCTTTGCGGGCAGATATTTCTCAAAACATGATAAATTATATTGAAACGGGTAAAAGGACACCCAGCCTCGATACTCTTTTAAAAATTTGTCATGCTCTGAATATCAATCCGGCTGTTCTTTTTTCTGATACGGAAGAAGAAAAGGCTGAAGCAAAAAAGCAAGTTCTTGATATAATACAAAGATGGATGTAGACGGATTTAGCTCAGCCTAAAAATTTGGCCTTTATTTATAAGCATCTTTTCGAGCTTCTATGTCAATAATAAATACGATGACTTTTTCTTCTGACACTTTATAAAAAAGACGAAAGTCTCCTAATTTAAAGCGGTATATCTCTTTGTAAATGCCTTTTAATTTTTTTATGTTAGGTCCGAAATGCGGATTTTTTCTTAATATGGGATATACATAATTTTTTATTTTTTGATATAGAAATTCGTACTTTTTTGATTTTATTTTTTTCTCAAAAGCCGCTGTTTCTGCAATTTTATAGTTAGTCAATTACTTTATACCTTCCTGCAGATATATCCGATAGGCCTTTTTTTAAGTCTTTTTCGAATTCGAGTATTTCCTGCATTTCTTCATCATCAACGATAGATTCATTAATGGTATAGTTTAATGCTGCATATTCCATATAATTTGAAATAGTGCGTTTTTGTCCTTCGGCTGCTTTTTTAAATATATCGTATATAGTATTGTCTATGCGTATGGTAATGGTCTTTTGCACTTGTTTTCCTCCTCTTCAAATATATTCAATTTTATTCAATTTGTCAAGTTTGTGTATCACGGAAATCAATTTTACTCGATAAGCATTTTATAGCCTCCATTGAATAAGATATAAATTTATGCTATACTCGAGCCGATTAAAATAAAGTGATTTAATCGGCCGATACGGAAATGAGGAATGATATGTGGAATTTTTTTACTAATATTAAAGAAAAGTTTTCAGGTATAAACAAAAATTATTCTGAAAATGTTTTAAATTCATATACTGCTAAATTGGTTCAAGTGCTGCAATCTATTGATAATCATATAGAGTATGAAATTGAGCTTGCGAATAATGTAGGCTTAAAACAGGATATATTGGATAAATATGATCCTGTTAAATACATCATTGAACTTGATACTCAAATATTGAAGAAAATCAAAAATTCGGAAAAAACTTTTTACGGCTTTTACAAAAAAGCAATTTTTTTGGATTTAACAGGATTTAAACATGTAAATGAAAAGATATACAGCGAACTTTTGTATAGAATGTTCGAAATGTCGGCAAGTAATAAAAACATGGATGTAAATAAATTTATAAGAGAATTCTATGCCTATTGCAACAAGAATTACTTTGCCTATTCCGGAGAAGAAATTATTAACCGGTTAAAAAAATATCTACAGCTGGCTGAACCCTATATAATAAAAACAAAATATGAGGATAGCTCACAAGAAGATTTTAGAAGCAATTCCGGTCAGCAAGAAAATACAGACTTTTTTGCCGAAACAAAAGAAGATGCTTACGGAGTTAAATTGATTATAGACCTGCTGTTTCAATACAATATAGAAGATATAAAATCATTAAATAAAATGCTAAAAAAAGCAGGCGGCTTCCATTTTTTTGTATGGATTATTCTTCCTATTGTGATAATTTTTTTAGGTGGTATTGCTCGCTCGAATGGGGACATTCCTGATGATATTTTTTGTTGGATTCTTGTTGCATGTTTAATAATTGCCGTAATCAACCTGAGCTTATTTATTTACAGGGCCGCAAAAATAAAATATCTTAAAAAATCCATCATGAAAATTGCAATTGCCGCAAAGATAGGCGAAAATTATATCTATTCTTCTTTAAAAGACCGATACGGAAAAAAATAAAAAAGCTTTTAAAGTGGAAATAATCTAAATACAATAGGATTTTTAATCCTTTAAAAACTATTACAGGAGTTTATTATGAAAAAACCGCTTATAGGAATTACGGGCAGCTGCCTTTATGAAACCTCGCAAAACCTCTTTGCAGGTTATGAAAGAATGTACACCAATGCCGACTATGTGAATTCGGTACTTGCCTCAGGCGGGGTACCTTTAATGCTTCCTATAATCGATGACGAAGAAGCTATTCAAAGACAGCTTGAAAACCTTTCAGGGATTATAATTATGGGCGGGCATGATGTAGAGCCTCATTTTTTTTAATGAGGAGCCTCTTTCCTGTCTTGGCGAAATTCTACCTAAGCGGGATGTTTACGAACTGAGCCTTATCAAAGCGGCTAAGACTTTAAAAAAGCCTATTTTGGGAATTTGCAGGGGCATGCAGATTTTAAATGTTGCCTTCGGCGGATCGCTTTATCAAGACCTTTCACTCATAAAAAGAGATATTCAAATACAGCATCTACAAAAAGCCCGCCCTCAAGAGCGCACTCATTCTATCAAGACCGAAGATAATTCTATTATGCAAAAAATTTTCGGAAAAGAAAATATGGTTAATTCCTATCATCATCAGGCGGTAAAAGACCTTGCAAAGGACTTTAAAATTACGGCTTATGCTCCTGACGGCATAGTTGAAGCCATCGAATACACAGGAGAAGGCTTTATGATGGGTGTTCAGTTTCACCCTGAAATGACAGCGGCTGTTTATAAGGCTTCATTGGACCTGTTTAAAGAATTTATAAGTCATTGCTAATTTTTTGCTAAAAATAAATAAAAAGATATTCTTGATGTACAAGGCTTTTTTGCCGATAATAGGTGCAGATTATGTGTAAATTTAAACTAAATTTGCGAAAAAGCTCCTTATTGAGCTTTGTACTTTTTACTATTCTCTTAAATTCCGCTTTTTCCGAAGATGCAGTGATAAATTTCGGAGGAACATTCGGGTGGAACAATCTTATCTATTCTAATAATATAGAACAAAGAAACGGGAAATTTGGATTGAAATCCTTAGGTCTATCATCAGCTCCTCAAAATATTACCGAAAGTACGGATATGTATCTCAGTTTCGATTTTAAGGAGACGGTTGAAGAAACCGGAAATTATACTGTGGAGAAAGCTTCTCTTATCCATATTGAAGCTCAAAAAGCAAAGTATGGAGAAGGGGCTGCCCTATGTTATGATAATCCGGGCAAAGAGAGTCTGATTTTAAAACCGTCGAAAGGGGCTTTTTTTTCGGGGACTAAAATAGTAAAATCTTTTACAATAGAATTCTGGCTATGCCCTCAGACAACAGAAAGCGGGAGTACTATTTTACGCTGGTGGACTTCTCTGGTTGACGGAAACAAAACAATGTACCAAAATATAGCGGCCGGTATTTTTCACAATAAGCTGGAATGGTCATTTTTAAATATTTGGCAGGATAAAAATAACAAAGGCCTTGATATAAAACTTACAGGAAAGTCAAACATAATACCTGAAATTTGGAGTCATCATCTTATTACCTATGATGAAAATACAGGGCTCTTGGAATATAGAATGAACGGAAAGACCGAAGCCATTACATATATGACCGATACGGGAAGAGAGAGCCGGCAGGTGCTGCATTCCGTTCTAGGAACCTCATCCGATGTTCTTATCGGTTTAAACTATTCCGGTCTAATAGATGAACTTAAAGTAACAAACTTTTTTTCCAAATTCGGAATGCCTTGGGAAATATCTTCCTTGTTTGAAAAATATCCCCAAGACGGAGGCCGTATCGAAACAAATATAATCGATACCGGAGGGAATAAATCCCGGCCTCTCATATTAAAAGCCTTATATGAAACCCCGGAACAAACCGATGCGGAATTTTTTATCAGAACTGCCGATAGCCCTTTTAATTGGAATGGAACCTACCCTGAATGGAAAAGTATTAAACCGAATGAAGAGATAAAAAATATTTCCGGCCGTTTTTTTCAGATTGCTTGTAATATTTATTCCGATTCGGAAGGGCTTAAATCGCCGATTATTCATTCATTTTCTTTAGAGTATGAAAAAGATAATCTTCCTCTTCCTCCTGCGAAGATTATTGCAAGGGCAGGAGATTCATCCGTTTACTTATCTTGGCCGCCTTCAATAGATACGGATGTAAAGGGGTATTTAATTTATTTTGGAAATAAAAAGGGTGAATACTTTGATGAATTATCGCCTATAGATGCGGGAAATGTAACAAATTATAAAATAGAAAATTTAAAAAACGGCAAATTGTACTTTTTTGCGATAGCTGCTTATGATGAAGAAAACGGAGAACATGCCGGTGATACATCAAAAGAGGTGTGGGCTAGGCCTCTGCAAAGTAAAAAGGAAGGAAAGAATGTCGAGTAATTTGAACATTATAATTGAGCAGGCTAATTCAGCTATTTTATCTCGTGATTATGACTTTGCTGAAAAAGTTTTGTTAAATCAGCTGAAAAAGGAAAAAAAAACACCCGATGAGTATTACCTGTTAAAAAGTATTTTGGGAAAACTGTATATCCGATCAGGCGATATAAAAAAAGGTTTAGAAGTCTATAAAGAATTAAATTCTCTTGATGCAAATAATGTAGATATTTTAAATAATATGGGAGTAATATATCGCCGTCTTAATATGCTTAACGAATCGGTAGTTATATTGGAAAAAGCGAAGGCTATTGACAGTAAAAACGAAACTACTATTTATAATTTGGGAAACACATATAAACAAAAGGGCGATTATCAACACGCTATACAATGTTTTATGGACGTGCTGGAAATAAAGCCCGATGATGCCCTTGCTTATAATCATTTGGCAAGTGTGTATTTTTTATGCAAAGATTATTCAAAAGCTCTTGAAGTTTATAAGATGGGCTTAAAAGTTGATCCTAATCATCCTTTTTTAAATTTTAATCTTGCAGATGTTTATAAGGCACAAAAGCTTTATAAAGAAGCCGTCAATTCATACCAAACTGCTTTAAAGACAAAACCTAATTGGCCTGAAGCTTTAAAAGCCATAGCTGATTGTTATGTCGAAATGGGAGATTTGCAAAAAGCAATTGAAACATATAAAATTATTATAGAATCAAACGGTTCTTCTGAAGAAAATTTTACCGGCTTGGCCGGACTTTACCAAAAGAAGCATCAAGATAAACTTGCTGAAGATTTTTATAAAAAAGCTATCTCTATAAATGATAATTTTTTACCTGCAGTGTTGGAATATTCCAATATGCTTAAAACTCAAAAAAGATACTTTGACGCTTATAGTATTTTGATAAACGCTAAAGAAAAAAATCCCGATAATAAAGACTTGCTATTGAGTACGGCAGATGTATGCTTGATGCTTGAAGATTATGCAAAAGCGAAAGAAATCTTAAATCATTTAAGTAAACAAATTAAGGGTGATAAAGATATTCTTAAAATGCAGGGTAAACTTTATTCCGTATTAGGAGACACTAAAAAGGCAGAGCTTATTTTTGAACACCTGTTGCAGATATCTCCAAGTGAAATAAATATGCGTGCAGAACTGGCTGACCTTTATTTTCATAACGATAAATATAAAGAGGCAGCCGGTGAGCTGATTAAATATCTAAATGAAAGACCCCAAGAAATTTCTGCACGTCTAAAACTAGGAAAGGCCTATGAACAAATGCAAAAATATGATTTAGCCAAGCATGAATATAACAAGATAATAAAAAACGATTCAAAAAATACTGAAGCTCTTGCAGCAATTTTGGAGCTAAATAAAAAAGAAGGAAATACAGCTGAAGCCGTCCGGCTTGCAAATGAAATTGTTGATATTCGAACGGATAGTATCGAAGACGATGATATAAATGGCTTATCCGAGTCGGTTCAATTATATGAAGACGCTGTCAGCTCTTATGGGGATGATGGAATTCTTAATAAAAACCTTGATAAACTTAAGTTTCCGGAAGAAGAGCTTGATATAAGTCTCGAACAAGAACTAAAAGAGGTAGGAGATGTAAACTTTGAAGATGACGATGAAATTACCCTTAGTGAAAGTTTTGAAGATATGCCGGATTTGGAAATGCCTTTTGATGATTTGATGGAATTGGCCGATGATGAAGATCTTAACAAAGAAGAAGATGAAGACTCTTTAGAAAATTTAGTTTATGTTGATGCTCCGATTGATGATAGCCCCGAAATGATTGATGGATATGATTCTCCTGATTTTAGCAATTCAGGTTTAGGAAAAAATCACAAAAATGATATGCCTGAGGAAGAATTTCAACTTCAAGATACTTCAAAACAAAAAGATGCTGCAGAAGAAATGCAAATCCCTCAATCTCCGCCGTCTCAAATTCCTCCAAACGAAAATATTAAGCCTTCACAACCTCAATCAAGTTCTGCTATGCAGCAACCTGAATATTCTGCCGGAGTTAGCCCTACAGCAAAGCCGAATGCAGCTAGCAACTTTGATTCGGAAGATGAAGAAATTGAAATGGGACCGGAATTGAAAACCGCACCTCAACCGAAAGCAGAATCTCAACCGAAAGCTCCGCCTCAATCGAAAGCTGTACCTCAATCGCAAGACGTTTCCAGTCCCTTATCTGAAATACCGGCAGAAAAAAACTCACCTAAAACTTCCGGCGAGCCTAAACTTGATGAAAAGGATCTAAGTGCTGAAGATTTTTTAAGCAATGAAGATAAATTAAATAATGAAAACGGGATAGTGGATGGCCTTCCTGTCAGCTCCGATGATGCTCTTTTGGACACTGCCGATACGGCTTCCAATTCTCTTCTCCCATCTTCAGTCGATAATGATTTGGAATTATCCAAAATACTTGATGAAGATACTAATATGATTTCTAAAAATCCGCATAAGGGAATTCTGCCTCATAATTTAAAAAATTCTCCTCAATTTGAAGAAGAGTTGAATATAATCGAAAGTTATGAAATTGTCAAACTCTTTGTATATTTGCGTGATTTGTTGGATAACCTTCCTGCCATAGAATTGAAAGACTTTCTTATAAGTAATGAGCGAATTCAAATGGAATATGTTATAAATAAACTATCGGGCGATGTGGGATTAAAACGCAGAATGATTCTCTTAAATGTAAGAGGTGCTTTGAAAAAAACAATCGAACCTAAGACTTCCACAGATAAAACTTTAAAAGATGTTTTAGGCTACCTGCGGATAGTTGCATCCCAGCTGCCTGACAAAGGGTTTGCATCCGCTTGCATAGGAAAAATCAATAATCTGATAAAACAAATCGAATAAAGTTTTGATAGGTTAATAACTGGACAAAAAACAAAATATATATTATTCTTGCTAGACAGGAGTTTAAATATGGAATTAAATAAATATATAGATCATACCCTTCTTAAACCTACGGCTTCCGAAAAGGATATAATTAAAATTTGTGATGAAGCAAAGAAATATCATTTTGCTTCCGTTTGTGTAAATCCGTGTAATGTTTTATTGGTGAGTAGGGAGCTTAAAGGTTCCGATGTAAAGGTATGCAGCGTTATTTCTTTTCCCTTTGGAACTTCTTCAACAGAGGTAAAAGTAGAAGAGGCTAAAAAAGCAATTGAAGCCGGAGCGGAAGAGATAGACATGGTTATAAATGTCGGAAAACTTTTAGAGGGAGATTTGAAATATACTCAGAATGAAATAAATGCTGTTACAAAGGCTTGCCATGAAAAGGATGTTCTTCTTAAAGTAATTGTCGAAACTTGTTATCTTGAAGAAAAAAATATTGCAGATATTTGTGCCGTTATCGAAAAAGCGGGAGCGGATTTTATAAAGACTTCGACAGGCTATGGAAGCCGAGGTGCTTCGGTTGAAGATATAAAACTGTTTAAAAAGTATTTAAAAAAAGATACAAAGATAAAGGCTTCAGGCGGAATACGTACCCGTGAAGATGCTGAAACCTATATCGGTTTGGGCTGTTCAAGGATAGGAGCCAGCAGCGGCATATCAATAGTTACCGACAAGTAAATTGTTATAAAGTAACCTCTAAAAAACTGAAGTTTTTAGAGGTCACCCTTAGATTTAAGCTCTCTTGCCGAGTTCTTTATCCAGAATCATAAGGCCCGTATTGCCGTCAATGTACTTAAACTTATCAAGGATAGCTGTAGCATTGGCTTCCTCTTCAACCTGTTCATTGATAAACCAAGTTAAGAAACTTTGAGTTTTATAATCTTTTTCGGCAATGGCCAGCTCGTAAAGATTTGTAATTGAAGCGGTTACAAATTTTTCGTGTTCTAAAACCTTTTTGATTACATCTACCGGTTTTCCGTATTCGGTACTTTGGGCACCGATAGCTCCTAAAACCGGCTTTGCTCCTATTTCAAACAAATATTTGTATATTTTAAGAGCATGTTCCATTTCTTCCTTAGCTTGAAGCTGCATCCAATGGGCAAACCCCAAAAGAGCCTCAGCTTCAAAATGTACAGCCATACCTAAATATAAATAAGCCGATTCCATTTCCTTGTTAATCTGCTCGTTTAAAGCCTTAGTAATTTTTTCGTTCATAATATTTACCGCCTTTTGTATGTTAATATATTAAAGGTAACACTATTTTTATCTATAGTCAAGTAAGAAATTCCATTATTTTCTGCTATAAAATTTGAGAAAATGCTAAAAACAACATTTTACAGAAGAATTATGGACTGTGATTGCCTAAAAATTGATTTTCGTGTTTTTGTACAATACTTAAATAAGCCTTGATTTTATTTAATATATAAGATACACTTATTCAATATTAAAAAATAAGGGATTGATTAAACTTATGTCCTTGGAACAAATTATCTATGCAGAATCGCTTTCCAAAAAATATAAGATGAGGGAAGATTACGCTGTTGAAGACTTTTCGTTAAAGCTGAATTGCGGCGAAATATTAGGGCTTCTCGGCCCCAATGGGGCCGGCAAAAGTACGATTATAAAAATGCTTTTAGGAATTATAAAACCCACAAGCGGAGAAGTCAAGGTTTTTAATAAAAATCCTCTTAAATTTTCTTATCAAGATAAAAAGAAACTTGGCGTTTTTCTCGGAGGTAAATCCAACCTGATTTATCATCTTCCTGTAATTGAAACAATAAAACTTTTTAAGACAATGTATAAAATACCCAATGATATTTATCAAGATAATATAAAAAAATTTTCAAACATTTTAGGGTGTAAAGATTTTCTAAATAATAAAACAGCGACTCTTTCTTTGGGACAAAAAATTCGTGCCGAACTTTTATGTATTTTAATTTATGAGCCGTCCCTGCTTATTTTGGATGAACCTTCTTTAGGTTTGGATATAGAAGGTAAAAGGACGCTGCGGAATATTCTTCAAAATCTGGCATTAAATAAAAATATTTCAATCATAATTACTACTCACGATATTTTGGACATGCAAAAACTATGCAGCAAAATTATTTTAATTGCCAACGGTAAAAAGCTTTTTGAAATGAACCGTCTTCAGTTGGATGCGTATCTTGACAAATATACAAGTTTGACTACAAATGTTGAATTGGATTGTAAACTATTTGATATTAAAAAAACCGATGAAACTCTAACAGGCGATAGGCGTTATTTATTAAAAAGAAATCAAGCCGATTCCGTAAGTAAAACACTTGCAGAGCTTAATGCAAATATAAAGTATGAAGAGCCTAATTTAGAGGATTTGCTTTATGAATATTATAAATAGATTTTTTTTAATTTCCTTAAAAAAGAATTTTGCCTATCCCGCAAATTGTTTTTTTATTATACTTGATGATCTCTTCGATCTTGCCGGAATATGGATTTTTTGGAATTCTCTTTTTGCGTTGGGGTTAAAGGCAGCAAGTTGGAATTACAATAGTTTGACCGTATTTATGGGATTTAGTTTTATATGCACGGCAATTTCTGCATTCTTTATCGGAACATATTTTATTGAATATTATATTTTAAACGGAAGTTTGGATCTATGTTTGGTAAAACCCATAAATCCTATTCTTTATATTTTATTGGAACGGGCTAACTTTTTTAGAATTTCATTCAGATTTTTGTTGGGCTTAGGATTTGTTCTATACGGCTTGATAAAATTACAAGCTCTAAAAGTTCTCATACCGGCTCTTATAATTTGTACAGCCGCAACCGTTGCTATAGAAAACATTCGTCTAACCGTTTCTTTTTTAGGTTTCAAAATAGGGAAGGCATATGAATTGCTTGAGTTAAGTTTTTCTTTTTTAGAAATAAAAAATACCCTCTTAATTTTTTCCTGCCGTACTGCAAAAAATTTTTACCTATGTAATTCCGGTTATGTTTACTGCTACAGTGCCAGCACGGTTATATTCTTTTTCCGGCGGAAAGAATTATTTTCAACTATTTATTTGGATGATAGTTTTAAGCATACAGTTTTTTCTATCTTATATTCTTTGTAATACCGCATTAAAAAAAGGATTAAGCCTATATGAATCTGCCGTTTAAAAAATATTTAATGTTTTCGATTGCAAAAATTAAGGAAGAAAATCAATTTAAAATAGATTTTATATTATCTTTTTTTTCAATCTTCATAAGTTCAATTATTTTTTTACTTCTTTTTAAAAATATTTTTTTTAATTCTAAGACTGTAAACTTTAAGTATATAACCGGTTACTATATAACGGTAAATATAATTTTTTATTCCGTTTCTTCTGCAATGTATATTGCATATAATTTGATGGAAAACATAAACTCAGGATCAATAATCCCTCTTTTGATACAGCCTGTAAATTATATTTTTAGAATTTATATGGAGGCTTTCGGTTTGTTTTTTATCCGCTTAATTATAAATATAATTTTTATTGCAGCCGTTAAAATATTTTTATTAAATTCTTTTAGTTTGTTTTCGATTTTAATAGGTTTATTTGCTTCAATCCTAGGTTTTTCTATTTTATTTTTTATTCAAGCAATTATCGGCTGCTTTACGGTTTGGTTTACGGATATTACCAGATTTAGAGACTGCATGTATTCTGTTTTACTTATTTTAGGAGGAAAATTTTTTCCTGTAGAATATCTGTATGGAAATTTAAAACATACGGTAAAATATACTCCCATTCCCTATGTTTTTGATACGCCTGCCCGGTGCTTTTTAGAAAAGATAAGTTTTTCGGAATTACAGGCGCAAGGTTTATGGTTTATAATTTTATTTTCAATTTTATTTTTACTCTTTAATTTAAAAGTAAAACATAATATTGAAATGGGCAGCTAAAAATCTTCTGCCTATGTTTTTAGAGGCTCCCCTCCCATAAGCTAAAATTTATTCATTATGCGTACAAAAAATGCGAGGGTGCGTTTAAACTCGTCCAAGCGAATTCTTTCGTCATTGCCGTGAATCAGCCCCCGTTCCTCTTTTGTTAAGTGCATTGCAGAAAATCTATAAACCTTATCTGAGATTCTTGAATAATGCCGGGAGTCGGAGCAGGCCATCATAAGGTAGGGGCTTACAAGGGCATCTTCCCATGTCTGTCTTACGGCATCGCTTAAAAGCTCAAATTCGGGGCAATCTATTTTTGAATACCGGCTGGGTTCTTCATCGTATTTGACTTCAATCTTTACGGCCTCATTTTTTATTATCTTTTTAAAATGCGAAATAATGTTTTCTTTTCCATCCTCAGCTAAGTAGCGGATGTTTATGCCTATGCTGGCCTTAGGGGGAATAACATTAAAGGCATCGGAACCGGCCATCTTTGTTACGGCTGTAGTGCTGCGGAGCATGGCATTTAATTCCCCGCCTGTTTTTTTTGTGAGCATGTTAAAGAGGGGATAAAAAACTTTCAAATTTGCAAAGACCAATCTCATTCCAAGTCCTGCGTGACGGCCGAGAACATCAAACATAGCCGAAACAGGGGGTGTTACGTGCATGGGGAGGGGATGGTTTTCGATGTTGCAGACAGCCTGAGCAAGTTCTCCGGCAATTGTGTGTCTTGGAGGAGTTGAAGCGTGCCCGCCCTTACTTTCCATCGAAAGCTCCACATCCATCTGACCTTTTTCTCCTATACCTATTACTGCAAACCTTTCTTTTATGCCGGGGAAAATGCCTTCAACTACGGCTCCTCCTTCGTCAAGAACAAAGCCGACATTTATATTTTCTTTTTTAAGCTCTTCGACTATTGCAGGACAGCTTGGGCCGTGCGGCTCCTCATCTCCCGAAAATGAAAGATAAATGTCGTGTTCGGGTACAAAGCCTTTTGAAAGAAGGTACTCGGCAGCTTCTATTACACCGCATAGGGTACACTTCGTATCCAAGGTGCCGCGGCCCCATAGTACATTATCTATAATTTCCGCCCCGAATGGATCTCTGCTCCAGCCATCCCTGTTCACGGGAACTACATCATAATGAGCCATAAAAACCGAAGCCTTTTCAGAACTCTTTCCTTTCCAGTGATACAAAAGCCCCTTGGGTCCTAAAATTCGGCGGGGGCAAGTTTCGGTTACCAGAGGATAAGCCTCATTAAGATAGTCTTGGAATTTCTTAAAAACGGTTGGGTCTTCAAGGCTGACATCGGCATGGGAGACTGTGGGAATCTTTATCATACCGGCAAACCGGCTTATGGATTTATCAAAGTCCATATCTACATCTTCGATTATAGGTTTATTCGGCTTTTTAGGTTTAAATGTGAGAGCCCTTAGCAGCAAAACTAAAGGAAATACAAGAAGCAATAACAGCAGGTATAAGTAATTCATAAGTTTCCTCCATAAAAACTTTCTACTTCGTATTATATCATAAAAAACAGATATTTACAAATACCAAATTATGAGTGAAAGCTAGATTTTTTCTTAAAAATATGATACACTGCCGGCATTATCGTTCGGAGGATATCTTATGGAATTGAAAGAAAACAAGTTTGAACAAATAAAATATTTATTATCCGAAAAACGGTATATTGAAGTACAGAGGACATTGGCCGAGTTAAACGAGGTCGATATAGCCGAATTCCTTGAAAGCGAATCCGCACAAAATGCCATTCTAATGTTCCGAATGCTGCCTAAAAGCATGGCAGCCGAAGTTTTTACTCTTTTACCCAAAGAACAGCAAAGCCGTTTTATAGCCGCCGCTACCGATAAAGAGCTGGTTTCAATATTGGATGAAATCTTTTTGGACGATATGGTTGACATTGTTGAAGAAATGCCTGCAAACGTCGTTAAAAAGATACTAAAAAATACCGGTAGTGAAGAGCGTATGCTTATCAATCAGTTCTTAAAATATCCTAAGGACTCGGCGGGAAGTCTTATGACTATTGAGTACGTAGACTTAAAAAAAGATATGACCGTAAAACAGGCTCTTGATTATATCCGGAAGATAGGTTTGGAAAGCGAAACCATTTACACCTGCTATGTTACCGACAAAAATAGAGTTCTTGAAGGCTTTATTTCTCTTAAAGAATTGGTGCTTGCCGATGAAGATAAAAAGATTGAGCAGATTTTTAATAAAGAATATATATGTGTAAACACCCATGATGATCAGGAAAAGGTTGCCTTCACTTTTAAGAAGTACGGCTTTTTGGCTCTCCCCGTTGTCGATAATGAAAATCGCCTAATAGGCATTATTACTGTTGATGACATAATGGATGTTATGGAACAGGAAGCTACCGAAGACTTTCAGAGGATGGCCGGTATGCAGCCTAACGAAGAAACTTACCTTGAGACGGGAATCTTTAAACTTGCAAAACACCGAATAGGCTGGCTTCTTTTGCTGATGGTATCGGAAACCTTTACCGGAACTATAATCGAACGATACACCCATTTACTTGCCTCTATGACCATTTTAACGGCCTTTATTCCTATGCTGATGGATACGGGCGGTAATTCGGGAAGTCAATCTTCGACCTTGATTATCCGAGGTTTGGCTACAGGAGAAATAGAGTTAAAGGATTGGAAAAAAGTTTTTTTTAAGGAGCTGGGCATTTCCGTTTTGGTAGGCTTTACCTTAGGCCTTTTTAGTTTTTTAAAATCGGTCTTTCTTGGAGGAAGAAATCCTATGGTTGCCCTTACTGTAGGTGCCACCCTTGTTGCAACCGTAAGTGTAGCAAAGATTACAGGCGGTATTCTCCCCATTATTGCAAAAAAATTAAAACTTGACCCTGCAATTATGGCCGGCCCTTTGATTACGACAATTGTAGATACGGTAAGTTTGATTATTTACTTTAAGATAGCAACTGTTTTGTGTGCAGGAATGTTTTAGTGCCTATGAGTTTTTTAAGAAACTTGAGGTATAAGAAATTTTCTCAAAATGAAAAGATTGAAGTCCTAATAAAGGAAACCTTCCGAAAGACTATCCATCTTTGTGCAGCCTTTGTTCCCCTTTTTGCAAGGCACTTTTTTTACCCAACTATAATAGCCTTGTCCTTTATAACCTGCTTATATACGGTTTTTGAAGTTTTAAGATTAAGAGGTCATAATATTTTTATGATTTCAAGTATTACAGGCTTTGCAGCAAGGGAACGGGATAAGGGAAAATTTGTCTTAGGGCCTGTAACTCTTTCTTTGGGGGTTATAAGCAGTCTTCTTATTTTTCCATTTAAGGAAGCAAGTATAGGAATTATGGCACTGGCTTTAGGTGACGGGCTTGCAAGCCTTGTCGGGAAACTTTGGGGAAGACAGCACCTAAATATTTCCAAAGATAAAACCTTTGCAGGAAGCATCGCCTGTTTTACTGCCGTTTTTATTTCTAGTTTTGCAATAAGCAGGAGTTTTATAAAAAGTCTTTGTATTGCCGTCATCGCAACCGGAACGGAAGCTCTTCCATTAAAGGACTTTGACAATATACTGATACCTCTGGTGTGTGCAGGAGCAGCCTTTATATTGGGTGTCTGAAGTAGAGGCTAAATTAATCGCCCTTAGTTTAAGGCTATTTTTAGGATTTCTTCAGGTTTTGAGATTATTACATCAGCACCGGCTTTTTCCAGTTCGGGACGCTGCCTAAAACCCCATAAAACGCCGATCGTAAAAAGGCCTGCATTTTTTCCGGTTTGAACGTCCGTTGCAGTATCTCCTATGTAAAGGCAATCTTCTTTTTCGAGCTTGAGAATTTTTAAAATTTCGTAGACACCTGCAGGCTCAGGCTTTAAGGGAACGGAATCCCTGGCACCTAAGATACATGAAAAAGTATTTTCGCCGAAAATTGTCTTAACCACTTTTTCTGTTGTGGAGTGGGGCTTATTTGAAAGCACATTTACCGAAATCCCGTTTTTGATTAAATCCGCTAAAAGTTCTTTAATTCCCGGATAGGCCTCGCATAGATAAACGGGGTCGGCATCATAGGCTGCATTATATTCTGTAAGAATTTTTTCTTCTAAGGCCTTATCGTTTTTTCCGGATCGTTCAAGGACTCTTTGTACAAGTTTTCTTGCACCGTTTCCGGTTAATATTTTAAATTCTTCCGCATCTACAGGCGGTATGCCGTATTTAGCCGTTTCAGCGTTTAAAAAATGAGCTATCGAATAAAGAGAATTGGTTAAAGTTCCGTCTAAATCAAAAATACATGCTTTTTTCATAAGGCCTTTATTCTAACAAAAATCGAAAATCTATTCAAGCTAACCGCTGCATTTGTTATATATTTTTAAGTAAAGAACATAAGCCTTTTCATATCAGATAAATATAACCGCTATCTTGATTAAAATAGAAAAAACTGGTATATTTAAGCGTAGATATTTAGGAGGACTTTATGTCAGAAAAATATGATTTGGTTATAATTGGAGGCGGTCCCGGCGGTATGGCCGCAGGAATTTATGCAGCCCGTTCAAAGTTAAAGACGGTTATTCTTGAAGAAAAATCCAATCAAGGCGGGCAGTGCTATATTACTGAAGAAATCGAAAATTACCCCGGTTTTCCTGAATCTTCAGGTCCTGCTCTGACCGAAGCCTTTAAAAAACATGCCGAAAAATTCGGTGTAGAATTTAAAAGAGCAAAGGCCGAAAAAATCGAACTTGTTCCTAATTCGCCTACACGTATCGTTCACGGAAGTGACGGCGTAAAGTATGAATGTTTGGCTGTTGTTGTTGCAACTGGTGCCAGTGCCCGAGAGCTCGGCTGTAAGGGTGAAAAAGAACACTGGGGAAAGGGCGTTTCGTACTGCGCAACATGTGACGGAGCCTTCTTTGAAGAGTGCGAAATCGTAGTTATCGGCGGCGGAGACTCCGCTGTTGAAGAAGCCATGTATCTTACAAAATTTGCCGACAAAGTAACTATCGTCCACAGACGGGACGAGCTTAGAGCTGCAAAATCCATTCAAGAAAAGGCTTTTGCCAATCCTAAAATGGCCTTTAAATGGAATGCCGTTGTTGAAGAGGTTTGCGGAGACGGCCTTGTAGACAGTGTTATCTTAAAGGATACAAAGACAGGCGAAACTTCCAAATTCGATACCGAAGGCGTATTCGTATTTATCGGACACAATCCTCAAACCGCTTTTATTCAGGGCTTGGTTGATCTTGATGAAAACGGCTACATCCTTACAAACGGAAAAATGGAAACAAACGTACCCGGTATTTACGGCGTAGGCGATGTTATTCAAAAAGAATCAAGGCAGGTTGTTACGGCAGCAGCCGACGGTGCTCTTGCCGGTATCTGGGCAGGCCACTATATTGACGATATCAAAGCCAAAATGGCTATGAAAAAATAAACCTATAGGAGAAACTAAAATGGTTGAATTGACAAAAGAAAATTTTGAACAAGAAGTTCATCAGTCAAAGGGTGTAACATTTGTAGATTTTTGGTCGGAAGGATGCGTTCCTTGTAAACAATTAATGCCGGATGTTCATGCAATGGCAGAACGCCATGCCGGAAAGGCAAAGTTTTGCTCATTCAATATTGACGGTGCAAGGCGTGTTGCTATGAAAGAGCAGGTCTTAGGTCTTCCTACAATGCTCATCTATATTGATGGAGTGCGCAAAGACGGCGTTACGGGAAACGATTTGACCATTGCTAAAATTGAAGAAATGGTTAAAAAATACATCTAATTTTAAGTTTTAATCTTTTAAGCCGTAAAAAAGACGATAAGTTTTTTTAACGGCTTTTTAAAGATACGGTTTAATAGACCGTGGGGCAGGTTGGTCTGCCTTAAAAAATTTATCCTAGGAGGATGCTATGGTTGATTTAAAAACCAAAAAAGTCATCATCATTGGTGACAGAGACGGCGTTCCCGGGGAGGCTATTAAGCTCTGTGCAGAATCGGCAGGTGCTGAGGTTGTATATGCTGCAACCGAATGCTTTGTCTGAACAAGCGCAGGAGCAATGGACTTGGAAAACCAAAAGCGAGTCAAAGATTTAGCTGAAAAATACGGTCCTGAGAACGTAATCGTTCTTTTGGGCGGTGCAGAAGCGGAATCTTCAGGTTTAGCCTGCGAAACTGTTACAGTAGGCGACCCGACTTTTGCAGGTCCGTTGGCTGGAGTCTCGTTGGGACTCTTGTGCTATCACGTGGCAGAACCGGAAATTAAGAGCCAAATAGACCCTGCGGTCTATGAAGCGCAGGTAAGCATGATGGAAATGGTTATGGACGTCGATGCTATCATCGCGGAAGTTTCGGAATACCGAAATAAAGGCTGCAAATTTCTGTAATGCCTTTTGAGGCTTATGAAGCGTAAAGCGCATGAGCTTCTTTCGTGTTAGTCAGCGGTGCGGTAATACAAAAATGACCCCATTCTTTAAAATGGAGCATTTTTGCAGCCCACCGCTTTTTTTATTCGTGCGGATGTTTAAGGCCATTGATAGCGTGTAATAATTGGGAATATGTTTTACAATAAGTATAGCGATTATACTCTTGTCTTTCTTTTAGGCTGATAACAGTTTTATTTAATTCTTCCGCATATTTTACCAACTCCGAATTTTTACTGTTGATACCTGCAAAAGATGCACCGCAATCTATAATCATATCCGATTTTTCAATTAAAAGTTTTGCTTCTTTAAATATTGTATCGTTTATAGGTTCAAAAGATTTTTGGACAAGGTATTCGATACTTAAAGACTTAGCTATAGGTGTGTCTAAGTCATTTTCAAATAGAATACCTGAGTTAAAACTTATTTCATATTTATTGAGAAGACGGTATACTGGAATTCCCCTGCCTTCGCCTCCGACAACAAAAATTTTGCAGAAGGTGTCTCGGCGTGCCAGTTCTATATTTCCTAAGAGGGTATTATATGAACCGTTTTTTATATCAAAGGCCTTACAAATCGACTTGTCGCTTATAATCTCTTCCGGCACTCCGTATAAGTAATTATTCTTGTCTAAAATTAAAAGTATTTTATCTGCAATTTTAGGTATCAAATCCAGTTCATGTAAAGAAAGAATGATAATCTTATTTCTTTCTCTAGCTAGGGTGCGCAAGATTCCCAGAAGATCTATTTTATATCTGATATCCAAAAAAGAAGTCGGCTCATCAAGAATCATTAGATCAGCTTCTTGGCAAATTGCTCTTGCAATCATTATACGCTGTTTTTCACCGTCACTTAACGAAAGAAATTCTTTGTGTTTTAATGCCTCTCCGTCTACGATTTTTATTGCATCATCAACAGCTATGTAATCTGCTTCCGTCATTTTTCCGAATTTATTTGTGTGAGGGTATCTGCCTGTTGCAACGATTTCTTCGGCAGTCATAAGATGAGGGCTTATCCTGTCGGTCAGAACTACACTTATTTTTTTTGCTTGTTCTATATTGTTAAGTTTTTCAATATCTTTTTCGCCTATAAAAACTTTTCCGCCTAATTTTTTTATGTGTTGTGTAATTGTTTTGATTATTGTTGATTTTCCTGATCCGTTAGGTCCCATAAGACAAAGTATTTGCCCTTGCTCTAATTCTACCTCAACGTTACCTATGATAATGGTGCTGCCGTATCCGACATCAAGTTTTTTTAATTTAAATAGTTCCATATTTTTTATTTTTACAGGTCATCAGATAAATGACAATCGGAGCTCCTATAATCGATGTAATTGTGCTTAGACTTAGTTCCGTAGGAGCAAATAATGTTCGTGCAAAATAGTCGCTTAAAAGAGAAAAACTTGCACCCATCAATGTAACTGCCGGTATCAGTATTTTAGGCTGCGAGGTTGAAATAATAAGACGCGTTAAATGAGGAACGGCTATACCTACAAAGGATATAGGCCCTGCAAATCCTGTAACACAGGCAGAAAGAATACTTGATAGAAAAATAAGGGCTAGTCTGAAATTTTTAACATTAACTCCCATGCTCTTTGCATAGTTTTCTCCGAGGAGATAGGCTTGTAAGGGTTTTGATAAACAGAATACTCCGATTACAGCCGGAACAATAATTATTGCAGAAATTTGAATCATCTTCCATGTGATGCCTGAAAAACTGCCCATCGACCACATAGTAAGTCCCGCAATTTTATAATCGGAAGCAAAAGCTATCATAAAATTTGTTCCCGCAGAGGCTATGTAGCCTATCATGATACCTACAACAATCAGTATTGAAATGTCTCTTACCCGTTTTGCAAAGGCTAATACTAAAAGCATCGATAGAATACTTCCTATAGCAGATGCAGAAAAAATCAGAAATAAAGAATTAAAAGAAATATTAAATGTAAAATTGGTTAAAATTATAAATCCGACAAAGAGCCGTGCTCCTGACGAAATACCTAATACATAGGGCCCTGCAATCGGGTTTCTAAAAAAAGTTTGTAATAAAAATCCCGATATCGATAAGGCAATACCGAAAAGAACGGCGGCAAGAATTCTCGGAAACCGTATTTTAAATAAAACATTATATTCCAAGGTACTTGGAGTTCTTTCTCCTATACAGATATCCCAAATATCTTTTAAGCTAAAAGATACGGAACCTGAAACAATATTTATTAATACCGCAACTATAAATAAAATTATCAGGATTATAAAAACTATGGTAATCCGTCTTTTCTTTTCGGTATGCATGTGTTATTTTTTTTCTGCCGGAACCGGTGCACTAAATAAATAGAAGTATTCCGTTTCGGTTAATTCTCCGGGTTTTGAATGAATTATTTTATTTAATTCTTCAATCATATCTGCAACATGATCTGCACTCTGATAGTAGTTGGGTTTAACGCCCCAAACTCGGTTTTCTTTTACGGCTTTTAGATCTTTTAAATATTCGGCAAAGGCGGTTAAATCTGAAGTACTTTTAATGGCACTTCCGTTTACGCTGTCATAAAAGAAGAAGTCTGCCTTTTCTGCTCCCTTATAAAATTCTTCAGCATTCATCTTTGTGTTTCCGTTTTTATCGGGATTTAAGTCTTTGAAAATATAGTTGATTCCAAGTATTTCAAACATCTTTACATTGTAATCTCCTGCATTTCGAATATAGAAGATATCTTTAGACATAAAAGCCGAAGCAAAGGTAGTCTTATTTGCGGATTTTTTGTTCATTTCTTCTACCGCATTTATTCTTGCCAATTCTTTTTCATAGTACCTATTTGCTTCTTTTTCTTTTCCCGTTATTTCTCCGGCAAATTTTACCCATTCAAGACGGGCTCGGGGGTCAGCTTCCTGATGATTTGAAACCCCTATCCACTTAAGTCCCAGTTCATCAAATTTGGAAATTATACCCGGAGTTCTTGCCATATTTTCGTAAGTCAATAAAATGGCATCTGCGTTTAATGCATGAAGCATTTCATAGTCTAAAGCGTTTTTACTACCGATAAATTTTATTTTACCGTCATCCATTCCTTTTTTTATTTCAGGAATTTTCCATGTGGAGGATTGTACGGATGTTCCTGTAACTTTATCCAACTCTCCTATAGGACGAAGAAGGGTTGCATGCACGGTCGATAAAATAATTAAAGACTTGACGGGCGTTTCAATGATATTAAGATTTTCTCCACCCTTTATTGTTTTGCCTCTTGGAACGAACCAAACTTCTCTTCCTTCAACATCGGTATACTTTTTTATTCCCTGTTCATAGTAATCGACAGAAAAAGATTTAGCATACTTTAATTCCAGTTGACCTATTTTTTTAAGGTCGGTTTCACTTTTTGTCTCTTGACTTCCCTTTGCCCACACTGATGTAAAAGAAAGCGTCATCAGTATTGCAGCAAACCAAATGGTAATTCGCTTTTTCATAATAATCCCCTTATGAAATTTGATCTTACTCCGTTTTAAGCGGCGGAGTATTCCGCTTTGCGGCTTCATAAGCTATTTCAATCTGCATTGAAATAAATTAAATGGACTCTGTTTTTTGTCAAGATTTTTACATGATACTCAAAATCAAATGGTTTGTCTATATATCCGTTTTTTTTGTTTTTTATTCTCCATAAGATTCCAACTCAGCTTCCATATTTAAAAATATGCTTTTTAATTTTTCAAGGCTTTCAGATTTTGCATTCCACATTTTACGCTGATTTGCCTCAAGTAAACGCTCTACTATTTGATAAGCTGCATTTTTATTAACCGATTTTATCCAGTTTAATGTGTTTTTATCAAAAAGAAAGGTCTTCGCAAAATCTTCATACATCCAATCTTCTACATTATCGGCGGCAGCATCCCAACCGAAGAGATTATCCATAACCTTGGATATTTCCTGTGCGCCTTTATAGCCATGCTCCTTTAAACCTTCAAGCCATTTTGGATTAAGAATTCTGGAGCGCATAACACGGGACGTCTCTTGATCTAAGGTCATGGTTTCAGGAATATTAATATCGGCAGTGTTTCCCACCGAAACATAGGGCTTTTTTCCCGACTTGGAAGTTACGGCAGCTATAAGCCCTCCGTGATAATTATAAAAATCATCGCAATCTAAAAGATCTATTTCACGACTTACTTCGTTTTTGATAGCCATATCGGTTTTGCTTAAAAGGTTTTCAAATGCCCTTGTATCTTTTTCTCCATGAAATTTTTTTGAATATGCATGGCTGCTCCATGTTATATAGGCTTCGGCAAGGTCTTCAAAGTTTTGCCATTTTTTTGATTCGATTAAATTTGCAAGTCCCGCCCCATAAGTTCCTGAAGGAGCGCTAAAAACTCTTACCGAGGCTCTATCCCTTGCCTTGTCGGCCGGTATTCCTTCATCTACAAATTTTTTAATTGTTTCTTGAATGTTTTTTTTAATGGGGTTCATTTCATCATCTTCATCAAGAAATGCTACCGAATTAACTGCCTCATCCATTAAAAAAATTAAATTCGGAAAGGAGTCTCTAAAAAGTCCTGAAATGCGCATTGTAACATCAATACGAGGCCGCCCCAATTCTTCAAGAGAAATTGCTTCCACTCCGCATACCGTCTGTGTGTTCTTTATGTAAAGAGGGCGTACACCCATAAGAAAAAATATTTCACCTATGTCTTCTCCATAGGTTTTCATTGTATTTGTGGAATATACAATGATAGCTATATTTTTCGGATAAGTTTTATGTTCTTTATAATATGCCGCTATTTGCAGAGAACCTAATTTTTTTCCTGTTTCGTATGCAGTCTTACTCGGAATTTCTTCAGGGTTAATTGAATAAAAATTTCTTCCTGTGGGCAGCAGCTTGATATTGCCTCGGCTTGGATTTCCGCCAAGGCTTGGTAAAATAAACTCTCCGTTTAAGCCCTTGATAAGGGAGGTTTTTTCATTATCGGTTTTTATAAGACGGGGATATATTTCCCTGCAAATAAATTTAAGGCTTTGTTTTAATTCGTAATTATTGGATTTATTGTTTTGAAAAAACGGCAGCTTATCAATAGCGGCTTCATTAAATTTTACTTCGTTTAGCTCACTGATTAACTTATCTGCTGTTTTCTTTGATTGTTCTAAAATTTTATAGTCATTAAAATTATTTTTTTCGGTATCGCTTAAATTTTTCCTAATCTCTTTAGGACTATATCCCAAAGAAATTATAATTGCATCCTCTAAGCCCTCCGTATCGTCTTGGCTAATTACAGATAATCCCTTTACTAATTGTAGCAAGCGTTTTTTTTTCAGGAGTCTTTCCATATATATGAAGCCCGTCCCTTACGATGGAATTTTTTATTTTGTGAATCCAATTATGAATTAAAATAAGGTTTTGTTCGGGATATTTAATTGCATCCTCATATTTTATTTTAAGATCCTTTAAAATAGAATGTTCATTTGCCAGTTTAAAAATACTTTCCGTTACGTTATTTTGTTGAGAGGGAGCCGACTGTTTAGCATGTTCATATTTTTCTAACATATCCTCTAATTCTTGAAGGTAGTCATAAGTATCCGATTCAGCAAAGCTTGGAATTAAATGACTTAAAATTGCAGCGTGGGATCGCCTTCTTGCCTGCATTCCTTCCCCCAATATACCTAAATTATAGATATAAAAATGAGGAATAGAATAGATATTTATGTCAGGATAACTTTCTTTTGAAAGAGCGATTTCTTTTCCCGGAAGCCATTCTAAAGTACCGTGTGTCCCCACATGGATAATAGCATCCGCCTTAAAAATATTGTCAACCCATTTGTAAAAGGCTAAGTATGAATGAGGGGGCGGATTGTGAGTGTCATGATAAGTTTCTATGATTGCATCTTCCGGGCTTCGTGCAGGCTGAAGTCCGATATAAATATTTCCGTCTATAATTCCCGGAATCACAATATGGTCATCCATAAGCATGGATAGGCCGGGAGGATTGCCCCATTTTTGTTTTAAATCAGTGCGGTTGAATTCGGGAAGATTTTTATACCAGTCTTCATATTTTTTTGAGCTTATGGAATCAGCTTTAAATTTCCAAATTGTTTCAGGTGATGTCCATTTCCATTCATTTGTTCCTCTGCGGATTAACTCATCGATAATTTCTTGTCCGTTTGAAAAATTGAAATCCAAACTATAATTTTCTTCCTTTAAAAATTGAAGTATGTTCCATAAAGAGTTCGGTGTATCCAATCCGTGGGCCGAACCTATTAGGTCATTTCTTGGAGGATAGTTGTGCAAAATAATTGCAATCCGCCTTTCTTGAGGCTTTTTATTTTTTAATTGGGCAAACCTGTGTACAAGTTCACATAGGGCTTTTACTCGTTCGGGCATTGGTACAAAAACCCGCCCTACAATTCCGTTTTTTTCTATTTCTTCGGAAGCAGCTATGGGTATAGTAATAATTTGACCGTCGATTTCAGGTTGATATATATTTAATGAAATCGAGGCTATGTCCAATCCTGAAGGTGATTTTTCAAATTCTTCTTTTGAAAGATAGCTTGTGATAGCTTGAAATACAGGAAGATTAAAATTTTCAAAACATGAATGAATAAAATTTTTAAATTCATTTTGGTAATAAGAAGATATGGTATATCCCGTTGTCAGAATTATTGCATCTATAATTAATTTTCCGTTAAAATAAAAATATTTTTCCATAGCTTGCAGTACCCCATCATTATCTTGCGGACCAAGTCTCCCGATAATGCAGATACATTCGGCTCCCTGTTTTTTTAGCTCCTCAATAACCGCGTCGACATGTCTCATATTTTGATTAAGTAAAAAAGGATAGTGTGCAACAATGCCTATAATGTTTTTTCCGGAAGCGGCAATATCGGATAATAATTTTTCTTCATCTTCATTAAGTAAATTTCCGTTCTTGTATATTCCTATTGTTTTTCTTTTTTTTAAAGGCTCTAAGATATAATTTGTCCCTGTTGTAATGTTTGAAAATAGTTTTATAAACTCTGCAATTTGATCCGATCCGCCTGCCTTAAAATAACTATGCAGTTTTATATATTCTTTCGGTTTAATAGAACTGTAAGACATAATTGAGCTGATTTCTTCAGGGATTGAACAATCAAAGAATATTTTTTTACCTTTTATAATTCGGATTACAGTTTCAAGGTTTTGTAAATGTGCGGATGAACCGTGAAAATGCATAATTATTGCATCAGATATTTTTAGTTTGCTGCACATTTGTTGGAATATACTTTTATCGGAATTTACTTTTATAACATCAAAGCAAAAAATATTTAAATTCATATTTTCAGAATCTTTCACCTGTTTTACAGCTGATTGAAATTCAAAGGCTCTGGTATCCCCATAAAAAATTCCCGTTAAATTCATCTCTTTTCCTCCATAATATCAATACGGGATAGAGAGTATTCCGTATTTTGATGTACAATCTCGGTTAGAATTTCAGGTTTTAAATCTTCTATTTGATAGTATCTTGCATTTAAATTTTTTGCAAGTTCTTCAGCAAGTGCTAATTTTACAAAACCCGATTCGGTATCTATAACAACAGAATAAATATTTTCATGCCTTATTTTTTTAGAAATAAAAAGAGCATCCTTAATGGGCTCATCAAAAAAAACGGAACCGTGATTAGATCTTCCGTCTGTAATTAAAAATAGCAAAGGAATCATATCTTTATTTTTTAGCTTATGTATTTTAAAATATTCCAAGGCTTTGTTTAAGCCTAGAGATAGGGGTGTTTTGCCTATTGTTGGGATTATCTGTAACTCTCTTTTTGCAAGCAAGACGCTTCTTGTAAAGGGTAATATTATCTCCGCCTTTGTTCCGGAAAAGGTAATCATAGAAACTTCGTCATGTTTTTGGTAAGAATCCATCAATAAAGATAGGATCGCATTTTTTGTTTCTTTCATCCGCTTCATTGCGCCCATTGAACCGCTTGCATCTACTAAAAAAATAATAGAGGCACCTATACGGGTTTTCCTTTTTTTGAATTTATAATCATCTTTGTTTATTTTAATAATGCCTTCTTTAGGCTTTATTTGATGCGAAGCGGCCGATTTTATTGTGGGTATAATAGCCAGATTATGAAGATTTTGATTTGACCTTGTGCAGCCGAATGTCTTTCCTTTTAGTTCATCGGTGCGGGTCTTATTTCTTTTGCCTAGCCCTTTTCTAAAAGAATTATCTTCATTAATGTTTAAAAGATTTTTTATTTTAAAAATTTTATCTGCAAGCTCCGTATCCGGATTCTTATAGTTTATTCCTTTTTGATTATTGGTATTATGATCTTTGTCTTCTGTGGAGTTGTTTTTATTATTTGAAATTCGGGATTTTGATTCTATTTTTTTATTAGTTTTTTCTTCTGTTTTATTTTTATCGGAATTCTTTTTATCATCATTGTCTTTGTCCGATTTTATTTTGTTATTGTTTTGTGTTTCGGATAAGTTGTTTTTTCTGTGTTTAAGAACCAGCTCGGCGGCTTCTTGTAAGTTTTTGTCTGTGATATATCTGAGGTTGTCAATGGCTGCAAGAGCTCTTGCCGTGTGTACAAGACAAATGCTCGCTCTGTAACCTAAGCAGTTTGCTTCTTTGCTAAGAGCTTCAGCTTTTGTAATTATCGAGTCCGATATTTTTATTCGGTTTAATATTTTTTTTGCAAGCTGAATTTTATCGGATAAAATTTTATCTTCTTTTTTTAATTTTTCAATCAGGTTTCTATCTCCATTATCAAGGTCTAAATTTATTTTTAATATTTTTAATCTTTCTTCTTTGTTTAAATTTGAATTTGTTTCTACATAGATTGAAAATTTATCAGTAATCGAATTGTTTAAAAATCCTTCTTCAGGATTCATTGTACCTATGAGCTTGGACTCTATTATTCTTTTATCGGAGTATCCGTCACGTTCTATTTGAATAAAACCTGTTTCTATTGCATCCAATATCGTATTGATATACTCATTCGGAAAGAGGTTTATCTCATCAATATATAAAATTTTATTTTCGGCTTTGGTTAAGATTCCTTGTTGAAAATGATTTTTACCAGATTCAAGTGTTTTTTTTATATCCAAACCGCCGAATAAATTTTCCTCTGTTATATTGAGCGGGACATTAACGATAGAAATATCGGAAATGTTTTTTAAGCTTCCTGCTGCAATGCTTTTTCCGGTTCCCTTTCCTCCGGCTATAAGGAGGCTGTTTATTTTATCGCTGACAGCAAGGATAAGGAGTGCCCTTACTAATTTTTTTTGACCTACAAGGATGCTAAAAGGATAATCAAAGCCTTTCATTCAGAATATTCTCAATGTCTGATCGGTTTAATGGGTTTATTTCTTCAAAAGGTTTTTTTCTAAGCCTGTGAGAATAGACCATTTGGGCTAAACGGATAATATCGTCTTTTGTAACTTCATCCCTTTCGCGAAAGGCTGCATAGGCCTTAGCGGCTCTAACTAAGGTTAGGTCTCCTCTGTGCCCGTCCACGTTTAGACCTATGGAAAGGCTTACAACCAAGTTTAAAATCTCATCTCTTACTTTAATATAAGGAAAATGTTTTTGAGCTTCTTTTATTTTTGATACTAATTTTTTTTCTTCTTGATAAGAAGAGTTTATAAATTCTACAGGATCAGTTTCAAAGGCCAGCCTTTTTTTTATAATTTCTTTTCTTAAAGCACCATCCTTTTCGCTTTTTACATCTACCAATAAGCCGAAGCGGTCTAAAAGCTGCGGCCTTAATTCTCCTTCTTCAGGATTCATTGTTCCTATTAAAATAAATTTGGATGAATGACTGTATGAAATTCCATCTCTTTCTATTGTATTTACACCCATGGCAGCCGCATCCAATAAGAGGTCGACTATATAATCCTCCAATAGATTTATCTCATCTGCATATAAAATATTTCCGTCAGCTTCTGCTAAGATTCCTTTTTGAAGAACTTTTTCTCCCGTTTTTAAAACTCTTTCTATATCTATTGAACCGGCGACTCTGTCTTCCGTAGCATTTATAGGAAGCTCCACAACTTTAAGGCTTTCTCCATGCCTTTGCATCAGATCTCCTATTCCCCGCACAATTGTAGATTTTCCGGTTCCCTTTTCTCCTCGTATAAGGACACCCGAAATTTCAGGACATATTAAATTTAAAATTATTGCAAGCTTTATATCTTCCTGTCCCTCAATTTGTACAAATGGAAAAATCTTTTTTTCAGTCATAAAATCTCCGTGATATTTACTCCAGCACCTAAAGGGATATTAACATTACGATAGCTGAAAGTCAAGGAGAGGGGAAATTTCTATCATTTTTTATATTATAAAATAATGTTATTAGATTTAAAAAAATATAACGAAGGAACTACAGTTCCAAGTTTAAGAACTGAAACACTTAATAAATTAAAATTTAATATTCCAAAGTTGGAATAACAAAAAAAGATTTTATCCGTATCAGAACCTATTGATAAAAAAATCAAAAGTCTTATTAAGATAAATGATAATTTAGCGGGTTAAATCACGAATAAAATCAAAACAATCGGATAAAAAAGATTGTTATTTTATTGCAATTGTAAAACCAACTTTTTACCTAATACATTTGCTGCTTTTGTTAGCGTAGCCAAGGTAACCGAATCATTTTTAGGATTAAGAAGTCTATTCAATGCGGCTCTTGATGTATTCATTTTTTTTGCCATCTCTGTTTTGTTAATATTTTGAGCATTCATTTCATTCACCAAATTATATGAAATTAATCTTTTTATAGCTTCATTTCTAACTTCAACCTCAATATTTTCTTCTTCAAGAAAATCTTCAAAAGAGCTTCCTACATATTTTTTATTCATAGTGCCTCCCGAGTACTAAATTCTTTCTTTTTTTACTCAAACCTATATCCTCTTGCGGAGTTTTTTGGCTTTTCTTTATAATTGCATGGAGCAATATCATATTTCTTTCTAATATCGTAAAAAACACTCTGCTGATTCTTTTATCCGAAATATTTGAACGCACCTCTCATAAATTTGAATCAAGCTTTCTTACAGCAGGATATCCGATAGGCCAAGACATTTCTATTGCCATTATATCGGCTCCTATTGTTTTTCGATCATCCGGAGCTAAGTCTTTTAGAAAATCACGAACAGGTTCATTTCCTGTTTCGGTCTTAAAGAATTTAGCTATAACTGCTTTATCCATTTTCATTGAATATATTGTACCAAATTTGATACTTTTTATCAAGTAATAACAATAAATTAGTATAAAAAATAGCTTTAACCTAAGATTGATTATCCTTGAATTCAGTGATTATTAGCTTTGCATTCTATATCTCGATGTTTGAAATATCTATCTCTCCAGAAATGAGCTTTGGTAATAGAGTGTCGCGGAGGGATGTAAGGCGATCAATTTCCATATTATTTTTAAAAGTAATTTCAAACATAGGTTTTACAATTTGGTTAAATTTTATATTTGTAGACCTAGAAGGTATTATTATCGAAGACTCTTTTATCGCTGCAGATGATAAGTTAACCTGAACTCCGCTATTAGCACGACTCCTTAAATCTTGTAAAAAATCCTTACTATTTGTAAGTAAGTATATGTATGGATATGATATTTCATATTTTCCATTGCATCTGAGTAATCCTACTCTTTGATTGAGTAAATATTGATTATCTACAGCCATAACAGCTGTATTACCAAGAATTGCAACATTATCCTTCATGTCTGTCATAGCCATAAGTATATCACCTTTGCAAAGAATATATTTTTGTAAATTTTCAGACTTTTTTTTAGGAAACCAGCTTTTTGTTCCTGTAGGTATAAAACCGCCTCCAGATTTTATGTGTCCTTGTTTAAATACTGCATAACAACTTTTTTTTTGTTTATTTAATAATTCTTTGCTTTTAAAAGCATATCCATTATAAAATTTTATAACATCTTCCAAATTCCCAATCTTCCAATCATCAGGCATTACACCGCCAAATGGCTCAAAATCGACGAACCAGGCTTTAAAAATAGCCTGAGCTTGCTGCTCTAAATTATCATTTAGCTTAATACTGCTTTATCTGACTTGGCAATTTATCGATAAAAGGTTATAATCTTAAATCTAAGGTTAATAACTATATGCAGAATTATGATTACGCTTATGAAGCTAAAGAGAAAAATCCTATTTTGGCAATTTGCTATGATTTTGATAAAACTTTGTCACCAGATGATATGCAAGCTCAAGGTTATATCCAATCTATCAATTATCAAGTCCAAGATTTTTGGGAAGAATCCAACAAGCTTGCCGCAGACAATGAAATGGATCAAAATTTAGCCTATATGTATTTAATGTCTAAGAAGTCAAGAGGAAAAGTTTTATTTACAAAGGATAAATTAAAGGACTATGGTTCTAAAGTAACGCTCTTTCCTGGCGTAGATACATGGTTTGATAGAATAAATGACTATGGAAATAAGAAAAATGTTAAAGTTGAGCATTATATAATTTCATCAGGGCTTAAAGAAATGATAGAAGGAACGGTAGTTGCAAATAAATTTAAAAAGATATATGCAAGTTCTTTTTATTATGATTCTGATAATGTTGCTGTTTGGCCGGCTCAAGCTGTAAATTATACCAACAAGACACAATTTTTATTTCGAATCGAAAAAGGTGTTTTAGATGTAAATGATCAAAGAATTAATTCTCATTTTGAACCAAAGGAATATAGAGTACCTTTTAGAAATATTGTTTATATAGGTGATAGCGATACTGATATACCATGTATGAAGCTTGTAAATATAAATGGGGGACATTCAATTGGTGTTTACAATGCCGAAACTAAGGATAAATCAAAAGTATTCCGAATGCTTGATGAAAATAGAATAAAGTACTTTGTTCCTGCCGATTATAGTGAAGATTCAAAATTAGAAATGTTGATTAAAATGATTATTGACCGTACCCAATCTAATGAGCTCCTTCAAGATTTACATTTCGAATGTGTGGATGAAAAAGCTGTAGAAACAAGAAATATTACTCAAGAGGATAAGAATAAGGATGTTTTAATTAATAGCCTTGAAGAAAGTAGAAGTTTTGCTAATACGCATTCAATAATCTCTCAATTGCGTGAAATAAACTCATGGTCACCGGAACAAACAAATAAGCTGTTAGATATAGCTTTGACAAATAGACAGGTAGCATATATTTTGACAGATACTGATGTAAAACAATTTTATGAAAGTGTTGTAAAGGATATAGATAAAGATTATTTTGATGAGATTTTTGATAATGATAATATCAATAAAATAAAACAAATGTTAAATCTATAGAGGAACCGATATGTCGACATCATTTACCGAAAACGATTATGAAAATTCAATTATTGAGCTGTTTAGAAATAATTTAGGATATAATTATGTTTACGGCCCCGATGTCGAGCGTAATTTTTCCAGTCCCCTATATGATTCGGTTTTAGAAGATTGCCTTTACCGCTTAAATAAAAAGCTTCCAAAGGAGGCAATACAGAATGCTCTTTTTAAATTAAAACATTTTGAAAACGGTGAGTTAGCTCATAAAAATGAAATTTTTACCGACTATCTTCAAAACGGCATACCTGTACATTATCTTGATAAAAATGAAACAAGATCGGGAATTGTATATCTAGCTGATTATAAAAACCCTCAAAACAATTCCTTTATAATTGCCAATCAATGGACCTTTACCGAAAACAGCAATAAACGTCCCGATATAATTTTATTTTTAAACGGTCTTCCTATAGTATTGATGGAACTAAAGTCTCCTTCACGGGAAGAAACTGATGCTTCGGATGCGTACCGCCAAATCCGCAATTATATGACCGAAATACCTTCAATGTTTATCTACAACGCAATCTGTGTTATGAGCGATCAGTTGACTTCAAAGGCCGGAACCATAACTTCAGGCGAAGACCGCTTTATGGAATGGAAAACAAAAGACGGCAGTTACGAAAACACTCAATATGCCCAATTTGATACCTTTTTTGAAGGCCTTTTTCAAAAAGAAAGACTGCTTGATATTATAAAAAACTTTATCTGCTTTTCAAACGAAGGTTTACAAACTTTTAAAATTCTTGCAGGCTACCACCAATATTTTGCAGTGCGAAAGGCTGTTTTTTCTACCAAAAAGGCTGCACACAGTAACGGAAAAGGCGGAGTTTTTTGGCATACCCAAGGCAGCGGGAAATCTCTGTCCATGGTGTTTTATGCACACCTATTACAGGAAGCCTTGGAAAGTCCGACAATTGTAGTTATTACGGATAGAAATGATCTTGATGATCAGCTTTATGGTCAATTTCTTAAGTGCAAAGAATTTTTACGTCAAGAACCTATACAGGCTGAAAGCAGGAAGGATTTAAAAAAACTTCTTGCCGGAAGAAAGGCAAACGGAATAATCTTTACAACGATGCAAAAGTTTGAAGAATCTGCCGAGGCTCTTTCAGAAAGGCGGAATATAGTTGTTATGGCTGATGAAGCCCATCGAGGACAATACGGACTTACCGAGCAAATTAAAATAACAAAAAATAAGGCCGGAGAGGAAGTCGCAAAAAGAGTTATAGGCACTGCCCGTATTATTAGGAACAGTCTTCCAAATGCGAGTTATATAGGTTTTACCGGCACTCCTATTTCCGCTGCTGACAGAAGTACCCGAGAAGTATTCGGCGACTACATCGATATTTATGATATGACTCAAGCAGTAGAAGATGGAGCAACCCGCCCTGTGTACTATGAAAGCCGGGTTATCAAACTTAAACTTGATAAAAAAACTTTGCAGCTGATAGATGAAGAATATGACCTCATGGCTAAAAATGCCGATGAAGAAGTTATCGAGAAAAGTAAGCATGAGCTTGGCAAGATGGAGGTGCTCTTGGGCAATGATGAAACTATAGACTCCCTTGTAAACGATATACTCTTTCATTATGAAAATAACAGAGCTCATCTTCTTACGGGTAAGGCCATGATTGTCGCTTATACCCGTTCAATAGCTATGAAAATTTACAAAAAGATCTTGGAGTTTCGTCCCGGATGGAAAGAAAAAGTTGCCGTTGTTATGACCTCTGCAAATACCGATGCCGAAGAGTGGAGAGAGATTATCGGGAACAAAAATCACAGGGATAAATTAGCAAAAGAATTTAAAGATAATAAAAGTCCTTTAAAAATTGCAATCGTAGTAGATATGTGGCTGACAGGGTTCGATGTTCCTTCCCTTGCCACTATGTACATATATAAACTTATGGCCGGACATAATCTTATGCAGGCTATCGCCAGAGTCAACCGCGTATTTCAAGATAAAGAAGGCGGTCTCATTGTCGATTATGTGGGAATAGCAGGTGCCTTAAAGCAGGCCATGAACGATTATACAAACCGAGACAAAAATAATTACGGTAATACCGACATTTTAACCGCTGCCTATCCGACCTTCCTTGAAAAACTTTCTATATGTAAGGATATGTTTCATGGTTATGATTATTCAAGTTTTATGAAAGGAAGCGATCTTGAAAGGGCAAGGTCAATAAGCGGTGCCGTCAACTTTATACTTGCCCAAGAAAAAGAAGAAGAAAAAAATATCTTTATAAAAGAAGCTCTTATGATGAGGCAGGCCTTATCTCTTTGTTCATCCGTAGTTGAAGAAAATTTGCGCTTTGAGGCTGCCTTTTTTGAATCGGTTAGAGTCTTCCTTTCAAGGCTTACAAATGAAGGAAGCGGTAAAAAGATTTCGTTACCTGAAATGAATGAACGCATAAACTCGCTTTTAAAACAGAGCATAAAAAGCGAGGGCGTTATAAACCTCTTTTCGGACATTAAAGAAAAATTCTCTCTTTTTTCTCCCAAGTTTCTTGAAGAAATTTCCAAGATGAAGGAAAGAAATTTAGCCGTTGAATTATTAAAAAGGCTCATTGCAGAACAAGTAAGAATTTATCGAAGAAGCAATGTAGTTAAGTCCGAAAAATTCAGCGAGATAATGCAGAGAACCGTTAACTCATACTTAAACGGGCTTATCACAAATGAAGAAGTTATAGCCGAAATGCTGAAACTTGCCAAGCAAATTATAAGTGCCGAAAAAGAAGGCCAAGACCTGGGCTTAAGTGCCGAAGAGGCAGCCTTCTACGATGCTCTTACAAAACCTCAGGCTATAAAAGATTTCTATCAAAACGAAGAACTGATTGCAATAACAAAGGAGCTTACCGAAACCCTGCGCAAAAATAAAGCCGTAGATTGGCAAATAAGAGAGAGTGCACGGGCTCGTATGCGTATGCTCATTAAAAGACTTCTAAAAAAACATAAATATCCGCCCGAAGGTATGGAAGACGCAGTTCAAACCGTTATGATCCAATGCGAGCTTTGGGCCGACAATCTAATGGATTCTGATGGACCGGAATTTAACAAAACGGATTATGATGAAACAAGTTATTTAGACTCCGGAAATAATAACTATGTAGAAATTGCTGCAGAAAGAGAAGCGGTTTATCTGTAGCCTGACTTAATTCTTCCTGCGGTTTTTAAAGAAAGGTTGATTATCATTATGGATTCAAATTCTTTAGAAAGTATCGGTGCCGGCATATGTGCAAGAATGACAAGCTCTCCGTCAATTTTAAATGAAGCCGAATCATCATCACTTTTTACCGGATTTTTCAAACTGCACTGTGTTTTACCCTCAGTGCAGCTTTTTTGTTTTATCTTACCTTTTCTTCAACCTTACTTTCGGTTCGCTTGCGATGCCGAATTTGGGGAAGATTCTGTCGATACCGAAGAGGGTAAATAACAGAATGGTTATAACCGAAATATGGGCCATAAAGTTATACTTTATTATCTGTGTCTGACTGAATTGATAAAGAGGATATACCGTACCGGCGATGCCTATAAAAAAGCTTAAATAAACATGCCAAGGAATTAGCTGGGAACCGAAGATGCCGAGGGCTGAGGAGAAGGTTGCGTTCCTCAATTTTAAAGAATAAAGATCTTTTTCATCTCCTTCTACGTTTTCTTCAGTAATGTCCCTTATAATCGGGCCGACGGTAACTATTTGAGCCATCTCGTCGGCAAGGGCTGCGTTTCCTAATAAAGAAATAATACCGTTCCAGAACATCAGCTGTCTTACGTTTCGGGAAAGTTTTACGGCAAGGTTTGACAGAGGTCTAAAGGCATCCATCTTCGACATAATTCCGCCGAAGGCCGCTACCCACATCATCATTATGATAACCCATGAACCTGCCCCTACAAAGCCGTTATACACTATGTCAAAAAAGGCAAGAAGACCCGAAACCGTTCCTGCAAAGCGGCCTAAGATAAAGCATGAAACGATACCTGCGCCAAGGCAAAGAAGGGTAGAGTAGCCCATTAAAGCAATTCCTATAACCAAAATGAGCGGAATTACCATGTAAATGGGGACTCCGTTTTGTACTTGATAGAGGAGGTCTACTGCAACAGGCTTTTCTTCGGCTAATTTTGCCCAAACATCCTGCGGAATAGCCTCTATGGCCTTTTGAGGGCTTACAGCATCACCGGGAAGGCTTAAGCCGGCAATTAAAAATAAAACTCCTGACAGAATCAAACACATAAGCGACCAAAGCCCTTGATTTTTCATACGGTGGGTAACTTCAACCCTATGAATGCCTGAGCTTACGACTGTTGTGTCTGAAATAAGCCCTAGATTATCGCCGAAACATGAGCCGCCTGCAATTGCTGCAATGCTTAAAACCATGTTTCCGTTTAAAATGTGGGTCATCCACAAGAAAATGGGAGCACATGCTGCAAAGGTTCCCCATGAGGTTCCGGTTGCAACCGACAATACTGAGGAAACCAAAAAAGCAACAAGGGCTACAGTTCTGGCGGAAATTCCTATATGTAGGCTTAAGGTAATAATGGAAGCTCCGACTCCTGTGGACATAAAGGCATCAGCCATAGCATAGGCAAACATAAGGATAAAAAACACCAACTGCATTTCCTTAACATTGTCTATGGCAGAGTTTAAAATATCATTGAATTTGAATTTTTCGGTTATCATAGCGACTATGGAAGCGTAGATTACGGCTATGGGGGCTATGATTAAAATGTCCAGCTTAAATCCTAAAGCAGTTGAAAAAGATTCTATGTTTGAAATCATCATCAAACCTGCAAGCAATAAGACCGGAGAGAGCTTAAAAAAAGCGCGCATAAAGTCTCCTTTTATGTGAAATAGGGATGCTAGTATATCATATTTATAAAAAAAAGTGTATAGGATAATTGCACAGGCAGTTGCTACATACAATACGGAAATTACCTATTGACAAAAAGAGATTAAAGCTACATCATATAGGGTATGAAGCTGTCTAATATTTTTACATCATCGAGGCTGGTGCTGGCTCCCATAATCTATGTTTTATATTTTCTGCCGGATTGGATTCCTTTTATAAGCCCTAAAATTACTATCCTCATTATAATCCCGATTTTTATCTTTATGGAATTTACCGATTTTTTGGACGGCTATTATGCAAGGCTGCATAATCAGGTGGATGAGTTCGGAAAAATATTTGATCCCTTTGCGGATGTGGTTGCAAATGTAACCGTTTTATTTTGTTTTTTAATGGACGGCTTTTTGTTTGCTCCCTTCTTTTTAATTATAGTTTACCGCGAATTCGGTATCATGTTTTTGAGGATGAAGGCCCGCGGAGAAGGCATAACGATAGGAGCCAAGATGGGCGGAAAAACAAAGACCGTTCTTTACATTATAGCAGCAAGTGTTTCAATGTTTTTAAAACTTGAACGGATCTACACATTTTTACCTCCGGCTTTTACCCGATATATTCTTTATTTTAATTGGCTTCTTTATTTTGCAGCGGTTATCTTATCGCTCGCTTCATTTACCGATTATATTACTTCATATTTAAAGACAAGGAGGATTGCCGATGAATAATCAGGACGAATTTAAATTTGAGATTACAAAAAGCTATGGAACTATCTCCGAGGGGAAGGGCGGTTGGAAGACCGAACTCAACGAGGTATCATGGAACGGCCGGGACCCTAAATTCGATATAAGGCCTTGGTCACCCGATCACCAAAAAATGGGGAAGGGTATTACCCTTACAAGGGATGAGCTTACGGCCTTAAAAAAACTTTTGGACGAAGCCGGGATTTAGCTGCCGGCCGGGCACTACTTTACTTTTTGGCAGGCCTCGACCGCAAGCCGGTCGCAGGCTTCGTTTAAGGGATTTCCTGCGTGGCCTCTTACCCAAATCCAGCTCGGCTTAATCAGGGATGAAAGGGCATCCAGCTCTTGCCAAAGGTCTTGGTTTTTTACGGGCTGTTTTGAGGCCGTCTTCCAATTATTTTTTTTCCAGTTAAATATCCACGAGCTTATACCCTGCTGTACGTATTGGGAATCGGTATGTACTGAAATGCTTTCATAGTTCAAGGTTTCGCAGGATTTGCCTGCTAAGAATGCTTTCTCTTTTATCTTTTTTAATGCCCTTATAACAGCCATGAGTTCCATGCGGTTATTGGTGGTAGAGCTTTCGCCTCCATTTTCTCTGCATATTTCTTCTTTTGAATCCTTGTTTACTATTATGTAAGCCCAGCCTCCGGGGCCGGGGTTGTTGGAGCAGGCTCCATCGGTGTATATTTCGATATTCATTTTGTCCTTATTAGAGGTAAAGATGTTTGTGTCTGTAAAACAATTTCGGTATTCTTGATAAATACGGAGTATTTCGGTTTTAGTTTCTTCCCAGCCCAAACAGGGATCGGTTATGGATTTACCGTATTCGGTGCTTTCCCTTGCTTTTTCGATCGATGTTTTTCCTTCTTGGATAAAGCTTTCAATCATGCAGCCCCTGATATAGTCAAGAGGCTCATTTTTATCGAAGCGGAGTTTTAAACTTTCTTCAAAGATGCCTATCTGTTTTTTCGGGTCTTTTCCCGAATTTCCGTGGGAACAGTCTATTATTATGCTCGGTTCAAGCATTTTTTCTTTCATAAGAGATGCGGCTTTTACAACTTCTTCTCTATTGTAATTGGGTTTTGAAATTCCTCCCCTTAAAACCAAGTGAGTGTCGGGATTTCCCGTTGTGTGGATTATTGCCGAAAGTCCGTTCCGGGCAATGCCTACAAAGGCATGGGGCAGGCGGGAAACGATTACTCCGTTGACTGCTGCCGTTATGTCTCCGTAGGTGGTATTTTTAAAGCCGACCGGCATTGAAAGCCCTGAAGCTATTTCTCTGTGGATTTGACTTTCGGCCGAGCGGGCACCTATCGAAGCCCAGCTTACGAGGTCGGCAATGTATTGGGGAATCATAGGGTCTACCGTTTCGGAGGCGGCAGGAATACCCATTTCGGCAAGTTTAATCAAAAATTTTCTGGCCTTTTGAATTCCCCCTTCAATATTGATAAAACCGTCAAGTTCAGGCTCCACGATAAGACCCCTCCAGCCTAAAACGGTTCTGGGTTTTTCAAAGTAGGTGCGCATTATAATATAGAAAGAATCGGAGCATTTCTTTTTTAGCTCTAATAGGCGCATAGCATAATCCTCGGCTGCCTCCGTGTCGTGAATCGAGCAGGGGCCGGCTATGAGTAAAAAACGCTTATCCCTTCCGTTTATTATATCGCTGATTGTTTTGCGGGCTTCGGCTATAAAAGAATAAAGATAATCGGTCGCAGGTATTTTTTTTAGCATTTCGGCCGGAGAACTTATACAATGAATTCTCTCGATTCGGAGGTCAACAAGGTTACTTATCATCTTTAAAAACTCATCTTTTTTACTTCTCGTTGAGCATAGGCCTCTTCTAAAAGACTGTCTATTTCCATCCTATCGAAAATCTCGGCTGCATCTTTAAGGTTTGAGTATAAAATCGGATGTTTGGGTGAAAACATAACACAGCAATCTTCGTACGGCAAGATTGAGGTTTCGTAGGTGCCTATTTCCTTGGCTTTTATTGTAATTTCTTCCTTATCGAGTCCGATTAAAGGCCTAAAAACAGGAAATTCGGCATAAGAATTGGTTACGGTCAAGTTTTCTACCGTTTGGCTTGCAACCTGGGCAAGGCTTTCGCCGGTGATAAGGCATTTGGAATTTATACCCCTTGCCGTCATATTTGCTATTTTCATCATGCAGATTCTCATCATCAAAGTTAAATAGGCTTCGGGGCTTTTTTCTCTGATTTGCTGCTGAACCTTTGTAAAGGGAATGATGTTGAGGTATCCGCCGAGGCCGTAATCGGCTAAAATGCCGGCCAGTTTTTCAACCTTAGCTTGGGCTTCGGGCGAAGTATAAGGGTAAGAGTGAAAATAAATATAGTCCAACTTCATTCCGCGGGTAAGCATTTTAAAGCCTGCAACGGGGGAGTCTATTCCTCCCGATAGTAGTAAAAGTCCCCTTCCCGAACAGCCGCAGGGAAGCCCCCTCCGTCCCTTGTGCTCAAGGCCGTAGATAAAGGCCTTTTCTCTTACTTCGATGGAAATTACAATATCGGGATTATGAACGTCTACTTTTAAAATCCCTTCAGTGTGGATTACTCCTCCTACTTCCCGTGAAATTTCGTAGGAGGTTAGGGGAAAGGTCTTTTCGCCGCGGCGGGATTCTATTTTAAAGGTCTTAGCCCCCGCATTGCGGGCTTTTACGGCTTCGGCCTTAGCTGTTTCAGTAATGGATTCAATAGTTTTTTCGGCAGGAATGGCTTCGGCCCAGCCTGTAATGCCTATCAGCTTATTTAGGGCTTCTTCGGTTTTTTCTTTAAATTCGGGCTTGACGCTTACATACATTCTTCCGGCTCGCACGCGTATATTGGGCCTAGCTTCGGGCAAATAGCTGCGTAAATTCTGCGAAAGCCGAATTTCAAAGTCTTTTAAATTCCCTTTTTTTAAGTTAATTTCGCCTATTTTTGCAAGATAGAAAAGTTCCATATTTTTATATTTTATCTTAAAAATGCAAAAAAGTCCATCGGGGAAAATTTTATGCTTAATTTTATATTGACCATTCAGTAAAAAAACTGTATCATTCAAGAGTTGAGGTGTTTATGAAACCGATTAAAATTATTTTTTTGGTTATGTTTGTGTTTGTAAGTTTTTCGGCCTTTGCTTTTGAAGAAGGCTTTACTCTGGGTCTTAGAGCTAATTTTTCCGGTTCTTACACTGATCCACATATAAATGAGGCTGATAAAGAATATCTTGGTGCCGATTTTATGCGAGGTATGGCCGGTTTTATTGTGAACGGAGATGCCGAACTTACCTATATTTTTGATTCGAAAAGATACTTTAATTATACAAATAACAATATTTTCGGAGGTCTTGGGCTCGCCTTTAACCTAGGTGTAGGGCAGGGCTTTTCAGGCCAGATTTCGGGATCAAGTCAGCAGCCATTTACTGGAGCGGATGGAAAATCTTATAAAAAAGATATTGAAGTATATTGCCGTGTCTATATGTCACCCGTTATAACTTTTGGGACGAGCCTTAAAACAATGCTTTTAAAGAACAGACTTGTTTTAGGTTTCGGCATAGGAGGAAAAATTCTGGCAGATCCGCAGCCCACTTATGAGCTTTATACTAATCTAAATGATGAAGAACTTGCCGCTTTAAAGGCGGAAAATATTGATTTTTCCTCTGAGACAGGAACTCTTTATATTTCGGAATCTATGATGAAAAAAATGAATCCTTTAAGCCTTCTTTTAAAGTTATCTATCGAATATAATCAGCCGATAATTTCTACAATGGGTTTGACAATAGGCGGATACTTGTCTTATTCCGTTTATAAGCCTGGATATGTAGCTCTTCCTAAAAAGGTAGAAAAAGCTGCAATTATTAATGGTAACAAAAACGGTGTCGGTGTAAATTTTGAACGGGATCCTATAAAGTCATTTTTTATGAATAACCTTGACTTCGGTATAAGTCTGGGGCTTTTATTTAAGGTGTGAGGTGAAATATGAAAAACATAAGTGTTGTAAAAACTAAATTAACAAAAAGGTTTGCAGGTCTTATATTTGCAGGCTTTGTTTTGACATTGTTCAGCGCGTGTAAACCTGCTTTGGGATCTTCTTGGTATCCTCGTGTAAATGATGATATAGGAATGACAATGTATATAACCGAAATATCTGTTGCAGATAATCCTGTTGTCCCCGTCCTTTCCGAAACACCCATTGATGAAGCCGATAGATTAAATAAATTTTCAAAAGCTAAGACCTATATTGTTACAGTTCCTTCTTCGGTTGAAGAGGTTTCTATCGATAATATAAAGGTTAAGGCTGTAAATTCCTTATCAAAGATGGAACCTGTTTTAGTAGATGTAAAAATCAACGGAGAGGGGGCTCCTCTTGTTTCAGGTCAAACGGTACCTATTACAATAAAGGTTGCGGATAATGAGGGGAAATATGCTTCTATTGAGAAAATTATAAAGATTACACAAAGCGAACCCTATGATTTGGAATTGAAGAGCCTTAAAATTTGCGGTATAGATGCTATGCAGGGGGATATTAGTATCCCATATAAATATAGTACCATTGATCCTTCTAATATTGAGGCAAAATTTAAATATGGGGAAAATGAAACGGTTATACCTGTAGATGTGGAAAACTCGCCTGTCGAATTAAAAGAAAATGATACCGTAAATATAAAAATAATGGTTAAAGGGCAAAAGGGGCAGTATAAGGACTTTGAAAAAGTTATTGCTGTAACAAGAGAAGCAAAATCCGAAGACGAAGATGAGGCCTTGCAGCTTTTAGAAATGTATGTTCTAGGTATAAAGGCTGAGATAGGAAAAACCGCTCATGTTCCGGAAAATACTCAAAGTCTTAATCCCGAAGATGTGGTCTTATCCTTTAAGAAATTCGGTTATATCCCTGCAGAAATAAGTCCTAAACCCGCAGTGTTTGGAAGTGAAGACATAATATCCTTAAAGCTTTCGGTAGCGGCAAAGGAAGGTAAATATCAAGCATGGGAAATGAACATTACCGTAAAGAAAAGTGCAGGAGTTTTATACAATCCTATAGATAAAAATGGGAATAAAAAATATGTAGTAAAAATAAATAACATAATAGAAAATGTTGACCCCTTCGATTATTATAATGAGAATTATGAATTTCCTGCTTCAAAATTTGATGAGTGGGTATTACATATGCCCAGTATGTCGGGTATTATTGCCTCGTACAAGTTCCAAGACGGAAGCTGGAGCGGGAATCCCGAAATGGTTGAAAACATTCCTTCATCAATCGGTTCCGGGTTTAAAGCAATTTCCAATGTAAAAATTTACCGGTATAAAACTAGAAAAGACCGAGGAAGTGCACACGGTACCGATGCCGAACTTGCACCAAATCCTCATGATAACCGATTCTATTTTTACCGTTTTACCGCAGATGCTTCAATGGGGATAAAAGCCGACAATTCCATGTTCTGTGTGGATCGCTATTCCAAGTTCCTTTTTTATTATAGTGATCCGGCTAAGATAAAAAGTATTGCCGGCAGCAAGCTCCCTACGGAATGGACTGACTATGCTGCTGCTTCTATAGGTGATCACATCCAATTTAAAAAACCGTTTTATATGACCGACCCCGTCGGCTATGTAAAAGAAGATGGTAGTGTTGTAATGTACCAGTGGATTAAAGACAATATAAATGCAAGTAATTATCACGCCCAAGAAAATCCGGCTTTTACAAAGCCTGCCGAAAAAAAAGCAAATGGTGCGGGGTTTTCACCTTATAGAAATCCTATTGAGATAAAAAAGACTGAAGTTTCTACTGAAATAAATCCTAAATACACCGTTGCAGAACCTATGATAATGGGGCAGCCTGCCTCCGTATATGCTCATGTAGGGGATAATGTTTCCTTTGAGGTTAGAGTTCTTCCGTCACCCGAAGGAGAGAATCTTTCATATCAGTGGTATAAGAGACTGAATGCAGACGGTTCTTCTGATGAAAAGATTGATGGAGCTGTAGGAGCTATATATGTACCGGATACTTCTGCCGAGATAGATGCTTATTGTTACTGCATAATAAAGAATGAAAATACGGCTAATGGAAAAGTTACCGAGGTTAAATCGGAAGAGGCTAAATTCCGTTTAGTTCCCGGCAGCGGAGAAATTATAATTGATGCCGAATCTCCTAAGATATTGAAGCAGCCCGAAAGTATTAGTATAGCTATCGGTTCTTCTGAAGAAATAAGTCTATCCGTTCTTGCAGAATCCGTTGATGGAGGAAACCTAACATATCAGTGGTTTAAGGCTGATAATGAAGTTGATGCCGGTTCACCGATAAGTGATGCCGTCACTGAAACTTATACATTTACCCCTGAAACATCTGCCGAGCATAACGACTTTTATTATTGTGAGGTTACAAATACAAATACAGGAGTAAACGGAAATAAGACAGCAATTAAAAAGAGCTCCATAGTAAAGGTTTCCGTTGAAGCTTTATACCGTGTAAGTTTTTCGGTCTCAGGCGATGAAGGCGGTTTCCTTACAGCCCTGCATAACGGAAAATCTATCGAATCGGATACATACATAAAAAAAGGCGAAAAGATTAGATTTATTGCAACACCCAAACCTAGGTATATCATAAATGGTTGGGAATGTGCGGGTGCTGCTTTCGAAGTTCCCTACGCTGATAAAACCCTTGCCGTATTAACGGTTGGAGCGGCAAATGCTGCCGTTTCGGTTTCTTTTGAGCCGAAGATGCGCCTTACCATAAGACCCAAAATTGAAAATGAAAGTTTACAGTCGTGGTCAACGGCAGGTTGGGCAGATCATAAGAATCATAAATATATTGACGGTGCTCATTTTGCTCATGATCTTGCCGTTACGGTAAATGCAAATGGCGATACGGGCAACATACAATGGAAATACGACTTTCCCTTTGAAGGAAGCGGTTCAGGCGGTTGGTTTGACGGCGGATACGGTGAATATGTGAAAGAGAACGATTACATAGAACTAGGGGGGGATAAAGCAGATAATAATTTTGTTCTAGCTAAGGATTTCTCTGATTTTTCAGAAATGGATATTGTATTTAAAACCTATCTGATAAAATCAAACCGGCTTGATTATTGGCGATCGGAATGGACAACGGCTGGCGGTGGACCGGTATACCCCAAGCAGCCCTTAGATAATAACAGCATCATTAAACTTGTCTACAACGAAACTACCGGAACATGGCGTTTAGATGCAGCTGCACTACAACTTAATCAGCCGGAGCGTGTAACGATCTCCTATGATGAAAACTTTACCCTTGCCGATGGCGAAGAAAAAGACTTTGTTATTACGTATACGGTTAATAACAACGGCTATAAACATGACGAAGACAAAAAATATAAAAATATGGACGATGGTGGAGAGAATGAAGCCAGTACACGCTCAAAAGGTACGGTAAAGGTAATTTATACAATCAGTTGGAAATAAATTTTAAAAGCCGAAGCCTCCTCGTGAGCCTTCGGCTTTTTTCAAGTTTAGGAATCTTATGAAAAAATTAAGTTTAAAGTTTTTCGTTTTGTTTCTCTTTTGTTTTGTGAATTTTCTAATGGCCGGGGACTTAGAGGATAATAGTATAAAAGCTGATCCCGAAAATCCCGACTGCATTTACGAAAAGGCAAGGCTGGGTGATTGCCTCATCCACATGGCAAAAATTACTTCGCCCTCAAAGGGGTCGGCACCGGTAGTTGAAATCCTTTTTAGCTCAAAGTTTAAATGGGAACCCTGCCTTCCTCATGAAGGCTGGGGAAAAAAAGGAAAAACTTATAAATACCGTGAAACTGAGGTGCCGGGTTCTTCGGTTTTTTTAGGTATAACAAATAAAATAAACGATGTAGTTTATTACAAGGTAGAAGGCGTTCATCCCTTTGATTTGCCTATTTATGATGAGCCTTCAGAAGCTAAAATCCTTGAACGTTTTATCTTTTTTAAATTTACCGCTTATGCGGCTAAGGGCGGCCTTTTTGAAAACGCTCTTAATAACTTAATGTGCGCACTTGATACCCACACTAAACTTCTTTACACCTACGGAATGCCTAGCGAGTACAAAAAAATAATAGGAAACAATTATATTCCGCAAAAATGGCTGCCTTATGAAATTCATCCTAATACGGCGGAAGCAAAATTAAAATTTTATGAATATGACCCAATCGGCTTCGTTTCACTTGAAAAAACTCACGATTTTTTTGGAGTAAAGACCAATGTTCATTTATACGACTGGTGGAACGAATCTGTAGGTGCAGGCTCTTCGATGAAGGCCGTAAAAGAAAAACGCTTTATGCCCCGCCTTTCCGGCGAAGCCCTTGAGGACTGGACTATCCGAGATGCTTCTAAACCCGTGCGTTCCCCGTATAGAAAATTTTAAATAAAGTTGTATTTAAACTATTCAAATTATTTTTATCGGACTGTATTATTACTACCGGCCGTCTCATTCCCGGCTCGCTCCCGGACGGAATGCCGAAATCAAGCATATAAATATCACCACGAGTCATTTTTTATACTCTCCCAAACGGTTTCCAGACTTGATTCTCTAATTTTCTTTAAGGCTTCTCCTTCTGCCAACATAAAAGTTTGTTTATTTACATTATTTGCAATAAAGGTAAGAAGACGAATCTGTTCTGCTAAGGAAAAAGAAAGAACTTGATTTTCAACTTGTGTAAGTGCATCAGACATAATTCACCTCCATAATTAACATTATATACTAAATTACCTTTTTCCGCAACTTCTTGTTTGCTTGTGGTTTATTTTCTACCTTTGTTATGTAGACATCTTATTCCGTTTAGTATGCTTTAAAAAAAAATTTATTCCTATTGTCAATATTAAAACGATGACCGACACTAGGGCTGTAAAGCCGCCGGGAGCGACATTTAGGTGATAGGACAAGACCAGACCGAGCATTATGTCTGCAACGCTTATCAAAATAGAAAAAATCAATGTCTTTTTAAAGCTCATTTTTAATTGAAGGGCTGTTGCGACGGGGAGGGCTATCATCGAGCTTAAAACCAACATTCCCACTATTTTTAATGAAACGGCTATCGTTGCCGCAGTTAGACCTGAAAATAAGTAATTGATAAGTCTTGTCTTAACTCCTATTATTTTTGCAATATCTTCATCGAGGGCTATGTACACCATCTTGTGATACATTAGCCCCAAAGTAAGCAATGACAGAATACTTAAAGCAATCACTGTAATCAAATCCGAATAAGAAACGGTTAAGACGCTTCCGAATAAATAGGTTTCGGCATTTGCTCTAACGGTTCCTGAGCTTATGAGGGTAATGGCTATTCCGACGCTCAATGATAAAACTATCGAAAGGATTAAATCTTGGTATTCTTTAAAAGCATTCCTCAGGGCTTCTATCAGAGCTCCTGCCGCAGTCGTAAAAATAAAGGCCCCAAGTATCGGGTTTATTCCTGAAGCGAGGGCGAGGGTAACGCCTGCAAGAGAACTGTGGGAAAGTGTGTCCCCTATGAGGGAGTATCTTCTGAGTACTAAAAATAAGCCGATTGAAGGGCAAAGGATTCCTATAAAAAAAGAAACGATAAAGGCGTTTTGCATAAAACCGTATTGAAGCATCTTATTTTTCCCCTCTTGGTTTAAATTGAACAAAGCTCGGATTAAAAAATTCCGAAGTATATTGTTTAGGATTACACAAATGGCCTTCTCCGTTTTTTATATGAAATATTTTGGTAGAATTAAAAATAGCCGCATCCAGATTATGGTCAACCGAAATGACGGTCAGCCCCTTTTTAGTGTTTAAAACTTTTACAAAAGAATAAATTTCTTTTTGTCCCTGAACATCTATTCCGGTAGAAGGTTCATCTAAAATTAAAAGGTCGGGATCCCCGATAAGGGCACGGGCTATGTAGAGTTTTTGAAGCTGACCTCCCGAAAGCTCTCCGGCAAGGCTGTTTTTGTATTCGATTAAATTCACCCTTTCCAAGGCTTTTAGGGCACAATCGCTTTCGCGTATCTTTAATATTTTTCTATAGGAATTTAAAAGTTCAAAAAGCGTAATCGGAAAATCGTTTAGATTTTCTTTTTTTTGCGGAAGATAGCCGATCCTTTTTGCATTGATAATAATTTCACCTTTTTGTATTTTTAACAGTTTTAAAATCAGCTTTAAAAGGGTGCTTTTTCCGCAGCCGTTTTCTCCCACAATCGAAATATAGTCTCCTTGTTTTACTTCCAAATTTATATTTTTTAAAACTTCTTTTTTTGAATTCGGATATTTAAACTTGAGAGAATTTATTTTTACCATAGAGATGATATTTTACTTCTTTTTTTTAAAGATTGCAAGATGGACTTGTATTAAAGATTGTTTAGTTCATCTTGTTTTAAGCCTGTTGCTTGAATAATGACTTCGCGTGCCACACCTAGATCAAGTAAGTTCTTTGCCATTTCGAGTTTTGTTTGGTATGCGCCTTCTGTATATCCTTCGTGTTTTTCTGATGCCATATCGTGTTCATATTTCATGCGGGATTCGTAGAGCCATTTGTCCCGAGGACTCATTTTCATTATTTCAATAGCCGCATTTGCTTTTCTCATCATTTCGGAATTTTGTGCCAACATCTTTCTTACCTCCCTATCGTCTGTTTCAATAAATTTCAGCCAGCTTAATAGACGTTTTGTTTTACTGTCCGTATAATTTGATTCTTCTAAAAGCTTTGCTGTTTCAAGGTTTATAATATGAATCTCAAGTTTTGAAAATAAAGGCTCTTTTGTATCTTTTTCCATAACAAAATATTTATTGTGAAAACGCTTATTTTTATTAAAGCCTTTTCCTATCAAATTTATTGTAATACATTTCGAAAGATTTGTATAGTCTTGACCTTGTTTTATGCTTTCGTTATACATTTTTGACCAATAATATACACTTCTTTCCGGAAAATCTCCTCTCCACCTATTCTGTATTTCAATATTGATAATTGTTCCGTCTTTTAGCCTTAACTTTATATCCAAGATACCTAGTTTTTCGGTCAAAATTTCTTTATGAAATTCCTTATCCAAAAGTTCTAATCCTGCGATATTTTCAGGTAGAATGTCGAGTATACAGTCAAGCAAATCTTGTAGGATGTCTGTGTTTTCCTCAGTTCCAAAAATACGCTTAAAAGCATAGTCATTTCGTAGGGTTATTTTGAAATTTGCATCATTTTTCATGTGTTTATTTAATGCCTCCTATTCTATTTATATGAAAAAATAAAATTTATGAGTAAAATTTAAAAAAATATTTTGTAATTTCTGATTACAACAGCTTAAAAGTTAGCCCATTGCTATTTTTATTTGTTTACTGTAGAATACAACTTAGAGGTTAGTTATGATTCATAAACGCCTGACAAGGTCGGTGCCGAAAAGTAAAAAATGGATATTACTTTCGGCCCTTTCTTCATGGATTTCTTTATTGTGCAATACGGCTATTACTTTTGTAACCGTACGCTTTATTTTCGGCCTATATAATTCTTCGCTTACTAAGGAAACTCTTTTTGTATTATTAGCCGCAGCTTCGGCGGCTCTGATAATAAGGGTCATTGCCGTACGTAAACGCTCTTACTTTTCGTATAGGGCAGGAACCGAGGTTAAAAGAACATTGCGCTCAATGCTCTACGATAAATTTATTTCGTTAAAGCTTAATTATTCTCAATATATAAGCATGGCCGAGGTTACTCAAATAGGTACTGACGGAATCGAACAGCTCGATTCTTATTTCGGAGCCTATCTGCCTCAGTTTTTTTTCAGTATGGCAGCTCCGGTAACCCTTTTTATAATTCTTGCACCGATAAACTTTTTTGCCGCCCTTGTGCTTTTTATCTGTGTGCCTCTAATTCCCCTGTCTATTGCAGCTATTCAAAAAATCGCAAAGCGTATTTTAAAAAAATATCTTGACGTTTATACGGGACTTGGAGATTCATTTTTGGATAAGCTCCGCGGCCTTATTACATTGAAGGCTTATTCCGATGATGAAGCTCAGCACAGGGAACTAAATGCCGAAGCGGAAAATTTTAGACGGGTAACTATGAGGGTTTTGACCATGCAGCTTAATTCCATCTTTGTGATGGATACCGTTGCCTACGGCGGGACAGCCCTCGGTACCATTGTAAGCCTTTATCAGTTAAGGGCAGGAAATCTTTCGATAGAAGGAGCCCTGCTTTTTATTTTGCTCTGTGCGGAATTCTTTTTACCCCTGCGGGCTCTCGGTTCTTTTTTCCATATAGCGATGAACGGCATAACCGCCGCAAACCGCCTATTTGAATTGATTGACGTAAAAAGCGATACCTCTCCAATTTTAAGCGAAGCAGAACTTGAAGAAACAGCAAAAAAAATTAAAAGGGCTCAGCCCGTGCTCGAAGTAAAAAATTTAAACTTTAATTATAACGAGTCAAAATATGCCCTAAAAAATATCTCTCTTGAATTTTTAAAGCCTGGTTTTTACGGCATCGCAGGAGAAAGCGGGTCGGGTAAATCCACTGCGGCTGCCTTACTGATGGGCTTACAAAAAAACTATTCGGGCGAAATTCTCCTATCGGGAATAGAAGCAAGAAAACTTCCCGACGAATTTAGAGCTAAGTATATGAACCTTGTTTCTACCGAAAGCTTTTTGTTCGGAGCGTCGGTTAGAGAAAACCTTTTAATAGCAAAGCCTTCTGCAAGCGATGAAGAATTGATGAGCGTATTAAAAAAGGTACTCTTAGACGAGTTTATCTTAAACAAAAAATCTTTAAAAGACGGTAATTCAGGTTTGGATTTTTATATTGAATCCGGAGGAAAGAATTTATCGGGTGGACAGGTTCAGCGTTTTGCCCTTGCACGGGCACTCCTCCATGATGCTGACATTTATATCTTTGATGAGGCTGTAAGCAATATCGATGTCGAAAGCGAAGATCTTATTTTAAGCACTCTTTATAAATTAAGTAAAACCAAAATAATTATCTTTATTTCGCACAGGCTTGCAAACATTGAAAATGCGGATCACATCTACGTATTTGAAAAGGGTGAGATAAAAGAGGAAGGTCATCATTCAAGCCTCCTTGAAAAAAACGGAATCTATGCAAGAATGTATTTGCAGCAGCAAGAACTTGAAAAAATACGGATGGGTGTAAAATGAAAAAAAGCGTACTTATAAAAAAATTGATAGTATTTGTAAGACCCCTTACCGGCGTTATGGCTATAACGGTCATCTTAAGAGTTGCAGGGTTTATCATTGCAGCGGCTATCCCTGTTTTGGGCGGAGCAGGCATAGTCTCTCTTTTAGGCCTAAAGGTTTTTAATGCTTCGGTTTCCTTAAATTTTGTAATAATAGGACTCATCGTCTGTGCCCTAAGCAGGGGCATCTTTAGATATGGGGAACAGCTTTCTGGGCATTACATAGCCTTCACCCTCTTGGCTTTGATACGCGATAAAATTTTTGGAGCTATGAGAAGGCTCGCCTTTGTTAAATTACAAAAAAAGGATTCAGGCAGCCTTTTGTCTATTATCACCGCCGACATAGAATTGCTCGAAGTTTTTTATGCGCACACAATAGCCCCTGCAACTTCTGCCGTTCTCTACTTTGTTTTTGCATTAATTATCTTTGCTAAAATACACATTGTTTTGAGCCTGACGGTTGCCCTTATCTATATAGTCATCGGTCTCTTCCTTCCTCTCCTTTTTGCTAAAATGGATGACGGGGCAGGTGTAGAATACCGTAAAAAAATGAGCTCCCTTAATTCCTTCTTTTTGGATTCCCTTCTCGGTATAAAAGAAATTATCTTTTTTGACAAGATAAAAGAAAGAAAAGAAAATATAGAAAAAAGAGGCGAGGCCATAAGCGGAACCTTTAAGCTCTTAAAAAACTTTGAGGGTAAAACCTTTGCTCTTACTGAAGCAGCCCTTACTCTTTGCAATTTTTTAATGCTGGGCATTTCCGCTTTCCTCTTGCTAAACGGAAAAATTGACTTTGCCGCTTTTTTAATTTCCAACTTGATGCTTATTTCAGGCTACGGCCCGATAATTGCGGTTTCGGGTCTTGCAGTAAACTTGCAGCAAACCTTTGCTTCCGCAGAGAGGGTTTTTTCCCTGCTTGAAGAAAACTCGGAATTAGGTGAAGTTACAGACGGTAAAAACATAAATTTTGAAAAAGCCGAAGCCTGTAATATCAACTTTAGATATGACGATATGGAAGTCTTAAAAGATGTAAGCGTCTCCATTAAAAAAGATGAGATAGTCGGCCTTTGCGGCAAGAGCGGAAGCGGTAAAAGCACCTTGCTCCGCCTAATCATGCGCTTTTTCGATCCCCTGTCGGGAGAGGTAAAGATGAACGGCATCGATATTAAAAAGATAAACACGGCAAGTTTACGGGAGGCCGTTTCTTACATTACCCAAGAGACCTATATTTTTAAAAAATCCGTTTATGAAAACATCCTCCTTGCAAACAGAAATGCGTCAAAGGAGGAGGTTATCGAAGCTGCAAAAAAAGCCTCAATCCACGATTTTATTATGAGCCTTCCTGAAGGTTATGATACAAAGATGGCAGAGCTCGGAGGCAACCTTTCAAGCGGCGAAAAGCAGCGGCTCGGCCTTGCCCGTGCCTTTTTGCACAATGCCCCGCTTCTTTTACTTGATGAGCCTACCGGAAACTTGGACAGCTTAAACGAAGCCGTCATTTTAAATTCGATATACCAAGAAAAAAAAGACAAGGGCGTTTTAATAGTAAGCCACCGCAAATCCACTGTGAACGCCGCCGATAAAATTGTTTATATCGAAAAGGGAAGGGTAAAGTAAAACAATAAAATCCCCATCGGGAAGGAGAACTCTTCCGATGGGGCTAAGTTTTTAATGGATGCGAGGAGTATACCAATTCTATTTTTTTTAATATAATGTATATATGAAAACTTCTAAACTATTTTCTTTGTTTTTAATTTTATCAGGCCTGCTCACTTTATTGACAGGCTGCGCTAGTATGTATATTCATGGTTCAACTCCCGTTCAAAGGGCTGTATCCGCTGCCGATCTCCTTATTGAGGGAAATGTATCGGATGACTACATAAGGGTCTATAAAACCGAGGCCTCACAGGCTGAGAGGTCGATTATGGATATGATTAGTAAGGCTGAAAGGAACAATGTATACTATGCCGATATTGCAGATAATATTTCCGATTGGATGCTGCTTTATAGCCGCGTTTCTACACTTCAAAGAATGTACCCGGAAGGTCTACAGGGAAAAAGAGAATTTGCAGTCTTTGAAGCTAAAGATTACAGCAATCTAAAGGATACGGCCTATACGAAGGCTACGGAAGCTCTTTATGATGAAGCACTACATCTTGTGAATATGCCGGGGAACAATCCTAAAAATATTTCCAAGGCATTGGAGAATTTAAAACGTGCAAAAAAATATTCCCGCCATCTGGATAATGAGATAAATTCGCTGGGTGCGGAGACGGCTTATAATGCGGCCGAAGCTCTTGCTTATACAAATAAACCCGATAATCTTCTTCAAGCCTCAGAATACTATATGCTTGCAAATTCATGGATTCCGGGATATAGGGGCTCTTTGGAAAAAAGCCGGCTTACAAAAGAAAAAGCCGCTTATCTTTATATTGAAGAGGGCAGCTACAATCTACGCTTAAAAGATTATACCGCTTTCCGCCATGCAAAATCTTCTTTTCAAAAAGCTGAAAAAATAATTCCGGGTATAGCTTCAAAAGAACTTGCAGAAGTAAACCGTCTCCTTTCAATTAAATTGGTGATTGCCGGTTTGAATAATACTTATACTGAAGAAGATAGAATACGAAGGTCAATCGCTAATGAATTATCTTCTGCAAATTCAGGGCCTCAAATTGTTGAAATAAATTTTATCAGAGGCGGAATGAATTCCATTTTTAATCTTATAGATATTCGAGATGCCGATTTAGCCCTTATTCCGGCCGATAACTATGGAAAAGTTAAAGAAATATATGGACCTGTAAATACCATAAAGAAGAATGTATCAAAGACAATAAACGGAGTTGTATATAACGGTATAATAACGGAACAAAGTCAGCTTGTTACCGTCTATGCTCAAAATGATTTTGTGTTATATGATATTAGAACATGGAGAAAAACGGAGCTGCGCTATTTTAGCAATGAAACAAATAAATTTTTTAAAAATTTTACGGTAAGATATTATAGCGGAGCTCCTGAAGCAAAGCCTGCGGATTTTGATCCCGGTTTTTTATATGAAGCCGGTCAATATAAAAAATTCTTTCCGGAATTATTGGATGAAAGTAATTCTATGAATTTGATTAGCAACTACGGAAGCCTTAGTTCAAACGGTAAAGAATTGTGTAATATTATTAAAAACTTGCAGTACATTGAGAAGCGGTAAACTTCTTATATCATCACCTAAAAGCTGTTGTTTTACACGATGTTCGATAGTTGATTTTTAAAACTTAAGCCCTTTAATCCAATCTGATATAATCGGCTCCAAGGTTTTTATGTCGAAGCCTAGTTTTAATACTTGAACTCTCTGTTCTGAAGTACCCCAATTTTGGTAGGGGTTGTCATAATTTTGATCAAAAAAATTATAAATAAAATCCTCGGCCTTATTTTCTTTATTATCGAACATCGAAATTTTGTGAATGGCGGATTTTTCGAGTACCTTTCGTATTGAAGCTCTTATCTCCTCAAAAAAGAGCCCCTTATGAATTTGATATTTGTCCCCCCTCATAGTCTTAATAATTTCTGCAATTGAGCCTGAAGGATTCATCTCAAGCAATGGCCTTTCAAAATGAGGCGCCGGCTTAGATTCTTCTTTTGGGATTTCTGCAAGGCCTTCTTTTAGATTCTCATTTTCGCTGATAACTTGTTCAGCCTCAGCCTTTTTAAGTTCTTTTATTTTTTTCTCAGGTAAGGATTTTTTATTTTGTAAATTGTTTTCTAAATTTAATTCCTCGTTTTTAGCTTTCTTTGTTTGAAGAACCGTTTCTTTTTTGGAATCTGCTGATTTTTTAATTCTTGCATTTCCGGTTTTTTTATCCTGAGTCTTTTTTTCTTTTTTCGGTTTTACTTTTTTTTCTAAGACAGCTTCTTCACCTGAAGCTTTATCAATAGACTCTTTTTTCTTTTTTACAGGCTCTATCGAAACTTTTAACCTTGCCCATTCTCTTTGAAGATAAAGATCCCCGCTTATGCTGTAGTAATAGCCGTTTACCAAATTCAACAGGACTGCTTGTAAAATTTCTTCATCTTTCCAGTTTCTAAACCTTCCGATTTTTACAGCCTGAAAAATATTAAAGTTATTGGTCCTGTATTTTCGGCTATACAATAAAACTATATTTTCAAATCCGCCGTCTGCATAAACAGGCCAATACTTTAAGGTGTAAGCAATAACTTGATCTTCAACCCTTTTAATATCGGGAGAAATAATTATTGCATCTACTTGTTCTTTTGTAAAAACAATCTTAGAAAAGTCAAAGGTTTTAGGAGGTTTGTAGGCAGAGCGTTCTCTTCTTTGACGAGACAACATTTCATCCTGCTCATCTTTATAAGCCTTTACCGATGAAAGAGTATCTGTAACATATAGCCGTATAAGCTCTGCCGATTTTTTCATGGGCAGCTCTTTAAAACCTATGATATCGGCATAGCGTGCATATTTTTCGGTAAATGAAATAGAAGCAAATCTATCGGAAGAAATAGCCGACACTACTTTTTCGCATTCTTGAATAACCTTGTAAACATCATTTGTATCAAGATTGGCTGTTTTTTCGGTAATAAAAACTATAACCCGTTTAATCTGCATTATAGTCTTTTGAGCTAGGTTGATTAAATTTTCAGTAAGCAATTCTTGAAATCTATGAGACCTCTGCCTATATGACGACATCAGTTCATACCTCATAGAGTCATCCGGGTATTTACGCTTTAATTTTCCATTATATAATAAAAGGGCTTCATTCAGATGCCCGGTTTTTCTAAGTTCAAAATATCTTTCAATGTCAAGGTCTTCCGAAAGACTTACTTGCGGATATTCTTGTTTTAAGACTTGTTTTTCAAGTTCCGTTATTTCCATAAAAACCGCCGATTTTAGGCAAAATAATACCGTAATAATATAGCAAAAAAAGAAAAAAAACAAGTGCGGAGGCAGAGTATCAAAAAAATTATTCAAAGGGAATAATTTTATATTGACTTTTAATACGTAATAATCTATACTTAATACGTATGGAGGTAAATATGCCAAAAAAACTTACTTTAAGTATCGATAATGAGCTGATAGATTTTGCCCATCTTTACTCCCGAAAAAGCGGAATATCTATTTCAAGATTATTTGAACAATATCTTATGAATTTACGGAACACCGATAACCAATACAAGCTTAACCCCAAAACAGCCGCCTTGTATGGAATCTTTGAAAAACGCCCTATACCGGATAAAAAAGAATTGAGGAAAGAATTTTATGAAAAAAATTCTAATTGATTTAAATATAATTCTGGATTTTCTTAACAAGCGTAATTTTCATGAAGAGGCGGCAAACATTATAAATATGTGTGTAGAAAAAAAGCTATTAGGTTTCATTGCTGCTCACGAAATAACAACCCTATCTTATTTTTTATTAAAAGAAAAAAAGAATAAAAACAAGGCGGCTGAAACCATCACAGCTTTTCTTGATATTTTTAATATAATCCCTACTGATGAAAAAATTTTACGAGAAGCTTTATTTTCTCCGGTTAAGGATTATGAAGATGCCGTAATTGAAGTAAGTGCCGTAAAAAACGGTATTGATTATATAATTTCAAGAAATTTAGCCGATTTTAAATCGGCAAGAGTTCAGGTCTGCACGCCGGAAAAATTCTTTATAAAACTATCAAACTCTTAAGTCGACTGAAAGAGGCGGTTCGGACTTTGAAGGCTCTCCATAGCGGACAAAAACTGAAGAAGTATCCGAATCGAAAAATCCTGCTTCCGTTAAGCAGGAAGTAAAAAGCTTTTCCAAATCCGTTTTTTCTTTTTGCGAAAGCTCGGAGTCTTCACGCATAAATGTAAATTCTTTATCCTGCAAAGAAAAAATCCAAGGCTCGCTTTTTTCAGACGGAGCCTTTTTAAAATTACAGCGGAGTACCAGAGACTTAAGTTCTTTTAAGCTTATATCCAATAGGAGGGCCAAAGAGCCTGATGCCTTAGAAGAGTCAAAGTCTCTGTCAAAGGGGAGAATTATCCAATGAAGGCCCTCGCCTTTTAGGTGGTTTAGCATCTCCAAAACTTCATCATCATTTTTTTCTCTGCCGCCGCCGAAAACGGCTGCATAGATTTGCGAAAAAAGCTCATCAGAAAGCTCAATGCCCTTGTTTTCGATAAGAGAAGCGGCAAAGACGTTTTTTTCTTTTTCTTTTAAAGATGCTTTGCCTGCCGGCTTGCCTGTTTTTTTGTATAAAAAGTTAAAAATCCGGTTTATTGATTTTTGGTCAAGGCGGCTTTCCATCGCTGTAAAAAAGGCAAGAATACTTGAAGTCAATTCGTTTTGCGGAATTCCAAGTTTAGAAAAGACGTCTTTTGCGGAAGATGTTTCGTTTCCTTTTTCGGGAATGAGAAGGACTCTGTCAGAGTCGATGATGACCCTCATTTTCAGACTGTCGCCTTCCTTTAGGCTTCCTGAAACATTCCCCTCAAAAATATTTCCGTTAAAAAAAATACGGGCTGCCCCGTCCGTCTTTAAGCTTAAAATCTTGGCGTTTACAATATCGCCGTTTTTTAAGCTCATTGAACCTGAGTCAGCCCGTCTTGAAGCGGTAAAAAAAACTTTTGTACCGTCCGTATAAATCACAAATCTATTTGCCGATTTAAAAGTTTAAACTCAAAACCTTATGAGTTCTTTTTGGTGATAAGGGTCTTAATCTTAGCGGCCTTACCTACCTTATCTCTGATATAGTAAAGTTTAGCTCGGCGAACTTTTCCGGGGCGTACAACCTCGACCTTAGCAATTCGAGGTGAATGAAAGGGGAAAACACGCTCAACTCCTACACCGTAAGAATTTTTGCGTACGGTAAATGTTCTTCCGATTCCTGAATTTTTAAAACAGATTACCAAGCCTTCATAAACCTGAATTCGCTCGGTTTTTCCTTCAACGATTTTAAAGTGAACTTTAACCGTATCTCCTACACGGAAAACGGGAGGGTTTTCAGCCTTTTGCTGAGCTTCAATTTTCATAATCAGATCACTCATTTTCAAACTCCTTAAGTATTTTTTCTGCTTCCTTTGTCCACATCCCGCAATTTCTTGCCTTTTCGATAAGATCGGGCCTCGTTTTAAGCGTTTTTTCGATACGCTTTTTTAGCCTCCACTTATGAATATTTAGATGGTGTCCTGAAAGGAGCACTTCGGGAACCTCTCTTCCCTTAAAATTCCTTGGTCTTGTATATTGCGGGTACTCAAGCAAAAATCCTGAAAAACTTTCTTCTTCAAGCGACTCGCCGGAAATAACTCCGTCTATCAGGCGGTAAACCGCATCGATTATCACTAGGGCTGCAAGCTCGCCTGAGGACATAACATAGTCGCCGACCGAGATTTCATCATCAACATACTCGTCAATAATTCTCTGATCGATTCCTTCATATCTTCCGCAGACAAAGACGAGAGCCTCTTCTGACGAAAGCTCTTTTGCCAGCTCTTGACTAAAAGGCTTCCCTGACGGGGTAACATATATTACCCGTTTTGAAGAAGCATTAACCGAGTCCAATGCGAGGCTCAAAGGTTCCGGCAAGAGTAACATTCCGGCCCCTCCGCCGTAAACGATGTCATCGCATGAGCGGTGCTTGTCAAAAGCAAAGTCCCTGATGTTTACCAAGTTGCAGCTAATAATTCCCTTTTCTACGGCCTTGGCCATAATCGAAGTTTTAAAAAAAGCTTCGGGTATTTCGGGGAATAAGGTCAGCACATCGAATCTCATTCAAGAATCCAGCGGTGCATGAGCTCCACGGTTTTGGCTTTTAAGTCGATTTTTCCGATAAATTCCTTGTTAAAGGGAACATAAAAGCTCGATTCCGCAGCAGCCTCGGAGGTTTTGCCGGCTATTTCTAAGAGGTAACCGCCTCCGCCTTCTGCTACACTTGTTATTTTTCCAACAAGAGTTCCTTCGCATACAAGATTACAATTACAAAGATCATGGACATAAACTTCGCCCTCATCAAGGGGGGCAGCCTTGTCCCTAGGAATAAACAATTCCGAACCCGTCAAACACTTGGCGGCTTCGGGGTTGTCTATCCCCTTAAATTTTACAAGAGCATCGGCCTTTCTTAAATTGACTTCTTCAATTTCAAACCAGCCGTCTTTATATTTTTGCTCTCTTAATTTTTCCTTAAGAATACTTAAAAAAACTCTGTCAAACAATAAAAAATGCCCGTATTCCCCGGAAAAACTTTCAACTTTCACAAACCCTTCGACCCCGAAGGTTCCTCGGATTCGTCCTGTTGCAAGCAAATCCATTATTAGTCTACAATTTCAAGCGAATAACGCTTTCCGGACTTTCCTGCGCTTGCACTCAGCAAGGTTCTGATCGACTTTGCGATTCTTCCCTGCTTTCCGATTACTTTGCCGATGTCGCCTGAAGCTACTTTAAGCTCGATGACTGTGCCCTTTTCGTTTTCACTTTCCGATACCGTTACAGCGGAAGGATCGTCAACAAGGGATTTGGCAATGTATTCTATTAAATCTTTTTGCATTTTGTTTTCCTTTTCACCTGTCAAGTGATTTTACACTTATAGTGTGAATTCTTTTTTGTTAAGTAAACGTCTAACCGTGTCGGTCGGCTGTGCACCTTTTCCCAACCAGTTTCTAACCTTATCGGCATCAAAAGAAATCTGCTTTTCTGCCGTTTCGATCGGATGATAAATGCCGACTTCATCGATGGTTTTGCCGTTTCGAGGTTCTCTTACATCCTGAACAACAATTCGATAATAAGGGCGTTTTTTAGTTCCGAGTCTTTTTAGTCTGATTTTTACCACATAAACCTCCTGGAATTAACCCAAAAATCCAATATAGAACCCGTGTTTTAATGAAAATACGAGTAAGAAAAGATAATACTATAAAGAAGAGAATTAGTCAATAGGGAATTTTAAGGATATTTTGAGGATTATGCTTACTTCCTGATATCCACTAAATCGGCTCCATTTATCATGGTTTCGGTAAATTTTCCCATATTTTGCATGGTAAAGACTGCTCCCTCAAGCATCTTAAATAAGAGAGGACAGCCGCTTCCTTCGCCCAAACGCATTTTCATATTTAAGACGGGCTCGATTCCAAGCTCAGCGGTGCAGATCGTAGCTCCCCTTTCTTCCGACTTATGAGAAGCAAAAAGGTAATCCCTTACGCGAGGATTTAAGTTTACGGCACAGAGGGCCGCAAGGCTCGAAATATAACCGTCTATTACGGCAGGGATTCTGCGGGCTGCAAGACCTATGTAGCAGCCGCACATTGCAGCGATATCAAAGCCCCCGACTTTTGAAATACAGTCGATTAAATCGCCTTTTTTTGGGGCGTTTACTTCGATAGCCTTTTTTACGGTCTTAATTTTTAACTCATACATGGCCTCTGTCGTAGAAGCCCCGCGCCCAACGGTCAGCTCAGGTTCTACCCCGCAAAGGCCTGAAAGCACGGCCGCCGTTGTGGTGGTATTGCAAATTCCTAGTTCTCCTATTCCTGCAATATCGAAGCCTTCATCGGCCATTTTAAAAGCCGCCTCTATTCCGGTTTCAATCATACGGATACAATCTTCACTGCTCATCGCAGGACCTTGAGCTATGTTTTCCGTACCGAATTTTATCTTTTTATTGATAATATCTTTTTGTTTACTTGTCTTTATCATCCCGACATCATAAACCCTAATGCCGCTTCCTGCCCATTTTGAAATTGTGCCTAGACCTGTTTTTCCCGTGTGCATAATCTCGGCAAGTAAAAAGGTTGTAATCTGGGGCTGGGAGGTAATTTTTTCTGCATAGACTCCGTTATCCGCACAAAAAACAGCCGTTATTTTTTTATCGATTTTTAAATTGTCAAAGCCTTTGATTTTTGCAAGTCTGATTGTCATCTCTTCAAGAGCCCCTAAAGAACCCGGCGGATGAGCAAGGCTGTCCCAAAAAAGTTTTGCTCTTTTTCCTTCTTCTTCCGAAACGGGTTTAATCGAATTTAAGGCGTTTTCTAAAGTCTTCATAAAGGTCTCCCAATATCTGCCAAGTCAATATCTATGTATTTTCTATAGGCTTCAAAATCCTTATCCAAAGTCAATATTAAAAAATCATTGCTATGAGCTACACTGCATATCAAATAATCTGTGTGAGAGCCCTGAAGCCCCCTACTCCTACATTTATTATAATATTCTGCAGCCTTTTCATAGTCCTCTGTGGTTATTTCAAAGTCCGAAAATGTTTCGAGAGCTTCTTTAAGCCGGATAAATTTTTCTTCATTCGATATACCGCTTAAAATTTCTTGCCGTATAGGACCCTATCATAACCGCATACTGATTGCGGATTAAAAATGAAAGATAATCCAATAATTTTTTGTCATCACTTGTAAGCTGCTTTTTTCTAAAAGCAAGAGACCACACTGAAGTATCGACCAATACAAATTTCATCTCAACCTCATTTTTTTATAATTATAATGAGGATCATATTCTACTTGCCCGAATAGTTTTATAAGATCTTCGGATTTTCGCCTTTTAATAAATTCTTCAAGAGCCGTATTTACCGTTTCTTTTTTTGTGCTATATCCGCCTATCTTATAGGCTATATCAAGCAGCTCTTCATTTATTGCAAGATTAGTTGCCATAGCATTTACCTCTATAGCATATTTTACACATATTATCGTGTAAAATCAAGTAATCAAATTAATTAGCCCAACCGATAATAAACTGCCGCCAAAATTATTACGGCAAAGGCGGCAGAAACCAAGCTTGTATAAAAAATTTCTAAAGAGAAGATTTTTATGATTTCTTTTTTGGTGTAAGCTAAGGAGCGGTAAATTCTAATCTCGTTTTTTCTTTCCAAGATAGTAGTATAAAAAATAGAAGCTAAGGACAAGCTTGAAACCGAGCATATCAGTATAAGTAAAATTCTTGAAAAATCAAAGAAGGAGGCTATCTTATTATAAGCTATGTTTACTCTTTTTTGATGAACCTCATTGACTCTTATTTTTTTATTTTCTTTAACGGTATTTAAAAGTTCCGTATGCTTTTCTGCACTTAGATCTTTTTTATATAGTTTAAGGCCGTGCTTGTATAAGCCGCCTTTTTTTATTTCAAAAAGATTCGTAAAACCATTTATAAAATAAACAGTGTGAGTTTTTTCGCTTACTTTTGTAGTGTCAATAATACCTGTTATTTTAATCTTTGGTAAACGGTATTCTGCGACAAAGAAAAAAGTATTTTCAACCAGACTAAAAACATATTTATCATCAAGCTTGCCTGTATTAAATTGATCTTCCAATCTTTCACCGCCGATTTTAAGCTCTTTAAGCAAGGCTACCGCACCTGCAGAACTCATAAGCACCTCATCAGCTTTTTCGGGAAAACGGCCTGCCTTTATTATTTTCTTAAAATAATCGTTAGAGCTTATATCTTCCAAATTGGTATATGAAAAAACCGGTTTCCCTGCTTGAAGGCCTTCAATATAATTTGAACCTGCAATTTTTATTCTGGTATTATATGTATAGGAACAATGTTCAATATTGGGAAGCTCTTTGTATTGCATATTTAATTCTTCGACAAGAGCTTCATCACTCACCTTTTCTTTTACTACATCCAAAACACTTGTTTTAATGCCTTCTTGAAGATAGATATCATGCATATAATCCTTAAAATAATCCGATTCCATAAATATTGAAAACAATATAGAAAGAAAAATAAGACTTATGATTATTATGTTTCTGATACTTGCCTTAGCCCTTCCTTTTAAATTTCTTAAGGGTAAATATCTTGTATTTTTTTTATACGAGTTATTTTGTTGAGCCTTTTTCAATCCATTTTTTTCTGTTTGATAAGAAGGAAGATTTCCCGATTTTTTTGTTTTGATTGTACTATCAAATTCTTCCATGTCCTTAGTTATATTTTCATCCTTTGTAATCTGTCCGTCTACTAAATTTAAAATACGATCACTGTACTCATAGGCGAGTTCCTTATCATGGGTTACAAAGATCACAAGTTTTTCTTTTGAAATATCTTTTAGAACCTGCATGATATGGTGTGCATTCTTTTTATCCAAGCTGGACGTCGCCTCATCGGCCAAAACAATATCGACCTCTTTTGCGAGCATTCTTGCAATTGCGAGCCTCTGTCTTTGCCCGCCCGATAATTGTGCAGGCTTCTTTTTTGTATACTCCCCTATGTTTAAACTTTTTAATATAAATACGGAATGCTCTTTCCTTTCTTTTATACTACCGGTAATACTATCAGTCATGCCGGCAATAATATTATCTTCACTTGATAAATGGTTTATTAAATTAAAGTCTTGGAATACAAAGGCTATTTTATTTTTTCTGAATTCGTTATAGTCTTCAATCTTTTTATTATTATAAAACATTTCTCCGGAATCAAAATTGCATAAACCTCCGATTATATTTAAAATTGTAGACTTTCCGCCTCCGCTTCTGCCTAAAATGCTGACCATGCCCTTATCCCCGAACATAATATTTAAATCTTTAAGAACTTTTTGCTCCAAACCGGCTCTAATCTTATATGACTTATTTATATTTTTTAATTCAAGCATATTTCCTCCAAGCCTTACCTTATCAGCTCATCTATATTAGTTTTTTTAAGTTCAAAGCTTATCGAAATGATAATTATTAACATGATTATAACGGCCGCAATCAAAACCGAAAAAATATCAAAATTAAAAAAACTCTTTAAATTTACTATTCTGCTGCAATCCAATAGATTAATAAAATATTTACTCATAAACAAGCTGATTATCATAAAAAATAAAATCGAAGCAAGGCAGACAAAAAACGAAATAATAAGACCTTCGTTTATAAACATTTTTTTTAATTCTTTTGTTGTATAACCCAATGAGCGGTAAATACCTATATCCTTACGCTTAGACGTAATTAAATTTTTTAAACCATTATATGCCGAAAGAACTGCAATGACACCCAGCACAGTCAATGTAAAGATCATACTTAATTTATAACCGTAAATATCATTTAGGTATGATTGTCTCTCCAGAGAAATATTATCGCTGCCCTTAAAAATAGATTTAAACAAAAGATAATTAGTGTGCACCTTTTTTCTGGTATCTAAATCTTCGTCTATAAATATATCAAAATACGTAAATTTAGCAGAAAGATAAATTTTAGTTAAATATTTAGTAAACTCTTCTTCCAAAAGATAAATATTTTCATTTACATAGATTGAATCAGACATTTCTTCTTCCCCTATATAAAGAGGATAATTTAAGTTTATTCCGATATTATGCATAAAGGCAATAAACCCGGGTACATCCATATCTTCATTAAATTTTTTCATTTCAAAAAAAAGGCCTTCATCAAAATCATGGATGTATCTTAAATCATCGATTATACCTACAATCTTTAAATCTTCATCATAAAACTCGGAATCCTTTGGATTTTTTCCTGCAAATTTACAAACGGTTTTATACGAAATAGGAAGTTCTGTTAAGTGCTTAAATAAATCGTCGGCAGAAATATTTTCAATATCAATAAGTTTATCAAAATTAGAAAGAAGCTTAATTGCATAAGCTTTGCTAAATAAAATCTCTTTAGGATTTTCAGGGAAGCGGCCTGCAATTATATCTTCCGAAAAGTTTGCCTTATTTTTTTCCTGCATCATATTTATAAAAACAGGCAATTCTTGTTTTTGGATATTAATGTTTGAAGGCAAGCCTAGGGTAAGGCCGTAAATTTTTTCTTTAAATTGTCCGTTATAATCTTCAATGTTTTGAAGCAAGGCTTCCAAACTCATACCCGCACTGCTTAAAGTGATTTTATCGGCCTTGTACTTACCGTAAAGATATTGATCTATTCCATAACTTACGGCCTTAAAGGAGCCGATAGAAAATATAAAAATTCCTAAAATAATAACTAAAAGCTGGAGCGAATTAAAAAGTTTTAATTTTTCGGATAGAATATTTATATAAAATCTGTTTTTGAAACTTGAATCCTTTGCTCTAGTTTCAGGTTTATATTCAATCTTTGAATCAGGTTCAAGTTGAGGCTTTTGTTTTATAGGTTTTAATTTTTTATTGTCGATAGTTAAAATTTCATCGGCATATTTTTCTGCCAATTCTTCATCATGGCTTACAAAGATAATTGTTTTGCCTTTAAAAACTTCTAAAATTAAATCGCAAATTTCAATCTTTGTTGTTTCATCCAAACTTCCTGTAGGCTCATCACAAAGTAAGATATCCGTATCCCTTGCCAAAGCTCTTGCAATACTCGCACGCTGCCTTTCTCCCGTAGAAAGCATATAAGGCTTTTTATAAATATGTTCGGATAAGCCGACTTTTTTAAGTAAGTTAATTGCAAGTTCTTCTTTATTTTCTATACCGTTATGAAGGGCAATTACAATATTTTTTAAAAGGCTCTGGTGCGGAATTAAATTACTGTCTTGAAAAATAAAGCTGATATTTTTCCGCCTAAATTTATCGTAATCTTTAATTGATTCGCCGCGATATAAAACCTCACCGGAATAGTTTTTATCTATGCCTGCAATTATATTTAAAAGACTCGATTTTCCGCAGCCTGAAGGTCCCAAAATAAAACTTATTTTTCCCGAAGCAAAATTATAAGAAAGGTCTTCCAAAACAATCTGCTTTTCGTTTCCTACAGAATAGCTTTTAGTGATTGATTTTAACTTTATATCGTGCATACTTATATTTTAAATGCAATAATTTGAGGTGTCAAGTTGTTTTTATGGAATAAAAGCACACCTACCCCAATAGACCCTTAATCTCTTCAGAAGTTAAGGGGCGGTGTTTGCCGGAGGGGAGGTCTGATAAATAAACACAGCCTATTCTGACCCGTGTCAGTTTTTTTATTTTGATGTTAAAGAATTTTAATACCCGTCGGATTTCGCGGTTTTTGCCTTCAATCAAAACCAGTCGCATTTTGTTTTTGGATATGCGTTCTGCCGAAAGAGCTTTATAAAAAACTCCTTCGATACGCACTCCTCTTAAAAATTTTTGGAGGATTTCATCGGGATATTCAAAGACGGTTATTACCTCATATTCTTTTTCAATTTCGGAAGAAGGATGCTCAACCTTTGCAGAAAAATCTCCGTCATTTGTAAAAAGAATGGCTCCGCCGGAAAGCATATCCAAGCGGCCTATATTGTAAAGCCTCTCGGTATAGGTATCTTTTAAAAGAGAGGCGGCGATGGGTCTATCTTTTTCGTCGGCGAGGGAGCAAACATAGCCTTCAGGCTTATTCAATAGAACATACCGTTTTTCAGCTTCGGGGAAAATTTGTTTTCCGTCAAGACAAATTTTTTCTTTACCCGAAACTTTTGTACCGAGTTCGGTTATTATTTTGCCGTCAACGCTCACCCTTCCGTTTAAGATGAGGTTTTCAGAGGCTCTTCTTGAAGCGGCTCCGCAGCGGGCTAAATAAACTTGAAGTCTTATTTCGTTTACCATAAAAATAAAAGATTCTCTTAATCGAAGGCTCTCTTATCGGGCAAGCTCAAACCGTTCTCTTTCGGTTTCATCGAGTTTGGGCAGGTCTGCAATGCTGTCGAGTCTGAAGATTTTTAAAAATTCCTTTGTGGTACCGAACATTGACGGTTTACCCGGAACATCTTTTTTGCCGGTCTCTTTTATAAGGTTCTTTTCAATAAGAAGACGAATCATATTATCGGCGGAAACTCCTCGGATAGCTTCGATTTCTGCTCTTGTTACCGGCTGGGAATATGCAATTATCGAAAGAGTTTCCATCGCCGCACGGGAAAGGCGTCCTTCGTTTTTTTGCCGTAGCGGTCTTTTAAATGTTCCCACAATTCCTTTTTCGGCATTATCACCCAGCCGCCCATCATTTTAGCAAGTTCGATTCCGCTTTGAGGGGCAGCATAAGATTCCTGTAATGCCTTAATAGTATCGCTTATTATTTCCGGCGAAAGGCCTGATATTTTACAAAGAGCTTCATCGGTTAAAGGATCACCTTCCAAATAAAGGATGGCTTCAACCAAGGCGATTTCTTTTTCTAAATTATAATTCTGAACCATTATCCTGCTCCCATGGGCGTATTTTTATATCGCCGAACATTCTGTTTTGCCAGATGCTTGCCATCTTAAATTTAACGGCTTCCAAAATTGCCATAAAAGCACAAACCACATCCATTAAATTTCCCTTCCGCACAATTAAATCCGTAAACATACATTCACCCTTTTTTTCCAAAAACTCGTTCATAAGGGTTATCTTCTCATTTACCGAAACTTCTTCGTAAAGGTCTAAGATATGTTCGGCCTTATAATTGGACATGAGCTGAGAAAAGGTTTTTAAAAGATCCCAAGTATCGACCCTCTCCCAAAGTTCTTCTTCTCCGAAAGGCAGGGCATGCTGAATTTTTTTTCTTTCAAAGAACCATTCCGCTTCGCTTTCTTTTTCTTCCATCAGCTCGGAAAGTTTTTTATACTTTTGATACTCGATGAGTTTATCGACCAGCTCGGAACGCGGGTCTTCAATGTCTTCATCATCAACCGAAACTTCAACCGGCAAAAGCATTCTGCTTTTTATATAAATTAAATTTGCTGCCATCGAATAAAAATCAACGAGGTTATCCAAATCGGGTTCGATTGCATAATCTAGATATTCCAGATATTGCTCGGTTATTTCCGCAATCGGAATGTCGTAGATATTTACCTCGTTTTTATTTATTAAAAACAAAAGAAGATCCAATGGGCCTTCAAAGTTATGCACTTTAAATTCCGTGTTGGGATAGCTTGCTCCCTGTGTATCAATTTGATTTAAAGCTTCTGTACTCATAATGCCGCTCCTCTTTTATTGTTCGGCATTTTTTTAAAAAACTCAAATTTTTAAAACTTAAAAAAGACTGTCGTCAGCCGGAAGGCCTACAGTTTCAGTTTTTTTTGTCTTTGAAGCAGCAGATTTTTCTTCGGCAGCATCATCCGCTTCTTCTTTTTTAGCTTTGGAAGCTGCGTCCTTTGAGACTTCTTCTTTTTTAAGAGCTTCTACGGCCTTTTCTTGGGCTTCTTTTTGTTCCTTTGTTTTTTCTACAAAACTCGAAACAAAGGGCCTGCCCGGGAAAAGTTTTTCTCTCAATTCTTTTTCAATCTTCTGAGCTATGTCGATGTTTTCTTCCAAGAATTTTACGGCATTGGGCCTGCCTTGACCGATTTTGTCGTCCCCGTAAGAATACCATGAGCCGCTTTTGCCTATTATCTCTTGTTTTACGGCAGAATCCAAGAGGCTTCCATAGGGACAAACGCCTTTCCCAAAAAGGATTTCCATTTCTACCTTTCTAAAAGGAGGAGCAACCTTGTTTTTTACAACCTTTACACGAATCTTATTTCCCCATGCTTCATCCTCGTCCTTGCCGAGAGTTTCAATTTTCCGTACATCCAGCCGGACGGATGCATAAAATTTAAGGGCATTTCCTCCCGTGGTTGTTTCGGGGCTTCCGAACATAACACCTATCTTCATTCGGATTTGGTTGATAAAGATTATCATACAGTTGGACTTACCTATAATGGCAGTGAGTTTTCTCAAGGCTTGGCTCATCAAGCGGGCCTGTAAGCCCATGTGAGAGTCTCCCATTTCTCCGGCAATTTCTGCCTGAGGCGTTAGGGCTGCGACCGAGTCAATTACTATTATGTCCACTGCTCCGGAACGTACAAGGCTTTCTGCTATTTCAAGGGCCTGTTCTCCTGTATCGGGTTGTGAAACCCAAAGCTCATCAATGTTTACTCCCAAGGCTTTTGCATATTGGGGGTCCAAGGCATGTTCGGCATCGATAAAGGCGGCTATGCCTCCCTGCTTTTGTGCCTCGGCGACGGCATGAAGAGCTATCGTAGTCTTACCCGAAGATTCGGGTCCGAATATTTCGATAATTCTGCCGCGTGGATAACCGCCGATTCCAAGGGCTTCATCCAAAAGAATGCTGCCCGAAGGAATAATTTCTATGTTTCCTATAGCGGAATTATTCCCCAGCTTCATCAAAGAGCCTTGCCCGAATTGTTTTTCGATTTGAAGACGGGCAGCCTCCAGAGCTTTTAACTTATCATCCGGGTTTGCAACTGCCGGTACTTCATTTTTTGCTTTTGCCACAATATTCTCCTATAAAAAGTTTTCTTGTTCTACTAATATTGTATAAATAAAAAGATTTTTTCTCCTTTTTTAAAAAAAATTATTTTTTTATTATACCCATTCCAGCTTTTTAAATCTAATCTCTGTTTTATAAGCCGAAACAAACATTATAATGGTACAAAGTATTAAAATGCCGCCGTTAATTCCCAAATCTTTTAACAAACTTGCTTTTAAGTCGGGTTCTTCAAAAATTAAAGAGCCGAGCTCTTTAAAAGCTTCAGAAAAAGTTACATCAAATTTGACCCGCACCATATCATAAAGACGCCAAGCATATTCCAAATATGTTCCGGCAATCAAACCTGCAGCTAAAATTATAAACATAAAGAAGAGGGCCTTTATTGTTAATTTTCCGGCTAACTTTTTGTATAAATTTGATGCGCCAATGGATAATAAAGCCGGAACCAGCCAAACATAATAGCCGGCTCGCCCTACCAAAGCATATAAAACTATGCCTACAATGGCAACTCCAAGAATACCTAAAATTCCCAATAAGAAATTTTCGCTTTTTTCCTTGTCGGCTTCTTTTTTAAATTTTAAATCCATACTAAGGTCTTGGAATTCGTTTTCGGTTAAAAATAAATATTCGCTTCCGAACTTTGCAAGTTTTATGGAACCGTCATCTTTACCGCTGACAAAACCTCCGCTTTGATAATTATTTTCTTTTAAGATAGGAATAAGAATACCTGTAATCCGTTCGAAGAACTCTTTATTCTTTTCGTTCTCTTTTGATGCCGTCAGGGCACTGAGCATCTTATAATTGATAATAATCCTAGCCTTTTCAACATTGAATTTTACATTCTTTAAAGCGTTAAGAGGTTCCAATAACTGAGCCAAAGCAGCTTCATCACCATCTTTATAAGCTCCAAAAGAAAGTTTACATTCTCTTGCAGATAAATCTACATCACAGACGCAATAAAATCCTTGGTATCGTCCGGAATATCCTTTTTTATGGCTTTTAAATCCATACACTTCTTCTAAAAAGGAAAAAATTTTCATCTCTATATCTCCAAATCTTTTTAATTTTAGCCTTCCAATTTTTGTTTTGCCTTTTTAGGCCAGCCGGAATCATTTAGAAGAGCCCGTCCTACACCGATTAGATCGGTTTTTCCTTCCTGTAGAATTTTTTCGGCAGCTTCAGGACTTACAATTCCTCCGGTGAGAATTACAGGTACCCCCACTTTTTCTTTTACGGCCTGAGTTATGCGGCTGAACCATCCTTCTTCTTCAAGTTCGGGATTGGTATATCCGCAAAAACCTCCCGAAATATCAAGTAAGTCAACTCCGGCTTTTTTAAAAAGAAGACAGGCCTTAACTGAGTCCTCAAGAGAGCTGCCTCCGGAAACATAATCACAGGCACCCAAACGGACGGCAAGTAAAAAATCAGGGCCGGTTATCTTACGAATAGCTCCTATAATTTCTAAATGGAGTCTTGTTCTGCCTTCAATGGAAGAGCCGGTATACTTATCCGCACGCTTATTCATAATCGGCGAAAAAAACTGGTTCAATAGATAGCCGTGTGCTGAATGTATTTCCACGCCGTCAAAGCCCGCTTCTTTTGCACGCCTTGCAGCCTGAGCAAAATCGTTTATAACCTTATCGATATCCCGCTGACTCATTTCTTTAGGCAATTCGTAATTCGAGCTTTTACGCGGAATCATGACGGAACTTGAACTTAAAACATCATATCCGGTTATCTCGTGATGAGCTGCCGCTCCGGCATGAGAAATCTGAGCAATAACCTTTGATCCGTTTTTATGCAAAACGGATGCCAGTTTTTTAAAACCTTCTATTGTAGAATCATCAGAGATAGATAGCTGTCCTGTGCTAGCCTTTCCTTCAGGGCTGACATAAGAGTGTTCCGTTATTACAAGCCCCACATAAAAGCCTTTAGTTTTTTCATCATAATAATTGCAAAGGGCTTGGCTCACAATTCCGCCGGCATCGGCCTTTTCGGAAGCCATAGGAGGCATTACCAATTTTGTGTTAAGCTCTATATTTTTAATTTTAAAACTAGAAAACAATAAAGACATTTTAAAGCCTCCCTAAAATTATATTCGGTATTCTATCATAGTTTTCAAAGAATTGTAAGACCTCCCATTAAATCATCATGGAAATCCAATTCAAGTATAATATGTCTAACAAAACTGCCCTCTTGCATTCCATGCTGGTATGCCGTATACTCATCGATTGATATGAATATATTGGATTTTATTTATAATATAGTTGCAGACCTTGATTTACCCACTACAATTCTCATCTCATTTGCGTTGATATTGATAAGCGGCTTTTTTGTAACACGTTTTACAAAAAAGATACAGCTGCCTAAGGTGAGCGGTTATATTTTGGCCGGAATTATTATAGGCCCAAGCGGGCTGCATCTTATTCATCGGCGGTTTATTATAAATTTGGACGTTATTTCCATTATTGCGCTCAGTTTTATTGCTTTTGATATGGGTCGGTATTTTAAACGCAGCAACGATAAAAAAGAGATACGGAATATTGTATTTATCACCCTGTGCGAATCGCTGCTTGCCGGTTTACTGGTTACGCTCACCATGCTTTTCGTATTTAAAATGGAACTTTCTTTTTCATTTTTACTCGGTGCAATCGCAACGGCTACTGCTCCGGCAAGTACCATTATGACGATAAAAGAATATAACGGCAAAGGACCATTTGTAGATTTGCTGTTACGGATTACCGCCTTTGATGACGTCGTATGTCTTTTTGTATTCAGTATAATGGTTGCAGTGGTTAATGCACAGGAAAGCAATGTTTTTAATATTATGAGTATTCTAAAACCGATCGGACTAAATGCTGCGGTGCTGATTTTAGGTTATTTTACCGCGCTCTGTATGGAATTTATGATAACGGAAAAAAGAAGTTTTGATAATAGATTGATATTGGCAGTAGCATTTTTGTTTTTTATTTCGGGGATATGCTCGTATTATAAGGTGAGTCCGCTTCTTGCCTGTATGGTGTGCGGTGCCGTCTATTATAACCGTACTAACGATAATAAATTATTTGAACAAATGAACAGTTTTTCACCGCCGGTTATGAGCAGTTTTTTTATTATTTCCGGTATGAATATGGATTTAAGCATCATTGTTACTGCCGGTATTATAGGCGCTGCTTATTTTATAATCCGCATTATCGGAAAATATACCGGCGCCTTTGCGTCATGTAAAATGTTATCAATCGATAAAAAAATCACAAATAATATGGGCTTTGCCTTAATGCCGCAAGCCGGTGTTGCGATAGGACTTGCTTTTATGGGAAAAATGCTGCTGCCGGAAAAAGAGGGCTTGATTTTATTTAATATCATACTGGCGTCATCGGTATTATACGAACTTTTGGGCCCTGTAACTGCAAAAATCGCCTTAATACGTGCCGGAGCAATCGATCCTAACAAGCTTAAAAAAAAGGTATAACTTCAACTTCCGTCATGCTGAGCTTTACAAAAGCTGCCATTAGCAGTAAATCAACAACCTCGACGCAGAGCGTACGTTGCGCAGCAACAGGGTATTAAACCGCACGAATAAAAATGCCATTGGTAGACACTGAAATCAATTTTTACGCAGCGTTACAAAAGTGCGGAATAAAGATGATAAACAGTTGAGAGACGGAGAAAAGAAAGATATTAGTCGGTAACGGGTTACCCATTACCGATTGATTATAAACTTTCCACTTCTTCTTTGGTAAGTCCGGTAGCTTGCATTATTTTTTTTACGGAATCGCCGAGTTGTTTTAATATTTTTGCCGTTTCAAGAGCTTTTTTATAGGAGCCGTCAGAAAAACCTTGCGCAATACCTCTTTCAAAGCCTTCACTTCTTCCTTCTTCCCGTGCGTCCATTTCAAACCCCGACATAAAGCGGTATTCCTTGCGTGCCTGTTCGTTGTGTTTTACTGCCTGTATCATTTTTTCTATCCTCCCTGTAAAGTCTGTGTTTACCGTGCCTGTTTTCAGGTATTCCAAAAAGCCTTTTAGTTCTGTGTCTTCGGCTTTTCTGAATGCTTCCGCATTTATTATAATTTTTTTTGTTCCGTCTTGTAAAAACGTTTGCCTGTCTTAAAGGCAGATGTTTTCGAAAGTGTAAAGCGGTTTGCCTTTTCCTACTGCGTCAAAAAGACAGACGAAAATAATGAAGCTGTCGTTTAATGCTTTGTAGTGAGTACCCTTGTCCAAAAAGGAAATATCGATTGCCGCTTGATAGTATCGCATTCTTTTGGGGATATTGTGTTCGTTTGCGACCTGCATTTCGATGTCGTAGGATTTACCGGTTTCGTCTTTTACAAGCAGGTCGAGGCGTATCGATTTGGATTCGGAACCGGTAAGGACGGCATCTTGGGATGAAAGATAGGCGATTTTTCCTATTTTGTCGGCTAAAACCATTTCGAGGAATTCTTTGCATAAACCTTCATCCTGCATGACCTTGCAAAACATAAAATCATCGGCGATGGTAAGTTCGTCAAAACTTTTTTTCATACGCTGCCCCTTTTACTTTTCGGTCTTCTTAAGTTTAGTATAGCACAATTACCGCAGTTTTGTAAGGGGCTTTTTTAATTATTAGCCGTTAAGACATTAAAAAGCTTTCTTTTATGATAAAATTTATGTCCACGCCCCCATTTAAAGAAAAATTTTCTTAAAAAAAGTATTTTTTGTCAAGAGGGGCTTGACAAAATTCAATTAACTACACACTTTTTCTTTGTTTCAAACCGGCGGAGATTGTTCCCTCATCCAAAAAGTCTAATTCTTCACCTATTGGAATACCTTGCATCAGTTCAGTAATTTTCACATCTATACCTGCCAGCAAGTTTATAATATAATGACCGGTAATTTTTGCATCTATAGTTGCAGGAATGGCCAAAAAAACTTATTTGACATTTTATTCCGAACGCTGATATATAAGCATAGTAATCAAAAAAAATAAGAACTGCAATCGGTACGCTAAAGGCTATAAGGGATACGTATCTAGGCGTCAAACAAACAAAAAAGGCAATTTGAAGTTTACAAATATATTTAAATGTTTCCATTAAGATATAAGACAAAAACGGGCAAAGAGGAGAAAATAAAAATACCCTCTTATTTAATCTTTTACCCGGCAATATCCTAAAACGCCAAGCCAATATAAGAACCAGTAAGGAAACACTCAACAATAAAAGCGGTTCAGTCAAGCGGTATAGTACCTCGCTTAAATAGGCTTCTTTTTTTAAACCGTATTTTTCGGCTATCAAACTAAAATAATACAAATCGGATATCTTCATCGCAGAAGGGCCACTTATAGACTTTTCAATTAAAATAAAATCATCCATACTCATGGGAAGTAAAATATTATGAACATTTTCTCTTGGAATTTCGCCGGCCAAAACCTTGGGGTAAACATTATTTTCGGGAGTGTATCTGTCAACGGAACAAATTTGAAGCATTAGTTTTGTTTTGCCGTCATTGTCTTTAAACTGAATAAGTTTTGCATAAGGAATAATTATAGACCATTTTTCCGTGTTAGACATCCCTAAACGTGTGTACATCGTATTCATAAGATATATTTCGTTTCGGAAAGTTGAGCTTCCATGAGAAATTCCGTGTATTTTTATTCCGGCATATTCATGAGTATGTTCTCCGGCGGTAAAACTTATATCCCCCTTTATTACAAAGTTAGGAATATTTTTAAGCTCATCGGTAAAAAAAACATTTTTTTCAAGCTCAATTCGGGATAAATTCAAAAGCCTCTCAACTTCAGGGTCTTTTTGATCCGGATTTAAGCCTTTAACGGATGATTCAATCTGTAAAAACGAATAATAAGCTTTTATATAATCGCCGCCTTGCAATGCTTCATAGGCTTCTTTTTTCTTTTTATAAATGGCTATGAGAGGAGCGTCTTTATAAGCAGTCAGTCCTTTTTCAACTTCTGCCCAAGATCTCAATGCAAGTTTTTCCGCATCAGCATGTAGAGGGTCTCCATCCTTAAAGGTATTTAAGGCAAGTTTTGCATAATAATGAGCCGTATAAAAATCGAATGTTAAAGCTGCTCTTTCCGCTCTTTTTAAAGCTGCTTCGGCAGTCATGCTGCTCACATTATCTTCCTCTGAAACCGTTTTCCTTAAAACAGAATCTGTTTTATCGATAGAAAGTTTTTCATTGGCAATCTTAATCTTGTCATTCAGCTGTATCGCTTCTTCCGACTGAGGCCATATACTCAAAGCACATTCAATATGATCTCCGGCTTGGTTATAGTCATTTCTGTTATAAGCTTCTTTTGCAAGTTTAGTATATTCTTTATATGTAAGGGTTTGAGAAACGGATCGCGATTGGGCTTCCATTAAAATAGGCCTAATGGCTTCGGCCAAAACCACATATAAAGACAAAACGGCAAGAGAAAAAATAAAAAAATGCTGTATAAACCTAATCATATTAGGCGATCGGCGGTCCATCTTTACAGGGCCGAATTTTGCAAAAATAATGGGATAAGCAAAAATCAAAGCAGATATATAGATAAAAGGAAAATAAAAAATAAACACTAATATCGATTCACGAATTTTCCATGAAAATAAAAATACCGGAAGAACGGAATCTCTTAAAGGGATAAAAAAAACATAAGCAAAGGAAGCTGCTAGGCCGATTAAAAAATGAACAAAAAGATAAGGAAAAAATCTTGAAATTTTATGCATCAATGTCCCCCGCTTTAAAGTCTTCTAAATTATCGGGAATTAAGGTATCAAATTCTTCTTTTGCTTTTTTGCCTTTTTTAGGTTTAACGGGTTTCGGCATCTTAATTTTAGGAGCCTTGGGTTTCTTTACTTTAGGAGCCTTTATTTTTTGTTTTTTAATCTTTTGTGTTTTCGGCATTTTTTTTGCGTGCCTTATGAGAAGCAATATCGATGTATAAATGTAGATTAGTAAGGACGCAAGACAAAACAAAATAGGACTTATCCAAAACTTTAGGATTTCAAAAGGAAGTACATCCTCTATGCTCAGGATAAAGCCTTCAGTTCTTATATAACTATAAGCATAAAGTATTAAAATTAATAAAAGCGGCAAAAAAGTAAAATTGACTATTTTCCATTCCGTTAATGTTGTAAATACCCAAAGTGAAAATATGAGCAAAAAAATCGAACCTGAAAAAATAAGATAGGATATGTAAGAAACTTTATATTGTTCATATATATCATACACAAAGGGGCGTGCTATGCTGCTTACTGCCTGTACAAAGGCAGGTTGTTCTATAAAAGTTTCTAAGTTCTTATCCTCAATTACCGCCTTTTCATGCGAATTAAAAGTATTATCTATTTTTTCACCCTGAGAATACGCAAGCGGAATAATTAAGGCAAAAAATAAAGCAAATGTTATAATCAAGGTCAAAAAAGATAGGCTTTGTTTTTCGGAATGCCGCATCATAAAAACATAGACTGAAAATATTGAAATAATACAAGCTATTGGAAGTATCAGATAAAGGCAATGTAAAAAAGCAGAGAAAAACAAGCCCGGTACATCTCCATACATTACCGACTGCCACATTCCCACCGATACGGAAAAGGCCAAAGCAGCTAAAATAAAATTTGAGATAAACACTACAGGTACAAGCAGGCAATTTTTCATACAAGACTTATTTTAGCATAAAACTACCGATATAACAAGGTGCAAGTAACTTAAAAACGAAATTACAAACAAACTTTCCGTTAGTCTAGCAGCCTCAGCGGTCCTTCTTTTTTATAACCTTCTTTACTTTTGACTTTTCTTCCGTAGGCCTTTCAGTGCTGCGGCCCTTCCTTGAACGGACATTTACAGGCTTATCGCTTTTTTCTCCTAAAGACTTTTTTGCATCAAGAATTTTTTTTGTTTTCGCCTTTGCTTTTTCTTTTCTGTTTTTTTCGATAAATTCGATACATTTGTCCAAGCCCTGTAAAAAAGGCCTCATCTCATCTTCAAAAACTACAACGGCATGGCGGTCAAAACCAAGCCCCTCAGATGCCTTGCTTTCAACTACCTGCAAAAAAACATCGCCCTTTGTATTTTCTTTAACATTAAAAAAATATGTCCGGTTTTCTGCCGATACCTGAATTGTAAAAAGTTCACCTCTAATTCCCATAATCTTCTCCAATAAAAACTTTTTGTAAATTATACGCCTAAATCGGCACGCCTTACCATTTCGCCTTGCCATTCGGCTAAATATATTTCATCTTCGGATGAAGAACCTTTTATATCAGCCATTATTCGGAACACGGGTTCCGTTCCCGAACCTCGCATCCATATAAACCCTACAGGTTCATCTTTTGAATTATAAAACTGAATTTTAAGGCCGCCTCTTCCCGACACGGAAAAGTCGTGCAAATCTTCGGTTTGCTTTGTTCCGTTATTTGAAAAGCTGCGGTACCTTACAATACCGAATCTGCTTTTAAGGTCATCCTTCTTTTTAAGCCATTCTTCTTCAAATATCTTTTGATAATGGCCTTTTAAAATCCCATGATCTTTTGTTTCGATTTTTAAAAGAGCCCTTTGTTCACTCGTAGGTGTAGTTTTATATTGAGGTAAAGTCTTTAAAATATCCGTCAAGGTAAAATCAGGTTTATATTTATCCATTTGTTTTGATTTTTCACACCAAATATGGAAAAGGCCTTTTTTCATAAATTCCGTTTTTATTAAAAGTAGTTTTAAAATTGCAAAAATGGTATTTATAGGATCCCTGACCTTGGCAGGGTGGGTAATGTTTCCTCCGTTTGACCCTTCACCTAAAATTCTAACGTTATAATTTTTTTCCCGCAATTCGGCGGCTAGGTTAACCACATTGGCTTCACCCACTTCGGCTCTAAAAACTTCAGCACCGAAACATGCTGCCGCTTCTTCAATCCTCAAAGAAGTAGGTCCGTTTACGGCAATAGCCGGTTTTTTATTACCGTTCTTACAATAGAAAGAATAAGCCGTTTCTGCAATCACCGAAAGTGTAAATACTTCTTGGGCTTCAAGAGGAATAGCCTTATTAAGCTCCTCATTCCAATAGATTATGTTTCCCCTGTCTCCGTCGCAGTCAGGCATATAACCTAAAAAGCAATTTTTATCCAACGGGCTTGCATTCGGATCCGAGTGAAGATGTTCTATCTTTTTTGCACAAAAATCCAAATTAGCTCCCTCAGGTAATATTCCGTGTACGATATTTCCGGGTACTTCGTTTATACCGATTAACGCTATTTCATTTTCAGTAAAAAACTGCCTGTCAATGGAGGCAGCTCTTGCACTTCCGTTAAAATCGGCAACTATAGAAAGCGGCCTGCCTTCTTTTTTTGCATCAGTAACGGCTTTTTTTAACTTATCAAAAAATTTGTTTTGCATTTTGGGATCGGCCGAATTTGTAATTACAGTTTTGGAATGATTATAATAGGCTGACAAGGCTTCGTTTTTTACATAAACAGTCTGCATTTTTATTTCTTGTAATTTTTTTAAATTAAAGTCATGTAAGATTTTTAATGCTTTGTCTTCGGTATCATCGGCTTTAAGATTTTCCTTAAACTTGTTGATTAAAATTTTAGCTTGGCCGCCGTCAAGAACACCCCCTGTGTTCAAGCCGAATTTAAGGCCGTTATGTCCTATCGGATTATGGCTGGCTGAAATATAAGCAAAGGCTGCATTGATAGACTGCGCATAAGCCATTATTTCGGGGGCAGCCGTACAGCCTATAACTTTTAAATCGTAAGAAGTTGAAAGAAAAGTTTTGATAAACACTTCTTCTATAGCTGAACCGGTAGGGCGGCTGTCCCTCCCGATTACTATCGTTTTTATATTTGGAAAATTTGCACTTAAGAATTCTGAAAAGGCCAAAGCGGCATGACATAATAGTATGGAATCTTCATATTTTATATTAGAGCTTCCGTCTTCCTCTTTGCCTGATTCAGCAAAAACCTTTCTCCAACCTGAGGCAGATAATATCATTTTCGATAATTCGTTATTTATATCGATGCCGTATTTTTTATCCATCAGTCCCTAAAACCTCTTATTCTTAGCCTGATAAATTTTTCAGTTTATTTTTTCTTTTAAGACTATTGCATCAACTTCTTCTATCTGTTGAAAGTCCATAGTCATCTTGGAAATATCCAGTTTTTTAGGAACATTTATAAAAAGAACAACCTTAGAATGTTCTTTGGAAGATTTTGATGCACGGACATTTGTAGATACAATGGAGGCCGAGTATTCCGTTAATGTATTTATAATCTCTGTCATAGGCGGGGTGTTTCCATGAAAATATATTTCCAAGAATTTATTTTGCCTTAAAGGAAAAATTTTAAGCTCAAGCCTGTTAACAAGTGAAAGTGTCAATAAGGAAATAACGGTCATCACCACTCCTACAGTATATAAGCCGCTTCCTATAGCTAGGCCTATGCCTGCAATTACCCATATTGAAGCTGCCGTAGTCAGCCCCTTTACATTGGCTCCTATTTTTAAGATTGTTCCGGCACCTAAAAAGCCCATACCCGAAACAACCTGAGCTGCAATTCTGGCCGAATCACCCTTTCCTCCGGCCTGAGGCATCCAGATGGAAATTAACATCATCCCGCATGCCCCTACACAAATTAAAATATGAGTACGTAAACCCGCTACCTGCCTCTTACCGGAACGCTCAATACCTATACAACATCCGGCTAAAAAGCTTAAAAGTAAACGAATAATAATTATTTTGTCTGTTAAAGCTCCGGCATCCATAAAAATTCCTTATGCGGTAGTTGTAATTTTTGAACTTTTGCCCTGAGGGGGACTTGAACCCCCATGCCGTTAAGCACTAGTACCTGAAACTAGCGTGTCTACCAATTCCACCATCGGGGCAAACAATAGGCTATTATAGCAAAAAAAAAGAAGAGTGTCAATTATAGCGCTCGACATTATAGCGCTCGACATTATATCGCTCGAATGTTATCTAATGTACAAGGAATGGGTAGAAATTAAATATGCGTAATATGGAATAAGAAGCTCTTTTGTGCTATAATCACAAGCATGAAACACAATAACATTCCGCAGCAAACGCATTTTATCGGTGTTTTGCTGCCGGAGGATATAACCTGTAGGCTTGAAGACTGCCGTCGATACATGAACAAGGCTTACGGCTGTAAGTCCGGGCACGGAACGCCAATCCATGTTACGCTTGTCCCTCCGTTTAAACTGCCGGAAGAATATGCAACAGCCGATTTAATACTAGCTATTGAAAAAGATGTCTTGCCTAAGCGTTTGGGCTTTACGGCTTATATAGATAATTTTGATGCTTTTGGAGACCGGACACTTTTTGCAAACGTGATTGCCGATGATGCGTGGACAAAGCTGCGGGATGAAACGGTAAAAGCGATATTGAACGCCTGTCCGGGCTGCACTAAAAAAGACAAGAAACCTTTCCAGCCTCATGCTACTGTTTCCAATCGGGATATTCCCGCAGGCGTAATGACAAAGGTTCTTCAGGTTATGAATGAACTGAACCTTGCCGAAGATTTTCCGGTTGATAATATCACTATTTTCGAGCGGAAAGGCAACCGGTGGGAAGCGGGGGCTACTTTAGAATTTTCCATATATTGACTTTAGAATTTCCCCGCCTTAGACTTTGGATTATCATCAATATCGCGTATTAAATCGTACATGTGAAATTTTTCTCCGCATTATACTTATAATCATAAAATGCATTCGCGATCCGATGAGATATAGATTCAATTTCGTTTTTTGACAGCTCATTTAGTTTTTGCATTTTTACGTCCTCTCTTTTTTTATAAAAATAAATTTGATGTTCCATAGGGTATTAAAGCGGGCTGCAATTACCTTATAGAACATTTCCGGCAGCGTTTTTATTTGTTCGATAAATTAAATCCAGTTACTAATAGTAAATGATTATTGAGTTTAGCTGATTCCAATTCTATTAATAAATCTGTATATGTAATAAATTTAATTTTCTTTATCTCATCTTTCTCCTACTCCCCCTCCACAATCTTTGCCTCATCCGACGTCAGCCCATACAGCCCATATACAACAGTATTTATCTGCTTATCCAAAATGTCAACCCGCTGCTGTAAGAATTTTTTATCAGAATCGGAAAGCGCTCTGTTCAGCTGCTCCTGTGCGGCAATCATCTGGTCAACAAGTTTTATAAGCAATTCATTGTTTTTGTTACCATCTAAATCCGGAAATGAGAAACGAGTAATAAATTCCGGTGTTAAACGATAGGCATTGCCTCGGAGCGCCGTACTTGTATTTGAAATAAAAAACCAAAAAAGATTACTGTTCAAAATTGCTAAATATATTTTTTCAGATACTTTACAGCCTATTTCATTAAATACCGGACAATGAATTGCGGGGCCTGTAAAGAACTCTCCATGTACATCAAAACCCATTCGATTTGAGACCAACATATCGGGTATCAGTATTTTCGGTTGTTCATAATCATTTAAACTGCGAGCAGCAGAATATTTATAGAAATTATCATTCGTCAGAGGAATTTTTCTGGTCATCAACAGTGTCTTAAATTTCAATAAATAATTAAAACACAACGGGTAAGTATTCTTCATTTCCTTCGCGTATATCAGCTCATATTTTCCATTAGTCTTTTTATATGGAAAAAGCAGATATTTTATTTGAGTATATGGCTGATACCTTCTGATAGATTCTCCATAAAGAAACTTTCGCAATATACCTTTTTCAATTTCAACGGAACCGTCTGAAAGTTCTGACTTGACGATTACCGTATCACCTTTGTCTTGCAATAAGTCAAATAAAAATATTTTATCATTTCCGGTTGAAGAACCTTTAAAAATTTTTACGGTAATATCTTTGAAGTTATATTTTTGTGTTTGAATTTTTTGAAGCAGTTCATCTTTCTTTCCTACATTAAAAAACCAACCGTCATCAGCCAATGAAGAATAAGTAATTTTATCAAATGTAAGATGTTCAAGTTTTGTAAAATCTTCTCCAAGTTCAAATTTTTTATATTCAAAAGAATCTTTATCGGAGTTAATAAGAAAAAGTAAACAAGTATAGGTAGTAGCATTTGTAAAAACCTGATTTGTTGTAAAATCAACAATTTCAGAGACCGCGGTATTCTTTTTAAGTAAAATACGGAGTTTTGTTCCCATTTCAGCTTGGAAGAATTTATGCGGTTGAATAAAGCCCAAAAGGCCATCCTTGTCTAATAACGTATATCCTTTATAAATGAAAAGCAAATATAAATCATAACTGCCTGATGCAACTGCTTTATATTTTTCATTGTAATATTCTACAGATTCACTATTCGTATCATTCAATGTCTGTATTCGTACATACGGCGGATTCCCTATCACACAGTCAAAACCGCCATCCGCAAATATGTCAGGGAACTGCGCATCCCAGTCAAAGGCATTCACCTTGCGCTGTTCCTCGATACCGAACAACGTTAAATCCTTACCCGCGTAATAATCCGTCCCGATAAGGCTGTTCCCGCATTTAATATTGTGCGACATATCCGGTAGAATTTTTGCCTGTATGTCGCTAGTTCTGAACAGTGATGCCTGTCCCGTTGCGGAAAGCGCCTTGCCTTCATTTTCCAAGAGCTTCAAAAAAAGCGAGAGCTTTGTTACCTCAACCGCCTGCGCGTCAATATCAACACCGTAGATATTGTTTAGCAAAATGCGCTTTTTCTCTTCAATGCTGAGCTTATATCCTTGAGTTGCAGCATCTTTGTAAATAAGACCTTGCTTCTCCGCCTGCGCACGCCGCGCTTCCGCATAATACCAATCCAAGTGCCAGTCCAGCAGATACTGATACGCTCCGACAAGAAAGCTCCCCGAACCGCAGGCAGGATCCACAAAGCGCAAACGGCTTACCTCATCAGGTGTTCTGCCTGCAAGTTTTTTACCGATTGTGTTTTCAACAATGTATTTAACGATATAAGGCGGCGTATAATACACGCCCCCTGCTTTTTGCACTTCCGGTTTTTCAAGAATTTCTATGCTGTGCCCGTTCTTTGTTTTGCGCGTAAAGCGGATAATCTTTCCTAAAAAGCGTTCATAAATCGAACCGAGTATTTCAACCGGCAGCACGCTGAACTCATACTGACATTCAGGATAATAGAGCGCATTGACAATACTGATGAGTGTTTTATCCGCAACGGCAAGCCCGTCAAGCCATCGGTCGGGAGCAAACAACCCCGCATTAAATTTAGCATTTGCGCTTTCAAAAAGCCGCTGCACATTTTTATAAACAGCCGTTTTTTGCTCCGCGATTTTTTTAAGCTGATTTCCTTCTTCGATTTCTTTATCTTCACAAATCCGCAAAAAGAGAAGCCGGTCGATAATTTTTTGCACGGCACCCGTCAAATCGAATTCATCTATTCCTTCGTTATGCAGCGCAATATCTTCGGCCAGCACCGTACGCCATTTTTCGATCATATTCAAAATGTCATCGTCAACGGTTGCCGTTCCCCGCTTATCCTTATTGCTTTCGTAATAGGTATCGAAGGTTCCGAGATCGACGGCATCCCAGCTGATTTTATCGTACAGCGATTCAAAATTTTCGGAGAACTTATCGTAGGTCAAATACTCAATGCGGGCAGTGGCAGCGGTATCTTTTTCGGACGGCTTAATCCGCGTGTCGTAAATTGCCAATTCCTGAAAATCCGTCAGCACGGCAATCGGCATCTTTGACGTATATGCATAACGCCGCACCTGCAGCGCCGGTTCGGGATTCGTTTTAAGATCAACGCTCGGCTGTTTTGCTTCAACATACATCTTCCGCTCGCCCCCGTAGCAGAGCGTGTAGTCGGGATGCTTTACCTGACCGTTCATCACTACGCGGTCTTCGGTAATGACCTCCTGCCGGTCATGCCGTGCCCCCTTTTCGTTTTTGACATCCCATTTTAGGCATTCAAGCAGAGGATCGATGAACTTATTACGCACTTCGCTTTCTACAAAATCTTTGGAAAGATAAAAGGCCTCATTTTCCTTAAATTGTTTTACCAACTGCGCCACACGCTCCTTGCGTTCAGCCGGTGTCATATCTTTTGCCTTAATGGACATTGTCTACCCCCATATAATACGATGTTTGCCTGAAAGGCAAACTCGAAGATAAACAGCGAGGCACCATTTGTGCCGAACTGTTTATCACACCTCCTGCTTATATGTAATCATATCATAGCTCTTAGAACGCGTTTCCTCTGCGGTCATTCACCTATTCTACGCCAATGCCAGCCGAATACGGAGTGTGCATTTGTTACAACCATAAAGGCATCCGGATCGTTTTTGGCAAGATAGCTTTTTAACTTTACAAAATCCCTGCGGCTCATAACCGTTTGGATAACGGAACGTTCGCTTCTTGTGTAAGCACCGGTTGCCTTATATACATTTGCCGAACGGCCCAGTTTCACCATAAAACTGCAAAGTTCGTCCGGTTTATCCGTATTTATAACGCAATATTTGCTAATGTTAAGACCGTCAATTGTAGAGTCTATTATAAGCCCGTTTATGATTACGCCTACTAACGAAAATAAGGCTATTTCGGTTCCGTAAGCAAAGCCTGCAAAAACAGTGATAGCGAAGTCCGTGAGTAAGCATCCTTTTCCTAAATCAAGGCCGAAATATTTTTGCAGGATCATTGCAAAAATATCGCTTCCTCCGGTTGATGCATATTGATTTAAAACTATACCTACGCCTCCGCCGTAAAGGATTACGGCTATGATTAGCTGTAAGAATTTGTCGTTTACAATCGGCCCCTGCAATGGAACAAAAACTTCCAAAAGCCATACGGCTCCTGAAAGCCCAAGGCTCGCACAAACCGTTTTAAGACCGAATTTGTTTCCGATGAGTAAAAAGCCTATAGCAAACAGAAAAATGTTTACTACAACAAGTAAGGCTCCTGTAGAAAGCGGAAGATATTTTGATAATACCAAGGCCATTCCTGTAGCTCCGCCCAAGGATAATTTTGAAGGCAGCAAGAAAAAATGAATACCTGATGCTATCATCAAAACTCCGCAAACGATGTAAAAAAACTTAATAATTTTTCTTTCATTTTTTTCCCTTATGTGTAAAAATATAATTTATTTAAAATTTAAAAAGTAAACAATTATAATTCTGATATAATTCTGAGCCTCTACTTATTTTTTAACTCAAGAATTTCGGATGCCTTCTTTTTCCATTTTCCCGAACAATAGTAAATGATTGTTAAAAAGCAACCGGCTGCCGAACCTATCGAAACAGCCAGCCAAATTCCATCCGAGCCTAAATATCTTGACAGAACAGCTGCTGTAGGCACTCTAAACACCCACATAGCCAATAGGGTTGAAATCATAGGAAAAACAGTTTCTCCAGCTCCGCGTATGACCCCGTTTAATGTAAAAGTTATTGTATTAAAAAAGTATGCAGGTGCAACTATTACTAAGTATCTGGCACCCAATGTGATTACGTCAGGGTTATTTACAAAAAGAAACATGGCTGTCTTGCCGAAAATAACTATTACCGTAGTAGCTATAACTGTAATTCCAAGTCCTAAAAATAATGAAGCCCGCAAACCTCTTTTTACTCTGTCCAATTTTCCGGCTCCTATGTTTTGGCCCGTAAAGGATGAAAGAGCAACTCCTATATTTAGGGCCGGCATCACGATAAAACCGTCGAGTTTGCCTGCAGCCGAATAGGCTGCTGCCGTTTGAGTGCCGAAAGTATTTACAATCGAAAGAAGAGCCATAAAACCTCCCCCGACCAAGGCTTGTTGTATTCCTGATGGAAATCCCATTTTGATAGACTGAACACAGATAATTTTATCGAATTTTAATTTAAAAAAGTTTACTCTAAAGGCTTTATATTTTATTCTCGAATAAAGTATAAGCCAAACGCAAGAAACAAATTGAGCTATTACAGTTGCTATTGCGGCTCCTGCAATACCCCATTTGAATACTATGACAAAAAGACAGTCAAGGCCTATGTTTATTATTGTAGAAATGATTAGGGCATAAAGCGGTGTCATTGAGTCCCCGAAACCTCTCAGCATTGCCGTAAATGCATTATATATAAACAAAAAAATAATTCCGGTAAAAATGAGCCTTAAATAAATAAGGGCTTCCTCAAAGACATCGGACGGGGTATTTATTATTTTTAATATATAAGGAGAACAAACAATGCCTACAGCAGCCGCTACAAGACCCGCCCAAAATAGAATTAATATACTTGTTTGAATTACTTTATCTATTTCTTCATCTTTTTTTGCTCCGACAAATTGAGCTATTAAAATATTACAAGCCATAGTAAAACCTATGACAAGGGATATAAAAATAAACCATACGGGGAAAGAAATACCTACGGCTGCAAGAGCGTGGTCTCCTATGCTTTTTCCTACTACGATGCTGTCAACAACATTATATAATTGCTGAAAGATATTTCCTAACAGCATTGGTAAGGAAAAAAGTGTTATTTGCTTTAGCTCATTTCCTTGAGTTAAGTTTTTCATATTATTGTCCTTATAAGTTAGTTAAGAAATCTATTTTGTTGTCATGTTTACAATATCGCTGTGTGTTGCCGCCGTTTCGGTATCTGCAAGAAGCATCTTCATTCTTTCAACATACATCTTTGAAGGCTCATCATCGGGAGCGACTTCTAAGCACTTGTTAAAAATATTAAGGGCTTTTTGATATTCTCTTTGCCGGTAAAAATCTATTGCGTTTTCAAATATGCCTACAAGTCTTACCATTTCGGCAGGGGCTTCGGATCTGACTGCCATAACATTGTAAAGCTGAACCGGCGTGTTAATACCTACAACCCTTACGCGGTCAAGACGCCGGCCTAGGAATGCCCCATTAGTTTCGTTCCATGTAGATTCGGAAGCTAAAATCCATGTGCCGTATTTTTTGTTTACACCTTCAAGACGGGCTGCAAGGTTTACGTCATTTCCCATAATTGTGTAGTTCATCTTTTTTTCGGTACCCATGTTTCCTACAACCATCTCACCGGTATTTATTCCTATACGGGTAAAAATGGGCATGGGAATATCTCCCGCATCATAAAGCTGTTTATTTAGTTCGGCTTCCGCTTGTTTCATCCTTATCGCTGCAAGGCAGGCTCTATAAGCATGGTCGGGTAAATCCGTCGGCGCTCCAAAAAAAGAAACTATAGCGTCTCCTATGTATTTGTCAATCGTTCCTTTTTCGCTTAAAATCAAATCGCTCATTTGTGTGAGGTATACGTTTAAAACCGAAACGAGGTGTTCAGGCGTAATTTTTTCGGATAGGGTGGAAAAAGATTTTATATCGGTGAACAAGGCCGTAATTCTTTTTTGCTGTCCTCCGAGAGCGAGCTTATCCGGATCGGAAATAATTTCGTTTACAACATCGTCCGAAAGATAAACGCCGAAGGCCTTTCTTAAAAAGCCTTTTTCTTTTTCGCTGAAAATAAAGTTTAAAAGGAGAATAACTATAAAGCTGATGACTACTGTAATCACCGGCAGAAATAGCTGTAGGTAAATTTTGCCGAATACAAATAAAAGAATGCCTATGGCAAGAGTTATACCCGATAAAACCATCCCTAGAATAACCTTTACAAAACCTCTTTCCGCTTTTTTCATTATAAAGGCTGTAAATACGGCTATTAAAAAAGCAATGATTATCGAAATCCATTTTGGAAGCGGTCTTATAAAATCCTCATTCATAATTGTATTATAAATGTTCGCATGAGTACCTACGTTAGGATAAGATTTCCAAAACGGGTTTACACCTAAATCTGAAGTTCCTACACCGCTGTAACCTATTACTGCAAAAGCATTATTACAAAAACCTTTTATATATTTTATATGTTCCGAATAGTTTTTATATTCTTCTTTTGCATTGTTAAAGATATCCGTAACATATTCATCTATCTTTCCGTATTCTTCAGACCCACTTTGTTCTTGTAGTTTTGCAAAAAGGCTATGTATTTCTTTATCGAAGTTTCCGCTTAAAAATTTGCCGTAGTTATCAAAAAAAGAATTGCGTGCTGCAAAGTATTCGTTAAAATCTTGTCTGGTTTTATTCAGCAGTTCTTTTTTCCATTCACCGAGTGCTGCATATTCGTTTTCTAAGGAAGTAACTTCATTGTGGTAAGAAAGGTAGCCTTCTGAGGTTCTTATTTGTAAATCTTTTATAGTTCCCAAAAATGAAATTAAGTTTTTTTCCATAATGTCGGCATAGGTGAGGGCATAAACGGATAAACTTTTAAAACTGCCGTTTTCGGGATTTTCCGTATCGGCAAAGCGCTTTTTTAGCCAGTTTATTAAAAGATTTCCGTCATCATCCAGAGGAATTGTAAGGTCTTTTCTTTTTTTCAAATCGGACGGAACCTTGGCATTTTTTAAAATCAGTTTTCGTCCGGAGCGGATGATTTTTTCGGGCTCAAGGATATGAAGGATTGGGGTAAAAACAAGTTGGCCTATATATCTTCCTTCATATTCGGTTAAAAGAGAAATGCGCCGCCTTACTCCGTCTTCGTCTATAACCACATTCGGAAAACCTGCGCCTTTTGCATGCTTCAAAATGGGCATAATCGTTGGAGCCATTCCGTATTCTTCATTTGCAGCCTTGCGGTTTGCTAAGGTTTCCTTTTTAAAAAGGTCTGCTCCATCCTCTACATTGGTAAACAAAAAATTATTGTAGGCAAAATCTTTTAGTTCTTTTGTTTCTCCGCTTATGTTTATATTTACTGCATTTATAGTTAAAAACGCATTTTCAAAAAAGCCTACAGCGGCTCCCATGTATGCATCATTGTCCCTAAACACATTATTTTTAATTGAATCGGAAAGTTCATCAATTTTTGATTCAAAATATTCGGACATATCATTTCCGACTGTCTTTACTTCAGAAAGCGGAATGTTTTTGCTTGCCACCGCATCCGAAAATTCTTTTATATATTCTCCGAATTCCTGACGCACGGCTGCATATTCTTTGGGCAATTCATTTTCAACATAAGCATTATTTGCACCCGTCCTTCCGGCGGACAGGTATTCAATATCGAAAACGGCGGCCTTTCCTCCTGCTTCTTTTAAACGGATTAAAACATCGGCTAAGACATCCCTTGACCAAGGCCAAGAACCTATTTGCTCTATCGAAAAGTCATCAATATTTAAAAGAAGAATTTCATTTTTTTCTTTGATTTCGGGTTTAAGCCTTAGCATGGCATCGTAGACTTGGTTTTCGATATTGCGGCCTAACGTAATAAAGCTAAAAACCGTAAAACTTAAAAACACTGTAATTGCAATTATAAAATTAAGATTTGTTTGTAAAAATCCTTTAAATGCCGATTTATTCTTTTCTTTTTTGACCATAAATTTCTCCCGAGCTGTTTATCATATTCCTCTTTTTTGTTTTATATAAAAAAGTTTACACAAAAATCGCAATTGCAATTATAATCTAAAAATTATTAAAAAACAAGCCTTTATATCGATAGACTTTTATTATATTTTAGGGTATTATAACCGATAAGATTACTTCACATTTTTAAGGAGATATATAATGAAGATATTGGTTATCAACTGCGGAAGCTCTTCTTTAAAGTATCAGTTAATTGATATGACTAATGAAGATGTTTTAGTAAAAGGCCTTGTTGAAAGAATCGGTATTGAAGGCTCACGAATCAAACATGAAAAAAAAGGAATGGATGCCGTTTTAATTGAAGAAAAAATGAATGACCACAAAAGAGCCATTCAGCTTGTTTTGGATGCTCTTGTAGACAAAAATCACGGCGTAGTAAAATCCATGGATGAGATTACGGCTGTCGGTCACAGGGTAGTTCACGGCGGAGAAGAATTCAATAAGTCGGTTCTTTTGGATGACAGGGTAATGGCCGGTATTAAAGAATGTATCGACCTTGCTCCCTTACACAACCCTGCAAATATTATGGGAATCGAGGCTTGTAAGGCTCTTATGCCGAAAACTCCGATGGTTGCGGTTTTTGATACGGCTTTCCATCAGACAATGCCGGCTGAAAACTATATCTATGCTCTTCCCTATGAATATTACGAAAAATATAAGGTACGCCGTTACGGTTTCCACGGAACATCGCACCGCTTTGTTTCGGAAAAAGCCGCTGAAACCCTAAAAAATAACTCACCCGATTTTAAGGTTATTACCTGCCACTTAGGAAACGGTTCCAGTTTGGCTGCTATTAAGGGCGGAAAATGCGTCGATACCTCGATGGGGCTTACTCCCCTTGAAGGGCTCGCTATGGGAACTCGCTCAGGAGACTTAGACCCTGCAATTCTTCCCTTTATAATGAACAAGGAAAAACTTTCTGCCGATGATATGAGCAATGTTTTAAACAAAAAATCCGGTGTTTTGGGCATTTCAGGTGTAAGCAGCGACTTTAGAGATATTGAAACCGCTGCAAAAGAAGGAAATAAGAGGGCTCAGCTTGCCTTAGATGTATTCTGCAACAGGGTTAGAAAATACATAGCTTCTTATGCCGCCCAGCTCGGCGGAGTGGATGCTCTGGTATTTACAGCCGGTATAGGTGAAAACTCTATCGAGCTTAGAGAAAAAATCTGTCACGGTTTGGAATTCCTCGGCGTTGAACTCGATACCGAGAAAAACAAGGTAAGGGGAAAGCTTACCGATGCAAGCAAGGCCTCATCAAAGGTCAAGGTTCTTATTATTCCTACAAATGAAGAGCTCATGATTGCTAAGGATACGATGGCATTGGTAAAATAAAGCTTAAGCAAAAATAGACTATAGGTTTTATTCTGTAGTCTATTTTACTTTGGAGGTTCAAATGAAAAATAAAATTATAAGCATCTTCTTTTTTTTATTTTGTTTAACTATTTTTGCAGACATAAGGGATGCCGTATGTATCGTAAGACCCAACTATGAAGAAAAAATTTTACAATTTATGGATGATGCTGCTGATGAAATTTCAAAGGCCGGTTATAGCGATATTGCCGAACTTTTTGAAAAGGCTAAAGATGGTGTTTTCGGTTCAGGATTTTTTATTCGAGGTCAAAATAAAAAAATCTATGTACTGACAAACTATCATGTTGCCGCTTATGCTTCATCTCTTTCTCTTGAAATTGAAAATATTGACGGTGCAAAGATTAAAATAGAAAATTGCCCTGTTGTAGCAATAGATGAAGAATTGGATCTTGCCATAGCTGAAGTAAACGATAAAAGGGTAAAATCTTTTTTAAATTTTGCAGGTAAACTTCCCGCCGATGGAGCTGATGTTTGGTCGGCCGGTTATCCGGGGCTTGGGGGAAAACCTCTTTGGCAGCTTGGAAAGGGAACTGTTACCAATTCAAAGGCAAGGCTTAGTAATATTGTTGATCCTAAAAAATCTTTTTTTATTCAGCATTCCGCCCCGATAGATTCGGGAAATTCGGGAGGCCCTCTTTTAATAAAATCTCCGAATTCTCCCGAAGGATATGAAGTTATAGGAATAAATTCTGCTAAGGCTGTCTTTAGGCAATCTACAAATTTTGCAATTCCTGCTACATCGATTAAAAATTTTATTGATGGACGGGTTTTTGGAGGTATGGAAAAGTCTGAAAACAATCTAAAACTGGCCTTAGATGAATTTGCAGAAGCCTGTAAGAATTTTAAGATTGATAAAGAAGAGCAAAAAAATGAAGAAATTCTAAAAAGGCTTCGAAAAATTGCGATGTATGTTTCCGAGGATTATGCTATAAATGAGGGCTTGGATGCTTACAAGACAGCTTTGCGAAAGGCGCCCAGGCTTTTTAGGACTGAGATTCTGGCTGCTTCAATCCTTGGAAACCCGATAAACGGAATTAGAACAGCTATTGCTTATGAAATATACACCTCTATAAAGCCTGAAGAAAATTCATATAGATCTGAAACAAGTATAGATCTTAAATCTTTAAAAAATACCGGCAAAAATTATGAATTTGTGCTGTATGATGAGGCTGAAAAATCTAAATTTTTTACCGTTTGGAAAAATAATCATAATTTTTGGCAAATTGAAGCTTCCAATTTGAACGGTTCGCCCGAAAAAAAATCTTCCGAAAAAGCGGCAAAAAAAGAAAAACAAAATACGGGAGCATCTTTTATTTCTATCGAAGAGATTCCGACAAGAATGAGAATATATGCATCCTACATCGGTTTAAAAAAGGATACTGGCTGGGCATCAGGCTTCTCCTTAGGTTATCTTTATAGTTTTAAATATGTAGAAATAGGTTTTTCAGGAGTTATCGATAAACCTAGGACTCTGCCAAGCTTTACCTTTATTAAGCAGCCGAAAATCGGTATCGGAATGGGACCGGAATTGCGGTTTCTGTTGCCTCTTAATATTAAAGATGCAGTATATCTTGCTCCTCAAGCCTTTGTAGGAGGAGGTGTGTTTATACCTCCCTTTGAGTTTTTTGTCCAATATGGTGGGGGAATTGAGATTGTACCGGTAAGTTTTACATCAGTATCATTCGGAATTGAGTGTCTTGTCAGGTCATATTTTAAAGAAATAAAAGAAACAAATATAGGAATTCGTGCAAGTATTTCGTTGCGTATATAATAAAAGGAGATTAATTATGGAATTGAAAAAGAATTCTATCAAGGTTGGGGCATGGCTTATATGTTTTATAGGCTTAACGGTGCTCCTTAATTCATGCCTTTTTTTGGCTTTTTCAGGAAAAGGTGTATATGAAGGAGAAGCGGGCATAGACGGTGAACAGGTCAAACTAAAGGAAATGGTAAATTCCGATAAGGAGTGCCTGGTATACGGTTATCTGGACGTGGGCGGATTTCATACGTATGCTCAAATGGACGCTTCAAAAGAGCCTATGTTTGTTTTGCCTAAATCTTTTGGAGGCGGAGTTTTTTGTTTCCCTCCAATGGACAAAGGCTTGAGTTTTCAGCTTGTAGAAATGAATTATAGTAACTGGTTTACTAAAACAACTACAACTTTTACACCGGGGCTTGGTAAAACAGGTAATATAACATTTACTACTAAAAAAACAGGATTACAGTTTATCGGAGCTTATGACTTTATAATTAACGGTTCTGCAGCCTCTCTTTCTCTTTATCCCCGAGGAGAACAATCAAAATATGAGCTAAAATGCTTGAATAAAATGAAGAGTAAGTTTAAAAAGACTAAGTGGGAAGCACTTATTGATAAAAGAATACAGGAGATTGAAAATGAAAAATAGAAAATACCTTTTATTATTTCTTATTGCATTTGTAAATATTACAGTATTTGCGGCCGATAAAAAACCTCCAAAACCGCCTGCAAAAAGTGAGGTTGTTGTTGTTTTTGCTCTAAAAATTAAACCTGAGCCTAATACTGACTTCTTTTCAAATTATAGGTATGCCTTTTCCTTTTCTTCGAAGCTTCAAACAAAGGATTCTCGTGATATGACGGATAGAATAACGATTAAAGCTTCAAACCGTAGGGTGCCTCTTTTGGGCTTGATTGATGAAGATGCTAAAAAAGTTGAATTTGCTATGGTAAAACTGCCTTTTGCTTACGGCCAGCGGTATATCAATATTGAGGCTTTACAATATCATTTTGCAGGTACTGAACCTCTTAGAATAAGCATTCCCTTAAATGGAAAGCTTGAAGTTCCTGAAGGTGTAAAATATGTCTATATCGGAGATTTTGTCTGCAAGTGTGCTCTTCCGTTTTATGACATAACAGATGTCAAAAAAATTGATAATTTTGATGCGGCTTCTAAGGCTTTAAAGGAAATGTATGGAAAAGATGCAGAGCTTGAAAGAATTCCATTAATTCCGATTGAAAAATAATAAAGCTCTTTCAAGTAAAAAAAGGCGGGCCTTGTTTAAAGCCTCGCCTTTTTTAATGGGAACCTCGAAAAACTTCAGTTTTTCGAGGTTCCTTAATCAGCTTTTATCTGTAAGATAAAAACGCTAAACCTTATTCTACAACAGCAACCAAATCGTTTGACTTTAAAATCAAATGATCTACACCGTCGATTTGAATTTGAGTTCCGGCATATTTGTCATGGATAACTTTTTGTCCGACGGAAACCTTGATTTTTTCTTTATCATCTCCGACAGCTACGACCACACCTCTTTGGGTTTTTTCTTGAGCTGTGTCGGGAATGATAATTCCTCCCGCCGTCTTTGTTTCTACTGCATCCGGTTTTACTAAAACTCTGTCTCCTAAGGGTTTAACTTTCATCAAAAGACCTCCTAAAAAATTAAAAGAAAGCAAAAAGCTTTTTTGTGCCTTTTTGGCACTCTTTTTTGTGTTTTATTTCGGGATGTGTCATTTCAGTACACCTCTCCCGAACATCATAAAATATAAGAAAAAAAAACTAAAAAGGCAATAGGTTTTGATTATTTTAGGCATTAAGTATTTTATTTTATAATTCTATATTGGATATAGAGTTATACCATTGATTATCCTGTTTTTTTAGGTTTAAAATATTTCTTTTCTTAATTTAGTACCTTAGCATAGTTTTTGCTTGTATATGTAGGAGGCTAAAAACTTTCACAGTTTTATACAAGGAGTTGAATTATGTATAACAGAAACAAAAAAGACTATAGCGCAGAAACAAACTCGCTGGCTACTTATTTAAAAGAAATAAACAAGATACCGCTTTTAACTGCGGAAGAAGAGATAAAATATGCTAAACTTGCAGAAAAGGGCGATGAAGATGCCAAAAACATGTTGGTAAATTCAAACCTCCGCTTTGTCGTAAATGTTGCAAAAAAATATCAAAACCAAGGGCTTCCTCTTATGGACCTCATTAGCGAAGGCAATATAGGCTTGATAAATGCTGCCGAAAGATTCGATGTTTCAAAGGGCTATAAGTTTATTTCTTATGCGGTCTGGTGGATTAAACAATCTATTTTAAAGGCTATTTGTGAAAAGTCAAGGATGATACGCCTTCCCTTAAACAGAGCAAACGAGCTTGTTCAAATTGAAAAGGCAAAAAAAGAAATTGATTTTGCCGGAAACGAAACTCAAGAACTAAACGAGATTGCAGGTATTTTAAATATGAATAACAGTATGGTTCATACTATTATGAATGCGGCTAAAGAGCCGATTTCCATAGATGCTCCCGTTTTTGACGAACCTGGAAGCTCAAGTGTAAACGACTTCTTACAGGATGAAACTCATCAGATGCCTGAAGATTATGCACTGGATATGAGCCTTAGGGATGAAGTAAACGAGCTTCTTAAAAATCTTGATGACAGGGAAGCAGAGATAATCCGCCTCCGTTTTGGGCTTGACGGTTCCGCTCCTCTTTCTTTAAAAGAGGTCGGCCTTATCTTTAACCTTACAAAAGAAAGAATACGCCAAATCGAAAAAAAGGCCTTGCAGCAGCTTAAAAACCCTGCCGAAAAACAAAAACTTGCCGTTTACGTCGCGTAAACAATTTACGTTGCGTAAATGATTAGTTCCATGCGATTAACTTAGGGCTGTCTTTTAGGCAGCCCTTTTTATAAGCTAAACGTGGGGCTTACTCCATAATGTACAAAACCGTTTCCATATTGCCTCCGCGGAGGCTGTGTTTTTTTAAGACGGCATCCTTGTTCTTTTTACAAAATATTTTTTCGAATTCTTTTTTGCTTGTGATAAAACCGAGTTTCCAGTCCGGGAAGTGTTGAGGTATTTCGGCCATCCTCTTATAAAGCTCAAAGGCTTCTTCTTCGCTTCCGAGCCTTTCGCCGTAGGGAGGGTTCGATAAAAGGATGCCGCTTTCGTATGGGGCTTCCAGTTCCGAAAAGTCCGATTGAATAAAATCAGGCCGTTCTATGTGATGGGTAATGCCTGCCGTATGGAGTTCCTTTCCTGCAATGATGCATGCCCTTTCGGCATTCGCCTTTGAAAGGGAGACTGCTTCTTCCGAAATATCGGATCCGGTTATCCTTGCAAGACAGTCGGTTCTTACTTCTGAGGCTGCTCTTTCTTTTTCTTCCTTTAAGACGGCTTCTATTTTTTCTTTTTCAAAACAAATAAAGTTTTCAAAGGCAAAGCGGCGGGCAATCCCGGGCGGAATATTATAGGCATACCAAGCCGCTTCAATAGGAATAGTGCCTGAGCCGCAAAAAGCATCGTGGAGGGGAATTTTTCTTTTCCATTGCATGAGCTGAATTAAAACGGCTGCCAAGGTTTCCCTCATGGGGGCGGCTCCTCCGCTTAGCCGGTAGCCCCTTCTGTAAAGAGGTTCTCCCGATAAGTCCAAACAGACATAGACATTGTTGTTTTCGATATAAATGCGGATCATAAAACGGATTCCTGTTTCGGGCAGGGAATGCATGTTCCATTTTTTGCACAGCTTGTCGCAAACGGCCTTGTGGACGATTGATTGAACGGCATGTTCCGAAGATAGTTTGGACTTATATGTTCTTACCTTGTCGATTGTAATACGGGCATCCTTCGGAAAATAGTTATGCCAGTCTATCGAAAAAACCAATTCAAAGAGATCATCAAAATTTTCCGCCTTTGCGGTATTTATAAGCATAAAAACCCTGTCGGCTGTACGTAAAAAATAATTTGCTTTGAAGAAAGCTAAAAGAGGCTCGGTCTCGGCCGAAGTAAAAAAAACCCTTCCGGGCAATCTATTGTACGGCTTAAAACCTAAAAGTTTTAATTCCCTTGTAAGTACAGGTTCTGCACCCACGGCGCATAGTGCAATAAAATCATTCATATTGATTTGCAGTATAGCATTTTTTTAAAATTTTTTATATACTGTAAATCATAAAATAACCGGTTTAAATTGGGAGGATATATGAAAACCCTTAAAAAAATCTTGACGGCAGCTTTAGCCTTTTTGTTTATTTTTTCTTTTTTAATTTCTTGTAAAACAGAGAAATCAAATTTAAAAGTTGAGAGCAACCCGAAAGCTGTTTTAATAAAGCATCCTGAAAGGATGTTTTGGGAAATAAAAAAAGGAGATGCTTCAATCTATATTTTGGGTACAATCCACGTTGCTGACAAGGATTTTTATCCATTGGAAGATAAGATACTTAAGGCCTTTGATAAGGCCGATAGGCGGGTCAGTGAATTGGGCGGCAAAGAAGAAATGGAAATGGTTCAGGAAAAATTACAAATGAGGATGATTCAAAATTTAAATCTTAAGCCTGAAAAGGATTTATCTAATTTTTTGACCGAGGATGAAATAAACGTTGTTAAACAAGAATTGGGAGAAAACATTGCTCCTCCTCTATTTAAATTTAATCCGTGGATTCTTACAATGGCTCTAAATCAAATATTGTATACAAAGGCCGATCTTGATCCGCAAAACGGCATAGATATGCATCTTATGAACCGAGCCGGTAAGAAAAAAATTGAAGCTCTTGAAAGTATTGATGAACAACTGGATATCTTATCTTCAGGTACCTTTGAAGAACAGCTAAAGGCTCTTAAAGAAACTATAGGCGAATTACAAAATGCCGATAGCACCATTGATATGCTCACAATGTTAAAAAAGTTATATTTGGAAAACAATACTGAGGAATTAAAAGAGTTTATAGGTTCTCTCCTAGATATGAGTGACGGTGTATCTCAAGATGTTCTTTTAAAAAATCGAAATATTGTTTGGGCTGAAAAATTTGAAGAATACCTTGATAAGGGTGGAAGAACCTTTGTGTTTGCAGGCCTTGCTCACTTTCTAGGAGAAGACAGCGTATTTGAGCAAATGAGAATAAAAGGAATTTTAGAATAGAATGAAAAGAATAATTATTTTTGTTAGCGTTTTATTGCTTTGTTTTTCGTCATGCAAAACAAAGCAAATTCAGCCTAAAGTTGAAGGTGCCTATGTACAGCTTACGGACAAGGCTCAAATCTCTTTTAAGGAACTTCCATGTACGGTCTTTTTTTCAGACGGCACCGAGGAAAAATATATAACGAATGAAGACGGCAAGATTGTAGTTCAAGTTATTGAAGGCCGTATAATAACAAAGGTCGTCTATGATTTTTCCGGTTATAAAAGGCCTAAGGGAAAGCTTTTGGCAAAGGAGGAGTTTTCAATAATAAGAAAACTTAAAACAAAACCTAAATCTTTGATTCAAACCTTTGATATAAATATTGAGCCCCGCAAGGGAATGCAGCTTATAATAATCTTGGATGTTTTTGATCTTTAATTATGAGCCTTTCTTTTTTGAACTTTATTCATTAAAAATATCTTCGGGATCTAAAAAACGGCCTGCAAAGCGGTAGGTATTTTTCCAATATTTTTCTTCTAGTGAAGAAATTATTACACCTGTATGTTTACCCTGCGAAGCGGAATGGATAAATTCTCCGTTACCGATATAAATTCCTACATGCGATACTTTGTTTCCCACGGTGTAGAAAAATAAAAGATCGCCGGGTTGAACTTCTTTGTCTGAAATTCGTTTAGCAAAGTCAGCAAGCCCCTTTGTGCTTCTGGGCACGGTCATTTCAAGGCCGTCAAGGGCAGCCCTATATACAAAACCTGAGCAATCCATTCCGGCCTTAGTAGTACCTGCATATTTATATGGAGTTTTTAAGTATTTATATGAGGCATTTATAAAATCGAGCCGAGGAGATTCGGGCGGTTGAGCTCCAAAAATCATGCATCCGTTTAAAAAAAAGCTAAAGATAATAAAAATAAATATTTTTTTCATAAATTCTGCAACCTCTTATCTCTTATCGGGTCTAACTATAAGAGAATTTAGCTAAATTTATTTATAAAAGGAAGATCTTATGGCAAATCTTAATAAAAAACCTTGGGCATTTTTAGATGAATGGAGGGGATCAAAATTTAAAGGCGAATGGCCGACCCTCCCCGAAATGTTTGAAATTACTGCAGAGCGGTACCCTGACAGAAATTGTTTTACGGTCTTTGAACCGGATCGTATTACCCTTTCTTATTCGGAAAGTTTGAAGGTAATAAAAGACTTGGCCTATTGGATGACTGAAAAGGGTGTTACGAAGGGAACTCATGTTGCCGTTTCGGGAAAAAACTCCCCTGAATGGGCTGTTGTATATTTGGCAGCCCTTTTTGCAGGCGGAATAATAATTCCGATAGACTATGGCCTTCATAATGAAGAGATTGAAACCCTTTTAAAAACATCAAAACCGAAGATTTTTTTTGTAGATGAAGAAAAATTCGATTTTTTTGCAGAAAAAGCAAAAACCGAGACCTTTATAGGTTCCCTTTATTCTTTAAGTAAAAAACACCCTGAAATTTATGTTTATAATCTAAAGCCTTCCGGAAATCCTGAACTTGCAAAGGCCCAAGAAAACGATACGGCTGCAATTCTTTTTACCTCAGGAACTACAGGAAACCCTAAAGGCGTTGTTTTAACTCATAAAAATTTTGTTTCGGATTGCTATATCGCACAGTCGAACCTTAACATCTATCATACGGACGTATTCTATGCTCTTTTACCGCTTCATCACTCGTATACTATGCTTGCGGTATTTATCGAAGCCCTCTCGGTCGGTGCAGAGCTGGTATTCGGAAAAACTCTTGCAGTTTCAAAAATGCTTGCCGAGCTTAAAGCCGGAAAAATCACAATGCTTTTGGGCGTGCCTCTCTTATTCAATAAACTTCTTGCCGGTATTTTTAAAGGAATTAAAGCAAAGGGTATTGTCGTATTCGGTATTATCAGAGCATTGATGGGCTTTTCATACTTTGTTAAAAAGGTCTTTAAGGCTAATATCGGCAGTAAGCTCTTCCATGGAATTTTAGATAAGGCCAGTTTGGGTAATGTAAGAATTGCTATATGCGGAGGAGGCCCTTTAGCTCCCAAGGTATGCAGGGCTTATAATGAGTTCGGCATCGACTTTGTTCAAGGTTACGGCCTTACAGAGACATCTCCCATCATTGCCCTTAATCCTAAAGAGCACTTTAAAATTGCCAGCGTCGGGCAGTATTTTATTTCTTATATGGAAATGAAGATACTTGATCCTGATGAAAAGGGAATAGGGGAGGTTGCCGTAAAGGGGCCTATGGTTATGCAGGGCTATTACAATATGCCTGATGAAACAGCCGAAGTTCTTTCTTCCGACGGCTGGTTAAAAACAGGAGACCTAGGCTGGCTTGATGATGAAGGCTACCTTTACCTTTGCGGAAGGGCTAAAAACCTTATAGTTACAGCCGGAGGAAAAAACGTCTTCCCAGAAGAAATCGAAAATATGTTCCAGCTCTATTATAATGAAATTGAACAGATTACAGCTGCAGGCTATCAGGCTGAGGAAGGTGAGGAAGTTGAAGCCCTTGTTTATCCTGCCGATGAGCTTTATAAAAAGCTCAATATGACACGCGGCACAAGCGAAGGCGATGCAGCTATTCAAAAAGAAATCGATGCCATTATCGAAACCGTGAATAAAAAGCTTTTACCCTATCAGAGGATTACAAAGACAACCTATCTATCCGAACCGCTTGAAATGACCACAACCAAAAAAGTAAAGCGTTTTAAAAAGTAGGTAGTTATAAAAAACATGTAAATAAAAAACAACCACCACTMCGTACCGTACGTAGGTTTAGTTTTTAGTTTGGTCGCGTATTATGGAATTGCACTAAAGTAGTATAAATAGTAATAGTACGGCTCTGCTGCCGATTTCGAATAGTGAAAAAATACAATCCAACCATCGATAAAATCATCACTATTGCTTCTAATGACCACAAATGAGTATCCATCTCTATTTTTTAGAGTGTAATTATCATTGATATAATTTTCTACATCATCAAGCAAGTTTGCATCTTCTTCATCAAGAGTATCTTCATCGATGTTAAAGAATTTTTCAATTTTGCTTAACTCCATCTTTTCTACTATTGAGTAAGCGAGTTCCATGTTGCCGGCTTGTTGAATAAACTCATATCGTGAAAAACTTCCGTCATAACCGCCTAAAATCGTTCCATCGTATGCTGTTACACTTGACAAGCTGAACATAAAAATAAATAAACCGATAAATGCTAATTTCAAATTTTTTCTCATTTGCTTTCCTCCTTATTCTTCTTGTTCTTCCATGAAGGCCTTGGCTTCGGCTATTATCTCGTCGGCAATCTTACCGGATATCGGATCATAGTGGTCGAAGGACATTTCAAAAGAACCCGTACCGCTTGTCATCGAGCGGAGGTCTATTGCATAGCGTAAAAGCTCTTTGTGGGGAACCTGTGCCCTGATTTCTTCAATGCCGCTTGCGGGGGAGGACTGGCCTAGGATTCTTCCTCGGCGTGAAGAAAGGTCGCTCATTATATCTCCGAGATATGAGGTTTCGACAAAGACGGTCAGGTTCATAATGGGCTCAAGGAGGATTGGGCCTGCATTCCGCATTGCATCCTTAAAGGCATTTCGGGCTGCAATCTTAAAGGCCATTTCCGATGAGTCTACGGGGTGTTCTTTACCGTCAAGAACGGTTACTGCAACATCTACTACGGGGTAGCCTGCAGAAACGCCTTTTTCCATAGCCTCAATAACACCCTTTTCAACACCGGGTATGTAGCCCTTGGAGATAGCCCCGCCGAAAACCGCATTGGTAAACTTGTATTTTTCGCCTCTGGGGAGGGGCTCGATTGCCAAAACAACCCTGCCGAACTGTCCGTGACCGCCGGACTGCTTTTTATGAGTGTATTCGGCTTGGGATTTGCGCTGAATTGTTTCTCGATAGGCAATTCGTGGAATGGAGGTTTGAATTTCGATTTTAGACTGTTTTTTTACCTTATCCAAAACTATGTTTGTATGAAGGTCTCCCATACCCGATAGAACATTTTGCCTTGTTTCGGCATTGAAGGCAAAGGAGAGGGTCATGTCTTCTTCGCAGGCCTTAAACAGCTGCTCGCTGACCTTATCGTCATTCTTTTTGTCGATTGCGGAAACCGCCAATGAATAGATGGGTTCCGGAGTTCTAAGCCTTACAAAAGGAACGGCATCGGATAGGGCCGCCAATGTATCGTTCGTCTTTGTGCTAGTAAGTTTTACCAAAACACCTATATCACCGGCTTGAAGCTCTTTTATTTCGGTAAGTTTTTTACCCATTATCCTATAGATTTTGCCGACCCTTTCTTTTTTTTCTTCTCTAAGATTATAGACCTCGGAATCGGCTGAAAGAACTCCCATAACAACCTTTACATAAGAAAGACGGCCTGAGAATTGATCGTTAGAGGTTTTTACTACAATGGCCGAAAGAGGGGCTGAAGGGTCCAGTTTAACGGAAACTTCTTCTCCTTCTTTAGTGATTCCCCTTTCCAGGGAACCCTCAGGGGACGGCAGGATTTCGCTTATAAAACGTAAAAGAGAATTAAGGCCTGAATTATTTATTGCCGAACCTGCAAAGATGGGCACTATTCTGTTATCTGCCATTGCAAGGGTAAGCCCTCGGCTTATTTCTTCAGAAGAAAGTTCGCCTTCATCTATAAATTTGACAAGTAATTCTTCATCTCCTTCTGCAGCAGCTCCGGCCAGAACTTCCAGAGCTTCCTTGTATTTATCCTGATACTCGGCAGGGATTTCCGTTTCTATTTCTTTTCCGCCCTCGATTTTATATGCTTTTCCGTGTAGGACATCTACAACGCCCTTAAAATTACCTCCCGTTCCCATGGGAAAGCTTACGGGGAAAACATCTACCTGAAATTGTTTTTTGACATCGGCTATACAGTTATCAAAATCGGCTCTGTCTTCGTCCATTTTGTTTGCAAAAACAAGGCGGGGTTTGTTTCTTCTGTCAAGGTCGCGCCAATACTTTATTGTTTCGATTTGAACGCCCGATCTTCCGTCCAAAACTATGAGAGCCGCTTCGGATGAGCGGAATGCGGCGATTACCTCACCGATAAAATCAGAGGCACCGGGAGTATCCCAAATGTTTATAAGCTTATCGTCTTTTTGTAAATTAACTAATGTGGAATAAATAGATATCTTTCGATCGATTTCTTCCTGACTGTAGTCCGTTACTGTTTTTCCGGACTCTACCGATTCGGCCTTATCGATAAGGCCTGAAACGTAAAGCAAGTGTTCGACAAGACTGGTTTTTCCCGATTGCCCGTGTCCTGCAACGGCAATTGTCCTGATTTTATCCGTTGTAAATCCCATAAAAACTCCTTTTATATAAAGCGTAAAAGCTTAAATTTAATCACAGAATAAGGATACACTATATTTTCAAAAATTGCAAGGTTAATAATATAGAAAATTTGCGGAAGAGAATAGAAAAAAGTAAGCCTATTGACACATAAGCCTTTTATAGATTAGTATTAGCTGTCTCTAACAATTAAGATGAGCATTTTAAAGATGCTGATTAAAATTAAAGGAAAACATAAGGAGTTTAAAACTATGAGTTCAACGACACAATCAGGCAAAAAAATGAGAACAAAGGATCTTATCTATGCAGGTGCATTCGGTGCAATGTACATTGTGCTGATGCTGATTATCGTAATGGGTTCTTCCGCCATTTCTCCGGTACTGTATTTTATGGCACCGCTTACGGTGGGACTGGTATGCGGTACGGTATATATGCTGTGCGTCCTTAAAGTGCATAAGTTCGGTGCGGCTTTGGTATTCGGAGCATTTTTTACACTGATAGCCTGCACTCAAAGTGTGTATGCAGTTATTTTTTCGCTGGCGGCGGCGCTTATGGCAGAGCTGGTTCTTTTCTTAGGCAAATACCAATCCCGCAAGATGTATCTTCTGTCATTTGTTTTTTTTAACCTGAATATGTCGGCACCGACTATGATGCTGCTCACCGATTATAATAAATTTATAACCCTGACGGAAAAATATCAAGGTGCCGCTTATACGGAGACGCTTGCAAAATTGGCTTTTAACGGAAAGATATGGTTCGCCATACTGGGCTGTGCCGTTCTCGGAGGAATAGGCGGTGCGCTTATTGCAAAAAGTTTGGTTAAAAAGCATTTTGAAAAGGCCGGAGCCGTATAAATGGCGTTCGGGCTGTACGGAAGCGAGGCCGGGCTTTTAAAGCTTGACCCGCGGACAAAGCTGCTGTTATTTTTTGCGGGTATCGCCGTCAGTACCTTTTCCTATAATGCTATCTCGTTTTGGATGTACTGTGCGGCGATGTGTGCACTGTTAGCCTTGTGCGGTAAAAAATGGTTTGCTCTCAAATGCGGCGTTCTTATTGCATTTATGGAATATCTGCGCTATCGAATCATCACCTCAGGGACAGGAGCTCCTGCCCTAACCGGAATTCTTGTTGCACTTGTTATGATTTGCCGGTATGGGATTCCCTTGCTTCTTTCTCTTTCATTTTTAATTAAAACAACACGGATAAGTCAGCTCATTGCAGCACTGTCTGCTCTCCATCTTCCGCTCTTTGTAATTATCCCTCTATCCGTAATGCTCAGGTTTATCCCGACGGTGCAGGAAGAATGGGACGGCGTGCGCAAAGCTATGGCCTTTAGGGGCATATCTCTTGAACCGGGTGCGGTTATACGGGCACCTTTTAGAACTATCGAGTACATACTGATACCTCTCCTTTTCAGCTGTATTGCCGTTATGGATGAGCTTGCTTCCGCTTCCCTTGCACGAGGCCTCGATGCCGAGCGAAAACGTACATCTTATGAAAGGGTCAAGATGTGCTTTCCCGACTACATCGTAATGCTGCTGTTTGTAGGGATCGTGATATATGCGGTTATAGGCGGAAGAGGGTAGGAGCCTTTTTCTTACGCAGCCGAGGAAGAAAAGGTATTAAACCCTTTGAATGAATCACATCTGAAAGTCAAAACATTTTTACTTCACAATTTCCGCATTTTTTTAAGCACTCATCTTCGGTAAATCTCTTTTTGTCAGGACTGCCGGCAGCACAATATATGCTTAACTCGGACAGATTAAAAACGGAACTCCATGCAGTTTTGAAGTTTTCTTCTTTACCGTATTGGCAGATAAAGCCGTACCGTCCTCGTAAAACATCCATTGCAAATTCGACGGGACTTTCTATTTTGTTTTGAAAAGCATCAAATACGGTTTTATACCGTTCTTGCGATCTAAAAATATTTCCGTCAGAATTATAGTACCGCCTCATTTGTTCAACCGTAAAATGATTTGCCGCAATGATGAATTTGCTTCCGTATGGATTGATGTTGCATTCACGTATTTTCTTTGTATCGGACGAAACTTCTGCGACGGCCATGTTTCCGTTTTTGTCACAGAGTAGAATATTTGCAGGGGAAGATACCGGCAATTTTTTTAAGATAGTTACAGCCTCTTCCGTTGTTCTGCATTTTTCCAAAATCAACAACCCCGACGCAGAGCGTCGGGGTATTAAACCCTCCGCACGAATAAACCGAATTAAAAACAATGCATTAAGGCCCGGTCTTATTTCTTCTAAATTCGGAAGGACAAAAGTCATTGCGGCGGCCAACCCATGCTCGTTCATTCCTTCTTCTCCGTTTGTGAATGAAGATGTATTAAGTATAAAACGGGTGCTGCCCCTGGGTGCGTATAAAATTCGTTTGCAGCCTTTATGCAAAAACGGAGGCAGATCATTATTTCTGCCGTAATATACTTCACTTCCATAAGAAAAAGCAAATGCCGTGCAGCCTCTCGTTTCCGCCGTCCAAGATTCATCAAGGTTATACAGACAGCATCCCATGCACATAAGCCACGCCGTAAAAAGTCCGATGTCGGCCTGTACGGTATCCATAATGCCGCGAATTTCTTCCGCAATTTCCGGAAAAAAGTTTTTTAATACGGCTCCGCTTGCTGTTCCGAATTGTCTTTGAAAATCGTCAAGTTTTTGTAAAGGAAACATTATTCCTGCTTTTAAAAAAATATGTCCTAACTTTTTTCCCATCTCATAGTGGGAACCTTTCAATCGTAAATGATACATTGCGCCTCCATACCGTGAAGTATTCACTTCTATGATAAGAGATATAATTTTAATGTCAATGAATTATGCGAAGAAAGTATGAACAAATTCTCCTCGTACGGAAAAGCATTCCGATAAATTCATCAAACGAAAAGGTTATCAAATCTTGAGGTTTGATGAATTTTCGCACTTTCGTAACTCAGTTAAGAAAGTGTATTCTATCGGCGATGTTTTGCGATTACGCAAAACTCGGCGTTTAACAAAGCTGCGAAATTTTAGCGGCTGCAAAATCAGTAGGGCGTAAAGCAGCCTCAAAAAATCTCGCTTTACTCTTAAGAGCACCTTAATAATGCTATTGCCAAGGAATAGTATAAATGAAACAAACGGTTCATTTAGCCATGTATGATTGATTCAATTTATGGAATTATTTTTGAGCAAAAAGCTTCATACTTGAAAAGACCGTATGCAGTTTGTGTTATAACACCATGCAGAGTGTGCCTGCCGTAATCAGCAGTGAACCGATTATCGATTTTGCATTGACGTTTTCATGTAGAAAAATGACAGCTAAAATCAATGTAATCACTACGCTTAATTTATCGATAGGCACAACTTTGGATGCCTCGCCGATTTGCAATGCCTTGTAATAACACAGCCATGAAGCCCCTGTTGCCAGTCCTGAAAGAATCAGAAATATCCAGCTCTTCTTACTGATGTCCATAATTCCGTGTTGCGCATTGGTGATAAAAACCATACCCCACGCCATTGCTACCACAACAATCGTTCTTACTGCCGTTGCTAAATTTGAGTTTACTCCTTCAATTCCGACCTTTGCCAAAATAGAAGTAAGTGCCGCAAATACAGCGGATAAGAACGCAAAAACCGCCCATATCATTTTACTGCCTCCTGGTTAATCTTATGTTCTTTGCAGCGTTTTTTCGCGCCTATTGCCGGTATATGCACCGTCTTTACAATGACCTGATAAAACAAATCCCTTTGCTCCATAGTAGTTGTTCAAGAATGTGCTACCCGAGTCGCAATCCAAACGTAAAAAGCCTTTCTTCCGGCAAATAGCCAGTTTTTCAATTTCAGCGAGTATAATTTTTCCGGCGCCTTTGACGACAGGATCCGTTACTAGATTATGTATGTAATACGCATGATCATCTGCTTTATCTGTCCAACGGTTATCATGTTCCAACAAAACCACGGCGCCTATGATGCAGCCGTTGTCTTTTAACGCATAAAGATTTCCCGTAGTCTGCTGCGTTACATAATAAGCAACAGGATATACAGTTAAATAATCCCAGACATTCCAATGCCGAATGCCTACCTCATCCATCCAACGGATTCGTTTTTCATATAATGCAAATACTGCCTCAACCTCTGCGGAGTGTGCCGACTGAAAAGTATACACCATGTTCATTACCTCTTTAACTCTTTGCTGTGCCGGATCGCATATTCCGTTACGCTCCGTATATCTTTTGCCGGTATATTACTTGAAATGAGGTTTAAGTCAAGTAGGAAAATGAAATAAGAGTTTCATAAATAGAAAGCGGTGGTGTAACAAAACGTACGGAGCGGCCGTAAGCATAAGGGCGAAATATACGCGGCATGTAAGATAAGAAAGAACCGGCTTAAAGCCGGAAGGTATCAATGCGCACACTTGTTTTTTCCGCTAATTTGAATATAATTATATTTAGAATTACATATCCGCAACAGGAGGCGTTTATGGGAAAGAAATTAACTATTACCGAAGGGTTTTTCCCGATGCCCGTACTTATGGTTGCTACATATAACGATGACGGCAGCGTAAATGTTATGAATGCTGCATGGGGAACAATGCAGGATCGTAATATTGTAGCACTCAATTTAACGGAAACGCATAAGACCGTGCAAAATATCAAGGCGCGAGGGGCTTTTACCGTTAGTATTGCGGACGCATCTCATGTTCTTGAAGCCGACTATTTTGGCGTCGCATCCGGTAACAAGGTTCCCAATAAACTGGAGAAAGCGGGGCTTACCGCAAGTAAGGCGGAAACAGTCGACGCTCCGGTTATAAATGAATTTCCGCTTTGTCTGGAATGTGAATTTATTGAGTATCAAAATAGTAAATACGGCTGCGGTGTTATCGGAAAGGTTGTAAATGTAACTGCCGATGAAAGCGTTATGCCGAATGGAAAGCTCGATATGTCATTAGTAAATGCCATAGCTTTCGATCCCTATACACACGGATATTACAAAGTATCGGAGCGTGTCGGTGAAGCATTTAAAGATGGGTTAAAGCTCGGATAAACGGAGAGCTTTATCTCAAGGCCGTTTCTCATTCCAAAACGGCGTAATTCGACATCCGTAGAAATCTTCAAGATTTCTACGGAAACTTTTTTTAAAGGAAAGGTTAGGTAATGCACTATTGTTTTCGTTATCTTTTTATCATCAATGGCATATCATATTCATCTTTACCGTTTTCAATAAATCCGAGCGATTTCCAAAATCTTATGGAATCTTCTTTACTACAGTTCAGCTCATAATATATTGAACCATCGCTCTTGGTATATTGCTCCAAAGCTTCAAAACAGAGATACCCTGTACCGTTTCCTCTATATTCAGGGAAGACCCAAAAATCTAAGATAAAGCATTTTCCATCTTCACTTTGATAAATACAGTAAGAAGCTGCTCCAATTCTAACTCCATCTCGAAGAAAATAGACCATATGCTGTTTGTCCGTATTTCGAATCATATGCGATTCCAAAATTCCGCGATATTCTTCACCCGTAAAATAGTCAATATCTTCTTTATCTGTGATTATGCTGTCATCAACCAAATAGGTAATATGCAGGCTCCAGAATTCGCTGATGTCCGTTATAGGAATTTCTTCAATTTCAATCATATTTATCTCATTTTAAGTTGTTTTAAAGGTAGAGTCAAGAATAAACGGTGTCAAGAAACGGCATCAATTACGAAAAATTATACGTTTCTTCAAAGTTTAGTTATGCGAATTTGTGCGTTTCTTCAATATTTTGAAAATATTACACGGTAATTTCAATCGGGTTATCTTCGATTGCGGCAATGCGGGTACTATTAAAATAACTAAAATAGTGTTATAATTGTTCCTATAGTTTTGGGATATGAGAACATTAGGATATATTTATGACGGAATACAAGAACAATCATAATTTCAGATATGACGGTCTATTGCCTGAGCAAAAAGCACGTGTTTATATAGATGCATATCTTGAAGATGCCGGCTGGACGGTAGTCAACCGGGATGAGTTTGTTCCCGAAGCGATAAATGCGCAAGCCGTCCGTGAAAATATCTTAAAAGGTAATAAAGAAGCTGATTACATTCTTTATCTTGACGGAAAGGCTATAGGGGTTCTTGAAGCAAAAAGAAAAGAGAATAATTTAGGTCTTGAAGTTGCAGAACAAGCGCAAAATTACGGAAATATTCTGCCCGATTGGATACGGGTATGGAAAACTCCGCTTCCGTTTATTTTTCTTTCAAACGGCGAGACTTTGCTCTTTAAGGATATGCACGACGAAAAACCGAGTTATAAAGTTCTTAAAAAAATGCTCACTCCGAAAGATATTGTTAAATTGGCAGGCGGCGACATCGATTCGGAATATGCAAAACTTCCTTCCGTCCCGTCTGTAGGGTCAAAAGGTTTAAGGGAATGTCAATTTGAAGCAATCACGAAGCTGGAACTTTCATTTAAGCAGGGATTCAAAAAGGCTCTTATCGTTTTAGCTACGGGTGCTGGAAAAACATTTACCGCCTGTACGGCAGCGTATCGGCTTTTGAATTATACATCCGCAAAGCGGGTTCTTTTTCTTGTAGACCGTAACAATCTTGGGAAGCAAGCCGAAGGCGAGTTCGGAACATATAAACTTACGGAAACCGGTAATCCTTTCTCCGATGAATACATTGTTCATCGTCTTAAAAGCGTTGAAAAAATAGGAAATGCAAGTGTCGTCATTTCAACGATTCAGCGGCTTTTTGCAGCGCTCACGGGGCAAGAAATAAACGATGCCGACGATGACGAAGAAACGGATAATGATGAAAACGCACCGGGAGAACAGATTCAGTTTACAGGAAACATCCTTTTACCGCCGGATTTCTTTGACGTAATTATAATTGATGAATGTCATCGTTCGATTTATGGAGATTGGCGGCAGGTGCTTACCTATTTCAATAATGCAAAAATCATCGGACTGACGGCAACTCCGACACCGGAAGCTGAAGCGTTTTTTAATAAAAACCGAGTAGTCAATTACACTTTGGAAAAATCCGTTGCCGACGGCGTTAATGTTCCTCCGCGTGTGTATAGAATTAAAACCGAAATCTCGGAAACCGGCGGCACCATTAAAGACGGTGAAAAAATCAAAAAAGTTTCCAACTTGAGCGGTAAAAGAAAAACGCAAAAGCAGCATGAAGACCGGCAATTTACCAAAACGGACATAGACAGAAGTGTTGTAATTCCGGCACAAATCGAAACAGTTGTTCAAGCATATAAAGATTCCATCTATGAGTCTCTGTATCCGGACAGAAAAAAAGATTGGGCTATGATTCCAAAAACGCTTTTCTTTGCAAAAAAAGAAAGCCATGCGGAAGACATATTAGAAGCAATCAAAAGGGTTTTCAAAAACGAATTTCCTAACGGAGAGCTCCCCGAACATTATGCTCAGTTGATTACGTGTAAATCCGGAAATTCAAATCAACTGATTAACGATTTTAGAAATAACAAAGATTTTCGGATTGCTATTACCGTTACGCTTGTTGCAACAGGCACCGATATCAGGCCTTTGGAAATTCTTGTTTTTATGCGCGATATACATTCTGAAGTTCTCTACACTCAGATGAAAGGACGCGGATGCAGAACGCTTGCCGACGATAAACTAAGAAACGTAACCTCAAATGCGGCCTCAAAAGACTTTTACTATCTTGTGGATGCTGTCGGCGTAACAGAACACGAAAAATCAATGCCGACTCCGGGCGGAAACGGCGATATAAAAAAAGTCTTGCCGCTCAAGGACCTTCTTGAACATCTTGCACACGGGGAATTATCCGATAAGAATTTGGAACTTTTAGCGGACTATCTTTCAAACGTAAATAAAAAAGCCGAATCGGAAGATATTATCGAACTTAATGAATTGCTCGGCTCTATTACCGTAAAACAATTGGCGGTAAATATTTTTGAGGCAATCGCACATGAGTCTTGCAGTTTACCGCCCTATAAAGATATTAACGAGCCGAACTCGGAAAGAAAAATTTTGATTTCCCCGCTCATCAACAACGTAAAAGCCCGTAAAAAACTTTTGGAAATCAATGCCGGATTTATTAAAATTGCCCTTGAAAAAAAGGACACGTTACTGTATGCAGGATTTTCAAAAGAACAGGCAAAAGAATATATCACTACATTTGAAACCTATCTTAATGACAATAAAGATGAAATTGAAGCATTAAGAATTCTTTATAATCAGGAAAAAGTTGCCATCACTTATACGATGCTGAAAGATTTGGAAAAGAAACTTGTTGCGTATAATAGCCAGTTCAATCCGGAATTTTTATGGACGTGCTATCAAACGCTGGACGGAGAAAGCGGAAAAGTAAAACCGTTAAACAGAGAAACGGAACTGGGCGTTTTTACCAATCTTATTCAACTGGTAAGATACGGATATAAGTTGGATGATGAACTTGTGTCCCTTAAAAGACGATTCGGCAGTTATTTTAACCTTTATTGCGGACAGGCTTGGCGTAAATTTACGCCGGAACAAATTGAAATTGTGCGGCAGATTGCAGAATACATCGTACAAAACGGCTGTATCACGAACATTGAATTAAACAATGCAAAACATGATTTGTTCGTAAAAGCCGTTCCAATCTTCGGGGCCGACAAACTAAACGCGGAAATGCAGACAATCTCAAAATACTTATTCTACGGAAAGGCAGCATAAAAATGGCAAAAAAAGAAGCAACACAGGCAAAACCGGAACAGGCTCTTACGAAAAAAGTTTGGAACATGGCAGACGTTCTTGCGGCAGCCGGTATCGGATTTACGGATTATATTATTCAGCTGACATATCTCTTATTTCTAAAAATGGATTTTGAAAAAGAATCATACGGTTTAGGCAGCGCACTTCCTGACGGAAGTAAGTGGAAAGATATTGTTCAACTGGACGGACCTGATCAACTTGCAAAATATGAAAAGATTCTGGAAATTTTACAGGCAACTGACGGACTTATCGGCGCAATTTTTACGGAAGCACAAAATAAGATTACAAAACCGGCTCTTCTTAAAAAACTAATCGGAATGATTGATGAAGAAAACTGGTTCAGTATGGACGGAGACCTAAAAGGTGCAATTTACGAAAGTATTCTTGAAAAAAACGGACAGGATAAAAAATCCGGAGCAGGGCAGTACTTTACGCCGCGCCCCTTGATTAATGCTATGGTTGATGTTGTTCAGCCGAAAATTACGGAAACCGTTGCCGACCCGGCGTGCGGAACCGGAGGATTCTTGCTCGCTGCCTATGACTATATGCGCAAACAAAGCGACGAACAGAGTAAAGTGGATTTCTTACAAACTAAGGCTCTTAGGGGAAATGACATTACGCCTCTTGTCGTAACGTTGGCTTCTATGAACCTTTATCTTCATGACATTGGAGCGGACACCACACCGATTAAATGTGAAGATAGTTTGGAACACGAACCCGAACATCTTGTAGATGTAATTCTTGCAAATCCGCCTTTCGGTGCTCGGCCTGCAGGAAGCGTCGATATTTCGACAATGCGTTCCGATTTGATTGTAACGACAAGCAATAACCAGTTAAATTTTTTACAGCACATGATGGTCATGTTAAAAAACGGCGGGAGAGCCGGAATCGTTCTTCCCGATAATGTGCTTTTTGCAGACGGTGCCGGAGAAATTCTCCGCAAAAAACTTCTAAAAGATTTTAATCTTCATACGATTCTTCGTTTGCCGACCGGTATTTTCTACGCAAACGGCGTAAAAGCAAATGTACTGTTCTTTGAAAAAGGAAGCCCGACACAAGAGACATGGTATTACGATTACCGGACAGGGATTAAACACACTCTTGCAACGAAACCGCTTAAACGTTCCGATCTTGAAGACTTTGTAAGCTGCTACTGCGCAGGACATTTTGAAGACCGCAAAGAAACGTGGTCGCCCGAAAATCCGAACGGCAGATGGCGTAAATATCACGTCGATGAACTGCTTGCACGGGATAAAACCGGTCTGGATATTTCTTGGATAAAAGACGGTTCCGATACAGTGGACTGTTCACTCGCCGAACTGATGCAGACCATTCAAACCAAAAGCGCAAACATTGCCGCAGCGGTTGCCGAACTTTCCAAACTGATTGAAGGAATTAAAGAATGATAAATCGGAACGAAGAACAAAACTTTAATAAACTTTCAGAAGTTATAAACGAATACGACAAGCTGCAAATTTCTCAGCAGCTTGATTATGATAAATTCTATTTATATTCGATTATCACACATTCAACAGCAATAGAAGGTTCTACCGTAACGGAAATTGAAAATCAGTTGCTTTTTGACGAAGGGATAAGTGCAAATAAACCGATTCATGAACAGCTTATGAACCTTGACCTAAAAGCTGCATACGAAAAAAGCTTTGAACTTGCAAAACAGCATACGCAAATCACACCGGAAATCCTTTGTGAACTTTCAGCTCTCGTAATGAAAAACACCGGCACTGTATACAATACAATCGGCGGAACATTTTCTTCTGCAAAAGGAGAACTCAAGCCTTTAAATGTCAGTGCGGGACGGGGCGGGAAGAGTTATATGGCATGGCAGAAGCTTCCGCAAAAACTGGAAGAATTTTGTGCTTGGTTCAATTCGGAAAGAAAAAGCATTGCAGAAAAAGATATAGAAGCTCAATACGCTTTTAGCTTTCGCGCTCATTATAAACTTGTTCACATTCATCCTTGGGCCGACGGGAATGGACGAATGAGCCGGCTTTTAATGAATTTTATCCAATATGAGGCTGGAATAATTCCTTCGATTATAAAAAAGGAAAATAGAGCGGAATATATTCAAAGTCTTTCTTCTTTACAAGACAAGGATGATCCTGCGGAGTTCTTACATTTTATGTTTTCGCACCATATAGGGAATTTGAGCGAGCAGATAGAAGAATATAAAACCTCGCTTGAAATGAGCGGCAGCTGATAATGGCTGTTACAGGGAGATTATAACGTGAACACAAATGCATTACGTCAAAAAATATTAGACCTCGCAATTCACGGAAAGCTGGTAAAGCAAGACCCGGCCGATGAGAGCGCAGCCATACTCCTTGAAAAAATCCGTGCTGAAAAAGAGAAAAAAATCGCTTCCTGTGAACTGAAACGCGGTAAAAATGATTCGTATATTTTTTTCGGTGATGATAACAGGCACTATGAGAAGTTCGCCGACGGCAGGATAAAGGATATCGAGGACGAAATCCCGTTTGCCGTGCCGGAGGGCTGGGCGTGGTGTAGGTTACCGAATATTTCAGCTTCCATATTTGCAGGCGGTGATAGACCAATTATTTACGAAAAAACAAAATCAGACAAATGTAATATTCCTATATATTCAAATGGAATTGAAAATAATGGTCTATATGGTTTCACGGATAAATCTGTAGTTAATGTTTCTAGCCTTACTATTTCTGCAAGGGGAACAATAGGCTTTTCATGTATTAGAAATGAACCTTTTGTGCCTATTATTCGACTAATTACTATAATTCCATTTATAGAATGTATTAATTTAGTTTTTTTAAAGTTCTCATTTGATGCACTATTTTCTTTTTCAGAAGGTTCCAGCATTCCTCAGCTCACTGTTCCAACCGTAAAACAATTTCTTCTTCCTCTCCCGCCCCTCTCGGAGCAGCAACGCATCGTCGCAAAAATTGAAACAATTTTTGCAGAAATCGACCTGATGGAACAAAATAAAGCCGACTTACAGACAGCCGTCAAACAGGCGAAGTCAAAAATCCTTGATCTTGCAATCCGCGGGAAACTTGTTCCGCAAGATCCTGCCGATGAACCTGCCTCCGTTATGCTGGAGAGACTCCGTGCTGAAAAAGAAGCAAAGATTGCAGCCGGAGAGATGAAACGAGGCAAGAATGATTCGTATATTTACAAAAGCGGTACCGATAATTGTTATTATCAAAAATATACCGATGGTGGCGAGGAAAATATTTCTGACGAAATCCCGTTTGCCGTGCCGGATGGATGGGCTTGGTGTAGATTGCCTGAAGTATGCAGAAAACCAATTACTGATGGTACACATAATTCACCACCGAATAGTGCTTCAGGGGCCTTTCTTTATATCACAGCAAAGAATATAAAAAATCTAGAAATTTGTTTAGATGATGCAACGTATGTTTCTAAAGAAATACATGAGTCTATTTATAGCAGATGTTCGCCTGAATTGAATGATGTCTTATTAACTAAAGACGGGACTATTGGAGAAGTTGCTGTTAATAATTTAAATTATCCTTTTAGTATGTTATCAAGTGTTGCTCTTATCAAACCTTCAAAAGGAATTTTATCTTGGTTTCTAGCATATATTTTAATATCTGATTTACTACAGAACAAAATGAAAAAGAATGCAAAAGGTTCTGCTTTAAAACGTATTATTCTTACTCAAATAAATGATTTTCTAATTCCTCTCCCCCCACTCGCCGAACAAAAACGAATCGTTGCCAAAATTGAAGAACTGTTTGCTCAGCTTGATTTTATCACAACTACACTAACAAAATAGTTTTGGTTCAATGGATGTATGGAGAAAAGATCAAGATACTATTAAAAAACTAAAAGAGATAAGCGATGAATAACATTCTCTTCAAGCTGGCAACAGAGGCAAATTCTGTTACAGGTTGGGTGAATATTAGGCGAACTCTATATTGTAGAGGATAATAAGAGTTTGCTATGAGAATTATTACTTGGAATTGCCGATGTAGTTTTTCAAAAGATGAGCAGTTTAAAGTAAGAAAACCGTCCAGAAAATTAAAATTTTTGGACGGTTCTAATTTTTACCATGTTACAATGCTATCGACCAGTTCCCGTTGTTCGCTTGCGGTGCGGCGTAAATAAATGCGTGTTGTTTCGATACTTTCATGTCCCATTAAATCGGCAAGAAGAGAAATATCATTGAACTTTTCAAGAAAATTCTTTGCATAGCGGTGCCGGAATGAATGCGGATAGACAACTTTTTCATTTATTCCGTATTTTTTGGCATAATTCTTTAGCTGTTGCGCAATTCCTCGGGTGGTGATATGCTTTTCAAAGCGATTTAGAAACAGATAGCCGGACTCACGCCTGATTGATTCCAGCCATTGTAAGGCTTCTTCCTTCAAAATCTTTGGAATATAGAGCCGCCTGAGCTTTCCGCCCTTTGAATATAGATCAAAATATCCCAACTTAACATGCTCAACTTTTATCTGAATAAGCTCACTGACTCGCGCCCCTGTCGCTGCGAGAAACCACACGACAAAATACCATTCTCGATTTCCGTCTCTTTTAAGGCTTGATTTCAAAAATTGATAGTCGGCGTTACTGATAACATTTTCAAGGAAGTTCTTCTGCTGAACTTTTACAAATTTTAACTGCAGCTGATCTTTATGTATAAACTGCAAATACTTGTTAATTCCCTGAATCCTTAAATTCACCGTTTTCGGTTTAAAGAATTCAATCAGATAGCCTTTGTATGCAAGCAGATTTTCCTTACTGACAGAATCATAATGTTCTGTGTAGTATTTAACTGTCCATAAATACGATGTAAGAGTATTCTGAGAAAGATTACTTTTCTTCAAATACTCTTCAAAACTTGTGCCGTTTTCCATAACGACCTCCCAATAAACAAGATTAGCGATCTCTCGCTTACCAGAGAGTATACTTGTAATGTGATTTCTTGTTATTATGAGAAGTTCGATGGGACAGAGGAACAGATCGAAATACCGTTTGATTTACCGGAAGGTTGGTGCTGGCAAAAAATTTCTTCAATATGTGAAATAAATCCTAAGAATAAATTGGATAATACTTTGGAAGTTTCTTTTGTACCAATGACTTTAATTGATTCCGAGTTTAATAACAATTTTACCTATGAATTGCAAAGATGGGAAACTGTAAAATCAGGATTTAGTCATTTTGCGGATAATGATATTGGAATTGCAAAGATTACACCTTGTTTTGAAAATAGAAAATCTGTGATTTTTAAGAACTTAAAGAACAAATATGGGGCCGGAACAACAGAATTACATATATTACGAACAAACAATGAATATATTTTCAATGAATATGTATTTTGGTTTATAAAAACAGATACTTTCATAAAGGAAGGAATCAATAATTTCACCGGTGCTGTAGGACAACAAAGGATTGGAAAAGAATTTATTGCAGAAACTCTTATTCCAATTCCACCGTTAAATGAACAGATCAAAATATGTAGAACCATCAATAAGTTAATGAAAAAATTAGATGAGATTTCTTTGAATATCGTCTAAAGCATTAAATATTTCTTCAATTTTAGCAACGATTCTTTTTTGTTCTGAAATTGGAGGAATAGGGATGAATATTTTTTTTGCATCATCTCTTCCTAAGCGAGGCATCTTTACGCCGTAGACCAGCATATTTACCGTTGACAAAAAAAAGAATGACATCAGAAGTCTCTGCGCAAATTCATTTAATAGAACTCCGTTGAAGTTTAATGGCAGAATTTCAGAAGTACAAAAGCCGTCCTTTGGCGCAATTACAACTTTATTCAGATATGGTCGTAATTTACTGTATAAAAGGTCTCCTTTACGGAATATATGTTTGGTGCTTTCTGATCTTCGTTCTGCAAAACTATGAAAAGTGATTATTTTTCCAGAATCTTTTTCAATATCTTCCAAATCGAGAATCCAATCATCTGGTTTCAGTTTAAATACTTCAATATTTTCGCATTTACCATAATCACACCACTTCCCCCAACCTGCACCATCGCCATTTTGCCGGCAGTTCAAAAGGAATCTCATTATCAATAAAAAGATCTTTTTTTCCAAAGAACTTCTCATAATAGTAGAATTTTTATAAATATACGAATCATTCTTATCCCGTTTTATCTCTCCGGCAGCGATTTTAGCCTCTTTTTCAGCACGGAGTTTTTCCAGCATAACACTTGCAGGTTCGTCGGCAGGATCTTGAGGAACAAGTTTCCCGCGGATAGCTAAGTCTAGGATTTTGCTTTTTGCCTGTTTGACGGCTGTTTGCAGGTCTACTTTGTTTTGTTCTAACAAATCGATTTGTGCAAAGATTTTCTGTATTTCAGAAACAATAAGTCTTTGTTGATTAGTTGGTGGAAGTGGAACTATTGCAGATAACAAATCACTGGCTGAAAGAGATGAAATACCTATTCCTTTCCCACTAAGTAAATTCTGTTCTTTATAAAACATCAGAACATATAAGAAAAATCTATTTTCTACACCATTTATCTTTGGACGCATTCTAGAAACATGGTTCTGGTAACAAATATCGTGGTCATAATTCCAAATTGCTGCCCTGCCAACATCTCCACCATTGCATACTACTAAATCACCTTTTTTTATTGTGCATTTATCAAGTTCTTCGTCTGTAAAATACATGGATCTCACTTTTGAAAAATCAAAAGTATCCCAATATAAGTTTGATGTGGTGATATATTTTTTTAAAGAGCCTTTTTCATTAGATTTTTTTAATGCTTTTCCTGTTGTATGATAGTAAATCTCCCCCAACCTACACCAAGCCCATCCTTCCGGCTCGGCGAAGGGAATTTCGTCCTCGATATCCTTTACCCTGCCGTCTGCGAACTTCTCATAGTGCCTGTTATGCAATCATATATCTGCGGCACGTCGAATAGTGCAAAAATCATGGCTGAGTACCGGGAGCTTCTAAAAATATCAGTTTGTAGAGGGTTACCTTAGATTTAGATGCGATTGAGGTGTGCGCTATCACGCACGAATGCAGCAGTCTTTGAGAATTGATATTCTCTCAACTGCTGCATTTTAAGGATACAATAAAGCAAGTTTTGTCTACTCCGCATTCTTGAGCACTGCCGTAACGTTTCCTGTTCCGAGCAGAGCTTTCAGTTCAGCCTTAGTTATGCCCTCCAGCTTCCCCAGCGGGGTAAAATTCCACGAGTTTTTATCGTAGTAAATTACAAATGATTTTCCCTGATATAAAATCAGATCGCCTGCATCGGTGTTGGTCTGCTTATCATTGCGCGGGAGGCTTACCGGTAAATCGCCGACTTTTTCAAAATTACCGTAGTCGTGCATGTCGATGGTAACCTCACCTTTTTGCAGCAACTCAACCAGCGCACGGGCGGAAGAATTATCGTATAAAGACGCTGTGAGCGTTTTACCGTTTACCGTAATCGTTATTTTCATTGTTTTGGCTCCTATTTTTGAGGCTTGTGCATCTTTATCGCCGTTTTCATCGAGAGCGCAAGCTGAAAGAATACACAAGACGGCTAATATCGTACTTACGAGTTTTTTTATCATAGCTTACATACTCTCCTTTAATATTTGCACGATTTCGTCATGCGTTAAAATTTTGTATCCGCCTTTTAGAATAAAAGTTCCATCGGCGATACCTTCGAATATATCTTCCTTAACGCCGAGTTCCTTTAGACTCAATACGAGCTTAAGTTCTTCCATCCACTTTTTCATTTCGGCAAGACCGGCTTCTGCAATTTCCCGATCGGATTTACCGACAGGGTTTACGTTCCAAACAGCTTGAGCATAGCGCACAAACTTGGGGATTGCATTCGGCATAATGTGCCGGTAATATGCAAGCGAAACTGCGGAAAGCGTCATTCCGTGCGTGGCATCTGTGAATGCGCCGACTGATTGCCCGATCATGTGCACCATCCAATCGGTTGGCTTACCCTTTGCAACCAGCGTGTTGAGCGCCCATGTTGCAATCCACATGATATTACTGCGGGCTTCGTAGTTTTTAGGATCTTTTACTGCAATCCTGCTGCTGTGGATGAGCGAACGCAATAGTCCTTCCATTATATAATCGGAGGTGTTGTCGTCATCGCCTGAAAAATACTGCTCGAGGATATGCGACATAATATCGAAAAATCCGGCGGTCATCTGGTAATACGGTACCGTGTATGTAAACTCAGGGTTCAAAATGGAAAACTTAGGAAACACATCCTCGCCGAACACCCGTCCGATTTTCCGCTGTATCTTGTGATTGGTAATAACCGAACCGCCGTTCATCTCGGAGCCGGTGCCGACCATCGTCAAAACCGTGCCGACAGGGATGATCTCATTGTCCACCGGTTTCATATTGATAAAGTATTTGTCCCACGGGTCTTCCGTACAATGCGCAGAAACGGATACAGCCTTTGCATAATCGCACACGGAGCCTCCGCCTACCGCAAGGATAAAATCCGCACTGCTCTTTTTTGCCAACGCTGCTCCTTCGTATAGTTTTTCGAGTGTCGGGTTCGGCATAACACCGCTCAATTCCGTAACGGTTTTTCCGGCCTCTTTTAATGCGCTCATAACCGTGTCATAAACGCCGGTCTTTTTAATCGAGCCGCCGCCGTATATCAGCAGCACATTCTTGCCGTAATGGGGCAGCTCTTTGCGCAGTTCTTGAAGTGAATCCTTCCCAAAATACAATTTCGTCGGGTTTGAATACGTGAAATTTCCTAACATAGTGTCCTCCTGAATACATTCAGTATATATTGCAAAGTTTGGTTTAAAGTCAAGAGGAACAGGGCGATTATTTTTTCCATATTATTATATGTACCATTCAATCATCAATTTTATATTATCAATTTTTTCATCTGCCGTTTTTTATATCATTATCCTTGGCTCAAAATGAAAGAATTCTAAAGCATAAACTGTTACCCATTTCTATGCAATAGTCTGCCTTGCAGAAGAAATTATGAAAAAGCATAAAAAAGTTTAAATTTTTTTTCAAACCTGACACATTCTGACAGGTTAATGTGCTATAATAGAATTGTTGAAAAAACTTTTTTCGGAAACTTATGTTTCCTGCAAAAAGTTTTTTCAAGGAGTAAACTATGCCCAGACCGGCAACAAAAGAAGATTTAATTTTTGCCTCAAACGAACAGTTTACAAAACTGTGTAGCTTAATTGATGAAATGACGGATGAAGAAAAGAGTGCCGATATTCTTCCGAATGAACGGGATAAAAATTTACGCGATGTACTGACGCATCTTTATGAATGGCACTGCCTTTTATTGAATTGGATAAAGGTCAACACGCAGGGCAAACCTGCCTCCTTTTTACCTGAGTCTTACAACTGGAAAACATATCCTAAAATGAATATCGAGTTTTGGAAAAAACATCAAAGCACTCCATACTCTGATGCCGAAAAAATGTTTAAAAAAACGCATAAAGAAGTTACGAAACTCCTCGATACTTTTTCCAATGATGAGCTTTTTTCGAAAAAGCATTTTGGGTGGACGGGCACGACGACACTCGGCAGCTACTGTGTTTCAGCAACTTCCAGCCATTACGATTGGGCAATCAAGGATATTAAACGAGCCTTAAAAAGATATAGGGCATGATAAAACGGACACCAATGAATTTTTAAGGAATAGGAAGCACATGCACTTTGTACAAGCAAAAGGAATTTTATCAGCTAAAAACGGAATGAACTTATACCGAGGTTGTACGCATGGGTGTATTTACTGCGATTCGCGCAGTGAATGCTATCATATAAATCATCTGTTTGAAGATATCGAAGTAAAAGAAAATGCAATAGAACTGCTCGAAGATTCTTTGCGCCGAAAACGCAGCAAATGTATGATCGGTACCGGTTCTATGACCGACCCGTATATGCCGCTTGAAGAAAAAATCGGCATGACACGGAAGGCGATAGAGACCGTGTATCGCTACGGTTTCGGTTTTACGGTGATAACGAAATCTCCCCTGGTGTTGAGCGACCTCGATCTTCTAAAAGCCATAAACGAAAAAGCGAAATGCGTTGTGCAGATGACGCTTACCACATATAACGATAGCCTGTGCAAAATGCTTGAACCGAATGTTGCCGTTACAAGCGAACGCTTTGCCGTGCTTCAAACACTGCGCGATGCGGGTATCCCGACTGTTGTATGGCTTACGCCGATCCTTCCGTTTATCAATGATACTGCGGAAAATATAGAAGGTATTGTGCAGTATTGCATCGAAGCAAAAGTCTTCGGCGTAATCTGTTTTGGTATGGGCTTAACATTGAGAGACGGCAGCCGCGAATATTTTTATAAGAAACTCGACCAATATTTTCCGGGATTAAAAGAAAGGTATATAGAGCGTTACGGGAATAGCTATTCCGTTATGAGCCCGCACAATGCACGCTTGATGAATATCTTCCGCACACGGTGTAAAGAACATGGGATAGAAACAAATCCCGATACCATATTTGCATATCTGTCAGCTTTTGAGGATAAAAGCCGACAGACACCCGCACAGCCGGAATTGTTTTGATTAGACATTATACCTACTATGTATTCGGTGTTTTATTTTTGTGAAAACAGCTTCATACTTGCAAACATCGTATGCAATTTGTGTTCGTCAAACGGCAGGTATTCGGCAATCGTAAATCCAACAATGTCCGCGTGTGTTTCAATGCACTGCAATATGGTATGTAATTTTTCCATTGTCATTTTACCGCCGCCGGCACCGTCGCAGGTCAGTGACCTGCCGTAATCGGCAGTGACCGATTATCGATTTTTCTCGTCGATAATCCTTTGCACAAATTGCACAGCGGCTTGTGCAGCCTGCCGCATTGTGTTCCCGTGAAAACCGTGACTGGCACCGTTCATTTTAATTAGCTCCGCATTGGGGAATACGGTAACCGCCCGTTCGGAATATGAAAGGGGAACAGTCGAATCGGCAGTTCCGTGTATGATCAGAGTTTTACCGGAGTACCTCGGCATCATCGTATAAATATCGAAGGACAGTGCATCCTGATTATAAATGCGCCCGATGGTTTTTCCCAGCAGCTTCATTGTTGCCGGTATATTCGCCGGATCGGGAGTGCGCCGCCGCGCGTCATCATGAATCACAAAGGCGGGGTATAATAAAACCGAGCCTGCAACTTCGTCAGGGCGCTCCGCGGCGACATACGTCGAAATAAACCCGCCTTGGCTTTCTCCGAATAAAAAAATTTGTTCTGCATTAAACCGCTCATCAGTTTTCAAATGATCGAGGATAATCATTAAATCTTTCGCCTCGGTAAGCACCGACATATCCGTCATTTTACCGCCGCTTTTAATATTATTTCCTCCGCCGATAAAATCGAATATATATGCTGCAATCCCCTGTTCTACAAAAAATTTTGCATAGTTCCTCACACTGCCGCGGTTTCCGCCGAAGCCGTGCGAAAGAATAACTAACGGCATTGGCGATGTACGCTCGGGGATAAAAAGTTCACCCGATATCGTGATTCCGTTTCTTTGAAAGTTTTGTTCTTCAATCCTAAAATCGACTGGATCGATACTCGTTTGCGTTGCCTCAATTCCTATCATACTTACAATACAGTACATTATTGCTAATAGAAAGACTGATTTTTTCATTGTTCTCCCTCCGTAATTTTTTCAATTCCGCCTTACTTTCCGCTGAATACGGGGAAACGGCTGCCGTCTCCGTAATCAAAAAAATCTTTTAATGCAGAAAGGGCTGCCATATATTCTTTTGTAATTTCGAAGCCGAGTTCGGCGTTGCTTTTCATGTGATCGGCATTTGCGGTTTTCGGAAGAGAAACAAAACCGAGCTTAGGAATTTCTGCTCCGTTTTCCAAGGTATAGATTTCTTTTAAAATCATAATGCTCCTCCTATGTTTGTGCTGATATTTATCCGCTTTGTATGCTCCATTATTATTAGCTAAGGTTCAGTTTAAGTCAAGAGGCTATATAATTGAAAAATATTATGAAATCTTCTTTTAGAACAAACCTCGTTTTTTTAAGCGGATATGATCGAGCGCCAATTTTTCTTCTATTGACTTACCATATTTTAACTTGTATATTTATTGCAAGAGGCAAGTTGCTAAATGGACAACTTAACAAAACTGAACTTGCTGAGTGGGCTGCACAATTTTAACGATGCTTAAAAAAATGAATTTACGGAGGTAGTATGATAAAACAGTATATTGTTGATGCGTTTGCAGATAAGGTGTTTTCGGGGAATCCCGCAGCCGTATGTATTTTAGAAAAGTGGCTTAAAGATGAGCTGATGATGGATATGGCACGAGAAAATAATTTGTCCGAAACGGCATTTGCAGTAAAGATTCATAATGGAAAATATCACCTGAGATGGTTTACACCGGGCGGAGAAATCGATCTGTGCGGTCATGCAACACTTGCTACAGCGTATGTAATTATGAATTATTACGAACAGAAAATACAAGAAGTTCGGTTCGGAACATTGAGCGGAGAATTGTTTGTAAAAAAGAAAGCCGGCCTTTACGAGATGGACTTTCCTGCATATGATTTAACTGAAGTTTCAATTACGGATGAAATGATAAAAGCTATCGGAATAAGGCCGTCCAAGGCATTTATCGGGCGAGACTTACTTTGTATTTTAGACAAAGAAGAAGATGTAAAAAGCTGCAATCCGAATCTTGAAAAAGCTAAAAACCTTGACGGTCTTCTTCTGCATGTAACGGCATCGGGAAAAGACTATGACTGCGTATCAAGAAGTTTTGCTCCAAAGTTAAATGTTGCAGAAGATCCGGTATGCGGCTCCGGGCATTGTCATATTATTCCGTATTGGGCAAAGGTAACGGGGAAAAAAGAATTTAAAGCATATCAGGCATCGCAACGCGGCGGAACATTGTATTGTACACCGAAAGACAATGGCGTTACACTTGCCGGGAAGGCTTGTCTATACGCAAAATCCGAACTCTATATTTAATTAGCGATATGCTAACCCTACTCGTTTTTATATAATGTCATGCGAGGTGATTTATGAAAAAAATACTTCTATTAAATGCAAGCCCAAGAAAGAATTGGAATACTGCACAAATACTTAAATCGGCGATGAGAGGCGCTCAAACTGCCGGTGCGGAAGTTGAATATATCGATTTATATGATTTGAATTTTACGGGATGCAGAAGCTGCATGCTATGCAAAAGAAAAGGAGTTGAAAGATGCCGATGTTATTGGAAAGATGACCTTTCTCCAATAATAGAAAAAGTTTTTTCGGCAGACGCACTCTTTATCGGAACTCCTATATATTTAGGAAGACCTACTAGTCACTATTTTGCATTTATGGAACGCTTGCATTTTTGTTCACTTTCTTATGATGACTATAGCAATTATTTCAAAGGAAAGGTTAATGTTGTGCTGTTTTTAACAATGAATGCGACAAAAGATTTTTACGATAAACTGTATAAGGAAAAATTTGGAAATTATGCAAATGAATTTAAATCATTGAATGGCAATGTTACCTTGTATCCATGTTATAATACACTGCAAGTAAGCGATTATTCAAAGTTCGATATGGCAAGTTTTAGTGAAGATAAAAAGAGAAAATCACGCGAAGAATGTTTTCCAATCGATTTGGAAAATGCCTTTCAGCTCGGTAAAAAATTAGGGGAATAAGTTTTAAGGAGCTAAAACAATGAAAATAACCATTACAGCAAACGGCAAAACGCTGACAGCTTCTTTGTATGATAATTCTTCCTCTCGTGCTCTGGTTGAATTGCTGCAAAAGGGTGCAATTACCATCGAAATGCATGACTACGGTAATTTCGAAAAAGTCGGCGATCTTCCGATAAGCCTTCCGTGCAACGACAAACAAACCAATACGGATGCGGGCGATCTGATTTTATATCAAGGAAAATCATTCGTTATTTACTATGACAAAAACTCATGGAATTTTACCCTGCTCGGAAAACTGGAAGGCATAACCAAAGCCGAGTTAAAAAAGCTGCTAGGCACCGGAAATGTTACTGTAATACTGGAAAATGCGGAATAGCTAAAGGGAACCTCGAAAACTTCAGTTTTTTGAGGTTTTCTTTACGATTGTACTTTCCACCAAACGGTTAATCTCATCAACTGCGCTCAATAAGCTTAAAGAGGTCTGTATATTCTCGCTTTCTTTCAGCTAAACATACACACCAAAATTGCACATTCACTTCCGGGTCGGATAAGGGGACGGCAACTTTACCCTGCGGGACACCATCGTAAGCATTGGTGATATTGGTTCTAAATGACGGCAATTCGCTGGCGTACACAATTTCGCGGAGAGCGGAAAGCTCACTTTGTTCCAAAAATACTGCATCTGGAATTTTCCGTTTACAGACTGAATACCAAAATCCGATTTTATTGTGTATCAGTATTTTTTCTCCTCTAAGGTCTTTCAACTGCAATGTTTTTCGGTTTGCAAGCCGATGCGAAATCGGTAAGAGTACGAAAAGTTCTTCTCTAATAAACGGTTTACATATATACTTCGGAGTTCCGTCAGGCTTTATTTCTTCAATCGGATGGAGCAGAATAATCATATTATATGTTCCGTCATCAAGTCCGCGGATAAGATCTGCCTCTGTTTCCTTTAAATCGCTCAATATCGTTTTACTGATAAAAAGTTTTGACACGATCGGCGTCAATTTCCACATAGGCGCCGGAGCAATTGACCCTAAAGAAAAACTGCGCAATCTGCGGTTTGCTTCTCGGACAGCATGAACCATATCATTATGAGCAGAAACCACAGCTTGAGCATACCGAGCTGCAAGCATTCCTGTCTCGGTAAGTTCGATGCGGTTTTTAGTACGGGCAAAAAGCGGCACACCAAGTTCTCTCTCCAAATTCTGCATTGAACGGCTTAATGCAGGCTGAGAGGTATGTATCATTTCCGCTGCTTTGGAAAGCGTTCCATATTCCGAAAAGGCAATAAGCTGCCGCAACTGATAAAGTTCCATATTGGTAGTATACCACAGTATGCGTTTATGATATAGCGCTTTGCAAAAGTTTTATTGTACAAATTTCCGGTTAGTTGTTATACTATAAACAGATATAATATTACAAGGAGTATGTATGGATTACACAACTTTATCAAACGGCGTAAAGATGCCGGTGTTGGGTTTCGGAGTGTATCAAATCGATGCAAAAGAAACGGAGCGCTGCGTACTCGATGCAATACGGGCAGGATACCGCTCTATCGATACGGCGCAATCGTACTTTAATGAAGAAGGTGTCGGTGCCGCGGTGAAAAAGTCGGGCGTTGCAAGGACAGACTTGTTTATTACGAGCAAGGTGTGGATTGAACACTACGGCTATGATGCCTGTCGGGCATCCGTCCTTAAATCGCTTGAAAAGATGCAGCTTGCCTATATCGATCTTATGCTGCTGCATCAACCTTTTAACGACTACTACGGTGCGTGGCGAGCACTGGAAGATTTATATGACGAAGGTAAAATAAGAGCAATCGGGGTGTCGAATTTTTATCCTGACCGTTTGGTGGATATAGCTTCGTTTTCCCGGATTCGTCCTATGGTGAATCAAGTAGAAACACATCCTCTTCATCAGCAAATTGAAGCGCATAAATGGATGGAGAAGTACAATATTGTTCATGAAGCATGGGCGCCGTTCGGTGAGGGGCGCGGAGGACTTTTTGAAAATCCGGTACTGAAAGAAATCGGTGCAGTATATGGTAAGACGACTGCGCAGGTAATGTTGCGGTGGCTTTTGCAGCGGAATATTGTCGTACTTGCAAAATCGGCGCGGGTGGAACGTATGGCAGAAAATATTGCAGTATTCGATTTCCGTTTAAGCGATCAAGATATGCAGCGTATAGCTGCACTGGACAAGGCTGAAAGCTCGTTTTTCTCCCATTCAGATCCGAATATGGTGGAATGGTTTGTAAAGATGATCGAAGAGCGGAAAAAGAAATAATGTATCGGAGGTGATGATAATGAATAGAACAAAGAAAACAGGTCATGCGCTTATTCTAAAATGTACCCTGTGCGGAGTGCTGTTATCGGCCGGGTTGTTACTATCATTAACAGGATGTGCAACAACAAATCACAACAATCTTGTGATTGCAAAGCAGGGGATGTTTTCCTCAGGCGGAATCGTGGTGCGTTCAGCAGGAGTGTTCAACCCTGAAAATCAATGGGAGGCAAGCGGATCCGGACAAACAACACATGCGGATCACGCAAATGTATTGTATCAAATTCCGGCGGTGGAAACAGAACTTCCGATGGTGTTCTTACACGGTTATGGACAGTCCCGTATGGGTTGGATGACAACACCGGACGGGCGTGAAGGCTGGAGCAATCTTTTTTTGAAAAAAGGACACAGTATTTTTTTAATTGATGAACCGCGCCGGGGTGAAGCGGGACAGAGTTCGGTCGGCGGAACCATCAGCACAAAGACATTGGATCAGAGGTGGTATACACAGTTTAGAATCGGTCGATGGGAAAACGGACGCTCTGTAGTCAATACAGGGTCTCAATTTCCGAACGATGATGCATCGGTGGATCAGCTTTTCCGGCAGATGACACCCGATACCGGTATGAAATCGGATATGGGGACTGACTTTGATAACGAAATGGTTGCAAAAGCAGTAGCCGCAACGATTGACAGGGTCTTTGCAATGACAGGTAAAAAATCAATTTTAGTAACACATTCCCAAGGTGGCGGACCGGGATGGACGGCAGTAAAATACACCGATCATATTGCTGCAATTGTCGCAGTTGAACCGGGTGGAGCACCAGGAACAGACAGCGAAGATTTTAAAGCAGTGCTTTCTAAAAAAATACCGGTAACATTCTATTTCGGCGACTATATTGATAACGGTGATTCCAAGATTCAAGCGACCGGAATGTGGCAGATGATGCGTAGTATGTGCTATTCATTTGCGGAAAGCTATCGAGCACAAGGCGGAGACGCAACGGTTATCGACCTTCCGAAAGTAGGTATCACCGGTAATAGTCACTTTCTGTTCCAAGAATTGAATAACAAAGAAATTGCAGATCATGTTGAAACATGGTTGAAAACAAGGAGTGTTAAATAAAAGCCGTACAAATAGCACGGCTTTTATTCGTGTGGGTTTAATACCCCGAGGCTTGCGTCGGGGTTGTTGATTTAATCTGAGTTTGCTCAAACGCAAACTTGTATATCATCTGCACGTTCTCACTTTGTTGAGAATATGTGTAAAAAGTCAATTGAAGGTTGATAGTTTCTTCTTGACTTTTTATCGGAGGTTATAATGATGAAAAGATTTGGGATAGTGCTATTCGGTTTTGCACTTTGTACGGCAGTTTTTGCACAAGGTACTTCAAAGACGCTCGTTGCATATTTTTCATTTCCGATTACCGGCGGTAAAGAGGCGTTGGATGCAACCTCCGGCGCAAGCGTAGTACCCAACTCAAACGGTATGGGAAATGCCGAGTTTATTGCATTGACGGTTGCAAAAACAATACATGCTGATGTGTTCAAAATCGATACAGGGGATCACTATCCGCACGATTACAACAAGATTTTCGACATAACAAATGCGGAGCAGCGCAAAAAAGTAAAACCGAAGCTTGTCTCACATGTTGCAGACATGAAAAAATACAATACAGTTATCATCTGTTGTCCCGTATGGTGGTACAAAATGCCGCTCGCCGTACAGTCATTCCTGGATGAATACGATTTAAGCGGCAAGACAATCTATCTTTCTGTTACTCATGGGGGAAGTCGGAGTGCAGGTATCGAACGCGAGATTGCAGCTGCAGAACCTAAAGCAACTATTAGCAAAAATATGCTCATCTTGAATAGGAGCGAGATAGGACGGAGTGAACAAAAGATCACCGCCTGGGCAAAAGGTTTGGATCTATAATGAAAGGCGCGGTTTGGATATTCTTCTGTATATTTTTCATAAATATCAAATGTTACTCGCAAACGTATGATTATATAACTGCAGGTACGGAAATGCGGCGAGGCTACTTAGTCGACAATGTGTTGCACTCCGCACAATTCGGTGACATTCATTTTTCAAGTTATGTGCCGAAAGAATACGATGGAAGCAGGCCGTACGCTTTGTTTATAACACTGCCGGGATGGGGAGGCTTATACTTTCAAGGCATCGGCATAAACATTATTCAAGAAGATTTCGGTCTTACCGCACGTGACTACAATAACGAGATGATTATCATCGCTCCCCAGCTGAATGACTGGGGAGAAACAAGTGCTAATCAAACAATTGCTTTAACAGAATATCTGCTCAGGTATTACACTATCGACCCGAAAAAGGTATATCTCGAAGGGTATTCCGGAGGAGGTGAAACCGGATCTATCATGATCGGCAAACGTCCTGAATTGTATGCGGCTTTTTTACATGTCAGTTCCAAATGGAGCGGAAAAATAGAGACCATTGTAAATGCAAAAACGGCTATCTATATGGTTACAGGACGTAACGATAGCTATTACGGCTCCCAATCGGTGTCCGAAACGTATCGAAAGTTGTACGAGCTGTACCGCAAAAAAGGCTTGCAGAAAAAAGACATTGATAGTGTTCTTGTACTGGACTTAAAAGAAAATGAATACTTTAGGCAACGCGGATATGCCGACCCCCACGCGGGTGGTGTAAGTTTTGCAAAGGATTCTGCTATTATGGGCTGGCTCTTTAAAAGAAATTAATTTTGCCCGTTGAAACGGTGCAAAATGTATACTTATTAAATAATTTATTGGAGGAAATCAATATGAAAGCGACAAAGAAAATAACATCGTTTATTATCATTATGGTAGTATTTTTGGCAGCGGCTGCTCCCATTTTTGCAGCAGGGAACGATACGCAAAAGGCTAAAAAAATACTGGTGGTTTATTATTCGGCAACGGGAACGACCGAACGGTTGGCAAATATTATCGCAAAGAAAATGAAAGCGGATATTTTTGTATTAAAACCGAAACAGCCCTACACATCGGCAGACTTAAATTGGAGCAATAAAAACAGCCGTGTCGTTAAGGAACACGAACTGGGTGTAAACAATGTTTCAGTAGAACTTGAAACCACAAAGGTTCCGAAATTTGACACCTATGACACCGTCTTTATAGGTTATCCGATTTGGTGGGGTGAAGCAGCATGGGTTGTGGATGAATTTATCAAGAAAAACGATTTTACCGGCAAAAATGTGATAGCTTTTTGCACTTCAATGTCTACAGGTACGGGAGAAAGTAGAAAGAGACTTGAAAAACTTGCGAAAACAGGTAATTGGGTAACAGGTGAACGATTTCCGAGCAATTTTAAAGAAGCAAATGTGAAAAAGTGGCTAAAAGAGCTAGGTCTGTAATATAAGGGAGAGAACTTAATGAAGTATTTACTTTCAGCCTTGTGCTGCCTGTTCCTTTCGTTATCCTGTACGGCAGAAACAACAAAACAAGGGGTACATATGAAAACTGAAGATATTACCGCGCAAACTGCGATTGAACTTGTTATCGCCGACACCGATTTTTCCCCATGGGGAAGACTGATCTTCCCTGTAGATTCAGGATATTGGAACGGAAAGACACTCGGCAGTTTGAGCCTGACATGGTACAGTCATATCGATACCGCAAAAACGGTAGAGGTCGTACGCTATTTTAAAACACAAACTCTCCGAGGTGAGCCTGTCTTTTTCGATATCTATACTGAAGAAGAAAAGCGGCTCGATCCGAGGAAACGGAACACTGGCCTCTTTTTCTTCAGGGGTAAGAAAGGTGCAAAAAGCGCAATCTGTAGTGCCGGCGGAGGCTTTGCATATGTCGGAGCAATGCATGACAGTTTCCCGCATGCACTGGAACTTTCCAAACGCGGATACAATGCGTTTGCTCTCATCTACCGCTCCGGCTCGCAAGCTGCCTGTGAAGATTTGGCACGCGCTATTGCTTTTATGCATGAACACGCTGCGGAATTACAGCTTGATACAACAAACTATTCCTTGTGGGGAGGTTCGGCCGGGGCACGAATGGCAGCATGGCTCGGAAGTTTGGGAACGGAAAGATTTGGTGAAAAAGCGTACCCGCACCCCTCCGCCGTCATCATGCAGTATACGGGGCTTTCAGAAGTTTACGGTAACGAGCCGCCGACATACGCCTGTGTCGGAACGGCGGACAGAATCTCAAGTCCGCAGGTGATGGAACACCGCATTCGGCACATTAAAGCGAATGGAACCGACGCAGAAATAGAAATCTTTGAAGGTTTGCCTCACGGCTTCGGCTTGGGAACGGGCACTGTTGCCGAGGGCTGGATTAATAATGCAATACTATTTTGGGAACGGAATATCTAGGAGAATATTATGAAAAAATTAATCTTTTTTATACTGTCGGTTTTTGCCTGTGTGCTATCTTGCACATCAGAGGAGACAAATATGAATACAATATTACAAAATTATACATTGACTGAAAGTGTTCCCAAAACCTATTTTTCTGCTGCAGAAAAATAGGGAACAGTACAGTTGATTGAATATGCTACCCGTGATTATACTCAAGCTTCTCGCCAGGCAATCACCAAAAAAGCATATGTCTATCTTCCATACGGGTATAACGCAAAAGACTCAACAGTAAGATATGACACACTTTTTTATATGCACGGATGGACAGGAGTAGCCGGTGAACTTTTTACGGTGGGTAAGGGTTTTATCAAAAATATGTTCGATGTTATGATTGAAAAAGGCGATATCCAGCCGCTGATCATTGTAGCTGCAACATTTGACAACGAAAATGCCTCTCAAGATTTTACCCGCAGTGTTGAAGAATTGAGCGTGTTCCATAACGATTTTCGCGATGCATTACTGCCTTTTATTGATTCTCACTTTAATACAAACGCATCACGGAATAGCCGGGCATTCAGCGGTTTTTCCCTAGGAGCTGTTACCACATGGTACGAATTTTGTTACAACAACGATCTTATCAAGTGTTTTCTTCCATTAAGCGGCGACTGCTGGATTATGGGTACTTATGGCGGACGGTATCGGCCCAAGGAAACAACTGACTATCTTGAACAAATTGTGCGGGAAAAAAGATATACCGCTTCAGATTATGAAATCTATGCTGCAGTCGGTACACGCGATCCTATCTGGGATCAGGTAAACAACCAGCTGACCGAAATGTTGACCCGCCACACATTCAGCGGCGGCAATGTACGCTACGCCGTCAAACAGGGAGGACGCCACGACTATGAGGCAATCGCCGAATACCTGTACAATGCACTGCCGCTGTATTTTGGAAATTAGCTCATATGGAAAAAGGCTATACCATGTTCTTTATCGATTATATCACAATTATCGTACTGTTTGCAGCTTTTGCACATTACAGTGCAAAACTAATGGTAATAAAAAATAAAACATAAATTGCACATTCACTTCCCGATCCAACAAATGAACTGCGGCTTTATATCGAAAGTAAAGTATCACTCGTTTTCGCTGATATATGCTTCCAACTCGGCATCGTCTTCGGGAAGGTCATCGACAAAGCCCGGATCCATGTGCATTAAAAACCGGTACTGACCGTTTGCATCCCGATATGTAACCGCTTCGCCGTCTTCGGAGCCGTAATACTCGCGAAAGACGGAAAAGCCTTGTTTTTCCAACACGGCTTTTACACGCAAAAAGTTTCTCTCGCGCTTTTCGATATAAGTTTTAAGTTCATTGTTTCCGATTAAGTAGGCATCGACGAGTGTGCATCCTTCAACGGTGTTTGCTTTCCCGTCATCAAAGGCTTCAACCTCAATCGCAATCGCTTCGGCTTCGTCATCGGCAAACGAAAACTTCGATAATGGAAATTTTTTCTTTCCATAAGCTATTTCAACGAGGTCGCCTAAGGCTGCAACATGCAATTTACCTAAGACGCCATACTCATCGCCGGAATACACTTCAAAGCCCGGAATTTTTTCCAAAAAAGATTTTATGTTGGCTTCGGAATCAAAAGCACCGACGAGGTGTTCCCTGCGGCTTTCTATAAATTTTAATAAAAACATTTTTTCTCCTCACGCCGATAAATCTAAAGTTTCTGCATCATACTTTTCTTTTTTGAAAAAATCAATAGATTTTGTATAATTTAATAGCGGAATCGAAAAGCATTGGCATTTTTGTTTCTGCACTATATGTTCTTATAAAAGATGTTTCGCATCTACTCCGCTAGGAATTCTTCTATTGTGTCTACAAGATCGCTAAAATTATTACGAAGATGATTCATCAATAATCGTGTCCGCTTACTGTTATAGGACGGTATGTTTCCTGCCGGCAAAAATAGTTCATAAGGTTCGACTTCAAGTGCTGCTGCAATAGAAGCAATCGTTTCAAATTTACCGACTTTTTTTTGATTTTCAATTTCGCTGATATATGCGCTTGTAATACCGGCCCGCTCAGCTAGACGTTCTTGTGTCAACTTTTTCGATAGCCTAAAGCGCCTGATATTTTCCGAATACAATTGTATCAATTCAATTTCAGTCATATTGTTATTATACAATTACGATTTGTAAGAAAGAATATTCAAATCGTTATAATATTACATCAATAAGCCGATAATATTAGCGATTTGATGTTTTATTGCTAATATTACCAGCTTTTTGCTAAAAATTATTAAAAATACTAAATGGAGAGATTATGCCGTATACCGAAACACCTGAAACAAATGCGCTTAAGCAGCGTATTGAAACCATACTTGCAAAAGAGCCGGATTTTGTAGAACCAGCTGCCGATGAAAAACAAAAGCCGAGATTAAAAATTAACGTGATAAAAGATTGTGCAGAACGCGGTGATATAAAACTGCTCTCACCCTTGCTCAAAGATACTTCTATAAAAAAAGCCTTTTTTACCCCTGTTTTGGACAGTTTTGTTTTTAATACGGCAAGGTTTAAAGAATTTTTGGAATATTCTTCCGCCTGCAATTCATACTCAAAATATCTTGGGCAAAAAATCGGCTTATATATGGGAGACATTCCATTGATCGACCGGAGCGAAGTTGTTTTGAATTTCCCGTTCAAAGATTGCGTACTGGAAGGCGGTCAGCGTAAAGAAGACGGTTTGGACACCTATTTTGAATACGATGACAAAAACCAAGAATACACGGAAAAAACAAGCAAACGCCGAGAGGTGTTTTATAATGAGGTACTCGCCCGTGATGAAATAGACAGCCTTTTTTCTCCGAAAGCATTTTGCAATGCAAAACGCTATGAACAGGGAAAAGTTTCGGCTTGTAAAAAACTAAACCGCGATGCGGAGCTGAACAAAAAACGCGGGCTTCCGGAAGATACCATCACCGACAATTTGATTATCAAAGGAAATAACCTGCTTGCACTTCATTCACTTAAAGAAGAATTTACAGGCAAAGTCAAGCTTATCTACATAGACCCGCCATACAATACAGGAAATGACAGTTTTGCATACAATGATAATTTTAATAGAAGTGCATGGCTGACATTTATGGAAAATAGACTGGAAATTGCAAAAGATTTATTGTCAGATGATGGAGCTCTATATATTCAATTAGATTATCATCAAATTCATTATGCAAAAATTCTAATGGATAATATTTTTGGTGAGAACAATTTTCAACGAGAAATAATTTGGCGTATAGGATGGCTGTCTGGATATAAAACAAAAGATAATAATTGGATTCGAAATCACGATACGATTTTATTCTACTCCAAAAATAGTATGACATTTAAATTTAATAAATACTGTATTCCTAAAAAAGATTTTAAGCGAATCGCAAATTCCGATGTAGAAAGCTATCCAATCGAAGATGTTTGGAATGGAAATGAATATGATGATTTAAACAGCATAGCTATAGTTTCTTTTGCAGGTGAAACAGTTTCAAAACTACTCAACAAAGATGATGATGTAAAAGGACAAAAATCTGAAAAATTATTAGAAAGAATAATAAGGGCTCATACTGTTGAAGATGATATTATATTGGACTTTTTTGGAGGAACTGGTACAACTGCTGCTGCTGCTTTAAAAATGAAACGCAAATTTATTTTGTGTGAGCAAATTGATAAACACCTCGATATTTCTTTACGAAGATTATCGAAAGTTATTGAAGGAGAACAAAGTGGTATTTCCAAACGATACAACTGGCACGGCGGCGGCTCTTTTGTCTACATGGAACTTGCCGAAAAAAATGAACAGGCGCTGCGGCTTATTTCCGCTTGTAAAAATCTTGAAGAACTTATTTCCCTGTTCGATGAACTGTGCAATAAATATTTTTTACACTACAACGTCCGTATAAAGGAATTCCGAGAAGAAGTCAAAACCGATCGCTTTCAATTGCTTTCATTGAAAGAACAAAAAGAAATGTTTTGCCGTATGCTCGATTTAAATCAGTTATATGTCAACGCCGACGACCGGCACGACGATAACTCAGAACTCGGCAGGGAAGACATTGCTATTACGGAAGATTTTTACCGGCTGTGTAGAAGTGATAAGGAAAATAAATAATGCTGGTCGATAAAATTAAAATTCAAAAAGAAATTCTTGACGAAAGCAAATATGCAATTCCTTCATACATTACGGATAATTTAAAATATCCGCTTTATGAGTGGCAGTGCGAAGCTGTGGAAAACTTTCTCGTCAATGAAAAACGACGTTCAGAGTTGCTTAAAAAAGGTGAAACGCTTTTGCCGAATCATCTTATGTTCAATATGGCTACGGGAAGCGGTAAAACGCTCGTTATGGCCGCACTTATTTTGTATTATTACAAGCAAGGGTATCGAAATTTTATCTTTTTTGTCAATCAAAATGCCATTCTCGGAAAAACGCAGGCAAATTTTATCGACACGAAGCATACTAAATACCTGTTTAAAGAAAACATTGTTATCGACGGCAAGCGGGTTGCATTTCGAGAAGTCGATATGTTTTCTCATCTTTGCGATGACATACAGATAAAATTTACGACGATTCAAAAACTGCATAATGATATTTATAAAGAAAGTGAAAACTCTGTATTGCTTTCGGACTTACAAAAGCGCGATGTTATTTTATTTGGGGATGAAGCGCATCACTTAAATGCAAGTACGGCAAAGAAAAAACAAACGACTCTTTCAGATGATATTTCTTTTATCGGGGAATTAAAAGATTCTGCAAAAGAAGACGATATAGAACGTTCGTGGGAACATACTGTTTGTCATTGTATTTTAAACAAAGACGGTAAAAACCAAAACAAAAATAATAACGCTCTTTTGGAATTTACTGCAACGGTTCCGAATACGCCTGAAGTTTTACAAAAGTATGAAGATAAAATAATTATCAAATTTGAATTGAAAGACTTCGTAGAAGCCGGTTGTACAAAACATATCCGCCTTGTTCGATCCAATCTTACATTAAAAGAAAGAATTTTACAGGCATTGTTGTTACATTGGTACCGTTATCGCATTGCGCTAAAAGCTGGAATTCCGAATTTTAAACCGGTTATTCTTTTTAGAAGCAAAACAATTGAAGATTCAAAAACCGATTGCGGAAAGTTTATTGAATTATGCAAATCAGTAACAGCTTCCGACTTTAATTTTATTCATAATCTTTCAAAAATAACTATGCCGGCTGATGATGAAATTCCGTCATTATATACCGTTGACGGCAATATCTTTGAGCGGATTTTGGTATATCTAAAAGAGAATGAATATTCTTTTGAAAATATTGTTGATTATATCCGTGAAAATTTTCAAGAGCGTACTATCATCATTACAAATAGTAAGACAAATACCACCAAAAAAGAAAAAACGGATTCCGAAATTGACCGGCTTTTAAACAGTCTTGAAGATTATGATAATCATATTAGAGCAATTTTTACCGTACAGCGCCTTACCGAAGGCTGGGATGTACTGAACCTATACGACATTGTTCGATTGTACACGGGACGCGATACGGATACCAAAACACACAAGGCCGGCACAAGCACGACGAGCGAAGTTCAACTTATAGGGCGAGGAGTGCGCTATTATCCGTTTGTACATAAAGATATGCCAGTTAACCGCCGTAAGTTCGATGATGATATCCGAAATGAGCTGCGTATTTTGGAAGAATTCTATTTTCATTCCGATGAAGATCACCGCTATATCAATGAGTTATCGAATGAGCTTAAAAATAAAGGATTGATGACGGAAAAACGGACACAAAAGAAATTTTCTGTAAAACAGGAACAACAAAAAATTCTGCGCGGAATGTATTTATTTGTAAATGACAGGATTGAAAACCCTGCACGTAGACTAAAAAAACTCCCGGATGATTTTCAAAATCTTCCGCTGTTTGAGTATAGAATCATTATAAGTGCATATTCTGAAATACGGACAGTTGATTTTCAAAAAGAAGATATATATATTGCGGCTGAAAGCGGTCAATTAAAAACAGAAATCCTAAAATTTTCCGATATTCCGATTCATATAAAATATAAAGCGGTTCATCGCCTTAATGCAAATGCCGCTTCCTACTATAACTTTGAAAATATACTCCAACGATTTAATGTGCAAAGTATGGAAGAGTTTTTTGATTTTATAAAAGATGTAAAAATTATGCTTACACACGATGCCGACGAATATGCAAATATTCCGAATAAAAAAATGCTGGAAATGTGTGAAAAATTTTTTGCTTATCTGCAAAGTGAATTGAAAAAATTTGATAATCCGTATAAAGGAACTGATTTCCGGTTGGTAAAATTTTCCAATATGTTTTCGTTCGAGCCGGAAAAAGGGAAGTTATGTTTTACTAAAGAAAAACTCATTTCCATCGATGAACAGGCACCGGAAACACAGGAAAACAAGAAATTGGAAAAAGATTTACAAGCCGCAGATTGGTATGCGCTTGATGCGTTTTGGGGTACAAGCGAAGAACGTAACTTAATTCAATTTATAAAAGACAGAAAATCAAATTTACTTACCAATTACGATTCTTTTCAGTTGCTCCGAAATGAAGAAGTATATAAGATTTTTGACTTTGATACCGGCCGCGGCTTTCAACCGGATTTTTTATTATTTCTGCATGGAAAAGCCGGCAATGCTAATGCATACTATCAAGTCTTTATTGAACCGAAAGGCAGGTTTCTTGCAGGAGACGATAGCGATGGTTGGAAACAAAATTTCCTGGAAGAGATCGCTAAACGCTACGGGAAAGAGCATGCCGTTATAGAACGTAACAGTTCTTATGTGCTAATTGGTTTACCGTTTTTTAATAGCAACGATGAAAAATTGAAATCAGAATTTTTGAAAGCTTTTGAAAAAACAATCCTTGCCCGTCATTAGAAAAAAGGCTATAACATGTTCTTTACCGATTATACCACAATCATTGTACTGTTTGCGACGGCTGCACATTACTGTGCAAAACTGATGACAAGGAAAAACTAACATTTCTGATTCAATTATCACATTTTGTTTTCTCGATAAGTTGGTATGGAAATTGAGCTCGCCTATTATCACACCGCTATGAAGAATGCTTTATGTCGATTATGCCTCATGTTTGTTGCAGCGCATCCAACCAAGCTAAATAGTCCCTTGCGCTCCGCTCTACCTCTTGCCGTGCAGCTTCGCTATATCCCGCGTTGCTGTCTATTGTATGGAAAGTGAACGGCGGGCGGTAGTCTGCATTGCAGTATTTCGCTGTCAGTTCAAACGGACGCAGTACTTCGGTAACGCTGCATCCGACAGCACCATCTGCGCGGTAGTCTGCGACCGGTGCACCGAACGAGACGGCAAGCGCAATTTTTCTGCCCTTAAGTGCCTTGCCTTTCGAGCCATAAGTCAGCACTTCATCTAACCACTGCTTCAGTAACGGCGGACAATTAAACCAGTATATGGGAAATTGCCACACAAGTGAATCGTGCGTTTCTATCAATTTTTGTTCAGCCGCTACATCAATCTTGCCTTGAGGATAGACAGCGTACAGTTCGTGAACAGTAAAGCGATCGGTATGTTGCCGCACTGCATCCGACCAGTGTTTATGAACGGTAGATTGAGAAATATTAGGGTGAGCAAGAATAATCAGGGTTTTCGGCATTGTAAATTTCTTGAATGAGTTATATCGAGAGTATACCATAAAAGATAAAAATGTTCTATACTGAGGGACAGGTAGTAAAATGAAACTTTTAATTTACGGTGCGGGCGTAATCGGCAATTTGTATGCCGCTGCGTTCGCCGAAGTAGGCTATGACACAACCGTGTACGCAAGAGGGAAAAAACTTGAAACGCTGAAAACCCGCGGCTTGCTGTATGAGAAAAACGGCAAACAGTATAAAGCAAAGGTTAAGGTTATCGCTACATTGAAAAATGATGATATCTATGATTTTATCTTTTTGACGGTAAAAGAAAATCAAGTGCATACGGCGCTTGAAGAACTCCGGCCGAACGGCAGCCCGAACATCGTTACAATGGTCAATACGCTTGAACCCTACACCGACTGGGAGAACCTGTGCGGAGAAGGGCGCATTGTTCCCGCGTTTCCGGGGGCGGGCGGCAGCTATGAAGACGGCGTGCTGAAAGCGGACTTTACGCCGCCTCTTATTCAGGCGACGACATTTGCCGAAATCGGCGGGAACACATCGGAGCGGCTTAAAAAACTAGCGGCTCTTTTTAAGACGGCGGGCGTGCCGTACCGAATCGTAAAAGACATGCACGGCTGGCAGTTGAATCACTTGGCTCTGGTTATTCCGATTGCCGATGCGTATTATAAAGCCGAAAATCCGGAAGAAGTTTGGAAAGAAGCGGACATTATGAACGATACGGCACGGCAAATAAAAAACAATTTTCAAAAATTGTATCGTTCGGGAGTAAAACTTTCGCCGCCGAAAATGCATCTTTTGAGACTGCTGCCGGCTCCGGTTCTGCAAGCCATTTTTACTCAAGTTTTTAAAAGCCGCTTCGGAAATTTATTTATGTACCGGCACTCGATGAAAGCGCCCGACGAAATGCGATCTCTGCACTCGCAGTTGTATCAATACCTTGCCGCAATTCCGACGAACAATAATCAGCATGGAATGAGACTCATCTGTATCGGCAAAAATTCCGGCTGCGGAAATAGAAAAAAGCGCAACAACCAGCCCGGTCATAGTGAAAAAATCGACTGAGATCCGTTTTTAAGTTATATTTTAGTATTCAATTATTTCAGGAAAAATTATTTTCCCTGAAATATTTATGCAAATTCTTAGAATATCTTTTGTTTTTTTTACTTGATAATTACGTGCCGCAATATATCCCGTCTTGGAATCTTTTATATCTTCCGTAACATCAAATATTAATAAATTTGACATCGCATATTTATACGGTTGATTTAAAACTTTATTTGTTGTTACGGGAGAATGCACAATATAGTAGTTTACGTCTTTAAAAGGAGATTCATTTTTAAAAAGCATATCGAAATTAGATACATACGGTGTAACCGTTGCTTTAAATTTAGTAAAACCGATAAAACTGTTTATTTTATAAATAACATATGTCTCTGCAACTTCAGAATATGTCTTTGCTTTGTAACCGACTGTTGATATATATATCTTTTCATCGGTAAGAGAAAACGAAGGATTTACATTAATTATTATTTGTTTCAGTTCATCGCTTTCGATTATCCGGTTTTTATTCAAATCACAAAAACCGTAGCAAAACAGTTTGTCGAACGATTTACTGTTATCTGTCTCCGCGAAACCTTTTATTTTGAGAGAAAAACTTGTACTTTCGGTATTTTCCTTTGGAAATAAATAATTATTTACTAAATCCGAATTAAAATACAAAATCTTCGGTTCCGTTTTATCCATAATTATCATATTTCCGACCGAAAAAGGAGTTTCATCTATTTCTTTTCCAATATATTGCCGGGGCTGTAATTTCTCTCTTGAAAGAATTATATGAATGCCTTTGATGGGTTCTTTTGCTTCTACAATAAAATTAAAGTTTTCTCCTACGGAATATTCATTTTCTGAAACCGAAAACTCCTCATCTAATTTCATTAAATACGAATTTTTAACATCGGCATTTTCAACACGCCCCAAGCTCATGCAAGAACATAATAAGGCGCAAAATACATTGAATAAAATTAACGACCTTTTCATTCTTTTTCTCCAATCGGCGGCCGCGTTTATTTACCGTATTTTCTTTCTATAGCGGAAAGGGTGTCGACCCGTTCCGTGTAAACTCCGCCTTCAAAGCGGGCATCGAGAAAGGCGTCGACAATCATTTTTGCTTCTTCGGGTCCGACGATGCATACGCCCATGGCGACAGCGTTTATGTCGCTGTGTTCGACGGCGAGCTTTGCCGTACACGGTTCGCTGCACGCCGCAGCCCTCACGCCCGGAACCTTGTTTGCGGCAAGAGAAATGCCGACGCCCGATCCGCACACCATCACACCCTTTTCAACTTCGCGCGATTTAATCGCTTCGGCAACCTTTAAGCCGAATTCGGCATAGTTTGCCGGAACCTTCGAATCCGCCGCACCGTAATCAACGCATTCGTATCCTTTATTGCGAACGTGTTCCATTAAAATATGTTTTAATGCGACTCCCGAATGATCGCTCCCGAATCCGATTTTCATATGCGCACTCCCTTTATATAAAAATATAGGGCACTTATAAAAACCTATTTTTTTAGCACCCATAATTATTTTAGTAGTTTTTTTATAAATTGTCTAGTGTAAAAGCCGGGTTACTTTCTCCGCCTTTCATAACAATCTTTTTGCGATAATTTTGCCTTATTTTGTTCTTCTTGCAATTGTTAAGGTTCGTGAATTCTTCTGCAAATCCCCTTGCCTAAACGTATGCATTTCAGTATTTTTTAAAAGGAGGTAATCCTATGGACGGAAAGAAACGCAAAGTTACCGTTGTGGGAGCAGGTGCGGTCGGTTCAACCTTTGCCTACGCATTGGCTCAAAGCGGTTATGCGGACGAAATAGCAATAACCGATATGAATAAAAATTTTGCCGAAGGACAAGCGCTCGACCTTGTGCAGGGTCTGCCTTTTTTGCCGCAAGTCGACATACACGCGGGCGATAAAACCGATTATGCCGACAGCGACATCGTTGTGGTTACGGCGGGAGCAAAACAACAGAGCGGAGAAACTCGCATAGATTTGCTGAAACGCAATGCGTCCATTATCACCGGCATTGCAAAGGACATCGCGGAAAGCGGCTGCAGCGGCGTTATGCTGATTGTGAGCAATCCCGTCGATATTTTAACGCGGGCAGCGCTCAAGGCTTCAGGATGGGAGCGCGGAAGAGTTATCGGTTCCGGTACGGTTTTGGACACTGCACGTTTCCGCTACACTCTTAGCAAAGAGTGCGGTGTCGATGCGCGCAACATTCACGGTTATATTTTGGGAGAACACGGCGACAGCGAATTTGCGGCTTGGTCGATGACATCCGTTGCAGGACGGCGCATCGACGAATATTGTTCAGGCGGCACATGCAGCTCAGGCCCGCACTTTGATAAAGCAAAAATTTTGGAAGAAGTACGGAATTCCGCTTACCACATTATCGACTACAAAGGTTCTACTTATTTTGCCGTCGGCTTAGCCCTTACGAGAATAGCCGGCGCCATTTTGCGCAACGAGCACAGCATTTTGTCCGTTTCGATGACGCTGGACGGAGAGTTCGGACTTAAAGACGTATGCTTGAGCGTTCCCTGCATTGTCGGGCGCAACGGTGCGGAACGGGTTATAGAAAGCGATCTTCCCGCTGATGAACAGGAAGCGTTGGAAGCAAGCGCAAAACGGCTTAAAGAAGCTTTTACCGAGATGAATTAACCAAAACTACTTTTTACCGAGAATTTCGTTTATTACAATTATTCTGCATTTAAAGTTGAACTGAACGGACGGTACTACACCGCACATTTTAAATTACTGCAACGGGATTTTTTTTGTACCGCACGAGTACCATCTGTACATTATTACTGAGGCAAGCACAAACGATAAAAAATCGGCAGCCGGCTGCAATAGGTAAATGCCGGTTTTTCCATAGAGGGCAGGCAGAAGATATAAAAGCGGAATGTAAAAGAGTCCCTGCCGTGAAACGGAAATGAGAAGGGCTGAAAAATAATTGCCGATATTCTGCATAAACATACTGCTTACGGCAAAAAAGCCTAAAAGCGGCAGCGAAAAGCATTGCATTTTCAGTATACTGATTCCGGTAGACACAACTTCACCATCGTTAGACATAAGCCCGATACATTGTTCGGCAAAGAAGAATAAGATTATTGCGGAAACTGTTAAAAAAATTGTGCCGGCTGCAACGGTAATTATAAAAGCTTTTTTTACTCTTGAGTATTGTTTTGCGCCGTAATTCATAGCACAAATAGGCTGAAAGCCTTGTCCCCAGCCGATCATAATCATAAAAGCCAATGCTGCAATTCTTGAACTTACCGTTAAAGCCGCTATCATACTTTCTCCGTAGCGTGCTGCCGTAACATTGAGTAAAACCAATGCGGCAGAGTTAATTGCCTGCCGCGAAAAATTAGGAAGTCCGCCTGCAAGAATATGATAAATACGATTTTTATTGCAGTGAGCTTTTTTTACACTGATTGGAATATTCCCGTGTCTTTTTGCTAAGAACGTCAGGGTGATGCATCCGATAATCTGGCCGATTAGCGTTGCATAGCCTGCGCCGATAAATCCTATTTTAAGCGGAAACATCAACAGCGGATCCAAAATCATATTGCTGAGCATTCCGGAAAGCAAGCCTATCATTCCGTCCCGTACATTTCCGCAAAGGCGCAGCTGATTATAAACCGTTATGGAATATAAGCCGAACGGAACGCTGATGATGATAATGCTTAAGTACTGTACGGTAAAGGCGAGTACGTCTTCAGATGCACTTCCGCCTATGAGGTTTGAAAGAGGCACAATAAAAATGCGTGCTGCAATTGCTATCACAATGCCTGTTATGGTTGCAATGACAATTCCTATCGACGAAATGATTTCCGCTTCCCGATAGTTTTTTTCTCCGATTTTTTTTGACATAGCATTGCCGCTGCCGTAGCCGAACCAAAAACCTATCGCTTGAATAATGCTCACAAAACTGAACACAATACCGATTGCAGCAATCATTGCTCTGTTATGCAGGCGTCCGACAAAAAAGGTATCGGTCAAATTATATATAACGCTTATCAACATGCCGATGATTGTCGGGATTGATGTTTTGACCAACAACGGAAAAATCGGTTTGGTTAGAATATTGAACCGTCTTTGCTCTTTTGAATCCATCTTAAGCGCTCCTCACTTCACCCTTGTTTCCGTCAACCGTAATCATGTCGCCGTCCTTAAATCGTGCAGTGGCAAACCCTACACCCAGTACCGCCGGTATGGCAAATTCCCGTGCAACAATTGCCGCATGACTGAGAGCGGAACCGGTGTCTGCGACGACAGCACTTGCAAGTTTAAAAAGAGGTGTCCATTCAGGATCGGTAAGCCGGCAGACAAGGACATCGCCTTTTTGCATCTTATAAAATTCTTTCGGACTGAGGATAATGCGCACCTTTCCTACAACAGTTCCCGGGCTTCCGCTTACCCCTTTCAGTACATCACCTGTCGAATCAAATATCAATAATTTTGAGGCTTCCCACACTTTTTCCGCAAGCGGAAATTTTTCATTCCGTTTGGTAATCTTTTCTTTATAGGCATCGGTTAGCCGTCCCGCTTTCAACACTTCCATTAATTCACGGTGAAAAAGATTTGCAATTCCGTGCTTATAGTCTTCACTTTTTAATAAAAGAATGTTTATCCGCTTTACACACTGTCTGACATAATAAAAGAGAGTTTCCCACAGATACTGCGTTTCTTCCCGGACAACATGAAAATACCTAAAGTTTTGTACATCGTGTTCTATGCGCGGATATTTAGACCCGTAGATACGCTTTAATTTCTGCATTAATTCCGCATAATTTTTATTCTTGTCATTATAAGAATTCTGATTGAAATTCCGCTCATCTGCGTTTAAGAGCGGGCGGATAATATTAACGAGTCTGTCGGGATCTTCGATAAACGTTTGAGCTTCAATACAATAGCAGTTGTAGTCCGACTTAAAACCGTTGCGGTTTATAAAATCATCTGCAAGCTGTTTAAATTCGGGAAAAGCGGCGCACAAAGAAGTGAATTTTTCTCCGGATAGTACGGCTTCGGTTAGGGCGGAGTTTTTCTTTATCGTATCCGCCATGAGTGAAATCTCGTTTGTAACAAGGGCCGTTTTATTGTTGAGTTCCCAATAAAAATCAAATGCGGAACAGTTCTTATCGACGCGCTGTATTATTCTTGTGAATTTTTTACTCATCAAAAAAGACGGAAATAGTGCGTATTTAAATCTGTTATACGCAATCTGTTGTACAAGCTCATAACTTTGTTCCATAAATGCACTGCATTCCGGTAAAGTCATGTTTTTAAAATCCAGCCTTTTAATGCGTTCTATTTCTTGTTCATACTGAGTCATAAATTTTTTACATACTTCGGAACAATAGTCAAAATCTTTGAGCATTCGTATTATTTTAAAGATATGAACTATATTCGGCGTCAAGCCGTTTTTATTGTCCGGAAGTGTTTGAATCCCGTCATCATCAATTGCCGGATTTGAATTAACAACAATACCGCCTTCTGCAAATATCCGTGCTTTTTGATTATTAATTGCTGTCATATAGTCAAAATCGAGTGCCCGATATGCAAAGGGCATTTTCTCAAACAGGAATGCCATGTTTTCTTTTATCATTTTTGGTAACGGTCTTTTTTTAATATATTTTTGAATGAGCTTTTTATCATCAGCGTTCTTTAAGGCCGTTATTGCGCGTGCCTGTAAGATATATATTTTGTCATGATAGATAGCCCATTCAATATCCATCGGCATACCGTAGTGCTTTTCTATTTTTAATCCGGCATTCACAAGACCTGCAATTTCAGTATCATTTAATGCCCTCTGCATTCTTTTTGTTTCGCTTACAGGTTCTTCCTTTGTATTTTTATCGCCATAGACGATTAGCGTTTCTTTACTGCCGATACTTACTTCGATTATATCGCCCGCCTTATTTACGATATAACCGTCTGCCGTTACCCGTCCTGAAACAACACTTTCACCTAATCCGTAACTTGCGTTGATCAGCATTTCATCTTTATTGCGTGTTACCGGATTGAGCGTAAAAAGAACGCCCGCTTTTTCGCTTTCTACCATTTCTTGAATAACGACGGCAATGGCAACAGTGTTTTGATTATAGCCTTGATTACAGCGATAACTTACCGCTCTATCGCCCCAAAGAGAAGCATAGCAGTTGCGTATTTGAATCAGAACATCCTCTATCCCCTGCACGTTCAAATAGGTTTCCTGCTGACCTGCAAAACTTGCATCGGGTAAATCTTCCGCCGTTGCCGATGAGCGTACCGCAACTCTTGCGGCTTTTCCAAGTTCCGAATATTTTTGCCGTATCTCGTTTTCCAGTTGAGCGGGAAAATGCCCTGCTCTAATTCTTTTACGGAATTCTCCCGCTGCGGATAACAAAGCCTTTTCATCCGCTTGCTCTTCATTAAGATTACTCGAAATAATTTCGTCAATCCGATTTTCTTTTAAAAATTCTCGATAGGCATCTGCGGTGATGACAAATCCTTTAGGTACATTTATTCCCGCAGCGGTCATCTCTCCGAGGTTCGCTCCTTTACCGCCGGCTATTAACACATCGTCTTTATGTATTTGAGTAAAATCAAGTATCTTCATTGTATTTCTCTCCTTCTGCTACACTTCTATATATTTATCTACAATTGCGGATATAAATGTTCGCAGCACATCGTTAAAATACGCCGTATCAAATTGATAATAATGCGAACATAATAAAAAACTTCCGGTAAGCGCATTCAATAAGCCTTTTTTATCCGCCCGTTTAATTACGCCGTTTTGTTCCCAATATTGTATAAGCCTTGTTAAAAAATCATCATACAGACTTTCAATCCTATGTACTTCGCTTCGGTCTTTTGCTTCAAATACCTTAAACGCATCTTTATAGATAGGCTGCTTTTGAATTTTAGTCATAAGATCAATCAAAAATTGATATATTATGTCGGTAAGAAATTCCGCCGGATTTGCAAGCGAAGATGAAAATTTCTTTTCAACAGTGCGTAATTTTTGAACCGAGCGATACGCAAAGAGTTCCATAACCAATGCATCTTTATTCCGCCAAAAATTATAAAAGCTCCCCTGTGCAATGCCGGCACGTTTTGTCAATTCCGCTATATTCAAAGACTTTGTTCCTTTATCGTGAAACAAATCCAGTGCAGCTTCCAGTATTTTTTCTTTTATTTTGATCCGTTCTTGTTCGGTAAAAGCTTTGGCCATCATCCGCTCCTTAACACATCTTCCTTACACCGCAATGAATATTTGTTTATTCATTCATTGCTAGTATAGCAAAAAAGTGCAGCCTTGTCAATGAATATTTTATAATTTATTCATAGATTTTTACATGAGTAAATACGGTACTTGACTTTATAACCTTTTTTGTTTTACTATAGCAGGCATGAAAAAAAATATAAGCATTATTTTATTTATTTTTATAAGTTCTCTTTGTTTTTCTCAAAATATTACTACTGCAGGGGACTTTTTTTCTTCAGTATCGGATAGATACGCTCAAATACAGGACTATATTGTCGACATGAATATAGCAGTCGGGACTTCAAAACAGCAGGCTACGGCGATGTTCAAAAGACCGGATAAACTTCGATTGGACTTTAAATCACCTGCAGAACAATGTATTGTTTTTAACGGAAATACTCTTTCAATTTACCTGCCTCAATATAGAACAATTCTAACTCAGGATGTTGAACAAAGCTCCGCCGGAGGTTCATCTTTAGCTACACCCCAAGGTCTGTCTCTCATTAAAAGAGGGTACACAATTCAATATGAGGCTACCTCAGCTCCACAGCCGCTGGAGGAAGGTTCGTCGGAAAACGTTATTATTTTGCTTATGAACCGAAAATCTGCAACGGAAGCGTTTAAAACCCTGCGTGTTATGATTTATCCTGACGGTAAATTGATACGCCGAATTGAAGCTGTTCCCGTTTCCGGAGGTAAAATCATATTCGATTTTTATAATTACAGAATAAATACCGGAGTGGGAAGCAGAAACTTTGTGTTTGATGCTCCTTCTACTGCAAAGACTTTTAATGATTTTCTTTTTATCGATTAATTTGGGAGATAAATGATGAATGAAATCGGAAAACTACTTACCGAAACAAGAATAAAACGCGATCTTGAACTTGATCAGGTTGCTCGAGAAACAAATATAGCTAAAAGATATTTAGAAGCCTTGGAACAGGATGATTATAGTGTTTTTCCGGCTGAGCCCTATGTTTTGGGTTTTTTGAGGAATTATTGTGAATATTTAGACCTTGATCCCGAGGAAATGATAAATCTTTATAAGCAAATTAAGATACAGGAGAGCTCCTTGCCTCCCGATGCCTTGCTGCAAAAAAGAAGCTTTTCGTTTTCTAGGCCTCTTTTGATAGGCTTGGGCGTATTGGCTGCCATTGCACTGATGGCCGTACTTGTATTTTTTGCTTTAAAAAGCTGGATTCCGGCTATAAGGAATAGAAAACAACAAGAAAATTCAAAAATAGAAAGAATCGAAAAACGGGAAGCAAAAATTTATGAACTAGGGGAATCAAAGTTTGAAGAAAGAGTATTTGAGCAAGATTCTTTAAAGTTAAGAATAGAAGACCGAGAATATACAATTGAGGTAGAAAAAATAAGTCCAAGGTTAAATTTAAAGACTAATGCAGGAACTCAAGTAATAAGCTTAGGACAAACAGTAAAAATAGATCTCAATGATGACTTAACCGCAGATATTGAGATTACTGTAGAAGATATAGATAAAAATAACTCGGAAGTAGGGGCTCTTATATCAGTATTGACAGGAAGTAATGTTTCGGAAGGAGCTCCGACGGTAGAAAGCGATGTAGTTGTGTCGGACTCGGAATCTGCTGTTTCCTCAGCTTCAAAGGTGCTTTTTGAGAGCGGCTCAGCCTACCCTGTGGTCTTAAATGCTACTTTTAGAGGCTACTGTTTATTTAGGCATGAGGCGGATAAAGCTAATCGGGAAGAAAGATATTACCAAAAAGCCGAACAGCTTACCGTTCAAGCCAATAACGGCTTAAGGATTTGGGCATCCAACGGGAATGCAGTAAAACTCCAAGTAGTTGCAGGAGGAAAAACCGTTGATTTGGAAGTAAGCCGTCCCGGAGAAGTTATAGTCAAAGACTTAAAATGGATACGGGATGATCAAACCAAGCGGTTTAAATTCATAGTCGTAGACGTTGATTAAAATAGATGCTTCAAAAGAAATTTTTTATGGATTTGCACGGCTGTGCAAAGAACCAAGTTGATGCTGAAATTCTAATCGGTATAATGGAAAATCTATCATGGCAAAACACCTCCAATCCCGATGAGGCTGATCTTATTATAGTCAATTCATGCGGATTTATTAATTCTGCAAAAGAAGAATCGATAAATGCCGTTTTACAGGCCAAGACAGCCCATCCTAACGCTAAAATTCTACTAGCCGGATGTCTTGCGGAGCGTTATGCCGATGTTCTTAAAAACGATTTACCTGAAGCTGATGCAATCTTCGGTAACGGCAATCTTTCACTTTTGCCCGAAATAATAGATGCCTTATTTCCTAAAAAGCCGTTATGTGAAAAAAGTCTTTTAATGCCCATTGAGAAACGTCCCGTAATGCCCCTTTCACGGCTCCTTATTTCTCCTCAAATAGGCATATGCGGAGGGGCAAGACCTAAAATACTCAACTTTCCGCGTTCCGTATATATAAAAATAACCGAAGGCTGTGACAACTTTTGCAGTTTTTGTGCCATCCCCATTATTCGCGGAAGATTAAGAAGCCGTCCTATAAAAGATATCTGCGATGAAATAAAGGCATTTTTAGAAAAAGGCTTTTATGAATTTAACCTGATAGGGCAAGACTTAGCCGCCTATCAGACAGGAAAAGATGATATACAAGAACTTCAAGACAACGAAAGATCCGGCTTGTCCTTGCTTTTAAAATCAATCTCTCAAATAGAAGGTAATTTTAAAATTCGCCTGCTTTATATCCATCCTGATCATTTTCCGCTTGATATTCTCCCTATAATGACGGCGGATAGCAGATTTTTACCTTATTTTGACATTCCATTTCAGTCGGGCTCGGAAAAGATAATAAAAGCTATGAACCGAAAAGGTTCTGCCGAGGTTTACCTTGATACCGTAAAGAATATACGGTCAGCTTTTGAAAAGGCAAAAAGTCCTTACGGTGAACCCCAAATACGTACAACTTTTTTGGTAGGTTTCCCCGGAGAAACGGATGAAGACCTCAATCAAACAGTCGCCTTTTTAAGAAAATTACGGCCCCTTTGGTCGGGCGGTTTTACATACTCCCGAGAAGAGGATACGCCTTCATATTCTTTTAAAGGCCGCGTCGAAAAAAAAACGGCAGAAGCCCGTCTTGCTGCAATACAAGATGTCCAAAGTTCAATAACCGAAAAAAAACTCGATTCTTTTATAGGAAAAGAAATAGAAGTTCTTGTAGAAGAACTCATTCCAGCAGAGGATAAAATACTTTTAGCTCTCGGCAGGGCATGGTTCCAAGCTCCGGAAGTGGATGGCGCCGTTGTTTTAAGTTTTCTCTTGGACCAAAAAGATACGGATGAAAATCGGATTGCCCCCGGCTCTATTGTAAAAGCAAAGGTCTCGGCAAGAAACGGTTTTGATTTGGAAGCCGCAGCTCTATAAAATCCGTTTTTTGTCGGTTCAAAATCTTATCTATAAAAAGTGCAATATTTATAAAGTCTCAAGAAAATTTACCGATAACGTAGTGAGTTCTAATTTATTATATCAGCTTTCGGGGTTTACTAAAACCTTATAAATATGATAAAATAGATATTGGAGATTTAAATTGCGCACCGGCTTGAAAGTTCTTATAAGTTTAGTTATCTCTTTAGCGGTATTTATAGGCCTTTTGCTTTTAACTGTATCGGATTATGAATCTTTTATTGAAACAAAAGTGTATAAGCCTGCCATAGTAAGGTATATCAATGATAATTTAGCCGATATTGAGGAATCTTTTAAAAACTGGAATGAAACAAACCTTCACCTATTCAAAAGCGTACTGAATGAGCAAGCCCTAATGTCTGCAGCAAAGCAAGATCAAAGCCAATCGGACATAGAAGAAAGAGACAATATCATTTCAAAAATCATATCTACTGTGCCAGGATTTATAGGCCTTAGAATAATCGATTCGCAATATCAGAAGATGCACTTTAGTACTTTTCCGGAAGACATTCTTACTAAAACGGATTCAATGCTTTCTTACAGAAGGTATGATGATACGGAGCTTTTAATTCCTTATCAGCATATAGAAGTCCCTGATAACGGAGAAGTTAAAATTACAGCTATAACGGAAGCCGATACTATTTTATACTGTTTACCTTTTTATGACTCTTATGATGTGTATAGAGGGACTGCGGTCTTTTATATTTCGGGAAGTAGTTTTTTATACCGTTTGATTTCTGATAATATACTTTCAATAAGCGACGGTTTAGCCTTACTTTCCGATGAAACTCATACCATGCTGGGGATTTTAACCGAAACGAATAATATCATTTCACCGGACTTAAAAGACCTTGTCCTAAGTGATTGGGAACGGTTACCCCAAAGTTTGCGTCTTATAAGTCTTGATGGAAAAGATAGTTGGGTTCTTGTTACAAAAAAAACGGACTTCGGCTATATAGGCAGAATAACCGAAAAAAATGTGTTTATGTTCCCTATAGCCGTTAAGTATTTTTTGATATTTACGGTTTTTGTGACAGTATTTTTAATGTTCTTTTTATTATTAAATATAAAAAGAAACCGTTTATTTATTGCACAAAATAAAATTCAACAGCTGCATTGGTCAATTCTAAAAAATTATTTAAAAACATCACAGAAAAGAAATTGGGATGAACTGCAAAAAGAACTTGAATATCATAGGCATGAAGTAAATGCGGAAATAAAAAAAGGATTGGGTAAAAAACTTCTTCAGCGTAAAGAAAAAGAAATAGACGCTATCTTGCAAAAAAATTGGCAGGAAATATTTGATATTATAAACAAGACAGCAATAGCTAAATCTTCAGACCTTAATTTAAAGGGAATTCAAACTGAAGAGCTTATTTCTCTTTTGATAAAAGCCCTAAAAGATCAACAAATTATTTCCGAAAAAAATAATACTGTTTCCGGCACTGAAGTCTTACCGAAAGGTATTTCTGAAGTGCAAGAAGCTGAAACTGTCGAAGAACTTGACGAAGTACAAGAAGCCGAGGCAGTCGAAGACCTTGAGGAAGTGCAAGAAGCTGAAACTGTTGAAGAACCGGATGAAGTGGTAGATGCCCCTGCTGTTGAGGACCTTGAAGAAGTACAAGAAGCCGAGTCCGTTGAAGATATTGACGAAGTTCAAGAAGCTGAAACTGTTGAAGAACTTGAGGAAGTCCAAGAAGCCGAGCCTGTTGAAGAACTGGATGAAGTGGAAGATACCGCTGCTGTCGAAGAACTTGACGAAGTCCAAGAAGCTGAAACTGTTGAAGACCTTGAGGAAGTGCAAGAAGTCGAGGCTGTCGAAGACCTAGATGAAGTGGTAGATGCCCCTGCTGTCGAAGAACTTGACGAAGTCCAAAAAGCAGAGCCTGTTGAAGAACTGGATGAAGAGAAAATTGCCGAATCTAAAATATTTGATAAAATAGAGAAATCGAAAGTTGCAACTCCTCTTGATGAAGATGAAGAAGCTATCTTAGCGGAAAGTACAGATGATCCGATGCTCCGTTTAAATGACCTAGGGTATACTATTTCAGGCTTGGATTTTTCTGAGCTGGATATTTCTATCTCTGAGTTGGAAAAAACGGAAGCCAAAAAAGTAGAATACATAGACGAAGATTATAGTCCGGCACGGTCAATGTGGGGTAAATATGATCAAAGCCCTGTTTTGGATGATTTGGATGTAGTAGGTGATAGTGAACCAATGCCGTTAATAGATATAAATGATGAACAAACAATTGTAAATGAAGACGGTGTCTTTGTTATCCGCAAAACAGAATCGGCCGAACCTAAAAATAAAGATTTTAAGGCTCTTGTAGACTCCGTACTTAGATAACGGCAACATGCAAAAAATTTTTAAAAAGCTATTCTTAGTTTTATTTTTTATAGGAAATTTTAGTTTTGTTTTGGGTCAAAATCAAGATCGGCTTGATAATTTTAATTTTAACCTTGACAATCCTTGGCTTAGCTTAAAAGCCATACAAATGGCCTATCCCGATCTCGTAAAAAACATTTCCTTTGATTCGGAAGTAAATGATTGGTTTATAACTATAAGAAACCAAAATCTATATTGGGCAAACGGAAGGCTTTTACCTAAAGAAGATATTAAAAACTTCCAAAATTGGGCACCCATAATTTCATACTTTTATACCGATGAGGTGCAAAACCCTAATATGTTTTCGGAGAACCTCATTGCAGCATTAAAACCTGAAGGCTTAATAAAAAATAGAAAAAAAACGCCTCCTCCAAATTACACCTTTTTTATGATTTTATTTAATGGAAGAAACAGAAAAGAGATTATAAAGCAGCTGCGGCACTTTACATTCTTGGGTTATGATGTTTGGGTGCATAACCGTGCGGCCGAGCCTTTAAAGCGGGTTCAAAAAAAAATATACGAAGCTCAAAAAACGGACGCAGAGGTAAAAAAATTCTTAAAAGAATTAAATCAATGTTGGAGCTTTAATTGGAGAGTTATAGCGGACTCGGGAAAATTAAGCAATCACAGCTGGGGCTCGGCTATAGACATTTTGCCAAAAAACTACAGAAATAAAAAAATTTATTGGTTTTGGGAAGCAGCCAATGATGATTACTGGATGAAGATTATGCCCTATAGAAGATGGTCTCCTCCTAAGGCTGTAATAGAAGCCTTTGAAAGCGAAGGTTTTATATGGGGCGGTAAATGGACGCTATGGGATAATATGCATTTTGAATACCGTCCCGAACTCTTATATATTAGGAATTTTGTTCTACAGGCGGAATTTAATGAATTTATAGCAAAGGATACGCAAAGTATAAATCAAACGCCTCAAATTGAAACAAGTAAAAAAAATCCTCAACAACTTGCCGATATTTTTAAAATGGCAGAATTGATAAAATTTACATCATCCTTTTCCCGTAATATACTATCTTTTTACGGTAAAAATGATAAAACGGAAGAAGACAATTTTGATGAAGAAAATATAGAAGTACCTCAGGAACCTAAATATTTGGAGGAAATGATTGATTAAGATTGTATTAGGGATATTTATCATTATAATATTCTTTTTACTAGGTTTAGTTATAGGAAAATACAAGGAAAGAAGTTTAAACCTAAAGAAGTTAAAAGAAGCAAGAAAAGATGCCGTAAAACGTTCCCGGGCGGTATTAAACGGGCAGCTTTCAGAACAGCTGGCTCCTTTTTTCCCCGATTTTCCTGCACACCCTACGGAAATACGCTTTATAGGTCAGCCTATAGACTATATTGCCTTTAACGGTTCTTCTCAAGGTACTATTACCGATATCAGCTTTATTGAAGTAAAAACAGGTTCTTCTTCTCTGAGTGCTGTTGAAAGGTCTTTAAAGGACGTAGTCGAAAAAAAAAAGATAAATTACATAGAATATAGGGCAGATTTTAATAATAAGTAGATATTTTAGATTAAACCGCACAAAACGGTAATAAAAGTGATAAAAATACATTTTTTTCTTAGAATTTCTTAAAAACTGCTTGACATTTTTTGTTTAATTTGGTATATTACATTTACACACAGAAAAGATACACATACTACTTCAAAAAGAACCCCCATATCCTCCTTTTGGGGGTTCTTTTTCTTTATTTTGAGAAAAATTTAATCTATTTGATAAAAAAATCCTTGTCAATAATTTCAATCGAAGCCTTATCATTCCCCAAAACGGAAATAGAATTATCTTTATAAAATAAAAAGCAGGCCGGCATTTCAGGGAAGCCGATAAGAGGAAAATCTTCCTCAACTAATCTTTGTAAAAGAGTTCTTGTTTTTTCTTCCCCTAAAACATAACTTGATGTGGAAAGAGCATCGGCAAGAGTGGAGCTTTTACTCATAATAGAAGAAGCATTTAAGTTATTTTGTACCGGATAGCCGGTTTTTGAGTCAAAAATGTGATGATAAAGCATTCCGTCTTTTTGTATAAACCTTTCATAGTTTCCTGATGTTACAATTGAAGCGTCTTGAAGATTCAGGCTTATAACAGGATTTTGCTTTCCTATTATGGGACTTCTTAGGGCTATTTTCCAGTTTTTTCCTAAGGGGTTTTTACCTGAAGCTAGGATATTGCCACCCAAATCTATTAAAAAATCTTTTATACCGTAGTCTAAGATTATTTTTGCAATTTTATCGGCAGCATAGCCTTTTGCAATACCTCCAAGGTCGAGTCTCATTCCTTTTTGTTGTAAAAAGACCTGATTTTCGTCTCTTAATTCTATATTTTTATAGTCTAAAAGAGGTAATATATCATCAATTTCTTTTTGAGACGGCACGGTCTCATTTTCAAAGCCTATGTTCCAAAGTTTTACTAAGGGGCCTATAGCCGGATTAAAGGCTCCATCGGTAAGCTCCGCCATCATAAGGGAAATTTGCAAAAGCTCATATAATTCCGGTGAAACTGCTAAGGGGGAAATTCCTGCTGCTTTGTTTAAGCGTTCAAGTTCCGATTCTTGTGTTTTTATCAAACCGTTAAGATTATTATTATCAATCGAAGACTCATCCGTATTTGCGTTAAATATCCCGTCAAGTTTTATCAGCTCGGCATAGACTTTTTCTAAGACTTCGTCAGCCTTTTTTTTAGGTTCATCGGTCAGGATACGCACCCTGCAAACCGTTCCCATAACAAGCCATATATTGGAGTACTCTTTTATTGCCGATTTGCATGAAGCAGCTAAAAGCAGACAAAAAGCTAAAGCTGAGAGAAAGATAGTTTTTTTTAACATAAGGGGCTCCGATTTAGCTATCTTGAAGCTTTTTTTGCTTTATACCCTGTAAAATCAAATTTATTCCAAGCCCTATTCCGCAGCAAACAATAAAAGAATCGGCTGCATTAAAGGTTGGCCATCTTTCCAGTCCTAAAATACCGAAAAACTTTACATCGATAAAGTCTACAACGCCTTCAGGCCTAAAAAAACGGTCTATAAGGTTTCCAAAGCCTCCGCCTATTATACCGCATATAAACCATCTCTGGGCATTACTTAATTCTTTGGACTTTAATAGAACGGCTACTAGGCCGAATAAAAGCATGGCCGGTAAAACACCTAAAAGCATTTTTCTGGCAATATCCCCAAAACCTGCACCTAGACTAAAGGCCGCTCCGGTATTATATACCAGCCGTAAATTTAAAAAATCACCCAATATATGAATAACTTGATATTCCTCCATATATTGTACAACCAATAATTTACTGATCTGATCTACAATAATAACTATTGCAGTCATAATAAAGGGAATATAATAATCTTTTTTATTGCTCACAGTATCCTGCCTTATAGTACATATAAATTTTGTTCTTTTGAGCGGCGGGTATTAACATACCTCGTTAAGTCGGTCATATTTTGTACGATAATTCTATCATCATAGACGGAAATTCTGCCCTGATCTATAAATTTGCGCATATTATCTTCAGTTTCTTCTTTTGAAAGACCGGCCCAACGTGCAACCTCTTCAATTGTCGTATCAAATGTCCTCATCTCCGTAGTGCGGTCAAGACTCGGCTGGGTTTCATCCAGCATCAAAAAAACATCTGCAATTCTTGCAGGTCTGTCTTCAATGGTTAAAATCATAAACCTGCGTCTTTGGGCATAGATACGCCTTACAAAGGTCTTTAAAAGCCGCATAGCGATGGCAGGATTTCCCTTCATTAAAATTTCAAAGTTTTCTTTATTGAATTCAAGAGCCATTACATCGTCATAGGCTATGGCAGAGGCCGAACGCGGAGAATTATCCAAAATGGCCATTTCGCCGAAAATTTCTCCGGGCTGCAATATGTCAAGGTTTTTTTCAAACCCGTTTATAATCTTTATAAGCTGAACGCGGCCAGACTGTATCAAATAGAATGATGAACCGGGTTCAAATTCTGCAAATATAAGAGACCCTTTGGGAAAACTTTTTGCAAATCTTGAAAACGAAGAAAAAAGATCCGACATAGTTTACGCTCCTTGCAGCCTAGAGCTGCATTCTTTTTGAAGTTCCCGAATTTTTCCGATTATATCGGCACCTGACAAGATGGCGGCTTTATCAAAAAAGGCTATTGCCTTATCGGGCCTTTCCATATCCATATAACACATACCCAGATACATTAGTGCATCTCCTATTTTTGCGGACTTTGGATGCTGGGAAATAAAGCCGGTTAAAAGCTGTAAGCAGCGCACATATTCTTTTTGAGTATGGAGAGTTTTCCCTGCACCTATATATGCCTTGTCGGTAATTTCATCGCCTGCCCCTGCTTCAATTACGGCATGATATTGATCATAAGCGGCTTCAAATTCTCCTTTTTCAAAAAGGTCTTCAGCTTTGTTATAAGCAAGGTAAACCGTGCCGTCGGAAACCGGTGCCGGTTTTTCAGGTTGGATAAAAGAGGCCTCATTATTGTGCCCTTCTGCGTTCCCGAAAGAGCGGCCCGAAGCCTCTGCCGTACTTCTAACTATCTGATCTACTTCCGAAATATATTTTCCGTTAGGGTAAATAGTTTTGTACCTTGCTCCTACCTGTCCGGCCGCCTTATAATGTTGGGAAGAATAAAAGGCATTCATAACATTAAAAAGTCCTTCTTCAGGATTTGTTTCTTCTTCGCTGTCCAAAAGCGAGGCTAATTGTTTATGAATAGCCCTAAGCTGGCGGGAAAACACCTTTATCATCTGTAAAATAATACGGGTGTTGGTTTGTGCAAAGGCTTCAAATTCCTTGCTTGTAAAAGAATAAACTATAGAATCGGTGAGAACCATGGCACTTTCTTCTCTTGGGTAATTTCCCAATGCCGATTTAACTCCAAAGAATTCTCCGGTCTTTATATAGTCGGTAACCTGTTCTCCGGTTTCAATGTCTATAGATGTAAGGGCTATGCTGCCCGTGTTTAAGAGAAAAACACGTTCATCAAAGTCTCCCGAGAAATAAACTACTGAATTTGCCTTATAATTAATAGCCTTAGGCATTACGGCCTCCCAATGCAAAACTTGCGTTCTTATATTTTAGCATATTTTTTAAGAAAAACCTAGCCCTTCTTTGTTTTTTTTGATATAATCTTTTTCTATGGTGGACTTACACACGCATTCAACGGCATCGGATGGCACCTTTACCCCCGCTGAACTTGCCGCCGCAGTTAAAAAAGCGGGCATTTCAGCCTTTGCCTTAACCGATCACGATATCTTAAGCGGACTCGATGAAGCTGCTGCAGAAGCTAAAAGACAGGGTATAATTTTTATACGCGGTGTAGAAATAAGCGTTAAATGGAGTCCCGGAGAACTCCACTTATTGGGGCTTGATTTGCGCAAAGATTCCCGTGAGCTTAACATGCTCTTACAGGATCTGCAAGATGAAAGGATAAACAGAAATCAAAGGATGGCCGAAAAATTAAAAAAGGCCGGTTTTGATATTTCATATGAAAAGGTGAGAGATTTTGCAGGCGGAGATAAAGGCTTAGGCCGTCCTCATTTTGCGGCTTATATGGCGGCTCATAAAATGGTCAAAAAAAATCAGGAAGCCTTTGATAAGTATTTCGCAAAGGGAAGGCCTTTTTTTGAAGAAAAAGAAAATGCAGAGCTTGTTGCCGCAATTTCTGCCGTAAAATCGGCAGGAGGAATTCCCGTTTTGGCCCATCCTATGTCCCTGTATTTATCTTGGTCATCCCTTCCCGATGTTATAGCCGATTTTAAGAGGCAGGGACTTGTAGGGCTCGAAGCTTGGAATTCTTCGACAAAATACAATGATTGTAAAAGATTGGAAAAACTGGCGGCATCCCTCGATATGCCCATAACTGCGGGAAGCGATTTTCACGGTTCAATCCGAAAAGACAGAAAACTCGGAGAAACTTCAAAAAACGGTATAAAGATTGAGGACAGGTTTTACGAAAACTTAAGAGCTCTTCATCCCGATCTTCCGCCCATAAAGCCGAAAGAAAATTCTTAAATAACAACTTATGCAAAAAGAAATTGTAAAAACGCAAAAAATGGTTTTCGGTGCTTCCTGCATAGCTTCCTTAAAAGAAGGTAAGGCCGTTTTTATTCCCTATTCTCTTCCAGATGAAGTTTTGGAAATTTCCATCATAAAAGAACATAAAAATTATACCGAAGGAAAAATCGAAAAAATTTTAGAACCCTCTCCTCACAGGGTAACACCTAAGTGTCCTCACTTTTATGCCTGCGGTGGATGTAACCTCCAAATAGCCGATGACAAATATCAGCATTTTTTACGCAAATCTATGGCCATTGAAGCCCTTGATAGAGCTTTGGGTTTACATAAGGAAAAAGCTGCTTTTGATAAACCGGCTCTTGAAAAGCCCTTTTTTGAAAAGAGCTTTTTTGAAAAAACTGTTTTTGTGAGCGGGCAGGATTGGGCTTATAGGGCACGCTTTCAGTTTTACATTGACAAGGACGGTTCTCTTTCTTTAAAAGAAAATAAAAGTTCCGGTTCGGTAAAGATAAAGGAATGCCCTGTCGCAGTACAGGCAATAAAAAATCTTCTAAAATCGAATTTAAAAGCATATGCTACGAATTCGAGAATCCACATTTTTTCGGACGGAGAAAAAATTTTTACCCAAGATAATGCAAAAGACTGCGAGGTAAGGCTTGCAGGAAAAAGAATTAAATTTAATCCCTTGGGCTTTTTTCAATCTAATTTGGACATGACCGAAAAACTGATAAACACTATTTTTGAGTACGCAGAAATTTCAGAGCGAGTTTTGGATCTTTATTCCGGGGTAGGAACCTTTTCTCTCTTTGCCTATGACCAGGCAAAAGAAATTCACCTTGTAGAACATAATAAACATGCCCTCGCTTATGCTAAGGAAAATTTTTTGATAAATAGGAATAGCTCATCAGCCGGAATTTTCAAAGAAAAAAATGCGAGCTATCCGCCTAAAATTTTTTATCACGGCTTAGACGGAAAAAATTGGCCGAAAACAAGAGAATCAAAACTGAATTTCGATACGGTATTTGTAGATCCTCCTAGGAGCGGTATAGATAAAGAAGTCCTATCTTGGCTTTGTTCAAGCGGCATACGTCAAATCTTTTACATCTCCTGCGATCCCGTAACCTTCGCCCGCGACACGGCAAGCCTTCTTTTATCTGGCTACAAGCTGGAAAAACATTTTCTATTCGATTTTTATCCTCAAACCCACCACATCGAAACCTTGGGGATTTTTAAGAAAGAAGGAATGGGCAATACCATTGTAATTTGAAAGACAAATTTTAAACTATTGATGAGCGGTTTAAACACGCCGATTACGTCATTGACTAATTATAAGTATTTATGATAATATATCTAAAAATTTAATATATCAGGAGTATTTTATGATAGAAGTAAATGCAATGGGACAGGCTTGTCCTATTCCCGTTATTATGGCGAAAAAGGCTGTTAGGGAAAACACAGGTACGAATATCTTGGTTAGGGTCGATAACGAGGCTGCAACTCAAAACCTTTCAAAGATGGCTAGTCAGCTCGGCATAGGTTCCGAAGTAAAAAAAGTTTCGGAAAAGGAATTTACGGTTCTTTTAAAGGCAGAAGCCGGAGTAAATTTAAACCCTGCCGCTGTTCCTCAAATTTCGAACGGAGAATATGCAGTTGTGATAAATTCGGATCAGATGGGTGCGGGGGATGAAGGCTTCGGTAAAAAACTTTTAGAAGGTTTTATCTATGCTCTTACGGAACAGGATGTGCTTCCCAAGTTTGTTATCTGTTATAATTCCGGTGTAAAACTTACAACCCAAAACGAAAAAACCGTAAATGACCTAAAGGCTCTTGCCTCTCAAGGATGCGAGGTACTGTCTTGCGGGCTTTGTTTGGACTTTTACGGGCTTAAAGAAAAGCTTCAAGTCGGTTCTCCTACAAATATGTACCGCATTACCGAAATTATGCGTACCCATTTTGTAGTACGCCCATAGCTTCCCAAGGTAGAGCTGGGCAAAAGATATCGGACTAAAGATTTGAAAACCTACGGACTTTTTTCTTTTTCGTCCTCGCATCATGCGATAGCTGCTGAAGCTATAACTGCTGACGCAGTTACAGCTTCAGCTGAAGTTTCCGATGCTGAAGCATTGGAAACTTCGGAAGAGAATCTGACTGAGGCGAGGCTTATTCCTCTTCCGCCTGAAATATCTGCGGGCTGCGGGCTTGTGTTACGGGTAAATGAAGAAGGCATAACAAAGGCTTCAAGTCTTTTAAAAGAGGCCGAAATCCCTTATACAGGAACTTATCTTTTAAAAATAGAAAACAATAAGAGGTTTGTTGAAAAATATGATTTATCTTGACAATAGCGCAACCACCCTCCAAAAACCTGAAAGTGTAGCTGAAGAGGTGTTTAAGGGAATTGCTTCACATCAATTCGGGAATCCGGGAAGAGGAGCACATAGTACGGCACATGCGGCCCTCACGGAGCTTTTTAAGACAAGGCAAACTTTGGCAAAGCTTTTTAATATAAAAAATCCCTTAAATGTTGCTCTTTGTCAAAATGCAACCGCTGCATTAAACCTTGTCATAAAAAGCCTTTTTTTAGGTAAAGAAAAAGACACTCACATCATAACCACCGCTTTTGAACATAATTCTGTTTTGCGCCCTCTCTATCAGCTCGAAAAAGAGGGAGCGGAACTTTCCATTATTCCTATTCAAGACGGTTTTTTGTGTTATGGGCTAATAGAAAAAGAAATCAAATCAAACACTAAGGCCATTATCGTAAACCACTGCTCAAACGTAATAGGTTCAATCTGTGATTTAGATTATGTTTATTCTATATGCAAAAAACACGGCCTAATCTTAATTGTAGACGCTTCACAAAGTGCTGGCACAATTCCTATCGATGCTTCAAAATACGATCAAAGTATTTTTTGTTTTACGGGGCACAAGGGGCTTTATGGGCCTCAAGGTACGGGCGGCATCATTGTAAACGGGACATTCGATTTTTCTCCCGTATTTTCGGGAGGAAGCGGGGTTCATTCTTTCGATAAAACTCACCCTTCCGAGATGCCCGATATCTTTGAAGCAGGCACCATGAATGTTCCCTCCTTTATGGGCTTAAATGCCGGAGCCTCTTACGTTTTAAAAATGGGCGTTAATTCCATTCAAAAAAAATTAGCCGATTTAAAATTAAGCTTTATTGAAGAAATAAAGACTGTTCCCAATATTAAAATATACGGAAATCCTTGGAGCGAAAAAACAGGGGCTGTAATAGGTATAAACATAGGAGATATTCCCTCTGGAGAAATAAGCCGCCTCCTCGATGAAGAGTTCGGCATCGCAAGCCGGCCGGGAGCTCACTGTGCTCCCTTGGTACACAAGGCTCTCGGAACCGAAGAACAGGGCATAGTCAGGTTTAGTTTTTCTTCTTTCAATACCTTTGAAGAAGTCAAGCAAGCTGCCGAGGCCTTAAAACAAATAGCTAAACACTCATAAAAAAAGCGGCCGATTTTTTCAAACCGGCCGCTTGGCTTAAAATAAATTTTTCCACTGAGATTTATTCTATCTCGTTATATAACCGCTCCTGAAAGTTCACCGGGAGCTTTTTTACCTCTGGTAATCATCTCTCCGGCCTTTTTACCCTTGGAAGTAAGAGCGATAAAATAAGACGCAATATAAATTGACGAATAGGTACCGCTTATAAGACCTACAATTAAGGCCAAAGCAAAATCTTTCATTGAATCGGTAGTAAACAAATAAAGAGCCACAACCGCAACCATAGTTGTAAGGGTCGTAATAATTGTTCGAGTAAGCACTTCGGTTAAAGCTTTATCTAAAACCGCATTGCATTCCAGCTTAGGCTCGAGATTTATCTTTTCGCGGATACGGTCAAAAATAACGATTGTATCGTTTATAGAATAACCTATAATCGTAAGAATGGCTGCTATCGTTGTAGAATTAAACTCCATCTGCGTCCACGATATAAACATAACCATTACTAGCGTATCGTGAAGCAGCGCAATAATTGCAGCCAGTGAAAAATTCCACTGAAAACGGAACATTGCATAAACAAAGATTAAAACCAAAGCTCCGCCTACCAGCAATATTGCCTGTTGTGCCAATGAAGAAGAAAAGCGGGAACCTACAAAGTCCGTACCTATGACTGCAATATTTTCGGGGCCGTAGGCTGCAATTAAGGCGGAATTTATAATCGACCTCAATTCTTGGTTTGCATTTTCATACTTTCCGTCATCGGCAAGCCTTATCTGAAAATACCTGTCTTCCGGAACTCCCAATTGCTGAACCGAAACTGACGGTATTGAAGAAAGAGCATGACGGATCTCATCGGTACTTATCGGTTTAAGCCCTTTTTCCAAATGATGAAGTCTAAGCACATCAGCTGAAAGACGGGAAGAAGACTCCGAATCGGAAAATAAGTCTTTAAGAAGTACATTTCCCGAAGCGGTAATTTTTATCTTTAAGCCTTCAACGGAAGCAAGGCCGTCGGCAAAGTCTTTAAGAGATGGATTATCGGCAAATTTAAAAACATAGGATTTGTTTTCACCATCTAAAGAAGTGGTAGTAATCGAAATATCCGATATACTTTGCGAAAAAGAAACCGTCAAAGGCCCCTCATAAGAAAGTTCTACCGCCGTAGGTGCTATTTTTACCTTTTCTATAAAACCTGCCTGAAAGTCAATGCCGAAATTTATTCCTTTGGTAAAGTAGCCTATTATTCCAAAAATCATGAGTCCTATGCTGAAAATAAAACACGGAACAAAAAATTTCGAAAAACTAATTACTTTTTTCATTTTTTAACTTCCTCCAGCTGATATGAATCTTATTGAATTTTAAAGTTTGAGTTCCGAAATCGAATATTAAGCGTGAAACAAACAAAGCGGTAAAGACGGAGGACACAACACCTATGGCTAAACTGTATGCAAAACCTTTAATCGGGCCTGTTCCAAGGATGGATAGGAAGAAGGCTGCTATAAAAGTAGTTATATTTGAGTCCATAATAGCAGAAAAAGCGTGTTCAAAGCCTGCATTGACAGCGGCTTCCCTTGTCTTACCTAATTTCAGTTCTTCTTTTATTCTTTCAAAAACTACAACGTTAGCATCTACAGCCATACCGATAGTTAAAATCATACCGGCAATACTGGGCAATGTAAGAGTTAGATTGAAGGCTGAAAGGACGCTGAACATTATATAAAGGTTTAAAATTTGAGCAATACAAGCATTTATTCCGGCTTCTTTATAAAATACAAGCATAAAAACTAAAACGGCAATTAAGCCCCATTGTAAGGCCTTAATACCTTCGTTAATTTTTTCGTCTCCTAAGCTGGCTCCTACAACCTGTTGTGTTTCAAGTTGAAGCGGAACATTTAACCATGCGGTTCTTAAAACTGTTTTAAGGTTTTCTGCCTCTGTTGCAGACATTCCGCTTATGCTTCCTGCCCCTCCCGTAATAGGTTCTTTGAGGTTAGGAGCGGATTTTATTTTATTGTCCGAAACTATGGCAAGTCTTTTTCCGACATTGTTTGCGGTTAACTCTGAGAATATTTTAGCTCCTTCTGCATCAAGAGAAAAAGTAACAAGAGGATTATTGGACATTTGGTCTGCGACAGTGTCTACGCTTACCAAGTGTTTTCCTTCGAGGCCTGCCTGTTTTTTTACGACAAGGAAGGGTTCCCTATCATCTCTTTCATCTATACCGTAGGCATCTTTGTGATATACACCCAGTACCATACAGTCTTCAGGGATAATTTCGGGGTTTAAAAGATTGTATTCGGCATCAAAGGTCTTTCCCGGATTGTTGCGGTAATATTCTCTAAAGGCCTGAGTAGCTTCATCATCTACCAAATGAAATGCTAAGATACCTCGCCCCATTATAATGGAGTTTATCTTATCTGCATCTGCAGCTCCCGGCATTTCAATGTAGATTCTGTCATCTCCCTGACGGCGGATAACCGGATCTGTAAGACCGAACTTGTCTATTCGGCTTCTGAGCGTATCCATAGCTAAATTCATGGCAGCTTTCTTTGAGTCTGCTATCGTTTCACTGCTTGCTCCATCTGCAGAAATTGCAGCATCCAAGTCGGCCTTAATAATGACCAACATGCCGCCCGAAAGGTCAAGCCCCAGCTTAACGGCATTTGTTTGGTATTTTTTTATCCCTAAAATGGAATCCCTATATGCAGTTTCTAAAATAGGCTGTGCTATAGGAATGAACTTTTCTTTTGAGGAAAGTTTAAAGCTTGCAGCAACCTCTTGGGCCGTCCATTGAGAGGGAAGCTCCATACCTAAGGCCTTTCGGCGGGCCTTTGCTTCTTTAATTATGGGGGCATATTTTTCAGAAAGAGGCTCGGTTGAATTTGAAACAGCCATTTCTATAAGCTTATCAACATCAGCCCTAGCCATATTTTCGGAATAATCTTTAATCTTTTCTCTGGATGCCAAAGCCAAAGCCTTATCTTCTTTATTCGTCCAAAAATACCATTTTAAAGTAGGATATAAGAAAACAAAGCACAGGGCAATAACAAGAAGAACGATGATAAATCTAACTCTTTTACTCATTATTTATCTCCAAATAGCTGCGGTTTTAATGCAAAAACCGCAAATTTTGTTATTTTGATTCGTTTTGTGAAGCTGTGCCGTCATTTTGGGAGTCGTCAGCCTTTTTTCCGAATAAAGGCTTTTTCTTGTCTTCCTCACCGGCAAAATCAGGCTTAGAGGGTGTATCTTTTAAAACGGTACCTACTGCAGATCGGTTAATTTCTATCTTACAGTTATCATCAACTTTAATAACAAGTGTTTTTTCTTTAGTAGAACTTACAACACCGTGAATGCCGCCGATAGTGATGATTTTGTCTCCCTTTTGAAGCTGAGAAATCATCTTTTCGGTTTTTTGCTGCTCCTTTTTCTGCGGACGTATAAGCAAAAAATAAAAAATAACGAAAACCAAGAGCATTGGTATTAAAAAACCGAAAGAGCTAAAACCGCCTTGAGAAGCTCCTTGTAATAAAGGTATAAAATTCATAAATCCATCCTCTTTAAATTGATTTAAAATATAAATATAGAAAAATACAATATCATATTTTTATATATTCAGTCAATAAGAAAGAATATTAAAAAAAAATAATTTTTTTTAAAAGTTTACTAAAAACTGCATTTAAAACCATATAATTATATGAAAGCAAGGGAAAGGCGCCTCCCGAACTTTTCAAACATATTGAACAACCGGTTCAAGTTTTAGATTATTTTTTTGATTTTTGGAGGAATAAAATGAAATCATTAAATTCACTTATCATTGAAGGGAACATGGTTCGCGAGCCTGTTTTAAAAACTACGCCTAATGGAACGGCTTTATGTACTTTCTCTATCGCTTCGAACAGAAACTACAAAAAAGATGATAACTTTGTGCAGGAAACTTCCTATTTTGACGTGGAAACATGGTCAAGCCTTGCAAAGTTGTGTGAACAAAATGGAGCAAAGGGCAGGGGAGTGAGGGTTGTAGGCAGAATTAAGCAGGACAGATGGGTAGGTACTGACGGTAAAAACTACAGCAAGGTAAAGGTCGTTGCTGAACATGTGGAATTTAAACCTGTCTTTAAGAATGCAGGCGAAAAGACGCAGGCAAAGGAGGAGGTTCTTATTGAAGAAAAAGTAATGGCATTTTAAAACATAATAATTTCCACTTGCTGTCAAGGCCGAAAGCGTTTTAAAGATATAAAAACTACTTTGCAGTTATACTGCACAGGCCTTGTCAGCATCTTTACTCCGCATATAGTTTTTTTATAATAAAAAGGCCGAATTGACGGGGTAAAATTCTATATAAAAAAAGCAAAAAGGCATAGGCACTATTGTAAGGATAAAAAAATCTTATTCTCTTCTTTTCAGCAAGAGAGGCAACGAATTTTCCTAACTTTTCAGGATTCATACCTTTTTGCTCGTCTTTTTCCATTTTGGTAACACTTTTGGAAATTCTTCCGTTATAAACATCATCTCCCAGACTCGATTTGTTTCTTGCCGCCGTGAATGGGGTTGCAACATCTCCGGGCATTATTAGGGCACAGTCCACACCGAATGGCTGAAGCTCCGCCCTAAAGGCTTCTAAAAGCTTGCCGATGGCCGCCTTCGATGCCGAATAAAAGGCTTGAAATGGAATGGCTATTTCTCCTGCTATAGAACTGATCACAAATATTTTTCCAAAATGTTGAGGCCGCATATAAGAAGCCGCCAGTCTTATAAATAGAAAAGCACCGAAAAAATTTACATCCATTTGTTTTTTTGCTTCTGCAAGGCTTGTAAATTCCACTGCTCCCGAAATACCGAATCCCGATGCACAAACGGCTAAGTCAATCCGCCCTTCCTTTTCCCAAATATCTGAAAAGGCTTTTGCAAGGCTTTCTTCATCCGTAATATCAAGTCTAAGGTGCTTAGTCTTTTCTTGGGGCAAACTTAAAAATTCTCTGCGGCTTATTGTGTAAACAAAATAATTTTTTAAGATCAGAGCTTTTGTAATTTCAAGACCGATACCGCTTGAGCCCCCTGCCACTATTGCTGTTTTTTTCATAAATATACCCTTTTTAGCCGATTGAAGTTTTACATTATTATAGATAAAATTCTTTTTTTCTTCTATCGGATATCGGAAGGTTTAAATATTTCCTTATAAGATATTTTCTGCTTTTCTTCTATACTTGAAAATTTATACGTCTTCATATATACTTGCTCGGTATAAATTTAGCCTAAGGAGTTTAAAATGATTTCACGGAATGCAGCTTTTAGAGAGTCTAATTTACCTCTCCCTTCAAAACAAACCGGAAAAGTAAGGGATTGGTATTCACCTGAAGAAGGGAAAAGACTGATTGTAACCACAGATAGAATTTCAGCCTTTGACAGGGTTCTTACAGCCCTTCCATATAAGGGACAGGTTTTAAACCAGCTTTCCCTTTGGTGGTTTGAAAATACCAAGGATATAATCAAAAATCACATAATTTCTTGTCCGGATCCTAACTGCATTATCGTAACGGAAGTAAAACCTCTTCCAATTGAAGTAATAGTTCGAGGATATATCACGGGAGTAACTACCACAGCCCTTTGGTACAGATATTCTTTAGGAGAAAGAAATATATACGGGTATGATTTTCCTGAAGGCTTGAAAAAAAATCAGGCACTTCCTAAACCGATCATAACCCCCACTACAAAGGGCGGCCCTACAGGTCATGATGAGAGACTTACCTGCGATGAAGTTGTTTCGCAAGGCTACCTATCAAAAGAACAATGGGATTTTGTACAAAAAGCAGCCCTTGCCCTTTTTGAAAGAGGTCAAAAAAGCGCAAATGAAGCGGGGTTGATTTTAGTGGATACAAAATACGAATTCGGAGTAGACAAGGACAATAATATTCTTTTGATAGATGAAGTACATACTCCCGATTCTTCACGCTATTGGAAACTGGATACTTATGAACAGAGATTAAAAGACGGTAAAGAGCCTGAAAACTTTGATAAAGAATTTGTAAGAATGGCCTATGCTGCAAAAGGTTACCGAGGTGACGGAGAAATCCCCGAGCTCGATGAAAATGTCTGGAACGAAGCTATTCAGCTTTATATTAGAGCTTACGAAAAGTTGACAAAATCAAAATTTATTCCGGGAGAATATCCGGTTGAAGAGCGCATAATAAAAAATTTAAAAAAGGCAGGCTTAATGTGAAACCTCTTGTAATAATTCTTATGGGTTCGGCTTCGGATATGGGGCATGCAGAAAAAATAGCCGAGGAGTTAAGTGTATTTGGAATAGAATATGTAATCAGAATAGGCTCGGCTCATAAAACAGCGGAGCATGTTGTTTCTATGCTAAAAGAATATGAAGCCCTTGAAAGGCCTAAACTTTATATAACCATTGCAGGAAGGAGCAATGCTCTTTCAGGCTTTGTTGACGGCTTTGTGAAAGGACCGACAATCGCTTGTCCGCCTCATTCCGATAGTTTTGCAGGAGCTGATATTTACTCTTCACTTAGGATGCCGTCAGGCATTTCCCCTGCCCTCGTATTGGAACCTAAAAATGCGGCTCTCCTTGCAGCAAGAATATTTTCTCTCTATGATAAGAAAATAGCGGCTTTAGTCAAAATTTATATGGAATCAAATGCTCAAAAAATAATTGAAGAGGATTCAAAACTAAAATAACAATAAAGGCGGTTTTATTTACAATAAATAAACTGCCTAAAAAATTATGGCGGAATAAAATGCATAAACGATTTTTTATAGCGGTCTTGTTATGCTGTTTTTTTGTAGTTAGACCTTACGCACAAAACATAGAGGATAAACTCGATGCTTCTTTATTGCCGAATGATACGGCTTATAAGATTGACATTGTAGAATACAGCATAAAAGGTCTTACTAAGGCCGGCCATTTATCGGCTAAAGTGCCTATAGACAAAAATAGAATATTTGCCTCACGGGAAGAGCTTGATGCATATATTTTAGGACTTAATACGGAATTAAATAACATAAGGACAATTGAAAGGCATGAAATCAACTTTGAATTTTTAGAACCCAAAAACAATATTATTCTGGTAAAACTTAAAATATATGTTAAAGATACTTGGAATATTATAGCCATACCTTATCCCAGTTTTGATTCAAACAAAGGCCTTGAGTTTAAAATAAAATTAAAAGATTTTAATTTTTTAGGGACTCTTGAACCTCTTACAATCGATTTAATATATAATAGAAACAATGAAGGTAAATCTTCTTTCGAGTTCGGTTCAGGGTTTGCATTACCTTTTTATATTAATCCGGTTAGACTTCTTTGGAGCTCTAGTGAATGGATTAGTATAAACCAAGATAAAAAATTAGACTTTGAGTTTGAGACAGGCTTAAGTGCTTCCTCTAAGTTAGGTGTTGATTGGATTACCCTAACGGCAGGCATCAAACAAAGTATAGATGTATCTGCTTCTCCGTCGGAAAAAGATTATTATCTTACAAACGGGTTTTATACATCGCTGACATTCGATATATATAAAAATCAAACGTTAGGCTCAATCACGTGGACACCTTATTTTGGTATAAACGGTAATTGGAAATTCAAAAAAATGACCGATGAAAAAAGAAAGGGGTTAAATATTAATTGGTCGCATAGTCTCGGGATGGGAAAGGTAAACTGGATAAATAATTTTAGGCAAGGCTTTGCGGCAAGTTTTGATAATAGTTATGAATATAATACTTATAGAAAAGGCCATGTAGATGTTTCTTTTAATTTGGAAACGAAAGGCTTTTATTCTTTTTTAGATCGAGTAGGTTTATACGGTAGATGTGATTTTTATTATAACTTGTTTAATAAAACTTCAGAAAAAAGCGGAAAAATTTTGCGCGGTATTTTAAACAATAGGATTAAGACGGATACGGCTTTTAGTTTTAATTTTGATGTACCTATAAAAATAGGCGTTTTTAAATGGGAAGAAATTACCGGAGTTGAATGGACACGTTTCTTCGGATTTGAGCTGCACGTAACACCGTTTTTGGATATGGCCTTGGTTCATGATACTGAATCAAATACTTATTATAATCCTAAATACGGCTGGTATTCAGGCGGTTTCGAAATAATAATGTATCCGGTAAAAATGAGAAGTATTTATGCACGCATAAGCTATGGGCATGATTTAAGAGAAATAAAAAATAAAGACGGTTATGCAAAGCGTGACGGAAGGCCTGTTTCCGAAATTTTTATCGGTATAGGTTTACATTATTAAAACGGAGGCAGAATGCGGTTTAGTTCCCATTATAAAATGGAAGGTGATGATATAATCGATTACGTATTTGAGCACAGTAATTTTTTTGATTCAAATGAAAATTTAATTTGCGAAGAAATAGGAGACGGTAATATAAATTATGTTTACCGGATTTTCGATAATAACACAAAAAAATCTCTCATTTTAAAACAAGCTGATGTTCAAACAAGAGTCCGTCCCGACGGATATTTAAACCCCGACAGGAGTATACGTGAAGCTGAAGTTTTAAAGCTGTATAACGAATCTGCTCCCGATTTTTCTCCAAAAATAATCTATGCAGATCCGGTTATGGCTGCAATCATAATGGAAGATATCGGTTCTTATTCCAATTTGAGAATAGAATTAATGGCCGGAAAAATATTTTACGGAATTGAAAAACTGATTGCCCGTTTTATCGTAGACACAAGCCTCCCTTCCACTGATTTGGTTTTAGGTTATCAAAAAAAATTTAAAGCAGCAGTCAAATTTTATAATCCCGATCTTTGTAAAATTACGGAAGACTTAGTTTTTACTCACCCTTATAAGGATGTGAGACAAAGAAATATTCTATTACCCGAAAATGCCGAGTGGCTTAAAAAAAAGTTTTATGAAGATTCAAACCTCATTGCAAGGGTTGCAGTCTTAAAAGAAAAATTCAATAACTATCCTCAAGGGCTTATTCACGGGGATCTGCATTCGGGCTCCATCTTTGTAAAAAATGAAAATGAAGAAACGAAGATAAAAATAATCGATCCCGAATTCGCCTTTTACGGTCCAATAGCCTATGACCTTGGGAATGTTCTTGCTCATTTTATTTTTGCTCAAAGCTATGCAAAATATTCGACTCTTTTTGTTGATAAGGAAAAGCAAAGAACTGACTTTTTATCTTGGCTTGAAAACGCAAAAAACAATCTATTTAAATTCTTCTATGTGTTTGCAAAAGATTTTCTTATTAAAAATATAAAAGATCCGGTTTATCAAAACGAAATTTTTATTGACAACTATATCGAAAAAATAAAAATTGATGCCGTTTCTTTTTGCGGTACCGAATTAAATAGAAGGATAATCGGTTCTGCAAAAACAGCTGAAATTACAAGCATAAAAAAAATCGAAAACCGTATTGCCCTTGAAAGGGATTTAGCCGAACTGGGATGTGCCATGATTCTAAACCCCGAAGAAATTTTAAGAGGACTTTAAACCTGATGAAGGCTCTTGTGGGTTTGAGCGGAGGTGTTGATTCCGCCGTTGCGGCAAAGCTATTGATAGATCAAGGCTATGATGTTACAGGAGTTACGATACAGCTCTTGCCGAAATTATCCGGTATTTATAAAGAACAGACCGATGATATTGAAGATGCAAAAAAAGTTGCAGACAAGCTCGGTATTAAGCACATTGTATACGATATGAGGGAAACTTTTAAGGCTGAAATCATCGACTACTTTGTAGAAGAATACAAACAAGGAAGAACGCCCAATCCCTGCTTTATATGTAACAGCAAAATTAAATTCGGCCTTTTTTTAGAGCAGGCTTTAAAAGGCGGCTTCGATAAAATTGCAACAGGACATTATGCAAAAATAGAAAAAACCGAAATTGAAGGCGAAAAAAGATTTTTGCTAAGACAAGCTGAAGATGCTCAAAAAGATCAAAGCTACTTTTTAGCTCTTCTTACTCAAGAGCAGCTTTCCCATTCCATTTTCCCCTTAGGAGGTTTTACCAAAGAAAGAGTTAGGAAAATAGCCGAAGATGCAGGCCTTATAAATGCTCATCGTCCCGACAGCCAAGATATCTGCTTTGTTCCCGATGACGATTACACAAGGGTAATAAATGCTCTTGCATCGGATTCTTTTAAAGAGGGAAAATTTGTAGACATGCAAGGAAACGAAATAGGCCGCCACAAAGGGCTTCAATATTACACGATAGGCCAAAGGCGGGGACTTGCAATTGCAATGGGTTTTCCCGTTTACGTTGTAAAAAAAGATGCAAAGGAGAATACGGTTACTGTAGGCAAGAGCGAAGATCTATTTGCCGCAAGCCTCATCACTTCAAATGTAAATATAATCTCAAAAAAAACAATAGATAAAGAAATAGACATTGAGGTAAAAACACGGTACCGCCAACAAAAGAAAAAAGCAAAATTAATTCCGCTAAAAAGTGAAGAGCTTAAACCTACGGGAAAATTTAAAGTAGAATTTATAGAGCCTGAAAAAGCCGTCGCCGAAGGACAGGCTGCCGTCTTTTATGACGGGGATTATATTATCGGAGGCGGAATAATAGAATCGGTTGAGAGGATTGTATTATGAATTGCAGAAATGTCCTTAAATTTGACATTTTGCAAATGTTATATCATTAATATCAAAGACTTCATAGGTTTTCTAAAACGAAATTTAAGCAGGGATCGTTTTGATTTTTAATATCTTCAATCGTATCCATAATAAAAACATCAGGCGATATGCCCTTATTGTTAATTTCCATATTATTGTACATAGTTTTTTGCAATGATAGTACAATTGAAAAATTATTTGTAAGCTTAAATATTCCGATGTTTCCTGTAGCTCCTTTAGTATTTGTTCCGATTAGCCTTATGTTTAATTCTTTACAAAAACATGCAAAATTATCGCAAGCGGAACCGCTTTTGTAAGATGTAAAAACGGTTATATTTTTATTATGGATTTTATATTTATTTGCAGCCGAGATAAGCTTTTCTTCTAATTTTTCCATCTCATTAAATTGCATAAGAAAGTTGTCTATTTGTTGTAATATTTTATCTTCTTCTGCCGACATTAACAATTGATGGGCTTTCATTAATTTAGCATCGTTAATAAAAGTATTTAGTTTTATAAGGGTATCATGATTTATCACCTTTAAATTTGTATCTTTTATTGCAGCCAGAGTAATCAGAATAGGCGTTAATCGGCGTTGAAAATCTTTAATATTGATTGAAGATATTTCAATATCGGTTTTTCCTGTAAGTATTTTTAAAATTGCAAATCCTATACTTGAATTACTGCCGCTATTTTTTCGAATGTCCAAAATAAGATGATCGGAATTTTCTAACAAAGGAATAATTTTTTCAATAAATTCATCTATCATACGGTAATCCCAAAAATTATGTATTTGTATCAAAGCATATTTTTCTTTAATCTTATAAATCGAAAAATTATAGCTTGAATATATCTTATTGAGTTTATCATAATAATCAGGGATTTTATTAAATTTTACATTACCTATGTTCTTTTGAGGAATTGAATATTTCAATTCCAAATTAACTTCATTTTTATCGACCTCAAATGTAAATTTTATTTTTTTATTTTGTGAAGAATATAAAAGCCGTTTTATCATTGAATTTTCAAAAGCATGAGGCGTTTTTACTGGAATATATTTTGCAATATTATTTAATAAATATTTTTTTGTATCTTCATCATTAATTTTTATAAGCTCTGAACCTAGAGGTATTTTTATATTGTTTTCTTTATATGAAAGATAGTATTTCCCGTCAGCATAGTCCACTCCGGCAGGTAAAAAATAAAAAGGAGTGTTTGAGCCTTGTTCGTAAAAAACGGCAGTATGTCCGTCATTGATTACAGCTAATAACTCTTCAAAGTATGTGTAAATTTTATATTTATCGCTTTCATACATAATTTTATTTGAAAGCTCAAAATATTTTTCATTAAGATTATTTAAAATAACATCATTTAAAAAAGGAGAATACTCTTTAATATATGAATATAATTCTGCTAAACTTATAATGTGGTTTTTATTTTGCTCAGCTGTTAAAGTCCTATTAGAGAATGTATCAGTATCAGAACAGCCTAAAAATATTACAATAATACAAATTATAAATACGATTTTTTTATAATATCGCTTCATGCTTGTTATTTTAACATAAATTAAATAGCGTGTAAACAGATATAAGGTATGTTGTTGATTGCTCATTTCATAGGAATTTTCACTTGGCCCTCAAGACAAAGTTCAAAAAAAATGTTATAATCTTTTAAATTGATAAAATGTAAGCTATTATAAATTACGATAGCCATTTTATGGAGGTTACTATGATAAAACTTGCAACAATTGCCGGATCGGATGCTTCCGGAGGAGCCGGTTTGGAAGCCGACTTAAAAACCTTTCAGGAATACGGCGTATACGGAATGGCCGCCGTTACCGTAATTGCAACTATGAATCCCGATAAAGAGTGGGGACATGAGGTTTTTCCTCTTGATGAGCAAACGATAAGAGCCCAGCTTGAAACCATCTTTAAGGGTATAGGTGTTAATGCTGCAAAAACGGGAATGCTTGCAACAAATTATGCAGTTGAACTTTCTGCCGAATACTTAAAAAAATATAATGTAGAAAATTATGTGCTGGATCCTGTTATGGTTTGTAAGGGCGGCGATCTTGCCCTAAACCCAGAGCTCAATAATCTTATCATCGAAAAACTTCTGCCCTTAGCAAGGGTTATTACACCGAATCTTTTTGAAGCCGGCCAAATTGCAAAAATGCCGACACCTTCTACAATTGAAGAAATAAAGGAAGCATGTAAGATTATTCATGGAATGGGCGTTCCCTATGTCTTTATAAAAGGCGGACCCAAATTACAGGGAGAGCAATCAGCCGTAGATATTTTTTATGACGGAGAACAATTCTTAAAGGTTGAAGGCGGGCTTATAGATACAAGATGGACACATGGAGCCGGCTGTACAACAGCCGCAGCTATCGCCGCAGGTTTAGGCACAGGCCTTGAACCGTATGAAGCCGTAAGAAGAGCAAAAAAGTTTATCACCTTGAGCCTTCAAAACGGATTCCAGCTTAATAAATGGGTCGGACCCGGTAACCCTGCCGCATGGCGAAAGAGTTTTAATTAATTTGTAATTGCCGATGGGTAATAAGTGTATAAGCCGCTTATTACCCATTTTAAATTTTTATCCTTTCTTTAAAATTACTTCCTTATATTGTATATGACAAATGTCATATTTAAACTCGCAAAAATATGACAATTTTCAGTTTTAAAATTTCAAAAAAAAGATATAATTATATACAAAAGATTAGATTATAGATAGGAGGTGTGATAAACAGTTCGGCAGAAATTCAGCCTCACTGTTTATCTGCCGAGTTTTGTGCAAAGCACAAAACATCGCATTATTGTATGCAGTTTTGCAAAGCAAAACTGCGTGAAAAAACTTTTTTTCGGAAGCTTAGGCTTCTTGCAAAAAGTTTTTATGGAGGAATTTATGATTTTAACGGTAAAAAATCTTGTAAAACGGTACAATGAAAAAACGGCACTTGATCACTTTAATATGGAAGTTAAAGAAGGAGAGATTCTCGGCCTTTTGGGCCCTAACGGATGCGGAAAAACTACAGCTATAAACTGTATGCTTTCCCTTTTAAAACACGGCAAGGGTGAAATCATCATTTTCGGCGAAGAAATGAAGCCTAACGCCCTGCATATAAAAAAAAGAATAGGCCTTGTTCCTCAAGAGGTTTCGGTTTTCTATGATTTTACCGTAAAACAAAACATAGATTATTTTTGCGGCCTCTATGTAAACAATACTCAAGAGAGAAAAAAGCTGGTAGATGAAGCAATCGATTTTGTAGGCTTAAACAATTATGCTTCATTCCGTGCAAAAAAACTTTCAGGAGGTCTTCTCCGCCGGCTCAATATTGCATGCGGCATAGCTCATAAACCTGAACTGATTTTTTTGGATGAGCCCACAGTTGCCGTCGATGCCCAAAGCCGAAACTTCATTCTTTCAGGAATAAAGGAACTGGCAAAAAGAGGAAGCACCGTCGTGTATACTACCCATTATCTTGAAGAAGTTGAAGAGCTTTGCGATAGAATCATTATCATGGATGAGGGAAGAGATATAGCAAACGGCACCTTAGAAGAATTGCACAAGCTGATCCGCACAAGCGAAAAAATGGTTGTTGAATTTGTTGAAACTAAGGATAACCTGCAAGAAGAACTAAAAAAAATTCCTCATGTTTTGGAAGTTACCAAAAACGGAAACGAGTTTTTAATCAGTTTTGAAAATTCGATTAACAACTTAAACGAACTTATTTTATTTATCAATAATAATAGTTTGGCTTATACCAAATTATATTCGGAGTTACCCAGCTTAAACGATATTTTCTTGGAGCTTACGGGAAAGGAGTTAAGAGACTGATGAAATTCTTTTTACGCGAAATAAAATATTATAGTATCGGCATGTTTTATTCTTTAGACGGAATGTTTTGGACGCTTTTATATCCCATTCTTATGGCTGGGCTGTTCTTTACAATATTTTCGGCCGTAGGTAATTCCGATACCGGTAAAATAGAAATCGGAATTGAAAAAGACAATCCTGTTTATTATCCGCTTAAATTTACAGGGATGTTTGATACAAAAATAATAGATGAGACATCGGCAAATGAGATGCTCCGTACAAAAAAAATAAAAGCCTTTGTTGAAGCCGATCAATCTTTGAGGTTGAGCGAAGACGGATTATCTCAGACAATAACAAAAACCGTGCTGGATCAAATAAAACAAATCGAAGCCCTTAATATTCCAATGAAGTCTTTTGAATACGGTAAAAATTATGTCGAAAGTAAAAACGAAAAAATGAGTTTGAGCATTATATTGTTCTATTCTCTTTTGGCAATGGTTTCGATTTATACAATGTTCGGTTCGATAGATATAGCTGTAAAAATACAGGGTAATATTTCAAAAATCGGAGCAAGAATTTGTACAACTCCTATTAAACGCTTTTATTCTTATCTTGCAGGAATTATATTTTACTTTATCTTTAACCTTACAGCCAATCTCATATATATTTCCTTTGTGCTCTTTGTTTTAAAGATACCATTTATTACCGATTTTAAAATTACTCTTTTGCTTTTGATCTATGCGAATTTTTTTTGGAGCAGCCCTCGGCTTATTTATAGGCTCAACGCCTATTGGAGATATCCGGTCAAAAACTATGATATGTATTTTTACAAGTCTTTTTTTAGCCTTTTTATCCGGTATGATGGGGCCTGAGGTAAAAATGTCCATTGAAAAAACAATACCGATTTTAGGAACAATAAATCCTATAGCTCTTTTTACTACCAATCTTTATAACATAAATATTTTGGGAGAATATAATGCAGTACCGGTATTTTTTATTGTCTACACAATAGGTATCGCAATTCTTTTATCTCTTTCATTTATTAACTCAAGGAAGGTGCAATATGATAGTTTATAAAAACTTTTTAAGATTAATTTATACAAAAATAATCACTACTATTATTTATGTTGTTATTTTTTTGTTTATCAGTTTTATGACGCTAAGGTCTCAAAACTCTAAGGTAAGCGAATTTGAAGAAACACCCTTAACCGTAAATATAATCGACAGGGACGGCTCCGAACTATCAAAACATTTAATCTCTTATTTGAAGTCAAAACATGATGTTATTATTATAGACGAAAAAGATAAGATCGATGAAGAAATTTTACGCAAGCTAAAAAAGGATATTTCTCTGCAAAGAATACATGCTGGGATTATTATAAATAAGAATATGGAAGAAAATGTAATGAGCGGTAAAAAGGCCCTTATAACTTTTAAAGATGACAGAAAAAAGTCGGGCTTTTATATGGATTTACAGCTTAATACGTATTTAACCTTTGCTGCAAACGTAAAAAACGCTCAAGGATATTTCGATTTTCAGAGAATAGAAAAAGCTCTTCAAGTAAATACAAAGGTTAATAAGATTAGTTTTCAAAAAAATACTTCGGTAAATATTTGGTTTAAAATATTTTTTAACTATTTAGGCTGGATAGTTTTTTCCGTTGTTCTTAATTCTGTAGGCTGGGCTATGTTCGAGTTAAATAACGAACGCTTAAAAATGCGGAATAATGTTTCTCCGGTATCGACTTTACGCTTTGTTTGTGAAAACTTTTTGGCTCAATTAACGATAGTAGTTCTTATTCTTTCAATATTGATAGGTTTTGCTATTATTACAAATATAACGAGATTGGAAAATATCCCTCTTTTATTCTATACGTTTAATGCCTTAATGTACACGGCTGTTATTTTAAGTCTGACTTTTATGCTTAATTCTTTTTTAAAAAAAGGCTCTGTTATGGGTATACTCGGTACGGTGCTTCCTCTTTCGATGGCCTTTATTTCGGGTATCTTTGTTGAACAAGAACTCCTGCCGGATTTTATTGTAAATATCTCCCGCCTTTTCCCGACCTATTATTATATAAGGGCAAACGAATTTACCCAAGTTAATTTATCGATTGATTGGAAAAATATCGGAATGCTCTTTTTATTCCTATTTCTTTATTTTACTGTGGGTACCTACTTTTCAAAATTAGGAAGGTCTCAAAGCAAGATAGAATTTAGTCAGCAATAAAAAAAGCCGGTAAGAGTTTTGGGTATATCTAAAAAAAGATTCCCTTTTGTCTTACCGGCTTCTTGCTTAAATCATTCCTTCAACCATCAGCTTTTCAAACCATAAAAAAGATCCGACTGTAATCGTTAAGGTTCCGTTAACGGAAGGAGTTCCCTTTTTAACATAAACGGTAATTCCGTTGTTTTCAAATTTATCGAAACTATCGATATTATTGGGCACACCGACATACACGGTCGGTTCTAATCTAGTACCCCCTCAAGATGAGCACATCTGAAGTGCACAATAAACCGAGTCTGCATTTTTTTCTTTTATTTTATCTCTCGCAGAATCTTCAATTACAATATTCATTTTTGGCCTCCAATAAGTTATAAAATAAAAATAAAAACTTTTTGAGTGAAAGTCAAGAAATCAATTAGGACTTTCATATTTTTTTAATCTCTCTTTTCTGTAGTCATCGAGGGTTTTTCCTGTATTTGGAATTGTACCTGCCTAAGCCGAACAATCACAGTCATCTACAAAGAGCAAAAACCAATTATTTTCAATATCAAAAAAGTAAAATGTCTTTTTGATAAAGCCGCCGTCTAAGATAACTATTTTTAAGATTGCCTTATAGTTTTTTGGTAAGTCTATTTTTAAGTTCTGTATTTCATCGCTTTCAAAACTTGCAGGATCAACGGCTGTAGGGATTTCTTTGACAATAGCACAATATACGCCGTCTTTATCTTTAGATTCTTCACAAAAACCGCCGTCAGGCATTCGATTATAAAATGGGATGGATCCTCCGAATTTATTGGCTGAGGGTATGGTAGAAAAATCGGTGCTTTCATCAAAGCCGAAACCGTCCTCTGCCGAAAAAAGAAGAGGAGCGGACCCGGGATTATAGAAACGTCTTATGCCGTAATCAGGGTGAACAAAATCGGCTAATTTTGGGCTTGAATTTTTTAAAAGGAGATTAAAGTTATTTTCCCAATACACATTTGATAAAAAAGAAAAAGCAAAGGAAATAAGATTTCCCTCATCATAAGATTTTTCATCCTGAGAGTTTGTATCTTCAATTTCTTCTTGAGAAAGCGAGGCGGAGGTCAGCTCAAAAGAATCTATTACATGAGTTAAAATATCCCTATATGTATCATAATCTTTTTTATTATATTCAAATCTTATTGTATAAAATTTTTCGTTTATAGCGAATGTCTGACAAAAAAACATTTTGTCCTTTGAATAGCCTTTTAAAACAAAACCGTCACGTCCCATATTTTTATCGCTTACCGTAAATCTTTCAGCTTCTTTTTTTTCATAAAGGTCAGCGGTTTTAAAAATAAACTCGGGGCTTAATTCTTTTAAGGCAGAAACGGAAACCGATAAACTTACCTCTCCGTCATTGCTTGTAAAGACTTGTTCCTCCGAAGAACTTTTGACCGGTTTTAAAATTTCTGAAGGGTAGTCGATTTCATAACCTTCTTGTGTATTTGTGTAGGTTAAATACTTTCCTGTAAATTCCGGATCTTGTTTTGAACAGGATATAAAAATTAAGCCAAAAACAGCAAAAAAAACTTTTCTTAGATTCAAGATATTTCTCCCATAAAAAGTCAACAAACAAAATCGGCCTTTGTAAAAAAAATTAAAGGGAACCTCTAAAAACTTCTGTTCTTAGAGGTTCAGCTTCATTTTATTTTTTGTACTTTTGCTCGACAAGGCGTTTTACCATATTTTCATCCGCGATAAACGGAATGGTGATGTGTCCTTTGCCGGAATAGTTCTTGTTGTATTCGATGCTGGTCGTAATCGAATTTTGATTGCGTGCCCAGTTACGGCGGGCTACGCCTCCCATTACGTCCCACATAATGGCCGATTTGATAATCTCGTCAACCCGTTCGCTTCCGTCAAGCACGAGTCCGAAGCCTCCGTTAATGGATTTTCCGATACCTACACCGCCGCCGTTGTGGAGGGCTACAAGGCTCATTCCTCTGGCAGCGTTTCCGGCATAGCATTGTACGGCCATGTCTGCCATTACGTTACTTCCGTCCTTGATATTGGAAGTTTCGCGGAAAGGTGAATCGGTGCCGCTTACGTCGTGGTGGTCTCGTCCCATCATAACGGGGCCGATTTCGCCCTTGCGAACCATTTCGTTAAACTTTAAGGCAATGTCGCGTCTTCCTTCAGCATCTTGATAAAGAATTCTGGCCTGAGTTCCTACAACGAGCTTATTCTTTTTGGCATCGCGTACCCAGTAGTAGTTGTCCCTGTCCTGTCCGCGGCGGTCGGGATTGATGCAGCTCATTGCGGCGGCATCCGTCTTGTCCAAGTCTTCAGGTTTTCCGGACAAGCATACCCAGCGGAAGGGGCCGTAACCGTAGTCAAAGAGTTCGGGGCCCATAAGATCTTCTACATAAGAGGGGAAGATAAAGCCGTCTTTTTCATCGATTCCGTTTTTGGAAACATCCTTTGCGCCCGCATCAAATACAGCTTTGAGGAAGGAGTTTCCGTAGTCGAAAAAGTATGTTCCTCTCGAAGAAAGAATTTTGATAAGCTCAAAGTGGTGCTTTAATGTAGAATCTACTCTCTTGCAGAATTCTTCACGGTTTTCATAGAGGAGCTTAGTTCTTTCTTCAAAGGTCATCTTTTCGGGACAATAGCCGCCCTCGTATGGTGCATGGCAGGAGGTTTGATCCGAAAGGAGGTCGATGTGAACGTTTTTGTCTACACAATATTGAAGAAGGTCTACAATGTTGCCGTGATAAGCGATTGAGATAGGCTCCTTCTTTTTTAGGTACTCGTCTACCTTTTTAAAGATTTCATCCAAATTATCGGACATTTCGTGAACCCAGCCTTGTTCAAGACGGGTATTGATTCTCGATTTATCGACTTCGGCAAAAACACCGACAGCATTTGCAATTTCGCAGGCCTTGGGTTGGGCTCCCGACATTCCGCCCAAGCCGGAAGAAATAAAGAGCTTTCCCTTTAAGTCGCCGTCGCTTGCGACTCCCAGTTCCTTGCGGCCTGCTGTGAGGATTGTATTAAATGTTCCGTGAACTATACCCTGCGGGCCGATATACATCCAGCCGCCGGCCGTCATCTGGCCGTAGTTGGCAACACCCATTTCTTCCGCGACTTCCCAGTCCTTGTAATTGTCAAACATACCTATCATAAGGCCGTTTGTAATTATAACTCGCGGAGCTTCAGGCTTTGAAGGGAAGAGGCCTAAGGGGTGCCCCGATTCCATAACAAGGGTTTGATCTTCGGTTAATTCTTCCAAGTATTTTTTGATGAGGCGGTACTGGAGCCAGTCATGACAAACCGAGCCCGTTTCACCGTAGGTTACAAGCTCATAGGGGTAGAGGGCGACATCGAAGTCAAGGTTGTTGTCTATCATAACCTGCATAGCCTTTGCTGCGAGGCACTTACCCTTGTACTCATCTATGGGTTTTCCGTAAATATTTCCGTGGGGCCTGTAGCGGTAAGCATAAATTCGGCCGTAGGTAAAAAGTTCGTCCAAAAACTCCGGAGCCAGCTTTTCATGAAGTTCTTCCGGCACATAGCGGAGAGCGTTTTTTAAGGCTGTTTCCGTTTGAGCCTTTGTCAAGTTAAAGCCCCTGCTCGGTGCTCTTCTTATTCCTTTTTCAAAAACAGGGTCGGGAGGAAGCGTTGCATCAAGTTTGATTGTCATCGCAGATGCGATTTCTTTGTTTGTAACCATAATCGTGATCTCCTTTAATATTAAAAATTACATAATTTCTTTATATAGAACCTAAGTATAACACGAAGGCGGAAAATATTCAAGGTTTAGTTTTATAACTAATGTCTACAAACCAGAGAAGGTACCCCCTAGCCGCAGCATAAAAGCTATGGCAAAATGGAATCGTCACAAACCAAAAAAAGCGGGACATGAGGGAAATTAAAGCTAAGTATAAGTTCTGTCAAAAACTATAGGTTGGTATTAAATATTTAGACGATATACCGGAAAGTGACCGGAAGGATCATTTTGATCATAGGCAGGGATAACCGTCTTTATCGACGACTGAGTAAGGTATCTCAGTGTCGGCAATACACACAGTCGAAACCTAATAGCCGAATATCTCACTTACTTTTATCGTAGATTGAATTATTATTCTTATCAATTCGTAATTGCCTGTTTGTTCAACCCACTATTATTTTCCCCTTGTCCGCATCTTTGTTCCTATGATTAATTTTTCATTCGCCACATCCATCTCTGCTTTTGTTATAGGGACATTTTAATGGTACCTACAAGGGGAAAATATAATTATATTAAACAGAATGCAGAAAAATCAATTCATTGCTTCTTTACGTCTTTGTTCCGTTTTTACAAAAACCATCTCTTTGTCTTGCAGCGGGACATTGCGTCCGCTTTTTTTCCAAAGATCATTAGCAACTGGTTTCCATTCCTCTGCAAAAGATTTACATTTAGCACAAAGAGCAAAAGCATCTTCTTCCGCTTCACAATCGGTACTATGAGCTCCTGATGCTTTTACCATTTTTGCCAAAGCTTGATTATTTTCCATGAGCGGGCATGGCCTTAAATGGTTATCACTAAAAGGTTGATTTTCATGATATGCCATAAATAAGGGAGACTTTAACACATCCAATATCTTTTTTTCACGTACATTTGAATCGCTATAGTGAATAAATGCGCAAGGTTCAGCATCTCCATTTGCGTTTATATGGAAATAATGTTTACCGCCTGCAATACATCCACTAATGTATTCTCCATCATTTTGAAAGTCTATTAAGAATATAGGTTTTTCGGATCTCCATCTTCGGATTGTATTATACATTTTAACTCTTTGTTCGGGTGTTACCAATAAATCTGTTGGAGCACTTTTACCGACAGGCATGTATGTAAAATACCAACCAAAAAAAGCACCTTTTTCTATCATTTTATCGACATATTCTTCTGAAGTAACGGAGTCGATATTATTGTGATGATAACAAGTAGAAAAACCAAATGGAAGTTTTCTTTCCCGTAAAATATCCATTCCTCGCATAACTCTTGCATAAGTTCCTTTTCCTCGTCGTGCATCCGTAGCTTCTTCGCTTCCTTCAACACTTATTGCAGGGAAAAAGTTTTTAACTTCAAGCATTTGATCGGCAAACTTTTCATCAATTAACGTTCCGTTGGTAAATGCCAAAAAGTCACAGTCATTATGCTTTTTGCAAAGCTTGATAATATCATCTTTTCTTACTAGGGGTTCACCTCCCGAAAAAAGATAAAAATAAATTCCGAGGTCTTTTCCTTGTTTGATGATATCATCAAGTAGTTCAAACTCCATATTAAGTTTGTTTCCATACTCGGCAGCCCAACAACCGATACAATGTAAATTACATGCCGATGTGGGGTCCATTAAAATTGCCCAAGGAACATTGCACCCATATTTCTCCGAAATGCTATGTCTTTTTTCATTCCCCCGAATAGAAGAATTGACGATAAAATTACGAATAAACTTAGCTCTCACTCCATCATCTACCTCCTTATAACTCTTGCAGATTAACTTGTGCCAATTATTATCAGGTTCCTTCATAATATTCCGCAACATATCATAGGTTTTCTGATAGTAATGCTTCCTATCAAAGCGTTCAAGCCAAGCAAGTGCTTGCGGCACTTTAATCTCAGGATCTCCCTGTACAAACTTAACAGCAAATTTACCGGCAAGTCTTGCCCCCATCATAGTAGAAAAACTCATATTAGTACCTCCATACTGTATATAGTATAAGTGTACTACTTTTATCTTTATAAGTCAAATATAGATTACAGTTATGCCCTGTCTACTATAAATTGTAAGAGGTATTTAAGCCGATTATTGTTGACAAATTATTAAAAAAATATCATCATGTATTTAGTAGTTTGGTTTGCGATTCTTAATGAGGGGGATACCTTCTATCTTCAAATCCCAATTTCTATAGGTATAATCCAAGGTCCTATAGCGGCTATCATCGTAAACAACATAGTTACCGACATAAAATGTTGCGACATACCAAAATGATTTTCCCGCAGCTAAAAGATCAACGACTTCTTTGGGAAAATACACATAAAAAAAATCATCAATAGGTTCCAATAATGCGGAAGTCAATAGAACCACAAAAAAATAAAGTTGGGCGTACTTCCGATACGGGCGGCATAACCAAAAAATATTTTTTAATCTTTTACCGAAATGCTTCATTTTATTTATATACTCCCTCCATTGAGAATCACACATAAAGAACATAGGATGTCAAATCAACAGATGTTTTTAGCTCTTTATAAATCAAACTGAAGAAGCTGGCAGTTTTTGATTTCTAGTCTTTCCAATTCTTCTTGTGAATAAGATTTAAAATATGTGCAGATCATAGTACTTATCATTCCGTGACAAACAAAAAGCACATTTTCATTTTTATGTTTTGTTTTGACCTCTTCAATTATACCGTAGGCACGATGTGCAGTCTGTACCAAGGATTCTCCTTGCGAAAATCTAAAAAAAGGATTGTCGGTTATTTTTAAAAATTCAGGCTTTCTCCAATCCTCTCCTTCAAAGGTTCCGAAATTTATTTCTTTTAATCGGTCATCTATTTTCGCTTTTATACCCAAGGCTTTTTCGATATAAGCTGCCGTTGCTACGGCTCTTTTAAGCGGGGACACATAGATAAGGCTGATCTTATTTTTATCCTGTTCGGCAGCAAGGCGTTCGGCGAGTTCTTTTGCTTGGGCTTTTCCTTTTTCTGTAAGAGAAGCTTCGGAAACACCGCAAGCCATCATCTTAGAATTCCAGTCGGTTTCACCGTGACGTACAACAAAAAGTTTCATGCAAAAATTATATGTTTTTTAAGCTTAAAGGGCAAGGGCTAATGTGTAGTTGAGAGCATCTTCAATTACACATTTACTTATCCATTTTGCAGAGAGTGTATCTGCACTGACTTTACGCCGATGTTTTTTAATCGGGATTTTAATTTTGGCTGTTTCCCTTTACCGATGCCAAAACTTCTTCTGCTTGTTTTAAAGAAATCTTTGCCGTTTCTGAAAGGGCTTGAGCTGTTGTGTTTTTTAGGCCTTCCATATTGCCGAAGGCCTTTAATAAAGAGAAAGCTCTTTTTTTGCCGATGTGGGGAAGGCCTTCAAATTCCGTTTTAAGTTTATTTGCTCTGCGCAGCTTATTGTTCCTTGTGTTTGAAAAACGGTGTGCCTCGTCACGGATTCTTTGGAGAAGGCGGAGGGCATCGCTTCTTCTGGGTAAGATCACAGGTTCCGAATTGTGCGGAAAATAAACTTCTTCATTTTTTTCGGCAAGGCCGATAACCGGAATGCCGAGATCGAGGGCGTTTACAATTTTGCTTGCCGCATTTACCTGCCCAATGCCTCCGTCTATAAGAATTAGGTCCGGAAGGTCGGCTCCCTCGTTGACAAGGCGGGTATAGCGGCGGGCTATTACCTCCCTCATTGAAGCATAGTCATCGATTATGCCGTCAGTATTTTTTAACCTGAATATCCTGTAATTCTTTTTGTCGGGGTTTCCTTCTTTAAAGGAAATCAGAGCAGCGACCGTAAAGGTGCCGCCTAGGTGAGCAATGTCGAAGCCCTCGATACGCTGCGGAAGGCAGGGCAGGTTAAGCCTTTTTTGCAAGTCTTCAACGGCGGCGAAATCTCCCTGTTCTCTTAGACGGCGCAGAGCATCTTCTTTTGCGTTAAAGCGAGCCATCTTTAAGGCTGCCTTGTGGTGCTTAATTTCAGCCGGAGAAAGATTTAGTCTTTTTTCTTGGACAGCCAAAGGTGCCGGCTCTTTAACAGTGTAGTCAATTTTTTTGGAAGCCGCTTCTTCAATTTCTTCAGAGGTTGCTGTTCCGAATGCGGTTTCTATTTTGGAGCTTGCAGTTTCTTCTGCTGTAATATTTTCTTTTTCTAAAGGAATGATGCTTATCCTTGTCTTAGCGTGAAGCTCCTCATTGAGCCATTTTTCGATGAGGGCATTTCCATCGGCAGCTTGCGGAATAAATATTTTAGGCGGAACTTCGTTTGCCGAAGTGTAATAAGCCGATATAAATTCGGATAGAATTTCTCCTTCTTCTTTTAAGCTATGCGAACGATAAAGGTCGCGGCCGACAAGCCGTCCGTTTCTCATTTTTAGAACGGCTATGCTGACCATGGTTCCTTCAAAGGCCCATGCAATGTAGTCGCGGCTTTCTGGGTCCATGTCTTGAACTATGTTTTGTCCGCGGAGAGCATAGACTGCCTGTATTCCGTCACGGAGGCGGGCGGCTTTTTCAAACTCTTTTTTTTCTGCCGCTTCTTTCATCTTTTCTTTTAGGGCGGCAGATACTTCTCCCATTTCGCCTTCTAAGAGCATGGTAATTTCTTCTATATCTTTGCCGTATTCTTCTGCACTTATCTTGCCGCAGCAGGGAGCCTTGCATCTTCCGATATGAAAATAAAGGCAAGGAGTTTCTCTTTTTTTTAATCTCTTGCATTGGCGCAGGGTATAATTATGTTTTATGAGAGCTAAAAACATATCGACGGCTGAAACATTCGGAAAGGGGCCGAAATATTTTGAGCCGTCATTTTTAATGTTCCTTGTGCGGTAAAGTTTTGGAAATTCTTCATTGGTTAATTTTAAAACAGGATAGGTTTTTCCGTCTTTTAGATTTATATTGTATCTCGGTTTATGTTTTTTGATTAGAGTATTTTCCAAGAGAAGTGCTTCATATTCATTTTCTGTTTGAATGTACTCGATTGAATCGGCACGGGAAACAAGGATGCGGGTTTTAATATCCCTGTTCGATGTAAAATAAGAACTGAGGCGGTTCTTTAAAGATTTAGCCTTCCCGACATAGATGACCGTTCCTGCCTTATCTTTCCAAAGGTAAACCCCGCTCGTTTTCGGGGCCGAGAGAGCAACCGCATGCAGTTTTTCGCGAACATTGTTTTTTTCCATAAATGAAGATTGTTCCATTTTTAAAATAATTTATATTTTTTCAATAATCCAATCTTTGATTGTTTTTGAGATTTGATCAAAACTTACGCCTATCGCAATGATTTTCTTACTTCCCGTATGGTAAGGTTCAGTATATGCTTTTTCTTTTATTTGATTTAATGCTGTTTCCGCCGTACCTGAGCCGTCAACTTTAAATTCAAATACATATACATTGTCTTTTGTAGTTACAACGCAGTCAGCCCTGCCTGTGGAGCAATGAACCTCCGTTTCAACAAATTGTCCCATCAACTTAAATACAAGATAGACCGCAGTTTGGTAGTTTTGTTCGCGCAAGTTAGTTTTTTCTCCGATTAAATTAGTCCCCAGATTATCATACGGAATACCCGATATAATAGTTTTTAATCTTTGCATAAAAGATTCGGTATTACCTTCTTCAATATCTTTTGAAAATTCCTTAATCGAATATGCTGTCGTTGTTGAATCTAAATTTGAATATGAGGGCAGGAGGCTGTTTAAGAATGCATAACGGACTTCATCATTCGGAAAGCCCAATGTATAAAGTTTATATTTTGTATTATAGCTTTTAATTGTTAAATATCCTGCCTGAAACAGAATAGGAATCGTAGACTCTGAATCAGCTCTATAATCCGTTAAACCTGCCTCATCGAGCTCAACCTTTCCATCCAAATCTTGAATATTATATTGAGTTTTTTTTAGGTAATTTATCAAAAAAGTTGGAGTACCTGTTGCAAACCAGTAGTTCTTAAATTCACAAGAGTCAAAGGTATTTAGAATACTAAAAGGATTGTATACCGTTTGTCCGTTGCTGCTAAAAAGATAACCGTCATAGCTGCTTTTTAGTTCTTTTAGTGTTTCTGCTGTGTTCATATTATTGGCTTTTGCAAGTTTTTCAATTTCTACTTTAAAAGACGCTTCCATTTCATTTTGTGTAATTCCGCAAATTTCTGCATAATCGTTAAGCATACTTATATCTTTTAGATTATTCAGATCACTGAAAATACTTACCTTGCTGAATTTTGTAACGCCTGTTAAAAAAGCAAATCTTATATATTGGTCACAAGTTTTTATCACTGAATAAAAGGCTTTAAGAATGTTGCGGTATTCTTCATTTAAGTTTTTGTTTATCTCCATAGTTTGTAAAAGAGGTTTGTCATATTCATCTACAAGAATAACTACTTGTTTACCTGTCTTTTTGTGAAGAGATAAAATTATCTGCATAAATCTAAGCTCAACATCGCCTGATGTTTTTTTGATATTATAGGTTTCTTCTATCAGGTCGAGGTGTAAATCTATAATACTTATAAGCGAGCCGGTTTTTATGTAATTTTTTGTGTTAAAATCAAAATAAAGAACAGGGTATTCCGTCCAGCTTTTTTCACCGGTTTTTATGCTCCTTTCTTCTTCCGCTTTTTCGATATACAATCCTTTGAAAAGCTCTTTTTGTCCTAAAAAATAAACCTTGAGCATGGAAAGAAAGAGGCTCTTTCCAAAACGGCGGGGACGGCTTAAAAAGTAAACTCTATTTGAATGTACTAGACGAAATATAAATTGAGTTTTATCGACATAAATAAATTTATCGTTCCGCATAACTTCAAAACTTTGAACACCTATGGGAAGTTTTCTTGACAAATCAATCATAAGCTCCGCCCTCTTTACTTACAGACACTTGTTTAAAGACTCAATAATGTATTCATCATATTTTTCTTCAATGCTTGCAGGATGAATATAAAAAGAATCTTCTTCTATAAAACCTATTATCGGAATCGGCATTTCGCGCAAAAGTTTTTTTAGTTTTTCGCAAGGTGTTTTTGTATTTAGTTTTACGGCCCAAGAGCTGAAGCCCGTGTCGGGGGTGCTGCCTCCTCCTAGGGAAAAGTTTTTTTGTACCAATTGGCCGGTTCCGTTTTTTATACCGTCAATTATTTTTTCGGCACGCTTCTTTATTTTCTTTTGATCTAAAAGGAGTGCCCTTTGAGCTGCAGATTCTCCTCCGTTTAAGTAGAGGATGAGGCATTCCTGCATAAGGCTTGCTACTGCCCGTCCTACTCGGTAGGTCCGCATGAGCTGATTTTTAGCTACGGTTTGGACGAGATCTTTTTTGCCGACAATCCAACCCGCCTGAGGCCCTCCTAAAATCTTATCTCCCGAAAAGCAAACCAAATCCGCTCCCTCTTTTATGATTGAAGAAACCGTAGGTTCTTCCGGAACATTTAAGGCTAAATTTCCCGAGCCCTGATCCACTGCGAGAATTATGTTTTGCGGAAGGATAGCCTTGATTTCTGAAATTGAAGGCTGCTCCGTAAAGCCCCGTATCTTATAGTTTGAGGTATGAACCCAAAGCACCATGGCCGTGTTTTCGTTTATTGCTTTTTGAATGTCCTTAAGGCTTGTGATATTTGTTGTGCCGACTTCGACGAGCTTACAGCCTGCCATCTGTAAAATTTCGGGGATACGGAAGCCTCCGCCTATTTGAACCTGCTGGCCGCGGGAAACTATAACTTCCTTTCCGCCTGCGAGTGCCTTTAACATTAAAAATACTGCCGCTGCATTGTTGTTCAATATGAGGGCATCCTCGGCTCCGGTCAAAAAGCTCATACAGTCATTTAAAAACTCGAACCTCTTTCCGCGGTTACCGTCCCGCAAATCCATTTCGATAGAAGAATAGCCCGAAGCGGTTTCCTTTGCCCTGTCCCAAATATTTTCAGGCAGGGGCGAGCGGCCTAGGTTTGTATGGAGAATTATTCCGGTTGCATTTATTACGGGGGTTATTTTTGTGCGGACTATTGGCCTGCATAGTTTGTTTATCTCTTCGGCGCAAGTCTTAAGTGAAGGAACATCTTCGCCTGCCATTGCCTTTTTTCGGATGTTTTCCAAATATTCTGCTGCCTTTTTTACAACAAAGGGCCTTCCGATAAGAGCTGCCGTGTTTTTTAATACATCTTCATTTAAAAGTTTTTCGACTTGCGGAATCTTTGCAAGCGGGTTTGAATTTTCTTTTGCCATGATTGAAGTATAGAATAGAAAGGTGGTCTTGTCAAGGAATCGGATAGTACTTGATTATTTGCAATATGATCGATATAATTATATTATTAGATGAACAGAAAATCAATTCCGTTTTTATTTTTGTGGGGGATATGAATATGAAAAAAGATTTGGGTTTGGTACAGGCAGTTTATCCTATGCCGGTGTTGATGGTAGCTGCTTATGACGACAATGAGAAGGTTAATGTTATGAATGTTGCATGGGGCCAGATATGCCACCATGACAAAGTTATCCTTTTTATCGATGAAGGGAAAAAAACATGGCTGAATATAAAGGCCAGCAAAGCTTTTACAGTTGCCATTGCCGATAGGCCCCATATGGTTGAGGCAGATTTTTTCGGTATCGCCTCAGGCAATAAGATCAATGACAAGTTTGAACGTACCGGCTATCACGCTGTAAAAAGCGATAAGGTACATGCTCCGATCATTGAGGAGTTCCCTGTAGTTATGGAATGCGAGTTGTTGGAGTTTCTTAATACAGAGCATGTTTCCGGCATTGTCGGAAAAATTGTCAATGTGAAGGCTGAGGAATCCGTCCTAAGTGAAAACGGTAAGGTCGATCCAACTAAGCTGAATGCCCTGATTTTTGAACAGTTTCAGAACGGCTACTATGTAATCGGTGAGAAGGTCGGTAAAGCATGGAGTGTCGGTGCTCCGCTTATGAAAAAAGGTAAAAATGCTTAAATATACTTTTTTTTATTTATCTTTTCATTTCGTTAAATGTTCTTTTTGCTCAAGAAAATATTTATGACGGAATTTTGGAATACCGCTGCAAAAACGATACCGATATTGTTTTGATAGAAAACGAGGCGGCTATAGCCTTAAATAATTATAAATCCGTAAGGCTGAATTCTCTCTTTTCCTTTGATTTTAGTTCTACCTTTAATTTTAATCTTAGTTCCGAGAAGGATAAATCGGAATTTTCCGTACAGCCTTCGGTTTCGGCAGGCTTGCCTCTTTATAATAATTTGGGACTTAAATTGTCAGCTCCTTATTCTTATAAGATGGGAAAAGGTTCTCAAGATTTTTCGTTGGGGCTTTCGGGCGATATTTACAGCCAAGCCCGCAAAAGGAAGAAGCAAGAAATTGCGGCCTCATTGGAGGCTCTTAAAGAGGCCGAAAAGAAAGTAAAGAGAGGTAAGGCTCTTGCCGAAAAAAAACTTTTAACCGATATTCAAAAAATATTAAGTGAATATTCTTCTCTTCTTGCAAAGCGTCTTTCAGGCATTCAGGCCGATATTAACTACAAGCAGGTCCTTGCAGAAGGCTATTCCGAAACATCTTCAAAGTTAAGAACGGCAAGGCTTAATTTGATAAGCTCTGAAAGGGACGAAAAAGAGACCGAATTTTCTTTTGAGGTCTCTGCCCGTCTTTTTTTTGAATCCTGCGGCCTTGATATTGCAAAAAAAGACGAAGATGAATTTTTTATAAAACTTGCCCAAAGTATCCCGAAGCAAAAGTTGATTTCTATGGAAAACCTAAATGCCGAAAACTATAAGCCCCTTTTAAAAGCGGAAAGTGATTATAAAAATCTTCTTGAAAAGAATAAAATGGATTTAAGCCCCTTTTCGGCTTCTGCAAGTTTGGGATATTCTTATACGGGTCCATACATGAATAAACTTGAGAATATAAGTTCGGGGCTGCAGCTGATGTTCCCCGGGGTAAGGCTTGATACCGGGCTTAGCTTAAGCTTAGCCTCAGGTTCCGTTCCGTCGATGCAAGTATCTTTTTCGATAAATCCGCTTGCAATTTATGATTATTATCTTAATAAAAAGAATGTTGCCTTAAAAGAAGCGGGCGAAAAGATAAAGCTGGGAAACACAAGGAATAATTTTGCTATAGAGTTTAATACCTTTAAGCTTAAATGGGAAAGGCTTGAGTGGCAGCAAATCCGCTATGCCGAAGAGCTGGATATTTATAAAGAAAATGCCGAAGAACATGCCGGATGGTTTCAAAGAGGCCTTATAAATGCTTTGGAAAATAGGCAGGCTTCTTTGCAATATATTACCGCCCTTTTAGGTTTAGTCGATTCACATATAGCCGTACATATTTTCAATGCCGAGTTAAAAGAAGCTTTTGACATAGAGGAAAAAATAGATGAATGATACAAAACAAAAAAATAAGAAAAAGATTATTTTAATAATAGTTGCTGCAATACTTATACTTTTGATCGTTTGGATTCTCTTTTTACCCAAGAAAGGTACTGAAGAGATTTCTCAAACGGTTACCGTAAATAAGGAAATAATACGGGATGTTATTCAAGTTTCAGGCTATATTCAGCCTGCTCAGCAGCAAAATCTCCAATCACCGGGTGAAGGGCTTATAAAAAAGGTTGCGGTTAAGGAAGGCGATATAGTAAAAAAAGGAGACCTTATCTTTGCTCTTGACAATACCTATCAAGCCTTTCAAGTTGCAAAGCAGGAATTTGCTATTGAAAAAGAAAAATTGCAAGGCTATTCTAAAAATCTTGAACTTATGGAACTGGAACTTGAATCTTTAAAGAGGGCATTACGGGATAGAAGCGTTTATGCAAAGTTTGACGGTATAGTTGTTTCGTTTGACCTTACCGAAGGTACCTATGTTATGCCTAAGGATAATTTCGGCGTAATTATAGACCGCTCCTTTTTTAAATCCACAGTTGACGTTTCCGAAGGAGATGTACCGCGGTTAAAGGTAGGGCAGAAGGTTTTACTTAGCTTTCAAGCTCTCGGCGATGAAAAAGTGGAAGGCCGTGTTACCTATCATTCTTCAATTGCGAAGTCCGGCTCCCAAAGGGGGGCTACTGTGATAGAAACAAAGATAGTTGTCGATAAGCTTCCCGAAAATGTTTTACCCGGTTATTCTTTTAGCGGAAACATTATTGCCGGTGAAGATGAAGAAGTTTTGCTTTTGGATCAAACGGCTCTTTCCTACGATAAGGGCGAACCATATGTTGAAAGAGTTCTTGAAAACGGCAAGATTGAAAGGGTTAATGTCGAAGTTGAAGCCTATACTCCGGGCACCGTAAAAGTTTTATCCGGCTTAAAGGAAGGCGATACTTTGAGGGTAAGACCTCCTAATTGGTAAGAGAAAAATGTTTGAAGATTTTATAAACGCCATTCATAATTTTAGAACGAACAAGATGCGCACCCTTCTTTCTTTATTGGGTATAGTGATAGGTGTTACATCCGTTATAATTGTTACAAGCCTTGCAAGTTCTCTTTCAAACAGCATGGTAAAAGAATTTGAAGAATTCAGTATGGATATAATCAACATAGGCACTCAGGCGGATAATCCGGATTTCATAGGTGAAGGTATAAAATTTGATGAAGCTTTCCGTAAAAAATTGATGCAAAGAATACCGGAGATAAAGCATGTTTTTTATTCTACCCGTTTTCCGGCTTCGGCTATAAGGAACGGTTTAAGGATTGACTCAATCGATATTGAAGGAATCGAGGCTGAAAGGCTGGAGTCTCACAGGGTAGTCATGGATTACGGCAGTTTTTTTTCTTCTTCCGATTATTCCATGGGAGCGGAAAAGGTTATTATAGGGGAGAGGATAGCTTTTCAGCTTTTCCCTGAGGGGAGAGCCGTAGGTAAATTTATTACTTTGCAGATTCGGTCAGGCAGCGAAAATACTCCTCCCCATATTGTGCGTCTTCAAGTTATAGGAGTTGTAAAGCCTAAAAACACATGGGTTCTCCATACCTCGGATGCCGTCTTTGTTCCAAGAAAATTTGCCCTATGCAAACTTCCGGGAAAAATAGCTGAAACCGTTTGGTCAGCCGAAGTTGCTATTTCGGACCCTAAGGACTCCTCCAATGTTGAAGTAAAGATTCAAGATTTTTCTGAAGAACTGTCGGGCGGTAATCGGTTTGCAATCTGGGTGTACTCTGCCCGCCAGCAGTTTGAACAAATGACTAAGATTACCGGAATGGTAAGCCTTGTGCTTTCGGCCATAGCGGGAATATCCTTGCTTGTCGGGGGAATAGGCATTATGAATATAATGCTTGTTACCGTTACCGAACGCCGAAGGGAGATAGGCATAAGAAAGGCTTTAGGTGCTACGGGCAGAGCCATAAGAATGCAGTTTTTAATAGAGTCGGCTTCTCTCACCCTTGCAGGAGGGCTCATAGGTATAGTTTTAGGGCTTTTAATCAGTAAGCTGATTGTAAACGTCTTTTTCCCTCCTGAAATAATCTTTTTGCCTAATTTTTCGGGCTCTTTAATAGCCTTTTCGGTCAGCGTATGTACGGGAATATTTTTCGGCCTTCATCCTGCCGTCAAAGCTGCAAGGCTTGATCCTGTGCAAGCCCTTGCAGAATAAATGAGGTGTTCGCTATGGATATTGAAGCTTTAGAATTGCGTGCCATGAGTATTCAGGCCGCAAGAGAATTTTTTATTAAAAAGAATTATTTGGAGTTGGATACACCGGCTCTTTCAGAAGAGTTAATCCCCGAAACCTGTCTGGAAGTTTTTAAAACGGAATACATAAGGCCGTCCTTGTCAAAAGATACCCATCAGGGAAAAGCTCTTTTTTTGGTTCCATCGCCCGAAGTTTATATTAAGCCGATAATAGCCCAAACTTCCCGCTCGGTTTTTCAAATTTCAAAATGCTACCGCAATGCAGAATCGATAGGCATCATCCACAGCCCCGAATTTACCATGCTTGAATATTACACGGTAAACGCAAATTATAAGGATTCCATAAAGATAAGCGAAGAATTTTTAAGCCATGTTTCCGATAGGGTAAAAGAAAATCCTCTTGTTGACGGGGAGGTCTTAAAAATCTTGTCAAAGGGATTTGAGTGCCTGACTATGGACGAGGCCTTTAGAAAATATGCAGGAGTGCCTTTAAGTACGGAGCATTCACCGGAAGAACTCGCTTACTACGCCGAAAACTTAGGGCTCGGAGAGGCTGAAAACTATTCGGATTGGAAAGAGGACGATTTATACGAGCTTATTTTAGTCCATGCCGTCGAGCCAAATCTTCCTAAAAACAAACTCATAGCCATTTTGGATTATCCCGCCTTTGTTCCCTGCCTTGCCGCAGAAAATTCCAAAACGGTTTTAAATAAAAAAAATGAAGAACTTGAATGGAAGACAGTCGAGCGTTGGGAAGTCTATTTAAACGGGGTTGAGCTTGCCAACTGCTATACCGAAGAAAGGGATGAAAGCAAAATAAACTCTTATTTTAAAAACGAAAACGAATTAAAGCAAAAGAATGCTCTTGTCCCTCATCCGGCTATAAAGAACTTCGGGAAAATTTGCTCTAAAATGCCTCCATGTTCAGGGGTTGCCATGGGCTTTGACCGCCTTATCATGCTCTTGGCCGGAAAAAAAACTCTCGGGCCGGTAATTGGATTTGCAGCCGGTTCAATGAGCAATTTATAATTACAGATTACCAATTAAAAAAATACTCCCTTACAAAATTGCGGTAAGTGTGCTATAATACAATAAGTGAGGAAACAGTTATGAGTACTTCAAACAGAAAGTTGATAAAAAATGTACATACAGAGTACATTTTTTATCTTAGAGTTTTGCCTTAGCAAAACTCTTGAAGTTGAAACCTCCGCCATCCGTGGCGAAGCATAAAAGTAGAGGGTGTAGAAAAATGAGTAAACAGAAGCGCAATTATAAAGATTCGGTGTTTGTAGACCTTTTCAGCGAAGACGAAAAAGCAAAAGAAAAATTTTTGTCGCTGTATAATGCCTTGCATGGAACTAATTTGCCGCTTTCATGCCCTATAGAAAACATACGACTTGAAAACGTCATGTACATGAACATAATCAACGATGTTTCCTGCCTTGTAGACGGTAAAATAATTGTGCTCGCAGAACACCAATCTACGATAAACGAAAACATGCCTTTGCGTTTTTTGGAATACACCGCGCGTCTCTATGAAAAGTTGCAAGCACCGACAGACAGGTATTTAAGAAAATTGTCAAAAATACCTACACCTGAGTTTTATGTCTTTTACAACGGCACAGAAGACTATCCTGAAACTACGGTTCTAAAACTTTCGGATGCATTTATCAACAAAGTCCGAGCACGCTCCGCTGGAACTGACAGAGCAAGTCCTCAATATCAACACGGACAAAGCAAACAAAGTTTTAGCAGCCTGCAAGCCGCTTGAAGAATACAGTCTCTTTGTAGAAGGGGTAAGAAAACAAACCCAACTGGACTCAGAAAATGGTTTTACCAATGCGGTAAAGATATGCATAGAAAAAGGAATATTAAGAGAATACTTACAGCGAAAATCACGGGAGGTAATCAATATGCTAGTAGCAGAATACGACTACGATACGGACATTGCGGTACAGAGAGCTGAAGAAAGACAAATAGCTTTTGCCGAAGGAATTGAAAGAGGAATTGAGCAGGGGATTGCAGATGGTTCGTACCAAACAAAACTTGAAACGGCAAAATTGATGAAACATGCGAATTGTGAACTTGATTTTATTATGCAGATGACCGGTCTCACTAAAGAAGAAGTGGAAGCGATTAATTAATTGGTAATGGATAATGGGGAATTACACATAAGTTTCTTTCTTAGTTTCATAAAAAAAATTCCTTTGCGCTTCTAGCAGCCATTGCGGTTAAAAATCATAAAAATCCTTACCCAAACTTGTTAAATTTATTGACAAGAACCTTTTTTGCGGTTAGAATATTAGTGCTGGAAGAAATGAAATTTTGCAGGAGGATGGTATGGCTTCAAAAATAGGAATTAAACTTGCAGACGGGAAATTTTTCCCAATCTTGGATGAAGATGCTTTGTCTGAACAATCTTTGGAATTGACTACAGTCAGGGATGATCAAGAAAGCGTTCAAATAAATTTATTTAAGCAATTTGAAGAAGAACCTCCCGAATACATAGGCTCCCTTATTGTAGAAGATGTTTCAACAGGAGCTGCAGGTGATCCAACTATAAATTTGAAAATAAAGCTTGATGAAGAAAAAAATCTTTCTGCAGAAGCTATCGATGAGGGTTCAGGTTCGCATCAGTCTCTAAAAGTTTCCTTAAAAAATCTTGATGAAGCAAGTCTTGACGGGCTGGATTTTGATTTTGCCTCGTTTGACGATTCTTTAGCTTCCGATTCAGGCATTATAGATAACGATGATTTTATGGTACCGGGTGAATCTTCTTCAATGGATGAACCTGATGAGGAAGAATCTCAGACCCATTCTCAGCTTTATGCTCACAATGAAGAAAAATCGGAAAAGAAAAAGATGCCCCTTTGGCTTATAATTGTAATAATAATTCTTTGTATAACGGCCTTGGTCTTTGCCATTCTCCTTTTAACAAAAAAAATGCCTTTTGCCGATAAGGATAAGATAGCTTCCGCCTCTGAAAAAGTTGAACAGGTGCAAGAGCCTAAAAAAGATGTAAATGCTACCACCTCTATTGTTCCGCAAGAAAATGCCGAAGAAAAAGCCGCTGCCGAAGCTAAACGTAAAGCGGAAGAAGAAAGACAAAGAGCCGAAGCTCAAAAGAAGGCTGAAGAAGAAGCTAAGCAGAAGGCCGAAGAAGAGGCTAAAAAGAAAGCTGAAGAAGAAGCTAAACAAAAAGCGGAGGCCAAAAAAAAGGCTGAAGCTCAAAAAAAGACAACCGTAAATTCCGGCGGTACGGTACGGTACAAGGTTAAATGGGGTGATACTCTTTGGGATTTATCCGAAACCTATTATAAAACTCCTTGGCTCTATAAAAAAATAGCGGATTACAACAAAATAAAAAATCCGAACTTGATTATAGCAGGGACTTATATAGATATTCCGCCTAAATAATTTTTAAGAGGATAGTCTTATAACTTCTAAATTTAACCGCATTGCTTTAATCTTATTCTTTTTATTCCTTTGTCTTTGCAGCGTTTCCTGTGCGGGCTCTTACGATAAAGAGGAAGAAGCCCGCTTGATTGGTGACCTTTATTCAGAGAATTTTTATCGTTTTTTAAGGCCCCAACCTTTGGAATTAAAGAAGCTGTATAATACCGATCCTTCATCCTTGTACTACATAGGTCTTGCCGTTAAAAAGGCGAGTGTAGGGGCTTCGGATAAAAAAATATATGATGAATCGGCTAGGGCTTATTTTGAGTACGCAGTAAAAAATGTCCCCATGCCCTATAAAAAACTGGCCGATGATGAGCTTTATTCTCTTTTATCCACTGAAGAAAAACTTAAAATACTTGAAAAAAAACTTGCTTTACCCGAAGCTATCCAATTAGACAATAAATTAGAAAATCAAACAATAAGGGAAGAAATTCAAAGACTTCTATTCTTATCGGGAAATTTTAAAAAAATGGACATGTCCTTGCCTGAGTATCTTAGCACACAGAAATTTGATGCAGAGATTATTGAGGGCTTAAAAAATCTCGAAAAAAATAAAGATGAGTTAAAAAGCTGCGGAGATGATTTTTTTAATGTCTGTCAGGCCAGAAAACTTGTCTTTGATTCTGCCTTTAAAGATGCTTGGGAAATTTTTAAGCCCTTAATTCAAGAAGAAAGTAATCCTAATCTTGAACATAGAATGGTCTTATCGGATTTGGGAAAGGCTGCCTTATCCGGTTCGGAAGATTATGCCTCCGATGTTCTGCTTTTTGAAAATCGGCTTGATTTTTACGAAAAAAAATCTGCAAAACCTTCAGATTATATCCTACAAAAATACATGTATGCATTTTATGCAGCCCGAATGCGCTTAAAAATGGGAGGCAAAGATAATGTGGAAAAAGCTCTTTTACTTTTTAAAAAAGCTAAAACTTATCCGCCTCAACCTTACGATTATGATATTGCCCTATGGTACATTCTCGATATAGAAAAAAATAGGTCATTTAAGGTGTTTTTGGAAGAACTCTGTGCATCGGCCCCTTCATGGAAAAATAGTTCCGTTTATGAAGAGCTTGCAGCTCATGCCTGTATGAAACTGGTCATTTTACAGGATTGGAAAAGCCTTGAAAAACTTCAAAAAGCCGTTCAAAAAATCAATCTATTGACGGCACAAGCCCGCCTTACCTATATACTTGCCGGCTCAAAAAGTATACCCGAAGAGGCAAAAAAACTTTACCTTGAAGTCTATGAAAAAAATCATAATTCCTTTTATTATAGGGCTATGGCTGCTTATAGGCTTGGCGTCCCCATGGCCTTGTCTGCCTGCAAACAAAATTATAAAAGAAAATCGAATACGGAATTTTCGGATGAAGATTCTATTAAAATTTTAGAAGGTTTTATAAAATATAAACTTTATTCTCAAATTTATCAAAAGATTACTCTTTTATACCCTCAAATCAGTGCAAAAGAAGCCGCTTTTTTTGCGCAAGTTTTATCTGAAAACGGCTATTATGCCGATTCGATGAGGGTTATGACTTTTGCGGTCAACTCTGAAGGTTCTCAATTTAATGAAGAGCATTTAAAATTAATGTATCCGCGTCCTTGGCTGGAATCGGTTAAACGCTATGCGGCAGAATACAACCTACCGGAGTATCTTTTATATGCCCTGCTCAGGAGTGAAAGTTATTTTAAGCCGGAAGTTGTTTCCCATGCAGGGGCTATAGGTCTTGCCCAGCTCATGAAGCCCACTGCCGCCGACATTGCCCGCCGCCTGCAGCTGGAAACTTATGACCTAAACAATCCCGATACAAATATCCGCTTTGGGGCTTTCTATCTTTCGGATATGATACGCCGCAATGGCGGAAAAATTATGCATGCTCTTTTTTCTTATAATGCCGGTCCTAATGCGGTAAAGCGTTGGGTAAGGCAAGCCGGCGGCTTACCGATGGATTTATTTTTAGAGAGCCTCGCTTATGCGGAAACAAGAGGCTACGGTAGAAATATCCTATCTGCAGCCATTATGTACGGCTGCCTATATTACGGCAAAGATTACGGCGAAATTATAAAAGAATTTTTCCCCGATATTAGATAAACTTTTTTCTGCCCTTATTTTTCAAAGGCTGCTTCAAAGCGTGCACAAAGATTTTTAAGTTGCTCTTCGGATTTTATTTTAAATCTTTTTAGCAGGACTTCAGGAATTTGATAGTATTCTATTTTTCCCTGAGAAAAGTTAAGCATAAAATCTGCAAGACAAACGCTTTCGACTAAGTCCTTATGTTCTTCGGGGGCATTTTCGAAGTTATCCTGATACCTTATTGTTACTATTATAGGTTCGGGGAAGTTCCACTTTTCTGCAAGAGTTGCTCCTATTTCGGCCTGTGCCATTCCGCTCATAATCATATCCATAACTTGAGGAGGTATGTTTCTCTCAGCTTGGATTTCTGCCAACTTTACTACCAATTCAGGATACATTGAACCGAGTATAATCTTTCCAAGGTCATGGAGAAGACCGCAAATATAGGCATCGTCAACTACAGTCCTTTTTCCCGTAAGTTTTGCAACATTTAAGGAGAAAAAAGCCAGTCTGTAGGCATTTTCCCAAATTTGCTTTTGTTCGTTTTCCGTCGTTTCCAGTATTTTAATGGTTCCCATTGAGTACAGCAAATTCTGTATTCCGCGCAAACCTACAAATTTAACGGCTTCTACAATGTTCATACATGGTTTTGCAAGGCCGAATGCTACGGAGTTTACATGTTTTAGAAGGTCTGTTGCTAAACCGATATCGCTGCTTATAAGTTGTGCAATCTTCTGCATTTTCGATTCGGGATCGTTAATAGCCCTCTGTATTTGCATGATATTTTCAGGGAATTGCGGTATTTCGTTGATATATTCTACAATGGCCTTTGTGAGAGGCTCCGCTTCTTTTTTTAACTTCAATTTAAGGGGGATTGTAACACGGTTTACAGTTATGCCGTCTAAGACATCTATTTGATAAGCCTTTTCATCCAGTCCCATTTTTTTAAGCATTAGAACCATTATTACAAGGCCTAAACCGGCTACTTCTGTGCTGTCTAAAACCTGTGTGAACGCTTCGTCTAATGAAGAGAATTGTCTTGCTCTGACTATTTTGTCAAAAATTCTTTTAAATTCTTGACGGGTTAGAGCCGAATTATTGCTGACCTCAAGGACTATATTATCTTTTTTTAGCTGTAGAGATAATTTTACATAGAGTCCTGCTTTTTTTTGAAGATCCAGATAATGGTCCATGTTTGAGATTGTATCTTCTTTAAAGTCCTTCATTCCCTGATCATAATCTTCTGAATCAGAGATGTCTAAGCCTCTTTCTTTAAAATAGACCCTCTTTGTATTTGCTTTTTTTGCATTTGTTGTAAGCTCGTTTGTGTAGTATACGATATAGTCCGTAATATCGGAACAATGAAGCTGTTTTAAAAATTCGGAAATAACGTCATTAATATAAATTTCCGTTTCTTTAGGCAGGGTATACGAAGTTATAGCTATAGGTACACCTAAGCGAATGGCCGTTTCAATTTTTTCTGAATCAACAATTATTTTTTTATCTTTTTCCATAGAATAATCCTACCACATAAATAAAAAAAATAAATACCTTTTCTACTATTTATGATAAATTTTTCTCATTTTAACTATCGGCTTTAAGGTCTTAAATCTTAAATTTCATAATTTTGAATTCTATATTTAGAATAAAACAAAAAAATCGCCCCGGGAGTATGCGGACCGGGGCGATTAAAATAGAGTATAAACCATTCACATATAAATACTTTTATGAACGCTTTACGCAGGTAATTTTGGATAACTACCCGCAATCTGTGCCTGAATGTAAGTTACCATATTCTTACTTTTTTGTCAAGCGAATTTGGAAAAAAATTATAAATTTTTTAATTTTTTATCGATTTTTTCAAAAGTTTCTTCCAAATCCTCAAATAAAAGGTCCGTATAGGAGTCAAATTGTGTGGGCTGATTGTTTACTATTGCTATCTTACCTCCGTTTCTTAAAGTATAGGCCGGAAGAGCTGCCGCAGGATAAACCAAAAGACTGGTACCTAAAACCAGCATAAAATCAGACTTAGAGGCTTCCATTTCTGCTTTTATCAGAGCTTTTTGAGGCAGAGCTTCTCCAAAAAAGGTTATTGCCGGTTTTATGGGGCTTCCGCATTTGGGACATCTCGGTACTTCTCCCGTTTTAGCTGTCTTTGCGGCTTCTTCAAAGGTTTCGGTGTAAGAACAATTTATACAATAGTGAACCGATGGAGAACCGTGTACCTCAATGACATTTTTACTGCCTGCTTTTTGGTGGAGTAAATCGATGTTTTGGGTTATTACGGCCTTTAGAATTCCCCTTTTTTCAAGCTCTGCAAGGACGTTATGCACTACGGCAGGCCTTTTATCATCTAATCCATAGATAAATTCTTTTGCCATGCTGTAATAAACTGAAGGATCCCTATAAAAAACATCTATATCGAACATTTTTTCGGTATTCGGCTGTTTATAAAGGCCGTCCTTTCCTCTAAAGTCCTTGATTCCGGCTAAGGTGCTTATTCCTGCCCCTGTAAAGGCTGTCAGATGTTTTGCATTCATTATTGACTCAAAAAGCTTATCATAATCTTCTTCTTTAGACATAAATTCTCCCATAATGCGACGTTTGCCGAAAGGCAAACTCGAAGATAAACAGTGAGGCACCATTTGTGCCGAACTGTTTATCATATCTCCCTTAAATAGTATTATAAGTTATTTTTATCTTAAAATAAAGGGCTTGTTGCCTCTTGAATTTAATTCTTTTTCAATGTATGCTGACAAATATGCAGATTGCCGCAATCATGTTTTCTTCCTTTGCCCTTGCAATTATTTGGGCTTTTATTGTTAGGAAAAAAGAAAATTTATCGGTTAAACCTTTATTATATATTTTTTTGTTTTCATTTTTTGCTGTTCTTATTTCCATTTTAATGCAGACCCTTATATATTTTTTGTCTCAAGATTTTTTAAAAAAAGCTGGATATGGTATTCTTTTTGATTCTTTTATTCACTCTGCCCTGCCGGAAGAAGCCGTTAAGACCCTCCTTTTTTCTATTTTTGTAAAATTGCTTTGGGCGGATAAGATGAAGAGTATGGATGAAATTACTCCGGCCGAAACCAGGACAAATATAAGGATTTTAATGCTTTTATCCGTTTTTTACGGTTTAATTTTTGCATCTTTTGAGAATCTTGCTTATGCGGTGCGTTATCCGGAAGCAATTTGGATTAGAAGTTTGACTTCAAATATTTTACATGCAGGTTTGGGTGTATATTATCTTGAAATAAGTATGGTACAGAAGAGAAGGAAACTTATAAAGCCTTTTATCTTTACATGGGGTATGCACGGTCTTTATAATATGTTTTTTTCTATAGGTTCTTATTTTGTAATTTTTGGAATCGTTATTGTGTTTTTTGTTATTTCAAATGCCGTAAACCGGTATGACCGTTTTAAGAGTAATTAGCTTTACTGCCTATTAAAAAGTCTTTTGCGGTGGTTTAAGCAGGTCTTTAGGATATTCTATTGCCCATAAAAAAAGACCGTGGGGCGGAGCGGTGGGGCCTGCCTTTTCTCTCACCCTTGATTCTAAAATGTCCTTAAAATCTTTTTTGGAAGCGCCTATTTCTTCTAAATGTAAAAGAGTTCCCACTATTGAACGTGCCATCTTCCATAAAAAGGCGTTTGCTCGGATTTCAAAAATAAGATAATCGTTTTCGATAAAAAAGACCGCCTTTTTGATATAGCGGGACTTGCTTAGGCTTTGGTCTCCTGCTGCCGAAAAAGCCGTGCAGTCCAATTCTCCCGAAAGGCAGGAAGCCATTTCGTTTAAGCTGCATATATCAGGGTACCGCCTTATGTGCCAAGTATAGGGCTGCTCGTGGGCAAAGATTGTTTTGCCGCATTTGATTTTATAGCGGTATGTCCTTGAAAGAGCATTAAAGCGTGCATGTAATAGGGGGGACACTTCAGCTGCTTCCATAACCCTTATGTCTCTGGGCAAAATTGAGTTAAGGGCGGGCAAAAAATTTGAAGCCGCCATGCTTTTTATATCGCTAAAAAAGTTTACGGCTTGACGGGCTGCGTGTACTCCTGAATCAGTGCGGCCGGAGCCGTTTGTTTCGATAGGGTGTTTATGAATTTTGGCTAGGGCTTTTTCCAATTCTCCTTGAACCGTACGGAAAGTTTCAGTTCCTTCTCTGGTCTGTTTTTGCCATCCGCAAAAATTCGTACCGTCATATGAGAGGGTAAGGAGAATGTTTTTTTGATTTTGAGGGGCTTCCATTAATCATCCACATCCTTTAGCTCTACCTTGAGTGTATCATAGAGATTTCTTGCAGCTTCCAAAATCGGGCCTGGCTTGTTTTTACTTGACTTACCTAAACCGAACATTTTTGCAAGGGCAAATTTTTGATAATCCAAACGCTTTAGACGCATTTCCATGTCCAGTTTTTGGCCGTATTTATATTCAAGAAGGGCAGAAAGATAGATTATGCCGTCATAGCCGTAGTTTTTATCCACATCAGGGCCGAATGATTTTAAGCCTGCTATTATTTCTGTCCCGCTTGATTCCAATTCAAGGGCACGGCGGTAAAGGAACGTCGCTTTTTGGTAAAACAGATCCGAAACATATTTGTAATTTTCTTCAGGATATTTTTTGCCGAGCTCGCTAAAAAGCCAAGCCGCTCTTATTGCACATATAGCCTGCTTGATTGTAGGGGAGAATTTTTCTTCAAACAATTCATAGCATAAAATGGCAAGGTAATAGGAAGCAGCTCCTTCTTTTAAGCCTCTGGGTTTTGTAAAATCCACATTGTGAAAAAGACCTTTTATTGCATCATATCTTACTTCCGTATTTTCAAAAAGTTTTTCGATAACGGGACGGGAAGGAATTGAAAAATCTTGAGGAAAGGCCGCATAAAGACACTTGTGACATACCGTTAAATTGTACACGGCCGGAAATATTTCACCGTATTTTGCCGAAGGTTCATAAAGCCGGCGTAATTCGTCGGTCAGATCTCCTGCTATAAGTCTCCCTCCGCCGGAGTGTAGTTCTTCTCTTTTAAATTTTGTACTGCACACGGGGCACTGTACCTGCTCTTTTGAATAAAAAGTTATGCTGCTTATCCGTGAGTCTTTTTCAGTATTTTTTTTTATCATCGCTTTATTCCCCATTATTGATTATCGGTACTTTTTTGTATTTTTAAGACTTATATTCCGAACCTTTTTATGGAAATTCTCATTTTTTTAATGATACTATTTTCAGTCCGGAAAAAAAAGCATAAAACTAATTTTCTATTCTATAAAAATCAAACAATCTCCATCTTTATTTGCTATTTATGTTTGGCACCCTTTTTGCTTGTAAAAATATATTATTTAAAGTTAAAAGGAGATAAAAAGTGATTATAAGTTTAGAAAAAGGAGAAGAATTTGTCAATACCTATAATAGCGGTAACACAAATTCGTCAATAAAAGAAAAAATTGTAATGGAAATTTTTGAAATTGTTTATGTAAATTTGGAAAAATTCGGGGTATATTTTAAAGATGAGGATTTGCGTAGTGATTTTTTATTTCAATTTTATTATAGAATTCCTAAAATTTTAAAAAATTATAAGCCTTCATTATCAAGTTTTTATACCTATCTAACCAATCATCTGCATTTTTATTATTTAACCTTTAAGTGTAAAAATATAAGGCGTGAGATAAATGATACCGTTATAGCCGGTCAAGAGGGCACAAGATGGGAGCACCTTATGGGAGAATATGATTTAGATGAAAATTTTAATTTTTATGTTGCCGAACCTGAATCTAAGTACTGTAAAATACAAAAGCCGAATTCTCTTTTGCCCGAATGTAAAATTTCCAAACAAGAACTGGAAAATAGAAGAACTCTTTATTTTAATATGCCCTTAGAGCATAGAAAAATTTTTTTACTGGCTTGTAAGGCTTGCTTTTTTCTTGATGATGATTTAATAGACAAAATCGCTGCGGAAATTAAGATTGCTCCTGAGCTTTTATGTTCTATCATTCAAGATTTAAAAACGGCTTGTTTTAAACGCTTTGAAAAAATAAATAACTGCATTTGTAATAGAAACAGGTATTATGTAAAGATTCAGCTTTTTAGATATCTTTTATTCCATACTCATAATACAAAATGCCAGCTTGATAAGCTTTGTTTTTCGTTAAAGCATAACCGCTATTTATGGCAAAAGTCAAAAAAATTAAATAAGGTTCAATTAAAATCGCCCAGCAGCAGGGATATACAAAAATACATAAATGTATACAAGGGAACAATCGATAAAAATATTGCAAAGGTTTTAAAAATTTGGTATACTTCCGGCCATGAAGATATATCTGGCATCAGGAAATATAAACAAAAAGCGGGAAGTTCAAGAGCTGCTTCCGTCTCATAGGATTGTTTTACCTAAAGATGAAGGTATGGAATTTGATCCTGAAGAAACAGGAAGTACTTTTTTTGAAAACTCAATGATAAAAGCGAAAGCTCTTTATGATATTGTAAAAGCTCCGGTTCTTGCAGATGATTCCGGCCTTTGTGTCGACTTTTTAAACGGAGCCCCGGGTGTTCATTCCGCCCGATACGGTTCCATTGAAGGAGAGCATGTTTCAGCTGAGGCCGGTATTATCAAGGTTCTTAATGAGCTAAAGGGAGTAAAAAAGCGCTCGGCTTTTTTTGCATGTTGCATTGTTTTTCTTTTAAACGAAAACCGCTTTTATTCGGTTCAGGAAATATGTGAAGGAACTATAAGCGAAGCTCCGTCAGGGGCGGGCGGTTTCGGCTACGATCCGATATTCTTTGTGGAAAAGTTAGGCAAAACTTTTGCCGAACTTACTTCTGAAGAAAAAAATTCCATTTCTCACAGAGGCAAGGCTCTTGTTTCAATTTCAAAGCTCATAGAACCTCTCAAAACTTCAATTTTTTAGAGATTCTTATTATACTTAAATTAAGAAAGTCTTCAATAACTAATTTTTTTTTACGAGGGGATAATTGATATATTTTATATTTTTGTATATACTCAAACCGTTAAAATGTTAAACTGGATGAGGTTAATATGAAAAAGAAAAAGCATTTCTCAATACGGAAAAAATTATTGATTGTTTTCGGATTATTGATTATGTTGGGCGGAGTTATACAGGGCTCCGTATCGTGGTATACCTTTAGAAAGGCAATGATTAGAGATGTCGAAGAACGCTTAACGGATAAGGCTGACGATATTGCTACCCTTGTGGAAAGCATAATAGATGTCGATTTTGAGTATTTAAGAGGCGTTGCCCGTATTCCCGATTTAAATGATGATAGTTTGTCATATCCTCAAAAATCCGCACGGCTGCAGCAGGAGCTCTCCTCTGATAACGATGGAGCTTTTTTAAATATATGCGACTTAAACGGCAATACATATTATATGGACGGAAGAGTGGTTTCGGTTGCAGACAGACATTGGTATAAGACGGCTCTTGAAGGAAACTATTTTATTTCGGAACCCTATCTTTCTCCGGATACGGGTAAGATTCACGTCGTTTTTTCTTTGCCGATTTACAACACAGACGGTGAAATTTCGGGTGTTATGTGCGCAGGGCTTCAAGGGCTTATTTTGTCGGAAGATATTAAAGAGCTTGTTATCGGTAAAACCGGTTACTGCTACATGATGAGTAAAGACGGAACCATTATTGCACATAGGGACAATAAGCTTGTTTCCGGTTTTGTCAATTATCAAAAACTTGCTGAAACTGATGCCGAATTGAAATCTGCTGCTGAATTTCAAAAAAAGGCCTTGCAGGACCAAGAGCCGGGAGTAGGTTATTACACGCTTGACGGAGAAAAAAATATCGGCGCTTATGCAAAAATGGAAAGGAGCGGATGGACGATCGTTATACGGGCTCCTGTAAACGAATTCTTAATTTCGCTTAATACGCTGACCCGCGCAATTATAATGTCCGTTATCCTAATACTTCTTGTAACAATAGTTATATCGTTTATTATTTCTACAAAGATGGTAGGTCCCGTGCAGACCGCCGTGAATGTTCTTAGGGATATTGCCCAAGGCGAAGGCGACTTAACCGTTCAGCTTCCGCTTATCGGAAACGATGAGGTTACGCAGCTTTCGGAATATTTTAACGAAACAATCGAAAAAATACGTCTTTCCATTAAATCTGTAGATGTAAACGCCGGAACAATGCAGAGCATCGGTGATGAGCTTGCAGGCAACATGACGGAAACTGCAAGTGCAGTAAACCAAATCAGTGCAAATGTTGAAGGTATTAAACAGCAAGCTATTGCGCAGGCGGCAAGTGTCGGCCAGACATCGGCAACCGTAGAAGAAATTATCAGTACTATAAAAAAACTTGATGAGAGAATAGAACTTCAGGCATCCAGCGTTGCCCGCTCTTCTGCCTCGGTGGAAGAGATGGTTGCAAACATCGGCTCAATTACTCAAACCCTTGAAAAAAGCGACGATGCCATCAAAAATCTTGCAACTGCAACCGCCGACGGAAAAGATACGGTGTTAAACTCGAATACGATTACGCAAAAAATAGCCGAAGAATCGGGCAGCCTTTTAGAAGCTTCAAGTGTTATTCAGCACATTGCAAGCCAGACAAACCTCCTTGCGATGAATGCCGCAATCGAGGCTGCCCACGCAGGCGAAGCCGGAAAAGGGTTTGCAGTCGTCGCCGATGAAATAAGAAAACTCGCTGAGGACTCCGCTGCTCAGGGTAAGACCATTACCGCCGTCTTAAAGACCTTCAGCAACGAAATTGAAGTCTTGTCGGCTTCTTCCAAAACCGTTGAAGAAAAGTTTAATACCATCTTCTCGCTTTCCGAAGAAGTAAAGACGATGAGTAATAGTTTAACCGAAGCGATGAGGGAACAAGAAAACGGCAGTAAAGAAGTGCTTGCCGCTATCCGCGACATCAATGCCGTAACGGTAGAAGTAAAAGAAGGTTCCGCCGAAATGTTAAGAGGCGGCGAGCAAACTGCCGAAGAAATGCAAAAGCTGGACGGTCTTACACGGGTTATTACCGACGGAATGAACGAAATGGCTGCCGGCGTTATCGAGATAAATAATGCAGTACAGGAAGTAAACGAAATTACTCAAAAAAATAAGATAAGCATTGAAAACCTGGCGGATGAGGTTAAGAAGTTTAAGATTTAAATTAATGACTAATCGGTAATGGGCAATTTGTAATTAAATTACCCATTACAAATTTTCTAATTATCAAAATATGAGGAGCCGAGTTTTTTCTTTAAGCGGCTAAAAAGCAAAAAGAGAAATATGGCCGTTATAGGGAAGATGATGAGAATGGGCGGCAGCGGGTCGGTAAAGAGGTTTTTACAAAGCCAATAAATGTGGAAAAATAGGGCAAGGATAAAAAACTTTAGGCTTATTATGCCTATCATTATGTTGACCTTAGAAACCGAAAAAGAGCCTGCAACGGTCGAAAGGAGATTCTTATCTATAGGGTCGTTATGGCGATTTTTAAGATGCCCAAAAACATATTCGGTGTATCTTCCGGTTTTTTTATTGCAAAAGATTTTATCAAGAGCCGATTCGGCTTCGGCTTTGTCTTTCCAAAACAGAGGGTTATCGCTCATCGCTGCTAAATTGCTTTCATAAAGCTCGTACCAAGCCTTTGAGCCCTTGCCCATGATAATCCAGAGCACCGAAAAGATTATACCTAAAAGACAGATGACGATTGGAACCGCACCCGGCATAAAAAGTGCCGAAAACGGCTTATCTTTTTTTATTGAATCCTTAATTTCGAGGTTACTGTTTGGGTTTATGATTAGTGTATACTTCGTTGAGCCGTCTACCTCTTTTTTGACCGCATTAAGTGTTGCGGTAATTTGATTTGGGTTTAAGTTGGGAATAAAAATGTCTTTTATATAAAGGGCATAGGCACTTGCAATGCCCAGTAAAAAAACTGCAAGAAAAACAGACCTCTGCCAAAGATGTTTAAGCTCAAAATCCCTGGCCCGCCAAAGGTAATCGTACATATCCTTTGCGGTGGGTCTATCCTTTTCATTCTTTGTTGTATCAGCCATAAAAGAGCTCCTTATTTTGCAGTGATGTTTTTACAATAAGTTTCGAATATTTTGGCGACGGTTTTTTTGTAATACCGATTGATAGTAATAGTTTTTTCGGCAGGTTTAAGATTTTGGGCTTGTGAACTTTCATTGGTTTCCTGATATTTTTCTTTTTTGTTTTTTTGTCTATATCTTTTTTAGGTGTATCTACCATATGTTTATCCCTGTCATCTTCTAATTTTTTAAGAGCTTTGTCATAGGCTTCGGTTAATAAATGGTTTTTATTCTTTTCTTTATAATATAAAAAATTTAGAATACAGAATAAAATATTTAAAACCGACATAACAACTGTGATAATTGAACAGATTATAAATACCTCAACCTCCCAGTCATTTTTGCGGAATATATACAAAGTTACAAAAGCGATTATAAGAACTATATTTGATACAGTAAAAATTATACAGCAGCATAAATTGGGACAAATATTATTATCTTCTTTTTTTCTATTTTCACACATCCTTTTTTCTCCTTTTATTCGTGTGTCGGGGTTGTTGTTCTCATAATGGGGCTGTCCAAAAACTTCAGTTTTTGGACAGTCTCCTTGATTTTATATGCGATGTTTAAAATTAAGTCATTACTGTACAAAGACTTAATTTTAAACTCGTCGGGGATGGCGAAAAAGTAACAAACTTTTGAGACATCCCCACTGCAAATTACCGATTGATTTTAATCTTTCTTCCAGATGAAAAGAGCATAACCGCCCTCATATTTGCATAAATACTTTGCCGCTTTTGAAGGATCCCTTAAATCGTTTGCAACTATATCCTGATATCCTCCACTGTAGCCATACCTACGCCACCCTGTTGGGTCTTCGAAGACGGCACTTTCTAAATTTGTATCCACAAAGGCCTCCCTGCCTATTTCCTTAAGGGTTGCAGGCAGAGTTATACTTGTTAAGCCGGTACAGTCGCGAAAAGCCCCTACGCCTATTGACTTAAGGCTTGCAGGCAGGTTTATAGTTTGTAAACCCGTACAACCGCAAAAAGCTCTTCTTCCTATATACGTAAGGCTTGCAGGCAGACTGATACTTGTTATGCCGGTACAATTATAAAAAGCTCCGTCATAGCCCGTATCATACTGATCAGTTCTTATTCCGGTAATACCTTCCGGGATTATTATCTTGCCTTTAGGTTTTGATCCGTTGTAGCCCTTATCATTTACCGTTTCAATTGCTTTTCCTTTAATATTAAATCGGGTATAGTTGGTTACGGCGTATACGGTCATGTGTTTGTCTATTGGGTAGGTATCGACAAGTTTTATTCCGTTTTCATCGCCGAGCCTCCACTCATAGATGCCATAATCTCCGTTATTATCTTCGTTATTCCATTCGGTTGTTAAGCTTACTTTGCCTGTTGCCTCAGCTTTTATATCGTTCCACGTTTTACCCTGATCGATTGTTAGTATATTTTCGGATATGACTGTTCTTTCATCTCCTTTTACGGTAATTCTGTACTTGGTAGCCCATAGGGCCTTGTAGGTTTCAGCCGGTAAAGCCGGAAATGTAGAGGGGAGTTCCGGTTCCCAGCCATCAAAAATAAGGGGGTCTTTTTTCAAGTTTGTAAGTTCCGGTATTTTTGCTCCGAATTTTCCTGTTAGGAGCTTTGTAGAGTCTTCTCCGTCCGTAAGCGGTGTGGTCGTAGTTCCGCCGTCTAAATTAAGTTTAAGAGTGATTGTTTTTCTGTCATACTTAATTTGCACTACAGTGGAGCCGTCAGCCTTTATTGCCGCTTGACTAAAACCTTGAGCAGTAAAACCTGCGTATGGTTTAGCTGCTGCAGAGGTAGTTTCGTCGGCCTTGCCGCTTAATGTTTCCGTTTCGTACAAGGTGTAATTATCGTCTGCAATATTTTGCTGCAAATGTTCTACCTTGTAATTATACTTAGGGTCTACTTTAGGCTTACAGCCTGTCAATCCTATCAGCAGTCCTGCTGCCAATACCAATGCAGTAAGGTTTACTGCCCGTCTTAAATTAATTTGTTTCATTATAAAAATCTCCTTATTTTGTTTGGATTGACGGGTCCCAATCCAGTAGGACGTTTCGATTACAATACGTCTGCTGTAGATTATGTACTACGGCAGGCGTAGACTGTGTTCTACGGCTGACGAAGCTTATAATCTGCGGCCGGCGCAGATTATGTACTACGGCTGACGTAGATTAGTATCTTTGCCTGACGTAGAACCGTTTGTTTAAGCGGTGCACGTAAGCGGTTTATCGAATCTGCCCGTTTTAAGGGTTTTGCTTTTTTGCGATGAACCGATCATCTTTGTGCGCACTTCGATGTACCAGTTGCCTGCTGCTAAATCGGCGGGGATTATGGCCATAAGGCGGGCAGGCTTGTTTTCGGCGGTTACGGCTGCACGGACGGGGGCTCCCGTTTCGGGCACAAAGAAGATGCCTTGAGAGGCGTCTTTTGCGTCGAATTTAAGACGGCTTCCTACTAACTGAACTACTCCGCCTTTAGTGAGTACTTCGTTTACCTTGCCGAAAACGATGTCGGCGACTTCGGTGATGTAGGGGCCGGTGCTCGCTCCTTCGGTTTTTTCGCATTTGACTTTTGTAACAGCCTCGCGCAAAAGGGAGCCGGCGGTTAGGTTTAAGTTTACCGTGTGCCGCTTTTTGTCGAAAGAGTCGTTCGCCCCGTTGAACACGCCTGAAATGCTCAAAGAGGTATTCATAAGCGGGGTGTTGACCGCCGATCCGTCTGCAATGAGCGAGGCGCATACTTCGCCGTAGATTTGCAGTACAGCCGCAACGTCGGCCCTCGTGAGCGTGGAACCTTTTTGCATCATAAGGTCGATAATCTCGTCAAGGGTGTACGAGCGCACATCCTGTGCCTGCGCCATGTAATCGTCCGGCGCAGGGGTGAGTAAGTTTTCTCGTAGTGAATACTTTAACATCTCTTTGCCTCCTAAAAATTGTTTTTAAGGGGAGGTGTCCCCTTAGACCCCTCGGTTTTCTTAGGGAGAGAGAGGACACCTCGTTCAGAGCAAGGTTTCCTCTCTCTCCCTAAAACCCTCTCTCTCCTTCCTGCGCTTCCAAAGGGGACACCCCTTTGGAAACCCCGTTTATAGGCGGGGTTCTTAGGGGTGGAACCCCTAAGCGGTTCTTTTGAAGAAAGGTGGGGCCATAGGAGAGAGTAACAACCAACGAAGTTTCGAGGTTAAGGAACTTTTATCCGAAAAAGTGCCGTTCCTCCCCTATTCATTTTGGATTGATGAGTCTCAATCCGTAGGACGTTCCTATTATTTCTTTGCGAAGCTGAGCGAAGCTCAACGCTTTGCGTTCCTTGCGGTTTATTAAACGGTGTAATGTAAAAAACGCACGAAGACGGTAATCCTGTCTTGTGCGTGTTATCGGTTGAGAAAATCGTATTTTTGGGTGTATTTTTATTTGGGCAGACTGCGCACTTATGCCGCTTGCTGCTTGCCGCTTGCCGCAAAAATTATGAAAGCGTTGTCAAGCGTGTCAAGTGCTTTGCACGGTGCTTTGCACGGTATTTTTGCAAAACTTGTCAAAATTTTATGTTTTGACATTGCATTTTTTTTGTGAGAATGTGTATAACTGCCGGCTGAGCGTTTATCTGTCATTACTGTGAAGTATAGCATGTTTATACGCAGATTTCAACCTTTAGGGGAAAGATTTTTTTTATTTAACCGCAAGGGGCGCAGAGGAATTTTTTTTATGAAATTAAGAAAGAAACTTATGTGTAATTCTACATTATCAATTACACATTAATTAATCGCTTCCACTTCTTCTTTTGTAAGGCCGGTCGCTTGTGCTATATCTTCAATCGACAATCTTAACCCGATTAAGTTTTTTGCCGTTTCAAGTTTTGTTTGGTACGAACCGTCGGCAAAGCCTTGTTTAATACCTTGTTGTATACCAATCCTTAAACTTTCTTCCCTCTGTACTGCGATGTCTGTATCATAATCGTATTCTGCTACTAACATATTTATTACCTCTCTTTTGCAAATATGCGGGCATCTACTGCGTCACACGGCAAAAAAGTGTCCTCGACGTATACCCGATACGCCTGCGGTACTTTTTTGCCTAACTTCTTGCATCTGCTCCGCCTATTTGCAAAAGTGCTGTCAGTAATATAGCGGAGAGATTCGGGTTCAAACGCTTTCCACCTCTTCTTTTGTAAGGCCTGTCATCTGCATAATAAAATCAAGTTCACAATTCGCATGTTTCATCAACTTTGCCGTTTCAAGAGCTTTTTTGTATGAACCGTCGGCAAAGCCTTGTTGTACTCCTTGCCGGATACCTATCCTTAAACTTTCTTCCCTCTGTACTGCGATGTCTGTATCATAATCGTATTCTGCTACTAACATATTGATTACCTCCCGTGATTTTCGCTGTAAGTATTCTTTTAAGATTCCTTTTTCTATACATATTTTTACCGCATTGGTAAAACCGTTTTCTGAGTCCAGTTGGGTTTGTTTTCTTACCTCTTTCACAAATAGACTGTATTCTTCAAGCGGCTTGCAGGCTGCTAAGACTTTATTTGCTTTGTCCGTGTTGATGTTTAAAACCTGCACCGTCAGTTCCAGCGGGGCGTGTTCAAGTTTTGTTATAAATGCATCAGACAGTTTTAGAACCGTAGTTTCAGGGTAATCTTCCGTGCCGTTGTAAAAGACATAAAACTCAGGTGCAGGTATTTTTGACAGCTTTCTTAAATATCTGTCTGTCGGTGCTTGCAACTTTTCATAGAGACGCGCGATGTATTCTAAAAAGCGTAACGGCATGTTTTCGTTTATTGTCGATTGGTGTTCCGCGAGGACGATGATTTTACCGTCTACAAGGCAGGAAACGTCGTTGATTATGTTCATGTACATAACGTTTTCAAGCCTTATGTTTTCTACAGGGCATGAAAGCGGAAGGTTCGTACTGTGTAAGGCGTTGTATAGCGACAAGAAATTTTCTTTTGCTTTTTCATCTTCACTGAAAAGGTCTACAAACACCGAATCTTTATATTTTCTGTTTGACGTAGTCATGACTATGCCCTCCTTGTCATATTATACCATATCTTCAGCAATTTTAAAAGGGCAGTTCTTTTAATTTAACCGCAAGGGACGCAGAGAGCGAAAAGGAATTTTTTTTATGAAATTAAGAAAGAAACTTATGTGTAATTCTTCATTATCAATTACACATTAACCATTGATTACTGCACTTTCTAAAGCTGTTCGATTTCTTCTTTTGTAAGGCCTGTCATCTGCATAATAAAATCAAGTTCACAATTCGCATGTTTCATCAACTTTGCCGTTTCAAGTTTTGTTTGGTACGAACCGTCGGCAAAGCCTTGCTGTATGCCTTTTTCAATCCCCTGCTCAATCCCTTGTTCAATTCCTTGTTCAATTCCTTCGGCAAAGGCTATTTCACGCTCTTCTGCACGTTGTACGGCTATATCGGTTTCATAATCATATTCGGCTAACAACATGTTCAATACCTCCTTAGTCTTGCGTTTTAGATATTCACGCAAAATATTGTTTTCTATACATTCTTCAACGGCTTTTTCAAAACCGTTTTGAGCATCTATTTCTTTCCACTTGCGCACCGTTTCCACAAATATGCTGTATTCCTGCATTGTCCGGCAGTTTTCCAATACCGGATGGCGGTTTTGCCGGTTTATGTTTATTACTTTAACAGTCAATTCAAGATTAGTTTCCGTTCCTCTTTCTATAAAGGCCTCCGATAGTTTCAGATTTTTATCAGAAGGATAGGCTTCCTCGCCATTGTAAAAAACATAAAATTCGGGAGTAGGAATGTTTAAGAGTTTGCGGCTGTATTTTTCTTTTGATTCAAATAGAGTTTCATAAAGGCGGCTGATGTACTCAAGGCAGCGTAAAGGCATATTCGGGTTGATTGTCGACTGATGTTCAGCAAGGACTATTATTTTATTATCTACAAGATAAGAAACATCATTATAGAATGTCATGTACAAGACTTGATCGAGGCGGATATTTTTTAAGTTCTCTATTGCCGTAAGTTTAGTATCATGCAAGGCATTATACAGCGACAAGAAATTTTCTTTTGCTTTTTCGTCTTCACTGAACAAATCGACAAACACCGAGTCTTTATATTTTCTATTTGACGTACTCATAGCGGTTTCCTCACTTATTGTATTATAGCACACTTACAGCAATTTTAAAAGGGCAGTTCTTTTTATTTAACCGCAAGGGGCGCAAAGGAATTTGAAGGGAGTTTTGCTAAGATATTCTTTAATTCACTCTTTGCGAAGTTGAGCGAAGCTCAGCGCTTTGCGGGCTTGGCGGTTTATGTTTAACCACAAGGGACGCAGAGGAACTTGAAAAGGGGCTTTTCTAAGATATTCTTTAATTTACCTTTGCGAAGTTGAGCGAAGCTCAGCGCTTTGCGGGCTTCGCGGTTTATGTTTAATTTAATGGCGGATTCCAATGTTTGGGAAAAGATTTTTTTAATTGACGCCGTTCGCAACATTTTTCTTCCGAAAAAGCGTCTTAGCCTCGAAGCATTTAAAAAAATCTTAGCGGTCTTTGCTTTCCTTGCGATTAAATTAAACACGCCTTTTAAAACGCCTATTTACTTTTTTTGTTTATCGTATATTATCGAAAACATGCATAAAAAAAGCACCTTTTTAAAATTTGCGGCCTATTATAAGCCTTATAAATTCTTGTTTTTCTTTGATCTATTTTGCGCTCTCTTGGTGTCTGCGGTGGACTTGGTTTTTCCTCAGGTGATAAGGTATTTAACAAGGATAATTCCAAAAATAAGAAGAGGCGAGGTTTTGCTTTTTTCGGATAAGACAATTTTTAGTTTTGATGTGCAAGCCTCGGCCATTGTATATCTTGGGCTTATAATTGCAGCCATTCTTTTGGGGCTTTATATCATAAGATACTTTGCCCAGTATTTTATAACTTCATGGGGACACATAATGGGTGCCCGTATGGAAAGGGATATGAGGAATGACCTCTTTAACCACATGCAGCGGCTTTCCTTTTCATATTACGATCAAAACAAAACAGGCGATATGATTTCGAGGATTGTTTCAGACCTTTTTGATATATCTGAGCTTGCACACCACGGCCCCGAAAACCTTTTTATTTCCTTTTTAAAAATAATAGGGTCATTTTCGCTCCTTTGTTTTATCAATGTAAGGCTTACCCTCATTTTGGCTTCGGTTACATCGCTTATGTTCATCTTTACTTTTTTTCAAAACAAAAAGATGCGTAAAATCTTTATGCTCAACCGCAAAACAATAGCCGGAATAAATTCGCAGGTGCAGGATACTCTTTCGGGGATAAGGGTGGTGCAGTCCTTTGCAAACGAAGAATTGGAAAGTAAAAAATTCGATACGGCAAACGAGGCATTTGTTCATTCTAAATATATAAACTACAGGCAGATGGGAGAGTTTTTTGCGGTAAACGGTCTTTTGCAGGGGCTGTTTTTTATCGTAACGGTTTTAGCCGGAAGTTTTTTTGTTGCAAAGAATGAACTTACAATTCCCGATTTGACCATCTATGTCTTGTACATAAATATTTATATCGCTCCGATAAATTTACTTATCAATTTTACCGAGATGTTTCAAAAGGGAGCTGCCGGTTTTAAACGCTTTTTGCAGATTGTAGAAACGGCACCTGACATTACCGAAAAAGAAGATGCCGTCGAGCTAAAGGACGTAAAGGGGAACATAAAATACGAAAATGTAGATTTCAGCTACAATGAAACTACAACAATCTTAAAAAATATTTCGATAGATATTCCGGCAGGAAAAACCCTTGCCCTAGTCGGCCCCTCAGGAGGCGGAAAAACGACGATATGTTCTCTTCTTCCCCGTTTTTATGATGTACTAAACGGAAAAATAAGCATAGACGGTAAGGACATTCGGGACTTAACTTTAAAGTCCTTGAGGGAAAATATAGGGATTGTGCAGCAGGATGTTTATCTTTTCGGCGGGACGATAAAAGAAAATATAGCCTACGGAAAACCGGAGGCTTCCGATGAAGAAATTATTGAAGCGGCAAAGAATGCCCACATTCATGATTTTATTATGAGCTTGGAGGAAGGCTATGATTCTTACGTGGGAGAGCGGGGAGTAAGACTTTCGGGCGGACAAAAACAAAGAATTTCCATTGCCAGAGTCTTTTTAAAAAATCCTCCGATTTTGATTTTAGATGAGGCAACATCAGCCCTCGATACCGAAAACGAAATTTTAATTCAAAGGGCAATCGAAGAGCTTTCGGAGGAAAGGACTACAATAGTTATAGCCCACCGTCTTTCTACCATAAGAAATGCCGACAGGATTTTGGTTGTTACCGATGAAGGCATTATGGAAAGAGGCACTCACGAGGAGCTTTTAAGTTTAAACGGCATCTATGCGAATTTGCGCAAACTTGATGAGTTTTAATCGATAGCTTAAAACTAATAATTAAAAACCGATTAACTGGAGACATTTAGGTGCAAAACGGATTAAAGGATATAAAAGAATTAAAAAAGAAATTTAAAAAGGCCATACTTTCCCGCAAACATACCATAGACGAGTTACGTTTTGAGTATGATGATATTTTATATTCACCTCATATGCCGAACAATGTGGACATATCTGAAACCGAGTTTAGAGGAATAAAGACCGATATATTAAGACCCGAGATGGCAATTTCAGGAAGAGCAATCTTATATATCCATGGCGGTTCTTTTATAAGCGGCACAAAAAAGGCTTACCGTTCCTTTTGTGCAGGCCTTGCTCATGAAGCTTCTGCCGATTTGTATTTACCCGAGTACAAGCCGGCTCCCGAACATCCCTTTCCTGCCGCCTTTGAAGATATTTATAAGGTTTATTCAAAACTTATAGACTCGCATACGGTTGAATCGGCAAATTTGATTCTTGCAGGAGACGGGGCCGGCGGAGGCTTGATTCTTTCGCTAATCCATTATTTAAAGAATAAACGGCTTCCCCTCCCTGCCTTACTGGTTTTATTTTCGCCTTGGGCGGATTTAAGCTGTTCAAGCGAGGGCTTAAGCGCAAACAAAAAAAAGATTTTGTGTTTTCTCAAGAAGCTCTGCTGGGTGCCGCCCAATTATACACTGAAGAAAAAAACTTTACCAATGAACTTGTCTCTCCTATTTTTGGAAACTTTGAAAACTTTCCTCCTGTTTTTATTCAATGCGGGGGCAATGAAATTCTTTTAGATGATTCAATGAGGCTTTGCGAAAAAATCGAAAAGGCCGGAGGAGTGGCTGTGCTCGATAAAATTGATGATATGCCCCATTTGTTTCATGCCTTACCCGATTACTTTGCTAATGCTCATCTTGAAGTTGAAGCTGTCGGAAAAAAAATAACCGGCTTTTTTGATAAGGGCTCCGTGATAGAAAATAAGGCCGATTTGATAGGGGAATAATAATGGAAATTCTTTCGCCTGCGGGCAATTTTGAAAAATTGGATTATGCATGGGAGTACGGAGCCGATGCAGCCTATATAGGATTAAAAAACTTTTCGCTTAGAGCTAAGGCCGATAATTTTTCGGGAGAAGAATATAAAAATATTTCTCTTTTAAAAGAAGAGTATAAAAAGAGGGGCTTAACAAAAAAACTTTATTGTGCAATAAATATTTCGTTTCATAATGAGGATTTAAAAAAACTTTTAGAAGAGACAAAATATTTTAAGCAATATCCTTTCGATGCCTTTATTGTTCAAGATTTGGGAGCCGCCAGAATTTTAAAAGAAAACTTTCCCGATATTCCGCTTCATTTAAGTACGCAGGCAAACTGCATAAACTATGAGGCCGTAAGGGTGTACAAGGACTTAGGCTTTTCCCGCGTAGTTTTGGGAAGGGAAGCAAGCCTTGAGGACGTGAGCGAAATAAAACAAAGGGTCCCCGAAATGGAGCTTGAATGTTTTGTGCACGGGGCAATGTGTATTTCTTATTCGGGAAGATGCCTTATAAGCGCCTATCTTACCGACCGAAGTGCGAACGCAGGGGAATGCACCCATTCATGCCGCTGGAATTATAAGATGTACTGCGAAAAAGGCGGACACTTCTTTGTAGAAGAATCCGAGCGGAAGGGAGAGCTTTTCCCCGTAGAAGAAGGCGAAAACTATACGGCTCTTTTTTCTTCAAAAGATTTATGTATGATAGACCACCTCGACAAAATGAAAGAAGCCGGAGCCGATTCTTTAAAAATAGAAGGCCGCATGAAAAGCATTTACTATACGGCCTTAACCGCAAGGGCTTACCGAAAAAAAATAGATTTTTTAGACGGGAAAATAGGAGAAAAAGAAGCTGCCCCCTTTATACAAGAACTATACAAAACGGCCCACAGGGAGTTTACTACCGGCTTTTATTTTTCGAGTGCGGAGGCAAATAAGACCACCGCAGGCGAGTCAAAGTCTCCCTACATGCTCGCAGGCAAAATCGGTAAAAGGCTTTCTGAAAATGAATATGAATTTATTTCGATGAATAAGATAGATTCAGGTCTTCCGCTCGAATATGTAGGGCCTGATATTTGTTCTATAGAGGACAGGGATTATGTTCTTCTTAAACCCGACACAAGGGAAAAAATGGATTGGGTCTGCCACGGGCATCCCTGTATCATCAAAACCGATAAACCCATAGCCGAAAAATTTTTGGTAAGGTGTAAGGAATAGGAGCATTATTGTAGGAGGTTATATGAAAAATATTAAAATTGAAATTTGTGCGGGGTCTCTTGAGGATGCAGTCTTAGCAGAAAAGGCAGGAGCATCAAGGGTTGAGCTTAATTCTTCTCTTTTTTTGGGAGGTTTAACGCCCTCCCTTGGAACTTTAAAATTGGTTAAAAAAGAAACTCATCTTGAGGTTATGACCATGGTAAGACCGAGAGCTGCCGGCTTCTTTTATTCGTCTTATGAGTATAAGACTATGCTTGAAGATGCAAAACTTTTTATAGACAACGGCGCAGACGGCATTGTTTTCGGTTTTTTAAAAAAAGACGGAACCATAGATGCAAAACGGTGTGAGGCTATGATAAAAATTGCAGGAAGAGCGGATAGGGTTTTTCATAGAGCTATTGATGTGGTGCCCGATCCCTTAAAGGCTCTGGATGAACTTATTTCTTTAGGTTTTACCAGAGTTTTAACGAGCGGCCAAGAGCCCACAGCTTATGAGGGTGCCGACCTAATTGCCAAAATGGTAAAGCGTGCAAAAGGCCGAATCGAAATTTTACCCGGCGGCGGCATCACCGAAAAAAACGCTTCAAAAATAATCAAACTCACAGGTGTTGATCAGATTCACTTTGCAGCCCTAAAACGCAGGGAAGAGCCGTCTACTAGGGCAAATCCTTCAATCTACTACGGAGGAGGCCTCTATCCGCCTGAGGACAGCATTGAAGTTGCCGGTCTTGATGAGATGATAAGGGTCAGAGAAAGTTTGTAATGGGTAAATGCTGAAGTGAAAAGTGCAATTTGGAATTTGACACTTTTTCTTTGATATTTTTGACTTTTTTTCTGGAGCTACAGTTTTTCGATTTCGGATTCGGTAAGACCTGTCATTAACAAAATTTCAGGAACTGGATAGCCTCGTTTTTTCATAAGTTTAGCTGTTTCTCGTTTATTGTCATAAGCACCTTTATCCCTAGCATCCATCTCAAAAGTGGACATTAACCTGTATTCTTGCCTTGCCTGTTCGTTTTGTTTTACTTTTTGTATCATAGCTTCTATCTCCCTTGTAAATTCATTTTTTACTTTTCCGGTTTTAATATATTCTAAAAATTCCTTTAGTTCTTTGTCCTCAGTGTTATTAAAGGCCTCTGCATTTATTATAACCTTTAGAGTGCCGTCTTGTAAAGGGGTATTTTTGTCCTCTATACAAAGGTTTTCAAAGGTATAAATAGGCCTATTTTTGCCTATAACATCAAACAAGCAGATAAAAATTATAATGCTGTCATTTAAGTTATTATAGGAATTACCTTTGTCCAAAAACGAGATATCTATGGCAGCTTGGTAAAACCGCATACGCTTCGGGATATTGCGTTCATTGCTTACCTGCATTTCTATATCATAAAGTTTACCATCTTCTGCCTGCACCAAAACATCAAACCGTACGGACTTTGCCTGTTCATAGGTACTAATATTATGTTGTACCGAGATATAGGTAATTTTTCCTATTGTATCTGATAATATCATTTCAATAAGCCCTTTGCATAAATCTTCATTTTGCATGATTTTACAAAACATAAAATCATCCGTAAATGTTAAATCTTCAAATTTTTTTAGCATTTGCTTTCTCCCATTATATTTATAGGGTATATTTGAAAAAAAGAGTAAGTTAGAAAAAGATTTTTGTAATCGAAGCAGTTTAAAAAAATTCCTTTGTGAAGTTGAGCGTGAGCTCAACGCTTTGCGTCCCTTGCGGTTAAATAATCAATAAAATTTAATTCTTTTTAAAAAAATTTTTGCTATTAACTTCAAATAATCTCTATAATAATTATGAAAGGGGGAAGTTTTTTCTTCTTTTAAAAAAAATTATTTAGAGAGATTAAATATGAAAAAACTTTTTAAAATCACCCTCCAAAACGACTACGCATTTAAACGTGTTTTTGGTACTGAGGAGAACAAGGACGTATTACAGGACTTGCTGGAATGTATCTTAGACATTCCGTCTGAAACAATTACAGGCTTGGAGCTCTTAGATAAGGAGTTTTATAAGGAGATTTTAACTGAAAAATTAGGTATTTTAGATATCAAGCTAAGATTAAAAGACGGAACTTTTGTAGATATTGAAATTCAAAATGTATGGCATCGTGATTTTGATGCAAGAACTTTGTATTATTGGTCCAAGATGTACAATGAAGGAATAAAACAAGGTCAAGACTATACAAATCTCCCAAAATGTATTACAATAAATTTGATAGGAAAAGGCTTTAATAAAAATAAGCGGTTGCACAATAAGTATCTTGTTCTTGAACAAGATACAAAAGAGCCTTTAGCTTCAAAACTTGAGATTCATATATTAAACCTTGAGAAAGCAAAAGTGTTAGAAGGTTCTCAATTTAGAGATAACAAAATGAAACGCTTATTAAACTGGCTGAAATTTATAGAAACCGACAATTCGGAGGTAAGAAAAATGTTAGAACAAGAATCACCGATGATGAGAAAGGCAAATACCGCTATTTCTGTAATGGAAATGAGTCCTAGAGATAAATGGCTTTATGATTCCCGTATGAAATATGAACACGACAGGGCATCATGTATAAATGAAGGGTATCAACAGGGCATTGAACAGGGAATTGAACAAGGCATATCTCAAGGTGCTTACCAAAACAAACTTGAAACGGCCAAATTATTAAAGCAGTTAGGGGATTCAATCCAAAAAATTATACAAGTTACAGGTCTCAGCAAAGAAGATATACAAAAACTCTGATTAGCGGGTAGAAAAATTTAATAATTTTTTTAAATTTTACTTGGTATTTTAAATTTTTTGATGTATAATGATAGAACGAAGTACAAATGTAGAAGTATAAAGTGTGAATGACCAGATGCAAAACGCCGTTCGATATTCCTCATTTCTAGTTTTCTCGAAACGGCTGAAATTCATCAATCCTAGAAAATTGATATTTTCTGCGGTTGATGAATTTATATGGAGGTTTTTATGAAAAAGATGTTTTTTGTTTTGATGATACTTGTTTTGACGGTATCATCCTGTAATTTATTTTTAAATGAAGAATACGGCGAGCTTATTTTGAGCTTTGATGGAACACTTCCCGATGGAGCCAGAGCCTTGGATTCCAACGGACTTCCAGTTCTTTCATCTTCACGTATGAAAATCAATATAATCAAAGAGAACGGCTATACTGTAACGAGGGAGCTAAGTGCCGAAGAACCTAAATCTCTGGTTGAGCTGGTTCCTGTCGGTGAAACGATAGAGATAATAGTTACGGCGATTAACCCATCCGGTCAATGGTCGGGAAGGACTTTTCACACCGTAGCCTCAGGCCAAAATCAAGTAACCGTCCTATTAAACAAAAACGTTTCCGGCTTAAACAACCTTTTGTTTACGCAGACCGTAGAGGGGCAGCACGACTACAACTTAACCCTCTACATGGGCGGAAAAGAAATTAATGCTCCCAAATCGGAAAACCCGTACAGCTTTGCTCGTGACAGTAAGGGACGGCTGTATGTCAGATATAGAGACGGAGATACCCATCTTGTCCGTTATACGAGTGAGGGTGAACTTGATGTCCATCCGGCAACAACGACGATCAAATTTCTCGCAAACGATTATACAACGGGGAAAATGTACGGGATGGGTGTAGGCTTAAATGAAATAAATGAGAACGATTTGACGCATCCAACTACTATTACAGGTTTCTCCACTGTTAATAATTTCTTTGCCGTAGATAACGGCAGAGTTGCATGGCTGCATGTAAGCAGCGGAAATAACATAATAAATGCCGCAAGTTTGACCGGGGCATCTCATTCAGACATTCTGATTAGTTCTCATATTGATATTCACCATTGCAAGCCATCAGAAGTAAAAGATATTTTTATCCGCGGCGATTATGTATATGTGCTTTTTAATACAGTTAATGAAAGTATAACATCAAGTGATCCTAACCTTTACTCTTTAGGCGGGGTTGTCCGCTATAAAATATAAACAATTTGGCGGGGAATCATGTAAAAATCGGTTTTTCAAACAGCGTAGGCTTTGAAAATCGGGCAGTGCCCGCCTCTTATTATTCCGAAAATTTTTACGGGGCGGTAAAGGTAATCGGTTTTGACGACGAAAACATCTACATAGCCGATGACGGCTTCGATGCCGCCGATACTCCCGCAGGTTCCCGTATCGTTAAAAACCGCAACCGTATAGCAACTCTTAATATCGCAACAAACGCTTTGAGTTTTAGTGATGCCGGGCCTGCAAAGTGGTATAACGAATGGAAAGAGTGGGAGGGCGTGAAGACAAAGATTCTGTTGTGGGAGAAGGGCGATGAATCTACGTATTTCGGAATGAAATATTGGATAGGCGATACGGCAGAAACACCTTGTCCAGCAAGTGATAACGAGGCACTCTGGGTTTCTAGGGTTCAGCAAGTATTACCTACCGATGTTTTCTGTTATGACCAAGGCGGTAATCTATATATATATGCTGACGGTATAAATGGAGGGTTCAGGCGTTTTGCCATAAAAGAAGACGGTTCTTACGATAAGTCTTCGGCTCAAGATTTGGATATGTCAAGTAGTGTGAATGCCATTGCAGTCGATATTTCCGATGGGGAAAATTATTTGTATTATGTTGAGACTTATAGTTCACCGCGCGCCATAAAAAGGTTTAAATGGGGACACTTCGGCCATGAAACCTTCGATAACGCCGAGCAGGATACGGGATACAGTATCTCAGTCCCGCCAAATGAAGAAATTACCGCTCTTGCGGCAAATAAGGACGGGGTCTTTGTCAATTCGCGAACTGTATCGGCTACTGGATATACCTTATCGGTAAAGAAGTATAAAAAAGAGGACAGAACTTTTGTCGGAGAGATTACAGTGGGAACAGAGCAGCCGCCGGTGGCGACAGAACCGTCGTTGCCGTATCCCGACTACACCAAATTGGAAAGCAATATCAACAGTTTACAGATAGTCGATGGTGTACTGTATGCCATTACATCAAAGATCGAACAAAAGATGAAGAAAAAGGCTAATTATCAACCAATATATGGGATTGATAACTTTAGAAGTAGCAGTGTACTGTATAAAGTAGGTAAGACGGTGGGAGGATTTTCCGGTAATGCAGAAAAACTAAATGAAAAGAATGTTCTAGATTCGCCGGAGCCAGGAACTGGTTATAATTTTTACCGCTTTATCGCGGTTAAGCAGAAAAAGCTCGTGATTGCTTCTGACGGCGCCTGGGGTAAGAATGGATTTGATACATCTCACAGTGAAGCCAACAATAATAAAGTTTTTGAATATAACTTATACGGGAATTTGGATTCACCGGATGAAAAGGATTCTGGCGGGGTATTCTCACACGAATTGATATACAATCCAGCTTCTAGTGCTCCATCGACAGCTGCTCATTATACATGGAAATAATTAATCTTTCAGATGCACTTTACTTTACGCGGCACGCTTTCGGCGTGCCGTATGGTAAAAGAAGATTAGTGGGGAATTTATAATTAAGAATGGAATGATTTCACTGTTTGACACTTGTCCTTTGACAAATTTTTCATTTATGTGCTATAATATACCTTATGGAGAAAAATTATCGGAAGCTAGGTGTGTTGATTCTCATTTTTTTGGGGCTGGTAGGTGCGGGAACGCTCGTTGTTTATCAAAAACTCCCAGCGGGACTCCCTGCGGGACAATCTTCGGGAAGTCCTGTAGGACACCCTACCGGAGAGCAGGCGGAGCTTTCTAAAACGGAAACTGCCGAGCTTGAAAAGCCTAAACAGGAGAGCGAAAACACGGAACCTAAAAAAGAAGAGCCTAAAAGGGTTGTACCTAAAAAAGAAACGCCTAGGAAGGAAGTACCTAAAAAGGCGGAACCCAAAAAAATAGAACCTAAAAAAGCATCTAAGGCAAAAGAGAGTGAGGTTTCGGCTGACCATGTTCAACCGGCTGAACCGCCTGAAAAGCCCTCAATGGGAATCTCCCTTGCCGATAGGGATAAAAAAACTTTTAACTGGTCCTTAGGACTCTTGGCCGAGGCAAATATGAATTCGCCTGACGGTTATGCGATGGGCACGGGACTTTACACCCTTTTTATGCTTCCTTTAAAACTCAAAATAGGGCACCTATCCTTGGGAGCAAAGGCTCTTTATTCCAATGACTTTAAAAAACACCATATTTTTGATGCCGCCCTCTTATTCCGTTGGAATTTTTATGATTTTCCAAAGATAAAAAAACGGGATTCGGGCTTTTTTATCCAATTGGAAGGCGGTGCCGTTTTCGGCCTAAAAGAAAGAGAGCCTTCAAAACTTTTTATGTATGCCCTCGGTGAAGCCGCATTCGGTTACCGATTTACAATAAACAACTTATTTATCGAACCCTATCTAAGAGGCGGCTATCCCGTAATCTGGGCAATAGGAATCAGCGGAGGATTTAGAATATGAAAAAAAATTTTGTTTTATTTTTGGTGATACTTTTTGTATCGGTTACGGCTTGTAAAAACCCGTTTTTTAAAAACATGCTGGACAAGGATTCGGGGAGTGAAGGGTCCGGAGATTGGAATTCTCAAAGTTCCGATATAGGTTCCTTTGAAGACGCTGGGTACTTTGTAAAAATAATCCCTCCTGTAAACGGAATAATAGGCGTTAAGCGCGATTATTCTTTACATCCTTCAGGTTGGACCAATAATCCGGATAACTGGACTAGCTATTGGCCTGGCTATTATGAAGGTGTATTTATCGAAGGACGAAAGGTAAAATTGAGTCCCTATAAGATCGGCAAAACGGAGGTAACCTATGAGCTGTGGCACGAGGTACTGACATGGGCAGAAGGTAAAGGCTACACCTTTGCAAACAAGGGAAGAAAAGGCAGTGCTGGAACAGGAGCCGCTCCCACAGATACAGGAAAAAAAGAACCTGTAACGACTATAAGTTGGCGGGACTGCATTGTGTGGTGTAATGCGTATACTGAAAAAGAAAAAGGAATAGGCGAATGCGTCTACCGCAAAAAGGACAATCATACGGTTGTATTAAAAGATGCGACGGCAACAACTGATTGTGATGCCGCTTATGCCGATATGAGTAAAAAAGGCTATAGACTTCCTACCAATGTCGAATGGGAATATGCTGCTCGCTGGCAGGGAAGCGACGGCACGAATGCCGACAAGTACGGAGCCGTATATTTAACAAAGCTTTGGAGCGGAAGCGGAATGAAAAAACCTATAGGTTTTAAAGACCTTCCCTTACCTCCTGAAGGGGAAAGCTGGAAAAGTTTAAGGGATGAGTTTAACAGGGTGGCTGTATATTACCTTTGGTGGAATGGACACCGTTGGACAGGCCAAACACCTCCAACAACTAAGACTTCCGTAGTCGCAAGCAAGGATGCAAATACTCTCGGCTTATATGACATGTCGGGAAACGTGTGGGAGTTGTGCTGGGATTGGTTTTTATCAGATCCTGCAGAAGGGGATGTACTTGACTTGGACGGGTTTGTATCGGATCCTCACGGTCCCTATTCAGGCTGGTCTCGGGTTATGCGTGGCGGTAGTTTTGGTAGTTATGCCGGTCACTCCACTGTAGGCTCAGTTTACCCTATTGGTCCTTCTAGCTTAATGTATGGCGCTGGGGTCGGCTTCCGCTTGGCTTGTCGGCCTTAGAGTCGATGAAAAATGTACATCCTTGTACATTTTTCATCTTAGAGTTTTAGACTTGCGTCTAAAACTCTTGGAAGTTTGGAACCACCGCCGTCCATGGCGGTAAAGCGGTGAAACCGAACAGGCAAAATGTGTTTTGTGGTGCAGTAAATTTTTGAAAAAAAGATTGACCTGCATTGTGCTAGCCGCTTTAGCGGCTCGAAAATTTTTTGGTTTAAATTAAACGGTTGGGACAAAACAAGCGTTGCTTCCGGTAATAACAGCGTCTTACGCTGCGGCAGCTTACCGCACATGCCTTTACCAAGCTCTTTGACGATTTACCGCAGCGGCAGGATAATGATGAGGCGAAGTGTATTCTTTATACCGAAGAACCGGGTGTTACGGAGGGCAACTATACCGATTTTACCACTTCGTCTGAAGTACAAGCCGCCTTCCAAAACGCAAAAGACGTAAAAAAATGGAATATGTATAAGTGGTATAATAATAGATAAGGACATAGATAAAAGATAATGGAATTTGAATGGGATGCAGAAAAAAATAAAAGAAATATCAAAAAATACGGGATCGCTTTTGAGATGGCGGCAAAGTTTTTTTTAGATGATAAACGTATTGAACGGTATGATGCAGAACATTCTTCAATAGATGAGCATAGGTACAAAACAATCGGTATGGTAAATAAGGTGTTGACTGTTATCTATACCGAACGTAAAACTGCAATCAGAATTATTTCGGCACGCCTTGCCGAACAGGAGGAAATAGATGAGTACTATAAAAACTATGAGTTTAGATGAAGTTGCAAACTACGAGATACCCGCTGAAGATTTGGAACGGCTGAATAATTTTAAGAATACTGATTTTTCCGATTGTCCGAAAGATACGGCTGCACAGTTGAAACTGTATAAACCATGGTATAAACTTCATCCTCACGGTTATGGACAACAAAAAGCCGATATGCAAACCGAAATTGATGATGACCTTCTTGCATGGCTGAAGCAAGGAGAAGAAGGTAATTGACTGAGGATAGAAACAAGGATTTTCCGATGGCTCATACAAAAACAAACTTGAAATAGCAAATCTTATGATGTGTATGAATTATCCGAACACTCGAACGAGTGTATACCCTCCACTCGGACGAGAGGCAGAGTGTTCTGCAGAACCGTCTTTAGACTTACCGCAATCCCTCTGTTTTCAATCTCAGCTAAAGAAAGATTAAACTAAAAATTTGATAACAATGCGGGTTCTTAGGGGCGGAGCCCCTAACTTACAGTTTTTCAATCTCTTCTTCGGGAAGACCGGTTATCTTTTTAATTAAAGACATATCCAGTTTTTCCATTTTCATAAGTTTGGCTGTTTCTCTCTTAGTTTCATAAATACCTTTATACCTAGCGTCCATCTCAAAAGTAGACATTAACCTATATTCTTGTCTTGCTTGTTCGTTTTCTTTTATTGTTTGTATCATAGCCTCTATCTCCCTTGTAAATTCACTCTTTGTTTTGCCTGTTTTAAGATATTCTAAAAATTCCTTTAATTCTTTGTTTTTAGTGTCTTTAAAGGCTTCCGCATTTATTATAACCTTTTTCGTTCCATCTTGTAAAGATATATTTTTATCTTCAAGACAGATGTTTTCAAAAGTATAAATAGGCCTATTTTTATCGATAGCGTCAAAAGTACAAATAAAAATTATAAAGCAGTCGTTTAAATCGTTATAGAAATTCCCCTTATCCAAGAATGAAATATCTATGGCTGCTTGGTAAAATCTCATTCTTTTGGGTATATTCTTCTCGTTACTTACCTGCATTTCCACATCGTAGAATTTACCGTTTTCAGTTTGAACCAGAACATCAAATCTTACGGATTTAGCCTGTTCATAGGTGTTAATATTATGCTGTACCGAAATATATGCAATTTTGCCTATTGTGTCTGATAGTATCATTTCAATAAGTCTTTTACACAAATCCGTATTTTGCATAACTTTACAGAACATAAAGTCATCGGTAAATGTTAAATCTTCAAACTTCTTAATCATTTGTTTTCTCCTTAATTTTTTTATATTCTCCCTCCTCATTATATTTATAGTTATTATTTAAAAAAAATAGTAAAATATAAAAAGATTTTTATAATCTATGCAGTTTTTAAAAATTCCTTTGCGAAGTTGAGCGTGAGCTCAACCCTTTGCGCTCGCTGCGGTTAAATAATCAATAAAACGTAATTCTTTTTAAAATTTTTGCTATCTGTTGCAAACTTTTCATACAATAATTATGAAAGAGGAAAAGTTTTTCTTCTTTTAAATAATTTGTCATGGAGTTTGATATGAAGCAATTATTTAAAATAACTCTCCGCAACGACTATGCTTTTAAAAGAGTCTTCGGCACTGAGGAAAACAAGGACGTACTACAGGACTTGTTAGAATGTATATTGGATAGTAATATGTTTTTTAACTATTGAAAAATTGATATTTATATGGTAATATCTTTAATAAAGATAATGCTAAAAATTTACAAAATAAGACGGGTTCTTAGTGATTGCAAGCTGGCGTAGCAATCCAAGCCCTAAGCGGTTCTTTTGAAGATAGGAGGGGTTATAGGGGAGGGTAACAACCAACGGAGTTTCGAGGTAAAGAAATCTTTTATCCGAAAAAGTGTCTTTCCTCCCCTAATTAATCAGGAGGTGAGAGAAGTGTTAGCAGAAAATTCAGAGATGATGAAAAAAGCAAATGCCGCTATTTCTGTAATGGAAATGAGCCCAAAAGAGAAGTGGCTTTATGAAAACCGAATGAAATACGAACATGACAAGGCCTCTTGGAAACATGTGGGTTATCAAGAAGGTATTGAAGCTGGAATACAAGAAAGTCTTGATAAAGGTGCATACCAAAAAGCTCTCGAAACGGCAAAGCTGATGCGTATGCATAATTACCCGATTGCCGAAATTTGTACAATGACCGGTCTTACAAAAGAAGAAGTAGAAGCGATTAATTAATTGACATTCGCCTTTTTAATAAATCAAATATTTTTCCCTCATCTTCAAAAATTTTTTTTCGTCTTTTTCGATAAATTGAAAGTATTCATCTAAGGAAAGACTCATCGAGCTTAGCTTGTTTGTTCCGCTTAATAAATTGAGGCCGCAGAGTTCGGCAGGGTAGTTATTTATCTTAAAACTATCGGGATACATTTCCCTTATTGTATACATCACCGCAATTGCACTTTTTACAGGCGAGAATCTCTTTTTATCCTTTACGATGATTTGAACTCCTCCGCATAGCTCATCCTTATAAACCGAAAGAGACGGAGTAAAATAGGCGGGTCTAAAAAAGACTCCCTCAAGCTTGATGGCATTTAGAGCTTCTGCTAGAGCCTCGGCATCTATATAGGGGGCTCCTATGTATTTAAAGGGCATGGTTGTTCCTCTTCCTACCGAAATGTTTACTCCTTCAAAGATACAAAAGCCCGAATAAACTAAGGCCGTATCGGCTGTAGGAATATTTGGCGAGGGCGGAACCCACATTAAATTAAGGTCTTCAAAATAATCTTCACGGTTCCAGCCCTGCATGGGGACTATTTTTAAGTTACAGCCTATCTTAAATTCTTTATTGAACATTAGGGCTAATTCTCCGACGGTCATTCCGTGCCTTTGTACAATCGGAAAATAGCCCGTAAAGGATTTATATTCTTCTTCCAAAATATTCCCCTCGACATTTATTCCGTTTATGGGATTGGGCCTGTCAAACACAACAAAGGTTTTTCCGTCACGGGCGCATGCTTCCATTGCATAGGCCATTGTGTAAATATATGTGTAAAATCTTGCTCCTACATCCTGAATATCGAAGCATAAAACATCTATTTCTTGCAGCATCTCTTTTGTGGGCCGCTTTGTTTTTCCGTAAAGGCTGTAAACGGTAAGGCCTGTTTTTTTATCTACCGTGTTGGAGATACCGGCTCCTTCCCGCGCATTTCCCCTTATTCCGTGTTCCGGAGAAAAAAGGCTTAAAAGATTAGTCTTTTCGTATAAGATTTCGATGCTTGATCTTCCTAAAGAGTCTATGCCTGTTTGGTTGGTAATTAATCCTATTCTTTTTCCTTTAAAAAGATTAAAAAATTCGTCTACGCGTTCAATGCCTGTTTTAAAATCGGCCTTGTTCGGCTTATTCAATTTTTTTTCTGCAAAAACCATGAGGGCAAGACTACAAAAGCAAAATAAAAAAAGCTTTTTCTTCATTTTGCCGTTCCTTCAGCTTGTTTTTTTGCCAAGTTTTTCTTTGAATTTCTTGATTGGATTTCTGCAAGTATGGCCATAGCTTTTTCGCTTTTTAAAAACTTCCTCAATATTGCGGATTGCTTTGATTGTTCTTTTATGGCTTCCATTATGGCTGTTAAATCCTTGAGGGTTCCCTCGTTATCATAAATTTCAGGAATCATATTTATAAGTTCTTTTCTGCCTGCCGCAAGTTCTATAAGCATTTGGTCCAGCATAGCATTATCATAGTTTTTAAATGCGGAATAAATAAGGGTGGTAATGGCTCCATAGTTTTTTGCAAGATAAAAATCGCCCTCATATTTTCCGCGCAAGTTTTTTCCAAAAAGGGCAGGGGTGTTTTTTGCACTTGTAAAGATTATGATTATTAAATCTTCTTTAGGATCGATTAGGGTCAGCGTTCCAGTCCAGCCTGTGTGCCCTATTGTGTCCGCACTTGCAAGCTGAGAGAAAGCCCAAGCATAGCTGTTATTAAGCCCCTGTCTTCTCCATCCCAAGCCTGCCTGCGAAAAAAAATTCCCCTGACTGGTAAATAAATTTAAAACGCTTGAATCAAATAGCTTTATATTTCCGTATCCGCCGCCGTTCAGCATGACCTGAGCCAGGACTGCTATACTTTCGGCATTTGCAAAAAGCCCTGCATGGCCGCTTACCTGATCCATTGCATTGTAGGCTTCAGGGTCGTGTACCGTTCCGTGAACAGGCAAGTATTTTATGTCTTTGAATTTTTCGTCCTTTGTTCTTTTGACGGCCCGTATTTCGGTTGCGGTAATATCCTCTTTTGTAAATCCTTTTTTTAATGGCTCATAGCAAACCGAAGATAGATTTAAGGGCTTATAAAGATTTTCTTCCGTATACTTATCTAAGGGAAGGCCTGTTACTTTTTCTATAATCAAACCTAAGAGCATATAATCTATATCTGAATATAAAACCTCGGTACGCGGAGAATATATTAAGGGCGTGTTACAAATCAGCTCTAAAACAATTTCCTTATTTTGTCTTTTATCGGTTTTCTTTTTTTGTGTTATTTTTTTGTTCACATAATACTGTGCCCCTGCCGGAAAACCTGCTTGATGTTTTAATAAGTCCTCAACCGTAATTTCGCTTTTTCCCTTAAACCGATCCTTTTTTTATCCTTAAAATCAGGAAAAAAATCTTTTACCTTATCATAGATCGAAATCTTTTCTTCGGATATAAGTTTTTGTAAGGCAAAATTTACCGTATACATTTTGGTGTTGCTGGCCAAATCAAAAAGAGTGTCTTTTGTAATAGGCTTTTTGTTTTTTTGCATCAGGGATTCTCCGAATTCGTCCACAGTGCTGATATAACCGTAGGCTGAGTTTTTTATCATCCTTCCGTTTTTTACCACTACAAGCTGAATCGAGGGAAATCCGTTTGCTGTTTGAGCCTCCATGATGTCATCTATTATTTGAAATGCCCTATAATTTACATCATTTAATTTTTCTTCTTTTTTGATAATGGAAGGGTAGGGGATTTTTACCGATAAGGTATAGGTTTTCGAAAAGCCCTTATCATCTTTTTCGGCTTCAATATTTGTAATGAGTAAGTTATTGGTGCCGTTTATTACTTCATCTCCGATATAAATTTGAGTATATTTATTTTTACAGATTTTTTTTGTATCTATTTTTTTCCCGTTTAAATATAAAAGAAATTTTTTTACATTTTCAGTATGAAAGTAAAGATAGCCCTGTCCGGTATAAGCCTTAAAAGGAATAAAGTTGTTCGGTAAAATTGAAGGATCATATTTTTCTTCCTCCGGAGGAAAGCTTACCTCCGTTTGAAAGCCGGCAAAACTTTCTTCATTTTTTTCCGATGTATAAATGTCCGCTTCTGCTGAATCGGTTTTTATCTTTAATCCTTGTGCCGATCGGCATGATAATATTAGGGCAGAAAAAAAAATGCACAAAAATTTCTTCATTTATCCATTGTATCATAAAAATTAGAAATATAAAAGAAGAGAAATTTCTTCTTGCACATAAAATGATTATCGTATATAATGAATTCGGAGGTAATTTATGTCAAAATTTAAAATGCAAAAGGCTAGTGCCAAAATTCTGGATAAATTGATAAAGCCTGTTTCATCGATTACCGGTTCTCATAATGAGGGTTTTTTACTGACTGCAGGATCCGGAACGGAAAAAGGCAAGTGGAATACAATGACAGCCGGCTGGGGAAATATAGGCTTTTTGTGGAATAAACTTACAGCTACGGTTTATATAAGACCTACAAGATATACTGCCGAATTTGCCGATAAAGAAGATTATATAACTCTTTCTTTTTTTGACGAAAATGACCCATGGGCTAAGGGGATGCTGGCTTTTTGCGGGACAGTTTCAGGCCGTAATGTAGATAAGGCAAAGGAAACAGGCTTAAAACCCGTAATGCTTGAAGACGGTGCCGTATCTTTTGAACAGGCTCAGACCGTTCTTGTGTGCCGTAAACTTTATCGAAGTAAATTTGATATGGATTTATTTATTGACCCGCAGATTGTTATAGATTCATACCCCAAAAAAGATTTTCATTATGTTTACATTTGCGAGATAGTTTCCGTTTATACAAAATAAGTTTAAGGGCTAACGTCCTATGATAGAAACGTTTGCGCCAAACCATTTTTTACTGGTTTTTTCTAAAAAATCGGTTTTTGCCATATCTTTTAAGGTGGATTCGACGGCATTCATAAGAGCGATGTCTTCTTTTCTGAAGGCTATAACATATTCTTCATAGGCTATGGCTTCATCGAGAACCCTATATGAGCCGGTTTTGGCCTGCATTAAACTATTTATAGATAAAAGATCATAGACGATGCAATTTATTTCATCTTTTTCAAGAGCATTTAAGGCGTCCTGTGCTTTCTGAAATACAACCGTATTTTTAAATACGCCATAAGTTAATTCCGCCTTTTTAAGATTTGCGTGTATAGATGACAAAGCTATAACACCTATCTTTTTTTCTCTTATGTCTTGAATAGAATAATAAGGGTCTTTATCTTTTACAACCAATATTACGGCACTCTTTATATAAGGTGTTGTCAGTGAATACGCCTCGTCACGTTCTTTACTGTATGAAAAGCCGCTCCATATGCAGTCAATCTCTCCATTGTTAAGCAGTTTATCCCTTTCGTTCCATGCAATAGCTTTAAAAATCGGTTTTATTTTCATGTTTTTGCACAGTTCTTCAGCTACTTCAATATCATAGCCCTCCAGCTTTGTTGTAAAAAGGTTTAAAAAAGAAAAGGGGGGCAGATCATCCCTAACACCTATTATAAATTCTTTTTTTACAAGAACCTTTGCAAGTGAAACATCGTTCTTTTTTTTCTTGCCTGAGACTTCTTTTGGAGTACAAGCCGAAACTGCCAAGGCAATAAATAAAAACATCAAGTTTAGTTTAAAAACATAATTCGGATTTTTTTTCATATAATTACACCCTTATTTCCCAAAAATTACCATATTTGTGCCAAACCATTTTCTTGAAATTTTTTCAAGTCTTCCCGCCTCTTCCATTTCAAATAATGCGTTTTCTACTTCTTCTTTTAAAGCCGTACTTCCTTTTTTAAAAGCATATACAAAGGAATCCAAGGCTATAGCTTCTTCAATGAGGCTATAAGTATCAGGCTCCTTGGTTAAATATGTTGCCATAATTGAAATATCTCCTACGCAGGCATCAACTTCATGGTTTTTTAAACTGTTCAGAATTTGCGGTATGTTATTATATAAGTATTCTACTAAATATATCTGATTCATCAATTCGGGATTGTTTTTAATCAGAGTAAGTCCTAAGCCTCCCATTTGTCCTGCTATTTTTTTCCCTTTTAAATCTTTTATATTTTTAATATTATTTGATTTTAAAGTTAAAAGCACTACCGCATTGCGTAAATAAGGCCTTGTAAGTTCATAAATTTCGTTCCGTTGATCCGTATAGGAAAAGCCCGATGCGATACAATCTATAGCTCTGCTATTGATTAGATTTTCCGCCTCACTTGGAACTATTGTCTTAAATTCTACATCAATATTCAGTATATCCGCTATTTCTTTAAAAACATCAACATCAAACCCTTCAATCTCATTTTCACTATTGTAAGAACACATAGGAGGATTTTGTGAGTCTACTCCTACAATGATTTTAGAATTTACGAGAACTTCGACTAAAGATGTATCATCAGCATACATTGTATCGCTTTCTTTTTTTCTGCATGAAAAAAACAATGTAATCAATAAAATTACCGCAAAGAAAAACGCTTTTGAGTTTAATTTATTACGCATGTGCTTAATATATCATAGTATTTGCAAATTGTAAAGAACGGAAAAGAAGCTTGTTTTTCTTTATTGAAACTTTTGCTAAAAAATGATAGAGTGTGAATCAGGAGAAATTTGTGAACGATAAGATTGCCGTTATCGGAGCCGGTTCTTGGGGAACGGCCGTGGCCTGTTCGCTCGGAAAAAACGGACACACAGTTGTGCTTTGGAGCCATACTGCTGACGTTGCCGATTCGATAAATACCGGCCATATAAATGTAAAATATTTGCCTAGCCATAAGTTGCCTAAAACAGTTTCTGCGTCTACTGATATGAAAGAGGTATGTAAAGACGCTGCCTTTATTTTTTTAGCGAGCCCTTCACTTTATTTAACTTCTACTGTTGAAGAACTTCTGAAATTCGCTCCTTTTAGCCATGACGATGGAGCAATGCCTTATCCGACGATAGCGGTATTGACAAAGGGCTTTATTCCCGATGAAAACGGTGAACCCAAGTTTATAATAGATGTTTTGGAGAAAATGCTTCCGGATTTTTATAAAAACCATCTGGTTTACGTAGCGGGGCCAAGCCATGGCGAAGAGGTAGCCGAAGGCAAGCTGACCGGCCTGATTGCCGCTTCTCAAAACCCCATGTGTTCTATCCGATGCCGCGAAATATTAAAATCGAGGAATTTGCTTGTTTATTCCAGCTTGGATATAATCGGAGTACAGGTATGTGCAGCCGCTAAAAATGTTGTAGCCGTCGCCTTCGGTGTTTTAGACGCTTTAACCGTAACCTCCGATATTTTCGGAGACAATACCGAATCCCTCCTCTTGGCTGCCGGCTTAAACGAGATTCAGATAATAGGCCGTGCCATGGGAGCAACGCATCCTGAAACATTTACATCGATTTCCGGAGTAGGGGACTTGGATGTAACTTGCCGAAGTAAATACGGCAGAAACCGCCGTTTCGGTAACGAAATCATAACAAAGAAGATTCTCCTTTCATTTGAGAATGTGGATGATCTTATTAAAAATATCGACAAAATAGGCTATTTGCCCGAAGGGGTAGTTGCCTGCAAATACTTGAATATTCTTGCAGAAAAAAGAAATTTAAAACTGCCTATTTGTTCGGGACTTTATAAAATCTTAAACAAAGAATTAAAACCTCTTGACTTAATAGAAAACTTACTAAAGGGAGATGCAAAGTAATATGCTCGAAAATATTACCGAAAAATTCAGCGGAATAATGCGCTCATTGAGCGGCAAGTCCAAAATTACCGAAAAAAATATTGAAGACACAATTGAAGAGATTAAGACAGCTCTTTTGGATGCCGATGTAAACTTGCGCGTTGTACGCCGTTTTATAAATGCCACAGCCGAAGAAGCAAAGGGCGAAAGGGTGTTAAAATCCGTAGATCCCGGGCAGCAGTTTACAAAGATTGTATACGATAAGATGACCTCCTTTTTGGGGGACGAAAAAAAAGCCCTCGATCTAAGAGGGCCTGATACCCAATCGGTAATCCTCTTTTTAGGGCTTCAAGGCTCGGGAAAGACTACCAGTGCTGCAAAATTGGCCTTAAAACTTAAAAACGAAGGACGAAAACCTCTTTTGGCTGCCTGCGACCTTGTACGTCCTGCCGCCGTAGAGCAGCTTTCCGTTTTGGGAGAAAACATCAGCGTCCCTGTTTACAAAGAAGAAACGAAGGATGCGGTAAAGGTCGCAAAAAATGCTCTGGCCTTTGCCAAAAAGAACTTTTATGATACGGTCATAGTCGATACGGCAGGACGCCTTCAAATCGATGAAGACATGATGAAGGAAATCGTCAATATTAAATCTGCCGTAAAACCTATGGAAACCATCCTTGTTGCCGACTCAATGACGGGTCAAAGCGCTGTTGATGTTGCAAAGGAATTTGACGAGCAGGTAGGGCTATCGGGCTTAATACTCACAAAATTCGATTCCGATACCAGAGGCGGTGCCGCCCTTTCCTTAAAAACCATAACGGGAAAACCTATTTTTTATATAGGAACAGGCGAAAAGCTGGAAGACCTTGAGCCCTTTTATCCCGACCGTATTGCAAGCCGTATTTTGGGCATGGGAGACATTGTTTCTCTTGTTGAAAAGGCTCAGGCTGTTTATGATGAAGAAGAGGCGGAAAAGCTTCAAAAAAAGATGCAGAGCGAAAGTTTCAGCCTTGCCGATATGCTCATGCAGTTGGAGCAGGCCGAAAAGATGGGGCCTTTAGAGTCAATGCTCGATATGATTCCCGGGCTTTCGGGCCAAATAGATAAAGATAAGCTGGACCTTTCTCTTTTAAAACGCCAAAAGGCCATAATTCAATCGATGACCTTAAAGGAGAGGGATAATTTCCGTATTATCGGACCGCCTCGCCGTAAACGTATTGCAAAGGGCTCAGGAACCTCTGTGGGCGATGTAAACAAACTTTTAAAGCAATTTGAAAAGACCCGTCAAATGATGAGAAAGGTGTCAAAAAACAAGGGTCTTCAAGCAAAAATGATGTCCGGCGGACTTTTCGGCTAGATTTGCTCTCTTTAAAATCAAAAAAGCCTTGAAACTATCAAGGCTTTTTTGATGCTGCATCATACTTTGTTTTGATTTATTTTATGGACTCGTCTTTTTTTCCGATTTGCTTTGACAGGCAATACATTTTAAAGCATAGGGCAGGGCTTTTAGCCTGTCCTCAGGTATCTGCTCCTTACAGGTAATACACTTGCCGTATTTTCTTTCCCTTATTCTTTCCAATGCCGAATCAATCTTCTGGAGCTTTTTTATATTACTTTCTCCGATAAAATCCAGCATATCCCTATCGGTACTATACGAAGCCAAATCTGCAAAATCCTTGGGGATGCTGTTTGCCAAAGTTTCTGCATATTCTTCGTCATTCCGCTTTAAAGAGGTCATTATCTCCTCTCTTTCTTTTAGCAAGTATTCTTTCATTTCCTCAATAAACTTTTTTTTCATATACGTCTCCTAGTTGACAATTTTTTTAATAGACTTTAGAATTATACGGCTGAATTGAAAAAAAAGCAAATGTTTTTTTGAAATTTATTCATTTTTTTGGAGGTCTTGTGTCTAAAGAAGAAGCAATTGAAGTTGAAGGTATTGTTAAGGAATCTCTCCCCAATACTATGTTTAGGGTTGAGTTAAAAAACGGGCATGTTATTTTAGCTCATTTATCGGGAAAAATGCGCAAACATTATATTAAAATTGTGCCGGGAGATACGGTTAAAGTTGCCCTATCCCCCTATGACTTGACCAGAGGCAGAATTATCTTTAGAGAAAGATAAGAGCTTACCCAAGGTAAGCCTTATCTTTGATAAGCCTTATCAAAGGTAAGCTCTACCTGAATATCGCCGCATAGCCTTTCCGTATTCGGATGACACCTTCCGAGACAAGGTAAAAGGCTAAAAGCAAACCGAAAATTCCTAAAAAAATAACACTCTTAAAAAGCAAAATACCTACTATCGTTAGCAATATCCCGTGTATAATGATTTTAAAGGCTTCTTTGCGGGGAATATTTTCTTTTTTCTTGGTATTATTTTCTTTTGTTTTTCTCCAGTTTTGCCACCATTCAGCGGTAAATATGTCTTCTCCAAAAGGATTTTCATTTTGCCTATAAGTATAGGTGCCGGAAGTAAATGTGCTTTCCATACTTAGGTCATAGTCTTTTCGTTTTTGCGGATTTGATAATATAGAATAAGCCTCGCTTATCCTTTTAAACCTTTCTTCAGCTATTTTGTTCCCCGGGTTTTTGTCGGGATGATACTTCATAGCAAGGTTTCTATAGGCCTTTTTAATTTCTTCTTCATCAGCAGACTTAGAAACATTCAGTATGTTGTAATAATTTTCCATTAGCCGATCACCGTCCCCTTAAATTCTACACCATTGAGAATATTTTCCAAATTTTCAATGTCTTTTCCTGCTGCACAAATTACCCTTATACCTGCTTTTTGGGCTCTTTGACTTGCTATAGGATCAAAAGGAGTATTTTTCCCGGGAACCCATTCCGTTCCCACTAGTTTTATAAAATCTTCCCATGAAATTTTATCTATCGGCTTTGCTTCAGGATTTTTTTTGGGATCATCGGTATAAACCTTGGCAATATTTGAAAGGTTTACCACCAAATTTCCTGAAAACCTTTCGGCAAGAAGTACGGCATCATTATCTGTAGAAAAACCGGGTTTCCAGCCGGCAGCAACTAATATTTGTCCTCCGAACATATCAACGGTAGTTGGGTCATAAACTACAGGATTAGGGCAAAGGTCGGAGAATACGGCTCTTACGAGCTGGGCATTTAGCCTTGTTGCCATTATACCTATCCAGTCGGCTTCATCATTGCTTATGTTCTTTTTACATAAATCGCAGACTGTTCTATAAGCGTTTTGATAGTCTCTGGCAGGAGCTCCTCCTCCAATTACCATAATCAGTTTTCGTGATGAGTCTTGAGAAAGCCACCCTCTTACAGCTTTTGAAAATTTATCTAAAAAAACAAAATCCGGTTTATCCGGGGCTACTATAGAGCCTCCTACCGACAAAACAGTCACCATAATATCCCTCCTCAAGGATAATTATCCGTATATTAACAACTATACATAAAAAAAAGTTTCTTAAAAATTTCAGTTAAATGCATTACATCGAATTCGGATGCTCCTGCAGATGATAAAAGCTCAATAAAAAAGGTCTCATTTGTTTTTTTCCCTCCTTTTTTGAATAGCCCCAGACCTGAAAGGTATTTGCATATCTGTTCCGAGTTTTCTTGAATTATCTTCATTGAAGCTTTTGTTAAATAAATGTTTTTTTCTATGAGCGGATTATCTTTTTCTGCTATATAAATAGAATAGCAAAGAATCAGAACTGCATGGGAAAGGTTGTAAGAGCCGAATTTTTCTTCAGCGGGAATATTAACGGAAAAAGAGCACATATTAAGCTCTTCATCCGTAAGACCGGTGCGTTCATTTCCAAAAACAAGGCCCAATCTGCCTCCATAAAATTTTTTTAAGTCAAGACAGAGAGTCTCAGGGCTGATACCTAAATCTTTACGTTTATGTCCTGTACGCCTGCTGGTTCCTATTAAAACCGAACAGTCTGCCGCCGCTTCTTTTAAACCGGCATCGGTAGGAGGATAAAAATGCGCATTTTCCCAAATGTGGGAGGCATGAAGTGCAAGTTTTAAGACTTCGGTTTCATCATAGTCCTCTTTTTTTCCTGTGATTCTTAAATCATCAAAAGCCGTGTTTGCCATAACCCTGCATACGGCTCCTATGTTTGCGCTTGTTTCAGGACGGCAAAGAATAATCGTTTTTTCAAAGTTCATTTTTGTATATTGCCGTCATTCAGCTCTTATGTCAAGCGAAATTAAAAATAATCTTTAAAAAATTTGATAAAATATGCTATAGGGCAAATATATACCATCCGATACTGTAACTGTAAAGAAATGTCTTTGTTCTATTATGGTGTTCTTTGAATTTTTAAAAGTAAAAGTTACAGAAAAATAGATATTTTTTGTTTTATATTTGACTTTTTTTAAAATAAAGAGTATAATACCGGATGGAGATACTGGATTATTTCTTTATTTTGAAAGAATCGGGAGAATTATGAGTAATAACAGTGTTATAGCCGGTTTTGATGATGAAAAAGATGATAGCTTGAAAATTCGGCTTCAAAGAGTAGATGGACTTGATAAGTGCGTAGTTGTTTTTTTAAACGGCTACATTGATACATATAACTCTGCGTTTTTTCAGAAACGTATTGCTAAAGTTATAGACGGCGGTTTTATACAGATTGTATTTAACTGTGCTGCTTTGAATTATGTTTCATCTACGGGTATAGGTTCATTTACAGCATTCTTGAAGACTGTAAAACCAAGGGGTGGAGATATAGTTTTATTGGATATCCAGCCTAAGGTTTACGAAATATTTCAGCTTTTGGGCTTTTCTCAATTTTTTAATATTAAGGATGCCTTGTCCGATGCAGTGGCTTTTTTCCAAAGTTCAAACACCACGGCAACAGCTCAAGTCTTTCCTAAAATATTTGCCTGCCCTATATGTTCAAAAAAGCTTAAGGCTACTAAGTCAGGGCGTTTTAGATGCTCTGAATGTAAAACCATATTGGCTATCGATAATAATGCTCAAGTATTTTTGGGCTAAGCCCCGGACTAATTTTAACCTTATTAAAATAATTGCAGCTTATTCTAAATCGATTTCTTTCGCATAGGCTTAAGCAGCTTATAAGCGCTATGAGCTGCAATAAATCCCTAAATAAAGACGTTCAAACTTACGTTCAAACTTAGGTTTGGCTAGTTTAAAATGAATTAACCGAAAGAGGTGATCCTATCCAGATACCCTCAGCCCCAAGATATTCTTTTTTCTTACCTTGAATCAAAAATTGAACGGAACTTACGGTAGGAAATTCGCATGCAGTAAGTACTATTTGTGCAAGCTGGGCTTGGTAGGCTTCGATACCGTACCGATTAAACTGAAAATCTTCACTTATGTTTATTTCGGCAATTCCGTTTTTTACCTCAATCGATATTAGTTTTGTATCCGGAGGAATAAAGGTTCGGTAGCCTTGTTTTATTTCGTCTGTTGTAGGGCCTTGTAAAAGACTTTTTACGGCATCGGTTAGAGGTGAGTCTGTTTTTTCAAGTTCGCGTATAACGGCCTTGCGTACCAGCTTCCCATCCGATTCTATTTTAATCAAATAAATTTTAGAGCTTCGTTTTTCTGATGTTTTTTCATTTTTTTGTTCAAGTTTAGACTCTTCTTTTTTAGATTCATCTTTATTTTTAGTTTCAGGCTTTTTTTTGCCGGTTTGAGATTCCGTTTTTTGATTTTCTTGGTTTGATGTTTTTGCAGCTGTCTTTTTTTCTTCCTTCGACTTATTTCTTTCCGTTGTTTTTTCCGTTTCGGTAGTCTTTTTTACCGTTTTTTGACTTTGCTCAACCGGTTTTTCTGCCTCTTCTTCGGTTGTTTCTTCTTCAGGAGGCTTTCCTTCATCTTTTTCTGCTGCTCTTATTTTTTCTATTTCGTTTTGGATACCCTCAATATCTGCTTCTTTTTGTATTTCATCCTTAGATTCTTTTTTTTGGAATATGCTCATAGCATTCGTTTTTTCAAAAACACGGGCGATATTATTTTTGTTGATAAAAAAAAGGAGAGCGACCAATAAAATAAATGCAAGCCAAAAAAAACAGCCTAAAGATGTATTTTTCTTTCCCATAATGTCTGACATAATAATATATTTTATAAAAAAATACTATACTTTTTATAAAAAAGTATATACATAATGTTAAAAAAATTGTATAATCATAGGATATGATAATAGCGATCGATGGTCCTGCAGGCTCAGGTAAAAGTACCCTTGCAAAGATGCTTGCCGAACACTTGAACATCACATTTATGAATACGGGCAGTTTTTATAGAGCCTTGGCTCTGGCTGTTTTGCGCTCTTTCGGAGGGAGAGATGACGGAAGCGGAGGACAAGCTCCTGACCTTTCCGATGAAAAAAAGTGGACTTCCTTTGCCGAAAAAACCGAGCTTTTTTATATAAACGGTTCCATGTTCTTGGGTAAAGAAAATGTCGAGCCCTATCTTAGAAGTGATGCTGTAGAATCCATTGTTGCACCTCTTTCAGCTATAGTTCCTATAAGACGGATATTAAATAAAAAAATTCGAGAAGAAGCGGCTAAAACCGGAGCTGTTTGCGAAGGTAGAGATATGACTACCGTAGTTTTCCCGAATGCAGATATTAAGTTTTACCTTGATGCTTCGGCAGAAGCTAGAGCTAAAAGACGCTTTGAGCAGGGAACAAGCAGCCTTTCGTTGGAAGAGATAAAAAAGGCTATCCTTGAAAGAGATGAAGTCGATAAAAACAAAAAAGAAGGGAGCTTAAAAGTAGCTCCGGATGCAGTATATTTGGATACGTCGGATTTGACTATAAATGAAGTTTATGCAAAAATGCTGGCGAAAGTGTCGGCAATAATGTCGGCAGAATTGTCGGAAAATATAAATAATAAAGGGTTATCTATGGAAAAGATGGAAGTGGTTAAGGATGTTGAAAAAGGCTCTAACGAAAACATCCAAGCACAATTACAAGAGGAGTACTTAAATAATTTTGAGGCTCCGGAGGCGGGGACAATTAAGGAAGGTCATGTTGTTGCTGTAAACAACGGAACCGTTTTTGTCGATGTAGGCGGTAAATCCGAAGGTCATATTTCTTTGGATGAATTTGATGAAGAACCTAAGATTAACGATAAGGTAAATGTTCTTATCGAAAAAACCGAAAGTTCTAACGGCCATTTGTCCGTATCTAAAATTAAGGCTGATAGACTTATTCTTCAAAGAGAGTTTAAACAAGCTTATGCCGATAAAACTCCGATTGATGGTACGATTGCAAAGCAGCTTAGATCAGGCTATGAAGTAAAACTCGGCGGAGGATTGACTGCATTTTTACCTCTAAGCCAAGCGGATGTGTCAAGGGTTGAAAAACCTGAAACCTTGGTGGGATTAAAGTCAAAATTTTATATTGAAAAATTGAGCTTTAACTCACGTTCAGGTGAAAATATTGTTGTAAACCGCCGTAAATATATCTTAGAATGTATTGAAAAAGAAAGAAACGCTTTTTTTGAAAACACAAAGATAGGAGACACTGTAAAAGGAGAGGTTAAGAGTTTTACCAGTTTCGGTGCCTTTATTGATTTAGGCGGCTTTGACGGTCTTTTACATATCAATGACATGAGCTGGGGACATGTAACACGCCCGAAAGATTTTGTAAAAAAAGGCGAGGAAATTGAACTTAAAGTAATCCGTCTTGATCCGGAAAATAAGAGAATAAACCTTTCATTAAAACATTTTACTCAGGATCCTTGGCTTCAGTTTGAGGATAAATTCCACGTTGATGATATTGTTACAGGTACGGTTACAAAGACGACAGACTTTGGTGCCTTTATTGAGTTGGATGAAGGTATTGAAGGTTTGGCTCATATAAGCGAATTCAGCTGGGTTAAGAAGATTAATAAACCTGAGGATATCCTAAAGCCGGGAGATAAGGTAACATGTATGATTCTAGGCTATGATATTCAGGCAGGAAGGGTTTCTTTAGGGCTTAAGCAGGTTACAGACAATCCTTGGGATACAATCGAAGAACGTTACCCTGTAGGAACCCGTTTAACCAGAAAAGTTGTAAAAATTACCAATGCAGGCGCCTTTATTTCCCTTGAAGAAGGTATTGACGGATTTTTACATGCAGACGATATTTCATGGATTAAACGTGTAAAACATCCGGGCAGCGAGCTTGAAGTAGGCAAAGAAATTGAAGTTATTGTTATTGAGTGCGATGCCGAATCAAGAAGAATCCGTTTGGGTATCAAACAGCTTACTGATGATCCTTGGGAAAAGTTCGGAGCCGTTTATAAGGTCGGTTCTACTGTTGAAGGAGAAGTTTCCTCAATTACCGACTTCGGTATATTTGTAAAAATCCCCGGAGACATCGAGGGCTTGATTCACAAACAAAATTTGGTTGAGTCTAGGGATGAAACGCCGGAAGAAGCTCTTGCAAAATATGCTGTAGGAGATAAGATCAAGGCTGTGGTAATCGAAATAAATCCGAGAAACAAAAAAACCGCTTTCTCGATTAGGGATTTTAAACGAAAACAGCAGCAGGAAGAAATTTCTCAGTATATGTCAACCGAACAAGAAGATGAAGATTCATCTTATACTCTTGGAGACCTTTTAAAGAATAAACCGGAGTAAATTCGTTCGTTATGAGTACGATCGAGAGCATTAAAAGAGATAAGCTTAATACTCTTATAAATACGAGCTTGCTGATAAACTCTAATTACTCTGATTTGAGTGTCCTATTGGAAAAGATAGTAGAATCGGCAATGGAAGTTGTGGAAGGAGATGCAGCGTCTCTTCTGATGCTTGAACCTGACGGTGAAAGACTTAGGTTTGAAATTGCTATCGGCCCTAAGGGAATTGAAGCAAAAAAGATTGTACTTGCTTTGGATGGTATTGCAGGCTGGGTTATAAAATATAATCGAAGTGCCATCATAAACGATGTATTAAGCGATCCGCGTTTTGATCCTACAGTGCAAAAAGTTACAGGTTATCGAAATCGTAATATGCTTGCGGTCCCTATGTGCATTAAAGAAAAATGCATAGGTGTTATTGAGGTTTTAAATAAGAGGGACGGAAAAAACTTTGATGCAGACGATTTAAATGTTTTGGAACTTTTTGCCACTCAAACGGCCATAGCTTATCAAAATGCGAAGCACTATGAAAAATCCCGCGAAGAAATTATTTGTTTACAAGATCAGCTGGAGCAGGATAGAGGATATCACACTTTTATTACAAAAAGTAAGGTAATGAATGAAAAACTCGATTTGTGCCGTAATATAGCGGCCTCAGATGCTTCAGTGCTTATCTTGGGCGAAAGCGGAGTGGGAAAGGAGCTTATTGCAGAGCAGCTCCATCTTAATTCCCACAGGGCAGATAATCCCTTTATAAGGGTAAACTGTGCAGCCTTGCCTGAAGGTTTGCTTGAAAGTGAGCTTTTCGGCCATGTAAGAGGAGCCTTTACGGATGCAATTTCGGATCGAAAAGGCAGATTCGAACTTGCAGACCATGGGACTATTTTTTTGGATGAAATAGGGGATATTCCCCTTGCTCTTCAAACAAAACTCTTGAGGGTTTTACAGGAAATGGCATTTGAAAGGGTAGGTTCAAATAAAACTCTTACGGTTGATACCCGTATAATTGCTGCTACAAATAAAAACATAGAAGAACTTGTTAAGCAGGGAAAATTCAGGTCGGATCTTTATTATCGTTTGAATGTTTTGCCTGTCTATATACCTCCTCTTAGAAATAGGAAAGAGGATATACCCGAACTGGCTTATTTCTTTTTAAAGAAATTCAGCAAAGAGGTAAAAAAAACGTTTTTAGGTTTTTCGCCCGATGCGGAAAAACTTATAAATGCTTATTCTTGGCCGGGAAATATTCGGGAACTCGAAAATGCCGTTGAGAGGGCCTGTGTTTTAGGCAAGCCGCCGTACATAGACAAAAAAGATTTGCTTTTAAAACTTGAATCCGGTTCCGTTGAAACTGAGACGGATTATTCGAATATGGATTTAAAATCGGCTGTAAATGATTTTAAAAAATCTTTTATCGTCAATATTTTAAATGAGCAAAAATGGAATCAAACTGCTGCAGCCGAAAAACTCGGAATACAGCGTACATATTTATCGAGATTGATAAAAGAGCTTGAAATTAAGGAGATATAAAATGAATTTGGAAGAAAATAAAGATTTGGCACAAAAAATCAGTGATTTTTTAGCTGCAAACAGAAAAATAGTAATTGGTGTTTTTGTCTGTATTTTACTTGTTGTTGCAGGTACTGTTAGCTGGTTTGTAATAGGTGAAAATTTAAGAAAAACTTCAGTAACAAGTGTAGAAAAAGTTATTTATGAACTTGAAGAGTTTAAACGCCAAGATCAGGCAAAAAATTCTTCTGCCGGAAATACTGACGCAGAAGACCAAGAAATAGTCTCTGAGGCCGTTAAGGAGGCAGAGGATAAGGCTATTGAAGAACTTAAACTTCTTGGGGCAAAATATTCTTCTTCCTATGCCGGTTTTAGAGCAAATACTGTTATAGCCGAAATTTATTTTCAGAGAAAAATGTATGAAGATGCTTTTAAATTTTATGAACTTGCTGCCGCAGCCGTAAAGAATTCTTATGTTGAAGGCGTTGCATCTTTTAATGCTGCATCTTGTGCCGATGAGTTAGGCGATAAAGAAAAAGCTCTCGCTTATTATGAAAGAGCCTCAAAGGTTGAAGATTTTCCCCTAGTGCCCAGAGCTATTTTTAACACAGGACGCTTGTATGAGGCTTTATCCAAAAAAGATGAGGCTATCCTCTCATATAATAAACTTCTGGAAAAATATCCTCAAAACGAATGGGCACTTCTTGCAAAGTCCCGTGTAATTGTTCTTACAGGAGACGGCACAAAGTAGGTTAATATGAAGATTAAGGATAAATTGTAAAAAAACGATTTATCCTGACGTGAGACTTTATATGTTTAAGAAAAACATATTATTTACGGTAATTGCTTTTATTTTTTTGTCCTGCGGTATAGATGATGTTGTTTATTTGGAGCCTCCTAAGTTAATTCATAGTCCTACGAGCCATAGCGATGAAAATGAAAAATACTTTGAATTTAGAACTTCCGATACGGCTAATTTGACCGGATCAGCCGGTTATTTTAAAGGTTTTGAAGTTTATTACCGTATTTATGAGTCAAAAAATGACTGTGAAAATGCAATAAAGAGTATGGAGCAATATGCAGAAACAAATCCTTCAAACTCTGTAAATTATCTGATTTCCGCATATAATTATAAACTTTTAAGCCATTCAAATCATTCTTATCAAAATAGACCCATTGTTAATGCTGCGTATTCTGATCGAAGTGTTAAATTCCGTATTGAAAAGCTGAATTCCTCTAATGATTTTAGTATAGACGGATCGGTCAAGGGTAGGGTTTTACGTCAGTTCGGTGAAGAATTTACCGATGAAAAACAAGGGGATTATGATGTTCAATCTTCAAGTAATCTTTCTTCTAATCCTCCTTCCGATTCTTTTTATGTTGCAGCCTTTGCAGCGACTTACGGGTTTGATAGTACTTTTAAAACCGTTTACAGTAAGCTTATTTCTTTGGGCTATGTTGAGATTAAAAAAAATAGTTAAATTTCTCCATAATACTTGAAATTCTATGTATGATATGATAAAATACATCTCACGAGGCTTTTATGAAAATCCTGAGATTTGTTGTTTTTGTATTTATGTGTTTGGTTATGTCCTCATGTACACGTATCACAAAGAAAAATTCAGCTAAATACGATATAGATAATATTTTGAATAAAGATGACCCGGTAACAATAAATATGTGGCATTATTATACGGCATCGCAAAAAGATAAATTCGACAAGCTTGTGGAAAATTTCAATGCTTCTGAAGGTGCAAAATATGGTGTCTATGTGCGAAGCATAAGAAAGGCAGGAAACGCAAGTGAAATATCGGCTTTTCTCGCTGATGCCTTGGACAAAAAAATTGAGGCAGATGAAATTCCCGATATTTTTTCGGCATATCCCGATACGGCTTATGAATTCAATGAAAAAGATCTTTTATTGGATTTGTCCGATTTTTTTACAGAAAAAGAAAAGGAAGAATATGTAAGAAGTTTTTTGTATTCATCCGGCTTTGGAGTAAAAAACGAAATAAAGCTATTTCCTGTTGCAAAGGCTACTGAGGTTTTGGTAGTTAATAAGACTGAATGGAAACCCTTTGCAGATGTTATGGGCGTTTCTTACAATGATTTGGCTACATGGGAAGGCTTGGTAAAGGTTGCAGAGCAGTATTATAAGTGGACTGATTCTTTAACGGATGAACCTAATGACGGTAAACCATTTTTTGGGCGGGATGCCCTAAGTAACTATATTTTAATCGGTACCTATGAACTCGGTAAAAGTATCTTCAATGTTTTAGAAAACGGAGATGTGAATTTTGTTTTAGATAAAAAGGTTATGAAAACCTGTTGGGATAATTATTATGTTCCGTTTGTAAAAGGTTTTTTTACTGCAAAAGGAAGATTTAGAAGTGATGATTTAAAAACCGGAGATATAATCGCATGTATAACATCAACTTCTTCCGCAATATATTTACCGTCTAAAGTTATAGACGATTCCGCTAATTTTACTCCCGTTGATTTGCAGGTTTTGCCTGTTCCTCATTTTAAAGATACAACAAATAAAGCTATTGTTCAGCAGGGAGCCGGTATGGCTGTACTTAAAAGCAGCCTAAAGCGTGAAACGGCCTCCGTTCTATTTTTAAAATGGCTCACGGATATGCAAAAATATTCCGAATTTGCCGTTTCTACCGGATATTTACCTGTAAAGAAAAAAGAGCTTGAATCTAAGGCTGTTACGGAAGCCTTTTGCAGTGACGGCGTATGTATTTTACCTGTTGTTCAAGATTCTCTTAAGGTAAGCCTTGAAGCAATAAAGTCCATGGATATTTATTTTCAGCCTGCTTTTAAGAACTCGGATAAGGCAAGAAATCTTCTTGCTGATTTATTGCAAGAAAAAGCGGAAAAAGATAGGGCTGAGGTTCTTGAAAGCATTAAAGCCGGAAAAAACTATGATGAAGCTTTAAAGAAATTTCTTAGCGATAATGGTTTTGAAGAGTGGTTAAAAGAACTTGAAGAAAAATTGTTTGGTTTAAAGTAATCGGAGTAATCATGCAAAAAAGTAACCGGCATCGAAAACATTCTGCCTCAATTTTGTCACGCCTTTTGGTTCCTATGCTTTTTGTCTTTGTTATTCAGGCAGCGGTAATGGTAATAATGTTTTTAAATTCGGATATTCTTAAAAAATCCAGCGACGATGCCTACAGAGTTTTAAGTGAAAAAGTTTTAAACCGTAAAATTATTATCGAAAATGAAATGGCTAATAGATGGACTAGAATTGAAGACTTGCATGAAAATGTTTTAAATGTAATTCAAGCCGAATTATCTCAAAATAATATTGAAATTTATCAGCTTGCAGATAGGCCTGATTTGCAAAACCGCATTCTCGATGCACTCCTTCCTCAGCTGACCTATATTATAAGGCGAAACTATGTTACAGGAGCCTTTGTGGTTATTGATGCTCCGGCTTCTTCGATAAGAGCAAATGAATTTTTTTATCCCGGCTTATATGTTAGAAATGATGACCCCTCTTCTTATTCTTCAAGTAATGAGGATATTCTTGTATCGAGAGGACCTGCAGAAGTTGTACAAAAGCATAATATTGCTTTAGGAGTGGATTGGTCTCCTTTTTTTACTATTTCTCCTAATAGCAGCGCCTCAGCCTACAGGTATTTTAACTCGCCTATTGGTGCAGCACTAAAACATCCTAATGAACCGGCTAAGGATTTAGGGTTTTGGAATACTTTATTTAAACTGGACTCTTTAAGTAATGAGGTTATTACATATTCAATTCCGATAATGGACGGGAGAGGAAATATTTACGGAGTTATCGGTATAGATCTGTCTGCAAAATATATTCAGTCCTTTTTAAATTTTGGTGAACTGGATATTTCCAAACGAGGAATGTATTGTATAGCCGTTGACGTCAGCAACGATAATAGTCAAATATTTTCGCCTATAGTGTTTAATAGTGTTGCAGATAATTTGAGTGTAAATCATATTCCGGATTTTACGGTTAGCAAGGGTGAGTATAAAAATATTTATACTATTGATGAAGGATCAATATTTATAGAGAAATACTGTTTAGCTGTCGAACCTTTTCATCTGTACCGGAACAATGGAATGTATAAAAATCAAGAGTGGGTATTGATAGGATTTTCTCCACAAAAGAATGTGCTTTCATTTTCAATAACTATAAAAAGTATTTTCTGGAAGTCTGTGCTTGTTTCAGGATTTTTGTTTGTGGTAGGTTTATATTTATCAAGCAAACAAATTTCTACTATGTTTAACAAGGTTGTAATAAAACTGCAAAATAGTGATCCGCGCAAAAAAGTGAACATCGAAAAGATGAATATAAGAGAGATTGATACCCTCATTGTTGCAATAGAAAATTTGAGTGCCAGCGTTTTTAATGCAGCTTCTCGCGTATCTACAATTATAGAAAAACTTCAGGTTCCTATAGGTGTTTTTGAAGAGAATATGTTGATGGGGACGGTATTTTGTAATTCTATTTGGTTTAAGTTATTTAACATTCAAGCCTATTCAGGCGATTCCGTTTTAAAGGCGGATGAATTTTATAGTCAGCTTAAACATTATGAATATTATATAAATGAAAAGGATGATATTAAGACTATCTATGCTATTCCTACAGATGAACATGGAAAAGTTCGTTGGATAAGGTTTACGCAGATGAAGGAAAATAATAAGGTGCTTGGTATAGCTGTTGATATTACCAAAGAAATTGAAGATAGAAAAAAACTTGAGCTTCAAATAAATTATGACAATTTGACAGGTCTTTACAATAGGTATGCTTTTGATAAAAAGATTACCGAAATATTTAAAAACCACTATTTAGGCATATGTGCTCTTGTTATGTGGGACCTTGATAATTTAAAATATCTTAATGACTCTTTTGGCCATGCATACGGTGATATGCATTTGATATCTTTCGGAAAAAAACTTGCCATGCTTCAACAAGAATACTGCATTGTGTGCAGACATTCCGGTGATGAGTTTTATACATTCTTTTATAATTTTTCTTCATCTGATGAAATAAGGCTTATTTTGGCTTCCTTTTGGAAAGAAATACAGGATACAAGCATAATGCTTCCCAACGGTGAGTATTCAAAGTTACGCGTTTCGGCCGGTTTGGCTTGGTATCCCTACGATGCAGACAATCAGACCGATTTAATTAGATATGCAGATTTTGCAGTGTATGATGTAAAACATTCTTTTAAGGGTTCCTTGCATGAGTTTAATTTGGATTTTTACAAAAAAAATTATATAATGATTTCCGGTACAGAAGCTCTTAATCAAATGCTCGAAAAGAATTTAATTAAATATGCTATGCAGCCAATAGTTATTTCCGGTACAGGCGATGTTTACGGATATGAAATGCTCATGCGATCTTCAATTCCCGAATTTAAAAACCCTGAGGATGTTTTGCGGTTGGCAAAGGCTCAATCAAAACTTCATAAACTTGAAGAGCTTACTTTTTTCGGTGCTATGGAGACCTTTGTAGAGAAAATCGAAAAAGGTGAAATATCCGGAAATACAAAAGTATTTTTAAATACTATAAGCTCTCAAGTTCTTTCCGATGCAAAATTTTTGGAATTTGAAGAAAGATTTAGGCCATATCTTTCGAATATTGTTTTGGAAATTACTGAGTCGGAACCGCTTAATACAAACTTTTATGAGATAAAAAACGAAAAAATACGTAGTTGGAATGCTATGGTGGCCATAGACGATTTTGGAAGCGGGTATAGTAACGAATCATCTCTTTTATTTTTATCACCGAACCTAGTCAAAATCGATATGTCCATAGTAAGGGATGTTCACAAAAGTCTTGATAAACAAAATGTGTTGGAAAATCTCGTTGCTTATGCAAAAAAGAGGAATATAATAATATTGGCTGAAGGGGTTGAAACTATAGATGAGATAGATGTTCTGCTGCGCTTTGGTGTAGATTTATTTCAAGGTTACTTTTTTGCAAAGCCTTCTTTTGACATTCTTCCCATACCTGAAGAAAGAATACAGGAATTAAATAGAATTTTTTCGCTCTATTAGGCTAATTGTGTTTTGTTGCGGTAGAGCCTAATTGACCGCATGCTCCTCCTATTTTTTGACCCCGTTTTTGTCTGGTACTTATGTTAAAGCCCGCTTTTTTTAGATAGCCTTCAAAATTCCGTACTTCGGCTTCTGACGGGCTTTTAAAATTCAATCCTTCTATGGGATTCCATGGAATTAAATTTATATAACAGTCAAGGCCTTCAGCAAATTGGATGACCTTTTCAGCCGCTTTTTTATCAGTATTAATCCCATGCATAAGGGCAAGTTCTAAGGTTACCCTTTTGTTTGATTTTGAATTAAAATATTTTATTGTTTTTTTTAAATCTGCAAGGGGGTTTGTTTTATTAACCGGCATGAGCTCTGTCCTTAATGTCTCATCGGCCGTTGTTAAGGATACTGCAAGACGTACTTCCGGTCCATTGTCTGCCATTTCATAGATTCCCTTGCATAGGCCCGAAGTTGAAACGGTTATGCGCCTTTTAGAAAGATTTCTGCCTTTAGGATGTGAAAGAATGTTTATCGTCTTGTTTATTTCGGGTAAATTTAACATGGGTTCCCCCATTCCCATAAAAACTATATTGTCTAAGGTTCCGGCTTCTTGTTCCAAGTATAAAAATTGTTCTATTATTTCTGAGGCTGATAAGTTTCTTAAAAATCCGATTTGTCCGGTTTTACAAAAAGCACACTTCATCGGGCAGCCTGCTTGGCAGGAGACACAGGCCGTTTTTCTTTTTGCTTTATCTGTAAGTAAAACAGTTTCAACAACCGCTCCGTCGTATAGTTCGATAGCTAATTTGATTGTACCGTCCGGGTCCTTTAAAGTCTCTTTTATTTTTGTGGAAAATAAAGAAAATTTTTCATTAAGCTGACGGCGCATATCCAATGACAGATTGGTCATGTCATCGAAAGTCTTTGCGCCTGAAGCTATCCAATAAAAAATTTGTTGGGCTCGGAATTTTTCTTTTAATCCGCAAAAGTCTTGAATCTCCTCAGGCAGCATTCCCGAAAGAGCTGTTTTGTCCTCTTTAATGGTCATTTTTTGTCAGTTCGAACAAAAGATCCGAAATTGTTTGATTTTTTATGCCTAGTTTTTGGAAGTCGATTAAAGTATCTATAGCCTTTTGCTTTTCTTTTTTTTCGATATAGCATTGGGCAAGTTCAAGGTATACCCTGTAGTTTGTATCTTCAGTATTTTTAAGATGGGTTAGGGTAGTAATGGCCTGATCGTATTTTTGCTGTAATTTGCATAATATTGCAAGGCCGAGCATTGCATAAGAATCGAAGTCGATATCAAGGGCTTTTTGATAACATTCTTTTGCTTTTTCAAAATCATTCATACTGCGGTAGGCATCACCTACTCGTGTTAAAATGACCTTGTTGTTAGGATCAAGTTCAAGTATTTTTTTCCAGTATACTATGGAGTTATATTGCTGATTTAGACCTCGGTAACAGTCTGCAAGACCGAAAAGGCCGTAAAAATTATCAGGTGAGCGTTCAAGTGCTCTTTCAAAATAATATACACCACGGTCAAAGAGTTTCATTTTTCGGTAACAGTTGCCGATAGAAGTTAAGATGCGGATGTCTACAAATTCCCCGCTGGATTCCATTACTTTTTCCCAATAGACAAGGGCTTCCCTATATTTTTTAAAATCATAGTTTAAGTGCCCTAAGCCTATTAGAGCATAGGCATTTTTAGGAGATTTTTCTAAAACTTTAAGATAAAGTTGTTCTGCTTTTTCAAATTCCTTAGTTTTGCGATAAGCGTCGGCTACACGGGTCAATACGGTGATATTTTTATCATCAAACTTAAGGTATTCTTCCCAGATAGCTATGGCCTTTGGAAACTGATTCATTGACTTGTAGCAGTCGGCAAGGCCGAAAAGGGCGTAGTTGTTGCTTGGATGGTGTTCCAGGCATTGTTTGTAAAATTTTATTGCATCGTTGAATTTATTGTTTTTGCGCTCTGCATCCCCTAATCCGACCAACGCATAATTATTTGCGGGATCAAGTTCCAATATTTTTTTAAAAACATTTATAGCTTCCTTGATACTATTACCTTTTAAAAGAGAATAGGCTTGCTTTGAAAGTTCGGATATTTCTACTTGGGTTGAATTTTCGGCAGCTGATATATCTTTGTTAAATTCCGGGCTATTTATAAAAAAAAGCTCATCAATGGGGGCATCCTCGCTCCCGGGTGTTTTTTTGAAAACTATTGTAGTTTCATCAATGTTATCCATACTTTTTAATTCCTCTTTATGTTTTATATTAATCTTAACTATAACTATCTTAATCTAACACTAAGTATATGCCGCAATTTTAAATAAGCATGCGTATAATTTCCGCTAATTTGTCCAGCAAAATATCTTCTTTGTGTGTATTATGTGCCAGATGATAAAATTTTAATGCTTTTAGTTGTTCATTTTGGTTTGCATAATAGTCGCCTATTCTTGCAAGCCCGTCCGAATAACCTGTTGTGATAAATATCCTTTCCGCAGCGAGTATGTCTTTTTTATTATAGAGCTCGTTTCCTCGAAGATTAAGTTTGGCTTTTTGCTCTGAAGTCAATGTCTTAACAGGTAATTCGGAGGTTTTGATAAATCCTTCTTCAATTTTTTGCAATATTCTCTTCCTTAATTAAATAAACATTTTAAACATAACAATATAAATATTTAAAAATTTTTATTATATTGATTGTAAAAATACTACCTATGTTGCATTTTTACAATCAATTTTCGAATATTATACCACGAGTCTTAATCTAATTCAATAACTAATAGAAGAAAAATATAACCGAAAAGTAGAATTTACCTGCTTTTTGGGTATGCAGTAAATTTATTTTTACATATTATTCGTCAAAATCGTTATAATCTAGGTCATCATCATCGTCGTCATATTCAAAATCTTCATCGTCATTAAAGTCATCATCAAAATCATCGTCATCAAAGTCTTCATCATCGTCAAAGTCTTCATCATCATCAAATTCATCGTCATCAAAGTCTTCATCGCCATCGAAATCATCAAAATCATCGTCATCAAAATCATCATCGAAATCGTCATCATCAAAGTCGTCATTATAAGAATCACTAAAAATTAAGGCCTTATTGAATGTCTCCAATTCAAGATTTTCAAGCATAAGTAACTCCTTGTACTACTATTAGTTTATATCTATATAATTATAATAGATGAGAGCTTATATTTTTGTCAACTAGATAATATCAAATTCTTGTCTTTTTTATATAATTTATTACCGTATTTTATAGACCAGTAAGCCCGAGCGGCCTGTTTCAAAAAAATTCTGTTCTTCCCATGCGGAAATTATTGCGCCGTTTTTTATTATAAAGTAGGTATAGATAAAGTTTTCAGGTAGCTTAGGCAGTTTTAATTCTTCCCATTCCTGTGTTTGAGGTTCAAAATAAAATAATTCTCCCGTTTCTAAAAGAAGAGCTTTAATCTTATCTTCAGCCTTAAATTCGCAGACTGAAGCGGTAATTTCAAAGTCGCCTTTGTATGAGTTTTTAGAGTTTTGGTAAAAAATTACTTGTTTTGTATTTAAATCTTCCGAAAAGAATTCGGCCTTTACGTTTTTTTGAGTTTGCTGTAAGATTTTATCTATTCCGTCTTCATCTGATACAATAGGAGAAGATGCATTTATAAATTCTTCTTGGCTTATTTTAAAATAGTTTCCTTTTAATAGTTCTTCAAACGAAAAAAATGAAAAATAGTCAAAACTGACATGATCGTTTTTTTCCGTTTTAAAAGCCGTAAACCATTTTTTATTGAACTCAAGAGCCGATAACTGCGAAGTATTTTCAAGGTTAAAGGTTTTAGGTGTGATAAGGCTTAAAAGCTCGCCATTGACGCTATTATAGCGTAATAGGCGTGAAGGGCTTTCATCTTGAATAACCGGAGAAAAGATGGTGTTTGTATATAGCCTTATAAGGCTTCCAACGTCGGTTTTATAAAAACCGTCCGCTGTTTTTGCATAAAATTCGCTCTTTACTTCTATTTTGGGTTCTTCATCAATAGTAAATGCGGGCAAGATTCCGGCCTTATTTACGAGAAAGAGGGGCGGATCATACATCAGCCCTAATCCTGAAACTCTTATAGCTTCCGTCCATGGTAAAAAATCGGTTCTTGGTGCTTCATCAGGTGAATTTATTTTTTTTAATGCCGGCACCTCTAAAGTTTCATCTTGAGTAAAATAATACCAAGCTGAGGTAATAGGTATAGCGGGACTTTCTTGATTTTCCGGTTTGTTTATATTTTCGGCTTCGGCCGACTTATTTGTACACGAGGCAAACAAGAGGGCTAAAGCCGATAATACCGTAAAGATTGTTTTTTGCGATAAACTATGCAAGGGCGATTACTTCTATTTCTACAAGGGCATCTTTAGGAAGGCGTGCAACTTGTACGGCAGATCTTGCCGGATGGTTTGAAGATCCGAAGATTTCTGCATATACTTCATTCATTGCAGCAAAGTTATTCATATCGCTTAAAAAGACGGTGGTTTTTATTGCCTTATCTATGCTTGTTCCGGCTTGTTCCAAAATAGCTTTTACATTGAGCAAGGACTGGCGCGTTTGGGCTTTAATTCCTTCAGGAAAGGCTCCCGTAGCAGGATCCAAAGGAATTTGTCCCGATGTAAACACAAGGCCGTTTGCCTTAATTCCCTGAGAATAGGGGCCGATAGCTGAAGGGGCTTTGTTTGTTGCGATAATTTCTTTCATATTTGATACTCCTAAAAATAAAATTTTATGTAAATATTCTACTCGTTTAAGGCCTTATAGTCAAGGCCGGCATGGTTGTGTATCTTGCCGGTGCATTCCCTTGTATTTTCTTTAAAGTTAAATTCAACCTAAAAAAAAGTTATTCATCACGTAAAAATCTAACACATTCTTGTTATTATGATATTAACAATTTCAGCACCCCCGCTTGAAAAAATGCCTTACTTTGAATATACTCGCAGAATAATTTTCATTTATTTTGGAGTTTTTTAGATGGAAAGTAAATCTTTTTTTAAGAAAGAAATCGGGCTTGAAAACTTTATCTTTTTAGTATGTTTTTTTGCCTTCTTTTTCGGTGTCGGCTCGGTTATGGGCGGCGTAAATATGATTAAGACAATGATGGAAACAGGCTTTGACTTACTTATCAATATCTGTTTGTACTTAATGGCGGTTGCCGTATTGGCCGGAGCCGTATCGGGGCTTTTTTCGGAATTCGGTACCGTTGCTTTGATTAACAAAATCTTGTACAAATTGATGAAACCCTTGTATGACTTGCCGGGTGCTTCTTCCCTAGGTATCTTAAACTGCTTTTTGTCGGATAATCCTGCAATTTTAACCCTTGCCGATGACGATAATTTTAGGCGTTATTTTAAACAATACCAGCTTCCTGCCCTTACAAACCTCGGAACGGCCTTCGGAATGGGATTGATTACCACAACGGCAATGATGGGACTAAACATAAAATCGGCGGTTCCGGCGGCTTTGATTGGAAATGTCGGAGCAATAGCAGGAAGTATAGTTTCAGTCCGCTTGATGATTTACTTTTCAAAAAAACGCTACGGAACGGAAGCCCTTGTTTCTACAAAACGAGTTGACCCCATCCCCGAAAAAATGCGTCCCGTAAGGGCAGGCGGTGCCGGAAGCCGATTTATTCAGGCCTTGCTTGACGGCGGAAAATCGGGAGTCAGCATGGGCATAGCTATTATTCCGGGTGTAGTAATTATCTGTACAATAGTCATAATGCTTACAAACGGCCCAAGCGCAGATGGTACATATACGGGAGCCGCCCGCGAAGGTATAGCCCTTCTTCCATGGATAGGCAAAAAGATAAGTTTTATCTTGAATCCGATTTACGGCTTCAGCACCCCTGAGGCTATCTCCGTTCCGATTACAGCACTCGGTTCTACAGGCGCCGCATTAGGCATTGTAAAAGAAATGTCTTTAATGGGAAAAATAAATGCAAACGATATAGCAGTTTTTACAGCTATCTGTATGTGCTGGAGCGGTTATATTTCTACCCATATTGCAATGATGGATGCCCTTGATACAAAGGAGATGACCGGAAAAGCTATTTTAAGCCACACCATCGGCGGCCTCTTTGCAGGTTTTGTAGCCCACATTATAGCCTTTATACTTTAATATAATGGCAAGTATAATGATTCAAGGGACAACCTCTTCTGCGGGTAAGTCCCTTTTTTGTACGGGCCTTTGTAGAATCTTTAAAAAGAAAGGCTTAAAAGTTGTTCCCTTTAAATCCCAAAATATGTCCTCGATTTTTTTTACCGCATTTGACGGAAAAAAGATAAGCAGTGCCCAAGCCCTTCAAGCGAGGGCTGCCGGTATTGAGCCCCGTCCCGAAATGAATCCCATTCTCCTCATCCCCAAAACTGATGTAGGCTCTAAGGTTATAATCCTAGGAGAAGAAAAAAAGGAGATGAAGGCGAGGGAGTATTTTGAGTATAAAAAGACCTGCAAACCTATGATATTGGAAACCTTTCAAAAACTTGAAAGGGAAAACGATATTGTAGTTATAGAGGGAGCAGGGAGTCCTGCCGAAATAAACCTAAACCAAAATGACATAGTCAACATGGGCATGGCCGAGATGGCCGATGCTCCGGTTCTCTTGATTGCCGACATAGACAGGGGCGGAGTCTTTGCCCAGCTCTACGGAACAGTAATGCTCCTCCCTGAAAAAGATAGAAAAAGGATTAAGGGCATGATTATAAATAAATTCCGCGGAGACAAGAGCCTATTAGATCCCGGCATCAAGATGATTGAAGACCTTGTAAAGATTCCTGTGATAGCAACCATCCCCTACATGCACTTGGAACTTGCCGATGAGGACAGCCTCATAGACGATGATAAAAAATGCAATACCCAAGCCCAAAGCGAGGAAGAGCTGGAAAAAGAGCTGGATAAACTCGCCCGCCTCATCGAAGAGAACAGCGATATGGAGTTTATCTTTAAGACAGCCGGGCTTAAAGCCGGGCTTAAAGCCGGGCTTTAGCCCTGGCTGTAAAGCCGGCTTTACAGCCAATTATTGCGTCTAGTTCTTCTTTTTTAAATGACCGGCAGAGTCAACCTCCCATTCTTCTGTTCCCTTCTTTGTAACTTTAAATTTATTTGCATTGACACCGGTATTGCCTGTTAGTACTTGGGTCGACGCCTTGTATTTAGACTTGGGCACGGTAATTCTTGCAGCTTGGTTTTGATCTGCATCTAAGGTACTGCCAACATTTATTGCTGTTGAATTATTTAAATAGACATCATTTTTACCGTGTATATGCTCATCTCCATCGGTTGAAGGGGTTATTTTAGCAGAGCCGGACATATTGAAGATACCGTTATTGTAAACTGCTCCCCCTTCCTTGGCTTCGTTTCCTGTAATTGTTCCGCCTTCCATTGTGAGAGTTCCTAAATTACATATACCGCCTCCAAAACCGGTATGAGTATCGTTGTTTTTATTCTTTGCTATATTATTCTTTATTTCACACGAATCTTTTATGATAAGCGTGCTGCCTGATTTAATATAAATTCCGCCGCCTCCGCTATCTGTATCAGAATTTTTTGATTCATTGTTGAATATTTTTGTGTTACCTTTTAATACAAGATTTCCATTCTCTATATATATACCTCCACCTTGTCCAAAAGAAAAGCATATATTATGACTTATTTCAGCGTTACCTTCAATTATATTTTCACCTGAATTGGTAGCAATGTAAATTCCGGCTCCATTATATGCTCCATTGTCTTTTATTGTGGATGTTCCCTTTATCCATAACCGCCCATTATGTGAAAGATTCTTTATATAAATTGCACCGCCCATTCCAGTACCTGTATTACTTTTACATTCCTTTATAGTTACATTTTCAATTTCTAATGATGCTTCTTCTACATATACTCCTACCCCAATGCCTTCTTTTCCTTTTTTAAGAGTTATATCTTTTAATTTAAGAGTTACTCCGTTAGAAACCTTGAATATCCTGCATTTTTCATTGGCATTAAGAGTTATATTAGAATTTTTGCCTATAACAGTTACATTCCTATTTACGTTAATTTCATCAGTGGATACGGTAGCGGTAAGGTTTGTTTCTGTCCCATCCACTATAATAACCTCAGCCCCGCCGGTCTTTTCAACTTCGGTTTTTAACTCTGCCCAAGTTGTAACTGTCTTACTACTATTTTCTTCCAATTGTCCGGCTGTATTTATTTTCCACTTTTTACCGTCTGGAGGTTGATCGGTAACCTTGAATTTAGATACTTTATCTGCAAGAGTAACACCGGAAGCGGCTGTTAAGACAGTGATTGTAGGAGTAAGGGCTGAAGGATAATTCATAGGACTTATTCGGGCAACAGCGGCTTCCGATAAATTTCCCGTGATTGTGATTACCTTGTCTGCAGGGAGATAAACATCATTTTTGTCTGCATCAATAGTTATCTTTGCAGAACCGGAGATTTTGAAAGTTCCGTTATTGTAGACTGCTCCTCCATGTTGCGCCTCATTATCTTTTATTTCCCCGCCTTCTATTGTGAGAGTTCCTAAATTACATATACCGCCTCCAAAACCGGTAAGAGAAGTACCGTCGGATTTTTTTGCCTTGTTTCCCTCGATAAGACAAGAACCTTTTATAGTAAGGGTTCCATTTGGCGAAATATAAACACCTCCTCCGCCTGCAGCACCAACCCTTGATTCATTATTTAATATTTTTGCATTACCCTGTAAAACAAGAGCCCCCTTATGGATATATATACCCCCTCCTTGACCGTTACTTTGACAAATATTACCCCTTATTTCAGCGTTACCTTCAATTATGTTTTCACCTGAAGTGATGTCAATGTAAATTCCGGCTCCTAATTCTGCTTGATTGTTTTCTATTTTTGAGTTACCCTTTATCAATAATCTCCTATCAGAAGAATTACTTATATAAATTGCACCGCCTTTTCCTGAATTTTTTTCATTCTTACATTCAGTTATAGTTACATCTTCAATTTCTAATGATGCTCCTGTTACATGTACTCCTGCCCCGAGGCCGGTAATACTTTTTCCTTTTTTAAGAGTTATATCTTTTAGCGTAAGAGTTGCCCCGTTAAAAACATTGAATATTCTATGTTTGTAATTTGCATCGAGTATAGCCGCACCTTCGCCCTTAATTGTAAGGTCTTTATTTATTAAAATTTCCGAAGTGTTCTCATCGGCTGTAAGAGTAGTTTTTACGGTTATGGTATTGCCGGAGCTTGCTGCAGTTACGGCATCTTGAAGTCCTTGCCAGCTCGTAATTTCAGTTGCCTCTTTTTTTAGTACAAGAGCATTTAGTGTAGAATCCCTTTGAAGCGACCAAGTTTGTCCCGATTTTTGAGTTAAACTAAATTTGGATATGTCCCCATCATTCAAGGCATAACCTTCGCCTTTTACTACCTGCCTACCGGCAGTATATGTATTGTCTGCAGGTGTTATTCTAGCGACGGAGGCTTCCGATAAATTTCCTGTAATTGTAATTACTTTTCCTGCAGGGAGGTAAACATCGTTTTTTCCTAGGGTATTTTCATCGGGGGCTGCAGAAGGCACTATCTGTGCAGAACCGGAGATTTTGAGGGTTCCGCTGTTATAGATGGCTCCGCCTAAACCGTTAGGAGAAATAATCTTATTGTCTTTTATTATAGAATTCCCTTTAATATCAATATTACCTGTTGAAGATATCGCTCCTCCTGCCATACCGGCTTCCGAATCCTTTATATCCGTATTGTTGAGGGTTAAAACCGAGTTGATGTCGGCTTTTATAGCCCCGCCTGTAGCCTCATAAGTATTTCCTTCAATTTTTCCGTTTTGAAGAGTGAGGCCGGTCAAGTTTAAAGTTGCTCCGCTTTTTATATTGAAAATACGATGAGAGGGATTAGGCTTATTAGAGCCGTCCTTATTAGCATCTATAATGCTGCCGGCCTTTCCGCTTAAGCCTTGGATATTTATTTTTTTGCTTACCTCAAATTCTCCCGAATTATTTGCTTCATTTGTTGAAGTTATATTCCCGTTTATATAAATAGTATCCCCGTCAGAAGCCTTTTTCACAGTCTTTTTAAGAATCTGCCATGAACCATTACCGGCACGTACTTCTTTTTTTATTTTATAGTAATAAGTCTTTTCATCGCTGTCGGTATAATTAGGCCCGCTTGCCTTTAATTTAACCTCGTATATTTCATCCACTCCCGGAATCGGGTCCAGTAATATCTTTGTAGAGTTTCCGTCTTGTTGGCTGCTGCCTGTAGGCCCTGTAAAATCTGCGGGCGCCGGAGTAGAAGTTGAAAGTTTTACCTCAGCATTTATGGTTACACCGTCAGGATAAGCGTCATTATGAGCTTTTAGAATAACAGGGTTTCCAAAACATGAAGATATATGAATCGGATTCGCAAATGTTCCTGTGCTCAATGCACTTTCATTATCTTTATAGACTCCGTAATTTGTTAATTCACCCATGGCAGAATGATAAGAAATTTTCGGGGTAGGAAGTTTTGCTAAATTGGTTACACCTGAAGTTTCATCAGAAGCAAGGCCTCGCAAATCTTTTACTTTAACCTTATAACTCAAGCTCTGTTTGGTTTTTACCCCCGTTTTTATACAGAGCATCCATTTTCTATCATCAGAATTCGCAGCAGGGATAGACGGAAAGCTTGTTGGTCCTCCTCCTGTTATTTCTTCGTTTGCAAGTTGTTTGATTTCTTCATTAGTAGGAATAAGGATTCCCTGAGAGCCGCTCACATCGAAGCCTTCTTTTGTTAATTTTACCTGAATAGGGGCTTTTTGGTTTTCTCCTTCAGTGAAGTAAACCTCAGATATATCTCCATGGAGTGAAGTATCTATTGAATTAGCAGGTACTGCAAATTTAAAGATTAAAACATAATACGAATTTTCCCCATCTTCTATTTTTCCTGTAGTAACCCATTCCGGTTTAGGAGGAACCGTGTTAGCCCTAAGTTTATAATTATAGTTTTGTACAAATCTTCGGTTATCTTTTTTATTGTAAAGTTTTATTTTAGGATTAAGGTTCGCCTTACCTTGTTCGTTTTTAAGTAAAAAATCTTTTTTATAAGTGAGCTCGATTCTATCGTAACTTGTTTGGGTTAAAGTATAATCTTCTCCAAATTTAGGCCTTCCTCCGCTTTTACCATTTACGTTTTTATCAAAGACGATAATATCATCCGGAGCGTTCGAATCACCGGGCATTAAAAATTCAAATTTTTGGGAGTTATTAAGTTTAAAATAAATGTGTGCATCTTCGCCGGAGGGCAAGGCGAAAAAGTCGTCTTTGTCAATCGGAAGTCCGGAGGGAATCTCAATCTCGGTTATATTTGCAGTATTTGCCCAATAGGAAAAAGTTTTATCAATATCGTCAAGAAGCTGCTTGCATGATGTTAAACTTACTAAAAGCAGCAACGGTAAAAATTTAGTTAAAATTTTTTTCATTTCTATTTCTCCTATAGGTTAAAATTCCCAGCCCAAAGAAAGGGACGGCTGAATTACATATTTAGGAAAATCCTTTCTAAATAAAATGATGTGATCTAAATTTATCTCAAAATATAATTTTTTATAAAGATAAACTTGAACAGCTGTTCCTCCGTTTACCGAAGGGCACCAAAACCAATAAACGGGACTTTGTATATCCGATTCGGGATACGTAAATTTTGCCTGTATTAAAAAAGCCGCTCCTCCTCCCAAATGCAGATCAAAATTAAGTCTGCGCTTGATTATTGGAAACATATATACCAAGTTAAATTGAGGTATGATAAAACTGGATTTTAATGTATAGATTTCATCTTTAGAGCTTTTTAAAAATAAGCCTGAAGCTGAAAGATTAAAACCTATACGGCCGTATAATTTCTTTATAGGTATAATACTAAACCATAAAGAACCTCCGGCAGGATAAATATTCGATTTAAAATATCGGTATAATATTTTATTTTGCATAAAGGCACTAAAAGTGTAGCCTAAAGATAAAAATATATCGAGCGGCTTTTGAAACGCAAAGGCTATATTTTTGGAGCTATCATGTAAACCGCTTGGATCTGTTGCAGTAAAAGTATAAATTCCGGGTGAGAACTTTGAAAAATCCAGCTTAAGTTTTATTTTTTTTCCGTCTTTATCCGCTTCTATTACGGTGCATGGTATTGGGTTTTCCGTATCTTTGTTCAAAGTAAATATTGTTTCCGCAAAAAGATTATTGCCTAAGACGATGAGTGAGTCTGAATCCGTTTCATCGAAGTATATTGTATTGACTGATAATGATAAAACTTCAGGCTGATAGGCTATGCGCACATCAAAATTTCTATATTCACTTGCAGAGTCCAGCTGATTAAGAAGATTAATTATAGCTACCTTATAGCGGTATTTTCCCGGTTGTAAAGAAACATTTATTGAATTCTTTTTTAAATTCTTTTTATCGATTTGTATCCAGTTACCCGAATTATCTTGTTTTTCGAGTACAAATTCAAAACCTAAGATGTTGTCTATTGCTTCCCATGATAAATGCTGATATATAGATGCTCCTTTATTGCCTTCTTCTATAAAGTAGCTTTTTTTAGCCTTATCTTCGGTTTTTAACGGTTCCTGTGCATATAAAATAAAGCTGCATAGAAAAATAGATATAATGGTAATCGGCTTTAATTTTATCGAAAATCTTACCTTAGTTCGGCTGATTTTTTGCTTACTCATCTATAAATAACCCCTATATTAGAACCATGAATTCTTTTATATTATTCGGTAAAGTTATCATAATTTACCTGTTATTTCAAGACTACGGCAGCTTTGTGTTTATAGCCGGATTTAGGAGTTATATAATACCGTTTTTAAAGGCAAAGGCAGCAAGTTGAGTCCGATCGGCGACAAAGGTCTTATCAAAGATTACGGAAATACTGTTCTTAATTGTGCCTTCTGAAAGGCCTTGTTTGTAGGCAATTTGTTTGTTTGAAAGCCCCTCTGCGACCAGCCTTATAATTTCTATTTCTTTTTGGCTCAAGCCGTACTCGTCTTGAATTTCGGGCAGGGGCTTTGGGGTTCTTTCGCCCGATCCTTCATGGCTTTCAAAAAGCATGGTTTTTGCGACTTCAGGATTTATAACAATATTGCCCGAAATAGCCGCCTTGATTCCGTCATAGATTACATCGGGAGCGCTGTCTTTTAAAAGATAACCTGAGGCACCGTATTGAAGAGCTTTTTGAATGTATTCGGTATCATTAAAGGTGGTGAGAATCAATATTTTTATATCGGGAAAACTTTTTTTATTTTTTTGCCGCCTCTACACCGTTACATTCAGGCATTCTTATGTCCATGAGGAGAAGCTCAGGTTCTTTTTCTTCACATATTTTTAAGGCCTCATTTCCGTTACAGCCCGTTGCAACAACTTCAATGTCGGGATAAGCAGAAAAAATAATTTTTAAGCCCTCGCATATTAGTTTTTCATCGTCTACAATAGCTATTCTCATAGATTTAATATAGCATAGTTTTAGTGCCTGAATCAATATAATCGCACTTTAAACTTTTTTTTGCGATAATCAATGACTATTTTCCTTATAAAAAATGACTTTCGGCACTTTTATTTTCACCGGAATAAATTAAAATAAGGGCATATAAATCAAGAAACTTCTTATGGAGGTGTTTTATGAAAATATTGGAAGTTAAGGATGTATCAAAAAAATACGGAAAAAAGCAGGTGCTTTCCGGTGTTTCTTTTGATATTGAAGAAGGCGATATCTTCGGTTTAATCGGGCCTAACGGTGCCGGAAAATCAACCCTGATAAACATAATAACCGGAATCTTGGATCCGCTAAACGGCGAAGTGCTTATAGGCGGACACAATATCAAAAAAAATCCGATAGAGGCAAAAAAATTGATAGGCCTTGTACCTCAAGAGCTGGCTCTCTCAGAGGATATATCAGCGATCGATAATCTCAATTTTTTTGCAAGCCTTTACGGTCTTTCAGGAAAAAAACTAAAGGATGCTGTAAGCGAAGCCTTGGAAGTAACCGGCTTAACCGAAAAGAAAAAAGAAAAGGTAAAAAAATTTTCGGGCGGTATGAAAAGAAGACTTAACCTTGCTGCAGCCATTATGCACAAGCCCCGCCTTTTAATATTAGATGAGCCGACTGTAGGTATTGACCCCCAGTCAAGGAACAATATATTTGAGTATCTGCGCAAGATAAATTCCCAAGATAAAACTACAATTCTTTATACCTCCCACTACATGGAAGAGGTGGAAGAGCTTTGCAAAAATATCTTTGTAATCGATGAGGGAAGGGAGATTGCCTACGGCACCCTTAATTCCGTAAAGGAAAAGGCCAACGGAACCGTAACCCTTGAAATAAAGGCCGACAATATAAATGAAGACCTAATAGAAAAAATCAGGCTTCTTGATGGGGCATTAAATGTAGAACAATCAGCAGATACCGTTACCATTCTATATGAGAGAAGTAAGGTCAATCTTGATGAAACTATTAAAATATTACAAACCTCAGGAGCCGTAATTAAGGCTCTTCAAATCAATGAGCTTAATTTAGGCGAAGTATTTTTGCAGCTTACAGGAAAAAAATTGCGTGAATAACGATTGAAGCTTCAGGAGGAATATAGATGAAAGCATTTTTAAAAATTACGCTTATAGCGATAAAAGATAACTTTATTACCTTTATTTTAATCTACCTTTGTCTTCCGATTATTTTTGTAGGCTATAACGGTTTTTTGCGAAAATCGGATTTTAAGGCTGAAACAAATGAAAAAGCTATTTCTGTTTTTTTCGATGATGAAGATAAATCTTTCTTATCGGAACAGCTGATCGGTACTTTAAATTCAAATATCTTAAAAGATTTTATAAAAATTGAAAATGAAACAAATGCAAAATATAAAATCAAAATTCCAAAAGGCTATCAAAATTCGGTAGAAGAAAACAAAGAATTTGATATTGTAATTATCGGTAAAGAAAAGTCTTCTGCATCAATTACTTTTTTATCGAATATAATTAAAAGCATAAGTAGTTCCATTAGCGGCAATTATAAAATTACTAAAGCGATTGCCGCTTCAGGTGAATCTAAGGAGCTTATGGATAAGTATCTTAATATTCAAAAAGAAACAGCTAAACCGATAGGGAAAATTTTTATGCATCCCGCCCTTCACACCATGTCAAGTTATGAAGTCTATGCAATATCCCTAAGCATCTTGTTATTTTTTATGTTTGTTATGGAAATACTTAATCCATCATATAAGAAAAAGGCTGCCGGTCTTACCATGCGTATTAACTCGATACCAAAAAGCCCAGCCTATATCTTTAATGCTCAAATAATAAGTATGGCCTTAAAAGTTTTTATTGCTATCACAATTTATCTTTTAATTTTTAGATTGTTAAAAGTTTCTTTTATGGGAAATCCTATTCTTCTTTTTATATATGCTGCATGTTTTTCCCTTGTAACCGGCAGCATTGCCTGTACCCTTACAACCTTTAACAAAAAGGATATTGTGTATGCGGCGGTTTTGATTATATTTTTCGTATTCGGAGTTTTGGGAACGGTTCTCTTTTCAATTCCGAATGAAAACAAAATTGCAAAATTATTTTCAAAATATAACATTTCCCAAATTATAACAAATCCTCTTAGGGAAATTGTCTTGGAAAATTCTTTTGGAGGAATGATAGGCAGCCTGCTTATAATGCTCACCCTTGGTGCAGCATTTTATATTTTGGGTTTACTGATGGTAAATTTTAAAAAAACGGAAATTTGATAAACAGTGAGGCAGAAATTCCGCTTATAGGAGATATGATAAACAGTTCGGCATAAATGGTGCCTCACTGTTTATCCGTCGAGTTTGCCTTTCGGCAAACATCGTTTTATAGGAGATATGATATGAAAGAATTTTTATGTTTATTTTTAGCACAGCTAAAAAGAATATTAAAAAATATAACAAATGCCAGTATGTTGATTATTTTCCCTTTTGCTATGATAATTCTTATTTTTGTAATAAGATTTATTCTTGATCCGAAAGATACCGATGATTTGGAAACTAAAAAGACCGATTATACCGTTCAAATGGGTGAGGTAGGGTATTTTGTCGATGATACGGGAGATTTATGGAAAAACTTTTTTGCCGGTTCCGAATCTACAGTCCGTCCTGAAAATAAAGAAGAAGAATTAACAAAGGTTAAGGAAAAACTTGCAACTGGAAAAATACCCGGTCTTATAATTATACCCAAAGATTTTTCCGAAAAAATTTTAAAAAATGAAAAACCGGAACTTGAAATTTTAAAAACGGAAGAAAGCATTATTCTTGACAATAGAGTCCAAGCACTCAATTTAAGTATAAATGCTTATCTCATGGATAATTTTATTAAAAGTTCGGGTCTAGCCGAAAATGGAGAAAAGCTTTTAAACAACAATATAAATATTGTATTTAAAACACCGGATAATAAAAACATTATAAGTCTAGGCCTAAAAATAATGACATTGCTTGTATTGTATATGATTATTTTCGGCTCAACAGCGATTGTAACCGACTTAATAAAATTTAGGGAAACAAAGATGTTGGCACGTGCAATAATAAGCCCAAACTCCGAATTTAAAATAGTGGGAAGCTTTTTATTAGCCTTTGTCTTTATTCAAGTGGTAGTAAATATGATAGTCTTTATTTCTGCGACAATAATATTTAAATTAGAAATTACGGGACTTCCATTGATATTCTTAGCCGTGGTTTCAACAAGTTTTTTTGCTCTATCCATAGCTATTTTAATAGCAAGAATTTTTAAAAAAGAATCTCAACTGGCTCTTGCTTCGAATATAACAAGTCTTCTTACAATAGTTTTATTTTTCCTTGCTATTATTTCTGTAATGCCTTTTGTTTCAATTCCGCCTGTGTTTAAAAATATTTCAATGTTTTCACCCCTATATTGGCTGTTGGAAATGCTGGATAAAGAAAAACTTTTTCCAAACATATTGATAGTCTGGGCGATGACTGCCGCTATTTTTACAGCCGGCAGCTGGAAAATAAAAGAATTTAACAACGAAACAAATTAAAGCAAAATTTAAAGGAGGCTGATATAGCCTCCTTTTTTTAAATGCAAATCTTGCAAAAGCTTAATTATTATAATATAATCATATTCATGAAAAATAAATTTTTGATTTTTATTCATTATTTTTTAATAACATCCAGCCTTATTCAAACAAGCATAAACGGAAATCAGATTACAGGAATTCAATTTTTATTATATCTTTGTTTTATTATATTGCTTAATCTTAAACTCTTTTATACAAAGAGTAAAACCTTTCTTTTTGCTCTTTGCTTAACCGATTGGTTCCTTTGTTTTTTACTGAACATTACCGGAGCTGCCATTCCATTTCTTTTATTTTTAATTCCATTGATTGATAGTTTTTATTATAATTCAAAACCCTATACCTACATATTGGGAATAATAGGACTTACAGTTTGCATATTTTCATTGAAGAACTTTGATATGGAAATAATCATAAACTATACAGCCCTTTTTATTTTAAGCGGAGGAGTTTTAGAATATTTTAAACTAAACCAACATGAAATTATTTCTTACCAAAAAAAACAAGAAGAATTAAGTATTCAAAGGGATGAGCTTTTAAATTCTATCCATGATTTGGAAATATACAATGAATCGATAGAAGACCTTATGACCTTAAAAGAGCGAAACCGCATATCCAGAGAAATACATGACAGTGTAGGACATGGACTTTCTACAATGATTATTCAGCTAAACGCACTCTATGCTGCTGCAAAGAACAAAAACAATGATTTACCTCAAAAAATTTTAGATTTAAATTCCTTTGCTAAAAAGAATTTAGAAGAAGTCAGGTTTGCTTTGAGAGAATTAAAACCGATAGATTATAACAAGTATGAAATAATAATCCTAGTTCATAATCTGATAGGAGAATTTAAAAAAATGACAAATATCAATGTACAGTTTACTTTCTCAAAAGATATTTGGAGTTTAAATGAAAAACAAAGCCATTCAGTATATAAGGCTGTTCAGGAATTCTTATCAAATTCGGCTAGATACGGCAAACCTTCAAAAATTACAATCCACTTTTCTTACACTGATACGTCGCTCATAATTACAATGAAAGATAACGGAGCCGGATGCATTGAAATCAAAAAAGGCATAGGTCTAAAAGCTATTGAAGAAAGAGCAAAAGAAGCAGGCGGAACAGTCCATTATGAAAGCCTTCCCGCCGTAAAAGGTTTTTCTATGCGTTTGGTATTTTTCAATTGGAAACTAAAATAAAACACAAATCAAAAAACTAAATTCTGCTGGGAAGGCTAATGTGTAAAGTAAGCTAATACTGTTCTTATTGGCCGGAGTCTGTTTTTTTCAATACCTCTCTTTTAAAGATAAGGCTGTCCTCTCCCTTGTCTACCAGTATTGTGCTGCCTTCGGGAAATTTGCCTTCAAGAACACAGCGGGCGAGTTTGTTTTCAAGCTCGGCCTGTATAGCCCTCTTTAGGGGTCGGGCACCGAACATGGGGTCATAGCCTATGTCTGCAAGGAAATCCTTTGCCTTATCCGAAACTTTAAGGCTCAAGCGGCGCGTCTTCAAGCGTTCTGCAACGGACTTAAGCTGAATATCGACAATCTTTCGGATATGCTCTTTTTCGAGCCTGTTAAAGGTTAAGATTTCGTCAATGCGGTTTAAAAATTCGGGTCTAAAATTATCGCGGAGGATTTGGGTAATTTCTTCTTTTATGCTTCCCATATCCTTTGCGGTCAATATATACTCTGAACCTATATTGCTGGTCATAATTATAATTGTGTTCTTAAAATCGACTACACGGCCTTGCCCGTCTGTAAGACGTCCGTCATCCAAGATCTGCAAAAAAACGTTAAAAACATCTTGATGAGCTTTTTCTATTTCGTCAAAGAGGATGACGCTGTACGGCCTCCGTCTTACGGCTTCGGTAAGCTGTCCTCCCTCATCGTAACCGACATATCCCGGAGGAGCTCCTATCAGGCGGCTCACGGAATGTTTTTCCATGTACTCGCTCATGTCGATTCGGGTAAGTGCCTTTTCATCATTGAACAAAAAGTCGGCTAGGGTTCTGGCTAATTCGGTTTTGCCGACACCCGTGGGGCCTATACATAAAAAACTGCCCAAGGGACGGTTCATATCGGAAAGGCCTGCCTTGTTTCGTCTGATAGCATCCGAAACCACCTTTACGGCTTCATCTTGTCCGACGACGCGGGCTTGCAGCACCTTTTCGAGTTCCAAAAATTTTTGCATTTCGCTTGCAAGCATTTTTGAAACGGGGATACCTGTCCACATTGAAACGATTCGGGCTATGTCTTCTTCGCAAACCTCTTCACGTAAAAGCTGTCCTTCCTGACCAGCTTTTTTTTCAAGCTCGGCAGTAACGGCCGCTATCTTTTTTTCAAGTTCGGGTATTTTTCCGTATTTCAGCTCGGCAGCCTTGTTTAAGTTTCCTTCCCGGCTGTACTTGGTTTCTTCAATACGCAGTTGTTCCAATTCTTCCTTGTATTTGCGGGATTCGTTAATGCGGGCTTTTTCGTTTTGCCATTGGGCCTGCATCGTATTCCGTTTTGAAGAAAGTTCTGCCAACTCTTCTTCAAGTTTTACAAGTCTTTCCTTTGAGGCTGCATCATTTTCTTTTCCTATAGAAACCTTTTCGATATTCAGTTGAAGAATTTTGCGCTCAACCTGATCAAGCTCAACAGGCTGGCTTTCTATTTCCATTTTTAGGCGGCTTGCTGCCTCATCCACAAGGTCTATTGCCTTATCGGGTAAAAAGCGGTTTGTGATATAACGGTTGGAAAGTACGGCCGCCGCTATAAGAGCTTCATCCCTTATGCGTACCCCGTGATGAACTTCATATTTTTCCTGTAGACCGCGCAGGATTGCTATTGTGTCTTCAACCGTAGGTTCGGGACAGTAAACCTGCTGGAAACGGCGCTCAAGGGCTGCATCTTTTTCGATGTATTTTCGGTATTCGTTTAGGGTGGTGGCTCCTATCGCCCTGAGCTCTCCGCGGGCAAGGGCGGGTTTTAGCAAGTTTGAAGCATCCATCGAGCCTTCGCTTGCTCCGGCACCTACAAGGGTGTGAAGCTCGTCAATAAAGAGAATGACTCGGCCTTCGGATTTTTGTACTTCGGAAATTACGGCCTTTAATCTTTCTTCAAATTCGCCGCGGAATTTTGCTCCTGCAACCAAGGCTCCGAGGTCTAAGGATAAAAGTCTTTTTCCTTTTAAGCTGTCGGGAACATCCCCTGAAACTATACGTCTTGCAAGGCCTTCAACTATTGCCGTTTTTCCGACTCCGGGTTCTCCGATTAAAACGGGATTGTTTTTTGTCCTGCGGGAAAGTACCTGCATTACCCGCCTTATTTCTTCATCCCGCCCGATTACGGGATCTATCTTTTCGTTTTTTGCAAGCTGGGTTAGGTCACGGCAAAATTTTTCCAAACTTCTGAATGTAGATTCGGGGTCATCGCTTGTTACTCTATTATTTCCGCGTACTTCTTTAAGCGCAGAAAGGAGATTTTTTAGATTGATACCCCGTGAACGCAAGAGTTCTCCGGTTTCATCCTTTGACTCACTTAGAGCGAGTAAAAGGTGCTCGGTAGAAACATACTCATCTTTTAATTTATCTGCATAGCCTTCAGCATTTGCAAAAACCTTTGCAAGCAAGGGCGAAATATATGTTTGAGCGGATTGTCCCGTAACACGGGGCTTTCTGTTAAGCATTTTGTCGAGTTCGTCCAATAGGCCTTCGGGATTTACTCCGATTTTTTCTACTAAAGGAGGAACAATTCCGTCCTCTTGTTCTAAAAGAGCATATAAAAGATGCTCACTTTCGACTTGACTGTGGTCGTCTCTTTGGGCAAGCGAAGAAGCCTCTTGAACGGCTTCCGATGCCTTAACTGTATACTTATCTATATTCATATATACAAAATAATAAAAATTCGGAAAAAAATCAATAATCTAATCTTAAAATATCAGACGAACTTGAAGAAAACCAACTTGTCATATTTTCCGATTATCTAAAAATCCCATGAGTCTTTTGCATTTCCCGTTATAGGTATCTTCTTACCGAGAAATGTAGGCTTCACATTGAACATTACCAAAAAGCATGTAGATGTTTATGCCTGCAATTCCTATTAAAATTAAAGCAAAAAGAAAAATAATGCATAAGGTTATTTTTTTTATGGGTCCAGTCTATAACGGGAGCTGTACAAGGCGCCCCATTGCAGCAAGCACAAGCACCGAATGGATCGAAATTGGCCATCCCCTTTGGGCAAATGAGTGAAACGGAGAAATTTCTTTACAAAAACAGTTGGAGTATGTAACATAATAAAATACTCCTTAGCTATTTATATTTCAATCCTGAATTAGTTAAAGCCCCTTGGAAAATAGAAATACTTTGCCCAGAGAATTCCAAGAGTTCTACAAGGTAATCCAGAGGAGTTATTTAAGTTGGAAATAAGTTCAGCTTAAGAAAGACTCCTTCCAGGAAAAGCATGTATCTTCCTGGTTGATATTCACCCATTGAAAAGATAATCAACAAATCATCTTCATTTAAGTAATAAACCTGTAATCGCTGCTCTTTTGTCACAATATTGGATATGCCATCTGATTCCAGATGCAATTTATTTATTACATCTTGTTTGACCGGACAGTCTATTAATTTATGTGGAGTAATGTCATCCACAATAAATAACACAGATTTTCCCTCTATATTTAATTGAAAATCTTTATCGAATAGTCCATCCTCAATGCCATCGAACAATTTTGTTCTTTTGAATTCTAAAAGTCTCATCTTCGCTCAATTTTTCCACTATTTAATAATCCGTCGATTCCACCCTCAGAAGCAGGAATCTCATATTGTATACCTCCGCAAACCACATGAATAATTGTAACAGTTAAAGTATCTTCATCAACTGCGTAAAAGATTGAATAATTACCTACACTGAAGAATCTTATCCCACGAGATATCCACGGTTCTTTTGGATATCTATGATACCGAGACGGCATAAAATTCAAGTCCTGCATTGCTTCATAAAGACGCTTAAAAACGGCATCGGCATTAATTTTTGATTTTAAATTATTTAATATGTAAGAATAAATACTACTCAAATCTTCTTTTGCTTGATCTGAAATAACAACTTGATATTTCATTAAATAAACCTTGACTTTATTTCTTCAAAAGCATCGTTTAAAGGAGTTACATTTCCATTAATCATATCGGTAAAACCTTTATTCATATTGGCTTCAAATTCTTCATCCGATTCTTTTAAAAGAGACATCTTTTCGTGTCCATATTGATACATTAAAAACTGCACATATTTGGAAATATCCTCCAAGTAAACATCCGGTAAGGTTTTTATCTGTTCAACAAGAGTTTCATACGACATAGATTCCTCCGTCAATATAAACTAACTATGATTATTTTATCGCAAATATCCGTTTTTTTCAAGTTCATTTTTTAGCTTTATTCGTGCGGAGGGTTTAATACCCCGACGCTCTGCGTCGTAACAAAGGGTATTAAAGCCGACTGCAACTACCTTATGAGAACAACATACCTCGATGCTCTGCGTCGGGGTTGTTGATTTTTAAAAATCCCATGTATCTTTTGCATTTCCCGTTATCGGTATTTTCTTACCGAGGAATGTAGGCTTCACATTGAACATTACTAAAAAGAAAGTTTTTACTCTTGCCAAGGCTTCTCTTATTTCCCAGCTTATATGGGTTTCCCTGCTGTACCTTAAAACCTCAGGAGCTTCATAGGCTATAACATCGAGACCTAATTTTCTTCCTATGTAAACGGCTCTTGCGGTATGGAAGGCCTGTGTTACCACAACGGCATCTTCAATACAAAAGATTTCCCGGGCACGGTACATTGTTTCATAGGTAGAAAAACCTGCATGATCCATAAAGATTAGATTTTCGTCAGTGCCGTAAATATCCTGCATAAAAATACGCATTCTGTTTACCTCATCATAACCCTTTCTTCCGTGGTCACCTGAAATCAAAACTCTTTCAGCTTTTTTGTTTTTTAAACAATTTACGGCAGCTTCGATCCTATCCCTCACAACATGCGAAACCGTGTTTTTATAAACTTTAGCTCCGGGTACAATCACAACATATTTTTCCGGCAAGGCGGAAATGTTTTTATAAATATAAGGTTTTGAATAGCTAAGCATGTAGATGTTTATGCTTACAATTCCTATTAAAATTAGAACAAAAAGAAAAGTAAGGCCTAAGATTATTTTTTTTAAGGATTTAGATTTCATGTAAATTAAGGCTCCTTTTAATTATAAATTGCATTTCTTAAAATTTTTTCTTCTCCCCTAATCCGTTTTTTTTCTTAATCTTTTGATTTCTTCCAAGCAAGTTCCAAGGGCACTTTTACCGGGGAAATTATAAATATCGGGAGCAGTGCCGAATTCATCGGTACAATATCCGTCTTCGGTTAAGCCGTACATAAAATCAAACTTTATCAATAAACCGCTGTTGGGAAGAACTATGTACATCGGAGATTTACCGTTTGTTCCGGCTCCGCCGGTATTAGACCCAACCACTGTTGCAAAACCGCTTTTTTTACAGACATAAGCAAACCGGTCAGCTTCCGAATATACACCGCTATCTACAAGAAGCCAAAATTTTTTACGCTCACAAGGTTTATATCCGCTAACGGGACGAGGTACAACCGTTTCTTCCAGTCTATAAGCCTTATCGTTTTTTACAGTACCGCAATTTTTTATATTCGGAACTTCATACCGATTTATATTTTTTGATTTATAATTTTTAAAAAACATATCCAAATAAATATCAGTATATTTATTTTCATTATAAAGGCCGTAAGATATTATATTCATATCTTTTGTTATATTGAAAGATAGTATTGCTTCGTAATTTTCAGTATATCCTCCGCCGTTATTTCGTATGTCTATTATTATGTGTTTATAATTTGCCGTTTCAATAAAAAAATTTTCTAAGACTTTTAGATACTCTTGTTTTTCTTCCTCTTCCGTTGTAAGAAAAGATTTGATTTCTATGTATGCAATATGATCGGTCTCAATAATCTGTATAAACGGCTTTGAATATTTACGTATTCCTATTGATGACGAATTTTTATTGCTAAAATTACCGATATTTTGGTAACTAAGAGTCTCTGCTTGATATATATGAGAATAAAAGTTATCTATTAAAGCCTGCTTCTTAATTGATAGACTCTGAGCTGTATTTTCTATTTTTTTATAATTAAAATAATAATCAAAATAATCGAAAGGATAAAGATGACCTATATATCTATTTCCAGTAATTTTTCTGCATAAATCTTTATAAAAAAAATAATAACCATACTGCATCATAGGATCCGATAAATACCTATATCCTGCCTGTCTTATTTGCTCTAAATCAATTCTTTTGCGTTCACATACTTCAGTAAAGGGATAACCGGTATAAATAAAATCCCAAAAATATTCATAATCAGCCCTCATTTCTTCAGCAGAAATAAAACCGTATATTACATCATTTTTTTTTGAGATGATAAGAGCTATTATAACAAATACGAAAACAAGAATAAATACTACAGTTCGGAATATCAGTTTTTTTATAATCATATTTTAAGCCTTTACCTAAATTCTATTTCCATTTTACCATATATGAAAAATAAGTCAAGCGTGTGGCAAAACAGCGTGATGCAAAACGTTTACAAAGCATTTCCAGAGCAAATGTTTTTACGGAAAAATCTGACGAATAAAGCTGAAACTAAGGCCTAAATTAACAGAAAATTTTTAAAATCAAGACTCTTGCATAAAAATATCAAAAATGCTAAAATATCGCACAATTTTAAATGAGGTGAAAAATGATTAGAGGCGGAGATATAGCTAAGGGCACTGTTTTGCTGAATAAGGGAACCCCTTATTTGGTTGTTGAAAGAGAATTTGTAAATCCCGGAAAGGGTGCGGCCTTTGCCCGTGTTAAAATGAAGAATCTAAGGGACGGATCGGTTTTGATGCAGACTATCAAAACGGCAGACACCGTTGAAGATGCGGTAGTAGATACACACAAGTGTCAGTATCAGTACAAGGATGGAGACTTATTTATGTTCATGGATACTGAGAGCTTTGAATCGGTTTCCGTACCTTCGGACACAGTAGGCGACAAGGAACATTATCTAAGAGAAGGGGATGAATACGATATTCTCATCTGGGAAAATGAACCCATAGATGTCAGGATTCCCACTAAGATGATTTTTATTGTAGAGCAAAGCGAAAACTATATAAAGGGAGATACTGTCTCTGGAGCTACAAAACCCATTGTTACCGAAACAGGTCTTGTAGTCCGTGTTCCATTATTTATCAAACAGGGTGAAAAAATACTCGTAAACACTGAAACTAACGAATATCAGGAAAGAGTTAACAGCTAAAATAAAAGCGGTAATTAAGGGGAACACCCCTTAATTACTCCTTAGCTTAACTAAAAGGTAGTACGATTAGGCTACTACGGAACCCGCTTCTGAAAGCTCGTGAATGTAGCCCGTGCGGACGCACATATCAAAAAGATCTTTTTCTATAAAATCTTCACTTATTTTTTGATAGCCGTCTTTATCCATACAAATGCGCAGGATGTATCCGGCATCGGTTTCTTGCAAAATGGAACAATATGAGGCGTCGCCTTGAGTAGTTTTTATCGAATATAATTTCATACTTTCCCTCCGTATAGTAATATTTTCGGTATACAAAACGATACCTTTAGTATATAATGACTCCCATGTACACCGATGCCCATGTTCATATTTTAGACACACTAGAGGAACTAAATTCTCAAAATATAGAAAATCCTATTTTAAAAACCTTCGATAAGGAGATATTTTTTTGCGCTTCGGCAAATGAGGCAATCCGGTTTGAGGTTCAAGAAAAAATATGCAGGGAAAATTCCAAGCATTTTATTCTGTCATTCGGAATACATCCTCAATGCCCGATAGAAGACGAAATACCTTATTTAGAAAAACTCATAACCGAAAAAAGAATAGCCGCTATCGGGGAATGCGGATTCGACCTATTTGATGAGCATTATAAAAGCACATTAGAAGCCCAAAAAAAAGTATGGAATACCCAATTAAATCTTGCCCAAAAATCGAATCTCCCCATAGTTGTACACTGCCGCAAAGGAATGCACCTCATATTCGATGATGCAAAAACTCTAAAGAAAATAAGTGCGGTTATCTTTCATGGATGGGCTGGCTCCGTAACCGAAGCAAGGTCATTTCTAAAAAAAGGAGTAAATGCTTATTTTTGTATCGGCAAAGGATTGCTCCGCGGACAAAAAGCTCAAATAGAAACTGCTGCAAATTTAGAAACCGGAAGACTTTTAACCGAAACGGATGCCCCATACATGAGTCTAAAAGAAGAAAACTTATCTCTTCCAACAGATATAAAAACGGTCTTTTCGGCTTTCGCAGAATTAAGAGCTAAATCGGAAGGACTTTCAAACTATGATGAAAAAAATTACAAAAATTATACGGAAGAATTAAAAGATTCAATCTTTGAGAATTTTAAAAAAGCATATAATATCCGTTTTAACGGCAATTGATTTTTTTTTAATCTTATTCTAAAATAAGCCTTATGAAACAATTTATAAGAATTTTTATGGGCGGAGATGTTTGCGGTAATCTAGGACTTCAAACTTTACAAAAACATTTGCCCTTGATAATAGAAAAAGAAAAAATAGATTTCTGCGTGGTAAACGGAGAAAACACGGCACACGGTGTAGGGATAAAAGATGACCAGACGGAACTATTTTTTAATGCAGGCGTTGATGTTATAACTGGAGGAAATCATACACTGGAAAGATTTGATATCCGTATGAACTTCGGTAAGGACAGAAGAGTTTTGAGGCCTCATAATTTTCCTCTTGCTCAAGGCTCGGGACTTGCAGTTATCGAAAAAACCGGAATCAAATATAGCGTAATAAATCTTCAAGGAAGAGAAAATATGAGGGCCATCGACTGCCCATTCCAGTCCATTGATTTTCTTTTCTCTTCGCAAAATGAAAATAATTTATCCGAGTCGATTAACATTATAGATTTCCATGCAGAATCTACAATGGAAAAAGAAGCCCTCGCCTTTTATGTCGACGGCCGAGTATCTGCTTTTGCAGGTACACATACTCATACTCAAACGGCAGATGAAAGAATCTTACCGAACGGCACGGCTTATATTACCGACCTCGGAATGATAGGAGCTAAAGAGTCCGTAATCGGAGGGAGCCCCTTTACAGCCATTACAAGAACAAAGAGCCAAGTTCCGCAGCGGGTTGAAGTCATGGAAGAAGGAGTTGCAATATTTTGCGGCTTAATCGCAGAGATAGATACCGAAACAAAAAAAGCCGTTTCGGTAAAAAGAATTCAAATCACTTCATAGGCTTTTAACTGATTTTTATCTCTTTAAAAATCTACCTTTCCTGAAATTCCTGCATTTATGTTGAGTAAAAAAGAATTTGATGTTGTAGAAGCGCCTTCCAATTCTGCAAATATTTTTATTTCACCGTGAGAACCTATCTTTGTAGATTGTAAATGCTTAAAAGAAAACTTGTAGTTAAGTTTTTGTAAATTCTTATTTTGCGAGAACTCTACAGAAAGTCTTTCTTCTCTGCTATCCGATAGAGGTATTTTTGAAAAAGTTTCTATTATTAATCGGGGAAGAGATGAGCCTCCTTTGTAAGAAAAAATAAAACTGAATTTTTCTTTCCATTCGTCGGTTAAGAATTTCTGCATATCTATTTTTGAAGCCGTATATAAAAACTCGTTTTCAATGCCCAATTTATTATTTAAGCTAAAGAAAAAATAAAGACTATGAATTGAATTAAAATTAAATTTAAAAAAGTCTTTTCCAAACGAAAAACCGAATTTGTAAAGCCTATTCAACTCATCTTGATCATAAAATTTAAACCAATCAAAATGGCCGTATTTTCCGGAAATATTCAAAGCCGTATATTTAAATAAAAAATCAAGCCCGTATATATTTACAGGCGATTTACCGGTTTGAGATGATTGAACCAGCCTGGATAATGATGAGCCGAATTCAATGGGTACGTATAAATCTTTGATAGAACCGCTTATCAATCTTGAAACAGAGAATCCGTAAGAATTAAAAAAGCTGTAAAATAAATTTTTATTTTCGGTTTGTATCTGACTGTTTATTCTTTGATCGAACATGTCATAAAAAAACGGTTTGGAAAATAACCAATATTGTTCACCTAAACCAGTAAACAAGGAATTCAAATCCAAAGCATAGGATTTAAGTTTTTCAGCTTCTATAGCCTTTTTCTCTTTTGTAATTTTTCTTTTTATAATCGGAGAGAAAAATATTTTCCCCGTATTGAATGGTACGGAAATTTCAATACCTGTTTCATCACCTGATTTTTTTTCTGTTTTATTTTGGAAATCTATTTTTGAGAAAGCTTCAAAATTAAAACCTGACAGTCTAAAACCTGTTTTATCTTCTTCATTTGCAAAATAGTTAAATAAAAACTTTAGAGCGGCAGCTCTGTTTTCGGCATTTTTTTCGCCTATTGAGTACATATCGATTAAGCTTTTTTTCCATGCTTCATAATATGATAAGGATGAAGGATAAAAATCGGTTCTGTATTTTTGCCCCACAGAAAAATTAGTCTGAGTATATATTGTTCCGAATTTTGCCTGCGGAATAATAGGCGCAATTGATGCGAATATTTTTTGAGAAGCATAATCTTTATTGTAGTCAATAGCGGTAATATAATTTATATCTATATATTTTTGAAAATCAATTTTACATTCACGCCTTAGAATAGAATCATGTATGTTAACAAAAAAATCTTCCGAAGCATTAAAAAAATAAATCGGCATTATTACGGAATGGCCGTAACTTTCAATAATATTCAATTCCGATTTTTTTTGTAAAAAATCGGCTTTTAAGGATAACAAACCTGCTAATTTTATTTTCCATATATCAAGTGCTGCATTAGTTTTTGTATGAAGATTTAAAGACTTTTTATCACTTATAAAATTTTCTTCAAAATAAAAAAGAGGATTAGAAAAAATGGGTACATTATTTTTAGAATATAAAGAGCCTGTAAAACTATAATTAAAATATGTTTTATTTTGAAAAGAGTAAAATTGTTCTCTTGCTTTTTTATTACGATCAACATCGGATTCAAAACCTATAACAGTTCCTGTTTTTATTTTTTGGTTTTGATAATCTATACCGCTTGAAAGTTTATATGTATCAATAGGAATAATTTTTTGTTTTGCCGTTTCCCAATCACCGGAACCTGCAAAAAAAACATCCAACCCTTTAATCGGTTTCCAGTGCGCACCTCCTGCAAATCTTATAGTACCCGAATCCGAATAGGTCACGCCTTCTTTCCATTGGATTTCTACAATATCATTTGAAAAAATAGGTTCATCTATCGTTAAAGTATGATTGGATTCATTATAAGAAAAGTTGAATATCCTTATTTTATTTTTAAAAATACGGATACTTCCCGGAATAGCCGTATCGGGTAAGCTAAACCCTGGTGTTGGAGTATAATTTTTGCATAATATTTGTAAACTTAAATTGGTCTCATCGGAATTACCTTGAAGATATATTTTATAATCCGTTTTGAAAAACGGAAACATTTGTTCGGGATTACTAAAATCATAGTCTTTACTTAAATCCAAAACCTGGATAAATTTCAGTTTTTGAAAATCACTTAAAAAATTATCTGTTGTCTCTGTATTCGCCGTAAAATGAGGATTCACATTTTGATTATATGTGTAGACAACCGATGAGGAAGAATCCCCTTCGACTTGAGGCGCATTATACCTTGAGGCAATTTCAAAAGGCGAAATTTTTTTTCTTTTAAAACCAAATAATCCTTACCAAAAATATTTTTTTTATATCCTTCAACATTAGCGGGAATAGAATTTGCTAATTCATTTATTTCCGGGATTGAACCTAATACTGAAAAATAATTTTTGACTTTACTTAAGTGTGTATCAGCAGGATTATTCGTATCTGACGGATTGGGCTCTAAATCAAAATAATTTATAGCCACCCCTTCAGGATAAGATTTTTTTAATGATAAGACTTTTAAACGCGGGTCAATCGAAAATTCATCAGAACTTAAACGCCTCCATTGACTGCCTGCAAAATCTTTAACAAAAATGGAAACGGGTTTTCCATATAAATTATCTACGGGAATATAAAAATGTTTGCCCCTTTGCCAAGCGTTAATCGAAATTTTATTTTCTATAATTTCAGTATTGCCATAGTATGTTTTTGAATTATATTCGGAGCTTTCATATCTGAGTACTGCATCAGCGTTCCATTTGTCTCCTGCAAAAGTTCCCATCACACCTGGGCTGATAAACTTGCCTCCTCCCGTATCTATGTACCCATAATTAAGAGGAAATTTTATATTACTGTTACCTGCACGAATGTGTTTTATGGGAGAATCTTCTTTTCCAAAATAGCCGAAGGCTAAAGTACTTTTTTTATAGTCATCTTTATAAAGTGTTTCAAAATAAAACATTTTATTTAATAAAAGTAGTAGCGATAAATTTGCCTTTTGTTTAAATACACCCTGAAAAGAATTTACTTTTGCATAACCTTCAAAAAATTCAAAACTTGAAAGCCCTAAAAATTCAATATCCCAAAAACCATCTAAAAAAAGAACAGTATTTTCCGAATCAAAATTTTTAAAGTATTGGCCTGCTTTGTTTTCACCGGTTCTGTTTTTAATTAAATCGATACCAAAATCAATATCGGCACTTCCGTCATTTTCAAAACCATAGGCAGCCGTCCATAAAAAAATAAAAATTATAAAGAAAGGTAAAATTTTATTTTTCATTACAAACCATCCTTATCGTTTTGTAAAAGACGAGCCGGTTTTAAAATATTCTTACCTTCTTTTTTTGTAAGGGTATACATAGTTTCTTGCATCTTTCGTTTCTTTATATTTTTTTCACTATAAAAAAGTTCAGATTGAGCTTCGGGAATATCGGCTTCAACATTCATGATACAAAGCCCCAATAATCTTATGGGTGTTTTATTATCGAATTTTTTATAAAAAAGTTCTTTTGCCCGCTCAAATAAGTCTTGAGTATCATTGACAATGGAACCTGTAGATTGAATGGAAACGGTTGTAAAATCATTATATCGTATTTTTACTGAAACGGTTTTTCCTTTTATCTTTTCATCGAAAATTCTATACATAATCTCCGATGCAAGATAAAAAAGAACATCATTTATATCTGCAGGAGAAAATAAGTCGTGTTCAAATGTCCGTTCCGTACTTATCGAGTGCGATTTAACATCATCGTTAAAAACATCATAAAGCTCTCCTCTAACAGCTCTGTACAAAAAACTACCTGATGCATTTCCTAAAATACTTTGCAAAAGATTTTCACTTGAATTAAAAATTTGAGGCACTGTAGTCAAACCTGCTGCAAGAAGTCTTTTCCGCGTTTTTCCTCCTATACCCCACACATCCTTTAAAGGAAGATTTTTCATAAAATCAATTTCTTCACCCGCCGGTACAATAAAAAGTCCGTCAGGTTTTGAGCGGCTTGAAGCTATCTTAGCAATATATTTAGTTTGAGCGCAACCTACCGAAACCGTTAAACCCGTTTTTTCTTTTATAGTTTTTTTTAATAGAAGTGCGGAATTTTTAGGAGTACCGAATATTTTTTCCATCCCAGTCATATTTAAAAAAGCTTCATCAATAGAAAGTTGGTTTACCTCCGGACTAAAATCTTTAAATATAGTCATTACCTCTTTTGACTTTTCATGATACCGATCCATGCGACATCTTAAAAATATGCCGTTCGGACAAAACTTTTTAGCCTGCAAAATAGGCATTGCAGAATGAACTCCGAATTTTCGAGCTTCATAAGAACAAGTTGAAACGACGCCTCTTTCCGATTGACCTCCCACAATTACAGGCTTACCTCGGTATTCGGGATTATCAAGCTGTTCAACTGAAGCAAAAAAAGCATCTATATCAACATGGAAAAAAACTTTTCTGTTTGCCATATTAAGCTCCTGCATCGGGCAACAAATCGAATTCTTTTATGACATGAAAAATTAATTTTTTGTTTTTTAAATTTTCATTTGAAATTTCAAAAACAGGACTGATAGGATTATCATAAAACCATGCAAGTATTTTTACGTGCAAAACAGCATTTTTTTCTCCCGAAAATTTTATAGAAAAAGGTTCAGTCAAATTAATAGGTGAAACAAATTCAGCACTTCTTCCCTCATCCGATTTTTTAAATTCCATAGTTGCTTCATAAATAGGGAAACCATCCGTACGGCTTATAATAACCTGTATAACAGCTGCCCTAATCTTAGGAACAATATTTACCTCACCTATTACACGCTCAAGATAATTTTCTGTTTTCGCCTGTACCTTAATAAAATCAGCATCTCCAATACCGGATAACTCAGGAACTTGTTCATCTGCATCAATATCCTGAGAGACGGTTTTTATATTTGAGATGACAGATATATATTTATTTCCGTTTTCAATATTATATAAAATAAATTCATCCGTATTTTTAGGATGTAAAAACTTAGGATAAATTAAAATAAGAACAATAAGAGATACTGTGATAAAAGTTATTGCTCCTGATACAATGAACGGTATAGATTTTGCTTTAGGCCGTTCTTTTTGTAACTGCATGAAAAACCTTATAAGCATCAAAGTATATGGAAGAATAAACATTGATGTTAAAATATGATCGGAATAAAATAAAACATTAGTAAGATTATCTTTAATAAATATTATATCTGAAAAATGATATATAAATAATAAAATATATAATATAAAAAATATTATTTGTGCATATATTTTTTGAAAATGATAAGAAATAAAAGATAAAATATACATCTCCAATAGTATAATTGTTAATGATAAATTGACTCTCGAAAAGATAAATATATTAAGAAAGCACACAATGCTTGCCAAATATCCATAGATAAAAATATTACTAGGCATTTTCGCATATTTACTTATGTACGCAAACAAAGATATTATTAATGATGCAAATAAAAATTTTAAAAATATTGCTCCAAGAGGCAAAAGGTTAATAGATTCTTCAAAACCGAATTTAAAAGAAAAAACACGAAGAGCAAAATATTCTCCTATATAAAGAGCAAATAAATTGATTATAAAAAAGAAAACAGGAACTCTCCAAAGAACTACAAGGTCTTTAATATTTCTCTCCCGTTTTTTTCCAAATAAAAAACTGAATATAAATATATAAAAAAGAGCCGATAAAGCAACAGCCATTATTAAAATTACTAATGTATTTTCATTTATAATTATAAGACCGAATATTTTTTTTATATTATAATGCATATCCCATTCCGATGGAATTCCATTGGAATAAATATTTATTAAGGATTTTAGAGTTGGCCTGATATCCGAATTGTAAGATATTTTAATTGCAGGAATATTTTCTTTTAAATATTCAGATAAAATATCATCGGTTATTATTCCAAGACGGTACAAAGTAATATTATTGTATTTAAACTCAAAAGGAATACTTTGTTTTTCTAAAATTTCTTTTAAATCTTTTAGCATCCATGGCGGACAGGTTTTTTTTTCACCTCCCGGAGTTAATACAGCTTTATCCGGCAGGCCGTCAGATAAAATAAAAACAACAGCGGCCTTATTTTCATTTATTTTTGAAATAAGTTTTTTTGTATTTTGGGATTCTATTATATCAATACTTTCAGGGAGATTAGGAAAGTCATTATCGGTAATTGCAATTATAACACGTGTTTGAAGAGGTGCTTCCTTTAACTCTTTTACAAAATTTTCTAAGAGCTGTGTAGAAAATGTCGGTTCATTATTTTGATTCCTTGCAGCAGTAAACACAATAACATTTTCAGTTTTAGGTCCTAATTCATAAATTGTATTTTCGGAATAAATATGCAGTGTGAGAAAAAACAATAAAATTAAACAGAAGTTTTTTTTCAATCTAAAATTCCTTATGAATTTAAGTCTTTTTCGGATAAAATCTTTCCTGTCTTAAACCAAGTCTCTATTTTTCGATAAGAATTATTGATACGCCTTATTATCATATTTGCCTCAGTCTGCTTTGACGGCGAATTTTGCAAATCAGGATGATGTTTTTTTATTAAACGCTTCCATGACTTTTTACATTCATCCAAGGGTACTCCCGGTAAAACGTTTAAAACTGCAAAGTCTTCAATCAATTCGGGAGGAACAGGGATGCTCTTTACTGATTTATCTATCTTAGGCGGAGGGCGCCTCTCCATCCGTCCTCCCATAGTGCGGTAGCGTCCGTTTGATCTTTGAGTTGCAGCCTTAAAAGGATCTTCATCCGAGGTAAGAGCATCCCGCAAAATATTCCCCATATCATTATAATAATTCTTACTCATATCTTATTTCCTTGTAAGAAAATCTTGCATTAAAAGACCGTCACCGGCTTTAACTGATTTTTGTAAAACGGCACCGATAAAACTATCAAACATATCAGGCACCTCTCCTACCGATAAAATTTTTTCCGTTCTTAAAACGGCTATATCCTTATCGGTTATGATCTCTCCCTTTTTTAAATCTTGCAGATAATGAATAGACCTATTTGTGCGGCCGTAATTTTTACTTTCCGCTAGACTTAATTTTTTTCTCCCGATCCGATAACTTCATTTATAAATTTTAAAGAATAATTTAATGTTGTTAAATCCTCTATGATTTCATCACAAGTTTTTTTAGAAAAGGAATTTATAGAAGAACACATTTTTTTAAACATTTCAGGCTCTAAGGCAACAGGATCATCCAAGCCCTTTTCATTGCGGGACAGGCAAATATGTTTTTCTATTATAAAGCCTCCTGATGCAAGCGTTAAGGCCGGCACTAAAACCGGATCTAAAGAGTGATCGCTTACTCCGCAAGCAATACCGAAAATACGGCTCAAATTTTTAACCACAGAAACATTGTATTCCTTTTCCGGAGCAGGATAAGATGTAATACAGTGAAGCAGGGCAAGGCTCAAGTCTTTATTTTCGGAATGTAAAACGGTCAAAGCTGTTTCAATATCTTTTAAAAGAGAAACTCCGCTCGATAAAATCATAGGAATATTAAATCGGGCGCAATATTTTAAAAGCTGCACATAATTAAGCTCAGGTGAGGCTATTTTTATAAAATCAGGTTTAAGAGAAACAAGCTCTGCAGCTGATCTAAGTCCGAAGGGACTGGCCGAAAACAAAAGTTTTTTTGATCGGCTGTATTCGGCAAGCTCTTTATAAAAACTTACAGGAACTTCTAAACTTTTAAAACGCTCATATAGGGGAATCTTACCCGTAGGTAAATCTACATATCCCGTATTAGGATGAAGAATTTCATCGGCATAAACAATTTGAAATTTTACAGCCCTTGCTCCGGCTTCTTTAGCTGCATCTATCAACTTTATGGCTCTTTCAATAGATCCGTTATGGCTTGTTCCTATTTCGGCAATTGTAAGAGGATTTTTTATTGAAAAAATTTCCGAACCGAGCCTAAACTCTTCATATTTATTATTCATAATATCCGTAGAATATTACATTAAATTTTAAAAAAAAACAAGATGAAAAAATTTAAAATCTTGATTTCAGTTTTATATTTTACTTTTTTTCGACGGATAAAAAAACCTTGTTCGGCAGGCAGGCATTCCAATCGCCGTGATTTTTCAATTTCGGAGCTGTTATACAGGTTTTATTTAAACAAGTTGAGCTGACGACAAAGGCTTCATTTTTTTCTATTCTGATATTTACAGGCCCTGTTTCTCCTTCAACTTCAAAAGATATATCAGTATCCATAGGATATATCCAATTCCCTTTCGGTGTATGTACCGATAGGTAGAGGGTAGAGTTATCTGCAGAATATATAAAAAGTGACGTTAATGTTATAAATGCAACAATTATAGCAAAAATTATAATATCAAAAGTTTTAACCTTATTAAAAAACTTTTTCATTCTTTAACCTTTTAACAGTCTTTTTCATCATTCTTTTACGGTTTAAAAAGCCTGAAAGCCCGTTTTGAAAAAATTCAAGGAGCTCTTTTTTATTATTCATAGTTATGGAATATCCCATCTGAATTTGGTATAGAGGATCTGAAAAATCATGCGAAACCTTATCGGTGTCAATATCGAGAATATGGGTCGGAGTATTACATTCTCTATAACAGGATTTTATTGAAGCTACTTCCAAACATCTTGTTAAAACTGAAATTGAAGAATCTATATCATTATTATTTATAGACTTAAAGGTTCCAAGCGTTACAGCCAAAATATTTTTAAAGCCCTTTTGTTTAGCAATCCAAACAGGTGTATTGTTTTTTACACAACCGTCTACAAAAAGTTTTCCGTTATAATTAAACGGTGCAAAAAAACCGGGATAGGAGTATGAAGCTCTCATAGCGTCAGCCAAAAATCCCTTATCAAAAACCACTTCGTTCCCTTCACATAAATCTGTTGCATTGCAATAGAAAGGAATCTTAAGCTGGTCAAAGGTTTGATAACAGGAAAGTTTTTTAAAAAGAGTTAAACTCCTTTCGCCTGAATCCGCCCCTTGATGAGAAATTAAATTATTTAAGCCCACTCCGATTTGCAATATTTTTGTGAGTTTAGTTATACCGAATCCTAAATGAGAGGCATCGAGGTAGTCGGTTAATTCAAAATCGTTTGAAAAGAAAGAAACCATCTCATCTACTGTCATGCCTGAAGCATATAGGCCGCCGATAATCGCCCCCATAGAACATCCGACAATACAATTAGGAAGCGGATATTCTAATTCTTCAAGAGCTTTAAACATTCCAATGTAGGCAAGGCCCTTTGCGCCTCCGCCCGATAAAACCAATGCCCATTCCATAATGTAATTATATCTATATTTTTAAATTTATGCTAGACTAAACTTTACAATAAAGCGGCAATTTTATCGGGATAATCCGTTATAATTGAATCCAGCCCCGTTCTTAAAACTTGAGAATAGTCCGTTTGGATTGAACCGAACCAAGCATTAACCCTAATGCCTTCATTATGAAGCTCATCTACAAATTCTTTTGTAAGCCTATATGCAGGAGGATGATAACATTCTATGCCATACTTCTTTAAGTAATCGGCCGGATGCAAATCCCAAGAATCAACTAAAAAGCCGCATACAAGAGAAGAATCTATCTTTTTCATCCTCAAAACACTTTCATGATTAAAAGAAGAAATAATACATTTGTCTTGCAGATTATATTTTTTTAAAAGAGCATATACGGTTTCTTCTATACCCGGATATTCAAATACACCGGTTTTTAATTCAATGTTAGAAATAATATCCTTATCCTTTATAAAATCAAAATACTCTTCAAGACAAGGAATCTTTTCATCCAAAGGTTTTGAGCTTTTAAAATTTGCTGCGGCATTTATTTTTTTTAGCTCGGCAAAAGAAAAATCTTTTACAAGACCTGAAGCATTACATGTTCTATCCAACGCTTCATCATGAATGATAATAGGAACACCGTCAGAAGAAAGATGAACATCAAATTCTATACCGTCAACGCCTGAGTCCGCAGCTTTAGAAAAAGCAAGCATCGTGTTTTCAGGATACTTACTGCGGAAACCTCTATGTGCAAAATTAAGAGTTTTAAACATATTACCAACCTCCCGAAGCACCGCCTCCGCCGAAGCTGCCTCCGCCTCCTGAAAAGCCTCCGCCTGAAAAACCGCCTCCTGACGATCTTCCTATCGAACCGCCGAAAAAAGAACTTCTTGAAGATGATCTTCCGCTAAAAGGACGTCCGGCTCTGCCTCTTCGAGAAAGCAAGTAAAATATCCAAAAAAGCCCGCCCGGAGAAAATCTTGAAATTAAAATATAGACACAAATTAAAAACAATAAAACCGGAGGAAATCCGTCTTCATCATCTTCATCTGATGCATTGATTTCTTTTAAGAGGCTTTCATCTTCTGAGGCATAAGCCGCCATAGCCTTAAGCCCGTCATAAATTCCTTCACCGTAATTACCCGAACGGAACTGAGGGGCAATAATACTTCGGATGATTTGACCGCTTCGGGAATCGGTTAGATTTTCTTCAAGTCCATAACCTACTTCAATACGGAGTTTTTTATCGTTAACTGCAACAACTAAAATAGCTCCTGAGTCTTTTTCTTTAGAACCGAGCTTCCATTCTTCAGCAACCTGCATAGAATAATCTTCGATAGATTCGCCTTCTAAGGATGGAATTATCAGAGCCGCTATTTGAATTTGAGACCTATTGTTTAAATCCAAAAGAAAATTTTCTATTTTTTCGGATTCGTCCCTCGAAAGGATTCCGGCTTTGTCAACCACAGGACCGGAAAGCGGAGGAACAGCTAAGCCGAAAGAATTAAAATTATAAAAGATAAAAAAGCATAAAACAATTATCTTTTTTAAGATTTTATCTTTTTGCATAATTTTTAGAAGTTTACCTTAGGAGCGGATGAGGCTTGATCATCAGCTTTAAAATAAGCCTTTTCCCTAAAACCGTTCATATTGGCAATAATAGAACGAGGAAATTGTCTTATATAAACATTGTATGATTGAACGGCTTCATTATATCTTTTTCGTTCAACGGCAATGCGGTTTTCGGTTCCTTCAAGCTGAGTTTGTAAATCCATAAAATTTTGATTTGCCTTTAACTCAGGATAGTTTTCGGTAATAACAAGTAAACGCTGTAAAGCCGCTCCAAGCTCGCTTTGGGCTTGTTGAAATTTTTCAAAGGATTCGGGATTATTTAAAACCTCATCTGAAACTTGCATAACACCGCCGGCCTTAGACCTTGCTTCTGCAATATCCGTAAAGACCTTTGCCTCATGGCTTGCGTAGCCTTTTACGGTATTTACCAAATTGGGAATTAAATCAAAACGCCTTTGATAAACATTTTCTACCTGGCTCCATGCAGACTTTACCTCTTCTTCTGCTTTAATAATAGAATTATATGTTCCTACAAAAAAATTATATAAGCCGAACGCTAAAACAAGAACAACAGCCAAAATAATTAATCCGGTTTTTAAACCCTTGCTCATAACAACTCCTGATAAAATATTAAAATAAGTTATATTTAATCTAACAAATTTTATATAAAAAAACAAGTAGAAGGCAATAATGCAAATTACAGTCTTCTATTTGTTTATAAATGCTTTTATATTTTTGCAGTTGCGAAAATAAGAAACAAAAAAACGACTGCTGAATTTTTTACCGCTTACTTTAACATAAAATTTTTACATTACCTTAACCCCGATTGAAAACTTTTAAAAAATCCGTTATACTCCGTATCTTATGGAAGATATTAAAACTACATGGCAAAAAATTATTGCCGAAACTTTAAACGATATAGCTCCCGAATCATGCGGTAAGATTTTGCCTGAACAGATAAATATGGAAACTCCTCCTAATCCTGAGATGGGAGATGTAGCCTTTCCTCTTTTCACATTTGCAAAGAGCTTTAAAGCCGCTCCGGCTAAGATTGCATCGGATGTTTGTGCCCGCATTTTACAAAACGAAGATATAAAAAAATACGGGAATCCTAAGGCGATTGGCCCTTATCTAAATATCTTTCTTGCCAAAGGGGATTTAGCCTCGAATGTTTTGGATAAGGTTTTAAAGGAAAAAGAAAATTACGGGAAAACTTCTTCTCTTTCAGGCAAAAGAATTATGGTTGAGTTTTCAAGCCCAAACACAAATAAGCCTCTTCACCTCGGCCATCTGCGTAACGATGCCTTGGGTGAAAGTATTTCGCGTATTTTAAAATTTTGCGGGGCCGATGTTTTTAAGGTAAACATTATAAACGATCGGGGCGTTCATATCTGTAAGTCCATGATAGCCTATCAAAAATTCGGCGAAGGAAAAACTCCCGAAAGCGAAAACATAAAGTCTGACCGCTTTGTCGGGGATATGTATGTTGCTTTCCATAAATACAGTCAGGAAAATCCCGAAAAGGCAGAAGCCGAGGCAAAGCAGATGCTTTTGGATTGGGAAGCCGGAGAGAACAAAGCTCTTATCGATCTTTGGAAGAAAATGAATGGCTGGGCGATAGACGGTATTAAGGAAACCTACAAGAGGACGGGCATCTCTTTTGATAAACTTTATTTTGAAAGCGAAACTTATTTAAAAGGAAAGGATCAGATATTAAAAGGTTTGGAGGCCGGAGTTTTTTATAAAGAAGAGGACGGTTCCGTTTGGGTTGACCTTTCTCCAATCAAGCTCGACAAAAAAGTATTGCTGAGAAGCGACGGAACCTCTCTTTATATGACTCAGGACATAGGTACGGCAATTTCCCGCCACAAGGATTGGCCTTTTAATCAGCTGATCTATGTTGTAGGAAACGAACAGGAATATCACTTTAAGGTTCTTTTTTATGTTTTAAAACAGCTCGGCTTTGAATGGTCTGACGACCTCTATCATCTTTCTTACGGAATGGTAAACCTGCCTGAAGGAAAAATGAAAAGCCGCGAAGGTACGGTTGTGGATGCCGATGACCTTATCAATTCTTTGCAAGATGAGGCCTTAAAAAAAATTGAAGAAAACGGAAGAGAAAAGGAAGTGGGCGATGCCTCAGCTGCTGCCGAAAACATTGCCGTCGGAGCCCTGCATTATTTTCTTTTACAGGTAAGCCCTAAAAAGGATATGCTTTTTAATCCTAAAGAGTCCCTTTCTTTTACCGGAAACACAGGCCCCTATCTTCAATACATGGGTGCAAGAATTTCTTCTATTTTAAGAAAGGCCGAAACAGCCGAAGGCAAAGAAAAGTTAAAGAACGGAAAACTCAATGCTTCTCTTTTGACAACTGAATCCGAATGGGAACTGTTAAAGACCTTAGAAGACTTCCCTGAACAAGTTGAACGGGCGGCCTTGCGTAAAGATCCGAGTGCCCTTACAGCTTATCTTTATGAGCTTTCAAAGGCATTCAGCCGCTTCTACAGGGATTGCCCCATTCTTTCGGGAGAAAATGCCGACCTTTCCTATACAAGAATGGAATTGGCAAGGGCTACAAAGATAGTGCTTCAAAATGCAATGAACTTGGTACTCATTCCGTTTATGGAAATAATGTAAACTTTTTATAAATTATTTTTTTAAAATTACTAAACGATTTATAAAATTATGATAATACTAATAGGAGTATTATCATGATAAAAAAAATTAAACTAAGAGCTTTGACTTATCTGCGGAATATTTATGCCCGAATAATTTGTCCGCAAGTTTGTTTCTTTTGCGGGGAAGAAACGGGAACGGGTATTCCGTTGTGCAGCAAATGTTTACAAAAAGAAATTACCGAGCCTGTTTTGTTCCGGCTTAAAAATCCTGAAAAGTTTTGTTCATCTTGCGGAAAAATTTTAATTTCCGAAAAAGAATTTTGCACGGACTGCAGGGCTAAATTAAGAGAAAAAGAAAATCTAAGAACAGAAGAAAGGGAAAAGACCGAAAAGGAAGATTGTGCAAAACATCTTCTCATTCAATCCGATTTTCTCAAAAAGGTTTACACCATCTATCCTTACAAGGGCAGGGGAGGAGAAGTTTTGCGTTTATGGAAAAATCAAAACATGCGGGGCTTTGCAGGAATCTATGCTTCTGCCCTTGCTTCCTTTATCGAAGGGGTGCCTGAACTTCAACATATTCCGATGGTGCCGGTTCCGCCCCGTCCTAAAAAGATTAAAACCAAGGGCTGGGATCAAATAGAAGATATGTCTCTTTATTTGGAACATATTTATAATCTTCCAATCTTGCGTTGTTTAAAGCGAAGGGACGGGGCTTCTCAAAAAAGTCTTTCCAAAGAAAAACGGGCAAGCAATCTAAAAAGAAAGATTTTTTTAAAAAGGCAAAGATCCTTTTTAAAATCGAAAAACTCAAAACAACCTTTACCGGAAAAGCTCATAATCTTAGACGATGTTATGACTACCGGAGCAACCCTTAACTTTTGTGCGGAGGCATTAAAAGAGGGAGGCTGCAAAGAAGTGATCGGCCTCTGTCTCTTTTTTGATTAAGCACCTTTTTAAATATCGAACCTTGTTCCGCTTTGTACAAAGCTGAAAAAATTTCCGTTCGGGACTAAGATTATATGATCCAAAAGTTTGATGCCTAAGATTTTTCCGGCCTCGTAAAGGCGCCTTGTCAATTCCATATCTTCTTTTGAGGGCTCCAAATTTCCCGAAGGATGATTATGGGCTGCAATTATTGAAGCTGCCCTGTCTTTTAAAGGGTCGGAATACACTTCACGGGGATGCACAATTGTTCGATTGATAGTCCCGACGCTTACAACACGGGTTGCAATAATTTCGTTTGCTCCGTTTAAGGAGATGCAGATAAAATGTTCCTGATTCCTGTCGGCGTAGTGCTGTAAAAGCGGAACTACATCTGTCGGGTGTGAAATAGTGCGGCTCTTGTTGTCATAATACCTTCTTCCCAATTCCATAGCAGCAAGTATTGTTGCTATTTTTGAATCCCCCATCCCGCGGATAGAACGCAGATAGCCCTCAATTTTTTCAGGCTTTGCCCTATCGATGTGCAGAATAATATCATCGGCCAACTCTTTTACGGGTTTATCCTTAATACCTGTGCGTAAAAGAATGGCCACCAAATCAGAGTCGCTTAAATTTTGAGGCCCGTACTCTAAAAGCCTTTCCCTCATATCGGGTTTGTCCGTATTGGACGAATTTTTATAGTCTATCATCAATTATGTTATATGTATTATTTGAAATATTTAGTACTTTTTATAAAATTATCGATTAAAGTTTTTGATAAAATCCGTCTATAAATTTTCTAAAAGCGGAGCCTTCTTTTATATCGATTGGGCAGATAAGAGGAATGGTCTTTAGCACAATGTCTGATTCTTTTATACGGTATTCAAGTGTTCCTATTTGCTGACCTGCAAAAAGGGGCGCTCTTATTGAATCGGGTAAAGTTATAACCTGTTCTATATGCCGCTCATCGTGTTTAAATACCGTAAGATAGTCTTGCGAAAAGGCCTCATCGGCGAGGAGAGGTATAAAGGCAGAAGTCTTAGGAGCGAGGTTTGAACCTAGGACGCTTACACTTCTTCTAATTTTGTTGTGCTCCCTTATGTCGAAACTTGTAAAATTATCGAATGCAAAATTCATAAGTTTGATGGAATTTTTTTCCCGTGTGGAAATCCCATCATCAAAATTTTTCCATTTTCCTCCTAAGATAACTGCAATAAAACGCTCTCCGTTTTTTTGAGCCGTAAGCGAAATATTAAAACCGGACTCGTAGATAAAGCCGGTCTTTAAACCGTCACAGCCTTCTATTTTTTTTAGGAGGGTATTGGTAGCCGGCTTAATTTGAAACTGCTTTAAACCGGCGGAATTCTTTTTGATAAGATTATGTTTTTGAGGATAGTTGATTGAACTAACCGAATGAAACTTTTTTAAGTTTTCAGGATATTGTTTTAAATAGTGAAGGGAAAATAAGGCAAAGTCCCTTGCCGTGGTTTGATCTTTTTCGCTTAAGCCCGAAGAATCCTCAAAGCGGGTGGATCTTAGTCCCATCTTCTTAACGGCCTCGTTCATTTTGAACGTAAACTTTTTAAGACTTCCTTCCGTAAGCAGGGCAGCTGCAAGGGCTGCATCATTCCCCGAGCAAACAGCCATTCCCCTTATCAATTCTCCTATACTTAAACTTTGATTTTCTCCCAAGCCCATCCACGCCGCTCCTTTGGGCAGAAAAATGGCCCAAGCCTCCTTAGGCGGAAAAACGATCTTTTCCAAATCTTTAAACTCAGGCTTTTGAAGCATGGTATAAATTGTTACCAGCTTTGTAAGGGAAGCCGGAGGGATTATTTTATCGGCATTGTATTCGGCTAAAATCGTTCCGGTTTTTGCGTGAATAAGAATGTAGGACTCGGCATCGATTTTAGGTAATTCTATTTTTTTGGCCGAGGGGTTAATATTAGAAGACGATGATTTTACGGGCAAAAAATTTTCTATGGAATTAAGGGGCGGAAAGTCTGAGTTAATCTTATGCCGGCTGTAAAAGGTTTTAAGAGCCGCTTTTTTTTCTTCTTGTGAAACCTCAAGAGGCTGTGCTTTTTTTAATTCCGAAACATGGAAAAAAACAAAACCTGCAAGGCTCAAAACACAAAAAAACACAGCAGCAAAAAGAACAAAAATAAATTTTATAATTCCTTTTGTGCCGTGTTTCATTTTTTTTAAGGTCTTAATTTTTAGTAAGAGTTAAAACTCTGCCGACTTTGGTGCCCGCGGGAAAGGGATAACATCCCTTATGTTTGCCATACCCGTAACATATAGGAGGAGACGCTCAAAGCCGAGCCCGAAGCCCGAATGAGGAACCGTACCGTATCGGCGGAGGTCAAGGTACCACCAATAGTCTTCTTCCCTTAAACCCAATTCCTTAATTCGCCCTTGTAAAATATCGAGGTTTTCTTCTCTTTGGGAGCCTCCGATTATTTCGCCCAAGCCCGGTACAAGTACGTCCATTGCCCGCACGGTTTTTCCGTCCTCGTTTAACTTCATATAAAAGGATTTAATCTCCTTGGGATAGTTTGTAACTATTACCGGCCCCTTATACACTTCCTCGGTCAAAAATCTTTCATGCTCGCTCTGGAGGTCGCAGCCCCAATAGGGCTTAAACTCAAAGCGGTCAACGTGCTTTTCAAGTTCGGTTATAGCCTCAGTGTAGGTAAGGCGTGTAAAGGGTGTGTTTACGACATTTTTGAGCATCTCGATAAGCCCTTTTTTGATTCTTGAATCAAAAAAGGCCAAATCCTCTTTGCATTTTTCCAAGGCCCATTTTAAAAGGTAGACGATAAAATCTTCTGCCAGCTCCATGTTTTCTTTTATGGTAAAAAAGGACATTTCGGGTTCTACCATCCAAAATTCTGCAAGGTGGCGGCTTGTGTTCGAGTTTTCCGCTCTGAAGGTCGGGCCGAAGGTGTAAATTCGAGAAAGAGCCGTTGCATAGGCTTCTCCTTCAAGCTGGCCTGAAACGGTCAGGTTAGCCTGCTTGCCGAAAAAATCTTGAGAATAATCTATTTTAAAAGAATCGGGATCCTTTTTTCTCTTAAAGCTTTTTTTACCGTTTCTTCTATATCGAAGGTCGTAACATGGAACATTTCGCCTGCACCCTCGCAGTCCGAGCCGGTAATAATAGGCGTATGCACATATTGAAAACCTCTTTCATTAAAAAAGGTGTGAATCGCATAGGCCATCTGGCTCCTCACGCGTGCAACAGCCCCGAAGGTATTGGTACGTGCCCTCAAGTGAGCCGTTTCTCTTAAAAATTCCATGCTATGACGCTTTTTTTGTAAAGGATATTTTTCCTGATCAGCCTCACCGAAAATATGGATATTATTAGCCTGAAGTTCAACACTTTGCCCTGCCGCAGGGGAGGGAACGAGATTACCTGAAACCTTTACCGAAGCTCCGGTACCGGCTTTTTTTAAGAGAGCTTCAGTATTATTATCGAGACCGGTATCCCTGTCAAATGCTGCCTGAATGGAGGCAAAACAAGAGCCGTCATTGATCTCAATAAAAACCAAATTCTTGGTTTCCCGCTTTGTGCGAACCCAGCCGTAAACATCGATTGCTTGGCCTTTCGGTTCGGAGGTTAAAATATCTTTAATTAAATGTATCATAATAGGTATATTATATGTCAAATTCCGATTCTGTCAAGCAATTAAATTTTTATTAAATTTTTATTCTATTGACCGCTCCTATTCAATGTGATAAAATTACATGAATATCAATAGATAGAAAAATCGGCAAGGAGGGGAAATGAAAAACAAGGCTGAAATAATACAAAAAATTAAAAATGCAGGGCTTGCAGCGAGGGAAGGAAGGGCGGAGCCTTTACTTGCAACCGTTTCAGGTGTTCTTTCTACAAAACCTAATTTGATAAGATATTGCGCCGATGAGCTGGGTTTCGGCCTTGTTACCACAAAGAGTTTTCAAGTGCTGCCTAATCCGGGAAACCGCGAACCCATCCTTTGTGAGCCCGAACTGGGCTGTTTCGGCAATTCTGTGGGCTTGCGTAACTGCGGAATGGAACAGGCCGTAAAAGAGCTAAAAGAGCTCCGCTCCTCATGGAAAACCGATTCTATTTTAAACGTTTCCCTTTCGGCCTCAAATCCCGAAGATTTTATCAGCCTTGTGAAGGGCTTTGAAGAATTAGCCGACTGCTTTGAGCTTAATTTTTCATGTCCCCATGCTTCGGCAGGCTTCGGTGCCTCCATAGGCTGCGACCCTGCGATTGCCTCAGAATACGTAAAGGCGATAAAAAAAGCCAACCCTGATTGTGCCGTGCCGATTTTTGTAAAACTTACCCCCAATGTTGAAGATATAGGAGCCATAGCTTCCGCCGTAATCGAATCCGGGGCAGACGGCATAACGGCTATCAACACTGTAGGCCCCACGGTTTACATTGAACCCCATTCGGGAAAGCCCATCTTACAAAATAAACTCGGCGGAAAGGGCGGCATGAGCGGCAAATGGGTGTTTCCAAGGGCTTTAGAATGTATCGGGCAAATACGGAAGGCTGTAGGAGAAGAAATTCCTATAATCGGAATGGGCGGCGTTATGACAGGCTCTCAAGCAGCCGAACTCATCAAAGCGGGTGCCGATATAATAGGCATAGGCTCTGCGTGCGGTATGCTTGAGCAGGATGATTTAAAGCCGTTTTTTCAAAACCTTGCCTCAGATGCTCTAAACTGCATACGCGGAAAAGAAACCGACAAAACTTCCTCCTTTTTGCGCAAAAACAAGGCCTTGGAGTATGAAGCTAAAACCATCGTAAAAATCGAAAAAGAAAGTGAAGATATTATAATCATTACCCTAAACGGAAAATGTAAATTCGAAGCCGGTCAATTTGTGTTTTTATGGATTCCCGAAGTTGGAGAAAAGCCCTTCTCCCTTGCGGAAGCCGATCCTATAAGCCTTATAATAAAAAAACGCGGTCCATTTACCGAAGCTCTTTTTAAACTAAAAGAAGGGGATACAATCTATATGAGGGGGCCTTACGGCAAAGGAATAAGGCCGCCTAAAACCGAAAATGCCCTTTTAATTGCCGGCGGAACAGGAGTTGCAGTATTACCGGCTCTTGCAAAGCGCCTAAAAAAACAGGGAACTTTAATTTCTACCTATGTGGGAACTTCCGAAGAAATTAGAAAAAAGGGACCCAACGGCATCGAAAAAATTCTAATCGAATGCGGAGCATATAAAAAGATAGCCGACAAGGGCGTTATCGGCAGGGTTTTAAATCAATTCCAAAAAGACATTATTGAAAAAAATACAGGTCTTCCCATTCGGTCTAAGTCTGAAAATATCTCAAAGCCGGAATTCTTTGCCGCTTATCTGGTAGGCCCTATGATATTTATGCGCCGTGCTTCAGAAATCCTTTTAAAATTGGGAGTCCGAAAGCCTCAGATTTTTATGTCATTAGAGATGAATACGATGTGCGGTGTGGGAATTTGCGGAGAGTGTTCTTGCGGAAACATCTTAACCTGTAAAAAAGGAACCTTTGTAAGTTTGGATAGGATTGATAATTTTTATTAAATTGCTCAAAATAATCCGTTATAGGACACATTACAGCAAAACGATTGAAAACTAAAGTGTTCTATGATATAATCTGCATATAAGGGATAAAGTTATGTCTGAAAAAATGTATTGTGATCCGGCCGAGATTTTGGAAGTAACGGTACAAAAGGGTATTGTAAAGGCTTCGACTCCTGTGTGGAAGCTTCTTTGCTTAGGATTTTTAGCAGGGGTTTTTATTGCTTTTGCTTCGGAAGGCTCCAATATGGCTGCCTGCGGGCTTTTTGCAAAACCTGAAACTTACGGGCTTGGAAAATTCGTTGCAGGGCTTATCTTTCCTGTAGGCCTTATCTTGGTGCTCCTTGCCGGAGCCGAGCTTTTTACGGGAAATAATTTAATCATTGCAGCCGTTTTAGAAAAAAAAGTAAGTCTTACTGCAATGCTTAAAAACTGGATTGCCGTTTATATCGGGAATCTTATAGGTTCTGTTTTTATTGCTTTTTTGATTGTACAAAGCGGACAGCTTTCAAGCGGAGCAAGCCTTTTGGGCGGAATTACCGTAAAGATTGCTTACGGTAAAGTTTCTCTTTCTTTTGTGCAGGCAGTTTTTTTAGGAATCATGTGTAATTGGCTGGTTTGCCTTGCAGTCTGGCTTTGCTATGGTGCTAAGGATATGACCGGAAAAATGCTTGCCGCTTTTTTCCCGATTTGGCTTTTTATAACTTCAGGTTTTGAGCACAGTGTTGCAAACATGTATTATATCCCCGCAGGGATTTTCTCGAAAAGCGTTCCGGCCTATGCTGCCGCTTCCGGTCTTTCAGCCGAGGCTCTTTCAAATATAAATTGGGCTGCTTTTTTTATAAAGAATTTAATGCCCGTTACCATCGGGAACATAATAGGCGGAGCCTTTTTTGTCGGAATGTTTTATTGGATTTGCTATAAGAAAAAATAATTTTTTTCGGAAGTTTCTGCTTCCTGCAAAAAATTTTTATTAAGGGAGACTTTAAATTATGAAGGTTGAAAATTGCGATGCGGGCTTTATAGGCCTTGGAGTTATGGGAAAAAGCATGGCCGAAAGATTAAGAGCGGCCGGTGCTAGGATGCATGTTTTTACACGCACAAAAAAATCCGCTGAAGAGATTCTTTCAAAGGGGGCTGTTTGGTATGACGACCCGGCAAGCCTTGCTCCCAATTGTAAAATTATTTTTACCATAGTAGGCTATCCGCAAGACGTTGAAGAAATATATTTAGGAGAAAAGGGTTTATTAAAAACCGCAAAGCCCGGAACGATTTTTGCGGATATGACAACCTCAAGCCCGATTTTGGCAAAAAAGATTTATGATGAAGCAAAGAAAAAGGGCTGTTTTTCTGTAGATGCTCCCGTTTCAGGCGGAGATATAGGGGCTAAAAACGGCACCCTCTCGATTATGGCAGGCGGAGATGAAAAAGCCTTTAAGGAGTTGGAGCCTTTTTTTGCCTGTATGGGGAAGACTTGGGCCCTTCAAGGAGGTGCAGGGGCAGGGCAGCACACTAAGATGGCAAACCAAATAGCCGTAGCCGCAAACCTTTTCGGCACGGTCGAGGCTGTCTGCTATGCCGAGGCTGCAGGCCTTGATCCTCAAAAAATGCTTTCGGCTATCGGGGGCGGTGCTGCAGGAAGCTGGCAGATTTTAAACAACGGGCCTAAAATGCTTAAAAAAGATTTTGCGCCGGGCTTTTATGTTAAACACTTTTTAAAGGATTTAAACATAACCTTAAATGTTGCAAAAGAACTCAAACTGCGTATTCCCGTTTTGGAGCTTGCACAAAACTTTTTTAACAAGATGAATGAAGAAGGTTATTCCGAAAAAGGAACTCAAGCCATCTATGAATATTATAAGACTCTCTAAAAACTTCAGTTTTTAGAGAGTTTCCTTAAATCTAATTTGCGAGTTTTCCATAAGTCATCATAATATAAAGACTTATGGAAAACTCGTCGGCTGCCTGTAAAAATCTAACAAAGTTTTTACGGGCAGCCATAAGACTATCTAAAGGAAAATTTTATGCACAAAGATGAAAAGAAAATTGCAGAGGTTCAAAAAAAATATGGACCGCTTTTGGCTAAAACGGCTTTTGAACTAGGGGCTTTAAAACTATCTCCTGCCGATCCATTTACTTGGGCATCAGGCTACCGTATGCCCATTTATAATGATAACCGCCGTTTTTTAGCCCTGCCTGAGATGCGCCGTACTATAGCCGAAGCCTTTGCAGAGCTTTTAAAAGCGGTTGATTTTGACCCCGAATGGCTTGCAGGAACAGCAACGGCAGGAATCCCTCATTCCGTAAGTTTGGGCGACCTCTTGCAAAAAAGCGTTTCCTATGTACGCTCAGGCGGAAAAGATCACGGCCTAAAAAATCAGATTGAAGGTTTGGGTGCTAATGCGGATTATAAAGGTGCTGATGTACTTGTTGTTGAAGATTTAATTTCGACGGGGGGAAGCTCCATCAAGGCTGTTGAGGCTGTGCGTAATGCAAACGGAAATGTTCCATTTTGTTTTGCTATCTTTTCTTACGGATTTGCAGAAGCCGAAAAAGCCTTTGCCGAATTAGCTCCGCCCTGTATTCCCGTAACTATTTTAGATTACGATATCATGCTGAATGAGGCCGTAAGGCAAAATTACATAAGCGAAGAAAATAAAAAGAGCCTTGCCGAATGGAGGCTCGATCCCTTCGGCTGGGGCGAAAAGCGGGGCTTTCCCAAGGTCTGATATTTTTTTAAGATATTTTTTAGTGGCCGTAAAAAAACTTAGCTTTTTTTACGGCTATTTAGTTTGTTAAAAATTAAAACTCCTGCAAAGGCCGCTATGCTCCCTATCAAAAACACTGCAAGTGCAAGCCCCGTGTTTTTTTGGGCTAAACTTTTTCCTGTTATAGTTGACGCTAATATAGCCGGAAAACGGGCAAGAGTACTTAGTATGAGCCATTCGCTTAAACGTATAGGTGTAAGCCCTGCCATGTAGGTTAATAAGTCCTTAGGTGTTCCCGGAATTAAAAAAACGATAAAAACTATGAGGTGGAGTCTTTTTTTGTTTTTAAATATTTTTATGGATTCTATTTTTTCGGGAGAAAAGAAAATTTCTATTACAGCTTTGCCGAATTTTTTTACAAATAAAAAAATTAAAATACCGGCGGTTACTATTCCTGTCAATGATACTAAGGCTCCCTCTATTGCTCCAAAAGCATAGCCTGCTCCTATTTCGAAAGGGCCTCCGGGAATTACCGCAACTACTACTTGCAAAAAAACGGCAGCTATAAAAAATATACGGCTTGAAAAAGGATGAGATTCAACATAGGCATGTACTTTTTCTGCATCCATAAGAAATTTTATAAGAGGCTTTCCCCAAAAAACATAGAGGAAGATACTCAAACAAAAAAGAAAAATTATTGAGCCTATAGTAATGATTTTACGCCATTTATCTGTTAGTTTTTTTTTCATTTTAGAATTTTTATAAGTTCATCTTAAATTTTATATCTTACTATACTAAAAACAAAAAGAATAGACAATACGGAATTTATAAAAAACTGAATTTTTTTAAAGTTATTAAGTAGATAATAAAAAAGCGGTTCTTTTTAGAACCGCTTTTCCGTCAAACTGTTTACAGCTTACCTTAACAAGGTCATGACACTCTGAGTTGCCTGATTTGCCTGTGCAAGCATTGCCGTACCGGACTGTGTGAGAATCTGGTTTTTGGTATAATCTACCATCTCCTTAGCCATATCTACGTCACGGATTCGTGATTCGGAGGCTTGGAGGTTTTCTGCTGCGATATTGATACCTACAACAGTGAGTTCGAGTCTGTTTTGGTATGCACCAAGGTCGGCTCTTTGCTTGTTGATTTTCTTGATAGCTTCATCAAGGGTACCGATAGCGCGGTTAGCTGTTTCGGGTGTATCGATAGTCATAATCGATTCATCCCCGACATTGCGAACGCCGAGAGCCTTAGCTGTCATTGTTCCAATGTAAGCTCTTGTTCTCTGATCCATGTTGGCACCGATGTGGAACCACATAGAAGCAGTTACGGTGTTTTCTCCGGTTTCTTGAGCAAACCTTCCGGTAAGCATATTCATACCGTTAAACTGTGCGTGGCTTGCAATTCGGTCTACTTCAGCGATGAGCTGAGATACTTCAACCTGAATGTACAATCTGTCTTCTGCCGAGTAAATACCGTTGGAAGACTGAACGCTGAGTTCGCGGATTCTCTGGATAACATCTGTAGTTTCCTGAAGGAAAGCTTCTGCAACTTGAATAAAAGAAATGCCGTTTTGTGCGTTGGCACTTGCTTGGTTCAAACCGCGGATCTGGCTTCTCATTTTTTCTGATACGGCCAAACCGGATGCATCATCGCCCGCTCGGTTAATACGTAAACCTGAAGAAAGTTTTTCTATGTTTTTTTGGTTCATCAAATTGGTGTGACCCAATGTCCTCTGTGAAAACATAGCGCTCATGTTGTGATTAATGATCATATTCCTACTCCTTTGGTGATTTTCGGCAATTCTAAAATTCCCGCGGCATCCCTGCCGATATGTCATTTCCGGATCCTCTGTCTTTCCGCAGAAGACGGAAGCACATTAAAATTTAAGCTGTGCTTATTTCATTTATCGGAGAACTAAAAAAAGACTTAAGAAAAAAGTTAGGATTTTTTATCCAACGGAATCCTGCAAAAATTTTATATTCCTTTTTCTAAAAAAAAAATTTACAATGCCGAAAATCATATAAGAGGTGGTTATATGGTAAGAGGTTGGTATACTGCGGCGAGCGGGATGCTTGCTCAGCAGCGTCAGTTGGACGTTATCTCAAATAATTTGGCTAATTTGGATACGACCAGTTTTAAAAGAGATGTTTCCGTTCAAAAGTCTTTTCCCGAATTGCTTTTAAAAAGGCTGAATGATGACGGTGTAATAAAAAATCCATTCGGTTCATCGGATATAGCCCCTATTATAGGAAAACTGGGGCTCGGCGTTGAAACTAACGAGATATTTACCGAGTTTGAGCAGGGCTCTTTAAAACAGACAAGCTCTCCGGCCGATTTAGCCTTGGAAGGGCAGGGCTTTTTTGCCGTTGAAACACCTTACGGCGAAAAGTATACTCGAAACGGAAATTTCATGGTCGGAGTTGAAGGCTATCTTATGACCAAGGAAGGCTATCCGGTTATGGGAGAAAACGGCCGCATCTTTTTACAGGACATGGAATATAAGATCAACCAAGACGGACAAATCTATGTACGCCCAATTACCGAGCCGGAAAGCGATTCCGTTTATCTTGACCGCTTAAAAATAGTGGAATTTGAAAATGACAGATATTTAAGCAAAAACGGAACAAGCTTTTATTTGGATACACCTCTTTCAGGAAAAGCCATTGCTGCCGAGGGACCGTCACGTCCCGTTGTAGTGCAGGGCTTTATCGAGGCTTCCAATGTAAATGTCGTAAACGAAATGGTTAGAATGATAGAAGTAAACAGGGCCTATGAGGCCAATCAAAAATCCATTCAGGCCGAAGATACAATGATGGCCAAACTATGGAACGAAGCAGTTAAAAAATAAAGGTTAAAAGGTAGGAGTTAGGATAAACAGTTCGGCAGAAATTCAGCCTCACTGTTTATCTACGAGTTTTGTGCTTTGCACAAAACATCGTGTTATTATAGGAGTTAAATTATGGTTAGAAGTTTATGGACGGCCGCAACAGGCATGAACACTCAACAGGCAAACATCGACACGGTTGCAAATAACTTGGCAAACGTAAACACAAGCGGGTTTAAAAAGCAGAGGGCGGAGTTTGAAGACCTCATCTATCAGACGGTAAAGACTGCGGGCACACCTGCTACTGAGGACACAATTACTCCGGTAGGAGTTCAGATGGGACACGGTGCAAGGCTTGCCGCCACTCAGAGAATATTTGAACAAGGTTCCTTGCAAAATACGGGCGTAACAAGCGATATAGCTATTCAGGGTGAAGGTTTTTTTAGGGTTCTTCAATATGACGGAACCTATGCTTATACAAGGGACGGTTCCTTTAAGATTGATAGAGACCGCCAGCTTGTAACCTCAAACGGTTTACGCGTTTTGCCCGAAATCATTTTCCCGGAAGGTTATCGAGAGAATACTATTACCGTCAGCAGGGACGGCCGTGTTACAGTTAAGGTCGGCGATATAGATGACCCTATAGAAGTAGGCCAGATAGAGCTTTACCGCTTCCAGAATAATGCAGGTCTTTCAGCTGAGGGTACCAATCTTTTTAGACAGACCCCTGCATCAGGTACTGCTATTCCGGGGCGCCCGGGGTTTACGGGCTTCGGAAGAACCGAGCACAAGTTTTTGGAAATGTCAAACGTTTCAACTGTGAGCGAAATGGTAAATATGATTGTGGCTCAAAGAGCTTACGAATTTAATTCGAAGGCTATCCAGACAAGCGACAATATGCTTGGTACTGCGGTAAGTTTAAAGCGATAGTTTTTAGTTAATTCTTAAAGATAATTTTTAATTAAGGCTTGGGAGGGAAGAAATGGAAGTAAACAAAATAGGAACAAATCAAGCGGGCAGGGAAGAGGTAAAAAATTCTTTGATAAATAAAAATGAAATCCCTGCATCGGCAAAACCTCAACAAAATTTTACTCAAATGCTTGAAGCCCTTAGAGGTTCTGAAAGAGCGTCTTCCATTATTTCCAATATTCAGGGCGAAAACTCTGCTTCCGTCTCAGGCTTAAAAACAGGCCAATCGGAAGCCCTCTTTGATACCCGCCTCCCCGGCGATATTTTAAAATCGATGAAAATAGAAAATCCCGTTCCGGCCGACACCCACAGGGAGGTTCAGGGCATGGCCTCCTCCTTTGGAAAATCCGGCGAGACGGTTCATTCAAAATATTCGATTGACAGGACGAGTAAGCTTTACGAACAAGCCCTTGAGTTTGAATCCTATTTTGTAAAAATAATGCTCGACTCTATGAGGAATACTTTGACAGGTAAAACTCTTGCAGGAGACGAATCTTTTGCAGGTAAGATGTACCAAGACATGATGTATGACGAACTCGGCCGCAGCATGACCAAAAATGCCGGCTTCGGCCTCGCCGATCAAATCTATCTGGAACTTTCAGGCAAAGGCTAAAATCGGTAATGAGTAATTACACTAAAAATTTCCGATTGGATACTGCTTTATAGCCGTGTTATTCTTCAAAGGGGATAATTAAAATTACCGATAAGAAAAATTAAGCAATATTTTTTCTATTTTATTCCTATGTTGTAAGAGTATGCTAATTGGGTGCTTTGAAGTTATATATAGGTTTTACAAAATCTTTTATATCGGCAGTCGGCTTAATGTGTTTTAGAATTATTTCCTTATTTTTATAAGCTGATGGAGCTTCATCTAAGGTGTTTTTTGTTGCAGTTGTTGTAAATATTCCGGCATTTTTCATTTCCTTTTGAAAATCTTTTAGTGAAAGTTCGTTAAATGCTTTGGAGCGGGACATAATTCTTCCTGCTCCATGTGGAGCCGATTGGTTGTAGTCATCATTTCCTTTCCCTATACAAAATGCAAATCCGTCACGCATGTTAAAAGGAAGAATAAGCCTTTCATTTAATCCGGCGGAAGTTGCTCCTTTTCGGATGATGCCGTCCTCACCTATAAAATTGTGAACCGATTCTACAGTTTCTTCAATTTCCGTATTTAAAAATTGTGAGATCAATTCTATCATTTTTTTTCGGTTTTCTTTTGCATATTTTTGAGCAAAATAGGTTGCTCTTAAATAAGCTTTTCCTTCATCACTTTCTGTAAATAAATATTCCAAATTTTTATCTTCAGGCGTGAGAAGTTTTTGTTCATCTAAAAGCTGCTGTGCTTTTTTTTGATAAAAACCGGCAATCTGAAGGCCTAGGTTTCTGCTTCCCGAATGAACCGTGAGCCACAGTTTTCCTTGAGAATCTTTTCCAAGCTCTATAAAATGATTTCCGCCTCCTAATGTTCCTATACTTTTTAAAGCCCTATCTTCATCCATATGAACCTTTTTTGATTCTTCTATAATTTCTTCTTCAAATTCTTTATTGTCTATTTTTATATTCTGATGAACGGCTCTGCCATGAGGGATATTTTTTTTGATAAAGTTGTCCAGTTCTGCAAGATCCGGATTTTTTATACTAAGCCGCGCCGAAAGAATTCCGCAGCCGATATCTACACCTACAATGTTTGGGATTATGTATTTGTCTATATTCATTGTAAAACCGATAACGGCTCCTTTACCTGCATGACAGTCCGGCATTATTGCTATATTTGTGCCTTCAAAGGCCTTATGATTGAGAAAAGTTTTAATTTGTTTTTCGGTTTCAGAATCGATTGAATCGATCATCACACTAGCATTGTTGTATGTTCCTTCAATTATTTGCATAAGCATATTTTAACATAAGAGAGATAAAAAGTCAAATTGGGCTTTATGAAGAACAACAAGACTATTGCGTGAGGGAAAACTGTTTGCTGTTCCGCCTTAATCATTTAACTGCTAAAACTTTCCGGTTGATTTGAATATGTATCTAATGAAAGGCAGCTGGTGAGTAAGAGTGCTGCCAATATTGTAATACTTAATATGAGTATTTGAAATACAAGAAATTTTTTCATAAAATTTTCTCCTTTAGTTATAGCATATTTATTTATGTGGTAAGTGTCTCCAATAACCGGAAACTATAGTACCATTACTTCTTGGGTAGCTTTTGATAAAAATCTCTCCTTTATGCATATCCACTTGTTGTACTTCGGACGGCTGATAAAATGCATTTGAAATTAATGTATGTGCAAGCCAAACAATTAAAGCGGTTATCGGTATTGCCATAAAGATGACTACTTGACGCATCATTGCATTTTTTAGACTATACTTAAACGCCAGGATAAGTGAAGTGAGTGCTGAAAGGCTTATATATCCCAACATTATTTTTGAAAAACTAAAATTGAGCCCAAAAATAGATATTTTTATAGTGCCATACATAAAATCAAAAAGATCATATAGGTTAAATTCTATGATTAAAATATCTGCAAAAAGTAAGGCAGCAAATAAAATACCCAATAAAAGCATAGGTATCATTTTTATAACGGAAATTATTTTTGAAATCATAGATATTATTCCAATAATAGCGATTATGATTCCCAATGGAGGAAAAATAATTGCCAGCACAGCTCCTATTATGGAAATAATCATTCCAACAATCATGTTTTTTATAATATGCTCTGTAATAATGTAAAAAAATCAAAAAGATCATACTATAAGCAACGACTACAAAAGCTATGCCCAGTGCAATATCAGAAAGAGAATTTCCGTTTACAATCATTTTTTGCTTTAAAACTACCAAAGCAAAAAAGATACAGAATAAAATCGCACTTTTTATTAACCAACCTAAAAGTAGTATTAGTTTACTTGTAAGTGTTAAGTCAGAAAAAGCAATGCTATCACTAAAATCAGACATGTCTTATACCTCCATAGTATAGAAAATTCTGATATTTTAGCTTATAATTTTACCATCGGAATCAGTAAATTTTCCCATTAATATCATAATTAAATCAAATAAGATACCAAAGTAACCGAGTCCCATAGTTAAAGCATATAATATACCGGTAAAATACTTACCAACATAAAAACGGTGAATACCGAATATGCCTAAAAAAAGACAAAGTAATAACATTGTTCCCTTTTTTCGTGGTGATTGATTATTGTAATCATGTCCTGTAACTATCATAAAGTCCCCCTATAGATATTATTAATTTTCCACTTTCATTGCTAATGGAATAATATTTTGTAATAAATTATACAAAGCAATGGTTCCCTTTAATATTTGCTCTGTTTCCACTTCTGTTGTATTTATTGTTAATTTATTTGATGTAAATTTTACTGTAGCATCAATAAATTTTATATCTGCTAAAGGAATACATTGTTTTAGCTTTCCTCCGCTACCGATATAGATATTTTTATTTGTCAATACAAATCCATTCTTACAATTTAATGTCCATGTATTGTCAAATATAAGGATAGCATTTTCACCTATACAATCTTTTGCATATGTTTTGACTGCTTTTGCAATCATGTCGGGCCTTTTATCAGCTAGATTAACATGTTTTTTAAAATCATCCATATTTTCACCAGCTTCGCTTATTGCTTGATAATAAAATGCTTCTATTTGTTTTTCTGAATCCTCGATCTCTACATTTTCTTGTATATTTGATTCTTCATAAGTTAATGATAGATTCTCAGATTTAAGTGATTCTATTGCTGCCTCACAAGTAAGTTTTTCAAACATATCCGCAATATCATCTGTATCTTTTTGGACAATCCCTGCCAGAGCTTTATAACATTCAGCTAGTTCAGAGCGTTGCATTAAAAAATATTTTTTTATTAGATACATGTTATATATATGTGCGGGGGTAATTGCCTCTTTAGCTATTAATTCTGTATACATATAAAGCATATATGTATAAATAATTGCCGCACAATATCTATCATTAGTGATAGATACAATTCCACTGAAAAATGTTTTTGGATTAGTGTCTTTTATCTGTGAATAAGCATCATCTATTTGATCCTCAATGGAAAATAAAGAAATTTCTTCATCATATAATTGTGAAAGTGCATTAGCTATAGCTTTTTTGCCGCTTCGTTCCAACTCCATGTTATACGATACCATGAAAACCATTGTTTTTAACATGTCTAGCCTATTAGATTCTTGCTGTGCAATTTCCTCTTGTTCAGCTTGATCTGCAGCATGTTTTTGCATAGCAGATGAGAAGGAATTTATTACTCCATCAGCAATAGCATCTCCTAATCTTAATTTAAACATTTCAAAACCAATACCCATAATTACTCTCCTATAAAATGTATTTTTGATTGAAGTAACTTTATGATAGGTTTTAACCAACGCTTTTAACAAGCTGTTAGCTTATCAACCCGTATATTGTACTCCAATGCATAAAAACTAAAAAATGAAGTAAAGCCTGATTTGTTTGTCATAAAACTTTCGAATCAAGTTTTACTTCCACATTCAATAATCTGAATTTATGTATCACATATTATTCAAAGTATTTTCAGCGTTTTTGATTAATCCGGTAAGAATATAATTTACTCCATGAATAAATTTACCGAATCCGCTTACCTTTCCTGCTTGCAAATTAGCTTCATATTTGTTATTTTCTATTTCTTGTCGAGCTAATCTTTCCTGAGCACGGTCATTAAAATCATTTCTTCTTTCTTCAAATTCATCTCTTGTCATGTCATATTCCCTATTTTTTGTGTATACCGGTAACAGACTGGCACTGGCGATTTTTTGCTTTAAATTTTGCTTTAGCCTCAGAAATACTACCAGCTTGTATTGTACTTGCCGCTGTATGTGTTTTTCCTTTGGTATCAATCCATACTGTAATTACATAAGTATCCATTGTTTAAATCTCCTTTTAATTTATCTTTCTATTTTCCCGCCCAACCCATAATCGAAAAGGTTCCGCACAGACGGATTTTGCAAAGAAAAGCCGGCTGTCATTTCGTACAGGTTGACCGTAAAAACCTAAGCTGCTAAACCGCCCTGCTAAATTGTAAAACAAAAATCTTGATTTACTTTCAAATTTAATTTCAAGGCGGTAAGTATATAAAAAAACACACAAGACAAAATAACATAATTGTCTTATGCGTTTATTACAGAAGAGAAAAAAATAATGATATAAAAGATTTTGACTTAGTTTATAAACTGTGCCATTTTGACACACGGGGGGGGGTAAAATGGCACAGTATTTTATTTATAAGACCGCTGCGGTTTTTTACCTTATCTAAAGTATTTGATGAGAATTTTTTTAAAAAATATAAATTTAAAAAATCTAGCATAAATTGACCTTAGCATAAAATATCTATTCTGTCAATCACTGTAAATAAGTATTGTATAAATTAATTTTTATTTATAAATCCTTCTGCATTATAATCTCATCGTCGTCTTTGTCGATTTCATAAAAGCCGAAATTTTCATAGAGGTGTTTTGCTGCTATATCGCCTTCAACATAGCAAAGCTGAATACATGGGTATCTTTTTTCGGCTTCTATCATCGAAAGCCATTTTTGTAAAGCTGCTTTTCCTAAACCCTTTCCTTGACTTTTTTTATCTATCATAAATTGATCCATAATACAGACAATTTTGTTACCGTCAATCCAATCTCTCTGCATTATAAGACCTATGGGTTTATCCGAATGATATACGGCAAAAACCTTTGCATTTTCTTTTCTGTAAACAAAGGCTCTTGCAAGGATTGTAACATTTGAGGCTGCAAAATTTTTTTTGTTCTTTTTTTACGGAAAGAGAATTGATTATTCTCCAATTATCGGGAGTAATCTCTTTAAATTCAATGTTATCGGGAGTAGGGTGGTTAGTTTTCATAAAAATATAATATAAAGTTTAGGTGTAAATTTCAATAGACCAATAGTACTGATATTTATAGGTTTTGCAGGTATGCGGGCAGTGGACTTAAAAATAAAAAATATTTATAATCTATATTAAAGAATTTCGATTCTTATTTTAAGAACGGAATTTTATTGAGAGGTAATTATGAACTCTAAATTTTTTACGATTTTGGGATGGGTTGCAACCGCAACCGCTATGGCCATGTATGTTTCGTATATTCCGCAAATAAGTAATAATTTAAACGGAATGAAAGGAAATTGGCTTCAGCCCTTGGTTGCTGCAATAAACTGTACTCTTTGGGTAACATACGGGCTTATGAAAAAACCTAAACGGGACTGGCCCATTGCCTTTGCAAATTCACCCGGCATAGTTTTCGGTTTAGTTGCTTTTATTACCGCTCTGTAATACAATAACAAGAATTATACGGCTTGTGATTTTTGTTTAAAAATGATAGAATAACTCTTGGAGGTAACTTATGGAAAATAAACGGATATTAAATAAAATACATATTAAAAATAAAGACTTGGATTTGATTAAAAATGCTGTTGCAGAGGCGGAAAAAAACTAATGGAGAAATAGCCTTGCCCCTTATTCCTCGAAGTGATTCTTATTCGTTTGTAGAATTGTTTGCTGCCGTCTGCTTAGCCTTTATTTCTTTTTTTGTTATGCTTTATTTCGGAAACGGTATTTGGAAATTACTCGAAACAAAACTTTGGTATCCTTCACCTAAGACTCTTACGGCCGTAATCGGGGCAGGTGTTTTCGTTGTAATGCTCCTTTTCTTTTTGCTGATAAATATTCCTGCTCTCGATAGATTAATAATTCCAAAAAAAATAAAGGAAGCAAGGGTATATGCAAGAGCTTTAAAACATTTTGAGGCTGCAAAATTTTTTTGTTCTTTTTTTACGGAAAGAGAATTGATTATTCTCCAATTATCGGGAGTAATCTCTTTAAATTCAATGTTATAGGGAGTAGGGTGGTTAGTTTTCATAAAAATATAATATAAAGTTTAGGTGTAAATTTCAATAGACCAATAATATTTATTGGAAAAATATTTATAGGTTTTGTCTTTTAGTAAAATTTTAAATTCTTTTTCGGTATAAAAGTTTTTCATTATTTCATACTCGGTGCCGTCTTTAAGTTTTCGTATTTGATAGGTATTGCCGTTTTTATCGGTTTTGGATATCGGAGTACTTTCTCCTTCCACAAAAAGGTTGTCCATAAAGAATATTAAAGAAGGCTTTTTAGTTTTTTCTATGAGAGTTTCGACAAGATTTAAAAATTCATGTTTTGTCAGATGACTTGCCAAAAAGCCTATAAATATGCCGTTGTATTCGTTATTAGGTTTATAGTTTCTATAATCCAAAATTGCAAATTCCGGCTTGCAGACTTTAAATATTTTTTGTTTTGCAAGTGTCAATACTTCCTTATTAATGTCGGTTGCAAATACGGTTTTTGCAGTTTCTGTTAATGTTTCCGTCCAAAATCCGGTTCCGCAGGCGAGTTCTAATACATTCCTGTTTTGGAAAAGTTCTTTAATATAATCTTGATATTCAAGAATGCTTTTTTGTCTTTCCGGTTTTTTATATATATCTTCATATTCTTTTGCTCTTTTTTTGTAATATTCTATCATAGGTTTTACTTTTCCTTTGCGAGCTTTAAGTTTCCTTCATAATCAAGATCGCCGTCCAAACCGAAGGCTTTGAAAATTGCATTCTTATCTTTTTTGTTTGCCGGATTATTTAAGCTGCCGCCGGCTGCGGGATAAAATGGAGCATTGGATTTTGCTTTTATACATTCTTCCAATTTGTCTATCTCCAAGAAACAACCTATTAATTCCGCTCTGTAATTTTTATGATACCAATCTTCATCCTCGTATAGAGCATATTCTTTTAAAGACATTTCTTTATATATCAAGCCGTATTGAAGATAGGCAATATCTCTGTCCTGATAATTTATACTCTCGCTTGTCGATATCGGAGCATCATTTAAGTCTTGATATGTAACTTTTCTGTTTCCGATAATTTTATATTCGCCGTAATAGATATTGTTATCCATAAGGGGCTGTGCAGGGAGGGATAAGTTTTTTTCCAATTCGTCAAGATCAATGTTGATGCTGTCGCTTATTTTATGATAGACCTTTACAATTAAAGCCGTTCCCATCAAATTGTTAAGACCGTAGTTTTTATTCTTTTTAAATTCGGGTGTTTTTCTTAACTTAACAATATCGATTAAAATTTTACCGAAGCCGTATTGCCGTCTTCCTATTTTAAAAGCAAAGATATCCCCTTCCTTATATTTTTGATGCTCTCTTTTTTCATTTTTAAAATTTTCCAAATCGGCTAAATCTTCTTTCGATGTTTCCTTTATCCATTTTTCAATCCAAGAATTGAGAGCCGAAACCTTGCTTTCTTCCAACCTTTCCGAATAATAGGTTTTTTGTGTGGTGTAGTTTCCTATGCAGACATATCTGCTTCCAAATGAAAAATATAAGCCTATTCCTCTAAATGATTGAGTTGCCGTAAAGTTTAATTTTTTCGGTTTTCCTTTTGCCGTTTTAGGAAGTACAATGGTTCTGTTTTCGGCAGTTTCAATATTAAGCTCGTTTTCTTTATAGTAAAAAGCCTCGCTTTCAGAATTCGATACCGATATTTCTTTTTTGATAATATTGCCGTCAAAGTAATAGAGGGTGCCTTTTATATCCATTACTTCCCAGTGATCCTCAATCGGATTTAAACCTAGATATTTTCTTTGCTCGTTGGTTAAAATAAATCTTTTATTCATATTTTTCCTCCTCAGCCGGCAAAACTTTATATAACCAGTCTTTCCAAATATGAAAATATTTTAGAAACGGCTTGCTTGTTCTCTTCGGTCATATTCATAGCTCTGTCTATCTCGCTTGCAATAAGCTCCGATTTTTGATTGATCTCATTCATATTACAGCTTATGCTTTTAGAAATGTCTACAAGCCTAGTCATTTCAATTTTTTTGCCATTTTGTTATGCCCGATCTCAAAAGTCTGAATTCCCGTATTATCAAAATAGATATGGGTATTGCACTTAATATTTCAATGAGAAATGTACCATAATAAATCCCTGCGATACCGGTAAATACAGGAAGGATTAACATTACCGGAATGTAAAACACGATTTGCTGTAAAATCCCCAATATTGAGCTGATTTTTCCTTTGTTGACGGCAGGAAAAAAAGCTAGGGCAAAGAAGACTAGGGGCATAACCGGAAGGAGAGCCATGTAAATCCTAAAATAGGAAATATTGTGAATGCTTAAGTGCGGATTTTTCATCATCAAGGAAACCGATGTTTGAGGGAAGATAAGTATTAAAATCCATAATGGAGCTATCAAAACAAGGGCTGCAAATACAAATCTCTTAAAGGCTGAAATAAGACGTTCCGTTTTATCTGCTCCGAAATTTATTCCTATTATGGGAGAGAGGGCAATCATGAAGCCTCCTATCGTCTGTAGTATAAATGAAAAGATGCGGGTAATGATTCCGTAAAAGGCAATGTCATCCTGTGAACCGTAGTGGTTTAATACATTTAAAACTAAAAGCATTTGAATAGTTCCCATAAACTGCATTATAAAACTCGCCAATCCCATCGAAATAATCTTAGATATAATTTCTCCGTCCATTCTGATTGTAAATACTGAAACCGGAGAATCAGGATTCTTTTTTGCAAAATAAACGGTACTGATGATAGCTTGTACCGCCATACCGATATTTGTTCCTATGGCGGCACCTTTTATGCCGAAATTAAAAATCACCATGAGTGTATAATTTGCACATCCATTTACAATCAGGCTTATCCCCATAATTGCCGCTGCGGTTTTCATTTTTCCTTCGGAACGGATGAGGTTATTAAGAGCAATGGCATATATCCAAATCGGAGTGCCCCATAAAATGGTGCGGTAGTATTCTCCTCCATGTATTAGGGCATTGCCTCTTCCGCCCATTAAAAAAAGAGTTTGCTCCGAAAAAAGAAATCCTAAAGTCATTACGATTACACTTATTATAAGTGTCAAAAAATTGACATTGCCTAAAATCTTTTTTTGAATATTTTTATCTTCCGCACCGATTGCAATACTTAACAAAGTCCCGGCCCCCGAGCCTATGAGAATACCTAAACCTATTATCGTTATGATTGGAGGCAGGGCTACCGAGATACCCGCAAAAGCTCCTTCTTCGGCAAAATGTCCGACAAAGATTCCGTCCAGTACATTGTTTGCTCCCAGTAAAATCATTGCAATGACGGCAGGCCATGAAAGATCAAAAATAACCTTCCATAAGTTTCCGTTTAAAATAAATTCTTTTTGCTTTTCATTTTCCATATTGTAAAAATTCCTAAATCATATAATGCGGAATTTAGCTGTCTTTGTCAATAGTTTTTTCTATTCTCAAATCAATTCTTGACAATAGTCAGGTAAGCTGTTATAATTCTAAATGTTAGCTTATGCTTACGAAAGGAGGCCTTAATTGTTTAGGTTTATCATAAAACGAAAAGTATATTTTGTGCTTTTTTTTGTTTTAAGTGGAATCGATTTGTTTTTTACGATGAAGCTTCAACTATGGAAGGGGCAGCTTCTTGATACGGCCTTAGGGAAAACCGCTTATTCACTTTATACCTTGATGCTCTTGTGTTTAGGAGCGATGGTCTTTGCCTCTTTATTTTCTTATCTTTACAGTCTTGTAAAATCGAAACTTGTGGTAACTGCCGAGGCCGATTTACGGAAAACTTATTTTGATGCCCTTCTTAAAAAAACGATGGGAGAATATATCAACATCCCTGAAGGAAAAATAAGTGCCGATTATACGGATAAGATAGATGTAATACGTACTCAGTATTTTTATGTTTGGACGGCTTTGGCCGACAGTGTCTTGATATTCTCGGTAACGGTAATAACCCTTTTGACAATAAATATACAGGCGGCCATTGTTACCGTTCTCTTATTAATGATTCCTCTTATTGTTCCGACTGTTTTAAAAAAGATTTTGGCTAAGGTTTCAAAGGAAAAGATGGAGGCAGTCGAAAAACATTTTTCAGCCGTGAGAACTTGGTTAAAAGGAATTGATATTATAAAAGTTTTTTCTTGTGAGCAATATATAATTTTCAGATACGATAAGATAAACGAATTTTTAAGAAAAAAACAAATGGATGCCATAAATGTAAGTTGTCTTGAGATAGGGGTAAGTTTTTTTGTATCGGCTATCGTTAATTTGCTTATGACGGCTTATTGTGCATATTATGTTTATAAGGGTATTTTTTCTATCGGAGAATTTTATACCATAATGAGCCTAATCGGAATTCTGTCCAGACCAATGTATTGGACAGCGAATTTATTAAAGACTTTCTTTTCTTCCCGTCCTGTCCGTGATGCAATGATTGAATTTATAGATGCTAAAACGGAAACAGGCGAAATAGGAAACTTAAACGAATTTAACATTGATGCTGTAGGCTTATCGTTTTCATATAATGAAAAGAAGGTTTTAAATAATACCGATTTTACATTTAAGCAAAACGAAAAAATTTTGATCCTAGGGGAATCGGGCTCAGGAAAGTCTACGATAATGCGGCTCCTTTTGGGAATGTATGCTCCGGATTCCGGTTCGCTTACAATAGGCGGAACTGCTCCGAAAAAAATAAAAAATATTGCCGATATAATTTCGATTCAGCAACAAGAAGCCTATATCTTTAAAATGAATCTCTTGGATAATTTGTTTTTAGATAAAGACATAAGCGAAGAAAGAGTAAAAGAGGTTCTTGATTCCTTAGGTTTAAATAAGTACACGCAAGATAAATATTTAAAGGAAACCGTCATAGGGGAAACTTACGGTTTTTCAGGCGGAGAAAAAAAGCGCATAAGTATTGCAAGAGCTGTTTTGCATAAACGCCCGATAATGATATTCGATGAACCTCTTGCCAATATAGATGATGAAAATATTGAACGGGTAAAAAAATTAATTTTCGGTATAAAGGATTCTACCGTAATAATTATTTCGCACATTGCAGATGCAGAAACAAAAAAAATGTTTGATCGAATTTATAAATTTGATACAATTGAAAGGAGATTATATGAAGAAGCTGTCTAATCTTGAAAAATCGTTTATATTTTTGGCTCTTCTATTTTTAATTTTTTCGACAGCCGCCGTTACGGCTTTTTCATGGTTAAGCGGAAAAATAGCCGATTCTGCCGTAAGCAAGGATATTGAAAAAATAATTATCTTTGTATCTGCATATTTTATTGCAATACTGGTGAGGGGAGGAGCACACGGGCTTTATTCTTATTTTTTCGGAAGATTTAAAACAAACCGTTTAAAACTTTTACGGCAATGTCTTTTCCATTCTTGGGTAAAAGCCGACTATGAAGAATTCTATAATATTGAAGAAGGAAAGAAAATTTCTTATTATCAACAGCAGCTGCCTTCTCTCGAAGGGATATACTATCAATCCTTCTATGGAATGGGACAGATTCTTATGGAAACGGTTTTTGCTTCTGCCTTATTTTTATATGTTAATATAAAATTGGCTATTGCGGGACTCTTTTTTATTTTTATTACTTCGATTATTCCTCAAGTTTTTAAAAAACTCTTGGATAAAACTCAATCCGAATCCATAGAAAGCGTAAATGAGCACATGGGAGAATTTTCCGATTGGTTAAAAGGCTTTGAGGTAATAAAAAATTACGGAAGCGAAGGCCGTTTTCAAAACCTCTTAAATAAATCGGTAGAAAAGCTGGCAAAAAAACAATTTTCGGTTTCAGCAGCAAATGATGCATCACAGAGTCTTTCATTTTTTTGCATCTCAATTAAGTATAATTGCAGTTGCTTTTTACGGCGTTTATATGATTAATAAAAATGAATTAAGCATAGCGGAGTTTATGATGGCTAACGGCTTGGTTGTACAGCTAAGGTCTCAAGTTTATTATATCTCTATGTATGTGAACCGCTTTATTATGAGTAAGGTTACCCTTGAAGGTTATAAGACCTTGATAATTAAGGAACCGGAAGAAGAAAAGATTGAAGCTGAAATTTCTTCAGGTGATATATCGTTTAATGATGTAAGTTATGCTTATAGTGAATTGCCTGTTCTTCAAAATGTAAATAAAAAATTTACCGATAAGGGAATATACATCATCTATGGTGAAAGCGGAAGCGGAAAATCTACGGCGATGAAAATTCTTTTAGGCCTTTTAAAACCTAAAGGCGGAAATGTTTTACTCGATGAAAAGAATATTTATTCCATAAAAAACAGGTCAGACTTTATTTCGTTTTTAGCTCAAGAAGCCGTTTTCTTTGATGATAGTCTAAAAAACAATTTAACATTAGGTGAGGATATTGCAGAAGAAAAAATATTCAGCTTAATGGAAAAATTAGGCTTGAGAAAATTCGCAAATAGCGAAGCCTTAAATATGGACTTTACCCACATCGAAAACAAATTTTCAGGCGGCGAGTTAAAACGTCTAAGTTTTGTGCGTACCCTCTTGCGGGATACTCCCGTAGTAATTTTCGATGAACCGTTTGCAAACATAGATGCTCAAAATATAGAAAAAGTCGAAGACCTTATTTTAAGCCTAGATGATAAAAAAGTTTTTATTGTAACCCATCAGCTTAACGAGAAGATCAAAGAAAAAGCAGCTTCCCTCTGGAAGATAGGAGCTTGATGATTTTTGGGTATATAGGGCATCTCTAAAAATCTAACAAAGTTTTTAGAGATGCCCATAATTCGGATTCAGCGGATATTAACCGATTAAACTAATATACCCACTTTTCCGTGGCTGTAGACTTATCAATCATGTTTTTGTACAATTCGGATTTTTGCAAGAGCTCAGCGTGTTTGCCTTCAGCTTCTATTTTGCCTTCGTTCATCACGATAATTTTATCTGCATTTTCGACCGATTTTAATCTGTGCGAAATGATGATAACTGTTTTATCTTTGATGAGCTTATTTAAGCTTTCTTGAATCTTCATTTCGTTTTCGACATCGAGCGACGCACTGATTTCGTCCAAGATGATAATCGGGGCGTTTTTTAAAAAAGCTCGCGCTATCGAAAGACGCTGGCGCTCTCCGCCTGAAAGACGGCTGCCGTTTTCTCCGACAAAGGTATTCCAGCTTTCGGGCAGAGCTTCGATAAACTCGGTGCAGTTTGCAAGACGGGCTGCTTCCTTTACTTCCTCATCAGCGGCATTTTTATTTCCGACACGGATATTTTCCATAATCGATGTATTGAATAAACCTACGTCTTGGAACACAATCGAAATCTTTTCAAAAAGGCTGTCGGTGTCGATTTTTGCAATGTCCTTTCCGTCTATAAGAATCTGTCCCTTGTTGTAATCATAGAGGCGAGAAGCCAAACGGAGTACGGTAGTTTTTCCGCAGCCCGAAGGACCTACAAGGGCGGTAACCTGATTTTGTTCGGCGGTAAAAGAAATGCCGTCAATAATTTTTTGCCCGTCATTGTAAGAAAACTCAACGTCTTTAAATTCAATACCGTATTTTTGTAAACTTGCAGGTTCTCCTTTTTGTACCGGAGTTTCGCGCAGCTCATTGATACGTTTAACGCGTGAATCGATGTACATAAGCTCTGCAAGGTTTGCTTCGACGGAGGCAACAGCGTCGATAATTCTTGCTGCTGCAATAATGTACCCTATAAAATAAAGGAGAGGGGCGGTTCCGGCTAAATACATTTTTAAACCGAAAAATACCGTTACCCCGACCGAAAACTTGAGTACTGCCATTGCGATGTTAAGCGGAATCGCTTGATGGGCTTCAACCGATAGATGAAGTTTTTCCGCCTCATCGACATTGCGGTTTAATTTTTCTGCAACCGTATCTGTTCGGCCGTAGCTTTTAATTTCCTGTTGAAGCTCAATCGCCTCTTGGAAAAATTCGGAACGCTCTCGCTGTTTATTAAAATCGCGTGTTGTTTCCCGTACTTGAATCTTCTTTGATAAGATAAGTAAAATAAAACTAATTATAATAGGAACAAAGATACAAAGTCCGAGTCCGGGATGGAATGCAATCATCATTATGCCGATAAGGGCTAAATAAATTAGCAGTCCTATCGTCTGCGGAATGGCATGACTCAAGGCATGTTCAAGAGTTGCAACGTCTGCCATAACCGCTTGCGACAAGTCGGAAATATCATGTTTGGAAAAGTAAGCAAGCGGCAGTGCTTTTAAACGGTTGGCAATTTCAACCCTAAGCTCCTTGCATTCTTTAAACGTTACCGTGTATAGCGTGTCGTAATTTATGTGCAAAAGAATATACATCACCGCTGCAATAACTACAATAATGCCTGTATAAAAGTAAGCGCTTTTAAGCGAACCTTCAAAATAGCCTTGTAAAAAAAACATAATCAAAAACATCGGCAGGATATAAGCGATATTTGAAAACACTGACCACACCGATGCCCTAACTAAATCCCGAGCTCCATGCTCGGTAACTCCAAATAATTTTTGTAATTTCTTTTTCATTATCAAAATCTCCATTCATTTGCTTGTGAATATAGCTTTTGTAATCGGCTGTATTTTCCGCCATTTGCCATAAGTTCTTTGTCGCTGCCGCGTTCTATTATGTTTCCGTCTTCTACAACCAGAATTTCATCGACGTTTTTAATGGAACTTAATCTATGTGCAATCATGATTACCGTTTTATTTTTCATCAAGTTTGAAAAGGCCTGCTGAATTTCGTATTCGTTTTCGGGATCGGCAGCTGCTGAAGCTTCATCCAAGATAATGATATCAGCATTTTTTAAAATGGCACGGGCGATTGCAACCCGCTGAATCTCTCCGCCCGATAAATGGACACCCTTGGATCCGATAATTGTATTTTCTCTGTCTTTGAATTTATCCAAAATATCTTCGCAGCGTGCAAGGCGTAGAGCATCAAGAACTTCTTCCTTACTTGCATCCTTATTTCCCATTTTAACGTTTTCAAAAATACTGGTTTTAAAAAGTTTAGATGTCTGAAAAACAAAGGCTATATTTTTCATCAAGGCTTGTTTAGAGTATGACGTAATGTTCTTATTTCCTATTAAAATCTCGCCTTCATTTATCCTGTAAAAGCCTGAAATAAGTTTTGCGATTGTACTCTTTCCTCCGCCTGATGATCCTACAAGTGCATAGGTTTTGCCGGGCTCAAGTTTAAAGCTGACATTTTTTAAAATCATTTCTTCATTATAGCCGAATGAAACGTCTTTAAATTCTATATTGAAATTATCGAATTTTTCGTCCGTTCCATGTGTTATGTTATCCTTGCTCATTTCGGTAAAAAGAGTTTCCAACTTATCTACAACGCTCTTTGCCTGAAAGTTGTACATGCCTACATACATAACACGCATAAACGACCCGAAGAGAACTCCTGCAAAGCAGACATAAAAAATAATTTGCGCAACAATAAGATTTCCATCTGCGCCTTTATTCATAAAGTAAATTGCAGCTGGAACCGTAAAGGCGGCAAACAAATTGAACAGCACTTGAAACATAACATATGGAATTCGGCAGCTGAGTGTGTACTTATATGCTAAATCCGAATAGTCGATAATTGCAGTGTAAAATGCCTTGAAGGACTCTACCGTGCTTTTAAAGATTTTTACAACCTGCATACCGCGTACGTATTCAACCGCCTCGCTGTTCATCCTTTCCAAAGCAGCCATGTACTTTTGCATAAAGTTCTTATTGCCCATCATAAACACCATCTGCACACCGCCGATTACAGCGATGATGCTGAGCAGAATGCCGAGCTTTACATCTACCATAAAAACAATGATGAACATTAAAATCGGCGTAACAATTGCGGCTACATTGTCTGGAATAAGGTGAGCTACAATCATGTGCGTTTCTTGCGCATTGTCATCGATGATTTTGCGAATCTTTCCCGAATTGTTTACATCGAAAAAAGCAAAGGACGCATTCATCAAATGTTTGATTGCTTCTTTTCGCAAATTCGATTCAAGACGGAAACCCAAGACATGCGAAGCCCATAGGGACGCGAAATACACGAACGAGTAACCGAGCATAAGAGCGACAATCACCGTTGCATAAAACGATCCGTCCGTAACGCTTTTTGTAACCAAAAAGGCATATAAAAACTTCCATAAGTACCAAAATGCTCCCATTTGGCAAGCAACGCCTAAAAAGGAGCAAATAACTGAAATATACACGCAGTGAATTTTTTCGGGTGTATATTTCAACAATCTTTTGTATGTGTCCATAAAGACCTCCTATACCGATTAATTATGTATTTTTGAGCCCAGTCGTTTTTCCAATCGCCAGTGCGGCGCTTTGCCGTCGTCCGCCCAATATTCATCCATCGAAATAATTTTATCGTTCATAGTTTTAATTCTCCGAAAATATTTTGTTTATAAACGATACGATCGCTTCTTCAAGCTGACCGATGCCCGGCTGTTCAATCGGAAAGTGCTCGGCGTTTTCAAGTACGCACAGTTCTTTCGCACCCCGTATGCGGTCGAAAAACAGGCGGCTTATCCGCTCCGGTGTCCAGCGGTCTTTTTCGGGATGGCAAAGCAAAAGCGGAAGTCCGAACGCCTCAGGCTCTGCGGCGGGAACGCTTTCCATCATGGAACATAAAAAACCCAAGTACACGGAGGAACCCGCGCCTCTTTTGTCCCGCAGCAGCAAAGACAGGATCCGCTCGTCGTTGACGATTGTCTTCATATTCGTTACCGTTCTTACCGGAATCTTTAAACGCCGAATGAAGCGGGGAATAAAGGGCAAAAGCGGTAAGGCGATATGCGCCTGCACTTTGTTCTTTGCCGAATATTCGCGCACTTCTTTGAATCGGTTGTCCAACAAGGTCGTAACGATGACACCCGACACGCCGCGTACCAAACAAGCGATGTTGTATGCGAGCATGCCGCCGGCGCTCAAACCCAGCACAAAAAGCTTTTTACAGCACGGCAACTCCCGCCGAACGATATAAACGCCCGCATCAATCCACGTGGTGTATGTAGGCACGCCCTCGTATTCGGTATAGCCGTAGCCGGGCAAATCGGGGCATACAATCTTATAGCCGAGACGCGCCAAAGGAACGGCGATAAACGACAAAAGCCGGCCGTTACCGCCGACACCGTGGAACAGCACGAGTGTAATACCGTTGTTGTTTTGTTCGTTGTACACATCGAGATGAATGTCCGCAGCGCCGAATGAACTGAAAGTTTCGGCCGGTGCGCAGCAAGAGCCGATCCTGTTGCGTTCGGGTAAAAACGCTTGCAGTTTTTTCCATGTGTTATCATTCGTGTACACAAGGTACTCCTTTATTCAACAGTTCCACACCTCAAGCCCTCTTGTTTTCAAAGAACTCCAGCCAATGCCCGTCGGGATCTTCGAAGGTCAGCAGTTTGCCGTAAGATTCTTCTCTGACGCCTCCGATCAATTTGACGCCGAGAGAAACCAAATGCCGCCGGATTCGCGTCTTGATATGTTTTGTCTTGTTTTTCCATCTCCGTTATTCCTTCACTTGTTCCATCCAATATTGTTTCCAGCCGGCACAATGGTATACATTAAAGTCGAGCACATATTTCACCGCTTCCGATTTTTTCAAATTATGATAAAAGATCTCTTTTAAATTTTCAAAATGGGATGTTACCATGACATGAATAAAAAACCGTATACGGCGCGACATTTTAACGCCGTCGAGTTTTAATAATTGAAAGGTATCTTTTTCAGTTATATCGATTGCCTTATCGAAAATATGCTCGTAAGAACTTCCCTTCGAACAGCAGACAATCAATTTCATCGCATCCCAATTATCGTAAAAAAAATCTATCATTCGCAAGAACCGATGTTGCGATAGTTCCGTAATTGCGGAAAGGTCGCTCGTTTTCATACCGAAGTTCTGCGATTCAAGAAGATCGCTGTGTGCCATGGTGTTCAATAACTCATCAAATACGCCGCTTACAAGAGCTTCGAATATGCAGTCCTTATTATCAAAAAGGTTATACAGCGCCCCTGTCGTAACCCCCGCCTTTTCTGCAATGGCACGCACGTTAGTATCTGCAAAGCCGTTGGTAAAAAACTCCTGTTTTGCAGCGCGTAAAATCTTTGCCCGTGTGTTTAGCTCATCCTTATCGGCTAATATTTTTCCTTTATAGTTGTTCATATTTGTAATAACTATTCTACTAATTAAGAACAATGTTACTAAAAAGAACTAAAAATGTCAAGCAGGGGTTACTATTATCATCGCAGTGCAGGAACCATAAATGGGATAAGCCTTGCCGGTTCAATGAAGTGAGCCGATTCTCCCAGTAGTATAGTTCCTGCAAATCAGTTAAACCGCGGACATCAAGCGAGACAAGCTCATTGCTGCAGCAGTTCAGCTTAGTAATTATTCTCCCGCAGCCAGTTTCCAGCTTATGCCCGATTGGAAGTTGTTCCACATGCTGTTGTACATGCCGGTCTTTGCTAAAAGCTCTGCATGAGTTCCGGTCTCTTCAATTTTGCCTTCATTGATAACGCAGATTTGATCTGCATTGACAATTGAAGAAAGACGATGAGCAATCATTATTACCGTTTTGTCTTTAAGTAATTGACTTAATGTTTTTTTGATTTTATGTTCGTTTTCTGCATCGGCAAAGCTGGTGGCCTCATCGAGAACAATAATCGGAGAATCATGCAAAAGGGAGCGGGCAATCGCAAGCCTCTGTGCTTCTCCTCCGGAAAGGTATATTCCCTTAGTACCGTATACCGTGTCTATTCCGTCAGGCAGCTTTTCGATAATATCCATGCACTCTGCTTTTTGCAGTACTGCAAGGACTTCTTCGCGTGTTGCATCTTTTTTACCGTAGCGGATATTTTCAAAAATGCTTTCATTAAAAAGTTTATTTTCCTGAAACACAAAGCTGATAAGGTGCATGAGGTCATCTGTTTTGATATCTTTGATATTTACGCCGCCGACGGTAATTTCTCCGGAATCGACTTCCCAAAAGCGTCCGAGTAAATTGACGAGGGTGGTTTTTCCGCCGCCAGAAGGTCCGACAAGAGCAGTCAACGAATGTTCGGGAAGTTTAAGCGATATGCCGCTGATGGCCTTTTTAAAAGACTGTTCGGCAGTTTGAGTCTCTTGTGTTCCTTCTTCTTTATAAGAAAATACAACATTCTTAAACTCAATATCGAATTTTTTCGGCATAACCGAATGTTCCGGTTCGGGGGCAGGCTTTTCATTTAAGATAGCTTCAATGCGGTTGAGGGCATCTCCTCCTTGAAGATTTAAAGTTGAACCGTACACGATTTTTATCATCATATTAAATAAAACAGGCGAAAGAGAAAGATAAAAAATAAAGCCGTACAAAAACTTTGCATAAGGCTCGCCATCTCCTGCCGTTCCGGCAAAGATAAATGCGGCGGGAACCAAAAAGATAAAGCCCGCTTTTAATAGAGCAAGAAAAACTGCAAAGCCGTTTTCCCAAGCAACGGTATACTTTAAAACATTATCGCGGTAGTTTATAATCGAACTGTAAAAATCCTTAAAGCGGTGTACCGATTGATTAAAAGTTTTAATAACCGAAATACCGCGGATATATTCCGTACCGGCACTGTTCATTTTTTCAAGTGAGTTTTCATAGCTTTCCATAAATCCCATTTTTTTGCCCTTTGCCATCATCACACCTTGAAGAACAAAGGCGATAACAAGTGTCAAAAATGAAATAAGGCCGAATCGCCAATCAAAAAAGAAAAGTAAAAACAAAACGGCAATCGGACTAACTATATTTTGTACGACATCGGGCAGCATGTGTGCAATAAGACCTTCAAGCGAATGGACATTTTTTTCAAATACCTTTCGCACAGAACCGCTTGCATGTGATGTGTGCCAGCCGACCGGAAGGCGGGCAAATGTTTCCGCCAAGCGCATATTCATATTCCCCATTAAATTGAATGCGGTAATATGCGAACATATAAGAGCACCGAAGTACAAAAGGAAACCTGCTGCAGCGGAAATAAGAGCCGCCGCTCCGTAAAAAATCATCCGGTTTATATCGATCGGCACACCCGACATATAAGCTGAAATAATATCGCGCATAACATAAAATACAACTGCATACGGAATAAGCAGTGCAACCGTACTCAAGCTCGATAAAAAAAGCGACACATAGATAAAGGGTTTATGCTTCCCCGCATAAGAGAGAATGCGGCTTACAACCCCCGCCTGCTTTTCCTTTTTAGCCTTCTTTTTTTCTTCATTTGTCTTCATAGTATTACTCCTTTAAAATAATTTGTAACTTGTAACGGATAATTCGTAATTGGAATTGAATTATCCACCGCCCTCCTTGGCGGTTCTGACAAGAGGCTTCTCCTAGCTCGCAAATAGGCGGAGCAGATGCTAGGAGCCTAGCAAAAATAAAGCGGAGACGTACTTTTTGTACGTTGAGCATTTATTTTTGCGTAGCGACAACGCAGATGCCCGCATATTTGCGAGTTAGGCCGACCATGACTCGCTTTCCTTTTGTAGTTTGTACATCATTGGATACGATGACTTTCCTTTTATCAACTCTTCATGTGTACCTATTTCTTCTATCGCTCCGTCTTTGAGAACAACGATTTTATCGGCATTCTCGATTGTTCTTAAACGGTGAGCGATGACTATAACTGTCTTGTTTTTAACGAGCTTGCTCAATGCTTCTTGAATTAAGGTTTCGTTTTCGGGGTCGAGGGCTGCCGTCGCTTCATCGAGGAGGATTATAGGTGCATCTTTTAAAAGAGCACGGGCTATAGAAAGCCTCTGTCTTTCTCCGCCTGAAAGCGTGTAACCGTTTTCGCCGATTACCGTGTCATAACCTTGCGGCAGTTTTTCGATAAAGTCGGTGCACCTTGCAGCCTTTGCGGCGGCAAGAACCTGCTCTCTTGCAGCGTCTTTATTCCCGACAAGGATATTGTTGTAGACTGTGTCATTAAAAAGCACTACATCTTGAAAGACGATTGAAAAAGCAGTCAAAAGGGTTTCAGGGTCTACGGTAGAAACATCCGTGCCGCCCACACTCACCGTGCCGGAAGCGGCATCCCAAAAGCGGGCTGCAAGACGGGCAATTGTTGACTTGCCGCAGCCTGAATGTCCGACGAGGGCAGTGATTTCTCCCTGCTTGGCAGTAAAGCTGATATTGCTTACCGTATCGCGGCTTGCATTATCATTGTATGAAAACGAAACATTGTCATATTGAATATCGTAGCCCTTGGGGTTAAAAGTTTCGCTTCCTTTCTGCTTGGGGTAGTTTATGATTTCCATTTGGCGTTCGACTGCCGTGCGTGCGTGGAAAAACTCGCCGAGCAGCATAAAAACGGCGGTAAGGGGTTCAAAAATTCTTCCGGCAATCAGCAAAAAGACAAGGTAGGTAAAAAGCGGGAGACTTCCCTGTGCATACAAAACTGCCCCGACTGCAATAACCAACGGAAATCCGAAGCGGATAATTATGATGGAACCTATCATAGTCGATCCGACAAATAATTCGGCCTTAACAGCTTCCTTTGTGCTGTGTGCAATATCGTCTTTTACCTTTTGTACATAGCTTTCTTTTTTGTCGGAGGATTTAAGCACCTTGATATTGTCGAGCATTTGCTGAATGGAATTGTAAACGCCGAGCAGTACTGTGTTAATTCTAACTGCATAACGGCGGGCTTGTTTGCGTGATGAGTATACAAGCAAAAATCCGAAAACGGAACAGCTGAAAAGAGCAATCGTCATTCGCCAATCAAAAAGAGCAAGCATTGCCGCCGATACAATAATTGAAATTGCCGCTCCGAATAACTCGGATGCCGTGTGGCTTAATGCATGTTCCATTGTAGCAACATCGTTTAAAAGCGTTGCCGTCAAATCCGATAAGTCTTTTTTTCCGAAATACGAGAGGGGCAGCTTCCTGATACTTTCTGCAAGGGAAATACGCACATTAGCCGATTCGTCGTAACAGGTTGTATAGGTTTTGCGGTACTTGAGTTTTTCAATTAAAAAAAGCACAATAATGATCAGTACACAAATCCCTAGATAAATCCACGGATTAAAAGCTGCAAGGGAATCGCCTTGAATGGGCTTTAAAAGTTCCTGCAGTGCATAAAATGAAAGTCCCAACGGAACAATCAAAAACAAATTCCCGAAGGTAGTAACAGCTACTGCCTTGTTTAGATCCCGCGCTCCCTTGTCTGACAGCGCAAAATAATTCTTTAACATAATTTCTCCTTTGTTTGACAACCGAAAAAATATCAATTTTTGAGGGCGTTAAACACCGCCGTTTCTCAATGTTAATGAGAAACGGCATACTATAACTTGAGTTTTGCGCACAAGCACAAAACTCAAGTTGAAGCTACAGGTGCCATTTGCACCTGTAGCTTCAACGAATCTCCTGTTATTTAATTTATATTTCATTTAATTAAGTACTCCATCTTTCAAATAATTAAAGACCTCTTCTGCTTTTTCTTTTGTAAATTCCGAATGAGAAATCACAGCTCCTTTTTCCATTAAAATTATTTCGTCGGTAACCAGACTTAAAAATTCAAAGTCATGACTGATAATTAAAATAAGAGTTCGGTTAGATCGTATCGAATTAATCAGCTTGGCCGTTTCTTTCATGTGAAAGTAATCCATTCCTGAGGTCGGCTCATCCATGATGATAATACGCGCACCTGAACTGATAGCAGCTCCTATTGAAACACGCTGTTTTTGCCCTCCCGATAAACTTAATGGGTGCTTATCTTTTAGCTCCGTTAAATTCATTGCCTTTAAAATAGCTTCAACATCGGGAGCCTTTTCTTCCTTATTTTCAGCTTTAGTGTTTTGTTTCGGTTTAATCTTTTTATTTTTTCCGAGAGCTATTTCATCTTCAACGCTTTCGGTAAAAAGCTGATAGCCTACATCCTGCAATACCATGTACGAAAGCTCAAGCCGTTGTTTGGCATTAATCTTTTTTTCGTTTAATAAAATGAAATCTTTTTTTGCTTTGAGTAAGCCGGTAAGACATTGAGCAAAGGTGCTTTTGCCTTGACCGTTTTTGCCGGTAAGAGCGATAACCTTGCCGAATTCCATTTTTAAATTTTGCACACGGAGAAAATCGTCTTTTTCTTTTTTAAAGCGATAGAATAAATTTTCTACAGTCAGATGTGCCGATTTTGTGTCTTCCGTATTTTTATCTTCTTTATTTTTACGGATAGTTTCCGAGCTTTGCTCCTGCATATAATCCGAATCTTCCAAACGGTTAAAAACATTTTTGTTCATTGTTATGGGACGAAGCAAGAGTTCTTTTCTATTTTGTTCCGAAAGAGCAAGGAATTCTTGTTGAGAAAATTCTTTTTCAAGCTTGCCTTCTTTTATTAAAAAAGCCCGATCTATAAGGCCATTTAAAAAATACAGGCGGTGTTCACTTATGATTAAAGTTTTACCCGACTTTTTTAAAAGACTAATAACCTCAGCTATTTTTTCTATATAATATAAGTCCAAATTGGAAGTAGGCTCATCCATAACAATGATATCCGTATCGGCAGCAAGAGCTGAAGCTATAGCAATCATCTGTTTTTCTCCGCCTGAGAGATTAAAAATATTCCGGTCAAGCAGATGTTTAATATTTAAAAATTCCGAAATAAAGTTGAGCCTTTGATGCATTTTTTCAAAAGGCGTTCCCATATTTTCAAGAAAGAAAAGAATTTCCGAAGTAGTATCCAGATTAAAAAACTGGGATTTGGGGTTTTGGAAAACCGTAGAAACTTTTTTTGAAATATCGTAAATAGGTTTTTCTTTTATCGATTCTCCTAAAACTTCAATTGAACCTAAAAGTTTTCCTTCATAATAGTTTGGAATCAGGCCGTTTATTGTACGCAGCACGCTTGTTTTTCCGCATCCGGAAATTCCTGTAAGTAAAATACATTCTCCTTTTTTTACCGAAATGGAAATATCGTTTAGTGCGGATAATTTTTTTGTGTCTGTCTGATCCATATTTTCAGAGGCTTGATAATTAAAACAGAGGTTTTGAAGATTGACTGCCGTTTCCATTATGCATGTATCCTCGTTATTCCTGCAGCGATAAAGACCGCTATTATATAAAGAAAAATAAAAGCGTCGGCAGCCGTAAAGCGTGAAGTTTTATAGCGTACTTTTTTTGACGGAGCGTCTATGCCCTTGGTGTGTCCTGCCGCAGCAAGTTCGTCTCCGATTCTTGAAGCGGACGAAAGAAGCGGAACCATCACATATTCAAGTGTTAAAATAGGTTTACTGATTACATTTACTGCATTAAGTCCTATTCCCCTCATCTTCATTGCATTTTTAATATTGCCGTATTCTTCTTTAAGGGTCGGAAAAAATCTGAACATAACTGCAATAGTTATCACAAGTGAAAAAGGCAGTTTTAATTTTTCAAGAGCGTTCATCAAAAGACCGACAGGCGTTGAAGAAATTAAATAGTTTCCGGCAACAATGGGCATCATAAATCTGCGGACAATAAAACCTACAGGCATTACAATACTTGTAACGCCGGGAATATCTTGAGGCAGATAGGTGAGGCCGGCAAGAAATAAAAAGACCGCCATCAATTTTATTGCCGATTTAACTTGCCTGTTCATCACAAATAAAAAGGCTAAAAGAGCGGCACTTAAAATTTCTACATATATGGGAACAAGAATTATGATAGATGCTCCCATTGCCAGAACTAAAAATATTTTTGTCCGCGGATCAAGAACCAAGATTGCTTTTTTTTTCATTCAATTTTTTTAAAGAAGGTCTGCTTTTAATTACAGAAGGCCTGCTTTTTCAAAGTGTTTCTTTAAAACTTTTTTACCCAAAAGCCCGCCGAGTAGTCCGCCTAAAAATGCCGTAATATAGAGTATCGGCATAATCCACCATGGGAGACTTGTTAATCCTATTGCATATTCGGTTCCCATCATTTTTTCGGTGAGAGCAAAATATTGATCTTTTAAAATAAAGATTTGCCAAAACGCTCCGCAAAGCCACAGCGACATGATCGAATATCCTGCGATGCTTCCCTTTGCCGTATTATAACCGAATATTTTGCGTACGATTTCTGCAAGGGCTGCAACAATAAGTGAGTGGATTGCAACTACCGGCGTGTGTCCAGTGAGGGTCATAAGACATCCGGGAATTGCTGCAAAGATAAAAAGGGCGAAGGGTTTTTGCACCTTTGCAAGTAAAAACATTACCGCAATTCCTAAAACTAAACTTACGGTAAAGGGGAATGCTAAATAGGTTATAATCGCAAGACCTAATGGCATGCCTATTACAAAAAGTCCTACAAAATAAATAACGGTAAAAATACCTATATTGATTAGATCCTTTAAAGCCAACTTGTTGTTCATAAATAGACTCCTTATGAGATTGACAAAAATAAGGACAGCCGCCTATTAAAGCGCCGGTACTGTCATCAACGGCTAACATTATACAAAAAATAAGGATTTAGTCAACTATCAGTAACTTTTTTTTGATCGGCCGGCCGGCCGGTTATAAGGTTTCCGCTTCCCAAGTGCCGGCAGTTTCTTCATCGATACCGTCGGCAAACATCGCTCCTATTAGGACTATCTTTTTTCCGCCCGCCTTATATGGTTCAGCATAGCCTTTTTCTCTTATCTGCCGGATAGCTTCTTTAGGTGTGCCCGAATTCATCAGTTTAAACTCGAAGACATAAACCGTATCATCCGTGTGAACCACACAGTCAGCCCTTCCTTTTGAGCTTACTACCTCCGTTTGAACAAATTGTCCCATCAGACTAGAGATTATATAAAAGGCTATCTGATAATCCCTTTCCCTCATCTGCACATTTTCTTTTGAAGCTAAACTGTAAGGAAGGCCTGCACAGGCTGTGTACATCCTTTTCATAAAAGATTCGGTATCTCCCTTTTCAATGTCTCTGACAAAATTGCCTATAAATAAACCGCTTGAATCCTTTGGGATTGAAGTATAGGCCGGCACAAGATTATCTAAAAAACCGTATTTTACTTCATCATTCGGAAAGCCGAGTTTGTACAAGCCCAGTCTCTCGTCATAATCTTTTATGGTTAAATAGCCCGATTGGAACAGAATCGGTATCGGGTTATTCATATCGGGACGGTAATCCTGTAAGGCATTTTCGCCCATTTCGGCATTTTCTAAAATATCGCGGATAGAAATATCTTTTTGCTTTTGTAAGGTTCTAACCAAAAAGGTGGGGGTTCCTGTTGCAAACCAGTAAGAGCCCGTTTCTTTTTTTATAAGGGCATTAAGCAAACTAAAGGGATTGTATACGCTCTCTCCTTCATGATGAAAAAAATATCCGTCATAACGCTTTTTTAGAAGAGCAAGAGTTTCCTCATAACTTAGGTTACGGTTGACCGCCAACTCTTCAATTTCGGGTTTAAAGGATTGTATCAATTCGTTTTCAGTAATACCGCAAATACATGAATAATCTTTTTCCAGAGATATGTCCCGCAAATTATTTAAATCGCTGAAGATGCTCACCTTGCTGAATTTAGTTACCCCCGTTAAAAAGGCAAAACGGATATATTCATCGCAGGATTTAATGACTCCGTAAAAGCCCTTTAATATACGGCGGTATTCTTCATTTAGGGACTCATTTATAATCATAGTTTCAAGGAGGGGCTTATCGTATTCGTCCACTAGGATAACCGCCTGTTTACCGGTTTTTTCGTAAGCTCTTCTTATAATTCCCATAAAACGCTCAGGAAAAGTAGTCTCGGATGACCTTTCCCCATAGGTTTCTTCCCAAATACAAAGCCTATTGTTTAAAAGAGCTTCCAAATCTTCTCTTGTCTCATATTTTGAAGCATTAAAATCCAAGTATAGAACGGGATGTTCAACCCACGCTTCGGTTTTTTCCCTTTCGGCCCTCTTTTCTTCCTCGTCTTCGATATAAAGTCCTTTAAAAAGGTCTTTTTTACCCGAAAAATAAGCCTTTAAGGTAGAAAGAAAAAGGCTTTTTCCGAACCTTCGCGGGCGGCTTAAAAAAAATACACGGCTTTCAGCTGCAAGTTTTAACACATATTCGGTTTTATCTACATAAACAAAGCCGTCATTACGCATAACTTTAAAACTTTGAACGCCTATAGGCAGTCTTCTAATACCGGTCATTTTCTATCCCCTTAAAATTATTCGGCAATTTTTAATGTATAATTAACCGTTGCTCATTGATTTATTATATCATATTTTTTAAATTTTTATAAGGGAATAAGAATAACGGATAATTACCGATTTAACCAACCGGTGAATTATCCGTTATAACCTGTTACAAATTATTAAATAGCTGCGGTTTCATAAAATTGGTGGCCGATTTGTTTCAATGGCTTCCATTTTTTGTTTTTGATTACTTGCAGTTCGTCCGGGGTAAAGTCCGTATAGTTACCCTCGGTAATGCCGTTTATGTCGGCATAAAGAACGCACTGTGCATCCTCGTTGGTCTTCTTCTTAGGTAAATCGTTAAAGAGTTGTGTAAAAGCAGCTTTATCAAGCTGATTGTTGTAGCACCACAGCTCTTTTAAGTTAGTTAAAACCTGCACATTCAGCTTTGTAAGCTGATTGTTGTAGCAGCGCAGAGTTTTTAAGTTATTTAACCCCTGCACATTCAGCTCTTTAAGCTGATTCATGGCGCAATTCAGATATGTTAAGTTATTTAATCCCTGCACATGCAGCTTTGTAAGCTGATTGTTGTTGCAGACCAGCATTTTTAAGTTATTTAACCCCTGCGCATTCAGCTCTGTAAGCTTATTATCCGTGCAGTACAGTTCTGTGATATCCCCTTTTAAGATAACCCTGTCGCCGGTTGCGGTTAGGGTGGTTTGAACTCCGGAACTAAGTGGTTCGTTTTCTTCACATCCTGCCACAGTTATATCACCACTGTTTAGGGTTTTGGCGTAAATAGTAATTTCTTTTTTATCGGGGCTAAGATAAAGGATTGCTCCTTTTTCTACCTTTATGTTGCAGGTTGCAGTCTTGTTACCGTCTTTCGTAGTTGCCCTAATTACGGCGGTACCTCCGGCCTTACCCGTTACATTTCCGTTTTGGTCTACTTCCGCAATTGCAGGCTTGTCCGAAGCCCACATTATAGTTTTGTTGCTTGCATTTGCAGGGTTGATTGTTGCAGTCAGTTTAGAGCTTTTTCCCGACAGAAGTTCCAGTGCCGTTGTATTGAGTGTTATACTCTCTACGGGTATAAACTTTACCTGTATTGTGCAGCTTGCCGTCTTGTTGCCGTCTTGCGTAGTTGCCCTAATTACGGCCTTGCCTTCGGCCTTACCCCTTACAGTTCCGTCTTGGTCTACTTCCGCAATATCAGGCTTGTCCGAATCCCAGGTTATTGTTTTGTTGCTTGCATTTGCAGGGTTGATTGTTGCAGTCAGCTTAGTGCTTTCGCCTACCCCGAGGTTAAGTTCCGTTTTATCGAGCGTTACGCCCTCTACCGAAACTTTTTTGTCCTCAACTTTTTGCGGGCAGCCTGTAAACAAACCGATAAACAGCATAAAGAGTGCCGCTCCCGGTAAAATTCTTTTTGCATAGTTCGTTATTTTCATATCAACTCCTATCTCCTTTAATGTATTTTATTCTTGACGATGTTTTTTCCGTATTCAAAAAGGCTTATAAATGTACTTATGCCGAAGCCGTTTTGTGCTTGTATGATTTTTAATACATCTAAACCCATTTCTTTTACGCTCTTATTCTCGTCAATAAATTGCCTGATCATTTTTGTGCTTTTTTCATCGCTTTTTACAATGTCAAGAAGTTCTTTTTTATTTAAAAACCCCTTATTTTTGGCAAAGCACAAAAAACTTGAAAGTTTTACCTTTATAAGCTCATTATTAAAACTTGAATCGGTGTAAAAGCCTTCATCTTTTAAACTTTGAACAAAGCCGGCTTTTATAACAGGGTCTTCTTCAAGGAATACCAAATAATCGCCGTCAATTGCGACCTTAGTTTCGTCTCCCATCTTCTTCAATAATTTAGCAAGATTTTCCGCCTTTTCATCCTTACCGTACTTTGCATTTGCATCAAGAATGTAGGATTTTAACCTTGTTTCGTTTATTTGAAGATTTTGAGCCTTTTCTCTGTTGTTTTTTCCTTCTAAAAGGCCGTGCTTTTCAAAAAGAAAAAAGAGCAAACAGTCCAAGTCCCTTTTAGGCATACTGCCGAAAGGATGTTTTTGCAATTCTTCAAATAAGTCCTTAGAAAAGTGTTCAAATGGCTTTTCATTTGACTTTTCGTCGTAATCTGTGTTTAATTTCATATTAAACCTCCTCCGTAAATGCTTAATACATACAAAAAAATGCTTAATGTATAAAAAAAACCGTACAGCCGGAATAAATTGACCATACGGTTTGGATTTGAGATGATGCCGATATACGAAAAAGAATTTTTAAAAAAACTATCTGTTAGAGATATTATAGCTAATAGAGAAAATGGGGGGTGGGTAAGCTATAGTTGACATTTTTATTCCGTTCCCGTCATACAAGTATGGAATATTAAAAAGAGTAAATTGTCCGTCAAAAACAGCTTTTTTATTCATAATTTTACTTTAGCCTAAAAAATAAAAGATGTCAATAGCTTGCCGGAATGGTGTCGGAATGGCCGGCCGGCTTCCTGTTGTTTTACCGAAGCTCCTTATAACGAATTAACATACTTGACATAAAATACTTGACGATTGAAAAATAAGCCGTTTTATGGTATAATCGAGGTGTTGAGAGGCTAAAAGGTGCTCAAAAGTTTTGATGAGTTGACCATTGCAGACGACTTTATGTTCTGTAAAATTACGCAAGATTTTGTAAGATTTTGTAAGATTATGCAGGATGAAAAAACGTGTAAAACCTTTCTAAACGTATGAGAATATAAAAAATAATGGAGAAGTATATGAGCATTACAAAAGATATTGAAAGCCTGATTCCTCACAGAAAACCTTTTTTGTTTGTGGACGAGATTATCAGTGCCGACGAAAACGGGAGTGTGAGTGAACACGTCTTTACCCAAGACGAATTCTTTTTTAAGGGACACTTCCCCGAATACCCTGTTGTGCCGGGAGTCATCCTTGTCGAAACAATGGCTCAGGCCGGAGGAGCTGCCTTGAGTTTTCAAAAGATTTTGGAAGAGGGGTCTTTATTCTTTTTGGCTACAGTCGATAAGGTTAAGTTCCGATCGCAGGTTAAGCCCGGCGATAAGGTCAGGATGGAAGTTACAAACTTGCGTGTATCTCCGCGCATGATTAAGCAGGCAGGAAAGGCCTATGTAGGCGATACCCTTGCCGCCGAAGCCGAATGGATGTGCCTCGTCGGTAAAGGGGTTTAAAACCTATTTTGAAACATAGTCCCCTGCAAAGTCCATAACGCTTACGGCACCGTAGGGGGCTTTACCCTTATCGTTATAACCGATACCCGCCTTTTTAAATTCTTTTTTGAGGATATTTATGCGGTGTCCGCGATCCGCAACTCCGTCATCGATTAAAAGCTGTGCTACAATTTCTCTCCCTGTCTTAGGACCGTATGCGCAGTTTTCGCCGGCAGTTATAAGCACTTTTCCGTAACGGTTCATTCGGTCAAATGGAGATGAACCGTCACTGCCGTAATGTCCTGCTTGCCCTGTTTCAGCTTGATCATCGGCAAGCCATTGGGCGGAATAACACAGGCCTTTTTCAAGTTCTAAAAGCTCCATTGGTTTTGTCTTCATCAGAGCATCCATACATTCTTTTACTGCTGATGCTCCCTCATTTGTTAATATAGGAATTTGCCCCGGAGCTTTATAAAGTTTTCCGTCAAAGTATTTTAGCCGAGGTTTAATTTCTTCTTCGGCATATTTTTTAGGATTGCGCCTTACCCTGTTAAGTTCAGCGAGAATATCTTTTACAATAGAGCTCTGTGTTGCATTATCATGCGGTGCATTGTCATGCATTGCATTGCTATTCACTGTATTGTCATTTGAAGCAACATTCGCCTGTGCCGGAGAAGAAAGGCTCTCGCATGAACTTAAAAAAATAAAAACAGAAAGCACCCAGAGGGCAAATAACTTATTTTTCATATAATTCCTCCCATAAGATAAACAGCGAGGCAACATTTGTGCCAAACTGCTTATTACACCTCCCATAAAAAGTCAATAGGATTGTTATTGACATATCATATTGATTTTATAAAGCCTCTATTTCTTCTTTGGGAAGACCGGTCATTGTACAAATTTCGGCAATGGGGTAATTATGCATACGCATAAGCTTTGCCGTTTCAAGTTTTGTTTGGTAAGCTCCATCGGAAAACCCTTGTTCAATTCCTTGCTCAATGCCTTCAGCAAAGGCGATTTCACGCTCTTCAGCTCTCTGTACTGCAATGTCCGTATCATAGTCATATTCTGCCACTAACATATTGATTACCTCCCGTGATTTTCGCTGTAAATATTCTCTTAATATTCCTTTTTCTATACATATTTTTACCGCATTGGTAAAACCGTTTTCGCTGTCGAGTTGAGTTTGGGTTCTCACCTCTTCAACAAACAAACTATATTCATCTAAGGTTTTACAACGGCTCAATACTTCCGTTCTCTTACTCTTGTTTATGTTATATACCTTTACCTCAAGCTCTAACGGTATCTGTTCAGACTTTGTAATAAAAGCATCGGATAGTTTTAGAACCGTAGTTTCAGGGTAATCGTCTAATCCATTATAAAAAACGTAAAACTCAGGTGTAGGTATTTTTGACAGTTTTCTTAAATACCTGTCGGTTGGTGCTTGTAGTTTTTCATATAGTCTTGCTATATATTCTAAAAAGCGTAGAGGCATATTTTCATTTATTGTACATTGGTGTTCAGCCAATACAATGATTTTACCGTCTACAAGGCATGAAACATCATTGACAATGTTCATGTACATGACATTATCAAGCCTTATGTTTTCTACAGGGCATGAAAGCGGCAAATTTGTGCCGTGTAATGCGTTGTAAAGTGATAAAAAGTTTTCTTTTGCCTTTTCGTCTTCACTGAATAGGTCGACAAAAACCGAGTCTTTATATTTTCTGTTTAAAGTACTCATAGAAGTTTCCTCACTTATTGTATTATAGCACACTTACAGCAATTTTGTAAGGGAGTATCTTTTTTAATTGGTAATGTGTAATTAAAAACCTTTCCCCAAAAGATATCAATATTACTTGATAATTTACAACTTATCAATTATACTTTTTCTTATGGAATATAAAAAATCGATTGCAGAATGTATCAAAGATATTGAAGTTATAAATTTCTTTGGAAAATATAAATCCCTTATAAATTCTATAGAGTATGATTCTAGGAAGATAGTACCCGCCGTTATAGACGATGAAACGGGCATAAAAAAAGGTGCTGCATTTTTTGCTCTTCCCGGTATTCATACCGACGGGAAAAAATTTATAGATTCTGCAATCAAAAACGGAGCCGTTTGTGTTTTTTATGAGGGAGATTTAAATAATCATTCTTATGATGAAATTTGTTTTATTCAGGTGAATGATGCGCGCAAAACCATGTCCAAGGTTTCTTCTGTTCTTTATGATGAGCCGTCAAAGGCACTAGGCGTAATAGGTGTTACCGGAACCGAAGGAAAGAGCAGTACCGTTTCTTTTATCTTTCAGCTTTTAAACCTTTGCGGAAAAAAGGCCGGTTTTTTTTCTACAGTTGAATATTCCATAGACGGAAATGTAATTCCGAATCCTGAACACCAGACCACTCCCGAATCTAACATAGTCCAGCTGCGTCTGGCTCAAATGAGGGATTCTGGATGCAGCTATGCCGTAGTGGAAGCCTCCTCTCACGGTCTTTCCCCGAGGACTGCCCGTCTTGAAGATGTGGCCTTTGATGCAGCTGTTTTTATGAACGTAACTCAGGAGCACTTGGAATTTCACGGAACCGTCGAACAGTACCGATATGACAAGGCCAATCTTTTTAGAGCTCTGGATAAAAATTTAGGGAAAGGATTTCCCATATTCGGAATAGTAAACTATGAAGACCCGTCCGCTCCTTATTTTATGGAAGCAACTAAAAAACATGTCTATCCTTTTAGCACCGAGCTTAAAGATCTAAAAAAAATTGAAGAATATGGAGGCCTTTTTGCCAAGGATATTAAAGAGTATTCAACCGGAATTAAATTTACGCTTTGCGATTTTTCTGTTAAAAAAGAATATGGGTGCGAATTAAAACTTGCAGGAATCTTTAATGTAAAAAATATTCTCGCCTCGGTCTTGGTCGTACAAAGAATTACGGGACTTGATATCGAGCTTATAATAGAAAAACTTCCTCTTGTAAAACCCGTAAAGGGAAGGATGATGCTGATAGATGAGGGGCAGGATTTTGAGGTGCTCATCGATTATGCCCACACCCCTTCTTCCTTTATGACAATTTTCCCTTCAATAAAAGAGCGCATAAAAAAATCGGGAGGAAGGGTCATAAGCCTTTTCGGTTCGGGCGGAGAAAGAGATGTAAAAAAAAGGCCGGAGCAGGGGCGAATAGCGGCCCTATATTCCGATATCGTAATTCTTGCAGACGAAGACCCTCGCGGCGAGGATTCCGTTGAGCTTTTGGAAATGATAGCCGCAGGCTGTCCCGAAAAAAAGAGAGGAGAAGAGCTTTTTATAATTCCAGACCGTCCTTCTGCAATCAAAAAAGCATTCAGCCTTGCCGGTAAAAACGATGCGGTTCTCCTTTTAGGAAAGGGACACGAAAATTCCATCATCTTTAAGGATAGAACCATGCCCTACGATGAAGAAACCACGGCAAGGGAACTGTTAAAAGCGATGATTATGACAAACTTATAATCTAGGATCCACAGGCTCGCTTTCTAGGGCTAAAACGGCAAAGACACTTTCGTGCACACGCCTTAAAGGTTCTTTTTTTACAAAGCGTTCAAGAGCCTCTATGCCTAAGGCAAATTCCTTTAAGGCTAGGGCTCTTTTTTTTGCTAAGCCTCTTTTCTTTAGCCGGTCTAAATTTTCTTTTTCGCAATATTCGGGGCCGTAAATAATACGCAAGTATTCTTTACCTCGGCACTTAACTGCCGGTTGAATGAGACCCTTTTTAAACAAGAATTACAAGACTTGTGATTTTTATTAAAAAATGATAGAATAAACCTCGAACACAATATGGAGATAATTATGCAAAACAATAGAATATTAAATAAAATACATATCAAACCTAAAGATTTGGATTTGATTAAAGATGCCGTTGCAGAGGCGGAAAAAACTACAAACGGTGAAATTGCTTTGGCTGTTATTCCTCAAAGCGATTCCTACTCCTTTGTAGAAATGTTTGCCGCCGTCTGCCTAGCCTTTATTTCTTTCTTTGCCATGCTTTATTTTGGAGACGGTATTTGGCGCTTGCTCGAAACAAAACTTTGGTATCCTTCACCTAAAACTCTCACAGCCGTAATAGGGTCAGGGGTTTTGGTTGTGATGCTCCTTTTCTTTTTACTTGTAAACATTCCTGCTCTCGATAGATTGATAATTCCAAAAAGAATAAAAGAAGCAAGAGTCTATGCAAGAGCTTTAAGGCATTTTGTGGAATGCGGAATTTATAAGACTGCCCAAAGGACGGGCATTTTGATCTTTGTTTCTATCCTTGAAAGAAAGGTCTTTATTATCGCAGATTCCGGTATTGCCGAAAAAGTTGAGCAAAACACATGGGGCGGCATTTGCGGCATAATAACTTCCGGCTTAAAGTCAAAGAATACAACGCAGAGTTTTTGCAAGGCTGTAGAAGAATGCGGAAAAATCCTTGCGGAACATTTTCCTAAAACAAAAGGAAACCCGAATGAATACCCCGATGGGCTGGTAATTTTGGAGAGGTAAATCCCCGGTTAGATTATTTTTTTACTTAAAAATTCCAAAAAATATGTTTTTTTGACTAATTTAGTATTGACATTTATTTATACCTATGATATTATAGCCCCCGTTGCAAATGCAAAATGGGCTATTAGCTCAGTAGGTAGAGCAACGCCCTTTTAAGGCGTGGGTCTCAGGTTCGAATCCTGAATAGCTCAAAACGGAATCGGTTATATCGGTTCCGTTTTTTTTTGCCCGATGTTTATGTACACATGTACGCCGATACGATGTACGCAGATGTACGCCGATGTACGCCGATGTATTGACAAAAGGGCTGTATAAGTGGTACTATTCTATTTTAAGTCTAAATTTATATTTTTAGAGGTTTATATGGCTAGTTCAAAAAAGATTGCTGCTTCCATAGGGGGCATTATAGTTTTTGTTTTGGGAGTAATTGCTTTCGTTGCGGCTCCTATGATTACGGATCGGGCTTCTCAAGGTTTTAAAGTCGTCGGTAAATGGGGTAAGGTAAGAATAGATAACAGTTCATCATCTCCTTTTGTGGATCAATATCACTTTTTGGCTAATTATGTTGAACGCCAAAAAATGGAGCCTGAAGATTCTCAAATGAGAGAATATTTTTGGCAGCAAATTTCTTATTTGGCTTTTAGGGCTGCTGTTGTGCAGGTAGCTATGGAGGATGAGGTTATAAGTGCAGGATACCGTGTTCCGCAATTCCGTATAAATAAGGATTTAATAAACTATTATTTGGATGAAAACGGTGTTTATTCCGAAAGCAAATATCAGAACACTCCCGAAACTACGCGTGTTACATATCGAAAAGAAATTGAAAAATACATTAAGGATAATCGTTATATAGAAGATTTGTTCGGAAACGGAAGCGGGTATGGGCTTAAAACCTCTTCCAAGGAAACGGATTTTATTGTCGATATGGCAAAAAAAGAAAGAAGCTTTAAATATGTTGTTTTTAATTTGAGCCTTTATCCTTCTTCCGAAATCGTAAAATACGGAAAAGAGCATAGCGATCTTTTTACAAGTTATGATTTATCCTTATTAAGCTATCCTACCGAAGAAGAAGCAAAGAAGATGCTGGCCTCGCTTAAAAGCGGAGAGGTAAGTTTTGAAGATGCCGTTATTTTAAATGCAACAAAAACTCTTACTGATGACAACGGAAAGATTACTTCAAATTATCGAACGGATATAAATAGATATTTCCCCGATAATGAGCACCTTAAGGCTGTTTTAGCTTTAAAGCCTTCCGATTTTAGTCCCGTTGTTTTAATGCAAAACGGAATGTTCGGAATTGTAAGGTGTAATGCTGTACCTTCTCTTCCCGATTTTGAAAGTGAGACTCTTATTTCAAATATTCGAAATTACATGAATCGAAATGAAAAAGGTTTGCTTGAAGATTATGTTATTCAGACTGCAAATAAATTTGCAGAAGCCGCAAGAGTTTCAGGGTTTGAAAAAGCCGCTGAAGATTTTAAAGAAACAACTTTAACCGTTGAAACTTCAAATTTATTCGGCATAAACTACGGAAATGCAAGCTCTCTTCCGCCTCTTCCGTCTCAAGGTATTTTTGCAGCTCTTGAAAAAAATGAACCTTTCTTTAAAAAAGCTTTTGCCTTAAAGAGCGGAGAAATTTCCGATCCGATTCTTGCGGGATCCGAAGTTGCAGTATTAACTCTTGAAGAAGAAAAAGAAATTGATGAGTACACTATTGACCGCACTAAAAAGGATTACCAAAATCAAGCAGGTGCTTGGTTTCCATATTATCATATAGCGGCTATTATGAGTATGCAGGGTATGAACTATCCTCTTCCTATTGCTCATAAAACCTTTATGGATTATGTTTTTACAAATTCCAAATTCCAAGATAATTTTGGGAACCTGTTTAAATAATAATGACTGCAAATAATGAAAAACCTGAGCTAATTCCGATTGACTCAGGTTTTTCGGTTTTATACAAGGGAAAGTACTTATATTCAAAACGCTCACCGCAAAAAAATATCCTACAATTAATTTCTTCTATTGTAATTCAAAATGAAACATTGGTTCTTTGTGTATCTCCGGCTTTGGGATACGGATTAAAAGAGCTCATTAAAAAACTTCCGGAGGATTCTTTTGCTCTCGGTCTGGAAGCTGATGAAGAGTTGTTGAATCTTTCAAAAAGCGAAATCGATAAAAACATTTTAGAATATCCTAAATTCTTATATGCAGGAACGGATTCGATAACTATCTTATTAAACCGGCTTGATGATTTTATTAAAGGAAAAAAAATTAGACGCGTTATAAGAATAGATTTTTCGGGCGGAGCGGCTTTTAATCAAACCTTTTATTCTCAAGCCTTTGATTTTATCTCTCAATATATTTCGCAAATATGGATTAACCGATTAACACTAATTCAATTCGGCAGAAATTATGCCCGTAATTTTTTTAAAAACTATTATTCAATTTTACGGTCTATTTCAAAGACTTCCGATAAAACTTCGGCTTTAAATATAAATTCTCGTTTCGGTTCTTTAATTGAAAAATCGATTAATAGGCCTATCATTGTAATAGGGGCGGGGCCGTCCCTTGATTCTTCCATTGAATTTATAAAAGAAAATAGGAACAGGCTTTTTGTTCTTGCAGTCGATGCTGTTTTTGCAGGGCTTTATCCCGAAATAAGACCTGATGCTGTAGTTTTGCTTGAGTCTCAATATTGGATTCAAAAAGCCTTTATCGGTATTGCAGACTCAGGTATTCCAGTTATTGCCGATCTTACTGCTAATCCTTCTTTGATCGTAAAGTTAAATGGAAATAAAGCTTTTTTCTTTACCGATTATTCCGCTCAAGATTCCTTAGCAAGCTCTTTTTTTTACGCTTTAAAAGAAAAAAATATTTTACCTTTAAGACTTGAAGCTATGGGCTCTGTGGGGCTTGCTGCCTTAGCCCTTGCCGAAAGATTGGCTTTTGACGGTCTTCCTATTTTTCACACGGGTTTGGATTTTTCGTGGGGGCAGGGATTCAGTCATTCAAAATTAAGCTATCAAGTTAAAAATATATTTTCGGATATTTCCAAAATAAAAAGTCTTTACACGGGAGAATCTTTGTTTCCGAATAAGCTTAGTTTTGAAAAGGGTAAAAACGGCAGTCTTGCTTTGACTTCTCCTAATTTAAAAAATTACGGAGAGCTTTATAAAAAACTTTTTGCTTCTAAAGAAAACTTTTTTGATATAGGGCAATCAGGTTTGGAGCTAAATTCAAAAAAAATAAGCTTTGATACGGCAAAAAAAATCATAGACGATTTTTATTCGTGTTATGAAGCATCTTGTTTTATAAATAAAAATAATGATAAAAAAAATTTTATAAGCTATGATTATGCAGATAAAGAAAAAGCGATAAAAGATTTTTTAATTTCCGAAAAAGAAAAACTTCTTAGGCTCAAAAGTATTTTTACCGGAAAAATAAATTCTTCTGATGCAGAAATTAAAACTCTTCTTTTGTCTATGCCTTATCTATATCTTCATTTTCCGGATTATAATTCCTTATCCGAAACCTTCTTGGATAAACATTTTTTATCCCGTGTAAGAATTGAGATAGAATATTTTTTAAAAATACATCTGACAAATGAAAATTTTATCAATTAAGAAAATGCCAAAGCTTTAGTAAAATTCATGAGGATATGTAAATAGGCAATTGGAAATTTAAAAACTTTTGTCCTGAGTTTAGTCCTCTTGATAGTATTTTGCTTGTGCATTCCAAAGTTCATAGTACTTGCCGCTTACATCGGAAACGAGCTCATTATGATTTCCGTATTGAACAAGACTGCCTTCATCCATAACGGCAATTTTATCGCAGAATTTACAAGATGAAAGCCGGTGCGAAATATAGATTGCAGTATTTTTTGAAGTTATATTATCAAAATGAGAATAAATCTCTGCTTCCGAAATAGGATCGAGGGCTGCCGTCGGTTCATCCAAAATAAAGATTTTGCCTCCGTGATAAATTGCGCGTGCCATTGCAATTTTTTGAGCTTCTCCGCCGGAGGCTTCAATTCCGCCTATGTCAAAGTTTTGATATAGATAGGCTTCGCCTCCATGTTTTTTATAAAAAGCTTCCATTCCAGTTTTTGAAAGAGCATCGGCAACTTTTTTTTCATCATACGAACTTGATGCGGAAACATTTTCGCCTAATTTAAGCGATAATAATTTAAAGTCTTGAAAGACAACCGAGAACGCATCTATGTACTCATCATAATCATATTCTTTTATGTTTACTCCGTTTAAAAGTATTTCTCCTTCAGTCGGTTCGTAGAGCCTTACAAGCAATTTGATAAGAGTGGTTTTTCCCGATCCGTTTTTACCGACCATTGCAAGTTTTTGACTTGAATCTATTTTTAGGTTTATATTTTTAAGAGCGTATTTATCCTGATCCGGATATTTAAAACTTATATTTTTTAATTCAAACACAATGGGTTCGTCTTTTTTTATGGAAAGTTTTCCTGAGTATTTTTTTTCGTCTATATCGAGAAAGTTTAATAATTTTTCTCGGGACTTATCCGAAGCAACAAGAGTAGTTAATCCGTCCACAGCTTCAGATATTTGAGCCGAAAAAACATTTATAGCTCCTATGAAAAAAAAGACTTCACTCAAGGCAATGGAACCGTAAACAGCTTTTAAACCTACAAATAAGAAAACTAAAAGCAAAAGAGAGCCTTCGAGGAGTTTAGCTGACCCTATAGTACGGGAAAAAAACTTTGCCATAAAATCATGAGTACTTTTCTGCATTGCAAGATAGGTGCCTGTGTATTTTTCGGCTAAGGCCTTATCATATAATCTAATATCCTTTCCCGTCCTATAATCATAAATTAAATTCATATAAGATTTTATATAACGGGCACTTTTTTTGACTTCTCCCGAAATATGGTCTCCGAATTTTTTATAAATATATTTTGCCAAATAAAAAGAAATTATATTAAAGGCTATCAAAAGAATTAAAAAGGCTGAATTTATAAATGCTCCTGAAAGCCCCATAAATCCTTGGGAATTAAAAAGATCTATAAAAAAATACAAGGCTGCTCCTGCTCCTATAAATCCTCCTACAGAGGTTCCGGTTTTTCTCATAAAATCACTGTGTGAAAAAACTATGAAGCGTTCAAATTGTTTGATTGAATTTAAATCGTTTTGAAATTCGTTTTGTTCGGTAAGTTCAAAATTTAATCTTAAAACTTTAAGAGACTTTTTCATAGTGTGCTTTTTAGAAAAACATTTATAATGGTACATAAAGCGTTTTTCCAATATTCCTGAAATTATCGATAAAAGCATAAATGCTGTTAAAAGAATAAGGGTCAATCTTAGAACTCCACTCGGCAATATTTGTGACGTTGCTGATTCAATGATTATTTTGGATAAATAAAGGAGACAGAAAGGCCTTACGGCCTCTATTATATTAAAAAAGATGCTGTTCCACATTAACCCCTTCTCTATTTTTTCAATATAAAAAAACATTCTAAAAAATCTTTTAAGCCTCTTCATTTTCATCTCCTTGTTATGGCCTCTAAAAACTTCAGTTTTTAGAGGGCTTCCTTAAATTTATTTGCGATGTTTTTAATAAGTTAAAGACTTATTAAAAACTCGTCAGGCAAGTCTAAAAATCTAACAAAGTTTTTAGACTTGCCTATAATACTTACTTTGAACATCATACATTTTTCTGTATGTTTTATTTTGACCCATAAGTTCATTATGAGTGCCTTCTTCTATTATTTTTCCGTGTTCCAGTAAAATAATCCTGTCACAAAATTTTGTAGACGCGAGTCTATGCGAAATAAAAATAGAAGTTTTTTCTTTACTCATTGCATCATACTCTTCATATATTTTGCTTTCCGCAATCGGGTCAAGGGCAGCCGTCGGTTCATCCAGAATATTTATTTTTGCATTTTTATAAAGAGCTCTAGCAAGCAGCATCCTTTGATTTTGTCCGCCCGATAAATCGATTGCTTCATCATTGCTTTCCTTTACCAAAATAGTTTGGCTGCCGTTTGGAAGACTTGAAACCATTTCATTTAAACCGCTCGAAGTAATTGCATTTTTTAATTTTTCTTCATTTATATTTTCAGTTCCGGCAATATTAGCTGCAAAAGTTTCCGGGAAAATATTTATATCCTGAAATACCGGAGAAAATAAATTATAGTATTCTGTTTTTTTAAAGTCAGTGCTGTTTTTTTCGTCAATTAAAACGGAACCCTCGGTGGGTTCTAAAAGTCCCATTAAAAGGTGCATAAGTGTTGTTTTTCCGGCTCCGTTGATACCGACAAGAGCTAACTTTTCTCCTGCATCGATTTTTAAATTAAAGTCTTTAAAAATCCATGCTGCATCTTCCGAATATCTAAAGGAAAGATTTCTAAATTCGATTGAAGGTTTTTCGCCCGTATCATTTGCGGTAAGCTCTCCGCCTGTTTTTTCATCAGGAGTGTTCAAAAAAATTCTTATTTGACTTAATTGGCTATTAAATATAATGAGGTTACTTATTTGAAGAACAATAGCATCCATCCATCTTGAAAATTCCATGATCAGACCTATAAGAAAAACAAATTGAGAAACGGCAATGGTTCCAGCGTTTAATTGGTAAATTAAGTAAATATAGGCAAAAATATCTCTTATAAAAATCATTACGGCATTTAGAATTTTTCCTCCTGCCTGTACATTCGATTCTGCTCTCAAAAATTTTTTTACTCGTCCGTGATACTGTTCAAAGTTTTCGACCAGCCAATCTTTCATCTTATAAAGGCGGATATCCTTTGCAAAGCGTCTATCTTCTGCGGTCGCAAGTATGTATTCTTCCTTTTTTTCGTCATCGCCTCGTTCTTTCATGTTTTTTTGTGTGTACTTTCCCGTATAGATTCCGTACAATAAATTTACGGTTCCTGAAGCTAAAACAATAAATAGAAGAATTAAGTCGATGCTTATAATACCTGAACTGAAGAAAAAGGCTCCTGCAATTGCGGTTAAAAGAAAGGATAAATTAAGCCCGAAAAAATGAAAGGGACCGCCCGAGCTTCCCGTCATGACTATGTTTTTTACCTTGGTTATTTTTGTTTGCACTTCGGGAGAAATAAGAGTCTGGTAGTTAAGTTCAAACATTTTTTTGTTTACAGGTACCGAATAAATGTGGAATAGAGGACGGGAGCCGAGAGCCATCAACTTTGTTTCAAGCACCTGTATGATAATTTTGCAGGCCGTTATTAAAAGTCCTGCCGTCAATATGGAAAGTAAGACTGTTCCAGCCTCCGCTCCGGTTTCAATACCCAATATAATTGTTTTCGGGATAAGGATGGTTTGATAAATCATAAAAATACGGATGGGTACCGAAATAATCATAAAGAAAATACCGGCCGGAAATGTTTTTAACCAAATACCTAAATAATAGAAAATATTGTTAAAAAGGTTTAATTTTGTATCGCTTTTTTCCATAATTTCCTCTCTAAAGTTAAAGTATGCCGTTTCTGACTTTGTTGCGAAACGGCGGAAAATAAGCAATGCTCAGAAACTGATGTTTCTTCCGCTTGCTTATTTTAATAGAAACTTTTAAATATGTAAGACTATTCTAATATAGAACTTAAAATCGGTCAAGTGTAAAATTTAAAAATATCAAAAATTTGAAAAAAATTTAATTTTTTATGTAAACTACTATAGTAGCATTGATAAATTTGAGCATTTTGTTTAAAATGAAATAAACTACCGGAGTAGTATATGAAAATTAAGCTATTTGATTCTGAATTAAAAATAATGAATATTCTTTGGGATAGTGGAGAAATGACTGCAAAACAAATTTCAATAACGAGAATTAAAAATAATTCTAAATAGATTTCATGGGGGTATTAAAATGAAACAAAATCGATGTAAATTAATTAAAATGTTAAGTGCTTTCTTAATATTTTTTTGTTTTTTCAGAGGCGTATTTGCACAGAATGAAACTGAATGTGAAAAAGCCGTCCAAGCTGTTGTAGAAGCTTGTAACGAAAAATCCGTAACAAATGTGCTGCCTTATTTGGCCGAGGATTTTTCAATTGCAGGTCAGAGCGGTAATAGGGCAAAAGCAATTTTGCAGCAATTATTGGCCGGAGTGGGAGCGGTAGTTTCCTATGAAAAAACAGAAAGCCTTATGGAAGACGGAAAACTTATTTTAAAGTACTCAATTGAATATTCTCAAGTAGGAAAGAAAGAGTCCGTATTTATTTTCAATAAGGATAATTTAATTGTCGAAGCTGAACTTATGAAAATAAAAGTAAAAACTTTGTCTTCAGAAGAACGAACTATAGAGTACAATACACATAAAATCACTTCCATTCCTTTTATATTTGCAGAAAATCTGCCGTTGGTAGACGTATTGCTTAATGGTGAAAGCAGATTGTTTTTATTAGACAGCGGTGCACCTTTTTCTATTTTAAATTCAAAGTACATTGAAGGATTAAACACGGACACAAAAAAACTTGGTAGTTTTCAAGATGTCAGCGGTAATGTTTCAAGTCCGAATATGGATATAACAACCGTAAAAGAATTGGAATTCGCCGGTAGTAAAATAAAAAATCAAAAAATAGTAGTTCTTGATATGAGTCGTCTTGAACAGAGTTTAAAAACGGACGGCATATACGGATTAATAGGCTATGATATGCTAAAAGAATATGATGTCTTTTTAGATTATCAAAAAAAGCAGTTGACACTTATAAGACCGGATTCGTATGATAGTTTTATAAAATCTAATACATTAAAAGTATATTCAAAAATTCCGTGTAAAATGGTAGGTCATATTCCGGTTATTGAAGTAGCGATTGGAAACAAAACCTATACATTGGGACTCGATACCGGAGCTGAATTCAATTTACTCGACAGCTTTTATTTTAATGAATTAGAACCGTCCTTAACAAACAAAGAAAAAACCGAACTGAGCGGAGCAGGCGGAATTAAACAGGAAATATATCAAGCGGAATTAAAAACAATGAAGATAGGCGGTAAAACATATAAAAATATAAAAACTGCCTTTTCCGATATTTCTCATTTGCGAAAAAAGCCCGATAGTTATGACGGTCTTTTAGGTCATCCCTTTTTGTCCGCCCAACCGTTTCTTATAAGTTATAAACGTGGAGAAATAATTTTGTTTAAATAAACAAAAAACTTTATTTCGTAAACCTCTAAAAACTTCAGTTTTTAGAAGGTAAGCTTTGCTCACCGGTTTATCTTAAGCTTACTTGCGATGTCAATTTCTTATTTTTCTGTTATACTATGTTTATGAGTACGATTAGAAAAATGCCTATAGGCGTTCAAAGTTTTGACGAAGCAAGAAAGGCAAAAGATATGAATTTTTATCTAACGGTGGCTTTACAAACTTTTTCCGATATTGTTTTTTTTTCTATTTTGTAATATACTACTAACCTATAAAACAAATAATTTGGAGGTAACAATGAACCCATTGCAGAACACTGAACCTAAGGAAGTATTTAAATGGTTTTACGAAATCTCTCAAGTGCCGAGAGGTTCCGGAAACGAAAGAGCTATCAGCGATTTTCTTGTAAAATTTGCAAAAGATAGAAGTCTTGAAGTTTATCAAGATAAGGCTATGAACGTTATCATAAAAAAGCCCGGAACTGCCGGTTATGAAAAATCTCCGGCAGTTATTATTCAGGGACACATGGATATGGTTTGCGAGAAGGATGCTTCCTCAAACCATGATTTTTTAAAGGATCCTATTAAATTCGTTGTAAAGGACGGAATGCTCTATGCAGATAAGACAACCCTTGGAGGAGATGACGGCATAGCCGTAGCTTATGCTCTTACTCTTCTTGATTCAAAAGATATTCCCCACCCGCCGCTGGAAGTTTTGATTACGACTGAAGAAGAAACAGGCATGTACGGAGCGATGGCCCTTACCGGTGAGCATCTGCAAGGTACACGTCTTTTAAATATAGATTCGGAAGAAGAAGGAGTCTTCTTGGTAAGCTGTGCAGGCGGAGCTAACATCCATATCTTTTTCGATGTAAAAAAAGAAGCTTCTAAAGGAAAATTCTTAAAAATCACCGTAGGAGGTCTCCTTGGAGGACATTCAGGTATCGAGATAAACAAGCAAAGAGCCAACTCCATCAAGCTTTTGGGAAGGATTCTTTATAACATCAAGCGAAACGAAAAAATCAATTTAGTCGAAATTTCGGGCGGTTCAAAACACAATGCAATTGCAAAAGATGCCTATGCAGTCATAGCCGTCGAAAATACGTCAGCCGTTTTTAAGATTGTCGAAAAACTTACCGCTGATTTTAAAAATGAATACAGAGTTGTGGACAAACTTTTAACCGTTACGGCAGCTGAAACTCAAAACCCTTCAGGAAAAATGTTTACAAAAGAGCTTACCTTAAATCTGATTGATTTTATGGCAAGTATTCCCAATGGTGTGCAATATATGAGCATGGAAATTCCCGGCCTTGTCCAAACAAGTTTAAATAACGGTGTTTTGGAAGAAGTAGATGGAAAAATTAAATTTACAACATCGATACGAAGCAGCGTAAAGAGTGCCTTGGATGAAATTGCCGATGTGCTTAAGATTCAAGCTGAACGGTGCGGAGCCCAATTTGAAAAAGCTTCGGAATATCCCGCTTGGGAGTATAGTCCCGATTCTCCTGTGCGCGAGAAGGCTGTTAATGTTTATAAAAAACTTAATAACAAAGAGCCTGTAATTACAGCAATCCACGCAGGACTTGAATGCGGCCTTTTAAAGAAGACTCTTCCCAATGTCGATGCCGTAAGTTTCGGTCCCAATTTGCATGATGTGCACACTCCTAACGAACACATGGACATAGCTTCCGTTCAACGCGTATGGAAATTCTTATTGGCATATCTAGCCGAATTAAAGAATTAAAAATAAGGTGGACTGAGGCCTAAACTACGTCAGACTTATTAAAAACTAAAAAGGGGCATGAAGTCATGCCCCTTATGGGAGTTGTGCTTTGAACCGCCTAATGGCGGATACTCACATCTCCCGCTTAATATAATTTTAGCATAATTACTGTAATTGTCAAGTAAAATCATCCTAAAAATTTAATTTTTTTTCGCCGAAGCTCTTGTACGATACATAAAGAAGATTAAAGAGGGTTCCAAGCAAAAGAATAAATGCCCATGTTCTTGCATGTATGAAGGGATTTTTTATCGGTAAAAAGAGGTCTGATAGGACGGAGCTTAAATTTGTTAGGAGATCCCATGAATTCCACCTTAAAAACCTGCCTAAATAGATACCGAAAGCCGAAAGATATATCACAAAAACCGAAAAAATTTGCGGGTATCTTATATTAAAAAGTTTTTTAATCTTAGTTTCGATAAAATCCAAACTTACTAAGCCGTAAAAAAGGCCTGTAAGACTATATGAAAGAAGGAGAATCAGGTCATACCAGCGCATTGTTGAAGCTGCTGTTTTTAGATGAATAAAATCGGTTACTATATAAAGAGCATTGGGAAAGAATAGGAGCCACAGCATAGCAAAAATTATAAACGGTATTTTTTTACAATTTTTTGACAAATATAGTATGGAAGATATAAACCACGGTACAAAGGCCAAAAATAAATTCCATACTAAAAAGAGTAAAAAATAGTTTTCTGCTATAAATATTCTGCATACCGATAAAAAAATACAAAAAAAAGACAAGAACATCAAAGCAAAGGTGCTTTTAATCCGGAATATATTTTTAAAGTAATGCCTCATACAATATCGATAAACAGTGAGGCACCATTTGTGCCGAACTGTTTATCACACCTCCCATAAAAAGTCAAAAGACCGCCCGTGCCTTTTATTTTAAATTTTCATAGATGCGCATTAGATTTGCTTTCATGCGTTCAAGATAGGTTTTGTTATCTTCTGGGCTTTCGATTGTGTAAATTTTTTCAACCCTGGCTCCAAGCTCTGCTGCAAGGGTTTTTGAAACAAGGGGGCTTGCCGCTTCTTCTGTAAAGATAACTTTTACTTTGTGTTCCCTACAATATTCGACCAGTTTTGCAAGTTCTTTCGGATTCGGTTCATTTTCATTAAAGATATCGGTTACCGAATTTTGTTCTAAAGAAAAATCTCTGCAAAGGTATCCGAAGGCGGCATGACCTGTTACAAAGTGTTTGTTTTTTACGTTGGAAAATTTTTCAATATATTCTTTTAAAAGTTCATCAATTTCGGAAATATATTTGCTTGCATTTTCTTTATAGCTTTTTGCATTTTCAGGGTCAGCCGCAGCAAGAACATTTTCGATATTTTTTATCATAATTTTTGCAGAAGAAAGGCTGAGCCATGTATGCGGATCGAACTCGCCGTGATGGCAGTGTTCATGCTCTTTGTCATCAGGTTTTCCTGCACAAGCTTCGCAGTCACAGTCTTCGCCATGTTCATCATGGTTATGGTGCCCAGCCTTGATTGGCTCAATTCCGCTGCTTGCTTCGACCATAATCAGTTTTTTATTGTTGACTGCTTTTATAGCTTCATCAAGCCAAAACTCCATGCCCAGACCGTTATAGATTAACACATCTGCTTTCGATAAAAAAGCAAGGTCTTTAGCCTTGGGCTCAAAGTCATGGGCTTCCATTCCCGGCGGAATTATAACCGAAATATTGACATTATCGCCTGCAACTGCCTGAGTAAGCTCCTTCATTGCATCGAAGGTAACAGCAACATTTTTTCTACCGTTATCGGGAATTTCTTTTGCTCCCATAGCAAAGAGACTTACCGATGAAACGATACCAATAAATAAACATGTTTTTAAAATAGACTTCATATAAACTCCAAAACTCCATATTTTTTAAGACGGAATAGAATATAATACCGTGCCGAAATTAAGTCAATCAAAATAGGCTAAAATTAGATTTTTAGGGCTGAAGGCCCGGAACCAAATATTTTTCAGGTATTTTAACGGGCCGGCCCGTACTGTCTACACAGGCCCATGTTACCCTTGCTTCGGCGCAGACTTTACCTTCTTCATTTTTTATAACCTGTAAAAAGGTACCGGAAACCTTACCCAGTTCAACATGGGTAACCTCAATAGCCAGTTTATCGTAAAGTTTAGCTGAGTGTTTGTATTTAATATCTATGTGAGATACATAGAGCATGTAGCCTTCTTCAATCATTGATACATAATCGAAGCCTATTTTTTTTAAAAACTGCATTCTGGTATGTTCCAAATAATTTAAGTAAACGGCATTATTTACATGGTTATAAGCGTCAAGCTCGTAGCTTCGCACTTCAACATAAAATGTATGTGTCACAATCTTCTCCTATTTTAGCCGTCCGATTTCGTTTGCTTCGTGCATCTTTTCAAGCTCTGCCATTACCCGATCGACAACAGCCTGCTTTTTATCTATACCCGTAAGTTCTTTATGTTCGGCTTTTACTTTTTCGCGAAAATCTGCACAGTTTATGACCGGGCTTGAATCAAAGATTAGCCTATCCTTCCAGACAGTATCTTCTGTCATATCTCCCGATTCCGAAATACGCAGGCAGTTTCCATTGCTTGAAACCAAGAGCATTATATCGGACATTTTAATGTACGAATCTATTTCTTTTACTCCCTTCTTTGTTTCGGGTTTTCCGGGGCGGTACCTGGTACCTGCAGGATATACAAGAACTACTCTACCTTCCTCTTTTGCCTTTTCGAGTGCTCTCATAGAAGCAAGGTTTATCATCTTACTTCGTTTTAATTCCGATTCCAATAATTCGAGGTCTTTAATTGATTTGATAGAACGGCTGGGATATATATAAATTCGGTCATAGGCACTTGCAAAGGCCGCAACATAGGGATTATCCTCGCCCAGCTTTAAGCCTGCCATTGCTATGCACTTTTCTGCAAGCTCTGACCCTTTAGTTCCGGTTTTTTTCATTAAATTGATAAAAGCAGGGTAATCCAGATTACTGTAGTGTTCTGCAAGAATTATGCCTTTTTTTCCTTTATTTATCTCATCTAAAAATTCTTCTAAGTGTTCAGGATGTCTAAATTCCGAATTCTCAAGGATGAGATCGTCTACCATCTTATCAAGAATTTTAATTAGAACAGGATTACCTTTTTGCAATACATTTTCAGGTGTAACTGCCGGATTTTTTATTGTGTGTTTTGCAATTTCGGGTAAAAAGTCTTTTACATACTCCATTAAAGTTTGCTGCATATTAAACCTCCGCGAATTTTTTATAGAATAAAATTACTACTCTAAAATAAGCCGTCAAAATAATCTTTATATTTTTGATACGAAGATTTATCGACGGTTAAACTTACTACCGTATATTTTGAATTTTCTTTTTTTATTATCAATTTAATATCGTGTTTTATGCTTTTTGATTCAAGGTCATAGACGCTGTTTATGATTTTAAATTTTTGTTTTGTTCCATTGATGTCCGTATTTTTTGAAAGTACCTTAGAAACCTCTCCCGACGAAGAAAAATATCTTATCAAAAAATCGATTTCTTTTCCGCTTATATCAGGGACTAGTTTTAAATCTACAGTATTTACATTTAAAAAGGCCTCGTTTCCCATCAAAAATGTATTGTCGGCTATCTGCTTCCATTGGCTGTCTAACAAAAGTTTAACTCCGTCAACGGTTCTTGTTTCTTTTTTTGCCTTGGGGTTTAAAACAAATTTAGACTCAAGAGGTTTAATTTCTTCGAGAGGGCTAAACTCAAAAAAAGTTTTTTCGTCTTTTACCCTTCCCATTTCTACCAGTTCAAAGGCTTTTTCTTTATTGGAATCTAAAATTTCTTTTATATGAAAGAGGGGAATGTAGGAGTGGAATTTTATCTCGCTTTCGCCTCCGAATTGTTCTTCATTTACTATTTTGGAACCGGTTTTTATTACAAGGCTTTCAGTTAATTTTTGTGTCTTCCATGAGTAGAGTTTTGGGAGGATTCCCATAAGGTAGTTAACCGCATAGGTGTAGGCCGGATCGGTGTTAATACCCGAAATATTATTTTGACCCGTTATTACAAAGTCTCCATCTAAAATTTCTCCGCTAAACAAAACCTTTGCAAAGACTTTTCCGTTTGAGGTATATAAGAAACTGCCTATTGTGTTGCCGTTATAATATAAAAAGCCGACCCATGTCTGCTCTTTCCATGAAAGGTCTTGATAGATAAGATAATCTCCGGATTCCGAATCCTCCCATGCCGATTTTTCCTCGGCAGTGAGGTTAAAACTTACTGCCGTGAATAGAAAAAAAAGTAGAAAAACCGAAATTAAAATCTTTTTCATCTTAAGAATCCTTTAGTTTAATTTTGCAAGTTCTTCTTTTACGGTTTTTTCAACTAAGTCTATAACCTTATCTTTATCGACCAAGCGGCTTTCTTCCACCTTTCTAAGTTTAAATTCAATATTGGGAAGATTTTTTTCGCCGACTACGAGCCTTATCGGAATGCCTATAAGGTCCATATCCTTAAACTTAACGCCCGTTCTTTCTTTGCGGTCATCTAGGAGGACTTCAATTCCTCTTTTTTTACATTCGTCATAAAGGCGGTCGGCTTCCTTTTGCATTTCTCCCTCGTATTTTATGGGGACTATAGCAACCTGAAAGGGGGCGATGCTCATAGGCCAGATTATTCCGTTCTCATCGTGGTGTTCTTCGACAATTGAAGCTGTAAGTCTGTCAAGCCCTATGCCGTAGCAGCCCATGGAAGGATGCTGTTGTTTTCCGTTTTCATCGAGATAGGTCATATTCATCGCCTTCGTATATTTATATCCCAGCTTAAAGATATGTCCGAGTTCGTTTCCTTTTTTGGTGTAAAGAGGCGCACCGCAAACCGAACACTTATCTCCTGCCCTTACCGTGCGGAGGTCAAAGATATAATCGGGGGTAAAATCCCGTAAAGGTTCTACATGAATTAAATGCTTATCCCTTTTTAAGGCTCCGGTTACCGTATCGTGCATCAGCATAACGCTTTCATCGGCTATGATCGGAATATTTTTTAAACCTGCTGGGCCGATAAAACCTATAACAGTTCCCGTAACTTCTTCTACCTCTCTATCACTTGTAAGAACGGCTTCAGATGCTTTAAGAGCAGATTTTAACTTTGCTTCGTTTACTTCCAAGTCACCCCTTATACAAACCGCAACCAGCTGTCCCCCATCAATACCGTTTTTATGCTTATTGTCTGCTGTCTTTGCAGCAAGGACTTCGGAATTCTCTATACGGTAAATTAAGGCCTTAATAAGGCAATCACTGGGCCTTTTTAAAAAAGAAGCTAAGGCCTCTATTGTCCTCACATCAGGCGTATCGATTTCTTCCATAACCGGGGTTGAATCTTGGGAGGTATTTCCGTTTTCCGGCTGTTTATCGGGCGCACAGGCTGCCTTTTCTTCATTTGCTGCATAGCCGCAAGAAGGGCAGATGAGGAGGGTGTCGTCACCAACGGAAGATTCTACCATGAACTCTTGGGAACCGCTTCCTCCCATGGCTCCTGAGTCGGCCTTTACTCCTATTACCGTAAGACCGCAGCGCTTAAAAATCTTTATATAAGCTTTTTCAAAGCTGAGATAGGCTTCGTCTAAACTTTTATCGTTTGTATGGAAAGAATAGGCATCTTTCATAGTAAATTCGCGGGTTCTCATAAGTCCGTATCGGGGGCGGATTTCATCGCGGTATTTTGTATTTATTTGATAAGCCAAAACAGGATAGTGCTTATAGGAAGACAACTCATTCTTTAAAAGAGCAGTAAAGGCTTCTTCGTCCGTAGGGCTTACTACCAATTCTTGATTTAGGCGGTTTTTAATACGCAAAAGTTCAGGCCCCATCGAGTCCCATCTTCCCGATTCTTGCCAAATTTCACCCGGAACAATTACGGGAGGCTTAAATTCGAGACAGCCTATTGCATCCATTTCTTCCCTGATAATTTTTTCTACTTTTCTAAAGGCCTTTAAACCGAGGGGCAAATATGCAAAAAGTCCGTTAGCTAAATTTCTTATCATTCCTGCCCTTAAAAGCAACTTATGGCTTTCAACAACGGCCTCATTAGGGACTTCTCTCAAGGTAGGCATATACATCTGCGTCATCTTCATAATTTATAACTCCAATAAAAACTTTAACTCCAATAGAAACTTTTTAAAGTATATATTGTACCTCTTTTGATAAAAAAAATCTATAGGCCGGATTTTTTAAAAACGCGCGAACTCTAGTACAAAATACAAAAAAGTGATATACTCTGTTTCTAATCGGCCTTTATTTTGTTTAGACAGTAATAGGGCGGCCTTTAAAGGCTGATGTTTTTAGAGGCGATTTATAAATTACTAGGAGTTTTCATGTCAATGCTTTTTTATGCAGAATCGGCTTTAAGTTTCTTATTTTCAATCTTGCTGATTATAAAAAACGGCTCGAGCCTTGCCGTTATAGCCTTAATCTTAGGTGCGGCTTTTTCCGCTTGGACGGCCTTTTGTACTTATTCTTTTTTTCAAAAAAAGACCGTAAAAACAATGTCCGTGATGCGTAAAACTATGGAGTATGTGCCTTATTTTTTTATGGCTTGTTTTATTATGTCCAGAGCTGTGCATACCGAGCAGGATAGGTCGATTCTTGATGCCGTCTTAGCTTTTTATTGGATTGCGATGATTATTTATACTAGAGTCCTTTTGTTTAGACTAAAGGATAAGAGGCTTCCTAAGTACTTTCCGGAATTACCTGAGCTTCCTAAGAAAAAGCGTTCTTTTATTTTAGAAATTTTAGATTGGGCCGATGCAATATTGCAAGCTGCCTGTGTAGTTCTTCTTTTTAGCGTTTTTGTCTTGCAGCTCTATGTAATTCCTTCCGAGTCTATGGTTCAGCAGTTTATGATAGGGGATAGGGTTGCAGGCTTTAAGCTCGCAGCAGGGCCGACTTTTCCGCTTTCTTCATTCCGCTTTCCTCAAATTTATAATTATAAGAGGGGAGATGTTGTCATAATCCGCAATCCCCATTATGAAGATGAACCCAATAATGAGCTTAAATTCTTTACTTCCCAGTTGGTTCAGTACTTAACCCTCACTATGGTCAACATCAACAAGGATGAAAACGGCAGGATTAAGGCCGACCCCTTGGTTAAGAGGATTGTGGGCCTAAGCGGAGAAAAACTGATGCTTGTTGATGGGGTGCTTTATATAAAAAAGGCTGGCGAAAAGGATTTTAAGGCCTTTGATGAAACTTCTTATGCCGTTTGGGATTTATCTAAGCTGCCTCAATCAAGCCTAAAATACGTAAAAGATGTAAAAATGAATACTGAAGACTTAAACCGTCTTCAATCGGTGGAATCTTGGCGGGCAAGGGTTGATTTTGACGAGGCCGAAAAGGAAGCTCTTTCCCTTGTTAAAAAGATGAAAGAAATAAAGGCTAATCCCGATAAGGTTTTTTCGGCCAAGGATTTTTTAAGTAAGGGACAATATCTTGCGAGCCAAATGGCTAGAGATAACGAAGCTATAGCTTCAAAAATTTTGACGACTGACGGCGGGCTTATGTGGTTTGAAAACTTTTTAACTTCATGGAAAAAGCCTATAGAAAAAGATTCCTACAATCTATACGAGATGAGAAATGCCCAGCTCAATGTTCTTATTAAACTCGGGTTTGGAAAGCTCCTTGTACGAAATGCCGAACTTTATAAGGCCAATGTCAGCGAAGCGGTTTTTTCTTCGGATGCAGAACGTCAAGCTATTATAAACGAGCTTGGTGAATACCTATATTATTTGGCTCTATCACCGCAAAGAAACATGGACGAATTCCCTAAGGGAGAAGAAGAATACATCCCTGAAAACTGTTATTTTATGATGGGGGATAACCGCTTTAATTCCACTGATATGAGGCATGAATATCAATACCATTTGGAAGCCCTAAGCAAGGACGACCCTATGTCGATGATGTTTGTAACAAATGTAGCACCCCGTTATATACATTCCTCAAGGATGCTCGGTACGGTAAACCTTATTCTATATCCCAGAGCCCGTTTCGGTTTGGTAAAATAAATTAAATCTTTTGGTAAAATAGATTGAATCTTTTGGTAAATATAGATTGAATCTAAGGAAAGCCTCAAAAAACTTCAGTTTTTTGAGGCTTTATTCAGTTACTGCTTACTTGAAGAGTTCGGGAAAGTTTTTTTTCGTCTGCCCATTCGGAGCGGGCTTTAAATACCTCGCTTCCGTCCTTAGCTCTTATTATGGAGTGTATGCAAACGTTTTCCGACCGGCTTGATCTGCATATAAGGTCTTCACCGTACATAGCTGAAGAAAGAAAATTGGTATCCAAGGTTTTTAGAAGTTTTCCTTTACAAAAATCGGCACTCATATAGGACAAAATCCACCTCAAATAGGTTAAATTGTTTACATGGGAATTTACATCGATATCCAAAAGGGTGGGGCGGAAAGGCTCTTCTATGTTCCAAGTTTCAGGCAACTGGATTTTTGCAAAAACCTTGCCTTCAAGGTGTTCTTCATTAAAGGCTAAGTTACCGAAAACCTTTGTGTCCGGTTTTACAGGCTGCCCTGTTTCTGAGTTCAATATTACCCAACAAGAACTTGCCCTGAAGATGGGCTCTTTAAGTTCTTTATATTCTTCTTTTATTGAATATAGATTTTCTTTTCCTTCTTCGATACGGAGGTTTTCAGCTAAGGCATCATCTATAGAATTTTTTTTGCCTTTTTTTGCATAAAAGAAGGCAAAGTCCCTCAAACAAAAAAATCCCTTCGGCGTCTGAGCCCATGTTTGAACTATTAAATCATCCATCCAAAGAGGGTATTCTGTAATTTCAAAATGCTGCTTTGTGATAACCCAGGTTAAGCTCATTCTTTGCAAATGAGGAATTGAAAGGCCTGTACAGCTGTAATGCCCTGCAGCCAATTCCTGCACCAAAATCGCAAACTCCATCGGAGTTGCCCTGCATTTTCCGTCTATGTTTTCCGTAAGCACCTTATGCCTAATAGTATATTTATTATCGATAATCATAGCCGGATTATAGCAGTTTTTTAAAATTGTTTCTAGGTAATCGATTGACAAGCGGTCTGGCGAGTGGTCTGACGACCGTCTGACGACCGTCTGACGGTAATCGACATATTTTATAAAATATAATATACTATAAGCCGGTTATAAATTAGGAGATATGTATTTATGAGAACTTTTTTTAAATTTGCACGAGTAGTTTTTTTTGGATTTCTTATTGCAGCTTCCGTTTTTGTCGTAAGCTGCGGCATAACCGGCAATACTGTCCTTAATAAAGATAAACCGCTTGTATTTTTTAACCGCCAGCCTTCAGATCCGGCAACAGGAAAAATAGATATGGCTTCTATGAACTGGAATGATAAGACCTATTACGTAGGTTGTGATGCCGCAGTCGGCGGTGCATTTCAAGGAAAACTTATTACCGATTTTCTTGCATCTGCAGAAACTTCTCTTGACAGAAACAGTGACGGCATTATCGGCTATGTTCTTTGTATAGGAGACGTAGGCCACAACGATTCAAAGGCTAGGACGGAAGGTATCAGAAAGGCTTTGGATACTTGGGCAGGTTCTACCGATCCCGATAAAACAAAGCAGGGTTCCGTTACTATAGCAGGAAAAACCTTCGGTGTTATTGAGCTTGAAGGAAAGGCTATGACAGGGACTGACGGTTCTACATGGAATGCCAATGCAGCAACAGCGGCTATGGATGAATGGACTGCAAAGTTCGGCGATAAAATCGACATGGTTGTTTCAAATAATGACGGTATGGCAATGGGGTGCTTACGAGCATCGCACTATCCTGCAGGCGTTCCGATTTTCGGATATGATGCAAACGAAGATGCCATCGAAGCTGTAGGCAAGGGGCTTCTTACCGGTACTGTTTCTCAAAATGTTGATGCACAAGCTGCCGTAACCTTACAAATTTTGCGCAACTTACTTGACGGTTTAACCGGAACTGATGTATACAGCAAGGGTATTACAACTGAAGATTCTTACGGTAATAAAATTTCAGCTCCTGTTCAGTACTGGGTAGATGTAAAGGCTATTATGGCTGCAAACTCAGGTGTTACAACCGCTAACTACAAAAACTATCTTGGAAGAAAAAGAGAGCTAGGAGTTAAGCAGACAAATGCTCTCAAAAAAAAGGTTCTTTTAACAATTTATAACTCAGGCGACAACTTTCTTTCTTCTTCATACTTGCCTGCATTAAGATACTATGCTCCTCTTTTGAATCTTGATCTGACAATTGTTCAGGGAGACGGGCAAAACGAATCAAGCTTTTTGAATAAATTTACAAATCTAAATGACTTTGATGCTTTTGCAATAAATATGGTTAAAACTAATTCAGGCTCAGACTATATTGATAAGTTAAAATATTAATCTTTTGGTTTACTAAAATGAGACAAGCAAATAAACAAGTTGTCATTGCTTGCCTCATTGCTTAATCTACGTGATTACGGTTCTGTTACATTTCCTCGTGCATCAAGGTAGTACACAGGGATGGCAACAACTGAATTGCGATCGTTTCGCCATTTTGATTGCATACCTTTCTGAAGCGGGCTGTAATAATAAGCCTTTGAGCTTGCCTCACAGATGGATGTCCAAAAGTCTTTGCTAGTAAATTGAGCAATCTTTTCGGCTTCATCCCGTGAAGGCAGCCATCCGCCTTTGGAAACACAATACATAACTGCACAATTTGCGGCTGTATGCGTTTTGGAGCCATTCGCTTCGAATTCGGCTTTTAGGAAAATGCTGTTTTCTTTTCCGGCTCCTATGTCCGAGGATAGGTTCTTTACGCTTATAAACTTTGAGGAATTAAGATCCCAGGGCATCGGCTCTGATGGAGTTCCCATCGCAAGAAATCGCCATGAGCCTGCACCTGTATTTTCCCATACGATAGTCTTATCTCCAACTCTATCGCCTACTGCAAGCTGCCTTACCGCCGGTTTATCTTCCGGAACGGCCATACCTTCCAAAAAAGCACAGCTTGAAAAAAGCAATGCAATCAATGCGGTTGTGATGAGCACCGCAGCTCTCATTTTGTTCTGTGTTTTAAACTTTGTCATATATACCTCCTGTCAAAGTTATTTTTTAATATTTACCATTACTAAATTAATTATCACATTGCAATATTTTAAAAACTTCTTCCTCCGCCTCCATGTGTTTCCCCTGAGGAAGATGTGTGAGTAGTGCTGTTGCTTCCGCTGCTGTTTCTATTCGATTCAATAACATGAGATACCGTATTGGTAGAAAGAAAGGTGTCATTGACTGTTGCAAATGAGACAAGACTGTTCTTATTGACATCATAGAACGGTGCGGCAGCAAAGTTTCCCTTGTTTTTATATTTTTTAAGCGTTCCTAAAAATTTAGAAAGAAAGACTAATATTGCAAGGCCTAAGCTCAGTAAAATCTCCAAAAGGGAAAGGCTGTTATAAAATCTTCTGCCTAGAGTATTAAGATATGACTCTATTCCGCTGAGATAATCGTTTTCTTTTAAGCCTCCGTCTATAAGAGAATCCAAAAGTCTTTCGACAGTACTGTCGGTAATAGTTTTTATTGTTTTTTCTCCATGGGTTGAAATATGGGCATGTCTTGTACCCGGAGTTCCGTCCCCTGTTATAATGAGTAAAAGACTTCCTTCTTTTTTAGAACCTTGACCATAACCATTGTAATCAAAATAATCATCGGCATAGTCTTGAGGACTTTTTTCTCCCGCATCGGAAACAATAACAACAACTGCATCAGAACCGCTCTTTTGGGAAACTGTTTTAAGACGTTTTTCTATTTTAGCAAAAACTTCAGGCTGTAGAACGCCCGCTTCATCTATCAAAAGTTTTTTTTCACTTTCTGAATAAACGTTTATGCAGATAAAAAACATTAATGCGTAAATAATTTTTTTTGCTACCATATAAACCTCCCGCCTAAGAGTAAGAGAGCTGCAAGAATTCCCGATATAATACCTGATACAAGGGCAAGTTTAGATTTATTTACCGGAAGCTCGCCTGTAGCTTTTCCTGTTTCTCCATTCACCGCAAAGACATAGGTTTTTCCCTTATAAAGATAGGTAAGTATCCATGAGGGGAGCAAAACATAGTTATAATTTTTTACGGTATAGGAAGTATTATCCTGTTCATCTTCAATACTTCCGCCATAATCGGTAGAGTCTTGAATAAGCCCTTTAGTATAATCTTCCGCTCTGCCTTTTATTATAGGCTCTATATCTTCCTTTTTAATATCATATTGCTCCGAAGAAAAGCCGGCAAGATAACCTTGAGAAAAATCTTTTTGGTTCTTCAAATCATAGGGACTTATTGCATTGATAAGGGTTTTGTCTATCTTTGTAAAAGCCAGCTCTTGAAACTTATCCAACTCAATCTTTCCCGTGCGGTCAATCTTATACTTATCCGTTTTTGTATATTCAGTGTTCCCGCTTCGAGTCGTAGATATTTTAAGTCCCGTAGCATGATAGTCAACGTCAGCTGTAACATCAGCCTGCCAATGAGGAAGATAAATCCCCGTCATCTTTTCTTGCGTACCGGTACTTGTAAAGTCTGCGGGTACATAGCTTTTGCCTTTTACCCAAGATGCAAAATGCTTTAAGGCCTCTTTTTTATCAATTTTAAAAGGAATAATCTTATCAGGTTTAAAGTCCCCTTTAAGCCTGTCGGACAAAACTACTGGACTGTGGCAATAGTAGCAAAAGGCCGTACTTGAAGTGTCACCCACCACAACTTCCGCACCGCAGTTGTTACAGTGATATTGTTTTATCTTTCCGTCCCCTGAACTTTCTCCGGTTTCGGAAGAAGAGTTTTCTTCATAGCCTTCCTTTTTTTCTTTTAGCCCTTCCATATATTTGGTAAGTTCTTCTTCCGTATAGCTTGAAAAACAATAGCCGCACTTAAAGCCTCCGGTTTTCGGGTCAAAACTTATAGGAGCCCCGCAGGATGGACATTTATAATTTTCAATACTCATATTTTTCCTCTTTATAAACTATAATTTTGCTCCGCATTCGGGACAGAATTTTGAACCTGCCTTTATTTCTGCACCGCATGAAGGACAACCGCTTCCTTGAGGTTTAGGGCTTCCGCATTCGGCACAAAACTTTCCGGTGTTTTTATGGCCGCATTCGGTGCAAAACCATTCACCTGCGGCTTTACCGCCCGCACCGGCTCCTTGAGCCGCTCCTTGTGCACCTCCCTGAGCGGCCTGCTGCATTTGCATCTGCTGCATATTGGTTTGACTGGCTTGTCCCATAAAACCGCCTGCCGCATTCATGCCCATACCCATGCCCATAAAGGCCATTCCGGCTCCTGCCTGATTTGAACCTGCCGCTTCCATACCGCGGGCAATCGAGCCTTGCACATAGCCCTCTCGTACGCTAGGATCTCCGAGCATAGCTCCTTTATTGCGCATATTGATAAGTTCTTTAGATTCATCATCATAGGAAATACTTGCAATACCGACTGAAAGCACCTCCATTCCCCGCAATTCTTTCCATGAATCATCCAGAATTTGGGACATGTGTTTACTTAAAACCGTACCCTTCGAAGGAATAAAGGAAATGCGCTCGCCTTCCATAGACATTTGGCTGATGGCAGCCTGTAAGGCTTCTAGGAATTCGCTTAAATATTGTTCGTTTATTTCATCAATGTGAACATTTTCGGCATCGCGTGGGCAGGCTTCTTTAAAAAACTTTATCGGATCGGTTATCTTAATCGAATAATTTCCGAAAGTACGCAAAAACAATTCTGCATTATAGAAATTATCAAAGTATTGCAGTGGATTGGGAGTTCCGAATTTAATGCCCTTAATCTCCTGTAAATTAACATAAAATACTTCCTGTTTCATCGGGGTGGTTCCGCCGAATTTAAAACGGCTGAAGGTTTCTTTTAAGGCATCACCGAATTGACCGCCGAAAAGGGAGGGCGAGGCCGAATTTTCTACCTTAAAATAACCGGGCTCCGCCGTATAATCTACTATTTTTCCTCCGTCTACTAACATCATAAACTGGTTTTGATCTACATGAATAATAGAACCGTTTGAAATAATGTCGCTTGAACCTTTTTTGTTTGTGTTCCTCTTATCGGTGCGGACGGCAACGCCTTTTGCAAGAACGACGCTTTCACCCATATCTCCTGCTTCAATAACCTCAAGCCACTGATCGGCTAAACCGCCGCCTACGGCTCCAACTGCTGCTGCTATAAGTCCCATAATACCTCCAATAATGAAGTTGAAAAACGCACGCTCTAAATATAGTGTTGCAGCTGCGTTTTCACACCATCATTATTACACTATATAACATTTTTCCGTATGTTACAACTTTTTTGAAGAGATTTTTTTGTTTTTTGCAAGAAATTAAGTTTCTAAAACTGCGGCTCCCGAAGATATTTATATGCCTCACTAACGGAACAGCCTCTAATAGCTTTATCCCTACAAAATCAGCATTGCGTCCCCATACGAAAAGAATTTATATTTTTCTTCGACGGCATGGCGGTAGGCTTTAAAAATATTTTCTTTTCCTGCGAGGGCGGAGACCAGCATTACGAGGCTCGACTCCGGGGTGTGAAAATTGGTAAAGAGCTTATCTATCAGCTTAAACTTATATGAGGGGTAAATAAAAATATCCGTAGACTGATTGCCCCGTTTTAATTCTTTTCTTTTTTCATCCCATGCGGATTCGAGGGTGCGCACGGTAGTCGTTCCTACGGCTATAATAGGCCTTCCTTCCTTCTTTGCTTTTTCAACGGCCTGAGCTGTTTTTTCCGAAATAAAAAAATGTTCGGTGTGCATCTTATGGTCTTCTATTTTTTCCGCCCGTACGGGAAGAAAGGTACCGAGTCCCACATGGAGGGTTACATATTCAATATCGATTCCCTTATCCCTTATTTTTGAAAGCACTTCTTGTGTAAAATGGAGGCCTGCTGTGGGAGCCGCAATCGAGCCGTAGATTTCTGCATAGACAGTCTGATAGCGATCTGCATCTTCTTGGGTGTCTTTCCTGTGAATGTAGGGAGGCAGGGGCATGTGCCCGTATTTATCCAGCCATTCATCATCGATGATTCTATTAAATTTCATACAGCGGAATTCGCTTTCGAGAGGTATCTCGGACTCGATTATTTCGGCCTCAGTTCCGTCTTCAAACAAAAAGCTTTTCCCGGGCTTTTGGCGTTTTGCTTTTTTTGCCATAACCTGCCAAAGGGTACCGTCCGAGTCCTTCATAGGATTAATCATTAAAAATTCGCAAACCGCATTTGTTTTGCTTTTTGCATAAATGCGGGCATGACGCACCTTCGAGTTATTAAAAACCATGAGGGCCTTTTTTGGCAGTAGTTCCGGCAGTTCCGTAAAGAGCCTGTCCTCAAGTTTTCCGCTTTGTTTGTCTAAAATTAAAAGCCTGTCGCCGCCTCTTTTTTCGGAGGGAGATTGAGCTATAAGCTCTTCGGGCAAGTCAAAGTTAAATTCTTTTGTAAGCATAGTTTTCCGTCACAGTAAGTGTTTTAATTTGCTTGTTCGCCGAACAAGGATAAAATTTTTTTATCTCCGAAGAGCTTTGCGTACCCGAGGGCAGACATACCTAGTCCGTCCTTGATATTGCAGTCGGCCCCGTGTTTTACAAGCATTTCCGCAATCTCGGCTTCACGGCGGCCTACTGAAAGAATCAAGGCTGTTTGTCCGTCCTTGCTTTGAATATTGGTATCGGCTTTTTTTTCGAGGAGGGCTTGTACCGCTTTAAGGTATCCGACTTGAGCCGCATCCATCAGGGCAGAGTAGTTTCTGTCTTCGGCGCAAAGATTTATTGCCGCCCCTTTTTCAAGCAGGAGTTCAAGTGTTTCAAAACATTTGTTTCTTACGGCAAGGGATAAAACCGGCGTTCCGAGGGAATCTTTTTGTGAAGGGTCAAAGCCTGCATCGATAAAAAGTTCTACGATTTCTTTTTCATTATTTTTAACCGCACGCACATAATTCGGAATAAAAAGAGAATAGCCGTTTTCTAAAAGTTTTGAGCGTGCCTGTTCTTTAAGCTGATTTTCCGTAAAGCGTTTTTTTTCTACCTCAAAATAGGCCTCAAAGGACTTAATTGTCAGCATAACAAACGAACGCAAAAAGTTTTTAGGAAGCTCAAGTTTTTCATTTTCTTCCAGCACAAGAACCGGAAGATTTAAACCGGTGGCATAGCCCGAAAAAAACATAAAGCCCAAATAGGCAGCAGGGTTTTTACTGTAAATAAAGAGAACATGTGAAATGTTTTTCATAATATGGCGCGGCGTGTTTAAATTTTCATCTTTCCATATCTCATCTTCATTGTATAAAGTTACATCACATTCATGGGATATGATTATATTTTTAATAGCCATCGCTGCATCTTTTTTCTTTTCATCATAAAAAATAGCGACATTCATAATACTGATTATATCTTCTTACAAAAAAAAGTAAATAGAATGGATTTTATGCTGGTATAATTTTAAAAACTATATTATAATAATTCTATGAGTAAAGAGCTTTGTTCAAAAGATACTAATCTAAGGGCTGCATATATCACCCCTCATCCTCCGATAATAATTCCCGAAATAGGCAGGGGAGAGGAGAAAAAAATAGCTTCAACTTCTAAGGCTCTTAAAACCATATCGAAAGAAGTAAAGCAAATAGAACCTGAAACTATTATAATCATTACTCCACATGCAAAAATGCACCGAGGGGCAGTTACAATAAATACGGCTCCTCTTATCGAAGGAACTATGGCTCAATTCGGCTGTCCCGATTTGCGTTTTTCGGCAAAAAACGATGAGCGGATTGTAAAAGAAATAATCAAAAAATGTAAAAAGATGGGGTTTCCTTATTCGGCTGTAGATATGAATCTCGATCACGGCTCCTTTGTTCCGCTTTATTTTATAAGTTCCGAGTTTTCAAATTTTTCTCTTGTGCATATAAATTACGGAATTATGTTGAGCACAATGCTTGAAGAATTCGGGTCAATTCTTTCCGATATTATTGAAGAAAAAAAATGCAAATCGGTTTTTATTGCGAGCGGAGATCTTTCACATCGGCTTCTTTCTACAGGCCCTTACGGTTTTGCCCCTGAAGGACCCAAATTCGATAAGGAATTTGTAAGAATTATAGAAAAGGGAAGTCTTTCCGAATTTGCCGATATTCCTCCTTTGCTTACCGAAAGGGCGGGGGAGTGCGGGCTTAATTCTTTTTTAATTTTGTCGGGGCTTTTATCCTGCTATAAACATTCTCAAGAGCTGCTTTCCTACGAGGGCCCATTCGGAGTCGGATACGGTGTTGCTCGATTTAATGTTGAATCTATAAGGCAGCCGGAAGATGAGGACTTAGAGATTGTTTTTAACAAAAAGAAGAAATTTATATTGCCCGATTCTCAAACAAAAGACCCTTATATAAATCTTGCACGAAGGAGCATTATCTACTATTTAAAGCATAATAAGTTTTTAAAACCTAAGAATACCGAGGGTATTCAATCGGGAAAGGCCGGTGTTTTTGTATGCTTAAAGAAAAAAGGGGAGCTTCGAGGATGTATAGGTACGATACTTCCTACCAAAGGCCGCATAAGTGAAGAAATAATTAAAAATGCCGTATCGGCTGCCTTAAATGATCCCCGATTTCCTTCCGTTGAGCTGTCCGAAATGAATGAAATTGTATGTTCTGTGGATATTCTTTCAAAACCGGAAGAAATAAGCTCTATTGCCGATTTGGATGTAAAGCGTTTCGGTGTAATAGTTTCATTCGGGCATCGTACCGGACTTCTTTTACCCAACCTTGAAGGCATCGATTCTGCCGGTATGCAGGTCGCCATAGCTCTTCAAAAAGGCGGAATAAGCCCCGAAGAACCTTACCGCATGTACCGCTTTGAAGTTATAAGGCATGAGTAGAAACCTCTTCAATAATCCATTCTCCGACGGTCTTTTCTTCCGGATCAAAACTGACACCGATGAGCATTATCTTTTTATTTTCAGCCCTGTATTTTTCGGCATAGTTTTTTTCTTTTATTTGCTCTAAGGCGGCTTCCGCACTCTCTTTTAGCTTAAACTCAAAAATATAAATCGTACTTTCCGTTTTTATCACTGCATCGGTTCTTCCGTTGGAAACAGGAGTTTCAAGTTCGATAAACTGTCCCAATAGAGCAAATACCAAGTATACGCAAATTTGAAAATTATGTTCCCTCAATACGATGCTTTCCCCGCTGTCTTTTTTTATGTTGTCATAGGGGAGAGCCGCCATTATAGATTTTAACCTCTGCATAAACTCTTCTATCCTGCCTGCAATTATATCCCTATAAAATTGAGCAATACAAAAGGGGCCGTCTGCATAAACTACATTACAATAGCTCGGAAAAAGATTATATAAAAAGCCGTATCTGACTTCATCATTCGGAAAGCCCAGCCTATAAAGCTGTAATAATTTATCGTAACCCTTTATTGTCAAATATCCCGCTTGGAACAATATAGGTATTTCGGAGCCCGCTCCTGCCCTATAATCCGACAAACCGGCAGAGGTCATCTCTACATTTCCGTCTAAGTTAGGGATATGGAAATCTTCTTTTTTTAACGCATTTACTAAAAAGGTGGGCGTTCCCGTTGCAAACCAATAATACTCAAATTGTTGCCCAAAAAAGACATTTAGCAAGCTAAAGGGATTGTACATTCTTTCAGTATCGGGAGAAAAGCAATAGCCGTCATATTTTTGTTTTAGGGTTTTGATGCACTCGTCATAGCTTAAGCCGTTAGCATCAGCTAGGGCTCTTATTTCAGGTTCAAAGGTCCTTAATAATTCTTTTTGGCTTATCCCGCAGATGCCTGAAAATTGAGGTAAGAGGCTTATATCATTTAAGTTGTTTAAGTCGCTAAAAATACTTACCTTGCTGAATTTGGTAACACCGGTTAAAAAGGCTAAGCGTATATATTGATCTGCTGTTTTTAAAACCGAATAAAAGGATTTTAGAGCAGCCCTGTATTCTTCATTTAAGGCTTCATTATCCATTGAATATAAAAGAGGCTTATCGTACTCGTCGATTAGCACAGTTACCTGTTTTCCCGTTTTTTCATAAGCTCTTTTTAAAGCACCTTCAAAACGTTTTGCATAATTACCCTCTTCTTTAGCGGCCCCATATTTTTTTTCTAAATCCGATAAGAATACATTAAAATTGGTATTTAAGGCTTCAATACAGTCATATTTACCGACATTAAAGTCCAAGTAAAAAACGGGATATTCCTGCCAGATTTCGCGCTTTCCCTTTTCGGCTTCTTCAAGGCTTTCTATTGCCAAGCCCTTGAAAAGTTCTTTTTGCCCTAAAAAGTAGGCTTCTAATGTCGAAAGGAAAAGGCTTTTTCCGAACCTGCGGGGGCGGCTTAAAAAATAAACTTTACTTGCATTTGCAAGACGAAAAACATATTCGGTTTTATCCGCATAGAGGAATTCTTTTTCGCGTAAATCCTTAAAACTTTGTAAGCCTATAGGCAATTTTCTGCTAAAATCCATCATAGTTATAGTCTAACATAAGGTAGGTCAATTGTCAATTATTTATATAGGGTTCAATAGGTTCCGCTTCTATTGAACCGAATGTGTTTATAAGTTATACTTGAAAAAGAAACTTGAGGTGAAAAAAATTAAAAACCGAAAATTTAAATTATTGACATATTTTTTTTGTAGTCTGTTCTTTGTTATCTTGTTGACTTTTTCTTGTAAGAGCCGCCGAATTGCCGAACCATTGGAGCCTTCTAAGCCTGAGGTAACCGAAAAGGAACCGGAAGACCCTTTTTTGGGTGTCTATGTTATGAGCTTTCCTTCATTTCGAAGCGAGACATCCCAAAGCGGAGCATCCCAAAATGAGATATCCCGTTTTGGGATTACAAGTTATTCGGTGGAATTTAAGGCCGATCAAAGTGCAAGGGTTTTGCTTTTTAAAGAAGGAAGAACGGAGCCTGAAATCTCACATGGTAAATGGCTTATAGCAAAGGACGGGATTATTATTTTGTATTTTGAACAAAGTGTCCTGAGCGAATTTTTTATAAAAAATGATGACGGTTCTCTTTCATTTTTAGACGGTCAAAGAAAGCCCTATTCGGGAGAATTGGGTAAACTTCTTATTTTGCGCAAAATTAAAATAAGCCAAGACGATCCTAAGTAAAGGAAATATTTGATGATTATATTTTTAGTTGGAATGAGCAGGGCAGGAAAAACTGAAACGGGAAAGATTTTAGCAAAAAAATTAAAAGCCTCCTTTATAGATACCGACGCTTATATGGAAGAATTTTACGGGAAAAATATAAGAGAACTTTATCAGACCTTTGGAGAAAAAATTTTCCGTTTAAAAGAATTTGAATGCTTTAACAAAATAATCGGCAAAAACGCCGTTATCTGTGATGACAAAAACGCCGTTATCTGTGGAAACAAAAACGCCGTTATCTGTGGAAACAAAAACGCCGTTATAAGCACAGGCGGCGGTTCGGCTGATAATATTCTACTTATCGAAAAAATCAAATCCCATCCAAACATCGTTTTAATAGATACGCCTCCTTCCGAAATTTTTTATAGAATAAAAACGGCTGCACATAAAGAAGGCTTTTATCCTGCATTTTTAGGAGAAAATATTAAAAATGAAAAAGATGCGGAAAAACGTTTTTTTTCAATATATGAAAGGCGTATAAAAATCTACAAGGCCCTATCTTCATTTTCAGTAAACCCGAAGGGGATCTCGCCCGAAAAAACGGCAGATAAAATCATTTCATCTTTAGTTAAATAAAATTTAAGGCTTGATAAAATCCTGTTCTTATGTTATCATTATTCTATGAAAAGAATCGATAAGGAGTTGAACTCCATTACTGAATTATTCCCGTCCGATTTTACGGATGATGAAAAGGCTCTCGCGAAAACGCATTTTTTAAAAAAACTGTCGGTTTTAACCCACAGTTTTTACGGCGGAAAGCTCCAGACTGTCCCCAAATGTGGTTTGTACGGTTTTAATTGGTTTAACGTTTGGTATACGCCCGGCGTTTCGGCAATTTCTACCTCAATTCGCGATGATAATGAAACATCCTTTGCTCTTTCCAACAAAGGTAATTTGGTTGCGGTTGTAAGCGACTCTACACGGGTCTTGGGCGACGGCGACTGCACTCCTCCCGGAGGACTGGGTGTTATGGAAGGCAAATGTATGCTTATGAAGTATTTAGGCGGCGTTGACTCTTATCCTCTATGTATTGATTCAATTGTACGCGTAGATGAAGAAAGCCGCAGAAGCGTCAAAGCAGGCAAACACGATCCCGACAAGATAATCGATTTTGTCAGAATGCTCGAGCCCTCGGTAGGAGCCGTAAACCTTGAAGACATTCAGCAGCCTGACTGCTTTAAGGTTTTGGATACCTTGAGAGAGGTCTGCGAAATCCCCGTCTGGCATGATGATGCTCAAGGCACCGCCTGTATAACCCTTGCGGGTCTTTTGAACGCCATAAAACTTGCCGGTAAAAAGATGGAAGACTGCAAGATTGTACTTTTGGGAGCAGGAGCATCAAACACGACAATAGCCCGTCTTATCTTGGCTGACGGCGGTAAGCCTGAAAATATGATTATCTGCGACTCAAGGGGAGCATTGCATTCCGGCAGAAAAGACATAGAGGAGGATAAACGCTATTACCGCAAGTGGGAGCTCTGTTTACAGACCAACCCCCAAAAGATACAGACCTTTGATGAGGCAATGAAGGGTGCCGACGTTTTAATCGCTCTTTCTACACCCGGGCCCAACACCGTAACAAAGGAACAGGTAGCCTCGATGAATAAAAAAGCTATCGTCTTTACATGTGCAAACCCCATCCCTGAAATCTGGCCCCACGAAGCTAAGGCCGCTGGCGCCTTTATCGTCGGAACGGGACGAGGAGACTTCCCGAACCAGATTAACAACTCCGTATGTTTCCCCGGTATTCTAAAGGGAGCTCTTTTGGTAAGAGCTAAAAAGATTTCAGACGGAATGGCTATCCGATGTTCTCACTCGATTGCCGACTACTCCGAGAAAAAGGGCATAAATCCCGACAATATCATAGTTACAATGCAGGATGAAGACGTATTCGCTGTTGAAGCTGCCGATGTTGCAATGCAGGCAATTAAGGAAGGTCTGGCCCGTGTAACCATGACATGGGATGAAGCCTACGAGAGGGCAAAAAAAGATATCGAAGAAAGCCGCTCCTTGACTAAGATGTTGATGGAAAAGAACTTCATCAAAGAGCCTCCTCAGGAGTTCTATGAAAAGGCCTTAGAATATGCTGTCGAGCAGATTAAAAAGAACAGAAAATAAATCTTTCTAAAAATCTTTTTGGATTTTTAGAAGTACTTTGTACAAGACCGGCCGGCTCTTAAAAAGAATCGGCCGGTTTTTTATTGAAAACCGGTTTTTTATTGAAAACCGGTTTTTTATTCAAAACCGGTTTTTTAGTTACCAATCTTTCCACGAGATATAAGCCCCGTGCTCATCGGTTGCCGGAAAAGAAATGTTTCCTGCATAAACTACATTTGAGTTTTTTATTTCGGTACCGCTGATGGAGCAAAATTTTTTTATAGAAGAAAAGAATTTTTCGTTCATTGTGGCAGAGGACTTTATTTCGTATATTTTAAGAAGAGGCCTTCCTTTTGAGAGTTTTTCTATTATCAAGTCGATTTCAAGACCGTTGGAATTACGCCAATAAAAAGCTTCTGCATCCCTTCCCCTAAAAAATTCGTTTTTGTAATAAGTGCTTATTATGAGGTTTTCAAAAATTCCTCCCCTTAAATAATGGGTGCCTACTTGTTCATGATTTTCTATTCCCAATAGGGAACAAACCAAGCCCGTATCATAAAAATAAAGTTTAGGAGATTTAATGAGCCTTTTTCCGTAATTTTTTGAATATGGCTTTAAGAAAAAAATAAGCCCGCTTGTTTCAAGAACTGAAAGCCAAGAACGAGCCGTTATTACCGAAAGTCCCGCCTCATTTGAAAGCTCTGTAAGATTCAGTATTTGTCCGGTTCTACCTGCACACAGGCGGATAAATTTATGAAAAGAAGATAAATCGTTTATGTTTTTTAAATCCCGTAAATCCCGCTCAATGTAGGTTTTGATATAAGAGCGGTAAAAATCTTGGGGCAAAGGTTTTTGGTCATAAATACGCGGATAAAAACCGGTAAATAAACATTCGTCGATATTTTCAATTAAAAGATTACTCTCTTTTAACTCCCGTATCGAAAAGGTTGAAAGGTTTAAAACGGCACATCTTCCTGCCAGAGTTTGGGATATTGACTGCATAAGTAAAAAGTTTTGCGATCCTGAGAGGATATAAATGCCGATTTTACTGAGAGAATCGGTATGGGTTTGAATATACGAAAATAAATCGGGAACACGCTGCACCTCATCGAAAATAGCCTTTTCGGGGTAAAGGCTTAAAAAATATCGAGGGTCTTTTTGGGCAGCCTGCCTTATATCCAAGTCTTCAAGAGAAACATACTTCCAGTCAGGGAAAAGGTATTTTAAAAGAGTCGATTTTCCGCATTGCCGGCAGCCCGTTAATGCAACTATCGGAAAAGAAGAGACTAACTGCTTTAATTTTTTTATAATATGCCTTTGGACAAGTCTTTTTTTCATAAAAAACCTTTTTTTTCAATTTATGCTGTAAAAACCATGTAAATCGTATAGTCTATTATATGATTTGCATAGCTTTTTGTCAAGGTTTTTTATTTTATATAACAATATATAAAATAAAAAGTTTATTAAAATATTTTCAAGGTTTCGGAAAGAAGTTTTTCAAATTCGTTTATAAGTTCATTATGCATAACTCTGCAAGTTTTTCCTGTATAATGTGCTTTTATTTTCTAATTTTTCTCAAATTACTAATAAAATTTTTAAAATAAAATAAAAAAAATATTTGACAAATTCACAATAGTATGTTTTAATATATGCAGTGTTTTTAACACATAAAAACAACAGGAGGAATTTAATGAAAAGTTTTGTTAAGTTTTTATCATGTATGCTTGCAGTGGCTTTGGTATTTACTGCATGTGGAGGCGGCACCGGAACTGCCGCAGGAGGCAAAAGCCCGGTAAAGAACGGTACCTATGTAGATAAGGTTGTCTACTCCGTAAGTACCGATCAAACGGTTGCCTTAAAAGATGTTATTGAGGGAAAAGCCGATCTTATGTTTACCTCTGTTCCGCCGGTACTTTTGTCGGGTTTGAGCGATGAAGACAGAGACAAGATAGATGTTTATCCTGTTCCTACAGGTTATTGGTCTCTTCTATTTAACCCTATTCCTAACAAGGCTCCCTATGTTTGGAAGACGGAAGCCGGAGAGGAAATGTTTAACCCCGTTGCAATCAAAGAAGTCCGCTATGCCTTTAACTGGTTAATCAACCGAAAGAAATTGGTAGATGAACTTCTTTTGGGTGAAGGTTCTCCTATGTACACACCCTGTACTGTAGGTCTTCCCGGAGCATACCGCTATAATATCTTGGCTTCCAAATTCGGAATCACCGAAACGGGAGATGAGCAAAAAGCTATCAGCATGATTGAAGACGCTATGCAAAAGGCTTCTCAACTTGCTGAAAACAAGGGAAAACTTGTAAAAGAGAACGGAAAATGGATGTACAAGGGCAAGCCCGTTACAATCAAGTCTATAATGCGTGTTGACGATCCTACAGGCCGTCTTCCTGCAGCCCGTTATATTCATGCTCAGATCGAAAAAGCCGGTCTTACGGTTGAAGGTTTTGAGAGAGATAGAAAAACAGCCGGAAGTCTTGTTTACGGCGGAAACCCTGCCAATTATGATTGGACGATGTACCTTGAAGGCTGGGGTTCAGGCGGTTTCTACGTAACATGGGAAACTCCTCTTTGTCAGATGTACAGCCCCTTCTACGGCTACATGCCCGGAGGCGGAGAGGCCGAATTCTGGAATTATTCAAACGAAAAGCTCGATGTTTTAGGAAAAAAGGCAGCATACGGTCAGTATTTGACTGCCGAAGAATTCTTTAGCGAGACCACCGATATGTGTGCATTGGGAATGGAAGAGGCTATCCGTGTTTATGTTGTTTCTCAAAACGATTTATATGTAGCCAATAAGGGAAGATTTAATTCCCGTCTTTTCTATGGAACCTCTGACGGCTTTAACGGCTGGACCGTAAGATGTGCCGATGTTAAGCCCGATGCTGACGGCCCCTATAAGGGAAAGAGAGTTTTACGAGTATTGCAGTTCTCGGCTCAAGGCTCCTTATTTATGTCTGAATGGGATCCTGTAGGCGGACAGGGCTTTAGCGATACCTATAGTACTGCCTTTTTTAATGCCGTTACCGATAGAGCTTCCTTTGATAACCCTGCCGTAGGACGATCCGAATTTGCTATGTCGACTGTTGATGTTGCAAATGCAAAATTCGCTCCCAAATTCGTAGCCACAGGTAACAAGACAGAGGAAGGCGATGATGAACTTGCAATGGGCGGTGATATTCCCGTTCCTGCAGAGGCTGTTATGTATGACACGGCTTCAAAAAAATGGGTTCCTGCCGAAGCCGGTCAAAGTGTTGCAACTGTTGCAACAGGTAAGCTTGTAGACGGTTATTACTGGCATCACGGCGAACCTGTCGATCTTAACGATGTCAGGTATGCCTTTGCTTTTGCTTATGAGTGGGCTATAAAGGACGGAGAGGGAGACCTCTACTATGATGCTCCTTTAAGCAGTGTAACTCTTCCAAGTCTTAAAACCACAAAGGGTATAGTATTTAATAAGGACGGTTCTATCACTACATACAGCAACTACTTCCATGCTCCTATTCCAAGAGATACAGCTATAACTGTAGGCGGTTTAAGCGTAAAGGCTGCTAACCCCGGACGACGAACAAATGTACCTTGGGAAATTTATGAAGCCTTGGCAGAAATGGTAGTACACGGTTCAAAGAGCGGAACGGTTTATAACTTTGCTAAAGACGGCGGAGAGCGCGGTGTAGAAGCAAACGTTAAAAACCCCGATTGTCTTGCAGATATCAAGGCTAAATTGGAAGAATTTGTTGCTTCAAAGCATATTCCTGTGTCTTTAAAGGACTTTATAAATGAAGATTATGCCGTTAAAAGATACAAGGCTTCTATAGACTTTATCGAAAAATACGGAAATGCTTATATTACAACAGGTCCTTTAATGTTCGAAAAAATCGATCCTATTACAAGCTCCGTCGTATTAACCAACTTCGATAAATATCCTTATAAGAGCGACTACTTCCCGAATATGTTTAAAACAGACCTTACAGAAATTCAGTATGTCAAGGCTCCTGTAGCCCCTTCGGCAGACAAGGATGCCGTATTTGAGGTAACCGTTTCTAAGTATGCTTATCCTGAGGTTGAAAGAGTGCCTCTTGATAAGGGAAAGGTTGAAGGCCGGCTCCAGCTTCCTTCAGGCGGAGAGAAGGTTTATGAAGCTAAAGCAAGCGGGGATGGTAAATTCACGATTACAATACCTGCATCAGAGGTAGCCGGACTTGAAAAAGGTGTAGAGTACATAATGGTTGTATTAACCTCAATTTCCGATGAGCCGCCCTCAGCAAATTCGGTAAGCTTTACAATCCTTAAATAGAATTTAAGATTGTAATTTAAATCAAGATGCCTTGAAGCAGGGCATCTCTAAAAGTCTGACAAGGTTTTTTAGAGATGCCCAAAAGGCTTTGAGGCATTTTGAGCTTTTTTAGCAGTAATGTGCCTTGAGCTCAAGCCTAAATTTTGTAGGAGACTTTTATGTACAAGTGGTATGCACTTAAACGTATTTTACGGGGTGTAGTAATATATTCCATTCTTATTTTTATCTTTTCTTTTTTATTTAATCAGATAAATGAAAAAGTTCAGCGCAGCCAGATAATGGAAATGGTTCGCGCTGAAGCAAAGGGTCTAAAAAATATGACTGCCGAACAGATAATGGCATGGCGTAAAGATCAAGAATTGACCCTTATTAGACAATATAGATTAGACAGGCCCTTAGTTGAGCGTGTTTTACATAACGCAAAGAGGGTTCTAACATTTGATTTCGGTAAATCGACAACGATAAAATCCTTAACGGGTTCTCAAGAGGTTATCAAAATATTGGGAGAGGCAATTCCCAGAACCCTCTTGCTTTTTACAACAGCCTTTGTGATTAATACGCTGATCGGTTTAGCCCTGGGCTTAAAAAAGGCTCAAAGGCCGGGAAGCCGGCAGGATAAGGTAACAAGTTTGATTACTCTTATCATTTACGGTATGCCCAGCTGGTGGTTAGCCATGCTTTTAATATTTGTGTTTGTTTACAAAATTCCCCTTTTTCCGTCGGGAGGTGTAAACTCTGTTCCGGTACCGGAAGGTATACGGTTTGTATTTGATAGGCTGCAGCATCTTGCTCTTCCGATTCTTACCTTGGTTTTATTAGGTTTTTGGAGTACGGCTTACATTATCCGAAACCTTGTTTTGGGTACCTTGCAGGAAGATTTTATAATGAGTGCAAGGGCACGCGGTATCCCCGAAAAGAAGGTCCTTCACGGCCACACTTTAAGGACATCGGCACCTCCATTGGTAACGATGATTTTGCTCTCCTTTTTGGCCTCAATGTCGGGAAGTATCATATTTGAGGGTATTTTTTCGTGGCCCGGTTTAGGCCAGCTTTATTGGATTGCCGTTCAGCAAAACGATATTCCTGTCTTAATGGGAGATTTGGCCATTACAACAGGTCTTTATCAAGCAGGTCTTATAATCCTTGATCTGGTTTACGGTTTCTTAGACCCGCGTATAAAAGTCGGAGGCAAGGAATAATGAAAAATTTTATTGATAGATTTAAAGAATTTTGGAATGATTTTAAAAAAGAAAAGATAGGCATTGTCGCCATAGTTCTTTTAGGTTTACTTGTGATTTTGATTATACTTGAGCCTATTGTCTTGCCCTTTAAGGGAACAAACGATAATTGGCATAATATTTCTTATTGGGAAGATAACCCTGCTTCCGCTCCTCCCGTATGGTCGGAATTATTTAGCTCGAAAAAATCGGCTAGGACGGTTCGGTTTACCGAGCCTGAGATTACGGAAGAAGAATCGGAGCATTTCGGTAAGGCTAAGGTTTATAATTTTAAGTATAACTATAATTATGATAAAAATCCTAACAACATTATTTTTAGAGCCGAACTTACGGGCGATGTAATAATGAGTCTGGATGTTATCCGGCCTGACGGAAAGCGTATTGAGCTTGGCGTTTTTCAAAAAGGAAATTTAAAAGATTATCACAGCCGCTTTACGGTTTTAACCGATGCAAAATCCACAATGCAGCAATTTACTGCCTCTTACGGCGCTTCTGCTACATCGGGAAACGCAAATCCTGTTCAGTTATTGTTCTCTGAAGTTTCAAAGACCATGTACAGGGATAAAAAGCCTTTAAAGGGTGAATATGTTTTTAAATTCGTTATACCCAAAGATGTTGCATCCAATTCTGCCAATAAGATTGAAAATCCTAGGCTTATAATTCCGGGAGCGGTTTCGGGTCTTTTGGGTACTGATCTAAACAAGAGAGATTTATTTTCCGGTGTTATGGCCGGTTTAAAATGGGCTCTTTTAATAGGTCTTGTTGCAAGTATTATTTCGGTTTTAGTCGGCGTTATGTACGGAATTATAAGTGCCTACTTCGGCGGAACGGTTGATACGATTATGATGTTTATCTTTGAAATAGTCGTGTCCGTTCCTATTATTCCTATATTGATTGTAGCGGCCGCAGTTTTTAAACCGAGTATATGGATGATAATCCTTGCCCTTATTATTTTCGGCTGGACAGGTTCGGTAAAAACCGTCCGCTCAATGGCCTTACAAATAAAGGAAGAAACCTATATTGAAGCTGCAAAGGCCCTCGGTGCCGGAAAATGGAGAATCATTCTAAAACATATCGCTCCTCTTCTTTTGCCGTATTCTTTTGCTATTATGGCAAGTTCGGTTCCGGGAGCCATTATTTTTGAATCCTCTCTTTCGCTTTTAGGTTTGGGAGATCCTTCTATTGTAACTTGGGGACAAATTCTCCATGATGCTCAAAGTTCGGGTGCAACCTTAAACGGCTTATGGTGGTGGATTATTCCTCCCGGTCTTTTTATAGCCCTTTTGGGTATGATATTTGCATTCCTAGGTTTTGCAATGGATAAGATTCTGCATCCTAAACTCAGGACAAGGTAAGGAGGTTTTAATATGGAAAATAAAGAAGTAGTTCTTGATGTAAAAAACTTGAGATTGTACTATCACACCTCCGCAGGTATTGTAAAAGCCTTGGATGATGTGAGTTTTACCCTTCATGCCGGCGAAACGCTGGGTCTTGTAGGAGAATCCGGCTGCGGTAAGACGACTACAGGTATGGCTCTGCTTAAAATGCCCTCTCCTCCCGGAAGAGTAGAGGAGAATTCTCAGATTATAATCAATGGAAGGGACATTGTTCCCCTCTCCGATTCGGAGATAAGAAAAAATGTACGCTGGCAGGAAATTTCGATGGTATTCCAAGGGGCTATGAACAGTTTAACTCCGGTTTACACAATCGGAAAACAGATGCTTGAAACCCTGAGAGAACACAAAGAAATGAGCGATAAAGAAGCTCAAGACCTAATGGAAGAGTATTTGGGCTACGTCGGCCTTCCGCCCGAAGTTTTAAACCGCTATCCCCACGAGCTTTCCGGAGGAATGAAGCAGAGGGTTGTTATAGCGAGCGGCCTATTCTTAAAGCCTAAACTCGTTATTCTGGATGAACCCACCACTGCCCTCGATGTTATTGTTCAAGCTCAGATTATAAACCTCTTAAAGGAACTAAAACAGAAATTTAAGCTTTCCTTTATATTTATTACTCACGATCTGTCGCTTGAAGCCGAGATTTCGGATAGGATTTGTGTTATGTATGCGGGAAAAATTGCCGAGCTTGGAACCAATGAGCAGATATACGGTAAGGAGCCCCTGCACCCATATACCCAAAAACTTTTACAGGCAACACCTCTTTTAAGAAAGAGGGTGAGCGAGCTTTCCTATATTCCGGGAACGCCGCCCGACCTTATTTCTCCGCCCAAGGGCTGCCGCTTTAATCCGAGGTGTCATTGTACAATGGATAAGTGCTTTGAAGTTGAACCTCCTCTTATAGAGGTTGAACCGGGACATCAAGTAGCATGCTGGAGGTGTGTAAAATGAGCGATAACGAAAAAAAGATAGATCCTAATGACCATGTTCTTGAACTGATTAATATAAAAAAATATTTTGAACCCCATCAAGGTTTTGTCCAAAGCCTTTCAAAAGGTATAGCCAAAAAGATAAAGGCTGTAGATGATGTTACCTTGCGTTTGAGGAGGGGAGAAATCTTCGGCCTCATAGGGGAATCGGGTTCAGGTAAAACTACGATTGGGAAGATAGCGATGAAGCTTCATACCCCTACCGAGGGAACAATCCTATACAATGGAGAAGATGTTACGAATAGCGATAAGGAAAAGACCGCCTTTTACCGCCGCCGTGTTCAGATGATTTTCCAAGACCCTTATGCTTCTATGAATCCCCGTTTTAAAATTCGGGATGTAATGGAAGAACCTCTTCTTATTCATAAGATTAAGGGAACAAGGGCAGAAAATGATGAAAAAATCATCAAGGCTATTTCGGAGGTAAAGCTAAATCCGCCTGAGGAATTTATGACACGCTATCCTCACATGCTTTCGGGCGGTCAAAGACAGCGTATAGCTACGGCCAGAACCCTTATCCTAAACCCCGAAGTTATAGTTGCAGATGAGCCTGTTTCGATGATTGACCTTTCAACCCGTGCTGAAATTCTTCACATGATGAGGGAGGTTCAAAGGAAACTAGGGCTTACCTATCTGTATATTACCCACGACCTTTCAACTGCAAGGTATTTTACCGACCGAATAGCGGTTATGTATTTGGGTCGTATCGTAGAGATGGGGGATGCCGATGATGTTATAGATAATCCCATGCATCCCTATACTCAAGCCTTAATTGAAGCTGTTCCCGAACCTAAATCGGGAATGCTTAACGTAATAAAAAAACTCCCTATTTCGGGCGAAATCCCTTCGCCTGCAAATATTCCGCAAGGGTGCCGCTTTCACCCGCGATGTCCCTATGCGGATGAGTCATGTTCATCTATGGAAGAACCTTCGTTGACGGACATAGGAAAGGGACACTTTCATGCCTGCCGAAAGGCCGAAGAGATTAAGAAAGGGTAAAATGAGGTTTAAAAACCGCTTTCGTTCTCTTGAGCAAATGCGTTTCTTATGATAATATTCAAGCTGCGGGTTACTGTAACCCGCAGCTTTTATTTTATGGAGGTATCGATTTTATGGAAGCAAAAAAACTTACGGAAAGCGTTCATTGTATTCATGCAGATATACATGACAGAACAGCCCGCTTTGAAGGCATATGGTTATTGCCCCACGGCGTTTCGATAAATTCTTATGTTGTAAAGGGAGAAAAAACAGCCCTTATCGATATAGTAAAAGATTGGGACGGATCGGTAAATTCTTACCGAAAACAGCTGGAGTCCATAGGCCTTTCATTCTCTTCTTTTGATTATGTAATTTTAAACCACCTTGAACCGGATCATGCAGACCTTATAAACCTTGTGCGGGAAGAAAACCCAAGAGCCGAGATATTGGCTTCTTCAAAAGGGGCAGCCCTTGTTAAAAACTTTTTTAAAATAAACGAGGGGGTAAGGGCTGTAAAAGACGGAGAAGTTTTGGACTTAGGCGGAGGCAAAAAACTCATTTTTTATGAAACACCGAATATCCACTGGCCCGAAACCATGATGACCTATGACCCTGACGATAAAATTTTATTTTCTTGTGATGCCTTCGGTTCTTACGGCTGTATAGGCGAAAAAATCTTCGACGACCAGCATACCGAAGATGAGCTTAAATTTTTTGAAAATGAGGCTTTAAGGTACTATTCAAACATTGTTGCAAGTTTCAGCTCCTTTGTAAATAAAGGAATCGAAAAACTTGCCTCCCTTGATCTTAAATTTATTTGTCCGAGTCACGGTCTGGTTTGGAAGGGATCTCCATCACGTATCGTAAGCCTTTATAAAAAATTTGCAGGTTATAACACGGGCGGAGAGTTGGAAAAAAACATCTGTGTTATATGGGGTTCAATGTACGGCTACACTAAGGCCGGCCTTGATGCGGTTATTGAAGGCATAAATGAAGAAGGAGTATCTTATTCTATCTACAGAATTCCCGACACGGACGCAACCTTTATTTTAGGCGAAGCTTACCGTTCTGCAGGCCTTTTATTGGCAATGCCTACTTACGAGTATAAAATGTTCCCGCCTATGGCTCATGTCCTTGACATGTTTGAACGAAAGCACTTTACAGGCAAAAAGGTATTGCGCATAGGAAACTGGGGCTGGGTAGGCGGCGCCAAAAAAGAATACGAAGAAAAAATAGAAAAATTTAAGTGGACCAATATTGAATCCCATGAATGGCAGGGTAAGCTCAGCGATGAGGATAAACGGATATTAAAAGAAAGAGGTAAGGAATTGGCAAGAGCTGTAAAGAACGGATAAAAGCCTTTGATAAAAAACATTTGACAAATACTTAATACTGTGCTTTAATATAGGAGGTGTTTTAAACACATAAAAACAACAGGAGGAATTTAATGAAGAGTTTTGTTAAGTTTTTATCATGTATGCTTGTAGTGGCTTTGGTATTTACTGCATGCGGAGGCGGCACCGGAACAGCCGCAGGAGGCAAAAGCCCTGTAAAAAACGGTACCTATGTAGATAAGGTTATCTACTCTGTAAGTACCGATCAGACGGTTGCCTTAAAGGACGTTATTGAGGGCAAAGCTGATCTCATGTTTACTTCTGTTCCGCCCGTACTTTTGTCGGGTCTGAGCGATGCAGACAGAGATAAAATAGATGTTTACCCTGTTTCTGCAGGCTATTGGTCGCTTCTATTTAACCCCATTCCTAACAAGGCTCCATATGTTTGGAAGACCGAATCCGGCGAAGAAATGTTTAATCCGGTTGCAATCAAAGAAGTCCGTTATGCCTTTAACTGGCTGATCAACCGAAAGAAATTGGTAGATGAACTTCTTTTAGGTGAAGGCTCTCCTATGTACACGCCTTGTACCGTAGGACTTCCCGGAACATACCGATATAATATCTTAGCATCTAAATTCGGTATTACCGAAACCGGAGATGAGCAAAAAGCTCTCAACATGATTGAAGATGCTATGCAAAAGGCTTCACAGCTTGCTGAAAACAGAGGGAAACTTGTAAAAGAAAACGGAAAGTGGATGTATAACGGTAAGCCCGTTACAATTAAGTCGATAATGCGTGTTGACGATCCTACAGGCCGTCTTCCTGCAGCCCGATATATTCATGCACAAATTGAAAAGGCAGGTCTTACTGTTGAAGGTTTTGAGAGAGATCGAAAAACGGCCGGCGGCCTTGTTTACGGCGGGAACCCTGCCAACTATGATTGGACAATGTATCTTGAAGGATGGGGTTCAGGCGGTTTCTATGTAACATGGGAAACTCCCCTTTGCGCTATGTACAGTCCTTTCTACGGATACCTGCCCGGAGGCGGAGATGCCGAATTCTGGAATTATACAAACGAAAAGCTCGATGTTTTAGGAAAAAAGGCAGCATACGGTCAGTATTTGACAGCAGAAGAATTCTTTAGCGAGACCACCGATATGTGTGCATTGGGAATGGAAGAGGCTATCCGTGTTTATGTTGTTTCTCAAAACGACTTATATGTAGCTAATAAATCACGATTTAATTCCCGCCTTTTTTATGGAGTCTTTGAAGGCTTTAACGGCTGGACTGTAAGATGTGCCGATGTTAAGCCCGATGTTGACGGTCCATATAAGGGAAAGAGAGTTTTACGCATATTGCAGTATTCGGCGCAAGGTTCTTTGTTTATGTCTGAATGGGATCCTGTAGGAGGCCAGGGCTTTAGCGATATCTGGAGTGCCGCATTTATAAATACCGTTACCGATGAAGCTGCCTTTACTAACCCTGCTGTAGGACGAACCGAATTTGCTATGTCAACTGTTGATGTTGCAAATGCAAAATTCGCTCCCAAATTCGTAGCCACAGGCAACAAAACGGAAGAAGGCGATGATGAACTTGAAATGAGCGGTGATATTCCCGTTCCTGCCGAAGCCGTTATGTATGACACGGCTTCAAAAAAATGGGTTCCTGCCGAGTCAGGTCAAAGTGTTGCAACTGTTTCAACGGGAAAGTTAGTAGACGGTTATTACTGGCATCACGGTGAACCTGTAGACCTTAACGATGTCCGCTATGCTTTTGCTTTTGCCTATGAGTGGGCCATCAAGGACGGAGATGGAGACCTCTATTATGATGCTCCTTTAAGCGGTGTTACTCTCCCAAATCTTAAAAACACAAAGGGGATAGTATTTAATAAGGACGGATCCATCACTACATACAGCAACTACTTCCATGCTCCTATTCCAAGAGATACAGCCATAAGTGTAGGCGGTTTAAACGTAAAGGCCGCCAACCCGGGCCGAAGAACAAACGTACCTTGGGAAATTTATGAAGCCTTGGCAGAAATGGTAGTACACGGTTCAAAGAGCGGAACGGTTTATAACTTTGCTAAAGACGGCGGAGAGCGCGGTGTAGAAGCAAACGTTAAAAACCCCGATTGTCTTGCAGATATCAAGGCTAAATTGGAAGAATTTGTTGCTTCAAAGCATATTCCTGTGTCTTTAAAGGACTTTATAAATGAAGATTATGCCGTTAAAAGATACAAGGCTTCTATAGACTTTATCGAAAAATACGGAAATGCTTATATTACAACAGGTCCTTTAATGTTCGAAAAAATCGATCCTATTACAAGCTCCGTCGTATTAACCAACTTCGATAAATATCCTTATAAGAGCGACTACTTCCCGAATATGTTTAAAACAGACCTTACAGAAATTCAGTATGTCAAGGCTCCTGTAGCCCCTTCGGCAGACAAGGATGCCGTATTTGAGGTAACCGTTTCTAAGTATGCTTATCCTGAGGTTGAAAGAGTGCCTCTTGATAAGGGAAAGGTTGAAGGCCGGCTCCAGCTTCCTTCAGGCGGAGAGAAGGTTTATGAAGCTAAAGCAAGCGGGGATGGTAAATTCACGATTACAATACCTGCATCAGAGGTAGCCGGACTTGAAAAAGGTGTAGAGTACATAATGGTTGTATTAACCTCAATTTCCGATGAGCCGCCCTCAGCAAATTCGGTAAGCTTTACAATCCTTAAATAGAATTTAAGATTGTAATTTAAATCAAGATGCCTTGAAGCAGGGCATCTCTAAAAGTCTGACAAGGTTTTTTAGAGATGCCCAAAAGGCTTTGAGGCATTTTGAGCTTTTTATCTTTTCTTTTTTATTTGACCAAATAAAAATCTTTGATATATCTTGACATATTCGTACATTTAGTGCAAAATAGTTGAGCTCATTTTTTTGTTTATATGTTTAGCCGAGCAAGTTTAAGTATTATATGAGGTAAGTTTTGGCAAGCGAAATTTTAACTATTGAAGAAGTAGCCCGTTATTTGCGTGTTTCCGAAAGAACCGTCTACGAATGGGCTCAAAAAGGAGAAATACCTGCCGGAAAAATCGGAACAGTATGGCGTTTTAAAAAGGACGATATTGAGAGCTGGGTTGATGAAAGGTTAGCTTCTTCAAGGACTTCTCCTGCGAAGCATCATAAAATAACAACCGAAAACTTTTTGTCGCCGGATAGGATTATACTCTTAGATTATTCTACAAAACACGATGTTTTGGTTATGATGTCCGAGGTCTTATCTAAGGCTCCGCAGGTAAAAAATTCGGCAGAGCTTTTAGATGCAATTTTAAAGAGGGAAGCACTTATGTCTACCGCTGTAGGAAGAGGAATTGCCATTCCCCACGTGAGATTATCTTCCGTTACCGATTTGGTCATGGCTGTAGGTATTTCTAAAAGGGATATTTTAGACTTTGACGCTGTTGACGGAAACCCCGTGCGATTGGTTTTTATGATTGCTGCAGCAAACAATCAGCATGATTATTATTTGCAGACAATCTCCCATTTTAGCGCAAAACTGCGTAATGAAGAACTTAAAAGCCGCCTCTTAAATTCCACCGACCCTGCGGAGATTTATGATCTTTTGTGTGAATAGGGCGGAGTTTTGATGTGCTCTGAACCTTTTTTAGGTCTTCCGAATTATGATTCTCCGGCGGAGCTAAAAGCTCTTTTAGAGACCTTAGGCTTTTCCATGCAAAAAAAATTCGGTCAAAATTTTTTAGTCGATAAAAAGACCCGTGAGAGTTTGATTTCCCTTTTGGAGCTTAAAGAAGAAACAAGAATTTGGGAGGTAGGCCCGGGTCTTGGGGCGATGACCTGTCTTCTTTTAGAAAAGGGAGTTAATCTTACGGCCTTTGAAATTGACAAGGGCTTTATATCTCTTTTAAAAAAATTCTTTTTGGACAAAGGACAAAATTTTACTCTTGTTGAAGGAGATGTAAAAAAAAACTGGCTTCCTTACTTAAAAGAGCATGGGAAGCCCGATATTTTTTTCGGGAACCTGCCGTATAACATTGCCTCTGAGTTGATTGCTTCTACTATAGAAGCCGGAGCTGTTTTTGATACCATGCTTTTTACCGTGCAAAAAGAAGCTGCCGAAAGGATTACTGCAAGGCCGGACAATAAAAACTATACGGCATTTTCAGTACTTTGCTCCTTGTTTTATGAGTGTAAGATAGTAAAGACTATTCCTGCTTCTGCCTTTTGGCCTCAACCCAATGTAGAATCCGCCGCCGTCTTGTTTAAGGCAAAAAAAGAATTTGCAGAATATAAAAACTTTAAGCTTTTTATCAAAATAGTCAAGGCTCTTTTTTCTTCACGCAGAAAAAATATAAAAAATAATTTGAGCTCTTGGCTTAAATCAAACGGATATGACTGTAATGCCGATTTTGTTTTACAAAAAGCGGGATTAAGCGGGAATTTAAGGGCCGAATCCCTTGCCCTATATGATTTTTTGCTTCTTTCTGATATAATTTCTTCTTCGGATAAAAACAAATGAAGCATACAAAAAAAATTGCCTTTTTAATTTTCTTTGTTTCTCTTTTTTCTATTCTTCCCGTTTATGCGGAAGATACTGATGCTTCAAGAACCCCCGACCCCTATGGGGCCGAGGAATTTAAGCAATGGCAAAAGGACTTGCGCCGCTTTGAGATTATAACCTTCGGTGCTTTGCCCTTTGTTTCCCTTTTATCGTTTTGGGCCTATGACATAAGCCGCTCAATAGCTCATAAAGGGGATCCGGCCTATAATCCATGGCCTATTAAAGATGCCAAGATTGCAGTAAAACTTACCGAAAAGGAACAGCTGGGTGTTTTTTTAACGGCTGTCGGTATTTCTTTGGGGGTTGCAATAATAGATTTAACTTACCGTTCAATTAAAAGAGCTAACGCAAAAAAACTTGAGCAAAAAAATGAAGAGGAAGCGATTTTGTTGATTCCCATTGAAGAAAATAAAAGTGAAGAAACCGAAACTCCAAATACAGGGGAATCCGATGACGCTCAATAAGAGTGTTTCTTCTAAGTCAATATCCGAAAAATTTAAGGTTGAAGGCCTTTTATCTCCTTGCAGGATTGATGTTTATTGTACCGAAAGGCTTAAAAACTTGAGCCGCTCTCAATTAAAAAGCGGTTTAAAATCTCTTTTTGTTAATTCAAAAAAGACTAAACTTTCACGGAATGTTCAAAACGGAGACCTTATTGAGCTTCTCTGGGATAATCCTGTTCCAGAATATGCCTATCCTCAAAAACTTCCGCTTAATATAATTTATGAAGATGAGAATATAATTGTTATAAATAAGGAAAGGGGCAGGGTAACTCATCCGGCAGGCGGAAATTGGGACGGCACCCTTGTAAATGCCTTAAATTATTACAGGCTTGACGAGTCTAAGATTAAGGATGAGTTTGCCGTAGAACTTAATAAGTTTTTAAGTGAAGAAAAGGATTTAAAAACTATTGAAAAACTTTCTCTAGATCCTTACCGCATGGGTATTGTCCACCGTCTGGATAAAGAAACTTCGGGCCTTATTATTACGGCAAGGAATCTAAAAACTGAAAACCTTTTAAAATCCTTTTTTAAAAAAAGGGCGGTAAAAAAATATTATCTTGCAGTCCTTGACGGTGTTCCGCCTAAAAATAAGGGCAGAATAAAAACTTGCGTTTTTCGATCAAGTTCGGACAGAAAAAAATTTAGCGTTTCTGCCGATTTGACAAAAGGAAAGATTGCTCTTTCAGCCTATAAGGTGCTGAAATCTAACGGAAAAATGTCCTTGGTTCTTTTTAGAATTTATACCGGAAGAACCCATCAAATACGCTTACATGCTAAATTTATGGGATGCCCCGTTGCAGGAGATAAGGTTTACGGCAAAAAAAAGGCAGGTCTTGATAAGACCGGTATGCCGCTTATGCTTCATTCTTATAAGCTGATAGTTCCTGCGGCTGTAAATCAAAAAAAAGAATTTAAGGCACCTATACCTAATGATTTTAAACAAATACTTATACGGGAGGCTCTATGTTAATTGACTGTAAATTTTCTTCTCAGGCTGACGTCATTTTTGAAAATGAGGCTTACGCCGTTCTATATAAGCCTCGCGGAATGCCGACAGCTCCTCTAGTCGAGGATGAAGAAGGTACCTTGCTTTCGTGGTTTTTAAAAAAATGCCCGGAAGCAGTGTCAGTAAAAGGTAAAAAAGATATTGAGGCCGGTCTTATCCATAGGCTTGACACGGCAACAAGCGGTTTGGTTTTGATAGCAAAAAACCAAGAAGCCTATGAGGCCTTTAATTTGATGCAGGTAAATAATTTGATTAAAAAAACTTATACCGCATTTGCTGATACAAGAGATAAAGCGGGCTTAAATCCTGACTTTTCACAATCCAACCTTCCATATAGAATTTCAAGTCAGTTTAAAGCTTACGGGCCTAGAGGAAAAACGGTCATGCCCGTTTTTTACGGTATGAGAGACTTTTCTTCTACAGGTAAAATGTATACAACTAATATTATCGATATAACCGATATTCCGTTTACAGGTAATTCGGCACCGAGAGTAACCTGCACCTTAACTCAAGGCTTTAGGCATCAGGTAAGGGCTCACTTGGCATCTATAGGCTTGCCTATCTATTACGACCCTCTGTATAATGCAAACTATAAGGATTGTCAAGAGCAACTTGATAATCACAATTATCCCTTGCAATTATATGCTGTAGGCATTTCTTTTCCAAAGCCTCAAAAAGAATTTACTATTGATGGAGCAAAAGAGTATGTATCCTTTTTGCTTCAGCCGCCAGATAAAATGATCCTGTAATTAAAAGAGGCCGTTTTTTTCTTTACATTCGGTTATTTCTTTTTTTATTACGGCTTCATAGTTCTCATTTTTTTCCACTATACAGGAAGAACCTATGAACTCTTGTTGAAAGGCTTCATAAGTTAATTCAGGGTTACTCTTTTTTGCCGCTCCCGGAATTGTAACGATGATTTTTGTAAAACAGTCTTTAAAAAAAGGAACCATGTCCTTTATATTTTTATCTTCGGCACAGGCAAAGATAAGAGTCCCTTTTTCTTTTACAAGTTCAGAGTAAGTTTTCATGCACAGGGCAATGCTGTTTTTTGTATGGGCTCCGTCAATTATAACTTCAGGCTCATCCGAAAGAAGTTCAAAGCGGGCAGGAAGCCAGGCTGATGCAAGCCCTCGTTCTATAACCGCTTCATCCATTTGGGGAAAAAGATATTTTATCGTACAAGCTGCAAGGGCTGCATTTTCTGCCTGAATCAGGTCAAGGAGCTTTAGGTTTGCGCTTATCGGCCTTTTAAAAAGACCGCCTAGACCACCGGAAGTTTTGAATTCCACATCTATTTTTAAACCTTTTTTAGATAGGCTGTAATTTACGGGCTCCTTTACTATTTCGGGTATATAAAAAAATCTTGCATTTAATTGTTTTGCTCTTTCTTTAAAAACTTTTAAGACGGCCTCCGGCTGCTTACAGCAAAAGACAGGAGTGTTTTGCTTGATTATTCCGGCCTTTTCAAAGGCTATTTTTTCGAGGGTATTTCCCAAATATTTAGTATGCTCGAGTTCTATCGGAGTTAAAACGCAGGCTCTGGGTTTGAGGATGTTTGTCATATCCAGCCTTCCTCCCATACCTGTTTCGATAACCGCCCAATCCGTTTTTTGCATACTAAAGAGCAAAAAGGCCGTAACCGTAACTATTTCAAACCAACCGGGGTCTATGTCGGGGGCTTTTTCGATTATTGTCTTAAACCCTTCTACAATTCTTTTATAAGAAGCAGAGTAGGCCTCATCATCAAAAAAAGTCCCTGCCTCGGTCATCCTTTCTCTAAAATCTGAAACGTGCGGCGATGTATACAGTCCCGTCCTTATTCCGGCCTCTTTTAAAATGGAAGCTATCATTGTAGAAACGGAGCCCTTTCCTTTTGATCCTGCAATATGGATAGATAAAAAATCGTCTTGCGGATTACCGAAAAAATGAGCAAATTTTCTCATTTTTTTTAGATTGTCTTCGTTTTTATTTGCATTCCGCTCATAGTTTATAAAGGCATCAAGCCATTTACCGAATTCTTCCGTGTTCATCCCGCATCCTCTTGCCCTTGAGTTTAAGTAAACCCTATTGCTAAAAAAAAGAATATAGAATATTATATACCCATGTGTCAAGTTATTCTACCCGATAAGTTAAAAGGCTTTAAGGTTTATATGATCGGCATTAAGGGCACGGGAATGACGGCTTTGGCGGAGATTTTGGTTTCAAGAGGAGCTGTGGTTTCAGGAAGTGATGTGCCTGAAAGTTTTTATACTGATGATGCTTTAAAGAAACTTAATATAAAGATTTTTTCTCCATTTTCTCCCGATAATATTCCTGATGATGCAGAGCTTGTCATCTATTCGGCGGCTTATTCTCCCGATAATAATGAAGAAATGTATGAGGTAGAACAAAGAAACCTCCCTAAGATGTCTTATCCTGAAGCAATAGGAGCTTTGTCCCGTCATTCCTATTCTTGCGGTATTGCCGGAGTTCAAGGAAAAACCAGTACAACAGGTATTACAGGTTCTATCTTAAAAGAATTAAAACTTCCCGTTTCGGTTTTAGCCGGAAGTATAATAAAGAGTTTCGGCGATTCATGTACAATGCTTACAGGTTCAAAATACTTTGTCGCCGAAACTTGCGAGTATAAAAGACATTTTTTAAATTTTCACCCAAAAAAATAATTTTAACGGGAATTGAACCGGATCATCAAGATTATTATCCGACCTATGAATCTATTTTAACCGCCTTTTTACAGTACATAGACAGGCTGCCCCAATTCGGTGAATTATTTTATTGTGCCGATGATGAGGGGGCTTGTGAGGCCGCCCGCTTAAGTTTTTCGAGCAGGCCTGACCTCTTTTTTATTCCATACGGAGAAAAGGCTTCAGGGGATTATAAACTGACTGTCTCAGGCGTACGGGATGAAAAGCTGTATTTTTCTCTTGCAGGTTTTTCGGGAGAGTTTTATTTGCAAATTCCGGGAAAACATAATGCCTTAAATGCTGCGGCTGCAATAGCTCTTTCTATCAGCCTATTGAAAGAAGAATATGGTGAAGTCTCGATTGCCAATATTTCGGCTATCAAAAAGGCAATATCTTCCTATGCCGGAGCAAAAAGGCGGACTGAACTTATAGGAAAAATCGATTCAAAAGATATTTTGGTTTATGATGACTATGCCCATCATCCTACGGCTATAAAGTCCCTTTTAAGCGGTTTACGCCAATTCTATCCGAAAAGGAGGATAATTGCAGACTTTATGTCTCATACCTATTCCCGGACAGAAGCTCTTTTGGAGGAATTTGCTTCTTGTTTTAAAGATGCAGATACGGTAATTTTGCATAAGATTTTCAGTTCTGCACGTGAGCAGTATCATGGACAGGTTGATGCCGAGCTCCTTTTTAACCGCACAAAAAAATATCATAAAAACGTCTTTTTCTTTAATGAAGTATTGGATGCAAAAAGTTTCGTTTTAGAAAAATTAAGGCCGGGGGATATTTTTATTACGATTGGTGCGGGGGATAATTATGTTCTGGGTACCGAAATCTTAAAGGAGATGAATGTTTAAATATGAAAAGTATGACGGGCTATGCCCTTACCGAAAAAAATGAGCCTAATTCCTTTATCAGTTTGGAAATAAAGAGCTATAATTCAAGATATTTGGATTTAAATTTGAATTTTCCCTTTTGGCTTTCAGCCCTTGAGCCGGTTTTTAGAACCTATTTTTCTGAAAGGATTGCCCGAGGGAAAGTTGAGATTTCCCTTCATGTAAAAGATGCCGATATCGATGTCGATATCCTTACCAATACCAAAGTTGCAAAAGCCTATGCAAAGGCTATGAGGGAGGTGGCTGACGCTGCCGGTATAAATTCCGAAATAGATATAAACAGCTTTTCGGAAAAAGAAGGTGTTATCATAATAGAAAGAAACATAGATATTCCAGCTTGGGAAAATACTCTGCTTCCCATATTTGAAGAAACTTTTATAAAATACGATAAGACAAGACTTGATGAAGGAGCCGTGTTAAAAAAAGATATTTTAAATAACTTAGATAGAATTTATGCTTCTTTAAAAATTATAAAAAAATATGCTCCTCAAATGGAAGAAATTTTTTGTCAAAGCATTAAGGAAAGATTTACCGAACTTTTAGGGAGCGAAGTAAATGAACAGCGTATTATGCAGGAAGTTGCCGTAATGCTCGTTAAATATACAATCAACGAAGAAATTGTCAGGCTTGAAGCTCATTGCAATTCTCTATCGAATGAGCTGAAAAAGGATGTCCCCGTAGGTAAAAAACTCGACTTTATCTGTCAGGAAATAAATAGGGAGATAAACACTATAGGTTCAAAAAATCAGATGATTGAAATGTCTCAGTCCATTATTGAAGTAAAAGATGCTCTCGAAAACATAAGAGAACAAAGCAGAAATGTTGAATAGGTTAAATAAATGAAAAAAGTTTGTTATAAAATCCCTGAAGGAAGAGAGTTGAGAATTGCAATTTCGGGGCCGTCCGGATGTGGGAACACTACGGTTTCTACCTTAACTGCAAAGGCCTTAAATTTGCCATGTATAAATTATACTTTTAAAAACATTGCAGAAGAGCTTAATATGTCTTTTGAAGAGGTTTTAAAAAGAGCGCAAAAAGATTTTTCTTTTGATAAGATGGTAGATGAAAAACAAATTGAACTGGCTTCTTCAGGCCCTTGTGTTTTGGGATCAAGGCTGGCAATTTGGCTTTTAAAGTCAGCGGATTTGAAGGTTTATTTAAGAGCCTCAATAGATGTAAGGGCAAAAAGAATTCAAAAAAGAGAAGGCGGCGATATAGAAAAAATAAAAGCCGATACCGATTTTAGAGATATGGAAGATACGCGAAGATATAAACTATTATACGGTATTGATAATACAAAATACGAAAAGGCCGATCTTATCATAGACACGGATAACCTTAGTCCTGAGAAAATTTTAGAAAAAATATTGGAAGAGCTTTATTCCCGCGGCCTTTTAATTTAAGAAGTCTGTAATTATTTTTTTATCTTCATCGGACAAATCCGCAAAGTTTAAATTTAATACATTGTCGTTTGAAACAATTTTACAATTTGGAACTATAAACTCATGTTCGATTTTTAATGAACATTGGTCAAGGAGCATACCGGCTGTTAAATTACTTGTATTGGCCGGCATATCGGGTAAAAATACCAGCCCTTTGTCAGTTAAGTTTTTTACTGTTCCCGTTATTATAGTTTCATTTATAGGATTCGTAAATAAAAACTGCACACTCTTTTCAAAGTCTTTAACATGCTTGTAATTATAGCGGTCAAAAATCATGCGTAACTCTTCAAGAATTCCCTTAAAATTGCCGGGTTCTTTTATAGCTATAACCCCCTGAACGCCTAAAAACATAGCCTTGTCGGCTTCATCTGCAGAGAAGTCTTTTGGCGTTAAAAGTACAATCAACACTTCTTCCTTTGAGTTATCCCAGCGGATGTGTTGTGTAATAGGCTTCCAATGACGCGGAAAGTCTCTGGCGTTGATAATTACAATATTAGGGCTGATTTCCTCAATATTGTCCAAGGCTTTTAACGGAGAGCGGTAATGTATAAGGTCAAATTTATATTCTGAAAAAAGAGGTTGTAAATCATCGGTTGACCGAGGTAAATCCGAAATCAATAATGCTTTCATTAGAATTCATCCTTATTCTGTCCCTAAGTTTTCGACTATATAATCATATACAGTCCAAATTCCATCTTTAGATGCTAAAAAATATGTAAAGCGTTTCTTTTCTCTAAAATTGGAATATTCAAACCATTCTATTACTTTGACTTCTGCTTTTGTGTCCGTGTAGCCTGTATGTTCTATTTTAAATTCTACCGGAATAACGGCAATGTCCTTGTCGACTCTTTCTTGGCTTAATTCATGTTTATACACTTCAACCATTTCCATTCTGCCGGCTTCGGATTCGGCCTTAAATCGCCGATTTCGTGAAGGGTCTCTGGATATCATTTTTTCCAAATCCATGTAGAGAAAAAATTGCTCCCATAAAGATTTTTGTCGAGCGGTCAAAAGATAGCTTATTACCTGATCCGGAGGAATGGGTTTTGCTTGTAATATCTCTCCCGAAAGCGGAGAAACAGGCAGGGAACCCAAGGCAGCTGCCGAAGGTGCCGGTTTTATTTCGAGGCTCAACTTGTTTGAAAGTATGTGCGCTTCTGAATTATCTGAGTACCGTTTTAATTCTGGAAAAAACAAAGAGTTTACAAGAAAAATTCCGGGTTCATTAATTTCGATATAATCTTTAAGATTCTCGATAAAAGAATAAGTTTCTCCCGGTTCTAAGGTTATTTCTCTGAAATAAATTTGGCGGTTGGTATTTCTTTTTCTCATCCATTCGGCAGTGTGCTGTAATTGTCTGTTTTTACTGTTTATAATCCCGAAATCTATACTAAATGACCTGTCATCTGCAAGTTTGAACCTAAGGGTTTCAGAATTATTATTTGTAATTGAAATTTGTATAAAAACCGGTTCGGACGAACCCGATCCCGGATAATAAACACGCCTATCATAAAATCTTATAGAAACATCGGCCTTTGAAACAGGCTCAGCCGTGTTTTGAGCAAATATAAATAAAGACTGAATAATGCAAAAAATACTTATAGCAACTTTTTTCACGTTAAATTCCTCCGTTTTAGATTAAGAAAACCTCAATCTATTATCGGCATTTTTTCTCTTTTTCATTAGTTTATACATTATCACTATTGACTCAAGTCTAATCAATAGAGTATACTAACTTAGGTATTCTAATATTTCTTTTAAGCTGTAGCAAGTATATAGCTTTTTTTTAAAATTAACAATACCATTGTAAGCACAATGGAGGAAAAATATGTCAACTTTACAAGAAAAGTCAAAAAAATTAAGCACTCTAAGGCATAGTACTGCCCATGTTATGGCTGAAGCCGTAGTCAAACTTTTTCCGGGAACGAAGGTTGCTATCGGACCGGCTATCGATTACGGATTTTATTATGATTTTGAATTGCCTCGTCCCATAAATAATGATGACTTACCTGCAATCGAAAAAGAAATGCGTAAAATTTTATCGACCCATTCAAATTTTGAAAAAGAAGTGATAAGCCGCGCAAAAGCTCTTGAAATGTTTAAAGATCAGCCCTTTAAGGTTGAACTTATAAACGGTTTGTCAGATGATGAAGAGATAAGTATTTATAGATCGGGTGAGTTTACCGACCTTTGCCGAGGCCCTCATGTTTGCTCGATGGCCGACATAAATGCTCAAGGTTTTAAACTTATGAAAATAGCCGGAGCATATTGGCGCGGAGATGAAACAAAACCTATGCTTACCCGAATTTACGGTACGGCTTGGGAAAAACCCAATGACTTAAAAGAGTATTTGGCTATGCTTGAAGAAGCCGAAAAAAGGGATCACCGAAAGATCGGAAAGGCAATGGATTTATTTCATATAGACGAAGAAAATCCCGGGCAAATATTTTGGCATCCTAAGGGCTGGACTCTTTATTTGACCGTGCAAAACTATGTAAGGAAACGCGTAAAGGAAGACGGCTATCTTGAAGTGCATACTCCTTTTGTTATGCCCCGTTCTTTGTGGGAAAGGTCAGGCCATTGGGCTAAGTATAAAGAAAATATGTTTATAACCGAAAGCGAAAAAAGGCTTTTTGCTTTAAAACCGATGAACTGTCCCGGCCATGTAGAGATATTTAAACAGGGAATTAAAAGCTACCGAGATTTACCCCTTCGTTTAGCCGAATTCGGTTCTTGTACCAGAAATGAACCTTCCGGTTCTTTACACGGTATAATGCGTGTCCGCGGGTTTGTTCAAGATGATGCCCACATCTTTTGTACCGAAGAGCAAACTTCGGCTGAAGTTTCAAAATTCTGTGAATTGCTAAAAAGTATGTACAAAGATTTCGGCTTTGAGGAAGATAAAATTCTTGTTAAATTTTCTACGCGTCCCGAGCAGAGGGTAGGGGATGATGCTACATGGGATAGGGCAGAAAAGGCTCTCTCTGATGCTTGTGCAGATGCCGGCCTTAAATATGAAATTGCCGAAGGTGAGGGCGCTTTTTACGGACCTAAGCTGGAGTTTACTTTAATTGATGCCCTCGGCCGTGAATGGCAGTGCGGAACCATACAGCTGGATTATCAGCTTCCGTCTGCAGAAAGACTAAATGCCGAGTACATAGGAGATGACAACAATAAGCATCATCCTGTAATGCTGCATAGGGCAGTTATAGGCTCACTGGAAAGGTTTATAGGAATTTTAATAGAAAACTGTGCCGGTATTTTGCCGCCTTGGCTTGCCCCTGTGCAGGCGGTTATAGTTCCTGTAGCTCCCGCCTTTAATGAGTACGCTCAAAAGGTTCAAAAAATCTTGGACGAAAAAGGTTTTAGGGTTATTGCCGATATCGGAACGGACCGAATGAATGCTAAAATCCGGAAACACCAAGAAGAAAAGGTCATTTATCAGCTGATTGTAGGTCAAAGCGAAATGGACAATAATTCCGTTGCAGTCAGAATGCGAAAGGGCGGACAAAAGGTTATGAGTCTGGATGACTTTATCTCATTTTTAAAAGATAAGGTTGATTCTTTTGCTATTGATGCAGAATAGGGGAAGAATAAAAAAGTTTTACCTATCGTTTGACTGCGGGATGTAGGACTATTCCTACCTGAACAATTAAACCGTCTGAGCTTTTATTTTTTAGATTATCCCAAAGGTTTGATATGGGCAGGTAGGCTTTTAGCTGCACACCTGCCTTCCAGCCTGATGTCATAGTGTACTCGGTTTTAAAACGTAATGAGGGATAAATAAAGCGCCCTTTTTGCCAAAAATATTTGTTTATTTCCTTTGTTTCTTTTACTGCACTTAATCCTTCAGCTCCTGTTTCCTCAGGCTTTATTCCGGGTTCAAGTAAGCCGAAACGCATAAAAAGAGCAAGCCCTCCTCCTATGCTGATTGTCCAAGGGTTTAAGTCAAATCGTGCTAAAAATGGAACATCAACTAAAAAGCTCATTGTAAGAGCCGTCCTGTTTTCTATTTCGCAAATGTAGGCCTTTTCTTTGTAAAGAGAATAATGGAAAAGAGAAAAATCCAAGGAGGGTATTATACTTACCGCTCTTATGCCCTTGTATTCATATTCGGCCCCTAGATTTAAGGCTGTACCTATGGGAGGGGCAGCTTGTTTTTTTAGGCTGGAAAATATTATTTCCGTGCCGAAGTAAAAACCGAAATCTGAAGGAACATTAGTTAGAACTTTTGCTTGATCAGCCTCATTTACTTCTTCGGTTTTTTGTTCAGATTCCTGTTTTGGTTCCGTTTCTTGAGCATAGATATTAAAACTTAAGCACATTATAAGTAATATGAAAAAAAATAAGTTTGTTTTTTTGATCATAATTCTCTCCGATTTTTTTTCTTCGGCTATAAATCTCCTAGTTTATCTGTCTTCAGTTTGTTGTAGAATTTTTTCGTTTTCAAGGGTTTTCGGTATATCAGTGTAAATTTCGGGTACAAATGCCGAACGCGGTTTTACCATGTTTTGGATATTTGCATAAGCAAGGTTTATCGTTTTTGCCCGAATCATAGTTTCAGGGTTTCGGTTTAGAGCGTCCCAAGCTCTTGTCGATTCTCCAAATAAGGAAATAGCTCTTCCGTTTTTATTGGAATCTCCGTTTTGAACGGCTATCCTGTTTAATACAACTGCTAAGTTATTTGATGTGTGCATATAGTCTTCGACAAATTCGGCATGGTCAACACGGGTTTGCGGAAAGACAATTCCTTTCCTTATTTTTTCTGCTTCCAATAACTCCATCAATCTTTCATAGTAAGCCTGAGCTGCAAAATAATTTGTATATTTAAACAAGACATTTCCAAATCCGTATAAAAGGTTTCTATCGTTAGGTTTTTCACTGTAGGCTAAAGTCATAGCCTTCATTGCATCCGAGTAGTTTTCCTTTTGATAATAAATATAGCCCATTCTATACTGAATTGAGGGAGTATTGTTTAATTCTCTTACTGCATGTTCGTAAGCATCCAAGGCTTCATCATAATCTCCGGCTATAAAATAAGAAATATCTCCATAGTTTGCATAAAGTTTTCCGATAACAGGAGACGGGTAAATACCTTTTTGAGCTGTATAAGCTTCGTATTTTGCTAAGGCTTTTGCGTAAATTTCTTGGGCTTCGTTATACAACTTGTCCTCTGCTATGAGTTCTCCGTAAAGACGCATTGCATCTATCTGCCTGATAGTGCGTTTTGGTGTCATTTTTATGCTGTCTTCGTAGAGGTTTATTGCGTTTACAAGATAATCCTTGGCTGCTTCATTTTTTTTGTTATGTAAAAAGAATCGTCCCATATTATAATTGGCTTCAGGACTTTCGGGGCTTTTTTTTATGGATTTTTCCAATAGCTCGCGTAAGTCTTCTATTTTTCCTATCAGATTTTCAGAATCGGTAGGCTTAGGCTCATATCTTTTTTCGAGAAGATAACCGCTAAGTTCAATTAGGTCTTCATCGGGCAGCTTTTTGTTTAAAAAATAATCCTTTAACGGTAAAACTTCGGCTAAATTATCGGTACGGATAAAGTAACGCATCATTCTTCCTGAAAATACATCTTTAGTTCCGTAAAGGTTTATAAGGCTTGCATAGGTTTTTCGGGCATCTTCATATTTTGAGAAGTCTTCATCGGCCCAATCCAAGTAAACATCGCCTAAAGCCACGAGGGCACTTTGGTCGTTTATGTGATAGTCAAGGACTCCTCTTTTGAGAACCTTTTCGGCTTTTTCATAATTGCGTAAATCGGTGCTCAGCATATCTGCATATTCTATACCGCCTTGCCGGTCATGGTTAAAGTCGGATAAAAGCCTTTCGTAAATTGTTTCGGCTGATAGAAACTGCTTTTTTTGACGGAAGGCATTTGCAAATTTAAAATACCATTTTCGTTTTTTCTTATAAGTTCCTGCTTCGTCAAAGCTCTTGACAGCTTTTTGATATTGACCCGACTCTATATAGCTGATACCTTCCTTATAAAAGCCTTCGGCTACAACAGGTTTGTATATAAATTGCCATACCAGCACAAAAACCGAAAAGATAAAACCTAGGGCTACGGCGGTTAAAATTGCTGCAGGTAAGATCTTATGTACAAAGCGGTACTTTAAGCTCCTTTTTTCTTTTTCATATTCTTCATAAGATTTTTTATCGAACCCGCGTGGAATAGGAATGGACTTGTCTAATATGCCTTCCAGTTTATTGACTATGCGCTTTAGAGAAACATCACTTACAATTAAGTGAACTATTTCCATCTTGTTTAATTCGGAATCGTCTACATTAACTAAATAGTCTTCAATTTCTATTCTTAAGTTGAGAGGGAATGAAGAAATTCTCTCTATTAGATGATCGTAATCTTCTTCCGAAATGGAAAGAGGTATTTTTCCTTCATAGGTTTCTTCGTCTATGGCTTTTCTTGATTCAAAGGCTTTAAAACTCTTATCGGGAGAAAATTGAACGAAACTTTCGGGAACCGAAAAATCATCCATGCCCCCGCCCATTTCCGTGTTTAAAACATTGTCGTCTATGGCAAAGGCCGTATGTTCATCTATTTCGGGAATATCTATGTCGGTAAAACCTGCGCTTTGAGGTGAATCTTCTTGAGCTGTACCCGGTTCTTCTGTATCGTACAAGTCTTTCCCCGTAGAAAATTCGCCCAAGGATGGGGCAGTCGGCTCTGATGATCCGGAAAAACTTGAAAAGTCTTCTTGATTATCTTGTGAAAAAGAAGGATTAATTCTGTCGGCTTTTCCCGATAATGGGGACATGTCCATACTGTCAAGTTCATCAGCCTCAGGGGCCAGGTCTATGCCTTCCAAGTCATCAGCCTCAGGAGATAGATCAATGCTTTCCAAGTTATCAGCCTCAGGAGATAAGTCTATGCTTTCTAAGTTATCAGCCTCAGGGGATAAGTCTATACTTTCAAGTTCATCAGCCTCAGGCGATAAGTCTATGCTTTCTAAATCACCGGCTTCATCTGACGAAATTGTATCTAAATCAGACTGTTTTAAAGATGAGCTTCTGTCTTCTGTGTTATCAATCGGTTCAATGTCTGAAAAGTCTTCATTTGAAAGGTCTATTTCCGTATAAGGCGGAGGTTCCTCATCTGTGACTTCTTCAAGTCCTGTTTCTTCGGTACTTAAGTCATCTAAACCGTTTAAGTCATCTAAATCGGCTATATTTTCTATGTCAGGTTTGCCGGTCCCTTCTAATGGAGTTAAAGGGTGTTCCTGTGTAGCAAAATCCGTATCAAATTCAGGAAAAATTTCGTCTGTTTTATCGTCGGTTTTTCTGGCATCTTCGACCATATCGCCTAAGCCGGATAGCAAGGCCTCAGGCACATCAAGGCCGTACTCGTCTGAGTTCCCTATATTATCAGGTAAATCCGCCCCTTCAAGGTCCAGATCCGAAAGCATAGTGTCAAAGTCCTGAGAGGCAGCATTTTTTTTATCTCCGTCAAGCGGAAGAGTTTCAATAGGTTCAAATTCCCGAGAGTCATTTGTTTCCTGTTCAGGTGAAATTTCGTCTTCTTTGAAATCTAATAGATCGTCAACATTTACGTCAGGAATGGGCATTTCTTTGGGTAAAGGAATTTCCTCACGTCTTTCGCCCCATTTAGCCGTAATTTCGGGTTCATTTGCTATTGTGAGAAGTTGATTTTTAAATTTTTCAAGCTCTTTTATACTGGGCATTTGAGCTGGCCTCCCCCCCTTATTTTCGGCTTATTTTTACTTAACTTGATTATTATTTTATACCATAAAAGGAGTTTTTTTTCAATGTATTCAAAAACTAAATATGAATGCCGATAATTTTAATATGATGCCGTTAAAAAGTTGTTTTTATAGTTTGCTTCTCTTGACATAACGGCTTTTTTGCATTATGATGGCATAATTTAGTAGTGGTTGTTTGGCGGAGAAATCCGCTGATTTAGGGGAAATGTGTGAATTTATCAAAAAGTTATTTACAATCCGTTTCAATGGATGAGCTTTTACAAATTGCCGATGATTACGGCATATTTGTACCGGCTGGGTTATGCAGAAATCTAATAATTGAAGAACTTCTGGAAATAAATGAAGATACTCAAGTATCTTATAATAAGCTCAAAAATTATTCCGGTGACGATTTCCTTTTAGATGATGATCAAGCAGACGACAACTATAATTTCGATTTGGTGATTTCATATAATAAAACCGAAATTCATGCCTTACTCAGAGATCCTATGTGGGCATTTGTTTTTTGGGATTTTTATAAGCCTGAATTTTTAAATATTATAAATGATCCCGATTTCGATTCTTTCTTTTTGAGAGTCCTTTTGTTCTCTGAGGATAATTTATCAAAAGCCTATGATTATTTTGATATTGATGTGGAAGAAACCGATAGAAACAGGTATTTTTATCTTTCTTTTGAAGATTCGGTAACAAGGGTAGAATTATGTGCCCGTAAACTTGAAGATAATTTTATTGTTTTGGCAAGCTCAAATATTATAAGACTTAAACGGGAAAATATTCCTAATAATTTATGTATTCTTGACAATGATGTAAGTTCTCCTGTCTATCTTTCAGGAATTTCCATATTAAAAAAACATCATTTTAAAAATTATCGTCAGGCCTTTAGGGGAAAAGAGGAGCCGAAAGTTGAAAGATTATAATCTGCTTTTTATTTTGGATGCACATTTGCCTTATGTACGCAATGAATCTGAGCAAGGCCTTGTAGAAGAAGATTGGCTTTTTAATGCTCTATCTTATTTATATCTGCCTATCTTGAAAATGTGTTCTAATTTAATGAGAGAGAATGTTCCGTTTAAAATCGGAGCTGTCTTTGAACCTGCATTGTGCGACATGCTTGCCGATAAAGTTTTGCAAGATCGATACCGCCTTAATATTCAGAGTAAAATCGAGTTTGCAAAAAAAGAGCTTGAACGTTTTGCGGAATGTGCAGAAACAAAAAAACTGATTCAATATAATTTAAAGCATTTTAGCGATAACAAAAGAATTTTTGAAGATTGCGGAGGAAATGTCTTAAAACAATTTGATTATCTTGCCCGTAAGGGTTATGTAGAATTATTAGCTACAACTGCAACGAATACCTTCTTACCGTTTTTTTTAAATATGCCTGAAGCCATTGCTGCACAAATTGAAATGGGACAGATAAATTACCGCAAACATTTTAGTACTGTTTCATCAGGCTTTTGGCTGCCTTCTATGGCATATTTTGAAGGCTTGGATGATATTATCAGAAGCTACGGCTATGATTATACGGTTGTGTCTTCAAAAGCATTTTTGCTTTCGGATAAGATTCCTCCTACCGGCGTTTTTTCGGCAGCATCTTCAAAAAACGGATTAAAATTTTTGGCTTGCGATCTTTGTGCTTGCGGATATATTTATGATGAAACCGATTCCATTCCTCAAAATAAAATTTATATTGATGTAGAAAATGATGTAGGTTTTAAATTATCCGAAGAGTATTTGGCTTCCGTTTTTGATGCTTCAAAAGGAAGGCGTGCAATAGGTTTCCGCTACTGGTCAAAGGAAGAAGACGTTCCTTATGACATACATAAAGCCCATGCACAAATTTACTCAGATGCCGAAGCTTATGTGAACTCCCGTGTGGAATCTCTAAGAGCTGTTAAAGAAACAAAGGTTTGTGAGTCGCCTTTTTCCCTCCTGACTATTTCATCGGATTTTTTCGGTAAAAAATGGTGCGAAGGTATTATCTGGCTTGAACATATTTTTAGGTTGATAAATGATAATTCTGAGGTAAAGTCTATTTTGCCTTCTACTGCCGCCAATCTATCTAAACAGCTTTATACCGTTAGGCCTTTTTTTTCCTCTTTCTTGCAATCAGGTTATGCAGACGAGCTTTTAACAAAAAAAAATGATTGGATGTATAGATATATTGTCAAGATTACAGAAAGGATGATAGAACTTGTTGAAATGTTTCCTGCAGACGGCAGTTTAAAAGAACGCGTTTTAAACGCTGCTGCAAGAGAAGTTCTTCTTTTACAGTCTATGTATTGGCCCCTTTATGCAAATAATCCCCAGCTTAAGGATTTTGCCGAAAGACGATTTGTAGAACACGTCAATTCTTTTACGGCGGCCTATGAAGCTCTTGGGGCAGATTCTCCCGATGCAAAATGGCTTTCCGAACGCGAAAATAAATATCCTCTATTTAAAGATATTAACTACCGTATTTTTAGCCGCAAAAAATAAAGGGCGTACATTCCCCAACCGCCATGGATGGCGGTGGTTATGTCAAATGCGTACGTCCTTGTACGCATTTGACACCGAGTTTTTCAAAGACAAGCTTTGAAAAACATCGCAATAGTCTACAGTAATCGACCTCCTGTCGATGTTTTGCCTTCAGGCAAAACTCGAAGTTCAATTCTGCATAGGCAGAATTGATACAAACTCTAAGATGGAAATCGGGCACGGATGTCCGATTTCCATCGGTATTGAACAAAACTTTATAAATGTATAAAATATTCTTATGAGAGCGACAAAGGCTATTATCCATTTGGATAACTTACAATACAATGTTAAAGAGATAAAAAAAAGACTTAACAAAGATGTTAAGATATGTCTTCCGGTTAAAGCCGATGCTTACGGGCATGGGGCAGTGAGGGTAGCGGTTGCAGCGATAAGAGCCGGTGTTTCTTATTTGGCCGTTGCATCCGTTCAAGAAGCCGTAGAATTAAGAGATGCAGGTATTGTAGCTCCTATTATTTCTTTAAGTCTTCCTATTCTTGAAGAAATTCCTGAACTTCTTAAATATGATATTGAACCTTTGGTGATCGATGAAGAATTTATAAACGATTTAAACCGCTTTGCAAAAAAACTGAATAAAAAGGCAGGCGTTCATCTTAAAATAGATACCGGAATGCGCAGGATAGGCTGTTCGCCTATGGAAGCCGTTAAACTTGCAGTACAGATAGACCGTGCAGAAAATCTTGAACTTAAAGGCGTATGTACGCATTTCGCCGTTTCGGATTCTACCGATAAAAAAATATTGAATTTACAAAAAACAGATTTCGGTTTTTAAGGACTCAATAAAAGAAATAAAAGAAGCGGGGATTAATCCCGGATTAGTCCATGCTGCAAATTCCGGGGCTGTTCTTCAATATCCCGAAGCTCAATTCGATATGGTGCGTCCGGGAATCTTGGTTTACGGTTATACTCCTTCTCCATCATTAAACGCCTTAATAGATTTAAAGCCTGTAATGGAGCTTGTTACACAGGTGGTTCTTATCAAAAAAATTGAAAAGAATACAAGCGTTTCCTATGATAGATGTTGGACATCCGAAAAAGAAACCTTTGTTGCAACTCTTCCTATAGGCTATGCAGACGGTCTCATGCGCTCTCTTAGCGGATTAAAGGTGAGAATAGGAAAAGATTTTTTCCCGATTATCGGACGCGTATGTATGGATCAATGTATGATAGATATAGGTGCTTCTCCATGGGTTCAAAGATGGGATGAGGTTTGTATCTTCGGCCCTGTTTCAAAAGAACATCCTAAAAATAATACGGCTCAAGATCTTGCAAAAATTGCCGGAACTATTCCCTACGAGCTGACATGCGATATAAACAAAAGAGTTCCGCGTATTTTTATTGATGAAACCATACAATAAATTATTTTGTGCAGGCGGTTTTTATGGTTGTAAAACGTGCAAAAGTTTTAGGTTATTGTTCCGGAGTACGCAGAGCCGTTGATACGGTTCTTAAAATAGCTAAAGAAAATACTGAAAATAAATTCGGCATTTATACTTTCGGACCATTGATTCATAATCCTTCTACAATGTTACGGCTAAAGCAAATGGGTGTAAAAATTCTTGATACTGAAGATTTTACCGGAGATGAAGACTATAAAGATTCCGTTATTGTAATAAGGGCTCACGGTATTTCTCCGTCAAAAAAAGGCGAGCTTGAAAAAAGCGGGGCTAAGGTGATAGACGCAACATGTTCTAGAGTAAAGGCAAGTCAGGCCCTTGCAAAAAAACATTCCGAAGAGGCCTTTGTTATTTTAGCCGGAGATAAAAACCACGGAGAACTTATAAGTATTGCAGGTTATGCGGAAGGAAAATGCTTAATTGTTCAAAATGCAGAAGAAGCCGCTTTAATAGATTTACCTCCTTCTTTAAGTACAAACGGAACTGCCGTTTTAATTGCTCAAACGACGATTAAGGAATCGGAATATGAGGCAATAGCTTCCGCTTTGAAGAAAAGAATTTCCGATTTAAAAGTTTTTAATACGATTTGTCCTGCAACTACTGATAGGCAGGCAGCTTTAAAAAAATTAGCCTATGAAGTTGATGCACTTTTAGTTATAGGCGGAAAAAACTCGGCAAACACAAAAAGGCTTTTTCAAACCGCTGTTGATACACAAAAGCCTTCATGGTTAATCGAAGATGCCTCCGAAATACCTCGAGAAATTTTTTCTTACTCCGTAGTCGGCTTAACTGCCGGGGCATCAACTCCCGATTTTATAATCGATGAGGTAGAAAAAAAATTACTTGAGGGATAAAAATAAGCCTTTAGTCTATTTTTAAACTTAATCAAGGATATAAGTATTATACGATTCTTTACAGTTGATTTGCAAGGCCGTCATTAGAGGAAAGGCATAATAATCGGTATCATCTATTTCAAAATAAATTTGCTTGTAAGAAGTTAATAAATTATTGATTATAACTTGAAAATAATTTAGATATATTTCGATTTCTTCTACTGTCCTTCCGCCAAGATAGCCGATTTCAGGAAGATTTTCCATATAAACTATTACATAGGCTGATACTTCGTTATTAAAAATTAAACATGAAGATTTTTCTTGATCGCAATCGGCTAAAATTTCATTTGAAAATTCTTTTATATCTATATTTTTATTGAGCGGGTTTATCTCTTTGTGTGTATCGGCATAATTAAAGTAAAATATTTTTTTGAATTCCTCTTTTTCGGCTGAATTTAAATTTATAAGAGATTTTATCTTCATATTTTTAAATTCGCCGGAAGTTTCCTTTGACAAAAAAATATTTTGAGCCTCTTTTTTTAGATCAAAATTATATGACCTGCGGGCTAAAACAAAACCTTCTTTAAGTAAAAATTGAATTAGCTCCTCTTTATCTGAAGAACACATAACTTGAAATCTTTTTTTATCCGATTTTTCTTTTAATTTTTCCAAGAGCCTGCTTCCCAATCCTTTGTTTGTATAATCTTTATCTACATAAATATTTATATAATCCCTGTATGGATGAAAAGAATTTATGTAAAGACATCCTGCTCCGATTATCTTTTCTTTATCGAATAAGCCGATTAGATTTCCTTTTTGGTTAAGATTAGCTTTTTGAAGAAAGTCTTTTACTTCCTTTTGAGAAATAATTTTATCGGTAAGACTTATTGATTTTATGCTCATGATTTAAAGAACTTCTTCAATCCCACAGTTTAATATTATATCAAAAATTCTATCTTTTTGGGAATAGTCTATTTTTTGTTTTTGCCAAACTTGAAAATAAAGCTCACGTAAAAAGCTTAAAATTGCAAAGGCTTTTATTTGTAAAAACGCTTTGTTTTTACTTTCGCCTATTTCGGAAAAATATGTATTTAAAACTTCCTTTGCTTCATCGGTAATATTATACCATTCTTTTTTATTTAAGCCTAAAATATTTATATGTTCAAATTGATATAAATTTAAACCGGAAGTAATATGTTCGGCATCAATTATTTTTAAGCTGCCCTTTTCTGTTTTAAGCATATTTCCCGTATTCATGTCTTCAAGGATAATACAGCCTAGGCCCAGGTTTAAATTTTCAATATTTTTTTTAATAATTTTTTTATCATGTTTGCCTCTGTATATTTCAAGATAGGGAAGGGCTTCCGCATTTATCATTTCTTCAATTGAAGGATAGCTTTTACCGTCCAAATACATTGAAGAAAAAGAAGATGAAGATGTGTTATTTAAATTTAAACGTGCAAGTTTTTTAAAAAAATCTTTTATCAGATATCTATCGGTTTTGGTAGGCTGACAACCTTCAAGCCATTCGCTTATAAAAATATAGTAATCGTCAGTTTCAATAAAGTTTTTATATTTTAAAATAAAGTCTTCACTGTCATTTAAAGCATTTAAATATTTAATTGAATTTTTAATACTCTCCGTTTTCTGCCGTAATTTTACCGCAAAAGTTTCATTGCCGCCGGTTATTCCCTTAAATAAATCCGTGTAAGTATGATCTTCCAGTTGAACCGGTTCAAGGGTTTTAAACTTATCGTTTTTAAGGTGTGAATCGAGAAGGTCTTTAATTGTATCGGGTTTAATGTTTTCTTTCATAATTAAAAATACTATTTATGTTTTTTATTTTAATATTCCATAACAATATATGTTATAATCTTCAATATTGTGTAAGCCGTTTTTTATGTAGAAATCTATAAGTTTTATTTGCATGTTATTATCCTTTTTATCATTATCGTATTTAAAATCCGTTAAAAACTTCAATGCCTTTATAAGTAATTTCATTTTTATTATCGGATAAAAAGATTTCTAAGATGCTGACTGCTGAATTTTTAGGAGCAAATTTATTTCTTAAAGAAAAATTATCCAATGCCCAAGCTAAAGCCATTGTTATTGTACCGTAATGGGTTACGATTATGCTATCCTCGTCTTTTAAGGCTAACTCTTCTAAAAAGTCGGAAGTTCTTTTAAAATGTTCAAAGGATGTTTCGCCTTCAGGCGGAGCTGAGATATCGTTGTTTTCAATCCAGTTTTTTGCTTCAATAGGATATTTTTTTTGCGTCTCTTCAAATGTTAAGCCCTTAAAAATACCGAAGTTATATTCTTGTAGCCTTTTATCGGTTTGAATATTTTTAAATCCTAAGTACTCGGCCGTTTGTAATGCCCTTTTAAAGGGACTTGAATAAACTTTAAATGAATTAAATTCTTTTAATCTAGGTTTTAAAAGATCAAGCATAGGATAGGCTTCTTCTGCCAAGGGGCTGTTATCCAGGCTGAATACCTTTTTTTTATTTGTTACCGTTATTCCGTGTCTTATAAAAACTATTTTCATATTCTATCCTTACGTATTGCCTCCAAAAATTCCTGTTTTTGAATGTGAGCATTGTCCGCCGTTTTTTTTGATTTAATTTGAAATAAAAAAACTTGAGCTTAAAACTGCAAGTTCCGTTAATTCTACAATGAGACCGTTTACATCACCTGTCGTGCCGCCTATTTTTTTATATGAAATTCTTATTATGATAAATGTTAGAATAAATACGGTTAAGGGAAAAAGCAAATATTTTATGCGCTCAGTTAAAACAAATGATCCTTGCATTTTTGAAAAAGCAGCTATCTCCGGCGTAAAAAGAGATAAGAAGCATACTAGGAGCAGCCAAAAGAAAAAACTAAACTTTGATGCCGACTTATGGAAGAGTAGGCCAAGTCCTGTTTCTTTTGCCGGTTTTGAAAACACAACCGTGCCTAATCCTGCAAGCCTCGAAGTTATTCCGGCTATTATAAGCAGCCCTGCATCAGGCATTATGGTAGAATAATTTATGTATCTAAGGAGCAAAAAGACATTAAGCCCTATTGTTCCATAGGTTCCTATTCTCGGATCTTGCATAATTTCCAATATTTTCTCTTTTTTTCTTGCAGAAAAAAAACCGTCTATCGTGTCCCCGACCCCGTCAAGGTGTATACTTCCTGTTAAAAATAAATATAGGAGCAGACTTAAGAATGCCGATATTTCAAGATATTTTTGCGGAAGAAAGTAGATTGGAAAAAGCACAATGCAGGCAATAAGTCCTCCTATAAGAGGTAAAAAATAAAAAGCTTTTTTAATATTTTTTTCGTTAAAGTCTATGTTTATGTTGATTGGAATACGTGTAAAAAACTGCAAAGCTAAAATAAAACCTTTCATATTGATGTTCCGTCTTTTATTTTTATCGGTAAACCGCAAACGCAGAGAATGACCTCATCGGCGAGTTCGGCAATTTTTGCATTTACTATTCCTTGAATATCCGAAAAAGCTCTTGACACGGGATGCATAGGTACAATAGAAGAGCCGACCTCATTGGTTACAAGAATTAAGGAGCCGTTTATTTTTTTATTTCTAAAATAAGATTTTTGATTTGAGTTAAGGATGTTTCGATTGTTTTTTGAATATCTTCTTCGCAGGGTTTTTCTTTTTTTTCTGTTATTTGAAAAAGAACTCTCGAAATTAAATTTGTTATGCAGTCAAGTAAATAATATTTTTCTTCTTTGACGGCCTTTTCTAAATTTAAAAATCCCTCATAGGTGCGCCATTTTGGATTGCGTCTTTTAATATGCTTTTTTACTCTTTCCTGCATTTCAGAATCATAGATTTCGGCAGTGGCTATATAAACAACATCATCTATGCTATCTAAAAGTTTTTCGGCATAAGCCGATTTTCCGCTCCTTGATCCTCCGGTTATAAGTGTTATCATAAGATAATTATATCAAAAAAAAGGAAAATGTTAAGAGGATAAAATGTCTCATGGCAGATTTTAGAGAGCTCGATTTTAAAAAGGCTTTCTAGTGATTTTTCCCTAGCCTCTTGTATAAAGAGCTTTTTTTTGCGAAAATGAACATAATGAATTTTTATGATGAAGTAAGAAACCGATATGGGAATGTAAAAAGAGCACGGGGCTTTTATCTTTATACCGAAAAAAGCGTAAGACTTTTGGATATGTACCTTGACGGAGGAATGTCAATTTTGGGTAGAAGGGAAAATCAAGCTCCTTTAGTTTTTAAACAGAGTATAGATAAGGGCTTAAATGCCTTCCTGCCTTCTTCAGGCGATTACAGGCTTAAAAAGGCCTTAAATTCCCTTTTCCCCGAGCACCCTCATTTTTACCTCCTTTCGGAATGGAGCAATGCCCTTTCGTTTTTGGAAACGGAAGATAAGAAATCCGATTTTGAGTCTTATATGATGGAAAATATTTGGAAACCTTTTTTACCCTCGTCTGAAAACCTAAAGAAAAAAAAAGTTTTTTTTGTTAATCCTCCGTTTTGCACTTCAATAAAAATTGCGGTTTCTAAAGATGCTCTTCCTATTTTATCCTGTGCTGTTTCTGCAGCCGAAAAAGAAGTACTAGCTAAGGCTTTTTTTGATTTGATAAGAATTATTAAATTGTGGGAATATGAAAGCGAGCTTTCGGATGCAGAATTGATAAATTCAGCTAGAGGAAAAAAGCAAAAACAGCAGCTTGCAAAGAACATAAAATCTTATAAGCGAATCAAAGACTTATGTTCCATGTTTTGGAATATTGATGGCTGCTATCTTTTTCCAAAATTGAGTGAAGAAAAATATGAGATTTTTTTTAAGGATGCCTTGGATTCTCATATTCTTTTGTCTCCTTATTTTACTATTCCGTCGATATTGCCGAAAATAAGGATATACACCGAGCTTGAGAATTTCCTTAAAACTCAACTACGGAATGAAGGGTTAAATAATGAATGATTTGCTTAAATTTTTATCGGAAGGTTATCCTATTTTATTGTTTGTAAAACTGTTTCTAGGTGCCGCCGTCCGTTTTTTTTGGAATTATAGTATGGAGCAAAACAAAAAAAGTTTCAATGATTCTTTTTGTGCTCGGCGTGTTTTTGATGTATATTTCGATTTTAACCGATACCCTTGTATATTTCGGCTTTATAAATACTAATTTTTTTACTATCGGACGTATTCCTCTTCTTTCTCTCGTTTTAGAAAGTGTACCAATAATTTTTTTTATAGCCGGTTTTTGCGCGTTTTTACGCGAGAGAATTTTTTAATTTCGATTTAGTTTTTGAAAGTTTAGTTTTTACAAGCCCTTACAATGTAAATAGGATTTTCACCCTTAAAAAGGCCTGCCTTTCCCATTGAGGCGGTTTGAATAAGATCGGCTTCAATCTCGGTATATCCGTATTTTTCAAGAAGTTTTAAAAATTCGTTTAAATTTTTTATAAGAATAAAATTAGCACAAATTATTCCGCCTTTTTTTAAATGCTCTTCCAGATACTCAAATATGGTTTTTAACCCGCCGCCGCTTCCGCCGATAAAGCACTTGTCGAAATTTAAGTCCTTATATTCGGCCGATAAAAGAGCTTCGGGTGCTCTCCCTAAAATAAGATTTATTTTTACTCCGAATTTTTTTGCGTTTTCTTTTATGAGAGTGTATGCCGTTTTATCAAATTCAACTGTTGAAACTTCCGCTCCCTGCAAGGCGGCCTCAATCGAAACGGAACCCGTGCCTCCACCAATATCTAAAAACTTATCGCCTTTTTCTATTTGAAGATGAGCGATAGACAGGCTCCGTACATTGAATTTGGTCATAGGCACTTCGCCTCTGATAAATTCCGAATCTTTAATATTTTTCATTTTGAACCAACACCGTATTTAAAAAAGATTTTACCGTTATTTTATCGCCTATATTATATTCTTCAATCGATTCATCAGGGTACGAAAGATTGTAGCCTACAAAAAGCCTTCCTTTAAAGCTTTCTTTTTTTAGCCTTGCCGAGATTGTATCGGGATTGTTTGTCTTATCGGTAAGAATAAAAAAGCTATCCTTATGCTTTATTTCTGAAAAGTCTATTTCTCTTCCGTGAAAGGAATAAAAGGGTATAGACTGCCATGGTTTTTGAAGCTTACTCATAAAATACTGCATTGAAGAAATGCCTGTTATTATTTTTTCTATTTTTATATTTTTCTTTTTGATAAACTCGGTAATTCCAAAAAAACAGGGGTCTCCGGAGGCAAGGACTAAAACTTTTTTTATCTCTATAGGAAGGTCAAGAATTCCTGAGATTCCATTTAGAGTTTTTACGTCATTCCTTATCGGTTTAACATCGGAAGCTATACGTTCAAAGCCTGCAACTATATCCGCCTCTTTGATTATATGTATAACCTCTTGGGTTAAAAGTTCTATATTTCCGGGGCCTGCTCCGGCGACTGTTAAAGGCATAATTTACTTTGAACCTACGGCTTTTAAGGCTGTATCAAAAAGTTTTTCAAAACCTGCCTTGTTTAAACTTCCCAGGTGAAGGGTGCCGGGGATAAGTTTTCCGTTTTTGTCTACCATAAAACTTGTAGGAAAGCCTGCAATCTTCTCGTACATGGGCAAAAAGCTGTCAACGGTTACAAGTGCCTTAAAGGAGCAGCCTGCATCCTTCCATATTTCTTTGGCCAAGGCCAGAGTTTCGGCATCGTTTTCAGGAAGATCGGCAGTAATGGCGATAACGTTTACTTTTTTACCGGAATAGGCTTTGTAAGCTGCTTCTAAATGGGGTAATTCCATTTTGCAGGGACCGCAAAATGTGCCCCAGATATTTACCAATGTAACATCGTATTTTTTAAATATTTCACTGGTAACCGTGTTTCCGTCAATATCCTTTGTTGAAAATGTAAGACGGTTTTGGCTGCCGCTTAAAATTGTCGATTCCGATTCGGCTGCCTCTTCACTTGCAGTTAAAGATTTTTCTGCTTCTGCATTTCCTTGTGCTTCGGTTTTTGAACATGAAGCAAAAAAAATACCTGCAAAGATTGTGATTAGTACATAAAAATGTAACTTCTTCATTTGTAAACTCCTATAGTTTAAAATAATTATAAATTTATAAATCAATATACTTAGTCATTATTTAAGAATCAAGGGTATTGAGAAAATTGATTATAGAAATTTTCTCAACCGGAAATTATCCAATCGAAAAACATTCCTGTACTCTAAAGATTAGAAGCTGAATTAGAGATTTTCAATTTCTGCTCGGCTTAGGCCTGTGGCTTTTATAATATTTTCTACCGATAAACCTATATCAAGCAAGTTTTTTGCCGTTTCAAGTTTATTTTGGTGAGCCCCATCAGCAAAACCTTTGGCTATACCTTCTTGTATTCCTACTAGCCTGCCTTCTTTTATTCCTTCTTCTAATCCTTCTTTAATTCCTTCTTGTCTGCCATAATAACGGGCATCCATTTCAAAACCTGAAATAAAGCGGTATTCGCTTCTCGCTTGTTCATTGTTTTTTAATTTTTCTATCATCTTTTCTATCCTCCCTGTAAATTCTGTTGTAATTTTGCCGGTTTTTACATATTCTAAAAAGCCTCTTAAATTTTTATCTTTTGCCTTTGTAAAGGCATTTGCATTTATTATAATCTTTTTTGTGCCGTCATTTAAGAGCGTTTGCCTGTCTTCAAGACAGATATTTTCAAAGGTATAAATGGGCATATCTTTTCCGATAGAATCGAAAAGACATAGAAAGATTATGTAGCTATCATTCAAATTGCTGTAGTGTTCGCCTTTATCTAAAAACAAAACATCAATTGCCGCCTGATAGTAACGCATTCTTTTTGCGAGATTATGCTCATTTACTGCCTGCATTTCAATATCATAGGATTTACCGGTTTCATCTTTTACCAGAATATCAAGGCATATTGACTTAGCTTCCGAGGTTGTAGTTATTGCATTTTGAGATGAAAGATATGTGATTTTACCTATTTTATCGGCTAGAGTCATTTCAAGGAAGGTTTTGCATGTTTCTTCATCTTGCATAATTTTGCAAAACATATAATCGTCCGCGATGGTTAAATCATCAAAACTTTTCCTCATTTGCACCTCCTTATAGTTTTATTATACCACAGTAGAGGATGTTTTTCAATATTTGTGACATATTTGTGATTATTAAACATATACATTCTAAAAAAAATTATCTTTCGGCTTTAGCTTGCAGTTTATTGTTTTCCGTAAAAAGAAAGCTGTGTTCTATGGCTTTTACGGGACAGGCCTTGATACATTCCCCACATCTTATACATTCGGGGCTGTTGGGTTTCTTATATGTCGGAATATCCAGCTTACAGGTTCTTTCGCATTTTCTGCATTTTATGCACTTGTCGTTTATTTTTAAGCGGTACAGACTTATAGGATTGAACATTCCTAAAAAGGCACCGAGGGGGCATAAATAGCGGCAAAATGGCCTATAAAAAATCATTGAAAGCATCGTAATGATTGTTAAAATCGTAAATTTTAGGCCGAATAAGGCTCCTAAAGAGGAGGTGAGAGCTCGGTTTATGGATATAAGCGGAATTGCTCCGAATAGGATACCTGACGGGCAAATATATTTGCAAAAGTAAGGATCGCTCATTCCGTATTTGTCCTGCAAGGCAAAGGGGAGAACAAAGACAAAAAATACAAGGATAAAGTATTTTAAGTTTTTTAAAACCTTGTTTACTTTTTGCGGAACCTTAATTTTTTTAATGGAATCTTATCCAATAAGTCTTGGAAAAGTCCGAAGGGACAAAGGTAGCCGCAAAAAAATCTTCCTGCGGCTATTGCGAATAGCGACAATAGGCCTACTACATAAAAAGCAAAATTAAATTTTTTGCTTCCAATGGTTGCCTGTATTGAGCCGATAGGACATCCGAACAAAGCTCCCGGGCATGAATAGCAGTTTAAAACAGGCATACAGACTTTTTTCATAGGGCCCTTATAGATTTGCCCCCTTAAAAAGCCTATAAGATTTCCATTTAATGCCAACATTCCTAATGCTTGAATTGCATGACGTTTTTTATTCAGTGTTTTTTGTTTGTTTTGCTTAGCCAATTCCTATACACTCCATACATATATTTACGGCCTTTTTGAGGACTACAGCAACTTCACCTCGATGTATTCCTATAAGAGTAAAGCCTAATGCTAAGATAATAATAAGTATTGCCGCTATTTTCTTTTTCATTTATTTTCCTGCTTCTTAATATATACAACTTATATAGCATTTAGATACACGTATCGGAGTAATATTTTAGATTATTTGCTCACGTTTACCCATTTTACCGCCTGTGATGCCTTTTCCAGTTCTTGAGCATTCATGCGGACAGCAGTATTTTCGGTTCCTGCAGCTGGATAGACCCAATCCAATGGCCGTATGGATTCATCTATGTAGACGGAAACTTGAGTTTTAAGCCCGAAAGGACAGACTCCGCCTGCAGGATGGCCTATGAAGTTGAAAAGCTGCTCTTCATTCATCATCTTTGTTTTGCAGTGAAATGTTTGCCTGAATTTTGCATTATCTATACGGGCTGATCCTGCAAGAAGAACGAGTACAGGGGTTTCTTTTACCATAAACGCTAAGGTTTTTACGATGAATTCGGGTTTGCATCCAAGTGCTGCAGCTGCAAGGTCTACAGTTGCACTTGACTTATCGAATTCGATAATCCTGTCTTCCAATGAAAATAGTTTTAAATGTTCGCGTGCTTCTTTTAATCCCATGGTTTTACCTTTTAAAGCCTCCTATATCCGAGTTCAAGTGTTTTAAGGCTTTTACTTTGTTATTCTCCTTTATAGCATAAATTATGCTTTCGTGGTGTGAGCTAAAAGCTTTTTTTGGAATTTCTTCCCATTTACCCCAATAATTTTGAATAAAAAAACGGGTCATTTTTTTCATTGTACGCTCTAAACTGAGTAAAGCATGAGAATTATTATGCAATTTGAATAAGCCTATATGAAATACTGAATTGTTTTGCCATTCACTTACTGCATTTGTGTTGCTTAGTTTTCTTGTATGTTCCAGTAAGTTGTCCAGTATGGAAGGATCACAGTTAGCTACTTCTTTCCAGTTTTTTTCTAAAAAACCGCATTCCAGTACTAGTCGATAATTAAGCATTTCTACCAAATCTTCTTGTCTAAGCGTTATTAGTTCATATCCATAGCGGGGGATACTCTTAAAAACGTTTTCGCTGCAAAGTTCTATTAAAGCATCTCTTATTGGAGCTCTGCTTATTTTTAGATACCTTTCCAGATCCGATAGATTTATTATATCTCCGGGTTTGATTGTATTGTCAGTTACGAGGTCGTATATTTTTATATAAGCATCCTGCTTTAAGGATTTTTTTTTAGTCTTCAATTTATCGGTTGTCATAGCAAATTTTATAATGCAAGCTTCTTTCCTTAAAGTTTTATAAATTTAAAGTATGTATACAGACAGTATAACATAATTTATGGTATTAGTGCAATTGTTTCCATTATATTATTTTAGGTTATAAATTGTAAGAGGTATAATCAAAAAAAATAAATAAAATTAAAAAAATATTTTTTTGTATTTTTTGTTGACAACAGGAAAATTCTGATTTACAATATAAATATATCAGTGATATATCAGTAATTAAAAATTATTTAAATGGAGGTACTGATGTTATTGCAGCAATTAATTAATGGTTTGGTCATAGGAAGTACATATGCATTGGTTACAATAGGCTTTAATATGGTGTACGGTGTGTTGGAGCTGACTAATTTTGCCCATAGTTCTTTTTATATGCTGGCTGCATATATAGGCCAATTCATTTTGTTAAAATTCTTTATGAATATATCGGTTCCTATTGCTCTGATTATAACATTTTTAACTTCCATAATTATAACAGCCTTTTTAGGTGCTCTTATGGATAAAATTGCTTTGGAGCCTATAAGAATAAAAAAAGGTGCTCCTATTTCATCTTTAATAAGCACTGTCGGCGTTCAGACTATAATCAATAACTCCGTTCTTTTAATTTTCGGTACAGTTCCCTTATATTTTCCTGATTTATTAAAGCTGGGCAAATTTACTATTTATGGCGGAACTGTGGTTCAATGGATACAGGTTCTCATCTTGGTTATGACTTTAATTATAATGCTTGTATTAACTTTTATTGTTACGCGTACGCGCTTAGGAAAATCAATGCGGGCAATTTCTCAAAATCAAGTTGCTGCAAGACTTATGGGAATAAATATAAATAGAGTTATAACCCTTACATTTTTTATAGGAACTACAGTTGCTGGTATTTCAGGTTTGATGGTTGCAATGTATTATCAAAGAGTAGATACCTTAATGGGAGCATCTGTAGGATTAAAGTCATTTGCTGCAGCAGTTCTTGGCGGAATGGGCTCTCTCCCGGGAGCGGCTATAGGAGGATTATTGATAGGTTTGCTTGAAACTCTTTTTGCCGCTTATATAAGTTCAGGATATAGGGATATTGTTGCGTTCGTGATATTGATATTGGTTCTTCTTATTCGGCCATCAGGCTTAATGGGCAAAAAAAGCGTAGATAAGGTATAGGAGAGTTGTATGAAAAAAAATCCGATTATCCTAGATAAAATTATTAAAAAAATCGCTAAAAATCAGATATTTGTTTTAATTATACTCGCTATTCTAGCAATATCTTTCCCGATTTTTGTTGACAATAATTACTATCTTGGCATAGCAATAATGTTCTTTATATATTCAATATTGACTTTATCTCTTAATTTGGTTACCGGTTATGTAGGGTTTACACTTTTAGGACAAGCTGCGTTTTTCGGTTTGGGGGCCTATGTTGCTGCAATACTGGGAACCCGTTTTCAAGTTGATTTTATTGTCGGATGTGTAGCCGCATCTTTATTTGCTGCTATTTTTGGGGCAATGCTGGCTCTACCGACTTTACGCATACGCGGCCGATATTTTGCAATTGTAACTTTAGGTTTTTCTGAAATCATGAGAATGATTGAGCTTAACTGGATGGAACTTACTAGGGGGCCTCAAGGAATTTCAAGGATACCGGGTATAGTAATTTTTGGAAAGGATTTTGATTCATATAGATTTAAGTACTATATCGGACTTTTTCTTTTAATATTTGCTTTATATATAATTAATTCAATTTTAAACTCAAAACATGGCCGTGCCATACGCGCAATAAAAGATGACGATTTAGCTGCCGGAGCCATTGGAGTAAATGTATATAAATATACCGTTATTATATTTTCCATTTCGGCGGGTATCGCGGGTATGGCCGGGGCCTATTACGCTCATTATATGAGTTTCATTGATCCTAATGCTTTTAACTTTGAACAATCAATTTTAATTTTATCGATGGCAATATTTGGAGGATTAGGAAGTTTACCCGGAAGTATTTTAGGAGCCCTGGCATTGACGATTTTACCTGAAGCCCTCAGATTTTTATCCGATTACCGGCAAATTATATATGGCCTTATATTGGTGTTGATTGTTATATTTAAGCCCTCAGGTGTTATGGGGAAGATAAATTTTGAACGAATACGGTCTATAGCAAATATGGAAAAGGAGGACTTAAATGTCGAATCCAATTCTTAAAATAACGGATGTAACCAAACGCTTTGGCGGTATTACGGCTGTTGATAATATAAACATGTCTGTATATCTTGGAAAGATTCAAGGAATTATAGGCCCTAATGGAGCGGGGAAAACTACTCTTTTCAATTTAATATCAGGTATATATAAACCTACACTGGGAAGTATTCATTTTTGCGGTGAAGATATAACGAATTTGAAACCTCATAAAATAAATGAAAAAGGAATTGTACGTACATTCCAAAATATACGTTTATTTAAGAATATGACAATATTGGATAACGTAATGGTAGGCTGCCATAACAGAGAAAATGAAGATATATTCTCTGCTTTATTTAAAACTAAAAAACACAAAGTTGAAGAACAAAAGAATAAAAACAAGGCTTTGAGTCTTTTGGATAGAGTAGGGCTGATTCATCTTAGGTATGAAATGCCCGATTCTTTGCCCTATGGTTTACAGCGTAAATTGGAGATTGCACGGGCTTTGGCATCAAATCCTAAACTCCTTATGCTTGATGAGCCTGCTGCAGGTATGAATGAACAAGAAACAATAGAATTGACTGAATTTATACAAAGTTTAAAATCAAAAGATATGGCTATAATGCTGATTGAACATGATATGAAGTTAGTTATGACTCTTAGTGACAGTGTTTATGTTATAAACCATGGGCTAAAAATAGCGGAAGACTCTCCTGAAGAAATAGTTAAGGATAAAGCCGTTATTAATGCATACCTTGGAGAGGAGGATGTTTAGTGCTTTTAGAAGTTAAAGATTTACATGTCAGTTACGGAGAAATAAAAGCAATCCGTGGAATTAATTTTAATATTAATCAAGGTGAAATTGTAACTATAATAGGTTCAAATGGTGCCGGAAAAAGTACAACTTTAAACAGCTTAGCAGGGCTGATAAAACCGGCATCCGGTACGGTTTTATTCAATGGTGAGGATGTTACAAAGTTAGAGTCGTATGAACTTGTAAAGAAAGGGATCTCTTTGTCACCAGAGGGGCGACAAATATTTCCTCGAATGTCAGTAATAGAAAATCTTGAGCTAGGAGGTTATTTTAGAACTAGAGCTGAATTAGAGAAAGGAAAAAACAATGTTTTTGAACTGTTTCCTATTTTGAAGGAACGTAGTTGGCAAGCTGGAGGAACTTTGTCCGGGGGTGAACAGCAAATGCTTGCAATTGGAAGAGCTTTGATGGCATCACCTAAGATATTGATTCTTGATGAGCCTTCACTGGGTCTTGCTCCTATAATTGTTAAAGAAATATTTAAAATGATTAGGAAAATTCGGGATGAAGGGATTACGGTTTTATTAGTCGAGCAAAACGCAAAAATGGCTTTATCTATTTCCGATAGGGGCTATGTACTTGAAACCGGAAAAATAAGATTGGAGGGTAAAAGTGAAGAATTATTAAACAATGAAGAAGTGCATAAATTATATTTAGGAGGCATATAGTGGTTATAACAAATATAAAACGGAAAAGCAGTCCGGCTTTGGATGGACAACGTAATATATGTCAAAGAAGAGCTGCTACTATCAGTAATATGATAAAATGCGCAGCTGAACGCGGGCTTGATAAACAATTTGCAAGAGATGCAATCTATAAGTATGGGCAAGATATTGCAGCAAACATGAAAAAGTCTTTAAAAAAAGATTTTACTATTGATGAGTTTCTTGAGGTTTTTGCTTCACAGCCACACTTTGATATTTATGAAATGGAAGTCGTAAAAAAAACGGAAGATATGTTTTTGATTCATTTTAACTATTGTCCTTATGTTGAAGAGTGGACAAAACAAGGTTACTGTGATGATGAACTTGCTGAGTTATGCGACATAACAATGGAAGGCGACAAGGCTATAGGCGATTGTTTTCCTAATTTGAGATTTACACTTGGAAAAACAATAGCACAAGGTCACTGCGTATGTGAATTATTATTTGAAAAAATAAAGGAGACGGAAAAATGAAAAAAATAAGGATATATATTTTAAGTTTATTAAGTGTTATATTGATATTCAATTCTTGTACAGGAAAGGATGAAGCAAAAACAACTGAAGACAAGGCAAATAAACCTATCTATTTTGCTTGGTACGGTCCTTTAACCGGAGATGCAAAGCAATACGGTGATACGGAAAAAATTGCTGTGGAGCTTGCTTTAAAGGATATCAATGATGCAGGGAATGGAGTTCTCGGCGGAAGGAAAATTATTGTAGATTTTTATGATGATAAAAATGATGCAAAAGAAGCGGTTAATATTGCAAATAAGATTGTTGCAGAAAAAAAATATCTTGCCGTAGTAGGAGGCTTCGGTTCTACACCTTCAATGGCTGCCGCTCCCATATACGAGAAAGCAAAAATTATCAATTATTCGCCCACTTCATCACATGCGGATTTTTCATCATTGGGTAAATTTATGTTTAGAAATACGCCTACGCAACAAATTGAGACCACACAGTATGCAGACTATGTTTATAAAAAGCTTGGAATTAAAAGCGTCGCCATTCTTAATGTAAATGATGACTGGGGAAATAATATTGCAAAAATATTTACCAACGAATTTGTAAAACTTGGCGGAAAAATAACCGATCTTCAAACTTATATACCTAATCAGACATCCGACTTTACTCCGATGATATCTAAAGCAAAAACAACAAATCCTGAAGCTTTCTTTCCTGTAGCCTATTATCAAGATTCTGCAAATATAGTAAGGCAGGCAAAAAATTTGGATTTTAATGTTCAAATGATTCTCTCAAGTTCTACACTAAAACAAGAACTGATAGACCTGGCCGGAGATATAGTTGAAGGCTCTTTTATAATGAATGCATATTCTCCCGATATAAATACGCCTGAATTTATACGTGTAATTGGAGAGTATACAAAGAGAACAGGAAAACAGGGTGATGCTTTTGTAATGCAAACTTATGATGTCGTTAAGCAGCTGGCAACAGCGGTAGATATGGCCGGCAGTGACGACCCTGTGGTTGTAAGAGAAACCTTAGCTAATATGAAAGGATATAATGCCTTATCCGGACCTTATGATATGAATGAATTAGGTGATGCTGTAAGATCTCTTGTTCCTATGTTTATTAAAAACGGTAAATTTACCAGAATTGATGATTAAGGAGCTCCTATGAAAAAAATATTAAATAGACCTGAAGAATTTGTAGATGAAACGGTAGAAGGAATTTTATATGCCTATCCAGATAAAATAACATCCCTAAATGGAGATAAGCGGGTTATTCTTAATAAAACAAAAAAGGACAATAAGGTCGGTATTGTTACTGCGGGAGGCAGCGGCCATCTTCCTGTCTTTCTAGGCTATGTAGGTGATGGAATGCTTGACGGATGTGCTGTAGGTAATGTTTTTGCTTCTCCTTCAGCCAATAAAATGTATGAGATGATTAAAGCCTGCAATTTCGGCAAAGGTGTATTATGTCTGTATGGAAATTACGGTGGAGATAAACTTAATTTTGAAATGGCAATGTCGATGGCTGAAATGGATGGTATACAGGTCAAAGAAATAAGAGTAATGGATGATATTGCCTCATCACCGATTGATGCTAAGGATAAGCGCCGGGGAGTTGCGGGAATGGTTTTTGCTTACAAAATTGCAGGAGCTGCAGCTCAAAGAGGTTATGATCTTGAAAAACTTGTTTCAGTTACGGAAAAGGCTCTTGATAACATACGCACGATGGGAGTGGCTTTATCTCCATGTATAGTTCCTGAAGTCGGCAAACCGACTTTTTCAATCGAAGACGATGAAATGGAAATAGGAATGGGAATTCACGGAGAAGTAGGTATAGAGGTTTCAAAACTAAAAACTTCAGCCGAGGTTGCAAAAATGATTTTTGATAAAATTGCAACCGAAATTTCTTTTTCGAAAAACGATGAAGTTGCAGTAATGATTAACGGTCTTGGTGCTACTCCTCTTGAAGAGTTATTTATTGTATATCGGGATCTATTTAATATTTTAAACGGCCTTGGTGTAAAAGTAATAAGCCCGCACATAGGAGAATTTGCAACTTCAATGGAAATGGCTGGACTGTCGATTACAATTATGAAATTGGATGATGAATTAAAAGCCTTGCTTCTATGTGATGCAAATACGCCCTTCTATACAAATTCAAATAAAAAATAGGATATGGCTATGATTACAAAGGATATAATTTTAGATGTATTAATTGAAATAGCAAAGACTATGGAAAACGAAAAAGATTACCTTATTGAGCTTGATCAACAAAACGGTGACGGTGATTTAGGTATATCGATGAGTGCCGGATTCAATGCGACTGTTAATGCATTTAAAGATGACAGTGGAAAAGACATAGGCCTCGGTATTCTCAAAGCTGCGATGGCTTTTAATGAAAAAGCTCCTTCAAGTTTAGGTACCATATTGTCATTCGGACTAATGGCTATGGGAAGAACTTTTAAAGGAAAACAAGAGCTAACTAGGGAAGAACTTGTATCCGGCTTTTCAAAATTTAATGAAGAGATTATGAATAAGGGAGGTGCAAAGCCGGGAGAAAAAACCATTGTTGATACACTTGTTCCCGTTGAAAAATTCGTTCGGGAAAATTTGGGTAAAATTCCGGATGATGAACTGATAAAAGAGTCTGAAAAAATTGCAAAAGAAGGTTCTGACTCAACACGGAACATGAAATCTGTTCATGGCAGAGCCGCTTACTATGCAGAAAAAAGTATCGGTATTCTTGATGGCGGTTCTTATGTGGGATATTTATTATTTAAGGCTTTAAATAATTATCTGGAAGATAAATAGTTTAGAGGTGTGAAGCATGAAAGAAAAAAGAAAATTGATTTTGGATGTTTTTAACAATAAACATGTCCAAAGAGTTCCTGTCGGTTTTTGGTGGCATTTTGCCGATGAGTACAGACAGTTCCGTGGTTTATTGGATGACGGAATTATTCAGGCAACAATTGACGGCACAAAAAAAATGTATGACGATTTAAAACCTGATATGGTAAAAATAATGTCTGATGGTTTTTTCGGTCATCCGTCAATTATGAAAAATGACATTAATAGTATTGATGATATTAAAAAAATAAAGTCGATAGGAAATTCGTCGCCATGGTATGATAAGCAAATCGATATGGTAAATAGTATTTTAGATTACTTTGACGGTGAAGTTGCTGCATTTTATAATATCTTTGCTCCGCTCAACTACATAAGGTTGTATACGGAGTGTTATAAAAAACAGCCCGATTTGTTTGTTAAACTTTTTTTTGAAAACCCGAATGCTATGTTGGAAGCTTCTTTAGAAATTGCCGATGACTTGATTGTGCTTGCCGATAAGCTAAAAAGCAAAACAAAACTTGACGGAATTTATTACAGTGTGCAAAGCGTTCAGTCAAAAGATGCCGATTTAAATTTCCATCAAGAGTATGTTTCGGCTTCGGATAAAAAAGTCCTTGATAAAATAAATTCTCTTTGGGACAATAACATTCTTCATATCTGCGGCTATGCCGATTATACTAATGATCTATCTTTTTATAAAGATTATAAAGCTAAGGTGTATAACTGGGCTGTAAACACTGAAAAAGTTTCCTTAGCAGCAGGAAAAAAATTCTTCGGCAATGCTTGTGTCCTTGGCGGGTTTGATAATAACAGGGGCACTCTTATCGATGTAGGCCCCGATACTGCGATTGAAAACTATGTTGATAGTTTGATAAAAGAAGCGGGAACGACCGGTATTATTATAGGTGCCGACTGTACTATTGCTCCTGAAATCGGATATAAAAGACTTGAACAAATAAGAAACTACGCTGAAAAGCATAGTAAATAGAACACCTCCTATTTTAGTTTTATTTGAACAGCGAGTAGTATTACTGCCCGCTGTTCTCCCATTTACTTCCTCCTTAAAAGATATACAAAAAAGGGACCTCCGATTAGGGCCATCAGGGTGCCGACAGGCAATTCTATCGGAGCCGCTATTGTGCGTGCAAAGGTGTCGGCTATCAGTAAAAATATTCCTCCGTTTAATATCGAAAGGGGTAAAAGATATTTATAGTTAGGTCCCGTAATAAGTCTTACAATATGGGGAATTACAAGGCCGACAAAGCTGATGACTCCGACAAGGGAGGTAGAAATAGCCGCCAAAAAAGAGGCTGTGAGCGAAATTAAGATTCGGCTCCTTGTAATGTTTAAGCCCAAACTGCCGGCCTTTTCGTCTCCGAATAAGAGGAGATTGCTTGGGCGAATTACTGCAATGGCGGCTGCAAGGCCTATGAGGGAGTAGGGCAGGATGAGCTTAACATCGTACATACTTCGTCCCGAAAGATTTCCGCTGAGCCAAAGCATGATGTTTTGAATCTTGTCGCTGTTTAACACGGTTATAAGATAGCTTATCCCTGCAAAAAAAGCGTTTACTGCAACGCCTGCCAAAATAAGGCGGACGGTCTTTACTCCGCCCTTCCAAGCTAAAAGGTAAACCAAAACGGCAGCCCCCATAGCTCCTATAAATGCGAAAAGGGGAGCGGCCGTAACAAATTGCGGAAAAATCAACAGAGCCAGTAAAAGCCCCAGCTTTGCTCCGCTCGAAATACCTATTATTCCGGGATCTGCTAAGGGATTTTGGATAACCGCTTGGAGAAGGGCTCCTGAAGCGGCAAGGTTTGCCCCGACTATGAGGGCTAAAATAATTCTGGGCAGCCTTATATCCCAAATAATTATGGAAACATCCGAATTTTCATGATAGAATATAATTTTTATAATTTCACTGACAGGTATCTTTGTGCTTCCGAAATAGATTGCTGCTAACACGGATACGGCCAAAAGAATACAAGAGATAATGAGAAAGATAAGCATTTTTTTTCGGCGTTCATCTTGCATTTTTTTACCTTTTAGAATTTAGTCTTCGGTTTCTCCGTAGATTATTTCTTGTAAATTCTCGACAGCCTGCATTATTTTAATATTCCGTGAAACAGTGTATAAATTACTGTCAAGGTCGTAGATTTTATCCTCTTTCACGGCCTTTACCTTCTGCCAAATTTCATTCTTTGCGAACTCTGCCCTGAGGCTCTCAGCGGTATCTTCGGAATTTGTATGGGTAAGGCGTATGATGACATCGGGCTGATGTTTTACGATTTCTTCTATGTTTATGGGAACATAGGACTTGTCGAAGTCTCCGATATCGTTTGCGATATTGTGAATTTTTAAAACCTCCATCAGGCTTCCTGTGTAGCAGTTTTTTGTTCCCATCATCAGCTTTTTAGGCGAACCTAAAAGCATCAATACCTTTGGGCTTTTTTTGCCGTAAATGGAGCGGCGTACTTCGAGGGTTTTAGCTTCAATAGTTTGAATCACATGTTCCGCATTTTTTTGTTTTGAAGTCATTTCTCCCAGATGTTTGATTGTATTTAAACATGCTTCATAGGAATTTAAATCGACATATTCCGTTTTTATGTTTTGGTTTTGAAATATCTTATCCAATGTAGGTTTTGATCCGAGTGAGGCCAAATAGATATCCGCATTCAGCCGTTTTACCGTTTCAATATCCGGCTGCTGCGGCATTCCTATTTTTTCGGCCTTTGCATAAAGCTCTGGCATGGGATGACGGCTTGAAGGAACTCCTGCGACATTTTTATAGCCTAGATCATCTAAAATTTCTACTATGGACATGGTGCCTGCAATAACCCGAGGTCCTGCTTCCGGAAGGCTGCGGTTAGGCAAGCCGTTTTTATCTTGTTTAAAAAAATTATTAATTTTTGAACAGCTTACAGCAAATAAAGTTAGGGAAACAACTAATACGTAATATATAAGCAGCTTATTTGTTTTCATAGCAAAATATTCTAATGTTATACATAAAAAAAATCAAGTACGCTTTTTATAACTTTTATTTATTTCCGGTGCGGTTGCCCTGAAAAATTATACAAGTAAGCTTAAGGTAAACCTCTAAAAAACTGAAGTTTTTAGAGGTTCCCATAAAAAGGAGTGTAAAGATTCCTAATATTTGTAACCATTTTAATATTTCGTGTATCCATCCCTTTGATTTTATGAAAGAGATTAAACTAATAATTTAGATATTTAATCTCTTTTTTAATATTTATCCATCACGCATTTTTTTATATTTTTGCATGTTATTATCCTTTTTATCATTAGGACTTCCCATTTTGCCGGCGGAATATATTCAGTTATAAACGGCATCTTGTCTTCTCTTTCATTGAAGATTGTGAAGCCGTTTTTTTTATAAAATTCTATTGTCCATTCAAACATTTTAAGAGCTTTTAGTATAAGATATTCCAAACCTATATGTTTTGCTTCTTGTTCAATAAAATTTAAAATGTATTTACCATATCCTTTTCTTTGTATTTTATGTTTGATGTATATGGCTGAAATAAGCCCATGAGTATTTTTATCTTTAAGTGATATAAATCCGATTGCCCGATTATCTTCATATAGAATATATGTATTTTCGGTTTTTATCATATTTTCAAAGGTTTCAATTATGTCTTGTTCCGGTACAACTTTGAAAACCTTGTTACTGTCGTTATAGATATCTAAAATAGTTTTTGCATCTTCTATTCCGGCTTTTTCGGTTTTGAGCAATTTTGTTTCTCCCATAAAAGGTTTTGTAAATTATTTAGTTAAATTTTTTAGTTCTGAAAGTTTTTGTTCTGCTATATCTTGAACTTGTTTGTTGGGATTTTTTTTCATACGAAGATAGTATTCTTTTGCCTTGTCGTATTGCTTTAGGGCTTCATAGCATCTGCCTATGTTAAAGATAATTACATAATCTTCATTTGCAAGTTTATCGGCTTTTAACAGCACATTTAAAGCCTCTTTGAATTTTCCTTGATCGATATATGCCAAAGCCAAATAGTTATGAACTTCGATATTTTTAGGATATAGTTTCAATTGGGCTTCACATGTTTTTTCTGCAGCACTTAGGGTTTGAGGGAGACTTTTTTGAAGCCAAGCTTTATAATACTCGTTTATCGAAATTAGAAAAAAGTGTTCACTTTCTGATGCCGGAATTACCTCATTCATGCTTCAAAGCCATTTATGATTTATCTCTTTTCCAAGTTTTAGAACTTCTATAATCTTTTGTGATTGCTTTTCATATTCTCCTATTTCGCCTAAAATATGAATTCTTCCAAAATACATATCCAAGCGGTTTTTACCGAATTTTAATCCTTTCTCCAAATATGACAAGGCTTTATCGACATCTTCTTTTTCGTACCAGATATTATTGTTTAAATACCCCGCTATTTGATTTGTCTTTTGATCCACCAAGGCCAAGGAATTAGTATTATCCTTCTTATAGGTATCCAATGAATGTGTAGACCTTTGACCTTTAAGCAGATAATAATTAAAATAGGCAATATAGAGTTCAGGGTTTTTGGGCTCAGCTTTTTCCCATTTTGGTAAAAGAGCTGCAATTCCTTCTAAATTTCTTGCCGAGAGCAGATTGTCATATTCGGATTTGTAATCGGCAAAAATCCGGAATGACACCAACAAAATTAAAAATAGCACAATATTTTTTTTCATATATTCCTCTTTAAAATAATTATAGCTACATTCTAACATTGGCTTTATGATCTGTCAATAGTTGCATTTTTTTGTGTTTTTCGTTGCCATTTTTCTTGGTAAAAATAGTGCTCTAATACTCTCTTGGCTATGTTTTTAAAATTAGCTAAATCTTCTGTGAATACAAATACTGAAGATGTAACTAAATATTAAAATATGTCTTTAATGTAAATCGGCTATAATGCCGAAAATAATATAAACAAAGAAATTTCAGGAGATATTTTTATGAAGTGCAAATATTGCGGAAAAGATGTCAGACCCGTCGGGCCTAACTTGGAAAGTGATGATAACGGGTATAATTGTCCTGCAAGCGTATCAAAAAAACATGCTATTATACCCGATGGTTCGCATTGTATTTATTGCGGCCGTGAAACGAAAATCTTAGGGGACAGGGTTGTTACAAGTTATGGGATAAGGTGTTCGGCTTCCCCTTCAGGAAGACATGCAATACAGTAAGGTAAAGAATCAAGGTTTAGCGTTTTAGTAAAAAACGGTAAGCCTTTTTATAACCTTTAATTTTTTATAACGGTTTCATATTTCAAATAGTTTTTATTTATTCCTATGATACCGGTCCATAAGTTATTACAGAAGACGCATATTTTTTTATTTTCTATGCCGGAGTTTTTGGCCTTTTCTAAAACTTCATCGGCATTTAAAAACCAATTAAATCTCATCTTTTTTCCGTCATAAAAATCATTTAAATAGCTTTGATCCAAGAAAATTTTAGCTAAACCAATGTTGTCTGCCGCCTCAGGGGAAAAAATAATAGATTTTGCCTTTATTTCAGAAAAATCAATTTCTTTTTGTTTATAAAACTTTTTATAAAACTTTTCCGGCGCTGCAGAAAAATCATTTAAAATGCTAAAACCTGCCGCATCTTCAAGTTTAAAGGTTCCTACAGCAGTTCTTCTTAAAGCCCTGACATGGGCACAAGAAGATGCCTTCCTTGCAAGGTCTCTTGCAAGGGAGCGTATGTAGGTTCCTTTTGAGCATTCTACGCTTATATGGGTATATTTTATTTTTAGCTCGGTGTTTATGTTAAAAAAATCTTTTTCCGTAAATTCCAGACCGCCATCGGTAATTATTCTTTTAAGCTCAAGTTTAACAATTTCTATTTCCCGCTCTGCAATTTCTATCTTTTCGCCGCTTCTGGTTCTGTCGGATGCCCGTTTTCCGTTTATTTTTATTGCAGAAAATTCGGGCGGTCTTTGGAGTATTTTTCCTAAAAAAGAGGGTATGGATTCCGCTAAATTTTTGTAAGAGGGGAGCGGGGCGGTCAAAACGGGCTCGCCTTCAGGGTCGAGGGTATCCGTTTCTGTTCCGAATTCTATCCATGCTTCGTAGGTTTTTTTTTCGGCTGAAATTATATCGGCGAGGCGGGTTAGCTTTCCTGTAAGAAGCACAAGAAGACCGTCTGCAAAAAGATCAAGAGTTCCTGTGTGGCCTACCTTTTTTGTTAAAAGGGCTTTTTTTACCGCCGACATTGAAGCAAAGCTGGTAAGTCCCGCTTGTTTTGCAAACGGGACGATAAGGTTTTTATTTAATTCCATTTTTACGATAGAATTTATTCGGCTGCAGAGGTATCGGCTGTTTTTTCAGTGTTTTCATCGGGGTCGGTAAAATACTCAAGGCTTTCAAGTTTGTTTACCATGTCGATTCCTTCTTTTATGCTCTTATCGAATATAAACTTGAGTTCAGGACACTGCCTTATATGAAGTTTTTTTGCAAGGCTTGTTCTTATAAAGCCCGATGCATTTTCCAAGCCCCTTACCCCCTGCTTGGTCTTATGTTCATCTAAAAAACTTGAAACATAGACCTTTGCATAAGCAAGGTCTCCCGAAACGATTACCCTGTTTACTGAAAGAAGAGAAGAAACCCTCGGATCCTTTATTTTGCCTGAGCAGATAAGACTCGAAATTTCTTCCCTTATCTGCTCGCCCAATCTTTCAAGTCTAAACTCACTCATCGGCTTCTTTTCCTTCTTCTTTAATTTCGGGAGCCTTATATTTTTCGCTGTCACTCAATTTTCGGGCAACCTGAATCATTTCGATAATCTCAAGCTGGTCATCGACCTGTATGTCGTTAAAGTCTTCGATGCCGATACCGCATTCAAAGCCTGCAGCAACTTCTTTTACATCGTCTTTGAATCTCTTTAACGAGGAAAGTTTTCCCGAGTGAACGACTATGCCGTCTCTGATAACGTGGACTGCACAGTTTCTCTTTACGAGGCCTTCAATAACATAGCAGCCGGCAATTTTCCCGATTTTCGGAACCTTAAAGGTGTTTCTGACTTCGACCATACCGATAACCTGTTCTTTGATATCGGGTGAAAGCATTCCTTCCATCGCAAGCTGAATTTCTTCAACAGCCTTGTAGATAACAGTGTATTTTCTTATATCGACCTTTTCTTGATCAGCTAATAGTTTGGCCTGAGGAGTGGGGCGCACGTTAAAGCCTATGATTAGGGCATTCGAGTCGGCTGCTGCAAGCATAACATCGGAATCGTTGATAGCTCCTGCCGAAGCATGTATTACGTTAAGCCTTATTTCCGGAGTGGAAAGTTTTTCCAATGATTGCTTTAAGGCTTCTACAGAACCTTGAACGTCTCCCTTTATGATAACCTTGAGTTCCAAGATTTCTCCGTCATGAATGGTTTCATAGAGGTTATCGAGGGTAACCTTCTTAACGTTCCTTGAATCTTCAAAGCGTTTAAGCTCTTGCCTCTTGTCCGAAATCTGGCGGGCTATGCGCTCGGAATCGGTAACTTGGAAGGGGTCTCCTGCATTCGGCATACCTTCAAGTCCTAGGATTTCGACGGGCATACTTGGGGTAGCTTCTTCTATTTTTTCTCCCCTGTCATTGAAAATGGCTCTTACACGCCCTGAATAAATACCTGCAACATAGGGGTCTCCCGTTCTCAAGGTTCCGCGCTGAACGATAATGGTTGCAACTACACCTCTTCCGTGGTCAATGCGGGATTCTATAACCTTTCCTTCCGCATTGCATGTATAATTGGCCTTTAGTTCAAGAACTTCGGCTTGCAGTAAGATTGTGTCTAAGAGGTTGTCCAGTCCCAATTTTTTTAAAGCCGAAATTTCGACAAACATTGTGTCTCCGCCCCATTCTTCAGGCATGAGGCCTAATTCGGAAAGGCGGGTTTTAACCTTGTCAACATTTGCTTCAGGCTTATCAATCTTGTTTACTGCAACTATTATGGGAACCTTTGCATCTCGTGCATGGTTTATAGCTTCGATGGTTTGAGGCATTACGCCGTCATCGGCCGCAACTACCAAAACAACTATGTCCGTAATTTCGGCTCCTCGTGCACGCATCATTGTAAAGGCTTCGTGTCCGGGAGTGTCTAGGAAAGTTATCTTGCCGCCGTGGGTGTTTACCGTATAAGCTCCTATGTGCTGAGTAATTCCTCCGAATTCTCCTGCTATAACATTAGAGCTTCTTATTGCGTCAAGGGTTTTGGTTTTACCGTGGTCAACATGTCCCATTATCGTTACAACGGGAGGTCTGGGTTTCAGTTCTGATAAATCGTCTGCCTTGCTTTCGATAACCGTTTCATCATAGAGGCTTACAATTTTAACATCACAGTCATATTCCGATGCAAGAATCGTTGCCGTATCGGCATCGATGGACTGGTTCATCGTAACCATCATTCCCATGCCCATAAGTTTTCCGATAAGCTCGGAGGCCTTTAGATTCATCTTCTTGGCCAATTCGGAAACCGAAATGGATTCCATTATTTCGATCTGTTTAGGAATATTATGAATCTTTTCTTTTTGCTTTTTCTTTTGATTTAAGAGACGTTCTTCAAAAAATTCATCTTCTTTATTTTTCTTGTTGTATATTTCTTTTTTGGCCTTATGGGCTTTTTTATTTGTTTGAGCCTTGTTTTTTTCGACGGGAATCGGTGCCGGAGCTGCTCCCTGCCTTGGGCCGCCGAAGCCTGTCCTGTTTTGAGGCCTGTCTCCGCCTCGTCCCTGCTGTCCGCCTTGCCCTGTTCTAAAGCCTTGCTTTTTTCCGTCGGAGTAGGCCCGTGCTTGGGCTCCCGAAAAATTGCTTTCGCGTCGGCGGCCTTGTCCTGTTTGGCTCTGTCCCTGACCGCCTGGCCTTTGTGAGCGGTTGCCTTGCCCTCGGTTGTTTTTTCTTCCTGAGTCGGCAAGGTTTCCGGCTTTGACATTAGGTCGTTTGCTTGCGAAATCTATCGAAGTCATAGAAGAAGGTTCAGCCTTTTTTCTTTCAGGCTGTTTTTCTTCTCTTCTTGCAGAATCGGAGCTTTGATTTTCAATTTTAGCCGGCGGTATTTCGCTCTTTTTATCTTCACGGGGAGTTACGTTTCTTTTTTCTTTTGTCGAGGTATCTACAGGCTTTGAGCTTTGGGGCGAAACTTTTTTAACGGAGATAACCTGTTTTCCGGAAGTTTTGCCGGCAGAAGAATCTTCCGCTGCCGAGTCAGGCTTCTTGGATTTTCCTGCTGCATTTTTTGAAACTTTTACAACGAATTTCTTTTTAGAGTCTGCCTTACCGGATTCAGGCTTAGTATCAGCCGTTTTACCGCTTTTTTTGTTAAGAATTACATCAGGTTTGTTTGTGTTTTCTATATCCATATTACTCCTACTCTTCGTCCTCATATTCAAAAGCAAGATCTACTCCGCAGTTGGGGCATTTTGTCATATCAATTGTGATTTTATGACCGCATTCGGGACATTCGAATTCTTCAGTCTCGTCCTCATGCTCCAAAACAGGTTTGCTTTCCTCATTAGTTTCATCTTCATCGTCTTCTACAACTTCAACGGCATTGGCTATAATGTCGAGAAGGGTATCGGCCATCTCTGCTGTAAGACCTTCCAATTTTCTGATTTCATCATCTTCCATATTGATTAGGTCTTGTATGTCTTCTATTTCGTTATTGTACAATACCGTTAGAATATCTTCGGTAATGCTGGGAAGTTCCGAAACGTTGGAAATCTCCTCGTATTCATCTTCATCACCTGTGTCATCAGTGAATAAGTTTTCAACAGCCTTTCGGGCATCCGTGTAAATATCCATTTGTTTAAACTGTTCTTCGGTTTTTACGTCAATGTTCCAGTCTACAAGCCGGTTTGCAAGGCGTACATTTAAACCCTGCTTTCCTATGGCTAATGATAGTTGAGAGTCCGATACTATTGCAAGTGCCAGCCTTTTTTCCGCATCTAAGATCATAACATCTATGACTTCTGCCGGAGAAAGAGCGCTTTTTATATAGGCCTTGGGATCCTCCGAATAGGGTAGAATATCTATCTTCTCATCATCCAGCTCGGCAATAACCGCTTGAATTCTGGCACCCTTTGCGCCGACACAAGCTCCTACAGGATCTATATCATCCCTATCCGTCGAAACTGATATTTTTGTTCTGTAACCGGGCTCACGTACAATGTTATGTATTTTTACTATTCCGTTTTCAATTTCCGGTACTTCCAATTCCAATATACGTCTTACAAATTCCGCATCGGTTCTCGAAAGGATTAGCTGTACTACGTTAGACTGGCGGTGTTTTTTTACCTCCCTAACGAGGGCCTTTATTCTTGATTCTTCGCCGGCAGCCGAATTTCGGCCAAAGTGATCCCTCGGGGACTGATATTTTTTAGGAAGCAAGCCTTCAACCTTTCCCAAATCTACGTATATGTTTCCGTTCCGTTCTCTGTGGTAGTAGCCGATGATAATTTCGCCTACCTTTGTACTGTATTCTGCATAAAGAGAATCTTTTTGTATTTCTCTGATGCACTGGGTCGCCCTTTGCATTCCGACCCTGACCGAGTTTATGCCGAATGTTTTAGGATCAACTTCAACTAGGAGCTCATCACCTGCTTCACAGTCGGGGGCAAGATTTTTTGCTTCTTTCAGACTAATCTCAAAAACGGGATTTTTTGCATGCTCCGTTATTATTTTTTTTGAGTATATTTTTCCTGTTTCTTCATTGAACACGGCATTGGCATCCGTTCCGAATTGTTTTTTGTAGGATGCCTTTAGAGCCTGTTCTACAATGTGTAAAACAAAATCATCGTCAATCCCTTTTTCTTGTGCAAAGTCTCGAATTGCTTCAATTATTCCCTCAGACATTTAACTAAATCTCCTTACAAAGCTAAATTTATTCGTTAAAGATTACATCTGGCTTTTTTTATATTCTGATACGAAATTTTAATGTCTTGATTATCAGAATTTAAAACAATACCTTCGGAATTGACTTCCTTTATAATTCCGTGCCGCCAATCAGTAATACTGTTGTCCCAAATCTCGGCCTGTTCACCGGCAAAGGCATAAAACTCAACCGTCCGCTTCACAATGCGGTTTATTCCGGGAGAGCTTACCTCCATAGTAACATCCTGTGATCCCAGTAAGGCTTCAAGGCGAGGCTGAAGAGTTCTGTGCACGGAGGTGCAGTCCTTGATGCCGACCCCTTTTTCCGATTTTATAACCGCCTTTACCTGCCATACATCTTTTTTGTGAAGGACATTCAGGTCTACCAGTTTAAAACCCAGCCCCTCAACAAGAGGTTCGCATTCGGTAAAGTACGGAATATCTTTTTTTTGTATAAATTCCACTTCAACCTCCTCTGCCTTCCGTATACAAAAAAGGAGCCGTTTGAACGACTCCGAATGTATAAGGATAATATATGTTCTAGGGTTGATAATACCATAAAATTGAAATATATTCAATACACACATATAGAAAAATATTAAGTTTTTACTTAAAAATATTAAAAAAACTTTTTTATGCCTTTAATACTATTGACAGTAATGGAAAATAGCTTTATAAGGTAATTTATTATTATTATATTTTGGGAGGCCGGCCTAATGGATAGAAAGGATTACATTAGCGATTCTGAGTGGAAACACTTTATGAGTTTTTCAGAAAATCTGGAAACGCCCTGTGTTGTTATCAACCTAAAAACAATCAAAAAAAATTATCAAAAGTTAAGAGAGAACTTTCCTTATGCGGATATTTTTTATGCGATCAAGGCAAACCCGCATGAAGAAATTATCACAATGCTAAACGAGATGGGTTCATGTTTTGACATAGCTTCACGCTATGAGCTTGACAAGGTTTTGAAATTGGGTGTAAGCCCTGACAGACTCAGCTACGGAAACACCATAAAAAAAGCAAAGGATATTGCTTATTTTTATGAAAAGGGTGTCAGAATGTTTGCTACAGACAGTAAGGACGACCTTAAAAATATAGCCCAACTTGCTCCCGGTTCGAGGGTTTATGTGAGAATCCTTGTTGAAAATACCACCAGTGCCGACTGGCCCTTGTCAAGAAAATTCGGCTGTCATCCCGATATGGCTTATGATCTTTGCATTCAAGCCAGAGATTCGGGGCTTATTCCTTACGGTATTTCTTTCCACGTAGGAAGCCAGCAGCGGGATATCGGCCAGTGGAATGATGCTATTGCAAAGACAAAGTACCTAATGGATTCTTTGGAAGAAGAAGAGGATATTAAGCTCGAAATGGTCAACATGGGAGGAGGTTTTCCCGCTTCTTATGTTACGCCGGCAAACGATTTAAGCGAGTATGCTTCAGAAATAACCAGATATTTGGAAGACGACTTCGGTGAAGATCGTCCCCGCATTATTTTGGAACCCGGCCGCTCACTTGTAGGCGACAGCGGTGTTTTGGTAACCGAGGTTGTTATGATTTCGCGCAAGAACAATACAGCCCTCTTTAGATGGGTATATTTGGATACTGGGCTCTTTAACGGTCTTATCGAAACTCTGAACGAGTCCTTAAAATACCCGATTATTACAGATAAGGATGAAGGCTGCAAAAAATGGGGAGAGGTTGTTTTGGCAGGCCCTACGTGCGATAGTATGGATATTATGTATGAAGACTATAAATACAGCCTTCCCATTAACCTTAAACCGGGTGACAGGGTATATTTCCTTACAACAGGTGCTTATACCTCCAGTTATGCGTCCGTAGAGTTTAACGGTTTTCCGCCGATTAAAACCTACATAATGAACTAATCTTATAAAGAGTCCGGCTATGATAAAAAACTTTTGTAAATTTGCTGCTCTTGTTGTTTTTAGCCTTTTTGTTTTCTCATGTTCCGGAAAGGGACGGGAAGATGAGACTGAACATCAAGAAATACAGCCTAAGGTCGACTCTCAGGCCGGACAAACTTTAGAAAATAAAAAGGACGGGGCAGCTCAATCGGGTACCGATAAGGATGACTCGGCAAATAAAGCTAATGACTTATATAAAAAAGCCTTGAATGAAGCATCCATTATTTTTGAGTTCGAGACTGTAAATAAAAAAATAAGTTTAAGTCTTATTGCCGATAAAAACGTCAAAATTGAAGGTGCCGTTCCTTCGGAAATTCCTGCCGACGGTTCCGAAATTGAAGTATTTATAGCAAAGAACTCTATTGCCCTGTTAGGAGATGTTAAGGAGCTTAAAATACTTGACTCAGGAATTTTAAACAAAGTTAAAATAATTAAGGCTCCCGATTTAAGGCTCTTGGATATTTCCTTTTCAGGATTGAAAAATATAGAATTTTTAGATTGCCCTGTTCTTGAAAATTTGGTTCTTGAAGGGAACAAGCAAATGGAAAGGCCTGATTTTTCTTCCTTAAAAGGCTTAAAAAAACTCAATTTAGCTAAAACAGCAATTCACGAGGTGGATTTTTCTTCTTTCTCTCATCTTGAATATCTTGATATAAGCTCGGTAAACCTAAAAGCTCTAGACCTTACAAAAAACATTGAGCTTAAGGAGCTTTATTGCGAAAATGCAGGTTTAAAAAATTTGGATGTAAGTAAAAATGTAAAGTTAACTCATCTTAATTGCAGGGAAAACCGACTTGACGATTTGTCTATTTTTCAAAACAAGGAGCTAAAGTTTTTGGATTGCGGAAAAAACGGGCTTGATACACTCTTGATAAACCTTAACACAAAACTTCAAAGGCTTCACTGTGATTCCAACGAAATAAAGGATTTGGATATTTCTTCTTTAAAGGAAATTGAAGAAGTTTATTGCTACCGTAACAAAATCGAAAACATTGTTTTGGGCTCAAATATTAAGCTAAAATCTCTTTTTTGTTTTGAAAATAATATTGATGAAAAGTCAATGAAAACTCTTTTTGATTCTTTAATCGCAGGTGACGGATATAATTTTAAAACCATTGTAGTTTATGCCGAAAAAAATCCCAATCTAATATACAAGCCGGATAAATACTTTGACCATAATTTTGTTCCTACAGAGGAAATGCTTAATTCTTCCTCCTTTAAATTCTGGAAAGTTTACTTTACTCTTTACGGCCTTGAAGACATAGGGAGCATACTAGACTCTCTTCTTCAAAAAACAGGAGAAGCCCTTTAGTCTACGTATTGACTGAATCTTTTTCTTTTTGTAAAATGAGTTATGAAAATTTGGATAAAATATCTTATAGGGGCCGTACTAGGTATTATAATTGCAGCCCTTTCTTCTTCCGATAGCGCTTTTTTTAACGTTGCTATTGATTTTGTTTCCAATATTGCCATTCAATTCGGCCGCTATTCCTTATATCCCGTTTTATTTTTCGGCTTTACTGTGAGTATATCTAAATTACGCGAAAGCCGCTCCTTGTTAAAACTTTCGATATATATTGCCGTGTTTATTATTCTGTCATCTTTTTTGGCAGCCCTGTTAGGTTTGCTTTCCATATCTATAAGTTCTATGCCGAGAATTCCTATTTTTGTTGAAGAAACGAGCGCCGTTGAAAATTTAGGTATTGCGGAATCTTTTTTAAGGCTTTTTCCTTCAAGCGCATTTGAAGCCTTTATGGATGGCCTTTATATACTCCCGCTTTGTATCTTTGCAGGTTTTGCAGGAGCGGCCTGCGCTGTAGATAAAAATATATCAAAACCCGTTTTGACACTATTTGATTCCATATCCAGAGTTTCATATGCCGTTATGGCTTTTTTTGTTGATATGTTTTCAATAGGGCTTATAGCCGTGTCCGTAAATTGGTTTATCAAGTTTCAGGCGATGCTTTCTACCAAATTTTTTACGGGTTTAATTGTTCTTCTATTGGTAGATTTTTTTATAATTGCCCTAATCATATATCCTATCATCTTAAAAATACTATGCAGGGATGTAAATCCTTACAAGGTGCTTTATGCTTCAATAGCACCTGTTTGTGCGGCATTTTTTTCGGGAGATACCAATCTAACCTTGCCGGTTTTATTACGGCATTCTAATGAGAGTTTGGGTGTCAGAAGGAGAATTTCTTCGGTATCCTTGCCTGTCTTTTCGGTTTTCGGCAGGGCAGGAAGTGCGATGGTAGTTACCATCAGCTTTATCGTAATTTTAAAGTCCTATTCCAGTTTAGGCATAAGTTTAGAGGATAGATTTTGGCTTGTCGGTATTTCTACCCTTTTTTCATTTTTTTTAGGCCGTTTTCCTATAACAGGAACATATGTTTCCCTTGTTGCCGTTTGTGCAATTTACGGACGCGGTTTTGAATCGGGGTTTTTAATTTTGCGCCCGGCTGTCTTTTTTATAGGCTCGGTAGCTGCCGCAATTGATGCATTAACCGCAATGGTAGGAACCTATATAATAGGCCATTTATCTAAGATGACCAATACACGCAATTTAAGGTTCTTTATATAAGAACTTTGATTGAATATTTTTTAAAAGGAAGAAAAAATGAACTGTATTTTTTTGGGCCCTCCGGGAGCCGGAAAGGGAACCCTCGCTTTTGAGGTTTCAAAATCGTATAAGATTCCGCACATTTCAAGCGGAGATCTTTTTAGAGCTGCAATCAAGGAACAAACCGAATTGGGAAAAAAGGTTAAGGCTGTAATAGATTCCGGGGCATTGGTAAGCGATGAGCTCACAATTGCCCTTATAAAGGAAAGATTGGAAAAGGATGATACTAAAAACGGTTTTATCCTCGACGGCTTCCCCCGTACGATTGCTCAAGCTGATGCCTTAGAGAATATTGCAAAGATTCATTCCGTTATCAACTTTGATATAAGCGATGATGAGGTTATCAAGCGGCTTTCAGGAAGACGGGTTTGCTCTTCATGCGGTAAAAGTTTTCATATTGAATTCGTAAAACCTAAAAAAGAAAGTGTTTGTGATTCATGTTCGGGAGAGCTCATTATCCGTCCCGATGATAAAATCGAAGCCGTCCAAAAGCGTCTTGAAACTTACAGAAATCAAACCGCCCCATTGATAGACTATTATACAAAAAAGAATTTAATCGTAAATATAGATGCCCGCTCGTCAACGGATAAAGTATTGGCTTCTTTTAAAGTGAAGTTTCCGAATTAGTGGAAGAGGGCAACTTGTTCAGACGCAAGTTTCCCTCTTCTCTTAAAAATTTTTAGTTTAGTCAGACCCGCCGCAATAAGATATAGGGAACCTCTAAAAACTTCAGTTTTTTCGAGATTTACCTTAGAGTATAAAAAAACTAGGCTGTAAATACCTGTCTTGCAGAATGTCTTACAGAAAGACAGGATAAACAGCCTAGTGTAAAGGTAAACTTGTAATTTGTTTACCTTGTAAGCTTAAATATGCTCAAAACGTGCCGTAAAGAAGCGCAGTTGTTTAGGTTCATAAACAAACTTTAATCCTTTTATAACTTCCTTGTGCTTGTATAGCTTAATAACTGCATCTGCTACAATGTCCATATGTTTATAGGTATAAACACGGCGGGGGATAGTTAAGCGGACGGTTTCAAGTTTAGGTATGTGGTTTTCGCGGGTTTTGGGATCGCGTCCTGCTGAAACGATACCTCGTTCCATGCTCCTAACTCCGGATTCTATATAAAGTTCTGCGGCCAGAGCTTGAGCCGGGAATTGAAGCTGATCCAAGTGCGGGCAGAAGCGTCTTGCATCGAGGAATACTGCATGGCCTCCTACGGGCTCAATTATGGGAACTCCGGCTTCCAAGAGCTTGTCGCCTAAATAGCGTACCTGCTTGACTCTGTGTTCAATGTATTCAAATTGCAGGGATTCTTTTAGACCGATAGCCATAGCTTCCATATCCCGTCCTGCCATACCGCCGTATGAAGGCATTCCTTCAAATACAACAACGATTTCTTTTGCAGCCTGGAAAAGTTCCTCATCATTCATACATAGGAAACCGCCGATATTGACGATACAATCCTTTTTACCGCTCATAGTACATCCGTCTGCATAGCTGAACATTTCATGTACTATTTCTTTTATAGATTTATCGGCATAGCCTGCTTCCTGTTCTTTGATAAAGTAGGCATTTTCTACACAGCGGGTTGCATCATAGAACACCTTGATGCCGTGCTTTTTTGTAAGCTCACGGACAGCCTTCATATTTTTCATAGAAACGGGCTGACCTCCTGCAAGGTTTACCGTAACGGCTAAACAAACGTATGCAATATTTTCGGCTCCTTTTTCGTTTATAAGTTTTTCCAGCTTTGCAAGGTCTATGTCGCCCTTAAACGGAACATTTTTGCCTGCATCGTGGGCATCATCTTTGATTACGTCTACGAAGATACCGCCGTTTGCTTCCTGATGATAGCGGGTAGTGGTAAAATACATGTTTCCGGGTACATATTGACCGGGTTTAATGGCTATTCTTGAAAGAAGGTTTTCGGCACCTCGCCCTTGATGGGTGGGTACAAGATGCTTAAAGCCGAAAATATCTTGGACGGTTTTTTCCAAGTGGTGAAAGTTGCGGCTTCCGGCATAGGCTTCATCTCCTATCATCATGCCGGCCCATTGCTTATCGCTCATGGCGTTTGTTCCTGAGTCGGTAAGAAGGTCAATGTAAACGTCTTCAGAGTTAATAAGGAAGGTGTTGTAACCTGCCTCTTTTGCAACCTTTGCCCTCTGTTCCTTATCAATCATCTTAACAGTTTCTACAACCTTAATTCTAAAAGGTTCCGCAGGATAATTTTTAATATCCATAAAAGTCCTCCATCTGTCAGTTCTACAGAAAATGATATTAGGGAAAATCTCCCCGTGCACTATACCATAAAGATAAGGTATTGTCTAGGTAGTATAATATGTGATATAAATATTCTATGAAATTAAAAAAGGCTCGGATTATTTTAAGTTTTTTATTCTTTTTTGTTATTTATCCTCACATCAAGGCAGAAGGCAACGAGTCCGATTTTTCGACAGTGTTGGAAGAAGCAGAAAAATATTTTTCAGACATAGATTGGACGGAATCCGGGAGTGTTTTGCCATATCCCATGCCGGAGCCTTTTATATTGGATGATGTACAAACAGATAACCTCAGCTCTTACGGTGATACCGATTTACAGGAAACTTTATTCCCTTCTTTAGAGGGGCTGGGTATATTAGATTATACAGGCATTGAAAAATCCGTGTTAAATTTTTTAGATAATTTAAGTTTACAATTTAAAGAAAGCAAAGTGGATATAAGCCTTTGTTCAAAAGAAAAACCTTTTTTACCTTATCTTATAAACTACAGGCTCGATTCCTTTAAGCCCATAGTTTCGTCTTTTTACGGCAGACCTGAAAACACGGCTGATCAAAAAGTAAAAGCTATGTTTAGGTGTAATATCAGAGGCAACGAAAAAGTATTTTATAGACTTTTTGAAATAACACTTATTTTTATGGACGAAAAATGGTATATAGATTCCTTTGATGTTATTGGAGATGAAAATGAACAAGCCTCTCAATAGAATCGAATACGAATATATTTCGGATACCCTTGTAAGGGAAAAACCTCCTTTAAATCTTTTATGTAAAAATAATTTTGTAAAGTTAGATCCTTTTTTTATAAAATTATAGGAGAATATATTTTTTTTAAGACCGAAGGTATAGAACCGAATGATGATATAAAAGTTTTTTTTAATCATCGAAAAAGACCCCTTTATTTTTTAGTAAGGTAGAAAAAAAAGAAAATATTTTGGCCTTTAAGCTTTCAGATAAATTTTATAAATATGATGATGAACTTAAAAACTGCAAAATTTTATTGTGGAATTCTAACGGCTTTAAACTAAAAGCTGATATTTCAAGAGACTTTCCCCTTAGCTTTCCTTGCCCGCCGATTGTAGATGATGAGGACAGCGAAAAATTTGCCGAACTTCGACCTAAAATTTCTTCTTTGATGAAGATAAACGAAGAAAAAGTGCCGGATGCTTTTTTTTACCGCCTTTATGACATATTGATAAAAAACAACGCTCCTGAATTTTCCCCATGCCTTTTATACATAGATGCGGAATTTATACTTATTTTTTGTACTGAAGAAAAAAGCAAACCTATTTCCGTTCAAGTATCGGCTCAAACTGAAATAGGTTTTGATCACAGAAAAGTTAATTTTTTATCGGTATTTTCTTTCTTTTTGCCTGCCGTTCATCCGAATCAGGCAGGAGAAAAGTGCGGAATCTTGTGCCTTTCAATTAAAAATATTCAAGAAGAAGACAAACGCTTTTTACATGAAAAAGCGCATTCGAGCAAATACGGATATCCTAAAAGCAAGCTTTAGCACTGAGTATAATTATATTGAAATGCCGTGTTTTTTTTGAGGATATTTTTTTAACATTGCAACTCCGTTTTTTTTCTTGTTAAAAATAAAGCCTCCATCCCAATATTCTAGGGCAGCAAAGAGAGCGTTTCCTCCGTCATACTCATCGCTTTTGTCCGTTCTAAAAGAAACATAGGCTCCAAGATTTGCAAAGTCTTGTTTATGAAGACATTCCAAGCGTTTTTTATTGAATTCATTCCACTTATCGATTTCTTTAAAACCTTCTCCCTCATCCTCAACTATTAGATGTGCATGAGTTGAGCTGAATTCGTACCATACCTTGACTTTTTTGGATGGATTACATCTGTTCCCATGCTTTACGGCATTTTTAATAATTTCGCTTATTTGTTGCTCTAATAGGTTGATTCCTTTTATTTCTAAAGGTGCAGATTGTACTATCAAGAGTGTAAAATATCTGATTTGTCTAAAATCAGATGGAAATTCTTTATATAACATACCTGTTTTATCGAATAAGGGGCTTTTTTCATCAACTTTAAGTTCTTTTATAGCTGTCATATTTTTGTCCTCCGCTTTAGCTTTCCATTTTTTGTAATGCTTCTTCCAAGCTATTTGTTATGGGAAAATATCCCATCAACTTAGTAAGCTCTATAACTTTTTTCACGGAACCGTGAATATTGGTTATGAAGAGCCTTAAATTCATCTTTTTTACTGTGGAGCATATATAAATAAGGGCTCCTATTCCTGAAGAGTCTATATAGTCGACATCTTCAAGATTGATTATCATACATTTTATTTGACGCTCTATCATCTTCATAACAAGTTCTTTTAGTCTGTATGAATTATATAGGTCCATTTCACCGCTTACGTCAATAATGTAAACTTCTTTGTTTTTTCGGATTTTTAGTTCCATAACAATCTCCTTAACAACCTCTTTAATTATCTAGCCTTAATAATCAGCAACGTGCGATCATCGTGAGTTGGGGCCTTTCCTATAAACGAAACCATATCGGTTTTTATTTTATTTGCAATATCCTTTGAGGAATTTAAATGATTATCTGCCATTAATTTAGCGAGTCTGGTTACGCCATACTGCTCTCCCGCTTCATTAAGGCTTTCAATAATACCATCCGTGTATAAAGCTGCTACATCACCCTCATGCAAAGGAATTTTTATACTATTATATTTTGAACGGACATCTATTCCTATAGGGTCGGTTTTTTGCTGAAATAATTCAATTTTATTTTTTTCTTTACTCCATACCATCATTGCCTGATGACCGGCACCTATGAATTCTATTGTTTTGCTTTTTTGTTCATAGGATAAAAGAGAAATACTTGCAAAGTGGTCTATATCGATCTTCCCTGTAATACCCTTATTAAGCCAATCCAATATGGCTTCCATGTTTTGATCCGTGTTTGTGATAAGATAGAGTATAGCTCTAATCATAATCATAATAATGGCCGACTGAATGCTTTTGCCTGCAATATCTGCGAGAACAACAAAGATTCGTTTTTGTTGAACAATTACATCATAGTAATCACTGCAGATGCCTCTTTCCTGTAAAAAATACTCTCCGATTTCCAAGCCGGGGATTTTTTTTAAGTTTTTAGGTAAAAGAATTTTTTGAATTGTGGCAACAGTATCGGTTATATTTTCAATTTCAGCGTATTCCGAGGCCTCGGATATGCTTAAAGTAAGGTTAATAATTTCTGCGGCAAAACCCGATAAATCTTCTCCTATTTTTACTTCATTTTCGGAAAAGGGTGTCCTGTCCGGCCTGCGGGATACGGCTGCAACGCCTACCACTACGGTATTTACTATCAAAGGGAAAAAAATTAGGCTTCCGTGCTGTAAAAATTTTTCGCTGCCGTTATCGGGAAGCAAAGGATTTCCCTTTCCCTTGCTGATAAGCATGGTTTTCCCGCTTGATGCAACCTCGGTAAATATCGATTCACCCAGTCCAAACTGTGCATGTTTAAAATTGGATAATATGTGTTCTTCTTTGCGGGCAAGATCATCCGGCAATTTATAGGGCGGCGGAAAGCTTCCTACCAGCGATTTTACGGTTAAGACATCTTCAAAACTTTGTACGGCAAGAACTACCGCTCCGTCTGCCGCTAATTCAGTTAAAAAAGATTCGGCAATATGTGAAAACATCTCGGATGAAATATCTTTTCTTCCCTGTATCAGTCCGTTTGTCTTTTGGAGTAATAAACGTGCCGTGTTTATAAGTTTTCTTGCCATTAAAGAGTCTTTTGACGGCAGGTTTTTAAGCTCGTTTATATACTCTGCATTTGCCTTTTCTTTTTTTAGTTTTTCGACCTGCTCCTTTAAATAAGTCTTTTCGGATAAAATCATATAAACCGTAAAAATAACGGCAACCAAGGAAAGGCCTATATTTAAAATAATATAGTTTTTAAATACCGCTGAAACTGCAGCACTTATGCTTATTATAAAAGTCGATATCACAGTAGAAGATATTAACAACTCAAAAGGCCTTGATATCTCTCTGGCTTTTTTTTGTTTATAACCGTCAACCTTATGAGAAACAAGAACAATAAAATAGTCAAAACTGAAAGAGTAATTAATGCATAAAAATCAAGAGAAGCAATCCGTTTCATCCTAGTAATTCTATCATCTATAGAGAATATCGTCAAGGTTATTTCAACATATTATTTTAAAAATAATTAGAACAATCTCTATTTTTTCTAGTCATTTATCTCCAATACATGTCTACTGTACGCATTAATAACTTCTGTCTGCCTATATTTTGAACTGCGGCTTTGTTGGGGGTCATATATGTGCACTTGACCGTGTACGAGATATTTCGGTTTAAAAAAATTTATGAATTTGGTAAAACATTCAAAACATTCCTGTTTGTTTTCATCTTTTTCTCCGTCAATAAACGGCGGGCTGTGAGTTACTAAAATGTCCAAATAACGGCCGTATCTTAGCTTATTAAAAAATAATGCCGGAATCATTTTTGAAAGTTTGCGCTTCATTTGTTTTTCTGTAAACTGGTTTTTTCCGTCATTGTGCTTTTTTGCTCCCGAAATACCGGCTATTATCATATTTTCATATTTACAGCTTTTAAACCCTATATAAGTGCCCGTGTTGCTTTTTATTTTATTTTCTTTAGAAAATATATTCACTTCTCCTTCCTTTTGCTTTTCTGCCATTTCGGGGTGATAATGGGTTAGAGCTTTTAAATGATGGCTTCCGAAAACAAAATAAAGAGGCTTGTTTAAAGATGTCTGTACAAAGTCCAGATACTCTATAGGCAAGTCTCCGGCTGATATTATAAAATCTACATCTCCATACTTTTCTTTTATGTGTTTGCTGTAAATTACCGGATCTATCTGGTCGGAAATACATAGAATCTTTTTCATTATTTGTTTCCTAAAATTTAAATTTTACTTTTTCAACTATTCTTTCAAGTTTTTGCCTGTCAATAAGGTTAAATGGCCTATTTTCTGCAAACTTTATTGCATCAGGAGAAAAATTGCCCGAGGTTATGATGTGAGAAGTAACGACAGCTTGTTTTTTCATCTCTTCATGCACAGACCTTAAAAATGACTCGGTTATAGTGCTTCCATCTCTTGAAAAAATCAAAAGTTGAGGTTTTTTTCTTGTATTAAGCCATTGTTCCGAGCCTTTTTCTACTGCAAGTATTGTACAGCCCATCTTTGTTTCTTTTAAGGCTTGGACGGGATAGTCAAAGTACTGCTCGGTAATATCTCTGCACATTTTAAAAAATTCTTCTTTTATGAGAGTCAAATATTCTTTCATGTGATCGTTGGTACGCAAATCAGAATATTCTTCAAGTTTTTGAGCCGTATTTCTGAATTTTGGGTTAACGGCACTTATAGCTTCCCATTGCTCTATTGCCTTGTCTATGTTTCTTTGCTTTTCATAACATTCCGCTAAAAGGTATCTCGAATAAAGCACTTCAGGTGAGGAAGGCTGTTTTGAAGATTTTATCGCACGAATAAATTCGAATTCTGCCTTTTCAAGGCTGTTTGTTTCCAAATAGCAGTTTCCTCGTTCAAAAAAGCATTTTGTTCTGATTTCCTGTTTTCTTGCAGCTTTTTCGAGAGCTGAAAGGGCTCCGGCATAGTTTTTTTTGCTTTTTAATATTCTTCCGTGGTAATAGAGGGTTTCGCTGTTATCGGGGGCTAATTTTAGGGCAGTGGCAATGGCTTTTTCGGCTTCGGGAATTTGGTTCGATTTAAAAAGTAAAAGTCCCAATGACGCATAAGCCTCAGAAAAGCGGGAATCGACTTCTATAGTTTTTTGAAAATAAGCTATTGCCTGATCCGTCATATTTTTATTTTCATAGATCTGGCCTGCTTGAAAATAAGGCTTGGGATTTTTAGGATCTTTTTTAGTTAAAAGTATAAATTCCTTTAAAGCTTCGTCCGGCTGCTGGAATTTTAAATATAAATCTGCTATAATGGTTCTGAATTCGATTTCTGTCGCGGGATTATTAAATACGGCAGTTTTGTTTAGAGTTTTAAATTCGATAAAGGCAAGATCGTTTTTTTTGTCTGCAAGATAGGCCTTTCCCAGAAGGTAGCGGGCTTCGGAGTCTCTGGGATTTTTTGAAAGAATGGACTTTGCATCCTTTATGGCAGCTCCGTATTTTCCGGCTTTTAAGTTTTTTTCGATTCTCGATTTCTTTTTTGGAAAAAGAACCGATTTTAACAAAAAAATAATGAGAAAAATAAGGCCGGAACTTATTGCGGCAATCAAAATAATCGTTAATGAAGACATATCTATATGGTATAGTTTTTGGGAGGGAATGTCAAATATGAAAGCGTATTTTTATCAATTAAATTTCAAAAAAGGCATATTTTTTGCCGTTTTTGTATCTTTTTTTTCATTGATTTTTGCTGTTGACTATTTTGAGGAGGGCAAAAAACTTTTGTATGAAGATAGACCTCAAGAAGCGGTTTCTGCCCTTTTTAAGGCTAGTCAAGAAGCGGAGACTCCTAAATCGGTTTATCTTTATCTTGGGGTTGCTTATTTTAGGACAGGGAAGTACAGTGAGGCCTTAACCTATCTTTCTCAGGGTAAAGATAAGGACATTCTCAATGGGCATTTGTATTATTATAATATAGGCAATGTTTACTTTTTACAAAATCAGTTTGAAGCCTCCGAATTGGCGTATAGTGAGGCTATTTCTTCAAACGGTCTATATGCTCCGGCTTTTTTGAATAGGGCTAATACTCGTATAAAACTGGAAAAACTTGAGGGTGCTTTACAAGATTATAAGATTTATTTAAACTTAAACCCTGAAACGCTCCAAAGATCTTCAATCGAAAAAATGATTTCTCTTCTGGAAGGTATTGCTGAAGAAGCAGCAAGAGCCAGGGCTCTTGCTGAAGCAAAAAAAGCAGCCGAAGAAGCGGAGCGTTTGGCCGCTGAGGCGAGGTATAAAAAACTTATGGATGATGTAAATTCTAATCTTTCATCGGTAGATAATGCAGATGCCTTATCGGCCGGTGCCGACAATACAATAGATTATTCGGAGGAAAACGAACTTGACTGATTTTCAAAAATTTTTAATAGGTACTCTGACGGGTATTTTGATAGCTGTTTTAGTTGTTGTAGGTATTTTATTTTTTACAAAGAGCAAGGTGCAGGATGCCGGCTCTGCCGATATGCAAACTATTGCAAAGATTGAAGCTGAAAAAGAAGAACTTGCACGCCTTCAAGAAAAAAGAGCTAAAATTGAAGCCGAGCTTGAACAAGCCAGAATAGAAAGCGAAAAAGAGCGGGCTCTCTTAGAGGCGGAAAATCTAAGACAGGCTGAAGAAATTAATAAAACTCTCGCTGCTGCTTCTGAAAAAGAAAAAAAGGAAGCTGAGGCTGAAAGAAAAAGAAAGGCCGAAGAAGCTTTAAAAAGAGCTGAAGAAGCAAAGAAAAGACAAGAAGAATTGATTAAACAGCAACAGGAATTAAAAGAAGCTGAAGCAAGAAAAAAAGCCTCAATAGATGAAGCAAATAAAATTGCGGCCGAGAAAGCCGAAGCAGACCGCAAAGCAAAGGCTGAACAGGAGCGCAAGGCTAAGGAAGAAGCTGACCGCAAAGCAAAAGCTGCTGCGGAACAAAAGGCAAAAGATGAATCGGCAAAAAAGATAGCTGAAGAAGAAAAGAAGAGGCTTGAAGATGAAGCTAAAAAGCAAGCTGCTATAGATGCTCAAAAAGCTCAAGAAGCTGAAAAGCTTGCAAAGCAAAATGCCGATGCAAAGATTAAAGCTCAAATGGATGAGGTAGATCGTCTTGTTTCTGAAGGAATTAACTTTTTAAATAACGGAAACCTTAATTCGGCTCTTAGTACATTTTCAAAGGCTTCCTCTAAAATGCCCGACTCTGAAGTTTCGTTTACTGCAAAAAAATATTTGGATATGGCTTCTGCTTTAAATGACTATGCTTCGGCTCGTGAAGGAACAGGGGATGCCGAAAAAGCTCTTTCGGATGCAGACGCATACATAAAGAAATCCGTAAATGCCGATGATCAAAACGCAAGAGCTCATTACGTTTATTCTCAAATTGCCGATGCACAAAAACAGCCTCAGGTTGCTCTTGTTGAATTGGAAAAAGCTCAAAGTTTAGATCCGGATAATTATTTATACAATTATGAACTCGGTAAAAAATATTATTCAAGAGGCCATTATCAAAAAGCTAAAACTTCTTTTGACCGAAGCGTAAAGTCAAATCCTAAATTTGATAGTGCTTTTTTTAATTTGGGAATGTCTTGCAGAAAGTTAGGTTTGGAAAATGATGCTTTTTCCGCTTTTTCTTCTGCTGTAAAGATAAAACCCGATTATGTAAAGGCTTTTTTGGAAATGGCCCGCATACGCAAATCCCAGCGGAAATTTGATCAAGCTATCGACAACTATAAAAAAGCTCTTTCTTATGAACCTGCCAATCTTTCAGCCTTACGTGAGATGGCTCAAGTCTATGCGGAACTGGGAGAAAATAATTTAGCAGAGCGTCACTTTAAGGAAGCCATTACACTAGGCGAAGACGATGCCATAACCTATTATAATTTGGCAACGGTACAAGTTGATTTAGGAAAATATGGGGAGGCTTTGGCTAATGCAGAAAAAGCCTATAACCTAAAGCCGGCGGACGCTAGAGTCTTATATACATACGGATTGACCTTAGAAAAAACGGAAAAAAGCCGAGGCTTACGATTATTATACTCAGGCCGTGTCTGCAAATAAAAGCTATGCAAAACCTAAGATAAACCTAGGCCGTATGTATTTGGATGAAGGTAAATTCGGTGAAGCTGAAGAAAACCTTTTAGATGCATATAAACTTGAGCCCAATAATTTTGAAGTAAATACAAATTTAGGCAAGTTATACGGCTTAAAAGGAGACTATAATAAGTCCGTTAATCATTATTCAAATGCCGTAAAAACCCAGCCTCTTAGCATTACGGCAAAACAGAATTTGGCTTCGGCTTATATTTCTGCAGATCTAAAAGAAAATGCCGTAAGCGTTTATGAACAGATTATCAAGGTTGATGCAAAAAACTGGGATACATATTATGAGTTGGGCAAGCTTTATATAAGCCTGGATAAAAAAGCCGATGCAAAACTTATTTTGGAGGGCTTACTGAATAAAAATCCGAATTATTCAAAAGCTGCTGAAATTCGCTCAATGCTTTCGTCCCTTTAGGGCATCCTTTAGGATATCCTAAAGGATATAATTAAGGACAACCGTAAAAACCTTGTCGGATTTTTAGAACTGCCCTATAGTATTTGTTTTAAAATTATGTTAAACTTGGGAACGTTGTAGGTAGTCTTTATTTTACGTGCTTTTTCACTTCGTTGCAAAAGCACGTAAAAACTTTTTTCGCAAATTGATATTTGCTGCAAAAAGTTTTTATGAAGGTAAGATAAACAGTTCGGCAGGAATTCAGCTTCACTGTTTATCTGCCGAGTTTGCCTTTAGGCAAACGTCACATTTATTATGGGAGTGTTCATGGCTACAAGTGAAAAAAAGCGGGTTTTAGATCTTCCGTTAAAGCTTATTTTGACTCAGGAAGGTTCTACTTTTTTTATAAAAAGAAATAAAAAACTCCTTAAATTTAAGCTTGCAGGAAATATTGAGGAATACGGTATTTCTCTTGATAAATTTATTCCGGAAACCATTCAGCGCCTTCTTTTGGCAGACTATATCTCAAAAATTGAAATCTCGAAACCGGAATTTGTTTCTTCAAGGCAAGAGGTTATGGACCTTTCAAAACTTATAGTATATTCGGTTTTATATAAGCAATATGATGATTATATATTTAAACAAATCCTAAACTCTCCTGTTATAAAAAAATGGAACCGCCAAAACCCTGCAAGCATAATAGATGAGAAAACACGTATAAACGAAAAATATTTGGCAAATGTATTGCAGCAAAACGAAAAAATGATTTATGAAGCAAAGCAAGAAATCGTAAAGCCTCTTTTTTCGTTTATAACAAAAAATAATGCTCTTTCTCCCGAAGAAAAAAATATTCAACTTTTTTTAGCCGAGAAATTTTTAAATATAATGAGGCCCTTTACTTGGTTTATTATAACGAAATTCAGAATGCACAAAGATTTTGATTTAATCTTAAAAACAATAAGGACATCTTTAACCGAATATATGGATAAAACAAAAATAGCCGAGTACATAGCCCTTATGCTGATGGAGCTTATTATAAGTGCAGAAAATATGAATTTGCGTAAAGAGGCCTTGATTCTTTTTCCTGAACTGGATGACCCTCAAGAAGCATTACTTGATCCTGAAATACGCCGGCGGCTTGTTGCCGAGCTCGAAAAAAAACAAGAACTGGTATTTGTTTCATGGAAAATTGGAAGCGGAGGAACGGCCTCTATAGGTACGCAGGGTAAGCTCCAGATTACCCTTTACAGTAAAAACGAACAGTCGGATGCTGTCAGGGCAAACTTAAATGACTTAAAGATGGCAGATGTCGACAAAAATTCTTTAATTGACTTTTATCGAGCCCTTCCTGAAGGTTCCGAAGATTTAAATTTGGGAATGTACTATATTTCTTACTTAAATGATGCTTGTGAAAAGGTAAATGTCCGCTTTGAATCGAGTGCAAACCGCTTTGAAGATACGGATCTTACCGTAATGAATATGTCCTTTATGTTTTAACATGAAGAAGTTGCGGATGATTCAATGAAAAAAAACGTAAAAAAAGAATGGCTAAAAAAAACTTTGTTTTTTTTATTGTGACTCTTTTGCTTTCATGTTCTTTTGATAAGCCCGAAATACCTGAGCTTTCCGTCAAAATTTTAAAGATAGAAACGGAGGCCGGAACAATTGAAGAAAGACTTTCCCTATTTTTAATGTACAAGGATGAAAACGGACGGAATGATTATTCTTCAATACAGCTGGTACATTTGGAGTCGGGACTTACATGGGTTTTGAACAGGGAAAATACTTCCTTTTTTTCTTCCTCACAGCTTAGAGCTTCGGATTCCGAGAAAACTCTATGGGCAGGCTCCAATAAGATAGCGTCGCCGTTCGGACAAATTCCCATAGGAGAATATTCCGTTGTGCTGGAAGATTTGTCGGGAAATAGGGTTATAAAAAAACTTACCTTAAAAGAGTCTGAAATGCTTTCATCGATTTCTTTTGTATTCAGGATTCAAGACGGCCGATGGAGGATTGAAGCTTCAGAAAATTCCACATTTAAAACTTTTTTTCTTATTCTTTTGGGGGCCGATAAGCAGCCGCTTTTTGTTCAAGGTTTACCTGAAGGTTCTAAACTCGAGGATTCTATTGCTTCCCTGCTCGAAAAATATCCGGACACCCGTTATATTCAATGTATGGCCCAAAATGCTCAAGGCGATACAGCCTATTTGACAAAGTACTATAGTTTGTATTAGTATCAAAGGATGAATAGTACTGAAATTACTCAAAATACCGATGTACCGTCTCATTTTCGATCTATAAAAACTTTTGTTTTAAGGACGGGGCGGATGACCGAGGGGCAAAAAAGAAATTACGAAGCTTTTTATCAAAAGTGGTGTATTCCATATACAGAAAACCCAATCGGCTTCAAAACTCTTTTTCAAAACGATAATCCCGTAATCATAGAAATCGGCTTCGGAATGGGGACTGCAACTGCCCAAATTGCCGAAGATAATCCAGATAAAAACTATCTCGGCATAGAAGTTTTTAAGGCCGGGGTGGGAAAACTTTTAGGTGAAATTGAAGAAAAGAAATTGAACAATGTGCGGATTATTGAACATGATGCAATTGAAGTTTTAGAAAATATGATAAATGATGAAAGTATTGACAGCTTTCATATTTTTTTCCCCGATCCGTGGCAAAAAAAACGGAATCATAAAAGGAGGCTTGTAAGAAGACCTCGAACCGATTTGCTGTCAAAAAGATTAAAAAAAGGCGGTTATATTTATATGGTAACCGATTGGGAAAATTATGCAGAGGATGCCTTTGAGCAATTGAGAGAAACTCCTAATCTAAAATCAAAATACGAAAAATTTGCTCCAAGTCAAAGCTGGCGTCCCACAACAAAGTTTGAAAAAAAAGGCTTAAAAAAAGAACATGTGATAAATGAGCTGATTTTTGAAAAAGAGTAAGCCGCTTTTATAAAGTGTTATTGTATGCAGTTTGTAAACAAACTGCGTAAAAAAACTTTTTTCAGGATTTGATTCGCTATCCGCTTTAGCGGATACGATTAAAAATTTCCTTGCAGAACAGAGCCATAAGGCTCTGATAATCCTTACAAAAAGTTTTTATGGGAGGTGTGATAAACAGTTCGGAAGGAATTCAGCCTCACTGTTTATCTGATGAGTTTTGTGCTTTGCACAAAACATCGCATTATTGATTGCCGTTTCTCACAGGTGTTGCGAAACGGCGTAAAAAGTCAAATCGAAAATTGATATTTTCTCATTGACTTTTTATGGGAGTAATCTATGGGGGCAAATTCTTTTGGGCGTTTTTTTACGTTGACAACTTTTGGAGAAAGTAGGAGTGCCGGAGTAGGGGCGGTAATAGACGGATGCCCCGCAGGAATCTCTCTTTGTTCCGAGGATATTCAAAAAGAACTTAACCGTAGAAAACCTTCGCCCTCCGGCCTTTTTTCTACAAAGCGGAAAGAGGATGACCTTTGTGAAATTCTATCCGGCGTTTTTGAAAATAAAACCATAGGCAGCCCCATTGCCGTTCTGGTTAGAAATAACGAAACCTCCTCCAAGGATTATGAAAACTTACAAGATTTTTACCGTCCGGGGCATGCCGATTATGCTTATGATGTAAAATACGGGCATCGGGATTACCGCGGAGGCGGAAGGGCTTCCGGACGGGAAACGGTAGGCAGGGTTATAGGCGGAGCTGTTGCAAAAAAAATGCTCGAAGCCTTTGCTCTAAAAGAGGAAAAAAAGCCCATTGAGGTAGGGGTAAGAGCCGAAGAAATTGCAGGTCTTAAAACAGGTATGCCTCTCAGTGAAGATGATGCACTGCCTGAGCCGATTTTTGAAAAATTGAACGATTTGGCTTCTAAGGGAGATTCAGCCGGATGTGTTTTGTCCTGTTCTATTTTAAATGTTCCTGAAGGATTGGGCTCTCCTGTTTTCGGCAAACTTGATGCGGTTTTAGCCCAATCCCTAATGTCGATAGGTGCCGTAAAAGGGATAGAAATCGGAGGCGGCTTTTACTCGGCCTCCATTACCGGCAGTGAAAATAATGACCTTGCAAAAAATTATTCGGGCGGCATTTTAGGCGGTATTTCCTGCAATATGGGCTATAACTTAAATTCCAATTATAAGGGAAATAGAAAAGATGAGAACTCATGCCGGATAGATTTGAGACTTGCCGTAAAACCCGTTCCATCAATAAAAATGAATCAAGCATCCCTTAACAAAAGAGGAGAGAAGTGCTCTCTTTCTGTTGGAGGAAATCACGACATTTGCCTTTTTCCGCGCATTTTGCCTGTGGTTGAAGCAATGTGCTATTTAGTTCTTGCAGACGCCTTTCTGGCCTCGAAAATAGAAAGATTTTAGAATTGTTAAAAATTAGGGGTGTCTTCTTTTTTTGCCGATAACTCTTTTGCTTGCTCTTTTTGTTCAAACCTTTTACAATTTATATCTATATTTTACGATATAAAGGTTATGGGATTAGTAAAATTTATTTATTTTTATAGGTAAACTTAAGAGCAAAATACGTCTTAAAAAATTGAAGTTTTCGAGGTTTACCTTAGATTTAACTTTATTAAATAATAAAGCCTCCTTTACGATAGGATTATGTCTGGTACTAAACTAATAATCGAACCGGAAATCAAAAAAGCAAAACAATCTTTTTTAATAAATTTGAGTCTTTAATTTGCTTTTTCTACTTTTAAGATAATCTTTTTATTTGCAGCATCATAATGAAAAGCAGCTTTTACAGTAGGAGCGTTTGTATATACTGTAATATTAGTGCAATATGAAGGATCTTCTTTTAATTTATGAAAATAAACATTTATGGACTTGGTGCCATCAATTACGGCAGGAATGTCAATATCTCCGAAAATAGCATTTTTTAATAATTTTTCTCTATCAGCAGCAGGAAGAGTAAAATCTATACTAGACACTTTAACATTTTCATTTGATGTATTTTCTATTTGAATTGATATAGGTTCGGTCTTTTTTATCTTTAAGTCGTTATCTTTTCGAGACAAGACGCATGGAGTAGGCGGGTCAAAATCAAGTGCTGCATATATACTTTTTTTGAATAAATATGTCCGTTTTACTTTGTCATCTGCTGCGAATGTTTCAACTTTAGATTCACCGTCAATTTTTACCGTAATTGATACATCATGTCCGCTTTCATTTGTAATATAAAAATCATAATTCAATGGCTGAACTGTGTTATTGCACGATGTTATTATTGCTAAAAGACAAAAAATAAATATAAAATGTTTTTTCATTTTCATATCTCCCTTATAGGGTACATTTTACCTTATTTTTGCAGTGAGGTCAAGGGTTAAAAGTATTGACAGAGTTAAAATAGACTATAGAAATAATCCATAGTTTTACGCTCATATTTCCTCACTTTAGTAAGTCTTATAGCTTACATATAGTTTACATATTACTTACAATATCGGCAAAAATGAAGTAAAAATAACTAAAATAATGTGAAATCATACTTTGCTTAATAATCGTGTAAGTCTATAATAGCTATAAAAATATAAAAGTAAACCACAAAAAAGATTAGCGGCAATAGGGCTTGAACCTATGACCTAACGGATATGAGCCGTTTGCTCTACCAACTGAGCTATACCGCCGTATGGATTTTGAGTATATAGAAAATATACATTTATGTCAAGCCCTAATTTAGAAATCTAAGCTTAAAACTTTAAATATTGAAATAATTTTTGGATTTATATCTTTATATAAAAAGATAGCTTCTCTGTCTTCAGGTTTAACCCCTTTAAGAGCTCTAAGTTTTTTCATTATTTCGGGGTTTGTATTTTTTGTTGCATATATTGCACCGATATCAACCAATTTTTTGCTTACAATGAGCTCCCCGCCTGATGCAAGGTTTTGAAGGCGGCACGCAAGATTTATGCCGTAACCTACATAATCTCTATATTTTAGTTGAGACGCTTCTGCCGAAATTTCATACTTATATACCTTATCTAAGACCAAGGCTCCGCCTATTGATAGATTTCCATAAGGTTTAAATAGTTCTTCGTTTGCAAATTCTATATATGTATTAAAAACCGTAACGGCTTCTTTGATAGCAACTCCATCTAACTTATCCCATATAACTAGGGCTCCGTCTCCAAGCAACTTATAATACGAACAATTATAGCCGAATTGGTTAAGGCAGGAGAGAAAATTAGCCGTAAAAGATTTAATTAGGCCGAAAACAACCGTTTCTTCATTATTACACATAAAGTCGCTAAAGCCGCGTACGTCTATACAAAGAATAAGAGAATGCGGTCTTGTTTCACCTAGGTATATATTATCAAATATATCTATCGGTCCTTTTTTTAGGGCTTCCAACGTAAGCGAATCAAGTTCAACCGTATCTTTGTCTGATGTATTTATCCCTAATTCTGAAATTATATCATCACTCATAGGGACATTGTAATATATATTTAAAAAAATAGCAAGGTTTTAACCGGTTTATAACCGGTTTATTTAGCTTTTAATAATTTTGTAACTTTTAATAAGGTTGCGGGTAAATAAAAAAGACCGTTATGTTAAACATCATAACGGTCTTCATTTTTTTATATACGGAAATCTAAAATCTTAATACATGCCCGCATACGGTAATCTTAAATTCTAGTACATTCCCATGCCGCCCATGTCGGGTGAAGGCATTGCAGGGCCTGCCTGTTTTTCAGGGATGTCGGTAATTGCACATTCTGTTGTCAGCAATAAGCTTGCAATCGAAGCTGCATTTTGTAAAGCTGAGCGTGTAACCTTGGCAGGGTCGATGATGCCGGCTTTTACCATATCAGTCCATTCCATCTTAGCGGCGTCAAAACCTACGCCCTTCTTTTCCTTAGCCTTTTCTGCAATGACTGCTCCGTCCAAGCCGGCATTTTCGGCAATTTGGCGGATAGGTTCTTCGAGAGCCCTCTTTACAATCTTGAAACCTACTTTTTCGTCTTCAGTAAGAGATGTCATATCGGCCTTTTCTAGGGCTGAGATAGCCTGAATCATTGCAAGACCGCCTCCTGCAACAATACCTTCTTCGATAGCGGCCCTTGTTGCCGAAAGAGCGTCTTCAACTCTGTGCTTTTTCTCTTTCATTTCAACTTCGGTTACGGCACCTATCTTGATAACGGCAACGCCTCCTGAGAGCTTAGCTAATCTTTCTCTTAGCTTTTCGCTGTCATATTCCGAATCGGTTGCATCTAGCTGAGCCTTGATTTGGGAAACCCTGTCTTTAATATCCTTGGATTTTCCGGCTCCGTCTATAATCATCGTATTGTCTTTATCGATTTTTATGCTCTTTGCCTGTCCTAACATTGAAATTTGAGCTGCTTCAAGCTTAAAGCCCAATTCTTCCGAAACGACCTGTCCGCCCGTTAAAACGGCTATGTCTTCGAGCATCTCCTTTCTTCTGTCACCGAAGCCTGGTGCTTTAACTGCACAAGTCTTTAGTGCACCCCTAAGGCTGTTTACAACCAAGGTTGCAAGAGCTTCGCCTTCAACATCTTCTGCGATGATTAAAAGAGGGCGTCCCGATTGAGCTACCTGCTCCAAAAGGGGGAGAAGATCCTTCATTGTTGAAATTGATTTATCGTAAATAAGAATGTAAGGATTTTCAAAAACGGTTTCCATTCTGTCTCTATCAGTTACAAAGTAAGAAGAGATATAACCTCTATCGAATTGCATACCTTCTACATAGTCCGTAACGGTTTCCATTGTTTGGGCTTCACCTACATCAATAACGCCGTCCTTTCCTACTTTTGCGATAGCATCAGCGATAATTTTACCGATTTCCGCATCATTGTTTGCGGAAACTGAGGCTACGTGGGCTACTTCTTCCGAGCCCTTAATTTCTTTTGAATTTTTTTGAATATCTTCAACGGCAATAGCTACAGCCTTGTCAATACCGCGCTTTAATTCGAGCGGAGTCATGCCTGCGGCTACGGCTTTTAAGCCTTCTTTTACCATAGAGTATGCAAGAACAGTTGCTGTTGTGGTTCCGTCGCCGGCAACATCATTTGTTTTTGTTGCAACTTCTTTTAAAAGCTGGGCTCCCATATTTTCAAATTTGTTTTCGAGTTCAACTTCCCGTGCTACGGATACACCATCCTTTGTAACGGTCGGGGCACCGAAGCTCTTATCGATAAGAACGTTTCGTCCCTTTGGGCCGAGTGTAACCTTTACTGCGTTTGAAATTTGTTCAACACCGGCGAGAAGGCTCTTTCTAGCCTCTTCATTAAACAATAATTGTTTAGCCATTTTAGTTCTCCTTAAGAATCTATATTAATTTATTAATTATCGTAGGTATAAGATACAAAAAAAAATGCAAAACGGCAAGAGGGGGAAAGAATTGAGAGCGTGTAATTGGTTTAATTGCAACTACACGCTCTAATGGCAGGGATTTATAGATTAACGGATTCTATTTTCCCTTTTTTATAAAGGCATCTTTAAAGCCCAGCTGCTTAAAACGTTCAAGAACGGCGCCGGTTTCATCAGCTTTTAAAGGACCGACAAATATGGTATATCTTGTGTTGTTTTTTATAAGCCTTTCTTCCACTACCATAGGATAGTTTTTTCCGTATTTTTTTAAGGTCTCATCACGATTGTATTTATCGTTATAAATTACGATTTGAACATAGGTTTTGCCTTTTTCAAGGGTATTTGGTACGGTTTCAGTTTCGGAATTTATGGACATAACGGATGTTTCTTCGGCCTTTTCTTGGGTGGTTACACTGTATATATCCGAATCCGTTTCATCGTATGAGTTTGAATCTTCGGCTTCTTCGGCCGGTGTCTCTTCAATAGATATTTTTTCAACCGGAGCCGGAAGGTCTTCACTTGTATCTGAAGCAGGCTCATTTTTGGGTGTAACGTCGGAAACTGTGTCAACCTTTTTTTCTTCAACCGGAGCTTTAACAGGCTCTGCCACGGGATCGACGACTTCAACTTCTTTTATTTCTTCTTTAGCCTGTTCAGGCTCGCTGGGCTCCGATATTTCGGTTACAGGAGCAGGGGGGGCTTCTTTTTCAGGCTCAGGTTCACTTATAGGTGCTACCGTTACAGGCGGCTTTTCCGTTGCCGGCTCCATATAGATTTCGGTTGCGGTATCGACAGTTTCAGGCCTATGTGTCAAAGATGAATCTTCAACAGGCGGCTTATTCGGTTTTACTTCCGGTGCTTCCACTTCTTCCACTGGTTCTGTAGATACGGATTCTGCGGTTTCTTCGGCTGCAGGATCAAGTATTGCCTCTACATTAGGGACTTCTTCCTCTGTAGTTGTGTTTTCTAAAGGAGTTTCGGCAGAAGAATCTTCTTCTACAGGAGCTGCTTCAACCGTTTCAGAAGTCTCGGTATCATCAATATGGCTTTCAATACTATCATAGAGAATTGTATCGCCGTATGTATTTTCGGATACGGGTTTAGTTTCTTCATTTTTGATATTTGCATTAGGTAAATCCGAATGAGAGGCGACAAAGAGGGCCGGATTGGTATCTAAGTCTTGGGATTCGGGGCTTGTTGTTGAAATGCTTTTACCGTCATCTCCATCTTCATTTACCGGACTCGGAGTAAAGACCCTCATTCTGACAACCTTTCCCATAGGAACCTTAAGCTCTTCTCCTAATTCAGGGGACAGACTGACAAGAAGGCCGGGAATTCCCGAGGGACCTATTACAACGGCTCTGGCCTTTATGTTTTTTTCAAGGTTTGTTATTTCCAAAAGGGTGTGTTTGGGAAACATATCGCTTCTGACAAACAAACCTTCGGCCGGAAAGTCTGAAGAAGATCCTATGCCTCCGTTTCCTTCCCAAACCGCCCATATACATGAAAACGATATAATGAATACCAATGCAAATAAAACTTTTTTGTTCATAATCCCTCTCCTTATTGCCTGTTAATTGCTTCGAATACTTCTTTTGATATTTGATCCGCCAGTTTTAAGGCCTTTTTTTCAGGGCCTTCTTCTTTTAGTTTAGTTATATCTATATTTTTTTTATATATTTCTTTTTCTTTTTTACAGTTTATTACTCTTATGCTCAAAGCCTGCCAATCCGGTTCCTTTGAATCGTTTTTTTTATTAAACAGGAGTTCATTTCCGTATTGCATGTAAAAAACAATCAGATAATTAGGTTCTTCTTGAAAAGAAGATTTTATTTCCGAAAGCGAAATATCTTTTTCCGATTTTACTTCGCTGATAGGAATGTTGGTAGCAATAAAACCTTCATCAAAAAACTTGTCAAAAAGATTGTCTTCAAATATTTCTGTAATATTTCTGCATTTTTCGTGAGCATCTTTGTTTTGGAAACAGGCAAAGGCTGCCGTATCTGCAAAGGCAAAGCCGAAAAAAATAAAAAATAATATACAGCTTATGTGTTTTTTTAACATAATAGTCCTCGTGATAGATTATCGGTATTTCAAAAAAAAGGTTAAGAGAATTTAAAAATCGATAAATTTAATGGATAATGTGTAATGAGTAATTGTTAATTCAAAGACAAGCTTCAATTATCCACATTTTGTGTATTTTTTGATTTCTAAAATCTTCGGGTATTGTAGCCTTTGTTATGTCCTTTACCCTTATATTTTTTTTGGAAGAACTAATAAGCTCTGCCTCATCGAATTTTATTTTTTGAGAATTGGTCGAAAAATAAAGCTTTCCGTTTTTTGACAGCACCTCTAGGCAGAGGAGGCAGAGCCTTAGCCAATCTCTATTTACATCAAAGATATCCGCACTTTTTGAATTTGAAAAGGTAGGAGGATCGCAGATAATTAGATCCCATTTTTTTTGTTCTTGGATTGATTTTTCCAAAAAGCGGATTACATCGCTTTTTATAAGCCCTGTCTTTTTTGCATCAAATAGCTTGTTTAATTTTAAATTTTCCTTTGCCCAATTTAAATAGGTGTTTGAAAGGTCAACCGAATCCACGGAAGAGGCTCCGCCCTTTGCCGCATAAACAGAAAAACTTCCCGTATATGAAAATAGGTTTAAAACTTTTTTATTTTTTGCTTCTTTAATAACCATGGAACGGGCAGGGCGGTGATCCAAAAAAAGACCTGAATCCAAATAGTCTTCTATATTTACGTAGAAAAAGCATTCTCCTTCTTTTATAGTTATAAGATTTTTACTTGAGCCGGTCTTTTCGTATTGACTCTTGCCTTTTTGCTTTTCCCGCAATTTTACAAAAATTCTTTCTTTAGGAATAAGGAGGCTTATCGAGGCCGCTTCTTCAATTTCTAAAAGCCATTCCCTTTCTTCTTCTTGAGACTTTTCATAAGGTCGTTTATAAAGATAAATCATTAAAAAGGCTTTTTTTGAGGTCTTATTTTCTATTTCTCCGTAGTCCATACCGTCTTCGGCAAAATAAATATCTACGGCAAGAGGGATTTCGGGTATGTCCTTGTCATACAGCCTATAAGCAAAAATGCCCTCCCGTTTTGCCCACTTTGACAAATGTTTGAATCTTTTTTGAAGCCGGTTTTTAAAAAGCTCCGCCTGATATTGATTTTTTTGCATCTTATTTTTTGATATTCATCATAACGCCGAGCATTGCATAACCTGAGCTTAAATTGTCTTTTTGAACTACAACATCATCGGGAACAGTGATTTTGATATTTGTAAAATTCCAAATTGCCTTGATTCTGGCCTTTATAATGGCGTTTGCAGCTTCTTGAGCATATTTTGAAGGTACGGTTAATATTGCAATTTCCGGTTTATATTCTTTGGCTTTTTCTTCTAGCTCATCTATTCCAAAAACCGAAAGCCCGTGGATTTTTTTCCCGATTTTTCTTTTATCGGAATCGAAAGCCGCACAAATATTTAGACTGTGTTCTCTGAATTCCTGATAACCTGAAAGAGCCGTACCCAAACTTCCGGCACCTATTACAAAGGCCTTTTTTTCCCTATTCCAGCCTAAAAATTTTTCAATGGCTTTTATTAGGTCTTTTACGGGATAACCTTTTTTGGGCTTACCTATAATCCCTGTGATTGTCAAATCTTTCCGTACTTGAATAGGTTCAAGCTCCAATTCTTCGGCTATAACCGTTCCCGAAATATATTCCAAACCTTCATCATCCGCTTTTTTTATAAGATGAAGATAGGACGGCAGTCTCCGCACAGATGGAGCTGCCGATACTTTTTGTTTTGTCATAAAATCCTCATTAAGATAAAAGTATTTATTCTATAATTCTATATTCAAACACTTGCAATGTCAAGGGAATTACTGTGGATGTTCGACAGGAAAGTCCGCAGATGATTTTTAATTATCCTTAAAAAAATGAGGCTTTAGTCTTGACAAGCTCTCCATTTTGTAATATTATTAAGTTCATACTATTTTATTTAAGGAGAGCCGGAATGCCTTGCGGAAAAAAACGAAAACGAAAGAAGATGTCGACGCATAAACGAAAGAAGAAGCTTAGAAAGAATCGACATAAGAACAAGAAATAAATTAGGCGGGGTTTCCCCTAATTGTTCAAATATCTGTAACTTTCGGTTAAACGGAAGGGGGGCTCAGCTTTGAAGCCCCTTTTTTTTAGATTTTGGTGGAATGTAATGGCAAATAACACCTTATTAAGTAGAATAAAAGGCCCTGAGGATATAAAACACCTTTCCTATAATGAACTTAAGACCCTCGCTTTAGAAATACGTAAAGAAATTCTCACTGTGGTAGGGCATAATGGAGGGCACCTTGCAAGTAATCTGGGAGTAATTGAACTTACGCTTGCAATTCACAGGGTTTTTTCCAGTCCTTATGATTCAATAGTCTGGGATGTCGGGCATCAGTCATATACACATAAGATGATAACAGGCAGACAATCCCGTTTTTCTACTTTGCGCCTTTGGGAAGGCCTTTCCGGCTTCCCAAAAAAAGAAGAAAGTGTCCACGATGCTTTTAATACCGGCCATGCTTCAACCTCCATTTCAGCAGCTTTGGGAATCCTTGAAGGAAAAAGACTAAAAAAAGATACCGGAAAGGTAATAGCCGTTATAGGTGACGGTGCGATGACGGGAGGCATGGCTTTTGAAGCTCTTTCAAATGCCGGTGAACTAAAAAAAGATTTAATCGTTATAATAAACGATAATAAAATGTCCATAGGCAAAAATACGGGGGCATTTTCAGAGTATTTAAGCCGCCTTACGGTACATGAAGGCTATCAGCGTTTTAAGTACCTTTTTGATAAAACTATAAGTTCAATCCCTCTAATCGGAAACAAACTCAATTCCATAATTTGGCGCTTAAAAAGAGGTATGAAGGGTATATTCTACAAGAATAATATCTTTGTGGACTTCGGTTTTGAATATGTCGGCCCAATAAACGGGCATAATATAAAAGAACTTGAAAAGGTTTTAAAAAACGTAAAAAAACTGGACTGTCCCGTTGTAATGCTTGTTGAAACTATCAAAGGAAAAGGTTATCCATTCGCAGAAATAAATCCTTCCGCTTTTCATGGAATAGGACCCTTTAATATTGCCGATGGCAAGGTTGAAAAAAATGATGCAATTACCTTTACTCAGGCCTTTGGAAAATCTTTGGTAAAAGAGGCCGAAAAAGATTCCGGAATTGTTGCAATAACAGCTGCCATGGAATCGGGTACCGGCCTTTCTCTATTTCATAATAAATTTCCTGAAAGATTTTTTGATGTAGGTATTGCCGAAGCCCATGCAGTAACTTTTGCAGCAGGCCTTGCTTCAGCCGGAATGAAACCCGTTGCGGCGATTTACAGCACTTTTTTACAACGTGCAATAGATCAGGTTATACATGACACTTCAATACAGAATTTGCCTGTAATTTTTGCTATAGATCGTGCAGGTCCTGTTCCGGCAGACGGAGAAACCCATCAGGGACTTTTTGACATAGCCCTGCTGCGCCCTGTTCCAAATATGACAATCCTTTGTCCCGCCTCAGAAAAGGAATTGAATCTAATGCTTTCTTGGGCTCTTATTCAGGATAATCCTGTAGCAATAAGGTATCCTAAGGCTGACTGTCCGAAAGAAATCCCCGAATTTTCTCAAAGTATTGAAACGGGACGGGGAGTACTGATAAAGAATTCCGATAAGAGCCGCATTTTAATAGCCTGTACCGGCGGAATGTACAAGGAAGTTAAAGAAGCTTCTGCAATCCTTGCTCATAAAAGCCTGTTTACGGATATCTATAATGTTAGATTTGCAAAACCGGTAGACGAAAAGTATTTTTTAAACATTACAAAAAACTATTCATATATTCTTTTTGTTGAAGACGGTATGAAGATAGGCAGTTTAAGTTCGTATTTGGAATCCCTTGTTTTAAGGCATCAAAATAAAAAAGCCGAGCATCAAAATAAAAAAACAGCGGTGCTTGCATTTGAAGATATGTTCTTCCCGCATGGAACGCGCTCTGAAATTTTTAAGGGGGCAGGTGTATCGGCAGAACACATAGCTCAAGCTGCAGAATTACTTTTTGCCGAGACTTATACTGTTTCGGGAACTGCCGCTTTGAATATAAATGATTTATCGCTTCGAAGAGAATGATTTACTGCTTCGCAAAAATTAAGGAGAATATGTAAAATATGGAATTAATTAGAAACATTACAGCTTTTTATTCTTCCTATCTAAGGCCTGTTCTTGATGTGCTTTTGCTTGCATTTTTGATGTATAAGGCCTATCAAATTTTATTAAAAACTCAGGCTATTCAGCTTATAAAGGGTGCAATGTCTATATTGGTGATTTATGCAGTTGCCCTGCTTTTTAATCTTAAAACCCTTTTGTGGATTTTGAATACCTTGGGGCCGGGCATTGTTATAGGTGTAGCTATCGTATTTCAACCGGAGCTTCGTAAAATATTTTTAAAGATAGGGCAGAGTAACTGGCTTAGAACCGGAAAACACTCTAACCACAGTCATATAGACTCTATCGTTACGGCTGCCGAAATCTTATCCGATAAAAGACGGGGAATGCTGGTAGTTTTTGTGCGCCGGAATAATTTAAAGGATATTATAGATACGGGAACAAAACTAAATGCCGAACTTTCATCCAGTTTACTTGTTACTATTTTCGGGCATGATACGCCGCTTCATGACGGGGCTGCTGTTGTACAAAACGGAATGGTAGTTTCGGCGGGCTGTTTCCTTCCGCTTTCGGAGCAGCAAGATATAAGAAAGAGTTTTGGAACCCGCCATAGAGCGGCAATCGGTGTTTCAGAAGAAACGGATGCAGTTGTTCTTGTCGTATCCGAAGAAACAGGGGCTTTAAGCCTTGCCTATGATTCCCGTCTTTATTACGATTTGAGCGGCGATGAAGTTGTAGCTCAGCTTGAGCAGCTTTTAGAAATAAAAAAATATTATGTTCAAGAAGAATCTTTAGATTTAACGGAGGCTTTGCAGGATGAAAATTAAAAAGATATTTGACCTCGTAACTGAAAATTGGCTTGCAAAGGTTATAAGTTTTGCCCTTGCTATAGTGCTGGTACAGCTCTACAAGGGAAGCCTTTTAGAAAAAAAGTATTTTTATGTTCCTCTTGTAATAGAAAATTCGGGAGACCTTGTTCCGGCTGTTAATATTCCGAGGCTGGTCAAGGTTTCGGTTTGGGGAGATTCGACGGTTATAGCTCCGATTATGGAAGAGCATATTTCAGCCTATATGGACTTATCTTCAATTACAAGCCGGGGCGAATACCGTATTCCTATTCAAGCAAAATTAAAAGGTCTAGCTTCAGATGTAACTGATTTTGAAATTTCGGTTGATCCGTCTGACATAAAATTAATCCTAGAAGAAAGTTTATCTAAGAGGGTAAACGTACGCTTAAATTTAGGAGGCGAACCTGCAGAAAATTATGAGGTGTATGAAAGGGATGTAGATCCTGCAACCGTCGAAATAAAGGGGCCTCAATCTGTGGTTTCACAAATTGAAGAAATGCTGACCAACAGTGTACAAATAGATAAGCGCAAAACAGGGTTTTCAGGCTATGTGGATGTATTTGCTTCAAATCCTCTTGTTTCCGTAGTAGGGACTTCCAGAATTGCTTATTCAATTAAGATACGCGAGATAGTAAGTATTCAAACTTATGGCGAACTTAATTTGTATTTTGATAATTTAAATAATAACCTTGAAGTGGTTTCAGATATAGCTGCCGGTAATGTAACAGTCAGAGGTGCTAAGTCCGCAATTGCATCATGGGTTCCTCCTGAAAATGTATTGAGGGTTAATTGTTCAAATATAATTCTACCGGGAATTTATAGTCTCCCCGTGCAGGCCGTTGTTCCAGGAAAACTTTCTCTTATAGATGCAAACCCAAAAAACATTCAGTTTGAAGTTAAACAAAAAGAAGAGCCTTCCGAATAATGATACTCGGCCTTGGTATAGACATAGTTGAAGTTTCCCGCATTGAAAAATGGCTGAATGATGAAAAGCTCCTTCAAAGGTTTTTTAATAAAGAAGAAATTGAGTATGTGCTTTCTAAGGAGAATGGAGCAGCACGTTCCTTAGCTGTCCGCTTTGCAGCAAAGGAAGCCTTTGGAAAGGCTCTCGGAACGGGCTTATCAGGTATAGAGCTTAAAGATATAGTTGTTGTAAACGATAAAACGGGGAGGCCTTTTTTAAAACTTTCCGGTACTGCCCTTCAAGCCTTAAATAAAAAAGGCGGGAAAGCTGTTCATATTTCATTAAGTCATGAAAAAGCTACCGCCGCCGCCGTTGTTGTAATAGAAGGCTTGTTTTAAGGGTGCAAATGCTTATAATTGCCGTGTTGACATGATTTTAATATATGAATAAAATATTCGGGTTATAATTTTAATTTGGAGAAAAAGTATGAGCTTAGATAAATCAAAGCATGAAAAGTATGTTCAAATTCTAAGAGAAGAATTGGTTCCGGCCCTTGGATGTACGGAGCCTATTGCTATTGCTTACACGGCTGCCAATTTACGAAAAATCATGGGAGGCGTTCCCGATGAAATCTTAATCGAGAGCAGCGGTAATATTATTAAAAATGCAAAGTCGGTTATTGTACCGAATACCGGCGGAATGAAGGGAATGGAAGCCTCCGCCTGGATAGGTCTTATCGGAGGAAATGCCGATAAGGGTTTGGAGGTACTAGCCGATGTTACCGATGAGCATGTAAAACAGGCTCATAAATATTTAGCTAAGGGCTGCACCAAACTTAAGCTAATGGATACACCTGCAAGTCTTCATATAAGGATTACGGGCAAACTAAACGGAGATACCGGAGTCGCCGAGCTCATTCACCAGCATACGAATATCGTACTTCTAAAAAAGAATGACGAAATTATCTTTGAAAAGCCTTTTAGCTTGGAGTCTGCCGCAGGTGCTTTAACCGATAGAACTTGTTTAAACGTAAAAGATATTTTGGAATTTGCAGACACGGTTCCGGTTGATGAAGTTTCTCCCATCATTATGAGACAGGTTGAATATAATATGAGAGTTTCAGAGGACGGCTTAAAAACTTCCTACGGAATTGAAACGGGAAAAAATATTTTAAAATATAACCAGAGGAAGGGCGATAATTTTTCGGTTAAGGTTCAAGCGGAAGGTGAAGTCGCAGCAGCCTCCGATGCCCGTATGTGCGGCTGTTCTTATCCGGTTATTACCAATTCGGGAAGCGGTAATCAGGGCTTAGCCGTTTCCGTACCTGTAGTTGTATATGCCCGTGAAAATAAGTTAAGCGAAGAAAAACTAATCCGCTGTTTGATTGTAAGCAATCTTTTAGCCATTCACCAAAAAACCGGAATAGGCAGACTTTCTGCTTATTGCGGTGCGGTAACTGCCGGAGCTGCTTGCGCTGCTGCAATTACCTATATGAAGGGCGGCTCTTATGAACAGATTTGCGGAACAATAGTCAATACTCTGGGTACCGTATCGGGAATCCTTTGTGACGGAGCCAAGCAGTCATGTGCCGCTAAAATAGCTTCTGCCTTGGACTCGGCTCTTTTTTCTCACGAGCTTGCTATGGACGGAAACTTCTTTGCAGGCGGTGACGGCATAGTCAAGGACGATATCGAAAAAACCATAGCCGGCATCGGCGTTGTTGCAGCCCAAGGTATGCGCAAAACCGACGAAGTTGTATTACAGGTTATGCTTAAAGACTAATTTTCATTTAGAACATAAAAAATTCTTTTGCGGGTATTTCCCCTGTTGTCCGTAAGGGTCAGCTCATGTCGGCCCTTAAGGGTACCTCTTCGACCAGACTTTAGAGGCTGAATTTTCATTTGGTGATAGGATTTTGTGCTTCCTAAATATTCTCCGTCCAAATCCCAGTAGATTACAGCTTCGGGGTTTTTATGGGCGGCTTCTGCGACCAATGCCCCAAAAGAGCCGTCAAGTTCCGTGGGAATATAAACTGATGTTCCGTCTTCGGGAAATAGAATTTCAAACTCGCCTGCATTTGATGCCGTACTTTCGGGAAGCCACTGGGGGAGGGATTTATATTCCGGATGCCCCTGCTTATAAAAATATTCTGCAGCTGCCGGAAGGACGAACCTATTTTCTATTTTAGGTAATTCGTTTATATCGTTTGCCTTAACTTGAAACTTGCCGTCAGGACTTAAAGATACCTTTTTACAATAAGGGCAGGTGCTTTGGGTATGAGCGTGTATAGGCTTTAAAACAGCCTTTGTGTTTTTACAAAATTCTCCTGCGGGGTAACCCGAGTCTGCACAAGTTTTTATAAATTCAAAATCTTTTAATTCTTTTTCGGGCCAGTCCGATTTTGGCAAGATATTAAAAATTTCAAATAGGATTGGAGCGGCCAGTTTTGTGCTTGTAATCTCAGGCCTTCCTTCTCCCGAAGCATTGCCGCACCAAACGCCTACGGAATATTTAGGCGTAATTCCTATAGTCCAAGCATCCTTGTTCCCGTAACTGGTTCCTGTCTTCCATGCAATTTTTTGATTTTGTGCATAGAGCTGCCAGATAGCTTCTTCTTCCGGCCTGTTCCCTTCGGTAAGCACATCCATTGTTATTCTGCAGGCTCCCGAAGAAAAAGGAAATTTTTCGTCAAGTTTGTTTTGAGCTCTCAGCATCATCTTTCGATAAGTGTTTGTAATTTCGTATAGGCTTATTTCTCCTCCTCCTAAAATCAGAGGAAGTCCGTATTCGTCGGCCGAACGGTTAAATGTGGTAAAGCCTGATCTTTTTAAGATATCCAAAAAGGCCGGTATTGTAAATTCACGCAGGGCTCTTATAAACGGAATGTTTAAAGAATAAGAAAGAGCCTTGCGGGCAGGAACAGCTCCAGAGTATGTGTAGTTACTGTTTTGAGGTGTGTAGCCTGCAATCTTTGTCGGAATATCTATGAGGAGTTGGTCCGGTAAAATCATTCCCGCATCCAGCATTGCCGCAAACAAAAAGGGTTTTAACAAGCTCCCCGAACTCCGCCTTGCATAAATCATATCGACATGTTCGTTTTTTGCATCGGCATTGTTAAGCCCTGTGTTTCCTATATAGGCTAGAGTTTTTCCCGTTTCGGTGTCTAAAACTAAAACGGCTGTATTATAAACACCGCTTGAAAGATTTCTTTTAAAATGATGATCTGCAATTTCAAAAATTATTTCCTGTAAAGAATAATCCAAACTGCTTATATTTTTTTGATCGGTACTTTTTGTTTTTAAAAACTCAAGGTAGTGATAAGCCTTTTGCGGAAGAGCTTTAGGTTTATCGGGAACAGGTTCTGCGACGGAAAGACTGTAGGTTTCCTTATCGATTTTTTTTTGTAAAAAAAGATTGTACAAGAGCCTGTCCCTCTTTTCTTTTAAAATTTCGGATTCTTTTCCCGGGCGAACCAAAGAGGGCTGATTGGGAAGGACTGCAAGGCAGGCGGCTTCCGCCCATGTTAAATCTTCAGGCCCCCTTCCGAAATACCTCCATGAGGCGGCTTCAAGGCCTACAACATTTCCGCCGTATGGTGCATGGGATGAGTAAAGATTAAGAATATCTTCTTTTGAATAGGAAAGCTCCAAAAAAAGAGATAAAAAACTTTCCCTAAGTTTTTGCTTAAAGTTTCTTACCGGTTTTTTTTCTGAAAGACGGTCTGAAAGACGGTCTGAAAGACGGTCTGAAAGACGGTCTGAGAGACGGGAGGTTTGCATTGTAATTGTAGAAGCTCCCGAAATTATTTTTCCTTTTAGAACATTTTCAACTGCTGCCCTAAAAACCGAAAGAGGGTCTATCCCAAAATGAAAATAAAAATTTTTATCTTCATAGGTAAGTAGAGCTTCCCTGTATTTTTCAGGCAGCTTTGAGCTTTGAGGAAATCTCCACTGCCCGTCACTTGCAGCCGATGCACCTAAAAGTTTTCCGTCGGAGCTGTAAAGAGTAAAAGAATAATCAACTTTAAAATTCGGTGTAAAAAAAAGTATTAAAAATAAAACTATCAGGCCGGAAGTAAAGGCCGGAATCAGGGCCTTAAAAATTTTTTTTATCGGCAGTTCTTTTGGAAAATTCATTTTTAAGTCTCCGCGGGAGATTATAGCATAAGGAAAGGTTGAGGACAAGCATAACAGCGTTTTAACGTGAGGAAATTTGTATACTTGACTATTTTTTTCATTTTCGATATAATTAACCTTAAAATTTTATTATATCGCACACTTAGGAAATGTGCAGAAGGAGAATCGTTGGCTGAAGTAAAAGGTTTGCGGGTAAATGATCAAATCCGCGTAAGAGAGGTTAGGTTAATCGGGGTTAATGGAGAACAAGCAGGTATTGTTCCCACTATTGAGGCTGTAAAAATGGCCGCAGAAGCCGGGCTTGACCTTGTTGAAGTTGCACCTACCGCGAAGCCTCCGGTTTGCAAAATAATAGATTACGGTAAGTATAGATTTCAAATGGAGAAAAAGCTCCGTGACTCCAAGAAAAATCAAAAGCAGCAGATGATGAGAGAAATCAGAATGCAGCCTAAGATACACGACCATGATCTTGAGTTTAAATCTGCACATATTAAAAAATTTCTTGAGGGCGGCGATAAAGTAAAAGTAACCGTGCGTTTTTGGGGACGCGAACTTGCTCATACTGAGCTCGGTTATGAAGTTTTAAACAAGGTTTTGGAAAAACTGGGGGGTGAAGAAGCCTGTACCCTCGAGAAAAAACCTGCTATGGAAGGACGGACGATGTCTATGACATTGAGTCCCAAACAAAAGAAATAAGCTTATAATAAATTTGGAGGTACTTATGCCTAAGATGAAGAGCAAAAGGGCTGCTAAAAAAAGATTTTCTCTTACTGCAAACGGTAAGGTAAAATACAAGCAGATGAACAAGGGTCATATTATGACTAAAAAATCTCAAAAACGGGTACGCCGTCTTAAGAAATCGGCCATTCTTTCAGAGGCTGACAGTATAAAAATGAGAAAGCAGTTATTGCCCTATGGTTAATTTATTTGAAATAGAAGTCAGGAGTTTATAATGTCAAGATCAACAAGCAGTGATAGAAGAATTACAAGAAGAAAAGCTATATTAAAGCAAGCCAAGGGCTTTAGAGGCCGACGGGGTACTAACTTTAAGGCAGCCCGGGATGCCGTACGGAAGGCCCTTCTCCACAGCTATGTAGGAAGAAAAGATAAAAAAAGCGATATGAGGCAGATATGGATTACCCGTATCAATGCAGCCGTTAGAGCTGAGGGTATTACCTATTCACGCTTTATTGCCGGAATGAACAAGGCCGGAATCCAATTAAACAGAAAGGCCCTTTCAAACATGGCTATCGAAGACCCTACCGCTTTTAAGGCTGTTGTGGAAGCTTCAAAAAAAGCTTTAGGAGTCTAATATGCTCAATCTCGATCAGGTAAGGCTCCTTGAAAACAAGGTAGAAAGGGCTGTACAGATGATAAAAAGCCTTCATACCGAAAAAGATGCTCTAAAAAAGGAAATTGAAGTTAGAGATAAACGTATTTCCGAATTGGAGAAACTTATAGTAACTTTTAAGGATGATCAATCCAAGATCGAGGAAGGAATCATCAACGCACTTAATCAATTAAGTGCGTTTGAGGATGCCTCTTATGTAAAAAAACATGAAATGAGGCCTGCGGCCTCGGAATTTGAAACCTCTGCCCCTGTTTCTGTCGGCTCCGGATCAGAGACTTTTTCTGCACCGATTCCTAAAAAAGAACAAACAGCACAAGAAAGCGGCTTAACGGAAGAACCTGTTTCCGATAATCTTCAAAAAGACCTTGATGATGTACTGGGACAATCCTCCGATACAAGTAAACAGATGGATATATTTTAGGTAAAAATGAGCAAAGGGCAATTAAATATAGACTTACTGGGAACTTCCTTTGCAATTCAAGCCAATGAAACGGATGAATATCTAAATCAAATTTATAATCACTATTTAAATGTTTTAGACCAAGTGAGGCAAAGTTCTAAGGTTACCGATCCTTTAAAACTTGCCATACTTGCAGGTATTTTGATTACCGACGAATTATACAAGGAAGAATTTTCGGAACAAAATTCCGACGAGCTAATCAAAAAAGCTTTTGATATAGAAAAATCCGCTATGAGGATGATCGAAAAAATCAATGAGGTAATATGAAAATCTGGGTGGATGCAGATTCATGCCCCGTTAGAATAAGGCAGATTACGGCCAATGCAGGAAACCGCCTAAAAATACCTGTAATTTTTGCAGCAAACAGGAAAATACCCGTACCTAAGAGTAAAAACATAAGCATGGTTGTTACTGAAAATACCGAACAATCGGCCGATTTATACATAACCGAAAATTCGGCTGAGGGAGATTTGGCTATAACCAGAGATATTCCATTAGCAAAAATATTGGTAGATAAGGGGCTTTATGTGATAAATGACAGAGGAACTCGTTTTACCCGTGAGAACATAAATACCTACCTATCTGCAAGGAATTTTATGTATGAATTACAGGCCAACGGACTCGCTCCCGAAAAAACAAACTCTTTCGGTAAAAAAGAGATTCAAAAATTTTCAAATCTTTTAGACAGTCTTTTGACTAAAGCCTTAAAATAAGGTGCTTTTAGCTCAGAATTTTAGTCCTTATTGTACTTTTAGGGGAAAAATGGTATTATAACCGGATGAAAAATAAATTTATTTTAATGTTAATGCTTTGCCTTATTCTTATAAGCTGTAAACAAGATCCTGATCTTTATTTATATGATGGAATGGATAACTTAAAAGACGAGCAAAGAACTCTTATTGAAGTATTAAAAAAGGCGGAAAGCAAAGAAATGAGTTTTGCCGTTAAGGATAGAATAGCAAAAAATCTCAAAGTTAAAAAGAAAAATAAGCTTTTAATTGTATTTTTAAGCTCCCTCATAGAAAACAACCCCGAAGACCCTTATAAGGGCTATTGGCTTTTAATGCTGGCAAACGAGTACATGGAACAAAAAATGAATGAACCGGCTGCCTATTTTTTTGAAAGAGTTATCAAACTTGATAAAGATATGGAAATTTCAGGAAAGTCCATTCAATATCTAAGTTTAAAAAATTTAATAAATATAACCAATGATCCTAAGCGTCTTGTAGAGTATTACTCTCTTTTACTTTCTAACTTTTATGACGACATTGATCCTGCTTATTCTTATTTTATGCTTGCACAAAATTACGAAAAGCTAGGAGAATGGAATTTAGCCATTCAAACCTATTCAAAATTTATAGGTCTCGGACGCTTTGATTTAATTATTCCAGGTATTCCCGATAATTACGGTTATGCCCGAAAAATCGTAGACTACAGCACTTCGACAAAAAGCTGGACAATGGAAAGCCTTGATGAACTTTTGTCCATTATTAAGTCGGCAATTCAGAGGAAGGACTATGATACTTTGGAGAGGTACCGTTCAAAGGTAAACTTTTTTTCTATGGCATGGAAACAGGAGCTTTCCGATATTTACGGTTCTCCCGATTTTTCTTTAAGAAATTTTATGTACGGAACTTATATAAAAATAGAGCCTGAGATTGACCCTTCTTCTACACCCTACGAGGCCTACCTTAAAACCTCCGGTTGGAACCAATATTCAAGAATATGGTACCTGTATTTTAGAAAGGTAAATTTTCCGGCAGACCCTGAAATCCATGGAAGATGGGAATGGGCAGGTATTTACTACGGAGAAAAAATTTAGTGAAGATTCGACTATTTTTTATAGTATCAGTTTTTTTTAGCCTTGATCTCATTCATTCAGCTTCTTTAAATTTTACAAGAGATGAACCTGTTGAACTTTGGCAATATAATAAAACTTCCCTTTCTTATAACTGCCAAAAATCGCTTCATGGTACGGTCATCGTTTCTTCAAAATACCCTCTAATTGAAAAATTTAGAACTCGGTATCTTAATGAAGACGGCTTACGCTATTTGGAAGCGATTATGCAAAGGTCTATTCCTTACCGCAATTTTATTATTGAAGAACTTCGCAGAGAAAATCTTCCTCCGGAACTTTTGTTCTTACCGGTGATAGAATCCGGTTTTTCTCCTAAGGCTGTTTCCAAATCGGGGGCCGTGGGCATCTGGCAGTTTATGCGGAACAGTATCGGCGGTTATGATATTCATATCGATGAATGGATTGATGAAAGGAGAGACCCATGGAAGACCAGTGCCGCCGCCGTAAAAAAACTTAAATGGAACTATAATTATTATAATGACTGGTACTTGGCTCTTGCAGCTTATAATTGCGGAGTAGGTGCCTTAGACAAGGCTATAAAAAAAGCCGGAAGCCGCAATTATTGGTACTTGGTCGAAAACAAATTTTTAAAGACTGAAACCTCCCTCTATGTTGCCAAATTTTTAGCTATTGCAGAAATTCTTATGCAAAGTGAAAAGTACGGCATAGATTGGGGCGAGGCTCTTGATTATCAAGCCACTGATGTTATCCCGATAAGGCGTTCTGTGGATATTGTTCTGATTGCAGAAAAAATTAACGCTGATACTGAGCTTTTTTCAGCCCTTAATCCTTCTTTGAAATTTAATATTACACCTCCCAATGTAAAATATAACTTGCGTATTCCTCTGGAATATAAAGATGCTGTTCAAGATTTGCTTGAAAAAAACACCCTTCTCATAAAATATTACAGTTATAAGATAAAATCAGGTGATACTCTTTATGCCTTATCAAAACACTATGGCGTAAGTGTTAAGTCTATTATGAACTATAACCCCAATGTCAAACCATCCGCCCTTAAGATAGGGCAGGTAATTAAAATACCCGCTTTAAAAACCGTAGCTTCATACCGTAATAGAAAAGATGACCAAAATGTTGAATTTACTGATGTATGTGTAATTAAAAAGGGTGATACGCTTTGGTCTATAGCCTTAAAATATAATATTCAGGTTGAAACTCTTGCCGAAAAAAACGGAATCGAGGTGAATTCGGTGCTTTCCTTAGGTCAAAAACTAAAGGTGCCGATAATAAACTGATAGCCAAGGGGATAAGCAAATGAATAAATTTTTAAATAAAAATAGCACTTTAAAAAACGCCAAGAGCTTAAGCAGCTTCTTTTTGTTTTTTTTCCTTTTTAGTTTTACCTTAAATGCCTATAAACCCGTTTTGCAATCTTCTTCCGTTCAAAATTGGGAGAACGGTACAATCGAATCCTTAATAAAACTGGATATGAATAAAAGCGGATTTTATCTTCCAAGTGATAGGGATGCGGCTTTTAATACAATAGAAAGATATATGCCTTCACTTTTAAAAGACATTTATCTTTCAGTTATAGTTGATTCTTCCCACCGTCTGGGAAACTATCTTGCTGAAGAAAAAGTAAATCTAAACAGTATAAACAAGATAATTGAAAAGGGAAATTATAAAAATCCTCATTTTTCAAATGATCTATCCGATGCCTTGATACAAACAAGTACTGAAATGCATGAAATTGCAAAGCTGTTTATAAAGCACAATACTCCTTATACACCCTCAATTCCGCCAAGTACGGCAGTGAGCAAGGTCTATACGGGTATTTTAATAGATGCCAGAGGCCTGCTGCCCGTGCACGGAGAATACACAAAGGAAAAACTTCAACCCTGCATTTTTCCGAAAATCTGGGATACCGATATGTCTACCATATATGAAAAGAACATGGTTGATCCTAAAATAGCAAAAAAACTGGGCATAGTTTTATATTCTTCAAGCCTTAATGAAGAGCTGTATAGGGAATATGTCGGCACCGAGCCCTTGCGTATAATAGCAAGAGGTGTTTTCGGCCAAAATAGAACCGATCCGATTATTTCGATGGAAGACAGCAGCCGTATTTTATCAAAGCCTGAAAACTTAAAACTTTTACAGGAGGGGAGAGTCGTTATCGTCTGTGATGAAGATATGCTTCATGTTACAGAGCCCTTTACTCCTCCCGATGAAAACTATTACTTTGCCTATCATGATATTGAACTATTACTTGAAAAGAAAAAAGAAAAAGGAATTGAATTATCCAATCCGAAAAATATCATAAAGATAATTATGTATGATATACGGTTTGTTGCGGATATGCCCGATGTACTTCCTGAAGAGATGGGAAAGATAGATTTAATTGCGGAAGCTCTTTTAAAATTAGGGCCTTATACAAAATTTTTAATTGAAGGTCATACGGCTGACCTCAACAGACCTGAGGAAGAAAAAATTCTTTCGATACAGAGAGCTGAAAGAATTGCAGATGAAATTTCAAAACGGGGAATTGACCGCTCAAGGATAACGACAGCCGGTTACGGCAGTACAAAACCAAAGGCTCCCAGTAATAATGAGGCAAATATGGCAAAAAACCGTCGGGTTGAAATTACGGTAATCCGTGAGTAATCGTTTACATGAGGCTGATTTTAATTATGATACTTTTTTTAGCCTTGTTTGTTTATGCTGTATTAAAATATAATTTAAATAAAATTGGAGAATAAAATGATAAAAAAATTTAGAGTTAAGGCCTGTGTTTTTAATTTGTTTGGCCTTACAATTTTAATGACTGCAATTTCTTTGCTGTTTTCTTGTTCCAGTCTTCCGACTGATGAAACCGTTCCTGCAAATCTTACACCGATTGAACTAAATCAAAGGGCTCAAGCAGAACTTGATAACGGTTATTTAAGAAATGCTCTTGAGTATTATAAAATAATTATAAAACGCTACGGCTCTGATGCCTCTACCAGAACAGCTGCAGAATACGAGATAGCCCATATCTATATAAGTCAAAACAAATGGCTTGAAGCCGATGATATGCTTAAAACTATCATCGACAGGTACGAAATGGCCGGAGGGGCCGGCCTTGCTCCTAAGTATTTGGTTCTTGCAAGGAAGGATTATAAAAAAACTCAAGGGCATATCCAAAAATACAACTTGAGAAAAACAAAGGCACAACCTGAAAAAACAGAATAACAAGTTTAATAGGATTTTATCCTATAACCTTTTTTCTATCCATTCAAAAATATCGGCCTTAACTTCTTCCTTATTGGTTTCGTTTAAGATTTCATGGCGGGCTCCTTCATAGAGCTTTAAGTTAAGGTCTTTGATACCATTGGCCTTATAAATATCATATAGTTTTTTTACGCTCTTACCGAGGTTTGAAACGGGATCCCTCTCGCCTGAAGTAATTAGGATGGGCAGGTCAGTCGGAATCTTAGTCATTTCCTTACTTTTGTGCGTTTGTTTTAGTCCTTTAATCATGTCTTGATAAAAACCTACAGTGCATACAAAACCGCAAAATTCATCATCAATATATTTTTGAACCTCTTTTTCATCTCTTGAAAGCCAGTCAAAATTTGTTTTAGGGGAATCAACGGTTTTATTGTAGGCTCCAAAGCTTAGTTTATCCATAAATTGAGAAGGCTTTTTTCTTCCTGAAAACAGCTTGTTTAAGCCGGCAGCAATGCCTGCGATTTTCAATATAGGGTTTGGGCCTGCACTCCCTACTAAGACAGCCGCCTTCACGGTTTTACCGTAGTTTTCTATATAGTTTTGAGTTATAAAAGACCCGAATGAATGTCCCAATATTATAACCGGAATATCCGGATAAATTTTTTGAATTTCATCATTGATTTCTTTTTGGTCTTCCACCACTCTTTGGAAACCGTTATTATCCGAAAGGTATCCTTTAAGCATTACATTTCCGCAAGTTTTGCCGTGTCCTCGATGGTCTGCTGCAAAAACGGTAAAACCTCTAGTGCAAGCGTCTTCTGCAAAATCTTCATATCTTAAAGCATGTTCTGCCATTCCGTGAACTATATGGATTACAGCTTTTGGCTTTTTTTTAGGCAGCCATTGATGCACTGCAATAGCCGATCCGTCGTTCATTGTTTGATAAATTGTCTGCATAATTAATCCCCTTTTAGATATTATAATTCATAAAAATATAATTTTCAATAAATAAATAGGCAAATTAAAAAAAAGTATAAATCATTTACTTTTTTCATTTTTTATGGTAAAGTGGTAAAACTATAAATCATTTTTGGAGGACTTTATGGATTTTAAACGAAATATAGAAAAATATGTTGAACTTATTTTGAAAGTCGGCCTTAATATACAAAAGGGCGATGGTATCTTTGTACTTGTAAACGAACATTCAATCGGCATGGTTCGGGAGGTTACAAAACAGGCTTATAAGATGGGAGCCAAGGATGTTATCTATGACTTTTCCGATGATCAGATGACCCTTGACCGCTATGCTTACGGTGCTGACAGCATCTTTAAGGAAATGCCCAAATTTAAAATAGACTATATGGAGGCGGCTTATAAAAATAATTACCATCGCCTTGCAATAGTAGCAGATAATCCAGAACTTTTAAAAAACGCTGATGCAAAAAAAGTTTCTGAATGGAATAAGACTAGGGCTATAGCCTCAAAGTCCATAATGAAATACACAATGGAAAACCACGTAAAATGGTGCGTTGCCGCGCACCCGACTCCCGAATGGGCAAAATCTGTATTTCCCGAATTACCTCAAGACCAAGCTCTAACAAAACTTTGGGAAAAAGTATTCGACGCAACAAGGGTAAGCATTCCCGACCCTGTTGCCGCATGGAAAGAACATGATGCCGCCTTAAAAAAACATCAAAACTTTTTAAACGAGATGGCTTTTGAAAAGCTCTTATACAAGGGACCGGGAACCGATTTGGAAGTATATCTTACCCAAGGACACCGCTGGGTCGGCGGCTCCGGCAAGAGCACTAGAGGAGATGTCTTTATGGCCAATATTCCTACTGAAGAAGTATTTTCGATGCCTCATGCCTTTAAGGTAAACGGAACATTAAAAGCCACAAAGCCATTGGCTGCCAGAGGAAGAATTATCGATGATTTTCATTTTACCTTTAAGGACGGAAAAGTTATAGACTTTGATGCTAAGGAAGGAAAAGAGGTGCTTCAATCTCTATTAGATTCCGATGAAGGATCACGCCGTCTTGGTGAAGTTGCCTTGGTAGCAGATGATTCTCCCATCAGCAACACAGGCATTCTTTTTAAAAACACTCTCTTTGATGAAAACGCATCCTGCCATTTTGCCATAGGAAACGCCTATAGCGAAAATATAGAAGGAGGAGAAACCTTTACCGACGAAGAAAAGAAAAAAATAGGGATGAATAATTCTATTATTCATGTTGACTTTATGGTCGGCGGCCCTGAGCTTTCCGTTATAGGTGTTAAAAAGGACGGAACTCAAGTTCAGCTTCTAAAAGACGGAAACTGGGTGATATAAAATAAAGAAATGTATCATAAACGAAAAAATTTATTTTAAGGATTTTTATGAATAAAACAACAATCAAACTAATCGGTATTGTAAAAGCTGCCCTGATAACGGCTCTTTTGGTTATGTGCATCGGCTGCCGATCCTTTTCCGATTCAGATAAGTCAATCAAAGGAAACGGAATAATAGAAACTAAATCATTTTCTGAAAATAATTTTACTACTGTTTGCATCTCAGGCGGTTGGACTGCCGATATACGGTGCAGCGAAGCCTTTTCCATTCAAATTGAAACGGATGAAAATATTTTCTCCTATTTAGATATATCCGTTACCGGCACCACTCTTAACATCGGTTTTAAGTCGGGATACAGCATATCAAAGACGCATTGTAAAGCCTCTATTACAATGCCTGCTTTAATAAAGTTGCAGACGTCCGGTTCAGTTAGAGGCAGCATTTCATCATTCAATATGCCTAAAGATTCAATGTCGATAGATATCTCAGGCAGCGGTGATATTACTGCACTCGATATTACGGTAAATACCTTAAGGTTGGACGTATCCGGCGCAGCCGATTTTTCCGCAACAGGAAAAGCCGAAAATATGATAGCGGATATTTCCGGTTCAGGGGATATAAAAACAACCGGTTTGGAAACCGAAAAAGCCGATATTTCAATTTCAGGTGCCGGTTCTGCAAAAGTTTGGGTTACAAGGAATTTAAAAGCCGATATCAGCGGTTCAGGTTCAGTCCGTTATAAGGGTAATCCTGAAATTAAAGTAAAAAGCTCGGGCAGCGGCAGCATATCTTCTCTTTAAAAATGGAGTGATTAGCCATGAAGGATTTTATATAATATGAAAAAAGAAAACCAAGAACATCTCCCTGTTATGGGAGTAGGGCCTGTGTGTATTGCAATTATGATTGCGCTCACCGCTGCAGGGATTGCGCTTGTCAAATTCAATATGCTTACAAGCGGCAATGTTACCGGTGGTATCATCGCAGTTCTTTTTGTAATTGCCGGAATCTTGTGCATTGCAGTCGGGGGTATCTTGTGGTATGCTGCGGTATTCGGCGCCAAGATCGACATCAAGATAAAGTCGAACCGGCTTGAAACCGGCGGCGTGTATGCCCTCGTGCGTAATCCCATTTATTCCGCCTTTTTGTTTATCTGTATCGGTGCGCTGCTGTTCTGCCGTAATTGGTATGTATTGATTTTGCCGCCTATTTTTTGGCTGTACCTTACCGTGTTTATGAAGCTTACGGAAGAGCGATGGCTTTTAGACCGCTTCGGAGAGGAATATAAAGCTTATAGTAAACGGGTCAACCGATTTATTCCGTGGAAAAAGAATAAGTAATCTTGCCGGCAAGACTATGAACATACAGGATTTTTGGAATGCGGTGTTAAAACAGGATAAGGAGAGTTTGCGTACCTTTTTTGCAGATTCGGCATATATCAACTGGCATTGTACCAATGAGCATTTTACAGCGGAAGAATACATACGGGTAAACTGTGAATATCCGGGGACATGGGACGGTACAATCGAAAGGGTAGAACAAATCGGAGACCTTACCATCACCGCAGTCAACGTATACAGCGCCGATAAAACAAGTTCTTTTCACGTGGTGTCGTTTATAAAAATAAAAGACGGTAAAATCATTGCGATGAATGAATATTGGGGATATGACGGAGAACCTCCTCAATGGAGACTGGAGAAAAATACATAACCGATTGGTAACGGATAATTTGTAATTGGTAATTAAAGTAGCCTACGTACGGTATGCGGTAATTACACATTGCACATTACAAATTATCAATTTATATAAGGGAGGTTTATTTATGAGAAGAGTAGACAGGGCAGTAACGGATAATCGTCAAATACAATCAATTATCGAAAAAGCAAAGGTTGTACATATCGGTATGATCGATAATGACCGGCCGTATGTAGTACCGATGCAGTACGGTTTTATATTTAACGAAGGCAAATTGACTTTATATGTGCACTGCGCAAAAAAAGGGCGGAAGCTGGATATTATAAACAAGAACCCTCATGTTTTTATCGAGCTTGAAACGGAAGCTGTGGTTATTTCCGGAGGGGAAATTCCGTGTGAGTACGGATCGGAATATGCAAGCGTTATGGGAGACGGCACGGCTTTTTTTGTTGAAGATGTAAAAGAAAAGATTTTAGGCTTGCAGCTGCTGATGAAAACACAGACAGGCCGGGATTTTGAAATAACCGAACAGATGACAAAACAGGTTACTGTTTTACGTATCGATGTTCCATGTGTAACGGCAAAAAGCAGAGCTAAGGCTTAGTTGGAGGTGTGATAAACAGTTCGGCACAAATACTGCCTCACTGTTTATCTGCCGAGTTTGCCTTTCAGGCAAACGTCGTGTTATTGTATGCGGTTTGCAAGCAAACCGCTTGAAAAAACTTTTTTCAGGATTTGATTCGCTATCCGCTTTAGCGGATACGATGAAAAATTTCCTTACAGAACAGAGCCGAAAGGCTCTGATAATCCTTGCAAAAAGTTTTTATGGGAGGATAAAATGTGTGAAGAATGTTATGTAAACGAAAATAGAATTACTCCGCTGCTTAATCCCGTAGATTGTTTGGAGCACCATACACAATATATCTGCGGAACATGCGGACGGTGTATTTGTATTGAGCGTGATCCTCAACGAGGTTTGCAAAGATGGAATTTTCCGTTTAAATCATTGGAAATTGCCAAGCTCTATTTACGGACCGCGGATTATACGGAAAAAAAGGCCTGCGGTATCTACGAAATAGAAAGCAGCAAGGGAAAAAAATCATATAAAATTTTCCCTTCCTATGATGATCTGCTTTTATTTTTGAAAAAAAATAAAGATAAAAAATGCAAACAAACAGCGCCTCTTTTTACTGTTGGAGAATATAAAGAATATCCGCATACACAAATACGTATGTTGGCTTCTGCCGAAGTAAGACAATATATGAGTGAACGTTAACTAAATTTTATGAGAGGTAATGACTTTGAATGAGCATATAAAAAATCCTTATACCAAAAACGGAAAAACTTTATTGTTTACTTGCCAAGATAAAAGGTCTTTGGATATTCTGGAAAAAACTGGACTTTTTCTTAATAAAAGAATATACATAGAAGAACACCTTGCAGGCATCTCATCTTTTATGCTTAAATGCTATGACTGGTTCATAAAAGAATCATCTAAGCGCATAAAAAAGCCCGATTATGCCGATTATCATATCTGGTGCTCTGTGAGTGCAAAAAGTTGTATGCGCCCGGAAGAAGGCGAAGTCGCCTATGTTTTGGAAGTCCCCGATGAAGAAATCTTGTACTTCAGCGGGTTTAAATGGGATTACGTGTTAAATCTGCACTATGTTCCTGAAAACGAAGCGGATCTTGCAGCCTACGAAGAAGACATAAAGCAAAAGGGTTTTAAAAATTCCTATGAATTCATTAACGGAAGATATGCACGGATGTTCCCCGATGAAGAAAAACGGGTACGGGACAGCTGGCTCAGAGTTTTTGATATAGAAGATTGGAATATCTTTGATGTGCAGGCAAATATCTGGCACATAAAAAAAGAATGGGTTAAACAGGTCATAAGACCGGGTGAAAGAATCCCCGAACGGTTTATCTTAGATTAAAGATCCATACGAATCTATAGAAAATGATGAATGGGAATCTATAAAAAAAATTTCTGATCAACTATTTGGCATGATCGCATTCATATCAGAGCTATAGAAAGAATGGAAAATCGCTTAATCGGATGACTTGATTTTATTAAAATTATGTTAAATTTAGATACAAAAAGTTATATTTGTGTTATAATAATCTAGAGGAGGTATGTTTATGTCTTATGAACAGTATTCTCAGTTGGAAACACAGGTTTCAGAAATGCCTTATGAACAGAAACTTAAGCTTCTTTATATAATTGTGGATAGTTTAAAAAATACAACAATAAGTAAAAAAGATAATTTAAAGGATAAGAAGCCAAAACGCAGATTTGGGATTTTGAAAGGTAAAATTTGGATGTCTCCTGATTTTGATGATACTCCTCCCGGTTTTGAGGAGTATATGTAATGTACATTTTAGATACTCACACGCTTTTATGGCTTTTTGATGAAGATGAAAATCTTTCTTCTTCTGCTAAAAACATTATTCTAACTGAAGATACATTGTATGTGAGCATTGTAACTTTTTGGGAAATTGCAATAAAACAAAATATTGAAAAGTTAAAATTGGAAAAAATACATAACGATCCTTTTGACCGCTTGATTATTGCACAAGCTCAATGTGAAGATATGACAATTATTACAAAGGATTCTATTATTCCAAAATACAAAGTAAAAATCTTATGGTAATAGTGGGGAAAAATTATGGATTTAAGTTTCAGGTTATCAAAAGATGCCGAGTATATCGCATTAATGAATAAAGATGTGCAAGAGCTTCATTACAAATTGTATCCTGAGTATTTTAAACCTTTTTCATATGATGAAACATTAAATTTTTTTAAAAAGCAATTACAAGAAGAAAATTGGTTTTGCTATATTGTCTCTTGTGACGGAAAAGATGCCGGTTATGCTTTATTTTATATTCGGGATTATCAAGAAAATTCTTTTAGAAAAGCCTATAGAGGAATACATATCGATCAAATCGGCATAGTGCCTGGATACAGACGAAAGGGAATCGGCAAGGCTTTTATAAAAGAAATTGAAAAAATTGCCGTTAAAGAAAAAGCCTCACAAATTGAGCTGAGCCATTGGGAGCTGAACGAAGATGCAAAGTGTTTCTATGAGAGTCTTGGCTTTGATACATATATCAGATTTGTTGTTAAAAAAATATAAAGCCCCCCAATAAATAGCCTTGATTTTATCTGAAAAAAGGCATACAATAGATGTAGAATAATATGGATACATAAGAAGGAGGTAGAAACTTGGTTATTTCAAAAGAAGAAGTAAAGGATTCCGTCATAAGACGCTTAAAAAGAAATTTCAGTAAAAGTCTTGATAAGGCTACCCGCCGAGAGATTTATGATGCCGTAGCCAGTACGGTTATGGAGCTTATCCAATCTAACTGGATTAAGACTATGAATGCTCAAGAGAAAACCGGAGTCAGAAGGATGTATTATCTTTCGGCCGAATTTTTGATGGGACGAGCCTTAATAAATAATATAAACAATATGGGTATTCGAAAAACCATTGAAGAAATTGCAGATGAAATATCCGAGCCTCTTTCTATTATCGAAGATGAAGAGCCCGATGCCGGTTTGGGTAACGGAGGCTTGGGAAGACTCGCCGCATGTTTTTTGGATTCCCTTGCAACTATGGACTATCCCGGGCACGGATACGGCATCCGTTATAAGTATGGAATGTTTGAACAAAGAATCGAAAACGGTTATCAGGTCGAATATCCCGACCGCTGGCTTTTTGCCCGCGACCCTTGGGAGGTACGCCGCTCCGATTTGAGCGTTAAGGTATATTTTGGAGGAATTCCTTCTTCCCGAACCTCAGAGAGCGGAAAACTATATTATGATCTAAACGGGGCAGAAGAAATTATAGCTACCCCCTATGATATGCCGATTGTGGGTTACGGTACGGATACGGTAAACACCCTCCGCCTTTGGGAAGCTTCCTCAGATGACGGCTTTGATCTTCCGCTTTTTAACAGTATGGAATATAACAGGGCATTCCAAAAACAGATAGATGCCGAAAGCATTTCCTGTATTCTATATCCGAATGATTCCGGCCCGCCCGGAATGAATTTACGCTTAAAACAGCAATACTTTTTTACTTCAGCAAGTTTACAGGATATTATACGCTCATTTATACATAGAGAGGGTACGGATTTTACCAAGCTGCCAGATTATGTTGTAATCCAGCTAAACGATACCCACCCTGTTGTAGGAATCCCTGAACTTATGCGTATTTTGATGGACGATTATCATCTTGAATGGGATGCGGCTTGGGATATTACAAAAAAAGTTTTTGCATATACAAACCACACGATTTTAGCTGAGGCCTTGGAGAAATGGCCCATAGATGTTTTCCAAAAACTTTTGCCCAGAGTTTATCAAATAGTTGAAGAGATAAACAGGCGTTTTTTGGCACAACTTTACGAAAAGTATCCGGGAGATTGGAAAAAGCATAATAATATGGCGATCATGGCTGACGGAAAGATTCATATGGCACGCCTTGCTATAGCCGGATCTTTTTCGGTAAACGGAGTTGCCGCTCTTCATACCGAAATCCTAAAGCATAAAGAACTTGCCGATTTTTATGACCTATATCCTCATAAGTTTAACAATAAGACCAACGGAGTAACTCAGAGACGCTGGCTCTTAACGGCCAATCCTCTTCTTTCCGCTTTTATAACAAAATACATAGGTGACGGCTGGATAACCAACTTGGAAGAATTAAAAAAACTTGAAGCCTTTATAGACAATGAAGACTTCTTGGAAGGCTTTATCGAAGTTAAGCATAAAAACAAGATAAGACTTGCCGAGTATCTTGAAGAAAATCAGGGAATATTTATCAACCCCGATTCTATCTACGATGTTCAGATAAAACGCCTTCACGAATATAAAAGGCAGTTATTAAATATTTTCCACATAATGACCCTTTATAACAGAATTATAAATGATCCTTCCTATGATCCGATTCCGATGACATTTATTTTCGGAGCAAAGGCTGCAGCAGCCTATAGACGTGCAAAGGAGATAATAAAGCTCATAAATACGGTTGCCGACAGAATAAATAACGATCACAGGGTTGCCGGTAAATTAAGAGTTGTTTTTGTCGAAAACTACCGTGTTTCTGCTGCAGAAAAAATATTTCCTGCCGCCGATATTTCGGAACAAATTTCTACTGCCGGAAAAGAAGCCTCCGGTACGGGTAATATGAAATTTATGATTAACGGAGCCGTAACAATCGGTACTTTTGACGGAGCGAATATCGAGATTATTGAAGAAGCCGGAGCGGAGAATGAATTTATCTTCGGACTTAAGGCTGAAGAGATTTTAAAGATGGATAAGGAAAACACCTATAATCCGAGGGAATATCTTTCAGCAAATCCTGAACTGGAAAAAGCTGTAAACCAGCTTATTGACGGGACATACACCCTGCCGGGAGAGCAAACCTTTAGAGGACTTTACGATTCTTTGATTTACGGTGTTGAAGGACAGCGGCCTGATACTTATTATATTCTTGCCGATTTTAAGAGCTATCAAAAAGCTCATGAACGAATTATAAGCGAGTATTATCACCGCCATGATTGGGCAAAAAAATGTATTTTAAATATAGCCCGATCCGGAAAATTCAGTTCGGATAGGACTATTCAAAATTATGTTGATGAAATTTGGAAACTGGAAAGAATTAAAGTATAAAATGGTCTTAATACAATAAGCCTTCGATAAACTTAATCAAAATATAACTGTAACCAAATGCGATGCCTATAAAAGAAATTATTATCGGTAAGGTCTTTATTATCAAAGATAGGAATGAAGTTTTATAGTGCTCGGTTATTATTGCCAGACAAATATGAGTAGGAGACACTTGTGAAGCAATATAACTTATACTCATAAAAAGGACTAATTCTCCCAGTCCTGCATTAGGTATTGTCGAAAAAGCAATAGGAACTATCATAGCTATCATGGCTTGAGCTCCTGCGACTATTGTTCCCAAAAAAATTATTATCGAAAACACGGCAGTAACCGGAATTGGCAGTTTTCCAAAAAAGTTAGGCAAAGTTTCAATAACATGAGTATACTCCAATACTGTTTTAAAAATCATAACCAGTAGAAAAGTTAAAAGCATTTTTGCTTCAAAAGCTTTAACTGCAAAAATTTTTAAATCGGAAAATTTAAATTTATAAATAAAAATCATTATTATAATTGCCGGTAAAACTGCAAAAACAACCTGAATCTTCAATACAAGAATTAACAAGGTTGTAAGTGCTATAGGCCATAGAGCTTTAAAAAATGAGTAAACGGCATCTTTTTTATCCTGATTTTTGTCTTTATCCGTATTTTTAGGTATCTTTCTTACGTAAAATATAAAACCCAGTAAAAAAAGAACAAAAACCATTGGAAGCATGCTTATAACAAAGGCTGTCATATCCACACCGGTAAGTTTTAGAGCTAAAAGTATTGAAGCATAAGTGGGCATAAATAGCTCTGATATGTGCCTATAATAACTCGCTACAAAGGTTCTTTCATTAACATTAAGATTATCCTCCGAGGCGGCATCTACTATAGGAGCCGCAATAAGTACCGCTCCCGGTGAAGGAAGCAATCCTACTATAAAGGGGGCAACCATTGCATTTATGCGTTTAGAATGAAACATTTGTTCAAGAGATTTTTCAGCAAGCATTAGAAGATTCTTGTTTTCCATCATACGTTGTAAATAAGTAACGACATAAAAAGCAAGTAAAAGATATATTGTTTGAGAATTTAAAGAGGCATCTTTGACTATCCATATAAAATCAGGCAAAGGGATCTTATACAAGATAACTGAAAAAACGACCCCTAAAATTATGGCCTGATAAAGGGGCCGCTTCAAGGCCAGCCCCAATATAATAGCCAAAAATATTATCCCCAAATAGACTAATTGCATATAATATTTTAAAATCTTTTTTTCTTTAATGCGTCACCTAGCATATCCAAGTGCCGCTGTAAAATTTTAGTGGGACAGCCGACATTGATTCTTTCAAAGCCGTCTCCTTCAGAACCGAAAACATAACCTTCATCTGTAAAAAATTGGGCTTCATTGTGCATAAAGTTTTCCAAAGTTTTATTATCCATTCCGAGTGCCTTAAAATCAACCCATTGAAGATAAGTACCTTCAATATATCGGCTTTTAAGCATGGGGAAATTGGCATCAAAATAGTCTTTAACCAGCTTTTGATTCTTGTCAAGAACTTGAAGAAGCTCTCCAAGCCACTTATCACACTGAGTATAAGCTATCTCGCAGGCTTTAAAGCCTAGAGCATTTACGCTTGAAGATCTCATCTTCTGAAGCATGTCAGAATATTTTGTTCTAATGTTTTCATTTTCAACAATTATATTTGATGTAGCAAGCCCTGCCACATTGAAAGTCTTTGAAGGTGCTGTCGCAGTTATAGTGTTTGCCGCTATTTCTTTTGAAATGCTTGCCATAAGAGTGTGTTTATAACCGGGCATTACAAGATCATTCCAAATCTCATCGGAAAAAACTATAACGTTATTTGCCAAGGCTATTTCGGCAAGTTTTTTTAATTCCTCTTTTTTCCATACACGGCCGACAGGATTATGAGGCGAACAGAAAATCAAAAGTTTATTTTTAGGCTGTTTTGCTAAGCGTTCAAATTCGTCATAATCTATTGTATAATAATAATCTTTATCACATAAGAGAGGGCAGTTCACAAGTTCCCTGTCATTCATCTCAACAGCCATAGAAAAAGGATAATATACCGGTCTCATGACAATTACTCCGTCCCCTTTTTCGGTAAAGGCATTTACTGCGGCAAAAAAAGCATTTACAATACCGGGAGTCTGAATAATCATTTCAGGATTTACAGTATAACCATGCTTACGTTTAAGCCAACCGATTACGGCATTATCATAATCCTCGTACCGCATAGAATAACCTAAAATCAGTCTATCAAGATAGCTTTTTAGACCTTCAGTTATTTCCGGCGGGTTTTTAAATTCCATATCAGCTACAGAGAGCGGAATAATGCCGTCCGAAACGTCCGGCTTCCACTTGTACATAAGTTCCCACTTAGCTGCTCCTATTTTTTTTCGTGGTAGGGTGTTTTCAAAATCATACATAATTTGTCTCCTGATAGTTAAGGGTCTAATCAATAGTATACACTAAAAATATAAACTTTACAAGCAAAATTTAAAAAAATGTCAAAATTTTATGTTAAAAATTTAAAAAAATCGAAAATATTTCGACAAATTTTTAAATTTTTTTCTTGACAAATATCGAATATGGATGTTATACTGATATAAATAGTTAATAATCTTAACTATTTATATCTTTATGTATCACTGCGCTTTGCAAAATTGCCGTATATGTTTTTAACAGCCCAAAAACTTGCAGAGCCGGTGTAGGAGGTCTTATGAATACAATTACTATTGTAAACGGAACTGTGTGGATTTTTGCCATTATACTGACATCTTTCGTCGTCATCCAAGCAGCTGTATTTCTAAAAAAAGCTTTAAGTTTTAACAAGAAACATAAACTGCTCACGGAAGAAGAGGTAACGATTTCAGTAAGAACCGGAATTTTTTCAATTATTGGGCCCGCTTTTTCCGTAATGGTAGCGGCATTAACAATTATGGCTATGTTGGGTTCCGGAGCAGCATTTATGCGCATTGGAGTTATCGGGTCTGCAAATTACGAGTTAATGTTAGCCGGAATTGCAGCAGATGCTTTGGGTGTAGAGCTTGCAAATGCTAACATAACAACAGGTGTTTTCATTTTAGTTCTTTATGCAATGATTCTAGGAAGCGCTCCTTACTTTATCAACTGCTTTTTTAGTTTAAAACCAATGGAACGTTCTTTGATAAAAAATAAAAATATTGAAGGCAGTTTTGCAAAAATAGTTGGTTTTATCGCATCTATAGCTCTTATAGGCTATTTTGCAATCGACAATTTCCGCAAGGGAAAGGTTGAAGCTATAGTAATGTTTATTTCAGGCGGTATAACTCTATTATTGTCGATGTACGCAGAAAAATCCAAGAAAAAATGGATCTACGAATGGATGCTGGCCATTGCTTTGGTTGTAGGGCTCGGCAGTTCGATTATTTTAACTGAATTTATTTTTAAATAGGAGATTTTTATGGAAACTACTAATAACTTAGTTACTGATTACGAAAACAAATTTATTCCCGGTATTCATAAATGGGGAAGACTTTCAATGCTCATAGCACTCATACTTTCATTTCTGCCTATAGGATACATGTATTTTGTAAAGGGATGGAGTGAAAGCGCTTCCGCCTTTGCAAGCGTAACTATTGCTATAGCATCATTCGGCATAGGCATGTGGCTGACCGAACCGATGAGTTATTTTCCTATACTCGGCAGTGCAGGAACTTATATGGGGTATTTTGCAGGAAATGTCTCAAACATGAGAGTACCTGTAGCTCTTTCAATTCAAAATGCTCTTAAATCAGATGTAACTGAACCGCGTGGAAATATTGCAACTATTATTGCTGTTGCAACTTCAGTATTTGTAAATTTGTGTATTCTACTGATTGTAATTATTGTAGGTCAAAAACTACTTACAGTTTTCCCGCCGGTAGTAATTAAATCTTTTAAATATGTTTTGCCGTCTCTATTTGGATCACTTATTGTAATGCGCTTTAAAGGAGAACCGAAAAAAGCCATCAAATATTTTATCCCGACTGCTATTATATACTATCTGATAGGATTCATACCGGGCATAGGCACTTTTAAATTGGCAATAGTTATCGGCGGTACTATTATATATGGTTATATTTTTCACAAAATTGAAAAAAACAAAAAGGCGGAGTAAATGAATTATATCGATCTGCATTGCGACACTTTAATGTTGACATGGAAAGAAGAACCTGGAGAAACGGTTGTATCCAATAAATCTTTTTCCGTAGATTTTGAGAGGTTAAAAAAATCAGGGGCATATGCTCAGTTTTTTGCTATTTTTATGTTAACCGAATCTATATTCAAATTTATAAAAAGACCTGTAATTTCGGATGATGAATACATCGAAAGCTTACTCGATCAAATAAAAAGAAATATAGAGAAAGTTGATTATGTAAAAATATGCAAATCCTATGACGAGTTTTTAAAAAATAAAAGCCAAAATATCATATCTGCTTTTTTAACTCTCGAAGACGGAAGAGCTGTCAATGGCGATCTAAAACGGCTTGATCACTTTTATGAAAAGGGCATTAGGTTAATAACTTTAACATGGAATAATGAAAACTGTATAGGTTTTCCCAATTCAAAAGACCCTGCGATTATGAATAGGGGATTAAAGCCGTTTGGAATTGAGCTTATTGAACGTATGAATAAATTGGGTATAATCATTGATGTAAGCCATCTTTCTGATGGAGGCTTTTATGATGTAGCAAAATACTCAAAAAAACCGTTTACAGCATCGCATTCGAATTCCCGCATATTAAGTCCTCATACAAGAAATATGACTGATGATATGATAAAGGTATTGGCGGACAAGGGCGGAGTGATGGGACTTAATTTAGGGCCGGAATTTTTAAATGAAGATATAACAAGTAAAGACAGCACCGTTGCCTTAATGGTTAAACATCTAAACCACCAAAAAAATATAGGAGGAATAGAAGTTCTAGCACTCGGTTCGGATTTCGATGGAGTTTTCGGTAACTTGGAAGTTAACAGCTGTGATAAGTATTATCTTCTTTTTGATGCGCTTAAAAAAGACGGATGGACGGAACATGAAATAGAAATGTTAGCGTATAAAAATGCCGAAAGATTTCTAAAAGATGTCCTTAAATAGAACATTGAATAATAAGGAACCTCTAAAAGCTTCAGTTTTTAGAGGTTCCCCCTCGATTTAATTATTAAAGTTAAAAGTGATACACAAAGTGTGACACAAAGTGTGTCCATCTATTGACAGAAAACCCATTTTTTTTTATACTTATCAAGATAGCGTAACAATAACTAGGAGGCACATATGGCTGGTGCAAGTAAAAACTCACGAACTGCTGCTGCGACTCAAAAATTTAATTGTCCCTGCGGCGGAGAAATCGTATTAAAAACAATGGTCGATAACGGTAAGATTAAAAATATTGCAGAATGTTCAAAATGTAAAAGAGTTGAACGACGACCTAAAGACTTTCATTAATCGATCCGGTTTTAAAGTTCTTAAAACGCCGAAGAGGGAGGCTCTTTCTGTAAGATGAGGGTCTCCCTTTGTTATTTTTGCGAAATTTAAGGAGAATAGGGAAAAATGAGCAAGGATGATATTTTTAAATCGAGTTTGGGGGAAGAATGCGGAATTGCGGCTGTTTGGGATTCAAATTCCTATAAGACGGAAAATCCTGAAAGGCTGCCTTTCAGGCTGGATGATGCTGCCCGCTCGGTTTTCTATGCTCTTTTTTCTCTTCAGCATAGGGGACAGGAGGCTGCCGGTATGGCTGTTTCAAACGGAAAACACATCCGAGTCTTCAAAAAACCCGGCCTTGTTTCAAACATTTTTACCGAGCACGATATATCGAACCTTCAAGGCTATGCTGCCATAGGCCACACCCGATATTCGACTACGGGCTCTTCTTCTTTTGGAAATATCCAGCCCTTTTATATAGAAACAATGCACGGGCCTATAGCCCTTGCTCATAACGGAAACCTTGTAAACGCCCCGCATTTAAGGCAAAAACTTTTGGAAAGAGGGGTAGGCCTTTCTTCTACCTCGGATACCGAAGTTATGATTATGATGCTTGCCGCTGCCAAGGGCGATTCTTGGGCGGAGCGTATAGCTTCGTGTATGCGAGAATGGGAAGGAGCTTTTTCGATTGCCGTTTTAACGGTTGAAGGCATCTACATAGCCAGAGACCCTTGGGGCTTCAGGCCTCTTTGTGTCGGAAGTTTTCAGGACGGAGTATCGGTTGCAGCAAGCGAGTCTTGTGCTCTTTTAACCCTTGGATGCAAGGATTTTACTGAGGTAAAAGCCGGTGAAATTCTAAAACTTATAGACAACGGAGCCGAGCTTTGTATGCGCATTCCGCCTAAGGAGCCTCTTTCCCCATGTATCTTTGAGTACGTCTACTTTGCCCGCCCCGACTCGGTTTGGAACAATGCATCGGTTCATGTATCCCGTGTAAATTTCGGCAAGGAGCTTGCAAAAAATGCCCCCGTTGATGCCGATATAGTTATAGCCATTCCCGACTCGTCCCGTTCGGCGGCCATAGGCTATTCCCAAGAATCGGGCATCCCTTATGATGAAGGCTTTTCAAAAAACCGCTACATAGGACGCACCTTTATTCAGCCTACACAAAAATTGCGGGACCAAGGCGTTGCGATGAAATTCAATGTTCTTTCAGAAGCTGTCCAAGGAAAACGCATCATAGTGGTTGATGACAGCATCGTCAGAGGAAGCACCATGGGACCCTTAATCAAAATGCTTAGGGGAGCGGGTGCAAAAGAAGTACACATCAGAATATCTTCTCCTCCTGTACGGTACTCCTGCTTTATGGGCGTAGATATGGGAAACCCCGAAAACCTCATCGCCCACAAAAAAACGGTTGAAGAAATCAGGGAACACATCGGAGCCGACTCCTTAGTTTATCTGTCCCAAGAAAGTATGCTCAAGGCTATGAAAGATGCCGGAGCAAACACCCGCTTTTGCTGTGCCTGCTTTGACGGTAAATACCCCGTCGATGTCAGTGCCGCCGCCGATAAGAACAGCTTTGAGTAGAGAGCTCCTACCTTGAAAATTTTACTGATTTAATTAAAATGTATATCATATTGTGGAGATAAAATATGTTATGGAATGAACAAACGGAAAAATATTTTTTCAAAGAAGCTCTAAAATCTTTTGCCTCCCCTGAACAACTTTTTTATAACTTACAATCCGGCTATTATGCGTATATACCCAAAGATTTTGATTCTGAAGGACAAACACTGCAAAGCAGAAATTCACTTATAGGTCGATTTACAGAAAAATGGTGTAAACAAATTTTTTCTCCTATTGCTGAAGAATTCGGTTTATACGCTATTAATGGTGTAGTTTGTGAAGAAATTGCACTGACGAAATCGTCCAGTGCCGATCTGGCGCTTTGTACCAAAAATACTATCAATCAAAAAGCAGAAGATATAAAATTCATTTTTGAAATAAAAATGAGTATTGTTTCAAATTATCGCTTTGAACAACCTGATACTTTAACTTTAATCGGAGATTATAAAAGTCATAAAGGAAATCCGTCTCTGCTTAGATCAGATTCAATGTTAAAAGCTATAGGAAAATCTATTAATATTAGAGTTTCCGGTTCAAATGCAAATACTATCCCGATAATCATTTTAGGTAACAGTCCAATAACATCTACATATTCAAAAAAAGTTGATTTTTTAAAATCAGCCGGAGTTATTCAGGGCTTTTATAGTTTAAACCCAAATCCTACAAAATCGGATTTTATTTTTGAATCTCCTGAAAAAGGTTTTATAACAATTACTGATGAACATGAGTTGAAGAATTTATGTAAACGAATTTTATCGGAAGAACGGCATTATTTTTCTTCTATGATTTCAAAAAAACAACTTGGCAAGATAATAAGTATTGCGGCAAAAGAAATTGATGATGTTAAAAAAGGTGAAAAATTCTTAAAATTATTGCGAGGTTGTAATGAATAAATCCGGTACTGAAACTAGCAGCTTTGGAGTTAGAGGCAGAATAAACCATGATTCCAGTAAATTTTATGATTCAAGATTATATAAAGAATTAGAAAAAAAAGAGCAAATTATTTCGGATATCGAGAATCCTTTTCCGGAAGAATTACTTGATTCTATTATATTAGGTTCTTGTGAAAATATGAGTCAGATACCTGATAATTCTTTGCATTTAATGATAACATCTCCCCCCTACAATGTATCGAAAGAATATGATGATGATTTATCATTAGAGGAGTATTTAAAACTTCTTGAAAATGCTTTTTCCGAAACATATCGGGTGCTTGTAAATGGAGGGAGGGCATGTATAAATGTTGCAAATTTAGGACGTAAGCCGTATATTCCATTATCCGATTATATTTCAAAAATGATGGTTGATATAGGTTTTAATATGCGTGGAGAAATTATTTGGAATAAGGCGGCAAGTGCTAGTCCTTCAACAGCATGGGGCAGTTGGCAAAGCGCGTCAAATCCTACATTAAGAGATATTCATGAATATATCTTAGTTTTCTCAAAAGGAGATTATAAACGTCCACAATTACAAAAAGAAAATACTATACAACGCGAAGAATTTATGGAATGGACTAAGTCAATTTGGACAATGAATGCTGAAAGTGCAAAGAGAGTGGGGCATCCGGCTCCCTTTCCAATTGAATTGCCTTATAGATTAATTCAATTATACTCTTTTAAAAATGATATAGTTTTGGATCCTTTTATGGGCAGTGGAACGACGGCTATAGGAGCTTTGAAATCTCAACGGCATTATATAGGGTATGAAATAAATAATGATTATATAAATTTAGCAAATGAAAGGATTTATCCATATAAAATCGATAATCAGTTGTTTGCATAGTTGTAATTACTTTAAAGCAAGAATTTTGTATGGGAATTAAACATGAAAAAACTTATATTATTTTTTTGTGCTATTTTTACAGTAGTTATTGTATTGATATTTATACCGAAATCGGTAATCGGTAAAAATAAAAATGACGAAAAATTTGTGTTATACAACACTAATATAAATACCATATATTTTGATTCTATAAAATTAGATGTAAAAGGCTCAACAGAAACTGTTAGACTTACTAAAACTGAATATGATAATTCTATTTGGGATATAGGTTTTGAAGTCTTAACGGAAAATATACCTGTAGATTTTAAATATAACGGAATTTTAAAATTAATGATTTTTGATGAAGAAAATAATCTAATAGAGAGTAAAGAAATTAATTCGGTAGAGAGGTTTGTCTTTTCCGGTAAAGATTTATCAAATATTAAAATTGCTGCTTTTTGGAGAGATGTATTTAAAATTTCAGGTAAATATATTGATTTAATTTTATTAGTAGAAAAGGAAGATTCTCAATTATCAGGTTATCCTATTAGATGTTTTTTAGGTCCTATTGTAACTCCATAATAAGGTTAAAGATTCCTGCTTGATCTTTTTCTTTTTTTTCAATTGCAAAATTTGCCTCTTTTTGATATAATATCCCTAGTAATTATTTAGGGGGAAATATGATTTATACATCGGAAAGTCTGCTTGAAGCTGCAAAAAACGCCGTTCCTAAGGCGGAGCTTGTAACTTTACGCATTCACCGCACAAGGGATACTTTCTTTGCGGCTCAGGATGGAGCTTTTGAATCTTCCGGTTATTCGGCTGATCAGGGGTTTATGGTTGAAGTCTTGTATAAGGGGCATATTGCTTATGGGGCAACTCAAAATATGACGCCTCAAGGGGCTGCCGAAGCTGCCCGCCAAGCCTTTAATGCCGCTCAAACCGCTTCAGCCTTTAAAATTGCCGATTTTGACAAAAATGTCAGGCCGGATACGGAATTAAAATACGAGACTCTTAGGGGTAAAAAGACCCGCCCTTCCAAAACGGAAATTTTCGATTATCTTTTTGAGATATGCAATATTTTAAAAGTCTCTGATGAAGTTATTGACACTCATGCCTATGTAAATTTAGGCGAAGAGGTAATAGAGCTTTTAAGTTCAGGCGGGGCAAAAATCTTACAAGATTTTTACACAATAGGTTCAAGTTTCGGTGCTGCTGCCCGCCGAGGGGACATAATCCAAAGACGGACTTATAATGGCTCAGGTGCCCGTACCTTTCAGGGCGGCTATGAGTTTTTAAACTTTGCCAAATCCAAGGTAGAGGCCAAAAGGGTTGGGAATGAAGTAATAGAGCTCTTGGGAGCCGAGTCCTGTCCTTCCGACAGGCGTACCCTCGTTCTTATGCCCGACCAAATGCTTTTGCAAATTCACGAAAGTGTCGGCCATCCCTTGGAAATTGACCGCATTTTAGGTGATGAAAGAAACTTTGCAGGCGGCAGTTTTATAAAGCCTGAAGATATAGGAAGCTTCCAATACGGCTCACGCCTTATGAATATCTGCTATGATCCTACAATTCCATATCAGCTTGCCACCTTTGCCGCCGACCAGACGGGAGCTCAGGCAAAGAAAACCTTTATAATCAAGGACGGAATTTTAGTCTGTGCCTTGGGAAGCCTCGAAAGTGCAGGCCGCCTCTATGCAGGCAAACCCGTTCCGCCGGACAAGATGGTCGCAAACCAAAGAGCAACCTCGTGGAACCGGCCGCCGATAGACAGAATGGCAAACCTAAACCTTGAACCGGGAACCAGCAGCTTTGATCAAATAATTTCTTCAATCGAAAAAGGAATTATTATGACATCGAACCGCTCATGGTCGATAGACGATTACCGCAATAAATTTCAATTCGGATGCGAATACGGCCAATTAATCGAAAACGGAAAAATTACCAAAACCGTACGCGACCCGAACTACCGAGGTGTATCTCAAAACTTTTGGCGAAACCTCTGTGCCGTAGGCGACAAATCCACATTCCATGTTTACGGAACGCCTAACTGCGGTAAGGGAGAACCGAATCAGGTTATCAGTGTAGGACACGCAAGTCCTGTATGCGCATTTTCTGATGTAGAAGTTTTTGGAGGCGGAAAATGAAAATGAGTTTTAAAGAATATTTTGAATCGATTGCCGATTTTATGCTTTCTGAACTGCTTGATGGAGAAAAAATTTCGATTTCTTTTTCGGGCGAAAAAAGCTATTTTATGCGCTTTAGCAAGGCTAAGGTACGCCAAAACGGAATGGTTGATCAAGGTTATTTTTCTTGTACTTTTTGGAAAAAAAACCGCACCCATGATTTTCGTTTTGGTATTCAGATGAGTATGGAAAAAGATAAGAGGATGGCTGCAGAGGCTCTTCAAGAAGCTAGAGACTCTATAATGCTTCTGCCCGAAGACAAATACCAGTCAATTCCCGAAGCCTCGCAAACCTCTTCGGCAATATACACGGGAAAACTTTTGCCCGAAGATAAGATACCCGAAACTATTTTATCTCCCGTTAAAGACCTTGACTTTGCAGGCCTTTATTCTCAGGGCGTTATTTGTAAGGGTGTTATAACTTCAGCAGGGGCAAGCCATTGGTTTCAAACCGAAACCTTTGTTTTGGATTATTCGGTCTGGCTTGAAAACGGGCGCGGTATAAAATCTCTTTATTCGGGAACGGAATGGAGTGATGCGCAATATAAGGCAAAGATAGAGCAAGCTCGAAAGGGCTTGGAAGTTCTGCACACGCCTCAAAAAAAATTAGCACCAGGAAAATATAAAGCTTTTATAAGCGCCGATGCCCTCCTTGATGTAACGGACTTTTTTTCGTGGGACGGTTTTAGCGAAAGGAGTATGCAGCAAGGCTCCAGTGCCTATCTTGCCTTAAAGGAGGGAAGGGAACATTTTTCCGATAGGTTTAATTTGACTCAAGATTTTTCTCTAGGGCTTGAACCTGCCTTTAACTCAAACGGAGAGCTTGCCCCCGAAAAATTAAGTATAATCGAAAAGGGTAAACTTAAAAATACCTTGGTCAGCTTAAGAACCGAAACCCAGTACGGAGTAAAATCCAACGGTGCCCCTTTAAGCGAGGGTATGCGTTCAATAGTTATCGGAACGGGAAACCTAAACGAAGCTGATGCCGTAAAAGAGCTGGGTACGGGTATTTATATTTCTAACTTTAACTACCTAAACTGGAGCGATACATCCTCGGCCCGTGTTACCGGCATGACCCGTTTTGCCTGCCTTTGGGTAGAGGACGGAAAAATCGTTGCCCCGATTGCCGATATGCGCTGGGATGAATCCTTATACAATATGTTTGGGGAAAACCTTTTGGCCGTAACAAAGGAAAGCCGAATCTTTGCAAATACCGGTACCTACGGCAGAAGAAGAACGGGAGGTGCTTCGCTTCCCGGCATCTTGGTAAAGGATTTTAACTGTACGCTTTAGGGAGCTCCCCAAAGGGAGTACCCTTTTGGGTGCACCCTTTGGGGTGTCCTCCTTTGGGGATAAAAAATAAATGATATTAAAGCAAAGGCAGCAGCAGATTCTATCTCAAAAGATGGTGATGAACCAGCAGATGTTAAATGCTGTTGCCCTGCTTAATTTATCGAGCGAAGAACTTCAGGAAGAGGTAATAAAAGAAGTAAAGCGGAATCCGGCTCTTGTTTTTAAAACCTCTTCCCGAGTGAGTGCCGCCTCCGCTGAAGAGGGGGATAAGCATCAAAGTTTTTTGGAGAGCATCGAAGATGATTCCCGCAAAACCCTTCAAGCTCATCTGATTGAACAAGCCGGAGAATCTATTACGGATGAATATGTTCTAGATGCTGCAATGCTCATCATCCAAAATTTAGACCGAAACGGTTTTTATTGGGTTCCTCTTGAAGAACTCTTTGCAGACATGCTTTCCGAAAAAAAAATAAAACATACTGAAATAAAAAAAGCCCTCAATATAGTCAGACGGCTTGAACCGATAGGCTGTGCCTGTACCGGTATTAAAGAATCTCTTATTGTGCAGGCCGGAATACTTTGCGAGTCTCCCAAAACACACGAAATCCTTGATATCTATAAAAACATACATTCTCTTTGTGTAAAGATAATAAAAGAACACTACGAAGTTCTTGTCTTTGTTTCCGATTTAAAACTTTTTATAAAAAAACTTGCTCAAAAAAAAATCGTTATAGATATGGAAACGGCGGAAGAACTTGCAGAGCTGATAAACTCCTTAAACCCTAAGCCGGGACTTGCCTATTCACGCGAAGCCGTAGATGAAAAATTTATTGTGCCGGTTGCCGAGATAAAACGGGAAGGAAACGAATTTAAGATTATAATAAATGATGAGGAAGTCCCTGCCTTGGAAATTTCTCCCGAATATGAAAGAATAAAAAACTCGGGTTCGCGGGAAGAAAAAAAAGAGGCGTCGGACTTTTTAAACAAGGCTTCTCTATTTATGAGTGTTCTTGCCTACCGCAATCAGACTATACTAAAAGTCTTAACTGCCATTGTACATTTTCAAGAGCCTTTTTTTTTAGGCCGCCCCTGCAAACCTTCTGTTGAAGTGGAGAGTGAAAAAATGCAGGCAGGGTATTTAAAGCCCTTAAAACAAATCGATATTGCAGAAATTGTGGGCTTAAGCCCTTCTACCGTTTCGAGAGTTTCAAACCAAAAGTATATAAGATGCGAGTGGGGCATCTTTGAAATTAAAGACCTATTTTCGCCGGAAGTAAGCGGCGGCCTTTCAAAAGATTATGTAGAAAAAGCAATAAGAGAAATTATCGAATCGGATACTGAAAAAAAAACCGATGCTCGTATTTCTCAAATCTTAAAAGAAAGAGGAATCGATATCGCCGTAAGAACGGTAAATAAGTACCGCAAGGAAATAGGACTTCCTTCATCGTATAACCGTAGTTGACATTTTTACCGAATTGCCGTATAAAAAAGATATGGAAATTACGGAGATTTATACCGGCCCGCTTTTTGTAAAGACTTGGGCTCTTCCCTTGGATAAAAAGACGGTTCTTCTCGTTGATCCGGGCGGCACGGATGAGGAATTGATGGAATACCTAAAAAGCAAAAATGCCGAAAGACTTGAAATTATGCTGACCCACGGGCATTTTGACCATGTGGGCGGCGTGCCCTGCCTTATGCTGAAATATCCCGATTCTTCTTTATGGATTCATCCTGCAGATGCGGACTATCTGGGTAAAAACGGAAAAGAAAAGCATATTGCATGTTTTAGCCAAATCCGTGCAGAGCGGTATATAAAAGCTATGAAATACGATTTTCCCGATCCTACCGGTTTTTTAAATGACGGAGATATTGTAAACGGTTTTAAGGTTTTATATACTCCCGGGCATACCGAAGGTTCTGTTTGTTTTTGGAATGAGGAAGAAAAAGTGCTTTTTTCGGGGGATACCCTTTTTTACCGCTCCCACGGAAGAACCGACCTTTTGGGCGGAGACGATCAGAAGATGAAGGCCTCATTAAAATCCCTTTTAAACCTGCCGGATGACACTGCCGTTTATCCCGGGCACGGTTCCAATACCTCGATAGGTGCTGAAAGGGGCTGGATAGAAAAGATTTAGAGAATCTTAAATATTCCCCGGATAAACATATTTTAAATTTCTTTGGGCTGTCTTACATAGGCGCCTGATTGTTTCAGGCCTTGTGGGGGCCTTATCCCTCATCTTGTAGGCAGGGTAGAAGGCCGAGATATGAAGGGGTATATCCGGCCTTATTTTTGAAAGCATTTGGGAGAGGGCATCTATTTCATCGTCGCCGCTGTTATATCCTTCTATAACCAAGCAGGTAACTTCAAGATGAATTTCTGAGGCAGCTTTTTTTATAGTGTTTATTACAGGCTCTATTTTTCCTTTACAGACCTTGGTATAAAACTGCGGGGAAAATGACTTTAGATCGATATTCATCGCGTCAACCATAGGAAGAATTTTATATAAGGGTTCTTCTTCGATAAAGCCGTTTGTTACAAGCACTGTTTTTAAATCTTTTTCTTTTGCAAGCGGGAGAACATCCTTTATATACTCATACCAAACCGTGGGCTCGTTATAAGTAAAAGCTATGCCGATAGAGGGCGTTTTTAAAACAGCCCCAATCAGCTCCTCAGGACTGACCTCATCCCGATAATTGCTGGTTTTCTCCTCTATTTTTTTTGGAACGGAATGAACAAGGGAGTGGTTTTGACAAAATAGGCAGTCAAAGTTACAGCCGAAGGTTCCTACCGAGAAGATATAGGATGAAGGATAAAAATGATATAGGGGCTTTTTTTCGATAGGGTCGAGAGCTGCTCCCAAAACCTTGCCGTAGTTTAAGCTATAAAGTTTTCCGCCTATGTTTTTGCGGCTAAGGCATCGGGAGCTTTGTCCTTCTTTTATAAGACATCTGTGAGGGCATAAAAGGCAGCGTATTTTATCGTCTTCTTTTTTTGAAAATGAAGGTTCGTTTTTCCAAAATTCCGCTTCTTTCATAGCCCTCCTAAAGTCCTTTTAAAAAGATGCTCGAGCATCTCTATTGCGATGGATGTAAAACACATCCAACAATGTTTTTTATGACTTATAAAATTACTTTTTTTTGCGGCTGCCTTAGAAGGTTTGGCTGCCGGTTTGTTTGCATCTGCCTTGGGAGCTTTGCTTGAAGGCTTAGCAGGCTTCGCCTCCTTTGCAGACTTCGCCGGCTTTGCCGGCTTTTTAGCGGCGGGAGCCTTAGCTGTGCTTACCTTTACTGCAGAAGGTTTTGTATTAGGAAGCTCAATGCCGAGCTTTTCGCTCAATTTTTCAAGCATATCCTTTGTCATGCTTTCAAGGTTATACTTAGGCTTCCAACCCCATTCTTTTTTTGCACAAGAATCATCTAGGGAGTTAGGCCAAGAATCTGCTATGGCCTGACGTACCGGGTCTACATCATAGCTCATCTTAAATTTGGGAATATGCTTTTTGATTTCTGCAGCTATCGTTTCGGGTGCAAAGCTCATAGCCGTGATGTTAAATGCATTTCTGTGTTTTAATTTTGCAGGGTCTGCCTCAAGAAGTTTAAAGATAGCGTTTAAGGCATCGGGCATGTACATCATGTCCATAAGGGTTCCTTTTTTGATAAAGGAAGTATAGGCTCCTTGTTTTAAGGCCTCATAGTAGATATGAACTGCATAGTCGGTTGTTCCGCCGCCGGGGAGAGCTTCATAGGATATAAGACCGGGGAAGCGTACACCCCTTGTGTCTACACCGAATTTTTGATGGTAATAATCGCACAAAAGTTCTCCGGCAACCTTTGTAACACCGTACATTGAAGTAGGTCTCTGGATTGTATCCTGCGGAGTCTTATCGGCAGGGGTCGAAGGGCCGAAGGCTGCGATTGAGCTGGGCACAAAAAGAGAATATTTTTGTTCTCGTGAAAGTTCCAACATATTGTGTAAACCTGTAAGGTTAATCTGATAGGCTAATTGAGGATTTTTTTCTGCAACGGCTGAAAGAAGGGCTGCAAGGTGGATGATTGTGTTGACCTTATATTTTTTGCAAACCTCAAGAGTTTTTTTGCCGTCAAGGACATCGAGCTTTTCAAAGGGACCGCTTCCAATAACCTTGGGTACATCTTTTTTTTCGATATCGGAAGCTATAACATTGTCGTTTCCGTACTCTTTTCTCAAAAACATAACCAATTCACTTCCGATCTGTCCGAGTGAACCGGTAACCAAAATTTTTCTTTTAGTCATACTATCTCCTTTTTTTTGCAGTATGTATTTCTGCTAAAAAATCTATTTTTAATTTTACCATATTTTTATTTTATGTGCTAGATGTTAATGACGTTGTTAATAACGATGTTAATGACGTTGTCAATGACTGTCAGTGACAGCCGCTGACAGGTGTACATTCTTAGTAAATTACTTATATCCTCCGTTATGTTTTAGTTCCTTAAAAAGACTTATGACTATCAAGATTATTATAATTCCTAAAGGAAAGGCTGCTATAATTGAAAGGCTTTGCAGCTGATTTAAATTTGTTCCCACAAGGATTAAGGCTGCAGGAAGCATGACAAAGACTACAGCCCAAAAAGCTCTTAAGCCTTTTTTAGGTTCCGAATGTTTTTCAAGATTCTTTTGAGAATAGGAGGCTATTACCAAGGTAATTGCATCAAAGGTACTCGAATAAAAAGCTATCATTGTAATTATCAAAATACCCAAAACAATTTTTGCATAAGGAAGGGTGTTAAGAATTTGTAAGATAACCTGAGAAGGATCCGTTTCCTTTATTGCGGAAGCAGCGTCAAATATTCCGTGAGTCTGTAAATGAAGTCCGTAATTTCCAAGAATTATAAAAGAACAATAAGTTCCTGCTATGCCGCAGATAAGCCCGCCTATTATAGTATTTTTTATTGTACGGCCTTCCGAAATTTTTCCTATAAAGAAAGGAGTTGCAACAAACCATGCTATCCAATAGGCCCAGTAAAATATTGTCCATTTTTGAGGGAATCCCGATCCGCCGTCACCCGAAATACGCAATGGGTCCATCCATGTGGACATACCGAAAAAGTTTTGAATAACCTTTCCGATTCCGGTTATACTGGTTTCAATTATATATATTTTAGGAGAGGCTATAAAGACAAATCCTAGAAGAACACAAAAGGAGATAACCGAAACCTTTGCAAGCTGAGAAATACCCTTTAACCCCAATAAGACAGCAGCTGTGTAGACGGCCGCTATTATGAGAAGAATAGAAAGGGTCAAAATCTTCCCTTGAGGAATTCCAAAAATAGTAGAAACAGCCAAGGATAAAAGAGGTGTCGCAAGGGAAAAGGTTGTAGCAGTTCCTGCCAATAAACCTATTACCGAAAAAACATCTATCATCTTTCCTATAGGGCCGTCAATCTTATTCCCGAAAATAGGGCGACAACTTTCTGACAGCTTTTGTTTTGTTCTTCCCTTTACGTGGAGCATATAAGCAAAGGCTACGGCAGGCACTATATGAAAAGCCCACGGCGTTATGCCCCAATGGAATAGAGGATAGGCGGCTGCCCAATCCTGCCTTTCTGCAAGCGAAAGAGCCGATAGACCGAAAGGGCTTTCACCGAAATAATAGGCCCATTCTATTAAAGACCAGTAAAGAATATCGGCTGCCATAGTCGAGGTAAAAATCATAGAGCCCCATGTAAAATTTCCGTAACGTGGTTTTTCAAGGTTACCCAGTTTTACGGTACCGAAACGGGAAAAGGCTAAACCTATAGCAGTAAAAACAAGGCCCAAGCCTAGCAAAATATAGAAAAAGCCCAGTTTGTTTACAAAAACATACCAAAGGGCATCAACAACCTTCATCGATTGCGCCGGGAAAAAGAGAATCAACCCCGTCAAACATATTATCGCCGCCAGCGGTAATACTGTTATAAGCCAGTCAATCTCATTTTTGTCTTTTAATTCAAGTTCCTTTACGCCTAATTCATTTTCAGTGTTCATCATCAATTATCTCCTACTATAATCTTTACCCTTTTATAATAATCCTTTGCATACCGGTACATTTTTAAACCGTAATCTCCAAAACTCACGCCCAAAGCCTCTTTATAACAAGTCCAAAGAGCCCATAAAAAACCCGAAAGAGCAACATAACAATAGATACGAAGCCTTTCACCTTTTTCAGGTTTTCTTTGAAAATAAAGCTCCATCAAATTTTCAAGTTCTGTATTGTCATAGTAGGCATAAATAGCAAACATTGCTATATCGATCAGGGGATCGCACATAGCCGCATATTCCCAATCGATTAAATGCACATCATCGCCGCTGATTATAAAATTATCCGGCACAAGATCTATATGACTTAAAACATGGGGCTTTTCCGTATTTTCAATCAATTCTAAAAGTTCGTTCATTAAATTTCTAATCTCATTATAGTCATGATATAAAATACCGTTTTTTTCATTTGCAATTTTTTCGTAATAATTTATACGCTCACGTAAAGTAAAGGAGTGGCCGACCTTTAAGCCGGACTCATGGAGGCGGCGGGCAACTGCCATACATTTTTTTAAATCTTCAAGATTGCGGGCATCCGCAGTATGAGAGTTGGGAATAAACTTGCTGATCTTTACACCTTTTTCAGGATCAAAATAAATAATGGAATCGCTTAAATTTAAAGGAGAAACAGCCTTATAAACTTCATATTCTTCCTTTCTGTTAATAAGAGCTTGAGTACCTTCTCCCGGTATTCTAAAAATATATTCTTCGCCTTCAAATTCAAACAAAAACGATTTATTTGTCATCCCGAATTTTAGAGGTTTTAAATTTGTAATGCTGTGCTCGGGTCTTTTAAATACTTGTGAAATAAGTTCAAGCCATTTATCATGGGATGAAAGAAGATAGGAAGAGTCAAAAAGCCGGATATCATCGAGAGATTCAAATTCATATACCTGATGTTCCCTCTGCTTATTTGCAAACATTGTAAGCTCTTTTATGTTCCGCATGTAAACATCTTCCCAATACCAATCGTCCGTATCGTCTCGTTTATAGGCTTGTTCAATCATCGGAACTATCTTATCCGAAAACCCTTTTGAAAAATAAACAGGGCCGTACATAACCCAGCCGTTTTTTCCGCCCACTTTCACACTCATAATTTTATCGTGAAGACCTAACTTTAATATCCATTCTTTCGTCTTGCCGGTTACCTTAACGGAAGAATACCAGGAATCATATTCATGGGAATGATACATGTTTTCCCTAAGCCAATTATCGCTTGAAAGAATATAGGTATTTTTAAGTTCGTCTCTTACGTGATAAAGAGTCGAAAGATTGTTTTTGTTTTTAAAATCCGGATTATACACAAGCTTTACATCGTACTTATCTATAAGATATTCAAAGGTTTCTTTTAAGTAACCCACAACTATTGTTATATCATTAATACCGGCAGCCTTTAACTGTTCAATCTGCCTTTCTATCATCCTTTCGCCGAATACTTCCAACAAACCCTTAGGAGTTGCATAGGTTAAAGGGACAAAACGTGAACCGAAACCGGCAGCCATAATGATTGCATTATCCACCTTACATTCATCAAAAGCCTTTAAAGCCTTTTCCGTAAGCCTCTTTTTTCCAAAAGCCGAAATACCTTCGGTATGCAAAAAACCGTCATGTTCCATATCTAATAAAATTTTATTCACATAGGCCAAGGATATCTTTATTTTTTTTGCAATATTTCTTTGCGAAATATCCTTATCTTTTTGCATCAGCTCAATAATTTGAAAATATCTTTTTTTCATAGACAAGTATATTATACAAAAACAATGTTCAAAGTCAAGACTTTTTATATAAAAAAGTGAACACTGCAAGTGAGTTTAAGGTAGACCTCTAAAAGCTTAGTTTTTTAGAGGCTCCATTTTGTGAATTCACGTAAATCCATCTTGTTAATTTACATAAAAATAGAAAATTTTTCGTTATAAATATCTTGACAATATAATAGTTTTGATTGTATAGTTAAGTTGTTCTGATTTGACGCTTGTAGGCTTAAATCAGTAACAATATCGCTATATGCGTAAAAGGAGTTTAATTGCACTATGGAACAATTTTTAAAAAATCTTACAGACTGGGTTTCTTCGGTTAACGGATTTATCTGGGGCGTTTACTTCCTCATTCCGCTTCTATGCGGTACCGGTTTGTTTTTTACAATCCGGTTAGGAGGAGTACAGTTCACAAAATTCGGAGCCGGCTGGAAACGCCTTTTCGGTAACTTTTCTTTAAGCGGAGAAAAAGCCGGAAAACACGGTATGAGTTCTTTCCAAGCTGTTGCTACAGCAATTGCAGCACAGGTAGGAACGGGAAACCTTGTAGGTGCTATGACAGCCCTCATTATGGGCGGCCCCGGTGCTATTTTCTGGATGTGGCTTGCAGCTCTCGCAGGTATGGCAACAAACTTTGCAGAAGCCTGTATTGCTCAAATTTACAAGACAAAAGATGATTCAGGCCAAACAGTAGGAGGCCCTGCATACTATATTTCCGCAGGTTTAAAAACCAAATGCGGAGAAGGCTTTTCAAAATTTCTTGCAGGTTTCTTTGCAATAGCAATCATCCTCGCCCTCGGTTTTATGGGCAATATGGTTCAAGCTAATTCAATTTCAGATGCTTTCCAAAACGCTTTCCATATTCCTACATGGATAACGGGTGCCGTTCTTGCAGTAATTGCCGGTATTATCTTCATGGGCGGTGTTAAGCGGATTGCTTCGGTTACCGAAAAAGTCGTTCCCCTTATGGCCATCGTTTACATTGTGGTCGGTCTTGTGGTCATTATCATCAATGCATCTCAGATCCCCGAAATGTTTGCTATGATCTTTAAGGGTGCTTTTAATCCCAAAGCTGTTTGGGGCGGTGCACTCGGTTTCGGAATGGGAAGAGCTGTCCGCTACGGTGTTGCCCGAGGCCTTTTCTCGAATGAAGCAGGTATGGGTTCTACACCTCATGCTCATGCTGTTGCAGATGTAAAACATCCTGTGGAACAGGGCGTATTGGGTATTGTTGCCGTATTTATCGACACCTTTGTTGTTTTAAACATTACAGTATTTACCGTTTTGAGCTCAGGCGTTGTAAAATTTGAAGGCGGCGAACCTACAATGAGGGGAATTAAGCTCGTTCAAGAAGCTTTTGCACAACACTTGTTCGGAACCACATTCGGCTATCTTTTCATTGCTATCTGTCTTTTCTTCTTTGCATTCTCTACAATTATCGGCTGGTACTACTTCGGAGAAACAAATATCAGATACTTATTCGGAACAAAAGGGCTTATTCCCTACCAGCTCCTAGTAGTTATCTTCATTTTTGTCGGAAGCTTGCTTAAGATAGATTTGGTTTGGGAATTGACCGACTTCTTTAACGGAATCATGGTTATACCTAACCTTATAGCCTTGCTATTACTAAGCGGAGCCGTTGCTAAGGTCTTAAAAGACTATAACAAGGGACTCCCATACGACGCAAGCCAGTATAAATAAACACTAAAAAGGGCAGCTTGAGCTGCCCTTTATCTTTACTTTTATTTTCCAAAACATAAGATATGCAAAAAGATTCAAAAACTAACAAAAGACTTATTATCACAAATAACCCTAAAGTTAAGACTTTCTATGAAGAAGATAGAACGGGACTAAAAGACCGCTATGAGCTTAAATTTTTGGATTCAAGAGATGAAGTTTTTAAGACAGTAAGGGATTTGATCCATTCCAACTGGAAGCTCTTAAACCATGCAATGGCAGGAAACATTCCGCTTCACAAGCACCCATACCGCAGCATGGCTTTGGAACAGCAGGAAAATCTTGACACAAATTCCCTGATTCTGTGGGAATCGGCGATGGAACGTGTAAAAAGAGGTAAAATACCCGCCTATCCTGACGATGTATTGGAAGATTTTCAAGAACTGGATTATAATCTATTTTCGGGCTCGGTAAAATTTTAACAACTATCTTAAATTCATTTATAAGCTGAAGGTGAGGCTTTGGCGAATTTAAAAGAAAAGCCACGAGCTTACATCATCGATGATTTTTGTTAAAATCATTGCATGTATTTCCTGTTTTTCAGATTCTACATATTCTTTCCATGAAGTGTGAGTATAATTTTTATTGATTCTTGAACGCAATAGAAGAGATTTTTCTTTTAGTTCCTCTTCAGTTAATTTTGAATAGGCTTTTAAAACATTGACCACAAAATACGTACTTAGAGTTTTTATAAGGGTATTTTTAGCCGTATCCGATACTTTATTAAATAAAGCTGCACTTTTTTCGTATTCTTTCATCATTTGTAGGGAGAGAGCCGAATAAAATACAAGCCATTCACTTGATTCCGTATTTGAAACAGGCAAAGATGAGGTAAATTCAAAAACATCCTGATAGTCTCCCGAAATCATCTTAGCTGCAGCAAATTTTGGGCCTAATTTTATCAAATACTTATATTTATGTTCTTTTAAAAAGGAACATAACTTATTCATAGAAGAAAAATCTCCCAAAAGAATAAGAGATTCAGCTAAGAGTTTTGAATTTTTATAGTTTATTCTTTTTTTTGTATAAATTTTCATTTCAAGCAGGGAGGCGAGAGATGACCAATCTTCAGCCTCAATATAGTCAATCAATGTCTTGTTTTTAAAAAAGAGGATATTTACAAACAGTATCAGAATAAAAAATACGGGACCGAAAAACCAGTTTGTCTTCCAAAATTCCCTCATAAACGAACCGTCAGCATAAAACAAAGGCAGGAAAAAAACGGTAAACAATAATAAACTTAAGACGATATTAAATATAATAAATAGTACTTTTAATTTCATATAAAATCCTTTATAATATATGTACATTATACTATAGGAGAGAAAATAAGTGAATACCTATAATGCCGACCATATAAAAGATTTATCATTTTTTAATAAAAATGTTTATTTAGACAAGAAATTTTTGCTTTTAATCCCCGAAACGCCGCTTACGGCCGAGCTAAAAGCTATTTTAAGCGAGTGGGATTTTTCTCTCCTTTATTCCGACGGTGAACCATCAAGTTTTATGAGTTTTAGGACAAATAAGGCTGAATCTTCAGACAAGGACGTACTGGACTCGAGCAAGGAAAACGAAATTATTTCAGAAAAGCTAAAAAAGCAAAAAGAAATGATGGAAGAAATCGAAAATAAATTTTGGGATTTTTTACGATTTACGGATAAAATTTTTACCGATTATACTATGAAAAAAATCTTGGAGCCGCGTCTTATTTTTGATAAAGTAAAAGAGCTTTGCGATTTCGTAAAAAACGATAAAAAGCTAATCCTTCTTATAGAAATGCAAAAATACAGCTCTCCGACAAATTATCTTGTCATGCACTCCCTAAGATCTTCAATTTTTGCCATAATTATAGGAATTCAGCTAAAAATGCCTCCCCATAGACTAATAGAGCTGGGAGCAGCCTGTCTTTTACACGAAATAGGAATGTTTAGGCTTCCGCCTCAATACTATATGTATGATGCACCATTAAGCGAAGAAGGAAAAAAGGCCTTATTTACACATCCTGTTCTGTCCTATAATATTTTAAAAACCTCATCTTTTTCTTTGCCCATATGCTTAGCCGTATTGGAGCATCATGAAAGAGAGAATGGTATGGGCTATCCTAGGGGGCTTACAAAGGAAAAAATTTCAATGTATGGTAAAATAATAGCCGTTGCCTGTTCCTATGAAGCGGCTACTTCACCCCGTCCTTATAAGGAAGCTCAAGATGCCTCATCTGGTATTGTCGAAATGATAAAAAATGCTAACGGACAATATGATGAAACTATCTTAAAGGCTCTTCTTTATGCCCTGTCTTTTTATCCTGTCGGAATGTATGTTCATCTTTCTAATGGAAAAATTGCAAAAGTCATTGATGTAAATCCGAGCGATCCGCGCTTTCCGATAGTTCAACTGTACGGTCAAACAGGGCCTACAGGAGAACCCGTAATAATACAGACTAAAGCAAGTACCGTAACCATAAAAAGACAGTTATCTAAAGAAGAACTAAAAAATATTGACCGTAACTCAACTGCCTTATTTTAAAATTACCCAAGTGGAGCCGGTTCCGCCATCTGCATTTTTCGGATGGCCGGTTTCGCCTGCTCTTTTATGCTTTTCAAGATAGGAACGGACAAATGGTGCCAAGACTGCTCCTCCGTCTGAATGATTCCCCTTGCCATGTATAATCAAAATTTTTTTTAAGCCTTTTCGTATCGAATTTTCAAAAAAGATATTTAACGCAGCTTCGGCTTCATCACAGGTCATACCGTGTAAATCGATTTCGTCCTCATATCTCATATCCCGCAATATTTTTCGTTCCCTTGCGTAATCTATTTTGTTCAAAGATTCTTGAGCATCTTTATCTTCAGTGCCGTACCGTCTTAACCAGAGTTCCATAGGATTAATCTTTTTTTTATTTTCTTCGCTTATGAGTGTTTTATGATTTTTTTTATTTGAACGCTCATCTTTTTTTATCTGTTTTTTTCCATAAGGTTTTCCTGAAATTCTATCCCATTCATCTAAAATATCACCGAAATTACTCATGCAAATCTCCTAATCCGTTATAATAAATTCGCTCTTTTTTTGCCAGCCGCCCGTACCGTCTCTCTTTTCAACAAAAAACCATTCAGAAGTTTTTTGCTTTATAATAACCGTTTCTCCTATTTGCAAGGAGCTTACTATCGCTCCGTTTTTTTTCAGGGATATGATAAACCACAGATTCTTCGTCATAGCCGGTAGGGCGGTAAACGGCTCTTTCATATTGTCCCAAATAAAAAAAGAGAAGTGCAGAAACAAAAATAAAACAAACTATCAAAAGAGTCTTAAGCCGATTTTTTTTCTTCTTAAAGCATATAATAAAATATACTTCGGCCGCCAATAAAATAAAAAGTAAGGGCCATAATATTTTTTTAAAAATTGCAGACCTGACAGTAAAGCTTTCCTTTAAATTCAAGTCTTTTTCATATTCAAGCCTCTTAGCTTTTTCTTGTCCCGAAAAAAGGCTGTTGGCTTCTTTTACACGCAGTTGAGCGATTATCAAGGCTTTTGATATTTTTTCATCAAAATTTTTTTTATGATTGTCGGAAACGTTTTGGGCTGCCGAACTATCCTTAACCTCCAAAGCGGATTTTAAACTTTCATAAGCTTTTTTTTCGTCATCGCTTATTTTTTCTTGTTCAAGTCTTCCCTCTATTACATTTACTTTTTGCTCTCTAATATAAATTTTACGTGAACTTTTTGATTCGGAAGTAATACTTATTTGAGGTATGGGAAGACTTATCTCACCGGTTTTTAAAGGTGTCCAAAAAAAACAAGAGACGGCTTTCCAACCTAATTCTTTAATATCGATATTATTTTTAATATTATCGGTATCCTCCAAAATGGAATTTTCAGGAGCTTGGCAGTTTATATCCAAACCGGAAGGTTTACCGTCTCTGCTAAAGTAATCATAAAAAAAGCCTGCCAAAACTATAAGATATTTTTTCCCCTGCACAATTTTTTCCACAGGGGAATATGAAACTGCATCCAATATTTTCCATTTGAATATCGTATCTTTTGATAGAGCAGGGGGCTCTACTTGAATAGAAAAATTTTTAAGTTTTGTTCGGCTGTTTCCTAAAGATAGATAGGGAACAAGTCCAAAGGTTCCGATTTTTTTTAATTTATATTTGTTTGTAATTAGAATCCCGCCATATAATGAATTTACAGCCGAATCTAAAAATTCAAGAACTTCTTCATCATCCACAATAATAAGTTTAGGTATATCGGCATAGCCGGCGTAGCCGGCAGAGCTATGATAATGGAACGAAGAGTCATCTAATTTTATTTTTATTTCAAAAACAGAATCTATAAACAAAGGGCTTGAAGAAAATGACAACTGTGCATCTTCTTCTATTCCGGCATGAGCAAAGCTGAAACAAAAAAATAAAAGAAAAAATGCTATCAATAATCGAATGCCTGAGATTGATTGTTTTCTTGCTCTTTCTTTTGCCATTGCTCTTTCTCCTTTTTTCGTATCAAATTTAAAATAGTTTTTTCTTGTAAACTGTCTTCTTTATTTTCTATGACAGCCGGACCTTGACTATTAATAGGTTTATCTTTTTCTCTTTTTTGATAGCGCTTACTCAATTCAAAATTAATTTTAGCATCAACACTATCCGGTTCAAGTTCAAGAGATTTTCTAAAAAGAATTACAGCTTTCTCATAGTCTTGATTTTTAAATGCAATTATTCCTTTTTGATAATAAATATAGGAATCCAATCTTTTATCATTATTTTCATTTATTTTTTCAAAGCGGGAAAGAGCCGAAGCATCTTCATTTTGCATAAGATAGATTGAACCGATTGCAAATTCCGAATAGTCTTTTATTTTTTCATCTTTAATTTCTTCACTTAAATCCATTGAGTCAAAAAATTTTGATGCAGCCTTGTTCCAGTTGTTTTGTTTCCATGCAATATATCCCGATAGAAAATCGAGTCTGGCCTTATCGCCTTTACTGCATGCGGAGATCAATAAAACAAGAAAAATTATATAGACTATTTTATTTATTTTTACCATAAATAGACACTCCGCCCAAACATAAAAAAATAAAAGCAAGTAAAAGCATTTCAAAATTTCTTTTTACCGGTTCCTGTATATAAACCATTTTTTCCACACCCTCTATTCCGGTATCGATTATTTTTAAAATACTTTCTATAGAACCCGAACTTAAAGCTGAAATATACATACTATCGCCGCCTGCCGCTTTTGCAGCTTTTTGTAAAAACTCTTCTTCCAATCGTGCATCCTTTAATTGGGTATTTCCCTTTTCATCAACTACTCTTATTTTACTGTCTTCAAGGGTACCGAATCCCACAATAATGAGAAGCACATCCGTCTTTTTGATTTTTTCTGCGGCGTGTAAAAGAGAGCCTGTAGTTTCCCCGCCGTCCGTGCATAAAATTATTATTTTTGAATTTCCCCTGTTCTCCCCAAAAGAATCCAAAGCCCGTAATACTCCTGCTTCAAGGTTTGTCCCTGCGGAAGAAAGGATTAACGGAGACAGGGCATCTATTGCAGAGGACAGTGCATTTTTTTCAAAGCTTAACGGAACAGATAAAACTCCGTCACCCTTTGTAATTACAAGTCCAACTGCAGGCTCAGTATGCCCTGTATTCCCTGCTGAGGTTTTATGCATTTTTTCCAGCAGTATTTTTAAAAATTTTCTTTGTACCGCAATGCGGCTGGGCTGAATATCCTGAAGGCTCATACTTTTTGAAATATCGGAAACAAGCATAACCGATACTCCTCTGCGTCTTACCGAAATAGGTTTAGCCCCCCAAAGGGGACAGGCTAAACCCAAAACCAAAAAAATCCAAGCAAGAGAAAAAAACAATGCCCTTGTCTTAGCCTTTTTGATTATTTTTTTTAAATTTTCCAAACTTAAATAAGCTTTTTTTATCTTTTTTAAGTTTATATAAAAAATGAACCAAACAGGAAGTAAAAATATAATCAAAAATAAATATGCAGGGTTTTCAAAACTTATCATAGATATACCCTCATAAAAATTCTGCGTAAAAGCCATGCAAAAGCAAAAGAAAATATTGAGGCGGATAAAAAATAAACATATAAATTTTCTTCGATTATCTGTGTAAAATTTGACTGTGCAGAAGGGATTTGCTTGGACATAGTATTAAATATATTTTCAAGCATCTCAGGTGAAGAGGCGGAGGCATATTTTCCGTTTCCGTATTGAGCTGTTTTTTTTAACTCAAGCTCATCGAACTTAGAAAAAATAGAACCTGAGTAAGTTTTTCCTGTTTTTCGATCCGTATATTCCAAAGTAGTATATCCCGCACTTCCTATTCCTATAACATAAAAGCCGATGTTTTTATTTACTAAAGATGTTGCAGCAGTTTTCGGATTAATTTCTCCCGTATTATTTTCGCCGTCAGTAAGTAAAATAATATATGAAGAGTTGAATTTACTTCTTGTCATATAGGCTGAAGAAACTGCAAGTCCCATGCCGATTGCCGTTCCGTCTCCCAATTCTCCTATACTTAAAGAATTAAGGCGCGATAAAAACACCTTATGGTCAATTGTAGGAGGAACAATTAGAGCTGCAGAACTTGATAAAGCAGCCAAGCCGAAAGAATCTCCCGGATACTTTGCAACAAATTTTCTTATAATTTTTTTTGCACTTTCGATTCTTGTTTCTCCGTTCATATCCTTTGCAGCCATCGAAGGACTTATGTCCAATAAAAACATAATCGAACTTCCTGCATCGGTATACATTTGTTTATTTTTAAAAATAACAGGCTCTGATAAAGTTATTATCAAAAATATAATTCCGCAATACCAAAGAAAATAAGATAAAAAATTCCCGAATTCCATTAGTTTATTTTTTTTGGAAAAAGCCCTTTCCAATTTACCAAATTTAAATTTAACTCGGGACTTTGCATCAGTCCGTTTTTTTTTAATATAAAAAAGAAAGGGAAAAGTAATAGCAATAAAAACACGATAGGGTGGTTAAAACTAATCATCTTCACCTTCTTGTATTCTTATCTTTATTTTTGTTTTTTGTTTTGAATTTATAATTTTTTGAATTTCGGATTCGGCTATTTTCATAAGTTTAAAAGTTTGATTAAAAAAATACATGCTTTCCATTTCAAAGTTTATTTTTGTAATGTCCGTACCCCCGAAACGGATAGCTTGGAGTTTAAAAAAAAGTTTTTCAAATTCAAAGTAAACACCGTATGTATTTTTAAATTTTGTTTTAAGTCTTTCCAACATTTCCGAGTAGGTAAGGCTGTCCCCTTCATCCGATTTTACAACCTGTTCAGATTCAGTCAAGCTGAAGCAATACTTTCTAAAAACAAATTCAAACTTTTTTAACCAATCTTTTCTTTTTGCAATCATTTCAAGATTATCGGAAGAAGAAACGGAAGAGATTTGCCGCTTTAGCCTTTTTAAAGCTTTATTCAATGTTCTGATTCTTAGTCTTTGAGCTTTCGAAAAAGAATAAACAAAAAAACGTTTTCTTATTGTAGAAAAAATCATTATAAAACTAAAAATAAGTACACCGCTCACAGAAGCGATGAGATAAAGCAAATAACTTGTACCCGGAATTAAAATAGGAGGACGCGGAGGCTGTATAACCTCCACCTTTGCAGTCTCCAATATTGAAGAAATAAAAACTTGAGGAATGGCATCGTAAATACCTGCCTCAGTCAAGGGAGGAAAAGAAATAGCACCTGTTTCCCATGGAGTAAAACTTATGGATATGTATTCTTTTTTTTCCTGTTTTTTAATTTGAATGGACGTTATATCCATAAAAACATTTTGTTTTATTTTATTAACTTTGAAATATCCGGACATTAAAATAGAAGGGTCAAAAGATTTCAAAGAATCTATAGGAAATAAAAATTCTGCGGAGTCGCCGACAAATACTTGTTGAGGAATTAAAATGCCTTCCATACATCCGCTCCAAACTTGGCCAAATTATTTTTTGAAACACGCTGATTGCTCTGTTTTGATAAAAAGAAATCCCCCAATACCTTTACGGTATCTTCAGTTACATCAAGTAATACAGGATTTGCAAGAGAATGTTTACAGGTGTTTTCCCATCTTGATATTTCTTCAGTAAAATTCTTTTTATATTCCATTTGAAAAGTTTTAGAATCAGTAGGTAAAAGCATCCTAAAATTAGTTTCGGGGTCTTTAAATCTTATGGAGCCGGCTTCCGGTAAAGAAGAATCCATAGACCCGCTTATTCTCACACAAACAACATCATGTTTTGCCGCCAAAAGACCGAGTTCCTTTTCATAACCCTCCACCCTAAAATCCGATATGATAACTACTAAGGACCTGGAACGTAAAATTTTAGAAGCTGCCGTCATCGAAGATGCAAGGCGGGTTCCCCTTACAGGTTTTCGGTTTTTACAGGAGGCAAAATCTTCCATCGATTTTAATATGGTCAAAATATGATCTTCTCCCGTTCTAGGAATAAACAATGGGCCTTTTTCTCCATCAAAAAAAAGGGCTCCGACCGGAGAAAATATATTCCTCCCCGCAAAGGCTAAAAGGGCTGCCGTTTCGATAGCTTTTTCCTTAGGGCTGATTTTATCAAGTCCCTGTTCCATAGAAAGCGAAAAATCTACACATATAAAAATGCTTAAATCCCTTTCCTCACGGTACATTTTGACAAATGTTCTGCCGCTCCGTGCAGTAAGGTTCCAATCGATAGAGCGTACATCATCTCCGGTTTCGTATTCACGCACAGAGTCAAATTCTATTCCCTGCCCGCGAAAAGCCGAACTAAAACCGCCTGAGCGTAAGCCTTCTGAAATAGAAATAGAAGAGATTTTAAGCTGTTTTGCCTTTTCTGCAATGAAACCTGTTTTCATAACAATACATTTTAGTATTAAAAGCACTTTTATTCAAGACTGTCAAAAGACTGTCAAAAGACTGTCAAAAGACTGTCAAAAGACTGTCAAAAGACTGTCAAAAGACTGTCAAAAGACTGTCAAAAAGGCAATCAAAACGTCAAACAAATAATGCCGGGCTCTTGATTTTTTTTAAAAAAAAGGCCGAAAATATAAGATATGAAAAAAAGGATTATTATATTTCTATTTTCCATCATTTCAGCTTTTTGTTTTGCTGATGAAGCCGGTATTAACGAAAATGAACTATCTCAATTGGTACCTGAAGTACAACCGGATAAAACAGGTTCCGAAAAGATAGAATTTTCCGAAAAATCTCAAGACCAACAAAAACAAGAAGATTTTAGTTTCTTGTCCTTTTCAATTCTTACAAGAGAAAAATACGTAATTATCAGCTGGAAAGCAAAACCCGAAGGAAGAAACTTAATCCTTTACAGATCCACAACCGGCTTTTCATCAATCAGTTCCCTTGCCGAAGCCGTTCCGATTGCAAACATAACCGATGACGGGCTCCCGTTTTTTGACAATCCAATTCCGGGAATACCTTATTATTATGCAATAGCCGAAGAAAACGAAATCGCTTCAGGTAAAATTCAATTTATAAACGGAATAAATACAATCAACAGCCCTGTAGAAGTTTTTGCTTCTTATGAAGAACAAGAGAAAAGAAAGGATGCAGCACAAAACCGCCCCATTCCTTTGCCTTTTTTAAACCCCGAAAAACAAACGGAAAAAGAATGGAATTTTTTTCATCCCAAACGGAAACCATAATAAATACTCTTACGGCAGAAAAAAGAGATTTTAGAGAATTTATTATTTCTTCTCAAAGACTTGAACCCTATATCTTTCCTGATGACAAAAAAACGCCTAACGGCGGTGAGAGTATGGAACTGCAAAGAATTCTAAAGGACTATTTTTATACAAAAAATTGGCAAAAATGCCGGATTGAACTCAGCAATTTTTTAAGGATAAGAAGAACATCCAGAATTTCTGCAAGAACGCATTTTTACATAGGGCAGACTCTTTTTTTTCAAAACTCATATGATAATGCCCTATTGGAATTTTTAACCGCCCAAGACATGTACCCGTCTCAGGCAAAAGAATGGGCTCATTATTGCCTTGTCGAGCTAGCGAATTCTTCTGAGAAGTAAGAGTAACGAAGAATTTTTTTCGCCGGCAAATTGAATTAGTTCTTCGCCTACGAATTTTCGCTAGCGAATTCTTCTGAGAAGCAAGAGTAACGAAGAATTTTTTTGACCATAATCCGCATAGTCTTCAGCCGTTTTTTCTTTTTCATTCTCACTAAAAAGAATTATAGAATCGCCGGCATTCATTCTGTCGTAGTAACCGTTTCTATTTAAAAGACCTTCCGATAAATCTTCTTCGGACTTTGATGGTTCAAAATAACCCAATAGGTCGGACGGGTCAAACACAATACCTAAACCTTCTTTTTCGATAACCAAGCGGTCCTTGCGTATAACGGCAATTTTTAAATCCTTAAAATCCGAATCATGTTTTCCTATGTCGATAACGGCTTCATTTTGATAGCGGTTTATGAGCTTGCCTACGATGGGCATTGCCTCATTGAGCATTGAAGAAAGCCGCCTTATGCCGTTTGAAAAACGGTCATTGCCTGAACGGTAAACGGTAAATGTTTTTGCGGGAGAACCGGTACGCGAAACATAAAGTTCCAATATGATTTGAATATCCCTTCTATTCTCTTTGAGCCTTATAATGCCGAAATAGTCCTCATTTGCCGTACGCGATTTTTTCGAAGCATCCCTGTAAGTTACAGGCTTATCCGAATAAGAAGTTATTTTGATTCTGGGATTATAAGAAAAAATATCTGAGGTAAGGATTTGAGTTATACGCTCGGCTTCAGGATGTAAAACATTTGAGCTTTCTATAGCATAAAATAAACCTATGGATATGTGGGCTTTATCCAAATAAAGGGGATCGATGCGCCACTTTGATTGAATGGAACTTAAAAGATGTTTTTCATAAGCTTCAACTGCATCATTTACCCTAGTATTGCTTTTTACTATTGACTGAATAAAAAGCATTTGTTCCAAATATCTTTCAGGATAACCCAGCCGGAGCAAAATACCTGCATAGGCTTCACGGCTTTCAACATCATAAGGATATATTTTTAAAGTCCGTCTATACTCATAGAGGGCATTGTCGGTCATATTCCGCCTCGCAAAACCTAGGGCTCTTTCAGCATGATATTTTGAAAGCTCCATACGGAAGGAATCTTCAAAATTTAAATTCTCTATTGCCAGTTCTTCTAAAAGGCAGCGCATTATTTCATCATCTGCATCCAAAGAAAGACCTACTCTGGCGGCATTTATCGCATCACTGTGCTTTTCAAGCCGTCTTAAACTCAAAGTTTTTAAGTACCAAGCATCCGGTCTATCCCTTTTTCTTGAAATCCTCATGTCGGAAATCTTTATAACCTCTTCATAGCGTCTTTGTGCATATAAGACGGAAGCAAGCAGAGCATAGGCCTCGTCATAATCTTCTTTTAATTTAAGAGCCGAATAAATACGTCCTTCGGCCTCTTCAAGTTTTCCGTCAAGAGAATGTAAATAGGCTGCAAAATAATGAACCTGAGGATTATCGCCATGGTATTTTAAGGCTCTGTTTATGTAATCTTCGGCCTGCTTAACATTTCCGGCCTCATAACTTACAAGGGCTAAAGAAAGAAGAGCCTTTCTGTTTTCGCCCTGACGCTGAAGGTTTTGCTTATACATCTCGGAAGCAAGATAGAGCTTTCCTTGGGAAACCTCTATTTCTGCCAAACCGAAACGGGCTTCGGGATTGTTGGGATATTTTTTTAAAACCCCATTAAAAAGGGTCTTAGCCGCATCTATCTTTCCAAGACCTACCAAAATAAAGCCGTGGAGGTTTTGTAAATCGGGATCATCTTTTTTATATTTTCGGGCTGACTCTACAAAGGATAAGGCTTGGTCATATTCGTCGAGAGCATAAAAACATTCGGCTAAGCCCTGATATACCAAATTATAGGAGGGGTTTTCCTTTAAAGCGGATTGATACATTTCAATAGCACCGTACCAATCTTCATTAGCCTGATATTCGGCACCCTTTTGATACAAATCCGCAGGGTTGCAGAATAAAGAGGCCGAAAATAAAACAATAAACATAAATCCGAAAAAAGGCTTTTTCATACATTCCCTCCCTAATTTTGCATAGAATTCTTGTTGTGAACAATTTTAACGGTCTTAACCTTGTGGCCGTCCATATCTTGAACAATAAAGTCAAAATCATTCCAAGCTGTTTTTTCATATTTGGCAGGTATTTTTCCGAAAAGATCGAACACAAAACCTCCCAAGGTTTCAAACTCGTCTACAGGCAAGGCATCGCTTTTAATGGTTTCGGCGAGGTCGTCCAAATCGACACGGGCATCGCAAAGCCAAACCCCCGGGGCTATTTCGGTAATATCCTCACCCTCATTGTCAAATTCATCCTGTATATCGCCTACAATCTCTTCTATGATATCTTCCATACATACAATGCCTGAAACACCGCCGTATTCATCAACAGCAACGGCAATATGAATATGGCGTCTTTTAAATTCGGCTAAAAGAGCGTCAATTCTTTTTGATTCAGGAACAAAAAAGGCTCGGCGTACTATCTTATCAAGCTCAATTTTTTGATTTTTTGTTAAAAGTTTAATAATATCCTTAACATAAAGAATACCTATAACGTTATCAATGGATTCATCATAAACAGGAAAGCGGGAATGGCCGCTTTCAGATATCCTATCTAAAATTTCATCGCTCGGCGTATCAAGGGCTAAAAAATCAACATCAATGCGCGGAATCATAACTTCTTTTACTGCCGTATCGGATAAGTCTACAACGCCTCGTATCATATCCCTTTTTTCGTCATTTAAGCCTTCTTTTAAAATATTGTTTACATTTCGCTTCTTTTTAAATAAGTCTATTATACCCATAACTATGCCCGATAAATATCTATATTTTTATATTGAATAAGCAATTCTTCCTGAAACTTAAGCATTTCCTGTTCTGGAGAATTATCCTCATGATCCATTCCGTTTAAATGCAAAATACCGTGTACAATAAGCCTTTTTAGTTCTTCATTTATTTCTACATTAAATTCGCCGGCATTAAACTTAAGGCTATCAAGGCTTATAACTATATCTCCCGCCATAAACCTCTTTTCTCCGGCTTCGTCAAAATATTCGTCCCCCTGCTCAAAAGAAAGAACATCTGTCGGCGAATCAATATTTCTATATTGTTTATTAAGATTTTGAATAAAAGCGTCATCACAAAACAACAACGAAATATCCCAATTTTTCAAGTTTAGCCCGTTTAGAACCTCAGATATAAAATTTTCAACTTTTACAGGGTCTATAGACCCCGGAGGTTCATCATTAAATGACACACTAATCGAATTAGACATTATTATTTTCCTTTTGAGGCTGTTCCTCATTAATTTCGGTCTCCGTTTTTTGGCCGTTTTTATTCTGAGGCTTTGTTCCATCATCATCATCAATATTTTTTTGATTCGGATATTCTATCCTGGAATGATAGTAACCGGCTAAAATTTTTACAAAGGCAGCTTTGATTATTCTGACTTCACGGAAAGTAAGCTCCGAGTTATCCAGCTGACCGGCCTTGATTTTTCCTGAAACAAGTTCATCTATAAATTTTTCCAAACGGGGAACGGAAGGTTTTTCCAAGGTACGACATGCTGCCTCAACTACATCAGCTAACATTACAACAGCAGACTCTTTTGAGCGGGGCGGTATGCCGGGATAACAAAAGTCTTCTATATCCACATTCGGATCAATTTCTTTTGCCTTTGCGTAAAAATAGGATATACAACTGTTACCATGATGCTCGGCTATGATATCAATAACAGCCTGAGGCAAATGCAGCTGTTTTGCTTTTTCAATACCTATTTTTACATGACTTCTTATTACCGTAGCCGAAAGGCGAGGATTTATGTCCAAGTGCTTGTTATAATTTGTTTGATTTTCTACAAAGTATTCGCCCTGTTCCATTTTCCCTATATCGTGATAATAAGCTCCTACACGGGCTAAAATTGAGTTTGCCCCTATTTCACGGCACGCACTTTCGGCCAAGGAAGCAACCATCATTGAATGGTTATAGGTTCCTGCAACGGTTATAAGCATTTTTTTCATAATGGGTGAATTAAGGTCGGATAATTCCATCAATCTAAAATTAGTCGGCACATTCATCAAGGTTTCCAAAATAGGCAAAAAACCTAAAACAAGAATTCCGCTTATAAAGCCGTTTGCCGCAGAACCAAGCAAAAGAAGCGATTTATCTCCTGCCGAATCCGGAAAAATCAAAAGCATACAAAGAAAAATTAAAGGCTGCACCAAAATTAAACTTGAGGCAGTCTTAATCAGGTCCATCCTTCTGCCCTTAATGTTTACCATACCCGCTCCCACAAGACCCGAAAGAATAGCAAACATGGTCGGCTGAATTTTAAATCCTGTTGCACCGAAAACGGCAAGAGAAAACACAAAAACGGAAAAGACCGAAATTTTTCTTGAAGTTAAAGCCGTAAGCAACATAGTAAAAAAGGTAACAGGTAATATGGGAACAATATCAAGAGGATATGAAAACATTGAAAGTCTTGAAATAAAAAGAACCAAAATATAAATCAAATCGAAAGAGATTAAAACAAGTAACCTAAATTTAAAGTCCAAGTCCTGCCCTATAATTTTTTGAGAAAATAAAAAAAGGCTTGTTATGAGAGATAAACTTAAAAAGACTAAGGCGGCTGCAATCTGTCTAAGGTCTACGTATCTGCCGTCAGCCGCATAGACTTTAAGGCGTGTATAGGCATCTTCAGATATTATAAAACCTCTTTTTATAATCTTTTGATTTTTTTCTATATTTATTTTTACGGGCACAACCTTTTTTAAGGCTTCTTCAACTCTTTTCTCCGTTTCTTTTGCATCAAATAAAATATTAGGGTGAGCAAAGGGCTGTATAATGTTAAAAACATCAATTTCAAAACCTGATTTTTTAACGCTGAAAAGAAAAGTTTTAATTTGCTCTCTCAGATTGTCCGGTAAAACAATATCATTCAAAAATACGCTTATATAGGACTGTTCTTGGTTGACATTTAGACCCAAACTTATCTCAGTATCATTTAGATCCTCAATGCCTGTAAGAGGCATTTCTATAATTCCCGTGTCAAAAAGCTGTTTTAGCACGGTCAACGCAAGAGAGGTAATTTCATCAAAATCCTTAGAATTATATATACGCTCCAAAGCATCTTCCGAAAGAATAACTGGATATTTTTCCATAAACATGAATTTAAAAGCCGTAAAGCTCTTTGACGCATCTTTTACTCCGATTGTATAGCTGACAAATTCGGAGTATTCTCTTATCATTTGTTCGGAAACCGAATTATCTTTATAAAAAACAGCTCTAACGGAGTGTTTAGCTGCAAGTTTTTTTATTTCCGTTGCTTTTTCGTCGACAGCTTCCATATTCCGGTTTGATATTATATCCCTGTCAGCTACCATTCCGATCTCAAAATCTGAAATTGTCAACTTTGAAAGGCCCGAATTTTCATAGGCATTGATATAAATCAATACCGATAAAATAAAAAAACTCACCAAAAGCGAAATTACAAAGGCCTTGTTTTTTTTGAATATAAGGCTTACGGAAGATAATTGTTCTTTTAACTTATTTTGTTTTTTATTCTTTATCATAGGCTGTAATTATTTTTTGAACCAGGGAATGACGGACAACATCTTCCGAAGAGAATCGAACAATACCGATTCCGCGAATTTTCGATAGAAGATTTGCAGCATGGACCAAACCCGAATTCTTAGCCGAACTTATATCGGATTGAGACGGATCCCCGGTTACGATGAGCTTTGAACCTTCACCCATCCTCGTCAAAAACATTTTCATTTGCTCTCTAGTAGTATTTTGAGCTTCATCCAATATTACAACGGCATTATGAAGGGTTCTTCCCCTCATATAGGCCAAAGGTGCTACCTCTATCATATTAGATTCCTCCATCTGGCGTATCAGCTCGAAAGGCATTAAAAGCTCTATAGAATCATAAAGAGGTCTCAAGTAAGGTGTTATTTTTTGAACAAGATCACCAGGTAAAAAGCCTAGACTCTCTCCGGCTTCTACTACGGGTCTTGTAAAAACAATCTTGCGCACCTGTCTCGACATCAACATTTGAAGGGCACAGGCTACAGCTAAGTAGGTTTTTCCCGTACCGGCAGCTCCTAGGCCGAAACTTATATCGTTATTACGGATAGAATGTATAAATTCCAGCTGATGAGGGTTTTTAGGATATACGGAACGTATTCCCCTAGGTATATGAATACAACCTGAAGAAATATCCTGCTTATCGGAAACATTTATTGTGGAAATCAAAGATTCAATATATTCCGATGAGTTTTCGGACTTGATTTCCGAAGAATTCACAGCCTTATCAACCACATGCTGAAACTTCTTACAAACTTCATCATCTGCACTTAGCACGCTCACTTCATTGCCTCGGCACACGACCGGAACGCCAAGATACTGCTCAAGAAAATTCAAATTTCTGTCATTGGCTCCGCAAAGAGCGGAAAGCACTTGTTCATCTTTTAACACTATTGTATACGCTTCTTCCAAATATAAACCTCTAGTAGTCTATTTTAAATGGAAAAAACCGATTCCGTCAAGAGCTTGAGCTTATATTTAAAGTTTTTTCCTTAATTTTAAGCTATAAAAAAGAGGTACCTAAGTCAGGCACCTCTCTCAATTACTCACCGTCTTGTTTGTCTTCACCGCCGGCATTATCCGTACTACCGCTGTCGGTTTTCCACCATTCGGTTGAAGTTTCGGTTTGTTTTTTCATTGCCTCTTCTGATAAACCTGAATCTGATGGGGTTTTTGTAATCAGAGCCAATAAAAAGGTTGTTACAAAAAACAAGGCAACAACGACGTATGTAGCTCTTGTTAATACATTACTCGATTTTGATCCGAAGGCTGAGTTACTTCCGCCCGAAAAAAGACCGCCCAAACTATCGCCTTCTTCATTTTGTAATAAAACCAAAAAGATAATAATCGCACAAATTATGACAAAAAGTATCAACAAAGCAATACCTAAACCACCCATAGTCTAACTCCAAATTATAAAAATACGCCCTATAGAATACAATAAAAACGGAAAAGTTTCAATAGCTCTTGTTAAGTTTTTAGCGTCCTTTTCTAAAAATAACGCGTTTTAGTACGATTGTGTTTGTTTTTCCTACTGAAGCAGCTTTTAAATCTTCAACTTCAAACTTGGAAAAAACATTAGTTCTTTTGTATTCGGCGATAAATTCCATAATAATTTTTTCGCAGTCGGCTTCATTATAGGTATCGTTACTTTCCTCATAAGTGAGATAAAACTCAACCTGATTTTCCAATCCCGGGACATCCATCTTTGTCCAATAAATTACGGCAGTCGGCCTTCCTTTAATCTCAAATTTTTCGGTCTTGGGCTTTACAAGTGCCGGATTTTCGGCAAAAACAGCCAAAACCAATAAAGCCATAATACTAATTGCAAAAAATTTCTTTTTCATGTTAATAACCCTCCAATTTAAGTTATTTTATTATACTGTAAGTATACTGTAAGGTTAAACAACCCTCACAGTCGTTAAGATACTAGCATTTTATGCTCATTTTTTCAAGTAGACGGTAGAAAGCTAAAGCATCAAAAGTAAAAAAGGTTGTTTACTCAATCGTCTTATCTTTTACTCGGAAAATAAGGCTATGGGCAAAAATGTTTTCGCTTTAAGGCCGGCTCCGCCTATTAGTCCACCGTCAATATTAGGCTTTTTTAAAAGGCCTTCGGCATTTTCTGGCTTCATGGAGCCTCCGTACTGGATTATCATTTCTTTAGCTGATTTTTCACCGTAAATACCTGCTAAGGTTTTTCTTATTGATGCATGAATGGAATCTGCATCTTCAGGGCTTGCATTTTTTCCGGTTCCTATTGCCCAAACGGGCTCATAAGCAATTGTTACCTTATTCAAATCTTGTGAAGAAACCTCTGCAAGGCCTTTTTTAATCTGCCTTTCGCATACGGCTTCGGCATGGCCGGCTTCACGTTCTTCGAGAAGTTCACCGACACATAGGATAACCTCAAGGCCGTGTTTTAAGGCAAGTTTTACCTTTTTATTGATAAGATCATCGGTTTCTTTATATATGTGGCGCCTTTCGGAATGTCCCAAGATGACGGTTTGAACACCTACATCTAAAAGCTGAAGAACAGAAACCTCTCCCGTATGAGCACCTTTTTCTTCCAAGCCCATATTTTGGGCACCCAGCAAGATATTGGAGCCCTTAAGTACGGCTGCAACATCTTGCAAAAGAGTAAATGAAGGAGCTATCATGTACTTGTTCTTGCCGTCTCTTAGACCGGCCTTCATTTCTTCTGCAAGCCGCTTGGCCTCAGCCCTATTCATATTCATCTTCCAATTTGCCGCAATGTAAAACTTTTTCACTTTTCCTCCTAATTAATCGAGGTTAAAAGACCTCATTCTTCTTAGAACAGGTTATCCCTTTACGGAGGAGTTGTCAAGAAGGTAAAAAATGATCACACTTGCACCTTTGCCTATTTTTGAGTATAGTACATTTATGAAGCAAAGAATCGCATTTCTATACCTTAAAACGGGAGCGGGCCATTTGTCAGGAGCAAAAGCGCTGTCGAACAAATTAATGGATTTATATCCTGATAAGGTTGAATGTCTTCTAAAAGACGGCTTTGACAAGGGTGTTCCGCTTTTTAAGTTCTTTTTTGAAAAGGGTTATCTTGGCACTACAAATTATTTTGAACCGGGATATGTGGCCTTTTATCAATTTAACGGTTTGGATTTCGTTATGAAAGGGTCTAAAAAAATTATAGCTCCATATATTGTTGGAAAATTAGTAGACTTTTTAAAGTCAAATGAAATAACAAAGGTAGTCTGCTTACATCAAATTCTTATAACTCTTTGCCGTGATGCCATAAATAGGGTTAATCCCAATATTTCCTTAATAAGTATCGTTATGGATCCTTTTACCATACATCCTGTATGGTTTTTTGAAAAAAATACCGAGCTTGTAGTTTTTTCTCAAAAAGCAAGGAGAGAAGCTATAGAAAAATACGGTCTGGATGCTAAAAGAATACATCAATTTCCTTTAATGCTTTCTGAACAGTTTGATACCGCTTATAGCAAAGAGCAAATATCTGACACAAAAAAAAGGTTGGGAATTCCTCAAGATAAAAAGATTGTACTTATTGCAGGGGGCGGAGAGGGACTAAAGCAGGCAACCCCTATTGTGCTTTCATTTATGAAAAAATCTACAGATGTATTTTTAATTGTAGTATGCGGAAAAAATCGTCCTCTTAGGCATAGCCTTGAATATTTGATTCAGTTTTCATCTTTTAAAAATATTAAAATATTCGGCTTTGTTTCTTTTATGCCTGACCTAATGAATATAGCAGATTGTGTTATAACAAAGGGAGGTCCTGCAACTCTTATGGAAGCTATTTCCATAGGAAAACCTGTTATTATTTCTACATATATACGGGGGCAAGAACTTGGAAATATGCTGTATATTACGCAAAATAAACTCGGATGGTATATTTCAAAACCTAATGACATTGTTGAAAAAGTATCTGAAATATTTTCAGATGATAAAAACCTTGAAGAAATACAAAGCCGAATAAAAAAAATGAATATAAAAAACGGTCTAAAGGATATAGCAAATTTTATATATAATTTTGGTATCTATTGAAAAAAAGGAGCTTTAAATATATACTTAAAAAATGAAACGATTTAAAATCCTTTTCTATTTTTTAATATGTTTGAATTTGTTTAATCTTCAAGCACAGGATATAACTTCTTATGCTAAAATACTTTACGATCATGATTCGCCTTATTATGATGATTTATATCTTATGTCGCTTGAAAACGGTTCAGTACTGCTTTCTTATAAAAAGCCTCTGTCTCTTGCCGAGATTGCAATATTCTATAAAGAAATAGATCCGGCATATTTATCTAAAAACGGCGAAACATTATACGGAAATCTCGGCACCCTCCTTTTAAAAAATAATATGCTTTTTTCCCATGATAATTTTAATTTTAATACAAATCTTATTTTAGCGCTTCAGGGGCAATACTTTTATAATTCTGATAAAGTACCTGCGGTAGATAAATTTATAAAATACAACCGAATGCCTGCCCCTATTACCGTTCCGATAGAACTTGGGTTTTCCAAATATGTTTATTCTTACACAGATCTAATAATTGGAAAAAATTTTAGCGGATTCCGCTTATCCTATCCTTATACAAATCTACCTCTAAGCCAAACGGCCTTAGACTACCATTTCCCAAAAAAAGCCGGTATATCCGTGGGAAACAGTTTTTTTAATGTACATATGGGAAGAGGACGGCTGAATGTAGGAAAGACCTTAAGCGGCAGTATGCTTATTTCTGACCTACCGGACAGGCATGATTATATAACAGCATCTTTGTTTTCAAAGCATATAAAAATTGATACAACCATTGCAGAATTAAAACCTATGCGTTTTTTTATAACACATGCTCTAAGTTTTAAACCTGTAAAGCAATTTTCAATAACCATACATGAAGGAATAATTCTCGACTCTCTCTTTGATCCGAAGTTTTTGAATCCTCTGGTGGTTTTCCATAATTACGCAGCATGGAAAGAACCATACGTAAATCATACTAATGATGAAAATTCTATGGGCTGTCAATTCGGTTTTGATATTAATATCGTACCGATTAAGGGTTTAAGACTTTACGGACAATTCGGCATGAATCAATTCCAGACCCCCTCGGAACTAAAGGGCGGATACTCTTATATTCCTAACAGTATGGGCGGAATAGCCGGAGCGGAATACGCATTTTCCCTGCCTATAGGTTATCTTATACTCACGGGAGAGTTTATGTATGCTGACCCATGGTTATATATAGGCATGGCAAAAAACATCAGCTTTTACACCTACCGAAAAGAAAATGTCCATGCAGCGGAGGATTATGATAAATCTCTGATAGAGTATTGGCTTGCAAATCCTTACGGGCCTGACAGTATTACAGCATTTTTAAAAGCATCATTAATTATTCCGCACAAATATAAGGCAGACATTACTTATAGATTTGTATCTAAGGGAGAAAATGAAGAAAAGTTTTTTAAGGCAACGGGAGACTACTATCCTTTTGAAAGTAATCCCGAGCCAGCTAAGTACAAAACGCCGTCAGGAAATCCTACATATTTTCACACCTTACAATTGACAGGGGAATATAGTATTTTACAGAATCTTCATATCAATGGAGGGCTATCATGGACAATAGCACACGGAAAAATTAAAGGGTATTCGGTTGACTTTTTATGCGGCATTATTTACTCTATACGATGATTAGATAAACTATTTTAGCAATTAAGGAAATAAATTATGAAAAATAAAATTTTTATCGCTATTTTTATCATTATGGGGCTTTGTGTTTTTTCTCAAGCTGCAGTGGACATCTTTGATCCCTTATATGAAGATATAAGGATATGGGAAAATATAGGCTTACTTAATGATGTATCTTCATTACGGCCTTACCCCTTACAAGAAATAGAAAGAATTTTAAACATTGTTATTGAATCAGGAGCTGAAAAACAAATAAAAAAAGCTCAAGAATATAAAAAACGCTTATTCGGATGTGTATTTCACTATGGAGGTGAGGCTGAATTAGGCATCAAGATTCCTAAAAAACAAAGAGATATTTTGATTGCTCCATTATTGGAGATGAATATTTCCATAAATAGATTACTTACGGCTTCAGCTCATGCCGATTTTAGTTTATTAAATAAATTGCCCAAAGAAGAAGGACAGCCTGCTTTTCAATTTTCTAAAAAAGATATTATGAAAGACAGTACTTCAGTCGGTTCATTTTATCTATTACCTATGTTTAACTCAGGTATTGCGGTAGGTACGCCTGAATATTATTTTACGGCAGGGATGGCTAGAACATCCTTCGGCCCATTTGATGAAAATAATATTCTGATAGGAGAACAGGCCTTTCATTCGGGACAATTTATATTTGTTGTCAACAAAGAAAAATTTACATATAATCAAGCTTTACTGGCTATATCTGCATCAAATGACCGAGGAGGTTCTTATTTTCCTCAGAAATTTACGGCAGCACATTCAATAACATACAGGCCCATTCCATGGATATCTATTGGACTTGTTGATATAATCACATACGGAGGCAGATTCGAGCCTATTTACCTTCTTCCTCTTTCAGTATTTTTTGTAGGTCAGAGCATATACAACTTTGCTGACGCCAGTATGCTGGGCTTAACATTCACAGTCAAACCTATAAAAGGCTTAAAAATAGATGTTGTACTCTTGGCTGATGACATAGGATTTAATGAGATAGTCAAATTCAAAAAAGATGCAAAATGGAGGATGGCAGGCCAATTCGGAGTTTCTTATGCAATGCCTCAAGATCATTGGTTCAGTTTTGCAGATATAAACTATACTCTGGTAACACCCTACTGCTACACAAGTGTTCACGACCTTGATAGAAAAAATCCTAACTATGAAAATTATACACACAATGGAGAACCCTTAGGCAGCAACCTGCCTCCAAACTCCGACAGAATAAAAGTTAAAGCTCAGTTTAGACCTTTAGAAGGTCTTGCAATAAATGTATCAAATACCTTTATCCGCCATGCCAACGTTACGGAAAGTGTCTATGATCCTGTAATACTAAGAGAGTATCTCAAAGAAGGAAATTATTCGACTGACGGCTCGGTCTTTAACCATTCGGCAATAATAGAGCTAAAAGATAATAAAATTAATACCGAACATTCATTCTTAAAGTCCACTCCATTTCTAACCCAACAGACAATTCAATATGTCAATCAGCTTGGATTAGAGGGAGTTGTTAATCTCCCAATCTTAAAATCCGGCGGTTTAATACAATTTAAAATGGGCTATACCTTTGAAGCAAATATAAATCCTGGTGTAAATAACCATATTTATAATGAAAAAATTGATTTTTCGGGTTTAAACGAAGAACAAATAAAAAATAAAACTATAAATGAAGCCAATAGGCAGTTAAAAAAATGGAGAGAGCAAGCGGTCGGAAAAGAGTTTAATCATTACTTTAACATAGGCGTAAAAATCTCTTATTAAGAATCATTTAGCGGTCTTTTGCCAGACTTTATTTTTAATTTTCCATGTGCATAGACCGCTTTTTTCTTCTTTAAATTCGACATCGGCGTAGTACCGGCTGCGGCAGCTCAAAATTGAAAAAACAGGCAGGTTTGTTTTTTGTTTTAAGTTTTCAAGTTGTAAAAATATTGTTTTTGCCTTTGCACCTGCATCACCCAAGATAAAGCCTCCGTTAGCCTCAAAAGAATCGGGAGAATTACAAGGTCTTACAATTAGAGAGCCTGACAAAATCGGCGGATAAATTATAAGGGAGTCAAATTTTTCCCTTGTTTTAAAAATAGGAATAATTTTACGAAAAGGAAAAGGCAAAAGACTTTGAATAAGCTTTTGCTCTTCATAGAGAATGGTCATTAGATTGTCAGGTAAAAAAATACAAGTTTCCGTCATATTTAAAAAGTTCTATTTTCAAAATTTTGAAAAAGCGAAGCATTGAATTTGAGCTCTGTACCTATTGAAGATGGAGGACCGTAAAAGGGCATAATAATAAGACTGTTATCCAAACCCATGAGCTTTGTTTTTAAAATATTTCGAAGGGTTCGCTCCGCATACACATTTGAAGTTTGACCGATCATGCCGGCAGATAAGGAGTTACCTGTAAATACAATATTCTCAATTTGAAATATGTAAGAGTATGATGAGTGTGCAGGAATTGCAAAATATCTTACAGGATAAGCGGCTAAATCTATGCAGCCGTCTCCTCTCAGTGTATTTATTGTTACATTTTCCGAAAAGCAGCTTCCGGCATAAACCTTTGGACTGTAAATTTTTAAAATCGTATTGAGACCCGTTTCATACGGATGCTCAAGGTTATGAGTCAATAAAACGGCTTTAAGATTAAATTCGTTTTTTTCAATTTGATATATCATCTTTTCCGTTATCTTTGCAGGATCAATTATAACAGCTTCTTTTGTAATTTCATTTCCGATAAGATAGGTGTTTGCAAAAAGTTGCGGCGAAAAATGGAGATAAACTTTCATACAAATTCATCTCCTTCCGTAAAAACCGCCTCACGGGTATTGGATGACTTATAAGAAACGCCGTCTTCTTCCGAATATAAAAACAGGGTCTTTTTAAGGTTGCAGTTTTGAAAATAAACGTTTTTTAAAAACGAAAACATAAAACGTGAACTGTATAAATCCGAATCATTAAAGGAAACCTCTTCAGCCCTTATTCCGTTAAAATTATTTTGCAAAAGCTCGGAATTCTTAAAATCTGTGCGGATAATTTTTGCTCCGCCGAATGAGGAAAACTGAATATCGGAATTTTGAAAATTACAGGATTCTATTTCACAAAAATCAAAAAAACACATTCTAAGATGTAAACCACTACAATTACAGTTTTTAAATTTGCTGTTTGAAAAACTGCATCCTGTAAAAGATTTTTTTGAAAAGTCTAAACCTTCAAATTCCAAACCGGATAAATTTAAACTATTCAAAGAATCGGATTTTTTTAAAAGCTCGAGAAAATCTTTGTATTCCGTTTTTTTGTCAAAACTAAACATCTGCTCCTTTTACAGGTTTGGACATATCGTAACCCAGTTCATAATAATGATTATTATTATAATCGAATTTTTTTATTACCTCAAAACCGACTTTTTTTGTGTGTGCAGCAAAGGAGCGTGGATTTGCTTCATTTATAAACGTAATTAAAACAGGGAAACGTTTACTCATCTCCCGTCGGGAGGTTTCAAATAAATTACGTACTACATTTTTTCCACGATAAGCTTTGTCAATGCAAACAGGCCCGTATTGAAACGAGTTTTCGGTTGTCAGCTGTTTGCCAAGATAGTTTACATTCGGAAGGTCTTTAATCATAAATTGGAACATTGGCCATGCCGACCAAAAGTCCCAAGAAGCAGCCATAGCATAGGCCGCAACCTTTCCGTTATCACAAGCTATAGTCAATCCGTTTTCTTTTTCGATAATAGCCTTAAATTGTTCATGGGTAAATTCTGTAGTTACAAAACCGTCCTTTTTATCTTCTTCACTTACAGTAGATACATGATATCTTTTTTGGAGCTCGGCCACCATTTTAATATCTGCGATAGTTGCATTTCTATATTCCATAACTTCTCCTTTGATTTTAATATTTTAAACTTAAAAAAAATATGTTTCAAGTAGTTTTTTAAAACATATTAAAATTTTATGTTTTAAAAAATATAGTTTTGACAAAATAGTCTCTTATAAATTCTTACACGTGTGTATGAGGTAATGCGCCCCCTTGTTCCTTTTTTGTTTTAGTACTATAATGCTTGTAATTATCAATAAAATAGGAGTTTTTTATGCGAAGGGAACATGACTTACTCGGAGAATTGGATATTCCGGAAGATGCTTATTATGGAATTCAAACATTCCGCAGTGTTGAAAATTTTCAAATTACAGGATTAAGGCTCTGTGATTTTCCCGATTTTATTAAAGGGCTTGCTTATACAAAGCAGGCTGCAGCCGAAGCCAACCATGAACTCGGCTATTTAAGCGATGAAGTTTACAAGGCTATGATTCAGGCTTGTAAAGAAGTTGCCGAAGGCAAATTCGATAAGGAATTTGTAGTCGATATGATTCAGGGCGGAGCCGGAACTTCTACCAATATGAATGCAAACGAGGTTATCGCCAACCGTGCAAACGAAATTTTAGGAAAGGCTAAGGGAACTTATTCGCCCTGCCATCCCAATAATCATGTAAACTTTGCCCAATCTACAAACGATGCCTATCCTACAGCTGCAAAACTCGGCATCTCGTTAAATACACCGGCTCTTATAGATGAGCTTAAAGCTCTTGTATCTTCTTTTAGAAAAAAGGCGCAGGAACTTGGAGACAATATAAAGATGGGAAGAACTCAGCTTCAAGATGCCGTGCCCATGACACTCGGCCAAGAGTTTGAATCCTATGCCGCTTCTTTGGAAAACGAAATTCCTCAGATTCAATTTGCAAGGGAAAATCTTCATACCATAAATATGGGAGCTACCGCAATCGGAACCGGTATCAACTCGGATCCTAACTATACACCGAAAGTTACCTCTCATCTGGCAAAGATTTCGGGTCTTAATCTAAAAGCTGCACACAACATGATAGCCGCCACAAACGATACGTCCGACTTTGTAACATATTCTTCCGAGCTAAAACGCCTTTCTGCAAAGCTTTCAAAGATATGCAGCGATTTGCGCCTTCTTTCTTCGGGTCCCAGAACAGGACTTTACGATATAAGCCTTCCTCCGATGCAGCCCGGTTCTTCTATCATGCCCGGAAAGGTAAACCCGGTTATTCCTGAGGTTGTCAATCAGGTTTGCTACAGGGTTATCGGAAACGATACGGCTGTTATCTTGGCTGCAGAATCAGGCCAGCTTGAGCTCAATGTTTTTGAACCTGTTATGATTTATTCTATCTTTGAGTCGATTAAGCTTCTTATAAATGCAATGAAGACTTTGAGGGAAAGATGTGTTACGGGCATTGTAGGAAACTATGAGCATTGTAAGGATAGCGTTCACAGAAGTATCGGCTTGGTTACGGCCTTAAATCCCGTCATCGGTTATGAGGCTTCTTCGGATATTGCAAAGACTGCCTTGCGTGATAACCGCAGTGTTTACGAGCTTGTTTTGGAAAGAGGGCTTCTTTCAAAAGAAAAATTGGATGAGGTTTTAAAACCCGAAAACATGACAAAGCCCAGAAAGCTTTAATCCACGATAGTAATTTCGACGCGTCTATTTTGGGCGCGTCCTTCTTCGGTGCCGTTAGGAGCAATGGGTTTTGTTCCTCCGGCACCCTGATAAATAAACTTTTCCGCCGGTATACCCCTGTTTATAAGTTTTTCGATGACTGTTTTAGCCCTTTCTTGGGATAGAATTTTTTCTTCTTCAGCCTTACCGACATCGGCTGTGTGACCTTCTACAAAAAAGAATTCACTTTCCGATTCTTTTAAAATCTTAGCTATCTCATCGAGCTTTGCCTCTTCTCCTTTTAAAAGAATTGATTTATCCGGTTCAAATTGAAGATTTTTTAGCCTGAGCATTGTACCCCGTTTTGTTTTACTTACCTCAATGTCTTTATTTGGTTTGATTTCCGGCTTTTCTTTTTGTAAAGAAGATTCTTGTGAAGTAGCCCCTTGTAAAGGTGTCTCTTTTGAGGTTCCACCTTGTGCAATGGTACTTCCCGTGTAAGAATAAAAATGAAGCAAAAAGCCTCGGTGTTTTAGCCTTTTTCCGTCCGCATAAAAAAACTCTTCATCTATTTTTTCCCGTATTAAAATAGGCCTATTTGTACCGTCAAGGTAGATGTCTGTTTTTCTTCCGCCTTCAGATCTTATAAGTTCATCATCGCCTAGGTTGTCGCTGTGCTTGTAGCGGAGGCCGAAGGCTGCTTCTACATGATGAACGTTTTGGCCGTTTAAAATAGTTATTCCCATATATTTAAAACCTGCGTTTACGGGTATCCTTGTAGCAGCTTTTTCAGGCTTGGGCCTTACGGCGACGGTACATTTTCCTTCCCAAGTTTTTCCTATGTCCGTAGCCGTAAAAGCTCTTTCGGGCAAAACAGGAAAATTTCTCAAAAGAGGGTAACCCGAATCTTCATTGAAAATTTGAGGCTGGTAAGGATTTTCAATATCTTCTTCCTCTTGTTCGGGAATAAATTTAAATGAAATAGGTAAGATCGAATCGATCGGCAAAGCAGCTTTCAGCCCGTCTTTGCGTGTTTTTTGAAGCACAAAGGCTTCTCCTTCGTAAAGATAGGCATCTTCATTGCCGAGCCTTGTTTCGCTCATGTAGAGCCGTGTTTCTCTGGAAGTAAGCCCTGCATATTTTCCGTCAATGTAGACGGAGTAATCGGCTCTTTCCGTAATGAGTATTTTGCCTTCGGATAAATTTTCTTGCCCTAAAAGAAGATTTAAACAAAAACTAAAGAGAAAGCAGATTAAAAAAAGTTTTTTTACGAAAGTGCGGTTTTTTGATGTATAGTAATTTTTAGCTGTTTGAATATTTATCATGCTAATAATTATACCACAAGAGAACTCGTTTTTCAATTAAGGAATGCAGGAGTTAAGCCTGTGTTAATAATTAGAAGTATTTTTATAATTTAGTATTTTTTTCGAATAATTCCTATAAATATAATGGAGAGGGGAAATTTGAAAAAATTAGGAGAACACAAATGATAAAAAAATTTGAAGATTTGACTTTACAAGACGATTTTATGTTTTGTAAAGTTATGCAAAATCCGGATTTATGTAAAAGACTTATCGAAATGATACTATCCGATACAATAGGTAAAATTACATATATTTCGATACAGCATAATCTTAAAAATTATGAACAGGCAAAGTCAGTGAGATTTGATGTTTTAGTACAGACAGAGAACGGTAAATTTTATGATATTGAAATGCAAGTAAGTAACGAAAAGAATATACCCAAAAGAATGAGGTTTTACCAAGCAGCCATTGATATTTCGTTCTTGGATAAGGGCAATTCCTATAATAATTTAAATGACAGCTTTATAATTTTTATCTGCACTTTTGATGCTATCGGTAAAAATAGACCTATTTATACCTTTGAAAACATCTGCATTGAAGATAAAAATATATCTTTACAAGACGGAACAAAAAAGGTTATAATAAATTCAGAGGCTTTTAAGGACGCCAAAGACAAAGAATTAAAAGAGTTTTTAGAATACCTTAAAACGGGTAAAGCAAAAAGCGAATTTACAAGGAGGATAGAAAAAATGATACAAACAATAAAACAAAATGAACAGGCAAGACAAGAATATAGATTAATGTCTACCTTTGAAATGGATGCTAGGGATAAAGGTTTTTCAGAAGGCTTAAAGCAAACGGCCAAAAATATGAAAATGGAAAAACTGGATATATCTTTAATTAAAAAAATAACCGGTCTTTCCGAATCCGAAATCGAAAAACTGTAACTTTATCAAGATATTTATTATTAATTCCTCAAATCTCTATCTTATCAAGATATTTTACAATAAATAGTAAAATTCCGCACTTGAAATCGGCAGGGAAATATGATAAAATCGCCGTCTTGAGCAATAGGTCTTAAAGCATGGAATACTTTGATGATGATTATTTTGACGACGAAAAAATATACCCCCTGGACCCTAAAATGGTTTCTTCTCTTTTGGAGGAGGACGGACCCCTTGCTTCATTTTTTGAAAAATACGAGGCAAGGCAGCCTCAGCTTGCATTAACGGAATCCATTTGCCGCTGCTTTAATGAAGAGGCTATCGGCGTCTTTGAGGCGGGAACAGGGGTAGGGAAGAGCCTTGCCTATCTTTTGCCTGCAATGATGTGGGCAAAACAAAATAAAAAACGTGTTGTAATTTCGACAGGGACTATTAACTTACAGCAGCAGCTCATCGAAAAAGATGTTCTTACGGCAAAGAAAATTCTGGGAAAGAGTTTTCAGGATATAAAGGCCTGTCTTGTAAAGGGAAGGCATAATTTTTTGTGCCTGCGCCGGATGAGTCAGGCATTAAGGGAGAACGATTTTTTTACTGAAGGGCAGGAAGAACTTGACAAGATAAAAGAATGGGCTACGGAAACTAAAGACGGCAGCCGCTCTGACCTTGATTTTATGCCGACTGAAAAAGTTTGGTCTACTGTTTGTTCCGAACCCGACAACTGCCAGATGAACAAGTGTCCCTATTTTTCGGGATGTTTTGTGATGAGGCTAAAAAGGGAAGCGGAAAACTCCTCCATTCTTGTTGCAAACCATCATCTTCTATTTGCTGACCTTTCCGTGAGGGCCGAAGGCTTCGGGTATCAGGGTACGGCCGTTCTTCCCTCTTATGAGAATATAATAATCGATGAAGCCCACGGAACAGAAGACGCTGCACAAAGTTTTTTTTCGAGCGATATTTCCCGATTTGCCTTACACAAGCAAATCAACTTACTTTACCGATTTAGGAGGGGAAAGCAGGCCGGCATTTTAAGCGGCATAGTTTCAATATCCAAAAAGGCGGAACTCTTTACCGAAATCATAAATCTTCTCGAAGTTGCTGCAGCTTCTTTTAATATTCTTGAAGAACAGGCCTTGCAAGTTCTGCAAACCTATCAGTCAAAAAGCCTCGCACAAACTTCAAGCGATGAAAAAGAAAAGCTCTTATCTTGTGTAGACAATTTTTTTAAAAACATAAACAACCTAAACATAAAACTTGAAAACATTATCAATGCAGCTGATGGAGAAGAAGATGAAGAAGGCTATATAAGAGACGGCCTTGTAGTATTGCGCCGCTTAAAAAAAATGGCTTCCGTAATGGAAAACTTTTTAAATAGCCGTGAGTTCCCGGACGATGTTTTTTGGTTTGAAAAAATAAAAACCTCTCAAGGGGAGGCTGTCCGCTTTATTCAAACACCGTTAAATTTAGCCCCGATAATGCGGCGTTCGGTTTTTATGCCCATGGCAACCGTAATCTGTGTTTCCGCTACCTTAAAAATCGGAGATGATTTTAATTTTTGGCTTAACAGAAACGGCCTTTATGACTTTACCGAAAAAAAGATTATCAAAAATTTTTTCCCTTCTCCTTTTCCGTACGAAAAAAATGTTGTCTTCAATATTCCGACGGATATGCCCATGCCCGATGAAAATAATTTTCAAGATGCCGTAAACGAAACCGTCCTCGCCTTATTGGAGATAACTCAAGGTAAGACCCTTATTTTGTTTACGTCTTATGATTCTCTTCAAAAAACTTGCGAATATGTAAGGGAGAATATTGATGAAAAAATAAAGATTTTAAAACAGGGAGAGGCGGATAGGATGCAGCTCTTATATGAATTTAAGGATGATGTTTCAAGCTGTCTATTTGCCGTTTCATCTTTTTGGGCAGGGGTGGATGTTCCCGGGGAATCCCTTTCCCACGTAATTTTGGTAAAACTCCCATTTGCGGTTCCGACCGAACCCATATTTAAGGCAAGAGCCGATTTGATAGAAAGATCGGGCGGAAATTCCTTTATGCATCTGAGCGTTCCGGAAGCTGTCGTACAATTTAGGCAGGGCTTTGGGCGGCTCATGCGTTCCAATACGGACAGGGGCATAGTTACCGTATTAGATAAAAGAATTTTGGTAAAGCGTTACGGTTCAATATTTATTCAAAGCATTCCGCAGACGATTCAATGTTTTTCCGAAACAAAAGCCGTATTGAACAAAATAGAAGATTTTTTGTATAATGAGTAGATTGTTTATATGCGTTATTATAGGGGTAGGAAATGAGTGCTATTATTGCGATTTTATGTTGTTTGGTAATCTTATCATGGAGGGCAATGCTGATTGGCCTATGTCATTCCGTTTACAGACGGGGCTGTGATTGGGTTAATAGCGAAGTAATTGTAAGACCTGCTCCGAGATTACTGTTTGCGGTTTTTAAACAATATATCGGTTTTAAGTTTGAAGGAGATTATACCCTTACGGATCAGCTGCCTGAGCAGTATTTGGTTATATCCAACCATCAAAGTCTTTTAGACATAGTGGTTCACATGAACTATTATAATGGAACGCGTCTCCGCTTCGTTTCAAAAGAAGAACTCGGGCGTAATGTTCCCCTGGTTTCTCCTATGCTTAAAAGCGGAAAACATTGTTTGGTAAAAAGAACAGGAAGTCCGATGCAGGCTATGAAGGCTGTCGATAAATTTGCAGACTATGTTGCAAAAAACAATCTTATTCCCGTTATCTTCCCCGAAGGTTCCCGCTCAAAGGACGGTAATTTAAAAACTTTTCATGCGGCCGGGTTCCGCCGGTTTTTAAATGCGGCTCCAATGCCTGTAGCAGTCTGTGCCGTTGACGGAGGCTGGAAAATATCTTCGCTGACCCGTATGGCAAAAAACCTAAAAGGCGGCGCATACAGGATTAAACTTTTAAAAATTTATGATGCTCCTCAAACAAAGGAAGAACAGATTAAGATTCTTGAAGAAGGGAAAGCCCTCATACAGGCCCAGCTTGATGAGTGGCGTAAAGCCGATAAATAGAGTTATGCTCACGGCCCTTAAGAAGTGATATTTCAGAAATAAAAATATCAAGTACTTGATAATTATGCGCATAATGTGTATAATATAATTTAGATATAAAATGACGGTAAAAGAAATAGAAAAAATACTAAAGGCGGATGGTTGGTATTTTGTAACGGCAAAAGGTTCTCATAATCAATATAAACATGCTGTAAAATTCGGAAAAGTTACGGTACCAAATCATAAAGGAGATATACCGATAGGAACCGTGAGAGCAATTCTAAAGCAGGCAGGATTGAAATAAGGATAATGGAGGAATATAAAATGAAATTAGCATATCCGGCAATAATAACATATTGTGAAGAAGATAATAGTTATAGTATTGAATTTCCCGATTTGCAAGGCTGTGTTTCCGGAGGTTTTTCTCTTATAGAAGCGATAGAGATGGGAATAGATGCTGCATCAGGGTGGATATTAACGGAAATCGAGGAAGGAAATGCTGTTCCAAAAGCAAGTGATCCGACAAAAATAAAACTGCCTGATGATAAAAGTTTTATAAATATGCTTATTTTAGATATGGATTCGTATAGTGAAAAATATTCAAGTAAATGTGTAAGAAAGAATATAACGCTTCCAAAATGGGTGAATACACTTGCAGAAAAAAATAATGTGAATTTTTCACAATTATTACAGAATACGATAGTAGAAAAATACGTAGGGGCTATGTAAAATCACCTAACACTCGTTTAAGTCTTAACCTAGAATTTTATTTGTATAATAGCTTTAAATTTTCCTATTTTTACATTTTCAATAGGATGGGCATATTCTATACCGATATTTGCGGCTGTGCTTATGGTCATATAAAGTTTGCCGTAAACCGACTGATAAATATCGGCCGTGTTTTTTTCTGCGTCTAAAAAGTTAAAGATTGCTCTGTATCCTGTTGTAATATTTAGCCTGTTAAAAAATATTGGAAGCCATGAACTTCCTGTTTGAATATCGTAACTTAAAAGATTTACCTCTCCTTCAAAGCCGAAGCCGTAATTTAATTTTCCCGGACGGATAAGTTTTTTTACGTTTTCATATTCGCTCATATCCGGAAGATAAGATGCCATACCCATCATAGCCGTATTGTTAAAAAATCCGTAACTGCCGGTATGAGGACTTGCAAAAGAATTATATCCTAAATATGAACTTAAATTTAATTTAACCGGAACTACCGGCGGTCTAAAGCCGGCAAAGACCTGAAAAACTGTGGCATTTGTTTTTGAAGGAAAATGAAAGCCGTGTTTTAATCCGGCCGCTGCCTGAAACATTATAAAGTCTTTTGTAAAAAAATTCGTATTTAATTTTTGAGAAGATTTTTGATAAGTATAAACAGCCGACAATTCTTCGGATAGGACGGGGTTTCCTAATTTTTGTTCATAGAGAGTTTTTGCTCTTTTATAGGAAGAATCAAAAAAGCTGAACCCCTCAATCGATAAACCGGCTTTTCCCGAAACATTATGATAAAAAGAATTCAAAGGAAAAAACAATTCGCTTTCTATGCCGCTTCCGATTTTTCTATATTTAAAAGATTTATTTTCATCATAAAATTTAATCCTGATATCGGCAGGCCTTGTTTTCGCTTTGAGCAAAACGGATGTTTCATAAAAGAAAGGTTTAAAATAAAAAAGAGAAAGATTTTCAAAATATAAAAAGTTAGTAGGATCATTCCAATATAATTTTATACCGATAGGTACGGCTTTGCTTTCTTCTAAGAGCCCCGAAAAATCAATGATGGGCAGGGGAAAGGGTTTATGCATCCACGAAAAATAACTGTATTTATTTTTAGTTAAAATCTCGGTATTAGGAATTTTTGTTTTAGTTTCCTGAGCTGAAATATCAAAGTCCTTTAACGAAACTTTTCTGCCGGTATAAAGGGAAGCATCTGTTTTGTATAAGGAATTATACTTCGTAAAAATACCTACATAAATAACTTCGTATTCTTTAGTATCTTTTTTTCGGCTTACAATCGGAAAAAAAGTACCTCCGGAAATATCTTTTTCTAAAACGTTTAATTCATTTGTTTTTAAATTAAAAAAAGCCGACCTATAAAGATTATTTTTACCCGCCCATGAAAAACTTAAAATAGGTTCTTCTTCCGAATTGTTGCTTTGCAAATACCTTATTGCAGGAAGCGGATTTTCGAATTCAAGTTTTTGTATTTTTTTTGAAACCGTATCGATTATCAGAATATCGCGGTTTATTCCGTTGGCGGCAATGAGGGCAATTTTGTTTTTGCCTGCAAATACCGGATTATAAAGTGCCGAATAAGGAAGTCCCGGCCCGGCCTTTAAAAGGCCGGTCTTTTCAAAAGATTTTTGATCGATTAAAACAAGCTCCGAAAACTGACTCTGTATTTCGATTCCGCAAATAGTTTGTCCGCAAAAAGATGCGTATCTTAATGACTGATATTCTTTACCTAAAAACTTTTTTTTCTGCATATCGAAGATGATAGCCCTATTGTGTTCGCCGAAAGGGGTATCTACTAAGTCGCTCACTAAAAGAAATTTTCCGTCTTGTGAAAAATTTAAAAAAGAAAGAGTCGGGTTTGCCGTAAAAAGTTTTTCTTCTTTTCCCGAATTATCAAAAAATATTACGTTTTTTGTTGTAAAATCAAAACAGGCAAAGCCCTTACTTGTTCTTGCCGTAATATTAAATCCAGATACTTCTTTAATCGGCTCTTGCGGCATGATAGCCTTTTCGGGAAATTGAATGGATTCCAAAAAATTGTTCCAAAGTTTATCAAGTTCCCTGTCAAAAATTTTCTTTGTCTTACTCTTTGGGAAAGACGAAAGAGGATTAGCCCAGTATTTTGCATAGGTTTCCATTCCGTAAATTTTTTGAAGATATTCGGCAAATGCTCCGCCGTAAATATAAGGCCAAAGTCCGCCGGGGTAGACATCTCGCGCTCCGGCTGCTTGTTTCCATGAAGGGTTTGCATTTTCAATCCTGCCCTGCATTAAGCTGTGCATTATTAACGGATCATTCAGCCTGCCTTGGTCATCATTCATACTTTCGTAAGAAACTGCAACACCCTCAGTAAAGGACATGGGGAGAAGGGGTAAAAAATATGTGAGCGAAATTGCATGGGTTAATTCATGATAGAGAACTTTTAAGATTATATCGCTTAAATTGCTTAGCTGCCCCTCTTCCGGCAAGGTATCAAAAAGAACAATCCGGCGGTATGGAAAAAAGGTATAATAACCGTTTAAGGCCTCTTTTCCGGCTTGAATGTAGACGGGCATCCTTTTTGGAATTTTACGGTTTAGTTTTTTAGAAATTTCCTCGGCAAAGCCGTCGCCGTATTCTGCAATTAGGGCTGCCGTTTTTTCCGATACGGGAGAATAAATTATATCGAAGTACTTCGTTTTTTGAACAAGAAGATTTTGAGCATTTAGGTGTATAAATATACCGATTAAAAAGAAAATAAAAACGGTTTTTGTTTTGAATTGCATATTTTGCAATTATGCGTAAAAAAACTTAGGCTGTCAAGTCGAGCACGGCAGCAGGAAGAGGATTTCCGCCATAGCCGATATTTTCGGTTTGTATCATAGTGTTTTTGATCTGATTGTGGTAGTAATCCAAAAGACCGTCTATTTGATTTTCGGTTATCTCCGATTCTACTTGGGCTGCTGCAGATTTTGTAAGTTCTGCCTTTTGGGCCTCGTTGGTTTTCATAGATACAAGCTGGTCAATTATGGAGTTTAAGATTCTAAGCTTGTCGATACTCATGCCCGATTGGCCCTGGTTTTGGGCAAAACCCGAAACATATTTAAAGTGGGCATAGAGGACTTGGCTTGGTTTGACGGGCACATAGGCCCTTCCGCCTGCCGAAATCTTGGGCATTGCAATTTGAGAAAGAGCTTGAAGCGGTGAACTATTCGAAACCATCTATCCCTCCAATAAGCTATGTTTTGCATCTTGTGTGCAAAACTCGGCAGATAAACATGAAGGCTTGTATTTCAAGCCGAAATGTTTATCGATTCCTCCAATACTTAGATTATCGGAATTTTTAAAATCGGCTTTAGTATCGATGATTTTTTTATTTTTTTACCATAAATTTATTGAAGATTTTGATTTTATGTGATAAAATATATAACAACTATTATGCTGATTTTTTTGGAGAAATTATGTTAAAAAATGAGGGCTCAAACGAGAAGGTTAAATTCTCAATCGGTGCTAAGCTGATAATTATTATTTCGATTTTGGTTGTGTTTTCTCTGGGGACTATGACAGGCCTCGTTACATGGTTTGTAGGAGAAGATATTCAAACTATGTCTGAGGAAAGCAACAGAACGGTAAATTTTCAAGCAGGGGCTGCGGCAGAAAAAGAGCTTTTGTCTATAAGGGCCAATGCCTTTTTGTTCTTGGATGTTCTTAACTCGACGGAAAGCGGATCAGGCATAGCAAAGCAGACTGCCGACTTTTATTTTGAGAGAAATCCTCAAGTTGCAGCCGTTTTGGTTACAGATGCAAGAATGGATAAACGCCTTTATAGGAAACTCTTGAGTACCAATTTCTTCCTTTCGCATGAGCTTGATTCTTCCATTATTGATGAATTTATCGAAAACGAAATGGATACGGCCATTCAGGCGGAAAAGGGAATAGCGCAGGTTATAAATGCCTCTCCGTTTTTTGGGGATTCTATTCTTGTTCTTTTTTACCCGTATAAGGAGAATGGCTTGGATCAGGGCTTGGTAATCTTCTTTTCTTCCGAAACATTATCAGAGCACTTAGGTTCCGGAAAACTTCAAACAACCTATCTTGTAAATAATTTGGGAGACATCTTAATTCATCCCGACTTTGAACTTACCAAAAACGGAGTTAATGTAAGGGACTCAAAACTCTTTATGGAAATGCGCGAAAAAGGAGACATGAACAGGCAAATTCTTTTTACCGACAAAGAAGGTAAAAAACAATTCGGAGCCTACAGAAAACTTTCGATAGCTGATCTTGCAGTTCTTACCACAGCCGAAGCCGATAAGGTTTTGGAACCGGTAGTCAGGTCAACCTTTAAAAATGTTACCTTGGGTGTTGCGGTCTTGGCTCTTGCAATCCTTTTTATCTGGTTTTTCTCCAAATCGATAAGCTCTCCGGTTAAGGCTCTTGCCTCGGCAGCAGGCGAAATAGAGCAGGGCAATTATGAGCTTGATCTTAAAGCTAAGACTAAGGATGAAATAGGCCTTTTAACGAACAGCTTTGTAAGAATGGGTAAGGGCTTGGCTGAAAGAGAAAGACTTAAAGATTCGTTCGGACGCTTTATAAATAAGGAGATTGCAGAGCTTGCTATGAAGGGTGAGCTTGCACTCGGAGGCGAAACAAAGAATACAACTATCTTCTTTTCGGATATCCGTTCCTTTACGGCTATTTCTGAAAAACTTGAACCGAATGAGGTTGTAGAATTCCTAAACGAGTACATGACCCAGATGGTAGAGTGCGTAAACGATACCCACGGCGTAGTAGATAAATTTATAGGCGATGCAGTTATGGCCGTTTGGGGTGCGCCTACAAGTGCGGGCAGTCCCAGAGAGGATGCGCTTAACTGTATAAGGGCTGCTTTGAGGATGAGGGCAGCCTTAATTATATTTAATCAGGGCAGAGGAGGCGATAAAAAGCCTATAATCCGCATAGGCTGCGGTATTAACTCAGGTCCCGTAGTTGCAGGCCAGATAGGTTCAAAAAAGAGGATGGAATATACGGTAATAGGCGATGCCGTAAACTTAGCATCCCGTACCGAATCCTTAAATAAGCCTCTCGGAACGGATATTCTTATTACCGAAAACACTTATAAACTTGTAAAAGATAAGGTATTGGTTGAAGAAATGCCGTCCGTTACGGTTAAAGGAAAATCGGATCCTTTAAGAATGTTTGCGGTTATAAATATGCCTGAAGAAACAGGTATCCCCGGAGCCGGAGAAAAAGGGCCTAAGAGCTTGGCTCAAATTAGAGCAAAATTAGGAATTCCTACTCCCGATTTAAATAAGGTAGATGTAAATGAAGACGAAAAGAAATACAACATTCAATCCCAAAACAAACAGTAATTTTTTAGACCTTGTTGTGGTCATTGTTTCTCTGACGGTTATATTTTTTGACTTGTTTTTGTTTGTAAAGGAGCTAAACAGAACATTTGAACGCACGGATACTCCCATAGCGACCATTGAATATAAATACAAAACCGTTCAGCGTAAATTCAACGATAGAGCCGTATGGGATCGTCCCGTTCAAAATTCCTATTTATATAACGGAGATACTATAAGAACTGCAAATGAAGCCTTGGCGACCATTCATTTTTTGGGAAATGAGGATGCAAGCAATGTAGTCGAAGTTGACTCAAACACGATGGTTCAGATTTTTACAAAAAATGAAGAATCGGAACTTAATTTGAATTCGGGCTCGGTTTCGGCAAAAACGGCAAACAATAATTTACGCTTAAAATCGGATAATGCTGACATAAACATCGAAAAAGGCTCGGTATTGCATGTTCAAAAAGGCGATGCTGAAAGTCTTCAGCTTGCGGTAGAAGAAGGTTCCGTTTCAGTTACAGGCGGAAAAAACGGAGAAACGGAAGTTTTAGAAGCCGGTTCCGTCTTACAGCAGGGCGAACAGGCAAAACTGGTTATGATAAGCCCCGGAAAGAGCCTGAGACTTTTAAATCAATCGAGGGATGATTTAGGTGTTGATATTAAATTTAAGTGGCAATCTTCCTTTCCCAATAACGAAGAAATTTTCCTTGAAACTTCTCCTTTGAGCAATTTTAGCGTAGATACTAAAAAATATGATGTCCGCGGTTTAAAAGAATTTACCGTCAAGCATGACAGCGGTGCCCTGCACTGGAGATTGTATGCAGGTAAGGCAGGAGCTGAAAGCGAAGATGCCGTATCCGGAAAAGTAACGGTTATCAAAGCTCCGGCTCCGGTAACTCTTCTTCCTGAACCGGATACTGCCTTTGCCTATAATACGAATCCGCCCTCTATCAGATTTTTATGGGAAGGTAATGAGCTTTCTTCATACTACACGGTTGAGATTGCAGACAATAAGAATATGGAAAATCCTAAAGTAGTCAAAAATTCGAGCACGGAATCTTTTTCGATTTCGGAATTGACGGAAGGAACTTGGTATTGGCGTGTTCTTCCAAAATACGGATTCGATTCTTCATTTAAAGCCCAAGCCTCCGAAGTTTCGGCTTTCCGTGTAAAAAAGACGGAAGATGCCGAAAAGCCCGAACTTCTTCATATGAAAAAAGTTATGGATACCTCGAAAGGAAAGGGCATTACTTTTTCTTGGAAACCTAATTTGGATGCGGCAAAATACAGGGTGAAAATAGCGAGAGATAAGGATATGACCGATGTTCTTATAAACAATATAGTCATAACGAGCTATTTGGACTTAAAAGAAGCTTCAAAACTTTTGCCTAACGGCGAGTATTATATGACTGTTGCCTCTCTTGACGCAAAGGATAACGAAATAGGTATAAGCGATCCGGCTTCTTTTAGAACTATGGACTCAGAGATTATTTTGCGTGCCGTTTTTCCGCCTAATGATTATAATTTGCTGCAGCCCTTGACGGGAGACACCTTTTTTACATGGAAGAGCAATTTCGATTCGGAACAGATTTTTCAGATCGCAAATACCGAAGACTTTAAAACTCTTACCGTTAATAAGACCGTCAAAGGTTTAGGAGTTGACGGCATTATCTTACCTGAAGGCAAATGGTATTGGCGTGTGTGCACCGAATTAGACGGAAAGCAATATACATCCGATATAAAAAAATTAAATGTTATTCCTCTTCTCGATAAGCCTGAAATGGAAAATACAAAAAAGAGTATTGTCATAGTACCCGGACGTAAAAGCGAATTTAACTGGAAACCGGTAGAAGGTGCGGATTACTATCAGGTAAAACTGACGGACAGGATTCCCGGCTCTAAACCTTTTTATGAAGACCTTTTTGCCTCAAAAACCGAAATAGAAATTTCTATGGATAAATTTGAAGACGGGGATTACATATTGAATATACAGGCCTTTGCAAATGCAACATTGACTTCAAGCCGAAAGTTTGGAAAATCTCAAGCCTACGGATTTACCGCAAAACATTTGAGGCCTGTAGAGCTGCTAAAACCTGCCGAAGGCGAAAAACTTGACGGTATAGAAGCCGCTTTAAATCCATATCAGGCAGAGTGGTCTTCCGTTCATCCGCCTTTAGGTGTAGAATTTATTTTGGAAAAGGTAGGCGTCAGGACTCCGGTTTTTACTTTAAAAGATGCAGGGTATAAGGTTCAGCTTCCGTCTTTAATATCAGGAAAATACCGCTGGAAGGTAATAGCCGAAACTGAGGACGGCTTCGATATTTCATCGGAAAAATATTCCGCATTTACGGTTTTGCCCATACCGCCACTTCCAAGAACACAGTTTATATTCCCGGGCGAAAAAGAAGTCTTAGGTATTCCGTTCTTTTCTTCACATAGAAGTATAGCCTTTAAGTGGAAACCCGTTGAAAAGGCGACCCACTATGTTGTAAAAATATATAACGAAAAAAACAAGGTAATTGCAAGCACCGAAATTAAAGCAAAGGGAGCAGGGGAACTTGTTTATGAATTTAAGGATTTAAGCCGGTTATCGCGCGGTGCATTTTCTATAGAAGTTATTGCCGAAAGGCGTTTGGACAGCGGATTGGTGTTTCAAACCGGAACTCCTTCAAGAAAGCGCTTTGACATCGATTTACCCAAAAAAGATAATGTAGAAACCGATGAAACGGGAGTCCTTTATGGAAGATAATGGAATATTTACTAGGCATTTAGTGATTTTATTTTTGTTGCTTTTGTTCCCTTTAACTATTTTTGCTCAAAATGCCGAAGATAAAAGTTCAAATACCGAAGAGAGCAATGCCGTAAAGAAAAATTATGTTATTGAAACGGAAGGAAAAAAACGGTTTTTTATCAAACTCTTTCTTGGGAAAAGGTAGAAAGTATATTGCATTATGAATTCGAGCTTGAAAAAAAAGAAAAGAACGGCAAGTGGGTTGTTATAGATAAAAAGAAATTAAATAAAAATTCTCTTGAAGTGTCCCTACCTGCCGGGAATTACCGGTACAGGATAAAGGTTATAAACCTTTTAGGTCAGGTAGATGCTGTAAGTGCAGACCGTTATTTTGATATTCTTTTGGCTTATCAGCCTGAAACTTTTTCAGTTTCGCCGGAGGCAATATATTTTGACGAAGAATACAGCGATGTTGTAAGCCTTTCAGGCAAGAATTTTAGGGAAGAAACTACCTTTGCTCTTAAAAAGGAAGACGGTTCTCCTATTTTGGGCAAAATTTTAGAGATAAGCCCTGACGGAACTAAGGCAAAAATAAGTTTTAATATGTTGAGAATTAATCCGGGGCAGTATGAATTTGTTGTTACCGACCCAAGCGGTTTAAAAGATTCAAAACAAAAAATGACATTTAAGTTTCAAAAACCTGTTGATATTTATCTGTCGGGCGGCTATGCCTTTAACGGCTTTGCAGGGAACAAGGTTTTTAAAGAATACTTTGGAAAAGATTTTGCCGCCTTAAGCGGCGTTTTAAGGTTTTCTTTTGTGCCTATAAAGCGTTCCTACGGAAATTTCGGCTTTAATCTTACCGGTTCGGGGATGTACTTAAAAAATAAAAACACCGATTATACCCTGTCTGCGGGTCTTCTTTTAGCCGGCATACAGGCTGTTTATATGAAATCTATAATAAGGCACCGCCTTAATTTTGATGCACACTTAGGTTTCGGTTCTGCATTTATGGTAAATACACAATTTATTTTCGACGATTCCGATTTTAGAAGCGATCAAGCTTGGTACTGGGGTTTGACAATGAATTTCGGAACAGCCTTGCAGGTTTATGTTTATAAAAAATTATATATAGAATTAAATGTCGATCATATAATTCCGTTTAGAAAAAGTTTTCCCAAATACATAGTGCAGCCCTCGCTTTCAGTAGGCTGGGAATTTTAGTATTGGAAAGCTCGCCCCCAAAATTAAGGGAGTAATCAGTGATGAAAAAACTTTTAAAGATTTTAACAATTGGAACGGCAGTATTGACAGCTGCCTTATTTACAACTTGTAAACAGTTCATTGACTATCCTGAAGAATTTTTAGGCTACTGGTCGAGTGAAGTTGTTCCTACAGGATTCAGTATTGATAAGCCGCAGCAAACAAACACTGACAGCGTACAGTGCATACCGTCTACAAATGAAGTAACGCTTACGATTAAACTGCATAACCCGAGAAAATTTACCTTAATTACGCCTACATCAACGTCCTCAGCCACAGATGTGCAGAAGATTATAAATTTTTCCGGGCTTTCAACGCAGCCGGTATATGACAGTACTAATGGCTACACTTTAGAGCAGACACCCGACAAAACGGTATTGAAGCTCACGTACAAGCCTGGCTTTTTAAAAGCACACGAGTGGAGTAACGGTAACATCAGCCCGGAAATTACGCTTATGTCTACAGACGGCAGAAAATTCAGTAAAAAATTCAGCCTGACCTAAAGGCGGACACAGCGCCGCCTCAGCCGTCCGTCACTCTTGCGCAGACAAAGCTGGGGACAAAGTATTACGTTTTATGTTTGCAAGTCCCCAATATGGCCGATGAGGTTAACGGCACGAAGCTCCATAGAGATATTTTACACCTCATAATCAATGAAACAAAATACGACCTGAAGATAAATAGCGCAGGCACCGATTTTATAAAACCTACAGACCCAGCTTTTATTGAAGCTTCTGAGATTGAAAAACTTCTCATACCTGATGCACCTGCGTTGCCTACAGGCAGTTGGGCATTGTACTACAAAACCGATGTTAAAGCGGAACATGAAGCAGAAAAAGACTATACAATTAAACTTACAGACAAACAGGGTTTGACTTCAGAAGAATTGAAGACAACTGCAAAGGCGATTTTTCCCGTTTTCTATGTTCGCGGAACAGGGGCCAATTGGTATACCAGTAACGTACCGGAAGCTGCCTTTGGTAATGACAGCACTGGAAACGGTACAAAGCAAAAACCGTATGCGACTATTGCAAAGGCACTGATACAATGTACAGCAAGCAACATACCGTACATCATTCTTGCAGACGGCACAGTTGAAGAAACGTCTACCCTCAATATTGAAAACAATAAGATTATTACAATCGTATCTTTACGAAAAAATACACCTGCGATAATATATGATAACCGCAACGACCCAACCGCCGAGCAGTATCTTCTTGCAACAGCAGGAACACTTACCCTCGATTCCGTCATTTTAAAAGCTAATAAAACTGGCACTCATGCACCTAGTGCTAACACATTTATTTGCGGTATACAACAAAACGGCGGAGCGGTAACCGTTAAGGGTAACACTACAGAAATTAGAAACTTTGCGCATGCCGTAAAAATTACCGGCGGTACTTTTACGATGGAGGCAGGTTCAATCTGCAATAATTATGTAAACGGCGGAAGCTCCGGCGTAGATATACGAGGAGGAAAGTTTATCTTAAAAGAAGGTTCTATCAAAGATAATGAGGCTACCAACATGGCAGGTGTGTATGTAAAAGGTACTGACGCAACCAACAAAGGAATATTTACAATGACAGGCGGTGAAATATCGGGTAATAAAGCATGGTGTTTTGGAGGCGGTATTTATGTTGACGAACACGGACAAGCAGATATTTCAGGCGGAACAATAAAAGCCAATCATGCGGCTCAAGGCGTCTTTAGCACTCCGCCCAAAGATGTTGGGGGCGGCGGTATTTGTATAAAGGGAGGAACCGTTAATTTTACGGGCGGCACTATAGAAAAAAATATTATCCACACAGTGGAAAAAAACTGCGGCGCAGGGGTCTTTATTGGCGAAGGAGGAACTTTCAATATGTCGGGCGGTACCATTAAGGATTGCACAACCCAAGCGACGGATATTCCTCAACCGAGCCGAGGCATAGGCGTGTATGTTTCCTCAGGCACTAGTGTAATGAAGATGTCCGGCAGTGCAAAAATAGATACAAACAACGACGTGTATTTGGACAATGATGCAAAGATAAAGCTTGACGGAGCCCTTACCGGTACGGCTCCTGTTGCGCTCATTACGGTACCGAACTCAAATTATCAGACGACAACTCAAGTGCTTACAGGCAGCAATATAACAAGCGGCTCACCGCAAAACTACAAGAAATTTGAGGTAACGCCGCAAACAACGCCGTCTCTTAAGAAATGGGAAGTAGATAGCAACGGCAAGCTAAAAATAAAGCCGTAACAATAATGAATAATTGGTAATTCAAGGAGCCATAGCTCCCGACACTGCGGAGGGAACCGCTAAGGCCACGAAGTTCGCAACGAAAAAATTAAAGAATATCTTAACAAAGCTCCTCTAAATTCCCTTGCGCTCTCTGCGTTCCTTGCGGTTAAATTAAAAAAAACTGCCCTTTTAAAATTGCTGCAAGTATGGTATAATATGACAAGGAGGGCATATGAGTACATCAAACAGAAAATTGATAAAAAATGTACATCCGTGTACATTTTTTATCTTAGAGTTTTGCCTTAGCAAAACTCTCGAAGTTGAAACTACCGCCATCCGTAGCGGAGTATAAAAGTATAGGGTGTAGAAAAATGAGTAAACAGAAGCGCAATTATAAAGATTCAGTGTTCGTTGACCTTTCCAGCGAAGATAAAAAGGCGAAGGAAAATTTCTTGTCGCTTTATAACGCTTTGCACGGAACAAATTTGCAAATTTCTTGTCCCGTAGAAAATATAAGACTTGAAAATGTTATGTACATGAACATAATAAACGACGTTTCCTGCCTTGTAGACGGTAAAATCATTGTATTGGCTGAATGTCAATCTACGATAAACGAAAATATGCCCCGTCAAGGAATGTACTTCCGTATACATTCCTTGACTTCGAGTTTTGAGCAAAGCTCAAAACATCGTGAAGTTAAAACCACCGCCATCCGTGGCGGTACTGAAGGACTTTTGCAAATAGGAGGAGTAGATGCTAGGAGCTAGTCGAAATAAAGCGGAGACGTATCGGGTATACGTTGAGCATTTATTTCGGCGTAGCGACAACACAAATGCCCGCATATTTGCAAAAGAGAGGTAATCAACATGTTAGTAGCAGAATACGACTATGATACAGACATTGCAGTACAGAGGGAAGAAAGTTTAAGGATAGGCATCCAGCAAGGCTTTGCCGACGGTTCGTACAAAAAAGCCTTAGAGGATGCAGGCAATTTAAAACAGCTTGGTGTTTCAATTGATATTATCGCTAAAGCCACCGGTCTCAGTAAAGAAGAAGTGGAAGCGATTAATTAATTGGTAATGTGTAATGGGGAATTACATATAAGTTTAGCTGTTTCTTTCTTAGTTTCATAAAAAAAATCACTTTGCGCTCGCTGCGGTTAAATAAAAAGTAAACTGCAGAGAGGGTAGATTACTTTTCAGGGAGGCTGTCCAGCGGCTTTTCTTCTTCCGGTGCAGTTGAAATAAAACAGCCTTTTTTGTTATCTCTGTGCTGGACAATTATCCTAGCGTCAGGATTGCCTCTTTCTTTAATTCCTTTCATTAAAAGAGGATATATTTTAGCCTCTTTTTTGGGGCTTCTGTTAAGGATTAGGATTAGGGCTTCATTTTTAAAAGCATCCATCATATAAAAATCGCCGTCTCCGTCTCCGGCTATTAGAACAGGAGCCTTGTTTTGATGTTTGGGGGCAAGGACTTTTTTTATAGCCTCGGCTTTTCCTTCTTTCCTTGTTGCAGGGATAGAGGTGTCGTCTATAACTGTAAGTTTTTTATTTTTATCAAAGAGCCTTCTTCTTCCGAAAACGTTTTTAGTGTCCAGCTTATATCCGTACTTTGGGAGGGTGGCAAAAACGCGGACATTGTCTTCTTGGGAAGCCGAGCAAATATAGACTTCGATTCCGTTTTTCCTTAAAGCCGAAAACAAGTCTTGCATTTCTTCTTGAACACGCAAACCCTTTCTATATCCGCCTTCTACTTCTCCTGACCTTCCTTTTAAGACCGATGATGAGCGTACTGTATAAGTTTTTATTTCGTCTTTTAAGCCTTGGTCTATCGCCGTTTCCGTAAGGGCCGATATTTCTTCCAGTGTCATACCTGTGCTTACGGATTGGCCTATATCCACACCGCAAAGTGAGGCGGCTCCTCTCATTAAGACAAGCATCTTAGCCTTAAAATCTATGAACTCTTCAGTTGAAGTAATTTCTGAAAGGCTCATTGTTCCGCTTAGGCCTGAATAATTTTTATATAGAAACTCATAGCGCTCGTTTAAATCGTCGGAAAGCTCATCGGCAGTTAAGACCCTGCCTTCAATGTTTACCGTATGGGGTAAAACCTCATCTTGGGGAATCCCCGCCCTTATGGTTTGATTAAATTCTTTGGGGCTTAAATTAAAACAAAGGTTTTCAATCTGATATACAAAAAGATTATCCTGTGTGTCATAAAAAATTGAAGTAAAATCCCAGTCAAAAACGGCATAATTTCCGTTAAAGGCTTTTTCCCTTATCAGTTTTTCGAGCCTATTTTTATTTTGAGGCTCCCAATTTCCCGTCTTTAAAATTAAAGCATCATCGTTAAGCATAAGACTTATTATGAATAAATTATAAAATAAAGTCAATCGGAAGGGGAAAAAATTGAAACTCTTTAGGATATGCTCTATAAGTAGTCTATAAAAATGTCAATTTTTTGAGAACCTTATAAATAGCTCTTTTCAAAATTGTGTCATTGTGATACACTGAATTCCATGAAATGTGTTGTTTTTACCGGAGGCGGAACGGGGGGGCATATTTTTCCCGGACTGGCAGTTGCCGAGGCCTTGAGCTCTTCTTTAGAATGTAGAATAGTTTGGATCGGCTCTGCTAAGGGCATTGACCGCAAAATAGTTGAATCTTCCGAGCTTTACTCGGCTTCTCCTTCAGTTCTTGAATTCATAGGTATTCCTGCCGGAAAATTGAGGCGGTATTTTAGTTTTCAAAACTTTATAGATGTTTTTAAGGTTGCGGCAGGCTTTATAAAGTCCTTTTTTATTCTTTTAAAGTTAAAACCTCTTTTTGTTTTTCTAAGGGCGGCTTTGTTTCGGTGCCTCCCTGTGCCGCTGCAAAATTCTTAAAAATTCCGGTTATCACTCACGAGTGTGATTTTTCGCCCGGCCTTGCAACAAGGATTAATTCTAAATTTGCAAATCATATTTTGGTTTCATATCAAGAAACGGCGGAGCTCTTACCGGCTTCTCTCCGCTCAAAAGTTATATGTACGGGGAATCCAGTCCGCTTAAGTTTTTATTCGGGCAGGCCTGAAAAGGGACTCTCCTTTTTAAACATAAAATCGGACTTACCTGTTTTGTTTGTTTTAGGTGGAAGTCTAGGTGCAAGACAGTTAAACGATTTGATTTCCGATTCAATCGAATATCTTGTAAAGCATTTTGTTGTGGTTCATCAGATTGGGGAAGCCAATATGGATCAGGGACAAAAAATTAAAGATAGTCTTTTAAACTCCTCTCCCGAATTTGCAGAAAACTATAAACCCTATCCCTTTATAAAAAAAGAGATGGCCGATGTTTTAAGCCTTTCTTCAATTGTGGTGTCGCGGGCAGGTGCCAATACGGTTTGGGAATCGGCAGCTGCCGGTAAGCCTATGATTTTGGTTCCTCTTGAAAAGGGAAGCTCCCGCGGCGATCAAATAGAAAATGCCGAATTCTTTAAGAAAAAAGGTGCCGCAGAAATTCTTTTGGGTGAAGATGTAAGGCCCGATATTTTTATAAGGCTTTTACGGGAGCTTGGGTTTGAAGAAAGCGTAACCGGAAACGAGAGGCTAAAAAAGATGGCTCAGGCCTCAGCTGCCTTGGCCGGTGAAAAACCTGCCCTTGTAATTGCCGATTTTTTAAAAACTTTTTTACCGTTAAGGATTAGGAGTTTTAAATAGATGGAGATAATTAAATGGTGGAGAATAATTAAATGCGGATAGGAAGTGCCGATATAGTTTTTTTGATTATCATGGCTTTTTTTGTTATTAAGGTTACTATTACAGGATTTATAGACGAGTTTTTTTCAAAAGCGGCGGTTATTGTCGGCGGGCTTGTAGCTTTTTTGTTTTATAAATTACTTACTCCCGTAATTACCGAGCTTTTAGGCGAAAAGTCATTATCCGCTATAATATCATTTTTGATTTTATTTTTATCCGTTTATTTGGTTATAAAATTGGTGCAAGTTTTTTTAGGCTCTCTTTTTTCAAGCGAGTCCTTAAAAAATTTGGATAGGTCATTGGGATTTTTTTTAGGTCTTGTAGAGGGATTGATTGTAATAGGAGTTATCCTAATGCTCATCAATATACAAACCTTTGTTTCATTTGATAAAATATTGAGTGAAAGCATTTTTGCTAAAATTCTTTCTCCATTTATTTTAGATATAACCAAGCAGTTGTAGTTTTTATAGGGGGTATAAATGTTTGAAAATCTCATAGATCAAGAAGCTGGTCTTAGGCTCATTCAAGATATACAACAAAAAAAACTTCCGCCTTCGATTTTGTTTTCGGGGCCTGAGTGTTCAGGAAAACTGACCGCAGCCCTTGAGCTTGCCCGTTCCGTTTCTTGTACGGGAACAGGAAATTGGACTTGTACTTGTTCTTCATGCTTAAGACAAAAAGAAATGATTTCTCCCGATGTTCTTATTTTAGGAGCACGGGACCACAGCCCCGAAATAAAGGCTGCCTGCGAGACCTTATTAAAAACAAAAACCATTTCTTCGCGATATTTATTTTTGCGGGCTATTAGAAAACTTACCTCCCGATTCGATTCCCGTCTTTGGGATACGGATGAAACAAAATTCGTCAAAGCCGCTCCCGTCATTGCAGAGATTGAAGAGCTTCTAGCCGATCTATGCTCCTGCCCTATCGAAACTATAGATGACAAGGTGCTTAACAAAACTGCGGAAGCTCTTGTCTTAAAAGCCGCAAAACTTCAAGATGAATGTATGTACGATACTATTCCCATAAATCAGGTTAGAAAGGCTTCATCATGGGTACGCCTAATGCCTTCGGGAATAAAAAAAGTATTGATTGTTGAAAATGCCGATAAAATGCAGGAAGGCGCAAGAAATGCCTTTTTAAAAATTTTGGAAGAGCCGCCTTCTTATGCGGTTTTTGTTTTAACTACGGCTCACCGTGGCGCGATTATGCCGACAATACTATCAAGAGTCCGCACTTATACTTTTAAAGAAAGAGAAAAAAAATCCCAAGAAGAAGTTATAAGACGGGTTTTTAAAGGAGAACCTTGTCATGAGCCCTTCGGTAAGTTTAATCTTTTAAGCTCTTACCTTTACGGTTTTTTACCGGTGAGTTTCCTGACAATTCAAAATGCTGCATCCTTATTTTATGAATATATTTTTTTGCTCATAGACAGGCAAAATAAAATTCTTCCTTCAGCTCTTTATAATTCAATCTCAAATTACAAAAATAAAAATAAGTATGACAATTCAAATTGCACGATCGCAAACATCGTAAATCTTTTAAATAAATGTAAGCCGCATACGATTTATATTTTATTCTTAAACAGCCTTTTATTTTTTTTACAAGACGGATTAAAAAATGAAGTATGTTCGGCATTGGAAGTTGAGTCTTATTTTAAAATAACGGTATTGATAAAAAGAGCCGAAGCCGGTGTAGATATTTTTAATATTTCACCTCAAGCTGCTTTAGAAAACTTGGCAGAACAAATTAAGGAAAAACTTATATGAGAGAATTTATGAGAAGGGGAATACAAAAGTCCTCAAGTATGAATGAAGCTCAACTTAGAACTTTTGTCAAATTAATGGCAAGCGAATATTCTCTTTTGGACTCTATGATGGACTCACTAAATGACGGAGTTGTAGTTGCCGACTCGGAGAATAAAATAGTAAAATCCAACAGAGCTGCTGAACGTATTTTGGAAAGTCATTTAAGCGATAATCAAGAAAAAAACGTTTGGGAGTATATAAACTCGTCTGATATTTCAGAATTTGTAGCTTCGGTTATTCAAAATGAAAGCGGGCAAACTTCAAAAGAGTTTAATCTAAAAGCCGATAAGCCCGAAAGTAAAAATAAATATATTGAAGTTTCGGTTCTTCCCTTGGTAAACGAAAAAAAATTCAAGGTACGATAATTATGATTGCGGATATTACCGAAAAAAGAATTGAAGAAATTAAAACCCGCCGCCTTGAAAGTCTTGCAAGTCTAACAAATGTGGCAGCCGCCGTTGCTCATGAAATAAAAAATCCTCTTGCCGCAATCAGTATTCATTTACAGCTTTTAAAGAAAAATTTTACAGCCTGTAATTTATCGATAAACCAAAAAGCTCAAAAACATATAGATGTTATTGAAGAAGAAATTGAAAGACTCAATAAAATCGTGGTGGATTTTTTATTTGCCGTGCGCCCATTAAAATTCGAATTTGTTCCCGTAGATATAAATGTTTTATTAAAAAATTTATACGATACATTTTTTGACGAGTTTAATGACAGCGGTATAACTATTTCTCTTAGTTTTTCAAAGGATATGCCTAAGATTCAAGGTGATGAAAGATTCTTGCGGCAGGCATTTATGAATGTATTAACTAATGCAAAAGCCGCAATGCCAGGCGGCGGCTTTTTGGATATATCGACAAAAGCAGTAAACGATTTTATTGTTGTAATCATTTCGGATTCCGGGCAGGGTATCTTACCCGAAGATATGCATAAAATTTTCGAACCTTATTTTACAACGAAGCATGACGGAACAGGTTTGGGGCTGACCATGACTTATAAGGTCATAAAAGAACATGGAGGAGACATAAACGTTTATTCCGATTACGGTATGGGAACAAGTTTTAAATTTTCACTGCCCATAGAGCGAAAGGGTTCACAGCTTTTACTCTCCGATAAAACTTCAGATTTTGATGCGGTAAAGGATATAAAATGAAATTTAATATTTTGATTATTGATGATGAAAAAAATATTCGTGAAGGCCTTGCGATGGCCTTGGAAGATGAGGGGTATGGAGTAATTACTGCCGATAACGGAAGAACAGGTTTGGATATTGCCTTAAAAGAAGAAGTCGATCTTGTAATTACCGATTTAAAAATGCCTGAAATCAGCGGTGAAGAAGTCTTACGTGAAGTTATTTCAAAAACCCCCGGAGTTCCCGTAATTGTTTTAACCGGCCACGGCACGGTAGAAACTGCTGTTGAAGCCATGAGAATGGGAGCCTACGATTTTTTAACCAAGCCCTTGGATTTGGAACGTCTTTTTCTTTTAGTAAAAAGGGCCTTACAAAACAGAGCTCTTGTTCTTCAAAACCGTGCTCTTTTACACGATATTGAAACCAAACAAAGTTTTGAAAATATTATAGGCAAAAGTCCTCTTATGGAAAAGGTTTTTGAAAATATAAAAAAAGTTGCTCCTACAAAGGCAAGCGTCTTAATTACCGGAGAAACGGGAGTTGGAAAAGAACTGATAGCTCGGGCTATTCATAATCTTTCAAACCGCAAGGATAAGCCCTTTGTACAAGTCCACTGTGCTTCCTTTGCCGAGAGCCTTTTGGAATCCGAACTTTTCGGCCATGAAAAAGGGGCATTTACAGGAGCCGTACAACGCAGCCGAGGCCGTTTTGAGATTGCAAACGGGGGGTCTCTTTTTTTGGATGAAATAGGCGAAATCAACCAAATGATACAGGTAAAACTCTTGCGTGTTCTTCAAGAAAAAAAGTTTGAGAGGGTAGGAGGTACTGAAACTATTAGCATAGATACAAGGATAATTGCCGCAACAAACAGGGATCTGGTAGAGGAAATAAAAAAAGGAAATTTTAGAGAAGACCTTTACTTTAGATTGAATGTTGTTCATATTCACGTGCCTCCCTTACGCGAACGCAAAGAAGATATTCCTCTTTTGGCCGCTGCCTTTATAAAAGAATTTGCCGAGGAGAACGATAAAAAAATAGATTCTATTGAACCGCGTGCAAGGACTGCAATTTATAATTATGAATGGCCTGGAAATATAAGGCAGCTTCAAAACTGTATTCAAAGTGCCGTTGTAATGAGCTCCGATAATGTAATTCATTTTGACGACTTGCCGGCAAGTTTACGCGAAAAAGCCGAGCCTTCTTCAATCCGTATACCTATGGGAGTAAATATGGCCGAAGCCGAAAAGCAAATTATTTTACAGACTCTTGCAAACCAAAATAACAATAAATCAAAGACAGCCGATATTTTGGGAATAGGCAGAAGAACCCTCCATCGAAAACTTGATGAGTATGAGGCGGAGATTAAAGATGATACTTCCCGAATGTTGGAAGAAAAAGAAAATCAATCCAAAAAGGAAAAATCGAATGGCAAAAAATAAATACAGCGAACCCGATTATTGGTCAAAAAAAGCTTTTGCCGAAAATTATCCTGCGCGTTCCGTATACAAACTTGAAGAGATGAATAAAAAATTTAATCTTTTTTCTCCTAATGATAAGGTACTGGATTTGGGAGCGGCTCCCGGAAGCTGGACCGTCTATGTTTTGCGCTTTTTAAATAAGGAGGGAAGGGTAACTGCCGTCGATTTAAAGCCTCTGGATTCTTCAGTCTATGATGAGAGGCTTAATTTTTTTCAAGGCGATATGTTCGATAAGGGAATCATAAAATCGGTAAAAGAATTGGGTCCTTATGATGCGGTTATCTGCGATGCAGCTCCTTCAACAACAGGAAACAAAACCGTTGATACGGCGCGTTCTTCAGGTTTGGTAGAGCTTGCGCTTTATTATGCTCAAGAGCAGCTAAAACAAGGCGGTTCTTTTGTCGTAAAGATATTTCAAGGAGGAGATCAACAGATTCACTTAAATAACTTAAGGAAATGTTTTAAGACGGCAAGAGCCTTTAAGCCGGAAGCATGCCGCAGTTCAAGTTTTGAAACCTATTTAATAGGTTTGGATTTTAAGGGTTAGAATCTTCCTTGCTGATTATTTTATCGATTATAATATTTATCTGAATAATCAATATACCCGTGTACCGCTCTATCTGTTCGATTATATATTTTTGGAGCTGATTGATTTTTCCGGTCAGCTGAGTTCCGAAAGGAATATCAACAGTTATGTCAAGTCTGTATCCGCTTTCTTCTTTTTTGATGTTGAGTTTTTTGATAACCACTTCTTTATCGTACTCTTTAAGACAATTAAATACCATTTGAGTTAAAGCGGATTCGGATATTTCAACTGTGCCGACTTTTGAGAATTCCGGACGGACTACGGATTTTTCAAAAAGTTTTGATTGTTCGGTTCCTACGAAGGGCGTTTTTTTCTTTTTGAAAAAAAGCCTTATCTTATCATAAAATATTTTCGGATAGTTTCTTTGAACTTCCAATGAAGGAACAGGTATTACATGCTTACCTTCAACACGCCTTGACCTCATGGCCGTTTCGATTTCTTCTCTGCTTGCAATGTCTTCAATTTTAATTATTTTTTGAGGCTGCGGAATTTGAAGACGGGCGGCAATCTTGTTTACCATTTTTTCGGAAGTTCCCAATATTAAAATCTTTTTAAAACTATGGGATTGCAAAGCCTTTGCCGCCCCGTCTCTATGTTTTTTATCGTCAAATAAGGCAACCTTTACGGCAGCTAAAAAAGTTTTTTCTCTTTTTGCAGATTGACCTGCAATTATCTTATCGTTATAGATTAAAAGCCCGTCATCGATGATAAGCTTGATGCCGTATTTTTCGGCAAGAAGTTGAGCTCTAAAACTCTTTCCCGTTCCGCTTTCACCGACAAGGGCATAAACTGAAGTACCTTTAATCTTCCGTAAAATTTTTTTTAAAAGTCTTTTTAAATCAAACATCGGCTCTTAGTTTCGTTCCGATAAAGTTAAGTTTAAATCAACAAGATTTTTTCCTCTGATAATTTTAACCTTTACCGTTTCACCGGGTTTTTTATCCTCCAGTACCGAATAATAATCGGTTATATTATTTATCTTTTGTCCGTCTATTTCGACAATGACATCTCCGCCTATGTAAAAGACGGAACTGTATCTGCCCATTCCCGAACGTACCGCTTCATTCCCTCCGCGAAGGCCTGCCTTTGCCGCATTGCCTCCTTTTTTTACTTCGGAAACAAGGAGGCCGTAAGAAACGGGAAGTTTTGCATAAGAGGCAAGCCTTCCGGAAACTTGAACCAATTCCGCATCGATAGAACCGCGGATAACCTTTCCGTATTTTAAGATATCGGCAACTACTCTTTTAGCGGTATTTACAGGAACTGCAAAACCGATACCGGCCGAGCTTCCCGATGTGGAATAAATCATGGTGTTTATTCCTATCATTCTTCCTTGTGTATCTAAAAGAGGTCCGCCTGAGTTGCCGGGGTTAATTGCCGTATCGGTTTGAATCATATTTTTGATGATGATATTTTTATCGTTTTGAATCGGGCGCTTCAGTGCCGAAACGATTCCGTCTGTAAGAGTTCTTTCAAGCCCGAATGGGTTTCCTATAGCTAAAACTCTTTGGCCGACTTTTAAATTGGCTGAGTCTCCGAATTTTATTACAGTAAGTTTTATATTTTTAGGCGGGTCAAATTTTAAAACCGCCAAATCGTTTTCGGCATCTGTTCCTACTACTTTTGCCTCATATTGACTTCCGTCATAAAGAGAAATAAAAATTTTCGAGGCTTCTGCAATTACATGTGTATTGGTCAGTACTAGGCCGCTTTCGTCGATTATTGAGCCCGAACCTGAACCGCCTTCGACGGGAACGGGTTCAAAAAACCAGTTTACTCCCATAGTTTCTGTGGTTATGTTTACGACAGCTTCATTGGTCGATTCGTATACCTGAATATTCTGCGATTCGGCAGGACTATAGCTCATATAACCTGTTTCATTTGAAATACTTAAGGCCGCCGTGTTTCCATGCTGCATATTTAAATTTTGCGAATTTTCCGTCTGAGCAAATCCGCCTTCTACATTTTCTTCAAAACCGGCAAGGCTCGCTGAGGTTTCGTTTTGAATTTCATTCAAGCTGCCGTTTCCCTTATTAAGTTTTATACCGGCAAAAAAACCGGCACTTGCAAAAATAACCGCTGCAATAAGCGAAAATGCTAATGTTTGTCTTCTACTGTAAAGTTTCATAATGCTTAAAATTCTCCTATAATTATAGTCTATTAAAAATACCCCCTATTTGTCAAGCGTGGATGTAAAAATCTCATCGCGTGTCTATTTTATATTGGATTTAAGATGAGGCAAATCTGGCACTATACGAATAAATGATACTGTGATATAATGGACTAAAAATGGGAGCTGTTTATGTCTGCTGGTGAAATACCTATTGGCGAAATTGCTTTGCAAATAGTCCTTTCCGTTGGAATTATCGTTATTGTTGCAAAGTACCTCGGCCTTCTTGCAAAAAAACTGAATATTCCGCAAGTTGCGGGTGAAATTGTTGCAGGGCTTTTATTACGCTGCCTGCCTTTTTTCCGTAATTTCGGCGGAGTTGAACCGAACATTATCTATGCCGAAACCAATCAGTTTATCGGATATATGTCTGAAATCGGCGTTATCCTGATTATGTTCTCTGCCGGATTGGGTACTAATTTAAAATCACTTGTTGCATCCGGTATCAAATCCACAGTGATCGCTGCCTGCGGCGTTATCGTCCCATTGGTTTTAGGTACGGCTATGGCCTTAGTTTTTTGGGGCTTCGACGGTTTTGGAACACCCGTATTTTATCAAGCCCTATTCATCGGGACTATTTTGACGGCAACTTCGGTGAGCATTACCATTGCTGCATTGAAAGAGCTGGGAAAGATAAATTCGGAAGTCGGACAAACAATTATCAGTGCCGCAATCATCGATGATGTCTTAGGCATTATTGCATTAACGGTTGTACTCGGTGCAAGTTCCGGTAAGGGCGACTATCTCGGACTTATTATAAAAACGGCAGCGTTCTTTGCCGCTTCGCTGGCAGCGGGGTATGTGATTTACCGAATCTTCAAATGGTATGATAAAAGGCATCCTCATACCCACCGTATTTCGATTTACGGGCTAGGGCTTGCCTTGATTTTTGCCTATTGTACCGAACGATTTTTCGGTATTGCCGATATTACCGGTGCCTATGTTGCAGGGGTTGTATTATGCAACTTGCATGATGCTTCCTATATGGAAAAGAAAATAGACATAAATTCGTATATGTTTTTTAGCCCTATCTTTTTTACCTCTATCGGACTTAAAACGGACTTTAGCGGATTGAATATGAGCTTACTATGGTTTTCATTAGCCTTTGTGCTCGTAGGTTGTATCAGCAAAATAATCGGCTGCGGCGGTTCGGCATTGGCGCTGGGCTTTAAGCGTCAGGAATCGCTCCGGATAGGGCTTGGAATGATGGTGCGCGGTGAAGTAGCCCTCATCGTAGCTCAAAAGGGACTTGCGGCCGGGATGGTTAAAGCTGAATACTTTGCACCGGTCATTTTACTGATTATTGTTTCCTCTATGATTGCGCCTATTTTGTTGGGCAAAGCATTTTCTGATAGGTCCGTTGCACCTCCAATGAAGGAGCAGGTATAGAATCTTGCCTTCAATCCGCCTTGATCTAATTGTAGCTTTGATTTCTTATTTTAAAATACGCCCTATTTGTCAAGCGTGGATTGAAAATTCTTCCGTTTTTTGATATACTAGTCACATGTCTGTAGTTTCTCTTGTATTCCAGATGCTTGGAAGTTTAGGTTTAATCTTATACGGAATGAAGATGATGAGTGACGGTATTCAAAAAAGTGCCGGCGAAAGTTTACACCGTACGCTCAATTTTATGACGGGAAACAGATTTTTAGCTGTTTTGACGGGTATAGTTGTTACCGGCATTGTTCAATCCTCCGGTGCTACAACCGTTATGACCGTTTCATTTGTCAATGCAGGGATGTTGAGTCTTCAACAGGCTATAGGCGTAATTTTCGGTGCAAACATAGGTACGACCGTTACTGCATGGATAGTTTCACTTCTCGGTTTTAAATTTTCTATAGCAAGCATAGCCATTCCCGCCTTCGGAATAGGCTATTTTTTAACTTTTTTTAAAAAGCTTAAAAAAGACAATCTGGGTGAGGCCATCATGGGCTTCGGCCTCCTTTTTACAGGCTTGGACTTTTTGGCTTCCGCCGTTCCGAATATTTCGGGTGAACAGATTGCTCTTTTTTCTCTTTTTAGACAGACAGGAATTCATAGTATTATAATTGGTGTTATCCTCGGTTTGGTGCTTACCGTTTTTCTCCATTCGTCGAGTGCGACAACTGCGGTTCTTTTGACGATGGCTCATACCGGAGTTGTCGGCTGGGAATTTTCTGCGGCTGTAATTTTGGGAAGTAACGTAGGTTCTACCGTAGATGCGGTATTGGCCTCAATAGGAACAAAGCTCAATGCGAGAAGGGCTGCGGCCGTACACGTTTTGTTTAATGTTGCAGGCAGCGTTTTTACATTGGCTTTTTTTACGCCGTTTTTATCTTTAGTGGATTTTATTTGTCCTTCAAACAGTCTTATGACTAAAATTGCAGTTTTTCATACCTCATTCAATGTAATAAATACAATTGTAGCTTTGCCGTTTGTAAATCAAATCGCAAAATTTGTGTGCTGGCTTATTAAACCCAGAGAAAATGAAGAGCCTGCCCGCTATGTTCTTGCATTTCAAGCACCAAGCATGAAAGAAAATACGGAGGCTTACGTGCTTAGGGCCGAGGTTGAAATTCTTAAAATGTCCAATATTGTGAGGGAAATGTTCAGTCTCTTACGTTCTATTTTAAGTAAAGAGGAAAATGTTTCAAGAGAATTTGTGATAAAGCAGTTGACCGAAAAAGAAGATTATACCGATCAGATGCAGGAAGAGCTTTCCGTATACCTTATTAAAACTTCTCAGCTTTCTTTATCCGAAAAAAACAGAAAGAATGTACGCCTTATGCTCGGTATTGTAGACGATATAGAAAATATGACCGATCAGATTTTTGAGTTAGGTCTTTTTATAAACCGAAGTATAGAATTAAAGATGCCCATCAGTCAAGACGATATGGATAAACTTTTGCCCTATATGGGAATTGTAAATCAGTTTATTCATTTTGTTCACGAGCACTTAAATAAACCTCTTGCAGCGGAACAGCTGGCAATGGCTCATGAAATGGAAGAATCCATCGATGCGATGAGACAACACTTAAAGCATCTTGCCCGTACCCGTTTGGAAAAAGGTGCAAACGTAAAGGCCGAGCTTTTATACATCGATATGGTACGCAACTTGGAAAAAATAGGAGATTTTGCTTTTAGTATTTCCCGTGCCCTTGCCGAAACCGAATAAGAATTTTATTGGTATTTTTTCAATGAGTAGTAGTTTAGCTCTTTACCACCTACTCCTTACAATACAATTCTGTCGTTGTCTTGTCTTTTTAGCTTGCCTTCTTTTTCGAGAAGGTTTAGAATCGGAAGAATGTATTTGCGGGAAAGGCCGGTTACTTCCCGTGCGTCGGCTATCGAAATTTTATCCCCTGTTTTGTATTTTGCAAATAAGGAATTTACGGTTTTTTGTAAAAATCCGTATGGTAGTGTAAAAAATTTTCAAGGCAGATTAGCTTACCTAATTTTATCAGGTCTCTGGCTTCTTTTCGGGCTTGAGGAAGTTTTATCTTGTCTATTTCGATGCCTTCAAAGCCCGCCTTAAAGGCTGCATCCAAAAGGGCCTTTGCATTTTTAGAAATATCGTCGCCCGTTCTTCCTCTAAGTTTATAAATATGAGCTTCTTTTTCCAGCTTTTTTTCATCGCAAAGTTTTTTTAATACTGTAGTTTTTACTCTTTGCGGAACAGGTAAGTCCACTTCTTCAAGGGTAAAGCCTGCCTGACTTTCTTGAGCCGTTTTTAAAATTTTATTTTCCCAAAACTCAAGCCGCTTTTTTAAAAAACGCCAAGCTCCATACTCAATGACTTCATTCTTATCCGATGTGAGATCTTGGGTTTTGATTTTAGTATCCTCGACAAAGCCTTCAATGTTAAATTTGTAGCTGTGAATGGAAGGAAGTTCCTTATCCCTGTAAACCTCAAAGGCTTCCTTAAACTGTATTCTTTTATAGCTTGGAAAACTTGCGAGCACTCTGGCCGAGGCTAGAATTTCGCTTCCGCCGTGCCTTATTAAAACGGATCTTTGATTCCAAGCTGAAGCAATAGGTTCTTCTAAAGAAAGACGGCCCAAGCTCCTGTCGAATTGGTTTAAGTGAATGCTGCCTATTGCATGAGCACTTCCGAGGGCTATTTCAATTTCGGCATGATTTTTAAAGCCCCCTTCCTTGTTTGTAAATACCTCATCGATTCGTACTAAAAGTTCTTTTCCGCTTAAGACAAAATTTGAATCCTTTTCAGCTAAGAGCATTCCTCTTTCAAGATTTGTTTTTTCTCCCAGCTTTAAGTTGAGGGCTGTCCGCGTGCCTGGGTCTATTTTTTCCACATCCTTATGATGGTTTTGTATCGATTTAATTCTACATTCTTCATTTGAAGGATATATCTGCAAGCTGTCGCCCGTATGCAGACCTTTTCCTCTTAATGTTCCGGTAACGGTGGTTCCTATGCCTTTTAGGACAAAGACCCTGTCTACATATAAAAAGGGAGTAGGCGGGCTTTGTTTTTTTGATGAAGAAAGAAGTTTTGTAATTTCGGCTTTGAGTTCCTCGATTCCGCTTCCAGTAAGGGAAGATACGGCAACGGCAGGAAGTTTTCTTCCAATTATTTTTTCGCATTGGGCATTGGCATCTTCGATTAGAAGTTCAAGCATGTCCTTTTCTGCAAGGTCCGATTTTGTGATTACAAGAAGAATGGAGTCTATCTTCATGGCCTTCAGTACACGCAAATGATCGGAGGACATCTGCATCCAGCCGTCATCGGCTGCCACGATTAAAAGAGCCGCATCCAAGCCCCATGTGCCTGCAACCATGTTGCGGATAAAGCGTTCATGGCCGGGAACATCGACTATGCCGACAGTACCGTGAACAGGATCTTCAAGCGAAGCAAAGCCGAGCTCTATGGTCATCCCCCGCTTTTTTTCTTCAGGCAGATGGCTGGTTTCAATTCCTGTAAGCCTCTTTACCAAGGCAGTCTTTCCGTGATCCACATGTCCCGCTGTTCCCAAAATATACGGCATTCTTTCCTCCAATCAATATTTATCGTATTTGAGTATTTTAGCATAACTAAGGGATTAGGGGAAGTGGGAGATGAGTTATGCGTGTACTTGACAAGCCGATTTTTTTGTATTACACGTGTAATACGGAGGCTGCCATGACAACAGTAAGACTGCCGGTTGAGTATGAACAAAAGATTAATTTTCTATCTATCGTAAAGAAAAAGAATAAAAGCGATTTAATAAAAGAAGCTCTTGATATGTTATTCCGCAATGAAGAAATGGAAATTGATTCATATGAGCTGGGAAAAGAATATTTCGGCAAATACGGTAGCGGAAACTCAAATCTATCGGTTTCTTATAAGCAAAAAATCAAGGAGAAAATAAATGCTAAATACCGTCCTCATTGATACAGGTCCCCTTATTGCTTTGTTTGATAAAGACGATAAATATCATTTAAGTGTTATAGACTTTATCAAAGACGGTAATTATAGATTTGTATCAACCATTGCAGTATTAACCGAAGTAATGTATATGCTTGATTTTAATAGACCTGTTCGATAACCTTTTCAAAACAATAGCAATCGGTTATAATATATTGGGTGATAAAAATGAACAATGAGGAGGATGAGGATGATAAAACAAGTGCTTTTAAAAGAAAATGACGGATTTTATGGGATTTGGTATCCGAATTCCAAGAGAGAAAGTCATTGCGGTATGATACTCATGATTGGTGATTCTTCGGACGGCAGGATGGTTTGCGCCGGGGTAAAATGGGTGCATGGGCAAGGACTTCATGCGCTTTCCCTTTCGCCAGAGAAAAAGGATCTCGGTCGACACAATTATCCGCTCGAATCCGTGGGAAAGGCGATTGAATTCCTTCGAACTCAAGGCTGTGAGAAAATCGGAATTTGCGGGGTATCTGCAACGGGGATAACTGTTCTTCTTGCAGCATCTTATTATTCGGACATCCGTCTTACCATAGCAATGACTCCTGCGGATTTTGTCATGGAGGGGTATTATAGGGACGGTGCGGACGGCGTTCACGAGCGACCGGGAGATCATGAATCTTCCGTGTCATGGGAGGGAAAACCTTTGCCGTATTTGCCTTATGCTTACAGACATCCGGAGTATTGGAAAAAAATTAAAGAAGAGTCCAAAGCGGGCGGTGATTTGATTGCGGCTCGAAAGATGTTTGAGGAATCGGAACGTCGTCATCCCGTCACCGAAGAAGAAACGATTAAAATTGAACGTATTCACGGAAAGGTGGTCTGTATCGGAGCGGAAGATGACGTTTTGTGGGATACCTGCAAATATATTCAAAGAATGCAGCGGAGACTGGAACGGCTCCCACACAACTGTGATTTTGAGGCATTGACTTATGAACACGGTACACATTTTGTGTTTCCGGAGTCCATGTTGAAGCGGATATTTCCGATCGGTTCGGGCCTTCTCCTTCGACTCATGTTCAAGGCGGCACGAGAATATCCGAAGGAATGTAAAGAGACAAGGTTGGATATTGACAGGAGACTTATGCGGATAATCAGTAAATGGTCAAACGAAAAATAAAAGAAAAGCCATTACTTCCCGACTTAATGACATCGGTCTTTAACCGAGGCTGTCGATTTTTTAATTGAATGGATGGTTGACAACGAATATCTTTTATGGCATAATATCGTCGGCACTCATTAAGAAGGAGTGCTAACAATAAAGAGGGGTGAATAAAGATGGAAAAAAAACAGTTTCAAGAGAATCTCCGAATTAATAAATAAATATTCCGACAGGCCAATGGATTTTGCAGCTGCAACATTGGTAGCCGCAGCAGAAGAGCGAGAAATCAATCGGATAATCAGTATAGATTCGGATTTTGATATTTACCGTCTGCACGGTAAATTAAAGATAGAAAATATATTTAAAAAGAGATTGAAATAAGCTCCCACAATTACATATCATATTCTTTGAACTTATAACTAAATGTTCAGCTTCTTTAAAATCTTTTTTGTTGTATGTTATTATAAAAACTTACTGTTAGAATGAATCGCAAGTTCTAATATGTGATCATCATGAGAATCTTTTAAATATGGTTTCCGCAAATAAAAAAGTTTTATCTTCTTTCCGATACAACAAAGGCTTGAATTTGAGAATTTTTAGGGAGAAAAATTTAAAAATTTATAAATTTATAGTCAAATATTTTTTGCAATTTAGCTATTGTCTTTAGGGTCGGATTTGTCTTTTTAGGATTCTCTAAATTCTGATATTGCTGATATGATATATTGAGTTTATCTGCTACTTCAATTTGTGTTTTATTTCCTCGGTTTTTACGCAGCATAATAGCAAATGCAATATTAGGTTCAACTTCAACAGCATATTTAGAGATAAAATTGGGAAGCGGTATTTTGATTCCACGCGATGTTTCACTTTCTAAAACTCCGTTTAATGCTTCTCCGGCCATTTCTAAGGCTTCTTTTTTTGTATTGCCGAAAGTAAAGACATGCGGCAGATCAGGAAAAGCAACATAATAAACTCCGTCTTCTTTTTTTAATGTACAGCAGTATTTCATAATCACTCCTTAATTCCGGCAAGGCGGAAAATATTTTTTACAGTGCCTATCGGTAAGTCTTTGTTTCCGTGAACAGGTACAGGAATAGTTTTGTCATCTTTAATAAAGATATGATGTGAACCTTTTATTCTATCAATAGTCCATCCATTTTTCTTTAATATTTTGGTTATTTCTCTACCTGTCATATTTAAATAATACAATATATAAGTTGTGTTGTCAAGGTATGAGAATAAATTTAGAAGAATTACAAAATGCCCTTAAAGCAAAATTACAGATTGGGGTGTAGACAAATTAAATTGCGGAGGCACTGTGAATGAAAAATGCCGTTATATATACACGGGAGTATCTTTCCTATGTTAGAAAAAATCCTATAACTTGGGACATTTCTACCGCTATTCTTTACGGTAAAAAATATGATATAATCTCTTTAAAAGCTATGACTGATTTTGCAAATAAAATACATGCAGATTTAACGGTTTTTGATGATGGCGAACATTGGTTTCATACGGAAGAACAAATGAATTTTTTAGATAATTGGTTTAAAAAATTTATTTGCTGATTTACGGTTTCTTAATTCAAGGAGAAAAAATATGATTAACATAAGAATAGCAGACCATAAGGATGCCGAACAGGTTGCTCTTATTGCAGAAAAAACATTCAGAGAAACTTTTGGCGCATTTAATACAAAAGAAGATATGGACGAACACTGCAAAAAAAGTTACGGTGCGGAAATTCAGCAAGGCGAAATTGCCGACACAAACAAATGCACTCTTGTCTGCGGAGAGGATAACAAAATCATCGGTTATGCACAAATCAATTGGAACAAGAGTTTTGAAGTCATTCATGGTAGTCCTCAGGCGGAAATACAGCGGATTTATATCGCAAAAGACAGGCACGGAACGGGTGCTGCACAGGAACTTATGCGGGTTATTATCGGTATGGTAAGGCAGCGGAAGATTCGGCATGTCTGGCTCGGCGTGTGGGAAAAAAATCCGCGTGCGATCGCATTTTACAAAAAGTTCGGCTTTGTAGAAACCGGCGAACACGTTTTTTTACTCGGTAGCGACCCGCAGCGGGACATTATTTTGCACAAGGCTTTGGAAGAGTGAATCAGCAGCGGATATCTAACGGAAAGAGCCTTTTACTTGTACCACACGCTAATCAAAAACGTTTACATCTCCACAACGATTTTTCCGTTTACCTTACCGCCGTCACATGCTGCGCAGGCTAGGCTAATATCGCGGAACGCAAAGCGCTCTCCTATAAGCGGCTGCAAGTTATGTTTTGTTAAAAAGCTGAAAATCGAATCGATGTCGGCTTGTACGGGAAAATTGCTATGAAATCCGGTCAGATACACACCGGCGGGAATTTCTTTTATAGGATTAAAACCTTCCATCTCAAACACGCCGCCGAGTACGCCCGTATTGCACACAATTCCTCCTGCGGTCATGCACCACATGGTATCCCGCAAGGTTTTACAGCCTACCAGTTCCAGCGCTTTGGTAAAGCGGCTTTTATATGTTTCGCTTAAATTGCCGGTATCCAAGATACACTCATCGGCACCGGCATCTTGCAGCAGTTGCAGTTTGCTTTCACGGTGTGTTGTCGCTGAAACACGGCAGCCGAGTGCTTTTGCAATTTGGATTGTCGCATAGCCGAGTGCACAGGTGCCGCCGCGGATTAAGAGCGTGTCGTCTTTTTGTAAACGCAGGCAGTGGAACAGCGAACCCCATGCGGTAAAATATGTTTCGGGAACGGCGGCAATATCCGTCCATGCCATATCGGACTGTATTGCAAAAACATGGTGGGTAGGAAGCAGGGCGTATTCTGCATAGCTGCCGTTGAAGCTGCGTCCCATGCCGCCCATCAGAGCAACCACTTTTTGTCCGGCGGAAAAAGACGAATCGGAAGCGTCGGCTATTTCGCCGGCGCACTCGATTCCGGGTATAATAGTTTTTTGTATGTAGTCATGTTTAATTTCAAACTGCCGTAGAATTTGTTCGGAATGATTGAGTCCGAACGCATGGATTTTTACCAGCACCCATCCGCTTTTTACGGCGGGTACGGGAACATCGGTTAGCATAATCTCGTCTGCAGCGGCCGGTTTAGTCAACACAACGGCTTTCATAGTATGGGGTATGGTATTCATCATAAACTCCTTGAAGTATGGGTATTATTAAAAACTAAAATTTTTAGAAATTCTCTATGAAAATTAAAATGCTAAAAAATTTTTTCCTCATGTAACTTTTTTCCAGCATTGGGGATCGGTGGCGTAGAAATCTCCGCCGCAGCTTCCGCTCGCAACGGCAGGGCATCCGCGGCAGTACGGGAGCAGTTCGCATTTTGAGCACTTGCTGAATTTTCCGTAGTCGCGATAAGCTTCCATTCGTGTTCCTGTCCATACATCACTCAGCCGGTCGGTATAGGCATTTCCTACACAGCTGTTTGCAACTCGGCGGCAGGCGTAAATATCGCCGGTAGGTAAAATGGTGATATGACAGTTTCCGCAGTTGCAGCCGCCGTAAATAATCAATTCATCCTGATTGGACGAAGTACCGTTATGTGCAGGAGTGTTAGGGGGCAATGTTAATCGGCCGTGTTCATAGTCGAAAAGCGTCCATAGGTGATCTTTTCTATTAAAATAGGTTTTGCAGTCCCGGTTTTCATAAGCGGTGTAGATATCATCAATCTTTTCAAGAAAATCCCGGTACCGTTCAGGAGCGATATACCAATCGCTTTCTTCGTTGCCCTTGCCGTCACTTGTAGGAACATACCTTGCAAACGCATACACCTGTGCTTCGGCAGCGACAACGGCATCGATTATCGCCGGAATTTCATCGATGTTTGTACCGCTGACTGTTGTCATAATCACACTTGTTATGCCGGCATCATTGATAACTTTGATTTTTTCCAGAGTTGTTTTAAAACTGCCAGGTTTTCTGAACCAATCATGCGTGTGCTCCATACCGTCGATACTCATCTGATATTTATCGCATCCGTACTCACGCATTTTCTTACATACGGCATCCGTCAGATGGAAGGGATTTCCCATAAGGGTAAAAGGAATGTCATGGGCTTTCATAAGCGAAAGCAAATCCCAAAAGTGAGGATGCAGAATCGGATCACCGCCTGTGATATAAAAATAGGGAAGACGATTGAATGTTTTGCAAAATTCCAACGCATTATAAAAAACATGCTCCATCCGTTCACGGTTCATCGTTACTAAAGCGGGATGTCCTTCCGCAAAGATATAGCAATGTTTACAGCGTTGGTCGCATTCGTCGGTGATATGCCACTGAAAGGCAAAATACTGTTGAGCCATGGTAGTAAAAAAAACGGACAGCAGCGAAAAATCTACCGTCCGCTCTAGTCTACAAATGGATTATTTTCCGCCTGCTCCGCAAGCAGAACCGCATGCTGCGGGTTTCTTTTTGGGGTCTGCCGGTTTTTCAGCCCCGCAAGCAGAACCGCACGCTGCGGGTTTCTTTTTGGGGTCTGCCGGTTTTTCAGCTCCACAAGCAGAACCGCATGCCGCAGGCTTTTTTTCCGGTTTTGCAGGTTTTTCTGCCCCGCATGCAGAGCCGCACGAAGATCCCTTTTCGGGACTTGCGGTTGTTTGATTCCAATCAGCCAAGTTTGAAAGTGCCATATTAGCCTCCATTACAAAGTATTATATGAATAATATAGGGTAATTCGAAAAATAATGCAAGAACGCACTTTTTTGTAACCGCCTATTTGGCTATATACTCTTTATAATAATTCCCCCATTTCTGCATTTCGGTGAGGAGAGGGCGTAGGGTTTCTCCTAAAGGAGAAAGCGAGTACTCAACTACTTTCAGCGGCTCACTTTGAATTTCACACCGGATGATAATGCCGTCATCTTCCATTGAGCGTAGACTTTCCGTCAGAACTTTTTGGCTTATGCCGTTAAGGTCTCTCTTTAGTTCATTAAACCGCCAAGGTCTGACAAGCAAGTCCCTGATGATAAACAGTTTCCACTTACTGCCGAGTATTTGTAACGTTGTTGCTACGGGGCAGTCAGGTAAATCTTCTTTCTTTTTCATATCCCTGCCTTTTTCAAATTTGTGATTATCTTTCTTCGGATTTTTATCATGCTGTAAAAGTTAAACGAAATGCTCTGTTTTAGCGCCTCTTTTATGCATTTAGTTTAACTATTGCTTGCACAGGGCAATTTTCGTAGCAGCTGCCGCAGTGGAGGCAATGCTCTTGTTGGATAACAAAGGGTTGGCCCTCCGTAATGCAGTTTTGAGGACAGTTTTGTGTACATGTTCCGCATTCGATACAGGAATCCGTTATGGTGTATCCCTTTGCCGTGATTTTACCGCTGCCGATCACATAGCTTTCTCTGAAAATCGGATTTACGCCAAGATTAAAATATTCAATACTCGTATTGCGGATTTCAAATATAATTCCGATATCCCGTGTGTTTCCGGGGTAGACATTGGAAAGATAGGGCTGCTCTGAAAAAATTGTGTCAATCCAATATTTTTGTTTATCTTGCTCCGCCGGCACGGCCTTTGCCGACAGACGGATCATCTCTTTATATCTTGTATAGCCGAGAATTTGTACCCTGCCATCAGAAAGCAATTCTTTGCAAAAATCCTTTCCTCTGGCAGTAAAAAAATACAACGCATCCGGCTCATAATGAATGGCACTGATATTGCGTACCTGCGGATTTCCGTTGTCATCTACGGTTGCAAAGGCAAGCACACCTACATATTCTAACTTTTCCAAACAAGTTTTTGCATCCATAATTTCTCCTTGTAATTATTTTAAAATAATTTCATACATAAAACAAGAACGCACTTTTTTGTAACCGCCTATTTGCCTGTCATTCTTTATAGATGACATCTAAAAACCTCAGTTTTTACAGATGCCCTATAATACATATCTCATTTACGCATTTTTGTGCAAAAACTAAGCCGCAGTTTACATAAAAGTACATCTGATTTTTATAAGGTTCAATTTCATTTCTCCTTAGGTTTTGTTTATACCATAAACCGGCAGGAGGAACAAGCCTGCTTATATCTCAACAACATGCTGGTGCTGACGGATAAAGACTGCGGCTATTGGATTAAAAACAAAGGCGAATAAATCTAAGACAAACATCGAAAAATTGAGGCTTTTAGATGTTTGTTTCCTTTAAAAATTTTCCCATTGGAATAAAATTATCGGCAATATAAAATCCTGATTTTTTATAGAAATGTATATGTGCTTTATCATTCACACTTGATAGTTCTATAAGTGTGACACCATTTATTTTAACAATATCTTCCATGGCTTTTATTAGTGATGTGCCGTATCCTTTATTTTGATGGTTTGTGTCTATTACTATTTCATCTAAAAAATATGCTAATAAATCATCGAATTGTTTATAATATCCTAAAATAAAACCTATCAATAATTCTTCTTTATACATACCCAGACACATTGAATCGCTAATCGTAATAAGTTGAGAGATTCTTTTACAGGCCTTTTCTTTTGTCCAGCAGCCGTTTTCAATGTTATTATAGTAGTTAATATAAATTTGCGTTATACTGTTAATATCTTCAATCGTTAATTTTTTATATTCCAAATAAGACCTCATTAAGTTCAAAATAATTATTTGGTATTCTACATAAGTCCGGCACTTTTTTCAATGCCTTGCTTTTTTGTAAAAAATAGCTTATAATCGGTTTCCAATGAATCTTGAAGCTTTTATTTTAGGCTGCGGCGGAATGATGCCGCTTCCATATCGACATTTAACATCGGTTTTGCTTCGCCGTGAGGGCGATTTGTTTTTGTTTGATTGCGGGGAGGGGACTCAGGTTGCCCTGCGCCGCCTTAATTTGCGCTGGAAAAGGATTAATGCTATTTTTATAAGCCATACCCATGCCGACCATATAACCGGTCTTCCGGGTCTTCTAATGCTCTCATCTCAAGTTGATAGGGATGAACCTCTTTATATAATAGGGCCTCCCAAGGTTGCCGAATATGTGGAGACTAGCCGGAAAGTTTTAGATATGTATATCAATTATGAGATTATCGTAAAAGAAATAAAGGAGCCGGGTGTCGTTTATTCTACCGGCGAATTTCAGGTACGCTCTTTTTGGCTGGATCATACAAAACCCTGTCTGGGATACACATTTGAAGAGTTTGAAAGGCCGGGGGAATTTAATCCAGAAGCTGCAAGAGCCTTAAATGTTCCATGCGGCCCTCTTTGGTCAAAGCTCCAAGGCGGAAATGAAGTAACCTCAGCCGACGGAAAAACAGTCCGGCCAGAAGATGTTATGGGCCCTAAAAGAAAGGGCAGAAAATTCAGCTTTGTAACCGATACAAAATATTTATCCTCCATTGCTCAAGAGGTCAAACATTCCGACTTTTTTGTTTGCGAAGGGATGTTTGAAAAGGGAATGGAAAAAGATGCAGCCGAAAAAAAACACATGACATGCACTCAGGCGGCTCAAATAGCTAAAGATGCTGAGGTAAAAAAGATGGCCCTAATTCATTACAGTCCGAGGTACACCGATAATGAGCTTAAAGTTCTTTTAGATCATGCCAGAGAAGTTTTCCCCGAAACAATCCTTTCAAAAGACAGAATGAATATTCAACTGGAATATGAAGATTAGAAGTTTGTTAAAGTATGCGAAGTTTATCAGTTTTCTTTAGATTTAATTTGCAATGCTTTTAAATAAGTCATTGACAGTTTAAAAATGGTCTCTTGACAACAGTATATTTTTCTTATATTCTGAATGCGTAAAATTTGCATATTTAGAAAATGAAACTTGAACGCATCCTCGAAATAATCATATATTTATTGAATCATGAAAAGGTTTCCGCAAAATATTTGGCAGAGTATTTTGATGTGTCGGTCAGGACTATTCAGCGTGATATGGTAAGCATAGCCGAAGCCGGTATACCCGTATATACCTTGGGTGGAAGGTACGGCGGCTATGCCGTTTTGGAAAATTATAAAATAAAAAACATCAACATCAAAAACAGCGAACAGCAAATTATTATAAGTGCTTTGGAAAGTCTTGCAACTTCATATACAAATGACAAGCTCAATTCCTTAATCGAAAAATACAATGCCATTATCGAAAAAGAGGGCGGGCAAAAAGTTTTTTGGGATTTTAGTGTTACAAAAGAAAATAAAAAAGCGCAAGATTCCAATATGCTTTTGGAAAAAGCTATCGGCGGTAAGAACTATATGGTTTTCGATTACCGCAATTCCGAAGGAAAAACTTCGCATGTTTGTGCGGAGCCCCTTGCAATTCATTATAAATGGTATGCATGGTATTTGTTTGCATATGTTAAAGAAACAAAAGAGTATCGAACCTTTAAGGTTGCTCGGATGCAAAACCTGGTCATCTCAAAAGAAAAATCTTTTATAAAACACGGCGATATACAACAAAGAATGAAAGAAGCCGAGCTGGCGTATTATAAAACCTGCATCGATATAGAAATTATTTTTTCCGAAAAAGAAATTCCGCTCATCGAAGAATACTTTCCCGACTCCGTTATCGAAAAACTGCCGTCTCAAAAATGTAAAACCCATATTCATGTTCCTGCAAAAGAACGGCTGTGGAAGGCCTTACTCCTTAGCTTCGGAGATGCTGTAACCGTCGTTTCTCCAAAAGATTATAAAGAAGAGCTTATAAAAACCGCTGGAACTTTTTTATCTAATTACGACAAAAATCTTCTTTGAACTCTGTGTTTTGCTGAAAATAAATAAAAAAGTACTTTTTTTAGATTTTTAGATTTTTATATTGACATAATAGGAAAACTATGAGACAATTACAAAAACTGGAAATACTTAATTCTTTTATTTTATGGTAGACACTTACCGTAAAAATCATTTTTTTCATTCTTCATAGGAGGAAAATTATGAAAAAAAAGATAATACTAATATTTGTAATACTTTTATTTTTTATGTTGTTTTTTGTAAATTTGAATGCTGAAGAACAACTGCTCGTGTTATATCCTGATTCCAGCGATGTCAATTTATTTAATTTATATGAGATTTTGTATAAAGATCTTACTGAAAACTGGTTAGAACCGTATATGAAAGCGAAAACGGAAATTGAGAAAACAGAGACAGAAAAGAAACGGGCAGAGCGTGAGTTGGGTAAAGCAAAGTCGGAGAAACAACGAGCCGAACAAGAATTTAAAAAAGCAGAAGCAGAAAAAAAACGGGCAGAGCAGGAATTTGCAAAGGCTCTTATCGAAATTGAGGCTCAAAAAAATATGAAATTGTCTTTAGGTAGTATTAATAATATTCTAAAAAACTACCATACATTAACTTCAAAATTGGATAAAACCGACTGGTCTTTATTTTTTAAGAATAAAAACATTAAAGATATTTTACAGACACTGGAAAATGATTCGCTTCCGGCTGAGGTTACATCTATTTTTTTAGAATTGAAACTTGATGTAAAAAAAACTGCTTTACAATTAGCTGTATTACAATATTGTTTTTTTGTACTAAAATGTGAAAAAATATTTGGGGATAAAATAAAAGAAACAGATCAACCTTCAATAATGTCTGAAATAAGAAAAGCAATAAGTATACAGGATTTTAGATTGGTAGAAAAAAATTATTATAATATTGAACGAATTTTAGATGCTGCTAAAGAATAAAATATAGATTTTTTCTAAAACTCTAATTGATCTTTACCATATAACCTTTAGCTCTATAATGAAAAACTTAAACCTTGTACCTGCCAAAGAGTATCTGGCGGAGCTTATACAAATTTCTCAAAAGTTTTTATCTAATTACGACATATAGCTGTCGCCGTCCTGTGATAATGTATTTGGTATAGATTATTTTTGGACGGATACAGTGTGATGAAAAAATATCTTTTAATATTAAAAGCCTATTTTAAAGGTTCTCTTATGAACTTGATGGAATATAAGTTCAATTTTATAAGCGGCGGAACCTTTGAACTCGTATGGCTCTTTATGTATCTCATTTTTATAGATACGATTTTTATTCATACCGAAACGGTAAACGGCTGGGATAAGTACCGAATGCTGATGCTGACCTTTCAAGGCGGACTTATGGATGCCGTTTTTACTTTTTTGATAGTGCCTGGATTAAAAAGATTGCCCGAAATGATTAATACCGGCACCTTGGATTTTATATTATTAAAACCATTGAATCAGCGTTTTACTATTTCATTTAATGAGTTCGATATTCCGCAAATAAAAAATATTATCATAAATATTACCGGTTTGATGTATTGTTTTATAAAACTGAATATACGGATGACTCCTTTAAAATTATTACTGTATATTTTACTTTCGTTGAACGGCTTTTTTTTGATTTATTCGATTATGTTTATATTGATGAGTTTGGCTTTTTGGTTTATGCGGATGGATATTGTTATGGGCATAGGTTCCGAGCTGATTACCATCGGAAATAAACCTATGCAGATATATCCGCGGCTGCTTCAAAAAATTCTTATCTTTGTCATTCCGCTGTTTGTATGTTTTAATTTTCCTATTTTGTTTGCCGTTAAAGACTTATCCATTGGTTATATTCTATATTCTTTTGCGGCAAGTTTTATATTTTTTTTATTATCGAATTTTATTTTTAAAAAAGGAGTAAGGCGTTATGTCGGATCGGGCAGTTAGTAACGAAAAAATTATTGTTGCAGAAAATATCTGCAAAAGTTATGCATATTATCAAAAAGATGCGGGACTTAAAGGCAGTATTAAAAATTTGTTTAAACGTAAAAAACTATATAAACCTGCGGTTAAAAATCTTTTCTTTGAAATTGCTCAAGGTTCGATAACGGGCTTAATCGGTTTAAACGGTGCAGGCAAAACGACAACACTTAAAATGTTATCCGGTTTGATATTGCCGACAGAAGGAAGCCTTACCGTCTTACAGCACAATCCTTTTGAAAAGAAAAAAGAATATCTTAGGCAAATTTCGATGGTGATGGGAAACAAGAGTCAGCTCTGGTGGGATTTGCCTGCCGTTGATTCTTTTGAGCTTAATAAAACCATTTACGAGGTTGAAGATGCCGATTACAAAAAGACGCTGCACACAATGATTGAAATACTCGGCGTACAAAAACAGGTGAATGTTCAGGTGAGAAGACTGTCTTTAGGAGAGAGAATGAAAATGGAATTGATAGCGGCTTTAATTCACAAACCGAAACTTATTTTTCTTGATGAACCGACAATAGGCCTTGATATAATTACGCAATATAACATAAGGGATTTTCTAAAACATTATTGCAATAAATATCATGCAAGCCTCATACTGACAAGTCATAATTTTAACGATATTGTTTCCCTTTGTACGGAATTGATTTTAATAAATAAGGGAGAAAAAATATATTCCGATTCTTTTATTAACTTTAAAAATGAATTTTTAAATAAAAAATATTTTATATTAAAATTAAAATTCTTGCAAGCGGATAAAATTATAAAAACCTTGCAAGAAAAAGGTAATTTTTTTGCAGAAAAAACTGCAGAAGATACGGTTAAAATTTCTGCTGACTCAACTGCGAGTTTGGATATATTAAAAAATATTTCCAATGATTTTATTGAAGAGTTAAGTGATATTACCATTGAAAATATTTCGATGGAAGATGTTATCAGAAGATTGTATACATCGAGTGAGGACATACTATGAGCTCCTATTACAAAGTTTTTAAAATAAGTTTGGCAAATCGATTGGAATATAGAGTTAATTTTATTTCCGGATTTTTATTTTCACTGTTTCCTTTTACAGTTAATGTATTGTTATGGATTGCCGTCAGTTATCAAAGTAAAGATATACCTTTTAAAGCAAACGGTATATTATCGTATTACTTTTTGACTTTGATAACCTACAATATTACTTCAACGGTTTCCGTATTTAAAATTTCCGATGATATAAGGCTCGGCACACTCAATCAGTATCTTATAAAACCGTATAATTATGCACTGTATCAACTTGCTTCCGATTTACCTCATCGTTTTATTTTCATTGTTATGAATGCAATTCCGATTACGGTTTTATATTTTTTGCTGCAAAGATATTTTGTGTTTACACTATCATTATGGAAGGCTTTATTTTTTGTCTTCTTTTTGATCGCAGGTTATCTCATCAATTTTTTAATCGATTTTTTGATAGCACTCTATAGTTTTTATTTTTCGCGTGTTTCTTCACTCTATACATCGATACGGGTACTTAAAAATATTTCTGCCGGTATTATTTTTCCGCTTGTCCTTTTACCCGAATCGGTGTTTAGTCTTTTAAAGAACTTACCCTTTGCCTTTATTTCCCATATTCCGGTAAGCCTTTTACTCGATGATGTTCCGCTATGCACCGCTTTTATTTCCTTATGTAAAAGTTTAGGCTGGATAACGCTGCTTGCTATTTTCTGTACAATAGTATGGAAAAGAGGAATGAAAATCTATTCCGCCTATGGAGGATAGTATGTATAAAAATCAAATTACAAATCCCTCCGCATCCGGCTTGGAGTAATGCCGTAGGTTTCCTTAAAGGCTTTTTGAAAATAGCCGTCTCCGTAATAGCCGACCGCTTGTGCTATTTCTATAATGGATAAGCTATCATCATAAAGGAGTTCGAGGGCCTTTGTCATTCTTATTTTTTGAGTGTATCCGTTTATCGTCGCGTTAAAACAATCTTTAAAACCGGTTACCAGTTTTTGCTGATTGATGGCAAACTTTTTGGCAAGTTCGGCAATCGTAACATGATCTGCAAAGTGTTCTTCTATAAAAGTTTTTACTTCTTTAAGGACGGCCTTGTCTTTTTGAGAAAGGTGCACATTTATTGCCGGTTTTGCTTTATAAATATAATCATATAGAAGAGAAAAAACTTCCAAACATTTACCTTGAATATAGAGCTTTAAAGCTCCTCCTTCCAATGTACATTCTTTAAGACTGTTGCAAATTGCGGTTATTTTCGGAATGACAATCGGTTCGGGATTAAGTACGCATGCTGCTCTTTCAAAAAAATCCTCTTCCAATGTGATAGGCAAAGAAGAAAAAAACTTTTCCCGAAAGCCGAAACCTATATTGATAAACCGTACATGAGGTTCAATCCTCTTATATCCGTAAAAACTAAAAGTATTGACATAGGCATTAAGCCCGTATTCAAATTCGCAAGACTTTTCTTTTTTTTCATAATAGGAGGCGAGCCCGGTGTAATATTGCCCAAGTTCGATAATTCTTTCATTTACATTATCCGCCTTGATAACAAGAGGCCGGTACAGTGTACAATCGGAAATAGTCGCCACAGCCGTTTCGGTATCTCCCAAGATGGAAAAACCGCCTGAGCCTTTTTCTTCATCCAATATATAATCCCTTCTTCCATCTTTTAAATGCTTGATAAAGCCGAAATGTTCAAAGTCCTCCCAATAATCTTCAACCGTACGCATGTTTACCTCTTCTCTTTTTAAAGTTTTTCTGTTCTATTTGAAGATTATAATAGTATATTTGACTTAAAAAGTCAAGTATTTTTATATTTTCTTTCTTATTTGAAGAAATTCTTGTTGACAAAAATTCTTATAACGGCTAGAATAAGGTAGTAAAATAAGTTAGCGATGACTAACCGAGTTTTTTGAAATGGAGCATTTTGTGAATAAAAAATCAAAAGGAATATTCGACAGTGTTTTTTATTATTCAAATAAAGGAAAACCGTTTCTTATTGCAAGCATTTTTTTATCTACGGTAGGAATGTTATGCAATGCCGTTCCCTATATATCGGTATATTTTATAGGCAAAATATTTTTAACCGGCGGAGAAAGGGACGGCGTTTTCTTTTGGATAATGGTTGCAGGTGCTGCCGTTTTATGTAATTTAATTTTTTCATTTTTAGGCAGTTTGGGCTGCCATAGAGTGGCATTTAAAATTTTATATGGGTATCGAATTAAGCTGATGGAACATTTAGGAAAATTACCGCTCGGCTTTTTTTCCAAAAACACAAGCGGCTCCATTCAAAAAATAATGGATGAAAATATCGAAAAATTAGAAGGGGTTATCGCTCACATGCTGCCTGATTTGACGGGTTCCTTTGTTGTGCTGGTGTTACTCTTATTAGGAATTGCCTATCTTAATTGGCTTATGGCAATTACGGTGCTCATTTCGGTGGTGCTTGCCTTTTTCTTTCAGGCTTTGATTTTTGGCGGAGAAAAAGCAAAAGAAAGATATGCAAACTATATGAAACTTTCGGCAGATATTACCGGTCATTTTTCAGAGTATGTAAAAGGAATGGCGGAAGTAAAACTGTTTGGACGGGCAGGCGGCATATCAAAAAATTTGGAGCACAGCCTTGACGGATGTCTTGACTGGGAAATAACCAATTATAAAAGATCCGCTTTTTTTATGAGCATGTATAAAAGTATTATCCTATCTCTTCTTAGCTTTGTCGTTCCGGTCGGCGGTTTTTTGATTTTTAAAAATCCTGCAGGAGATACGGTTTTATCGGTTATTATGGCATTGATTATCGTACCTGCACTGTACGACCCGCTTTTAACCTGTATAGATTATGCAAATCAAATCAACTTTGCAAAAGCAGGCCTTGTGCAGATAGACGGTATTTTAAATGAGCCCGTTTTTAAAGCAAAAAATAATGAGGAAAAAGAAAAGGGTGCGGCGGTGCATTTTGATTCGGTTTCATTTTCGTATCAAAGTGAGGCAGACCCCTTACGGAAGCAAGCTCTTGATACCGTTTCATTTACTTGTAATGAAAATGAGATGACTGCTTTGGTCGGAGAATCGGGAAGCGGAAAATCCACCATAGGGCAGTTGCTTTTACGGTTTTGGGATGTGCATGAAGGATGTATAAAGATCGGCGGAAAGGATATAAAAAGCTTTGATACGGAAGACTTAATGGAAAAAATCGCCTTTGTTTTCCAAGACACTCATATCTTTTCGGATACGGTACGAAACAATATTTCGATGAATAAAAACTGCTCCGATGAAACAATAATCGAAGCGGCGAAAAAGGCGAGATGCCACGATTTTATTATGAACCTTCCCGATAAATATGACACCCTAATTGGTTCGGGGAATATAAAGCTGTCAGGCGGAGAAGCTCAACGGATTTCGATAGCACGGGCTTTTTTAAAAGATTCTAAAATAGTTATTTTGGACGAAACCTTGGCCTATACCGATGCGGAAAATGAAAACTTGATACAGGAAGCAATTAGAAATCTTATTAAAGATAAAACGGTCATTGTCATTGCGCACCGGCTGAAAAGCATTATGGATGCGGATAAGATTATCGTTTTAAGAGAAGGAAAAATTATAGAAGAAGGCACGCACAAAAGCCTTATGGAAAAAGACGGAGCATATAAAACGCTGTGGAATTTACAGTTTGAAGCGGAAACATGGGAAATAGCAAGCAAGGGAGGTGAACTGTAATGAAAGAACTTATAAGAAAATTTACAATGGGGCATCCCAAACAAATGACGGAACCGGTGATATGGTATTTTTTGGAAGGCTTCACCGTCGGTTTTCCGGCAGTAGCGGTTTATTTTGCAATTAATCTTTTTATTACATATTTTAATAATCCTGCAATCATCTTTGATAAGGGATATTGGAATATAGCCCTCTGGCTTGCAGGTTTTTTCCTTTTGCAGTTGACGGTCAGTACGGTTACCTTTTTAAAAACCTTTCTTCCCGGTGCCCGTAACTCTGCACAGAACAAAAAAGACTTTATTCAAAAAATAAAAAGATTACCGCTCGGTTTTTTTCTAAAACCCGTTCCGGAGAACTTATCAATACATTTACCGGAGATTTTTTAGCGATTGAGCAGGGTATGGTCGGCACTTTTACGGGATTGTTCGGTGTTGTTTTTTCCTGCATCTTAACATCGGTTTTTATGTTTTGGTTTAATTGGAAAATGGCGCTTGCCTTTTATATTGCACTCCCGATTTCCGCAATTATTATTTTAATTTCTTTTAAGGTATTGGGAAACTTAATTGTAAGCTCAAGAACGGCAAAAGATAATACTGCAGAAGCGCTCAATGAATATCTTTCCGGTATGAAAATTCTTAGGAGCTACAATCAAATAGGAAAGGGTTTTTCCAAACTTGAAGATGCCTACAAAAACCTAAAAGATATCAGCATAAGGGGAGAAACATTGGGCGGCTCCTTTTTAGGTTTTGCCTTAACATTTGCACGGGCAGGGCTTCCGCTTATGTGTTTTGCCGGAACCTATCTTATTGTCGGCGGCGAAATAGGCTTAACCGAATTTTTAAGTATCATTATTATCGGCACCAAAATCATAAGTCCGCTTCTTACATGGATTCGGTACACCGCCATTCTTAGAATGCAGTATGTCAGTGCAACAAGAATCGACAATGTTATGAGGAAAAAAGAATTAGGCGGTGAAAAATCAATAGAAATAAAAGATTTGGGCGATATTGAGTTTGAACATACGGGTTTTTCATATTTACAAGGGAAAAATGTTATTGATGATATATCCTGCATTTTTAAGAAAAACTCTCTTACCGCCATTGTGGGGCCGAGCGGCGGAGGAAAATCCACCATATTAAAACTTATCGCACAGTTTTGGGATGTAAACTCAGGAAGTATAAAAATCGGCGGTGTTTCACTCAATGAAATAAATCCCGATCACTGGCTTAAACATATTTCAATGGTACTGCAAGAGGTCTATCTTTTCCATGACACCATAAGAGAAAACATTATGTTCGGAAACAAAAACGCAACGGAAGAAGATATGATTCGCGCTTCCAAACTAGCAGGCTGTCATGAGTTTATAGAAAAACTGCCTGAAGGATATAACACCATTGTAGGTGAAGGCGGTTCTACCTTATCGGGCGGTGAAAAGCAAAGGATTTCAATTGCCAGAGCAATTCTTAAAAACGCACCGATTTTATTACTTGATGAACCTACAGCGAGCTTAGACTCAAAAAATGAAGTATTGGTTCAAAAGGCCATATCAAACTTGGTTAAAGATAAAACCGTCATCATGATTGCCCATCGCTTAAAAACCATAAAGAACGCTGACAAGATTATCGTTTTGGATAAGGGCCGCATTGTGGAAGAAGGCAGACACTCCGAATTGCTGGAGAAGCAAGGACTGTACGCACGGCTGTGGCATTTACAAAATAAATCAAAAGAATGGAAGATTTCATTATAGAGCTTCGGGAGGAATACAAATGAATAAGAAAATCGGATTAAAGGATATTGTCCTTATTACATTGCTTACCGCCATTATGATCGGCATACAAACGGTAGTATTAATGCCGTTTATAACAAATCTAAAATTTGTTATTTGGTTTGTAGGCGGAATCGATGGGGTATTGTGCGGCATCATTTATTGTTTGATGATAGCAAAGGCTCCTAAATTGGGAACGGCTTTTATATTCTCGTTTATTTTTGCCGTGTACTATTTTTTTGTAAATAGTATGATTATTATCAGTGCAATGATAGCCGGTGCAGGCTTGGTTATGGAACTTATCCTGTGGAACAACGGCTATAAGAATAAAATAAAAGCAACTATTGCATATGTACTGTTCGGTTTGACGATAATGCTGGCTCCCAATGTGCTTATTTTTTTGCAAAAAGATGCGATGATTGCAGGATTACAGGCAAATGGATTGACACAAGAATATATTGATTCGATATTCGCAGTTTATAGTGCTGAAAATATAGGCATCGGTATGCTTCTTACTGCTATCGGCTCCATTGCGGGTACGCAAATCGGGTATCGAGCATTGAATAGATATTTTATTTCCGGCGGAATGGTAGAAAAATAAGGTATGCCGGCAGAAAACAAAAAATATATTCCCGATATAAGAGTAAACCTCTTTCTTGCCGTTGCCGGCAGTATAGCCGTTTTGACATATAAAAATGAAATTACTTTTATAGCAGCGTTTGCTGTTTCCATAGTTTTTATTTTAGTTCAAAGAGAATACAAAAAGGCATTCACCTTTGTTTTAATTTTTTTGCTGCTCTTTTTGTTTTCTCACCTTACGGTCGGAATAACAAAACTTCAAACTTTATGGCTATTCGCAGCCGTTACAAGGCATCTTTTAATCCCGCTTTCTCTTGTGTCGGGAATTTCGGATAGACCTCCGGGAATGCTTCTCGAAGTTTTTCATCGGCTGCATTTACCGAAAGGGTTCGGTATTTCAGTTATTGTGTTATTACGATTTTTACCCACGATTAAGTATGAATTAAAAGCGATACGGGGTGCCTTAAAGTTTAGAGGAGTAGGAATATCGCTATTAAACACGATTTTTCACTTACCAAAAAATTTTTATTTAACATTGATACCACTGCTTATCAGAACCGTGCGTATTTCGGATGAAATAACAGCGGCAGCACTTACTCGCGGAATTGAGGTGAACAATGCTATTGTCAGTTTTTCGGAAGTTCGGTGGACAAAAAAGGATAGCGTTGCATTGGTAATGTTATTAGCCGGTTTTATCTGCCTAAAAATTATAGAAATAAAATGGGGTTGGAAATGGCGGTAGAACTGCAAAATTATTCTTTTTCCTATGACGGTAGAACACAGATTTTGAATAATATAAATATAAAAGTCAATCAAGGTGAGTTTGTTGTCATTACCGGTCTTTCAGGCGGCGGAAAAACGACCCTTATACGTGTATTAAACGGACTGTGCCCGCATTTTTATTCCGGTACGGTACATGGAAGATATGAGTTATATGGTAAAGATGCCAAGAATATGAGCATTGGTGAGCTTTCAAAATATTGGGGCTCTGTGTTTCAAGATCCGCGAAGTCAATTTTTAGCAAGAAAAGTGAAAGATGAATTAGTCATTGCTATGGAAAATGCTTGTGAAGATAGGGTTTTGATGAAGAATAAGCTTGAAGAAGCCGCAAGGGAGCTCGAAATAGAAAAGATTTTAGATACTGATATGATGTATCTTTCAAGCGGAGAAAAGCAAAAAGTTGCAATAGGTTCCGTATTTTGTACACAACCTAAAGGCTTTGTGTTAGATGAACCCTCGGCGAATTTAGATGGTGCGGCGACAAGCGGATTAGCCGAATTTTTAAAAAGAGTCAAAGAAAAAGGCTGTACGGTTGTTATTTCCGAACACCGTTTACATTATTTAAAAAAATTAATAGATCGCTTAATTATAATGAAAGACGGACAAATTATAAAAGACATTTCAAAGCATGAAATACATTCTTTAAATAATTTTGATTTGAGAAACCTTGGACTGAGGCAATTTAATTTACCTAAAATAAATGTAGATAAAAAGGTTAATGGGGATAATTCTTTCGCTGCTTGCAAAGGGATTGTTTATATAAAAAATTGTTATCGCATATTAGAAACTGTTGACCTCAATTTAGAAAGCGGAAAGGTTCATGTTATTGTAGGAGAAAACGGAGCGGGGAAAAGCAGTCTTTGCAAAATCATTACCGGTTTATACAAGCAAACGGAAGGCGGTATGTATATCGATACGGCACCGGTAAAGAAAAAAGAGCGATTACAAAGAACCTTTTTTGTAGGACAGGACATAGATTATCAGCTATACGGTTACTCCATAAGAAACGAATTTCAAATCGGAAATAAAAGGCTTACCGATGAAAAAATAAAAGCCTGCCTTGATGAACTACATTTAAAAATTTCCCTTGATACAAATCCTCAGGTTCTTTCAGGAGGGCAAAAACGAAGATTGCTTATTGGAATAGCTTATCTGAGCGGACGGGATATTATTGTCTTTGATGAGCCTACCAGCGGGCTTGATGGGTTCCATATGAAAATCATTGCTGATTTGTTCCGGTATCTTGCAGAAAAAGGAAAAACTATTATTGTTATCACACATGACATCGAGTTTACCGCAGAAGCCGCTGATACCATTATATACATGAGTAAGGGGAAAATACAGTATCATAAATATATTACGAATGAAAATCGATGATGTAAGTATGTTCAACTTGCAAAGTGCTTTAAGTTTTCATGCGGACGATAAAACCTCGTCTTGACAGATATATGTTTTGAATATATAGTAAGATTCGATGATTAACTTAAGAACAATTGATGAGAATAATTTTCAAGCATGTATAAATTTAAAAGCAACCGTTGATAAAGATGAATTTGTGGATTCGGTTGTATATTCACTTGCTGAAGCTTGGTTATATAAAAATGATAGTAAACCTTTTGCCGTTTATAATGATGATCAAGTTATCGGCTTCGTTTCTTTGTATGTCGGTGAAGGGCATTATCAAATAATAAATTTCTTGATTGACGATACATTTCAAAATAAAGGTTACGGTAAAGATGCTGCAATCTTGTGTATTGAATATTTAAAATCGGTCTTTAATGCAAAAACAATTTCGGTGCCTGTTTATGTTGAAAACCTTAAAGCTCAAAAGTTTTGGGAAAAATTAGGTTTTTATATTTCAGATAATATCGAAAACGGTTATATTTTTATGAGGATGAATTTATAAAAAAATGATTAAGCTTTTTTAAGATGTTCTAATAGTTTTACTTTCATATCATATAATTCTTCTGATGTAGGATAGATAAAAATATTTACTACAATCCAAAAGTTTTGGGCGCTATGTCAAGGTCAAGCATTTTACAAAATTGAAGTCCAAACTTTATAAAATTAAATGCAATAGAAGTAACTATTTTATCTGTTATAATATATCCATCTTCTACAGGATTTTTTATACAATCGTCCCACCCTTTCATTTTGTCAAGCTCTTCGGCTGTAAATCCTTCTTCAAATAAGTCTTCTTTATTCACTCCTGCCATAAATGGTTTTCCGTTAAGTAAGTCGGCCTTTACGAGTAAGATAGGTGCAATTGATATTGCTCCAATTATTTTATTTTTAAATTTTTTATGAAGTTTAAAATATCTTTATCTTCTATTGCAGATCTGATATCAGTTGCACCGGGTAATAGAAGACTGTCATATTCATCAATAATTATTTCATCAATTGATTTATCCGGGGATACAGTTAAACCTTCTTCGCTTTTAAATAAATCTTTCCGCTTGGCGAATACTACTATTTCTTTATTTTTTAAAGCTAAACCTTCAAGAGCAACACTAATTTCAAAGTTGCAATATGATTCATAAATCAATACAGCCGTTTTTTTCATTTATTTTCTCCCATAATGCGATGTTTGCCGAAAGGCAAACTCGGCAGATAAACAGAGGGGCACCATTTTTGTCGAACTGTTTATCATACCTCCTTTATAAATTATCATATCTTATTTAATTGCAGTTCCTATTTTCATATCAAGTCTCCATTGAGGAGGCTTGCCGTCATCTCCCCAATATTCATCCATTGAAACAATCTTATCATCTTCAATTTTTATAAAGGATGTTGCGTGAACAGATGTATCGTTGCCGAATACTTTTACGGCAGTAATGATTAGATTCTCTATTTTTTGGATCCTCTCAACTTCCGCTTCCCATTTGCCGGGATATTCGCAATTAGCTTTGATAAATTCTTCTAAAGTAAATTGCTCATTTGTATTATGCCATCTGATAGTTGCGGTTTTATTAAAATAAGAGCGTATCTTTTCGGCATCTTGTTCCGCAATTGCTTTCCAAAATTTTTTTATATCCAAATGTGTTTTCTCCACAATAGTTACTGTATCTTTTCATTTGCTTTTTTTTGAAATTTTTCATTGTTGTCTATAAAGCGTTCATGAGTTCCTTCTACGATTAAGCCTATTTTGTCATAAACCTTTACCGAAAAGATACGTTTTTTCCATTCTATGTCTGTAAGTTCACTTTTACAATATACCTTAACATTGCCTATATCTTTAATATCGGATTTAATAATAACTCATCAAACATCGGATGATAAAGTACTGTATCATCAAGCTTCAAAATACTTGTAATTTTATTACCTGCATCTTTTGAAGAACCTCCGCAATGATATATTGCTTCATTTTTTGTGTTATAATCTATTGCAATATATCTATCATGATATTTACCCTTTGTCTTTTGAAAGGAAAGAGAAATATTAGGATACTCAATTTTAAAATCCTTTAAAATTGAAGCAGTCAACATAGTACGATGTTTAATATTATCAGTAAAAATTTTGATAGTGATATTTTCCTTTGTTTCTCTTAATAATTCTAAAGTTTTTAATCCTATGTAGTTATCTACTACGTAAACAGTATGCTTAGCCGATTTATATATTTTTTGATAGGCTATATCAGCTTCTATTTTCTTTCCATCCATAATCAAAAAGTGTTTATAGGTATCGGGATCAATAAAATTATCCATGACCTTTTTTAACTCTTCTTTCGTAGCCATTTGTGATTTTATTTCAGATATATTTTTAGTGTTTTGGTTTGTTTGTATTGCTATTTGTGCCAGTTCCTTAGAGTTTATAAAATCTTGGTTTTCAATTAGATAGTCTTTCATTTGCTTAAACATTCTTATTAAAGCCTTGCTTTGCTTTATTGCAAGATCTCCTTTTAATACTGTCATAAGCATATAAATACCTTGTTCCGTAAAGGCATAAGGATTATATTTGATATTGCTTCCTCTTCCCCTTATTTTGTTCAAGGTCGCAAAATGCGACCTTGAAAGTATCTGTACTTCTTCATCGGTTAATTGAAACATGAAATCATCTTCGAATTTCTCGATATTTCTTTTGACTTGCTCATTAAACCTTTTTGTTTCATATCCATATATTTCAGCAAGGTGGAAGTCAAGCATGACCTTTTGTCCTCGTATAGTGTAAATTTTTTCTTTAATTATTTTTTGATTTACTACAATCGGTTCTTTTTGTAATTTTGCCATATTAACATCCTATAAATTATAGATAAATAGTGAGGTCGAATTTATGTCAAACTGTTTATAATATCCTCTTTATTTGGTATTTTATATTATAAGTTTTAATTTTTCAAGCAGTTGAGAGTTCCCAATCCTTTATAAATTCCATTTATAATCCAAAGCATGATTATTCCTGTCAGTTTAATATTAATGATACTGAGCCAAATAATCATCGCTGCCGGTATAATTAGATTTGCCGTCATTTCCGGTAATAAATGTGCTGGAGTTTTTATCAAAATATCCCATGGGTACTCTAATAAATTTATCGCAAACTGCACATCTTATATCTTTTAGTGTTAAATATGCTGCCTTGTGTGATATGAGCGTGGAAAAATTTAAAAAAATCACATTTGCTGTTTTGCATATTATTACTAAGACTAAAGTAATCAATGTATTTTTATCGCTTGCTCCTCTAAAGATATGGCTGCTATTATGCCTATAAAAGAATAAGATAATAATTCACATAACACGGAAAATGAACTTAATAAAACCGATAATATTTTTTCTTATACGGTTTTATAAACTCTTTCATCTCTTTAAAAAAGCTGTAATTTTTTTCAGATTTCATTTTTTTACTCTTTACTAATCAATAGATTTTTCTAAAATATGTTTTCTTACTATTTTTTGTCCTATATAAGCTCCGATTATTGCAGAAAAAATTACTAAAATTAATAAAATCAGTGCACCCCATGAGGAAATTAATTTTCCTGCTTTTGTAATATTTCCTATCAGTTCTTGTTCGTTCATCTTATCCAGAGTCTTATTTAATGCAATTGTATAAGGATAAATTACACTCCCTATAGATGCAAGTGCTTGTTGAATTACATAGCTTATTCCGATATACTTTAAATTTCCATATCCTTTTTTATAGAGTAATAATTCGGCTATTAAACCGGAGAGGATAAACATTAAAATATAAGGCGGATAAAATGAAATAATGCCTTGAATAAAAGAATAGATTATAAATGCTCCTCTTTTTTTTACCTTTACTCCAATAACATAAAAAACTACTCCTTGTAATAGGGAGTATAGTACGGGCGTTAAAAGAATGGTGATTGGTGTCGCATACATAAATGTACCCAATGAAAATATCAAAATATTGCATAATGATAATAATGTAACTGTGATAACGTCCTTTACTTTTAATTTGCCGTTGTTCATCTTGAATCTCCTTTTTATTTTAAAAATATACTTATAACTGAAACTGAAGCTAAGACTATCATCACAAAATAATCTTGTACTCCGAATTTCAATCCAATATATGAAGTTTTTTTATTTTTCATACTTATGCCCCTTGTTTCTGCAGAAGCGGATAATGTTTCTGCTATTCTTATTACTCTAAATATAATTGAGGTAATAAGAGCTTCGCAATGCAGAAAAGTTTTTTTTAATATGTTTTTTCTTCGTAATTTTTTCTGTTCTTTATTGATTGTTTTAGTAATTTAAAATCATTGTTGAGTACCGGAAAAAATCGAAACGAAACAGAAAGAATCAGTATCAACCTTTCCGGTACTCTGATTTTTCTTAAACCTGCCAGCATATTGGTTGCTCCTCTTCCTCCAAGAAGAACAGGGAAGATCATAAATATTAAAATATATCTCGGCAATAGATTTGCCATAAATATGGTGGCTGTATTGGGAAATAGTATTTCAAGTCCGTAAATAAGACATAAAATAATTAAATATATAAAAAAAGTTTTATATCTTTTGTTGATAAGCGAAAATATTAATAAAACTAAGCTGTATGTTTGAATTAGGATCTTATTATCTATTCCGATTGAAAACATACAAAGACCTAAAAAGAACAAGCTGACTCGCGAATCTAATAGTTTGTCCTTTTTTAATTTGATTTCACTGTGTTGGGAAGATCTGTTGTCTAATATTGTTATAAGAGTTTTTATATCTTTTAGCTTGCATGTTTGTTGTATTATGCCGTCTTCTATTTTTAAATATTGTTCGGCAACGGCTGCAACGAATTCCAAATCATGGCTTATCAATAAAACAATTTTTTCTTTTTTCATTTTATCGATGAGCTTTACACATAAATCCATACTCCATTTATCAAGTCCTGAGGTTGGTTCATCTAAAATAATCAGTTTTTTGCTTGATAAATATGCTGTCATCAATGTAAGTTTTTGCATTTGTCCGCCTGAAAGCGAAAAAGGATGCCTGTTTCTAAGGCCCCACATGTCGAATTCTTTTAATAAGGGTTCTATCTCATCGTATTTGGAACTGTCTATACCGTATTTAAGTTCTCCGATTACCGAATTTGTAAAAAATTGGAATTCCGACTCCTGCATTATAAAAAGGCTGTTTCGATATAAATCATCATATTTCATAGCCTTTCCATTAAGGTATATTTTCCCTTGTGTAGGTTTTAATAAACCGCACAAGCATTTTCCTAATGTTGTTTTTCCTGCACCGTTTTGTCCTATAATACAGGTAATTTCATTAGAATTAAGTTTAAAAGATATATCATTAAGGATTCTTTTTTTGCCGTATTTAAAAGAAATGTTTTTAACTTCCAATACATTTTCTTGATTATAAAATTCCTCTTTTTTTGGATGCATTTCTATTTGATTTATGTCATTAACTCTTAAACCGATATTTTTTAAATCGTTTTGTGAGAGTTTTAAAAATATATCTTTATCATATTTTTCAAAAATATAACCGTTTTTTATAAGCCAGTATTCATCAGCTAAATCATGCAGATAATATAGCCTGTGTTCACTTATAATAAGAGTCTTGCCTTCTTTCTTTAAGAGTAATAAAAGTTCCGTTAATTTTTTTATTGCCGTATAGTCCAAATTTGCAGTGGGTTCGTCCAGTAAAATAATATCGGAGTTCATAGCCCATGCTGCCATTATTGCAATAAGTTGGCGTTCTCCGCTTGAGAGTTTAAACACCTCTCTATTTCTTAAATATTCTAATCCGAATTTTAAAAAAGCATTATCGACTCTTTTTTTTATCTCGTTTGAATTTATGCCTTTGTTTTCTAAGCCGAAAGCAATTTCAATATCGCTTTCTAAAGAAAAAAACTGACTTCTGGGGTCTTGAAAAACCGATGAAATTTTATTTCCTACTTCTCCGATTGTTTTGTTTACACTGTCTTCCCCATCTATCTTAATAAACCCTTCAAATATTCCTTCATAAAATTCCGGAATTAAATGATTTAAACATCTTAAAATTGTTGATTTACCGCAGCCGCTTTCTCCGCAAAGTACAATACACTTTCCTTTTGGTATAATTCCCCGTATATCCTTTATTGCTTTTTCGTTTTTTGCATTGTAGGAAAAAGTGATTTTAAAATCTAAAATAGGTTTAAGTCCCTCATTTATATCGTCCATACCTATGATTCCTTATTTTAAAAGATTTTTGAAAATCTTTTTCCAGCCTGCAGCAATAAATTCTCCCATTGTTTTTATATACTCAATAGTTTCTTCTTTACCATATCCTTTTTTTATGATCATCGAGTATGCATTGAGTTGCTGCTGCATTACTAATTCTACAAAATCTAATTGCACATCACTGATATTTGAAGATGTGTTTTTTTTGATAAATTGTTTTGTTTCAGTTATTTTATTGTTTATTATCTTATGAAGCTTTTTTTCTATAGAACTGCCGTTACTGCAGCATAATAATAGTTTACATTCGTCATAATAATTAAACAAAATATCTATATAGTCGGCTGTTTCTTTTAATATACTCTTAATAAAATTATTAAAATTTTTATCCGTATAATAGTTCATATATGATGATTTGTTTTTTAATCTTGTGTCATTTATCGATTTAAAAAAATCTTCCATAAGGCTGCAAAAAAGTTCATCTTTGCCCTTATAACGCGTATATATTGCTCCTGTTGTAACTCTCGCTTTTTGGGCAATTATATTGATAGAGGTTTCTTGAAATCCGTTCTTTAAGAATTCTTGTTTTGCCGCTTCAATTATCGGCTTATCCAATTCATGATTTTTATTAGCCATATATCTCCGGATACTATAATCAATAATTTTGTTATCGATTATAACATTATTGATTGTTTTTGACAAGCCCCTAATCGTGTTTTATATTATAAGTTTTAGATTTTATTTCTCCTTAACTTCCTATCCGCCTTACTTCTTCTATTTTGTCTCTTATGACTGCTGCTTCTTCAAACATGAGCATGTCGGCATATTCGGCCATTTGAGCTTCAAGTTTTTTGATAAGTTTTTTTCTGTCGGCAGGGTTTAAAATGTTTAGGCTGTTGATAAGGGGGCCGGCTTCTGCAAGGGCCGCTTCTTTTTTAATTTCATTTTCCCGCGTTAAAATATCTTCAATTGCTTTTTTTATTGTCTTGGGTGTTATACCGTGTTCCTTGTTATAGGCTTCCTGAATAGCACGGCGGCGGTTTGTTTCTTCTATGGTTTCTTTCATAGCATCGCTTATTCTGTCGGCATACATAACTACTTTCCCGTTTTCGTTTCTGGCTGCCCTGCCTACAATTTGAATAAGACTTGTAGTAGAACGCAAAAAGCCTATCTTATCTGCATCGAGAATTCCGATAAAAGAAACTTCCGGTAAATCGATTCCTTCGCGCAATAGGTTGATTCCTATAAGCACATCAAATTCTCCTGCACGCAAGCCTTTTAAAATCTCGACTCTTTCAATCGTTTCAACTTCGCTATGAATATATTTTACTTTAAGACCGAGCCCTGTAAGATAATCGGTTAAGTCTTCCGCCATTTTTTTTGTGAGGGTTAAGATGAGGCTCCTTTCGTTTAAGGCAATACGTTTTTTTACCTCACCGTAAATATGCTCCATCTGGCCGTCGCTTTTATGAATTTCTATAATCGGATCCAAAAGACCAGTGGGGCGTATTACTTGCTCGACTATGCGGGTAGAGTATTTAAGCTCTTTCGGCCCCGGCGTTGCTGAAACAAAAACGGCCTGATTCAGCATCTTTTCAAACTCTTCAATTTTTAATGGGCGGTTATCTAAGGCACACGGAAGACGGAAGCCGAAGTCTACAAGATTTTGTTTGCGGCTGCGGTCGCCTTCGTACATTGCTCCTACTTGAGGAAAGGTTACATGGCTTTCATCCATGAATAATAAAAAGTCATCGGGAAAATAATGGAAGAGGGTAGCGGGAGGCTCTCCGGGCTTTCGGTTTGCGATTGGGGCAGAGTAGTTTTCAATGCCGGGGCAATAGCCCATTTCGGAAAGCATTTCGATATCGTATTCGGTGCGGGTTTTTAGCCTTTCCGCTTCAAGGAGTTTTCCTTCTTTATTTAAAACATTCAGTCTTTCTTCCAATTCTTTTTTTATCCTTTCAAGAGCATTTGGAATTGCATCTTCGGGCATTACAAAGTGTTTTGCAGGATAAATTGAAAGCTCTTCATATTCCTGTATTACCTCACCCGAAATCGGATTGAATTTTCTGATGCGTACAATTTCTTCCCAATCGAATTCAAGACGGTAAGCATCTTCCATGTAGGCCGGAAAAATTTCCATTACGTCTCCTTTGACGCGGAAGCGGCCTCTTTCAAGGACTGCATCGTTTCTTTCATATTGCAAACTTATCAATTGTTTTTTTAATTTTTCGATTTCGATGTTTACGCCCTTTTCTATGGTTATGCGTAAGTCCCGCCACGATTCGGGAAGCCCCAAACCGTAAATACAGGAAACGGTGGAAACGACGATTACATCTCGGCGTTCCATAAGGCTGAAGGTTGCCGATAGGCGGAGGCGGTCGATCTCGTCATTTATTGAAGCGTCTTTTTCTATATAAAGGTCGCGTGCGGGAACATAGGCTTCAGGCTGATAGTAGTCATAATATGAAACAAAATATTCGACGGCGTTTTCCGGGAAAAAGGTTTTAAATTCTCTGTAAAGCTGGGCGGCAAGGGTTTTATTGTGGCTTATGATTAGGGTCGGCTTTTGTACGGCTTGAATAATATTTGCCATTGTAAAAGTTTTTCCCGATCCCGTAACACCTTTGAGCGTTTGAAATTTGTCGCCTGCAATTATTCCTTCTGAAAGGGCCTTGATAGCTTCTCCCTGATCTCCTGAAGGTTTATAATCCGAAATAAGTTTAAATTGCTTCATCTTATTTTACCTGTCATGGTTTTGATTTCTTTTTAATAATTGGGCATCTTCCAATTTTTCCAAATTTTTAATTAGCTTGCTTGCCGTTAAGCTATAGCTTGCTTTTGAGTTTTGAGAAGCTAGGCTGTGGGCGAGGTTCCCTGTAATTGCAGCATCAAGGGGTTTATAACCTTGGGCCAAGAGGGAACATATAAGGCCTGTCAGCACATCTCCTGAACCCGCCTTTGAAAGAGCCGGGGAACCCAGCGAATTGATAAATATTTTTCCGTTATGGGCTATCAAGGTATTAGCTCCCTTTAGCACGAGCACAAGTCTAGGAAATTTTTTTGAAAAACTTAAGGCCGTGATAAAGCGTTTTTTTTGTATTTCTTCAATGCTTAAATTTCCCAAACCGGAGATATTTAAAAGCGAAGAAAATTCTTTTGGGTGAGGGGTTAAAACGGCAGAGCTTAATTTGGGTAAGATTGTTTTTAGTTCGGTATAATAAAAAGCATCCGCATCTATGACTATGGGCATTGATTGCACTTCCTTTATTTTCAAGATAGAAAAAAGTTCATCATTTTTTCTTCCAAGGCCTTGACCCAAGGCGAGGCTTGTAAATTTACTCAGTTCAAATTTGCCGGCTTCAAAGCCGGCTTTGAAGCCGACTTTGAATTTGCCGTCATACATAAAATCGGCTTTTAGATTTTTAGGTCTTTCCCCGTTTTCTCCTATCAATGTTACAAGGCCTGCACCGAATTCTAAGGCGGCAGAAGCTGCCAAAAGTGCTGCCCCGTTTTTTTCGCCTATAATTATTCCTGCATGACCGAAAGTTCCCTTATTAGTGTTTTGTTTTTTTCTTGAAGGGAGAAGCATATCTTCTTTTTCGAGTAAAAAAATATTAGGCTTCTCGTTTTGCTCATAAGAGGAGCGGGGCAGGCCTAGGTCTATTACTTCGATTTTTCCCGTAATATCCTTTGCTTCATCCGAATAAAAAGCCTGCTTTAAGGCTCCCATTGAAAAGGTCATATCACATATAACTGCATTAGGGCTTGCTTCTCCGTCAAGGTTTAAACCGCTCGGTATGTCGCAGGCAATTTTAAAAGCCTTGACCTTGTTTATCTTTTCAATTGTTTTTTTATCCTCGGCTTTTAAAAGCCCTTTTAGGCCGGTGCCTAAAAATGAGTCAAAAAGAATATCCGATTCGGGTAAGATGTTTTTGGCTGTTTTTATATTCAAGGCTTTTAATCTTTCGTATTGTAGTTTACATAGTTCCGATTTCGGTTCTTTTAAAATTACGATGTGAAGATTAAAATCATCGGCCAAGATTCTTGCAAGGGCAAGCCCGTCCCCTCCGTTGTCTCCCGAACCGCATACAATCTGTAAAGTTTTTTTTGCTTCTCCTTTTTTTACGGGAAAAAGATTTTTAATTTTTTCTGCGGAACCGCGGGCTGCGTTTTCCATTAAGATTCCGTTTTTTAAATTAAAATCTTCTTCGGCTCTTTTATCCAATTCTCTTAAAGAATAAAAAACATTTTGCATAAGTCTTTTCCTTTTATACCTGCACAAATCTTACAGTCAGATTCGGAATATCTATGTCCTCCGCTTTTACGTTTATGCGTTCATTGACGGATAATTCTTTTTTTAATCTCATTTCGGTTTCATAGCCGATAGACGGAATGGAAATGCGGGCCGTGTTTTTTATGGTTTCTAAGATTACGGCTTCTCCTTGCCAGTTAGGGTTTTGTAAAAGATAGATCAGAGTCCAGTGTTGCCGCGAGGCTCTTTCGGCATAGGAACAATTTTTGCCTGCAATGTCTCCTGCCGCTATTCTCATAAGAAGGTCATCGGTTTTCATCACCTCTTTTCCGTCGATAAATTTTAAAAGCTGTTGATGGGCGACCAAGTCTCCGTAGCGGCGGAGGGGGCTTGTAACTTGACTGTACGTTGCAATTCCGAGGGCTGAGTGCATTGCAGGAATTGTGCCCACATTCCTCGGCCTCATAGCTTTTCTTTTTCGGTATTCGCCTGCAAGCCCCTCGGGAAGTTTTTTCGGTAATTCTGGAGCTTCCTGACTTACATACTGAAACGGAATATTATTTTTAAAAGCAAAGCGGGCAGCCGCCTCTCCTGCAAGGAGCATCATTTCTTTTACCATCAAAAAAGATTTCGTAAAGTTATACGGGCTTATAAAAACTTTTTGATTTTCATTTTCGGTTTCTACTTTGATTTGAACTTCCGGCATGTCTATCGAAACTGCCCCGGCCGCTTCCCGTTTTTTTCTGTTTTTTTCGGCTATTTCAAAGAGGGGGCTCAGACTTGCACTCATCTTTTCTTCATCGGCCTTTTCAAAACTTATGCAGTTGACTTTTATCTTGGTACGCAAAATATCTACATCGAGAATTTCTGCCGATTCATTTAGCTTAAGTTTAAACGACAGTGCATAAGAGTCATCATGCAGGCCGAGGGCAAAGGCATCGACTGCCGATTCTCCCAACATTCTGGAAACACCTTCAGGGATGTACAAAGTCGCCCCTCGCTTTCTTGCATCCATGTCGCTTTTGGAATCGGGTGTAATGATGTCGGCCGGATTTGCAATATGAATCCATAAGTGTTCTCCGTCAAAGCATACGGCATCGTCGGGATCAGTGCTGCCTTCATTGTCGATGGCATAGGCTGTAAGATGGGTAAGGTCTTCATATTTTTTATTATGCTCAATGGGCGGCAATTCAAGCTTAGGAGAATTTAGCGGATGCTTAAAACGGGTGGGGTAGGGATTTTTTTCTATTTTCCAATATCCAGTCTTAATTAAAATCTTATGGGCCGATTCCGGAGTTTCTTTTAAGTGAGCCTCGCTTAAGAGTTTTGACTTGTCTGTTTTTTCTAAGGCTAGGGCTTCTATTTCCTGCAAAAAATGAGAGTATTTTATTAAGTCGAAAATTTCTTCTTTTTTTTCTTTTATAAATTTTGATAAGCCGGTTATAAATTCTTTACGCTCTTTTTCTTCTGCCTGCTTTTCGGTTTCTTTTTTTAGTGCAGCAGCGGCTATGGCCTCAGCTTCTTCTTTTGTTCTTATTTTAATCGGAAGGTCAGGGCTTTCTGTAATAAAAAGAGGGGAGGCTGAAACTAAAAGCCAAGCCGCCCACATTTGTTCCGGGTTTAAATTTTCCCAAACCAATTCGCTTATTTCAGAGAAGAGGGCGGTTCCTTCTTCAAAAAAATCCGCGGCTTCATTAAAGTCAGGTTCGGGACAGGAAGCGGTTAAAATATTTTTTAATGATGAGGAATTATTTGGAGCCAAAACGGAAAAATCTTTTTCGCGCACCTTTTTGATGCCCGTTTCCGTTTCTATTTCAAATTTCCCGTCAGCCTGTCCTTTTATAAGAGCCGGACGGTTTTTATATAAGACGATTGCATTAGTATTCATTTTTGTTCCTCAAAATAAGCCGCTTAAAATAAGCGGTTTACAATAATTTTACAATTCAAGTTTTGTTATAGATATTTGCCTTATAAATCCGTTTAAATATAAAACCTGAATTTTGTTCGACTTATAAAAATAGTTTTCACAATCTCCTGCCGTATAAATCGGTTTACCGAAAAAACTTTCAAAAGATTTTTTTGTTTCTCCTACCCGTAAATCATTTGGCAATGATAAATTAGAATCTGCAAAAATAGAAATTTTTTCTATGTTATTGTTTGTTGCAGTTGAAATAGAAACCTCGGCATTTAAAAAATCGTAATACCACTTTTCAGAAAAATAATTATACTTTATTCCTGAAGGTTTACCCCAATATTCGATTAAATCATCTGTGGTATCTTCGAGCTTAATATTTTTTAAAATTATGGGGCTGTATTTTTCCATAGAGAAAATTAAATTACGTAATTGTTCTCTCACCTTTAATGCCTTACTTGTTTCTCCCAATCCAAAAAGAATTTTCGCATAGTTAAAAATTAGCAGCCTTGTATCGATTGTAGTTCCTGCAAATAGAAAGAGCGGGTCGTTTTTTATGATTGAATTTTCTTTTATTAAAGATTCGAAAATCAGTTTTGACTTTGTAAAATCTTTTTGCAAAAGGTAGAGGAGGGAAGCATAGTTGGATGCGGCAATCAGGCTTCCTGTTCCGTTTTCACTTAGGTATGCTTTTTCGGCAAGGGAGAGAGCCAGATTTTTATCATTTATGTAAGGAGAATAAAAAAGAAGCATTGAGTATGAGGATTCCAATCCGGATTCTTCAATCGAATTTAGGTAACTTTTATACGCTCTGACAGCTTCATCATAATCGTTTATATTTCCCGGAATTGCTTCGGTTTCTTCATTTGTTTGATTTATTAAAAGGCTTTTGGGATCGAAATTTAAAATCTCATAGTTTTGATTTACTGTTTTTGAATCTTGTGCAGCTGCAGGATAGGCGGTTAAAAGTCCTTCGTTTGAAATACCTGATGCCCATTTTTTATGTGTTATTATGGCGGCCAGTCTTTTAAAATACATATTGTTAGGAAAGGCAGTCCGCAGGGCAGAGACTCTTTGCTTTGCATCTTCGATAGCATTTTCATCATCACTTCTGACTGCATCAAGCGCATAGAAAATTTCATCGGCAATAGCTTCTGCCTCATCCTTGTGTTTAAGTAAGTTACTTATGCGCTGTTGAGGTGAAAAATTTTCGATAAAAAAGCTTTCGAATTTTTTTGTATAGTTAGGGTCATTTTGGATTCTTTTTAGGTCTTCAAGATGATTGTAAAAAAGGTTTAAATCATAGCCTGCAAGTTTTAAAAGAATTAAGGTAAAGCTGTCAGCAGTCAAATTATAGCTTTTTAAAAGTTCGCTGTTTTTTTCTCCGCTTCTCCTTGGATCCGAAAAATAGACCAATTTATTGTCAAGGGCAAAAGATGCAGCCGCATTAGCCAAAAAGACTGAAAGCGTTTTTTCTCTTTCCATATTTAGATTTTTTATCCGGCGTGGCGAAGCTGTTAAATTTTCGGCAATCCTGGCTTCTATGTAATCAAAGAGACCGGTGCTGATTAAGATGGTTCCGTCAGGATAAATTCCGCATTTTATTATTTGGTTTTCTTCTATAAGAAGACGCATTCTTCCGCGATAAAGCTCATTATTTCTTATGAGCATAAAAAGGGAGGCATTAAGCACTTCCTGCCAAACCCCTAAGCTTTCGGCAGATATTTCGTTGATTGAGGCTGTTGCGATTTCATTTCGGTAAAAATCCATGGCTTCGGCTCTTATTTCTTTAATTGACTTGTCATTTTCTTGGGCAAAACTTTGAGCATAGCCTTGAAAAAGCGTTAAAATGAGAATAAAACAACAAAGTTTCCGCATAATTTTTCCTTTTATCATTTTCACATAATAGCACAATATAGGATTTTTAGCAAGATTTCGCATTGATTTTATCGATGTTATTAATTTTTGATTATGCGTAGTTACTGATACCATTGTCTTTGATTATGCGCAAGGTTATAGCCTTTTACTTCGGTTTTCGGCAGTTATTCTGCTTTCTTCTACTTTAAAAATCAGTCTAAATATGGTAATATAAAAAGACTGGGGGCTTGCATGATCACAAATGTTCAGGAATGTATAAAACCGATTTCATACATAAAGACAAATGCCGCTGATATGATGCATTTTGTGAATGACAGAAAAGAACCGCTTATCATTACGCAAAATGGGGAACCACGGGCAGTTTTGATTGATGTTGAATCGTACCAAGAAATGAAAAATGCGTTCAATTTCTTGAAAATAATTCAACTTTCTGAAAAGGATGTAAAATCCGGAAAAACTAAATCGGCTTCGGAAGTTTTTGCAAATTTGAGAAGGCAGTATAATCTTGGAAATTAAAGAAGTTATTGTTTCTCGGTTTGCAGAAGACGATTTGAATGAAATTGTAGGGTATTATTTTTCTTTAAGTCCGAATTATGTAGAGAAAATAGTTTCTGAATTTGAAAAAAATATTATGTCTTTGCAGAACAACCCTAAGAGCGGAAGGATTGTTCCTGAGCTTGAAAGACAAGGGATTTCACAATACAGGGAATTGATTCAAGGGCACTATAGAATTGTGTATGAAATTTCGGAAGATAAACTAATATTTCATACAATTATTGATGGCAGGAGAAATTTTGAAGATATAATAATCTCAAAATTGTCTCGTTATTATGGAAATAAAACCTAAGGCCCGCTTCAACCGGCAAGGTAAATAATACCTTAAAAAATTCAACAATCAACATCAATAAATATACCTTGATTTTTTCTCATAAGTACGATATATTGTACTTATGAGGAGTTTTGTATGGATGCAATTACATATTCGGATTTACGCCGCAATCTAAAAGCATATATGGACAAAGTTTACAATGACTATGAACCCTTGATAATATCAAGGAAAAATTCGGAAAATGTGGTTCTTCTATCGGTACGTGAGTATAATAGTCTTATTGAAACCGATTATTTGCTTAAGAACGAGGCGAATGCAGCTCATTTAATGAAATCAATTGAACAGCATAGAGCTGGGAAAATACAAAAACACGAGTTGCTGCAAGATGAATAAACTCTTTACAGATGAGGCTTGGGCTGATTATATCTATTGGTTTAATACGGATAAAAAAGTTCTTAAAAGAATAAATGATTTGATAAAAGAAATCGAAAGAACGCCGTTTACGGGCAAGGGAAAACCGGAACCGTTAAAATATTCTTTGTCAGGATATTGGTCAAGGCGGATAAATCATGAACATAGAATAGTATATCAAGTAGAAAAGCAGCAGTTAGCGTTTATTTCTTTTAGGTACCACTATGAAAAATAGTTTAATCTATTTCTATCTTTTCTCCGGTCTGCTTGATTAAAGGTGCTATAATATGTTAGAGTAGGCCAATGGTAAAAGCTGTTTTTGCAGGGTCCTTTGATCCGCCCACCTTCGGGCATTTAAATGTAATTGAAAGAGCTCAAAAGATATTCACCGAGGTGCATGTAGTAATCGCCGTAAATAACAACAAAAACTATTTGTTTTCGGGTGAAGAGCGTAAACATATGATGGAAGAACTGACCCAAAAATGGGATAATGTTTTTGTAAATACTTGGAATTCGCTGATAGTAAACTATGCCGAAAAAATCGGTGCCAATGTTTTAATCCGCGGTGTACGGAATGTTTCCGATTTTTCTTACGAATTCGATCTTGCCGTTATGAATAAGGGCTTAAATCAAAAGATAGAAACCGTTTTTATGGTTCCCGACACAAAGTACTTTGTGTTGCGTTCAAGCTCCATAAAAGAATTGGCAGCCTTCAAGGGCAATCTTTCCGGCATGGTTCCTCCTATAGTCGAAAAAGCCTTAAAGGAAAAAATATAGGAAATATAAAACCCTTTGCGTAAGGAGGTATAGATGTTTATTATAGAAATTTTAGTTCCCATTTTCCTTTTGGTGTGGTCTATTGCATCTTTTTTAGCGTATTTATACACCCGTTATTTAATAGATAAATACGATAGGGCTTGCTTACCCGGATGTCGTATTAAGGCCCAAAAATATCAATGGAGTTCAAAAGAGGTATGGGAAAAATCTTTTACCCTGCTTTCCGGCTTGTGGTTAAAATTTTTTAGTATCTTTGCACCAATAAGCCTTAGTATTGATAGTCTTTGGCTCTTCCTTAAATCCTTCCGCTTATATATCTCGATAGCCGGAGGCCTGTTTTTTCTAATTTTTATGCTTATATTTATAATAAAGGGAATAAAAATACACAAGTCTTTTTGCTCAAAAGGGTGGTTTTGGACTTCTTATAATACCAATTCTTTTAATGATGTTTCCAAGACTTGAGAAAATTTATGCCTTGTTGTTCTGCTTTTAGCTTTAAACCATATGGGATAGTACAGTTTGTCCTAACACGCCTGCTATCTATTTCATTTTTTACAAGGTCAGGGTAAATAGTAATAGCACAAACTATATCTCCATCGTTTGTCTGTATGCCTGAAAACTCCTCAACAGGCAGTTTTTCTCCGTCTTTTTCCATTCCATATATATGAAGTTCTAAAGCTTCTTTTGCCATTTTTTGTGCATCAATAAAGTCTTTTCCATAGCTTACACAACCTAAAACATGCGGAAAATACACACTATATGCTCCATCTCCTGCCGCTTCAAAAACAGCCAAATATGTTTTATTTCTCATTTTATACCTCTTAATTTTCAAGTGTTTTAATTGATAATGTGAACCTTTAGTTTCACAAATATACCATCCGTTTTGTTTTAAGAGCTTTAACACTTCCTTTGCTGTCATATGTAAATTATACGTATAAAAAATGCGTATGTCAATGGTTGAAATTTATCTTATTTTACAACTTACCGTCAGGTGTTGAAACACTATGATAATGTCTATATAATAAACTGTGGAGATAAAAAGGTAATGAATGAAAAACTAAGTATGAGAATAAAGATGCAGACAAAGGGAAAATATCGTCAACATTAGGTGGTGAGTCTAAAATAAACTTAAAACAAGCATATTATTAGGTTAAATATTAACATATTTTCTTATTCAAAGTTTTTTCTTTGAGACTCGTATAATTCAGTGAAAAGACCATTTTGTTTGATTAGAGAATCAAAAGTTCCTTTTTCAATAAGCATTCCCGAATCAATAACAATTATTTTATCGCAGGATTTTACGCTGCTCATCCGATGCGTTATGATAAGTACAATTTTACCCGCACTCTGTTTAAAAATAGTTTCGATAAATTCATTTTCTGAAATTGGATCTATTGCAGATGTTGGCTCATCAAAAAATATACAATTACTTGTCCGTGTAAATGCACGCAATGCAGCAAGTCTCTGTTTTTCACCTCCGGATAGTTCTTCGCCGCCGTATTGCGTACCAATATAAGTATTCTCTTTATTTTCAAGCCGTTTTTTAAATTCAATTCCTAAAAATTTTAGTTTTTCTTTTTTTGTTTTTTCTTCTTCTTTAGAATGTTCTGGCTTTATAAAAATATTTTCATCAATCGTGTATCCTGCATATATTCCAAAATCTTGAAACATGGCAGATATACCTTGACGATACGTTTTTTTATCTAATTGTGAAAGATCGTATTTACCGTTTATAATTATGCTTCCCCTTTGAGGAGTGTAAAATCCAAGTAGAAGTTTTACTAATGTTGTTTTACCGCTTCCATTTTTCCCAACAAGTGCATACGTTTTTTTGGCATCCAGAAAAAGAGATAGGTTTTTTATAATATATTCTTTTTTATCGTATGAGAACCAAAGGTTTCTTATTTCCAACGATTCAATTTTTTCGGTAAAAATTATTTTTTCATTAGTGGATACTTTTCTCGTTTCTCTCTTTTTCCAATCAATAATATCAAAAAAGTTTTTAAAGTATCCCATTAAAATAAAATACCATTTTCCATATGTAGCTAAATCTTGAATTTCATATTGGGAGTACATAAATGCTTGAATATATGCTGCGAGTGCTCCGACAGCGATTCTTTTTTTTACAATAATAAAAATTACGGCGAAAAATAATGCTGCCATAAGTACGGCTGATACGAAACTTATAAATATGTTCAATGCAGCTCCTCGGTGTGCAATATGAATAATTTTTTTTAAATACTCATCCCTTGTTTTGATATATGCACTCTTAAAATTTTCCGTAAAACCGAATAGTAAATTATCTTTTGCTTTTTCACTTTCAAGTCCATGTTTAATATATGTTGTCAGCTTTAACTTTTCTTGTTGCATACTTTGAGTTTTTAGCCATTGTTTTTTCCCACTGATTTGTGAAATTATAAAAATAGGAACCGTAGAACAGAGCATTAAAATCGGTAAAAGATAATCAACCGCTAATAAAACACCAACCATGCTTATCAAGTTTACTATTTTTTGTAAATTGATACTTATATTGAAAACGTAGTTTTGAGGGCGTATATGTATCTGTTCTCTTATCATATCAATTTTTACCAGATTTTCTTTATTTTCAAAAAAACTTACATCATCTAAAACTATTAATTTTTCAGAAATGGAATTTAAAATACTGATAGAAAATTTTTCAGTTATTATGGTATTCAGAGTGTTTTGCAAAGTAGAACTTAATTCGGATACAAGTGTTACCATTACCCAAATTGCAAGGAGGTTAAATATTTCTGAAAATTGCAGAGGTATAGATGTTTGTATGCTTTCGGCGATAATATTAATTAAGTTCATAGAAATAAAAATACGAAGAGAAGGTAAAATGCCTGAAAGTATGGTTATGGTAATAACTGCAATTACCCGTAAAGGAGATGCTTTTAGAAATAAAGTAAAAGTCCTAAAAAAAATATTTTTCATTCAAGCCAGCCTTTATTGAAAATGCTCTGTTTTATGTATTTTGAACTATTCAAACAATTTTTTAGAGCAAGTAAATTTTTATTTATATAATTGTTGTCAATCATATCTATTTTCAATTGAATATTATCAAAAATCGAACTTGAAAAAGCATTTACGATTTTTAAATTCCTATGATCAAATAGATCTTTAGAGCATGCATCCCTATAAAAAAAAGGTATTAGTCCTTGCTTTAAAGCTAGTATTTCGCTATCTATTATCATATTTTTAGTTTTTTGATCAAAATGAAAAAGAAAATCATTATTTAGTTTTGTTTTTATAGTATCCCAATATTTCTTTTGATTTTTCAATTCATATGGCTGAAAACTTCTAACATATATAAAATGGTAGAATGCAGTAGATCTTATAATATGTTTATATTTGAATTGATTAATATACTCTCTATTTAAAGTATTTTTAATTTGATGTTTTTTTGAATAATTTTTAACAATGTATTTTTGAATGCATTTTGAATAATATCTGCATAATCTTCTGCATAAATAATTCCATTAGCATCATATGCTCTATTGTGGGACTTATAATTACTTAGTTTTCTATACTTAACAAAAAAATCATCAGTACCATCATTTACTACAAAAGGATATAGATAACTTTTATTTCTAACCTCTCCTCCTTGTAGTGCAGAAACAAAACTTCTTTCTGTTTTTGCTTTATCAAAATGTTCTATAAACAGAGTTGCTTCAATATCTGTTATTTTTTGATCTATATGAACCTTAGACCTGTTATTTTTCTTTAGATCTGATTTAAATGTGAATAGCGATTCGAAATCAAGAATTACAGGATAGTTGGCGTTAACAAGTAAATTTTCTAAATGCACATCAGTTAAGTTTAATGATGTTGATACTGCCATTAATCTACCGGTATGTTTATAAAATTCTAAAGGTGTTTTTACAATAGGTTCATAATCAAGAAAATCATAAATTATATAGTTATTTGTTATTCCTAATATGTTCTTTCTAATATATTTAATATCAAGAATATTGCATATTTTATAAAAACAATCAGCGGGATTGCAAGGTGAGGGTTTTAAAAAAAACTTTTTTTATTTTTTAAAGTTATACATAACGGCATAAGCGATGTGGAATGTAAATCTCCAAATCCAAGAGTGATTTCTTTAATGTCATTATCACAAACTATATACGCAATTTTTTTTAGATCAACTATCGCTTTATTAATGCTATTACTTGTTATCTTTATAAAAGCTGTAATATTTTCATCAATTATATCTAATAAACCATATTTATTTATATCACTTAGTAGATGTTCATATGGCTGTGTAAAGTAATTTTTATAAACGTTTTTTTCTTTTAATTGTTTTTTTTTGAAAATCAACAAAGCTATGGACGGTATCATAAGCGTTTCAAGTTGTTTTATTAAAAAATTCTTATAGTTATTAATAAATTCAGAAATATAATTTATTTCATTTTTCCAAAAATTATGTGATAAAATAAATTGATTATAAAAGTCAAGCCTATTTTCCTCAATTTCTCCGTGCATATTCCACTTCCAATAGCTTTTATATATACATATAAATTAAAAACACATTGTCACTAGTGTCTATATATAATTATAATATTCCATTCCAGAGACAAAAATATAACGAAGTGCTAAAACATCATTATAAATTAATAAAGTATACATGATATATTTTAGCACTTACTAATCAACTAGATTATACATCGAATTTAGTGAAGTGTTTATATATAATTAAACAAAACACTACTAATATAATAATTAGATATTTAATCTTTAATTATTATATTATCACATGTACCAGTACCACAATCCTTAGATGAATTTTCCAAAAGATTATTTGAAAACAACTCTTCAAAAAATGAAAAATCGAGTTCAACTAATCCGGTTTTTATTATATCATTTTTTTTATAAGTTGTCTATTTTAAAAATGTAATTCTCACGGAGAGTAATTTTCAGATATCTTATGTCTATAATTCTTCAGTAAAATGTTGTTTTCACTATTTTTACAAATTTTGTAGTAGGAAATAGTAGAAAAAATTTAGAAAAATCGTAATTTTTTCTAAAAATTTCATGAAAACTATTCAGCACTAATATAATTTTTCAAAAATTGATTATAGTTAAATATAATGATCTGCAAATTTTATTAAAAAGTTTTTCTCCTCATCATAAAATAGTAAAGGCCCGCGATAAGATAAAGACAGGCAGAACTTATAAAAAATGAATCGGTTTTGATAAGGCCCGCTGTAATTCCTCCGGCTAAGAAAAAAAGAATGTTTAGGCTGTAAAACAAAAAAAATCGGAATTTGTCTTTTTTGCCCCTAAGGCACATGGCTAGGGCAAAGGCTGCATCTGTAAGGTAGCCTGTTATGTGGGTGGTTCTTACAAGGATATCTCCATAGAAGATAAACATGGCGTTTTGAACTCCAGCTGCGAAGCTTAGGGCAGATATTTTGAGGATTTGGGGTGTTTTAAACAGTGCTAAACTTAAAAATATTATAGCCAGGCCCATCAGCAAAATGCCGTATCTTTTTTTTAATCCGAATTTTCTTTGGTGGAATAAAAGTCCCGAAAAAAAAGCTCCCGCAAAAAAGGCAAGAATCGCCGAAGCAATCATAAAAACTTCCGCTATATTTTTGTGTGCAATTGAAATGGCAAGATGACTTACATTCCCCGTATGGTGGCTTACAGGCAAAGAAAAGCTGCGGATTGCTCCTACATTTATAAAACCCGACAAGAAAGTTAAAAAGGCTATCCAGATTTTAAATCGCCGGTCTTTTAAGGTGTCGGTCATAATCAATCTATCAGCCTAAAATCTGCTTATTTTTCTTCATCGAGGATAGTGTTATATATTGAAGAATATTCTTCTTTCCCTTTTTCCATTTCGAATTTAGAGGCTCTTTCCCTCAAAAGGAGCTTTACAGCGTAGGCAAAAATTCCGTCGGAAGAGAAATTTTCGGCCCCTCTTACCGTATCGGCAGCCTGAAACCTCGCATTATCCAAAAAAGTTTCAGCCTCAAGAGGATTTTGAATTGAAGCTGCTGTTCTTGCAATTTGTACCGGTGTGAAAGCCGAAGAAAGCAAAACTCTTTCGTCATAGGAAATAGGAGCTTCCCATTTTAGCTTTGCCGAGCGTACCTGCTCAAGGGCTATTCTAAGAGAACGCTCAAACTCATACCACTTATCCAAATAGGCGGAACCTGTGCTTTTTTCTTCTCTTGGAGGCTCAAGGGATAGATTTTCCAAAATTTGAGCATCTTTTTTTGAAAGAGAACGCAAAGCCAGCTCTTTAAAGGCTTTAAAGCTCATAGGAGGCTGTAGATTAGGAAAAATTGAAGGCAGTTGAGCCGTCAAATAATAGTAGGAGGCCACCTTTTAAAGCTCCTTTGCCGCATTCTTTAAAATTTCGGCTGTTTTGGGGCTTAGATATGACGAAAATAAATCTGCAACGGCTTCTGCCGAGAAGTCATAATAAGCAGCTCCGTCCTTAGTTCCGATTCTAAATCCGCCTGCTATCTTGCTGTCGGCTTTAAGCTCCAGTCCTTTAGCAATATGCTCTTTTAAGGCAGCACTTAAAGAGGCCTCAAGCTCTTTAAGGTCTTTATCTGCAAGAATTACGGATAAATTCTCGGTATTGCCGGTTTTTACCCAGCCCTTTACTGCTTCGGGAATCAGATTTTTTAGAACCGCTGAATCGTAATTTTTAGCTGTTTCAGCCTTTATAATGGCATTAAGTTCATTTAAAAGACCTTGTCTAAACGAAATAAGAGTATTTCTGCCTGCCTGATCTATAGAAGATTCGGCTGCTTTTTGGAATCTGAGAGCTTCGGCCTCTGCTCTTTTTATACTTTCCTGAGCTTCCGCTTCCGCCTTTTCAACAATATCTTTTGCCTTTTCTTCGGCCGCCCTAATTATTTCGGCAGCTTTTTCATCGGCAGCGGCAACTCCGTCTTTTTTGATTTTATCAACAAGCTCTTGTAATTGAACTTCCATATATGTCTCCTTAACAAAGTTATGCTTTCATTATTGTAACAAAAAAAGAAATTATTAGCAAGATGGGCCTTGACAAATTTTTTAAATTTATTATAATGATAGATGAACATATGAGCATTTGTTCATATGAATAGGTGATAAAATATGATGGAAGATGATGAAATAGGTATTTCGGATGAAGAAACCGTGGCTCATGCAAGGGCTAAGATGCCTGATGAGCAGACAATGAGCGATTTAGGAGACTTTTTTAAAAACTTCGGCGATTCTACCCGTATTAAAATTGTTTCCGCTCTTATTTCAGGGGAGCTCTGTGTTGCTGATCTTGCTGAAGTTTTAGAAATGTCGGCTTCGGCCGTTTCTCACCAGCTTAGAATTTTAAGGCAGGCTAAGATAGTAAAAAGCCGCCGTAACGGAAAACAGGTTTATTATACAATCGATGACAACCATGTCGGAATTCTATATTCCGTAGGTTTGGAACACATCAGGGAGGGCAGGTAAATGGATTTTAAAAAAGAAAATGAACACAAGCATGAAGAACATCATGAACATTGCGGACTAGGCCATGAAGAACATCACGAGCACAACGGCTGTGACGAACATGACCATAGCGGACACGGCCACCACGAGCATGACCACGATGAACATTGTTCCTGCGGGCATAAAGAAGAAAAAGATTGCCGTATGCGTGGACATGACCACCACGATCATCACGAACATGACCACAGCGGACACGGCCATTACGAGCATAAGCACGATGAGCACTGTTCTTGCGGGCATGACCACCACGATCATCATGGACACGATCATTCAGGCTGCGGCTGTGAACATCATCACGGCTCCTCAAAAGAGATGGTAGTGCAGTTCGGTATTTCGGCCTTGTTTTTTGCTGCAGGTATTCTTGGCCGAATTTTTTTTGACGAAGCCGGAATACAAATTAAAAATTTCTATGTTGCCGTTTCGACTGTTTTATTTGTTATAGCTTGGTTGGTTGCAGGTTATAAAGTCTTGTTGACTTCGGTAAAAAATATTTTAAAAGGTCGAGTTTTTGATGAAAATTTTTTGATGTCGGTTGCAACAATCGGTGCCTTTATTTTAGGAGATTGGACTGAGGGTGCCGCCGTTATGCTTTTTTATAATTTAGGTGAAGTTGTTCAACATTCTGCCGTCGAAAAATCGAGACGTTCAATCATAGATCTTATGGACCTCCGCCCGGACTTTGCCCGCCTTTATGATTCCGATTCTAAAGAAAAACTTGTAGATCCTGCAAGCGTAAAAATCGGTTCCTTGGTTCTTGTAAAAGCAGGTGAAAAAATCCCCTTGGACGGCATTATTTATGAAGGAAGTGCCGAACTTGATACTTCATCTATGACGGGAGAAAGCCTTCCGCGTACTGCAGAAAAGGACAGCCCCGTACTTGCAGGCTTTGTAAACTTAACTGGAGTCATAACGGTAAAGACAACAGCTTCCTTAGAAAATACCGCTGCCTCAAAGATGCTTGAGCTGATTGAGTCCGCACAAAATAGGAAGGCTAGGGTAGAACGTTTTATTACCTCTTTTGCAAAGGTTTACACTCCTATCGTTACGATAGGCGCTGTTCTTCTTTCGGTTTTACCGCCTCTTTTAAGTGCACTTATTTTTTCATCACCTATTAACGGCTGGGAAAGTTTTGCTCCTTGGGTTTCACGAGGCCTTGTATTTTTGGTAATTTCTTGCCCTTGTGCCTTTGTTATTTCTGTTCCGCTGGGCTATTTCGGAGGAATAGGAGGGGCAGCAAAACGGGGCATACTGATTAAAGGGGCCGATTACATAGATTCTCTTTCGAAGGCCGATGCCGTTGTCTTCGATAAAACCGGAACTCTTACTAAGGGTGTTCTAAAGGTTATGACCTTAATGCCTGCGGAAAATGTAGAAAAGTATGAGTTTTTAAGATTGGCCGCCCTTGCCGAATTTAATTCTCATCATCCGATAGCTAAAGCCGTTCAAGATTGTGCCCTAATTAATTTGTCTGAAGAGGTAACAAAAACTTTTGTAACTACCGAACTTACAGATTATTATGAAAAGGCCGGAAAAGGCATCTCGGTAAATTACAAGGGAAAGATTCTTTTAGCCGGCAAAAATTCCTTTATAAGCGAAAACATAGGAAAAGAAATTCCTTTATACGGGGATGAGATAGGCGGAACTCAAGTTTATGCCGCTTATGACGGTGAGTACATAGGCTGCTTGATTTTAACCGATACGCTTAAAAACGAAGCAAGGGAAGCTATATCCGATCTAAATAAATTGGGGCTTTCGAGGGTCGAAATACTTACCGGCGATAATGAAAAATCGGCCAAAAAGATTGCAGAAGATTTGGGTATAAAAAATTACACCTCAATGCTTTTGCCGCATGAAAAGGTTTCAAGATTTGAGGAAATTTCCGATGAAGTAAAAGCTAAGGATAAGAAGGCTTCGGTTATCTTTGTAGGGGACGGTATAAACGATGCCCCCGTATTAGCCCGTTCGGATGTAGGCATAGCTATGGGAGGCATAGGAAGCGATGCAGCCATTGAAGCGGCTGATGTTGTTCTTATGAACGATAATCCCCGCCTTGTTGCCTCCGCCATAAAGCAGGCAAGGTTTACCCGAAGAATAGTTTGGCAAAATATAGCCTTGGCCTTCGGTATAAAAATCGGCTTTTTAACCTTGGGAGCTCTAGGTCTTGCAAATCTTTGGGCAGCCGTATTTGCGGATGTCGGAGTTGCCTTATTGGCCGTATTTAATTCTTTAAGGGCAAAAAGATAGACTCAAGCCAGGCTTATGCCATGCTTACGCCACGCTCACTATAAAATAGATTAGGAAAAAACCGGTTTGAGATCTGTTTGGATTTTGAACCGGTTTTTTATTGTTCTATAAAATGAGTCTGTTTTATAAACTCGAGAATTTTTATGATACCCTTTGCAGTGTTTAAAATAAGCATTATTAGACTCTTGCAGAACTTTAAAAAATGGTTTAAAATCGGATTATATTTAAATATTGTGTTTTTAATTAAGGAGAATTTTATGGAAAAAGTTAGTGTAAAGGTTCCGCCTCCGCCAAAACAAATTCTGATTTTGGATTTATTTACCAATATTGGCTGGATTGCAGGCAATTTTGCTACCTCTATATTTGTTGGAAATTCCGTTAATTTGAGTTCCATTGTTACTTCAAAGACTTTTATAATAGGAATTCTTATTGCAATTTTAAGCCCCTTTGTGAAACAAAAGATTTTTTTTCCTTCAATTATAGATTGGGAAAAAAATCCTGAAAGAGCAAAAAAAAATATATTGATGTATGAAACCTTTTTATTGGTGATTCCCTTACTTTTTGCCTGTATCGTACCTATTATTTCTTTGGAAATTGGAATTATAGACGAAATGGGGCTTTTTTTATCGTCTCTTTTCAGTACCGTAGGAAATATACTTTTGCTTGGAACTATATTTTCTTCAAGCACTATCCGAGCTTTTGAGAAATGGGTTTCCTTTATTCCCGTAGAAGAAAAGTATTTATCCTTTTCTATGATAAAAAAAATTACTATTGCGACTATTACTTGTATTATAGCCGTCATTCTTCTTGTTCTAGCTCCTATAGTCAGATTCCAAAATCAAAATATTCATATCCGGCTTATAAATTCCGTTTTGCCCTTGTTTATTTACGGACTGATTTTGTCTGTTTTGAGTCTGGGCATTATAGTAAAATCTATTGAAGTTCGAATTTTTTTGATTCAAAGAATAGTAAAAGATTTGGCTGATGGAAATTATAAACGTGAGCCTGTTGCAAGCTGGAATAGGGATGAAATAGCTGTTTTGCTTGTTGATATAGGGAAACTTTTAAGCTTCAATAAGAAGTTTTTTACAGAGCTTAATGAAAGTGTTAACCTTTCAGGCGAAACAGCTGAATTTCTTTCAACTAACATGGATAAGACTTCAGTTGCAGTTAGCAAGATTACCGATAATATCTTGTCAGCCAAAAATCATATTCAAACTCAATCTTCCGGTGTTTTAAAAATGCAGGAGACTTTAAAACAAATGGATGCTGGTATAGAAAGTTTAGGAAAGAATATTGAAAGTCAATCAGCTGCAGTTACGCAGTCGGTTGCAACCATAGAAGAAATGGTTTCAAATATCCAGTCTGTAACAAAAACTGTAAAAGATAATGTAGAGTCCATCGAAAAATTAAATGCTTCTGCAGATTCGGGTAACCAAGCAGTCGTGACGGCACATACGATAGCTAAAAATATTACCGATGATTCAGACGGCCTTTTAGAAGCGTCCAGCGTTATTCAGCATATTGCAAGTCAAACAAATTTGCTTGCGATGAATGCAGCTATTGAGGCAGCCCATGCAGGAGAATCGGGAAAGGGCTTTGCCGTAGTTGCAGATGAAATTCGCAAACTTGCAGAGGAGTCCAGCGTTCAAGGTAAAACAATTACCGCCGTATTAAATAACTTAAAAGCTAAAATTGAAGGGCTGAATTCTGCTGCTGAAACAACAGAAATTCAATTTGCAGAAATAATGAAAATTCTTTCAACGGTAAATAACGGCAGTACTTCCATAATGCATGCTATGACAGAGCAAAGTTCGGGAAGTAGCCAGGTTTTAGATGCTATAAAAGAAATAAGCGATATAACTTACGATGTAAAAAACGGATCCTTGGAAATACTTAAAGGCAATACCGAGGTCAGCAAAGAAATTTCAAAACTGGTGGAAATTTCACATATGATAGACCACAGTATGAGCAGCATTGGAAGTGATACAAGTCAAATAAATGAAATAGTAAGTCAGGTAAGTGCAATAAGCGGAAAGAACAAAGATGCTGTTGCTAAGGTTATGAAGTACTTGTCAGAGCTAAGTTTTTAGGTTTGTTAAATCCAGCTTGAATAAACCTTTGGCCGCCCTCCTAAAGTTTTCAGGAAGGGGGGCGGTAATCTCCTTTGGTAATTTATCCGAAAATGATTCTTTAAAGGTTAGCTTATAGGCGTGTAGAAAATATGTAATTTTTTTCGGCAAATTTTCCGAAAATACTTTTTGCTGCTTTGATCCGTATTTTTTGTCGTTTAAAAGAGGGGTGCCGAATTGGGAGCATTGTATTCTTATTTGATGCTTTCTTCCGGTTATAAGATTAAAAAGCACAAGGCTTAAATTTTCTTTTTTTGAAAATTCAAGAACTCTTATAAGGCAAAGGCATTCTTTTCCGTCAATTCGGCTTTTAAATTCGTTTAAAGCCGGCTTTCCCTCGGTTATTCCTATGTATAATTTATCTATCTTTCCTTCTTGCATGGCCTTTGAAAAATCTTGGGCGCCTTTTAAACTTTGGGAAAAGGCTAGAATCCCGCTTGTATCCTTATCCAGTCTATGAAGTGCTCCTGTTTTAAAGGAAAGACTTTTTTCTTTTGGAGGAAAATATTTCGAAACAGCTTCACAAAGGCTTTTTTCCCCATGCACAAGCTCTCCTGCTTTTTTATTTATAAAGAGTAAGTCATCGGTTTTTAATAAGACATCAGGTTTTGAAACTAAAAAATTCGTATGAGACTCGCCGCCTGAGCCGGTTAAAGCAAATAGGCTCAAATCCATTTCAATTTTATCGCCTTTTTGGGTTAAATAGGCTCCTTTTTCTTTTTTACCGTTTACCCTTATTTTGCCTTTGCGTATTGCCGAGTATATGAGTGAAAGGGATGCCTTTTCTAAAAATTTCCGTATTACGCGGTCCAATCGCCTGCCTGAATCATCTTCATCTATATAAAAAATTTTATTTTCTTTACTCATTTTTACATTATATACCATTTATAGACTTGACAAAAGAGCTATTTTGTAGAGAATTAGTGATATGTTGGAAACAATGTATAAAATGCAATGGACACTATTTTTTTCCAGTCCGATTTTTTTGTCTGCTATAACAAGCTGGATGGTATGCCAGGTTATAAAGACTATTTTTGCATTATTTAATGCCTCAATAAAAACCCCAATTGATTTTATAGAGCTGGTGCTTTGGAAAACAGGCGGAATGCCTTCAAGCCATTCTGCTCTTGTAGCTTCGTTAACGGTAAGTATAGGTATAAGGCAGGGCTTTGACTCGGATTTATTTATTTTTGCCTGTTTTATGGCTCTGATAGTTATAAGGGATGCTGTGGGCGTAAGGAGATCCAGCGGTTTACAAGCCAAGGCATTAAACGACCTCGGTGCAAAGTTTGCCGAAAAAAACAAAGAATATGATTTTAAGGCTGTAAGAGAAATTCAAGGTCATAAGCCGATTGAAGCTGTTGCAGGAATAATTCTGGGTATTATTACTTCAATTTTATTTGCTTATTTTGGATAAAAGTTATGAATAAGCCTAAAAAATACATATTCGGCATTGATATTGTAGCAGGTTTTTTATTGATTTTCTCTTTTTTCTTGATAATTTTCATTCCGATGAATTCAAAATCTACATTGTGGAAGGACTACCGTATTCTGTTTTTACCTATGGAGGCCGATGAACCTGCAATTTTACAGGCTGCCGAAGAAAGCGGAATCACAGGCATTATTTCCTCTCAAACAATAGAAAGCCGTTTTACCGATTTTGAAGAAAAAGGCTATACCGGTTTTCCCTTTACCGATAAGGAAAGATATGCTCAGTGGTTTATCAATGACCAAGAAAATATCAGATATATGTATATTCCTTCAGAAAAATATATAACTAAGACTTTCTTTAGATTTTTAAAACAAAATACCGAATTTTTTTATATAGAAAACAACTCTCCATTTTCAATATTTCAGTTTGGAACTGCTTTAATATTTTTTATTTTATCTTTTTTTTACACAAGCCGAAAAAAAACTTACCTTACTGCAGCCCTCCCTTTTGTTATTTATGCGGGCTTTCAAAAAGGAATCTTGGCCCTTTCATCTTCTATTTTAATTATGTATACAATCGCATTTTGGATAGAAGCTATAGGTTCTTCTTTAAAATTTACAAGGGAGCAGCTTTTATCCAGAATAAAAAAGAATCCTCTTTTAGTCTTTTTTCCTTTTGTTGCTCTAATAATTGCAAAATTCAACAGTAATATTTCTTTGGTTCTTTTTGCCTTTGCTTTGTCGGTTTCAGCTTCTATGACCTATATTATTGAAAGGTTAAGCTTTTTTATTGAAGAGCGGATAGATACACAAAAAATTCATAAAACAATACGGGCCTATGTAATGAATCCCGAATCTGTTGCAAAATTTTGGCATACAAGGCATCTGTTGATTGTCTCTTCTTGTGCAGTGCTTTTTATCGGTTTTTCGGCCTTATTTTTATACTTTAGTTTTAATAAAACCTTAAAGGCCTATAAAAATATACTATATTTACCGGTGCCTGAATCCTCTGTTGGAATTTCGGGCTTCTCAAAAAAAGCCTTTGATGAATTAAAAAATATCCGCACAGGAGATGAATTGCCTGATCTGGGAAACCTTATTTCGGATGTGTGGAATGCTAAGGTTATTCCATTTACACGGGTTGATCTTTCTCCACAAGAAAAAGATAGGGTGAGTTTTAACGATTTTTCTGTAGATGAAAAAGGGGTAGTTACCGAGCAAACCGGTCTTGTATTTAGTCTTGATGATGAGTTTATAAAGAGTGTTATATCTTTTAGGGCGAGTCCATCCATCGAGGATTTGCTTTACAGTCAGGGAAGGTTTATTACCGCTTCTTATGCGCCTAAAAAATTCCCTCTTAACCGCTATAATAGTGCGGCGTTGCTTGTTGCCCTTGTTTCTGCTATAATGCCTTTAATGATTATATTACTGCGAGTGTTTGAAAAATGACTGAATTTTTAAGATTTAAGCGAGGTAAAGAGATTTTAGAATATCCTAAAATTTCAGCCTTATTTGAAGGAAATGCGTTTTTACCCCAAAGGGCTTTTATCCCCATAGCTTTTGACTCTAAAAAGCCGCCCGAGACTATTGTAATGAGGGGTGAAACTGTAAAGGAAGGTCAGATCATAGCACGCACTGAAAAGCCTTTTTCGATCGGCATATATTCTTCCATTCCCGGAATCGTGTATGACTTTGTTGATTTTACCCTCCCTGACGGAAAACATATTCATACAGCGGCCGTAAAACTGGAAGGATCTTTTGATATTTTAGGCCGTCCGTCGGCCGATTACCCATGGAGAACTTCTTCTTATTCTGAAATCATCAGAGCAATAGATTATTCGGGAATTTTAAATACGGCTGAGATTTCACCGGTACCTCTTGCTTACCGGATAAGAAATGCTTTGAAAAAGGGCGGGGCTGATATCTACATCAGCCTCTTTGATAAGGACCCTTCTTCGGGAGTTGATTCAATTCTGTTTGACAATTTTTTTGAAGAAGTTGCTGAGGGATTGGGCATAGCGGCAAAAGTGCTTAACGCAGCTTCGCTGACCTGTATTCATAAGTTAGTTAAAAGCGATCTTTATAAGCTGGAAAAAATTTCTGAAGTCTGTGAACCTTTTTGTAAGGTGAAATTTATAAATGCTTCAAATTATTATCCACTTGTTCAAAATAATTATTTTGAAAATAAGGAAAATACTTTTTTAATCGATATACCTACAGCTATATATACATATGAGGTTGTAAGGACAAATAATCCTATCACCTCAGTTTATATTCTTGTAACGGGCAAGGCTATCAATGAGCCCAAAGTTCTAAAAGTTAAAATCGGTACTCCTATAGGAAATCTTATAGAAGAATGCGGAGGCTTTAAGACAATGCCCGCACAGATTATATTGAATGGCCTTATTGGCGGTATTCCTGTAGACAGTTTGGATATTCCTGTAACAAGCACTTTGAAATCCATTCATATACCCGGAAAGGACAATATAAAAAAATATTCTACCGATGATTGCATAAATTGCGGTCTATGTTTTAGTTCTTGCCCTCTTTATTTGGAACCTAAAAAAATTGTGACGGCTATTGAAAGGTCTGCCTTAAATGAAGATATCCTAAAACAAATAGAGATTTGCAGCGGCTGTGCTTGTTGCTCTGCTTGCTGTCCGTCACGCATTCCCCTATGCTCTATTATTTTAGAGATGTCAAAAAAAATTAAAAAAGGAAGTTCTATATGAAACCTTATTCAAATATGTCTTTGACGGCGGCTCCCTTTGTTTATACACGGCTGCCGGTTTTTAAAATAAATATTGCAGTTCTTTCCCTTTTGGGTATCCAAATTTTAATTCTTGCAATAAGTGCGGATTTTTATGCTCTTTTAAATCTTATAAGTGCCGTTTTGGGTGTCATATTTGTAGAAAATTTGCTTAGGTACTTAGCTCTCTCTAAATTAAGTTTCTCCCTCGAAATGATACTTTCAGGTCTCTTGATAGGCTTTTTTATGCCTACAAGTATAGGGTTTATTTTTGTTTTTATTTTAAGCGCTTTTTCGGTATTTATTGTCAAAACAGTTTTCGGCGGTACGGGGCATAATTGGATAAATCCCGTTGCCTTTGCCGTATGTATGGCATATATTTCCCGTCCCGAAGCCTTCCCGGCTATAATTTCAAATTTTTCATTTTTAAGTGAAAAGGGCTCTTTTTTTGCCGTTATGGAAGCAAACGGGCTTTTAAAACTTAAAACCGATTTTGCCGTTACATCGGCTCTTAACTCTCTTTTATTACATAGTGTAGGTGTAACCCTGCCTGAAGGCTATATAAGCCTTTTTGTAAATTCTACATCTTCCATACCGGCTTTCCGGTACAATATAATTACACTGATTTCATCAATAATATTATTTTCTATAAAAGCTGCCGATTATATTCTTCCGGCAGTTTTTTTGGTAACCTATGCTTTTTTAGTTTGGGCATTAGGTATGGTTCCTGTTTCAAATATTTATTTTACAGGGGATATACTTTCGGCTGTTTTAACGGGAGGTATTTTATTTGCAGCCTTTTTTGTTATGACGGAACCGGCGTCTTCTCCCAAAACCAAATATGGAAAGGCTATGAGCGGCTTTTTTACAGGGCTTTTTGCATTTTTTATATGCGCTCAGGGCTCTTCTCCGGCAGGCATTTTCTTTGCTATAATTCTCAGTAATATTATTTCTCCACTTATCGAAAAACTTGAGATAAAAATACAGGCTAAAAACAGGAGGCGTTATGAATAATCCCAATAAGGAAAAAATAAAAAAATATGCCCTGCTTTTTTCTTTTTTTATTGCAGCCGGTTTCGTATTATGGGGAAGCGGCTATATCATCTCAGGCCTTAAACAAGATGCTTATTTACAGGAAGCCGATTATATTCTAAAAAATTCTCCGCTTTGTTTGGAATATAGTAATACCGAATTTATAAAAGCTTTAAACCCTTCATCTTTGAACATGAATTTTTGTAATGCTGTTTTTGAAGTAAAGGTAAAAGAAAAAAAAGGTTATGCTGCCTTTTTAAATATGAGCGGAAAATACGGAATGTATCAAGGCATGTTTTTGTATCTTGTGGAAGAAAATGTAAGTCGATGCTTTTTTTGCGGTTTGGGAGGAGGCATCGCCGATAAAGCGGCGATCTATTACGGAATAACGCCACTGATTATCGGTATTTCCGAAAAAAAATTAGAAGCTGCTTTTGAGCAAGTTGTAATAAAAAATAAGGAGGAAAAATAAATGGCCGCAGATAAAAAATTAACGGTTTTTCTTTTTGGCCTATGCCCCATAATTCCTGCTGCCTCAAATTTTGCATACGGAATTATTTTAGCTGTTTCATTGTGGATTATCTTTTTTTTAGGGCTTTTAGGAAATTATGCGGGCAAGCTGATTGATATAAACCGTTTCAGTTCTGTGTTTGTAAGTATCTTTATGATTACGGGCACGGTTCTATTTAATACTTTGCTGGAAGGTATTTTACCGATAATATACGGCCCTATTCAGATATATACTTATATATTAACATTTTCGTACATTATCTTTTTGGGCTTAAAACAGTATTATGAAGAGTCCGAATCCTTGGATGTACCTATATGGTATTCAGTATTGATTTTACTTGTATCGGCGTTAAGGGAATTTTTTGCTTTCGGTTCAATTTCTTTTCCCGTTTCATCGGGTTTTTTCTCGCTTCGCCTGCCTTATTTTGCATCCCATCCTCCTTTCCGCTTTTTAGGGACGACGGCCGGAGCCTTTATTATTCTTGGGCTTATAATTTGGATTTATTTTTCCGTTACAAAAGAATTACCTATTATTAGGATGGGAGAGCAAGAATGAGTTTTATTATATTTTATACCTTTGTATCTTCGATAGTTTTTGTATATGGCATAGGATTGGACTGCCTCTATGTTTATCTTGAAAGCCCTAAAAAAATATACTTATTTTTTATTAAAAATATTATTAGCTTATACATATCTGTCAGTTTAATTTGGGCATTATGCCATTATGTTTTAAATCCCTTAGGACTTCATTTTTTACTTCCTATCTTGGCTGTAAGTTTTTTAGAATTTTTGAATTTGCTTGTTAAACTTGTCTATCCTAAATTTAGTGTTTCAAAACCTGAAGAAAAAATTTTTAGCTGGGGGCTCGTATTTTTTTGTCTTTACCAAGCCTCTACATATCAAGAGGGTCTTGCTCTGATTGTTGCAGGTTTTTTAAGTCTTTTTGTGTTCTTGTTTATCTTAAATGCAATAAAACAAAAGGTTGAAAGTAATGAATTTTTTAGCGAATGGAAAAAAGCTTCTCTTTTTTTGATAAGCATGGGACTTATGATATCGGCCTTTTATCTTACCGATTTATCGCCGTTTTTTAATTTTTAACTGATAACGAAAAATAGGCAGGATTGACAAGGCTAAAGTTATAATTTATAATCGTAACATTCTAAAAGTGTAAAGAGGTTTTTGTGGAAAAAAACAGTAAAAAAAAGTTGGAGATATGTTTTGCCGTTCATGCAGACTATAACATAATTGATGAGCTTTCAAGAGAAGACTATACTCAAGAATACAAGGATTTTTTTTCAAATTTATATGCTTCTTCTTCAATTCCCTTTACCTTAGTCTTCAGCGGAAGATTCTTGGAGTGGATACAACGCAAAAATTCTCCTTTTTTTGATGTTATTTATGAGATGCACAATAGAAAACAAATCGAAATTTTAGGTAATGCCTTTTATGAGCCTTTTATTTCGATGATTCCCTCATCGGACCTGATAGGTCAAATAGAGTATATGACGGATACTTTGCGCAAACATTCTTACAAGAGGCCCCGTGGAATGTATCTTCCTTATTTTGCATGGCATCCTAATATTATTTCCAATTTACAAAAATGCGGAATGGAGTATTGCTTACTGGATTTCCGTTTTTTTATTAAAGCCGGTTTAAATGCCTTTGCTCCTGTTTGTATGGAAGACGGAGGAAAAATATTATTCGGTATTCCTTCCACTTATGAATTCGAGAACACTAACTTAGAACCTGCTGCCTTTTATGATTTTTTATGCAATTATGCAAGCGTAGTTACCGAGACGAGCGTTGTAGTATTTTTGTCGAGGGAAACTGCCGTCCGCTTTTTAGATAAATCAAAAGGAAAGAAATCATGGATGGAAGAGTTTTTTGAGCGTGTTTCTTATCCCGATTCGGTTATTTCGTTAAATCATGCCGGCCAAATCCTTAAAAATAAAAGGATATATCAAAAAGGTTTTATATCTTCAAATGTAATATTTTCAAATCAGCTTGCAAATACATCGGTTAAACAGCTTTTGTACAATAAACCTAATGTTTACTCTATGTATTCAAAAATGATATATGTTCATAGTCTGGTAAACCAAGTTAGAGGCGATAAGGCCCGTAAAAATAATTCTTTATTGGACTTGTGGAAGGCCGAAAGCGGTATACTTTTTAATTTGGATTATAAACATATAAAATATAACAGAGATTTGAGGCATTATTGTTATCGTAATTTACTTTTAGCGGAAAAACAAACAAGAATTCCCGGTATTTTTGCGGATTCTTTGACCAGTTTGGATTTTGATCTGGACGGTGTTAAAGAGTTTATATCGCAAAGAGAATACCTTAATATGTATGTTCATGCCTTGGGAGGGAAAATTTTTGAGCTGGATGTATTTTCAGCATATAAAAACTATGCAGATATTTGCTCTGAAGAGACAGGCTTGTTTATAGATCATCTTATATCCTCGGATGAACTTGAGATAATTAAAAACGGCGATTTTAAATCGGCGGTTGCCAAGCCTGTTTTTTCCGAAAATCTTTATCAAGATGTAAGATTCGACAGGCTTAAATTTGAGCTTTTAATGAAAACCGAAGGCAGTTTCCGCAGTTTTAATCAGCTGGCCTCTTTGCGTAAACAATACAGCTTTAATGATCAGGGCGTACAGGTTCAATATATTCTAAAAAATGAAAGTCCTTTTAATCTTTCCGCTTATTTTATGGTTGAGATAGACTTAGCCGTAAGCCGCATCGAAAGAAAGGCTCCTTCAGTTTCGGTTTATGCCGATGATCAAAAATATGAAGCCTCTCAGATAAAAAATATTTTTTCAAAGGTGTCTTGGATTCAAATTGAAGAACCTGAAGGAAAAACCGTATTTACTATAGAATCCAATGAGGCCGCTGAGCTTATTATCTTACCTATATACGAAAAAATTTCTGAGGCAAAAAATCCTATAATGGGTTTACGGAATTTGTTTTATTGGAAAGTAGATTTAAACTCAGGCTTTGAAACGGAAAAACTTCTTTTCTTCAAAGTAGATGCAAAAAAAACCGCAAAAGAAAAATAAAGCCTTCCCCTCTTGACCGCAAGGCTTTACTTACGTAAACTGTAAATATGAGACGAGTTTTGCCTTATATGTTTTACATATCAGGGTTGGTAATCGAAATAATCAAAGTTCTCTTGTTTACATATATTGAAAAGGAACAGCCGTGGCCTTTAAGCATTGTTGACTGGGCCTGTTTTGCATTCTTATGTATACCTGCCGTGTTTTTCCTTTTATTACTTCATGATGAAAAAGAATTTCATCTGCTTTTAAGAATGATAGCTTTTATTAAATTTTTATCGATAATTGCATCATGGTTCTTTTTGATAAAAACTGCAAGCTTTGTAAGCCTAACGGATTGGACGGCTGATATGTTTGTTTTACAGACACGGGTAACAAGGTGGTTTTTGTATATTGATACTGTAATATTGATTTTATGCTTAAAAAGGGAGAGGTCTTTATGCAAATAATTCCTATTGCCAGCGGAAAGGGCGGTGTAGGCAAAAGTCTTATAGCGGCAAACCTTGCAATTGCCTTAGGGCAGGCCGGAAAAAAAGTCGTTTTGGCCGACCTTGATTTGGGAGCTTCAAACCTTCACCTAGTTTTAGGTATTCAAGGCCGTAAAAACGGTATAGGTACTTTTTTAACAAAGGCAGCCGAATTTAAAGATATAATAATTGAAACCGAATATGAAAATGTGAGGTTTATTCCGGGGGATTCCGAAATTCCGGGTTTTGCAGCTTTAAAAATATATCAGCGTAATTCTTTGGTAAAAGAACTCTTAAAGATGGAAGCCGATTTTTTGATCTTAGATTTAGGAGCCGGAACTCATTTGGGTATTTTAGACTTTTTTTTACTGTCGCCTAAGGGAATAATTATAACATCGCCTTCAGTTACCTCAACTCTTGATGCCTATGTTTTTTTAAAAAATATAGTGTTTAGGATGATGTGTTCTTCATTTCCTGCAAAATCTAAGGGCGGAGCTTTTTTTGAAAAACTTAAAAATGATGTTCCCGGTATGCAGCGTCTTTATATCCCGACAATAACACAAGAGTTAATGAGCCTTGATCCCGAAAATACTAAAAAATTTTTAAGTAAGTTTTCTCATTTTAAGCCTCGTATTATAATGAATATGATGGATGACCCGAATGATGCGGAAAAAGCCGTGAAGATACGCCGTTCTGCAAAGCAGTATCTAAATATAGATCTTGAGCATCTGGGGATAATATATACTGATGCAGTTCAGGATAAGGCCCTTGCTTCAAGGCTTCCCGTTATAAAGTACAAACCTCAGTCCATGATTTCACAGGCTATGTATAGAATAGCGGATAAACTTATTCAGTCTGAAGCCGAAAATTATAGTGGACAAGACTTTCAAGAGTTTTCGGATTATTCCTTTATGTCGGCGGAAGCTGAGGCTGAAACCGATTTTAAGTCAAAAATGGAATATTTGGATGACCTGATAGGAGGCGAGGTGCTGTCTTCGGGTGAAATGAGTGAAATTATAAAATCTCAACAGTTTGAAATAAATGCGCTTAGGAACGAAAATTTACTGTTAAAAACAAAAATAGCAAAGGCTCTTAAGCAGGGCTTTAAAGTATAGGAAAAAAGTATATGGAAAAGGCATGGACATTAAAGAAAAATAACAGCGGAAAGTGGATTTTAACCTTTACGGAGCTCCTTGAACCTGAAAATTGTCCTTCAGCTGACGATATTTATCTTGAGGCAAAAAGGAACGGAATAAAAAGCTCATCCCTTGTCAGCAAAAAGACTATAGAAGATTATTTAAAAAAACATTCCGGTTCGGGGATAGAGCCTGTTCCTTTGCCTCTTGAACTTGACCCCAACTTTGACGCAAGGATTACGACAAATACAGATAAAACCGAGGCTTACCTTTATGTAAGGAAAGGTGCCGATTCTTCTAATGAAGTAGATATGGCAACCATAAGCAGACTTATCCGGAGAAGTAATATTGCAAATATTGATACTGAAAAAATAAAAGAAAGCTTAAATGAATTTATAAATTCTCAAGAGATGGAATTATCGATACGGATTGCCGAAGGTACTCCTCCCAAAAGAGGCCCCGATAAAAAACTTATAACTCATTTTGAGCAGATACCGGATCATGAAGTACAGCGTCTTGCTGACAGATTAAAAAGACCGGATTTACGTACTGCCGATGTCGAAAACCCTACAGTAGACCAAGATTATCCTCTTTCCGAGGCCGAAACCCTTACAGTTGTCGAAAAAGGAGATCTTATTTACGAGGTTGAAGATGCCGGATTAGGAGAAGCCGGAGTCGATGTTTACGGACAAGCCATTCCGGGACTTCCCGGTAATGATCCCTTTTTCTTGGATTTAAGAAACATAGTACAAAATCATTCCGAGCTTCGTGCCGGAGTAACAGGCCTTCTTTTAATTGCAAACACTGAGCGGGGGTTAAAGATACGCATAGTTCCGTACAGGGATGCAAAGGTAAGAGCAGTTATAAGCCGTGATAAAATGGAAGCTTCTCTTATTTTGCAGCCGGGTCTTGGTGCAGGAGAAAGACTTTCAGTAATAGGCGTAAAAACCGCATTAAATGAAGTCAACCTTCTTGACTCAATTTCAGATGATAGGATAAATGAGATTATAGAATCTGCAAGAAAGGTAAACGATGAATGTGAGTTTGTAATATTAAGCGGAACACCTCCGATCGCCCCCGGCTCCTATAAACTTGAATGGGCTGTAAATTTTACTGAGGAGCTTAGCACTACAACAATAGAAAAAGACGCTCTAATATTGACAGCCCGTCTTTCGCCTAAGGGCGAAAAAGGTAAAAATGTCTTCGGTGAACCTATTGATCCTAAAAATGCCGAACCTTCGGATATACCTGCTAATGATGAAACCATAAAAGTTACCGAAGAAAAACATGTAATTAAGTTTTTTGCAGCCGAAGCGGGAGAGCTTTCTTTCTTTAATAATACTCTGTCTGTTTCATCTCTTAAAACAATTCAAAACGATATAGATGAAAAATTCGGAGATATCAACTTTCCGGGAAATCTTATTATTACAGGTGATATCAAAGATGATGTAAAGGTAAAATCAAAGGGAGACTTGACCATAACCGGCACAGTTGAAAAGGCTCTTATCTATTCTGAAGCTTCTCTTACACTAAACGGAGGAATAAACGGAAAGGGCAGGGGAACCGTTTGGGCTAAAGACAAAACAAACCTTCAATATGCAGAAAATGCAAGAGTTTTTTCCGGAGGAGATATAAGTATAGCTTCTTATTGTTTTAAGTGCCTGGTAAAAACAAACGGCGCCGTTCATTTGACAGGCAGTCCCGGCGTCTTGCTTGGAGGAAGTATTCACGCTGCAAAGGGAGTATCGGTTCATGACTTGGGTGCCGAAAAAACAATAAGAACAATTATTTCGTTCGGGCAGGATTATTTAATAAAAGATGAAATTGAAGTCCGTGAAAAAGAAATAGAAGCCAATAATGCCGAGCTGGCAAAAATCGAAAAAGACTTGCAGGATAATCCTCCTGATATTGACGCTCTAAGGCAAAAAAAAGTTAAACTTTTAAAAAGAAACAGTGCTCTTACGGTGCGTATATTTAATTTAAAAGAAAATTTTGAATTTCATATTCCTTCAAAAATTAAGGTTACCGGTTCCGTTTATCCCGGAGTCGTCCTTGAAAGCCATGGACGCTATTTTGAAGTTATGGAAACTCATCATAATGTATTCTTTGACTTCGATGAAAAAACCGGACAAATTATATGTTCGCCTATCAAAGAAGTTGAATTATAATAGAGGTTGGCGATGCTTTTAGCTATACAATACCCTTCATGGCTTCATCCTGAAATTATTCCGGGGCTGCCTTTTTTACGCTGGTACGGTCTTATGTATCTTGTCGCCTTTGGAATAGCCTATTTTTTGTTTTCTTATCAGGTAAAGCACGGTGAATTTGAAAGATATTCCGGCAGCCAGAAGGCTATGACACAGGATGATATTGCAAATCTTTTTATCTGGGGAATTTTGGGCCTTATTTTAGGCGCACGAATTTTCGGCACCCTTGTCTATAATCCCGAAACCTACTTAAAAGCCCCTTGGCTTATTTTTTGGCCATTTGCAAGGGATGGGGCCGGAAAACTAAACTTTACCGGTTTTCAGGGAATGTCCTATCATGGAGGTTTTATAGGCGGTTTTTTGGGTGTAGTTCTTTGGGCAAAAAGATATAAATTTAAATTTACGGCAGTTGCAGACCTTATGGCTGTTTCGATTCCCTTAGGTTATACCTTCGGCCGTCTAGGTAACTTTGCAAACGGAGAGCTTTACGGCCGCATAACAACTAGTAAAATAGGGATGATTTTTCCTCAAACTCCTATTTCGGACCGGTTTTATTTGGCCGAAAGCTGGGTAAGGGATTTTGCAGAAAAAGCAGGTCTTGCCGTGCAAGAAGGGGCTGCTATGATAAATTTGCCCCGCCATCCCAGCCAGCTCTATGAGGCTTTTTTTGAAGGAATTGTTCTTTGGCTGATTTTATGGCTCATTCGCAAAAAAAAGCCGTTTGACGGTTTTTTGGCTTGTGTTTATACGCTGGGCTACGGTTTTTTTAGATTTTTTATCGAATACTTCCGCCAGCCCGATGCAAATAAGGGTTATCCTATATCGTTGGGATCCGGAGCGGCTAATATTTATGTTTATGAATCGTGGACAAATATATCTACGGGACAAATCCTATGCGCTTTAATGATTCTAGGTTCTATCGCCGCGATGTTCATTCTTTATTTACAAGAAAAAAAATTAAAAGAAAAAAAGGAAAATAGATGGATAAAAAAGGCTTTAACTTTTGTATTGAAGAGCTGGGCTTTTACCGTGTTGCAGTTTCTTCTCCTGGAATTTCCCTTGCAGACATAGAAGAAAATGTAAATCTTCATCTTCAAGAAATTAAAAGAGCGGAAAAAGACGGAGTGAACCTGCTCCTTTTCCCCCAACTTTCGATTACCGGAGCTTCTTTAGGTTCTGTTTTTAAGCAGTCGCTTTTGATCGAAAAAGCTCTTGATGCGGTAAAACTATTAGCCGAAAAAACTAAACAATTTTCTATTTTATCCGTTGTAGGTCTTCCATTTTTGTATAAACAGAATCTTTACACTTGTTCGGCGGTAATCGAAAGCGGAAAACTTATAGCCCTTTTACCCCATCTTCCTTCTAAATTTTTAAGTTCTATTTTTTCAGATTTTGAAGAAAAACCTTGCCTGATTCGGCTTTTCGGGGGAAATATCCCCTTTGGAAAAGAGTTTAAATTTATTGTAAGCCATAAGAATTCTTCCGGTTGTAATACGGATTTTTCATTTTCTTTTGATTTTTCTTCTTTTGCAGACCTTATTTTAAATCCTCTTGCAGAGCCTTCAAAACCTCTTGGATCTTCTGCTATGAGGCTGGAGTATAAGGCTCTTTCAGCCGCAAAAAAATCGGCCATTGCGTTTGCAAACTGCGGCATAGGGGAGTCCGTTTCGGATTATATTTTTGCAGGAGAATGCGGTATCTTTGAAAACGGAAAAGAACTCAAGTTTACTAACATTTTAGAAAAGCCTCTTTTTAAAAAACAGTCTGTTACTCCAAAAGAAGAGCTTTACATCTCTTCCGACATTGATACGGAATTTTTGAAGGGTCAAAAATTAGATTCAAGGTTTTTACAAAATTCTGATTCCGATTGGGAAATTGCAATAGAAAAAGAACGCTCCGACACCAAAAAGACTTTAAATTATCATGTACAAAAAAATCCTTTTTTACCCGATTGCGATAAAATTCATAAAAAGTTTATCTATAAGAATTTCTTTTCGGAGCTTATTTTTTTTCAAAGCTCAGCCCTTGCAAGGCGCCTTCAGTTTATAGGATGCTCAAAATGCGTTGTCGGTATTTCAGGCGGCTTAGATTCTTCTTTAGCTCTTCTTGTATCTGCCTATGCTCTTAAACTTTTAAATGCTGGCCTTAAAAACATCTATGCCCTTACTATGCCTGGCTTCGGCACTACCGAAAAAACAAAGAATAATGCCTTATCTCTGGCCAATCTTTTAGGCTGTACCGTTTTGGAAATCCCTATAGAAAAAGTGATGGTGCAGCACTTTTCAGACATAGGACAGGATATCGATAATCATGATATTGCTTATGAAAATGCTCAAGCCCGTGAGAGGACTCAAATTTTGATGGATAAGGCAAATCAAATCGGCGGTATTATGGTAGGTTCGGGAGACCTGTCTGAGGCAGCCCTAGGCTGGATGACATACGGGGGGGATCAGATGTCAATGTACGAGGTCAACTCTTCAATTCCAAAGACCCTCCTAAAGGACTGTATACTTGCCTTTGCCGATAATAAGGTCTTCTTTGAAGATGAAAAGAAAAATGCCGATTTTTATGATATTCTATTAAGCATTATAGATACTCCTGTAAGTCCTGAACTTCTTCCGCCTAAAAACGGAAAAATATCTCAAAAAACCGAAGATATAATCGGCCCTTATGAGCTTCACGATTTTTTTCTTTATCATGCAATCGGGAACGGTTTTTCACCTAAAAAGGTATATTTTCTTGCAAGTGAGGCCTTTAAGGATTCACGATATTCCAAGGCCGAAATTTTAAAATGGCTGAATATTTTTTATAAGCGTTTTTTCTCTCAACAGTTTAAAAGGTCATGCAGTCCGGAGGGTGCCTCGGTTACGGGCTTTTCTCTTTCTCCCCGAGGACAGTGGCTTATGCCGTCAGAAATATCGGTAAAAATATGGCAAAGAGAGCTTGAATTTTTACTTAAAATTATGTAACATTATTCACATGCTTACAGCGTTTTTGAACTGGATAGGTAACTATATAACCTATTTTCCTCTTGTGGCTTTTATAGGTCTGCTTCTAGGCGGGTTAAATATACCTATTTCAGAAGATGTTCTTGTTGCAATGTCAGCTCTTCTTTCTCAAGGAGAAAAGGCTTCCATTCCCCATTTTTTGTCAGCTCTTTATGCAGGAGCAATTATAAGTGACTGTATGGTCTACTTTTGGGGGCGGCTTATTGCCAAAGGAACCATATCTATCCGGCTTTTTTCAAAGATTATCACAAAAAAAAACACCTACCGCCTTTTAAAGGCTCTTCAAAAACACGGGATTTTTACCTACATTGTTTGCCGCTTTATCCCTTTCGGTGTAAGGAATGCCGTTTCAATGACTAGCGGCTTTGTAAAATATCCTTTTTATAAATTTTTAATTTATGACTCAATCGCTGCAATATGTAACATTACCGTCTTGTACAGCCTTGTTTATTTTTTCGGCAGTAAGGGAGGAGATTTTATGAAGATATTCGGAATAGTCATGTTTGTCCTTTTTTTGGCCGCCGGTGCTTATCTTGTAACTTCGGGGAAGCTTTTTAAATTTGCCGACAAAAAACTTGAAAAAGAAAAAAAATAACACCTTTTTTACTTTGATTTAGCTTATTCTTTCTATAAGTGAAATCAATATGATTAATATTTTAAAATATATCGGATTGGCATTGCAAAATATATGTGGTTAATATTCAAAAATATATAGGACTGGCATTGCAAAATATATAGGATTGGTATATAATTTATTTACTAGGAATTTTATATGATAAAGGTTCAAAATTATATTCCACGTGCTGTAGATGATAAAATAGATTTATATTTGACTCTTTTTGGAGCTGTCTGCATAGAAGGGCCTAAATGGTGCGGTAAAACATGGTCATCAGCCTATCACAGTAAAAGCTCTTTTTACCTAGGTTCACCTCAAGGCTCTTTTCAAAATCGAAAAATGGCCGAGATGACACCTGATATTGTCCTTTTGGGTGAAACACCCCGTCTTATAGATGAATGGCAGGATGTTCCTCTTTTATGGGATGCTGTACGCTTTGAAGTGGATAAGAGGGGCAAAAAAGGTCAATTTATCCTTACCGGTTCGGCCACACCTAATCATAAAGGAATTTTGCACAGCGGTGCAGGGCGGATAGGCAGATTGAGGATGAGACCTATGTCCTTGTATGAGTCAAAGGATTCTACAGGGGAGGTTTCGCTAAAGGCTATTTGTGAGGGAGCGTCTTGTTATTCTCCGATAAAAGAAGTCAGCCTGCTTGATATTATAAATTTAATAATCAGAGGCGGTTGGCCTGCAAATGTAGGTCATAGTGCTAAAAATTCATCAAAAACGGCAGCAGAATATCTCCATGCTATTTTGTCAGATGATGTATTTAGGATTGACGGTATAAAAAGAGATGCATCAAAAATGAAGCTCCTTCTTAAATCCCTTGCCCGCAATGAAAGCAGTACGGCATCGAACCGCACCCTTAAAAACGATATCAGCTCAATAGATTACGAAGATATTGATATAGAAACTACCGCAACTTATCTTAATATCTTTGATCGTCTTTTTTTAACCGATAATCAATTACCTTTCTCTCATAATATGAGGTCTTCCGTGCGTATCAAACAAATGGAAAAAAGACATCTTGCAGACCCGTCTTTGGCTTGTGCCTTACTTGGGGCCGGAGAAAAAACTCTTTTATCTGATTTATCAACATTGGGTTTCTTGTTTGAGGCTCTATGCGAAAGAGACCTAAAGGTGTATGCCGATACCTTTGATGCATCGGTTTATCATTATCAAGATTATAAAAATCGGGAAATAGATGCAGTTATCGAAATGAAAGACGGTTCTTGGGCTGCATTTGAAATTAAACTTGGGACAAATCAAATAGATGAGGCAGCCGCAAATCTTATTAAGGTAAGGGATAGTTTAAAATCTGAGGGGGCCGGCTATCCTAAGCTTATGGGTGTTATATGCGGCTTAGCAAATGCCGCTTACTGCCGTAAAGACGGGGTGTTTGTAATTCCGATAACTTCGTTAAAGTGGTAAAAGGTCTTTCCAATTTAGACACTTGCTTCCAATTTGGAAGCCGCCTCTGCCCAGCTTTCCGAAAGTTCTTCAGCCCTTGTTCTTAGTTCTTCTATTTTTTTCTGAACAGCCTTGCTTTTTTCTCCGTTGGAATAAACTTCAGGTTGAGCTAAGATAGCTTCCTTTTCGGCTATTTCTTTTTCGCATTTTTCTATTTCGTTTAAAAGCCTTTCTTCTTCTTTTTCTAATTTTCTTCTTTCCGAGCGGAGCCGTTTTTGGTCTTCATATGAAAGCTGTGCCGATCCTTGCGGCTTTGAGCTTATTGCAGAGATATCCGAAATATTTCCTGATTTTGAGGCGGCAGGTTTATTCGGTTTTAGACTAACCTTATCTTCAGCCTCTTCTTGTTCGAGTCTGTAAAGATAATAATCATAGGTTCCCGGAAAATTCCTTATCCTTGAAGGTCCTAAGCCCTCTTCATCAGCCTTGAGCTCCAATACTCTTGTTGCAAGGCCCTGTATAAAGCCCTTATCGTGCGATACAAATACTACGGTTCCGTCAAAGCGTTTTAGGGCATCCAAAAGCACATCCTTTGAGTGCAGGTCTAAGTGGTTTGTAGGCTCATCCAAGATTAAAAGGTTTAACGGCTTTAAAAGAAGAAGGAGTAGGGCAAGTCTCGATTTTTCACCTCCCGATAAGACCGAAAGGCTTTTATAAATGTCATCTCCTCGGAATAAAAAGGCTGCAAGCATATCATAAAGTTTTGGAACAAGATCGGTAGGAGCCGAGCGCTCAAGGAGGCTGATGATGCTTTCGCTTCCCGTAATGGTTTCGGATTCGTCTTGAGAAAAATAGCCCATCCTCACACCGGCTCCTTCCTTTAAGTTACCCGTAAAGTTTTTATCCTCCCCTGCAAGAATACGCAAAAGGGTTGATTTTCCTGCACCGTTTTTTCCTGCCAACACAAGGCGTTCTCCTTTTTCGACGGTTAAATCCAAATTTTCGATTACCCTGTGAAGACCGCCGGTTTGGCCAAGGGATGGGCTTACAGCCGGGCTGTAAGCCCTGCTTCCAGCAATGTTATAGGCCTTGCTTATTCCTTCTGCCTGCAAGACTATTTTCCCCGAATGGGGGGCAGGAGGAAAACTGAAGCGTATTTTTTTTAGGTGCTCGGGAAGCTCTATCTTTTCCATTTTTTCGAGCCGCCTTATTCTGTCCTGCACCAAGGCTGCCCTGCTTTCGGTATACCTGAATTTACGGATAAAGTCTTCGGTTTTTGCTATTTCTTCCTGCTGCTGCTCATAGGCCTTTATAAGGCCTTCAACTTCAATAGTTCTTATTCTTTCATAATCGCTGTAGGTTCCCTTATATTTTTTTAAGTTTCCCTTAAAAAGCTCGTAAGTTTCGGTTACCGTTTGATCTAAAAAGTAGCGGTCATGGCTTACAAGTAAAAAGCCTCCCTTAAATTTTTTAAGCCAAAGCTCTAACCAAGATCGGGCTTCGATATCAAGGTAGTTTGTGGGTTCATCAAGAACAATTATGTCGGCATTTTGTAAAAGAACCTTTGCAAGAGCTATACGCATTTGCCAGCCCCCTGAAAATTCGTCCGTATTCTTATTAAAATCGGAAGAAGAAAAGCCTAAGCCGCGTAAGGTTTCGTCGATAAGTCCTTTTTTTGAATTCCAGCCTGAATTTTCAAGTCTTGTCTGCAAGGTGTGATAATCGTTTGCCAAGGCGAGGAGTTTTTGTTCATCCTTTTCTGTTTTCATTTTTTCGCCTATAGCGTCCATGGCCTTGATAATATCATAGCCGTAAGCAAAGGCCATTTCGGCTTCTTCCGCCAAGGTTTTTCCCTTATGGACAATGCCGGATTGAGGAAGATAAGCTATTGATGTATCTTTTTCTGATGCTATACCCCCTGAATCGGCTTTTATCTGACCTGCAACAATCTTCATTAAGGTAGATTTACCGCAGCCGTTTGCTCCCGTAAGGGCAGCCTTTGTTCCTGCTGTTAAAATGAGGGTTATGTCTTTTAAAATATCCCTGTCCCCAAAGGCAAGGGAAATTTTCGAAAGTTGAACAAAAGGCATAGCATTATTTTGCTGCAAAAAATAAAATCACAGGGTTCAAACTTCGGCGCATCACGATATTATCATTTATCCCTGAAGATTCCACCGCTTCAAGACGGAGTCCCTTTGAGGAAATACTGTACATAAATACAACAGGGTCTGCCGTTTTTTCAAATTTAAAACTTAAAACACCATCATAGTCGGATGAAAGTTTTTTATCCAAAAAATATTTTAAGCTTACTTTTCCCGAAGAACCCGCTCCCGAAGGTATAATTGAAGGGGTTATAAGGGTATACCCGCTCCAGATAAATTGCCCGTCAGACAGTATTTTTAAAGAACCGAAATTCTCCGATGTAAATTCGGATGAAGTTTTGGCTATTTTCTCTATTGCAGCCTCTCTTCTTTTTAGCTCATTATTGATTATATCTTCAGGTGAAGCATTTAGGGTGATAAAGTTTTCCAGCCTATGTTTTCCGCTGTCATCGGAGAACTCAAGGCTAATGATATCCTTACCCCTTATCTGCATCGAAAGGTTAGAGCCTTCAAAAAGATATTTGTTTCCTACTTTGATAACCTGAGTATATGGAAAAGAAAGCCTTGTGTTTTGAAGCTCTATTCTTGCAATACCTGAGCGTAAGCCGGGGAAAAAGCCCCAAGTAAGGCTCATTTTATCAAGATCAACTTGTCTGCTATTTATCATTTTTCTGTAATTTTCAGGGTACCAGAATTCATTTAAAACAGCCTCGAGCTCTTCATCTTTTTCTTGGGCTAAATTTATGCTTTCGGAGGAGCCTCTTTCCCGCTCATCATAGATATCAAGATTATATGAAAAACACCAGCCTCTTACACCGTCCTCGGTTATAACTTCATACCATTGGCCGTCCATAGGTTTCCCGCCTTTTAGAACAGGAATTCCTTCCCCGAACCATAGAATCTTTACAACTTGTCCTAATCTTAAGCGGTAAACCTGATTTGAGGTGTTGTCAGGGTTTGACCGCATCGGAAGGCCGTCTAATTTAACCCTTGCATAAGCATGTTTATGCTCGGCTAATCTTGCCTGAAACCTAGCTGCATCTTTTTTTGATTCAAAAAAGGTAAGCTGTGAAAGAGGAATTTCTACCCTCACTGTAGTTTTTTCGTTTAGGCCTACAATGTAAACTCTTTCAATATTTGATTTTACATAAACCGGTATTATATCTCCTGCAGCAAGGTTATATTCGGGGATTGACCAGTTTAATACACCGTAACCTAGATTTTTTGAACAGGAGATAAAAAAAATAGTTGATAGTGCAATAAAAACAAGCATTTTCCATTTTCGAAAAAAATTATTCATGCAAATACCTCAAAATATTTCTTAAAATATTTTTTTATAGAACGTAATCGACCCCGGCCTTCCACATATCAAGACAAAGCCTTGTGCGTTCTTTTTCTTCTTCCGAATCCCTTTCTCTTATGACTACATTGTTTTCGGGATGGGGCATAAGGCCAAGCACATTTCCCTTAGCATTGCATATACCGGCTATGTCAGCAAGAGATCCGTTAGGATTAAAAGGATATTCTCCTTTTGCCGGAATACCCTTATCGGCTTCCTTCCCTCCGTAAACTAAAGCAACCTGTCCTTTTTCAAACAACTCATCGAGAGTTTTTTGAGAATCCGTTAAAAACCGACCTTCGCCGTGGGCTATGGGGCAGCATATATTCCCTTTTAAATCTTTTGTCCAAATACAGTTTGATTTTTGAGGAATCATAGTTGTAAAACGGCATTCAAATCTTCCCTGTTTATTGTAGGTTAGGGTGGCCAGCCTGTTTTTATAGCCGTCCTTATCTAAAACTATCTTTCCGTCTTTTTCTTTTCCTGGCAAAATACCTGATTTTACCAATACTTGAAAACCGTTACAAATGCCTATAACGGGTTTTCCTGCCGATACGAATTCGCTTACCTCATCAAAAAAGTAATTGCTTAAATCGAGGGCAAAGAGTTTACCTGCCCCTAAAGCATCTGCATAAGAAAAGCCGCCGGGAATTACAAGAATTGCATAGTCTTTCCAATTTTTTTGCTTTGATTTAAGCTTATTTATATGTACAATCTCAGGTTCGGCACCTGCAAGTTCCAATGCCCTTGCCGCATCCCCGTCTCTGTTGGTACCTGTTGCATGTAATACTAAGGCTTTAGGTCTTATCATTATTCTTCCTCACTGTATTTGCATAAAAATAAATTTTTAATTTTATAAAAGTTTGAAGAGTCCAAAGGAGACTTTGCTCTATCGTCTGCCTTTAATTCGATATCAAATGAAAAATTAGTAGGGTCAAAGCCTTCTTTTTCAGCCTTTAGGACAAAAATAAATTTTTGGACATCTCCTGCATTTTTTTGCGGGAATTGCTCTTGGACAAAATGTATAAGCACCTGGGGTTTTGTCCGATATTGTATAGGGATTATCCCAAAGAATACTCATCTGGGGTACTAATTCTCCATTCATTTTAAGGCTTATTGTAACATTTTCCATAGGTTTAAAATTGCTTCCGTTTAAAATATTTCCGGTTATTGCCGGAAAGTTAAAAACAGGTGTGTTTTCGGTTTCAAATACGGGTTCACTGTCATGAGGCCTTTTTGTAGAAAGAACTCGATGCATGCCTTCAACTACCAAACTCGTAATATCTGCCATAATCTGTATTTTTTCCGTTTTTTCAAATTGTAAAAAGTGAGCCAGTCCTCTTCCCGATTTTATGTAGCGGGGTTTTAGCCTATTGAGTACATAGCACATGGTGTCAACTCTGCATTGCATACAACTGCATGTAAGCCAGCTTTCTTTTTTTTCTTCGGCTTCGTCAAATAGTTTGTTGACCTCATCATATACCAAGTCTTCCATAACATTATGAATGATCATAAAACTCTCCTTTAAGATTAGCTCATCGCTTTGTCAAAACAGCTAACCTATTTTACCCTATATTTAAAAAATCGGCAAGATTGTTTGCTTAAGATTTATGACTTTTTTATAAATTTTATCCGAAACGGCTATTCTTATTTTTCTTAAAGAAGGAACAAGGGTTTTGATAAATTCTTTTGAAAAAACCGTAGAACTTTCACTGAATATCTTTTTTTCATCCGCTATAAAAAGATCCGATTCAAAAGAAATACGCTCAGGTATATCTATAATGATGTCTTCACTTCCTGTTCGGGTTCCCGTTTTATTTGAAAAATATTCGGCTAAGGTTTCTTCTGCTGCCCGCCGTTTATATAAATCTTCCAATTCTTTATGCTTCGGATTCTCAGCTTGAAAGGCTTCCTCGTATATGATGCGGTATATTTTACCAAGTCTTAAATCTTCAGCCGTTTTTTTTTCGGGATAGTTATTTTTTTCCAAAAGTCTGAAAATACCCTCATCATCTTGATGATAAAGATCTTCAGGGCAAAATTTTCCCCTTTCCATTCCGGTAAATATAGCTTTTTTCATCATTGCGGTTGCTATACGCACATCTTTATGCCAGTAAACCGACTTATACATAAGATATTTAGAAAATAAGATACTTTCAACACTTATAATGGCTTTTGATTCTAGTTTTATTCCGTTTTTTTTATCGGGAATCAGCTGTGAAAGAATAAAATCCGTATCCTGAATTCCGTAAGGAACTCCGCAATAAAAAGCATCCCTGTTAAGATAATCCAGTTTATCCGGGTCTAGGACACCCGATAAAATTTTTTGAAAAAATAAGGTCTCGGCATCTTTTTTCCCTTTTCCTGTAATAATGGATGCTGTTTGTTCAGGGTCGGCTCCTGTTTTTGCCGCTGCAGAACGCAGAGGTTCTTTTAAAATCAGCTCTCCCGTCAGCTCCTCATGTTCTTTTAGGTTTAATTCTTTGAGGGAATGAGTAAAAGGAAAGTGTCCAAGGTCATGGAGAAGGGCTGCCGCCAAAAATGACATTGCTCCCTGCTGTGAAACCCAAGTATCAGCTCCTTTTTTTAAAAGAATATTAAGCATTTTTAAGGCTGTATTATAGACTCCGATACTGTGGGATGCCCTTGTGTGGCTGGCACCTGGATAAACAAGCTCGGTAGGCCCCAGCTGTTTTATATTATATAGCCGTAAAAATGGCTCTGCTTTAGTTATATCGTATAATTCATCGCTCATCCATATATGCTTCCATATCGGATCTCGAACGGCTTTTGAAAAATTACTTAATTCGGTCATAAAGTAATTGATATTCTAACATAAATCTGTTATAATGTCGATAACTGGGATTTTATATTTAAAAACCCCTGTAGAAACGGATTGAATTTGCCGATACTGATGGTGTACTTATTTTGCAAAAAATATTGTTTTAGGTTTGACAAATAATGTTTTTTACAATATAATACAACACAGAGTTTGAAACGAAACAAAAGGAGTTATACATGAAACATGGCGGTTTAGTTTTTGCGGGCATTGCTTTGATGTTGTTGTTCGCATTTGCACCTTTAACGGCGCAGCAAGGTTCGATTAATTATCAAACTTATATGGTCGATACATTTGATGATCCTGACGGTCAAGATTGGGCATATCAAGCAGTCGGCAGTAAATTTGTTACTGAAGGATATCCTGTTTTAAAGTATATTGACGGAATGCCGCATTCGGTTAGAGTAATGCAGGAAGATCCCGAAAAGGCTAAATTTCTTGGAATGCAAGTTAAATTTAACCGTAAAGGTGATAATTGGGTAGATATTATTCCGACAAAAAAAGGCGATAAAGGTGTAGAAGCCTATGAAATTCCCTTTAAAGGACATATTCATCGATTGGATATGTGGGTTTGGGGGGCAGGATATTATTATTATATAGAAATCCTCGTCCGTGACTGTGAGGGAAGAATACACGCATTACCTTTAGGTTATGTTAACTTTAAAGGTTGGCAGAATATGCATGTTACGGTACCGACTAATATTCCTCAAGCTTCAAGATATCTCGGAAATAAAAATAAGTTGGCTTTTGTCGCTTTTAGAATCAGAACATCGCCCACTGAAAGAGTAGATGACTTTAAAATTTATTTTGATCAATTTAAGGCTTTAACTGATGTATTTGTTGATTCATTTGACGGCTATGAATTGAGTGAAATCGATTTTGAACAAAAGACTGAATAGAACGGAGGTTAAAGTATGAAAAAGAGTATAGCTATAATTTTGTTTTTAGTAGGGTTTGTTGCTTTTTCTTTTGCTCAGCAAAATACAAATGAAAATGATTTTTCTACGATAGATGCTGCCGATCCTAATAAAGTAGGAATTGATACGGCAGAGCAGAGAATTAAAGAAGTTTCTATCGATAAGTTTGAAACCGAGGGTACATGGTATGCAAAGATGTCGGCTGATGAAGGCGTTATACGCTCCAGACTCTTTAACGGTAATCCGATGAATAAGAAACCTATTCCTGCCGAAGAAGGTCTTGAGCTGACGGATGAAAAGGTTTTGGGTGTAAAAGTTTCTTTTTATAGACGCGGTTATAACTCCTTTGAGGTTCATGCAACCAAAGCCCTTCCGGTAGAAGGAATAGCAAAAACTGCAAGTGTTTGGGTTGTAGGCCGAAGCTATCCGCACACAATGAAACTCATAGTAGAAGATTTTTGGGGAAAGAGATTTGAGCTTTATGTAGGAAAGTTAAATCATTCAGGTTGGAAACTTATGACCGTTGCAATTCCTCCGCAGAATTCGGCGGGAAAAACAGGTATTATCCAAAAAGATTACCACTATGGAACCAGCATGGGCTTGAAGATTGTAGGTTTCCGTGTTGAATGTGACCCGGAAGAGGCATACGGGCATTACTATATCTACTTTGATGATCTGCGCGTTGTAAGCGATTTGTACGAAGTTGATATGAGAGATAAGGACGATATGTCGGACAACTGGTAAAAATTACCGGTAAAATCCAATTTTACTATAAAGAAGGGTTAAAAATTTTTTAAGAAATTTTTTAGCCCTTTTTTTATAGATTTTTAATTTTTTGTACAGTGTAAACCGCTCTTTTTTTCCATCAGCTTTTATAATTCCTGCTTTTTTTAAAAACCAGCTTGTATAGGAAGTATATTTTTTTGCTCCAAGATTTTTTATGTCTTGGTTTGTAAATTCTTCAGGTAAAAAGTCTAATACCTTTTTACATATAGATTTAATGCTTGTATACTCTTCACTGCTGTGGATTTTAATAAGCTTTTTATTTATAACTCCTGGCCTTTGAGCTCTTCTTCTCTTTATCCCTCTATCGGTTTTTATAACCTCACAGCTTATATATACCAGTTTAAAACTCAAATTTTTATTATCTATGAGATGATAAAGGCCCGAAAGCTCTTTAAATATTTGAAAAAAGAATCCGTGTTTAGGGCTTTTTCTTCTATATCGAGTTGATCCGTCCTGGTTTAAGACACGTATATAAGAATCGACTGCTATAGGATAGACTATTAAAACCTTATGTTCAGGTAAAAATTTTTCTAACTTTAGTCTTAGAGCGCTTAAGTTTGAGGTTTGTATCTCTATTACTTGTCCCCCATCGCAGAGAATATCGCAGACACTTCTTAAAAGGGGCTGTTCTGTTTTTCCGTTTTTTGGACAAAAGTGTTCTTTTAGGCTTTTATGTAAGTCGCTTTCGTTATAGGTATTTATCATCTGCTGTAAGCGGTTTTAAATTTTTACGCATAATCTAAAAGTTCTTCCGCACTAAGCTGTTCAAGGATATATACGGTTTGAACTATTCCTCTTTCTTCTCTTGTTTGCTTTCCTTGGATTTGATAAACTATCATTTTATTTGTAGGAAGCCGACGCGGCAGCTCGTTTCCGTTTATATCTAAAAAGGCTCCTATGGATACGGGGCCGCTTATTTCTTGTTTTTCTCCATCAGGATAAATAATATAATATTCGTACAAAGTCATGGAATGATTTTACACTCTTTTTAAGTCATTGTCAATTTAGTAAAAATTTATGTCAAAATTTAGAAAAAATTGATTGTCAAAATTTGAAAAGTTAATATTTTATTATGTTATCTTATGTTATCTTATTTACATTTTTTTTTGAATGAGATATTATTTACTATTATGAATAAATTGGCTGAATTCCTTCCCGCTTTTATGCACTTTTCACGGCTTGAAAATACAAATCTTATTTTGCTGCTAGGCATAATTTTGCTTTTAGGCGCTATCGGCGGAACCGTATTTAAAAAATTAAAGATTCCTCAGGTCGTAGGTTACATTGTTATCGGAATCATAATAGGTCAGTCCGGTTTTCAGATTTTATCGTCTCAAATAATTACGGCTTTAGACCCCCTATCAAGTATAGCTCTTTCTCTTATAGGATTTTTGATTGGAGGAGAGTTAAAGACCAAGGTGATAAAAAAATACGGGACTCAGTTTGTGGGTATATTGATTTTTGAGTCAATAGTTCCATTTATAACGGTATCTATTTTTATTTCGCTTGTTGCATATTTGGTTACAAAGGATTTTGCTACCTCTGTTTCTTTAGGTTTAATCTTAGGCTCCGTATCTTCTGCAACGGCTCCCGCTGCAACTACCGATGTTCTACGTGAAAACAGAACCAGGGGTCCCTTAACAACAACGGTTTTAGGCATTGTTGCTATGGATGATGCTGTAGCTCTTGTATTATATGCTCTTGCTTCTTCAATAGCGGCTTCCCTTTTGGGAGCTCACACGGCAAGTTTCGGAAAACAGATTCTTATGCTTATTTACAATATCGTAGGCTCTATATGCTTGGGGAGCATAATAGGCTTTTTGTTAAGTTTGATTATCCGAAACATGATGACGGATTCAGGCCGTATTTTAGGCTTTTCGTTAGGAAGCCTCCTACTGTCAACTGGACTTTCTTATCTTCTTAATCTGGATACCATATTGGCTGCAATGGCTTTGGGTTTTTTTATGGTAAATTTTGCTCCTGCAAAAACTCGTTCCACTTTTACATTGGTAGAAAATTTTACGCCTCCCATTTATGTGCTTTTCTTTGTCTTGGTCGGGGCTAAATTGAATATTTGGAATGTAACACCCTTTGTTGCCCTTTTAGCTCTTTTATATATCTTTTTACGTACATTTGGAAAAACTATAGGGTCTATTTTCGGTTCATGGCTTACAAAGGCTCCCGAAACCGTTAGGAAGTATTTGCCTTTTTGTCTTTTAAGTCAGGCAGGAGTTGCCATAGGTCTTTCGATTTCGGCAGGCCATGATTTTTCGGACACCATCGGGCCGACCATCCTTCTTATAGTTACTGCAACCACTTTTGTAGTACAGCTGGTGGGGCCTATTTGTGTAAAATACGGAATCAAAAAATCCGGAGAATGCGGTTTGGATGTTACCGAAGAAGATTTGATGGAAACATTGTCGGTAGGAGATGTTATCTTAAACGGAAAAACGATTTGTTCTCCCGATTCTCCTGCCGTTATTTCTGAAAATGTTCCCTTAAGTGCTATAATAGATTCCTTTAGCCACAGTCCTAATTTGAATTATGCAGTTAGAAGCAGTGACGGCAGCCTTGCCGGTATGATAAGTTTGGATCATTTAAAGGAAACCTTGACAATGACAGGCATCTATGACTGTGTTTTTGCTATGGATATAATGCAGCCTGCAGATATTGTCTGTTCCGAAAAAACAGGTCTAAAAGATCTATATGAGCTTTATACCGAAAAAGATACCTATGCCGTTCCTATAGTGGGTGATAATGGAGAGCCTCTGGGCATGGCTGAAAAAGACACAATAGATCATTTTTTACATGGAAAAATAATAGAGCTTCATAAAACTGTTTCTGATGGGGACTAATCTATGTCTTGTTTTTCTCATGTAACCTATTGAAAATGTTTCTTTTTTATTGTATTATCACAACGTATTAAGCTTTTACGGCATTGGAATCTGTTTCGGCGATCCTTTGCAAGTCGGCTGGTCATTTGTTTTAAGATGAGCTTTTTTATAAAAATTATAAAAAAGCAGAGGTTTTCTATGCTCTTTTGAAAAAAAAGAAGGCTTATTTTAGGCAATGCAGATGGTATTGTCTAAAAACGCCGCGAGCGTGTAAAAAACCTCGTTTTATTGTATGTGTAAAGTCTTTTTAAGCTGACTTGTAGAAGTTTATTTTGCAATTGTACGCCTGTTATTTTGGAATGTGTGTTTTGTAGTTTTGAGTGGTGATATATGAATAATACCGAAGATATCCGCTGGAAGCAGCGATTTCAAAATTTTGAAAAAGCCCTTACCGTCTTTAAAGATAGGTGTTCGGACGTTAAGGAGAATCCAAAAGGTTCAAAATATTATGATGCTTTTCAGATGGCATTGGTGCAGGCTTTTGAAATTCTTATAGAGCTTTCTTGGAAGGTTTTAAAAGACTACCTTGAACATGAAGGGTATACGGAAGTCCAGACGGGAAAGAGAGCATTCCGCCAAGCCTTTCAAGATGGGATAATTAAAAATGGAGAGGTTTGGCTAAAAGCTCTTGAAATTAGAAATCATACAAGCCATATATATGATGTTTCTCTTCTTGAAGAGCTTAATATATTTATAGTTGAAAGTTTTTTACCTGAGGTTAAAAAACTCCATGATACACTGCAAGCGGAGCTTTAGTTTATGAGGTACGGCTTGCCTGAAGAACATATCAAAATAATTTTAGACTATATTTCAAGGTATAGCGAAATTGAAGAAGCCGTTTTATTCGGTTCCCGCGCATTAGGGACGTATAAGCCGGGTTCGGACGTAGATATTGCCTTAAAAGGAAATGAAGTAGATTCTTTTTTGGCTGCACATTTAAAATCGGAAATTGAAGAGGAAACATGCTTACCCTATTTTTTTGACTTTGTTGCCTATTCTAAATTGAACCATAAGGATTTAATCAGGCATATCGATAAGTACGGTGTGGTGTTGAAGTAAAGAAAATTTAAATTAGGTTAAGGGATTTTAATTATGAAAAAAAAGGTTTATCTTGGACTTACTGGAGATATTATTCATCCGGGGATTATCAACATTATCAATGAAGGTAAAAAATATGGACATCTTATAATAGGTCTATTAACCGATACGGCAATTGTTTCGCATAAGAGACTTCCGTATCTCTCTTATGAACAGCGTAAACAGGTTGTTGAAAACATTAAGGGTGTAAGCGAAGTCATTCCTCAGGAGGATTGGTCTTATATTCCGAACTTAAAAAAACTTAAGCCTGATTTTATTATTCACGGTGATGATTGGAAAAGCGGCTCTTTAAGTAAGATTCGGGATGAGGTTATCGAAGTGATGAAAGAGTGGGGCGGCGAGGTTATTGAAGTTCCTTATACTAAGGGAATTAATTCAAGCGCTCTTGCTTCAAATATGCACAGCATCGGTACCACCCCTGAAGTCAGAATGAAAACCTTGCGGCGTCTTATTGAAGCTAAGCCGATAGTTCGCATAATGGAAGCTCATTCAGGCCTTTCCGGACTTATTATAGAAAATCTTGAAGTACAAAAAGATGACGGTGTTCATCGTTATGACGGAATGTGGTCTTCCAGCTTGACAGACTCCACCAGTAAAGGAAAACCGGACATAGAAGCTGTTGATCTTACAACCCGTTTGCAAAGTTTAACTGATATTCTTGAATGTACTACCAAGCCTATTATTTATGATGGAGACACAGGGGGGAAAACAGAGCACTTTGTGTTTACTGTACGGACCCTTGAGCGCAATGGTGTTTCCGCCATCATAATTGAAGATAAGGTTGGCTTGAAGAAAAACAGTCTTTTCGGCACGGAAGCAAAACAGGAATTAGCATCTGTTGAAGATTTTTGTCATAAAATTTCCGAAGGAAAAAAAGCACAAGTTACAAAAGACTTTATGATAATAGCCCGTCTTGAGTCTCTTATAGCCGGACATTCCGTCGACGAAGCATTGGAGCGTGCTTTTGCCTATGTAAAAGCCGGTGCCGACGGCGTTATGATTCATAGTAAAGAAAAACACGGAAACGATATAAAAGAGTTTTGTGAACGCTTTAGAAAAGAATATGAGAAGGTTCCCATAGTCTTAGTTCCTACGACTTATAATCAGTTTACCGAAAAGGAATTGGCTGCATGGGGTGCAAACATAATCATCTATGCCAACCACATGCTGCGTGCTTCATATCCTGCAATGCTCAAAGCGGCAAAAACTATTTTAGAGGCTGAGCGTTCATTGGAAGTAAATGACATGTGCCTTTCGATTAAACAAATTTTGGAACTTATTCCGGGGACTAAATAAATGATAAGACCTCAGTTTTTTTATGAGTTGTTAAAAGAAAACGGTACCGGCTTTTTTACCGGTGTGCCCGATTCTCTTTTAAAAAACTTTTGTGCGTATTTAACCGATACAGCGGCAAGCAAAAATCATATTATCGCAGCAAATGAAGGCTGTGCCGTAGGACTTGCTGCGGGACATTATTTTGCAACAGGAAGAGTTCCGCTTGTTTATATGCAGAATTCCGGCTTGGGAAACACGGTCAACCCTCTACTTTCGCTTGCGGATAAGGAAGTGTATTCGGTTCCTCTGCTGCTGGTAATCGGATGGCGCGGTGAGCCGGGAGTTCACGATGAACCGCAGCATATAAAACAAGGCCGTGTTACCTGCTCTCTTCTTGATGCAATGGAAATTCCGTATTCCATCCTCTCGGATAAGGAAGAAGAGGCAAAACTTCAGCTTGAAAAAGCTTACTCGCATATAAAAGCTTCAAGTTCTCCTTATGCAGTTGTAGTGCGTAAAGGAATTTTTGATTCTTATACGTTAAAAACAAATGAGGCTGTCCCTGCCGAAATAAGCCGGGAGCAAGCTATAGAACAAATAATTCTCAATGCTCCTTTAAATGCCGTTTTTGTTTCAACTACGGGAATGGCATCGCGGGAACTTTATGAGCTGCGTGATAAACACGGCCAAGGTCATGCCAAAGATTTTTTAACGGTCGGCTCTATGGGGCATGCTTCACAAATTGCCCTAGGTATCGCTTTGACTAAAGAAGATAAAACCGTTTTTTGTATAGATGGAGATGGGGCTGCTATTATGCACTTAGGCGGCTTGACAGCAATCGGTTCACAGAGACCGAAAAATATGGTGCACTTTGTTTTGAACAACGGTGCGCATGATTCGGTAGGCGGTCAACCCACTGTAGCTCGAAAGATAAACTTATGCGCTGTTGCCGAAGCCTGCGGTTATGATAAGGTTGTGTCCGTTAAAACTCTTGAAGAATTACAATCAAGGTTAAAAGAACTGTGCACAAATTCCGGGTCTGTTTTTATCGAAGTTTTGGTATCAAAGGGTGCACGAGCCGATTTAGGAAGACCTAAGTCATCGCCTATTGAAAACAAAAAAGCTTTTATGGAATTTTTGGAGGGGAAAAAATGATTAAACAAGCTGTAATTTTGGCGGGCGGTTTGGGATCGCGCTTAAAAGATAAAACTAAGACTATGCCGAAGGGTTTTTTGGAAATAGGCGGTACTGCAATTGTTGAGCAATCCGTACAAAAGCTTCTTGCTCACGGAATTGAAAAAATCATAATCGGAACAGGACATTGCAGCGAATACTATGACCGTCTTGCAAAAAAATACCCTGCCATTATCACGGTAAAAAATGAAAATTATGTTGCTACCGGCAGCATGGGGACTCTTGAGGTTTGCGCCCCTCTTGCGGACGAAGATTTTTTGCTTTTAGAATCCGACCTTATTTATGATTCAGCCGGTTTATTTACGCTTATAAATGATGAACGGAAGAATCTTATTTTGGCAAGCGGTGCTACCCAATCGGGTGATGAGGTCTATCTTGAAGCCGATGAAAAAGCTTGTCTTACAGGCCTTTCTAAAAATAAAGAAACTTTGAAGAATGTTTTCGGCGAACTGGTCGGTATTACTAAATTGACAAAAGAAGCGTCAGATAAAATGTGTGCCTTTGCAAAAGCTCACCATACCGATTTACCTAAGATGGAATATGAACATGCGCTTTTGGAAGTTGCTAAAACGATGCCTGTTGCAATTAAAAAAATTGAGTACTTTGTTTGGCGCGAAATAGATAATGAAGATCATTTAGAGATGGCTGTAAAAAATATTTATCCGCATATTGTTGAAAACGAGCAGCTGCGTGCGGTACGCCGTGAGGTCTTACTTAATCCCGGGCCTGCAACAACTACCGACAGCGTAAAATATGCGCAAGTTTCTGCCGATATCTGCCCGCGTGAAAAAGTATTCGGCGATTTAATGCAGTGGCTTTGCGATGAATTAAAACTTTTTGCTCTAGGCTCTGGTACAAATCCTGCCGAATATGAAACTGTTATGTTCGGATGTTCGGGCACCGGTGCAGATGAGGTTATGGTTTCATCCTGTGTGCCTGATACGGGAAGACTTTTGGTAATAGATAACGGTTCCTACGGTGCCCGCATGGCAAAAATCGCACAAGTATATAAAATTCCGATGGACGTTTTTAAAAGTTCTACGTATGAACCGATTGATTTACAAAAATTGGAAGCGGAATTTGCAACAAAAAAATATACTCACCTTGCTTGTGTTTATCACGAAACTACTACAGGGCTTTTGAATCCCTTGCATATCATCTGCCCTATGGCGAAAAAATACGGCATGGTTACGATTGTCGATGCCGTAAGTGCATACTGCGGAATGCCTATGGACTTAAAAACACTCGGCATTGACTTTATGGCTTCTACCAGTAACAAAAACATTCAAGGAATGGCGGGCGTCGGTTTTGTTATCTGTAATAAGGCAGAACTTGAAAAGATAAAAGATTATCCCATGCGCAACTACTATCTTAATCTTTATGACCAATATGCTTATTTTTCAAAAACACACCAAACCCGTTTTACGCCGCCCGTACAAACCATGTATGCTTTGCGACAGGCTGTCTTAGAGACAAAACAGGAAACGGTTCAAAAACGTTATGAACGCTATACCGCATGTTGGAATATCTTAGTCGCAGCCGTTAAAAAGCTCGGTCTTAAAATGCTGGTAAAAGAAGAACACCAGAGTCATTTTATTACGGCAATATTGGAGCCTGAAACACCTAAATACAGCTTTGATGCCTTGCACGATTTTGCATCCGAACACAGTTTTACCATCTACCCCGGTAAACTCGGAAACATCAACACATTCCGCATTGCCAATATCGGCGATATCCAACCTGAAGAAATGCTCCGCTTTACAATGAAACTTGAAGAATATATGAAGGGGATTGGGGTAGGGGTGTAATGATATGCCATTTAGAATGGCATAAATATGTCGATGGTATTGACATATAATACGGAATAGAAATCATGCCTGCGTGGGAATATTTTGAATAATTTTTAAGGAACAGTTTATGACTCTAACAAAAACGGAAGAAACTTGGGATTTAATTATAGAACCAAAGCGTAAGCTTTTGGATATACCCATTCGCGAAGTAATAAGATATAGGGATCTTATTGCTCTTTTTATAAAGAGGGATTTTGTTACGCAGTACAAACAAACAATTTTGGGACCATTGTGGTTTATTATAAACCCGCTTATTTCAACGGTAATGTATGCTTTCGTATTCGGTAATCTGGCAAAGTTAAGTACTGACGGTGTTCCTCATATTTTATTTTATTATGCAGGCACAATGCTATGGTCTTTTTTTGCAGGCTGTTTTACCGATGCTACAAATATCTTTGTAAATAATGCATCTTTATTTGGAAAGGTTTATTTTCCTCGTCTGACTGTTCCTATAAGTAATATTGCGAGTAATGTTACAAGAATATTGGTGCAATTTTTGTGTTTGATGGGCTTTTTTGTTTATTATTTAGTAACTTCAGATGTTTTAAGACCTTCTTTGTTAGCTCTTCTTTTTCCGCTTATTTTGATTTGGATTGCATCTGTTGCAACAGGAATGGGAATGGTTATATCGGCTTTAACAACTAAGTATAAAGATTTAAGACTCCTAGTAAATTTTGCCTTAAATCTTGCAATGTATGCCACTGCTGTAGTTTATCCGGTGTCTCAAATTCCTCAAAGGTTTCATTGGGTATTATATGCTAATCCGATGAATGCTCCTATTGAACTTTTTAGACTTTGGTTTTATGGGGCCGGCGGAATTCCCTTTCAGGCAATTATTTCGAGTATTTTGCTGACTCTTTTCTTTTTGTTTATAGGGCTTATTATGTTTAATCAAAATGAGCGTAATTTTATTGATGTGGTGTAGGAGACATACAGCGAGCTTTAACAAGCAGGAATTATATGATGAAATCAATGATACGGGATTGCTTATGGGATTATAGTATCAGTGAACCGGAACTGCAGTCTATCATTACAGGCGGTGATATGAAAAAAAAGCAATGGCTTTTTAATCGCATTGTGTATAACTCGCAGGATAAAATCGGTGATTTGCTGTTGTTTTCCAAAAAGGATTTATGCACTCTTTTTGACGGCTTTACTTTTTCTCATCGTTCCGGTTTAACGTGGGAAGTATACATGGCCTTGAGAAACACAATGCTGAACGAACGGCAGTATATAGAAAAGTTACAATGGAAAAAACTATAGTGCAGAATTATGATGAGTTGTATGCTCTTCAAGATAGGGTATTAGGGATTGTCTTTTCAGAAGAAACGCCGTTTTATTTAACAGGGGGAACTGCACTCCATCGCTTTTATTGTAATGCACGTTATTCGGACGATTTGGATTTTTTTATGAACGGACAGCCCTATTTTTATGATGAAGTCAAAGAGATTATCTATAGGTTAAGAAAATACTTTGAGATTGAAACTGTGATAAATGCAAAAGATTTTTTGCGGATAAAAATAGGGCAATTGAAAATTGACTTTGTAAACGATAGAGTATATAAGTACGGAATTTCAAATAAAATATGCGATTTTGCAGTTGATAATGTGTTTAATATACTGGCAAATAAATTAACGGCAGTTATCGGACGTGATGAAGAAAAAGATGTATTTGATATTGTTTCCGTTTGTTTGATGTATGAGTTTGATTGGAAAATGATTTTGAAAGCAGCACATCAAAAAGAATACTTTGATGATTGTACGCTTATTGAGCGCTTAAAAACGTTTCCGCTTTGGTGGCTGGAAAATCTGAAATTGATAAAACCTATGCCTATAACGGAAACTCTGATTTTTACAATCTGTCATGATATAAGACAAAAGGATAAAAACTCGGTGTTTGGGATTAAATATGAGTAATACTGTAATAAAGATAGAGCATCTTTCAAAGATGTATAAACTGGGCCTAATAAACAACGATGCTCTTTTTAGGGATATTCAAAGTTGGTGGGCATTAAAACGAGGAAAGGAAGATCCTCATTCACAGATTGGTAAAGATAAATATCTAGGCTCCGATACCGAATTTTGGGCCTTAAAAGATTTAACATTTGATATTAAGCAGGGGGACAGGGTTGGTATAATCGGCAAAAATGGAGCTGGTAAGTCTACATTACTAAAAGTGCTTTCTCGTATAACTACTCCTACTGAAGGTTCTGTAAAAATAAGAGGAAAGGTTTCAAGCTTACTGGAAGTAGGTACGGGGTTTCACGGTGAACTTACAGGACGGGAAAATATTTATTTAAATGGAGCAATCCTCGGCATGAAAAAGGCTGAAATTGACCGTAAACTTGATGAGATTATAGATTTTTCAGGTATTGAAAAGCACATTGATACGCCTGTAAAACGGTATTCAAGCGGTATGTATGTCCGCCTTGCTTTTGCGGTTGCCGCCTATTTGGATAGCGATATTCTGATAGCTGATGAAGTGCTGGCCGTAGGAGATGTCGCCTTTCAAAAAAAAGCTTTGGGAAAGATGAACGAACTGAGTACGGGACAGGGCAGAACGGTACTGTTTGTAAGCCACAATATGACTATGGTTAGAAAATTGTGTGACAAAGGAATTTTTCTTGAAACAGGAAAAATTAAGTATGATGGCGATATTGAAAATGGGATTAAATTATATTTGGAAAAACATCCTGCTAATTTGAAAATTCACTATAACTTTGATGGGCAGATACGTAGCTTTTTAGATAGAGGAACCAATTTTATTATTCATGATTTTTATTTTTTAGATAAAGAAAATGCACAGTTTCTATCTACAGAACTAATGAAGTTTCGTATAAACATTGAAGCAAAACACAATTTTGAAAATTTACGTATTCGATTGGAGATACGAACTCTTGATGAAACGAATGTAGGAATGTCAGAATCAAAACCCTTGTTTTCAATTTATGCTGGAGAAAGCAAAATATTGGATTTTGGTTTTAATATTTCCAATCTGGCTGAAGGAATGTATACTCTGCGATTAACAATATTTGAGCTGAATCAATTGGGACTTCATAAGGGTTTTGATGAAACCACTGAACTTATTTATTTTGAAGTAATAGAATCGGAGTTGGATAGAACAAATTGGTTGCCGCAATATTGGGGACATGTAAAGCTATCACCGGTGCAAAGTCTCTTATAAGGAAAAACAATTATGAAAATAGGCATAATCACTTTATCAGCTTCGTACAATTGCGGTTCTATGTTACAGGCTTATGCTCTAAAATCAATCTTAAAAAAATATGGGGATGTAGAAATTATAAATTTTACTTCCGAGAAGTCCGAACGGCAATATCAAATTATACCTTCTTCAATTATTGATAAATTTAGATTTTTTAAAAATGATAGAAAACATTTTATTAAAGTGTTCTATGAAAAAAAAGGGTATACAGAGTTTCAACGATATAAGCTCAAACTTTCAAATAAAAAACTATATGCAAATCAATTATATACAATAGTTGAAAAGTTTGATGTCATTGTTGCTGGAAGTGACCAAATATGGAATGTAGATATGAATGATTTTGATGAAGCGTTTTTTTGTGACTGGTTTAAAGGAAAAAAAGTTGCCTACGCTCCAAGCTTAGGACAGACAGATATATCTACAAGTTCGAAAGCAGAAAAGTATAAAAAGTATATAGATTCTTTTGATTTTATTTCAGCTAGAGAAAAGTTTGGAAGTTTATGTTTAAAGAAATTGTTAAAAAAAGATATTCCTATTGTATTGGATCCTACGCTTTTGGTGACAAAAGAAGAATGGAAGCGCTTGATAGGGAAGCCTCTGATAGCAAGTGAATATATTTTCTATTATTCTTGGGCATATTTATGTAATGAATTAAATATATTAGTAAAAGAAAAAAGTGCAGGGAAAAAAATGCCTGTTTATGTTTTGGATGCTCATAAGTGGAGTAATTCTCATCATAAAAAATATGGTTTTAATTTGTTAAGTAGAGGCGGCCCGTCTGTTTTTTTAAATTTAATGTATTATGCAAAAGAATGTTATGTGGAATCGTTTCATGGTTTACTCTTTGCATATATCTTTAATAAGGATTTTTGGATCTTAAATGTATCTGAGAACCTTAAGGAAGATGATATCCGGTTATATGAAATGATGTCTTTGTTAAATGTACAAAATCGGTTATTATGGCCCAATAGGAAAGATATATCTTCCGATATATCTTTTAACTCTTCGAGATTGGATTTTTATGCTAAAAAATCTTTTTTATATTTGGATGAGGCTTTTAAATAAAGTATGAAATTTGCTTATTTGATTATGGCTCATGATAATCCAAACCAGTTAAAAATACTGCTTGAACTATTGGATTATGGGGTAAATGATATCTATTTGCATATTGATCCCAAAAGTAGTGAACTTAAAAAAATAGATTGGCTTAATTGGGTGAAATATGCAAAAATATTTGTATATTCAAAATATAATGTATTATGGGGAGATATAAGCCAAACAAAATGTCAAATGTTTCTATTAAAAGAGGCTTTATGTTTGCCGCACGATTATTATCATTTAATTTCAGGTAAAGACTTACCTATAAAACCACATACTGAAATAATAAATTTTTTTGAAAAAAATAAAGGAAAAGAGTTTGTTTTTTTTGAAGATACTGATTATTGTAAAAAAGATAGTTGTTTACATTATCATTTTTTCTATTATGTGGAAAATGAAAAAAACAAAATTTTACGAAATTTTAAGTTTTTATTAGATAATTTTCTTTTATGGATACAGAAGGCTTTAAAAGTTGAGAGAAAATTTTATTGCGGAGATAATTGGTTCAGTATAACGGAAAAATTAGCTTCAGATTTTTCTTCTAAAGGGAAAAAAATGATAAGGAAAGTAAAATTTTGTAAAAATTCAGATGAATTAATATTACAAACTTTTTTGTATCCAATTTATAAAGATTATGATTTATATTATAGAGGTTTTGACAGTAATCATATATCAATACTTCGCTATATCGACTGGGATAGAGGTAGCCCTTATGTTTGGAGATTGAAAGATTATGATCAATTGTGCGAATCTCCTTTTTTATTTGCTCGAAAATTTGATGAAACAATTGATAACAAGATCATACTAAAGATATACAATAAATTAAAAAACTGACATCTGTATGTTCAGACACCAAGAAAACTCGTTTTTGTTACCAGAAGAAGGTAGATTGTGAATTTTATTAAAAAAATAATACAAGGCAATGATTATAGATTAAATGACAAAAATAATAACATAAAACATTTGGATAATGTAAAGTGGATTCTGACATTGCTTATTGTGTTATATCATATCGGTTTACCCTATCAAAACAAGTATGAAAGTCTTTTTTATCTAATTAAGAATCTAGGGGATGGAGCCGTTCATGCCTTTGCTCTTATTTCAGGTTTTCTATTTTTTAAAACAGTTAAAAAATTTGAAGATTTGGAACATAAAATTAAAACTCGTTTCTTTTCATTAGTACTTCCGTATTTATTATGGAATTTTATACACACATGCGTACTTAGTATGATTAATTTATATAAATCGAACTATGCTGTGATTGATTTTAACATCAGAAATAATATTCTAAAATGGTCATCATCTCCCCATTTTTGGTATATATTTATGTTGATTTTTTGGACAGTTTTGTCCCCCATTTTATTTTTATTATTTAGAGATAAGAAATTACTCATATTACTTTTATTGTCACAGATTGGATATTATTTTTATAAAGGGAAGAATATTTTAGATTCAAGGTTTATATATATTCTATATACATGGGGGGGGGTAATCGGTTTTTATTATCCTGATTTAATTAATAAACTACAGGATATGAAAAAGAACTATAAAAAAGTATTATACTTTCTTGCGTTATTAATATTTATTCTTATCAGTTTTATACTTTTTAAATTTGATTTCGACATGCAGATTAAAACCTTATTATATGCTATAAAAGGTGCAGCTTCAATCATTTTAATTTTTAATTTACCACTACTAATTATTGGAAAGAAAACCGATTTTAAATATTCATTTTGGATTTTTGCTACTCATTTTTGGCTTGATTATTATATAGCTTATTATGTGAGTATATATATAGATAATATATTTTTTTATCAATTTATAACTTTTGTAGTCGTTTTTACTATATGTTTAGTATCCGGAATTATTGTTAATAAAACTATTCCGAAGTTATATACTTTACTTGTGGGTAACAGATCATAAAGTAAGATGTTAAATATTGTTATTTTGGAGGTTCATAAAAATGCATAACATTAAAACTTTTATCAAGTCGGTCTTACGTAAAAAGACAGCGTATGAAAAAGCTCTTACAGACGAAGAATGGGGAAAATTATACAACCCTTCTATCGTAGATAATTTAGTTAAGAATATTAAAGACAAAAATGTTTCTATATGGTCAAAACATCTAGTTGAAATAACTCAAAAAGATGAAAAAATACTTGAAATCGGTTGCGGAACAGGTATAACTTCGGTTTATTTAGCTATGTATGGCAGAAATTCTACTGCATTGGATTTTTCTAAAGAAGCCTTGGCTTGTGCAACAGAGTTGGCATCTCGGACAAATGTAGATATACATTCGACCTTTGCGGATGCTACAAAGCCCCTTCCGTTTAAGGAAAATGAATTTGATACGGTATTTCAGGCTGGTCTATTGGAACACTTTGATAGAGATGAGAGAATCTCTCTACTAAGAAATTGGGGGGGGGTAACAAAACGTATGATTTCTTTAATTCCCAATGCTGCCTCAATAGCATATAGAACAGGAAAAGCCATGATGGAAGCAAACGGTACTTGGCCGTATGGAAAAGAATGTCCGCAATACAGTTTGGCTAAAGAATTTGAAGAAGCAGGGTTTGAAAACATAACCGAATATACAATTGGAAAAGACCATGCTTTACAATTTTTACCAGAAGATAATTATTTGCGTATTGCTTTGGATAGATGGATAAAAGAGAATGCTTGTGAGGATGATTGTCATCAAGGGTATCTTTTGGTTACTATCGGAACCAAGAAATAAATTAACTACAAAAGGTAGAAAATATGGATAATATTCAGAGGTTTAAAAATTGTATTAACTGGATAAAAAATAATTCAATTAATGATTCCGGTATTGCTGTAACATCAAAACAAAAAAGAATATATCCCGAAGTAACCGGATATTACATACCTACTTTAATTGAATGGGGTTATAAAGGATTAGCAGCAAACTATGCAAAATCGCTATGTTCTCTGCAAAAATTTGATGGGGCTTGGTATGATTCAGGAAATATACATCCGTATATTTTTGATACGGCACAGATTCTAAAAGGATTGATCGCAATATATCCTGTAATGCCTGAAGTAAAAAAGAATATCATTAAAGGCTGTGATTGGATTTTGTGCAATATGACTGAAGAGGGGTGTTTAAAACCTGCTTTTGATAACTGCTTTCCTGAAGATGATTTTTTTTATTCGGAATTGGTCCATACTTATTGCCTTACTCCTTTAAAGGATGCCTCAAAACTTTTTAATAAGCCCGAATATGAAAAATCTGCAGTAAAAATAAAAGATTATTACATTGCAAACTTCAAGCAAAAAATTTTGAACTTTAATTTTTTATCTCATTTTTATGCATATGTTATGGAAGGTCTTCTTGATATGGGAGAAACCGAACTTATAAAAGAAGCTATGCATAATATTGAAAAATTCCGCAATAAAAAAGGCGGAATTCCCGGTTTAAATAATGTCGATTGGGTATGTTCTACCGGAATGTTTCAGTTGGCTCTTGTGTATTATAAATTAGGAGAACTTGAAAAAGGAAACAGCCTTTTTGAGTATGCCTGTTCATTGCAAAATGATTCGGGCGGCTGGTACGGAAGTTATCCGGTCTCATTTATAAATAAATACTTTACATTCGGCAATAAAAAAGCTCATTATTTTCCCGATGAAGAAATTTCTTGGGCAAATAAATATTTTTTGGATGCTTTGGCATATAAAGGAAAACTCGCATTTGAAAAAATGGCACCTGTTTTTATAGATACAATTAAAAAAACAGATGGTCGGTATCTTGCCGTAAAAAGTTTGTTGGAAGACTGCCAAAATAAAAACTCTTCTAATAACTCTGTAACTGTTTGCGATGTAGGATGCGGTAAAGGACGTTACTTAAATAATTTGATCGAAGATTATCCGTCTAATACATATTTTGCTGTAGACCTTTCAGAGACAGTAATGACAAAGATCAATAAAACTGTATCGAAAAAATCCGGACGGCTTACAAATATTCCGCATGAAAATGAAAAATTCGATTTTGTGTATGTATGTGAAGCATTAGAACATGCTATTAATATAAACGGTGCTTTACAGGAACTGTATCGGATAACGAAAAAAAACGGAACTTTTTTTGTTATTGACAAACCTATTGAAAAGCTTGGAGCTCTTGAACTTGATCCTTGGGAACAGTGGATTAGTGATAAGGATATGCATGATTTTGCCATTAGCCATAACTGTACCTTAGAAATAATACCGTCAATAAAATATGAGAATGGAAAAGATGACGGTTTATTTAGAGGCTGGATATTTAGAAAATAATATTTTGGGAGAACTGTAATTGAAGGTATTAGTTGTATTCGGTACCAGACCTGAAGCAATAAAAATGTGTCCTCTTATTTTAGAAATGAAAAACCGCCCTGAAATGGAAACTGTTATCTGCTTAACCGGACAGCATAAGGAAATGTTAAGACAGGTAATGGATGTTTTTAATATCAGTGAGTCATATAATCTCGATATAATGAAACATAGACAGACATTAACAAGCATAACGGCTTCCATTCTGGAAAAATTGGAACCCATTTTATTGAAGGAAGAACCGGATGTTGTCCTTGTTCATGGTGATACAACGACATCCTTTGCTGCAGCTTTAGCTGCATTTTATCAAAAAATTCCTGTCGGTCATGTGGAGGCGGGTTTACGAACTAACGATATGTATTCACCATTTCCTGAGGAAATGAATAGGCTTTTGACGGATAGGATAAGTTCTATCTATTTTGCTCCTACCGAACAAAATAAAGAGAATTTATTAAAAGAAGGTATCATAAATAATGTTTATGTTACAGGCAATACCGTTATAGACTCATTTGCAATAACTGTAAAAAAAGATTACACTTTTCATAATCAAACATTAAAGAGAATAGATTTTAGTTCAAAGCGTGTCGTATTAGTTACTGCACATAGAAGGGAAAATCTAGGAACCCCTATAGAAAATATCTGTGATGCAATTTCTAAGTTAGCAAATGAATACGCTGATGTTATTTTTATTTATCCTGTTCATTTAAACCCTGCTATACGTGATCTTGTTTTCGGTAAACTAGCCGGTATAAGTAATATTTTTTTAATTGATCCTGTTGATGTTTTGGATATGCACAATATGATGGCCAGATGCTATATGGTAATGACCGACTCAGGAGGAATACAGGAAGAGGCGCCTCATTTTGGAAAACCTGTTTTAGTGTTAAGAACCGAAACGGAACGCCCTGAAGCTGTAAAAGCCGGAACTGTGATGGTTGTTGGAGTGGATTCCGAAAAAATTTATAAGTCGGCAAAAGATTTGTTGGATGATAGTGTTTTATATTCCAATATGGCTAAAGCTGTTAATCCGTATGGTGACGGCCATGCCGGAAAAAGAATTGTCGATCTTTTATTACAAAAAGTTTTTTAAGGGAATTTTTATGCCTAGGGTCAGCATTGTTTTACCGACATTTAACGGATCAAAATATATTGCAGAATCATTAACAAGTATTATCAATCAAACTTTTACCGATTGGGAACTTATAGTAGTTAATGATTGCTCGACAGATAACACTTTAAATATAATCAATGAATTTTCTTTGAAAGATAGCAGAATAAAAGTTTTTACAAATAAAACAAATTTAAAATTACCTGCATCATTAAATGAAGGTTTTAAACATGCCTCCGGTATGTATTATACTTGGACCAGCGATGATAATAGATATAAGTCTAATGCTCTGGAAGAAATGGTTAAAATCTTGGATGTTAATCCGGATCTTGGACTTTTATACTGTAATATGGATATCATAAATGAAGCAGGTGAGGTTATTACTTCTTCCAATACTGTATCCCATCCAAGAAATATTGTAAATTATAATGTAGTAGGTGCTTGTTTTATGTACAGGGCGAATATTGCAAAAAAGATCGGGGGATATGAACCCGATTTTTTTTTAGCTGAAGATTATGAATATTGGTTGAGATTTTTTTTCAGTTCAAGTATTGATGGTTGTAATCTAAATTTATACGAGTACAGACAACATAATAAGAGTTTGACTTCAAGCAGTAGAGGACAGCAAATTCTTTTACAACGGGCGCGAGTTAAGTATAAGTATATTGCTCAATTTTTTGATAATATTTTTGATTTAGTTACAATACATGGCTTGTATTGTGAATTGGTATGCAATGGGATAGCATTAACAAAAAAAGATATAAATCTTTTTAAATCTAAGGATAAAAATATTAGAAGATGGTTTAAAGCCTTTGTTTTTTATAAAAACCATAAGCATATCGGGACAATTTTATATAAAAATTTTAATTTTGAACTACCTGATGGAATATTCGATTTTATTAACTTGCCCGAATCAAGCTTGATGAGGGTAATTAATATAGTTAAAAAAGCCGTAAAATGCATTTTACCTTATGGTTTTGTTAGAATCATACAAAAAATAGAACGACATTAAAAATAATATTTTTTGGAGAGCATAAATATGAAGAAAAAAACGGCAGTAGTAACCGGAGGAACATCAAATGACGTACCTGCAATGGCTTGTCTTGTAATGAATATAAAGGATACTAATCCTAATCTTGCAGATGAGATTGTAATTTTGCATGACGGTATTTCGGAAAAAGATCAGAAGTTGATTAATAGTATTTTTCCTACACGATTTATTTTGTATGAATCACCTTTTGAAAAAGTAGAAGGTTTTAAAGAAGTTATAACTAAATATTTTTCCTTGATGGTTTTTTGCCGTTACGAGTGTTTTAGATTGCTTGAGGATTATGAAATGGTAATATGGACGGATTATGATGTCGTTATTTTAAAAGATCTGTCTGAGCTTAAAAAAAACACGGATTCCGGTATGATATTTTCGTATACACTTGAACCTTTGAGCTCTCAGTTTTATCCTACAATTAGTCAAGTTATAAATACTGAATTTGATCTTACAAAAAAAGGAATCTGTATTCCGATTTTTGTATTAAATCATAAAATTAAGGATTATTTAATTTATTATCAATGGCTTATTGAAAATACTCCAATATATGCGGAGCATTTGCTTTTGCCGGAGGTCGCCATTGTAAATTTACTATTACAGAAATTTAATTTAAATTTTGATACATATATTACAAACAAGTATTATGCACATCCTGTTACGGATAAAGATATGCAGGATATAAAGATTCTTCATGCGTATGGTCGGCCGAAATTTTGGGACGGTATTCATAATGTAACTTGGGAAAAAAACTATAAAAAATGGATTAAAATGGGTGGTAGTCCGTATGAACATCGTACCTTAAAAAGTAAGATTAAAAGAACTTTTCTTTATAGAGGTTTACGAAAAGTGTTGAGGTCTTTTGTAAGATGAAAACAATAATTTTAGCGGGAGGACTTGGTACACGCCTTTCGGAAGAAACCGATTTAAAGCCTAAGCCCATGGTAGAGATAGGCGGAAAACCTATTCTTTGGCATATAATGAAGATATATTCTCACTATGGATATAATGATTTTATAATTTGTTGTGGATATAAGTCTTATTATATAAAGGATTATTTTTATCACTACTATATGCACTCAAGCGATATTACAGTAGATTTGGTTTCTAATGATGTTACCTATCACGATTCAGACTCGGAACCATGGAAAATTACATTGGTTGATACAGGTCTTAATACTATGACCGGAGGCAGAATCAAACGTGTTCAAAAATATATCGGTAATGAACCCTTTATGCTGACATATGGGGATGGCGTGGGGAATATAAATATACCTGAATTGTTGGATTTTCACAAAAGAAATAAAAAGTTGGTAACCCTTACTGCCGTATTGCCTGACGGTAAGTTTGGTGCTTTAAGTTTAAATAATGCTGATGATATAACCGAATTTAGGGAAAAACCTGCTGGTGATGGCAGCTGGATAAACGGAGGATTTTTTGTTTGCCAACCTGAAGTTTTTGACTATATTAAAAAAGGAGATTCGACCATTTTTGAGAGAGAACCATTGGAGGGGCTTGCTCGGGATAACCAATTAAAGGCTTATAAGCATACAGGTTTTTGGAAACCTATGGATACGTTAAAACAAAAAATGGAATTAAATGCTTTATGGAATTCTGATAATCCGCCTTGGAAGGTTTGGAAGTAGAGATGCTTAATTTTTATAAAAATAAACGTATTTTTATTACTGGACACACAGGGTTTAAAGGCACATGGCTTACACGAATTTTAGTTAATGCAGGAGCCAAAGTTACGGGTTATTCTCTTGCACCTCCAACTACACCTTCTTTGTATAAATTGACAGAAACGGATAATGATATAGACTCTATTTTAGGAGATATACGTGATGGTGTAAAGTTAGTTGAATCTGTAAAGGCTGCTAAACCTGATATTATATTTCATTTTGCAGCGCAGCCTTTGGTTCGTCTTTCTTATAAAGAACCTGTTGAAACCTATAGCACAAATGTTATGGGAACGGTAAATATTTTAGAAGCTCTCAGGCAATGTAATTCCATAAAATCTTTTGTAAATATCACTACCGATAAGGTATATGAAAACAGAGAATGGTGCTGGGGTTACCGCGAAAATGAAAATCTTTGCGGCTTTGATCCATATTCAAACAGTAAAAGCTGCAGTGAACTTGTTACCTACAGTTATAAAAATTCTTTTTTTATCGAGCCAGATAAACCTGCAATAAGCACTGCCAGAAGCGGAAATGTTATAGGCGGCGGAGATTATGCCGAAGACAGAATAATACCTGATTGTATCAGAGCTATTAAAAATGGTGAAACAATAGTATTAAGGAATCCAAATTCAACTCGTCCTTATCAGCATGTTCTTGAATGTTTATCCGGATACCTGCTTTTAGCAAAAGCACAATATGGAAACAAAAAGCTGGAAGGAGCTTATAATTTTGGTCCTGATGACGAAAGTAATGTTACAACGGGTGAGCTTTCGGATATTTTTTGTAAAGCTTGGGGAAACGGAGCCGCATGGAAAACTAATGCAGAAACTGATGCTCCGCACGAGGCAAACTTTTTAAAACTTGATAATACAAAAGCAAAAAACATATTAAGTTGGAGGCCTCATTGGAATATACGAACGGCTGTTGAAAAAGTTGTAGAATGGGAAAAAGCTGTAATAAATGGTGTATCTCCTAGAGAGATAACTGATAGGCAGATAGTGGAATATTTTAAAGGATTAACCAATGTTTGAAAATATAGTAAAATGGAAGCGCCTATTTATACTTGGTAACATATTTCTCGCTATAAAACATTATACAAGGATGTTTTGATCATGAAGATTCTTTGTACTGGAGCAACCGGTTTTATTGGAACAAACCTGGTATTGGCATTGTTGGATGATAAACATGAAGTCGCTATTTTGAAGCGTAGAACATCTGGTTTAAAACACTTAGAAGCGAAAAAAGATAGTTTAATAGTGTATGATTATTTAAATTATGAGGATATAGATTTTTCCATAAAAAACTATAAGCCGGATGTGATAATTCATTTAGCAACTTTATATATAAATAATCATACAAAAGATGAATTACAATCGTTGCTTGATTCAAATATTGTATTTGGTACACATTTATTGGAGGCAATGAAAACTAACGGCATAACTAAATTATTAAATTTCGGAACGCGCTGGCAGCATATAAATAATCAAATATATAATCCGGCAAATTTGTATGCAGCGACCAAGCAAGCTTTTGCTGATATTCTCTGTTGGTATAGTAAAAACGGTATTATGTCTAAGACCTTGGAATTATGCGACACATTCGGAAAAAATGATACACGAAAAAAAATCGTCAGTTTATTAGTTGATGCTTGTAAAAATAATGTTCCCGTTGAATTATCTAAAGGTGAACAAACTCTAGATATTATCCATGTCGATAATTTAATTCGATATATTATTTCAAATATCAAAAATGACGGTTTTTATGATAACACAGTAGAACAAATTATTGGAGAAGAAATAAAACTAAAAGATTTAGGATTGCTTATTGAAAAATTATATAAGGTAAAAGGACTATTTCTGTGGGGAGCTAAGGATTACCGTATGAATGAAGTAATGTATCCTCCATTGTGTGCAGATATTTCAAAGCATCATATATGCGGAAATTTGGAAACCGAACTCGGCCCCCCCCTGATTTATATGTAGCTAAATATTATTTTACCGGTCGAAAGGTTGCGTAATTATGGAAAAAATTATGCAACGCGGGATTTGTTTGATAACCGGAGTAAACGGTTTTATTGGAAGCCATTTAACAAATTTTTTAACCCAGAATAAAACAAAAGTATATGCAGTGGTAAGAAGTAAAAAATCGGATATTTCATTGCTGAAAAAAAACAGCTATCTTTCTATAATTTATTGTGATATGGATAATATTGCTGCTTTACCGGAGCTAGTACCGAACGAATATTATGATGCTGTTGTACATTTAGCATGGAACGGTTCCTGCGGAAAAATGCGAGCCGATTATCGTATTCAGTTGAAGAATGCGGAGTATACCTGCAATTTAATTTATACACTACAAAAAATAAAATGTAAAAGATTTTTATGTATGGGTACTGTATCTGAGCATTTATCAGAACAAATATTTAATGTTACCTTGCCCCCACCGAATTTAACCTATGCCGCTGCAAAAAAATGTACACATTTTTTAACGGATATAACATGTAAATTACTTAATCAAAAATATATCTGGATGCAGTGCGGCAATGTATACGGTCCTAAAAATTTTTCAGGGAACCTCATAAGTTATACTGTTTCTGAATTGGAAAAAGGACATAAGCCTGTTTATTCATCGGGAAAACAAATTTTGGATTTTGTATATATAGATGATGTTATAACGGCTATTTACTTATTGATATTTTCAACTGATGCGAAAAATTTTTATTACATAGGCTCGGGGAAATCAAAACCGCTCAAAGATTTTTTACATGAAATTGCACATATATATGGTAGAGAGGATGCTATCATATTGAATAAACTTCCCGATGACGGACTTGAATATAATCAGGAATGGTATGATATTTCCACTCTAACAAAAGATACGGGTTTCCATCCGCAATATGATTTCTCACGAGGAATAGCATTAACCATTAAAGGTATACTATGATTCAGCATTTTAATTTTACATTACAAAAAATTGAAGGCGTTTTTTTAATTACGCCCTTTTGTGCACAAGACAATCGTGGAATGTTTATAAAAGATTATTCCGTTGATATTTTTGAGCAAAATAATATACAGCATAATTTGAAAGAGGTTTTTTTACACATATTCTCGCAAAGGCGTTATACGTGCAATGCATTTTCAACGGGAAAAACAACAGGCAAAATTAGTACGGTGTATTAGTGGAAAAGTATTTGACGTTGTTGCTGATTTAAGAAAATCTTCAAAAACATTTGGCAAATGGATGAGTTTTGAATTATCACAAGAAAATCAGCATGAAATTTTAATACCGGAGGGTTGTGCACACGGTTATTTGGTTTTAGAAGATGCGGTTGTATCATATAAATGTGCTGAAGTGTTTTATGCCGAATACGATGACGGTATTATTTGGGATGATCCCGATTTGAATATACAATGGCCACTTGATTTAATTGGTGGAAAGGAAAAATTGATCCTTTCAGAAAAGGATAAAGGATTAAATTCTTTTATGAAATATAAGATGACTGGGTATTAAACTATGAATTTTATGCAAAATATGCTGCGTATTGCAAGAAAAATACGAGGTATCTTCTTCCCCCCCCCGTAGAATATGAAATTTTTTTGGAAAAATTCTATATGAAATTCAAAAATCCTAACTTTTGGCCTGCAGGGATATATGATATAAATAAAATGGAATTAAGTAAACACTCTTATGGAAGACTAAATCTTGCTTATGTGGATAGTGGTATCTTAAAAATAGGCAAATGTTGCTCAATTGCTGAAGATGTAGTTTTTTTATTAGGTGGACATCATCCTTATCAGACAGTATCTACCTTTCCATTTAATGTTTATTATTCCGAAAAAACAAAAAAAATACTAAAGATATATTTAAGAATCTTGATATAGAAAAATTAAAAGATGAAGAATCCATTACAGTTAACGATGATGTATGGATAGGGCATAAGGCTTTTATTTTACCAGGCATAACCATAGGACAAGGTGCTATAGTCGGCGCCTGTGCAGTAGTTACAAAGGATGTTCCACCTTATTCAATTGTAGCCGGTAATCCTGCACGAATTGTAAAATATAGGTTTAATGAAAATATCATAAAAGAATTATTATCTTTTGCCGATTATTCAAAGCTTACAGAGGAGAAAGTTATGAAGTACATGGATTTTTTGCTCACAGAGCCACTTACTGAGGAAAATATTGATAAATTTAGAGAAATATTTGATTAGGATATGTCTATGAAAAATGAAATTGTACCAAGGTATTCAATTATATTACCGGTAAAAAATGTAAGACCTTATATTGAGTCAGTCATTAATTCTGTATTATCACAAAATTATTCGGATTATGAACTAATTATTAGTGATAATCAATCCGATGATGGTACTTCTGAATATGTAGATACAGTCAATCATAAAAATGTAAAAATATTTCACACACCACGGTCTTTTACTATTGCCGAACATTTTGATTGGGCTCAGTCTCATGCTATCGGAACATGGCAGATATATTTAGGGGGGGATGATGCTCTTCAACCATATTTTTTTATTTTGGCTGATAAGCTTGCTGCAATAGCTGAATCAAAAAAAATACAAGCTATTTCAAGCAGACGCGTTTTTTATTTTTGGAAAGATTGCTATGAAAAATATGGTGACGTATGTATATCATATTCGGCAGAAAACAAATATAAAATATTATCAGCTAAAAAAGAAATGTATAAAGCTTTATACAGCAAATTACCGTGTGGATATTTTGATTTACCTCAAATGTATACAACATCACTTTTTCATAGGTCTCTTATAGACAATGTAAAAAAAGTACAACGAGGATTCTTTTTACATCCATATACGGTACAGGATGCTAATCTGGCAGCGATATCTGTATTGTTTTCAAAAAAAATACTTCGCTCTGAAATACCATTGGGCTGGGTCGGCACTTCTCCTAAAACAGCTTTGAGAGAAAAAACATGGAATGATAATTTTAAATTGAGATCTGAAACAGGAGATTTTAATATTGAATCTGCTGAATTATATTTATGGGATGCTTTATTAACTATTATGGAAACTGTTCCGAACTTAAAAATAAAAAAACTTTTTTCTTCTTTTTTAAAAGTTAAAATGTTTTCATCTATACTTGCAAATATTGAATATGCAAAAGAACCAAGTAAGTATGACGCTTTGTTAAAAGTAATAAAAGTAAATAATTGTAATATAACAGTTGTTAAATTATATAGTAAAATTTCTGTTATTTATATAAAAATTTTGAATTTCATAAGATGTATACTTTTTTTCCCTTGGCGTTGTATCAGATATATTTTAAGACGTATTCCTTTCACTAAAAAATACTTTATAAAAAACGATATTAGTCTGTATATTTCTTGGAATGATGATCCCAATATGACAATGCAAAAAGCATCAAAAATGGTTATGGATTTGATAAATAAAAACATAAATTTTGAAGAACTTAAAATGTAATAAACCTGTTTATAATTGATTAGTTAATTTTAATAAAAATTACTAAAATAAAATTAAAACTCAATGTTACTGTTATTGAGTTAAAAAATATAGTAATTGACGCCACTATGAATAAACTCACAGTCTTAATGCCTTCTTATAATCGAGGGGCATATGTTAATGAAGCAGTAACCTCCGTCTTAAACCAAAAAACTGATTTTGGCGTTAAGCTTATTATAACGGACGATTGTTCGACGGATGGGTCTATTGAAATAATAAAAGAACTACAAAGGCAATATCCCGAAAAAATTGAAATAATTTTATCCGAAAAAAACGAACGGCTTCTTGCTAACATTCTTAAAGCTCAAGTAAGGGTGCGGACTGAATATTTTTGTGTGCTCGATCCGGACGATTATTATACTGATGAGTTTTTTTTACAAAAAGCGGTTGATTTCCTTGATGCTCATAAAGATTTTACAATTTATAGCTCTAATTGTATGATGTTGTATGAGAACAAAACCAAAAAGCCGTTTATTGAAAGTAATGTAAAAGAAGCTATATTTGATTTTAATGATTTATTGCAAGATAAAGTTATTATAACGCAAACTGCCGGAAGCATTTTTAGAAATATCGTGTATAATAATGGTATTCCTCAGATAATAAAAGAATCTATAGGTACGCCGAGCGAATCGTCTTTTCGTGCCGATACCGAACGCTATATATTTCATTTGAAAAAAGGAAAGGCTTTTTTTAAAAATGAGATTGTTGCCGTATATAGGATACATAAAGATGGAATATGGACAAAAGAAAATCAATTTCACCGTAACTTACTTGCTGCACAGGCTTATTATGATTATTTTAGATACTTCAACTATACTCATGCCGAGTATTTTATACGTCATTCATTGTTTTATACAAAAGAATGTTTTGAAGAATTAAAAAAAGCAATAGATAAAAACGAATTTACACAAACGATTATGCAATCTGATGTAGAACAGTTATTTTCCATAATCATCGAAGATGAAAAATATTTTAACAAAACAGCTAAGGATAATGACAAATTTTATATAAAAAAAACTTTAACGGTAAGAAAAGTAATCAAGTGTCTGTTGCCATACGGTTTTGTGCGTCTGATTCAAAAAATAAGGAGATAATAATATGACTCTTCCCCCCCCAATAATTATAGGTACTTCCAGTTTTGCGCAATCAGGAGGTTCCGCTATTACAAATATTTTAGAAGAATTTTCTGCCTTTTCAGTTCTTAAGGGTGGAGCGGAATTTGAATGTAAATTTTTTACCGAAAATATATTTGCTTTGGAAACTGCTTTGAAAATAGGTAACGGTATAGATAAGGCTGTGAAAGCTTTTTTATATAATGCACTACAAGTTTCAAAGGATATTGATTATAAAAATAATTTCGGACCCGATTTTTTAAATTATACAATTGAATATGTAAATTCCGTTACGGAAAATTATCTAGGTGCCGTTCATAAAGATTATGATTATGCCTTTCTTGATCCGGCTGAACATGCTATATTCTCAAAAGCACAAAAGCTTTATAATTATAAGTACGGTAAACGCTCTTACGAAGCCTATGAACCGTACCATTGGGAACCTTCTTACGCTCCTTTTGGGAAAGTATATTACGGTAATTTTCCGAATGATTTTTATGATAAAACCCAAAAATATATAGAAAAAGTATTTTCGCCTCTTTATGAAAATGGAAAGAATTATATACTTGCAGATGCTATTTATAGTGCAACTACAATAACACCGCAAGAATTAATGTACTATAAAGATTCAAAGGCATTAATTGCCAATAGGGATCCTCGTGATTTATATGTGATGAATAAAGAAATATACGGCGAGTGGTTTATTCCGACTTGGAATGTAGAAGCTTGGATTAAATATTATAAAAATAGGCGGCAAAGTATTAAACCTCAAAAAGAAAACAATAAAGATAATATCTTACATCTTCAATTTGAAGAGCTTATTTACAATTATGAAGAAAGTTTAGCAAAAATTAAAGAGTTTTTAAACTTAAAAGATTCGGAGCATACAAAAAAAGGACAAATCTTTATTCCGGAAAAATCACAGACGAACACTCAAATGTTTAGAAAGTATCCGCAGTATTTAAAAGATATTGAAAAAATAGAGAAGGAATTGTCTGAATTCTGTTATCCTTACTCCGAAACTCAAATACGCCATTTTCTTCCCGAAGAAATAAAAAGTGAACACCGAGAAACACTGGAAGATATACGCAAAACTGTTTGTATTTTTCAAAAAACAGGAAAGTTGCCGTTTTCAAATATAAAAGGGGCAGGTATTTTTACAATTCTTTCTAAAAATATACAAACATTTAAAAACCGCAAGACTATAACGGCATATATAAAAGGTTGTATTAAAATTATAATAGGTTTGTGTCTTTTTCCATTTGATTTTATTTATCAGCTTATTTCAATTAAAAAATATCAAAATGATAATAAAAACAGAACAATCGAATTTAAATAATGTAGTCGAAATATATGTTAAAATATAAAATTGCAGTAGCCGGAACCGGCTATGTCGGATTAAGTATTGCCGTTCTCCTTTCGCAGCATAATGAAGTTTATGCGGTAGATATAGTACCTGACAGGGTTAATCTTATAAATAATAAAAAATCTCCTATTCAGGATAAGGAGATAGAAGATTATCTTTTAACAAAGCCGCTTAATCTTAAAGCTACGCTTGATGCAGTTTCTGCGTATTCTAATGCGGATTTTGTTGTAATTGCGACACCTACTAATTATGATCCGCAAAAAAATTTTTTTGATACAAGTGCTGTTGAAGCCGTAATAAAACTTGTTATGCATTATAATCCTAATGCTGTTATGGTTATCAAATCTACTATTCCGGTCGGTTTTACAAAAACAATACGGGAAAAAACCGGAAGCAAAAATATTTTATTTAGTCCGGAGTTTTTACGTGAAAGTAATGCTCTTTTTGATAACCTTCATCCAAGCAGAATTATTGTAGGCACGGATTTAGAAGATAAAAGACTCACTGAGGCAGCTAAAGAGTTTGCCCGATTATTGCAAGAAGGGGCTGTCAAAGAAAATATTGATACGCTGTTTATGGATTTTACTGAGGCGGAAGCTGTAAAGCTATTTGCAAATACCTATCTGGCTCTGAGAGTGAGCTTTTTTAATGAACTTGATACATACTCAGAACTGAAGGGGTTGAATACTCAGTCGATAATAAACGGTGTTTGTCTTGATCCGAGAATAGGGGCTTTTTATAATAATCCTTCATTTGGATATGGTGGTTATTGCCTTCCAAAAGATACAAAGCAGCTTTTAGCTAACTATCAGGATGTCCCGCAAAATCTTATTCAAGCAATTGTGGAATCCAATAGAACGCGAAAAGATTTTATTGCCGATAGAATTTTGCAAAAAGCCGGATATTATGATTATTCTGCTTCGGTTTCTTTTGATTCTTTTTCCGAAAAGAAGATAACTATAGGCGTCTATCGTCTTATTATGAAATCAAATAGCGATAACTTTCGCCAAAGTTCAATTCAAGGTATTATGAAACGTATTAAAGCAAAAGGTGCTGATGTTATCATATATGAACCTAATTTAAATGACGGCGAAACATTTTTCGGCAGTCTTGTTGTAAATGATTTGGAAAAATTTAAAAAAATGAGTGCAGTTATAATTGCAAACCGTTATGATTCTTTACTTGCCGATGTTCAAGAAAAAATATATACGCGGGATTTATTTGGAAGGGACTAGGGTTTGATATGAATACGAAAATCACGGTAGTAATTCCTACATATAATAAAGCTGCTTATATTTCTCAAACAATCGAAAGTATTTTAAGGCAAACCTATCAGGATTTTGAAATTGTCATAATAGACGATTGCTCAAAAGATGATACTGAACTTGTTGTTCAAAAATACTTGTCTGATAAGATTCGTTATTTTAAGCATACTAGAAATTGGGGGCCGGGTGCGACTTTTAATGATGGAATTGAAAAGTCAAATACGGAATATATAACTTTGATTGCAAGTGATGATGTTTTACTTCCGAATCATCTTGAACAAGTAATGCTTCAATTTAAAAAAGATGATTTAGTTGAAACAGTTTTTCCTAAACTTAAAGTAATAGATGAAAATAGTAATGATTTAAATGAAATTATTCAACAACCTTTTTTTGATAAATATAAGATGCTTAATCATCTTTTTTATGCAGGGAACGATATTCCTTCTCCCGGTGTTTCCTTTAAAAAAACTTTGTTTAAGAAAACTGCTGCTTATAATCAGAATTTGATTATGATGCATGACTATGATTTGAATGTGCGCTGTCTTATGCACGGAAAAACGGCTGTAGTTAATGAGCCTACTGTTTTTTATAGGAGATTTTCAAATCCAATAATAAATTTAAGCGGTAAAACAAGATGGCTTGATATGTGCCGTTCTATTGAAAGTAAATTTGTCCTTGATAATTATTTGAACTTAGACTATTATGAAATAAAGAAAGTTTTTCCTCAGTTAAAAACGTATAATCAAGAAGAGATAAAATTCAGGCTGCTTATTGATACTTGTAAAAATAAACAGTTGCGTTTAAGTTCTTGGGCCTTTGAGCGTCTTATTACATATCTTGAAAATAATAAAGATTTTTTTAGTACTAATGTGTTTGATTTTCAATACAAAGATTATATTGACTTATATAAAATAAATGCAAAAAATGTTATTGGGAAAACTCATAAAGAAAAACTATATAATGATGCAAAAATATTGATAAAAAAAATGTTCGGACTGAATTAAATTGTTTTAGCTGATATTCGAGGATAGATATGAAAGAAATAGAAGTTCCTAAGATTACCGACGGGCGCGGTAATCTTTCTTTTTTTGAAAGTGAACGAGCAGTTCCTTTTAAAATTAAAGGTGTATTTCTTATTAACATATATAATACCGGTGAGGAATATAAATTTACTAATAATGACTATTCAGAGTTTTTTATTACGCCGCTTTCAGGCAGTTTTTTGTTAGATGATAATAGTGCGCCGAAAAAAGAGTCAAACACTATATTCTTAAAAAATGCGAATAAAAGTTTATATATAGAAAGCAATACAGACTTTACTTTGCGGCAATTCGCTGAAAATACGGTCATTCTTATACTGTCCTCAAAAGAATCTATTAATTTTGTACGGAAAATCTAGATGAATACAGTTGATAACTGCATTTTGTTGAATTTGCATAAAGATTATACTAATAATATAACGAATCTCAATTATAAAAGTACCGTCCCGTTTGAGGTGAAACGAATTTATTACCTTTATGGTATACCTGAAACTCAAGATAGAGGCGCTCATGCACATAAAGAACTATTTCAACTTCTTCTTGCCGCTTCAGGATCTTTTAATGTTGAACTTGATGATGGAAAAAATAAGAAAAATTTCTTTTTAAATAGTCCGTCAAAGGGATTATTGATAGTTCCCGGTATTTGGCGGAATCTTACGGATTTTTCTTTTGGTTCGGTAGCGCTGGTGCTTGCTTCCGAATATTATACCGAAGATGATTATATCAGAAACTATGATGAATTTTTACAATACAGAAAATAAGTGAATATTAGGAATACAGTAAAAAATGTTTAAAATAGAACCTTATGAAAAAAAATATGAACAGCTTTGGGATGATTTTGTTTTAAATAAGTCGGTTAATGGAACTTTTTTACAGAGTAGAAATTTTTTAAATTACCATCCTGAGGATAGATTTAAGGATTGTTCTCTTTTAATTTTTAATCAAAAGGACAACTTGGCTGCTGTAATTCCTGCTTGTAAGGATCCTAAGGATCCGGCTTGTTTTTTTTCTCACAAAGGTTCTACCTACGGCGGCATAATTATCGATAAAAAGCATTATTCAGGTAATAGCCTTTTGGAAATAATTGAAGTTTTTGAACAGTATTTAAAAGAACATCGATTTACTTCCGTTTATTTAAAAATAACGCCGGATATTTTATCTATTGAAAGTCCTGCACTTTTAGAATATCTTTTGTATTATAAAAAATATCAACAATATTCCGAACTGAATACATATATTGATTTGGAAAATTATGATGATTTTATCCTTACCAATTTTATTCAAGGGAAAAGGACTCATGTAAATAATTGCTTAAAATTGGGAGCAGTGTGCAAAAAAATAGGTTCAAATGTAGAGATAGAACTATTGCATGAAATTATAAGTTCAAATTTAAGGAAATATGGAGTTATTCCTGTTCATTCTTTTAATGAATTTATTTTATTGAAGGAAAAATGTGTTACAAATAATATTTCCTTTTTCAAATGTGTATTAAATGATGATATAATTGGCGGCGCTGTAGTTTTTTATTTTCCAAAAACAAAAACGATACATACTCAATATTTATGCTCTAAAGAAGAATTTGCAAAATTAAGTCCGATGAGTTTTATGTATTATTCTATGATAGTTGAAGCAAAAAAAATAAATTATAAAAAAATATCATGGGGCGTTTCAACCGAGAATTTCGGGCACACTTTGAATCAAGGTTTATTAAAAAATAAAGAATCATACGGTAGTACTTATTCGATGAATAAAACTTTTTATAAAATGTTAACACTGGAGGTATAAATGCGAGATATAGAAAAATATGGAGAAGATTATAAAACAAAAAATGATTTTGAAGCCGTGCAGGTGTCATACCGAAGAAAAAAGGTGTTGGAATGTTTAAATAATGTTACCTCCCCCCCCGACAAATATTAGAAATTGGGTGCGGCTTGGAACCTCTCTTTTTATTCTATAAAGATTTTACAAAATATGTCATTGCAGAGCCTTGTTCTTTGTTTTTTGAAAATGCACAACAGCTGGCAAAACAAAATAGTATCGATGCTGTAATATGTTATAATGATTTTTTAGAAAATCTTGGAGTGGAGCTTTCGAATTATCAGTTCGATTATATTATTTGTTCAGGATTATTACATGAAGTTGAAAATCCTCGCCGGCTTTTACAGAATATTTTTAACCTTTGTATAAAGGATAACACGATTGTTCATATAAACGTCCCAAATATGAATTCTTTTCATCGGCTGCTTGCAAAAGAAAGCGGTCTTATAAAAGATGAACATGATAAATCTCAGAATAATATCTTATTGCAGCAGCATACAAATTTTGATATAAATATGTTAAAATCTATTGTACAAGATGTTGGTTTTCAGATTCTTAATTTAGGCGACTATTTTATAAAACCGTTTACTCATTCTCAGATGAAACATCTTATGGATATCGGTTTTTTAACAAATGAAATTCTAGACGGTTTTTATTCCATGCAAAAATATATGCCGAATCTCGGTTCTGAAATATTTATCGAAGCAAAAAAAGTATAGAGAGTATGAAAAGAATTATTTTACCCGCCGACTGCGGTATCGATTACGCAGGTAGTTTCAAAAGATATGGAGAAATCATTATATGACTAATCCTATACGTTGGAAACAACGCTTCCAAAACTTTGAAAAAGCTCTTGTTGTGTTTCAAGATCGTTGTACGGATGTCGGTGAGAATCCTCATGGGGCAAAGTATTATGAAACTTGCAGAATGGCTTTAATTCAGGCATTTGAAATTATTCTCGAACTTTCATGGAAAACATTGAAGGATTATCTTGAAGCACAAGGTTATATGGAAGTACAGAATGGTAAGCGTGCAATTAGACAGGCCTTTCAAGATGGACTGATAGATGATGGAGAACTTTGGTTAAAAGCACTTGATATTCGAAATATTACCAGCCATACCTATGATATGAACATGCTTGAGGATGGAATTGATTTTATTATTGTATCTTTCCAGCCTGCACTTATTTGTTTAAAAAATAAACTTGCAGCAGAATTGGATTCCTAACGCTATGCCATACGGTCTTAAAGAATATGAAATGAAAACTATTATTGAATATCTTTCTAAATGTACAGAAATAGAAGAAGCTGTATTGTTCGGTTCGCGGGCGATCGGTTTATATAAAAAAGGCTCGGATATTGATATCGCGATAAAAGGTATAAAAGTAACTCCTTTTATTGCTGCCGCTTTAAAGTCTGAATTAGAAGAAGAGACGGTAATTCCATATTTTTTTGATATTGTTTCATATCCGCAATTAAGACATCGTGAGTTTATACAGCATATTGATTCTCATGGAATTATTATTTATAAAAGATAGCATCTATACCATATATAAAGGTAGAATCTTAAATAAGTATAGCATAACTATATAGGTTTCTTATGCATATCCCTTTTTTATCCTTGCAAAAAATGACTGAAAGCTTTGAACCGTCTCTCTCGCAAAAAATAAGTGCGATTATAAAAAAAGGCTGGTATATTCACGGCGAAGAATGTACGGCTTTTGAAAAGAACTTTGCACAATTTTGCGGAGTTAAGCATTGCATTGGTGTAGGAAACGGTCTTGAAGCTTTAAAATTGATTCTCCGTGCATACAAGCTGCTTGGTGTTTTTGAAGAAGGTGATGAAATTATTGTCCCTTCAAACACTTTTATAGCTACTATTCTTGCCGTGAGTGCCGAAAATTTGACACCTGTTTTTGTTGAGCCGAATATAGATGATTATTTAATCGATGTAAAAAAAATAACAGATAAGATAAGTTCAAAAACTAAAGCAATTATGCCGGTGCATTTATACGGCAGGCTTTGCAATATGGAAGCTATTATTGACATTGCAAAACATCATAATTTAAAAGTGATTGAAGATGCAGCACAGGCACACGGTGCAAGGCAAGACGGAAAACGAAGCGGCTCCTTCGGCGATGCGGCCGGTTTCAGTTTTTATCCGGGTAAAAATTTAGGCTGTTTAGGCGACGGCGGCTGTGTTACTACTGATGACGACGAACTTGCAGATGTCATACGAAAGTTGGCAAATTACGGCTCAAGCGTAAAATATGTACACGAATACAAGGGGGAAAATTCCCGTCTTGATGAAATACAGTCCGCAGTGCTCTCGTTAAAACTGGAAAGGCTTGATACAGACAATGATCGCCGCCGTCAAATCGCAGTGATGTATAATGCAGGAATCAAAAATAAAGCGATTATTTTACCAAAACTCCACCAAAAAGAAGAACACGTGTGGCATATTTATTGCGTTCGGGTTCAAAACAGAAAAGCGTTTATTGACTATTTAAAAGATTGCGGAATAGAAACAGTTATTCACTATCCGACTCCGCCCCATAGACAAAAAGCATATAAAGAGTTTTCTCATCTTCACTTACCGATAAGTGAAAAAATACATGCGGAAGTGGTTAGCCTTCCGATGAGTCCATTATTAACCGATGAGGAAGTTAATTACGTAATTGAAAAAGTAAACGAATGGAAAGCTTAAATCTTGTATGGTAAATAAAAATATGAAAGTTTTTATAATCAATCTAAAAGAATCTACAGATCGCCGTCAATATATGATTGAAGAGATGAAAAAAACAAATCTTCAATATGAGTTTTTTGATGCGGTAAATGGTAAAGATATAAAATATATAGAAGAAGTTTATGATCATGAATATGCTGTAACAAAAGCCGGCGGTCCCTTAAATTTAGGCGAAATAGGTTGTTGCATGAGTCATCTTTTAATTTACAAAAAGATGATTGATGAAAATATCGAAAGAGCTTTGATACTTGAAGACGATATTATTATTAGTGAAAAAATTGATGAAATAATAAAAAAAATATTGGAATTTAATTTGCAAAATAGTATTGTACTCTTTGGACAGTCCTCTAAAAAGTTAAAAAGGAAAATATATAAGACTAAATTAGATGGTTGTTATACATTATCTAAACTTTTTAATTCCGGGTATGGGGCTTACGGATATATTATAGACAATAAAGCCGCAGAAAAGCTTTATCATTTTAACTATCCTGTGAAATATGCCTCAGATATGTGGCATGTATTTTGGAAATTTATAGATATTTATGTTCTTGAACCTTATTTGATCGATTATAAAAGAGACGGCTGTTCAGTAATTGATTCCTATTCTAAACGTACCTACGATTTAAAGAAAACCGATCGTTCGATATTTTATATTTTTTTTAGAAAGTCAATTAGTTTATATAAAAGAATCTTTTGGTTTTTACGTGATTGTATATATCGTGTTTTACCATAGGAATAAATAATGCAGCAAATAATAACATGCACAGGCTACGGATTTACCGGCAGTTCTGCAGCAACAAACATCATAGAAGAATTTGAAAATGTAAAAAGCCTTGATGCCGGTTTTGAGTGTACTTTTTTACATGAACCTGATGGTATCAGAGATTTGGAAACAGCTCTCAAAGAAGGACATCGTCTCAAAGTTGACATGGCGGTCAAAAGATTTTTAAGGCTTGTAAATATACTTAACTCCCAAGTCGAATTTCAAAAGTATTTTAATGGAAATTTTGAAAGACATTCAATCGATTATATAAATTCGATTTGTACTGCGCAGTGGCAAGGGAATTGGCACCGCGGTTCCGATACTATTAAGTTTTCAAAACAAGATTTACTTTATTATAATTTAGCAAAACAAATATTTCTTAATGAATATTCATATAAAAATTATTCTTTATATGAACCTGATACTTGGCATCCTACATATCAGATGAAAAATAATAGTTTCTATGCTTTTTTTGATGATTCTTTTTATGCTAAGACTCAAGATTATATAAAAAAACTTTTTTTGGAAGTCGGTATTCATACGGACGCAAAAAGAGTTTTGATAGATCAGTTTTTTCCTGCTTATAATATATCGGCATATTTGAAATATGCTCCGCAAACAAAAATTGTCATTGTTGACCGCGATCCGCGAGATCTTTATGTGTTAAATAAAAGTTCTTGGGGAGAGCCTTATATTCCGACTGATGATGTAAATACTTTTATAAGCTGGTATAAGGGTATACGTTTTTCACAAAAAACAGAAGCTGAAAATAAAAATGTTCTTTTACTTCATTTTGAAGAGTTTATTTCTGATTATGAAAATTCGTTATTAAAATTAAAAACATTTCTTGAACTGCGGGATGAAGAACATATCAAAAAGGGGCTTTATTTTAATCCTGAAAAATCGGCAAAAAATACATACAAATTTAAAAACTATCCTCAGTGGGAAGATGATATTTTTAAAATTGAAAAAGAGCTGGCTGAGTATTGTTACGATTTCCCTGATGGATTGGATAATGGTATTAAAGTCGATAAAAGTAAGCCTGTGGAAAAATATATTCAAGATTCTTATGAGTTTCAACTTAAACAAGAACTGCCTGAAGAGTATAAAAATAAAGCGTATAGGTTATTGTTTGGAATAACTTCTTTCGGCGGTGTTTGTGAAAGTTTTAATCATAGAAAGACTTTAAAAATGAAAGTTAAGGGGTTTGTAAAACTGTTTATGTTTTTTCCTTTTTTTTGATTGAATTTCCATATATGATTTTCAATTATTATAACTTAAAAAAATGAAATTCAGTATAATAATTCCGATATATAATCGCAGTTTTTTTATTGATAAAACTTTATCAAGTATTTTAAATCAGACCTATACAGATATTGAGATAATTTGTGTTGATGATTGCTCTACTGATGAAAGTTTACAAAAGATAAAATTATATGCCTTAAAAGATAAAAGAATAAAGGTTGTTACTCATTCAAAAAATCTTGGCCCCCATTGTGCAAGACAAACGGGTGTAAGTAATGCTTCGGGGGATTATATTCTTTTTTTGGACTGTGATGATGCTCTTGAAATATTTGCCTGTGCATCTTTATATGATATACTCTCAAAAACCGATTATGATGTTTTGGAATTTGCTTATAAACATAAAAATAAAAAAAGCCTATCTTTACCTGTTCCATCTATTACGATAGACAATCTTTTTGACAGTTTGGTATATTTTAAAAATCCCAGAGCCGGTACTGTTTGGAATAAGGTATATAAAAAAAAACTATTGCAAGAAGCTTTTTCAAAAATGCAAAGCTTTTATTCGGTAATGGGTGAAGATTTGTATGAATCTATTATCATTGCCTATTATGCAAAAAGCTATGCTTTTATAAATAAGCCTTTAATTTTGTATAATGATGGAAGCGGAATTTCAAATAAACAAAATGATTTATCTGCCGTAAAAAAAAGTTTAGCTTCTATTAAAGCTAATCTTAATGCTTTTAATGTTTTTTTTGATATGTATGCAAAAGAAAAAACTGATGCGGTTGTGTGTATCGAAAGACAATATTTTAAGTATGTTTTTTATATACAAATTTTAATGAATACACAAAAAAAAGATTGGCTTAATTCTTTGAATTTGCTGTCTGAGTGTTTTAGTAACGATATGCTTTTAACCTACGAAAAAAAATAAAAAAACAATTTTAGGCCTGCGTTTAGAGCTTATAAAATATAAAATAAACAATCATCTAAGACGACTTATGCCATACAAGCTAAAAAAAATTATAAAGGATCTTTATGCGAACTTTTGTGCTTAATCTGGAACATAATACAGAAAGAAAAAAATATATGCAAGACCTTCTCAAGGATATACCGATTGATTATGAATTTTTCCCTGCCGTTTATGGTAAATCAATAACAAACATAGATCAGTTTTATGATTCTAAATTGGCAGAAAAAAGAGCTAAGCGGCAATTAAATGTGGGAGAAATAGGAACTGCTATAAGTCATAAAAATATTTATAAAAAAATGATAGATGAAAATATTGAACAAGCTCTGATTCTTGAAGATGACGTTACTTTTTTAGATGGATTTATTGATGTTTATAAAAAAATTGAAAAAATCAATGTAGGTAATAAAATAATTTTACTGGGTACAATCGTCAAGAAGAAAATAAAAAAAATATGGAAAAAAATGCTGACACCCGAACATTCTATGTATTTGGTTTTAAATAATTATGCAGGGGCTTATGGATATGTCATAGGATTAGATGCTGCAAAAAGAATATATTATCATAATAAAAAAGTTTTTATAGAAGCAGATAAATGGAAGTATTACCGTAGACTTTCTCAAATATGGCTTGTGTCTCCTTCTGTCATAACGGTTGATGAGATTTTTCCCTCTGAAATAGGGGATGAATTAAGGCACTAAGCCCTGTTTATTATGTTTTTGATTTAGAGAAATTTAAATGTTAATTATTTTATATACACTTTTTATATACCCGCTTGAATCGATTATTGAATTGATTTTTTTGGTTGCGTTTAAGATTTTTAATGAGAATGTAGGCGGTGCAATAGTTATAGTAAGTTTATTTGTAAATATTGTTACTTTACCCATTTATGCTGCTGCAGAGCAATGGCAAAATAAGGAGAGATTATTACAAAAGAGATTAAAAAATAAGATTAAAGATATAAAAGCGGTATTTAAGGGAGATGAAAGGTATATGATTCTTTCTGCGTATTATCGCCAAAATAATTATCATCCCCTGTATTCTTTAAGAGGTATGTTGGGGCTCCTTTTTCAAATTCCTTTTTTTATTGCAGCATACCATTTTTTATCGGAACTAGCATTATTACAAGGCTCTGGGTTCTTTTTTTTAAATAATTTAGGCAAGCCTGATGCTTTGCTTAATATATTATCATATAAGATAAATTTTTTGCCGTTTTTAATGACTTTGGTCAATCTTTTATCGGTTATGATATATACGAAGAATTTTTCAATAAAAGAAAAAATACAGCTATATATAATGGCTATAGTTTTCCTTTTTTTACTTTATAATTCTCCTTCGGGCTTGGTTTTTTATTGGACTCTTAATAATATTTTTTCATTATTTAAAAATATTTTTGCAAAATGTAATTATAATAAAAAAATCTGGTACTGTTTAGGGCTTATTTTTATTGTGGCGGGAGGAGCTTTTTTTATAATTACGGCTCAGAAGCCTATTGCTATTATTCTTATGATTGGGATTATGGTAATATATATTTTAATTCCGTTTTTTATTAGACTTCTAAAATACTTTATCAATTCAATAACATTTTTTCAGAATATAAAAAACGTTAATTCTCTTTTTTATTTTTCTATAATTTCAATCACTGTTCTTTTAAGTATTGTAATTCCTTCCTCTTTGGTCTCTTCTTCCGTTCAAGAATTTTCCTATACAATTCAGTATCAAAGCCCTTTTTATTTGCTTTGGATTACTTTATTGCAAGGTTTCGGCTTTCTTTTTATTTGGCCTGCGATATTATATCGTTTGGCAAGCGAGAGAATTAAGCCGTTCTTTTCATTTATAGCTTTTATTATTTTGATCTGCTCTGTAATTAATGTTTTTGTATTCCAAGGGAATTACGGTTCGCTTACAGGCTTTCTTTCATTTTCAACAGATGAAGTTCTGATTCATTCAATAAACGAGAATGTGATTAACTTACTTTCTCTTTTTTTAGGTATAGTACTCATAGTAGTTACTCTTAAGTATAAGTTTTCTCAGAAATCTATTTTTATATCAAAGATTTTACTTGTTTCTTTTTTGATCCTTTCTTGTATTAATATGGTTAAAATATATTCAGGATATAAAAACGTTACAAGACTTATCAAAATAGATAAAAAGAATAAATCTATAGGACACATTGAGAAAGTTTATAGCTTTACTAAGACAGGTAAAAATGTATTAATTTTTATGCTTGATAGGATGCCTGGGATTTTTATTCCATCTATTTTTGATGATTTTCCTAAAATTGCAGAGAATTTTACGGGATTTACACTATATCCTAATACAATTTCTTTTGGAGGTCATACCTATATTGGAGCTCCGGCTTTATATGGCGGGTATGAATACACGCCTGCCGCGTTTAAAAAAAATACGGATTCAAATCGTGATATGTATAATGAATCTCTTTGCGTTATGCCGCGTCTTTTTTCGGAATCAGGTTGGAATGCGGTTATTACCGACGCTTCACTTGCCAATCATAGTTGGATACCGGATAATTCCATATTCGAGCCTTATCATGGGATTAAAGCTTTGAACATGGAAGGAAAATATGTAGGGGAGTGGATTCAAAAGCATAAAATAGGTGTGCAAAATAGTGTTCTTCCGTTTTCTGAAACCTTGAGGAACACAATCAGATTTTCTTTTTTAAAAGCATCTCCATATTTTTTGCGTAAAAGACTTTATAATAAAGGCAGGTATTTACAAAGTAAAGCCTCGGCATACGGTTTATTTGATTTTGTTGCAAAAATTGCTCCGCTTGAATTTATTGAGCGGGATATAAGTACAGGATATGATAAAGATTGTTTTAACTTAATTGTTAATAATATTTCTCATACGCCGATATCTGCTTCGCAGGCTCGTCTGTTTTGTTCGGATGAGTTTATAAAAAAGTGTGAAGACAGATCAAAAAATGAAATTACGTTAAATCATTATATATCGGATGCTTATCTTTTTTCGGCTCTTGGTGACATGATGAGAATTTTAAAAGAAAGCGGAGTGTATGATAATACAAGAATTATTTTTGTAGCCGATCATGCCTATGGAAATTTTATTTTAAATAATTCTATGTTTAATACTGATTTTAAGGATAAAACACTTCAGCAGACATATTATATGCCTATTTTGATGATGAAAGATTTTAATGCTTCCGGTAAATTGAAACTTAACATGGATTTTATGACCAATGCCGATGTTCCCATAATGGCAACAGACGGTTTTGATAATGTTACCCCCCCCTTACAAAAAATCCCTTTACCGGAAAAATATTTAAAGAAACCAAAGAAAAAGAAGAATTTATTATTGGTAATATCTTAGAAGATGATATTTTAAATATTCATCTTAAAGAAAAGGATATTTTTGTAGAATCGAATTGGGCAAAAGTAAAAAAATAACTTTTTTTGAATTTTAATTAGCAGGTTGTTATGTTAAATTTTTTATATATGATTTTTATATACCCTGTATATATGTTTGTTGAGTTTGTGTTTTTTCTTGCAAACAATATTACAGATGATTATATAGGGGGCTCTATTATTCTTTTAAGCATTATTGTAAATATTATTTGTTTACCAATATATAATGTTGCAGAGACTTGGCAAAAAAAAGAACGGGATATTCAAAAAAAACTAAAACCTAAAGTTAAAGATATAAGGGTAGTTTTTTCGGGCGACGAAAGGTACATGATTTTGTCGACATATTATCGGCAAAATAACTACCATCCCCTTTATGCTTTAAGAGGAATGTTTCCTTTACTTATTCAGATTCCGTTTTTCTTTGCTGCATATAAACTTCTTTCTAATCTAACGTTATTAAATAATGCTTCTTTTTGGTTTTTAAAAGACTTAGGAAAACCTGATAAATTGCTTAATATTGGAGGAATATATATAAATTTTCTTCCGATACTTATGACTATAATAAACGTATCCGCTTCTGCCGTTTATTCTAAGGGATTAAGCTTAAAAGAAAAAATACAGCTTTACCTTACAGCCGCTGTTTTTCTTGTTTTACTTTATAATTCTCCATCAGGTTTGGTTATGTATTGGACATTAAATAATTTATTTTCGTTATTAAAAAATATTTTTTATCGGGTAAGGTTAGATAAGCGAGTTTGGTATGCTGTAACCGTATTATGTTTTATATATTTTAGTATCTTTGTAAAAATCGATGATTCAAAATTGAGAATTAAGGTTATTGTTTATAGCCTTACCTCTATTGTTATACTTGTGCCTGTTATATGGCACTTTATTTCTAAATTTTTATTTAAAAATATTTGGAATATATTTTCAGATGATAGGAATAAGTTTTTTCTTTTTTTACAAGGTTCGCTAGCGTTTTTTATTTTTCTGGGCCTTGTGATTCCTTCATCTACTATTGCCAGTTCTCCATTGGAATTTGTAAACTTTGAAAATATTGCCAATCCGTTTCTTGTTCTTTTTTATTCGGGAGTTCAATCACTGGGATGTTTATTTTGGCTTGTATGCTTATATAAACTTTTTCAAAAAAAAACACAGACAGCTTTTACTCTTGCTTCGATAATTTTACTTGTAATTTCGGTTTTGAATGCCTTTGTTTTTAGAGATGGTTACGGAAGCATAAATAATCTTCTTGTATTTTCGGACGCGGGTAAACTTAGACACTCTTTAAGCGAAATACTGATCAACCTTTCAATAATTACAGTTGCAGGAATATTGGTTTTTATAGTTCTTTATTTTGATTCTTTGCGAAAATATGTTAGTGCAGCTTTAAAAATTATTATAGTTTCGTTTTTTGTTATTACGGTAATTTCTTCTATAACAATTTATAGAGAAGTTAAGACTATGAATCTTGCTACAAAATCGGTTTCCACTCCCGATAAAGCATATAGAGTAAGTAAAACCGGGAAAAATATTTTTATTTTTATGCTGGATCGCTCAATGAATTTTTTTATAGATCCTATATTTGAAACTTCAGAAATTGTAAAAAAAGAATATACGGGTTTTACTCTTTTTGAAAATGCCATAGCCTTCGGTTCAACTACTAATTTTAGTACTCCTTCTTTATTTGGAGGATATGAGTATACTCCTGAAAACATTGATAAAAGATCGGACGAACTATTGGTAGATAAGCATAATGAAGCTTTAAGTGTTCTTCCACGGCTTTTTAGTGAAAATAATTGGAGTGTAAGTTTCACCGATCCTTCTTGGCTTAATTATTCTTGGATTCCGGATTTATCTGTTTTTTCAAAATATAATATTATTGCAAAAAATATAGATGGTAACGGCTTATATACACAAGATTTTCTTAAAACCGACACGAAAGTAATACTTAAAAAAGACGGAATAAGCGGTATTCGCAGAAATATGTTATATTTTTCTTTTTTTAGAATTTTACCTCTTGAAGCTCGTAGAATTTTTTATGCAAATGGTATGTATGCTAGTGTAGGACTTCCAATTTATTCGGCTCCTTTTTTTAATGCATATTCAGCTCTGGAGAATATTGAAAAAGAAGTCGAATTTGTTGAAAATCAGAACTGCATAAATATTATTGTAAATAATTTAACGCATGAGCCCTCTGAGCCGAGTACTATTAAACTTGCCGGAAAAGATTTCCTTATTCCTATGGCAGACAACTACTGTTTAAACGGATATACATCAGAACATTTTTATGTTAATTATTTAGCTCATGAATCATGTGCTAAGTTCTTTAGATTTTTAAAAAATAATGATTGCTGGGATAATTCCCGAATAATAATTGCGGGAGATCATGGAAATGCTCCTATGAGAACCAAGTATACAACATATATAAGTAAATTTGCTAATCATGGTTTTATGCCTGATGTATTAATGCCGTTAATAATGATGAAGGATTTTAATTCTGAAGGAAATTTAAAAAAAGACAATACTTTTATGACTTTGGCTGATATTCCTCTTTTAACTACAAAGGACTTGCCTTCTGAATTACAAAAAAATCCTTTTACAGGTAAAACATTTATTGAAACGCAAGATAAAAAAGTTGTAAAAGCTGTGATGTCAGGAAACTGGCATGCTCATCATCAGCTTAAGGCTACTCAGTTTGATGTAGACAAGGATGGTTGGATTTATATAAAAGATAATGTCTATGATCCTGCTAATTGGAGTAGAACAAATTTTAATGAGGAATAAGGAGAATTTATTTTATGTTTCCATTGTTATATATTGATCCTGGCACGGGCAGTATTCTTTTTTCTATTGTAATAGGGCTAATTACGACTCTATATTTTTTGACAAAAACGGCTATAATAAGATTAAAAGTTTTAATCTACAAGGATAAAACGAAAGTTAATGAAAGCAAAACCGATTTTGTTTTTTACTCTGAGGGCAAACAATACTGGAATGTATTTGCTCCTATATGTAATGAATTTGAAAAGAATAAGGTAAAAGTTCTTTTTTATACATCTTCCGAAGACGATCCTGTGTTTTTACAAAATTATGAGTATATAAGTTCTGAATATATAGGAAAGGGAAATAAGGCCTTTGCTAGGCTTAATATGTTGGAGGCAGATATCTGTTTGATGACTACGCCCGGCCTGGATGTATATCAATTAAAGAGGTCAAAAAAAGTAAAGCATTACAGTCATATTCTTCATGCCCTTGATGATGCTACAAGTTACAGACTTTTCGGTCTTGATTATTTTGATTCGGTTCTTTTATCAGGTGAATATCAAATGCAGGGAATAAGAGAGCTTGAAGATTTGCGCGGAATAAAGAGGAAAGAATTATGCGTGGTGGGCTGTCCTTATTTGGATGTGCTTAAGGAAAAAATAAAGGACTTACCTCAGAAAAATGAGGCTTTTACCGTTTTGCTAGCTCCTTCATGGGGTACAAATGGTATTCTTTCCAAATATGGAGAAAAACTCCTTACACCTCTTGTAGAAACAGGATGGAATATTATCGTTCGTCCCCATCCTCAAAGTAAGATCGCCGAGTCCGATATGCTAAAAAAATTAGAAGAAAAGTACAAGGTAAATAGTAATCTTTCTTGGGATTATGAGCCTGAAAATATTATTTCTCTTTCAAAGTCCGATATAATGGTTTCCGATTTTTCGAGTGTTATCTTTGACTATTGCTTTTTATTTGACAAGCCGTTCTTATACTGTAATAATGAATTCGATCATCGCCCTTATGATTCAGGTGATCTAAAAGAGCTGCCATGGAAGTTTTCTATATTGAAAGAAATAGGAAGGGAGTTAAAATCTACAGATTTTACTGATATAAGAAAAATTATTAAAGAAACTTGCGAAAGTTCTACCTTAAAAGAAAACAGATTAAAAGCTAAAGATACTGCATGGCAAAATAGAGGGCGCTCAGGAGAAAAGGTATATGAATTCTTAATGGAGACTAAAAAAACATGTTAGATTTTTTGTATACAATATTTATTTATCCTGTATATATGTTTGTTGAGTTTGTATTATTTATAGCAAATAATATAACTCAAGATCATATAGGTTTATCAATAATTATTTTGAGCCTAGGTATAAATTTAATAACCTTGCCCATCTATAATGTAGCAGAGAAGTGGCAAGAGATGGAACGTATTATTCAAAAAAGAATGAAGCCTAAAGTAAAGGATATTAAGACTGTATTTAAAGGCGATGAGCGGTACATGATATTGTCTGTTTATTACAGGCAAAATAATTATCATCCCTTATATGCATTAAGGAGTATTTTTGCCTTATTTATACAGATACCTTTTTTTATAGCAGCATATCAGCTTTTATCAGAGTTGCCTGCGTTAAAAGAAACTTCTTTTTTATTTTTAAAAGATCTAGGCTCTCCGGATAAATTGGTTACCATCGGTTCTATTTCATTGAATCTTTTACCTGTAATAATGACTGTAATAAATATTGCTGCTTCTGCTGTGTATACAAAAGGCTTAGAGTTAAAGGACAAACTTACCCTATACCTGACAGCTTTTTTATTTTTGATATTATTGTATAACTCACCATCTGGACTGGTTTTATATTGGACGCTTAATAATATTTTTTCATTATTTAAAAATATTTTTATAAGATAAAGTTAAGTAAAAAAACTTGGTTTATTATTGCTAGTATAGTTGCAGTGACTTTAACGATAGTAATTGCTTCAACTGCCGGCAAGAAGAAACCTATTTTTATGTCCGTTGGTTTTACAGTTCTCCTTTTGATAACTCCTTTTATAAAGAAATTGTTTTTATATTTTGAAAGTAAACAAAAGAAGTCTATTTTTGATAGTGATAATAAAAGATTTTATATTTTTTTATCTGCTGTTTCTGCCTTTCTTATTTTTGTTGGACTTGTTATTCCCTCTACAACGATTGCCAGTTCTCCTCAAGAATTTGCTAATTTTGATAATTTTACAAATCCATTAGGAATTCTTTATTATACATTTATACAAACTTTTGGTATATTTGTTTGGCTCTTATGTTTATATAAACTATTTTCAAAACAGATTCAAAAATATTTTTCGTATATCGCTGTTTTTGTTTTAATGGGATCTTTAATAAATGCCTTTATTTTTACCGGAAACTATGGAGATATAAATAAATTTCTTGTTTTTGAAAATAGTGTACTTTTACATCATGGAGCAAAATATTTTATATTGAATATTTTTACCTTAAGTTTATGTATACTCATAATTTTAAGTTTTTTATACTCAAAATTTGTAAAATTTTTACCTTCTATTTTGACAATCATTGTTATTAGTTTTTTAACTGTATCCGGATTTTCCGGTATAAATATTTATAAAGAATATCAGCGATTGCAAAAGACGGATTTAAGGACGGTTATAAATGATAAAGCATATAAAGTAAGCAAAACAGGAAAAAATATTTTTATTTTTATGTTGGATCGCTCAATGAATTTTTTTATTGATCCTGTTTTTGAAAATAATTCTCTCGTAAAGAAAGAATATACAGGATTTACTTTGTTCAAAAACGCTCTTGCTTTTGGAGGTAATACAAATTTAAGTACACCATCTCTATTTGGGGGGTATGAATACACTCCTGATAATATGAATAAAAGAGATGGTGAGTTATTGGTCAAAAAGCATAATGAAGCTTTAAGTGTACTCCCTAAGCTTTTTAGTGAAAACGGTTGGAATGTAAGTTTTACGGATCCTTCTTGGCTTAATTATTCTTGGATTCCGGATTTATCTGTTTTTGACAAATATGATATGACGGCAAAAAATATTGATTATTATGGAATATATAGCCAGCTTTTTTTAAAAAATTTAAAAATTTTTGAGGATAAAAAAGGTTTATATGGAGTAAAGCGAAATATGCTTTATTTTTCTTTTTTTCGAATTTTACCCTCGGAAATAAGACGAGTTTTTTATTCCAGCGGTAACTATGCAAATGTTATGTTGCCGCAGTATATTCAAATGGCTTTTATTGATTCTTATTCTGCACTTATAAATTTAACAAAAGAAGTAGAATTTGTTGAAGATAAAAACTGTATAAATATAATTGTAAATAATATAACACATGAACCGCCTAAGCAATCTGATATTAAAATACTACAAAAAGAATTTTTAATCCCTCTTGCAGATAAGTATTGCCTAAATGAATATACGGCCGAACATTTTTATGCAAATTATTTAGCTCATGAAGAATGTGCAAAGTTTTTCAGGTTTTTAAAAGAAAATAATTGCTATAATAACAGCCGTATAATAATTGCGGGAGATCACGGAAGGTACTCTATGAAAACAAGGGATATGAGTTTTTTAAAAGATTTTGCCGGTACGGGGTTTAGACCTGAAGAACTGATTCCGCTTATGATGATGAAGGATTTTAACTCTGATGGCAATCTTAAAATAGATAATACTTTTATGACTTTGGCTGATATTCCGTTTTTAACGGTTAAAGATTTGGATGAAAAATTACAAATAAATCCTTTTACTGGAATACTTTTTAAGGATAGCCAACTTAAAAGCCCTGCAAAGATTATGATAGGCGGCGGGTGGCAGGCCGATAAAGAGCTTGAAATGACAAAGTTTAAAGCCGATGAAAATGATTGGGCCTTCGTTAAAGATGATGTATATAAACCTGAAAATTGGAGTCATAAAGAATTTAAATAAATTATTTAAGAGGTTAATTATGAAATTAAAATATTTTTATTGTTTATTTTTTTATTGGTTCCAGTATATGCCTTTGCTTATCTTGATCCGGGAACAGGAAGCCTCTTGTTATATGCCGTTATAGGTATAGCAAGTTCGGTTATTTTTGCATTGAGGAATTTGTGGTATAGGATTCTTGAGTTTGTGTTTTCAGGAAAAGGAAAAAATGCAGCAAGAAAAGACTTGCCGGATATTGTTTTTCATTCAGAAGGTAAAAAATATTGGCATATCTTTCAGCCAGTGGTAGAAGCTCTTTTGAAAAGAAATGTTCCATGTGCTTATATTAGTCCCGATAAAAGTGATCCGGGCTTGACTTTTAGGACCGATGACAAAAATTATCAGCCTATAAATCCCGGAAAAGAACTGGCTGCAATTTCGTATCTTAATATGATCAAAACAAAACTTGTGGTTTCTACTACGCCCGGACTTGATGTTTATATGTGGAAACGTTCAAAAAATGTGAAAAGATATGCTCATCTTTTTCATGCCCCGACAGGAGTGGATTTTTATGAAAAATATGCCTTATCATTTTATGATGATGTGTTTTCGGTAGGTCCATTTACGCAAAAAGCTCAAGATTTCCTTGATGATTACAGAAATTTACCGCGTAAAAAGTTTTATCCTACAGGATGTACATATTATGATTATCTTGTTAATGAGGCTGCGGAGAAGAAAAAAACAATTAAACCTGACGGTAATACCATATTATATGCCCCTTCTTGGGGTAAAAGGAGTTCGGTAACAAAATATAAAACTGAAATTATTTCCGAACTTATAAAAACAGGAATGAAGGTTATTTTTAGACCTCATCCTCAAAGTTTTATTTCGGATAAAAGTATAATTGATGATATTAAGCATAAATTTTCCGGTCATCCCCAATTTCATTTGGATTCCAATAATACCGGAATAGAAAGTATGGCTTCTGCCGATATTCTGGTAACGGACTTATCCGGTGTCCTTTTTGACTTTGCCTATCTTTATACACGCCCGATAATAATAGTTAATTATGAGACGGGGGTAGGTGGATATGAGGCTGAAGATATTGGTAATTCCGGATATGATATCGAAGCAAGTTTAACCCTTGCTGAAAAAGCCGGTGAAGATATTACAAAAATTCAAGAGAAAATTATGTTTATCATGAAAAACTATGACGATGTTTCAGATAAAATTAAGTCATTTAGAGAAAAAAATATCTATAATTTCGGATATGCCGGAGCGGCTGCCGCAGAACACATTATAAATATACTTAAGGAAGAAGTCGAAAAATGAGTTTTATATCTAAAATCTTAACAGGTTTATTGTATCCTTTCGTCGTTTTAATACAAACGGTATTTACTTACTCATATACTATTTGCGGGAATTACGGTATAGCCTTAATACTTTTAAGTTTATTTATAACCGCAATAACGGCTCCTCTTTATTATTTGGCAGAACGCTGGAAAAATAAAGAAAAAGTTGTTCAGAAAAAAATGCACAAAGATATAAAAAGTATAAATGAAAACTATGAAGGACAAAAAAGATTTTATCTTACAAAAGCGGCAAGGAAGATATATGATTATAAGTGGTGGTATACATTTAGGACATCTTTTGGTCTTATAATACAAATACCGTTTTTCTTTGCAGCTTATGAAGTATTGTCAAAGTATTCAGGATATAACGGTGTATCTTTTTTGTTTATAAAAGACTTGAGTATGCCTGACAATCTTATTTTTGGGGTCAATATTTTACCATTTTTGATGACGATAATAAATGTTGCATATTCAGTATATTATACGAAAAGTAAGAGTTGGACGGCAAATAAAGAACTATATATAATGGCTGGTATATTTTTAGTGTTGCTATATAACTCGCCGTCAGCCTTACTTTTGTATTGGACGATGAATAATGTATTTAGCTTTATAAAGGGGGTTATATTACGTAAAGCCGGTTTATCTGAGGTGCCTGTACTAATAGAAGGTGGGGCAGATAAGTCTTTAAAAGAGATAATAAAAGAGAATATCAATATTGTATATTTCTTTTTCTTTACTCTTTTATGCAGTTTACAGGTTTATTGGAATGTGAATTTTAGACATACGTATAAGTACTTTCTAATATTTATGCTTTTTGTATCGGTTTTCTTATCTTTTTTTACTTTGATAAGAAAGAAAGCTCAACATTATTTTGTTTCTATTTTTATTAGATGGTTAATTTTTTTTGCTATATTATTATTGTTTATTTTTGGGCGAAAATATAATAAATTTATTTCGAATGCTAATGTAAAACTTTTGACAGGATTTTATGCAACATATTTAATCACCTATTTAATATTTATTTTACAAAACTTATATTTTAAATATAATAGAGGTAGTATTCAAGTTCAAAAAAAATAATATTTCTGTCGTATTTCTTCTTGTGTTTTGGATATTTATCTATTTACCTATTGTATATTATACTTCAGATCCCAATTTAGTAAATATCCCATTTGGAGTATATTTTTTTAAGTTAGTACTGGTTGCATTTATATTTTTTTTAGTATTAACATTTATATATCATGTATCTAGTGAAAATATAAAAAATACGTATATGCAAGGCTTGATTTTTATTATATTATCTTTTTTTGTATATTCTCTTATTTTAAAAATTGATGTAGGCCAACTTGATTTTTTTATGTTTAAAAAAGAAAAGAACCTGTATGAATTACCTTTATTTTTTTATGTGTTAGACTCTATCGTTCTTGCTATATTGGCTTTTTTATCAAAAACTTTATATACGAAAAAAATTAAGTTTATTTTAAAATTTTGTATTGTAATTCCATTCTTATTGACTATAGTCTTGATTACTAAGGTTATTAATATGGAGCCTCTTCAAATTATCGATGATACTGCTAAATTATCTATACAGGAATTTGAAAGACATCAATTATCAAAAAACGGTACTAATGTAATATTTATTCTTGCAGATATGTTTAATGGAAATTATATGCAAAGAATTCTTGATGAAGAACCGGAGTATAAAGCAAAATTAGATGGCTTTGTATGGTATCCTGATTGTTTATCTATTTCTGATGAGACTTTGCGTTCTTTACCCGGATTGCTTGGAGGACATTCTGCAGTTAAAAAATCTTTGAATTATATTGATGATATTATTGAACAGGATTATAAAGATGCTATTGGTGAGACTTGTAATGATTTATTTAATGCTTTAAGATCAAATGAGTTTGAGATTACGGTATCAAATCAAAGTGATATAAAATATGCCGATTTATCTTTTGTTACTATTGATAAATTCTGGCTACATGAAAATGAATGGCGTAAGAGAAATAATTATGAAAGAAAAATTAATCAATCTGATAAGGTAAAGTTATATGTGCTTTTAGGTGTTTTTCAGTCTCTTCCTCATTATTTAAAATCTATTTTATATGATGAGCGAGGTTGGCTTTTTTTTCGAGAATCAAGTGCAATTACTGCTCAAACCGGCTTATGTATTTCAAGTGTTGTTCAACTTGATACATTATCCGACAGAAACATCGTAGTAAATGATAAAAAGAATACTTTTTTATTTTTACATTCTTTGCTTCCTCATTATCCATGGGGTATTAATCATGATGGAAATATTGTATCTGCTGATGATGATTTCACTGATACTTTTTCAATATCATTTACGGAAAAGTTTGCCTATTATTCTGCGAAAAAGACAATCTCTCTTTTAATAAAGTATATTGATTGGTTAAAACAGAATGGAATTTATAATAATTCTGTTATATATGTTTTTTCTGACCATGGAAATGACCGCAAAGATAGCGGTATTCCTGTCTCCAAAGCTGTCACATATCCAGATGCTGAAGATAATATATCGTGGGCTCATACTCTTCTATTAGTTAAGGATAAATATAAAACCGGAATGATTGAAATTAATCCTTTGTACGTAAGTTCTGCCGATATACCTTCTATGTTATTAACCGGTTTAAATATTAATTTTTTAAATGATATTGATCCTAGAAAAGTGACAATAGAAGAAAATAAAAATAGAACCCGTTTATTTTTTGCACCTTCGCGTACTGAAAATAAAAAAAATCTTTATTATGTAAAAGGTTCTATTTTTGATCCTAATTCATGGAGTGTGACACCTCCTAAAGAAGCCGAAAAATGAGTTTTATGTCTAAAGTTTTAACGAGTTTATTGTATCCTTTTGTTGTTTTAATACAAACGGTATTTAATTACTCATATAATATTTGCGGGAATTATGGTATAGCCTTAATACTTTTAAGTTTATTTATAACCGCAATAACGGCTCCTCTTTATTATTTGGCAGAACGCTGGAAAAATAAAGAAAAAGTTGTTCAGAAAAAAATGCACAAAGATATAAAAAGCATAAATGAAAACTATGAAGGACAAAAAAGATTTTATCTTACAAAAGCAGCAAGAAAGATATATGATTATAAGTGGTGGTATACATTTAGAACATCCTTTGGTCTTATAATACAAATACCGTTTTTCTTTGCAGCTTATGAGGTGTTGTCAAAGTATTCTGGATATAATGGTGTGTCATTCTTGTTTATAAAAGACTTAGGTATGCCTGATAATCTGGTTTCAGGAGTTAATGTATTACCCTTTGTGATGACAATAATAAATATAGCTTATTCCGTATATTATACGCGAAGTAAGAGTTGGAATGCAAATAAAGAGCTATATATAATGGCTGGTATATTTTTAGTGTTGCTATATAACTCGCCGTCAGCCTTACTTTTGTATTGGACGATGAATAATGTATTTAGCTTTATAAAGGGGGTTATATTACGTAAAGCCGGTTTATCTGAGGTGCCTGTACTAATAGAAGGTGGGGCAGATAAGTCTTTAAAAGAGATAATAAAAGAGAATATCAATATTGTATATTTCTTTTTCTTTACTCTTTTATGCAGTTTACAGGTTTATTGGTTTATGAATTGGCCCGTTACCGTCAAATATAGTGTATTACTTTTAGCCGGGATTTCCGGTATTTTATCCTTGTTTACTTTATATATAATAAGAACAAAAAATATTTTTCTTAAACTTTTATTACAATGGCTGGTATTTTTACCGTTTATTTATGTTTTTTTATTTAGACGTGATATGGAGTTTATACTTTCAAATCAAAATCTTAAGGTTTTTTATTTTCGTTTTTTGCTATAGGGCTAATTTTATATTGTATAAAAACTATACTTGGGATAAAGCATAAAAAATATGAATCAACTTATAAATTCTTTTTACCGGCTATTGCTTTAATTTTTTGGGTTTGTATTTATTTACCGGTCTTTTTTTATATACAAAACCCTGAAATAATAGATATATCTTTTACAAAATATATGATTACCCTTGTTTCTACAGCAGCATCCGTTGCGATAATATATACTCTTTTATATTATTTTCTGCCTAAAAATTTTAGATATACTTTAGAACTGATTACTGTTGTTCTATTATTAGCGGCAGTTATATACTCTTTATTTATAAAGATTGAAGTTGGTGAATTAGATGGTTATATTTTTACAAATCAAAATGAGCTTAAACGTATTTCTGTTATAAAATATTTTTTTGATGCAGTTTTACTTTCAATTCTTATTTTAGCCGGTAAATATATCATATTAAAAAAGAGAAAACAGTTAAATATATTTGTAATATTATGTATTATTTTTCTTACCGTAAATTTGTTTTTAAAGTATTCAAATACGGACTTCACAAAAGAACCTGAAATTATCAATACTGATATGCCTACAACTGCATACTCAAAGTATAAATTCTCTAAAAAAAATACCAATATAGTTTATTTTATTGCAGATATGTTTAACGGTAATTATATAAAACGTTTAATTGACGAACATCCTGAGTATAAAGAAAAGCTTTACGGTTTTGTTTGGTACCCTGACTCACTTTCAATTTCTTCAAATACTGAAAAATCTCTTGCCGGATTGTTGGGCGGTCCTAATATGACAGCATATATTGAGTATAAGAAGGGTACGGAAGATGATATGAAAGTAGCAAATCAAAAAGCCGGTGAATTCTTTTTTAAAAATGTTCTTGATGCAGGTTATACTTTAACAATGCAGGATGCTGCATATTTTAAATTAAGAGGCTTCAGATAAAATACATATAGATTCCAGTACAAATTATAAACCCTATTGGAAGGCAAAACATAACTATCCGCAGACTCCTAAAAAAGAGAATAATGGTTTTTTAATGATATTTCTTGCTATGTTTCAATCGGCACCTCATTTTTGTAAGCCTGTTATTTATGACAGCGGCAGCTGGATTTTCTATTATAATAAGAAATTCTTTATCAGGTTTACGGAAGCTGCAATAAGAGATTTAGCCGGAATTGAAATTTTGCATGAAGTTTCACAAGTTGATACGGAAACGGAAAATAAGTATTTCTTATATATCCATAATAATTTGGCTCATTCACCTTATGCAATAAACAAAGAGGGTGTCATTGTAAAAGAAGGATTTCCGGTGCCCGGTATAAAAAATGCAGAAAATTCCGTTGCAGCTATGTATTCTGCAAAAAAAACCTTAGATGTTTTGATAGGCTGGTTTGAATGGATGAAAAAAGAAGGCGTATATGATAATACGGTTATATATGTTTTTTCTGACCATGGTAATTGGTTTTGTGATAGCGATTTACCTGAACTTAATCATATTAACTATAATACCTTAGATGATGATATTTCTCATGCAAATACCTTGGTTTTAACAAAACAGCTGAATGCCGGCGGAACATTAAAAATATCTCCTCTTTATATTCATTCTTCTGATTTACCGGCAATGCTAGCTTCAGATACGGGGCTTCCAAATATTTTTGGGCAGGATCCTCGTACAAATAAAGATAATCAAAACAGAATCCGGTTTTATTATACATCGTCTTATAAAAAAAAGGAAAAGTATAATACTTATTATGTAAAAGGTTCTATTTTTGATCCTAATTCATGGAGTATGACACCTCCTAAAGAAGCCGAAAAATGAGTTTTATGTCTAAAGTTTTAACGGGTTTATTGTATCCTTTCGTTGTTTTAATACAAACAGTATTTAATTACTCATATAATATTTGCGGGAATTATGGTATAGCCTTAATACTTTTAAGTTTATTTATAACTGCAATAACGGCTCCTCTTTATTATTTGGCAGAACGCTGGAAAAATAAAGAAAAAGTTGTTCAGAAAAAAATGCACAAAGATATAAAAAGCATAAATGAAAACTATGAAGGACAAAAAAGATTTTATCTTACAAAAGCAGCAAGAAAGATATATGATTATAAGTGGTGGTATACATTTAGAACATCCTTTGGTCTTATAATACAAATACCGTTTTTCTTTGCAGCTTATGAGGTGTTGTCAAAGTATTCTGGATATAATGGTGTGTCATTCTTGTTTATAAAAGACTTAGGTATGCCTGATAATCTGGTTTCAGGAGTTAATGTATTACCCTTTGTGATGACAATAATAAATATAGCTTATTCCGTATATTATACGCGAAGTAAGAGTTGGAATGCAAATAAAGAGCTATATATAATGGCTGGTATATTTTTAGTGTTGCTATATAACTCGCCGTCAGCCTTACTTTTGTATTGGACGATGAATAATGTATTTAGCTTTATAAAGGGGGTTATATTACGTAAAGCCGGTTTATCTGAGGTGCCTGTACTAATAGAAGGTGGGGCAGATAAGTCTTTAAAAGAGATAATAAAAGAGGATATCAACATTGTATATTTCTTTTTCTTTACTCTTTTATGCAGTTTACAGGTTTATTCCCTCGTAAGGAATTCTATTACATATAAATATTTTCTTTTTTCCGTAATAGGTGCTTCTTTTATTTTAAGTCTTGTTGTGATTATATTTAAGTTTACAAGAAAAAACATCTATGAACTTTTATTTGTTTGGATTCTCTATCTGCCTTTTTTATATTTGCTAATTTTTACGTTAAGAACAAATATATATATTTCGCCGGATAATATAAAGCTTTTAAATGGATTTTATGCTACTTTTATTGTTGTGTTTTCATTCAGCCGTTTTTTCTATTATAAAAAAAATACCTATACTGAAAAGTCTTATATACATAATAGTATACCAATAATTTTTTTTATCGTATTTTGGCTATTTTTTTATTTACCCATTCTTTTTTATATAAATAATCCCGAAATTATTAAAATTGGGATATTTGAATACTTTGTTTCTTTGCTTATCCCTGCTGGCGTATTTTTTTGTTCTTTTGTGCTGCTTTATTTTTTGCTTCCAATGTACATAAAAATCAGATATGATTTATTATGTCTGTTTGTCTTGCTTGTGCTTCTCATATACTCTTTGATTTTTAAACTCAATGTAGGGGAACTTGATTTTTTTATGCTAAAAAATGCTGATGCAATTTTTAGTATGAGATTGATTTATTATATATTGGATGCTTTTATACTTTCAGGATTGTTGTATATTTCAAAACTTTTGATGGAAAAATATAAAAAAGCTGTATTTTCTTTTGGTTTGATTCTTCCTCTAATTTTATCTATAGTTTTAATAAATCTATATGGACAAAGACCTCGCGAAAAAATGCGAATAACTTCTGAAAATGCCGATATTGAGCTACCTCAGACAGTATATAATAATTATATTTTTTCTAAAAATAAAAAAAATCTTGTATGTGTTTTGGTAGATATGTTTAATGGAAATTATTTGGGAAAAATACTTAATGAAAATCCTGAATATAGACAAAAATTGTCTGGGTTTATCTGGTATCCCGATTGCCTTTCCGTTTCTATTTCTACAAAAAGGTCTCTTGCAGGTTTGTTGGGAGGGCATGAGTATAGTTTCAAAGCATCTGAGTCAATGGATTATAACGAAATAAATACTGAGGCCGCTTCTTTTTTCTTTAATAATATTTTTAGTTCAGGTTATGATATGAGTGTTGATTCAGGCAGTGATTACTCTGGTGTGGATATGTCTAACTACCATACAATTGAACAAGCAGGTATTTTTGAATACTGGAAAAAATTAAAAGATTATAAAGATGATAAGACATCCGGTGAATCAAATCCAATGCTGTTTATAATGTTATCAATATTACAATCAACTCCATACCATTTTAAATATATAATTTATGATGATGAAGAATGGCTTTTTTTTCATAAATCGGCTAAGTTGAGTAATATCCGACATTCTGTCATGAATAGAGCCGCCGGATTGGAACTTATACCTATGATTTCGTCCTCTAGAGATACTGAACGGAATAAGTGTATGTATATTCATACAATGCTTCCGCATTACCCTTATGGGGTTAATAAATTCGGAAAAATAATGGAAGAGGCTGAATTTGGGAATTTTAGTTATTCTGCCTTCAATAATAAAGATTTAGCCCTATATTCGGCAAAACTGACACTTGATTATTTGATAGCTTGGTTTGAATGGATGAAGGAAGCCGATGTTTATGATAATACCGTGGTATATATTTTTGCAGATCATGGTAATACTTTTTATGATTCTGATATTCCTAAATCAGCTAATATTACTTATCAAAATTCAGAAAAAAATCTTTCTACCGCTAACAGTCTTTTGTTGATTAAGCCGCTAGATTCCAGAGGTGACTTAGTTGATGACCCGCTATATATTAGTTCTGCTGATCTTCATTCAATGTTGGTTACTGATGCGGGATTGAATAAAATAGATGATGTTGATCCTCGTTTTTTATCCATTGAAGACAAACTTAAAAGAACAAGAATGTTTTTTGGGCCTAATGTTACTTTTTTAAAAAATGATAAGTACTATGTTACCGGATCCATATTTGATCCTAATTCGTGGAGTATGGAGTCTCCACAGGGAGAAATTACAAAATGATCCCAAAGGTAATCCATTATTGTTGGTTCGGAGAAAATCCTTTACCGGAAACGGCTCTTAGGTGTATCGAATCATGGAAAAAATATTGTCCCGATTATGAAATTAAAGAATGGAATGAAAAAAATTATGATGTAAATAAAATTACTTATACAGCTCAAGCTTATCAGGCAAAAAAGTATGCCTTTGTAAGTGATTACGCCAGATTTGATATTTTGTATCAATACGGCGGAGTGTATTTTGATACTGATGTTGAGGTTATAAAGCCTATTGATAAAATTATAGAAAGAGGGGCTTTTTTCGGTATGGAAACCTCGGGAACTGTAAATCCGGGCTTAGGTATTGCAGCTTCTGAGAAAGATCTGCTTTATGCTGAAATTTTAAACTCGTATGAGAAATCATCTTTCTTTAAATCTAACGGTAAGCCGGATCTTACAACAATTGTAGAGCGTGTTACCGATATATTATATAAACATGGTTTTTTAAAAGAAAATAAAATACAATTAATAAAAAATATTAATATATATCCTATTGATTATTTTAACCCTAAGGATCCAAGGACTGGGATAATCGGTATAACCCCTAATACATATGCTATTCATCACTTTGATGCCAGTTGGACTATTCCTTTACGAAAGAAATATATAAAATATTCCAGATTTTTGATTCCCAAGATAGGTTATATTCTAACTAATATTATTCTATCACCGGTGCGTATTATATGTATTTTTAAAGAAGTCGGTTTTATGGGAGCGATTAAAAAATTATTAGCTGTTATTAGAAACCGGAATATGGTATAAAGATGAAAATCTTACATATAATCACCAACACTGAACTTGGAGGCGCTCAAACCGTATGTATTTCTTTAGCCAATATGGCTTCTGATGAAGGAAATACCGTTGCTGTAGCTTCAATGGAGGGCGGATATCTATGGGATAAACTGATTCCTTCTGTTATTCGATTTAAGATTAAAAATATGATAAAACCTATTAGGTTATTACCGGATTTGAAATGCTATTTTGAGCTAAAGAAGGTAATTAATGAATTTTCTCCCGATATTATTCATCTACATTCAAGTAAGGCCGGAACGTTAGGCCGCTTTGCAGGCTTTAAGTATAGAAAAAAAATAATTTATACTGTGCATGGGTTTGATTCGATCCGTCTTCACCATAGATTTTTTTTACCGCTTGAGCGTTTTTTACAAAGGTTTTGTGCTGCAATAGTTGCAGTTTCAAAATATGATGAGAAAAAATTATATAAAGAAAAAATTACTAAAAATATAAAAATGATTTACAATGGTATAAGTTTGATTTCTGCCGATTCTTTAAAACCTTTTGATTCCTCTTTATATAAAAAAGTTATTATGACGATAGCACGTATTTCCAGACAAAAACGATTTCAAAGCTTTTTATCTGTTGCTTCCGATCCTTCAATGAAAGATTACCTCTTTGTCTGGGTCGGCGGCTCTGCCGATAAATCTATGGATGAGATAAAAAAAGAGTATTCTATTCCTTCCAATGTTTTTTTGCTTGGAGATTATCCTGATGCATCAAGCCTCTTACCGTATTGTGATCTTTTTGTCTTATTTAGCAACTATGAGGGGCTTCCGATGACTATTATAGAAGCCATGGCTCAAAAAAAGGCTATAGTTGCATCAGATGTAGGTGGAATTGCTGAGCTGGTTGATGTTACAAATGGTGCTTTAATCGAAACTGATGAAGATGCCGTTGAGGCAATAAGTAATATCTTGCAGGATGACAATAAAAAGGCTAAAATGGAAAGAGCTTCATTTAAAAAATTTTCAAAGTTTTTTACTTTGGATATTATGTGGGAAAATTACCGTAATTTATATAAAGAGATAACAAAGGATTAAAAATGCACATAGCAATAATAGGCGGTTCAGGTTTTATAGGAACGAGATTAACAAAGAGACTTTTAGCATCCGGACATAAAATTAAAATTCTTGATAAGCAGAATAGTAAGTACTATTCCAACTTGAGAGTCTTTGCTGATGTAAGAGATATAGATTCTTTAAAAAAAGAATTATCCTCTGACTTTGACTGCGTTATCAATTTGGCGGCTGAACATAGGGACGATGTTGAACCTAAAAGCCTATATGATGAAGTAAATGTTGACGGTGCTGAAAATGTATGCAATGTCTGTTCGGAATTGGAAATAAAAAAAATTATTTTTACAAGTTCTGTTGCAGTATATGGTTTTGCTCCCCTTAACACAAATGAGACAGGTGCTATAAATTATTTTAATGATTACGGTAGAACTAAGTGGCTAGCTGAAGGGAAATACCGTACTTGGCTTAAAACCGATAAAGAAAATTCCCTTACCATAATTAGACCTACTGTTGTATTCGGCGAGCAAAACAGAGGTAATGTTTATAATTTATTAAGACAAATAAGTTCAGGATTTTTTCCTTTTGTGGGCAATGGAAAAAATAAAAAGTCAATGGCCTATGTTGAAAACATAACAGCCTTTATCGAATTTTGTTTAAACAATGGAACAGGTGAACACTTATTTAATTATATAGATAAACCTGACTTTGATATGAATTCTCTTACCAATGAAGTTTATAAAATCTTAGGAAATGAGAATCATAAAATTTTTCATTGGCCATATTGGCTGGGCTATTTCGGCGGTCTGTGTTTTGATTTACTTTCCAAAATAACCGGAAAAAAATTCGCAATCAGCTCAATCAGGGTAAAAAAATTCTGTGCCGATACTCTTTTTGATTCGGTAAATATTTCAAAAACCGGATTTAGTGCTCCGGTTTCCTTAGCTGAGGGTCTAAGTAACACAGTAAAGTATGAATTTATCGATAAAATTGAAGATCATGTTTTTCATACCGAGTAAAAATTTTTAAGTACTTAAGTTTTTTATATTCTAAATTTCTTGGCAGGCGTTTTTATGAAAGCAATAATTTTAGCAGGAGGGGCAGGCACCCGTTTATCTCCGCTTACAAAGGCTGTTTCAAAACAAATTTTGCCCATGTATGATAAACCCATGATTTATTATCCCTTGTCGGTTATGATGCTGGCCGGTATACGTGAGGTTTTAATTATATCTACACCTCGGGATATAGGTCTTTTTAAAGAGCTCTTCGGTGATGGAAGCTGGCTGGGTATGAAATTTGAGTATGCCGTTCAAGATAAACCTAGAGGCCTTGCCGATGCTTTCATCGTGGGTGAAAAATTCATCGGATCCGATTCTTGTGCCTTGGTTTTGGGGGATAATATTTTTTATGGAAGGGGCTTCAGCAGCACCTTGGCGGACTCGGTTTTTTCCATAAAAACTAATGGAGGCGCCTTAATTTTCGGTTATTATGTTAAGGACCCAAGAGCTTACGGAGTAGTTGATTTTGATGATGAAGGAAATGTTTTGAACATTGAGGAAAAACCTCAAAATCCAAAATCAAATTATGCAATTCCGGGTTTGTATTTTTATGATAATGAGGTAATTCAAATTGCAAAATCGGTCAAGCCTTCGGCACGAGGTGAAATTGAAATTACATCCGTAAATAAAGCATATTTGGATATGGGCAAATTAAGAGTTGAAAAGCTGGGCCGCGGCATGGCATGGCTTGATACGGGAACTTATGACGGCCTTTTAGAAGCATCAAATTTTATAGCAACGATTCAAAAAAGGCAGGGGATGTATGTTTCCTGCATAGAAGAAATAGCTTATTTACAAAAATGGATTTCAAAGGCTCAGCTTTTAAATTTATCTTTATTGTATAATAATGAGTATGGGGATTATTTAAAATACATTGCGGAAAATTGTTAGGTCAAGGAGCTCCAATCAATGCGGAATTTTGAAAATATACTGGTAACCGGCGGTGCGGGTTTTATAGGTTCGAATTTTATCCGAAGTCTATTAAAAAAAGATTCTGATTTTAAGGGACGTATCGTCAATTTGGATGCTCTTACCTATGCAGGCAACGCTGCCAGCCTTGCCGATGTAGAATCAGAATTCGGCAAAAACCGTTACTTTTTTGTGCATGGAAATATCTGTGATAAAGAAATCGTCGACAAAATTTTTGCTGAATATAATATCGACACAGTTGTTCATTTTGCAGCTGAAAGTCATGTTGACCGCTCTATTTTAGGGCCTGAGATTTTCTTAAAGACAAATGTTTTGGGAACATTTAACCTTTTGGATGCTGCCAAAGAATTTTGGAAAAAACCTGACGGAACAATGCGTGATGGCGTTCTTTTTCATCATATAAGCACGGATGAAGTTTACGGCTCTTTGGGAAATGAAGGTTATTTTGAAGAAACTACAGCTTATTCTCCGCGCTCTCCTTATTCTGCAAGTAAGGCATCAAGCGATCACTTGGTAAAGGCTTACTTTTATACCTATGGACTTCCTGTTACTATTTCAAACTGTTCCAATAATTACGGCCCTTTTCAATTCCCTGAAAAATTGATTCCTCTTATGATTTTAAATATGCTTGAAGGCAAAAATCTTCCGGTTTACGGTGACGGTAAGCAGGTTAGAGACTGGATACATGTTGAAGATCACAATGAGGCTGTAAGGCTTATACTAAAAACAGGAAGACCGGGTGAAACCTATAATATAGGCGGCGAAAATGAGTGGGAAAATATAAAACTCTTAAATAAGCTCATTCAAATTGTTTGCAAAAAGACAGGTCTTAACGAAGAAAATGTAAGAAAAACCATTACCCATGTAACCGATAGGTTAGGTCACGACCGCCGCTATGCCATTGACTGTACTAAGATAAAAAATGAACTTAATTGGAAACGCCGTTTTGATTTTGAGACAGGCCTTGAAAATACTGTTGAGTGGTATTTAAATAATAAAAACTGGATAGAAAATGTCCGCTCCGGCGAGTATCTTAATTGGATAGAAAAAAACTATAAAAAAAGATAAACGTTGACTTAGTCAACGTTGACGAAGCCAACATTGATGAAGTCAGCGTTAGCGAAGTAAATATTGTATTCGTCAATGTTGACCCTTGTCCAATCTAAAAAAATATTGTAAAATAAGAACTATGAGTGATTTAATACAACCGAAAGTTTTAAAGGGCTTTAGGGATTTTCTTCCCCCTGCAGAAATTGAAAGAGCCTTGTTGATGGAAAAACTGGTAAAGGTTTTTAGAAATTACGGCTTTGTGCCTATCGACACTCCTGCCTTGGAGTATTCCGAAATTCTATTGAGAAAGAGCGGAGGAGAAACCGAGAAACAGGTTTTTCGGTTTAATGATAACGGCGGTAGGGATGTTGCTATGCGCTTTGACTTAACCGTTCCCTTAGCCCGATTTGTTGCAGAACATAAAAACGAAATATATTTTCCTTTCAAACGCTATCATTTGGGAAAAGTTTGGCGCGGAGAAAAGCCTCAGGCAGGCCGCTATAGGGAATTTTTACAGTGCGACTTTGATACTTTAGGTTCGGATACTGCCGCAGTTGATTTTGAAATTTTACGTATTATTAAAAAGGCCTTAAACGAATTAGGTGTTTCTAACTTTAAAATTCATGTTTCTCACAGAGGCATATTTAACCGTTTTTTACAATCTTTAAACTTGTCCGAAGATAGTGAAGAAGTTTTGAGAATTGTAGATAAAATTTCTAAAGTAGGTGAGAATGAAGTTTTAAGACTTCTTAGCGAATTAAGTTCTGAAGAAAAGGCTAAAAAAATATTGGATTATATTTCGGGTGTGAGCAAGGAACTAAAAAGTGAAGATTTTGAAAAAACTCTTTTACATCTTGAAACTCTTGCCGGAGGTTCAAGCGAAGATACAAAACGGATGAGGGATATCTACTCTTTGATAAAAGCTGTTGGAATCGAAGATTCAGTTGTTTTTGACCCTTCAATTACAAGAGGTTTGGACTATTATACCGGTGTAGTATTTGAAACTTTTTTGACCGATTTACCATCAATAGGTTCTGTGTGTTCCGGCGGAAGGTACGATAACCTGACTGGCCTTTACATGAAAGAGTCTATTACCGGAGTGGGAGCATCCATCGGGCTTGACAGGCTTTTAGCTGCCCTTGAGCAGCTGGGACATCAAAAAACAAAGGCCAGCTTTACCGATCTCCTTATTTTTTCTTTACCTGAAGATGATCAGGCCCTTTCTTATAAGATAGCAAGTATTTTTGAAAGCAAAAATATAAATGCTGAAGTATATCCTGAGCCTAAAAAGATGAATCCTCAGTACACCTATGCCGAAAAAAAAGACATAAGGTGGGGGCTTTTCTTAGGTAAAGATTCTTGTATGGAAGAATTCGATAAGGAACCCCAGAGTTTTAAGATAAAATTAAAGGATATGACTAATAGAACTGAGGATGAAATGCCTCTTAACGAAGCTGTAAAAAAGATAAATACCGCTAAGGCTTAAACTTGTTTTTTTCTGCTTATTTCATATAAAAGAATCCCCGCCGCTACTGAAACATTTAGACTGTCAAGTTTTCCGCGAGTGGGGATGGATACTATCTCATCGCAAGTTTCTTCTACAAGGCGGCTCATTCCCTTACCCTCGCTTCCCATAATGAGGGCCGTTTTTTTGGGGAAATTTGAGGCCGGGGAGAGCTTTTCCTCCGGCATCTGCTCCGTAAATCCAAAAGCCTTCCTTTTTTAGCCTTTCTACTGTCCTAACCAAATTGGTTACCTCTACAAATGGAACCCATGCGGAGGCTCCTGCACTTACCTTGCTTATAATCTCAAAGCCTCCCGCACTTTTGTTTTCAGGGACTATTATTCCGTCTATTCCGAACTGATCTGCACTTCGTATAATGGAGCCTGTATTGTGAGGGTCTGTAACGGAATCAAGTATTACCACAAAGGCCGATTCTTTTTCTGCAAGTTTTGCAAAAAACTCATCGACGCTAATTCTTTCTTTTTGATTTTCAGCTTCCGTTACAAGAACAATTCCTCTGTGATCCCTTAACTGTTCGGGCAAAGTTTTAGTAAGGGAATCAAGAAAGAGGTTGTCCTTTTGTTCAATCTTTACCTTTAATTTTCGTGCAGCTTCCAGAATTTTTTTTACCCTTGGTCTTTCTTTTGAGTAAAAAATTTCAAGGTTCGGCTTCCAATTCTTTTCTTTTTCTATTTTAAGTTTTTCAGCTCTTAAAATCTCGTCTATTGCATGAAAACCCGTAATTGTTTTTTTCATAAATTTAGTCCAAATTGTAGATTTCACCGTATTTTACCGTTTTTACGTCATTGTAACCGTTTTCGTTTAGGTATTGGGTAAAATAAGTTTGGGCCTTAGGTTCTCCATGAACCAAGAATATCGTTTTAAGTTTTGGATTTTCCAAAGAATTAAGCCATTGAGTAGATTCAAAATAGTCGGCATGAGCACTAAAAGCGTTCATCTGTAAGATTTCGGCTCTTACCTGATGCCATTCGCCGAAAATTTTTACTTCCTGTTCTCTGTTTTGAAGTCTGCGGCCGAGGGTGTCTTCTGCCATAAAACCTACCAGCATTACTTTTGTCGAGGGCTTTTCTATATTGTTTGCAAGATGGTGGGTTATACGCCCGAATTCACACATTCCGTCCGCACTTATTATAACCATGGGGCCGTCAATATTGTTCAGTTCTTTGGACTCGGCTACGCTCGTTATAAATTTAAGAGAGTTAAAGCCGAAGGGATTTTTATGATGTGTTAAAAAGGCTTCATGTGTTTGTGCATCATAACATTCCGGATGAACTTGAAAGATACTCGTTGCGTTTACAGCCATAGGTGAATCTACATAAATCGGAATATCGGGGATTATTTTTTTATCTACCAAAAGATGAAAATAGTAGACAATTTCTTGAGTTCTTTCAACGGCAAAGGCCGGAATTATCATCTTTCCCTTGTTTTCTACGAGCTCCTGTGTTTTTTCGGCAAGCAGTTTTAGGGCATTGTCGGTTTTCTCGTGGCGGCGGTTTCCGTAGGTGCTTTCAATAACTATATAATCTACAGGCGGAATAATTTCCGGATCGCGGATTATGGCCTTGTTTTTTCGCCCTAAGTCTCCGGTAAAGGCTATTTTTATCTCTTCCCCGCCCGAATCCTTGGCGGTAATCAGAGCCATTGCAGAACCTAAAATATGGCCGGCATCATAAAACTCCAGCTGAACATTGGGGCCTATCCAAGTAGGCCGATGATATGAGATTGTTACAAACTGATTTACGGTTTGTATTACATCGGTTTCATCAAAAAGAGGCACCCATTTAAAGGTTTCACCTTTTTTGGCTGCTTGTTTGGATAAGTATTCTCTATCTCTGGCCTGAATTCGTGCAGAATCCATCATAACAAGGTTTGCTATATCTCTTGTGGCAGGAGTTGAATATATATTGCCGTTAAATCCGTGCTTTCCCAGTAAGGGTAATAGGCCGCAATGGTCATAATGGCCGTGGGTTAAGATCACGGCTTCCAATTCGGGAGCGGGAACGTTAAAATCTCTGTTTTTTTTGTCTGCTTCAGCTCTTTTTCCTTGAAAAGCTCCGCAGTCTATCAAGTATTTATGCCCGTCAACTTCAAGAATATGTTTAGAACCTGTAACTTCTTCTGCAGCACCGAGCGAGTAAAATTTAATTGCCATAGGTTAAGGATACATTATAATCAGTGAAAAATCAAGTACTGTTTTTTATTTGTTTTTTATTGCCATAGATGATAACTATGAATCTTTTTTATAAAGCATATATTTCCGGTAATGAATAGGGTAAGACCGATACCCAATAAAAAATATGATGAGGTATATATTAGAAAAAAATAGCCGATTAAGGCACCTGTGAGTGAAATAGCTGCAAATAAATATTCTTTTATGCTTTTTGTTATGTAAACAAAAAAATAATTTATACAGGCCAAAATCGCCGTTATTAAAAATAAGTATATATATGAATGGCCGGCTTTAATATCCGAAATAAAATATCTGTTTATGTAAAAATTATTTATAGGCATAGATAGACATATCAAAAAAGATATAAAAAAGATGAAAAAGAATACGGAGCCTATTTTTCTGGTTATGATTTTATTTGCAAAGACCCCTGCCATAAAAAGAGACATAATTCCTGCTAATCTAAAAAAATATACCAATCGTGATAGGTTTGCAATAGTCTCAAGCCGTATATTTGAAAAGTTATATATGGGAAAAATCAGCCTTAAGCTTTCAAAACTTATGCAATAAACAAACATGGCAAAAAAAGAAATTTCTATCGCATGGGTTTTTTTAAACGTAAAATATACAAGTATCAAAAAAATAAGAGATAAAATTGGAAAAATTAAAATACTTATCAATACGGCATAACTATCAAGGTTTCTATAAAGAACAATACCTACAAAGGATATCAATGATAATATCAAAATTAAAGCTGTAATTGATATGGCGGCTAGGCGCACTCTGTTTCTTCCCGCAATTGTCATGCTAGGTAGTATACCAGTAAAAAAAATATTTGTAAATATGGGGCAAGCATTAAAAATTGAGATGGCTTCTTCCTCTTGCTTTTTTAACGTTTCTTTGATAGATTATCGGTTATGGCAAAGACAGTAGACGATAAAAAAATTATTTACACAATGGACAGGGTTTCAAGAACCCATGGGACAAAGCAGGTTTTAAAGGATATAAGCCTTTCTTATTTTTACGGTGCAAAAATAGGCGTTATAGGTTCTAACGGATCCGGTAAGTCAAGCCTTTTGCGTATTATGGCAGGGATTGACGGGGATTATACGGGCGAAGTTTCTTCGGCTCCCGGTTACACGATAGGCTATCTTGAACAGGAACCCCAGCTTCAAAGCGGAAAGACCGTACGGGAAGTTGTTTCCGAGGGAGTTCAGGAGTTGGTAGACCTTCTTGCAGAATTCGACAAGATAAACGAGGCCTTTGCCGACCCCGATGCCGATATGGATAAGCTGATGGAAAAACAGGCCAAGGTGCAGGAAAAACTGGATGCAACAGATGCTTGGAATTTGGACAGCCGCCTCGATCTTGCTATGGAAGCCTTAAGATGCCCGCCTGCCGATCAAGTAGTCGATGTGCTTTCGGGGGGAGAAAAAAGACGGGTTGCTCTTTGCAGGCTCCTTCTTCAAAAACCCGACATTCTTTTATTGGACGAACCTACCAACCACTTGGATGCGGAAACGGTAGCATGGCTTGAAAGGCATCTTCATCAATATGCAGGAACGATTATCTGCGTAACCCACGACCGCTATTTTTTGGATAATGTTGCAGGCTGGATATTGGAGCTTGACCGCGGAGAAGGCATTCCGTGGAAAGGAAACTATTCAAGCTGGCTCGACCAAAAGCAAAAAAGACTTGCCCTCGAAGAAAAAGGAGAAACCGAGCGCCAAAAGATATTGAAGCGGGAACTTGAATGGATTGGTATGAGCCCTAAGGGAAGACATGCCAAGAGCAAGGCCCGTATCAATGAGTACGAAAAACTTTTAGCCCAAGGCTCAAAGGAAAAAATAAAGGACTCTCAGATTACCATTCCGCCCGGTCCTAGGCTTGGGAACTTGGTTATAGATGTAAAAAATGCTGCAAAACATTATGGGGATAGAATCCTCTTCGATAAGCTTAATTTTTCGGTTCCTGCGGGAGCCATAGTCGGCATCATAGGCCCGAACGGTGCAGGTAAGACAACCCTCTTTAAGATGATAGTCGGAGCAGCAGGTTTTGAAACTCCCGAAGGTGCCGATCAAAAAAGGCAGATCGTAAAACCCGATGAGGGTGAAATCAAAATAGGGGAGTCGGTAAAACTTTGCTATGTAGACCAGACAAGAGAAAAACTTGATCCCAACAAGACTGTTTGGGAGCAGCTTTCAGACGGGCTTGATATTATAAAGCTGGGAGCTGCAGACGGTTCTTCAGGTGTACGCGAGGTAAACTCAAGGGCTTATTGTTCTTGGTTTAACTTTTCGGGACAAGACCAGTCCCGCAAGGTAGGCGTGCTTTCAGGCGGTGAGAGGAATAGGCTCAATTTGGCTATGATGCTAAAAGAGGGCGGAAACGTTTTAATGCTCGACGAGCCTACAAACGATTTGGATGTTACCACCCTTCGTGCCTTAGAAGAAGCCCTTGAAAGTTTTGCAGGTTCAGTCCTCGTTATAAGTCATGACCGCTGGTTTTTAGACAGGGTTTGCTCCCATATCTTGGCCTTCGAAGCTGACGGCGAAGTCGTATGGTTTGACGGCAACTGGACTGAATACGCCGAATGGAGACGCGAAAAGTACGGTAAGGATGCCGACACTCCCCACAGAGGCGTTTACAGAAAACTTGAAAGATAGGCAGTTTACACTATGAAAAGCCCTGCGATGATTATTTTCGATTATGGGAATACTCTTATCTATGAAAAGGAGCTTGATTTAGAAAGGGCATATAAGGCCCTTTATGCCCGAATTCATAGAAACCCCGATAAAATAGATTTTATTAACTTTTATGAAAAAGGAATGGCTATTTTTGAGAAGGTAAAATCAAAGGCTTTACAAAACGATCTGGAAATACACACTCATAATTTTTATAATTGCCTTTTTCAAAGCCTTAATATAGACTTTAACCTATCCTACACGGAGCTGGAGCTCCTTTTTTGGGAAGCTCTGGCTCCTTGCAGTCCAATGCCCAATATCGAAAAACTTTTGTCCTTTTTGGAAAGAAAAAATATCAGAACCGCCGTTATAAGCAATATTTCTTTTTCTGAAAAAGCCTTGACTGCAAGAATAAATAAATATCTTCCGCAAAACAAATTCGAATTTATAATAGCTTCAAGCGAGTACGGGTTTAGAAAACCCGAGCCCCTTCTTTTTGAAGCTGCCTTAAAAAGAGCCCGCCTTTCCGCCGATGAGGTTTGGTATTGCGGAGATAACCCGAGGGCTGATATCATAGGTTCAGCCTCCCTCGGAATAAAACCTATTTTGTATACAAGCTGCTTTTCCTGTCCCTACGACAACGAAACCCGTGTTTCTCCCGATTTTGAATTTACTAAAATAAGCGATTGGGACGAGCTGATAGAATTATTGATAAATTTATAGAAATATCCTAATGACCTTATTTGATAAATTCTTTACTTATCCCTTCTAAAATCCGCTAATCTATGCAGAACGCACCCTATTGACAAATTTACAATATAGTTCAAAATAGAAAGATGAATAAAAGAATAACTTGGATAAATACTATTATCTTTTTAGGCCTTCTGTTGGCGGCTGTTTTTTTTATGCCGCAGAGGGCCCCTGCGACATCGAATTCGGAATCCGATGCAGATAATGCCGATGTAAATTTAAGATATCTTGAATCCGTGTACAAACTCCTTCAAGAAAATTATGTAGATGAAATAGACCCCGCTCTTTTATATAAGGGGGCTATGGAGGGGATGATAAATTCTCTTGAAGACCCTTATACCTCTTATATTTTTAAGGATACGACGGTAGGTCATGATTTAGAGGATACTACAACAGGTGTGTTTGGAGGTATAGGTGTTCATATTACAAAAGCGAACGTATCTACCCCTGAACGTCCTGCCTATGTTGAAGTTGCAAGCCCTATTGAAGGAACTCCGGGCTGGAGGGCCGGACTTCAACCGGGAGACTATATTATCGAAATAGACGGAGTAAAAACCGAAGAGATTACCCAGGAGGATGTTTTAAATATGCTTCGGGGAAAAGAAGGTACTCAGGTAACGATAAAAATTCTTAGAGGAAAAAACCTAAAATTTGATCTTACGCTGACCCGTGCCATAATCGAAGTTCCTACCATAAAGTATACAAAAATCGGAAAGGATATTGCCTATATCCGTTTGATAGAGTTTAACCCTAATTCGGCAAAACGCATAACCGAGGCTATAGAAAAATTACAAGAAGAAGGCTGTACAAAGCTGATCTTTGATTTAAAGAATAATCCGGGAGGTTTGATTACAAGCTCTGTCGATGTAGCGAGTATATTTTTAGAATCGGGAGTTGTGGTTTCGACAAAGGGAAGAGCCATCAATACAAATGAAACTCGTAATGTACGCCGATTTGTAAAAAAACTTCCTAAAGATATGCCCATAGTTGTTCTCATCAATGAAGGCTCTGCAAGTGCTTCCGAAATTGTGGCAGGCGCTTTAAAAGATCATAAGAGGGCTTATCTTGTAGGAACCCGCTCTTACGGCAAGGGCTTGGTGCAACAGATAGTTCAGCTTAGCGAAAAGGAACTTGTGAAGCTTACTATAGCAAGATACTATTCTCCGAGCGGGGCAAATATCAATAAGCAGGGAATCCTTCCCGACTTGGAAGTTACAAGGCCTACTTTTACACCCGATGAAGAAAAGAGCGTTCTTGAGCTTTTAAAGACTTCTAAAATTGCAAACTTCACAAGGAGCAAGCCTTCTCTTTCAAAAAATGAGATGATAGATTTTTCTAAAAAACTTGGTAAAGAATACAATGTAAGGGATGAGCTGATTTTAAGTCTTGTAAAGGTTGAATACTACCGCTCTCACGAAAGTCCTGTTATAGATGAAGACGATGAACAGCTTCAGGCAGCAATAAATCTTTTAAACACAAAGGATGTAAATGCTCTTTGTAAAACTACGAAGACCCTTTTTGAGATGCAGGAAGAAGAAAAGGCAAAAACTGAAGATAAAAAATAATGAAGCAGCTGATTGTTTCCGCAGGGCCGGATAAGAATATAATCCGGCTCGATAAAAAAGATTATAACTATCTTGTTTCCGTGCGGAGAATTAAAGAAGGGCAGGCCTTATTGGTTTCTTTAAATGGAGTTAAGCCTGCCTCGGCTGAAGTTTTTAAAATTAATACCGAAAAAAATATGTAGAGCTTAAGCTTTTAAAGGATTGCCTTGTCTTAGATGCCGAACCTTATAAACCCCGTGCAGAAATTATTTTAATGCAATGGCTTATAAAGGGGAATCATATGGATATTGCAGTAAGGCAGGCTGCAGAAGCAGGCTGCTCGCTTATTGTTCCTGTTTTGGGAGAATTTTCTGTTATAAAAAAAGAAAATATAAATCAAACCGAAAGGCGTGAGCGTATTATCAGGGAGGCAAGACAGCAGTCAGGTTCCATTGTAAATACCAAGATTCTTCCTGCCCAAGAATTGAAGGCGGCTTTGGATTCGGTTTTGGAGTATACGCTAAACAGGAAAACCGCTTTTATAATGCTGAGCGAAAAAAAGGTAGGTTCGTTTAGCTTTTTTGACTGCTTATCGGCCGAGACCGAGGCGGTAGTGCTTGCCATAGGCTGTGAAGGCGGCATCAGCCCTAAAGAGATTGAATTTTTAAAAGAACATAAATTTGAAGAAGTACATTTTAATACAAATGTGCTCCGTGCCGAAACGGCTGCAATTTATTCGATTGCGGCCGCTCAGGTTATAATGGAGGAAAAAGGTGGCTGTAAAAAGAATTAATTTTTTAAATGTTCCGCTTGATGTTTTACATGAAGAAGATATAGAAGAAACCGTGATGTCTCTTTTAAATAAAGAAGGGCCTCAGCAGATTATCTTTATGACTCTGTGGGATGTTCTTAGAGCCCGCCGTAACGGAGAGTTTAGAAGCATGGTTGAAGAGGCTGCTCTATGTTTACCGGTTTCAAAAAGCCTGATACGCGGAGCCCGTTTTTTAAAAAAAGATGTCCCCGTAAGGCGGCAGCAGTTTTCGGTAGTGATAGATTTTCTAAACGTAATAGATTCCCACTATAAGAGCCTCTATCTTTTCGGAGGACGTCAGGAAAGTCTTCTTATTGCAGAAAAAAATGTGAGAAGCACTTTTCCCGGGCTGCGGTTGGTTGGCCGCTTTGCCGGTTACTATCATAAGTCGATGGAGCCCCATATTATTTCGGCGATTTCAAAGGCCGCTCCTTCTGTGGTCATAATAGGAAAGGGAGTTCCCGGTGGGAGAAAATGGATTCACCGCAACAAGGAACATTTTAGTTCAGGTATCTTTATTCGCTATGCAAACCTAATCGATATTTTTTCCAAATTTAAAAAGCGCCCCTCCGAAAAACTTTTTAATTCCGGATGGGATTTTATAATCCCTGTCATTAAAAATCCTTTTAGAATATTTACTTTTTTCGGTTATATTTGGTATAATATTCTGCTCTTATTTTATAGACTGTTTAGGAAAGATTAGATAGGTAACCTTTATGGAAAACTTTTTAATGAGTGTATCGATGTTTTTTTATAGGGTGCAGGATAAGGTCAGTATGACTATGTCTTTTTTTGTTATGGCGGCATGTATCATCGGTATTGTTCTTGTGCTCTTTATTGCAAGTACGAAATTAAAAAAAATAAATGCTGTACTTGCAATAGTATTGTCAACTGCCGTATCCTGTATTCTAATGATTCCGCTGATGACGGCATTTAATTCTTTTGTAAATAAAAAGGTAGTTAATGAGGTAACTGACAGCCAACTTGCCGAAATTGAGGCACGCAAAGCTCAAATAAAACTTCTTGCAGCAAATCAAGAATTAAAAGAAAAGGAAAAAGAAATTCTTGATAATAGAATAAACATGCAAAAGCAATCAATAGAAATAAGCGGTTTAGAAGACAGTTTAAGAGTTTTACAAAATACTCAATTGAACATGCAGAGTTTTAAGGAAATATTGGAGCTTGGATTACTGGAAGCGAATTTAAAACAGACAACCTTGTATCGAAAACAGTTAAGCGGTATTTTAACCGGAATGGGCTTAAAGGCCGATCAATACTATGATGAAGGGCTTGTCATTTTAACCCATGATATCGATGCAAAATTCGGTGTCGATTTAAAAAAAATTAAAATTACGGTATCAAAGGATTTTCCGAATATTCTTTGGATAAAGGATATTCAGCCTAAATTTTTAGGAGCAAGCAAAAACAAGCACGTAAAAGAGGTTGCCGAAATAAGGCGGGTCGATATAAAAAACAATATTAAAACCTATAATATCTTAAACGGTCAATCCGAGGTAAAAAGGGCAAATCAATATGCTGATCTATGTGAACAAGAATATCAGACCCGTTTAAGTCAGGGTCTTGAAACAAATTTTATGAATGCTGCCGTTTTAAAACTGGCTGAAAATTTTATAAAACTTATTTTAAGTCCTTTAAAAAAAGAAATCAGGTTTGATTCCGGATTAGGCGGAGACACTATGTCATTGGAAGACTATATCGAAACCGAATTAAAAGAAATCAGGGCAAAACGCTTAGAACTTGAAGATAGCAATAAAACCCTTGATGCCGAAACTCAAACAAAAGAAAAAGAACTTGAAAATTTAAAATCGAAGATAGGTGACTGAAACCTAAAAGTCGGTAAATTTAAATGCAAAAAACATTAAAATTTGCTAAAAAAATTGAAATTTTCATAAAATTTTGACATTTTGTAAATTTATCTTGATAAATCGTAAAAAAGATGTATACTATGTACATGGTATCTTGAGCAAAAAATTTATTCTAGGAGGAATGATATGGGTAAAGGTAAAAAATAGGACGAGATAATGATAAGGCTGCGTCTGTAGACATGGATATGTTTTCAATAGGGAATCCTATGCAGGGGCTTAGTGATGTAATATTTGGCGGTTGCGGTTGCGGCTGCGGCTGCGGTAATGGTAAAGATGGTAAAGACGGTAAAGACGGTAAAGATGGTAAAGATGGTAAAGATGGTAAAGATGGTAAAGATGGTAAAGACGGTAAAGACGGTAAAGATAGCGGTGGTTGCTGTTGTTGCTGCTGTTGTTGTTGTGGCGGCGGCTCCGGTCATCTTATAAATGAATCGGAGATAATTTTATAAGCTAAAACTTGCTCAAGATACTTTTTATTTTAAATTAATTGGAGATTTATATGGATAAGAATATTAAAAAAGCTTTTTTACATTTTTGGTGGCTCTCAGGTATTCTCTTATTTTTAATACTTTGGAACCTTGTGCAAATATTAAATCCTGAAATGTCTATACCGGATTTAAAAAAAAGATATTTTTATGGACTAGCAGTTATTTTAGATTTGTATTTGGTTATTTTTTGTTTTAAAATAAACCGTATTAATGTTAAAGAATATTTTAAATTTAAAAATCCTAATTTTATTTTAATTTTAAAATATACTTTGATTGTTCTTGCAATAAGTGCAATTTATTATCAGTTTAATACGCTTATTCCTGATATAAAATATTCTTTTAGTTTTTTTAAAGAAAATATGGGGAAAATATCCTATTACGATGTTTTTAAAAATCCGAATTTATGGAACTATGTTCTTATTGGAGGAATGATATCTGGACCTGTAGCGGAAGAATTGTTGTTCAGATACTGCATGTATAATGCTTTAAAATATAAATATTCGAGTGTCTTTATAGCTAATATTATTTCAAGTGTAATATTCGGTCTTATTCATATTAACGTGTATGGATATGATCTTAGTGCTGTTATGATAATAAGTATACTGGGCATGGTTCTTGCTTACGGTTATGAAAAAACAAAAACCATTTGGACGCCGATGATTATGCATTCCCTTTATAATGGTCTTATATATTTTGGAAGATGTTTAACTAACCCTTTTTTTACTATTTTAACTCTTACTTATATAATTCTGGGAGGAAGTCTTGGAATAATTGAGCTTATCAAACATCTAAAAAGGAGGAAACAAAATGCGATACAAACTAATTCCTTATCTCATGTACAAGAATGATGAGATTACCGTCATTCAAAATGAAAAAACTACGTGCATTATAACCGATACACATCTAATAGATTTTTTTACAAGGAATGATACGGATTACAATCTTACCTTTACCCTTGAAGACCTTAAAGAACGATACGGCGACGAAGGTGAGTTCTGTTTGGATTTTTTATTAAAAAATTTATTGGCAGTTAAAGATGAATTTACGGCTAAGCCGATAAATCGGCTTTATTTTTTTACTAATGCAAAAGAAATTACTTCTTCATTAAAATTCAATTTATCGGGATTAAATATTCCCTATGATATTATCACCTTTGATATAAATACAATAAGAGCCGGATTATTTTTAAATCTTGATAAGGAAGCCGTATATTATATTGTTTTAAATCCTTTTAATTATAAGCAATACACGGAACTTGCGAATATCTTAAAACAAAACAATGTAATTCATAAATTTGTTTTTTATTATAATTATAGTTTTTATTTTACAAATTATTATAAGGCCGATTGGCATAACTCATGTCCCTTGTGTTATTTCAGTCATTTGGAAGGCTCTTTACGCACCCAATCAAAACTTACTGGTAATGTTTCATTTCAAACAATTATCGATCTTATATACACAAAAACTACATATTTTAATACCGAAAGTATTCTCAGTAATTTTAAAATTATTAAGTTGATAAATGAGATTATAGACGATATAACAGACTTAAATGATTATACCGTAAAGCTTATAAAACAATTAAATATGAAAACGGGCAAAACCGATTATGATATTGCAATTCCTTGGGAGGTTTGTCCCTGCCATGAATAATAATTTTATATTAAATTCCATATTAAAATTTTATCAATTAAGTAATCCTTTAAGCCCCTTGTCAGCCGATACGGAAATCGATATAAATTTATTAAAAAACAATACCGAAAATTATTCTAAAATTAATTTAAAAGAGTATTCCATTGAAAAATTACCTAAAATAATTATTGAATTGGACTCCCTTATAAATAATATGCAAAATAAAGATTGCTCATATTTTTCGGTTTTTTCTTTTTATAATACCGATTTTGTAGAAGCGGGGAATTATGCTTATGACAATAGTTTTAAAAAGTTTATAAAATATTCCGAAATAAAAAATCTTAATGCCGAATACCAAATGTCCGTTTCTTTTTTTGTTTCTTTGTATAACTCCTTATATAAATACGGAACTTCATCTTTTATAAAATCTATTCTTGCAATAGGTGAAGCCGCCGGAAAAATAAAATCCTTTTGCAGTAAATATGATTTTGTATTCACGGAAAATACAGAGAATTTTAATAAAACTTCTTTTGATCTTAATATTGATTCATTAAAACAGCTTTATATTACTACAATAAATATAAAGGGTATATCGTATGTTTGATTATTATCAAAAATCTTTTTTTATGAATAAAACGGTTTTTAATAATGATCCTATAATTGGTTTAGGCGTTTTTAAAGTTGAAAAAACAAAAATAAAAAGAAAATTTTCCCGTATTCTAACACCTCATCGGGTAAAAATAAAATCGAAATTTTTGGAAAACTGTATAATGAATTTTTAGAACGCTTTAAAATGGTAAATAATTACCGTAGTAATAAAAAAACTGAAATTATTTTAATTAACGGATTAAAGAAAACTCTTGTAAAACGCAATGTGCTTACTTACGGTTATGATTCAAAATACGGTCATAAGGACACTACAGGAACGGCATCTGGTTTGAACTCTGCCATCTTAATAGAAAAAGCAATTTGCGAACTCTTGGAAAAAAATGAACTCATGCTTATGTGGTATAAAAAATTATGCAGCCTTATAAAAATTACCCCTGCCATAAAAGCTGTTTTACTGCAATACGGAATCAATGAAAAAAATATAAAAATATTTTATGCTCAAAATATAAGCAATATTCATACTATAATTGTTTTTATTTTGGATAATGATTTGCATATAATCGGTTCGGGTATTTCTGGCGATAAAGATGTTATGCGATCCCTTGTTTCTGCCATTGAAGAGGCTTTAATGCAAAAATGGATGGACGAGCTTTCTCCTAAGTCTATGTATCTTAAAAATAATAAAAAATTTGACGATTATTTTTTTGCTCTTTGTAATGTAAAACAAATAAGCATTGAGGATTTAAAACCTGTACAAAAAATAATAATAAATCCGCCTTTTGATGATATTGAAATAGGTTTATTAAATATTGCAGGCTGTAGAAGAGAAATTACCATAAAAGTCATATCAAAAACTATGTTTAATTGTATTCCTACAATTTCAAATATAAGGAAAAATAAAACAAGGGCTATTGCCGCTATTTACGGTATTGAAAAAGAGTTAAAAAATGCCGTAGAATGTGCTATAATATAGGGAGTTCAATATGTACGGCTTTTCATTTAATATAGGTTCAACAGCATTTAAAAAAGATTTAAAAAATATAACTTGTTATAAAAACCTTGATTATGCAAATATTCTCGGAAATGCTATTCGCAATACTAAATACGGTGCTGCTCTTTGTGCAATAGGGGAGACTTACGAGAGAAATGCTTTAATTGAATATAACCATATTCAAAATAAAACAATCGATGCCTTTTCATTACTGGATAATACCGTATATAATTTCTCACTTGATGAGCTAAAACAAAAGAATATTTTTTTTGATTCTTGCGGATGTGCAGCTCATGTAAATTCAAATAGTTGTCTTGAAAATGCTTTTTTTGAATTTTTGGAAAGGCAAAGTTTTATTTTTTGGTATCTTTCAAAGGGTAAAAGTTATAAAATAGATAAAAGTATTTTACACAAATATAATAGCTATAATATTTATTTTAACAATTTTGAATGTTATGAAATAAGTTTACTTAAATCATTTTATGTTGTCTTTTTTATCGGAGAATTAAAAGGCAAAATAGCGGTTTCATTAGGTTCAGGTAAAAATCTAAACACAGCGATTATTTCAGCCTTAAATGAATTACATCAAATGTATTTTAGTCTCCTCAACAGCATAAGCATAGATGATAGTAAACCGAAAGATTATGCTGAAACCTATTTATCAATAGCACCTGAAAGAATAAAAAAAGCTTTTGACTTTATAAATGAAAATGCCGTAAATTATACTGGCCGTATCGAGAAACAATATATTTCTATAAATAATGAGGTAAAACTATTAAATCAAAAATATAAAATGAATCCTCTTGTGTCTTTTTTGCCTCTTAATGAAACAAAAATAAATAATATTAAGGTGTGTAAAATTTTTGATTTAAATTGGTTTCCGTCGCTTTTACCTAAGACTTTTGATAAAAAAACTTATGATTTTATAGAATCGGTTACAGGTAAAACTTTGGATAGGCGATGCACCTATATTCCTTTTCCGTAAACTTGTAAGGAGCATTTATATGTTAAATAAAAAAAATTTAAACCGCTGGGCTGCCTCATTTATAAAGCCGTTTTTTCCGGTCTTGTTTTTTCTCCTTTGTTTTTCGCTTATAGGTAATTATGCAACTACCTTTGAGCCTCTATTTACCGGGAAGATAATCGATGCTTTAACCTTAAAGGATAAAGGAAGTTTTTTCTATTTTTTAAAAATCATTATTCTTTTTCAAATTGCAGGGCTTTTCTTTTCACTTTTAAGTTCTTGGTTTCAGTTTTTGCTCCACCGTAAAATGACCGTTTACACCGAAAGCCGCCTTTATTTAAACCTCTTACATTTACCGCCAAAAGGAAGTTCCGAGCAAGATTCGGGTAAACTTTTAAATCTTTTTTTATCCGATTTAGGGGTGATGACCGGTATCTATACTTCTCAAATTCCTTCTATAATGACTTCGCTTATTATGATGGGTATAATAGGTTTTAGGCTTTTTAAAATAGATGTCTTTATTTTTTGTCTTACTCTCATAGTTTCGGTTATTCCCGTTTTTTTAGCAAAATATTTCGGAACAAAACAGGCTGTTGTAAATGAAGCACAACGAAAAAGACAGGATGAATATACTGCATATATAAATGAAACGATAAGGGGGCTGCAGGAAATTAAAAATTATTCTTCACAAAAGTTTTTTATTTATAAGTTTAAAAATATTTTAAAGTATATTTTTATACATGTAAAAGAATCTACGATTATCGGAATGCAGTCCTCTTCCGCTTCTTTTTTTACTAATTTTACTATAAATATTTCTTTATTTGCCATTATCGGTTTAACCGTTCTTGAAGGAAAGAACACCGTCGGCACTATTACCGCCGCCCTTATGTATTCTCAAAAGTTTAGAAGCCTTGTTTCTTCCTGTGCCGAAACTTATAAGGGCATTATAGTTTCCTTTGTTTCGGTGGAACGCTTAAAAAGTATTTTTGATGAAAGACAAAATTCTTTTTCAATTATAAAGGAAGAAAAAGATACTTCAAATATAAAAAAAATCAAAATAGAAAATTTAAAGTTTGCTTATAAAAAAATAAATTTCTTTTTAAAAATCTAAATGCCGAATTTAAATTTCCCGGTCTTTATCTTATTAAGGGAGAAAACGGTTCCGGTAAAACAAGTCTTTTTAATATTATTTCAGGGAATATTGGTTTTAAAGGTGAATCCGTATTAGAGGGGAAGATTGATTTTTTAAATGTTGACTCAAGACTTTCATATATAAGTCAAAATCCTTTTATTTTTTCAGGGTCGATAAAAGAAAATCTATTATTCGGTAAAAAAGCCGATGGGGTTACAATAAAAGATATTTTGACAAAAACAAAACTTGATAAGGTTATAGATTCTTTGGATAAGGGGCTTGATACACAATTGGGAGGAAAAGAACATATCCTTTCGCAAGGACAAATTCAGCGTCTTGCCTTAAGCCGCTGCCTCTTGCAAAACAGTGAAGTTATTTTATTCGATGAGGTGGAAAACGCCCTCGATTCGGAAACCGATCTTGCATTAAGCTATCTTTTATCAGAGTTAAAAACTAAAAAACTTATTTTAATGATTACGCACCGCTCTTCGTATGATAAAATAGCCGATGGGGTGTTTATTCTAGGTAAAATTTGAAAAGTTTATACTTTTACAATAATGTCCTCCTCTACTTTTTTTAAAATAGGAAAATGTATAAAATTCGGGTATACTTTACAATTTCTCCTCTTTTCCTTAAAATAAGGCTGATTTTAATCTAACTTAGGAAGACCTTATGAGCACTCTTATTCACGGCTTTGAAATTATAAGCAAAAATCCCTTACCCGAATTTAATGCTATAGGTATTTATGCAAGGCATAAGAAAACGGGGCTTGAACTTTATCATATTTTAAACGATGACGATGAAAATCTTTTTTCATATAATTTTATGACGAGCTCTCCCAATTCAACGGGGGTAGCTCATATTATCGAGCACACGGTTTTATGCGGCTCTAAAAACTATCCGCTTAAAGACCCCTTTATGGTTTTGGCAAAGCAGAGCGTTAATACATTTTTAAATGCTATGACCTATCCCGATAAGACAGTTTATCCCGCAAGCTCCTTGGTTGAGGCCGATTACTTTAACCTTATGTCGGTTTACGGGGATGCAGTCTTCTTTCCCAATCTTGACGAATGGGCTTTTAAGCAGGAAGGGCACCGTTTTGAGCTGGACGAAAATGGAAAGATGAGCGTTCAGGGAGTTGTCTTAAACGAGATGAGGGCTAATTATTCCGACTTTGACGGGGTAATGTATGATTGGGCAGCTGCTTCCATTTGTCAGGGAAGTATCTATGCTAAGGATTCGGGCGGCTCTCCCTTGGAGATTCCCGATTTAACTTATGAAGAATACAAGGCCTTTCACAAAAAATATTATCATCCCGTAAACTGCCGAATTTTTTTAATGGGAAATATTCCGACCGAAAAGCAGATGAAATTTTTAGAAGAAAAATTTCTTTCTAAGTTTGAAGCTGCCGAAAAGCCTCCCTTTGTGCCGCAGATTGAGCCATACACAGAGCCCCGTTTCTTTTCGGTACCGGCCCCCGCCGGCGGCTCTGCTCAGGCAGGTGATACTGCTTCCGCCGAGGAGATGACTAAGGATTCCGTAATGCTTAACTGGCTCCTCCCCGAAACTTCGGATACCGAAAAACTTATGCAGGCCTATCTTATAGGAGAGGTTTTAATCGGGCACAGCGGAGCATACCTAAATAGGGTCTTATTGGAATCGGGAATAGGGGAAGACCTCTATCCTTATAACGGAATAGGAAAGAGTCTTAGAAACATTACCCTCACAATAGGAATGAAGGGAATTAAAAAGGGAACGCATGAGGATTTTAAAAAGCTGATTCTTAGTGCTCTTGAAGAGCTTTTAAAAAAAGGAATCGACCCTAAAGAGATTGAAACGGCCGTTCATTCTATAGATTTTAGCAACAGAGAAATAAGAAGAAACTACGGGCCATTCGGTATTAACCTGATGGAGCGTGCTATGGCAGGCTGGACATACGGGGTAAGTCCCGAAAAAACTCTTCAATACACTCCTGTTTTTGAAAAGGTAAAAAAAGACCTTGCCTCCGATAAAAGGTACATCGAAAAACTGATTGAAAAGTATTTACTAAAGAATAAACATCATGCTCTTGTAAGAGTTTATCCCGATGCGGATTTTTGTAAACGCTTGGACGAAAGTCTGGAAAAAAGAGCTGAAAATTTTAATGCAGGTTTAACTGAGGATGCTCGCAGGGCCATGCTCAAAGATCAGGAGAAGATGAACGAGTTTAAACAAAAAAGCGATTCCCCTGAAATGCTTGCCCTTATTCCCCATCTTTCAAAGAAAGACCTGCCTCCTCTTCCGCCTCCGATAGATGAAGAAATTGCCTTTATCGGAAAGGTTCCCCTTGTTATGCATGAGCAGCCTACAAACGGGATAGGTTATTTTCAATTAGGCTTTCCTGTAGACGGTTTAAGTGAAGAAGATTATAAATATCTGCCCCTTCTTTCAAGCTGTCTTACAGGAATGGGAACCAAAGACCTTTTATGGAGCGAGGTTTCTTCCAGGCTTGCAAATTTACTTGGAGGCTTTTCGGCAAGTGCCGGCGTTTTTACGGCAAACAAAAATCTTTCTTTATGTAAAAATGCGGATAAGATAAGGCTCTCCGATATAGCCGGAAGAGATTGGCTTTTTCTTTCGGGGAAGATACTCGGCGAATTGATTCCTGAAGCTGTCTGCTTTGTCTTGCAGTTTTTAAACGAAATTTCTTTTGACGATAAAAAACGCTTAAACGATTTGGTAACCCAGAGGAAAAACGATTTTGAAAGCCTCCTCGCCCTTGACGGAAACAGCCTAGCTCTTCTTAGGGCTGGTGCACCCCTGTCCGAAAAAAATGCACGGAGGGAGATGCTTTCGGGATTAAGTCAGCTTAAATTTTTGAGGGAGCTTTATTTAAAAGTTAAAGAAGATAATTCTAAAAAAGCCGACTCCGAAAACGCTGATTCCGAATTGAATAAATTATCAAATAAATTAAGTGCCGTATATAAATCGATTATAAAATCAGGTTTGATTATTGAAGTTACCGGTACAAAAGAAAATCTGGCCGCTTTAAAAACAGCCTTTGAAAAAAACTTAAGAGGTTTTAAGGCTCCCGATAAAACCGATAAGATTGTCTTTGAAAATCCATTTAAATTTAGGCCTTCCGAAAAAAAGAGGTTGGAACTTATTCCGGCTTCTCTTCAAGTAGGCTTTGCAGTTTCGGTTTTTAAGGCGGCAGCTTTCGCTACAAAGGAGCAAGCCTCACAGTTAATCCTGTGTAAATGGCTTTCAAGCGGCCCGATGTGGGAAAAGATAAGAAGTATAGGAGGAGCCTACGGTGCCTTTACCGTTCCTATGTCCTTGGAAGAACTTTTAGCCTTTGTTTCCTACAGGGATCCGAACCCGATAAATTCTCTTTCCGAATTTTTAAACTCGATAGATGAGACATTTAGCCAAGACTTTTCGGAAGAGATGATAGAAAAGCTTATTACGGGAAGATACAGCAAGGAGATTATCCCGATGACTCCTGCAGGGCGGGGAGCGGCAGCCTTTAGGGATCTTCTTTCGGGTATTTCATATTCCGAAAAAAAAGAAGTCGTTGAAAAGATGCTGGAAACTACGGCTGAGGATTTGCGTAATTGTGCAAAAAAATTATCGGTTCAACGGGATTCCCTTTCTTCCGTAGTCTTGGCTTCCGATTCGGCTCTTTCTCAAAAAGAAACGATAAAAGAACTTTATCCCGAGCCCCTCCTTTCGGAGAGGGTTTGAGAAAGTCTAAACAGGGCTTTAAGGAATTTTAAATGGGTATTTTAAAAGCAGCTTCCGATAAAAAAAAATTCTGCCCCTGCGTTATAGGGATTGATCCGGGCTTGGCAAATACGGGCTATGGAATTATAAGTTTTTCAAATAACCGCTTTGAGTGTATAGAATACGGCTCAATAAGTACCGAGCCTCATTTACTCCAAGGGGAAAGATTATTAAAAATTTTTGATAGGGTTTCGGAACTTATTGAAAAATACAGGCCTAAGGAGGCGGGAATAGAAACCTTATATTTTGCAAAAAATGCGACGAGTGCAATGTCCGTTTCGGAAGCCCGCGGAGTGGTTCTTCTGGCTTTGGCTCAAGGGGGGGTGAGGGTAGGAGAGTATGCTCCCAATTCGATAAAAAAAGCCGTAACGGGTATTGCTCAAGCTGAAAAAAGGCAGGTGCAGGAAGCCGTAAAATTGATTTTAGGTTTAAAGGAAATTCCTAGGCCTGATCATGCGGCCGATGCCTTGGCTGCTGCCATTACAAAAATAAATTTAGGAGATGTAGGGGAGGCACAAGCTTATGTTTAACAGTATCTCGGGTATTCTAAGCGGCAAAACCGCCGATTCCGTCTATGTTGAAAATTCAGGTATTGAGTGGGAAATCTTTGTTTCGGCCTTGACCCTCGATGCCTTAGGTTCTATCGGAAAAGAAGTCAAGGTTTATACATGGCTTTATCACAGAGAAGACCAGATGCGCCTCTTTGGGTTTCCCAACCAGGCAGAACGCTCCTTGTTTTTGGATCTTACAAAGGTTGAGGGGGTGGGGCCGCGTCAAGCCTTAAAGATAATGTCGGGGCTCAATTCCTCTTCACTTGAAAAAGCCTTGGAGGAGGGTGACCTTGATACCCTCCAAAAGGCTCCCGGAGTAGGTAAAAAGACTGCTCAAAAAATGATTCTTGCCTTAAAAGGAAAACTTACCAACTTAAACGAAGTTTCCTCAAAAGGGCAAACATCCGTTTCTTCCGAATACGAAGACATCGTTACGGCCTTAACCGAAATGGGCTTTGAAAGAAAATCCGTAATAATCCAAGTCGAAAAAATAGCCGAAGAAATGAAGGCCGCAGGTTCCGATCCTCTTAAAAACGAGAAAGAACTTTTTAGACGCTCCATCGTCGCTTTGAGCTGAAAAAACAATAGTTTTATAGTGTTGCTATGGCTTTTAAAATCCTTTAATATATGATATAATAAAATTATCTAAGGGGTTGTTATGAGTACTTTAAATAGAAAATATAAAGATTCAGTATTTGTTGACCTTTTCAGTGAAGATGAAAAGGCAAAAGAAAACTTTTTATCGCTTTATAATGCTCTACATGGTACGAAACTTAAAGATACAGAGCAGTTAAAAAACATAAGACTTGATCAGGTTCTATATATGTCATTTTATAATGATGTGTCTTATCTTGTTGACAATAAAATCATAGTTCTTGCAGAGCCCCAATCCACTATAAACCCGAATATGCCTCTTCGTTGCCTCGAATACATCAGCCGCCTGTATGAAACTATTTTTGAATCAAAGGAAAAATATAGCCGTAAACTATTAAATATTCCACGACCTGAGTTTTATGTCTTTTACAATGGGGAAGCCCCTTTTCCATGTGATAAGACTCTTAAACTCTCAGATGCTTTTATAGAAAAAAGTGAGCATCCTAATCTTGAATTGACCGTTAAAGTAATAAATATAAATCAGCAAAATCGTCATCCTATATTGAAAAACTGCCAAGCAATGTATGAATACAGTATATTTGTGGAAACGGTAAGAAAATGGAAGGAGATAGATCCTATAGACGGTTTTCAAAAGGCAATTGAAGAATGTATAACAAATAATATTTTGCAGGATTATTTAAAACGCAAAACGAAGGAGGTATTGAATATGTTATTAACCGAATATGATTATGAAACAGATATAGCTGTACAGCGTGCTGAAGAGCGTGAAATAGCCTTTGCTGAAGGAATTGAACGCGGTTTTTATGAGAATAAACTTGAAACGGCAAAGTTGTTAAAACATTTGGGAGATTCAATCCTTAAAATTACACAGGTTACAGGACTTTCTGCTGAAGAAATTGCGAACCTCTAAAAAATTCAGCTTTTTAGAGGTTCAAAAGTCTATCTCTGCCATAGTTTTGATGTATGGATGTATATGTGTGCTATTTTTAAAAATATTTATTCTACACTGCCCGTAATATTTATATTTCCCAGATCGGAGCGGGCAGTAATTTTGTACGAATTTTCCGATTTTGCCTTTGCCGAGTATTTTGATATTGTTTTTAAGTTATTGACCCTAATGTTTCCCTGAGTGCCGGTAGAAGCGGATATGTCATAATTGTTTATATCGCTTTCAAGATTTATATTTATGTTTCCTCTATGTGAAACAAATGAACTATGTCCGCCGAGTTTGCCGTCAATTTGTATATTACCGCCGCAGTCTATTTTTGCATTATTATATTCACAATTTAAAGTCAAAAAATTGCCGTATTCCAAGTCCGCTGTAAAAACTTCAGTTTTAAAATTTTTACCTGTAATGTTTCCATATTCGGTTTCCAAAACACAATTTTGAATACTATTGCTTTCTTCAAGATCAATATCAATGTTTCCATATTCACATGAAACATTCAAAGTATTTTTGACCTTGCCTTTTAGTTTAAAGTTTCCTCCGCTTTTAATTTTTATATTTTCAAAATTGCTTTTTGTTATATCGAAACTTCCGTAACCGCTTTCTCCATTAAAATCTATTGTTTGCATATCTTCAATTTCTATATTACCGTATTCGGAACTTACAAAAGATTGTTTTATTTTTGGAGAATCTTCAAGACCGATTTTAATATTTCCGTATTTGCTTTTAATTGAAAAACTTTCAGTTATTGCTGAAATAAAATTGATATTGGTGTTTGATTCAATATTCGCTTCCTTAAACCGGCATTTTTCAATATCGACATTTCCAAAATCCCCTCTTATCTTTAAATTATCCGCTTTAATATCTTCGCATTTAATATCCTTTTTGTTCTTAATAAGCATCAAATTAAAAATAAATTTTTCGGGTATAAGCATCTCAATATTTGAAATAATGAATTTATCTCTATCGTCATTACCGGAAGATGTTATGTTCCATATATCTTTTTCATTTATTTTTAAAGTTTTATCTTTTAAATTTATGTCGATAGCATTTTCAGGTAAACCTTTTACTTTTATTATGATTTTTTCAATTGTGGAATGTGTATAAAGATCTGCTGCAGTTAATATGTTTTCAAGTTCAAGGTTTTTTACTTCTTTTATATCGAATTCTTTTTGTATAACATGATCTTCCCATTCTTTGTTTACCTGAGTTTGAAATGTTTTATTAAAAGGTTTCTGTTTTGAAAAATCAAAATTTCCGCTGAATATTATACCTGCCAATATGCAGCATAATCCCATAAAAATTAAACACAATATCGAAAGAATTTTCTTTGACATACTCTCCTCCATAAATTTTTTTAAGTAGTTTTGCTTATGCAAAACTACTTCACTTATCTATTTTTTTACCGGTTTAATCTTTAAACTCAGTTTAATCTTTAAACCGTTTAATTCTTAAACCTGATATTTATCGAACCTATTCCGCCTTTGACGGTTATTGAGTTTTGGGCATTTGAATTGCTCTTTTGTCTGTCGGCTAAAAAGGTTTTTGATTTTTTTCCGTTTATTCTTACTTCGCCTAGGCCTGCGCTTACGTCAAAATCATAATCCTTTTCGGAACCGTCTATTCTAAGAATTACTTCGCCTATTCCTCCCTTGATGGAAGTTTTACCCAGTGCCGTACCTGAAAAGCTAAATGCGCCTACACCGGATTTTATATCCATATTGTTTACTTTTGAATCTTTAAAGTTTACATCTCCGACTCCGGCTCTGATTTCGGCATCTTTTAAAATATTTGCATCATAAATATTTACTTCCCCGACTCCCGTTGAAAGGCTAAATTTTTCTACATTGATATCGTGAATATTGAGTTCTCCGACTCCGCTTTTTATTTCAAAATTATTAAATACTATATTCCTCGGCAGACCTATATATATTTTTGGCGTATTGTTTTTAAAATTAAAGCCCAGATTCTTAAAAAGTTTTGAAGGAGTGTTGTCTTCAAAACTTATTGTGTCTCCTTTTTTTTCTACATCGAAATACTTAGGATTAATGTGTTCAATTTTATATGAGGCTTCATCCACGCGATCGCTTATTTCTATGATAACTTCTGCAACTTCAGATTTAAGAAAAAAATTCTTAATCCCCTCCAAACTGATTGTTTCAGCCTTTTTGTACTCATCTCCAAAATACTCGTCCATATCATCCTCCCAAGATTCTATATCGTTTTCCATATCATCGATACTCTCGTCTGCCGACATAATTTTATTATATGCTCTGTCAATAAAATTTCGTTCATGAATTCTATGCTTAGATCTATAAAAAAATCTTCCGCCTAAACTATAACCTATGCCGATAAGCATAAGTCCCAAAAGAATAATTAAAATTGTCTTTCCTATTTTTTTCATACAAATCTCCTCAATGATTTTTTGTGTGAACCGTTTATCGATTATCTTAATAATTTAATAATAACGAGTATTATTAAAGCCGGAATACCCACAACAATTGCGCCTACAAATAAAACAGGTATCAGCCAAAATACCAGTTTAAAGGCAAGAGCTAAAATTCCCCCGACAATCCCAAAGACTGCAGCAAGAATTCCAAAAATAAAGACAATAATTAAAAAAGTAATTAACATTTGCTCCTCCATAAAACGATGTTTTGTGCGAAGCACAAAACTCGAAGATAAATAGTGAGGCAGAATTTCTGCCGAACTGTTTATCGACCCTCCATAATTTAGATTTTTTTTACCAGCTGCGATATTTTTCTTATAATCGCAGTAACAAAAAGGTATAAAAGTCTGGTAAAACCTATGGCTATTAAAATAGCTCCTATTAAAAGAATGCCCGTACCGAAGTCTACAAAAAGCATACCGAATGCGAATACTGCCAATATACCGCCGCCGAAAACAAGGGCAATAGAGGCAACGCAAAGTCCTACGCATAGAAGAACTATTACTACAGTAAGAATTACAGCCAGCGGTATTGCAATCGGAGCTGCAAAGATTCCGAGGATTGTAAACCATAAGGCTCTTAAGCCGCCCCTTGCAGATTTTCTTGCTCCTTCGGCTTCTTTTATTGCATAGTCCGAAAGAATTTTTGAAGCAATGTGGGCAGGGCTTCTAAGCTCGTTTATTACCGTTTGCTCATTTTCACTTCCAGCCTCATCAAAATATTCTTCATAGAATTTAATTGCTTCCTTTCTATCCTTATAGGGCAGATGCCGAAGCCTGTCTTCAAGTTCTTCAATGAATTCTCTTCTTTTCATTTTATTCTCCTTCCTGAGTGCTTATTTTAATTTTTCCGAAAGCAGTGCTGATCTTTATATTGGTATCTGAAGTTTTACTTCCGAGGTTAAGCCTGTCTCCTTTTCCTTCAACATTTTCCCCATTTAGTTTTACCCTGCCTTGTTTAGAAAAAATATTTATATCGTAATTTTCTACTTTATCAGGTAAATTAAGATCCACTGAACCTATCGCAGAATTGATTTTAGCATAACTGTGTAAATTTCCTTGGAATATTATGCTTCCTGCTCCGGTGTTTAATATAGCTTCATTAAAATCGCATTTTTGGAATTTATTCGTTCCCGCTCCTGTATTGAATTTTCCTCTATCCGATTTTAATTCATTTCCCGTTATATTTCCGGCTCCCGAATTTGCATTGATGTAGGAGCTTTCGGTTTTTATAAAGTCAATTGTTCCTGCCCCTGTCGATGCGGAAATATTACCGGCTTTTATGTTTTCAAATTTTATAGCACCTGCCGAAGAAGAAAGCTTCATAGTTTCAATATCAATATCACTTATATTTATAGCACCTGCAGAAGTATTAAAATCTATTTTTTTGTGTAGACCGCTTTTTACTACAAAATTTCCGCATGTTGTGTAGCCTTCAATAACTTCTACATTTACTTCTTCTATTTTTAAAGAACCTATCTGGGAATTAAATTCGAGTTTTTCAAGATGAGTATCTTTGGGAATGTTTATGAGGATTTCTCTTTTGCTTGCATTAAAAGATGTGTTTATGTTAAAATTTTCCAAAAAGGAAGCAAAGCCTTTTTTGCTGAAAAAGAAAACGGGCCTTTCCTTTATTATAAGCTTTCCGTTTTCAATCTTTGCCGAAAAATCATCATCTGCAATATTTTGAGTGGTATACTTAATTTTTTCTTCTTGAGAAGCATTTATTAAAACTTTTGCGGCTGTTATGTTTAAAATAATTTCCGAAATGCTTTCATCGGGAGAAAACTGCTGGGAGACTTGAGTGTTTTCACCCCTATATGAGGTTTTATGAAAATCTATAATCTCCTCTGCAAGTTTTTTAGGTGAGCCGAGTTCTTCAATTGCTGCTTCTTCGTTTTCGGCATCTTCAAAGTATTCTTCATAAAACTCGATAGTATTTTTTCTGTCTTCAGGTTTTAAAACCGAAAGATAAGAATTAAGTTCGGTTAAAAATTGGTCCTTTGTCATCTTCAATCTCCTAAAGGGCTGTTCCCTTAAAAATCTTGTCTATTAGTTCCTTATAGGACTTCCATTCTCCAATGTAGAGTTCATGCTGCCTTAATCCCGCAGGCGTTATTTTGTAGTACTTACGGTTCCGCCCGTCGATAGGCTGATCGTAGGTTTCCAAATATCCGCTTGTTTGCAGTCTTTTTAGAACAGGGTATAAGGTAGATTCCGATATTGGAAGAAGGCTTTTGACATCCTGCGTTAATTTGTAGCCGTAAGAATCCGAGTCTTTTAAAAGGGCTAGAACGCAGGCTTCAAGCAAGCCCGTATTTATCGAAAAAATCATCCCATTAACCTCCTTGTTATATTTTATATTATATAATATTGCTTAACATATTATTTATATTTATATATTATATAAAATATAATATTATGTCAAGTATAAATATAAATTTTTTTTTAAATTTTTATAAAAATAATCTAGTTGCGAATTATTATCAGCGTAATTCCGTATTGGGGATAAAGCTTTTTGCAATGGCCGTAAGGCTTTGTGCAGTAGACAGCGGATAGGGCTCGACTGAATTCCACTGAGGGTCTAAACAGGCTCCCGGTACAAATTGGGCTAGCCTCCATCTTGCATTTTTAGGAAGGAGAGATGCTATTTTTTTTATTTCATCTTCGGATACGATGGGGGGGGCTAGAACCGTTCTATATTCCACTTCGATTTTTTCGGTATTTGATTTTAGAATATCGATGGTTTTTAAGAGGGCGGTTTTTGCTCTTTCTGCAGCTAACTCGGTTTTTGAGGCTAAAAGTTCTCCATACCTTTCAGGCGAAGTTTTTACATCGAGGGCTATCATATCGGGTTTAAGATTGGAAGAGTTTAAAATCTCTTCTATGCGTTCCGGAAAAAGGCCGTTTGTATCGATTTTGACTGCAAGGTTTAAGGATTTGGCTCTTTCGATTAGCTCGAACAAGGCTGGGGACATAAAGGGCTCCCCCCCTGATATTACAAGGCCCGAGATAAGATTTTTTCTTTTTTCTAAAAATTTATAGATTTCGCTAAGCTCATAATAATCATTGGAGCTTTCAGGATTTGCATTAAAGGAAGAAGGCGAGGCTAGGGCGAGCTCTGCATTGTGGCAGTAAGGGCATCGCATATTGCAGCCGGGCAAAAAAACCGCCGCTGCGACGCGGCGGGGAAAATTAACTAAAGTGGTTTTTTGTAAACCTGCAAGCATTAGGCTATTTGTTCTTTTTTTTCTGAAAGTTTTTCCGAATTTGAAAAATTTAAGGAACCGCTGATGGACGGGCAATCACAGCCGGACAGAGTTTTTTCAATCCTTTCGTTTTCGGAAGAGAACATAAGCCTGTGGTTATATTCTTCCCGTTTTCCTTTGTTCCAGTTACGGACAGATCGGTAGTAGCCTACAATTCTGGCATAAACCTCAGTTCCCGTACCATGAACATTTTCAAGTTCTTTTTTTACCTCTTCAATTTCTGCATTGACTTTTTCAATGTCTCTCATTTTTTCCTCCCAGTTTTCGGAATAAACCGTTATTTAGCGTTCTATTCCTTATATCGGCTATTCTAACACTATATGTAGTGTTTGTCAAGCAAAAAGTTAAAAAAATTAGAGAATTTTTACAATTCTTTTGCCTTGATGTATATAAAAATGTATGGTATATTAAACATGATAGTTAATTTATAGATGTAACTGCGAAATCAAGAGAAATTTATAAAGTGCATAATATATTAGCTCAAATTCGTTTTTTTATTGACAAAATATAAAAATTATAATTATAATATAGTTATGAAAATCAGCTTTGAATGGGATTTTGAAAAAGCAGAAATAAATTTTAAAAAGCATAAAGTTTCTTTTGAAGAAGCTCAAAGTGTTTTTTACGATCCCAATGCAATTTTAATATTAGATCCGGACCATTCGAGTGAAGAGGATAGATTTATTATTTTAGGAGTAAGTAATAAATCAAAAATACTGGTTGTATGTCATTGCTACCGAGTGAATGATGAGGTTATAAGAATAATTTCTGCAAGAAAAGCAACGACTAATGAAAAGAAACAATATGGAGGAAACAAAAATGCGAGAAGAATATGATTTTTCAACTGCAACAAAAAATCCATATATTGGAAAACTATCAAAACAACAGATAACAATTAAACTTGATGATACTGTAATTGAATATTTTAAGAATATGTCCGAAGAGACAGGAATGCCATATCAAAATATTATCAATTACTATTTACTTGATTGTGTGAAAAACAAGAAGCATTTGCAGCTTTCTTCTGCAAAATAAAGGAAAGTCTTACAAAATCTCTTTTTGACTTAAAAATTTCGGCAAATTCCCTTTTTTCTCTTGATGTATATAAAAATGTTATATTAAACGAGGAGGGATAAATTATGAAAGCAATTAATGTAACACAAGCTCATACCGATCTTTTTAAAATACTTGCCTTTGTTAATGATAATTCTCAACCTCTTACACTTACAAATAGCAAGGGTAAAAACGCAGCTTTGGGTGTCTGCCTATCCAAAAATGAAGTTAAATGGTAGTTAATTTGTAGATGGCAGCCTAATGTACAGATAGAATAAATATTCAATTGTCCTTTCAGTTTAAATTTATATTAATGTTTAAAAATAAATTTTTTTAAAATTTCCTCTTGACAAATTTTCTTCTTTTTGATATCATAGTGATATCAAAAAGAAATTTATATGGGAGAATTTTATGAATGAAGTAGAATTAAAAGCAAAAAACGGGTTTGTGATGCTATGTCTTTTTATGCTTATCGAACTTACTGCCTTTCCGGCCTTGGCCTGCTGTATCTATTTTATGGATTCGAATGTAATTCCGGCTTATATAGGTTTTCCCTGCATTGCGGCTCTTGTTTTAACGATTATAGCGGTTGCTATCTGTTTTTTCGGTATTAAAATCTTAAAACCGCAGGAAGCCCTCGTTCTAACCCTTTTCGGCAAGTACACAGGAACCCTAAAAAAGAGCGGTATGTATTTTGTCAATCCTTTTTCTATTGCAGTTAATCCTGCTGCAGAGACTGTTTTGCGCCAAAGCGGAGATGTAAACAAAAAGGTATATGCTCAAAATACAGGTCTTGATTTTGTATTGAACAAAAAGATTTCTCTAAAGCAGATGACTTTAAACAATAACCGGCAAAAGATAAACGACAGACTTGGAAATCCCGTAGAAATAGGTATTGCTGTACTCTGGAGGGTTGTAGATACTGCAAAGGCCGTTTTTGCAGTGGACAACTACAAAGAATTTTTATCTTTGCAATGCGATGTTGCTTTAAGAAATATAGTTAAAATCTATCCTTACGATATTGCAGAAAATGTCGATACAACGGGGGACGGTACTCCCGATGAGGGCTCGCTCAGAGGTTCTTCCGAAATTGTTGCAAATAGAATCAAAGGTGAAATTCAGTCTAAGGTTAATGGAGCGGGTATAGAGATTATTGAAGCCCGCATTACCTATCTTGCCTATGCCCAAGAAATAGCTGCCACAATGCTTCAAAGGCAGCAGGCTTCTGCAATTATCGATGCCCGAAAGATGATAGTTGACGGGGCCGTAGGTATGGTCGAGATGGCCTTGGATAAGTTAAACGAAAGCGGAAAGGTTATTCTCGATGAAGAGCGGAAGGCTGCCATGGTGTCTAACCTCCTTGTAGTCCTTTGCGGAAATAAGGATGCTCAGCCCATAGTAAATTCAGGTTCCTTATATTGATGGAAAAGGATGTGAAAAAACAGATACCCTTACGGGTATCTGCAAAACTATATCAGGATCTTGCTTCTTGGGCTGAAGACGATTTTCGTTCTATAAACGGACAGATAGAATATCTTTTAAGCCTCTGTGTTAAACAGCGCAAAAAAACGGGTAAGTATGTAAGCGATGAGATAGATGAGGAACCGGATCTGGGAGAGATTGTATAAAATTTTCTCAATCCTTATTGACAAAAGTTAGAATTTATGTATGCTATCTAGCTAGATAACTCGTTATACCGGTTGCAATCTTTGCGGTTAAATTAAATAAATGACTATTTACCGTTTAAAATATGACTTTTGTCACTGGTAAAACTGGTAAAAAATATGTAGGCTTACAAAAATGTAAGACAAAAGATTAAAATGTAAGCTACCGTAAATGCTTGTTTTAATTTTTTAGTATATTATGAACATCGAAAAACTTCAGCTTTTCGATGTTTTCCTTAGATTTATGTACAACTTTTTTTGGAGGTTTTGTATGAATATTGTACAAGTTAAAAACTTAAAAAAGACCTATCCCTTGGGAAAGGTTTTCGTTGAAGCCGTAAAAGGCATCGATTTTGCCATTGAACAAGGCGAATTCGTTTCGATTTCAGGGCCATCGGGTTCGGGCAAGTCAACCATTCTTAATATGATAGGTTTAATAGATACGCCGTCTGGGGGAGAGCTCATCATAAATAATGAGAGTATTTATAAGGAATCGGATTTTGCATCTCTTTTAAAAAAGCAAAATAAGAAGGTTAAGGTGCCCAACAAACTGGATAAAAAAATGACCGTACTTCGGCATGAGTATTTGGGCTTTATTTTTCAGTCCTTTAACCTTGTACCCGTTTTAAATGTTTATGAAAACATAGAATTTCCTCTTTTGTTCGGTAAAGCAAAAGAGAGTAAAGCAAAGCAAACCGAATGGATTAACTATTTAATCGACAAAGTAGGCTTGAGCGAATGGAGAAACCATAAGTCGAACGAGCTTTCAGGCGGTCAAAGGCAGAGGGTTGCCATTGCAAGGGCTTTGGCTACTAAACCTCAAATAGTTCTAGCCGATGAACCTACTGCTAACCTTGATTCAAAAACAGGTATTCAAATTTTAGAGCTTATGAAAGAGGTAAACAGGGAGCTTAAAACAACCTTTATCTTTTCGACACATGATGCAAAGATCGTAGATATGACAAATCACCGCATTAAGATTTTGGACGGTCAAATTCTCGAAGATGTAAAGGCTTCAGCTTAAACTTAGGAAAATTATTATGAATAAGACAATTTTAAAAATGGCGGTAAAAAATCTTTTTGCAAATAAAGCAAAGATGATTATTACCTTGTCACTTATAGGAATAGGAACGTTTTTAGTCATACTAGGATTCGGTATCTTAAATTTTTCATTGCAGCAAACCGAAGAAGTGTGCATAAGCGATTTTTCGGGAGACGTTTTAATTACGGGCAAGTCTGAAAAAGACACTGTAAGGGTACAGCTTTTGGGAATCTTTCAGACGGTAAGTGTCAGCATGGATGTACCTAAGATGCCTTATCTAACCCCTTTTGAAAAAGTTAAGTCTAAGGTTGAAAGCCTTCCTGAGGTAAAGGGGCTTACATATTCGGTTTTTGAAAGCGGTATGCTTAGGGCTCTTGATTTACCCGATTCATGGGAGGTAGAGGATGAAAATAGATATTCTATCCCTTATGCGCAGATTCTCGGTATTGAGCCTGAAAGTTATAAAAATCTTTTTGATACGATTAATATTTATGAAGGTGAATACCCTAAAACCTCAACAGAGAAGTTTGCTTTAATTCCCCGTGATTTAAAAGAAAAGTTTGAAAAGTATTATGGCAGGCCATTAAAGTTGGGAGATGAAATATTGGTATCGGCCTTTGCAGGGAAGGCAAGGCAGCAAAAAGTTATCGTAACTGGTTTTTTCGATTATGCTCACCCCGATACGGCAATAGACGGTATAGCCTATTTTGATGTAGATACTACCCGTATACTTGCCGATATGACAATGGGGGCAAAGACTGTAGCTGCCATTCCCGATTCAGTTGATTTAACTCTTTCCGACAAATCGGAAGATGAACTTTTTTCAGATGATTCGGGCTCGGATATTATAGATACTGTGCAGAGCACTAATGCAAAGATTGATTATGATAATCTTTTAGGAAGTACCGAGCTCAGAGACCAACTCAACTTAGCCGACAATGAAGCTTGGCACCATATCGTAATAAAGCTAAAAGATTCTTCAAAGACTCAAAGCGTTATAAAAACCTTAAATGATTGGTTTAAGGCAGAAGGAATAAATGCTCAAGCTATAAATTGGGAACTCGGAATGGCAACGTATTATGGAGCAATAGAAGGAACAAGAATTCTTTTTATTACAATGCTGGCTATCCTTTCCGTAGTAGTTTTAATAGTTATAATGAATACCTTGGTTGTAGCCGTTATGCAAAGAAGTTCCGAAATAGGAACAATGAGGGCTATTGGAGCTAAAAAGAGTTTTGTAAGAAAAATATTTTTTGCAGAATCTTTTTTTATGTCTTGTATAGGTGTTCTTATAGGCTTGGTACTTGCTCTTATCGCTGCAGCTATAATTAACGGTTTTGATATCAGGGTCGGAGATATACTTGCTGCTATGTTCGGAGGAAAACAAATAAGGGTAAGCATTTCTGTAGGTTCTGCTGTTTGGACAACGGCTGCAATGCTTTTAGCGGGGCTCGCAGCAAACTGGTATCCGGTAAGGCTTGCTTTAAAGATAAGTCCTCTTGAAGCAATCAACCGTTAAAAAAGGGAGATAAGTTATGAATATATTAAAAATAGCGTTTAAGAATTTAAACAGACAAAAAAGGCGGAGCATTCTTTTGGTTTTTGCAATAGCCTTTGCTTTCTTTGTCGTTATCTTTATAGACGGCATGACTTCCGGTGCCTTAAACAGTATGGCCGGAGAAATTTCAAAAATTGTAGGCGGTCATGTCTATGTAGTAGGAGCAAAAAAAGCTCCCGATAAATCGGCCGATGATTCTGCTCAAACCTATATGGATGTAAAAGATATTGAGTTTATCGAAAAGACCGTAAAAGAATTAGGTATAGATACTATGTATGCTATAAAACGAAACCGTGCATCGGGTAAGCTCATATTTGAAGGAAAAGAAGTTACCTCTCAAATTGACGGCTGTAAATTTGACGAAGAAGCAATTTTACATGACAGCATTCTTTTTAAAGAAGGAAATTGGGAGGCCATGAAAAAAGAAAATGCAATTCTTCTTTCAGAATCGGTAGCCAAAACCTTAAATGTAGACTTGCACGATATAATTTTGCTTGAAACTAAGACCTCGCAAGGCCAGCTTACGGTTATTGAACTTCAAGTAGAAGGTATTGCAGTAAACCGCTCTTCATTCGCCGGAATCACAAATTATATCAATTTTGATTATTTGCAAAAAATTGCAGAGATGGAAAAAGACAGTATAGAAGTATATTCGCTTTTTTTAAAAAATCCCGATATGCAGGAAATTTATGCACAACAGCTTGAAAGAAAAATCGCAGAAACGCATCCCGTTACAAGCAGGGACCTTGCCCGAACTATAAGCCCTTCACAGCCTGCAAGCAATGTATTTAAGCAACTTGAAGAAGGAAAGTGGCAGGGAACCAAATTCGGCATAGCTACTTTTTACGATTTTGCTCCGCAGGTTATTACCTTTATGAATACCTTAAACGGTATAAGTTTCGGTATTTTGATTGTGCTTTTGGTTATTACGATGATAGGTATTTCAAATACCTTTAAAATTATTGTATATGAGCGAAGAGGCGAGATCGGGACTATGCGCTCTTGCGGTGTTATGAGAAAGCATATAAGGCGTCTTTTTCTTGCAGAAGCTTCATTTTTATCCTTATTCGGAGCCGTGTGCGGTTTTGTCCTTGCTATTCTTGTAATGCAGATTATCTCGTTTATTCCGATTGCCGTAGATTCACCTTTTTCGGTCTTTACCAAAAACGGATACTTTACATGGAACTTATCATCTCTTTTAGTTTTGTTAAAGTTTGTGATAATGTTGGGTTTAACCCTTCTTACCGTAAGAGGTTCAGCGTCGAGAGCCGCTAATATGGTCCCTGCCGAAGCGTTAAGGTCGGGGAAATAAGTTTTTATAGGAGATTCGATAAACAGTTCGGCAGAAATTCAGCCTCACTGTTTATCTGGCGAGTTTTGTGCTTTGCACAAAATATCGCTTATTGTATGCGGTTTGTAAACAAACTGCGTGAAAAAACTTTTTTCGCAAATTGATATTTGCTGCAAAAAGTTTTTATGGGAGAATGTATGAAATATTTTATTAACAAAAAATTATTGATTATACTCATTGCTTTTTTTGTAAGCATTGCGGTATTTGCCGAGGTTCCTTCAATGGAGGAAATGTATAAGATTATGGATAAAGTTTTTGAAAGAGGAAATTTTAAAAAAGATTTTGCCTGTACCATCACTCTGATGGTAGAAAAACCTAATCAGCCTAGAGAGGCTGTTCAGTTTAAACTTTTTAGGCGTGATACTAAGGACCAAACCGTTCTTATTCAGTTGGCACCTGAGGCTGATAAGGGAAACGGTTATTTACAGGAAAAAGAAAACCTTTGGTTCTATGATCCTATTGCCCATCAGTTTACTCATTCTTCGCTTAAAAGAAATTTGGCAAACAGTGATACAAAGATATCCGATGTAAATAAAAAGTCCGAATTTATGCAAGCTTGGGAAATTCTTAAAATTGAAGAAGGAAAAGTTGGTAAGTATGAGGTTTATATAGTAACTGCTAAGGCCCTCGAAAAGGATGCTGCTTATGCGCAAGAAAAATTCTTTGTACAAAAAGATAAACCCCGTCTTTTAAAAACAGAAAGTTACGGTGCAAGCGGAAAGCACATGAGAACTACTTATACACCCAAACATATAGAGTTTGAAGGTATGCTGCTTCCCGTCCAGCAAATATATATAAATGAGCTTATCAAGGGAGAAAAAACAACGCAGATATTTCAAGACTTCAGCACTGCAAACATTGATGATGTTGTTTTTACAAAGGCTTATTTGGAGAAGATAAACTAATATGAAAAAGATTGTAATTTTTATTTTTGTTCTGTTTTTCCCTTTTTTGTGTTTACACAAGAAAACTCTTCCGATTTGGAAGATGATCTTTTCGGCGGAGATGAAGATACCCTTATATCTGCCGAAGAAGCTGGTTCTGACAGTAAGAGTAATTTAAAGTTTAAGGCTGATCTTGAAAAGGCAAACCTTAGCCTTGAGTCAAAAAAATTGAGAATAGGCGGAAGTTTAAGTTCTTCAATGGGAATAAATTATTCTTGGGCCGACCCATATTCAAAGAAGAATGATTACCTTAAATCTTTTAAAGACGGAAAGGGAATCTTTAACACAACCTTAAACGGAAGCCTTTTTTTTGATGCCCGTCCCAATGAAGACTTAAAACTTTACGGAAAATTTCTTTTCGGTTTTCCCTTCGAGAAGAGTTTGTCTGGACAAGGAGCTGCAATTATTCCCTCTGCGTCTGGTATACCTCCTACATTTGCAGGTTTAAAATTACCTGCTTTTGTTGAAAGCTCAGGTGTGCCTAATATTAAAATCCAAGAGCTTTACACTGATTTTTCCGCTAAGAACATTGCCTTTTTCCGTTTTGGAAAACATGCGGTAAAATGGGGAACCGGTTATTTTTATAGTCCTGCCGATGTTATAAATATTTCAAGAATCGATCCTCAAGATCCTACGGCTGATAGGGAAGGAGGGATTTCTTTAAGAACCCATATAATAATTCCCAAAACCCAGCACAATATCTGGCTCTATCTATTGCCTCCGGGGCAGGGTGACGGCAAAGACGGCTATGATCCCAAATACACGGCAGGAGCCGCAAAGGGCGAGTTTGTTGTCGGCAACTGGGAATTGGGATTTGGAGGCTGGTACAAATACGAAAAAGCCCCTCGTCTTATTACCACCGTTTCGGGCAGCATTGCAGGAAAGGTTGCCGTCTTCGGTGAGGGCGTTTTTGCTTGGGGAAGCGACTATACCTATTATAAGGCCGATATGAGCCCTTATCCTGAAAAAAATAAGCCATTTTTTCAGGCAACCCTCGGTGCTTCGTATTCAAATGCCGACACCAATACCGGTATCGCTTTACAATATTTTTATAACGGCTTCGGGTACTCCAATACGGATACCGCTCAAGATATTCTTTCAAAGGCTGCTGTGCACATAAAAAATAAGAATTACACTCATCCTTCAGTCCTTGCCTCAGGTGATATTTTTGCTATGGGAAATATAGGCCAACACTATATAGCTCTTAATATAAGCCAAAATAAACTCGGTACCGATAAGTTGAGCCTAAACCTTTTTCAGCAATTTGCTATATCGGAGCTTGAAGGTCTTTCAACGCTTACCCTTAACTGGAGAATCTATAAATTTGCTAGTATGAGTACAGGGCCTTCTTTTAGCTATCCCTTAAGTCCCGATTCAAAGACGAAGGGTGAGGTGAGGTATAGTCTTTCGTTCCGTTTAGGCGGCGGCACCTTCTAATCCGGCAATATGCGGCCGATGACTTTGTCGCTTCATAAAAATTAATCCTCAGCGTATCAAAGATACGCCTCCGGTTAATTTTTATTCGCTTCGCGTCCTCGGCTCGCCTATTGCCGGATTGGATTAATCCCCCGCCACGGATGGCGGTGGTTCCAAGATTTGAGAGTTTGTGCTTGCCACAAACTCTAAGATGAAAAATGTACAAGGACGTACATTTTTCATCGAACTACTGCGTTGCTGCGAAAAAATGAATGCTCGGCGTGCACAAAGCACGCCTGTGGGTGTTTTTTGTACGCGCCTTGTATCTGTACCCTCTATTTACGGCTTGGCTATTTCTCTTCCTCTAATCTCCAAAAAATCTTAAATACTTGCATATTCCATAAAAATGTGCGATAATTGACTTATACATTAAGAAAACTGCCGCTTATAGTATGTTTCGGCTATGTAAGGCTGGCTTTTTCTTACAATGTTTTTTATGCTTTAAGCCTGTTGATCTATTAAAGGTCAATGCTTTAGCATAATTTTTTACTTAGGTTTATTGAGATGGGAAGATTAATCATCATAATAGACCATGGATAAGCTATGTCATAAAAATGTGTATTGTGCTTTTTTAAGGAGGTTTTTATGTTTATTGAAATTAAGCCTTATGAAAAAGAACGTTTGTCGGTGCGTTTTAAAGCTGATGGAGAAGATTTTTCTAAAATTCTGCAATCAATAAAAAAAGTACCTAACAGGGTTTGGATACCGGTCGGATGTTTCTGGATTATACCTGCCGACCGTAATTCTTGCGATATGTTATTAAACAACCTTTATAATGAAGGACTATGCAGAGGGGATTCCGGCTTTACCTTTAAAGATTCTGGACTTAGTGATAGAAAGCCTCATGATATTGAGCCTTTGAATACCGAAATTATTAGAGAAAGGAATAATCATACTGTACCGGATATTCAGTATATTTTAAATAAGTTGGAAGAAGTTATTACTGCTAAACACTACAGTAAGCGTACAATGGAGATCTACAGCTATTGGATAAGCCGCTTTATTCGTGAAAATAATAATAAAAATCTTAAAACTCTTTCCGATAAGGAAATAAATTCCTTTGTGAGCCGTCTTGCAGTAAAAGAAAAGGCTGCCTCTTCAAGCCAAAATCAGGCTCTTGCAGCTCTTTTATTTTTATACAAAATATATTAGGATTACATATAAAGACTCCTGAAAATATAGTCCGTGCTAAAAAGCCTAAAAAGCTGCCTGCCGTAATGACCCGTGAGGAAACTGCAAAGATATTCTCTCTTTTGCCTGAAAACGATTACGGGCTTCTTATCCGTTTGCTTTACGGAACCGGAATGCGGCTTATGGAAGCTCTCCGTCTGCGTGTGCAGGATATAGATTTTTCTGCAAATGAAATTACGGTACACTGCGGAAAAGGTGCGAAAGACCGTTCTGCCTGTTTCGCTTAAATTTCCGCTTCAAAAACATTTGGAAAATGTCCGGCGTATTCATGAGGCAGACTGCAAGGACGGTTTCGGTTCGGCGCCGCTTCCGTTTGCTCTTGCAAAAAAATATCCCAATGCCGGCAAAACTTGGGCATGGCAGTGGGTGTTTCCCCAAGCACGCCGATGGCGGAATAAAGAAACCGGCGAGCAGGGGCGGCATCATATCGATCCTTCGGTTATTCAGCGTACCATGCATGAAGCGGTTTTAAGGTCAGGTATCCCTAAACCAATCGGCTGTCACACTTTCCGCCACTCATTTGCAACGCACCTGCTTGAAGCCGGCTACGATATCCGCACCATCCAAGAGCTTCTCGGCCACAGCGATGTTAAAACTACTATGGTTTACACCCATGTCCTAAACCGCGGCGGACTAGGTATTCAAAGCCCTATCGACAGGATGTGATCTTTCTTTTCTCCGTTTAGTGAGGATAGGCCTAATCTGCCGACCATCTATTTATCTGATTTGTATTTATGGTAGAAAGATGTTTTTTTTTGTTTTGCAGCAGTTTAGATTGCAAATTATTGGTTTTTATGCTATAGTGAGGAAGGGTCGAAGGAATGTTAGATGGACTCGTGCTACTGCACGAGCTGAATTTTTAGATATAAAGCTAGATTTAATATTAAAAAAAAGTATAATAGAGCTATGAAACCTAAAGAAAAAAAAGAGATTTTTAATTTCTTAGAATATAATAAAAACATTCTCCAGTCCTATGGCGTAAAAAAAATAGGTCTTTTTGGTTCTTATGTACATAATCAACAAAATAAAAATAGCGATATTGATATATTAGTAGAATTCCATGCTGATAAAAAAAATTATAATAACTTTATAAATTTAGTTTATTACTTGGAAGATAATTTGAATACAAAAATAGATTTATTAACCATAGAAAGTTTAAGTCCTTATATTGGTCAGAGAATACTCAATGAGGTTGAATATGTATCGATCAAATGAAGAGTTATTCAAGCATATTTTTGATGAAATTGTTTTTTTAGAATCTGAAACAAGGACCATATCAGAAGAAGTATTTTTAAAAGATGAAAAAACGCAACGAGCTTTTGCACGAAGTATTGAAATTATCGGAGAAGCCGTTAAAAATATTTCAAGTGATGTAATAATTAAATATAAAGAAGTTCCATGGAGAAATATTGCCGGTATGAGAGATAAACTCATTCATGTTTATTTTTCCGTTGATTATGAAATTGTGTGGGATGTTGCAAAAAACATTATTCCTGAATTTAAGAACCAGCTGATAAAAATTATAAATACAGAAAAAAAGAAAAATGACAATTAAAGAAATAATAACAGAAATCAATAAAATAGAAATAGATATTGATGATTTTATAAGTGGTTACAAAAGCGAACAATTTGTCAGTAATTACGATGATTGGAATTATAAAGATGTCATTGCGCATCTTTTGGAATGGATTATGTTTTCAAAAAATAAACTAAACGCTATTGTACATAACCAAGATTTTCAAGAAATAAGTAATATCGATATATTCAATAAACAAAATTATATAAAAAATAAGAATAAGCATATTACAGAATTACAGAAGAAATTAATCTTTGAACTGAATGAATATAAAAATATTGTGCTATTGTATACAGAAGCGGATTTACAGAGAAAAGATTTGCCAACAGGTTTTTCATTTGAATTATGGCGGTATATGATAATGGATACTATTATACACCCTGTAATGCATTTATTATATTATTTAATTAAAACAAAAAACTATAAGTTATTTTTCAAATTGTGTAAAAAATATAATGACATATTTTATTGTTATGCAAAAGAAAATCTTGAGGTGTATTCTTTTTATGAATATATTGAAGATAGTAAGAAATTTATTGAGAATATAAAAGAATTAGGCGAGCAATATAAAAATGATGATATGATACATGCAGTTTTAAAAGCCAATAAAATAGATGAAAACATCTAACACCCGCTTCAACGCTGACATTTGTTTTGTCACGAAAGTTGCTTGGACGGTCGCCTGCGCTCCCTTTTTTATGCAACTTTCGCGCCAACTTTGCCTTACGCTTCGCATCGGCAAAGACACAAATGCAGGTTAAGCGGTAGTTAGACGGATGCCTTACGGCACGATAAACTGTAACTTTGAAAAATAGCATATATTTTTATAAATTAAAGCTTAAAACCCGAATTAATAGCTTAGTTTCTTGAATAAAGTTATGTTTTATTATAATGGCTATTTGAGTAAGGAAAAATAAACTTTTATCTAAGTGTTTTTTAACTTGTTAAGGGGATATAAATGAGAAAAATGATTAGAATTTGTGTTATATTTTTGAGTTGTATTATACTACCTGGCATTATTGGAGGTCTTACTAATTTAATAAACTCTATTGTAAGTCCGGACTACTTTATTAAAATAATGCATTGGGAAAGTATAAAAAATATTATACAAACAGCGATAGCTCAAGGTATATATCAAGGAATAATACAGGGAATGTTTTTTTCATTAGTATTTTCTTGTGTTTATATTATTTCAAACAAAGCAGAATTAGCTGTTGTTTCAAGCATAAAATGGATTTTATTTATGGGTCTTATAACAATCGCACTTTGGGTGCTAGGTGGAATTATTGCGATATTATTATCAGTTCTCGGTCCTGAATTTTATAAAAAAACATTTATTGGAGTTCCGGATGAATTTGGAGCAATGATACGCTATGCATGGGTAGGAGGCTCAATTTGGGGCGTTTCTTTTGGTGGAATATTAGTAATGATAATTGGTACAATAATGTTTAGAAATAATTATAAACAGATTAAAGATAAAAAATATTAAAAAGCGTCTAACACGCAGTTCAAGACTGACAAAACCCGCTCTGAAGAGAGCGGCCGGCTAGAAGCCGGTACGTTTTGCAGCTTAACTGCATGTTATGGCGACAGCCCATTGGGCTGCGTTTTAGGAAGAAAATGAAAAAAGTATTTTTGGTATTTTCAACATTGATTGTCATATCTTTATCGGTTTTTACGCAAGAAATAAAATTTAGAATCGATGGAAAACTATATAATAAGCAAATATATGACGAAAACAATAATCAGATTACAAATTTTAAGAACTGGGAACTCATTCAAGATTTCTACATTTCTCCTGATAATAAAAAAATGCTTGTTTATCATAGACCTGATAAGGCTAAAGCATCCCTTATGACATTATATAATCTGAAAACAAAGAAAATAATAGCTGAATGTGAGCCTGGATGGGCATGTGATGATGTAAAATGGACAAAGAATTACTTGATTAAAGTTTGGGGCACTTCTGGAGGAGGAATAAGATTTGAATACAGAAGCTACGAAGATCTTTCTATTGTCAGAGTAGTAAACTCATACTATCCATTTGAAGATGTCGAAGGTAATATTTTAATTGATCCAGACTCTATGATGAAAAAGATTGTATTTTACCATTATTCTGATGGAACTGAAATAAAAACAATTGATTGTATAACAGAATTAGCAGATAAAAAGATTTATGCTGCTTGGATACACATCACTGAAGTTAAAAAAATAGGAAAGCGGAAGTATAAATTTTATATTGAAGGCAATCTAAATATAGAAGGAAGACAAGAAGAGGAATTCAAAACTGTTATTGAAATTGAAATAAAATGTGAACTTTAGGGCGAAGTACGGTAGTGGTAGTATGTGGCTTTACGGTACTTCGGTAATTATAATAATAGAAGTGTAGTTTTAAAAAAATGGAAAGAATATTTCTGAAAGAAAAAAGAAATTGAGAAATCTAATTCTGTAAAAGAAATAGTTTTGCCATAACACCCGCTTCAACCTGACATTGCGGACAAGCCGCAAATGCAGGTTAAGCGAATGTTAGATTGACCTGCCTTATGGCAGGCGGGTACGGAAGCAATTGGAACAGACTTTTGACCGAAAAATAAAATAATTGCAATGAAAAAGAACATTGCAAGAAGGAAGGTTAAGATGAAACAGAAAAAGATCGTTTCAATGATTGGAGCATTAGTTTTAATAACTAGTGCATTAGTATTAACTACTAGTTGTGTTACAACTAATGGAGGATCATCTGGTAAAGCTGAGATAGCAGCAGAGTATGTCGGGTCGTATGAAGGAATAAGTTCAGGCGAGGTTTCCGTATTATGGAAGATAAAGGCAGATGAAGCTGGATTTATTAGCGGAAAATTTAAACAAGAAGGAAAAATCTTTCTCATAACCGGAAATATAAAAAAGAATGGCAAATTTACTGCTTATACGAAAGTAAACGATGCAACTTATGATATTACAATTTCAGGAACAGTTGATAAAAAATCAGGCACAATATTCGGGACTTGTAAGCAGGGTTCTAAAAAAGGTGTTTTATTAGGATATAAGAAAGCTGAAAATGCTGAAGCTGTGGATAATAAGCTATTTTCGGTTTGGGAATTAAAATCAGTAAGACTAGAAAAAGAGTCATTTGAAATTAAATATCCTCTGGAAACAGCGATAGATGAAAGTGATTCTAGTAAAGTTATGAAGTCATCAGTATACTTTCTTTTTTTAGAAAATAATGAATTATATAACGCTGTAGAAATTAGTGGTGTACCAAATCCATCACCTGTACCAAATTTATCAAATGGATTATTTAAATCAAAACAAAATTATATTAGTGCTGGAGAACAGATAGCGATATGTCAAGACTTAATGACGATGGTTGGAAGTTTTAGTATTACTGAAAGCAAATTAATAATTGATGGGATGATGAAGATTGATTTTGATGATAAAGAAAAACCTATGAAATCAAAGTGGACATTTGAAAAAGTTTCAAAACCGACTGTAGATGAAATAAAAAAGGCGCCAAAACCTCCTGTTATTCAACCATAATTATTAAACAGGTATTATTATAATTTTGGATGGATATGAGTATAATTCTTGTTATTTAAGTAAATAACAGAAAAATATACAGGTTATAAAAAGATAATCTAACACCCGCTTCAACCTGACATTGCGGACGAGCCGCAAATGCAGGTTAAGCGGCAGTTCTACGGATTGAACCAAGGATAAATATGAAAACGCTCTATTTTGATGAAGCTGGTTATACTGGCAATAATTTACTTGATAAGGATCAAGCATTTTTTTGCTACCTCGGAATTGAATCTGATTCAGATAAGGAAAAGTTGTTTGCTAGTTTAAAGAAAAAATATAATTATATAGACAGCGAAGTAAAAGGGAAAAATATTTGTCGAAGTAATAAAGGGCAGAAATTTCTAACAGAGTTATGGGACAATTTTGGACCAAGTGTAAAATATGTCATTCATAATAAAAAGTATGCTCTGGCATGTAAATTATTCGAGTATACATATGAACCTGTATTTTCAGAAGTAAATACATTGCTATATGGTATGGGGTTTCACACCTTTATGGCATCTTTTTTTTATACAGGATTTATTGCATCTGATAAGACTGCGGAGTCAATTTTTAATGGGTTTTATCAATTTGTGAAAGAGCAAAAACCAGGATATAGATTAGAATTGTTAGGTCATAAACCAGAAAAAGATCATCCTTTGTCATGGTTTTACAATTTTTGTGTAAATAACAAAAAAGAAATAGCATCTGACATAGACTTTAATTCAGAAATAGAACATTGGTTGCTTGATCTTACTTCAACAAGTTTGTTTTCATTATTAACTCAATTTGCAGGAAATTCTGCAGAACCATTAAAGGTATTTTGTGATGAATCACGTCCACTCTTCTCCGATACATCTATGCACAATATTATGATTGGTGATGAGAGAGTTCTGTATCAGTATCTTGCTGGGAAGAAACTTAGGATTAATTTTAATCTCCAAGAGGCAATTATTCCTGCAAAATCAAAGGATATTTTATCAATACAAATAGCTGATATCCTTGCAGCATCTATTTGTTATGCGGTAAAAAATGAAAAAACAGAATTTGGACAAATGATTATAAAAAACACAGCTTCAAGTTTTATTAATGATAATTCGATATTGCCATTAAACTTAATATCAGATGTATCTATTTCAAATAGAGATATTTATCTTAGATTAATGTATGAATTATCAAGAAAAACAAATAAATCAAAAAAGATACAAGAAATATATAAATATAGTTACTTATATCTGTTAAATAATAAAATATTAGAACCGTAGAACACCCGCTTCAACCTGACATTGCCTTTACGGCAATGCAGGTCAAGCGGAAGTTAGCATGACACCGCTTTCGCGGTGCAAAAAAAGAATAATTTTTTTAAATTTTATTGTAGTAGGTATTGATATTGTATCATAAAAATGGTACAATATAATATGGATAAAGAAAATTGCTTGATATATGAAGGTGTCTTTTTTAGAATTGAATGGTTTTATGATAAAGCAGGATATAGTCAAGCATTTGAATACTTTAGAAAAGCATCACCTTCTCAAAAACGAAAATTTCTTATGTTGGTAAAGAAAATAGGTGATTTCGGTAAAATATTTGATAAAACAAAATTCAGATATGAAGGAGATGAAATTTATGCATTTAAACCTCAGCCTGATAGATATTTATGTTTTTTTAAGAAAGGACAGAAAATAATTGTAACAAATGGATTTTGTAAAAGAACGAATAAACTGCCGTTGGCAGAAAAGACAATCGCTTTAGAAAATAAAAAAATATATGAACATTTATATGAGGAGTGATGTGATTATGGAAGAGTCGACCTTTGATAAATACATAAAAAATGATATAAAACAAAAAAAGAAGTTTGATAAAGAGTATAATAACTTTCTACTATCGGAATTTATCCTTGAAAAAATGGAAGAGGAAAATATATCTGTTAGAGAACTTGCGAGGAAAGCTGAAGTATCACCGACAATCATTCAAAAATTACGAAATAATAAAACAGCAGATAAAATAAATTATCAAACTTTTTTATCTGTTGTAAATTCTCTTGGCTACAAGGTAAACATAGAAAGAATTTAAAAGTGCTAACACCCGCTTCAACCTGACATTGCGGACAAGCCGCAAATGCAGGTTAAGCGGTAGTTAGGTTCACGCTTTCGGCGGGCGAGGAAAAATGGGAAATAAGTATTTTGAATCTCATGAATGGAATGTTTTTTTAGATCGAACATTTGGTCCATTATCATGGATATATAATTCTGAAAATGTTTTTGAAGGAAGTTGTTTTATTCTAAAACATCTTGATAGATTCTTTGTTGTAACTGCTTTTCATGTAACAGAGAATAATAAGTTTATTCTTATCCCCTTTTTTTATAATTACGAAGATGGACCTTGTGATGGATTGGTTAAATCATGGAAAATATTTCTTAGAGAAAATATTAATTATTGGTTTGATTCAATTTTGGATATTGCAATAATTGAGATAGCAGATATTCCATACAAAGGAATAGAACCAGTTCAAATTAGTAATTTGTCTAAAAAGATTGATAAATCAAATTGGGTACACTATTGTGGATTCACTAAATCGCATGTTAATCAAGTAAGAAAAAATGAAAAGTCAAAGAAACTAAAGAATGAAACAACTGGAAAATTACTTTTTTATCCTTTTCATGTACTACAACCCATAATAAGCTTTGATGAAAAGTATATTTATGGTGAGTATAGCAATAGACTTCCACGTTATTCGGAAAGTGATAAAGTGATAATTGAAAAACTACCAAAACCTATTGGCCTTAGTGGAAGTGCTGTATGGAAATTTGATCTTTCAAATAGTAATGAAAATCCAGAGATAATTGGTATAGGGATAGAATATTATGATAGTAATCAAACAATTAAGATATTGAGATCTGAGATTATTATTGATTTCATTTATAAAAAAATTACCTAACACCCGCTTCAACCTGACATTGCCTTTACGGCAATGCAGGTCAAGCGAATGTTAGATTGACCTGCCTTGTGGCAGGCGGGTACGGAACCAATCGAAACAGACTTTCGACCAAAAAAATAAAGATAATTGCAATGAAAAAAAAACATTGCGAAAGGATGGTTGAAAGATGAAACAAAAGAGGTTAGTTTCAATGTTATTAGTTGCAGCATTATGTACTACATCATTGTTTGCAATTGATCTGAGTGTTGGTGGTGGTATTGATTTTACACATGCCACAAAAAAAGCAGAGATTGATACAGGGTGGTTTAAGGTTAGCCCTAAAGCAACTGGTAATTTTTTTGGTGTAAAATGTTTTTTTGATGCACAATATGTTTTGGGTACTCTCGGTTTTAGCTTTGGTAGTAGTGAAGTTACTCCTTTGGTATCTGGAATTAATATGAGTTACTTTAATATGGCTTTTTTTGGAAAATATCCATTTACAGTTGGTATTGCAAAGATTTATCCCCTGTTTGGATTTGATTTAAATTTTAATATTTCTTGTAAAAAAGATGGAGAAAATTATAAAGAGAAGCTTGATTCAAGTTATAATTTTCATCGACATTATGTTGCATTTGGTGTTGGATCAGATGTTTATGTAAAAGAAAGATTATTTTTAAAGCCTAGTTTATTACTTGGATTTCAGATGAATAAAAATATGGGTTCAGCAGCAACGAAAGAGAGCGGTTTTATGTTTAACCTTGGTTTTAGTGTTGGATATAAGTTATAGTTATAACTTTACAGTTTTGCATATAAAAAGTTCCGTAAAATATGCAAAACTGTTTTTAATGGAAGTTTAATATAGTCAAAGTATATAAAGGAAATCGAAAAAATGTGTTAGTTTTTGTTGGAAAAATAAAATCTAACACCCGCTTTAACCTGACATTGCGGACAAGCCGCAAGTGCAGGTTAAGCGGCAGTTAGCTTGACGCACTATCGTGCGCTTTTTTATAAAATATAATTTATATCAATTGTTTATATGATGTTAGTAAACAAGGTTATTCCAGAACAAAATATATCGACAATAATTATTGGGTGTTCCTGAAATAGATGTTGATATATATTGGATTAAATATTAATTTAAGAATAATGTTAGGAAAAACTTAAGCTAATGTTAGAATGATGACTTCGGTGTAGGAGTACAAATGCCAGAAAAATATGCACACATATTAATTGCAAAAAAATATCTTTATGGAATGGAATTGAATTTGTTAGATATTTCTGATTTTTTTCTTGGTTCAATTTATCCTGATTTATTCAATATTACTAATAAAGATGTTTTCTACACAAGTCATTTTATAAAAGAAGGTAAGGGATTCCAGTTATCATTATTGAATGAATTTTGTATTAATAATTATTCAAAATTTTCTAAGTATTTTTTTGAAGGAGTAAGGCTGCATATATTCTCAGACTTATATGTAAAGAAAACAATCGATGAATACTATTCATTTTTTAAGGATACAATTAATTATTCTGATTCTGATTTAGTGGATCAATTAATAAGATACAATAAATCACAGATAATATCTGAATTAAAAATATTAAAAGAAAATAAAGTCTACTTAAATGATTTACAAGAAAATTTTGATAATATATTTATTGCTGATGAAACAAATAATAAATCATTTTTAAATGTAGATGAGGAAAAATATAATAATTATTTAGAAAAAATGATTTCTGAGTATAAAATAAAGCAATTTGAAGAATTTGATGTTTAAGCTAACACCCGCTTCAACGCTGACAACAAGGACAAGCCTTGTTGCAGGTTAAGCGGTAGTTAGACGGATGCCTTACGGCACGATAAACTGTAACTTAGAAAAATGTGATATATTTTTATAAATTAAGACTTAAAACCAAAATTAATAACTTCGTTTTTTGATTAAAGTTATGTTTTATCATAATGACTAATTGAGTAAGAAAAAGTAAACTTTTATCCAAGTGTTTTTTAACTTATTAAGGAAATCAACGAACTAAAAGTCCTTTGGATGGTCATAGAGAGCTCTTTATTCACAATTAGTAAAAAATATGAGAGTTTAATCCACTTGACAGTTTATAAGTATTTTAAGATAATTATTTCGTAAAATATTACGAATATTAGAGGTATGTATGATTTCTATAAAACCTGTTTCGGATTTGCGTAATTATAATGAAGTTTTGCAGGATGTTGCTGATGAATCGCCGGTTTTTCTTACTAAAAATGGTAGGGGGTGTTATGCTGTGATTTCCATAAGAGATTACGAAAAATTGACGGCTACGCAAACTCTTTTTTCTGAATTGAAGAAAGGTGAAGAATCTGCTTTGCAAAACGGATGGCTGGATACAACTGAAGTCAGAAAAATGGCGGGTCTTTGATGTTTGAGATAAAGATTGCTCCGCAAGCGGCAGCAGATTTACTTGAAATTAAAAATTATATCGAGAATGAACTTCAAAATCCCATTGCCGCACATAATACCATTTCAAAAATTATAGAAACTTATGAAAATTTGACAGCTTTTCCAAATGTAGGGATTCCTGTGGGAAAATATGTTTCATTTCCTACAGATTATAAGTTCGTGCTTGCAAATAATTATTCAATACTTTATAGAATTGAAGACGAAGTTATAAGAATTGTAAGGATTTTGTATTCAAGAAGAGATTTTGTTCGTATTTTGTTTGGAGAGAATAACAAATAGCATCTAACACCCGCTTCAACGCTGACATTGCGGACGAGCCGCAAATGCAGGTTAAGCGGTAGTTATACGGACGGCTCACAGAGCCGCTTATTTGGAGAAAAAATGAATAAAAAATTAAATGTATTAGTTTTAGTATTTTGTTTCCTTATGTATAATATTTATGCAGAAAGGCTTCCGCCGTCAGAAGTAAAATATTTAACAAAAGATAATTTTACTTACAAAGCAGCTGGAAAAATTTCAAGTGATGAAAAGTATTTTTTCGGAATAATTGTTATCGAATCAATTGACAGGCCTAAATATATATTTACTGTTCCTATTTATGCAAAAAAAATAAATATATTTTTAGAGTCTGATGTTCAGTGGATATTTATAAAAAGCATGGAATTTAAAAACGATGAGATTATATCAATCATAAATGAGAATGATGAGATATATGAATTTAATATTAATACTTATGAAGTAAAATCTATTTCAGGAAAATCAGTTTCACATTTAAATGAACTTTATGCAGATTGGGTTAGAAAAGTTATAGAAGAAAATAAGAAATTTAAATATGCAGGTGCTCAACCTAAAAGGAATAAACTTTCAAAAATTGAAGCTTTAATTGACATCGTAGAAAATACTTTATTTCCAATTTATACGGAAGAACAGATAAAAAAAGAAATGCCTTATGTAATAAGTAAATATAAAAATAAATGGTTTATACATGGTTCTCTTCCAGATGGATGGGTCGGTGGAGTATTTGAAATTATAATAAATTCTGAAACTTCTGAAATTGAATCATTGATTCATAGTGAATAAAAAAAATCGTCTAACACCCGCTTCAACCTGACATTGCGGACAAGCCGCAAATGCAGGTTAAGCGAATGTTAGGTTGACGGCTTTGGCTCAGGAGATAAAATGCCATGGGTTACAAAAAAGGTTTGGTCTATTTTATTGATGTATTAGGAACAAAGGGGAGAGATTTTGATACTAATTTATCAATTACGCAAGTATTTCGTAAAGAGATGAATAATGTTCAAAAAAGGCATAGAAATACATCAGTTGTTGATCGTTGTGTATTCTCCTTCTCTGATTGTGCTTATATTGTTTATGCATTAAAGGATGAATATCAAAATAATACTGATATAAAATTAAAAGCAATATATCAAAGCCTTTACAATACTACACAAACTATAGCTACCTTTCTTTCAAAAGGTTTTCTTTGTCGAGGTGGAATTGCTTATGGCGATGTGTATTTTGATTTAAGTGAGAATATTGTTTTCGGTCCAGCTGTCAATTGCGCTTATAATTTAGAGAGCAAATTAGCTATTTATCCAAATATTATTATTGAAGAAAATTTAGCAAAAGAAATACTCGAATTTGATAGAAAGATTAAATCTGTAAATATAATGGCTAAGATACAAAATGGACAAATATTTTTGTATAATAACGAAACGAACCAGTATTATTTAAACTATTTAAATTATCTCTGTGGTGTTAGTTGTGCTGGGTTAGGTGATAAATCGTATTCATTCGAACAATTATATGAAGAAGCCATTAAAATGTCTACAAAAGAGATAGATAATAATTCTAATAATAAACGAGTAGTTGACAAATATCTATGGCAAATCAATTACTTAAATTCTATGAAAAGTATTCGAGAGGCTGAGGTTGAGGTAGATCCTATAGAAATATTTACAATGATGAGTAAATTAACTTAACACCGTTTTCAAAGCCGACACGCGGTCAAGCAGCAATGCAGTTTAAAACAATGTTATGTGGACGCCCCTCAGGGGCGCTTGGAGGAAAAATGTTATTTGTATTTGATTTAGATGGAACTTTATTAAATTCTAAAAAGGAAATATCTGAATCTAATAAAAGTGCTGTTCAAAAGCTATATTTAGCCGGTCATAAAATTGTAATAGCAACAGCTCGCCCTCCTAGAAGCATAGATTCTAAGATTAAAAAACTTGGAGTTCCAACTGATAATATTTATTATAATGGTGCTCTTGTTCACTGTTTTGATGGTATAACTTTTTCTCATTTTATAGAAAAAGATGTCTTTAAGGAAGTATTTTATTATATAAAAGAAAATGATAAATCTGCCGTGGTTTCTATCGAAGATAATGATAAATGGTTTTCATCTTCAGATTTTGATTTTAAGGGTTTTTATTCTGTAAAGGATGGTCCTGAAATTATTACTGAGGCTAAGTTACTTCAAAAAAATCCGAATAAGATATTGATAAATTCTTATTCAGATTTAAATTATTTAAATGAAAAGTTTAATAACATTTGTAATGTAATAGAAACGGATTCAAGGACATTAATTCAAATAATGGATAAGAATGCATCAAAAGAGAAATCAATTGATGAAATTTCTAAAAAATATAAAATTAGTTCTAATGATATATATTGTTTTGGTGATGATTACAATGATATTGAAATGTTCAAATTTTGTAAAAATGCCATAGCAATGGGAAATGCAATTAGTGAATTGAAAACAATTGCAAAATTTGTGACTGAGACAAATGACAACGATGGCATTGCTAAATTTCTTGTTGAAAAAGGAATTATCACCTAACACCCGCTTCAACCTGACATTGCGGACGAGCCGCAAATGCAGGTCAAGCGGTAGTTAGGTTGACCTGCCTGAAGGTAGGCATGTGTGGAACCGGCCTATACCATTTATTTCGATCAAAAATAAATTTATAAAATCATAGGAGGATTTTATGAAAAAAATATTTTTTTGTTTTGTAATTGCGTTATTTGTAGGAATTGAAGCTTATTCTCAGATATGCTATGCTGAAACTGCATTTAACGCCGAAAAAAATCGGCTTCTGCAAATTGCTCGTTCTGGTACACTTCCAAATGGATGCGGAGCGGCAGGTACTCCAGCAGCACTGGTAAATCTTCTCAATTCACTTGGTGATGGAGGTGCATGCGATCAACATGATATAGACTACAGCACATTGGGAATGTCAAAGGAACAAGCAGATGAGAATTTCTATAGAAATCTTCTGAGAGCTGGTGTACCTGATTACCTCGCATTACATTTTTTTATAGCAGTTTCAAAGGGAGGACAAAGTGCATACGACTCTGCACAATGGAGTGTCAGAACACTTAAAGAATTGGAGCCTGATCCATCTTCAAGAGAATATTGCATACCTTCTGATTATGATAGCAGCTTTGATGATAATGATTTCGATTTTAGTGAATAATAAAAGTTGAATTTGCCTTTAATACACGGAAATCAATTTTTGAAAAATGATATTGCAAGCTAACTATTTCTACGATGTTTTTAGAAAGAATGATGTGCTTTTTTAGTATTTTTCCGGTGGTTTCGGCTTCAATATCTATAAAAAGGGTAAAAATTGATTTTCGTGCTTTTAATTAGAGACCTATTAATTTTTTTAGTTTCTTGCTAAAGAAAAGATATATTAAAAAATTTTAAACAGAATGGATGTTTGGTAACATTTTCTCATATTTAATCCAAGTCCTAAATTAATAGATTGGTAAAAATATGATATAGCAAAATAAAAGTAAAACCTAACACCCGCTTCAACCTGACATTGCGGACGAGCCGCAAATGCAGGTTAAGCGTTGGTTAGGTGGACGCCCCACTGGGGCGCATGTGAAAAAAAAGAAAAATATTCGCCGCAAAAAAAAGTAATCAAAAAAAAATGAATTGAACTTTAGGGCAAGGGCGAAGAAGCATTTTAGAATAGGTATGTTTAATGAAAAAAAGTATCATATTATTAAGTATATTTATATTTTCACTCTTGGTTTTATATGCAAAAAGGACTCCGCCTCCAGAAGTTCCATCGATAATTCATAATGGATACGAGTATATTGTAAATTATTCAGATGGAATTTTTAAGGGAACCGGTCAGATGATTATTAAATCTATTAAAGACTCAAAAATAAAGAAAACAATATCAATTTATTCAATATGGTATAATCCGTTTTTAGAAAAAGATGTTCAATGGATTTTTATCAAAGAAACAGAATTGATTGATAATGATACGATTCGTATTTATAATGAAAATGATGAAATTTTTGATTTGGAATTAATTAACTATAAGGTTAAGAAAATAAAGAAAATCACATAACACCGTTTTCAAAGCCGACATTGCACTTTCGTGCAATGCGCTTTAAAACAATGTTAGGTTGACAAGCTAACCGCTTGCGGAAAGGTTTGTGCGGAACCGGCCTATAACATTTATTTCGATCTAAAAATAAATTTATAGGAGAGCGTAAAGGATGAGTAAAAATCCAAAAGTAAAAATTGAGCTTGAAAAAGCAGGTTGTGAAACTATCAGTATTGAGTGTTCACAAAAAGTAAAATTAACCGTATTGCAGACTTTGATTGAGTTGCGATATGGTTTACCGCCTTTGAATATCAAACCTATTGATAAAAAAGGTTTGGGGATATTGCTTGGAGCATTTGCCTTAATTTTTGTTGTTAATGCATTTGCATTTAGTTTTTATGGATTAATAGCTACATTAGGTATTATAGTGTTAAATTTAGTGATAACACAAAATTATTATGTAAACTATATCCAGAAAAAATTAAAAGAAGGTTATGAAGTCGTAGGGGATGACAGTAAAAAGATAGTAGAAGAAGCGGGTGTTACGCCTATTCCTAGTGATGAGAAATTAAAAAAGAAGAAAATATTTTATTACATATTTTCCGCTGTGATAGCACTATTTTTTATATTGTCATTTATTTTAGGAGTACAAAATGATATAGAGGAATCAGCGCGACCAATTGTTACTACAATTATACAAGAGCAACTATTTGCGACAGATATAGAATGTGAAAAGGTAACAATAGATGAAATTGTATCTGATGGATTTTATAAAGCCACAGCAATATTGAATAATGGAGCGGAAATAAAAATAACGATAAAAGAGATGTCTGATGGGCAAATTAAGGTTGTAATACCATATAATCAGTAGAGTGCAGAAGCAAGATTAGTCTAATATTGATATTATATGTTGAAATATTGGACTAATTTAGAAAAATGCTTTATAGTTATTCTATTGGTAAGTAAAAAAGAAAACCTAACACCCGCTTCAACCTGACATTGCGGACAAGCCGCAAATGCAGGTTAAGCGGCAGTTAGGCTGACGCCTTCGGCGCAGGAGAGAAAATGAAAAAAAATTTATTTTAATTACATTAATGTTACTGTTGATTTCAAATGTCTTTGCAGAAAAAAATATTATTTCTGTATTCAAAGATTCAAAAAATACAATTGATTTAGAAAAATATCTGGAAGACGGATTAAAAGAATTAAATATAGATATTACAAAAGAAATTCCAAAAGAAAATATATCTATAATAAATTATATTTTAAAATTTGCTTATGAAAATAATATTCATAAAATGAGAAATGAAAATGACAATGTAGTCTATACAAAAGAAACTGGTGAAGAAGTAGTTTTCAATAAAAATGGTGATTTAGTTACTAATGATTGGAATCAAGGTTCTTTTAATTATGGAAAATATGAGCAACCAATTAATAAGTTTTTACTTGATATATGGCCATGGTTAGTTTGGGGAAATACGAAAAATGATCCTACAACATTTGATGAAAGATTTTATTATTATTGTATGGATTTAGATCCTGGAATTCAGGAATATATTTTTTTAGAAGATAAATCACTATTAGAAAAAATAGAATATTCGGAACTAAAAGAAGAAGAAAAACTTGTATATCATTTTTTCAACTATCTATTCTTTAATGAAAAATTTAAATATAAATTAGATGAGAGAAATATTAAAAAGTATAAAAAAAGTGCAGAAAATTATTGGAAATATTTATCCCAAATAATGGAGCTCAGTGGATATAAACAATAATGCCTAACACCCGCTTCAACCTGACATTGCGGACGAGCCGCAAATGCAGGTTAAGCGAATGTTAGATGGACTCGTGCTACTGCACGAGCTGAATTTTTCAGGTATAAATCTAGATTTAATATTAAAAAAAGGTATAATAGAGGTATGAAACCTAAAGAAAAAAAAGAGATTTTTAATTTCTTAGAATATAATAAAAACATTCTCCAGTCCTATGGCGTAAAAAAAATAGGTCTTTTTGGTTCTTATGTACATAATCAACAAAATAAAAATAGCGATATTGATATATTAGTAGAATTTCATGCTAATAAAAAAAATTATAATAACTTTATAAATTTAGTTTATTACTTGGAAGATAATTTGAATACAAAAATAGATTTATTAACCATAGAAAGTTTAAGTCCGTATATTGGTCAGAGAATACTCAATAAGGTTGAATATGTATCGATCAAATAAAGATTTGTTTAATCATATTTTTGATGAAATCACTTTTTTGGAATCTGAAACAGATACTATGACAAAAGAGGCGTTTCTAAAAGATGAAAAAACGCAACGGGCATTTGCACGGAGTATTGAAATTATTGGAGAAGCCGTTAAAAACATTTCAAATGATATAATCATTCAATATAAAGAAGTTCCATGGAAAAATATTGCCGGTATGAGAGATAAACTTATTCATGGATATTTTTCGGTTGATTATGAAATTGTGTGGGATGTTGCAAAAAATATTATTCCAGAATTTAAAGAACAGTTGATAAAAATTATGAAAACAAAGAAAAATAAGTATGACAGTTAAAGAGATAGTTGTTGAAGTCAATAACAAAATATTGAAGATAACTAAAAAATTTACTGAGAATATAAAAAAAATTGGTAATGCTGTCTCAAAATAATGATATGATACATTCAGTCTTAAAAACTAATAAATGGAAACATCTAACACCCGCTTCAACCTGACATTGCGGGCAGCCGCAAATGCAGGTTAAGCGAATGTTATGTGGACTGCCCTTCGGGCAGCTTGAGGTAAAAATGAAGAAATATATTCCCAGTTAATAAGTCTATTTATCCTATGTAGTTGCCAAAGTACAGGATTTCTAATCGCTAAAGCAAAGGTTACAGTGATAAATGGAGTATATCCCTTCTGAACAATATATTGAATTGACTTAGATTACTTGTGATAATACAGAAGATAATTGGTGCTGATGGAATAGTAATCTTATGAAAATCTGCATTCGGAGGGGAAGGATAATTGGTTATATGTATTATATAGCAGCTGAAGAATATGGCATGAAAGTCATAGTTTTCAAATATGAACGATTTAGGCAGTGGAGCAAGCCCGCTTTTTTGAAAAAAATCCTTGACAAAAAACTATACAATGTATATACTAAAAATAATGGAGGTTGATTATGCAGGTTGTAGTTCAGAAATGGGGTAATAGTCTCGGGTTTAGAATACCCTCTCTTTGGGCAAAAGATAATAATGTAAAGAATGGAAGCAAAATAGAAGTAATCGCAGAAAAAGGAAAAATAGTAATTCTTCCTCAGGAAAAAACCCTTGATGATATGCTGGCAATGGTTACTTCTGAAAATGTTCATTCGGAAATCTCTACAGGTTATTCAGTAGGTAACGAAGAATGGTGAATTCAAATTATGTTCCCGATAGAGGCGATTTAGTTTGGCTTGATTTTACCCCGCAAGCAGGACATGAGCAGAAAGGTCGTCGTCCTGCAATTTGCATTTCTCAAAAACGATACAATCAAAAAGTCGGACTTGCTTTATTTTGTCCTATTACAAGCCATATAAAAGGCTATCCTTTTGAAATTGTATTGGATAATCATTCGATAAATGGCTGTATTCTTAGCGACCAAGTAAAGAACCTTGATTATAAAAAAAGAAGTTGTGATTTTATAGAAAAAACAACAGAAGAAGAGATAAATGCTGTTGTAGATAATATAAAGTTGTTGATTGAGTAATCACATAACACCCGCTTCAACCTGACAAACGGGACTATGCCCGTTTGCAGGTTAAGCGAATGTTAGGTTGACCTGCCGACGGCAGGCGGGTAGGGAACCAATCGAAACAGACTTTCGACCTAAAAATAAAGATAATTGCAATGAAAAAGGACATTGTGAAAGGATGGTTGAAAGATGAAACAAAAGAGATTAGTTTCAGTGATTGGTGCATTAGTTTTAATAACTAGTGCAGTAGCGTTAATTAGCGGTTGTCAACAGGCGAACGGTAATCAGAATAATACTAGCAGTGATTGGAAGCCTGTTTCAAACAAGAGTGATTTAGTGGGAACATGGAAGGCAGACTTTTCAATGTCAGGAGTTGTAGGCACAAAAACGCTTTTTGTTGCTTCTGATTTTTCGGGTTATTTACAACACGAGGAGGATTATTCAAGCGCAGATGCATCATATGCAGCTTCTGTAGCTGGTGCTGTATCAGAGCTGGAAGATATAGGATTTATTGTTACCCATGATCCCGCGAACAAGACAATCAGTGCAAGACTAAATTTTACACCTGAAGTTTTGGAAGGAATGCTTTTATTTATAAAACTAAATTCATCAAAAACGAAGATAAAATTCGGTATGGGTGAAAATTCTATGGAATATACAAAGCAATAAGAAGCGATTAACCGATACTGATGAATCGCCCCCTAAACGTGGATAAACATTTCAATTTTAGGGGGTATCAAAAGACAAAAAATAAGATTAATGATAAAATAGTTGCCTTGTATGATGAGGCTATCTAAGAAATAATTGTTAAAAAAATAGTGATGAAGTAAAGAAACATAAAACATAGGATTTATTGTATGAATTTTGAGGGTTGGTATTTTATTATTCTGTATGTACTATATTAAAAATCTAACACGCAGTTCAAGACTGACAAAACCCGCTCTGAAGAGCAGCCGGCTAGACGCCGGTACGTTTTGCAGCTTAACTGCATGTTAGACAGATGCCTTGCGGCACGATAAGCTGAAACTTTGAAAAAGTAGGGTGTATTTTTTATAGATTAAAGCTTAAAACCCGAATTAATAGCTTAGATTATTTGAGTAAAGCTAATGTTTTATTATAATAATTAACTTGTTAAAGAAAATAAAACTTTATAGATATAATGAAGAAAAGGCTTGAGTCAACTTTATACATCTTGACAATTTAGTATGATTTTAAGATAATTATTTCGTAAAATCTTACGAATATTAGAGGTATATATGATTACTATAAAGCCTGTTTCGGATTTACGTAATTATAATGAAGTTTTGCAAGATGTTGCTGATGAATCGCCAGTCTTTCTTACTAAAAATGGCAGGGGGTGTTATGCGGTAATTTCCATAAGAGATTACGAAAAATTGACGGCTGTGAAAACTCTTTTTTATGAATTGAAGAAAGGTGAAGAATCTGCTTTGCAAAACGGATGGCTGGATACAACTGAATTCAGAAAAATGGCAGGACTTTGATGTTTGAGATAAAGATTGCTCCGCAAGCGGCAGCAGATTTACTTGAAATCAAAGATTATATAGAGAATGAATTTCAAAATCCCATTTCATTTCCTACGGATTATAAGTTCGTGCTTGCAAATAATTATTCAATATTTTATAGAATTAAAGACGAAGTTATAAGAATTGTAAGGACTTTGTATTCAAGAAGAGATTTTGTTCGTGTTTTGTTTGGAGAGAATAGCGTCTACCCCCCCGCTTCAAGCTGACATTTGCTTTGCCACGAAATTTGTTTGAAAGGTCGCTGCTGATACAGCTCTCTTTGGGTGCAACTTTCGCACCAACCTTGCCTTAAGCTTTGCGTCTTCGACTCGCCTATTTCCGGATTGGATTATTCTCCCGACACGGAAGGATGGCGGATTCGGTTTTGGCCTTTCTCAGTACGAAATCTTTTGTATAATATTATCTTTTTGCCGCCAGTTTTTGTTTACGCGGACTTGAAGATCTAATTGAACCTTATAAGGGAAGATTTTACGCATTTCGGCCATGGATTTTATCCTTATGCTTTTGATGACGGCTGCTCCCTTGCCTATGAGCATGGCTTTTTGACTTTCTTTTTCTACATAGAGGAAGGCTCTCACCCAGAGTTCTTTACCGTTTTTACGCATTTCGGCATCTTCTATACCTGCATAAATGGCGTGGGGAAGCTCCTCTCTGGTGTGGAGAATGGCTTGTTCTCTTATAATTTCCGTAATCCTAAAGACTACATCCTGATCTGTGTATATGTCCTCGGGGTAGAGGGCTTCTCCTTCAGGGAGGAGTTCTATGAGGATAGAAAGAATTTTATTTATGCCCTTATCCTTTAGGGCCGAAATCTCAAAGATTCTTTCTTGCGGAACATCGGGTAAGAGGCTTAAAAGCTCTTTTTTTACAAGTTCCGTCTTTGAGGACGTAAGGTCTGCCTTATTTAGGCCTATTACGGTTTTTTCTTGTAAGGGGGTAAGAAGAGAGCAGATGTTTTTTTCTTCTTCTCCGAATTCCCGTGAAAGGTCTATCAGATATAAGACTGCATCTCCTTCCTCTAAACGGGTTTTAGCGACTTCTTGAAGTTTTAGGTTTAATTTTTTTTCGGATTTGTGATAGCCGGGGGTGTCGATAAAAACTATCTGCCCCTTGGTAGTGTTTACGATACCCCTGATTGCGTTTCGGGTGGTTTGCGGAGTTGATGAAACAATCGAAATCTTTTCGCCTGAAGCCGTATTTAAAAAGGTTGACTTTCCGGCTGAAGGACGGCCTATTATCGTTACAACTCCGCTGTTCATTTTATGCGCTTTGGCATCCTTCACAAGATGTGCAAGAGTTAAACTTTACCTTGTTTTCAGTGAGCATAAGAACCTTTGTCGGGCAGCCTTCAACACACTTATTGCAGGAATCGCAAAGAGTGTAATCTACCTTGGGTATTCCGTCTATTACTTTAATAGCTCCCGTAGGACAATTCTTTTCGCACTTCATGCACTTTATGCAGCCCCGTTTACAGTTTTTCATAATTTGAGGCTTACGGGGATTTCTGCATGAACAGAGGGCTATGGCTCCTTTTTGATCGGCAGGAACTGTTGTTAGAACATGCTGCGGACATTGGGCAACACAGACGGCACAGCCGGTACACTTATCATAGTCTACTTCAGGAAGTCCGTTTTCTTTGATATGGATGGCATCAAAGGGACATGCCCGCTCGCAGTCTCCAAGGCCTATACAGCCCCAGTCACATTCCTTTGTTCCGTTAATTGAAATTTTTGCGGCCTTACATGTTTTTATGCCTACATAGTCACACTTGTTTCGGCAAACATCATGGGAGCCTTGACAGGTTAAAACGGCAACTCTGGCGGAAGCCGAGGCATCAACTCCCATTATTTTTCCTATAGCCGCTGCAACAGGGGCGGCTCCTACAGGACATCCGTTTACAGGCGCATCTCCTGCCGCAACTGCTGCTGCAAATCCGTCACAGCCGGGATAACCGCAGGCACCGCAGTTTGCTCCCGGAAGCACCTCTCTTACGGCTGCCGCCGTCTTATCCGGTTCCACATAAAATATTTTCTTAAAAAAGCCCAGTAAAAGCCCCAACAAAAGAGATAACACCAGCGATACGGCCAAGGTCAATAAAATAATATTCATGCATACTCCAATAAAACTTTATTTCCCTTACATAATGCCATATTTTTAGATTTTGTGCAAGTAATGGATTTTAAAAATAGGTTAAGAAAGTGGTAATTTTGACAAATGAAATTTGAAAATTGACATAATCTTATTTTTTCATTATAATTAGCCCTATGTTAAATCCTGAAAATATACGCAATTTTTGTATTGTAGCTCACATAGACCACGGCAAGTCGACCCTTTCCGATCGGCTTATCGAAAAAACTAAAATAATAGATGAAAGATATCACCGCAACCAAATGACCGATGATATGGATATAGAACGGGAGCGGGGTATTACTATAAAAAGTCATGCCGTCCGAATTCCTTACACGGCTAAGGACGGTAAAAACTATGTTTTAAACTTTGTCGATACTCCCGGCCATGTGGACTTTTCCTATGAGGTTTCGCGTGCCATTGCCTCCTGCGAGGGTGCTATCTTAATTGTAGATGCAACTCAAGGTGTTGAATCCCAAACCCTTTCAAATATGTATCTTGCCCTTGAACATGACTTGGAAATCCTCCCAGTTATAAACAAGATAGATTTACCTGCTGCCGATGTAGATGCAGTAAAGCATCAGATTGACCATGATTTGGGGCTTGATTCGGATGCGGCTGTAGCCGTTTCTGCAAAAACGGGACAAAACATTGATGCCCTTTTTGAAGCAATTATAACAACCTTTCCGCCCCCCAAGGGCTCAAAAGATAATCCCTTACAGGCTCTTATCTTCGACTGCCACTATGACCCTTACAGGGGTGTTGTAGTCCATGTGCGTGTCTTTGAAGGAATGATAAAACCGGGCATGACTATCCGCTTTATGAATACAGGGGGTGAATACAAGGTAGAAGAAACAGGAACCTTTGTCCTCGATCTTGTAAAGCAGGATTCCTTACAGGCGGGAGAAGTCGGCTACATAATTGCAGGTATAAAAACCGTCTCCGATGTCGGGGTAGGCGATACCATCACCGATGCCGCTTTTCCGTGCAATGCCCCATTATCAGGCTTTAAAGAAGTAAAGCCCGTAGTTTTTTCTTCAGTCTATCCTACTGATACAAACGATTACGAGGAGCTCCGCGAATCCTTTGAAAAGCTAAAACTGAACGATGCAAGTTTGACATGGGAAAAAGATTCTTCCATTGCACTCGGTCACGGATTTAGGTGCGGCTTTTTAGGCCTTCTTCATCTTGAAATTGTTCAAGAAAGATTGGAAAGAGAATTCGGCCAGTCGGTTATCTTTACGGCTCCTTCGGTGCGTTATAAAATTACCATGCGTACTGGAGAAGAAATTATTTGCGATAACCCTGCAGATTATCCCGATGAGGGGCTTATAGCCTCGGCTGAAGAGCCTTATATAAAGGCAACGGTTATAACGCCTGCTTCCTACCTCGGAAACATTATGTCCCTCTGTATGGAAAAGAGGGGAGTGCAGACCAATATGACATATTTGGATGAAAAAAGGGTCGAAATGACCTATGAGATGCCCTTGTCCGAGGTCTTATTTGAGTTTTATGACAGGCTTAAAAGCATAAGCCGGGGTTATGCTTCCTTTGATTATGAAGTTATCGAAACCCGTCCTACCGATTTGGCAAAGATTGATATTTTAATTAACGGAAAGCCAGTTGATGCTCTTGCCCAGCTTGCCTATAAACCGAGTGCCTATGATAAGGCCCGACTTGTCTGCGAAAAACTTAAAGATGAAATTCCTCGCCAACAGTTTAAGATACCGATTCAGGGAGCCATAGGCAGTCAGATAATAGCTCGAGAAACAATTTCGGCCTTGCGTAAGGACGTTCTTGCCAAGTGTTACGGTGGCGACATCACCCGAAAGCGTAAACTCCTCGAAAAACAAAAGGAAGGAAAAAAACGCATGAAAATGATAGGCGACGTAGAACTCCCGCAGTCTGCATTCTTGGCTGTATTAAAAACTAAAGAAGATTAAACTATTAGTAGGGTGAGAGACACCACGTTAATAGCGGTGGCTTTTCCCTTCTTAACCCAATCCCTTTTGACCTAATTTACAGTTTTTCGATTTCAGATTCAGAAAGGCCTGTAACATGCATAATTTTCTGAATTGAATCACCTAATTGTTTTAAGATTTTAGCTGTTTCTCGTTTATTGTCATAAGCACCTTTATCCCTAGCATCCATTTCAAAAGTGGACATTAACCTGTATTCCTGCCTTGCCTGTTCGTTTTGTTTTATTGCTTGTATCATAGTTTCTATCTCCCTTGTAAATTCATTATTCGGCTTACCTTTTTTAAGGTATTCTAAAAATTCTTTTAATTCTTTGTCCTCAGTGTTATTAAAGGCCTCTGCATTTATTATAACCTTTAGAGTGCCGTCTTGTAAAGGGGTATTTTTATCCTCTATACAAAGGTTTTCAAAGGTATAAATAGGCCTATTTTTACCTATAACATCAAACAAGCAAATAAAAATTATAAAGCTGTCATTTAAGTTATTATAGGAATTACCTTTGTCTAAAAACGAAATATCTACGGCAGCTTGGTAAAACCGCATACGCTTCGGGATATTGCGTTCATTGCTTACCTGCATTTCAATGTCATAAAGTTTACCGCTTTCCGCCTGCACCAAAACATCAAACCGTACGGACTTTGTCTGTTCATAAGTGTTAATATTATGTTGTACCGAGATATAGGTAATTTTTCCTATTGTATCTGATAATATCATTTCAATAAGACCTTTGCATAGCTTCGGATTTTGCATGATTTTACAAAACATAAAATCATCCGTAAATGTTAAATCTTCAAATCTTTTTGCCATTTGTTTTCTCCCATTATATTTATAGGGTGTATTTGAAAAAAAGAGTAAGTTAGAAAGAAGATATACAGAAACTCTGATTAGCGGGTAGAAAAATTTAATAATTTTTTTAAATTTTACTTGGTATTTTAAAATTTTTGATGTATAATGATAGAACGAAGTACAAATGTAGAAGTATAAAGTGTGAATGACCAGATGCAAAACGCCGTTTGATATTCCTCATTTCTCGTTTTCTGGAAACGGCTAAAATTCATCAATCCTCGAAAATTGATATTTTCTGCGGTTGATGAATTTATATGGAGGTCTTTATGAAAAAAATGTTTTTTGTTTTGATGATACTTGTTTTGACGGTGTCATCCTGTAATTTATTTTTAAATGAAGAATACGGCGAGCTTATTTTGAGCTTTGATGGAACACTTCCCGATGGAGCCAGAGCCTTGGATTCCAACGGACTTCCCGTTCTTTCATCTTCACGTATGAAAATTGATATAATCAAAGAGAACGGCTATACTGTAACGAGGGAACTAAGTGCCGAAGAACCTAAATCTCTGGTTGAGCTGGTTCCTGTCGGTGAAACGATAGAGATAATAGTTACGGCGATTAACCCATCCGGTCAATGGTCGGGGATGGCTTCTCACACTGTAGTTTCAGGTCAAAATCATGTAAGAGTCCTCTTAAACAAAAACGTTTCCGGCTTAAACAATCTTTTGTTTACTCAAACTGTAGATGTCAAGCTCTGCTTCAACTTAACCCTCTACATGGGTGGAAAAGAAATTATGGCTCCCGGTTCGAAGCCACCTGCTCAGGAAAAACCGTACAGCTTTGCTCGCGACAGTAAGGGGCGGCTTTATGTCAGATATAAAGACTCCAATGTTTGGCTTGTCCGATATACGAGTGAGGGTGAACTTGATGTCCATCCGGCAGTTACAACGACGATCAAATTTCTCGCAAACGATTATACAACGGGAAAAATGTACGGGACGGATGGAGCTAACTTTGTAGAAATACGGGATGATTTGACTCCAGACCCTGTTTCTGGAGCCCCTTCCGTGACTGAGCTTTTTGCCGTAGATAACGGCAGAGTGGCATGGCTGTCCGGAAGTTCCGGTGCTTCCGGTAATATAAAAATAAACGCTGCAAGTTTGACCGGGGCATCTCATTCAGATACTCAGATTAATTCTCATATTAACATTGCCGGCTGCATGCCATCGGAAGTAAACGATCTTTTTATCCGCGGCGATTATGTATATGTGCTTTTTACTACAGTTAATGAAAGTATAACATCAAGTGATCCTAACCTTTACTCTTTAGGCGGGATTGTCCGTTATAATATAAACAATTTGACTGCTCCTCCTGTAAAAATCGGTTTTTCAGACAGCGTCAGCTTTGAAAATCGGGCAGTGCCCTCCTCTTATTATTCCAAGAACTTTTACGGGGCGATAAAAGTAATCGGTTTTGATGAAGAAAATATCTATATAGCCGATGACGGCTTTGATGCCGCTTATTTTGCTGAAAGTCCCCGTATCGTTAAAAACCGCAACCGTATAGCAGCTCTTAATATGGAAACAAATGCCTTGAGTTTTTTGGATGAAAGAACTGCAAAATGGTATAACGAATGGAAAGAGCGGCGTGCGCCCGATACCAAGACTATTGTATGGAACAAGGTGCATGATGAAAACGGCGCTTTCAAAAAAACGATATTCAAAGAGCAGGGGGCATCTGATAATTTGTTTGAAACCGCATCAAACCGTGAGGGCATTTTTACCTTTGATCAAAGCGGTACCTTGTATATTCCCCATGTTGACGGTTTCGATAACAAAATTAAACGCTTTGTGCAAAATGAAAACGGATCATATGAAGAAAACAAAAGCTGTCAAATTACCAATTTCCCCGATTTTATTGCGGCGGATACTTCTTGTTCCCTTAAATTTGTGGTCAGTGGTAATGATGCATATTACAATGTCTTATATTATGCAAACTATAGCAGCAATTTGGTGGAAAGATTGGTATGGCAAGATAACTTCGGAACCGCTTCCAAGGATATCGGATACAGTGCTGCAGGTGCTGCAATAAGCAGCGGCTGGGAAGTTACCGCACTTGCGGCGAATAAGGACGGCCTTTTCGTCGCTCTCCGTAAGCAAGATTCAGGCACGCATACCTACGGTATTAAAATAGAACGATACGCTAAAGATTCCGGCGCTTTATCGGGATCCGTTATTCTTGTACCTGAAGGAACTTCCGGTACAAAAGACAGCTTTAGAATCGATGAAAAAATAACAGCCTTACACATTCAGGACGGCATCTTGTATGCTTTAACCGCAAAAGAAATGAAAGACTCCAGCCCGAAACAGTACTTATTTTCTTCGGGTAAATTATGGTATATAAGCGGTACGGCCGATTTCGGGGATAGCAAAAGGGTATTGTATGCATCAAGTGAAACAAGTTCAGAAGATGATACATTGGAGAAAAACTTTACTCCCTGTCGCTTTATAGCCGTCAAACCGAAAAAACTGGTTATCGCTTCCGACGGATATTATGCTAAAGAACCGGGTTGGTATACGCCGAAGAATTTTGACAAGGTTGTTACCTTTGACATAGGTTCTTGGACACCTCTCGGGGAGCCGGTTGAAAATACTACGTTTACAACGGTTTTAACGGTTTCCGCGGGGTATCATTTTTTACCGTGATGGTTCCCCTTATAAGTCTTTCCGTTCCGGTGTATGGAACGGAAAGCTCTTTGCCCGTTCTTTTGGACAGTATTTTAGTGCAAAGTTTCTCTGCCGGCAGTGTCGGTCGGGAGGACGCTTTCTCTCATAAAGAAGATACTGTGCGCTCTCTGCATCCTTTGCGGTTAAATAAAAAAGATAAAACCTCTAATCAGGCAGGCTGCCCCCCTATCGAAATCCTCATCATAAATGACGGAAGCCCTGGCGGTGATTCTTTACCTAAAATCCTTAAACCCTATAAAAAAAAGTTTAAAAACCTCGGCGTGCCTCTGATTCTTTTGGAACACCGCAAAAATATGGGACTTTTTGAAGCCCGTCGTACGGGAGCTATAGCTGCATCGGGAGAATGGGTATGCTGCATCGATTCGGACGATTCCCTTCCGCCCGATGCTCTTTTGAATTTTTACGAGGGATTACTTGCTTCCGGCAATGGCACTCTTTCAAATGCGGCGGACATTATTCACGGCAAAATGGATTTAACCGTGCGGGATACGGATAAAATCGATGCCGAAGACCGCAAAAGATTTGAGCAAAAGGCGGAAATTGTAAAATCGGTTTTTAACGGCAGCCTTTCGGGTAACGAGATTCTTGACAATTTTTTAATCAAAAAAGAACATAACGGTTTTTTGTGTGCAAAACTCTTTCGCACTCGTATTCTGCGTTCGGTATACGAAAAGCTTCCCCATACCTACTGTATCAACGCCGAAGATTTACTGTTGTATTTTTTTATCTTGCTTGAAAAACCGTCCTATTACGGTATAGATAAGACTGTATACAATTACAGTCAGGATTCGGGCATTACTTCCAAGAATCAAATTACAAATCTTGAGCGCTGGGAAAAAGTGTGCTCTACCTCTTCGGTATTTACCCTTATTTTTTCGTATCTTGACGAACACCCCTTTCCCAGAGATTCGGCTCCCGCCTTAATAAAAGAACTGCGTGCAATATGCAACACATATCTTGCCTCAAACATTAACCAACTTAAACGTCTTGTTATCCCCTCCCTCCAAGCCGAAGCTTACTCAATTCTCTGCGATTACTGGGGCGAGGATTATGTAAAGCAAATTGAAAAAAGCATGAAGGATGAATAGGCTAAGGGGTTAAATTAAAAAAAACGCCAAGGCCGCAAAGCGTTGAGCTTCGCTCAACTTCGCAAAGAGAAAATTAAAGAATATCTTAACAAAGCTACCCTCAAATTCCTTTGCGCTCTCTGCGGGCGTTGTGGTTAAATAAAAAACTGCCCTTACAAAATTGCCGAAGTTGTGGTATAATACAATCAAGAGAGGGCATAGTTATGAGTACGTCAAACAGAAGATATAAAGACTCAGTGTTTGTCGATTTGTTCAGTGAAGACGAAAAGCAAAAGAAAATTTCTTGTCGCTTTACAACGCATTGCACGGCACCAATTTACCGCTTTCGTCTCCGGTAGAAAACATACGACTTGAAAACGTTATGTACATGAACATAATAAACGATGTTTCATGCCTTGTAGATGGTAAAATCATTGTATTGGCTGAACATCAATCTACGATAAACGAAAATATGCCATTGCGCTTTTTAGAATACATAGCGCGTCTCTATGAAAAACTGCAAGCACCGACGGACAGGTATTTAAGAAAGTTATCAAAAATACCGACACCTGAATTTTATGTCTTTTATAATGGATTAGACGATTACCTTGAAACTACGGTTCTAAAACTTTCGGATGCTTTTATTATAAAGTCCGAACACGCTCCGCTGGAACTAACAGTGCAGGTTTTAAACATCAACACGGACAAAGCAAACAAAGTGTTAACAGCCTGCAAGCAGCTAGAAGAGTACAGTCTCTTTGTAGAAGAAGTGAGAAAGCAAACACAACTCGACAACGAAAAAGGTTTTACTAATGCAGTAAAAATATGCATAGAAAAAGGAATCTTAAAAGAATATTTAATGAGAAAATCACGGGAGGTAATAAATATGTTAGTAGCCGAATATGACTACGATACTGATATAGCCGTACAAAGAGCTGAGGAAAGACAAATAGCTTTTGCCGACGGTTCGTACCAAACAAAACTTGAAACGGCAAAATTGATGAAACATGCTAATTGTGAAATTGATTTTATTATGCAGATGACCGGTCTCAGTAAAGAAGAAGTGGAAGCGGTTAATTAATTTGTAACGGACAGCCTCGATTTTTCATAAGTTTAGCTGTTTCTTTCTTAGTTTCATAAAAAAATTCCTTTGCGGTCTTTGTATCTTTGCGGTTAAATTAGGGGTATGGTTAAAATAAAGAAAGAAAACCTCTGATACGGTAAGCTAATTTTTATAGAGCTTCAATTTCTTCGCAGCTTAAGCCTGTCCTTTCGGCTATTTTAGCAATATCAAAGCCAAGCCGCTTAAAAGCCATAGCCGTTTCAAGCCTCGCTTGGTGCGAGCCTTAAGCTATGCCTTGTGCTATGCCTGCTTTCCAGCCTTCATTCCGTGCGTCTCTTTCAAATGAGTTGATTAACATATACTCCCTTACATAAAAACTTTTTGCAGCAAATATCAATTTGCGAAAAAAGTTTTTTCCTTGGCTTTTGCAACGAAGTGAAAAAGCACATATAATAATGCGATGTTTGCCGAAAGGCAAACTCGGTAGATAAACAGTTAGGCTGAATTCCTGCCGAACTGTTTATCATACCTCCTAAGTTATTCACTTTGTTTTACCTCTTTTATCCGCTGCTTTACTTTTTGGATAAACTCATCATTGCTTGCCTTACCGTTCATATACTGTAAAAAACTTTTAAGTGCAGGACTTGCTTCTTTTTCGGCTGCCTTGCTGTTAATGATTATTTTTGTAATACCGTCGGCAAGCTGTATTTTTGTGTTTTCGGTGCATAAGGTTTTAAATGTGTATACAGGTAAAGCTTCATAAGGTTTGTTTTTATCCAGAACGCTTATATCTATTGCAGATTGATAGTACCGGATGCGGCGGGCTAAGTCGTCTTTGTTGATTGCCTGCATTTCCACATCATAGATTGTGCCGTTTAAGTCTTTAGCCCAAACGTCAAAGCGTACGCCTTTTGCACTTCCTGCATCGGCTACCGTTTTTTGTAATTGAACGTCGATAATGGGTTCTGTTTTATCGTGCAGCACAATGTTTAAAAGCGTTTTACAGATATCCGTATTTTCATGACACGGTAGAACATATAATCATCTGCAATCGTCGACAGTAATCGACCTCCTGTCGATGTTTTGCCTTCAGGCAAAACTCGAAGTTCAATTCTGCTGTAGGAAGAATTGATACAAACTCTAAGCTGAAAAATGTACTCAGGATGTAATTCCCCAACCGCCATGGATGGCGGTGGTTATGTCAAATGCGTACGTCCTTGTACGCATTTGACACCGAGTTTTTCAAAGACAAGCTTTGAAAAACATCGCAATAGTCGACAGTAATCGACCTCCTGTCGATGTTTTGCCTTCAGGCAAAACTCGAAGTTCAATTCTGCGTATGCAGAATTGATACAAACTCTAAGCTGAAAATCGGACACGAATGTCCGATTTTCAGCTGACCCCCTTTCTCTTTTCCTAAAAGAATGGTATAATCGGCACGTTATTCTTTTAATGTAACTTAAATTTAATTTTAAGGATGGGAACAATTTATGAGCAAAAAGACCAACGATATTATTGTTATAGGTTTTGCTTTATTTGCTATGTTTTTAGGAGCCGGAAACTTAATATTTCCGCCTACCTTGGGGCATTTATCCGGAAAAGACTGGGGGTTTTCTCTTTTAGGATTTTTGGTAACGGGGGTAGGTATGCCTGTTTTGGGTATAATATCCATGGGAAAATGCGATGGGCACCTCTCCAACTTTACAAAAAATATAAATCAGTTATTCGGCACCTTTTTTATAATTTTTGTTATGCTTATAATAGGGCCTCTTTTTGCTATTCCGAGGACGGCTGCTACCACTTATGAAATAGCTATCAGACCCAACTTCGGGATAAGTTCTGTTTTATCATCTTTTATATTCTTTGCGATAACCCTTTTCTTTGTCCTAACACCGAATGATGTTGTTGACAGGGTAGGAAAGTTTTTAACGCCTGCCTTGATAGCCGTTTTAGGCCTCTTGGTTATAAAGGGCTTTATTACTCCCATAGGTAGGCCATCAGATCCTTCAGTCGATAAGATATTTTTAAGAGGCTTTAAAGAAGGCTATCAAACTATGGACGCTCTAGGCTCTATGATATTGGCTACAATAGTTATTTCGAGTATTACGGCAAAAGGGTACACTGAAAAAAAATCACTTTTAAAGATGACTATCTGGACAGGGCTTATTGCTTGTATAGGCTTGGGACTTGTTTACGGCGGGCTAGTATATGTAGGAGCAACCGGAAGTGCCGTCTTGCCTGATAATCTTTCGCGAACTGAAATTGTAGTTAAGTCCAGTGAAATATTATGGGGAAGGGGAGGTAGAATTGTTTTAGGCTTAGCAATAGGTTTGGCCTGTTTGACTACCTCAATAGGTCTTACTGCAACTGCAGGCGAATATTTTTCCAAAAGATTTAAAGACGATATAAGCTACCGTGCTACGGTTATAATTATCTGCGTTGTAAGTTTTTTCCTTTCAAATTTCGGTGTAGATAATATTATCTCTATTGCGGGGCCGATTCTTGAAGTCATCTATCCTGTTGCAATTGTGTTGATAGTTTTAAATTTGTTTGCAGAATTTATACCGAACAAGTATTTTTTCCATGGTGCGGTAATAGGCACTCTTTCGATAAGTATCCTTCAAGGCTGGGTTGCAGCTCAGGAGCTTATCAATAATTTGCTTATTAAACTTGAAGCCTTTCCGGCTATGGATCAAGTGGCTCTGAGCTTTAATACTACTATCAACGTATTAAAGACCCTCCCTTTTGAAGGCATAGGATTTCCTTGGCTCCTTCCTGCATTGGGGGCTTCTCTCTTGTTCGGTTTTGGCTATATTATTATGAAAAAAACGGAAACAGCTCCCTCGATGAAGGAAGAATCCGGAGAAAATAAGGATGAATAATGGCTGAGATAGAAAAAGTTGATTTATTGGATTTGGATGAAGAAGATTACGATACGGTTTTAGCTCCGGATATTTATTTTAGCGGTAAGATTGAATGTAAAAAGCCTTTTATGATTAAAGGGCATGTAGAAGGTTTTTTGGTTTCAACAAGCGATGTAACCGTTGATGAAAATTCTATCGTTAAGGCTAATATTCGGGCAGATAGGGTTGTAATCAAGGGATCTGTAGAAGGAAATGTCTTAGCCGATACTATCGTGCATGTTTTTTCCTGCGGAAAGCTTATAGGTGATGTTACGGCTCCCGAAGTTGTTCTTGAAAGCGGCTGCGTATTTAACGGTATCTGTACTATGACAAAGGATAATCAATTTGGAAGATAAAAAGAAAGAAATTAATTCGGTGTTTAAATTTGCTCTGATTTTTTTTCTATTTGCTGCGCCCTGCCTTTTTTCTCAAAATAAGCCTGATGCTCTTGTTTTGTATAAAAAAGGCCGCTATGCAGAGGCTATTGCCGTATGCGAGGCTGAAATTAAAGAGTCTCCTAATAACTTGGATAGTTATGTCGTAATGACATGGGCTCTCTTGGCCGACGGTCAATATCAAAAAACCTACGATATGAGTGAGGCAGGGCGTAAAATTGCTCAAACCGATCCGCGTCTTATAGCCACTCAGGCAGAGGCCTGTTATCATTTGGGCAAAAATTCCGAAGCCCTTAAACTTTTTCAAGACTATATTTCTTATGCGCCTAACGGTGTGCGTATTTCTTCTTCCTATTATTTTATGGGAGAAATATATTTACGGATGGCAAAATACAGGCATGCCGATATTGCTTTTTCGGTAGCTGTTACCTTGGAGGCTTTTAACAGTCTTTGGTGGGTACGCTTAGGCTATGCAAGAGAGCAGACAAAAGAATACCGCTATTCCCTTGAGGCATACAATAAGGCCTTGAGTTTAAATAAAAATCTTGTTGACGCTCAAAAGGGGCGTGAAAGGGTCTTACAGCGTTTTTAACCATGGGTAATTTTTTTTCGGTTAGAATAGAAACTCTCGGCTGCCGCTTAAACCAAGTGGAATCGGAGGCTCTTGTTGCCCGCTTTGCCGAATCCGGCTTTGACATTTTTTCAAAGGAAACACCAGAAACCGCTTTGCCTGTAAAACTTTGTATTGTAAATACCTGCACGGTTACGGGAAAGGCCGAACAAAAGGCCCGCCGCATTATCCGCCTTTTATTAAAGGAGCATGAAGCATCTGTTATTCTTGTTACAGGCTGCTATGCAGAGCTTGAAGCCGATACTATAGAAAAAATCGATAAAAGGGTCATAGCCTTTTCGGGCAAAAAAAAAGATGAACTTGACGGTTTGCCTCAATTTTTAAAAGAGGCTTGTCTTAAAAATAAGGAACTAAAAGAACGCCCTATTAGTCTTAAAGAAAATCTTCTTTTATTTAGAGACAAAATATATTCAAAAAAAGAGCAATCGGATAAATTCTTTTTTATAAAAGAGCCGGAAAGAAGAAAAGCTCTATTTAAGTTAAGTTCTCCGGTATTCTTTTTTCATTCCAGAGCCAGTTTAAAGGTACAAGACGGGTGCAATAACTCTTGTGCCTATTGCAGGATAAGACTTGCACGCGGCTCTTCCGTTTCTCTGCCTGCGGAAGAAGCCGTAAGGCGGATAGTTCAAATCGAAAGAAACGGAGCTGCAGAGGTTGTTTTATCGGGTGTAAACCTATCCCAATATAGGGATGAAACCTATGGAGGCTTTGCAAATCTTTTAGCTATGCTTTTGGAAAATACAAAAAAAATAAGAATCCGCATTTCGAGCATATATCCTGAATGTGTAGATGAAGAGGCCTTAAAAATTGTAAAGAATAAAAGAATATGCCCTCATTTTCATCTTTCGGTACAGTCGGGAAGCGATAAAATTTTAAAAGCTATGAATAGGTTCTATCGGGAAGAGGATATACGTAGGGCTGTAAATAATTTGCGGGAGGTAAAGGATAATCCATTTATAGGATGCGATATAATTACGGGCTTTCCTTCCGAAACTGAAGAAGATTTTTTGCAAACGTTTAAAATGTGTGAAGATTTAAAAATTCCCGGTATCCATGTTTTTCCTTTTTCGGCCCGACCGGGAACGAAAGCCTTTTCTATGAAACCGAAAGTTCCTGAAAGGGAGGCCGGAAGGAGGGCTTCGCTTCTTTCATCCTTGAGTGAAAAAAACTATCAAAGCTATTTAGCTTCTTGTGACAGGAAAGTTTTTTTTGGAGTTATAGAAAAAGTTCAAAAAAATGAAGATTTAAGGATTGTAACCGAAAATTATTTAACTCTTCCTTTAAAACCGGACAAAGGAACTGAAAATTATATGGGCGGCGAAGGCTTATATGTTATTATAAAGGATGGAGTTGCATATCTTGCGGATTAGTATTTTTTATGATAAAATTACTTTAAACTAAAGCATTGATACAGGAAATTTGAGCGGAGGTATATGTGAAGAAAATAATTGTTTTTTTATTCTTGTTTATGGTTTGTTGGTCAGGCTTTGCACAGATTTCTATGCCGGATCCCCTAGCCCCATCCTATGTTTCTCCACGCCTAAGCGGATTAGGTGCTCCTTTTACAACATATCAGGCCGGAACCGAGACTCTGTTTACAAATCCGGCTCTATTTCCGTTTTTGACTAAACGTTGGTCGGCAGGAAAGGCTGCATTTCATGCAAATGAGGGCGGTTTGGGAGGTTTAAATTCCATCTCCGAATCCGAAAAAATAAAGGCTTTTGCAGAATATCTTTATAAGGGCGATAGTAAATATGTTGACTTTTCTGCTACAGGCCCTTTAGCCCTGAGCTTAGCCGATAAAAATTTTGCTGTAGGTATTTTTAATAGATCTATTGTGAATGCCGATTTGGAAAATACTATAATGCGAAAGCTATTGATAGGAGAGGAGCTTTTTGTAACAGGTGGATACGGCATATGTCTTCATGATGATGGAATAAATAAGGTTTCTCTAGGTTTTCAGATGAAGGGCTTTTTTCAAACTTTCTCCTATGCTTTAAACAAAACTCAGATCGATATGGCTGCGGCGGTGAATTCCGGCTTTAAAAATTTAAACATTGTTTTTGTTAACGGACTCGGACTTGATGCAGGCTTTTTGTACAAGTATGACAATTACTTTTTTTTAGGGCTGACATGCAGGGATGCTTATACTCCTGTTTTTTTAACCCCTTATAATAGCTTTGAAGACTTTAAAAAAGCAAACACGGCTGGTAAGACAGAGTATAAAACGCTTTTGCCTAATTTGAGTGTGGGTATAGGTTCAATGCCTGTTTTTGATGATATGTGGACTACCGTTTCTTCATGGTCATTTTATATTGACTACCAAAACATTCTCGAGCCGATTTTTAATAGAAACAGAAGTCCCTTGCTTAATATTGCTGCAGGAACCGAAATAGTTTTTCATAAGGTGTTGAGCTTTAGATTGGGTATGAATGAGCTTTACCCTCATTTGGGAGTCGGACTTGATTTTACCTATTTTCAAATAGATTTTTCTGCTTTTTTAAAGGAAATGGGAAATAAACCTTGGGAAAAGTCTAAAACCTGTCTGGATTTTGCTTTTTCATTTGAATATTGATTTTAGCGTAATTTATTTTTAGGAATTCTTATGTCTTGTGAAGTAAAGGCCGAAAGCAATACTGAAATTTTTGTATGCAGGCGTGTTAAAATTTTGTCACGCCTTGCTCTTTTTTCGGCAACTCTTTTATGGGGAAGCACCTTTGTTGCAGTAAGCAGCACAAACGATTTTTTTAAGCCTAATTTTTTATTGGCCTGCCGCTTTTTACCTGCCTGTCTGATTCTTTGTGCCGTGTTTTTTAAACGACTAAAGCAGCTTGACAAGCATTACCTAAAGGCCGGATGTTTTTTAGGATTTATTATGTTTGCAGGTTATTCTTTACAAGCTATTGCCATTACTACTGCAGGAGGTCTTCCCGGCCGCAGTTCTTTTTTGGTTGCAACTTATTGTGTTCTTGTTCCCTTTGTAAACGCTGCGGTTTTAAAAAAGAAGCCGGACAAATTCAATCTTTTTGCGGCCTTTCTTTGCTTTGTAGGAATCCTCGCAATTTCGATGCCCGATTTGATTTCGGAAAGTCAAAACGGAGTAAACTGGGGCGATGCTTTTTCCCTTATAAGCAGCTTTATATTTGCAGTATATATTGTTCTTCTTCCTAAATTTATGGAAAAACTTGATGCTGTTCTTATAACGATTGTTCAATTTGCTTTTGCAGGAAGCTATGCCCTCATTTTTTCTCTTTTGTTCGAGGATAACTCCAATACCGTTTGGAATTATCAGTCTGTTTTTACGCTTGTTTATTTGACTGTCCTTTGTACGGCACTCTGTGTATTGCTTCAAGCTGTGGGGCAAAAGAATACTCCTCCTGCTACAGCCGCCCTTATTTTTTCTCTTGAATCCGTGTTCAGCATCTTCCTTTCGATAATGCTTACCGATGAAAAATTTACGCCTGCCTTGGGTTTGGGCTGTTCTTGCATTTTTATTGCAATTATAATCTCCGAAACAAAGCTGTCATTTTTAAGAAAAAAATCAATGGATGTAAACTGATTTTTACAAGAAGCCCAATAATCATTCAATCTAAGTAAGATTATCATTGAATTAAAGCTCTGTTTTAATATTCCGAAAATAAAATAAGAGTTATAGTTTATATAATAGGGTATCTCTAAAAACTCGGTTAGATTTTAGAGGTTCCCAACAGAACTTGAGAGGGGAAAGAATATGCTTCATAATATTGTTTTTCAAGATAATTTGTTTCAAATAACCAGAATGTTGGATGTAATAAAGGACGGTCTTAATTTAGACCTTTCAGAAATTATTTTTGCGGATAAGATGGTAAGAGATATTTTATTTTTTGATGCAGCCCTCCAAAAACTCTTTAGTCAGATAGAACCTCAGTCCCACTTGTCCGATTATATCGACACAATGAACTGCCTTTATTTTTGCATCAAAAAGTATATGAACATTTTAAATTTGATTTTAACCGAAAAACTCTGTCCTGAATCCGTTTTTAGCACGGAAAAAGCCCGTCTTGAAGGTATTTATAAAAAACATCAGGATTTTCTCGGCAAAATAAATATAGATATTTCCGATACGAATTTTGAAAATGAAACCTACAACATCGTCTCTCAAAATGAACTTTCAGAGTTATTGAACTTAGGATAGGTCTATGCTATAATTATTCCTATGAGAATAACCGGAGGAAGTTTAAAAAACAGACAGGTAGAGTGCCCTAAGGGGATAATAAGGCCTGCAATGGACAGAATGAGGGAGTCTGTTTTTTCCATACTTGGAGATCTTTCAGGTCTTTCTTTTTTAGACCTTTTTACGGGATCGGGAGTCTGCGGTTTGGAAGCCTATTCGCGCGGAGCCTATCCTGTCTATCTTGTAGAAAAAGATGCCGATAAATTTCCCGTTTTATTAAAAAACGTTTCCATGGCAGATAAAAAACTTGAATGTAAAAGGATGCCGGCAGAAACTTTTATAAAAAGAGCTAAGGTATCCTTTGATATTATCTACCTTGACCCACCCTTCCCCTATAAATTTCACGTAGAACTTCTAAAAAAAATAGAAGAATCAAAAATATTAAAAGAAGGCGGCCTTGTGATGATGCATAGGCCTTCTGAAAAAGCTATGCCTCAAACTATAGGCTCTCTGACAAAGAGAGATGAAAGAATATATGGAAGATCCATCGTGGATTTTTATCGCAAAGAAAATTATTGTATGCGGTTTGTAACCAAATCGCGTGATATGGAGGAAGGATGTTTAAGTTAAAAGAAAATTTTTTGCTTGGAGTTGCTACGGCTTCTACCCAGATTGAGGGAGGAAGGGTAAATTCTAACTGGAACGATTTTTGTAACCGCAAAATGACAAATGACGGCTCGGACGTGTCCCGTGCAAATATGCACTACGAAAAGATTGAAGAAGATACCAAGCTTTTAAAAAAAATGGGGATTCAAAGCTACCGCATGTCCTTAGAATGGGCACGAATTGAGCCTGAAAAGGGAAAATTCGATACTAAAGCCCTTGATCACTATAAAGAAGAATTAAGCCTTTTAAAAAGAGCAGGTATAAGGCCCTTAATAAGCCTATACCATTTTAGCCATCCCATGTGGTTTGAAAATTCGGGAGGCTTTACAAAAAAAGAAAATGTTGAAGTCTTTTTAAATTATGTAAAGACTTGCATAAGCGAGCTCGGCAGCTTTTGCAGCGACTATGTTACAATAAATGAGCCTAATGTCTATGCGGTTCAATCCTTTTTTTTAGGTCTTTGGCCGCCTGAAAAAAAGTCTCTTTTTATGACTTTAAAGGTAATGAACGTCCTCGTAGCCGCCCATTGTAAGGCCTATGAGTTAATCCATAAAATACGCAAAGAGAAGGGCTTTACGGACACAAGGGTAAGCTTTGCCCACCACATGCAGGCCTTCCATCCAAAAGATAAAAATAGAAAAGCCGATCAAAGGGCTGCTAAAAGAATAAGCAAAATTTTTCAAGACGGAATTATGAAAGCCTGTTTTAAGGGAGAATTTTCATTTCCTTTAAAAAATATCCTAAACATAAAAAACAAAACTACGTAGATTTTATAGCCATCAACTATTATTCAAGGCAGGCAGTAAGAGGTTTTTCTTACAAAGCCTTTGAAAACACTCCTAAAAACGATTTAGGCTGGGATATTTATCCATTGGGCATAATTGAATGTGCCCAAAACTGCTATGACTGCCTTCCTCTGCCGATAGTCATAAGCGAAAACGGAACATGCGACAATAATGATGCGTTTAGATGCCGATATATTTATGATCACCTAAAACTTATAAGCGAATCACCCCTTCCCTTTGAAGCCTATTATCATTGGTGCTTTATCGACAATTTCGAGTGGAAGGAAGGGGAATCTGCCAGATTCGGCCTTGTGCACTGTAATTACGAAACTCAAGAAAGAACGGTCAAAAAAAGCGGGGAATTCTACAGCGAAATGATCAAAAAGCGAGGTGTCGATAAATCGATGATGGAAAAATATGTTGAACCTTGTAAGTATAATGTAAAATAATTGAACACGGGTATTCTACAACAATAACATTATATTTACCTAATAGCTATGAATATGTTAAAAAAAAGTATAATATTTTTAAAATTAGAATTGGAATAACAAATATTTATTTGTATATTTATTATTTTTAATACTAAACAGGCGTGGAGCTTTATCGGTTTAGGAATAGTTTCAGCGGCTTTTTGTACATTTTTTTATTTGCGGGATAATAGATAAGTGATAAGTTATGGATAAATAATGCCGATAAAATTAAACAGTTTTTCTCAAGCCTATTGACATTTTATGCGGTTTTTTGCTATATTTAGTCCCTAGTGTTTAAATTTGTCCGGTATAAACCCGTTAATATGCCGGCAAAAGTTTTTTTATGAGGTATAAAGATGTACGCACTTATTGAGTATAAAGGCAAACAGTATAAAGCTGAGAAGGGTGTAAAACTCGTAGTTGATAAACTTTCTGCCGAAAGCGGAAGCAAAATCGACATCGACACCGTTCTTTTAATCAGCGATGGAGATAAAGTTACTGTGGGAACTCCCTACGTAAGCGGAGCTAAGGTTTCTGCAACAGTAGGAGATTCTTTTAGAGAAAGAAAGATTATTGTTTACAAGCATAAGGCTAAGAAAAACTACCACAGAACCCAAGGACATAGGCAGGGACATACCTGCATTACTGTTGACGATATTGTCGGATAAAAAAAGTGGTAAAAATTCGGCTTCTTTCAAATGCTGAAAACTGTTTTTCGGCCTTTGAATCGTCAGGCCATGCCGGCGGCAGTTACGCTTTGTGCGGTGATAATGACGGCAAGCCGGAAAAAGGCGGCAATATAGTTTGTGCCGCCGTTACCATTTTGCTTAAAACGGCCGTTTTAAGCTTAAGCTCGGCTCAAAAAGAGAGCTCAAGTTTAAAGGCCGAAATACTGGCTGATAATCCGGGCTATCTTTCGGCAAAAGTAACAGCTTTTTCGGAAAAAGATATGCCCAGATTGCAGTATTTACTGGAATTTTTAACAATAGGTTTAATGGCCATTGAGGCCGAATATCCCGATTGTTTGGATTTACAGATAGCTTAAAGATTTTGATAATTTTTTTGGAGGATTATTATGGCACGTAAAAAGGGCGGCAGCGGTGCAAAAAACGGAAGAGATTCCAATCCTAAATATTTGGGTGTTAAAGTTTACGGCGGAACGGAAGTATCGGCCGGTTCAATTTTGGTTCGCCAGAGAGGTACTTCAATCCATCCGGGTAACAATGTAGGCTGCGGAAAAGACTATACATTATTTGCAAAAGCTGACGGTGTAGTTACCTACCATGAAAGAAAGGGTAGAAAACTCGCATCTATCGAAGCAAAATAATTTGGCTTCGAGTTAATGTATAAAAAAGCCGGTTTTTGCCGGCTTTTTTTGTAGGAAAAAAGAGCAATTATGGTAAAATTTGCAGATGAATCTAAAATAAGAGTTTCCTCAGGAAAGGGCGGCAACGGCTGTATAGCATTTAGACGGGAAAAGTATGTTCCTATGGGTGGCCCCTCGGGAGGGGACGGCGGCCGAGGCGGAGACCTTATCTTTGAAATACGCCGCAACATGAGAACACTGGTTCATTTGAGACATAAAAGGGTTTACAAGGCAAAAAACGGCGGGGGAGGGGAAGGCTCTCAACGTTTCGGTAAAAAAGGCGATGACTGCATAATACCTCTTCCTCCCGGCTGCGTAATAAAAGACCCGGAAACGGGAAAAACTATTTTGGATTTTGGAGATGCTGAAGAAGGCCGCTTTGTTTTTCTCAAAGGCGGAAACGGCGGTTGGGGAAACTGTCATTTTAAGACCTCCACCAATCAAGCTCCTAAAACTGCTCTTCCCGGACAAGAAGGGGAAACAAGAGAAATAATCGTCGAGCTTAACATAATAGCCGATATAGGCTTGGTAGGCTTTCCTAATGCGGGAAAATCTTCTCTTCTCGACTATTTTACAAATGCAAGGCCTAAAATTGCTCCCTATCCCTTTACCACCAAAATTCCGAACCTTGGAGTTTTGCGTGTAGACGAAGAAAGGGATGTTATCATTGCCGACATACCGGGAATCCTTGAGGGGGCTTCAGAGGGTATAGGACTCGGCATAAGATTTTTAAAGCATATAGCCCGTTCTGCAGGTCTCGCCTTTTTAATAGACCTTTCAGACGATAACTATTTAAGGGCATACGATGTTCTTTGTAAAGAACTGGAAAGCTATTCAAAAGAATTGGCCCAAAAGAAAAGAATTATAATTGCCACAAAATTGGACTTGCCCGATGCAAAAGAAAGATTAGCAGAGCTTAAAAATGCAATTCCCGATCAGGAAATTTTAGGTATTTCTCTTTATAATGAATGGGGTTTGGGAGAAGTAAAAAAAGCCTTTATTAACTTGGCCGATGAAATGCAAAAAACAAAACAGCAAAAAGAAAGCCTTGACCCATATCAACAAAACAAAAATTTTATGACGGCAGAACTCGATGATGTTTTTTATGAAGAAAAAAATGATGACGATCACTTCGGGGCAACAGTCAGCTTGAGCCGTAAAAGGAAACCTAAAAAATGAGGCTGGCAATCTTAGGCGGTTCTTTTAATCCCATACATCTTGGACACTTAAATTTAGCTTTTCACTCTTACAAGGAATTAGCCTATGATAAGATTGCTATTGTTCCGGCCTATATTTCTCCTTTTAAAATTTTTTCTAAAGATACGGAAGTTGAAGATAGGCTTAAAATGATAGACCTTGCTATTGCCGATAAACCTTATCTGTACTGTGAGTTATATGAGATTGAAAGGCAGGGCGTTTCTTACACAATAGATACGATAAATTATCTTTATAAAAAATTTCCCGATATCGAAGGAAAAATAGGCCTAATTATCGGGGATGATTTAAAAGATAATTTTTCCCGCTGGAAAGATGCTGAAGAAATTATAAAGAAGACCGACATAATTATAGGGAGAAGAACAGGCCTTAAAGGCCATTCAAATATCTTAAATACCGGCTTTGCAGAGGCTTCTGTCAAGGAGCTAAAAAACGAAATCTTAAATATTTCGTCAACCCAAATAAGAGATGCGGTTTTAAAAGATGAAGATTTTTCTTCCCTCGTTCCCAAGGGAGTCTATGATTACATTGTGGAACACGGCCTTTATAAAAATAATACTTCGGTCTTGAATATAAATACATCAGATATAGAATTAAAAACAAAAGAAATAGACAGTTTTGCAAAAAGTGTTTTAACCGAATCACGCTATGCCCATTCAGTGCGTGTTGCAGAATATGCGCGTTATCTTGCACAAGAGTATGCAAAAGAAGGTGTATCCCCGTCTCTTGCTTATTTTACAGGCCTTGCTCATGATATTTGTAAAAAATGTTCCGATGAAGAGCTGGTAAAACTTGTAGAAGCCGACGGGCTTGGAATTGACAATATTGAAAATAGCCGCTTAAATCTTTTACACGGAAGAGCGGCTGCCGTAGTTTTGCAAAACAAATTCGGCATCAATGATGAGTCCGTTTTAAAAGCCGCTGCCTTTCATACTTTCGGATATGAGGGAATAGATGCCTTGGGAAAGATTATTTATATCGCCGATAAAATAGAACCCGGCCGTCCTAATACCCAAAACTTTCGAGATATGGTAAAATCTTCTTCTCTTAATGAGTTGATGCTTGCAGTCTTGGATTGGAACCTTGCCTATATCGAAAAAAAAGGAGCGAGCACTCATCCGGAAACAAAAAAAATGTATGAGCAAATACAAAAGGAGCTTAAAAGGTGAAAATAAAACTTATGGATACGGGGAAAAATATTATATTCCTTGTAGTAATTCTTATTGTTTTAATTACTTCCTTTGTTGTAGTTCTTTTAAAAATGCAAAGAGATATCGTTAAGGATTATCTTTCCTCCGATAAGATTTTAAAAGTTCTTTTAGTGGTTGAAGATAAGGGTGTTCCTATTTCTATAAGTATATTAGCCTATTATCCTGAAACAAAAAGAGCTGCTATGTTTGATGTGCCGGCGAATATAGGCTTGATTATTCAATCCTTAAACCGCACGGATGCAATAGGAGCCGTATACACCGAAAAAGGTATATCGAGCTTTAAGGCTGAAATAGAAAAACTTGCCGGTATTTCAGTTCCGTTTTATTTGACATGTAATCTTGACAACTTTGCTATGTTGACCGATATGCTGGGCGGGCTATCGGTATTTATTCCTTCGCCGGTAGACATAGATAACGATAATATGCGCATCCTCTTACCTTCAGGTTCCGTTTCTCTTGACGGAGACAAAATACGGGACTTTCTTGTTTATGAGGATGAATTGGATGCTGAAGGCGAGGCTGCTGCAAGAAAACAAAAGGCTGTTTTGGCTCTTTTTAGGGCTATAAACGATAATTCACCTGAGATTTTTTCTAAGGAGAGATTTTCGATTTTAAGCGATAATTTCAACTCGAATGTTTCCGGTTCCGATTTAAAGAATTTGCTTGAATCCATAAGCAAGATGGACTCTGAGCGTTTGGTTCCGCAGAGGCTTACAGGAGCTCTTCGAATTATCGAAGACAAGCGTCTTTTAACTCCGTTTAGAGAAGGGCAGCAGATAAAAGAAATTATCCGCCAAACAATTGCAGTATTGGCTTCCGATGATTCTTCAGCCCTTGAGCGTGTTTATGCTTTGGAAATTTTAAACGGAACAAATGTACAAGGCCTTGCAAAGACTACCTCAGAGCTTTATCAAAGCTTTGCCTATGATGTTGTAAGTATAGGAAATTCCGAAAATCCTGTAGAGGAAACGGTTTTGATAGATAGAATCGGAAACCCTTCCGTAGCAAACATTGTTGCAAAGGTTATAAGATGTAAAAATATTCAAACTACGCAGCTTCCTGCCGAAGGAGAATACGGAAGTGAAACCAATGTTGACTTTACCCTGATTTTGGGTTCGGATTTTAACGGTTTTTTTGTCGTTGAAAAAAAGAACGATAAAAAAGATAATGGTGATTGATAAGGATAAAACTAATGATAGAAAATTTTGACTTTTATGCTCCGGCCTTGGAGCTTGGAAAATTATTGCGCGATTTTAAGGGCGAAGATGTTGTTGTACTGGACTTACGGGATAAAAATATTTGGACGGATTTTTTTGTAATTTGTACCGTAACAAGTGCCGCTCATTCGGGCGGTTTGGAAAAAAGAGTTTACGAATTCTTACCTGAACACAATCTGGAAGAATATCATACCAAGCGTAAATCTCCCGACGGAGATGAGTGGAGGCTTATAGATTTGGGCGGTATTGTTGTGCATCTAATGAGCGAAACTGCCCGCAATTTTTACAGCCTTGAAAAAATTTGGTTTGATTCTAAAAATATTCTTGAAGACTAACCTTTACGATAAGAAGATGTAAAAATGAACAAAGCAAATCGTTTAAAAAACTATTCCTCTCTTTTTGTAAGTTTTTTTAAGATAGGACTTGTAACTTTCGGCGGAGGCCTTGCCATGCTGCCTATATTAAAAAGAGATTTGGTTGATTCTAAGGGCTGGCTTACCGAGGATGAAATTTTAGATTATTTTGCAATAGGTCAGAGTACACCCGGAATTATCGCTGTAAATGTTGCGACCTTTGTCGGGTATAAAAGAGGCGGGTTAATAGGCTCTATTTTTTCTACATCAGGAATTGTATTTCCGTCTCTGATAATCATTACCCTCATAGCCGCCTTTGTTTCAAATTTTAATGAATTGATTTGGGTACAAAAAGCCTTAAAGGGAGTAAATGTTGCAGTTTCCGTATTATTGGTAAAAGCGGTTTTTTCATTCGGAAAAAAAACGATTTTTGACCTTTGCACATTTTTTATAGCGGCTCTTTCATTTATTCTAATGTTTGTTTTTAATGTGCAGGGTGTATGGATAGTCATAGGTTCAGCCTTTTCAGGCTGGCTTTTTCAAACAATCAAATCAAGCCGGCTTTTAAAAAAGAATGAGGAAACCTTATGAGCCTTATTGCTTTGTTCTTCTTATTTATGTACATAGGTCTTTGTTCAATAGGCGGCGGCCTTGTTTCTATTACTCTCATGCAGCAGGAATTAATTTCTCGAGGACTTATAAGTTCCGAAGATTTTTTTGCTATGGTTGCTATTTCTGAATCTACACCTGGGCCTATGGGGATCAATATGGCAACCTATGTAGGCTATGAGCTTTACGGTATTTTAGGAAGTGTAGTTTTAACTACGGGTATTGTTCTTCCTTCTTTGGTAGTTATAGTTTTGATAGCCCGTTTTGCTTCGGCATTTCAAGAAAAACCTTTGGTAAAAAAAAGCTTTTACGGCTTAAGGGCGGGATCTGTCGGTATGATTGCAGTTGCCTGTTGGCAGGTAATAAATATTTCCATTTTAAATTTACCTGTATTTAGAGTAAGCGGTAAAATAACCGACATAGTACATATAAAACAATTTGCTTTTTTTTGGATCCTATTTTTTGTAAGTTTGTTTTTTAAAAAGCTTCATCCTATCGTTTTGGTTGCAGCCGGAGCCCTATTCGGCGTTCTGTTTTTATAAAGCTTTTTTTTAGATGAATATTTTTACTTTGCCGGTAATGTTGTTTTAATGTGAGCCAATGCGACTACTAGACATACCGCCTAAATAAATGCTAGCATTACAAATTCTATGATGAAAAAAAATGATAACTATGCTCTTTTAGGTATCTCTTCCGAGGCTTCGGTTGCCGAAATAAAAACGGCTTTTAGAAAAAAAGCAAAACTTCATCATCCCGATTTAATTCAGCATAAAACCGGAGAACAAAAAGAAAAATCCGAATCGGCTATGAGGCTTCTTTTAAATGCCTATCAAGCCATATTAAAAGAAAAAACGGCCGGCGAAAACCCGTTCGATTATTTTGATTTTTTTTCAAAAAAGAATACAGCTGAAAGTTTTGATTACCGTTTATGGCTTTTAAAAAAAACGGATTATGAAAGCCGTGCAAAACTAATTTTTTTTGATCTTTTCCACGGATTGGAACAATCTGCCGTAGAAGAATACAATAAAAGAAGGAGCGAGGCTGGAGGTTTCTACCTTTCAAAATATTTTGATAAAGAAGATTTTATGGACTGCGGTTTTGTCCTTGCAGAAGAACTTTATTTTCGATGCGAATACTATGAATCTTTTTTACTTTTGGAAGAGATTTTTTATTTGGAAAAACAAAAACCTTATTTTAAACATTTTTTTCCTGAAGTTACAGACTTGATAAAATCCATAATAAAAGATAAACTGCATAGGTATGTGGAAGATGAGCTTGCGCTAGACTGCTATGAAGCCTCTTTAGAATTGGGTTTTAAAAAGATAGATAGGGCTAACATTTTTAAGCGTATGTCCGAAATATATTATAGGTTTGGAGATACATACAGGGCATCTCAATATTTAAATGAGGCAATGCAGCTTAGCCCCAAACTAAAAGGAATAAAAATTATTCAAAATCAATTGGAGAATCGTTATGATTATAATTAAAACGGAAGAACAAATTAACGGAATCAGAAAATCCTGCAAGGCTCTTGCTCAACTCTTTGAAGAATTAAAGCCCGTAATCAAGCCCGGGATTAGTACAAAAGAGCTGGATGATTTTTGTGTTAACTACATAAAAAAAATCGGAGGTGTTCCCGCTTGGTATTCAGAAGGCTTTCCGGGGGCTGCCTGCATTTCGATAAATGAAGAGGTTATTCACGGCGTGCCCGGCAAAAGAATAGTAAAAGACGGAGACCTTGTTTCGATGGATATAGGAATAGACCTTGGCGGCTATATAAGTGATGCCTGCATAACCTATCCCGTCGGCAATGTCTCAAAGGAAAATAAAAAACTTTTAGAGGTTACTACGCAATGTCTTTATGCAGGAATTGAAGCATGTAAGGCAGGAAAAAGAGTTTCAGACATTTCAAAGGCTGTATTTAATTTGGCTAGTGCCCATAATTACGGGGTTGTTTATGACTACTGCGGACACGGTGTAGGACTCGGTGTACACGAAGATCCGAGTATTCCGAATGTGCCTGAAAGAATGAGGCCTAATCCCCGCCTAAGGGCCGGAATGGTGGTCGCAATAGAGCCTATGATTAACATGGGAACGGCCGATGTTGAGGTAAAAAAGACGGTTGGACTGTTGTAACGGCTGATAGGTCGGTTTCATGCCATATGGAACACACGGTTGCCATCTTTGAAGACCACACCGAAATCTTATCGCAGTTATAAAAGTTTTTATGGGGGAATAATGAATTCGATTATTTCATGGAATGTAAACGGCATCAGAGCCGTTGAAAAAAAAGGCTTTTTGGATTGGCTTAATACCGAAAATCCTGATGTGCTTTGCGTACAGGAAACAAAGGCTTCAAAGGCTCAACTTAGCAAAGAGCTTACCGAACCGGAACTGCCGAAAGGGAAATACCTTGCCTATTGGTCTTCTGCAAAAAGAGCCGGTTATTCGGGAACAGCTATTTTTACAAAAAAGGAACCTCTTCAAATAAGGACAATGGGTTTAAAGGAATTTGACGATGAAGGAAGAGTCCTTATTGCCGACTTTGACAAGGTTTCGATTATTTCTGCTTATTTTCCTAACTCACAAGACGGAGGAGCCCGTCTAGGCTACAAGCTGGATTTTTGTGCAGCCATACTCGAATTTTGTGATTCCATTCAAAAAAAAGGAAATAATGTTATTCTATGCGGAGACTATAATATTGCTCATAAACCCATAGACCTTGCAAACCCGAAAGCAAACGAAAAAAATCCCGGCTACCTTCCTGAAGAAAGGGCGTGGATGGATGAGTTTACCTCATCGGGCTATACCGACACCTTTCGGCATTTTTGTAAAGAAAAGGAAAAATACACATGGTGGAGCTACCGCTTTAGGGCCAGAGAAAAGAATATCGGTTGGAGACTGGATTATCATTGTGTAAATGATTCGTTTTTACCCAAAATAAAAGAATCGGTTATTTTAGACGGAGTAATGGGATCCGACCACTGTCCGGTCAAGCTAATTTATTAGTGCGGGTTAATACCCTGTTGCTGCGCAACGTACGCTCTGCGTCGGGGTTGTTGATTAGTAAGGCAATGTATTGAAAAATCAAAATCAAGGACAACTGATGAGCAAAACTCACCCCAAAAAACTGAAGTTTTTCGAGGTTTCCTATTGACATAATTTGGAAAAACTGATAATATCGCCTTTGTTACGCCGTTGTAGCTCAGTCGGTAGAGCAAAGGACTGAAAATCCTTGTGTCGACAGTTCGATTCTGTCCGACGGCACTTAAAGGGATATAAGATTTTCTTATATCCCTTTTTTTATTAAAAATTATCATAAATTTTATCTTTTTTAACACATTTTTCACAAAAAATTTAAGTTTTTTTTGTATAAACCCGATAATATAAGTAACGGTCGGGGTTATAGACGGCATTATTTTGACATCCGGATGCCGTTTTTTCTTAACCGATAATAATACGTTTTGAATCTTACTTCAAGAGCGTTTAATTTAGAGATTGGCACAAGTGCCAATCTCTTTTTTTATGCCGCTTTTATATTGCCTTTTTTATATGTAAATGTTATAATGAAGACATGGAAATTTATGATAAGGAGTATGCAAATGGCTTATAAAATTTCTAATGAGTGCACGAACTGTGCTGCGTGCGAAAGTGAATGCCCCGTAAACGCTATCAGCGAAGCCGGAGGCAAACACGTAATTGATGCTGATACCTGTATCAGCTGCGGTGCTTGTGCAGGCGTTTGTCCTGTTGAAGCAATCTCAGAGGAATAATCCGGCTTAAATTTTAAGACGTGATAACCTCAATCACGAGTCCGGAGGGCTTTATGAGTTTTGGAAAAATTATTAGGGGCTATGGGTCGTTTTTTTTCGGTCTGTTGACCTTTTCGGCTATTGCCGGAGTGTGTGTACTTGCAGGTGTCGCAGTAGCCTATCCTTTATGGTTTTTAGCTGTTACTAATGTAAGTTTGTACACAATAATTTCAATAAGCGTTTTTGTATGCGGGATTCTTTACATTTTAGTAAAGAAAACAATCAAAGCATATAAAAAAAGCCCTAGCGGACTCATTATTTCCATTTTAAAAAAAATAACCGTAATAGGCGGCCTTATATTATGTGCTAAATTGGTTTTGACCTTTAATAAGATACCGGCTATAATTGTTCTTATTTTGATTTTTGTGATCTACGGTTTTTTAGCCTTTGGAATAGACCAATCAAAAAATAAACGGTAATGAAGGCTTTTAAATTTCTATTTTTATTCTTTTTTTTATCAGCTTCAATTTTAAGAGCCCAAGTTCCCTATCCTCAAATAGAAAAATTAACTATTGATGACTATCTTTTTGTTCAATATTGCGACGATGTAGCTGATGCACGCAAAGCTTTGGCTGCAGCAAAAACAGGAAATGAACTTCCTATCAGATTTTACACCTATAAGGCAACCGGTGAAGACACTATAATAAAAATTGCAGCCCGATGTTCTATTCCATATGATGCAATTGTTACCTTAAATAGAATTGAGTCCGTTCAAACTGACATTGCAGGGCGTACCTTGATTCTTCCGACAATGCCTGCCGTTTATCTTCCAGAAAAATCCCTTTCAAGTATCGAAAAACTTACCGAAGCCCTTTTTAAAAAGAATAAAACAGAACCGGTAAAAATAAAAATATACGGCACCGAAGAGAAACGTGAGATATTTTGTTTTCCGGGAGAAATTTTTGACGGAACGGTGAGGGCTTTTTTCTTTATGCCCTTTTACCGCTTTCCTCTTAAAGATGCGGTTGTAACTTCGGGCTTCGGCAAAAGGCAGGACCCATTTACGGGCAAGGCAAGCTATCATCCGGGAATAGACCTTGCGGCTCCTACAGGAAGCCCCGTTATGGCCTGTGCAGCAGGCAGGGTAAAGGAAGTATCTTATAACAATGTTTATGGAAACTATATTATTTTAACCCACACCGATGGAAGGGCCAGCCTATACGGCCATTTGAGCAAGGTGTATGCGAGCTTGAATGAAACTGTAAAATCGGGTACAATTATCGGTGCAGTGGGCTCTACCGGAATGTCGACAGGGCCTCATCTTCATTTTGAAATACGTGAGCAAGGTATACCAAAAAACCCTGCCGATTTTGTAGATAAAAATAAATAAGGAATATTATTGGAGTTATAAATGATGGAAGCTAGGTTTTTAACATCCGAATATAAAGACGAGTTCGATAAGGTTGTTTCTCATCCCATCCAATCATGGGCTTGGGGAGATTTTAAAAAAAGCATGGGAGCTATTCCTGAGCGTATAGGTTTTTTTGAAGACGGAAAGCTTGTAGGAGGCTTGCAAATAATTTTCTCAAAATTATCAAAAACAAGGTATACCATCGGATATTCGGCAAAAGGAATAATTCCTAATGATGAACAAATGGGAATTATAAAAATAGCTGCAAAAAAACATAATGCTGTTTTTATAAAAATTGAACCGGATATATATGAGCCGGTATCAAGTAATTCGCAAGAGAATAAATCTTTTATAGATACCGAAAAATATCTTTTATCGAAGGGTGCAGCACGCGGAAAGCCATTATTTACAAAATATGATTTTCATTTAAATATAAGTGCGGGTTATGATGAGCTTTTAGCTTCTTTTCATTCAAAGACAAGGTATAACATTCGCCTTGCTGAAAAAAAAGGAGTAAAAATCATAGAAAATAGTACCGAAAAGGGAATGGAAAATTATATAAGTCTTATGTATGAGACAACAAAGAGACAGAATTTTTTTTAACCACAATGCCCAATATTTTCAAAATTTATTTAAAATATTTCCAAAAAGCAATCTAAAAATATTTGAAGCCGTTTATGAAGAAGAGGTTTTAACTGCATGGATACTCTTTAAATTTAACGGGAAACTTTATTATCCATACGGGGCATCAAGCAATAATCATAGAGAATTAATGCCCAATAACCTTATAATGTGGAAGGCTATTCAATACGGAAAAGAGGCAAATTGTTCTCTTTTTGACCTTTGGGGCTGCTTAGGACCAAATCCTGACACAAAGAATTCATGGTACGGCTTTCATAAATTTAAAGCAGGCTATAATCCTCAGTTGGTAGAATACATAGGGACATTCGACTTTGTGTATAAGCCTCTTATGTACAAATTATTTAACCTTGCAGATAAAATCAGATGGATTATTCTAAAAAATAAGAAAAGATAAATTTAAGAGGGCCTCTAAAAATCTAACCAAGTTTTTAAAGATGCTCTTAAGTTTTTTTATACTTAGCCGATAAATAAATATCGGCGGCCGGTTCCCCTCCCACCCACCGGCTGCCGATAGCCTGATGGGCGGGCCGGTTTTTAACCGGCTCTTTTTTATAAAAAATTACCCACTTGTAAAAAACTCAAAATTATGTTTTATTTAACTGTATGAATAAGCTGAGCAAGATAATATATTTATATCTTATTTTGATTTTTCTCGTTTTAGCGGGCGGAGCCTTTGCTCTCGGAAAAATGCTTGCAATGACAAAAAATATAAAGCAAAGCGAATTATTTGTTGACTTTAACCCATCGCTACCGTCAAGAATATTGGACATAAGAGGAGACCTAATCACCGAATTCTCATTGGACGAAAAGAGAGAGCTCATCAATTACGGAGATATTTCTCCTAATCTGATTGCAGCTCTTTTAGCCCGTGAAGACCGTCTATTCTACGAACACAAGGGCTTTAGAATAAAATCAATTATAAGGGCTGTCATAGGACAACTTATGGGAAAATCTTTAGGGGGAGGAAGTACAATTACCCAGCAAATTGCAGGCCTTCTCTATTGTGATAGAACCGACAGAAGCATAAAAAGAAAGGTAAAAGAACTCTGGTGGGCAATCCAGATGGAAAGGCGGCATTCAAAAGATGAGATAATGATGCTATATCTGAACGAAGCTTATTTCGGCGGAGGCACAAATGGGGTAAGCGCCGCATCCCGTTTTTATTTTGGACATTCGGCAGCAGAGCTTACACCTGCAGAGGCGGCTATCTTAATTATTCAGCTCTCAAACCCTACCAGATACAATCCCTTTACTTATCCTAACCGAGCAAGGGAAAGACAGGAAAATGTCCTTGAGGCCATGATAAACTTAGGCTTTGTATCAAAGGAGGAAGCGGCTGATTCCTTTGAAGACTATTGGGCTAACTTTGACTATACCAGAATTGCACTATCGGCATGGCTTACCCGTGAAGACAAGGCCAGATGGTTTTCGGAATATGTAAGACGAGAAGTGGCCGACAATATGTTATACGGCACTATGAACCTTTACAAGGACGGATATACCGTACATACTACCTGTGATTTAAGGCATCAAGAAATAGCAGATAATGAATTTCAAAAATACATTGAAATAGCTAATAACAGAGTAATTGCCTCAACCTCAACCTCCTTTAGTCAGGCGGAACAGTACAGTAATCTGACATCCCTTTTGACCCTCTGCTTCGGAATAGAATCTCTTAATATGGGAGAAAAACAACTCAAAGTAAAAACTAATTCCTATTACCGAAACAATCTAAATAATACCATCGATGTACTAGCCCTAATGTGCGGCATAGACAACCTAAAAACTCTTACCAAGCAGTCAACCGTCAAAATGCAGGAAGTTTTAATGGAAAGAGTTGTAGAAGGAACCTTTATTTCAATAGAAAACGAAACAGGCTATATAACTGCCCTGATTGGAGGAAGCCAATTCAATGAGTCCAATCAGCTTATAAGGGCAACTCAATCAAAACTTCAGGTAGGAAGTACAATAAAACCTTTGATATATTCTGCAGCAATTGACGAAAAGGTGATTACAGCTGCTACAAGAATGGATGACTCACCTCAAGTCTTTGAATCCGCGGATGGAGTGCAATATATTCCAAATAACTACGGTGGAAAGTGGAACGGAACAGTCTTGGTTTATAGGGCATTACCGCTTTCTTTAAATATTCCTGCAATTAAAACTTTGGAAATGGTGGGCTTTGATAGAGCTATAGACCGTATTGCAAGTCTTATGGGTATTACCGACCCGGCCGAAATTGACAGAACCTTTGAAAAGGTCTATCCTTTAGCCCTTGGAATAAGTTCCGTTACGCCTGTACAGCTTTTACGAGCCTTTGCAATATTCGGAAACCAAGGCAGAGCTGTAGATCCCATAGCCGTAAGATCTATCGAAAATAGGAACGGTGTTACAATAATGGACCCTGAGCTTGACTTACGTATTGAACAGCGTAAACGCGGAACGGCAATGCAGGTTATAAGTCCAAGTAATGCCTTTATAATGACCGAAATCTTAAAAAAATCCATAACCTTAGGAACTCTATTCGGTGCTTCTTCAGGCGGTAAAAAATTCGATTATAAAGATGAAAGAACGGGAAGAACATTTAGAATGCCTATGGCTGCAAAGAGCGGAACGACGCAAAACTGGTCAGCTTCATGGGCAGCAATGTATTCTCCATATTATTCTGCTATTGCATGGTACGGCTTTGACAGGGGAGGATATTCTTTAGGAACTGATAACACTGGTTCAATGCTTTCTGGATATGTAGCGGCAAACTTTATGCGTGAAGTTCATAAAAATAAGCCTTTTAAGGATTTTGTGAGACCCGAAAAAGGGGTTATAATGGTGGATGTATGTAAAAAATCAGGAATGCTGCCTTCAGAAAACTGTACCGATGAAACAGTTACTCTTCCATTTTTATATGGAACACAGCCGACGGAAGTCTGTACGGAACATACGTCCGGCATAAAGCTAAGAGATATAGGTATAGATAGAATAAAGGATTCCGGTATGGCTCAGGGCGAAGAAGAAATAAAAATAGACTCAGCCCCTCTTGAAATTGATCCTTCTATTTTTATCGATCCTCCGGCAAATGACGAAATTATGCCTGAAATCACAGACACAGAGGAAACTTCAAATGAAAATTAGTTTTAGTTTTTGTTTTCTATTGACTTTTTTTTGATTATCTGATAAAATCGTTTCAGTTGCGGCGGTGGTGGAATGGTAGACACGTCAGCTTGAGGTGCTGATGCCTTAACGGGTGTGCTGGTTCAAGTCCAGTTCGCCGCAAAAAAAGAACTCAATAATTTGAGTTCTTTTTTTTGAAATTTATTTTTTATTTAAAAAGTTCATAGATTTCTTTGCGGTAAAGCTGATTTATCTTATGACGCATCATTTCGCCCTTTGCAGATAATTCCCTGCCCGCCTGAAACTCTTCAGGAAGAAGGACAATCCTATTTATTCTTTCAAATAGTTTAAAACCGGTTTTGGAGTTAACCAGTTCTGCAACCTCAGCCTCATACATTTTTTGTACATTCAAGTCATGTACAAGCTCTGCGACAGGCACATTTCTTAAGCCGTTATTTGCCGCCCATGTTTGGAGGTTTTCTTTATTAACCACAATTAGGGCTCCCAAGGCTCTTTGATCTTGGCCTAAAACGACGGCAATAGAAATTAAGGGAGATTCCTGCAGTTTTACTTCTATCGGAACAGGCTCGATGTTTTCTCCGCCTCTTAAAACTATAGTATTTTTTCGGCGGCCTTTAAGAATTAATTCTCCATCAATTGTTTTTATAGCAAGGTCTCCGGTATCAAACCAGCCGTCCTTATCTATAACCTCAGCTGTCCTTTCAGGATCCTTATAATAGCCCTTTGTTACGGCATCACCTTTGACAAGAAGCAATCCTTTTCTGTTATGAGGCAATTCGTTTCCGTTTTTATCTATAATTTTAGATTCAAAACAAGCGAGCGGTTTACCCAAAGTACCGAAAACAGGCTTAGGCATCGGCCGTACACAAATAACCGGAGCCGTTTCTGTGATACCGTAACCTTCGACAACGCTTATTCGGATTGCCCAAAAAAATTCATCAACATTGGGCGGCAAGGCACCTCCTCCGGAGACTCCTGCTCTAAAGCATTTTCCGAACTTTTTGCGGATTGTTCGGTAAATAAGCAAATCCCCGATATAATACATAGGAGCAATACATAAAAGCGGTATAAGAGCCAATATTGGGTAGAGCACCTTAGTTATGCGCTGAAAATGCGGGCATTGCCCCGTTACTCTCCTTTTTAGGCGCATTGTTTTTATTCCGACTTCAATAAAGAATAAGAAGAGGTAATAAAGGGGGCGGCCTCTTTTTTTCATTGCCTTAAAGATGCCGTCATAAACGGCTTCCCAGATTCTTGGGACAGAGGGGAAAAGAGTCGGGTTTATTTTTAGCATATCCGCTAAAAGAATACTTCCTATCGGCTTTGAATAAGCGATAGTACCGCCTGAAATAATTATAACATATTCACAAGCTCTTTCAAATGAATGCCAAACGGGAAGTACCGAAATAGCTTTTTGGCCCGGTTTAAGTATAATCCTATCCGGAAGCTCCATAAGCTGCGTCATAAAGTTTCTGTGGGTCATAGTAACACCCTTAGGGTTTCCGGTAGTACCCGATGTGAAGATTATAGATGCCAAATCATCGGTATCGACGTTTTCCGCATATTCTTCAGGATTGAATTTACCTTCAATTCTTGCAGTTTTGCCCAATTCTATAATTTGAGCATAAGTATAAAATTTAATATTTCTTTCTTTAATGCCGAATTCTTCTTCAAATTTTTTAAAATCGGCATTATCTATGCTTATAATCGATTGCAGAAGGGGAATTTCTGCTATATTGCTTAAAACTTTTTTTATTTGTGCTTCATTTTCTAAAACGGCAAATTTACATTCTGAGAAGGAAAGGATGTGAGTAATTTCCTGTTCGGTAGCATCACAGCCTCGCGGAACATCTGCAGCTCCGATATTCATGATGCCGAAACTTGCATGAAGCCATTCTTTACGGTTATCGGCTATAAGCCCCACATGGTCTTTAGGCCTTACCCCTATAGAAAGCAGTCCTGCTGCAAAATCAAGGGAAATTTCATATAACTGTTTATAAGAAAGACTTTTAAATTCCTTATCCTCACCCTTAAACATTTGAGCTCGTATGTTTGGATATTGTGCCGAAATCCGTTTTAATAATAACGGTAATGATTTGTCGAGAGTTCTCATATTGTAAATGCTATCATAAATGTAAGAATATATCAATATATAAATAAAAAAAGATATTGATTTTATACTTGATTTGTATAGAGAAATTTGATATAATCATAAGGCATAAGATAAAATATTTTATCTTGTCCGATCACAACTTTTACCGGGAGAGAAGTTTATGAAACATAAGAAATTTATATTTTTCGGCATTCTAATTCTGATTATTTTAGCATCATGCAAGCAAGGATTTGTAAAAAAAGTTAAGATAAAAGCAGCCCCTCAAGTAAAGGTTAACCTTGGTAGTAAGGAAATAAATGTAGGAAATATTGTTTATGAAAATATAAGTGAGACCTTAAAAAACAATGAAAATGTAAAGATTTATAAATATACGCCAAAAGATAATCAAGGTAATGCCCTTCATTATTTGTTTCACTATGCAGTACCTGAAAAAGAAATCGATATGACGGACTATGCGGAAAAGATAAACAGTATACCATCAAAACAAGAAATAACCATTCTCAAAAATTCGGTAACTATTCCAACTATTAATATTAGTCACACTACAGGACCATTAAAGTCTATACAAAACACAAACGGTAGTGATCTGAGCATGAATAACGAAAAAATTGATATATCTCCTGAAATTTCTATCCAATTAACTACACCGAATTTATCCTACGCAGACATCGAAAAGGGAATTCTTGAAATAACCCTAGGCAGTATTGATGATATTTTAAAAGAAAAACTTACAATAAATTATGAGCATGTGCAGATAAATCAAGAAAGTCAACTTTCAGGAAACTTTGAAAAAAAGAACAATCTAACAGGTGAACTTAATTTAAAAGATAAAAGAATTACAAACAATACAATTAAAATTTCAGGCTATGTAGAAATAAGCGGTACAATTCCTGCAGATTATACACAAGTAATCAATTTAAAATTAAAAGTTAGCTCCAATATAGAAAAATTTAAAGAAATTAAAATTACTAACCAAACAATTACACCAAATATTAATGAAACAATAAATATACCGAACGAAATAAAGGATTATGTTGAAGAAATAACTTTAGATCCTATTTTGATAAAAGCTAACATAACAAATAAATTACCTGCCGATGTAGGAATAAAATTAGAATCTGAAGCCCTCAATATTCATCAAACAGAATTTACTCAATTTAAGGCAAACCATACCAATGATAAACCTCAAGAAAAAGACATATTTAAAGGAAAAAGCACACTGATGCTCAATGCTACCCCCTCCTTGGATATTAAGGTAAAGATCAAAATTGCAGGGTATGATGACTCTAATCAAACTCTAACTCTTTACAATATTACTCCGGGATCGGAATACTCATTCGAAGGAAAAGTAAATGTGAATTTCGAGTTAGAAAAAGCTATAATTAAGCCTATAGGAACAAATTTAAAAATTGATAATGAATATACCATCAATACCGATATATTAAAAAACAACGAAATTTTAAGCAGAATAAGCCCTAAACCTATTAATGCTTATATCTATCTTGTTTCCGATTTATCAGGTAATGGGGCTCCTGCACCTTTCCTAACTACAAAGCTAGAACTCGAATACGGCAGCACAAAAAAAGAAATTATTAATAAAAATAATGAAAAAACACAATTTGTGGCAGATCCTACTTTTAATAATAATATCCCTAAAGCCAGCATAGAGCAAAGTTCTATAGACCTAGAAAATGTTTTTGAATCCAAACCTGAAGCATTTAAATTTAAAATTGATATGAGTTTAAACAAGCTCACACTTACAAAAGATGTAATAAATAAAATAAAAAAAGATAAAAAGGCTGAATTTAAAGCACATGCTCTTCTTGATATACCTATGGCTGTAACAATAAATGATAATATATGTAAAGAGGTATTGTCTATCAATGATTTATTATCAAGACAATCAGGAGAAACCATAGCCGGCCCATCCAGCCAAGTTCTTGATTCAATAAAAGAATTAAACCTTATTATTGAGTATACAAATAATACTGGATTGACGCTTGATGCAAGAATTTACAATCCCGAATGGAAAGACGGCAGTATATTCAAATTTGAAAAAAAACTAAAGCTAAAAGAAAAAAGACCTATGTCTATCAACTTGTCAAAGGAAGAAATAGAAGATATAAAGAGAAGCAGTAAATTCCCCATTGTTATTGAAGTAACGATTCCAAAGGACAGCGAAATAAATATCAAAAACGGCACCTTAAACTTTTCGGCTTATACTGTCGCAAATATGGATATAACTTATGAATTTTAAGAGGTAATGCAAATGAAAAAATATATTTTTTTATTTTTAATATTTTCATTTTTTGTTTTAAATACATATTCCGAAGAAGATATCTCTTCAGCTTATGATTCAGATGAGCAAACAGAAACAATGCTCAACGAAATAAGAAAAAGAAACGGAATAGATTTAGTTGAGTCTCCTGTTAATGATGATGAAAATACTGAGCAAGAGGATTCTAAAGAACCCGAAACGGAAATACCTGAAAATACCGAAACCGAAGTTCAAGAAATTGAAAAGCCTCCTAAGGAATCGTTTTTTAAAAACAGCAGAGAGGCTTTTGCGTTCGGTATTGAAGTTAAAGTTGGGGTTTCCAATTCATATTTTAAAATTACCGATTTATTTCAAAAAACTCTTGAAATTGACTTATCCGCAATGTCAAAAGCCTTGCCTAAGGCAGGGTTTGATTTATCTGCAGCCGGAACGGCAAATATATACTTGGATATTTATATAAAGTCAAAAGCCGAATTCGGCTTTTTTATAAAAACAGAGGGTTACGAATTTTCAAATATTCCCAAAAATATAATCGATTTTGCAGCAAATGGAAATCTTTCTTCAAACAGCTTCAGTGGAAAAATAACGGGAATATCACAAGGCTTTACAGATACGGGTATTTTTTATGGTATGAAATTTAATTCATTTAAATTTAGAGTAAGCACTTCTTATTTTATACCAGCATTTTATATGGAATCGGATATGGGGGATTATGAGTTTATCAATGATCCTATAACCGGAAAAATAGTTGCAAGGGGTAAGTTAAAACTAAATTTGTACTCTCACCTTCCTACATTTGGAGACCCCAATTCCAAATTAGATATAGGAGATATTTTATCAAGAGGCGGTGTAGATTTTAACTTTTACGGTACCTATACTTTCAATGATCTTGCTAATCTGAATTTTAATGTTATAAATATTCCTATTTTTCCGTCCAGACTAAATAAGGGTATTTCGAAAATATATGAGGGAGATTTTAGAATGGAATCTCTAATTCAATATATGAATGGCTTTATAACACCTGATCAAGCATCTCAAATAAAGCCTCCCAGCGGATCTTTTACCGAGACAAATTTAACCTATGATTTACCTACAAAAAATATATTCAGGCCATTAAAACTTTCAGTAAGCTCGGATATAAGACCTTTTTTTAATGATTATTTGATTATTACGCCCAGCATAGGCTGCCATTGTTATAAGCCCTTTTATGTTGATGCGGGACTAAAATTGGAAAGCCGTTTTTTAAAGGTTTTGGGCGCATATATTGGAATGAGTCGTGAAGATAGAGTTTGGAAAAATCAACTGGGGCTCTTTTTGGAAACAAGGGTTTTTAGGCTTGAAACGGCGGTTTCGGCTGCATCTCCTTCATTTACAGGAAGTTTTAAAGGTACCGGAGCCGAAGCAAAAATAAAACTTGTTTTCGGATATTAAAAGGTAAGTATAAAAAAAGAACTTCGTTTTAAAAAAACGAAGTTCTTTATCGGGCAACCCGGATTTGAACCGGGGACCCCAAGTCCCCCAGACTTGTACGCTAACCAACTGCGCTATTGCCCGTAATGAGGGGTATAATATAGCAAAACTAAAAAAATGTCAATAGGTTTTGCAAAGTTCGATAGCGGCGTTTAACCTATTGTCTTGCGCAATTTATTGGATTAAGTATGGAGGCAAAATGCTTACAAATACGGATATTGAAAAAACAACTCTTATGAACACAAAGCGTTTTTGGTTTTTAATGTGGGGATTGGGCATTGCAGGTCAATTGTGCTGGAACATTGAAAATCAGTGGTTTAATACCTTTGTATATGCTAAAATCGCAAAAGATTCTTCAATCGTAACCCTTATGGTTATTACGAGTGCATTGGTAACAACCTTTTCGACCTTTATCTTCGGTACCATATCGGATAGAGTAGGAGAGCGCCGCCGTTTTGTTTCAATAGGCTACATCGTCTGGGGCCTTACCACCATCCTTTTCGGCCTAACAGAATTTGTAGGAAGCGGGCAGGTTGGAACCGGTGCTAAGGTATCTGTATGGGCTGCCGTACTTGTTATCCTCGCCGATGATTTTATGAGCTTTTTCGGTTCCATGGCAAATGATTCAGGTTACAACGCATGGAGTAACGATATGACGAATGATAAAAACCGAGGACAGGTTGGGGCTGTGCTTGCAATTATGCCAGTTATCAGTACAATAGCCGGTACTGTGTTGGGCGGCCTTTTAATCGGAGCCGACAATAATTACCAGCGTCTTTTTTGGTGTATGGGCTTATTTGTCATAGGTACAGGCCTTATTTCACTTTTTTTATTAAAAGATTCGCCCGGCTTGAAGCCTCATAAAGCCGGCTCTTTTGCACGGCAGTTTGCAGCAGTATTTAAGGCCGAAGGTTTTTTTTCGCACAAAGAACTTATGCTGGCTTGTATAACAAGTTCCGTCTTTTTTATTTCATTTAATGTTTATTTTGTTCACATGGGAAACTGGATGATTTACCGTATGGGCTTCGATGCAGCGAAAATGGGAATCATTCAAGGTTTAAGCCTGCTTGCCGCCTCCTTATCCGTTATTCCGGCAAGCAGGCTTATAAATAAAGGATATACACCTATCCTTGCTTTTTGTGCAATCCTTTTTAACAGTTTAGGTCTTTGTGTTTTAGCTCTTTTTATAAATCCATCATCGGTTAATCAGGATGCTGTGTTCAGCCTGCAAAATATTCCTCTTTTTTTATCGGTTTTTTTAGCCGGTGCAGGCCAGATTCTTGTAACTCAATCTATGACTATGTGGGTAAAAGAGCTTTACCCTGAAACTTCACGCGGTCAGTTTGAAGGTATGCGTATTCTATTTTTTGTGTTGACCCCAATGATCATTGGAACAGTGATAGGAAATTTTTTGGTAAAAAATGGAGCCGGTTCCGTGGTAAACGAATTCGGCATAACAGAAAATATTCCGGTAGAGTCTATCTATGTCTGGGGTGCCGTTTTAGCCCTCTGCGCCTTCATTCCACTTTACTTTGCATCTAAGCTTTACAATAAACGAAAAAACAATGAGCCTAAGGACACTGAATCCTATGAGAAAAAATAAACCTATAAAACAGCTTTTAACACCTTGGGGCGAAAGCCTAAACAAGGACTGCCCATTAAACGAATATCCGAGACCTCAACTTGTAAGAGAAAACTGGCAGTGTTTAAACGGACGGTGGGACTATGCAATAACTGAAACAGAAGGACATCCCATAAAATGGGAACCTCCCATAAAATGGGAGGGGTCTATAATTGTTCCATTTTCTCCGGAAAGTCTGCTTTCAGGAGTACAAAGACAGCTTCTTCCCGGAAAAAAATTATGGTACCGCAGAGAATTTGCCTTTGAAAAGTGTAAGGATGGGGAAAGGCTTTTATTGCATTTCGGTGCGGTTGATCAGCATTGTTCGGTCTATATAAACGGAAAAAAAGCCGGTTCTCATTCCGGAGGTTATTGGCCGTTTTATTTCGATATAACCGATTTTATAAATTCGGATAAAACCGAAATTACGGTTTTAGTTATAGATAATACTGATACTGGGGATGAAGCTTACGGAAAACAGACCCTAAACCGCGGAGAGATTTGGTACACGGGGCAAAGCGGTATTTGGCAAACGGTATGGTCTGAAAGAGTCCCCGAAAACTACATTCAGACTGTAAAAATAACCCCTCACTTTAAAAAGGCAGAGGTTGAATTGGAACTCTTTATGTGCTGCGGAGCCGGTTTGCCTCCTCAGATAGGTAATATCTCGGTTAAAATATTTGATGGAGAAAAAGCGGTCTCAGAAGGAAACATTCAAGATAACCATATCTTTTTAAAAATGCCGGATGACTTTAAAAGCTGGAGCCCAGAAAGTCCTTTTTTATATGACCTTGAAATCAAAGCCGGAAAAGATACTGTGTATTCTTATTTCGGTATGAGGGAATTCGGACTTCTTGACGGCAAATCCGGACCTGTTTTAAGTTTAAATGGAAAGCCGATTTTTCATCACGGTCTCTTGGATCAAGGTTATTGGAGCGACGGCATGTACACCCCTTCTTCAGATGAGGCTATGATATGGGAAATTAAAACGCTTAAAAATATGGGTTTTAATATGCTTAGAAAGCACATAAAAATAGAACCGCTTCGTTGGTATTATCATTGCGATAAACTAGGTATGCTTGTATGGCAAGACTTTGTAAGCGGGGGCGGCCCATATAAAGACTTTGTCGTAAAGTATGCTCCTTGGCTCGGTTTTAATTTTAAGGACGGGAAAAGCCGCTATGCTCTTCATGGAAGAAAAAGCGAATCAGGCCGAAAAAATTTTATGCGCGATGCAGAGCGTACTATCGATTTATTGTATAGCATAACTTCCATTGCAGTCTGGGTTCCCTTTAACGAAGGCTGGGGACAGTTCGATGCTGCCTATGCCGCCGCCCTTATACGCAAAAAAGACACAACACGCTTAATTGATCATGCAAGCGGTTACTTTGATCAGGGAGAAGGGGATTTTCACAGTTACCACATTTACTATAAGACCTTTAGGCCGAAAAAAGACAAGAGGGGAAGGATACTTGCCCTTACGGAATTCGGAGGGTTTAGTTTGCCGGTTCAAGGACACATGAGCTCGGATATTTTATTCGGCTATAAAATGTTCGTCAGCAAAGAAGAATTGAATGAAGCTGTTTGGAATCTTTATAAAAAAGATGTTTTGCCTGCTATTGAAAAAGGTTTGAGTGCCTCAATCTATACTCAGGTAAGCGACGTAGAAGACGAAATAAACGGCATATTTACCTATGATCGGAAGGAAATAAAATTTAACGAAGACTTAGGATTAAAAATTGCAAAAAAATTAAATGAAATTTTTAAAGATAAATTTAATGGGAATTTATAATTACACAGTTAAAGACAGCTCAATCTCAAGTCAAAGTTTAAGATTGACGGTACTTTATTCTTGTGATATAATCCCTCATCAAGATAAAACCAAAAACCGATTGAGATGTTTTATAATTGAGAACAAAAATTAGGAGTTATGATGAAATTTAAAAACATTTTTATGATTTTATTTTTTGCGGTATTTTTTCAAATTTTGGGCGCTCAGGCTGTTCTAAGCCCTGAAGTTCTGAAAAAAATAAACGGAGCGGTATTTGAAGTCATTGTTTTAAAACCGGAAGAGGGAAAGCTGGAATATGAAAAAAAACTTCCCATGGATAGGATTCCATTTGCAATACGAAATGACAAATACATTCCTATAGGAACCGCCTTTTTAATGGATGACGGCAAATTTTATTCGGCCGCTCATGTTTTTAATCTTTATGAAGAAAGTTTTTATAACGACTACCACCTCCGTTCGGTATCGGGAGATGTTTATAAGGTAGGATCGGTTTTAAGTTACTCTGTTGAACGGGACTTTATAGTTTTTGAGGCAGAAAATTATAAGCATGTAAAAGGCGAAGGCCTTTCAGCCTTGAATGAGTTTAACTTAAATACCCCGACCTTTTCTGTCGGCAATGCTTTAGGAGAAGGTATTATAATCCGTAACGGACTTCTTACAAGTCAAACATTTGAAGAAAGAAACGGAGAATGGAAGTGGCTTAGGTTTTCGGCAGCAGCAAGCCCCGGTAATTCCGGAGGCCCTCTTATTTCACCTGATGGAATGGTTTTAGGGATTATTACAATGAAAAGCCAAAATGAAAATTTAAACTATGCACTTCCCTTTGCCGAGACGAAAAACATTGCAAAAAATGTAGGCACTGTCTATCTTCCCATTTTTTATAGGCTGCCTCACATTATCGAAGAAAGCAGCTTTTATGAATACAAGTATGAAGAAAAATTACCTAAAAAACTGACGGAGGTTCGAAAGTCCGTTCTATCCGATTATAAAAAATTTACACTAAACATTATAGATGATTTGAAGAAAAAATATAGTTTTTCAGGAACTGAATCTTTTACAAAAGCCTCGGGTTCTGAAGAGATTATGTACGAATCTTGGGCACCTTCTTTTCCTCTTTATTTGGTACGCCAAGAAAATAAAAAATGGGGATTATTTATTCCCAATGATATAAAAGAATATAAACTTCCTCAAAACGGTAAAGTCGTTTACGGTAAAATGCTTAATTCAATAATGGCTTTGATAAAAAAACCTGATAATGTGAGCGAAAAAGAGCTTATACAATCTCCTAAATTATACATGGACTATATTTTAAGTGCTGACCGTATTTATAGAACCATTGCAGGTGAAAAAGTTCCTATTTTATCTTATGGTCAAGCATCAAGGTCTGAAACTCATATAGATGTTTACGGTAGAAAATGGCTTATAAATTATTGGGAGCTTCCCTTTGCAGACATGGAAGTTATATCGTTTTCTCTTCCTGTTCCCGGAGGAATATATGTTATGAGTAGAATCGATTCAATTTCTTCGACAAGGAACGAACATAACCTTGATTATAGTTTTATGACTGACTATATTATTCTTTCGTATAATGCAAATTTCGGAGATTGGAAAGAATTTTTATCTTTATCTCCCAAAGATTATCCTATTGATCCTATGCTTGCAGCAATTAAATTTGATTTTAATTCAAAGAATACAACGATAAAGGCCGGAGATTATGATTTTTCAATATCGAAAAAAGACTTTCCCTGTGATAAAGAAACTACTTTAGAGCTTTCTTTGGGATTTAATTTAAAAGGTAATACACCTGATATTGAAGTGCGCGGTTTACAGATGTATACAAAAACTAGAAGAGACGATTATACATATATCGGCCTTTCAAAAGATTTGAAACCGCCTAAGGAAGCCCCCGAAAAAAATATTGAACAGTGGCAGCAAAAAATAGATAATGCCGCTCCTTATAATGCAAAACCGTATAACCAAGATCAATATACATGTTATGATGAAATTCTTTTTATGGATGATATAAAAAAATCGGATAAAGAAAAAATCAATCAATTGTACTATATAAGTTTAGAGTTAAAACAGCAGGATAGGTTTGACGAAATTCAAAAATTGGCCGCTGAAATAAAAAAAGTTTAAAATCTCCCTTAAAAAAGAACTAGGGAGTTATTTGCAGGAGGTGTGATAAACAGTTCGGTACAAATGGTGCCTCACTGTTTATCGATATTGTATGCAGTTTGTAAACAAACTACGTGAAAAAACTTTTTTCGCAAATTGATTCGCTGTCCGCTTTAGCGGATACGATGAAAAATTTCCTTGCAGAACAGAGCCGAAAGGCTCTGATATTTGCTGCAAAAAGTTTTTATAGGAGAAATTATGGCAAAAGAATTTAGAACAAAATCTGAAATTGATTTAGGCGAAGGTTTTAAAGTTGAATGTGAGGCATCTGGCAAGAAGGTTATTGCGGATGAACCCCTAAGTTTTGGAGGAACCGATTTAGGGATGAACCCGATTGAACTTCTTTTAAGCGGTTTGGGAGCATGCAAATGTGTTACTTCAAAGGTAATTGCAAAGAAAAACGGCCTCAAATTGGATTATTTGGCCGTTGAATGCATCGGTTTTTTCCATCCGGGAAAGCTTGGGCTTTCGGATATTGAAACAATATATCATATTAAGTCAGATGCTTCAGATGAGGAGCTTGAAAAATTTATGGCTTTGGTTGATGACAGTTGTCCGGTACACGCCACAATTAAAAATTCTGCTCCGATCGCCCATAAACTTATCCGTGTTTGATCTATAATTTTCGTTAGCTTTTAAGATACGGATTTATTCGTGCAGAGGGTTGTTGATTTAATCCGTATCTTTTTGAGTGTCTTGTTTTTTAACTCTTTTCTTGCGCCTATGCTTAGTCTGTTTGCCGAGTTTTGCAGGCCGCCCTTGAGTTCTGTCCATTGGTACCTTAATTCCCAAGTCATTTAAAATGCTTTTTACTGCAAATTCCAACTCCCGCCTTTGAGGATTCATCGGAAGAATAAAATGCCTGCATTCCTTATAAACATAAGTATATACTTCTTGCAGCTGCCCTTCGGGATCTGCAATCAGTTTTATGTAATCTTTAAGTAATGGTTTTAAACATTCTCCTTGTTTTATTTGAGGTTTAATATTAATGTTCTTATCCAAAAGAGCAAGATTTTCTATATATACCTCTTTAAATTTTGAAGACGAATCTATAAAGGCACAGGCTCCCGGCTGTAAGTAAACATAGAGTTTAAAATCCAAAAGTTTTTTTATAATATCTCTTGCATGCCCGCTAAAAATAATTTTATTTATTTCTTCGGTTATCCTTGAAGGGGATACAAATTCCAAAAGGTGTGCATTTTTATGTATTTGAAGCTGAACAAAAAACGGAATACCCGAATCCGTCATAGCTGCATACTTTATAGCCCGAATCATTCTTACGGGATCTTCAGAAAATATAAGTTTTAGCGGAATAATAGGCCTTATTTTTTTTTCTCTTATATCTTTGACACCGCCTACATAATCGATTACTAGCTCATGGATTGGGTCATAGTAAAGGGCGTTTAAAGTAAAGTCTCTTCGGTGTACATCCTCATCTATCGTTCCGAATTTGTTTCCTATGCTTCCGTCTTCCGTTGATCGAAAGGTGCTTACCTCATATATTTTTTCGCCGAAAAATACATGAACCAACCTAAAACGCCGGCCTATTACTCTGGAATTCCTGAACATTTTTCTTATTTTTGAAGGTTCAGCAGAAGTTGCTATATCAAAATCCTTAGGGATATGACCTATTAAAAGATCTCTGACCGCTCCTCCTACTATGTAGGCTTCAAAACCTTGAGAATTTAAACGTTGTATAATTTTTACGGCTTCAATGTCTATTTTTTCGGGAGCAATGTGGTGCTCGTCCTTAGTATAGACCAAAGCCTGCCGAACCTGCTTTCCTTCGGCATTTTGACCGTATCGAACTAACATTTTTGAATAAGTATTATTGCATGTAAAAAGGCTTTTTGTCAATGAGTACCGCCTATTTTTATCAAAATTCTACGGTTTTAGATAAAAAAGCTCTTTAAAAATTCATTATAATGTAGTATAATGTTTCCCGTATATATTAGGTAATTGCATATTGGGGAAGTTGCGAAAAGAATATGACAATAAATAGTGCAGGACTCGGAACTATAATCTCTACAGATATCGTTGTTCTAAATGATCACGAAAAAAACTTGGTTGAATGTGCTTTTGAGCGCCTGAACGGCGAATATAAGTCCGCTGTTCTGGAAATAGGAAAAAAACTTATGGATTTGGAAAGAATGTCGGTTGCGATTTCACGCTTTCCTTCAATCCATGAAACAAGCGTTCTTGCCGGGGAAAAAAGAAATCAAGATACCTTAATAGAAAACCTTTGTAAAACCCCTTCCGATTCCCGTACTCTTTCAATGCCGACAAAAGCCGTTTTAGGACGCGGTTTTCTTGTTGCAAAATTCCACATCTTTTCGGCTCTTACTAAGGTTGCTTCAAATTCCTCCTTTTCGGAAGAAGAAATTGAAGAACTCAGATCGGCTACTATGAATATCATGTTTACGATTATGTCCGAAGATGTTTATATTTCAATTTTGGACAGTAATATTTTGGATAAACAAAAACAAAAAAAAGTTGCAAATGCTTTAACCTACCTTTGGGAGCACAGGTTGGATCAAAATACCACCTCATTTGCTCCCGTTCTAACAAGAGTTTGGACAGCCCGTGACACAATAGCTCCGGTATTCGGCACAATGATGGGTACCAGCGAACTTTTTTTACTTTCTTCCAAATTGGATGACTCATGGCAAAGTTTCATGCTTGCAAAACTTTCAAATAAAATAGTAGGACAATCCTTGGAGGAATTTTTGTTCGGTATATCCTATGAGGATATTCTTTATGTCCGCCAACAGCTGGTAAGCTGCAAGATACCGGCAATGGGAAGAGAAGATGTTGCCAAGCTATTAAATAAAAAGCTGGATTTTGATAATGCCGACCCGCGCCTTTTTTATTCTTCTTATGTGCAGCGCCGAAACAATGCCGATGCCCGAAAACGCCTAAATGCCGCAGGCCCTAAGAACACCCTTGAGGACTACTATATCAGCTTTTTATTTGAAAAAGGCTTGGAGTTAAAAGACGGGAAGGCGGAGACAAAAAAATAAGGTTCATTCTCGTCAAGTATTTTTGGGGAGAATTGACGAGATTTATTTACTTTAATTTGTCTATCGTTTTGACCATCGGTTTATACCGTGAGAGATTTTTGTTTGTAACATTGTCCCATGCCGTGTACATGTGCCCGAGCATAGCAGGGTTATCCTTGTATAAAAGTGAATAGTCAATGAGAGCATTTACCGCTTTAATGCCCTTGAAACTTGTAGGCAGGACACGGAAGCCCTTGTTTAAAAAAAACGGAATGGAACCATAACGTTTCAGCTCGTCATAGTGCCAGTCGCAGATGATGATGTCCTTAGGAATGAGGTCGACAGCGGGGTAGGTGCCGTTACACGAGCTTTCGTATTCACCCTTATAACCGCTTTCTTCATCCTCGCTGTCGATTAGGCGGTCGCCCCACATATACATCGTCAGTCCCCGTTTTTTGACGCAGTGGTCGTAGAGTCTGTTCACAGCACCGGCGAACAGTTCAGCCTTGTCTTTTCCGCTGCAAAGGGGGCAGGCATCTTCGCCTATCAGAAACACCTCGTCCAAGCCGACGTGTATTTTTTTTACCGAGAATACTTCTGTAATTTCATCAATTAAACCGAATAAAATTGTGTAAACTTTTTCATTGGAAGAGCAGAGACTTCGGCAATAAATACCCTTATTGCCTGGGTAGAAGCCTGGCGTTTCGTCAAATTCGGGATAGGCTTTGAGAAGGGCAAAGGTTTTGTTTTTCCACGATTGATGGCCGAGGCAGTTTATTTCGGGAATAAGGTCGATTGAAAGCCTGCGGCATTCGGCTGCAATTTCGCGTGCGACGGTTTCCGAAAGCACGTATTTGTTATAGAGTTTCGGATCGCTTTTCCATTGATAGTTGTAACCTATTTGGAGAAAAAGCGTGTTGATTCCCCGTTTTTGTAAATCGGGCAGTTCTTTTATCAGATTTTTACCCGTTTTGTCGGTATTTACAATTGCGTGAAAAGCAATGACGAGTTTGCGTTTCGGCACGCCGTTTGTTTGAGTGTAAACAGCCTGCTGTAAAAGCAAAAGCAGTAAGAATAAAGGTACGAGTACCATTGCTTTTTCTTTGATAGTTTTTGCTGTCATAGTGAACCTCCTCATTTAGTATACCGCCTTCATCACTCCCACTCAATAATTACCATAGCATATTTGTTTCTTTTATGTATTGTCAGTATCTATTAAGTTTCTAAAACCAAACATTTTATACCTATTTTTTGTGGTTTTAGAGGTTTTTAGTATCAAAACAGTATCAATAGTGATACTAAAAATATTACTATCATAATCATTCCATTTTTATCTTTAATACCACATCACTATTGCTTAATAATCGCTTTATTTCTTCCTTGCTTAAATTTTTAATCTTCCCAATTCGAGTATATTCCCATGTGTTTGCTCCATAAAATACAACTATTTTGTTTCCGGAGTACAGCATTATATCTCCGGCTTCTGCTGTAATTCTTTTATCAGATGAGGAGTAAGTTTTACCCAATTCTCCTACCTGCTCGAAATCGCTATATTTAGATAACCGGATGGTTACCTCTCCTTGTTTTAATTCTTCCTTTAGTTCCTTTACAGTATTATTGTTTTCCCATTCAACATCAAGTACAGTGCCATCTATTTGCATGTCTTTTATCATATTTTCATAGGCATCTTTTCCAAAGTAATAGCTATGTGCCTTATCCCCATGAACGATAAGTACAGCACTACGGATTTCATTACTATACTGTAGAATTGGTTGGTTTAGAAAAGATATCATCCCTACAGTATTCCATCCCTCATTGGAATTAAGCGACCTGCTATGATAACCACGCTCTGTCTTATAATAAGCATAATAATCTTTTACAAACTGAGGTGCATCTTCAGGAAGTGGATCGACTACTCCACCTGCCCTTTCATATGCTCCTGTTTGATAGTCTTTTATTCTTTGCTCATTAAATGCACATAGCTGAAAGATTTTACAATCTTAAAGTCATGTGCTTTTTATGCTGTTTGATGCTTTAGACAAACTGGAGTTGTTCTAAGTCTTCTCGGTTGCACCTTCTTGCCCTTCGGACAAGGAGTCTCCCTCGTTCAAAGAGCTCGGTCAATTTCTGTTTAACGATTCCTTTTTCCGGTATTTTCTGTCCCTCGGATTTCCTCATGATAGAAATAATCCACGATCACCGGATGTCCCTGCGGGACTCTGCCATAAGGCATTTCATTATCCACAAAGGGACAATCATACTTCTTAGCCATTTCCTCAGCTTTTACTTCAAGCGCTTCAAAGTAGCTGCGGTTATGCTTGTTATAGATCTCATCGTAAAGCGGTACAAGATCAGGATATTTTCCAGCGATATAATCCATAATCGTCTTCTTGAAACCGCCCCGAAGATTGAGATTCTCGAGCCAGAACAGATCGCACTGATCCTTTATCCGCTCAAAGATCGCTTCAAAGTCCGTGATACCGGGGAATACCGGGGATACGAAACAGACTGTACGGATCCCTGCGTCATATACCTGCTTCATAGAAGCGATACGACGCTCAATGCTCGAAGCAGAGTCCATATCGTTCTTAAAATTTTCATCCAGTGTGTTGATCGACCATGAAACGGTTACTCGTCCAAGCTTCTTCAGCAGATCGATATCCCGTACCACAAGATCAGACTTTGTGCAGATTAGAATATCTGCGTCACTGCCGATCAGCTGCTCCAGAAGTTTTCTGGTATTCTCGAATTGCCCCTCCTGTGGATTGTAGCCATCCGTCACAGAACCGATGACCACCCGCTGTCCGGCATATTTCTTCGGATTTTTAATTTCCGGCCAATGCTTCACATCAAGGAAAGTGCCCCATTCCTCCTTGTGTCCGGTAAAGCGCTTCATAAAAGAAGCATAGCAATACTTGCAGTCATGTGTACAGCCTACATAGGGATTGACCGAGTAACCGCCTACCGGCAGACTGGATTTGGTCATGATGTTCTTTGTTTCCACCTCACTAATGAGGATTCCATCGATTACTTCTGCCATGATCTCTGTACCTCCAACACTTTATTGAATTCTTCCGGCATTTCCTGAATCATATTTTCATCCCCTATGATAGAGACAAGGTCTTCCTTCATAAACACCGGAATGCCGAGCTCGTGTGCCTGGTCCGTCAGAGACCATGCCCACTCCGGCTCCGTATGAACCTTCCTGCTCAGAACTCCGGTCATGGTGCCGACAACAATCCAGTTGATTCTGGAAAGGTCAACTGAACCGGGATCGTCGAATAACGGTTCAAAGGTAACATGATAGTGTTTTGCTCTGACATTTTCCCGAAGCGCGTCAATACGCCACAGTTCTGCTTTCCTCGTCACCGTAACGCCAAACCATGCGTTTTCCAAATCTGTATCAAAATCCAGAAGATCGGGGCGCTTGGTAAGGAATAGGAACTGATGCTGTGGATTTTCACGGATCTTTGCAAATACCTCGTCTCTCCATTCCGGCTTCCATCCGGAGAGATCGCTCATGCCGGTAAGAAGAAAGTTCTGCGGACGTTTCTTTTCCATCATCTTGAGCTTACCCGGAAAGAATTCAGGGTCAGCGAAGTCATCAATCATATGCCAGCGTTTCACATTGTTGCGGGCATAGCAATATGCACACCCCACTGTGCAGCCGATGACGATATTCATGTTTTGAATCTGATCTTTGATACAAATACTCATGACTTCTGCCACTCCTCAAGATTCTTTCTGATACGGTCGAGGCATTCCTCAAACCGGGTAATTTCTTCCTCTGAAAAACCTTTGTAGTAAATACTGCCCATCTCATCAGATACAGAATTGTACTCGTCCTTTAAGGCATGTGCTTTCTCAGTCAGAAATAGGAGTATTTTCCTTTTGTCCGTTTCAGACTGAACGCGGCTTATCAGCCCTTGATTTTCCATTCTTTCCAGCATCGTCGTAAGAGAAGTTATCGCTAATCCACATTTGATCGATAGTGACCCAATCGGGATTCCATTCTCCTGCCACAGCACATAAAGAATACGCCCCTGGGCTCCATTGAACGCATCAATATTCTTTTCACTGAGAATCCTCTCAAAGATCCGGTCTCCAAGCTGTTTTATTTTGGTGACAAGAAATCCTCCATTCATTTCCATACAAAAGCTCCTATATAGTAGTTTATCAAATCATACTATATAGGAGCTTTGTTGTCAACAGTTTGTATGTCTAAATAGAGGTAAATTCAAATTTATCAACCACTATTTCCACAAAAGCCTCCCACCAAAATGATGGAAAGCTTTCTAAACAATTTATCTAAATTCAACAACTTCCTTTTAAACCTACTTTTTCTCATTTTTAGTATCAAAACAGTATCACTAAGGAGCTTTTTGCTTCCGTAAACCGTTGTAATATTGTATTTTCAACGATTTTACGGAAGAAACATTTTTGTTACTCTACTCCCACTCAATCGTAGCAGGCGGTTTTGAGGTTATGTCGTAGACTATTCGATTGATGCCCTTTACCTCGTTTATGATACGGGAAGAAACCTTGTCCAAAACCTCGTAGGGGATGCGTACCCAATCGGCTGTCATAAAGTCCGAGGTTTTTACTGCACGCAGGGCGAGGGTGTAGTCATAGGTTCTAAAGTCTCCCATAACACCCACCGTCTTTGTGGATGTAAGAACGGCAAAATACTGGCTCAAATCCTTTTTTATGTCTGCCCGCTCAAGTTCGCTTCGCCAAATAGCATCGGCTTCCCTTAAAATATCCAGCTTTTCTTCGGTTATCTCGCCCATAATTCTTATGGCAAGGCCGGGACCCGGGAATGGCTGGCGGTGTACCAGATAATCGGGGAGGCCAAGCTCCGTTCCTAACTTTCTTATTTCGTCCTTAAAAAGCGTTTTTAAGGGCTCAATTAGGGACTTAAAACTTATGTGATCGGGAAGACCTCCCACATTGTGATGGCTTTTTATGACGGCGGAACCCTTGCTACCGCTTTCAACTACATCGGCGTAAATTGTGCCTTGGGCAAGGAAGTCCACCGTTCCGATTTTTTTAGCTTCTTCTTCAAAAACACGGATAAACTCTTCACCGATTATTTTGCGTTTTTTTTCAGGGTCGGAAACGCCTTTTAACTTGCCCAAAAAACGGCTTTCCGCATTTACGCGGATAAAATTCATTGGAGTATCCCTAAAGGCCGCTTCTACCTCATCTCCCTCGTTTTTGCGCATAAGGCCGTGATCCACAAAAATACAGGTTAGATTTTTACCGACAGCCTTATTTAAAAGAGCCGCAAGCACGGAAGAATCTACTCCTCCCGATAGGGCTAAAAGCACCTTGCCGTCTTTTACGGTATTTTGTACATCTTTTATAGCCTCGGCCAAAAAGTTTTTCATATTCCAATCGCCCTTAGCACCGCAAACGTTGTACAAAAAGTTTTTGATTATATTTTGTCCTTCTTCGGAATGTTCAACTTCGGCATGGAATTGGATGCCGTAAAGTTTTTTTTCTTTATTTGCCATTGCCGCATTTTTTGTATTTGCCGTTTGAGCTGCCGAAACAAAGCCTTCAGGCAGGCGTGAAACGCAGTCTACATGACTCATCCAAACCGAAGATTTATCTTTTATATTTTTAAAGAGCGGAATACCTGTGTCGAATTTTGTTAAGGTTTTGCCGAATTCTCTTTTTAAGCTTTTTTCTACCTTGCCGCCTAGACAATGAGCCATGGCCTGCATACCGTAACAAATGCCCAAAATCGGAATACCTAAGTCAAAAATTTCTTTTGGGGGCAGGGGAGCTTTTTCTTCATAAACGCTGTTAGGCCCTCCCGTAAAAATAATACCTATGGGCTTATTTTCCCTTATGTAGTCAAGGGCCTTTGAAACCGGCACAATATCGGAATAAACATTTAGGTCGCGCACACGCCTTGCTATGAGCTGATTATACTGACCTCCGAAATCCACAATTAAAATCTTTTCCGTAATCTTCATAAAAGTATTTTAGCCGATAAGAGCTTTTTTTTCAAGTAAATGGAACCTCTAAAAGCTTCAGTTTTTTATAGGTTTACCTTAGATTTAACCAAATTTTTTATGAAGACATAAAAAAGCCCCATCTTTATAGATGGAGCTTTTTAAGGATTAGTGTAAAATTAGAACTTATATCCTACGCCTACACCGAATTCCAACTTCATTGGATGGCCGCCTTTTACTTTTGAATCATTTTTCTTTGCGTCTTTTACATATGAGCTCTCTGTCAAATCAAAGCCGAAAGTTGCCTTGGGGGTTACAAAAAGATTGCCTGAAACAGTGATATCGGCTCCTGCACCTAAAACGAGGTAGTAATGGTTATAATCCTGTTTTTGCTCATCTTTTAGGTCCTTTTTTACATCTTTACCGTCATACTTAACGGAAACGTTAAAATCTGCTTCCAGACCTAGTAATGGATAAAGTTTTACAATCTCGGCAATAGTAAAGGGGTATTTACCTAAAACCGAGAGGCGGAAATTTGTAAAGGAAAACTTATTATCAGTGTCAGAACTAGAATTTCCTTCACCATCGTTCGCTTTTACTGTTACGCCGCCTACACTGAAATTAAGCCCTAAGCCTGCTCTTACATACTCGGCATCAAAGAAACCGTTAAAACCTAAAAGGTTCATAGAATCTGTATTTTTTGCCTTTTCTCTTTGTAATGTACTCCACATATGAGCAAAGCTGAAATCGCCGCCGGCACTAAGATCCAGCGCAGCCAAAGGTGCTGCAATCAATGCAGCCAATAAAAAAACAAAAATAAGTTTTTTCATGTGATTCTCCTTTTCCGTAATTTTATTAAAGTTTACGGAACAATATTTTTTTTGAGAAAATTCTCATTTGGTTGTATCATATAAGCTTTTAAATTTATCGATAAGTTTACGCAATACAACACTGGCTTAAGCGTAAGCTATTTTAAAAAAAAAGTCAAGTCCCCGCATTTTGTTTTTTAATTTTACGGCTAAAATGACACATCATGTTAACATAAAATTTTTACATCATCTTGACTTTCATGTTGACTTTCAATTGACTTATGATAATGATTATGTTATACTTTTTTAAGAGGTATACAAATGTTTTTAAACAGTGTTGCCATCCGCACGGATGAAATGGAAAAATCACTTGAGTTTTATGAAAAAGTACTTGGATTTACTTTTAATTATATGATGTCGGCCGCTCCGGGAAAAAGAATTGCTTTTTTAACGGAACCCGACAGCGGAATGAATCTTGAGCTCATAAGCCATGATGTTCCAAAAGCCCAAAACGGCAGCCGCCTTTCTCTTACGATTCAGGTTGATCAGATAAGCGAGGCTGAAAAATACCTAAAATCTAAGAATGTCCGCATAACGGCTCCCCCAAGAACCGCAAAAGACGGTAAAAAGATTTTAACTGCTGTAGATCCTAACGGGGTTGAAATAGATTTCATCGAATTCAAAAAAGAAAACGAGTAAAGTTAAATTTAAGGGAAGGTAATCGAGGCTGTATAAAATAAAAATATCTGGAGGTAATATGATTAAGACTGTAAAAGATGTAAATTTAAAAGATAAACGCATAATAATGCGTGTCGATTTTAATGTTCCTATGAAGGATGGAGTAGTGCAGGATGATACGAGGATTAGGGCGGCTCTTCCTACAATAAAATATATATTGGAACAAGGAGCTCGAAGTCTTGTTTTGATGAGCCATTTGGGCGATCCTTCAAAGGATGCAAAAAAAGCCAAGGAAAAGGCCGAAAAAGACGGAAAACCCTTTGATGAAGAATCTTACATTAACGGAAAGCACAGGATGAAGCCTGTTGCAGAATACTTATCCGGCCTTCTTAAACTTCCGGTTGATTTTGCTCCCTCCTGCATGGGGCAGCTTGAAAGGGTAAAAGCCCTTCCTCATGGCGGAATCCTTATGCTTGAAAACACCCGCTTCCACAAAGAGGAAACTTCAAAGGAAAAGGCTGAGCAGCAAATCTTGGCAAAAGAGCTAAGCCTATACGGCGACATCTATGTAAATGATGCTTTTGGAACAGCTCACCGCTCCCATGCTTCTACAGCCGAAATTGCAAACTTTGTAAATACAAGGGTAGCCGGCTTTCTTATGGAAAAAGAAATTAAATATCTTGAGCCGATGTTAAATAACCCTGCAAAGCCCATGACGGCAATTATAGGAGGAGCAAAGGTCTCTTCCAAAATCGCTGTTTTGGAAAGCCTCTTAAAAAATGCCTCTTCCTTAATTATCGGCGGAGGAATGGCCTACACTTTCTTAAAAGTTCAAGGAAAAAAGATCGGTAAATCCTTATTTGAAGAAGATTATATGGATACGGCAAAAAATCTTTTGGATAAGGCTGCAAAACAGGGTGTAAAGATAATACTCCCCATTGACCACATATGCTCCGAAACCTTTTCTCCCAATGCCGAAGCGGTTTTAGTTGAAGACATAGATATTCCCGATAATCTTATGGGAATGGACGTAGGGCCTAAGACCTTAGCTCTTTATAAAGATATTATTTTGGCATCAAAGTCGATTGTCTGGAACGGGCCTGTAGGAGTTTTTGAGTTTGAGGCCTTTTCAAAGGGAACGGAAGAAACTGCCAGACTTGTAGCAGCTGCAACCGAAAAAGGTGCTTTAAGCATTGTAGGCGGCGGAGATTCGGTCGCAGCCGTAAATAAGTTCAATCTTGCCGATAAGATGAGCCATGTTTCTACGGGCGGCGGCGCTTCCCTTGAATTCCTTGAAGGAAAAGTCCTCCCGGGCATTGCATGTCTTGATACTATCTAACTTTTTAATGAAAAATAGTGCAAATAAACGGGCTTTTTTTTCTATTTTTCTCTTAATTTTCCTTTGTTTAAAAGCCTTTTCTGCCGGTGTTTCGGTTACCGATGCCGCAGAAAGGCTCGACCTTGATATTTCGTGGGATCCGCTTTCGCAAGAACTTATTTTTATGAAGGATTCATCTCAGGTAAGCTGTAAAATAGGCGAAAGTCTTATAATTTTCGATAACAAAAAAGCCGATTTTATTCCGCCTCCATATCAAAAAGACGGCCTTACTTTTATAAGCAGCGAAATGTATAAAGAGCTTGAAACATTTTTTTCGGTTCCCCAAAAAGAAACAAAATATAGGGTAGGGGTCATTTTGATAGATCCGGGGCACGGAGGCCGTGATCCAGGCTGTGTCGGTTCGTATATTGAAAATAAAAAAACAATAATACTCAATGAAAAGACGGTAGCTCTAAACGTCAGTTTGGACCTATACAATATGCTTAAAAAAGCCTATCCCGATAAAAAAATTCTTTTAACCAGAGACAAGGACGTCTATCCTACCCTTGAAGACAGGGTAAAAATGGCAAATTCGGTAAAATTGAAAAAAAATGAAAGCATTCTATATGTTTCCGTCCATGTTAATGCTTCTCTTAACTCTAAGGCGGCCGGTTTTGAGGTTTGGTATCTGCCTGCCGAGTACAGGCGTGAAGTAGTGGATAAAAACACTGTTCCAAAAGAAATTCATCCTATATTGAATTCAATGATGGAAGAAGAATTTACGATGGAAAGTATTTTAATGGCTCAAAATATTTTGGACGGTTTGGATGCTCAAATCGGAAAAAAAAGCCCCAATCGGGGAATTAGGGCAAATCAATGGTTTGTTGTCCGTAATGTTAAAATGCCCAGTGTTTTGGTTGAATTAGGTTTTATCAGTAATAAAACCGAAATTAAGCTTTTAAATTCTCCCGACTACTTGAAAAAATGCTCCTTGGGCATATATAATGGCCTGTCTGCTTTTATAAGCAATTTTGAAAATAATTGATTCGGAGTACTGATGAATTACATAAAAACGAAGATTATTTCGGCTTCTTTATTGCTCGTTATAATAATTATCACACTGTTTACCTCGGTTTTAAATAAAAAACATGATCGATATGTTCTATTTTTTAAAAATTCCATCACCGGTAAGATTGAGACCGAAATACGCTATGTTCCGGTGCAAAATATAGTGGAGCCTGAAGCTGCTTTTTTTGAAGAATTAATGCTGGGGCCTATTAACCATTATTGTTATGCATTTATTCCTGAAGGTTCTAAGATTGGCTCATGCTTTGTAAAAGAAGGAATTTTGTACGCAGATTTACCTGCTGCTTTTATTGAAGGTATAAAAAAAGACTTTGATTCGGATGAAAATAAGAGACTTTTACAAAAGAATATATTTACCAACTGTAAGACCTTAAAAGCTGCCAATATCTTTGTAGAAGGCACTCATATTTATGAATTATTACAAAAATAACATTAAAAATCAAAAAAAAGTGTTGACAAAATTGAATTATTACGTATACTTATAATAACAGGGCATGAATTAAGTTCATAAAAGGAGTTTTTGAATGAAAAAAACATTTATACTTGTAGCTATGGCATTTCTTTTGATGGGTGCCGTCGCTGTTGCTGAAGAAGCGATTATTATTGATTTCGCACTTTTGAATGCCGATATTATCGCTGATACCAATGGTAAGATGACACAAAACCGAAGAACCGTTATGGATTACGGTCAAGTAGCCGGAGCATCTTACACTGACCAGCAAAAAGCTTTGATGAGATCATCTTTGGCTATTGAGCAATGGGAAGTAAAGTTAAATTCTTCCTCTCAGAATCCTCTTTCTGTTGAAACTTCAACCGTTAAGGAATCTAAGGTAAGAGATGAAGGTGATAAATTCGCTGGCCAAACTTTGATGGGCGTACGTATCATGTTCCCCGAATGGGCACATAATGCTAATGCAACAATTAAGCCCGGATTCTTAATCCCTGCTTATGAAAAAATGGCTCAGGTTGATGATCAGGGCAATTTGCAGGAGGCCACTGCAGAAGATAAGGCTTCAGGAAAATCAAGATTTGAAGAAGGTTACGGTGTAGTTCGAAATACCGGTGTTATCAAATCTATCGCTGTAAATACTTACGGTATGAATTTTCCGCATGGTCTTTATGTTCTTCTTAGGGATCAAAACAATGTAGTTAAAAGATACTTCATGGGATACCTTTTGTTTGACGGCTGGAGAGAAATGGTATGGAACAATCCTTCATATGTTTCACATGTAAAGGCAAGAGAATTAAGGCTCTATCCCGTTTATCCCGTATCTCTTCCCCATGTAGCTTTTGAAGGCTTTTTAATTACTAGAGATGCTGCCCATGACGGCGGTGATGCTATTGCATACTTCAAAGATGTTAAGGTCATCTATGACAAAGCCGTATTAACAACAGTACGAGACTTTGCTGATGAAGACATCTGGGGTATTCAGACTGAAAGAGATTTAAAACGAAAAAAGATTGAAGTTGAAAGATTCGGTCAAACTCAAGTGTTACGATTCCTAGAACAGGAAAAGTTGGCAACTGAAGAAGGCTTCACACCTTCAGCAGGTTCCGAAAAACAACAATAAGTCTTAACAATTAATAAAGCGGTCGAGGACAGCTCGGCCGCTTTTGTTGTTGATGTCCTGTTTCAAAAAATATACTAAATATGTTGTCTGAAGACGTACCTTGGCTCCCAAAGAAAGAAAAGCTTAGGGAAACTTATACCTCTTATGTACCTCATTTAAATGTACTGATAGTGCGTATAGAGGAATTTTTGCGTTCTATAATTAAAATAACTTCTACTCCAACTTACAAGACTAGGGTAAAAAGTTTTAATAGCTACTATCTTAAGCTTTTAAAATTTCCGCCTAAAAAGGAAACTTCCGATCTTCCTGTACTTACAGATATTATGGGAGTGCGTATCATATGCCCTTTTTTACAGGATATAAATGAAGTTGAGACTGTATTATTAAAAAATTTTACAGTGATAGAAGTGGAACGCAAGGGGTCTGAGAGAACTTTTAGGGAATTTGGGTATGAATCTGTGCATTTTTTACTTGAAATACCTGAAGAATTTAAGGTCGGCCTTGTCTTACCCAAGGATTTAATTTTTGAAATACAGCTTCGAACTATTCTTCAAGATGCTTGGGCTGAGGTTGAACATGAATTGATATATAAGTCGGAGTTTTCTCCCTTTGACCAGCCCTTAAAAAGAAAGCTTGCTTCAATAAATGCAAGTTTAAGTTTAGCTGATATTATTTTTCAAGAAATTCGCGATTATCAAAACAAACTTAATGCCGAACTTGAAAAAAGACGCTTAGAATTTTATTCTATGGCTGATGAGCACACAGCAATGGTCTTGCCCGAAACCAATACGGTTCACCATGATAATCCGGATCATAGTGAGGATTTGAAGGTTGCCGAAACTATTGATGATTTGATTTTATCTGCAATTGAGGCCCATAATCAAAATCTTTTTGGTAAGGCTGAAAAAATTTATACCAAAATAATTGAACAAAATCCAAACGATATAGTTCTATCGGTTGTATTTAAGCATAGAGGGATGGCTTACTTTGCCCAAGCTAATTATGAAGAAGCATATTCCGACTTTTTGCAGAGCTGTAAATATAATCCTGCAAATTTCCGCTCTCATTATTATGTGGGGATAGCTTTAACTCTGTTAAACAGAGATGACGAAGCCATTGAATATTTTTCAAAATCACTTGAAATAAATAAATTCCAAGCCCATGTTTATTTTAGGCGTGCTTTGTCCTATTTTAAATTAGCTTTATATCCTGAGGCTGCAAAGGATTTGGATTCAGCATCCGACCTTGGTTTGCCTGAAGAAGATGTAAAAAAATTGCGTATAGCTATTGCAAAAAAAATTGATATGGTGTAATCTAAGCAGCTGTATTATGCCATATACAATAACTATAGTTTTAAATTAATTACGGAGGTACCTTAAATGAAAAATCGATCTGCGATTAAAAGACATAACCAGAGTGAAGTCCGCCGAATGCGAAACCGTTCTGCCAAGAGTAAAGTACGAACAACAGCTAGAAAATATACTGAGGCTGTTCATGCTAAGAATGCAGAAACTGCTGCAGCATTGCTTCGCGAACTCTCCAGTCAACTTGATTCGGCAGCCCGAAAAGGAATTTTAGCAAAGAATTCGGCAGCCCGCAAAAAGTCAAGAATGCAGCTCTTGTATAACGCTTCATTTGAAGCAAAATAACGATGAAGAAAAACCGCAAAACCTGTTCGGGTTTGCGGTATTTTCTTATAATGATAATGAAAAAAAAACGGTCAAAGATTGACATAATAGATTCCGTTTATCGTAAAAATTCTCAATATCAGCTTAAACAGATTAATTGTATAAGTAACCTGTTTTTGGAAGAACTTTCGATGTTTTTAAAACAAGGGATCCCTGTAGAGATACGGGGGCTGGGTACTTTTGATTTTACTGTTTTGCAAGGCAAAAAAAATGCCCGTAATCCTAAAACAGGAGAAAAGGTTTTAACTTATGATAGGTGTAAAATAAGGTTTAAACCCGGCAAAGAGCTTAAAGGAGCTTTGCGCAAAATAGACACACAAGAGCTTATTGATCATGAAAAATAAATTCATATTTTTTTCTTTAAACTTTTTATTTGCCGTTTTAGGATCTATTCTTTTTGCCTTATCGCATCCTAATTATTTGAATCTAAACGGGTTCCCTATTTTTGCATATATAGCCCTTATTCCGTTTTTTTTATTACTTAAAAGAACTAAGCTAAAATTTTCATTTTTATGGGGCGCCTTTTCCGGTGCTCTTTCATATTTTATCTTTAATTTTTGGATAATATTTTTTCATCCTATTGCTATTTATATAATAATTGCAAAGTATTGTATTCTTTATTCTCTTCTGTTCCTTGTTTTAAAAATAATCGATTCTTATTTTTTTAAAAGAGCCTTTCTTTTTCAAGCTATAGCTTGGGTTGCTTTTGAATATTTAAACACCCTAGGTTTTTTAGGTTATCCTTACGGTATAATGGGCTATACTCAATGGAATTTTCCTATTTTAATTAGAGTTTCTTCAATTTTTGGGGTTTGGGGGATATCCTTTTTGCTTGTTTTATTTTCATCTTGCACAGCCTTGTTTATTTTTGACTCTTATAAAGAAAAAAATATAAATGTTTATAAAAGATATAAATTGCCTATGATGATTTGGTTAGGTACATTTTTTGCATTTATTTTATATGGAGCCTTTACAAAAATAGATCTTTCCGGAAATCCAAAAACTAAGATAGCACTAGTTCAGCCTAACAGAGACCCATGGCTTGGAAATTTAGAAGTCTATAAAAATAATTATGAAGAACTAAAATTTTTGTCCGAAAAAGCCGTCAAAAATTTTCCCGATATAGAATTAGTAGTTTGGCCTGAAACAGCCTTTATTCCTAGGATAAAATGGCATTATAAATACTCCTCAGCCTACAATCCTTCTTCTCTTTTGGTAAGAGAATTATTGTATTTTTTGGATAGTCAAAAAATTCCTTTTTTAATAGGAAGCGATGAAGGAGTTTTGGATGAAAAATTTTCAGCAAGCTCATCTGAAAATCTTGATGATAAGCGGATAGATTATAATGCTGCATTGCTCTTTATTCCGAGCACTAATGTTTTGCCTCCTGAGCCTCAAGTGTACCGAAAGATCCATTTAGTTCCGTTTACTGAACATTTTCCGTATCAAAAACTTTTTCCGCATGTTTATGAATTCTTAAAAGAAAATGATACGCATTTTTGGGAAAAAGGAACGGATACAAATCTTCTTGAATTTAAGAATTTAAAAATTGGGACACCTATTTGTTTTGAAGACGGTTTCGGTTATATCACAAGAGCTTTTTCAAAAAAAAGGCGCTAATATAATAATTAACCTTACAAATGATGCTTGGGCTCAAAGTACCGTAAGTCAGTATCAGCATTTATCTATGTCAGTTTTTAGGGCTGTCGAAAACCGGCTTCCTGTTTTACGAGCGACAAGTTCAGGGCAGACGGCCTTTATTGATCAAAACGGAAATATCAAAAAAATGCTTCCCCCCTTTGCTAAGGATATTTTAATTGCAGATGTTACCGTATTGACAGAGGGTCATAAAACCGTTTACTCTTATCTGGGCGATTTTTTTTGGAATATTTTGCACAATTGTTTTAATTGTAATTTTGTGCTTTATCATAATTAATAAATTGATTAAAAAAGATCGGAGGTAAAATGAAACGAAACAATAAATATAAAGAAAAGAGTGTAACCGTACTGGGAAAAGAAACGGTTTTTGACGGAGTTATGAAATTTTCTGAAACTTTACAAATTGAAGGAAAATTTATCGGGGCAATTGATTCTCAAGGTTCTTTACATATATCAAAAAGTGCCGACTGCCGAGTTCAATATGTAAAAGCAGCCTCCATTGTAGTTGAAGGTACTGTAGTAGGTTCTCTTTCTGCAGCAGACAAAGTCGATTTAAAGTCAGGTTCTTCCGTTAAGGGGGATATTACTGCAGGCCGTCTTAGGATAGCCGATAAGGTTTCTTTTGAAGGCTCCGTAAAAATGGTTAAAAACAATAGTTTCCCCGAAAAAAACTTTTTTTCTATAAAGTCCGATCAGCTTAAAGAACAGCTTAGCCGCCAGTGATTTTTTGTTTAGAGGAATTTTAGTGATTGATGTTGAGCTTATAAAAAAAGTTTTTTTTGTTCTAAAAGAAAAAGGCATAAGGCTTATAACTTGCGAATCTTTAACAGGCGGGTTAATAGCTTCCGAATTTACAAAAATTCCCGGCGCATCTGAGGTGTTTTGGGGGGGGTATGTTGTGTATACAGCCGAGGCTAAAATCAGCCTGTTAGACGTATGTCCGGAAACTTTAAAAAACTTTGGTCTTGTTAGTGCACAAACCGTAGAAGAAATGGCTTTCGGTTCTATTAAAAGATTCTTTGATGCTTCTTTTGTGCCGGTGCCTATTGTTTCTCTTGCAGTAAGCGGGGCTGCGGGCCCTTCAAGTCTTGAAGGGCATCCGCCTGGAACAGTGTGTGTTTGTTCTGCTTTTTATCCGGAAACTTTTGATTCAACGAATTTACATGATTTAAAAATTTTTAAAAAGGAAGCTCTTGTTTTTAAAACTCATACTTATAAATTTTTAGGCTCGCGGGATGAGGTACGGGAGCAAACCTTAAATAAGGCTTTTTTACATGTTTTGTCCTTAACGGAACATTGGAACTCTTAATTGAAAACAAGCTGTTTTATTCGTATGGAATAACCTCTGTTCTCCATAAAATCATAAAATGAATAGCAGTGTCTTCGTATTTTGTACCCTTGTACACATCCAATATGGTAATCTTAACATCCTCCAGTCCTGATAAAAAACTTATGTCCACAGTTTGAGGATGAGGAGTATCCTTTACAGTGAATTCTTTTTTATTACCGCTTATAACTCCCTCAACCATTATCTTTTTAATTCTTCCGTTTTCATCATAAAGTTTAGGATTTGAAGCGGAAATATAGCCGTTCATTAAGAGAATGTATTTATCGTCACTGTTATTCCATGTTTTTATAACGAATGACTCTCCTATACCCCAGCCGTCTACACCTTCTACCCAAGGGGTTTCTTCTCTCATGTCGCATAGATTTTCTATCTTGTACTCTCGTTTTCCTTCTTTTGATTCTTCGACAAGATAAGAACTTACTTTTTTATATTTAAAATAAGGTACTTCTCCGGTTCCTCCTGTGGGGAATCTTGTAAAAAATCCTGATGCTTTTTCGCCTTTGAGTGCAGGCAGCATGCCTAGTCCTATAACGGCATCCTCGTTTTCTCCCCAAGCTTTTTTCGCCAAGCCCGTTAAAAGCATAAATTTATTTCCTAAATATTCTTTTGATTGTGGATTAAGATTTGCATATAGATCATCGGGCATATCTGCATCCAATTCAAATAATGGAAAACGGCCTATATACTTTTTTTTGTAAGTATAGAGCTTTTTTACCTCTTCTTCTTTAGCATTATACCAGCTTATTTCGATCTTATTTCCTTTTTGGAATTCGATAAAATAAGCAAGCGGAGGTCCGCCGGTATATCCGAAGCCTGCCAAATCAAAGTTTTGCCCTACGGCAAAACTACCCATAATTAAAAAAAGGCATAAGAATGAACTTTTTTTTAATAAATTGATTTTTCTTTTTAAAGACATTTCTTTCTCTCCTTGTAAAAAATGGAAGATAAACAGACCGGCACCATTTGTGCCGAACTGTTTATCAGGTCGCCTTACCGGTTTGTTTGTTCATAGATGTATATCAATCCTATAACTTCACCATTTTCCTTATCTGGAAGCCAAATTTCAAGTTGTGTATTGCCGATATTTTTATTAAAAAATTTGACTATTATCGAAATACCATTACTTTGGCCATCTGTAACGGTAAAGTCAAATTTCTTTTTTTCGAGCTTTTTAATAATTTGTGAATATGTATTACCTTTTTCGATAATAAGTCCCTTTACATCAGCCCTATGAACAATCTCGAAATTAATACCTATATATTCAAAAATACCGTCATTAGTAAGGCTAATTATAAATCCATCATCCTCATACACAATATCATATCTTCCCGGTTTATACCTATAAAAGGTCGGCTTACCTAATTCCTTTTCAATATCTTCTTTAGTGTGTGCCGTATAAAATTCAAACTTTTTTCCACGCAATATTATGGGGCCGTCATTGATTTTAACTTCGCTAACATCATTGGAATATATTTGTATTACAAAAATACAAAATAAAATACAAATAAAAATATTCTTTTTCTTTTTAAACACATTTTCTTTTATCTCCTTGTAATCAATTGCTGTGTTACTTATTAGCAATATCCATATATACTACTGCAACAAGTAGGACATTTTGCTTTTCATATCGGGAACACACAATCGTTGTGTTTACTTTTCCGAATTTTTTGCTCACAAACTCCATATCTATGAGATGATTATTACCTTCTTGTTCATAGAGATTGTATGTAATATTGAGAGCTTTTATCTTTTTTTGAATACTTTCATAAGTATCATTCTTTGTGATTTCTAAATCATATATTTTAACCGGACACATATCTTCTTTCGTTAAAAAAAAGCTAAATCCGCAAAAATAATTTTTACTGTCAAATGAAAACGCTACTCCTTCATCTTTATAAAAAATCTCACCAAAGTTTTCCTTATTTGAACTGCCGTCAGCTTTACCTATCTTTTTTTGTAATTTTTCCGGCGTATATTTTTCAGTTGGAATTAACTTTTGATTTCTAAAGATAAAGGGCTCATCATTGACGATAAATTTTGCCTTTTCTGCAGCATTAAGAGTTGCTGCAAAACTACCCATAATTAGAAAAAGACATAAAAATGAACTTTTTTTAAATAAATCGATTTTTCTTTTTAAAAACATTTTTCTTTCTCCTTGTAAAAGTTTTATTCGTATGGGATAACTTCTGTTCTCCACAAAATCATAAAATGAATGGCTGTGTCTTGGTATTTTGTACCTTTGTACACATCCAATATTGTTACCTTAACATCTTCTTGTTTGGGTAAAAAACTTATGTTTATAGTTTGCGGGTGGGGTGTATCCTTTACGGTGAACTCTTTTTTCTTACCGCTTGTAACTCCCTCAACCAATATCTTTTTAATTCTTCCGTTTTCATCATAAAGTTTAGGATTTGAAGCTGAAATATAGCCGTTCATCAAGAGTATGTATTTATAAAAAGACATGTTTTTGGTGCTTATTGTAAAGGTCTCTCCTATACCCCATCCGTCTACGCCTTCTACCCAAGGGGTGTCCTGTTCCATAATTGATAAATTTTCTATTTTATACTCTCTTTTTCCTTCTTTTGATCCTTCGACAAAATACGAACTTACATTTTCATAATTAAAACAAGGATATTCTCCTGTTCCTCCCATAGGAAAATCAGAAAAAAAGTCTGCTGCTTTTTTACCCTTACGTGAAGGCAGCATGCCGAGGCCTACAATGTCGTCCTTATTTTCTCCCAAAGTTTTTTTCGCCAATCCTGTTAAAAGCATAAATTTATTTCCGTAGTAATTTTTTGATTCGGGATTAAGGCCTGCATATAGGTCTTCAGGTATATCGGCATCCAATTCAAATAAGGGAAACCTACCTATGTACTTTTTTTTGTAGGTGTAGAGCTTTTTTATCTTTTCCTGATTTGCATTATACCAGCTTATTTCGAGCTTGTTTCCTTTTTGGAATTCTATAAAATAGGGGCATGGTACCGTATCCGTATATCCGAAGCCTGCCAAATCAAAGTTTTGCCCTACGGCAAAACTACCCATAATTAAAAAAGACATAAAAATAAACTTTTTTAAATAAACCGATTTTACTTTTTAAAAACATTTTCTTTCTCCTTGTAAAAGTTTTTACTTAATTTTTTTTAACCGGACAGGCCTTTACGGCCTGTCCGGAGTTCATTTTAATAAAATATTTTATTTTTTATTTTAAAATAAAAACCTCCTAAATTTGATGTAAAGTCTGCTGTACTACTGCTTCCTCTTACATCTTCCCATTGTTCTCCATGCCGCCCCATGTATGGATCAATAAAGCCACCGCTTGCGTATCCAATAGCATGTTGCCCGTCTTCTGGAAGTGTATCATTTCCCCAAAAGTCTCTTTGCGGAAATTTTATCATAGCCGGATTATCTCCAACCAAAGTTTTTAAGTCTTGCAGACTTATGCCTTTCGGTATTTCATAATAAACAGCATCTACTCCAAAGACTTCCTTGATAACATCAGTATATAGTTTATTGCCTTTATCGGAAATAGCATCATTCGCCATTTTCTCTGCTCTTTCTTTTGTCACGTCGGCTTTGTAGTTATGTCCTGCAAGGTTAACTGCTCCCACTACTGAGTCATAGTGACAAGCATTAGGATATATAACATTTCCATTTTTATCCTTTTGCATCGGAAGATTTTTCCATCTTTCACTAATCACCTCATCAAAGCTCAACTTTTTCTTTGTGACTTTATCATCATAATAAACAGCTAACATATCGTTTTTATTTGCAGCCTTAAGATTATCAAGCTCCCATTGCGAAAAATTTAACAAAGCTGCTTTTCCTTTGTCTCTTGGAGAAACGGCAGCCGGTGTTTCATTTGAATTACCAGCATTATTACTATTTAACAGAGGCGCTTGGTCTACTCCAGTACCTTCATTAGAGCTTGAGCTGGGCGATGTCCCGCTCAAAGCCGTATTGCCGGCTCCGCTATCCGAACTTTCATTACTTTGATGATTATGATGATAATCGTCCTCATCATCATAATTGTCGTACACGGAATTATGGTCATCATAATAATTGCTCCCGTCTCCGCTATTTCCGCTGCCGGTACCGCTTCCGCCATTTGACGGAATATCCGTTTCGCCTGCAGTATTATGACCGGCATCTTGGCCTGTTTCATCATTTGCAGGTTCGGACGGAGCCGAACCTGTTCCGGACGGAGCCGAACTTGTTGTGGAATCAGCCGGTTCCGGAGTTGTGGTTCCCGGACTAGGTACAGCCGGATTACTACCTGTGCCGGAATCGCCGTTTCCTTCTTCGGGTACAACATGAGGCTCATCGTCATTTATATTGAACCCTACGCCTCTTGTAGAATTTACTACAACATCACCTCCGAGGCCGAGGACAAAATCATCACCTTCCATTAAGTGATATGAATTTTTCCAATTTACCATAAATTTCTCCTTGTGAAAATTTTTTTCCATGCATAGAAAATATGGAAGCTATAGAAAATCACTTAGTTTTCCTCCTGCTTCCATTATATTATAGGTTTTTATTAAAAACAAGACTACTTTTTAATGATAAAGATAAATTTATTTTATTTATGTTCTAAAATGGTTTAAAAAAACAATATTTTAATTTAATTCGGAATAAAACCGTATATCCCGTGTGTTTTGTTTAAGGCCTTCCCAAGAAATCAACAACCCCGCCGCAAGCGTACATTACGCAGCAACAGGGTATTAACCCCTCGCAAGAATAAAGAATATAAGTGAATAAAAAAAAATCATATAATGCCTCTCTTGACACTATGGCATTGATTGTATAATATTAACCTCATGGGAGGGGCTATATGAAATTGGTTTTAGTCAGACACGGCGAAAGTGAATGGAATAAGCTTAATTTATTTACCGGATGGACGGATGTCGATTTGAGTGAAAAAGGTGTAGAAGAGGCAAAAGAGGGCGGAACCTACTTAAAAAAAGAAGGTTTTGACTTTGATATTTGCTATACCTCTTATTTAAAAAGGGCAATTCATACCCTCAATTATATTTTAAACGAGATGGATAGGGAATGGCTTCCCGTTATAAAAACTTGGAAGCTGAACGAAAGGCATTACGGGGGCTTGCAGGGCCTAAACAAGGCGGAAACAGCCGAAAAATACGGAGAGGATCAGGTAAAAATTTGGCGCCGTTCCTTTGATATTGCTCCTCCCGTTTTGGAAGAAGGAGATAAGCGCTGTCCCTATTTGCAGGAACAGTACAGGGGTATTGAAAAATCAGAGCTCCCTTTAACCGAAAGTTTAAAAGATACCATCGCCAGAGCAGTTCCCTTTTTTGAAAAGACTATAAAACCTCAAATGCTCGAAGGAAAAAGGATCCTTATCACTGCCCACGGTAATTCCCTGAGAGCCTTGGTTAAATATTTTGAAAATTTAAGCGATGAAGAAATAATATCGGTAAATATTCCGACAGGCGTTCCCTTGGTTTACGAATTCGATAAAAATTTTAAGGTTCTTAGTAAACGCTACCTTGGAGATCAAGAAAAAATCAACGCTAAAATAAATGCAGTTGCAAATCAAGGAAAAAAGAAATAAGGTAAGAGCATAAATGAAGCGAATTTTAGTAGGATGCATAAATCATGAGTCAAACAGCTTTAACCCTATAATTACGGGAATTGAAGATTTTGTTATTTTTAGGGGAAAAGAAGTTTTAACAAAGGGCTTAAAACCATACTATTCTTCTACGGGAATTATTGAGACTATTCAAAAATGGGGCTGGGAGGTAGTACCTGCCGTAGTTGCAAGGGCTGTGCCTAACGGCTTGGTTGATTATAATCTATACACCGAACTTAAAAAAGATTTTTTAGCTTATATAGATAAGGCTCTTTTGGAGGCTCCTATTGACGGCATTTGTCTAGGTCTTCACGGCTCCTTAAAGGTTCAAAACATAGGGCCTGCCGAAAGCGATCTTTTAAAGGCCATCCGCGAAAAGCTTCCCCATATTCCTTTAACGACGGCTCTCGACATGCATGCTACGGTAACCGATGAGATGATTAAGTATTGTGACGGCATTGTAGGCTATAAAACAGCTCCTCATATTGACTGCTATGAAACCGGAGTTCATGCAGCTGAGCTTTTAAAAAAAGCTTTGGAGACTTCAAATAAACTTTGCATAGGAAGGGTAAAAATCCCAATGCTGGTAGCAGGCGAAAAAAGCGAAACTGCCGCAGAGCCTATGAAAAGCCTAATAGCCTCATGTGTTGAGGCCGAAAAAGAAAAAGACTTACTTGCAGCCTCAGTTCTTTTGGGCTTCCCATGGGCAGACAGTAAGGATAACGGCGTAACCATAGTAACGACTGCCTTAAACGATCAAGCCCTTGCAGATAGGGCGGCCTTAAAAATAGCTAAGGAATTTTGGGCTGAGCGTCATAATTTTAAATTTAAGGTAGAGCATTATGATTCCTTTACTTCAATAAAAACGGCTATAGAATCTGTAATGCAAAATAAAGAATTCCCTGTTTTTGTTTCGGATTCGGGAGATAACCCTACAGCCGGTTCTACAGGAGATTCTACCGAGTGTTTTGAGGCTCTCTTAAAACAAAAAGAAGCTTTAAAAGCTCTTCCCACAAAGGTGCTTTATTCGGGTTTTTTTGATAAGGCTGCTGTAGAAAAATGCTTTGATGCAGGGGAGGGGGCTCCCCTGGAAATAACTATAGGCGGAACCTGGGATAAAATTAACGGCAAAAAAATTCCTTGTTCCGTGAAAGTCTTAAAACTTGTAAAAAACTACGGAGTTTATAATTCCCGTTTAGCCCTTGTCGAAATGGGGGACATAAGAATAGTTTTAACCTCAAATCACATAGGCTTTGGGGATGAAGAGCTTTTACCTGCCCTAGATGTAAAAGCTGAGGATTATTGTATCGTTATTGTAAAGCTCGGTTATTTGGAACCTTGCTTTCAATGTATAGCAAAGAGGGCAATATTGGCGGAATCTAAAGGATGCTCAAATGAGATTTTGGAAACATTAGACTATCCTCAAACTCCGCGTCCCATATATCCATTGGATAAGGACATGGATATAAAATTATAATTTAGAATCGGTTGGTGTTATGAATAAAGATAGAGTGCTGCGCTTCGGAATAGATGTAGGTTCTACAACTGTAAAAGTTGTTGTATTAGAGGATAACGGAACAATCCTGTTTAGTAAATATCAAAGGCACAGAGCCGATATAAGAACGACTATCATATCCGTGTGCGAACTTGCTGTTGAAGCTGTCGAAAAAGCATATGGTGAAGATGTAGAGCTTTCCCTAATCGTAACCGGCTCCGGAGGTCTTGCAGTCTCTCACTGGCTTAACATTCCATTTATTCAAGAAGTGGTAGCCTCCACTGCTGCTGTCCGTAAATTAATTCCTCAAACCGATGTTATAATAGAATTAGGCGGTGAGGATGCAAAAATTACTTATTTTGAGCACACGAATATCGAACAAAGAATGAACGGTACCTGTGCTGGCGGTACCGGCTCCTTTATAGACCAGATGGCCGCCCTCTTGGAAACCGATGCGCTAGGTTTAAACGAACTTGCAAGAAATGCTCAAACCATCTACCCTATAGCCGCCCGCTGTGGAGTTTTTGCCAAAACGGATGTTCAGCCCCTTATAAACGAGGGAGCAAAAAGGGAAGATATAGCAGCAAGTATATTTCAGGCTGTTGTAAGCCAGACTATTTCGGGCCTTGCCTGCGGTAAACCAATTCGCGGAAAGGTTGCCTTTTTAGGCGGCCCCTTGCACTTTTTAGACCAGCTAAGGCATAGATTTATCGAAACCTTAAAACTTAAAAGTGACGAAATTATCACTCCTGAAAATTCCGAGCTTTTTGTAGCTATGGGAGCAGCCCTAAGTGCTGCAGGAGGCCTTAGTATACCCGCGGCTTCAGCTTCTCCTTTTAAACAGCCAGTTCCATTGGATCTAAAAAAAGCCCAATTTAAGCCATCCTTAAAAAAAGAAGAAAAAAAACAGCCTCTTATTTTTGAAGAAGAGCCTGCTGCAATCAAACCTCATTTTATAAAACTTTCTCAATTTAAAAAAGATATTTATAAGATAGCATCTTCAGAAATGCCTGAGGTGCAGCGCCTTCCGCCCCTTTTTAAAGATGAAGAAGAACTTGAAAGTTTTAGAATAAGGCATGCAAAGGAGATGGCTCCTTCAGGCGATATTTTTACGGCCGAAGGACCCGTATTTTTAGGACTTGATGCGGGCTCAACTACAACCAAAGCCGTTTTAATAGACGATAACGGAAAAATCCTCTGGCGTTTTTATGATGTAAATGCAGGAAATCCCGTCGAACTTGCAGTAAAGGTTTTAAAAGACCTGTATAAAATGCTCCCTCCGAAGGCCTACATAGCCCGCTCGGTTTCTACCGGATATGGAGAAAGCCTTTTTCAGGCTGCTTTAGGCGTGGATGCCGGCGAGGTTGAAACCATAGCCCATTACCGTGCCGCCGAATTCTTTTTGCCCGGGGTGGATTTCCTTTTGGATATAGGCGGACAGGATATGAAATGCCTCCGCATGAAAAACGGAGCGATAAGTTCTATTCAGTTAAATGAGGCCTGCTCATCAGGCTGCGGAAGCTTTTTGGATAATTTTGCCCGCTCTCTTGGAATGAATATAAGCGAATTTGCAAATAAAGCTCTTCTTGCCGAAAAACCGGTAGACCTCGGTACAAGGTGTACGGTCTTTATGAATAGCCGCGTTAAACAGGCTCAAAAAGAAGGCGCCTCCGTAGGAGACATTTCTTCGGGCCTTTCATATTCAGTTATAAAGAATGCCCTTTTTAAGGTTATTAAATTGCGCGATGCCTCCGAAGTAGGAAGCAAGGTAATAGTGCAAGGCGGAACATTTAATAATGATGCGGTTTTGCGTGCCTTTGAACTTGTTTCAGGAAGGCAGGCTGTCCGCCCCGATGTTGCAGGTCTTATGGGAGCTTACGGAGCTGCCTTAATTGCAAAAGACCAATGGCATGACCTTGAAGAAGAAAATCTTTCCGAAGGCAAAATAAGATCAAACATTGCCGATATTGAAGGTTTGGAAAATTTTAAGGTAAAGCTTGATTTATTGCGTTGTCCCAAATGTCCCAATAACTGCCTTTTGACGGTAAATACCTTTGACATATCCGGAGTAAAGCGCCGTTTTATTACAGGAAACAGGTGTGAAAGGGGAGCCGAGCTTGATAAAAACAGCGGAATTGAAGAATGTTCATCCCCTGCTTCCGTTAAAGATAAAGAGACGGTAAACAAAAAGGATATCCCGAATCTTTTTGACTGGAAGTATAAAAGGCTTTTTAAATATAAACCCCTTCCTAAAAATGAAGCACCTAGAGGCGAGATAGGAATTCCTAGGGTTTTAAATATGTATGAAAACTATCCCTTCTGGTTTACCTTTTTTACGGAACTGGGCTTTTCGGTTAGAATTTCTCCGCGCTCCACGCGGGGAACTTACGAGATGGGGCTTGAATCCATTCCTTCCGAATCGGTTTGTTATCCTGCAAAGATTGCCCACGGCCATATCGAAGCCCTCTTAAAGTTGGGAGTAAAAAATATTTTTTACCCCTGTATCCCGTACGAAAAAAAAGAAGATGATGGGGCAGGAAACCATTATAATTGTCCCATTGTTACAAGCTATCCAGAAGTTCTAAAAAACAATATCGATGTTCTCAGGCAGGACGCTAATATAATTTATCTAAATCCTTTTTTACCGTATTACGATAAACACCGTTTAATAGACCGTCTTTATGAAGAATTGGGTACAAAGTTTTCGATAAGTTTGGAAGCTATAAGAAATGCCGTTAATACTGCTTGGGCAGAAGAAAATAATTTTAAAAAAGAAACGGAAGAAAAGGGCGAAGAGGTCTTGCGGTTAATAAAGGAAAAAAATATTAAAGGCATTGTGCTCGCAGGCCGCCCTTATCACCTTGACCCTGAAATTAACCACGGCATTCCTGAGATGCTAACCGGCCTCGGTCTTGCTGTTTTGACGGAGGATTCAGTGGCTCACTTGGGAAAGATAGAACGCCCCTTGCGAGTTGTAGACCAGTGGACCTATCACAACCGCTTATACAGAGCAGGAAATTTTACCTCAACTCAAGATAATTTGGAATTTATACAGCTTACCAGTTTCGGCTGCGGCTTGGATGCGGTAACGGCCGATCAAGTGCAGGAAATAATAGAATCTAAGGGAAAAATGTATACCCTCATAAAAATAGATGAGGGCTCTAATTTGGGGGCCGTAAGAATAAGGGTAAGAAGCCTTTTAGCTGCCGTAAAGGAAAGAAAAAGAAGCCGGCTTATTTTGAGTAAAAAATCGGCTGCCTATGACCGAATTGTTTTTTCAAAAGAGATGGAAAAACGTTATACAATCTTAGCCCCTCAAATGTCTCCTATTCATTTTGACCTTATAGGGGCAGCGATTTCTCATTCCGGTTATAACCTTGAAATCCTTACTGAAATCGATAAAAATGCCGTCGAATACGGCTTAAAATATATAAATAATGATGCCTGCTATCCTGCCATAATAGTTGCAGGTCAAATGATATCTGCCCTAAAATCAGGCCGTTATGATTTACGCACTACAGCCTTAGCTATAACCCAAACCGGAGGAGGCTGCCGTGCAACAAATTACATAGGTTTTATAAGGCGCGCTCTTATAGATGCAGGCTTGGGCTTTGTTCCCGTAATAGGCATCAGTGCCCAGTCCATCGAAAAAAATCCCGGCTTTAAATTAAAACTTCCAGTTTTGCATAGGGTGGCTCAAGCTATGTGCCTTGGCGACCTTTTAATGAGGGTTCTTTACCGTACACGTCCCTACGAAAAAGTTCCCGGTTCTGCAAACGAAATATATAAAAAATATGCCGTCCTTATCAAGGATGCTCTAAAAAAAATGACAGCCGGAAAATATAAGGAAATAATCAGGGGCATTGTAAAAGAATTCGATAACCTGCCCTTAAAAAATATCCGAAAACCTCGTGTAGGTGTAGTAGGAGAAATATTGGTTAAGTTTCATCCTGCCGCAAATAATGATATTTTCAGTACCATTGAAAGGGAAGGAGCGGAATGTGTTGTTCCAGACTTATTGGATTTTTTCCTTTATTCTACGGTTTCGGGTATCTATAAAAATACCTATCTTGATTACTCGTTTAAAAAACGCCTCATTGCAAAGCTCAGCATCTGGGTGATTGAACGGTACAGAAAACCTATAAAAAAAGCTTTAAATAAAAGTAAACGGTTTACCTCTCCTGAGAGCATATATAGATTGGCCGATTCGGTTGACGGAATTTTACAGCTTGGAAATGTTACCGGTGAAGGCTGGTTTTTAACTGCCGAAATGATAGAACTCATTCATTCAGGCGTTTCAAACATTGCCTGTGTTCAGCCCTTTGCCTGTCTTCCAAATCATGTAACAGGAAAAGGAATGATAAAAGAATTGCGCCGCCGCTACCCGGAGGCAAATATCTCGGCCATCGACTTTGACCCGGGTGCCAGCGAAGTAAACCAGCTCAACCGCTTAAAACTCCTCCTGGCCAACGCAAAACCCGGCCTTCACCCCGATGAAGCAAAGTGAGGAGGAGAAAGTGTTAAATACCTTGCTCCTTTTACTTGATAAAATAAGATAAATTGAGTATTATTATAATTATTGATAAGGATGTGTGATAAACAGTTCGGCACAAATGGTGCCTCACTGTTTATCTTATGGGAGAAATAAAATGAAAAATAGAAATTTTACAATTGCGGCAGCCGCAGCTATTATTGGGATGGCTTTGATTTGTACAGCCTGTCAATTTGACGGACAAAAAATTGTAGATCAGTTTCTTTTAGGTTCTTACGGAACATATAAATGGGATGGAGATAAACTGACCATCTCCAGCACTGAAAGTAACTTTAAAACGCACTTTGCAGGATCGGGCGTAGATAAAGTTACTCTTACAAAAGAAAAGGTAAACGACTGCGACTATCTTACAAGCGGGACACATTATCTTGACGCAAAAGATATGGGCGGTGATGTTTGGCAGGGAATTTTTTATTTAAACGGGATGGGCTTCCGCACAATTAAAATTACGCTCAAAAGCGGCGGCATTTGTGAGATTCAGCCCGGATTATCGGTTGAAGAAGGTATTAAATTTCCTGAAGATTTAAAGATAACAGGAACCTTGAAATTAAATGGTGTAAATATATTGCCGAAAGAAGATGAACTTTCTACTACCGGTATGCCGACATACACCAAGCAGTTTTTTGCCGCCGTAAAATCAGGCTCGTTAAAAACGCAATGGGTAGGAAAAGAAGTTGAAACTTTCACAGGCCGCCATGAAAGTTCGGAAACCAATTTAGGAATCACAACAACTACGGAAACATGGAAGGGCTCATCGCAGCTTTTTAAAACAAAAGCCGACGAAGTCTACTATAAGAAAGTTTATAAAGTTGACGGTTCAGGTCATTTTATGCCCGATCCTAATAACTTTTTTGAAATCTATATTTCGAAAGGTACAGCACTGAAGCCCAATCTTTAATTAATGGGTGTTTAATCTATGTTTTAAGGGAAGGGAAATATCTTTCCTCTTTTTTCCCTCTAAAATTATATGATAAATAATATTAAAAAGAAATGGCCGTTTTTTTTGGTATTTGTCATAGTGTTAGCAGTAACATCATGGTTGTTATATACTCAAATTATTGATTTATATAAATTTAACCTCGATATAAAATTGATTTTAAAACAAAATCAAAGAGTTGAAGCCGTTGTTATTAAAAAACATTACATACGATTTTCTCCCTTATTGACATCAAACCTTTTATTTTAGTATAATTCACGACTATTAAGGTATAAAAGGCTATTTAAAAGAATAACCATAAGGAGTTTGCTTTGACAAGAGATTTAGGAGTATTAAAAGGAATTTATCTTGCTCCTTACATGCAGGTTGCTACAGTCTTAATCGGAAAGGCCCGTCATGCAGGAGGTAATATGTTCCGGCATCAGGTGGATACTATGGCTATTCTTATAGACTACGGGTACATCGACAGCGTTCTTTTAAAGGCTTCTCTAATCCATGATGTCATTGAAGATATCGAAGATTTTAATGTAAATGAAATTTTAAACATAGATTCGGAATCGGGACAGGTTTATGAACTTGTTTTGGAAGTTACAAAGAAAAAAGGACAAGAAAAGACCGAGTACCTAAAAAATATAATAAAAAACGGGTCTGAAAAGGCTAAAATTTTAAAATGTGCCGACAGAATAAGCAATATGATAAGTTTGGGTTTTGTAACGGATCCCGAATTTATTGAACGCTATTGTAATGAAACCGAGCTCTATATTTTTCCTATCGCTCTTGAGGTTAATTTTGAAATGTATAAGGAACTTATGGCCTTGGTCGTTTCGCGCAGACAATATTTAGTTGAATGCGGCTATCTTGAAGAAAGTATAAAAAAAATGCGCCAGGCACGGTAAAGGGAGTTATGATAAACATTTCGGCAGAAATTCAGCCCCACTGCTTATTTTATTAAAGGGAGGTGTGATAAACAGTTCGGCACAAATACTGCCTCACTGTTTATCTGCCGAGTTTGCCTTTCGGCAAACGTCGTGTTATTGTATGCGGTTTGCAAGCAAACCGCTTGAAAAAACTTTTTTCGCAAATTGCTATTTGCTGCAAAAAGTTTTTATGGGAGTATTTATGATTGAAATTTCAAATGTATCAAAGGCCTACGGTTCTTCTAAGACAAAGGCTGTAGACGGCATTTCGGTGAATGTACGAAACGGTGAAATCTTCGGCTTTTTAGGGCCTAACGGAGCCGGAAAAACAACTACAATTAAAATGATAACCGGTGTTCTTAATCCTGATTCAGGGGCGATAATCGTTGACGGTGTAAACATAGCCGAAGACCCTATGGAAGCAAAAAGAAGAATAGGCTATGTTACCGATAACCCCGAGCTTTTTTCGCAACTGAAGGCTGTTGAATATTTAAATTTCATAGGGGATGTTTATGCCGTTCCTACTGATTTGAGACGGGAAAAAATTGAGCGTTATACCAAGCTCTTCGGCATAAATGATGCTTTAAACGGGAGCATAGGAAGTTTTTCTCACGGAATGAAGCAAAAACTTTTGGTTATCGGAAGTCTCTTATCTGACCCTTCCGTTTGGATTTTAGATGAACCCATGGTAGGTTTGGACCCTAAATCGGCTTTTTCCTTAAAGGAAATTATGAGAGAAAGAGCCGATGCCGGAAAGGTTGTTTTCTTTTCTACACATGTTATGGAAGTGGCCGAAAAACTTTGCGATAGGCTTGCAATTATAAATGCCGGTAAAATTATGTTTGCAGGTTCTTTACAGGAGCTGAGGGAAAAAAGAGGAGAAAACGCTTCTCTTGAAAAGCTCTTTTTGGAGCTCGTTGATGATAAACCTTCTTCTAGTTTTGAAAACGGAGAAGTTTAAGAGAGTTAAAAATATGAAAGTTTTTTTTAGATTGGTTAAAATTTATTTGGCTTCGGTTTTTAACTTTAAGAATTTTAGAGCCCAAATTAAAAAAAGAAAAAAAAGGGTGATCAAACCGTAACAAGAAATTCCAAGGTTAAAATATTTGGCATGGCAATTCTGTTTTTATTTGTCTTTGCAGAATTTTTATTTATTTTCGGGTTTTTGATTTTCGGTCTATACGGAACGGCAAAGGCCGTAAACAATATAAGTATTCTTTTTGAAGTAACGGCTGTTCTGATTTCTTTTATGAGCCTTTTGTTCGGCTTTATGCTTACTATTTCTACTTACTATATCGGCGAAATTGAAGAACAGTTTTTGTCCATGCCCATCAGGCCCCGCACCTTGTTTGCATCAAAATTTTTTGCAAATAGCGTTAATTCGCTTATTACCTCTTTTGCCTTTTTTGCGGTTTTGATGGGAATTTACGGGTATATGGAATCTCCGCCTTTTATGTTTTATGCATCGGCCGTCATCTGCGCCCTTGTGATTCCTCTGCCGATGATTTCAGTCTGTTATTTTTTTAATATCCTGATTATGCGCTTTACTCGAGTTTTTAAAAATAAAAACGTCATTATGGCTTTAAACGGAATTGTAGGTATGGCTCTTGCTCTGGGTTTTAATTATATAATCCAATCTGCTTCCGGTTCCGATCCTGAGGCTCTTTACAAAATGGTTGAATCCAATGCTTCAGCCTTTCAAACCTACGGCTCATACTATCCTCCGATAAAACTTGTGGGTTATATTTTAAGTGAGCCTTCTTCCGGTTTAAGTTTTTTATATATCTTATTGCTGGTTGGTTTTTGTGCACTTCTTCCGGCCTTGGTTATAGGATTTATGTCAAAACTTTATACCGGCAGCTTAATAGGTTTTAATGAAAGAAGTATAAAAAAACTTGAAGCAAAACAGGTTTCGTCTTTTTTACATAAAAATATAAAAAAATCTTCTCCCTTTATCGCTTACGTAAAAAGAGAATTTAAAATGATGAACCGCACTCCGATTTATCTTTTAAACGGCCCTTTTTCTATTATACTTATGCCCATATTGCTTATTGTTATAAGCATTGCAAAGGGATTAAATCTTAATAATATTCCGCCCCATATAATTGATTTTATGCATGGAAATGCGGGCTTTGTAATTACGGGTATTGCATCAGGATTTTTAGGTTCAATGACTAATATTGCGGATACGGCCCTTTCCAGGGATGCTAAATTTATTCCTTTTGTTAAAAGCTTACCGATTGATGCTGCAGCTTATATGTATGCTAAATTAGCCCATGCCATGATTTTTGCCCTTTTTGCGATAGTAATAGGGGTGGGCTTTGCAGGTTTTGTATTTAACTTCGGTCTTCTTCATATAATTTTAGCATCTCTAGTGGCTCTTTGTTTTTCGGCCTTTGTAAACCTTGTTTCTTTATTTTTAGACACGGCTCATCCTAAACTTAATTGGGATAATCCTGTTGCAGCAATGAAGCAAAATATGAACGTGCTTTTTATCATGTTTTTTAATATGATTATTTTAGTTCTTTCTGCTGTTGTAGTATTTTTCAGCATGAATTCTTATCTTTGGGTTATTTTAATATATTTTTGCGGTATTCCTGCAGCCTTGTTTGCAATATTGATTAAACCGTATGGAATTTATGCAGAAAAGAAAATAGCAAGTATTGAATTATAATTACCTGCTAGACTAAAATACGTTTTTTTGTAATCTTTTAAAATATTATGGAAAAACTTAAATTATATGTTTCTTATTTTAAGAACAAGATTCTAAAAAAATATGAATCTAAAAAAGCTCAACCGATAGATAATGAAGAAATCAAAGAAGAAATATGGGAAGCCGATTTTTCTAAAAAAGAAAAAGCCCGTTTTATTGAAGAAACCGGAGACGGTTATCAGTCCTTATTTGAAAAAAATCTTGACGATAAACATTCCTACTCTCTGGAATTAAAACGCAAGCATCTTTATGCCTGGGTCCTAAATCCCGTATTTCGATATAAGGACTTTGTGCTTGATGCCGAAATTGAGCTGCCTGTTTTTACTGATAATTTCTTTCCTGAAGAAAATACAAGTGCAGGCTATTGTGCGGCGGGTTTTGTATTTAGGCACATAAGCGATAAGGCTTTTTATTCCCTTCTTATTTCAGACAAAGGATTGATGAGGCTTGAGGCTGTTGTTAATTCTACACCTATGCCCATTCTAGGCTGGACAAAACCTTTGACCGATATTGATAGTTCAAAATTTAAAATAAAACTGATTTGTGCAGGGACAAGTATAACTGTGCTTGTAAACAATACTTGGTTAGGCAAATTTGAATCCGATATTGTTCAAGCTGCAGGAAAAATAGGTTTTGCAGGACAAAACTGGGAATCTTATCCAAAGATAAAATTCTACTTAAATGAATTTAAAATTATTTCTCAACCCTTTCTTGTAGAAAATACCGATTCTGCGGCTAATAATCCCGATGCCATTTCCCCTGAAGCCTATATCAACCTGGCTTCTACATATTATGCAATGGGGCAATATGTTGCGGCTATTTACCAAATAAAACAAGCATGGAAACTCCGTGAGCCTATTATTCAAGATCATATTTTGGCCGGAAGAATATATTTTGCACAGCATCTAAATGACGAGGCTGAAAAAGAATTTTTAGATGCCCTAGATATTGAACATGATAATTATGAAATAATGGCTGAACTTGCAGGCCTGTATTATCAATCCGGCGATATGAAAAAACTGGGCTCTCTTTTAAAAGGCATCCCAAAAGATGAAATTGAAAAGTCGGTCTTGCTTTGTTCTTTGCAGGGACATTTTTTAAATTCTCAAGGAGAACATGAAAAATCAGCCGCCTTTTATGCAAGGGCTTTTGAGCTAAAGCCGGATCAAGGCTTACTAAAGTATAATGAAGCAAACGAGCTCAATCTTGCGGGAAAAAAAAGTGAGGCGATTGACGCTTATGCTGAAGCCGGAAAAATCTTTTTGGCTTCTGAAGAATATAACGAAATGGCCGACGTAATAAATGCTCTTGAACGGATTGCCCCGGATGATGAGCGTACTTGGGCTTTAAGCGGTAAATTCTATTATGCTATCGATAACAAGTGGGAAGCTAAACTTAATTTTAAAAAACTATGCGACGCAAAGACAAGTGATTCTACAATATGGTATTTGTACGGTCTTCTCATTCATGATGAAGACCCTGAAGAAGCTGTCAAGTTTTTTAAAAAGGCTTGTAAGTTGGGACCCGAACACGGCCTTTATCATTTCCGCTTGGCTGAAGCCTTGTACCTTACAGGGGAAGACTGTTCTGTTCCTCTTTCAAAGGCCGAAGCTCTTGAACCTGATAATGGCTGGGTTTTTAATTTAAAAGCTCTTTGTGCGATTGACGAAGATGCCTTTTTTGATGCTCAGATAGAAATCGAAAAAGCCCGTAAGATGCTTCCCGATGAGATAGTCATTTTGGAAAACTATGTAGAGGTTATGCGCCTTCAAGGCCGCTTAAAGGAATGTGCCCCTCTTTTTGACATTGAGGCAGGAACGGCGGATTTGGCAGCTGAAAGAAATAGGGCTGAGGCTTTTCATATTTATGCAAATGCTTTATTCTTTGACGAGCAATATGATGAGGCAGATATTTGGTATCAAAAAGCCTTAAAGCTTCATCCTACAGATCCGGTTCTTTTAACCGACAAAGCGGAAAACTCCATAAAGATAGGCTATCTAAACGATGCCGACGGCCTTTTGGTTAAGGCTATGGATATTGAACCTACGGAAAGAATATATAGGCTTATTGCTCTTCTTGCAATAAAAAAAGGCGACCATGCCCGTGCCGAAGTTACATTGAGAAAGGCCATCGAAGAATTCGGTGAAAGTGATGAGCTTTTGTTTGATCTTACAAACCTTTATATCCAAACAAACCGGAAAGAAAAGGCCAAGGAAACATTAAAGCTCTTAGCGGATTGCGAAGATCAAGAACGCCTAAAGGAACTCAAAGCTCTTTTAAAAAAATGATTTTAAAGATTAAAAAATCAAAACCTATATCTCCCTTGTCCATTGAGGTGCCTCCTTCAAAGAGTCATTCGATGAGGGCCATTGTTTTAGCATCTATGGCTGAAGCTCCTTCCGAAATAAAAAATCTTTTAATTAGCGGAGACTCTAAAACGGCTATATCGGTATTTGAGTCCTTAGGTGTAAAATTTAAGATTGAGTGTAAAACAATATCTTCTGCAGATGTTATTGTTTTCCCTCCGAAAGAAGGCTTAAAAAAACGAATTGAAAAACAAAAGTCTATTAAAATAGATGCAGGAAATTCCGGCACTCTTTTTTATTTTTTAGGTTCTCTTCTTTCCTTAACGGCTTCCGATTTTGTTTTGACCGGGGATTCATCGATTTTAAGGAGGCCTATAAAACCCTTAATCGAAATTTATGAGGGTCTCGGTATAAAATACGAATTTCTTGACAAGTCTGAAAAACCGCCTCTTAGGGTTTTTAGCCATGAAAATTCACCTAAGAATTTTGAAGAAAAAAAACTTTATCTTGAAGGGGCTTTTTCTCAGGTTGTAAGCGGCCTCTTGCTTGCAGCAGGTTTAATTGATTTTCCACTGCAAATAAATTTAAAAAGAGCAGGGGAGCTTCCATACTTAAAAATGACCCTTCATTGGCTTAAAAATTGCGGTATTGAATTAGACGTTTCGAACGATTTTAATACTTTTAAAATTAGAGGAAAGCAAAAAATTTCTTCTTTCTCGGCAAGCATTCCTGCCGATTGGTCAAGTGCGGCTTTCCCAATTGCTCTCTCGCTTATTACATCTTCTGCTATCAGCATAAAGAACATAGATATAAATGATGTTCAAGGAGATGCCCGTATAGTCAAAATTTTAAAAGAGATGAATGCGGATATTCATTTTGATGATAAAAATAAAATTCTTCAAATATTTCCTTCAAGTTTAAGGGGAGGAGAATTTGATTGTTCCGATACTCCGGATGCGGTTCCGGCTCTTTCCGCAATTGCTTGTTTTGCAAATGGTGAAACCGTTTTAAAAAATATAGAAATCTGCCGGTACAAAGAGTGTGATAGACTTTTTGCAATTTCCTCAGAACTAAAAAAACTTGGAGCCGATATTGTAGAGGGCCGGGATTTTTTAATTGTTCGCGGAACAGGAGGAAAAGACCTAAGACCTGCTAAAGTTTATTCCCATGGAGATCACCGAATAGCTATGATGCTTATGGTTATGGGAGCGGGTATCGATAATAAAGATGATTCGGATTTTATCCTTCAAGATGCAGAGTGTTTTGATATAAGTTATCCGTCTTTTTTAGATGAGCTTAAAAATATGGGACTCAGTATTACTTCGTATGATTTATAGAAATTACTTAAAATGCTTTCGATTAAAATAATTTAAAACTAAAAAAATTCCTATTGACCATTGCAAAAATAAGGTGTAGACTGTGTTTATGAAAGATAAAATAATTGACGCTGCGATTAGACGCGTTCCCGACTTCCCAAAAAAGGGAATTCTTTTTTATGATATTACAGGTATTTTGGTTAATCCAAAAGTTTTTAGCTATTGCCTTGATAAAATGATGGAAATGTACAAGGATGAAAAGGTAGATGCAGTAGCCGCCATTGAAGCGCGGGGCTTTATCTTTGCTTCCCCATTTGCTTATAAAATGGGAATCCCTCTTATTTTAATCCGCAAAAAGGGAAAACTCCCAGGAGAAACTTACTCCGCTTCTTACGATCTTGAGTATGGTCAGGCTGCTGTTGAAGTACATAAAACCGACGTAATAAAAGGTCAAAAAGTTCTTCTTTTGGATGACCTGATTGCTACAGGAGGAACTTTAAATGCTGCCCGAAGTATTTTAGAAGAGGGCGGAGCAAAGGTTGTGGGTTTTTGCGGCGTTGTAGGCCTTCCTTTTTTAAATTATAACAAGGTACTTGGAGATTTGCCTGTAAAAACTCTTATAGAATATGACAGTGAAAAAATTTAGTTATATTTTTAACATTTTTTGATTTTTTTTGTCTTGAATATTTTTAACTTATATGATAAAATCTAAAAGTTGTTTTATAAATTTTTATAAAACGACTTTTAAGATTAGGATTTATGCTTTATATACAGTATTTGGAGTTATGATATGACTAAAACAAAAGGAAAAGTAGCCGGTATTAACGGTAACATGATAAGCGTTGCTTTTGAAGGCTTGGTTACTCTTAATGAAGTCGGCTATGTTGAAGTTGGTTCAAAAAAACTAAAAAGCGAGGTAATACGTATTCGGGGGGATGTAGCTCAGCTTCAAGTATTTGAAATTACAAAGGGAATAAAGGTCGGCGATATAGTAGAGTTTACCGGAGACCTTCTTTCCGTTGAATTAGGTCCCGGCCTTTTAGGACAGGTCTATGACGGCCTGCAAAACCCATTACCGGAGCTTGCAGAAAAAGCCGGCTATTTTTTGGAAAGAGGTATATACTTAAATGCTCTTTCCCGAACAGCCAAATGGCACTTTACTCCGGTTGCTAAAGAAGGCGATAGCCTTAAGCGTGCAGACCTTTTAGGAACCGTACCTGAAGGCAGTTTTACCCACCGTATCATGATTCCTTTTAACATGTATGGAACTTATAAATTAAAATCTATCAAACCTGAAGGTGATTATACCGTAGATGATACAATAGCTGAGGTTACGGACGAAAGAGGAAACGTAATACCTCTTACCATGAGTTTTAAGTGGCCTGTAAAGCGTGCAATCGACTGTTATGCAGAACGCTTAAAACCGACGGAAACCTTGGTTACAAAGATGAGAACAATGGATACATTTTTCCCCGTTGCAAAGGGCGGAACCTATTGTATTCCCGGTCCCTTCGGTGCAGGAAAAACCGTTTTGCAGCATGCTACCAGCCGAAATGCCGATGTCGACATCGTTATTATTGCAGCCTGCGGTGAGCGTGCCGGTGAAGTTGTAGAAACTCTTACAGAATTTCCTGAGCTTAAAGACCCCAAAACGGGCCGAACCCTCATGGAGAGAACGATAATTATCTGTAATACGTCTTCAATGCCTGTTGCTGCCCGTGAAGCTTCGGTTTATACGGGTGTAACACTCGCAGAATACTACCGACAAATGGGTTTGGACGTTCTTCTTCTTGCAGACTCTACAAGCCGCTGGGCTCAGGCTCTTCGAGAAATGTCCGGCCGCTTGGAAGAAATACCCGGTGAAGAAGCCTTCCCTGCCTATCTTGAATCCTACATTGCAGCCTTTTACGAAAGAGCCGGAATTGTACGTCTAAGCGACGGCTCAAAGGGTTCCGTTACAATCGGAGGAACCGTATCTCCTGCGGGAGGTAACTTTGAAGAGCCCGTAACTCAGGCTACGCTAAAGGTTGTAGGCGCATTTCACGGCCTTTCACGAGAAAGATCCGATGCCCGAAAGTATCCGGCAATTCATCCTCTCGATTCTTGGTCAAAATATCCCAGCGTTCTTCCTTTAGAAGAAGTCAAATACGGGAGAAGTTTTTTACGACGAGGCACAGAAGTTGAGCAGATGATGAAGGTTGTAGGTGAAGAAGGAACAAGTATCGAAGATTTTATAATTTACTTAAAAGGCGACTTACTCGATGCCGTCTACTTACAGCAAAACTCTTTTGATAAAGTCGATGATGCGGTTTCGGTTGAGCGCCAGCAGCACATATATAATATTTTAGTTGAAATTCTAGGTACTTCATTTAAATTTGTTTCAAAGGATGAAGCCCGTTCTTATTTCAGCAAACTTAAACTTATGTTCATTGACTATAACTACTCGCCTTGGGGTTCGGATGCGTTTAAATCCCATGAAGACGGAATTAAAAAGCTCATCGCCGAAAAAGCGGACAGCCTAGACGAAAGAGCAAAAAAATTATTGAAGCAGGCGGTATAAGATGAAAAAGGTATATAGTAAAATAGAATCGATAAACGGTTCGGTTATTACGGTTAAAGCCGACGGTGTATCATACGGAGAATTGGCTGAGGTTCAAACCCGTTTTGGAGCTTCCCTTGCAGAAGTTAATAAACTTGACGGAGACTTGGTTTCCTTGCAAGTTTTTGCAGGCGGCCGAGGTGTTTCAACCGGGGATGAGGTGCGCTTTTTAGGCAAGGAAATGCAGGTAAGCTATTCCGAAGACTTGCTCGGCCGCATTTTTAACGGTTCGGGCGAACCTCGTGATTCAGGCCCTGCCTTAAAGGATAACATGATTCCTATAGGCGGACCTTCGGTAAACCCCTCGAAGCGTATTCTTGCAAACAGAATGATCAGAACCGGTATTCCGATGATCGACGTATTTAATACCCTGGTTGTTTCTCAAAAGCTGCCCATATTTTCAAGTTCAGGTGAACCTTATAACGAGCTTTTAGCCCGAATAGCCATGCAGGCCGAGGTTGATGTAATTATCTTGGGCGGAATGGGCTTAAAATATGATGACTACCTCTATTTTAAGGACACCCTTGAAGAAGCCGGTGCTTTGAGCCGAACAGCCATGTTCGTTCATACGGCAGCCGACCCGACAGTTGAATGCCTTATGATTCCGGATATGTGTCTTGCAGTTGCGGAAAAATTCGCCATTGCAGGTAAAGACGTATTGGTTCTTTTAACGGATATGACAAACTTTGCAGATGCAATGAAAGAAATAGCTATTATTCAAGAACAAGTTCCTTCAAACCGAGGTTATCCCGGAGACCTTTACAGTCAGCTTGCAGCCCGCTATGAAAAGGCTGTAGACTTTGCCGACGCAGGTTCCGTTACGGTATTGGCCGTTACGACAATGCCCGGAGATGACGTAACGCATCCGGTTCCCGATAACACCGGTTATATTACTGAAGGTCAGTTCTATCTTAAAAACGGACGAATTGAGCCTTTTGGAAGCCTTTCACGATTAAAGCAAAACGTAAACGGTAAAACAAGAGATGACCACCGAGCCTTGATGGATAATATGATTAAGCTCTACGCTTCGTATAAGGACACCTTGGAAAAAAAGTCCATGGGCTTTATGATGAGCGAATGGGACGAAAAACTCTTAAAATACGGTGCAAGATTCGAATCCGGAATGATGGACCTGTCGGTAAACATTCCGCTTGAAGATGCTCTCAGCCTAGGCTGGAAAATTCTTGCCGAATGTTTTACCCGTGAAGAAACCGGTATTAAATCCGACTTGGTAAATAAGTACTGGCCGGCAAACTAAAGGGTAGGCTATGGCAATAAAACTGACAAAAAATGAGCTTAAGAATCAAAAAGAATCTTTAAAAATGTACAGAAGATACTTGCCGACTCTTCAGCTTAAAAAACAGCAGCTTCAAACCGAAATCCGCACTATCGAGTCCAGAGCTAAAGAAGTAAGGCTTCACAGAGATGCTCTTAATAAGGAATTCGAAGACTGGGTAGCGGTATTCGGTGAGCAAAATGTTTTTAAACCCTCGATGGTTAAGATAAAAGAGCTTTTAACTTCAACCGGAAATATTGCCGGAGTAAGTATCCCTGTTTTTTCCGGTGCGGAATTTGAACGCTCTAAATATGATCTTTATAAGACTCCTCTTTGGGTTGATACGGCTGCCGAAAAATTGCAGGAAGTTTTGAGCTTAGACCTTGAGGCAAAGGTGCTTGATGAACAAGTCCGCCTATTGAATTCGGAGCTTAGAACTACTACCCAGCGCGTAAACCTGTTTGAAAAGGTTAAGATACCCGCAACTAGAGCAAACATAAAGAAGATTACGGTTTATTTGGGAGACCAACAGGTTGCAGCTGTTGTTCGCGGTAAAATTTCAAAGAAGAACCTTGAAAAGGTTCACCATAAGGATGAAGCTCTATGATTGTACCGATGAAAAAAGTAACTCTTTTAGTTTTAAAAAAAGAGCAGCGTCATGCCTTAAAAGATTTAAGAAAATTAGGGCTTTTACATATTGAAGACCGTCCTGCAAACGGTACCTTGATAAACGAGCTACGATCCGAGAAAAACGACATAACTCTTGCTATAAGCCTTTTAACGGAATATCTTCCCAAAAAAGAGAAAAAAGGAATAACGCCTCCCTCTCTTTTAAGCGAAGAAGATACTCTTACCTTTGTAGATTCCGTTTTGTCCTTGACTGCTTCTTATAAGAGTAACATGGAAGAATCTGCAAGGCTTTCAGGTGATATAGCATCTTATGCCGAGTGGGGAGAAATAAATACTGCCGATTTTAATTTTTTGGAAGAAAAAGGTATCTATCTTTTTCCTGCAACTACCTCAGTAAAAACTTATTCTTCCCTTTCCGAAGATATTAAAACTATTTTACTGGGGAAGGGGAAAACGGGGGTAAGGTTTTTAATCTGGAGTGAAACAAATGCTCTTCCGGTTGACTTGCCTCAGGATATTATTCCTTTAAAATTGCCTGAAACTTCCGTTAAGGCCTTAAAAGAAAAACTTAAGAGTTTAACGGCTAAGATTTCTTCTTATAAGAAAGAAATGACGAAGATGTCTGCCTACTTAAACTCTCTCCATGTCTTGGATGAGATTGTAAGCAAAAAACTTCAATTTGAGATTGTGCATGATGGTATGCAGACAATAGATTTCGGAAATCAAGATGATGATGAGAGGGTTCAATTGGTTTGGCTCACAGGTTATATTCCATGCGAAGATGAGTCAAAGCTTTCTTCCCTCGTAAGGGAAAAATCTTGGGCCTATATTTCTCAAACTCCCGAAGAAGATGACCCTGTTCCGACAAAGATAAAGCGTAATAAACTTGTAAATCTTATTTCTCCGCTAATCGACTTTTTAGGGACTGTTCCCGGTTATACGGAGCCTGATATATCTCTTTGGTTTTTGATCTTTTTTGGAATTTTCTTTGCAATGATTTTTGGAGATGCGGGCTACGGTGCGGTTTTGTTCTTAATTTCAATTGTTTTGATCTTAAAAGCAAAAGCAAAAAAACAAAAAGTGCCTACAGCCTTTTATATGTTCGGTTATTTAGGTTTAATGACCGTTATCTGGGGTACTCTGGTTTGTAACTGGTTCGGTATGCCTACCGGAATTTTACCGTCTTTTCTTAAAAACTTAGCTGTTCCTGCGATTGCAAACTTTACGCCTGAGGATATACGCAATCAAAACCAGATTCTGCTCTGTTTTACACTAGGCTTGACCCAGCTGATGATAGCCCATCTCGTGAGCTTATTTAGGAATATCAAATCCCCTAAATTCCTTGCCGATCTGGGCTCAATTTCGATGCTTGGCGGAATGTATTTTGTTGTTTTAAATCTTGTTGTAGATTCGCAAAAGTATGCAATCAATAATACAATATTGCTTGCCATAGGGCTGGGTTTTGCCTTAAACTTTATTTTTGCAAACTATTCTACAGGAATAGGACAGGCCATTGTTGAAAGTTTAAAGAATATAATAAATATGTTTTTGGGCGTAGTAAACGTATTTGCAGATATTATGAGCTACATAAGACTTTGGGCTGTAGGTCTTGCAGGAGGCGCTATAAGTGCAACCGTAAATGAGATGGCAGGCCCTGCATTAGGAGGCATAATAATCTTTGCAGGTGTTTTACTTTTATTGTTCGGACACGGCCTTAACTATATTATGAACGTGCTTTCCGTTATAGTCCACGGTGTTCGGTTGAATACCTTGGAATTCTCTAATCATGTAGGCTTGACTTGGTCGGGCTTTAAATATGAACCCTTTAATGAATAAATTTGGAGGAAGGATATGACTTTTGGTTTTTTTGGTGCTGCTGCTGCGTTGGGTATTTCAGCTATCGGTTCTGCAATCGGTCTTGCCATTGCAGGTCAGTCAACAATAGGTGCATGGAAACGATGTTATTTAAATAACAAGCCCGCTCCCTTTAGTTTGGTTGCTTTTGCAGGTGCTCCTCTTACGCAGACTCTCTACGGTTTCTTGCTTATGAATAGGATGCTCACCTCATCTCAGAGCGATTGGTTTTTATTGGGCTTAGGCCTTGTTTGCGGTGTTTCTATTGCAGCATCTGCTATTGCTCAAGGTAAGGCTTCAGCTTCAGGTTCAGATGCCATGGCTGAAACTGGAAAAGGCTTTGTACAGTACATTACCATAGTAGGTCTTTGCGAAACCGTTGCTCTTTTCGTAATGGTTTTCGGCATGATGAAGTGCTAAAGCTTGCACACTATGCCGGCATGATGAAATGCTAGGCTTAACCGGTTTTATGCACGGTTTTAGCCGGGCTAAAACCCTGGTATTGACTAAGATAGTATTTTTTGCTATTCTATAAAAACTCCGGCTCGCAGAAAATGCGGGCCTCAGAAATGTGTCCATAGGAGGGAACATGAGAAACTATGAACTTATGACGGTTTTTCCGGTTGAAGAAGATCTTTATAAACCGGGAATAGATGCTCTACATTCAATTCTGGCGGATTTCGGTGTTCAGATCAAGTCTGAAGAGCCTTTCGGCGATCGGGATTTAGCTTATGAAATCAAAAAGAAGACAAAGGGACGTTATGTGCTTTTCAACATCGAAGCAGATCCTGCAAAGATGATTGAATTGGACAAGCGTTTTAAGCTGATTACTCAGATGTTGACATATCTTTTTGTTCGTTTAGAGGACTAAAAAGGAGACTTTATGGCAGATATAAATCATGTAGTATTGGTTGGCCGCTTGACTCGAGATGCTGAGCTTAAATATACGTCTTCCGGTATTGCGGTTTGTAATTTTGCCGTAGCGGTCAATAGAAGACGGAAAACAGGCGATGACTGGAGCGAAGAAGCAAGTTTTTTTGACGTGGTTCTTTGGGGCCGGCAGGGTGAAGCCCTAAATCAGTATCTTGTAAAAGGTAAACAAGTTGCTATTGACGGTGAACTTAGACAAAACCGTTGGGAGCAAGACGGGCAAACCAGAAGCAAGGTGGAAATTGTAGCTAACAATATTCAGCTTGTCGGAGGCTCGGCAGGTCAGAGCGGACAATCGCAGTCCGCACCTCAGCGCCAGGGATCATATCAGGGCAGCGGAAATAATCCGTATAATGATGGAAGTCAGAGGCCTTCTGCTTATCAAAAAAGACAAGAACCTTCCTATGACGATTATCAGCCGGATATGGGAAATTCAGATTTGGATAATATTCCATTTTAAGGAGATTTAAATGTCGGATGAAACAATGAATGATGTAGACATGGAAGTTAACATGCAGGATAATATTCGCGAAGGCGAAGACAAAAGAAAAGGCAGGGCTTTTTACCGAAAAAAAGTTTGCCGTTTTTGTACGCAAAAGTTAAAGATCGATTATAAAGAACCGGATGCCTTACGCCGCTTTATAACCGAGAGAGGTAAGATTCTTCCCAGAAGGATTACCGGAACTTGTGCAAAACACCAGCGAAAACTTGCCGTTGAAATTAAGCGTGCAAGAGCTGTTGCCTTGCTTCCTTTTGTTATGAACGAATAGAATTTTAATGTAAGCAGCTGTCTAAAACTTTATTGCTTTAGAGCGATTGCTTACATTAAAAATTAGCCTATGTTAAAAAGCCCTTTCCGACTCCCGGAATTGGGCGGATATTTTTTTAGGAGCTTGTATATGAAAGTAATTTTAAATGAAGATGTTAAATATCTTGGAGAAGAAGGAGATATTAAAAACGTAGCTAAGGGCTATGCCAGAAACTATCTTTTCCCAAGAAACTTAGCTGTTCCTTGTAATGAGTTTACTCTGGCTCATTTTGAATCACGCAAAGAAGAAATTGAAGCTAAAAAGGCTGCAAAACGCCAAGATGCAACAGGGCTTAAAGAAAAACTTGAAGCTCTTTCAATTAAGGTTATTATGCCTGCGGGGCCTAACGGAAAACTCTACGGTGCCGTTACAACCCAAACTCTTTTTGATGAGCTTCAAAAACTTGATTTCGATATTGAAAGAAAGCGCATCGAAATTCCGGGCCAAACCGTTAAGAGTACAGGTGTGCATAAGGCCCTTATAAAGCTTTATGAAAACACCTCGGCAGAGATATCTTTTACGGTAGAAGCTCAAATTGCCGAAGAAAAACCTGCTAAGGTTTCAGATCGAAAAGGGCGTAAGCCTCGCCGGGAAGAGGAAGTTTCAGCTGAGGATGATTCAACTGAAGTTTCCGGAGAACCCGCTGTATCCGATAGCCCTATTTCGGAAGAAGGCCAAGTTTCGGAATCGGAGAACTAACAGTTTATAAATATGCGGATAAATATCCGCATATTTTCTTTAAATTTCAAATTAAAACTTATGGATAGTAAAGATATAAAGCCTTATACCCAATATAAACGTTTTACTATTCGCTTTTTAGACCGCTCGATAAGATTTTTGAGTGCCTCTGTTTTTATTTTTATTCTTTTTTATGTTTTAAGCAGTTCTCAAGATTTTTTGGATTCCAGCTTGTTTTTGATTTTAAACGTATTAATGAATCTTTGTGTATTGCTTATAATTTTTACATTTGCATCAATTGTATTTAAAGCTTATTTTATAATCCGCTATAAAGAAACGAAATATATTTTAAAATTTATAATCGATATTTTTTTATGTTTTTTATCGATAATTTTAGCAGTTATTTTTTCATTTCTTGTGGTGGTTGCTCAAGGAAATGCATAAAAAAGGCTGCCTAAAGCCGCTTTAAAGCGCTAAAGCCGCTCTAAAAAGCTAAAGTTTTGCTCTCTGTGCTAAGCCAGCCCTTTTTATTGAATTAGGATTTTTAAAACTTATGCAGTTTTTCCGTCTAACAATCTTATTTTAGGTTTAAATGTAGTACTTCCGACCATTTTTTTATTTACAATAAGTTCCTTTTTACCCTTTAATGAAGGAGCTTCAAACATTGCATCCAGCATAAGCTTTTCTACAATTGAACGCAAGCCCCTGGCTCCCGTGTTTTGGTCTATCGCCTGCTGAGCTATAGCTGTAATTGCATCTTCTTCAAAGTGTAAGTCTACATTATCAAGCCTAAAGGTTGCCTGAAATTGTTTTATTATAGCATTTTTAGGTTCAATCAAGATACGGGTTAAATCTTCTTTTGTAAGCTCATTTAAGGCTACCTTTATAGGAATCCGTCCTATCAATTCCGGGATAAGACCGAACTTTACCAAATCATCGGGCGAAACCTGATCATACAACTCGGTAAGATTTTTTTCATTCAGTTTTTTTACTTCGGCACCAAAACCTATCGGTTTTGTAGAGATACGGGCTTCTACTATTTTATCCAATCCTACAAAGGCTCCGCCGCAAATGAAGAGTATATTTGTTGTATCTATTTTAAGCATATCCTGATTAGGATGCTTTCTGCCGCCCTGAGGAGGAACGGAAGCCGTAGTACCCTCAATTATTTTGAGTAAGGCCTGTTGTACTCCTTCACCTGATACGTCACGGGTAATTGAAACATTTTCGCTCTTTCTGGAAATTTTATCTATTTCATCAATAAAAATAATACCTCTTTCGGCTTCTTTTATATCCCCGTTTGCATTTTGAATAAGTTTAAGCAAGATATTTTCGACATCCTCTCCTACATATCCTGCTTCAGTTAAAGTCGTTGCATCGGCTATGGCAAAGGGAACCTCCATTTTTTGTGCAAGGGTTCTTGCTAAAAGAGTCTTACCCGATCCCGTAGGGCCTAATAAAAGAACATTTGATTTTTCTATAACTATATCATCTTTTAAAGGAGGATTCATTATTCGTTTATAATGATTATAAACGGCTACAGATAATACCCTCTTTGCTTGCTCTTGGCCGATTACATATTCATCAAGATACTCTTTTAGTTCTTGAGGCGTAGGGATAGGTCCGGATCTTTCTACAGGGCGTACCGTCCGATATGATTTTATGTAACTTTCACAAAGATCAACACATCTGTCGCAGATACATACCCCCGCAGGTCCCGGCACTATAAACCTGTCTTTACTTTCCGGCTTATTGCAAAACGAGCATATTAAAGCCCCGTCCATCCTATTTCTAGCCATCTTTTCTCCTATTCATAACGGTATCTATAATGCCATAGGCTAAGGCTTCCTCTGCCGACATAAAGAAGTCTCTTTCCATATCGGCTGCTACCTGTTTTTCCGTTTTGCCGGTATTTTCTGCAAAATATTTAATGGTAAGTTTTTTTAATCTTACTATTTCTTTGGCTTGGATATTGATATCTACGGCTTGGCCTTGAACTCCTCCCCATGGTTGATGAATCATAACACGGGATGAGGGCAGGGCATAGCGCTTATTTTTTGCGCCTCCCGCCAAAAGAACAGCTCCCATACTGGCGCATTGGCCCAAACAAATTGTTTGTACATCGGGACGAATATGCTGCATAGTATCGTAAATTGCAAGGCCGGCAGTTACGGAACCTCCGGGACTGTTTATATAGAGGCTGATATCCTTATCGGGATTTTGTGCCTCTAAAAATAAAAGCTGGGCTACAACCAAATCAGCCGACATATCGTTTATTTCTCCGTCTACAAAGATAATTCTATCCTTTAAAAGACGGGAGAAAATATCATAACTGCGTTCTCCGTTTCCGGTTTGTTCAATTACATAAGGTACAAGTGTACTCATTTTTTTTCCTTAAAACAGCAAGATTTAATCTTTTAAAAGTTCTTCAAAGGTAATTTTTTTACCTTTTTTGATTGTCGATTTTTCATAAAGAGCTTTAAAAAGTTTTTCTTCTTTTAGGCCTTCACTTAAATATTCTTTTTCACGGGGATTTGCATAATATTTTTTCAGCTCATCAACAGCGATATCCATTCTTTCAGATAAACGGGAATACTCGGCTTCAATCTCGTCATCGCTTACTTCAATATTTTTTTCTTTAAGAAGGGTTTCAATTAAAACTCTTTCTTTTAAGTTCTTTTCGGAATCCTCCCGCCAGCTTTCCATAAGAGCTGCTTTTGATTGCGGCCCCTTACCGAGCATTTTTTCAAGTTCTTCAGGAGTGGTTCTAAATTGATTAGCCATCATCATCCATCTGGATTCAAGTTCTGCTTTTATCATGGATTCGGGAAGATCTATCGTATGCTCCTTAACCATTTGTTCCATTAAAGCATTTTTTTGTAAAGATTCTATTTTTTCTTCCATGCTTATTTCAAACTTTTTCTTGATATCGGCCTTTAGTTCATCTAAGTTCTTATATTTTTCATTTATGTCTTGAGCAAAATCATCATCAATGGCCGGTAAATCTTTGTATTTAAGAGCGGTAAGAGTTACCTTTATTTTTTTTGTTTTTCCTGCAAGTTCTTTGTTTGAATCGTCTTCCGGGAATGTTTTAGTGATTTCTTTAGATTCACCTTTTTTCATGCCTATTATATCATCATCAATTTTATAGATATTTAGGCCAGAACCTATTGTAAACACAAAGTCTTGCCTTTCAGTACCGGATATGGTTTTCCCTTCATCATCAATTTCACAATAGTCAATTGTTGCAATATGATTTTTTTCGGCTAAAGCCCCTTCTTTGCAAGCTGTAACAAGGGCATTCCGCTCTTGAAGTCTTTCCAGTTCTTTTTTTATGTCGTCATCGGAAACGCTTGCTTCGGGCACTTCAATAGTAAAGCCTTCCGTCTTTTTAATTTCTACCTTGGGGAAGACATCATAGTGGACTGTAAAGGAAAAGTCTTCTTCAACTTTTAATTCCGGTTTTTCGTTAAGTTCGGGGTAGGAGTAGGGGAGAGGTCTTTCATATTCGTTTAAAGATTCAAAAATTTCTTTTAAAGAATCTTCGATTAGTTCTCCTGCAAGGTCACCTCTAATGGCATCACCGTATTTTGTTTCAAGTACGGATATGGGAACTTTTCCTTTTCTAAATCCCGGTATTTGAAGCTCTTTTGAATATTTGTTGAGCAATTTTTTATAGCTTTCTTGAACTTCAGTCTTTTTGATTTTTACTGAAAGTTCCGCATGTGATTTTTCTTTAAGAGTTACGTTTTTTTCGTAGTCCATTTTTCCTTCCTTAGAGTTGATTTTAAGACTGCCCTTTGTAAAGGGGTAAAAAAAAAGCGATCCGTTCACCGAATCGCTTTAGAAGCGGGAAACGAGGATTGAACTCGCGACATCCACCTTGGCAAGGTGGCGCTCTACCACTGAGCTATTCCCGCAATTCTACTCCACTTTTTGTTTTGTGGAATTGTGCGAGAGGAGGGACTTGAACCCTCACGCCGAAGCACTAGATCCTAAGTCTAGCGTGTCTGCCAATTCCACCACTCTCGCTTAACAGTGAGCGTGTGTATAATATACATAAACCCAAAAAATGTCAAGTATTGCAATGTTATGAGTAAGTCATCTAAAATGTCTTGCTCATGGGGAGGAGTATATTCTTTTTTTTATTTTTGTCAATAGTTTGAGCTAAAAATCTCAAAATAATTGACAATTCTTATAAAAATGGCTATCATCTAAAGGTGTGTCGCTAAATTTTAAGTAGACTGTTTGGGAGTTTTAAATGTTGAATGATATTTATAAAAATGAAATAATTAATGCATGGGTAGAAGACAATGAGCCTGTAGATTTGATTGAAAAAAGGTATAAAAATATAAGCAATATTGTTGATGGCATGTACGATTTTGTATTATCATTTTCTTATTATTATACTATAAGGAGAGATTATGGTACGGGTAAGAAATATACGATGATTGAAATGCATATTTTGACCGATATTTATGATAATGAAAATATAACGGTTTCAGCTTTGGCAAAAAAATGGAATAGAACATCAAGTGCAATTTCTCAAATTGTACATAGGCTTATAAAATGGGGCTTGGTTTATAAGAAGGTGAACGAAGCTGACGGCAAAGTCTTTTTTTTGCACACTACGGAAAAAGCAAAAGAAACGGTTTTAAAGCATAAAGCTTATGACAATAAAGACAATATAAAGACAAGGAAAAAACTTCTTGAAACTTTTACTGTTGACGAGATGGTAGCTTTTGATAAAATTTTGAAAGCTTATACCGACATCCTCGAAAAAAATAACCGAAAAAATGAATCTTTATAAAAGTCCTCCTCATATTTTATATATTAAATATGAGGAGGAATTTTACCGGCAGTAAATTTTATTTTTAATGCCGATTTTTAAGATCTTTTAAGGCCTTATTTAGTCTTTCTAAACTTTCTTGAATAACAGATGATGGAGCTGCCAAGTTGATTCTTTCAAATCCTATACCTCCGTCTCCGAAAATATAGCCTTCATCAAAAAATATTTGAGCTTTGTGAATCATAAATTCTTCCATAGCCTTATGATCCATTTTCAAAGCTCTAAAATCTATCCATTGTAAATAGGTGCCTTCAATAAGAGGAGCCTTTATTTCGGGGTGATTTACTTCAAAAAAATCTTTTACAATTCTTTGATTTTTGTCTATTACCTTTATGCAGTCATCCAGCCATTTTCCGCATTCTTTATAGCAAATTTCGCAAGCCTTATATCCGAGTGTAGTAAAGGGCATTCCGCTTGTAATATCCCGAGACTTTGTAAACCTTTCCCTGATATCCGGATTTTTAATTATTATATTGCTCATGCCCATTCCTGCAATATTAAATGTTTTAGACGGCGCAGTAAAAGTAATCGTTTTATCGGCAAGCTCTTCATCAATAGATTGGAACACTGTATGCTCATAACCGGGCATAATTAAGTCAAAGTGAATTTCATCTGACCATAGCATAAGATCGGATTTTAAAACTATGTCCTTTATTTTTTGAAGTTCATCTTTTTTCCAAACCCTGCCTACAGGATTGTGCGGAGAGCAAAAGAGCAAAGCCTTATTGTTTTTATCCTTGGATAATTTTTCTAGTTTTTCAAAATCGATTGTATAATATCCGTCTTTTTCCAATAATTCGCATTCTATGATTTTACGCTCTTGATTTTTTATAGCCATAAAGAAAGGATAATAAACGGGGGTGATGATAATGACTCCGTCTCCAGGTTTTGTAAATTCCCTAACGGCATTGTACACTGCAGGAACGACTCCGGCAGTATTTATTATCCAGTCTGTTTCAATATCCCATTGATGTCTATCCTTCATCCATTTTTTTACGGTTTTTTTATACTCTTCAGTAGGTCCTGTATATCCTAACACTGTTTCGTCAAGATATTTTTTTAAACCTTCAATAAGTTCTGGCGGATTTTTAAATTCCATGTCTGCTACCGAAAGAGGAACCACCTCATTTCCAACCTCAGGATTTTGTGAATACATTAAGTCCCACTTAAGTGAACCTAAGTTTTTTCTTGAAATTTTTGTTGTAAAATCGTAAATCATTTTTTTTCTCCTATTCTTCAGTTTCAGCAAGTAAGGCATCTTCGATAATTTGCCTTTTATTTGCTTCCAATTCTTCAATTTTTACATGTTTTGATTTTAAATTGTAAATTGATAAAATCGATATGATAACCATAATCCCTATCATCAAAAATTTTTCTTTTGTTGAAAGCATCATAAACAGATTATAGCATACTATAGCTGCACAAAGTGCCGAAAGAATACATATGATGTCCATAAGTATTCTGGGCATATGCAATACCGATTTTTTCCATTGCTCCGGATAATCCCGTATCACCTTAATACATTTTATATTTGTATATAGGTTTGTAAGCATTGCAGGTATCATTACCAGCGAAACAATAGCATCTAATTTTAAGCCAAGTAAAACCGGTAAAATTGACAATATGTAATAAATACCGTAAACAGCCCATGGATAACCGGTCTGAGTTGTTTGTGTAAAAAATTTTGGGAGCCAACCTGCTTGTGCTACTTTTAGTATTGGATATCGAACCATTATTATGCCGGTAATCATAGATGTTGCTATGGCAAAAACAGCCCCTCCCATTATAAAGAGAATAAAAATTGATCTTGGGAAAATCTCGGAAGCTACAAGTGAAAGATTTTGACCTGCAACCTCGCTTATGGGAAGCACTCCTGCCGATACATAGCCCATTAAGCCGTAAACAATGGCAATTGCTATTGTTACAAGGAATATACCATAGGGTATATTTTTTTTGGGCTTAATAGTTACTGCCGATACAGAAACCGGGCCCATTGTGGTTCCTTGACATGCCCATCCCATTATTGCAATACCGGCAATGATACCTTTAAACCCGCCTGTAAAAAAATTTGGATCTGTGAAATAGCCCGGTTTTACCTTAGGAACTCCAAATACAATATAAAAAATAATTGCTAGGATTAATACTAAGGTCATTATATTATTGATTGTAGAAACAAATTTTGAACCTCTTATAGTTGCTGCAAAAAACAAGGTAATAATTATTATCGCAATTAATTTTGTGTAAGGTAGAATTTGAGGAAAAACTATTCCTGCATAATTTACCATTGCAAGGCTATACATAGCAACAGAAAAACCATTAATAAATGTTATATACCCGTTTATACCTGTAAAAAAAGGATTAAACACTAGAGCTTTTTGACTATAATCACCTCCTTCAAACATAAACATTGATGATAAAAGAACATTGTAAAAGTATGCTAAAAGCATAAAAATACAACCTGCCATAATTGAAACTACAATGGATTTGCCTGTGGCTGCAATTCCTAAGCCTGTTAAAACAAATATCCCGGAACCTACGGCTCCGCCGAAACCAAGAGAGAAAATATTAAATAAATTTAAATTTCTCTTTTCTTTTTTTGCTTCCATAACTGCACTCCTTTCACTGATATTATAGTTAAGGTTATTTATTATTTATACCATTAACTATTAACTAAATTATAAGATATCTTTTTAAAAAACGCAAGTCTTATTTTAATTTTTTTTATTTTATACTGACAAAGTCCTAAAAAATGCTTATACTATTTAAACAAATTAGTGTAAAATTTATAAATAAAACGGGAAAAATCGGTAAAATACTTAAAAATGCGAGAAGATTATAACTTAGGCTTTATTTTGCAATATGAAAATGTTGCTTGGTTTGATGAAGAATGCGGAGAGGTACGTATTTTAGACAGGCGTATTTATCCGGCGAAAACGGAATTTTGCATATGTAAAACATATGTGGAAGTTGCAAAGGCCATTTCCGATATGGTAACCCAAAGCGGCGGGCCCTTTGCAGCGGCAGGTATGGGTATGGCCCTTGCTGCATATCAAGGCAAAAACCTTTCAAAGGTGGAGTATCTTAATTTTATGAAAGATGCGGCATATGCTTTATCCCATGTCCGTCCTACAACAAGCAAGGCAATGCAGCTTATTACCGGAGAATCCTTGAACCTCTTTGAAATTCTGATAAAAGATGGAACATCTTCAAGTGACATCATAAAGGCCTTAAAACAAAATGCCGTAGAACAAAACAATGTCAGGTATAAAAAAAATACGACTGCCGGCTCTTTTTTTGCTGATTTGGTTCCTGACGGCTCTTCAATTTTAACCCAATGTTTTGGAGAGACTACAGTCGGCGGATATTTACGAAAGTTTAATGAAACTAGAAAACGTATCAAGGTTTTTTGTGCCGAAACCCGTCCATATTTTCAAGGAGCCCGTTTGACAGCTTCTTTGGTTTATGATATGGGATTTGATACAACAGTCATTACCGACAATATGATAGCCCTTTTAATGAGCGAAAAAAAAATTAACTTTTGTGTTTCAGCTTCGGATGTTATAACCCTAGACGGTTCTATTATCAATAAGATAGGAACTCTTCAAATTGCTATAGCTGCAAATTACTTTGGTATTCCTTATTATGCAATAGGCTTTCCCGATAAAAACTATGCTTCTGCAAAAGAAGTAAAAATCGAATATAGGAATCCTGAAGAGGCTCTTTATGCTATGGGAAAAAGAACTGCAATTTTATCGGACGATTTTAGATACGATTGTAAATCTGAAAATAAGAGCGGTTCAATCTCGGGACTTTATCCTGCATTTGATATTACGCCTTTTTCATTATGTACAGGAATTATAACGGATAAAGGTTTTTTCAAACCCATTGTAAGCCCTATAGTTTAAATATAAAACTGATTGCAACGGACTCAAAAAACATGTCGATATTCTTTTTTGAGTTGATTATTTTTTGAGTAAAATGTGCTTCATCTTTGTAATTATAATAGATTGGCGCCGTTTTCCATACTGCTTGTAGTTTTATGCGTGTTTTTTCTGAGGCTTTAAAAAAAAGCTCATTTTTTAATTCAAATGTCCATAATTTTTCAGCTTTATTTTTTGCATAAGGCAAGGGTTTATATAAGTTTTTATAGGTTATAAGCTCTATTATTATTGTGTTTAAATAAAGAGGTATATTGTATTCAATGGAATAATATCCTTTATATATAGTTCCATTTCTATTTTCTCCTAAATCATTATTAAAAAACCAAAACGTTTCTGCCTTTGATGATAAAAGAGCCCTGTAATTTATAATATGCCCTGTTTTTAAGATTAAATTTGACCATTTACTTTTTATTTTTGAGCTTAGATCAAAATACAGTTCAAGCCCGCCTTGAAAACTAAAAAACAGCTTTGAAAAATACAAAGGCTTTATAACTTGTAAATCATTGATATTTTGATTTTCTGCAACACCGTAAAAATTTAAGCTAGGGTAGGCCCAGCCTGTTCCAAAAGCCGTATTTGCAATAAAATTTAAGCAGGGTACATAGGCTAATTTAAAATTGAAGGAACATAAAATATTTGCCGGTTTCAATGAGGCCTTAAACCCAAGTTCGGTATATTTTGAATCCATATTTGGTCTATAAAATTTTAAAAAGTGAGATATTGAAACATTAAAATTTAAGGGATAGTTTAACTCTGTTTCAATTTCCGTTTTTGTTTTGTTTAAATCGGTATTTCCAAAAATATATGAAAAGTTTATGAGAAGTAAAATTGTTAAACATATTTTTTTGAGCTTCATAATCTTAGCTTTAGTCTAAATTATTTAAAGCTGTCTGTCAATTGATTAAAAATATGCATGTGCAAAATAAAAAGCCGAAGTAGTAAAGTTTTTCACTTTGGAAAAGTTACTTACTTCGGCCGTTTTGTTTTACCGATAAGTATCTCTATTAGCCGGTTATATTGGAAGCCGATTAATAGGAGATGCCTCTATTTTTTTACTCGGCATCTGCTGAGGTTGTGGCTGGGAGAAGATTCCCCGACCTGTCGATTATGTCAACCTCCGAGTTAGGTGTAATCTGATCAACATAGAATGTGTACATAACAGGATCAGAAACATTGCCTACATTATCGATAGCCTTAACTTCAATTTTGTAAACTGCATTTTGTGTAAATTTGATAGGTTCTACATATTTAGTATAGTCTCCATCGTTTACTTTTACATAAATTGCATCAACACCTGAAAGTTCATCTTTTGCCGTAAATGAAACGGTTTCGCTTGTAGAAACAATAACTCTGCCTTCTTCATCGACGACATTTTCGCTGGGGAATATCATATATTCCTCATCTTTGTTGATAAGTCGGTTTGAATTTGCAAGGCTTACAACAGGAGCAGTCTTGTCAATAGTAACTGAAACTACCTTAATGGGGGAAAGGTTTCCTACATTGTCAATGGCTGTATAATAAAGATTTACAGGCCCTTCACTATCTAATGAAACATAGGTTTGTTCGGACTCTTTTCCGTTTCCGGAAAGTTTGAGAGAATTCAGATCAGTGCCCATGTAAGCTGCTGCTACACCTGATCCGCCTAATATGTCGGCTGCGGAAACATACCATTTTGTATTTGATGAGCAGTAAAGTACTACGCCGTCATTATACAACGGTTCTGTTGTTTTAATCATTGCATCAGGAGCTGTGTTATCTACAATTACGGAAAAAGTTTTGGGTAATTCCAAGTTTCCGCTATTGTCAAATCCTCTATATGAAATATCATATTTTCCTTCTTCAAGAAGCTGGAAAGGGTTTTTATATCTCATAAAGGCTGCTCCATTCAAAGCAAATTCTACAAAGTCAAGACCTGTTTCCTTGTCTTGTGATCTAAGCTTAAAAAATACGTCACTATTTACGTAATTTGTTCCTTCCTCTACATAGTGAATCGCAGGGCGTACATAATCGGTTCCTACAATAGAAGGAGCTTGAGCCCAAGCCGAAACAACTAAAAGTGAACATACAGCTACAAAAAAAATTTTTTTAATCATTAGTTACCTCCAAAATGATTTTTTTAATCTCATAGTGTTTATTTAACACTGTGAATTTCTACTCTGCGGTTCTTAAAACGGTCAGTAATTTCCGAGTGCGTACTTGCAGGTTCGCGAGCTCCCTTACCTTCGACAGTTATACCGTTCGCATCAAATAGTCCCATTGTTTGAAAATAGTTTGCAACAGCAATAGCACGCTGTAAGGCAATACGATCTTCGTCCTTTTGCGAGTCAAGTTTTGCACTATGACCTGAAATAAAGATTTTCTTTACCCCTCGGGCTTTAAGATCATCCGCTATTTCTTTTAGTTTTTGTGCAGTAAACTGATCGATTTGATAGGCTTGCGGTGCAAAATATATAACATACGATGCATCATCGGATATAACTTTTTGTTCCGCTTTCTTATCAGGTTCTTCCTTTACTGATTCTTGTTGTTGAATTTTTTCCATTTCATCCGGTTTTTCTTCTTTTTGCTTAGGAGCAGATTTACAGGAAAATAGAAAAGCAACAACAAACAGCAAAAGTAATAGTCTTACTTTTTTCAAAGAAACCTCCTTAAAATAATAATCTTAGGTATATTATCCGATTTTTTCCGTTAATAGTCAAGGTGCTTTTATAATTTTAAGTGAATTTAGTAAATCATTTTTCTTTGGCTTCCGTAACAAATGTTGTGTATTGCGGCAAAAATAAAAGAGAAACCGTCCCTATGGGGCCGTTCCTTTGTTTTGCTAAAATAAGCTCGGTAGGGATAGGTTTTGCTTCATCTTCGCTTGTTTCGACTCTTTCACGGTGTAAAAACATAACGACATCCGCATCCTGTTCAAGAGAACCTGACTCTCTTATATCGGCAAGGCCGGGTTTTTTCCCTTCAGCATCTCTTGTCAGCTGAGATAGGGCTACTACCGGAATATTCAGCTCTCTTGCAAGGCTTTTTAGAGATCTGGAAATTTCGGCAATCTGTTCATGACGTTGTTGTATAGAAGCATTTTCGCCCGTTATAAGCGTAATGTAGTCTATGAAGATAATTCTGACATTATACGGAGGACTGCAAAGCTGGCGGGCTATAGCCCTTAAATCCAAAAGCTTCATATTAGGCATATCTACAAGATAAAAGGGCGCTTCATATAAGGCACCGCAGGTTTCCGAAACCTTGGTAAAATCCCGTGCTGTGAGGTTTGCAGACCTTATTCTATTGGAATTTATTTTGGAACGGGAGGCTATCAAGCGTTGTACCAGCTGCATATCCGACATTTCAAGGGAAAAAAAGGCTGTGGGGATTTTTTCATCAATAGCGATGTGAGCTGCCATGGTCATTGCAAGGGCTGTTTTTCCTACGGAAGGACGGGCTCCTATGATAATGAACTCTGAATTCTGAAAGCCGTAGGTCATATTGTCTAAATTAGCGAAGCCTGATGGAACTCCAGTATATTCTCCCTTGCGTTCATGCATTTTCTCTAAAACTTCCAGTGTCGGCATTATAACTTCTGCAAGGGATTTAAAAGTAGCCGAATTTCCTGCTTCGGTTAGATCAAAAATGCTCTTTTGTGCTTCTTCCAAGACTGTTCGGCTTGATATGCTGTCATCAAAGACATCTGCAGAAATTTTATTTGAAACCTTCAGTAAGTTTCTTCTTATTGCGGCTTCCAATACCATCTTTGCATAGAATTCAAAATTGGCAGAGCTGGGAACCTCATCCGTCAAAGATGCTATGTATCCTGCCCCTCCGACAGAATCCAATTCATTTGTAGAGCGGAGATAGTCTGTCAATATTAAAATATCTGCCTTTTGGGAGCGTGTGTCTAATTCAGCAATAGCGTTATATATCTTCTGGTGTTGGGGAGAATAAAAAGCCCCTGCATCTAAGATCGGCCTTACAAAGGTAAAGACATCAGGATCGATCAAAATAGCTCCCAGAACAGCCTTTTCAGCTTCTATATTGTTAGGCGGAATCTTGTTTTTTAAATTTTTTACACTATCCATACATCCCTCTCAAGAGAGGGCATTTTAACAGATAGTAAGATTAAAATCTAGCCTAAAGAAGCCGTTAAATTTTAAAAAGTTTAATATCTATGCTTTTATCTTCTTTAATTTCTATTTTTAGCTTGTTGAATCCTCCGGGCCTTCCGCCCTTATGGTTGCCGTATCCTACAGGTTCCTTAGGCATACCTAAAAAGTTTCTATCCAGTTTATCGTTTCCGTTAAGGTCTTGATAAACAAAAAAAACATATTCTCCCTGCGGAAGTTTTTCCGTTATTCTCATTTCCTTAGCGTCTACTTGAATGCTGACCGTCTTTAAAGGCTCTTTTTTCTTAAAAGATTGTGCATCTTGATAGATACTCAAGAATAGCTTTCCTTCGATAGTTTCGATGTTGGTAATATTAAGAGTAACCTCAAATTCGGGCTTTGTTTCTTCCGAATATAGACCTGTAAAAACCGTCAAAAGAATCGTAGAAATAAAAATAATTTTTTTCATCATGTTCTCCCGTAACCTTATTCGGCATTGCCGTAAAGAATCTTTACCATGATTAAAAAATAGGTTTATGTTTGCAAATTTTCTGTAACTTGTTAAATTTTATATTAACATTCTTGACAATTTCTTTTTTATTCCTTAAAATACTTCACTATGAATAAAAATATTACGATTGATGAACTGCGTTCAAAATATATAGATTTTTTTAAGAGCAAGGGTCATGTAGAAATTTCGGGGAGGTCTCTTATCCCTGAAAATGATCCAACTGTTTTATTTACAACTGCCGGTATGCATCCTCTTGTCCCATATTTGATGGGAGAACCTCATCCTGCGGGAACCCGTTTAACCGATGTGCAAAAATGTGTTCGCACGGGCGATATAGATGATGTCGGGGATGCTTCTCACTTGACTTTTTTTGAAATGCTTGGAAATTGGTCTTTAGGAGATTATTTTAAAAAAGAGTCAATCGCCTATAGCTTCGAATTTTTAACGGACGAAAAATATTTAGGGATTCCTATAGAAAAGCTTTCCTTTACGGTCTTTGAAGGAAATGAAGATGCTCCCCGTGATGAAGAATCGGCTTCTATTTGGGAAAGTTTGGGCGTTTCCAAGGATAGAATTTTCTTTTTACCAAAAGAAGATAACTGGTGGGGCCCTGCCGGTGAAACAGGCCCATGCGGTCCCGATACGGAAATTTTTATAGATACGGGAAAACCTGCCTGCGGTTCAAATTGCCGCCCCGGCTGTAACTGCGGCAAATATGTAGAGATATGGAACAATGTTTTTATGCAATACAATAAAAACAAAGACGGCTCTTATTCTCCATTAAAAAGAAAATGCGTAGATACGGGAATGGGAGTCGAGCGAACAGTCGCCATGCTTCAAGGAAAACCTTCCGTCTATAATACCGAAGCCTTTACCTCAATTATAAAATCTATCGAAGACATAAGCGGCGTAAAATACGGTGATAACGAAAAAACCGATATATCTATCAGAATTATTGCCGACCATATCAGAACGGCCTGCTTTATCTTAGGAGACCCTAAAACTACGCTTCCGTCAAATATAGGGGCAGGCTATGTTTTAAGAAGGCTTATCAGGCGGGCGGTAAGGCACGGCAAAAAACTCGGCATAGACGGCAACTTTTTATCCGTTCCTGCTTCTGCTGTCATTGCTCAAAATGCAGGCTTTTATACCGAACTAAAAGAAAACGAAACCCTAATTTTAACGGAACTTAAGGCCGAAGAGGATAAATTCCTTGAAACCTTAAAAAAAGGCGAGGCAGAATTCGAAAAAATGCTTCCGAACCTTTTAAAAAATCCTAAAAAGATTATTCCGGGAAGAATGGCCTTTAAACTCTATGATACCTACGGCTTTCCTATAGAACTAACGGAAGAACTTGCCTCCGAATCCGGTTTAACCGTAAATAGAGAAGAATTCGATGAAGCTTTTAAAAAGCATCAGGAGCTATCAAGGGCAGGAAGCGAACAGGTATTTAAGGGCGGGCTTGCCGATCATTCCGAACAGACAACGGCCTATCATACGGCTACCCACCTGTTGCACAAGGCTTTAAGAATAGTTCTAGGCGATCATGTTCATCAAAAGGGCTCGAATATAACAGCTGAAAGGCTCCGTTTCGATTTTTCGCATCCTGAGCCCATGACAGAGGCCGAAAAAAAAGAGGTTGAAAGGCTTGTAAATGAGGCTATTAAGGCCGATTTGCCTGTAACTATGGAAGTTATGCCGTTGGAAGAGGCAAAAAAAATAGGTGCTATGGCTCTTTTTGGCGAAAAATATGAAGATATTGTTAAAGTATACAAAATAGGAGATTTTTCAATAGAAGTATGCGGAGGTCCTCATGTTGAAAGAACCGGTTCTTTAGGCCGTTTTTCTATTAAAAAAGAACAGTCTTCTTCTTCTGGGGTTAGGCGTATAAGGGCTGTACTTGAACATTAAATGTAACCTATAGCAAGGCAAGTTAAATGTAACTTATTGCCGTAGAATTTGTTAATATGGCAAAGTTCGGCTTTGCCTTCTTTGAAAATATAATCCGTGTTTACGACGGAATAGACGAGGGAAAAATGAAAAAGAAAGTATTTATTGTAGTTATGTTGGTTGGGTTTTTAGGGCTTTTGACTGCCCAAAATGATTTACAGGTAATTGCGCAGGTAAACCTGTCAAAAAAGGAACCTATCACTCTGGGGCAGCTTAAAAAGCTTGTAAAATTTGCCGAATCTCAAGGCGGAAATGTAGCTACAAATAGCGATAAAAAACTTGTTTTGGAAAGCTTGATGAGAACCAAGCTTTTAGTTCAAGCTGCCGAAAAAGAAAATATCAAGGTTACGAATTCTCAAGTAGATGCAGCTTTTAATGAAGCCCTTTCCTCAATAGTAAAATATCCTATAACAGAGAGTGAATTCACAAAGCTGATCAAGCAACAAGAAAATATTTCTCTTGATGAGTTTATAAAAAAGCTGACGGGTAATAATGTAGAAGAAATAAAAAAGATTATAAAAGACAACTTGATAATCCAAAATTATATAACTTCAAAAAATCAAGCAGAAATTGTAAGAATGGCAACTCCTACCGATGCTCAAATACGTGCATATTATGAAATGAAAAAGGGCGAATTAGTGCGTCCAGATATGGTGAAAATGCTTTTTGTTGCCGTTAAAAAAGAAGGCAAAGACAAGGAAGAAATTGATAAAATTAATGAATTATATAACAAGGTAAAAAAGAATATAAAAGAGATTGCTAACATCAAAAAGAATGCCGAATCGGGTAATTATGTTGCTCAAGAAGGCTACATACCTAAAACAGCAGAGGGAGCTCAGTTTTTAAATGCGTCTACGGAAGCCTTAATGGAAATTTTTTCAAAAGATGTAAACTATATATTCGATATTCAAGAGAGGGCCGATAGCAGGCAGTTTTTTGTTATAACCGAAAAACTTGATGCGAAAATTTTGACTTTAAGTGATGTCCCTGATCCATCTTCTACGGTTACTCTTTATGATCAGATAAAAAGCCTCCTATCTCAAGGACTGGCCTTAAATGCAGTTCAATCGATTATTCAAGATACATATACACGTTTGCGCACCGATGATAATTGTAAAATCTTAAAAACGGATGCGGAGCTTGATAAACTTCTTACGTGGTAATAAATAGGTTCTGATGAGTATAGGCAGAAGAAGAGGACGGATTCTCGCTTTTCAAGCTCTTGTTGCTTGGGATATGGGGGGGACCGTCCTCGATGATTTATTGACATTTTCTTGGCAGCAAAACGAGAAAATAGAGTCAGGGCTTGAATCTGATAAATATATTTTTCCTAGAATGATGATTTTAGGAACAATCGAAAATATAACCGAAATTGACAGGGTAATTCAGGAAAATCTGGATAACTGGGTTATAGATCGGCTTAATTCCGTCGATAAGGCTATTTTAAGATTGAGCGTTTATTCCCTTCTTTATCAAAAAGATACCCCTTCGCCGATTGTAATAGATGAAGCTATAAATTTAGCAAAAGATTTTGGAACCGATGATTCTTATAAATTTGTAAATGCGGTACTTGACAGTATTAAAAATAAGTCTTAAAATTTGAGAATGCAGCGGCAAAAGATTGTTTTTTTTCTTTTTATAGTTTTTTTATTTTTTTCTTGTTCGGGCAAAACTAATGAGCAAGCTTTTTTTGAAGAACTTTCCAATATTGATGTTCAAATAGCGGAAGGCCGTCAGGCTAAGGCTTTGAAGAGTTTAAAACGCCTGCAAAAAAAGGCCGTAAATTCTACAAATTATATAAGTATTGTCAAACGGCAATTAAAACTTAATTCCGTTCCAGATGCCTTAATTTCTCTTCAAACAGGTATAAAAAATTTCCCTGACGCTGTAGAGCTTCCGGCATTATTAACTTCTATTCTTATTGATTCAGATAAGCCGGCTGAAGCCTTGCCTTATTGTGAAAAATTAAAAAATACGCCTTATGCTTCCTTGGGGGCCGAAGCCTCAATTTTGTCGGATATTGCATTGAATGCTTTTAATTCCGATTTTAGTCTTTTAAAAGCGGCTTATGATAAAACAAAAAATCAAGTTTTTTTAAAAAATGCGGCCATTGTTTTGGCTGCTAAAGGGCGTTTAAGGGAAGCTTCATCCTTACGCTATGATATTCCTCAAGATACCGCTCCCGAACATCCTTTTTTTTGGAGCTGTATTGTTTATGACCTCGGTGTTTTCGATTCTATTTTTGGTGATTTGTATTTTTCTCTTGTTTATGCGGATAAGGACGGCGGTGAGGGTAAAACGGCTGAAAATGCCCGTCTTCACTTGATGCTTGCGGCCGATGCAGCCTTCGGTCAAGGTGATACGGAAAGGGCTAGGGCTTTTTGGCAGGCTGCTGCCGACAGAAGTCCCGAAGCCTCTCCCATAGTATTTTATGATTTGGCTCTGACCGCTCCTGACGAAAAAGAGCGTGTAGACCTTTTAATAGAATGTATAGATTTATATCCTAACTTTTACCCTGTGATTGCCCGTTATGTAAGGGAAGATATTGCCTTACGTGAGTTAAATTCGCAAGATGAACTTACAGCCTATCTTGAATCTAAGGGGTTTTATTCAATGAAGATGGAGGAAACATATTTTACTTCTCCTAAAATGACTTATGCTCCTAAAGAGCTTTTAAAAAGAGCAATGGAAATTCCTGATTTTGATTCTAGGTTTATTTTGGAAGAATTTAGATACAATCAAATAATGGATAAATCCTATGCTTCCAAAGCAAGGGGCAAGGCCGATATGTGGACGATTCTTGAAAAATACGGCAAGGAACCCATTATCAGAGAATATGCAAAATGGTATTTTGCTCAATCGGGAGATTTTAATGCTTGTCTTAGCATTAGTGCAATAGGCAAAAGATATGAAGATTCTTTTTATGAAGGTATAAATTCGGCCTTAAGCGGGGACTTTGAAAGTGCTATTTATTCTTTTGCTGCTTCTGCACAAGTTCCTGCCTATGCTTATGCTTCTACGGTAAATTCCGCCTATATGTATTATATGTCCGGTAAAACCGAAGATGCTGTAAATGCCTACAGCCTTGCCGCATCAATGACTCAGGATAAAAAAAGACAAAGTATGCTGCACTATGAGATTGCCTCAATCTTTTATGAAAGAAAGGCTTATGATAGGGCTATAAGTGTTTTAGGCTATGCTTTGGAATTAAATCCGAAAAACTATCAGGCGGCATCCCTCTTAAAAAAATTAAAAGAGCTTAATTAATCGTTTTTGAGTTAAAAAGCTTAATCTTCTTCAAGTTTAAAAATCACTATCCCTGAGGTTTCATGTTTATCGGGTATAAAACTTGATGCAAATAAAACGGTAATTACAGCTCCCATCTTATCAGCCATACCTGAAACCTTTCCGGATAAACGCTTATTTTCGGCATATTCTTTTACAATTTTAAACGCATCATCGTAATCTTCACGAAGAATATAAAAATCGGTATGGTTAAAGCCGGTAACGCCGTATCCTACAAGAACCGAAGCTACATGTTCGTTTTCAACACGGTATGGAATATGTTCACTTTGAAATAATGATTTTATCATCATTAAGTCTTCTTGATAGAACAAGTGCATAAATTTGACGGCCTTTTTTCCCGATTGGACAGCTTCAAAAAAAGCATCTTCCATTTCAACTACATCATCTAAGGCTTCATCTTCTGCAGCAGTTCCGTCATTCAATTTCACCCCTTCCGAATTTTCTTTCCACGACTTTTTTAAAAATAAAAACACAAAAATACCGCTCAAAACAGCAACTAACCACCACATAAGCACTCCAATAATGCGACGTTTGCCGAAAGGCAAACTCGGCAGATAAACAGCGAGGCAGAATTCCTGCCGAACTGTTTATCGAGCCTCCAATAATTTTTTTTCAAAGGATCACGGTTACCGCTAAAAAACAACAAGTTTTTTAGTACTGACCTTAAATCATCTTATTCATTTTTCCGTAGATATTGCGGACTATTATTTTTTGGTCTTCGTTAAAATTTTCTCCTGCAAGGTCAATCAAGCTTTGAAGGGATACAAGGCTTTCGTGTAAGGCCGTATGAAAACCTCTTGAGGTTTTAAACCAAAAATGTCCTGTACCGTCACAAAAGAGGGTTATAAAACCCAGCTGCTTTGTAGTCTTTTTTGCTATTGTAGTTCTAAATAAGAGGTTTAAGGAATTTACAAGGGCTTCCAAATCTTCTTCAATAAAATAATTTTTATTTCTGTCAAGGCGCTTTTCATCTTCGGTTTTTTCTATCTGTTCGATATTAAAATTATTTACCACATTTAAAATCAAATCCATCTTTTCGCCCGATAGGAGCTCGTTTTTTTGGATTTCTATTTTTCCTCTTAAGCCCTTTAATTGCTCCAAGGCTCCGTTTTGATTTTCTTCACTATATTTTTTGCGGAGAGCCTCGGCCGTAAGTTTAAATTCTTTCCAAGGAAGAATGAGATGCTTTTTGCCCTTTATTTTTTTGATAAGATAACGTGTTCCTTCGATCAGAACGCTTTCTTCTTCCGGCCTTTTCTTTTCTTCTTTTTGTTCTGCCCTGTGTTCGTCTTTTTCTTTCTTTGCTCTTTTATCCTTTCTTTCTAAAAGGGCAGGGGCAACCTCTTCAATTATCTTTTTTGAAAGAGGAGAAACCGACATGGCATACATACGCGAAGTTCTGACTATTTCGCCTGCAACTATAAACTGTTCTTTTTCTTTGTACATGCAGGAGCCGGGGTGGATAAAAATCTTTTCTGTTGTAAGGGAGCGGTAAGAGTCCCTTCCCTGAGCCGAGCACACAAACTGAATCATTCCCTTGGCTATTGCTGTAAGATAGTGTTCCATCTTTCCGCCCGAAAGAATCGGTACTCCCATATCCGAAACTATGAGTTCAAGCTGTTCTTTTATGTTGGCTATTTCGGCCATTACACGGTCATCAAGATAGTGAATTTTACAAAACTTTTCTTTATCAAGGGCTTGAGAGTACATTCTAAAAACCTTTAAAAAGGATGCAAAGTCTCCTAGCGGTTCATCAAAAAGGGCATGAGCCTTGCGGGCTTCAATTTCTTCTCCTTCAGGGAAGATGACGGGGCTCCGTGCCGATAAAAAGGCTGCAGCGATTAAAACTTCTTCTACAAGGTCGGGGTATCTTGTAATTGCCTCAACTATGATTCGGGATTGTCTTGGAGCTAAAGGAAAAAGACACATCATCTTTCCTATGCTGCTTAAAGAGCGGTCGCTTTCTAGGGCATCAAGCATGTTTAGGGTGTCGATGGCCCCTATTATTCCTTTTTTACCCGGAGGCGAAATAAAATCGAAATTTTCAAAGTCGAGAATTCCCAGTTCCGCCATTCTCATGACTACTTCGGATAAGTCCGTACGGTAAATTTCTTCGAGGGTATAAAGCTGTCTTGTTTCAAAATCTTTGCGTGTGTAAAGGCGGTAGCATACGCCTTCTTGAGTTCTTCCGGCTCTTCCTCTTCTTTGATTACACGAGGCCTTCGATATGAGGGTTTCATCCAAACTTGAGGTAAAGGTAAATGGATTATAAAAGTTAAGTTTTGCAAGCCCCGAGTCTATAACGGCTGCAATGTCGTTTATAGTTATGGAGGTTTCCGCTATGTTTGTCGATATAACAATCTTCTTTTTTCCGAAAGGAGGGGAGGTAAAAACCCTTTCTTGTTCTTCCTTACTTAAGCGTCCGTAGAGGGGTAGGATAAAAAGTTTTCTGTACCACGGTTCTTTTGAAAGCCTTTCAATGCAGCCCTTGATAGCTCTTTCCCCCGGAAGAAAAACCAGAATGGCACCGCTCCGTCCCTCGCTTAAAATGCGGCCTACAATCGAGGCTATCTTGTCCATCAAGGCTGTTTCCGCTTCTTGGGTATCGGTAGAAGCCTTAACTAAAGGGGGGTCAAAGATAAGGGTAACGGGATAGGTGACTGCATCTATTTTGATTACGGGGCATCCGTCAAAGTACATTGAAAATAAATCGGTATTTATTGTGGCCGACGAAATTATAACCTTAAAGTCTTTGCGTTCCGTTATTATCCGTTTTAAAAGGCCTAAGATAAAGTCTATATTTAAACTCCGCTCATGAGCTTCATCTACCAAAATTACGGAGTACTTACTAAGCCAAGGATCAAGTTTAAGTTCCTGTAGTAGAATGCCGTCTGTCATTATTTTTATTTTCGTATCGCTTGAAGTCTTATCCTCAAACCTCATCTTATATCCGACAAGACCGGGCATGGGCTCTTTAAGCTGTTTTGAAATAAATTCGCTCACCGAAAGGGCTGCAATACGCCTCGGCTGGGTAACTCCTATCATACCGGAACGGCTGTAGCCTGCTTCATGTAAAATAACCGGCAGCTGGGTGGTCTTGCCTGAGCCTGTCGGACTTTCTACAACGATCACCTGATTGTGCTCAAGCATTTCCAATATTCTGTCTTTTTGTTCGTATACCGGTAGATTTTTATATTTCATATTTTTTTATTATACTCTATTTTTTATGAGGCTTCAAGTATGGGGATTTAGGGTAACTCACAAACCTCCCATGTATCGGCGGTATCCTCATCAATATCGTCGGCAAAAACCGCACCTATTAGGACTATCTTTTTTCCGCTCGTCTTGTATGGTTCTGCATAGCCTTTTTCTTTTATCTGTTGGACAGCTTCTTTAGGTGTGCCGGAACCCATCAGCTTAAACTCGAAGATGTAGATTGTATAATCTGTGTGAACCACGCAATCGGCTCTGCCTTTTGAGCTTACTACTTCGGTTTGAACAAACTGTCCCATCAGGCTAAAGATTATGTAAAAGGCTATCTGATAATCCCTTTCCCTCATCTTTATATTTTCCTTTGAGGCAAGGCTGTAAGGAAGGCCTGCACAGGCCGTGTACATTCTTTTCATAAAAGAATCCAGCTTCTTATCCCGCAAATCTCTTATAAAATTCCCTATAAATAAGCCGCTTGCATCTTTTGCGATTGAAGTATAGGCCGGCACAAGATTATCTAAAAAACCGTACTTTACCTCGTCATTCGGGAAACCTAATTTGTAAAGCTGAAATTCCTTGTCATAATCTTTTATAGTTAAATAACCTGATTGAAAAAGAATGGGAACAGGGTTATTCATATCGGGGCGGTAATCCTGTAAGGAGTTTTCGCTCATTTCGGCATTTTCTAAAATATCGCGGATACATATTCCTTTTTGATGTTGTAAGGTTCTGACCAAAAAGGTAGGTGTTCCTGTTGCAAACCAAAAGCTGCGGAATACCTTTCCTGCGAAGACATTTAAAAGACTGAACGGGTTATACACATTTATAGAGCTTTCAGAAAAATGATAGCCGTCATATTTTTGTTTTAGTTTTTTGAGGGTTGCGGTTTCAGAAAGCCTCTGCTCCTTGCCAAGTTCAATTATTTCAGGCCTAAAAACTTTTTCCATTTCTTTTTGAGTAATACCGCAGACCGCATCGTATTCTGGCAGCATACTTATGTCCCGCAAATTGTTTAAATCGCTGAAGATGCTGACCTTGCTAAATTTAGTAACACCCGTTAAAAAGGCAAAGCGGATATACTCATCACAAGCTTTGATAACTCCGTAAAAGCCCTTTAAGATACGGCGGTATTCTTCGTTTAAAGGCTCATTTATAATCATAGTTTCAAGGAGGGGCTTATCGTATTCATCGACAAGGATAACAACCTGCTTGCCTGTTGTTTCGTAAATTTTTTTTATTAGGTTTTTAAAGCGGTCAGGGATATCAAGACCGGTGCTTTTGTAGATTTCTTCATATTCGTTAAAAAATGAAAGAAAACGGTTTAAAAGACCATCACTTGTATCATAAATTCCCCCATTAAAATCCAAATGGAGAACGGGATATTTAATCCAAGCTTCGCGGCCCTCAAGTTCTGCCTGTTTTTGCTCGGCATCTTCGATATAGAGCCCTTTAAAAAGCTCTTTTTTACCTAAAAAATAAGCCTTTAAGGTAGAAAGAAAAAGACTCTTTCCAAAGCGGCGCGGACGGCTTAAAAAAAACACTTTATTTTCTGCAGCCAATTTACTTACATATTCGGTTTTATCTACATAAATAAAATTCTTTACTCTTAAGTCTTCAAAACTTTGAACGCCTATAGGCAACTTACGGATATCTGACATCTTCTACCTCCTGGAATTGATTCATTATAGCTTATTTTTTATGGGGCTTCAAGTATGGGGATTTTATATTAACATGTTAGCCGCAATCGTTTTTCTTCGATCTTGAAAAAAAAAGATTAATATGCTAAAATATGGAGTTATGTTTGACCGGCTAGAAACTTTATTACCTGAAATTAACCTATTTTTGCAAAATGGCGGGGAAGCTTTTACTTTGCAAGAACTTAAAAATTCTATCGGTCTAAAAAAAGTAGATGATGAACTTTTAGGCACTTTTTTGATTTCCACTTCGCTGGCCTATTTTTTTCCTGATCCTGATTTTGAAAGCGGTATATGGATTAGTAGACATGGATTTTTTACCGGCAAGGAATTTCCCATTCAAATTTCAAATACTGAAAGCAAAATGAAAATTTTTATTCCCGGTTCACGGTTTTTACCTTTTTTACCGGCAAATAAGTTTGCTCATGAGGTAAAACTTTTTTATGAAGGAAAAGAAATTCCAAAAAAAAGGTGTATTTGAGTTTTGAAAGGATTTCTTCGTTTTATTTTTTATACGCTGAAAATGATATTTCCAATGTCTTATGTGAAGATTATAAAAAAAATATAGATATATTTTCCCGTATGAACAATAACTTTAATTCTGAATCCAGTTTTGCCATAAGTGCTTGGGATTTTTCGGCGGTCTTTGATGAGTTTAGTTTTGATTATCCTATGCGTTTTTTTGTACGTATCAAGGATTGGTCCAATGCAGAGTTTGAAATTTTAAAAAAGAAATCTGAAATTAAAGAAGATGATATTTTAGACTGGTTTAAACTATTTGAAACGGCTGTCCGTGCTTCCTTAAAAATTCTTCCTATGGATTCCGGTACTCAAGAAATTATGTCCTTTGCCTACTTTTTAGGTGATGATGTTCTTTTTAATAAAAATGCGGCTCCAATGGAGTTGTTTTTTGAAAAGAAAGATGTTTTCGGCATTGTGCCTTATGGAATTGAAGAAAAGTTTTATGTCTTGGATGAACCTATAAAAAATCCTGAAATTTGGTTTGATTATCCTCTTGCTGAAAATGAAACGGATAATTTTTTTGCATCAATAAACAGGCCTGTGACGGCAGCTGTTATAAAGTGTTTTACTTTAGATTTTCTATCTTCACATTATATGGAACGTTTTGATGATGAGACAAAGCTTCGTTTTATGGATGAAACTTTGTCTTTATTCATTCCAAAATTTATGCCTGATTATAAAAGTATATCTTCAATGTGCAAAAAATATTTGGAAGCCTATTACGATACTGAAGTTAAATACTATAATCCTTTTAAAGACGTCGGTTCAACAGACTTGTGTTCGGATTTGGTGGGCTTTTATAAAAATCTCATCATATTTTTTAACGAGATTGCAGAGCGTAGATTGAAAACTTCCGACTTTGACGGACAGTCCCCGTTGATGATCTACCAAATTTTTGAAAAAATATTTCAATGGAGTGAATTAGTCTCTTCTATGTCTTCGGAAGATTCTAAGTTTATGGAGGTCATATCTATGTCTCTTGATAATTTATCCTATGTATATACTGATGTGAAGGTCGAAATCAGAAATAAGATGACGGCTCTCACTTAAAAATAATTGTGATTTCTAAAAACGCAAGATTTTAGAAATCTTTTAATAACCTTGGAGGTTTTTATGAAAAACGAGCTTGAAGCTATTGCTCTTTCAATCAGAAGTCTTTCGATGGACGCAATCGAAAAAGCCAATTCAGGGCATCCTGGACTCCCTTTGGGTGCTGCCGAATTGGGAGCTGCCTTGTATGCTAAAATTTTAAAGCACAATCCTAAAAATCCCGATTGGAAAGACAGAGACCGTTTTGTGCTTTCTGCAGGTCATGGTTCGATGCTTTTGTATTCTGCCTTACATATTTCAGGCTACGATGTTTCAATCGACGATATAAAAAGTTTTAGGCAGCTCGGCTCCAAATGCCCGGGACATCCGGAATATGGGTATACTCCCGGAGTGGAAACTACCACAGGCCCCTTGGGACAGGGTATTTCTACAGCCGTAGGCATGGCTATTGCCGAAAAAATGCTTGCTTCCCGCTTTAACACAGCCGAGCATAAAATAGTCGACCACTACACTTACGCCCTTGTAGGGGAGGGCTGTTTAATGGAAGGCGTTTCATCCGAAAGCTCCAGTTTGGCAGGCCATCTAAAATTAGGAAAACTCATCGTTTATTATGATGAAAATAGGATTACGATTGACGGGTCTGCAGACTTAACTTTTACAGAAAACATTGAAGAAAGGTACAAGGCCTACGGCTGGCAGGTATTGCGCTGCTCGATGTACTCCTTTGAAGATATAGAGTACCTGACTCTTGTGGCAAAAAAAGATGAAAGGCCGACCCTTATAATATTAAAGTCCGTTATAGGGCAGGGAGCTCCGACGGTTGCAGGCAAAAACAAGGCACACGGCGCACCCTTAGGAAAAGACGGCATTGCCGAAGCTAAAAAAAATCTCTGCCTTGAAGGGAAGGGCGATTTTTATGTTGCAGAAGAAGCCTATGCTTTCTTTAAAAAGAGAAATGAAGAACTCGCTCTTGCCGAAGCCGAATGGAATAAAACCTTTGAGGCCTGGTCAAAGGCCAACCCCGAAAAAAGAAAAGAATGGGATGCCTCATTCTGCGAGGGCGGCGTATCCGAAGAAATTGTAAAATCGGTAAAGCTCCCCGAATTCAAAAAAGATGAGGCTATTGCAACCCGTGCCGCCTCAAAAAAAGCCTTAAACGAGTTTGCGAAGGCTCTTCCCAATCTTGTAGGAGGTTCTGCCGACTTGGAAGGCCCCAATGCAGTAGGCTTGGAAGGAATTTCAGCCTTTTCTCATAATAATCCTTCGGGAAGATACATTTATTTCGGTATAAGAGAATTCGCAATGGGGACTATCACAAACGGGATTCAGCTTCACGGAGGTTTTAGGGCATTTTGTGCCACCTTTTTAGTCTTTGCCGATTATTTACGCCCTGCTCTCCGCCTTGCAGCCTTGATGAAGATTCCTTCAATTTATGTTTTTACCCATGATTCAATCTTTGTAGGAGAGGACGGCCCCACTCATCAGCCCATAGAACTTTTAGCCTCATTGCGGGCTATTCCCAATGTGCTTGTTTTACGCCCCGCCGACGGCGAAGAAGCAGGGGAAGCATGGAGACAGGCTCTTTTACACAAGGACGGTCCCGTCTGCTTAATCTTGAGCCGCCAAAATTTGCCCATCTTGGAAAAGTCAGACCTTTTTTGGAGGGAATCGATTAAAAACGGTGCCTATATTGTAAAAGACGTAGAGGCTTCGGCCTCCGGCTGTACGGTAGGCAAGCCGGACAGGACTCCTGACGTAACGGTCTTGGCTACGGGTTCTGAGGTAAGTATGGCAGTAAAGGCTGCAAGTCTTGTAAAAGATAAAAAAGTCAGAGTTGTTTCCGTTATATCGAAAGAAAGATTTGAAACTTCTCCTAAGGATTTTAAACATTCGGTTTTAGGCGGATGTAAAAAGCATATTCGTGTTATTACGGCCGAAGCGGGAATCTCCCAAGGCTGGGAAGGCTGGACGGGCTGCAAGTGCGATAATTTTTCGATTGATAGATTCGGCACATCGGCCCCCGGCGGTAAAGTTGCAGAATACCTAGGCTTTACAGCAGAAAACTTGGCAAAGCTGATTGAAAAGGGCTAAAGGAAGCCTTAGCATCTGCACGCTATCGGTTCCTAACCGGCTTTTTTGATTTTAAAAGCCGGCAAAGCCGGCTTTGCTTATTACACAAAGCCTTCGGGGTGTTTTTTATACCATGCCCAGCCGTCTTTGCACATTTCTTCAAGGTTGTATTTTGCCTTCCAGTTAAGCTCTTTATTGGCCTTGTCCGGATTTGCGCAGGATCGCGGAACATCTCCTGCACGGCGGGCAGCCGTTTTTACCGGAATATCAATACCGGAAGCCTTTTTAAAAGCATTTACTATATCTAAAACCGAATAACCGATTCCTGTTCCGAGGTTATAGACATCGAAGCCCTTAAAGCCGGACGCTATTTTCTCTAAGGCGGCAGTATGTCCCGATGCAAGATCCAAAATATGGATATAGTCGCGGATACAGGTTCCGTCAGGGGTGTCATAATCGTTTCCGAATAGGTTTAGATGAGGCAGCTTTCCTAAAGCTACTTGAGCGATATAGGGAAAAAGGTTGTTGGGAATACCGGAAGGCAGTTCTCCTATATCGGCACTTTTATGGGCGCCTATGGGATTAAAATACCGCAGTGCAATAATGCTTAAATCTTTATCTGAAAAGGCAGTATCTTTTAAAATTTCTTCGGATATAAGTTTGGTTCTTCCGTAAGGATTTGCAGCAGAAATAGGAGAATTTTCAGATATGGGTACAACTTTTGCATCACCGTATACTGTAGCCGAAGAGCTGAATATAAAATTTTTCACATTGTACTCTTTCATGGCTAATAAAAGATTAACAAGCCCTGAAATATTGTTTTCATAGTATTTTAAGGGCTTTTCTACAGATTCTCCTACAGCCTTATAAGCGGCCAGATGAATTACCGCATCGACAGAGGTATCCTTAAAAAAGTTAAAGAGCTTTTCCTTGTCCTTTATATCTATTTGTACAAGTTCCAGCTTTTTAGAGCATATTTTTTCCAATACGGGAATTATTTTAGGTGAAGAATTAGAAAAATTATCCAAAATAATAGGCTCATAGCCTTTTTCGCATAAATCTGCAACGATGTGGGAACCTATAAATCCGGCTCCTCCTGTAACCAATACTCTTTTAATCAAAATTAACCTCAACAAATTAAACTTACACACTCAAACAAAAATAAGGCCTTCTAAAAATTTTCTTATAAATTCATCAACCGCAGACTTTATTAAAAGTCGAGGATCGATGAATTTCCGCCGTTTCGAGAAAACGAGAAACGGCATGTTATAAGCGATGTTTCGGCAACTCATAGGCAAGAGCCGAAACTCGCCGTGTTTTTAAGCGGTACCATTTGTGCCGCTTAAAATAAACCTTTACTTTTAGAAGGCCTGCCAAAAACTAAACCTTATTTACCTGACCAAACGCCGTGAAGATTACAGAATTCGTAAGCTTCAATAACTTTATCATCCGAAGTTAAGGAAAATTCAACCTCAGGAGCACCTGTAACAGGCAGCTCTTTAAATTGAATACCTTTTTGCGTTTTAAGGCATACCCAAGCTATATGATGCTCTTCAGTCATAGGATGGGCAACAGAACCGACTTTTACTTTTACAGTGTTTCCGTTTACTTCAATTACAGGAACGTGTTTTTCTTTAGCAGCATCAACACTTCCGATTTTAACGGGTGAAAGTTCTTCTCCGCAGCATGAAACCTTGGAATCAGGGCAGCAATTAATCCCGATAATAGTTCCTTTTTTTCTTTACATAAAAAAAAGCTTATTTCTTTGTTCATTAGTTATACTCCTTAAAATTTTTGAATTTACAGAATAAAATCCGCAACACATATAGTATAACAAAAAAAGGACTTGACGTAAAGTCAAAAATAATATATTATCTGACTATCTTAATGAATTTAAGGGCAATTAGCTCAGTTGGTTAGAGTACAAGCATGACACGCTTGGGGTCACTGGTTCGATTCCAGTATTGCCCATTTTTGTAAGTGTATATCCGGTATAGACTTATATGTTTTTAACCTCATCAGTGACCACCTCGTCAGTGCACAGTTCGTAACCGACTGGAAAGGCAAACAATATGAACACATAGAATACACACCCTACGGCGAACTCTGGACTTACAAGTCAAAAACTGCTATGCTGTTTTTGACGACGTATAATAAATTCCTTGCACAGCAGCCCGCAGGGCTGATTGAAGAAGTCGCTGCGGGATTGGATAAATTACCGTTCCGCTTTACTGGGAAAGAATTAGATGAGGAGACGGGACTTTATTACTATGGAGCACGGTATTTGGATCCGAAGTATAGTAGGTGGCTGAGCGGGGATCCGGCATTGGGTGAGTATATACCTTCTACTGCTATATCGAATGGAGTTAACAATATGATCAATAATACCGACGTTCCTTTATTGGAAGGACTCGGTGAGAATATTAAAACAAATGGAGCTGCAGGTGCTATATCTGGATTTATACAACCTCCATTAAAATTTACAGAGAAACAAGTAAAACAAATGGTGACTGTTCCTGATGGATATTTATATAAACACTCAGTGGGGCGTGAATTAATGAAAGATTTCATAAATACTGCTAGAGATGAGATTATTGCTGGAGAAATTCAACATTTGATGAAAGAATGATTGAAACATAATGAGAAAAAAACTTGATGATATTATTTTTGAATTTCATGATAAAATAAATTCGATAGTGGTGCTTGCATATCTTATATTTTTTGCTTTATTTTTGTATGAAAAGAATCTAATGAGATTTTTTATTGGTTGTATTATAAAGATGTTAAAAATTGATATACCGTTAAAATCAAAAGCTACATTTGCGGTATGCTGTTTTGCTGTTTTACTTCTTATTGTTATAGAGATATTAGTTGCTATTATAGCATTGTGTAGATATTTTATTAAAAATAGGGGAAAGAATGCAATTTAAAACTTCTGAAAGAAATTTACTGACTAAATCGAGCGATCGGAACTACACGGTACACTACCGCTACGGCGATGACGGACAGCGTGCACTTAAATACACCGATGAAGGCCGAAGCGAAACCTTATACTTTAATAATTTCTTTACGATACACATACCCACACAAGACCAAAACAATCCGCAAGGCTTACGGGTACACAAACACATATTCGTAGGTAACAGCCGCTTCGTAACCGCTATGATGAATATGGGGAAAATGAATCATTTATAAATTCTATTATTGGAGCAATTCATGGGATGCGTGGATATTCATTTATAACTAACAAAGCTGGTTTTTACTGGTCTCATGGTATTAATAGACAAGAACCATTTAATAAATTAATGACCATTAATGGATGTGATTTTTTTAATTTAACAAAGTCAGGTTGGAATTTAAATAAGAGGTATTGGCCATGAAAAAATCGATATGTATATGTTTATTTTTAATGACTATCCATTTATTTACAGATGCGGAAGAAAAATTTGTGGATAAACAAGTATTTCTTTTTCAAACAATGGGTGATTTTAGTGCGGTTGTATATATTACTCATAATATTGATAATTATTATGAAAAGAAATATCAATTTGAAGTTATTAATTTAAAAACTAATAAGAAATATTCGACGCCTTGGCATACAAGTCTTCCTCCGCCGTCTTTTGAGTGGATATCGGATAAATGGTGCCAATATGATTTCGGCAGTTCAATGGGGCCTGATCGAAGAACCTATTTTTTTTCGGTAGACAAGGAAAAGCTTTCACAGGAATTTTTTTTGGTTGCTTTTGCCGATGTAGAAAATGAACTTGTATTAACTGCCGATACCTTAATAGAATTATATTCGATATTTGGAAATAAAAAGATTAGAATTCCTGAACCGGAAGATATGTATAAAACCATCTGCAAATATTTTGTTATCGGTAATAATTCCTTTATTAAAGGAGATTTTTTGTACTTGGAATATTATACGGAAGAAGGAAAATTGAAGGCAACAACCATAAAAAAAATATCGATTGAAAAATTATTGCAGTAACTTTTAATTATATAGAAGTATAATACTTTGGAGAGTGGATGAAAAACAACTATAGTAATATACATCCCAACTATCTCTTATTTCGGACAGCGATTGAAAGGATTTCTTTTAATGCTAGTTTGACAGGAACAGAGTCTAATGTAAGTATAGGCATTGGTATAAATTTTGATATGGAATCAAATGAAATTTCAGGTATTAATGCAGGAATAATTGGAGGAGGTGTCAATTTTATAAGCTTTGCAAAATTCAAAATTATTAAAGACGGAGAGAAAAGTCGTAGCTCAGAACAACTAAAAGAAATTATTGATCCTATTAAAAATATAGATACAATTCCTGATGATATCAAACAAGAAATATTAAAAACGATTAAGGAGACGATATAAATGGTTGGTTCAAAAAAATATATTTATATGTTGCTTATTTATTTATCAATTACTTATATTTATTTAATTATTTATGCAATAATAAATAAATATAAAATGAATGATATGCTATTTATGTTACGCATATATTCATGGATGCTGTTGATACATTTTGGAATGCTTATTTGCGGTAAAAAAACTTTGTTTAATTATATAAAAAATACTTTTGGGCTTCAAATTTTTATGCTTGTTTTAGGGTTTATATATTTATTTGTATATTTATTTATTATTTTTAATACAGAAAGATTTAATAGACAGGCATGGAGCTTTATCGGTTTAGGAATAGTTTCAGCTGCTTTTTGTACATTTTTTTATTTACGGATAATAGATAAGTGATAAGTTATGGATAGATAATATCGATAAAATAAAACTGTTTTTAACAGAGGGCATAAATAAACATCACAATGTCCGATTAAGGGGGTGTTCTTCTGTTTCAAAACGTATAAGACGATTGAATCAATTTTCAAAAGAAAAAAATAAAAAGTGAGGAAATGCGCCTACTTGAAATTTACTGCGTTTTATTCTATACTTAGAAACGTTTAAATTTAAGGAAAGTAAATGCTTGAAAATATATCGGTAAAAAACATAGCTTTAATAGACAGCCTCTTTGTAGAATTTGAAAACGGCTTAAATGTTTTAAGCGGAGAAACAGGTGCCGGAAAATCGATATTGATAGGCTCTTTAACTCTCCTTCTTGGAGGAAAAACATCTACCGACCTTATACGATCAGGTACGGATGAAGCAGCCGTATCGGGAAGTTTTTTTATAGGAAATGAACACAGCGAGGCCTTAAAATGGCTTGGCGAGCATGGAATTGAACCCGAAAACAGCCGCATTCTAATCCGCCGCAATTTAAAACAAAACGGCCGATCCAATGCATGGATACAGAGCACACCTGTAACAAGGAACGAACTTGAAGAGTTTACCTCCCTTTTAGTGGACATACACGGCCAACACGACCATCAATCTCTTTTTAGAATTGCAGAACACCGCCGTTTTTTGGATAGCTTTGCAGGAATAAACAACGAAGTGAAAATGTTTACCTCTCTTTATGCCGAACTTGCCGAAAAAAGAACAGAGCTTGAAAACTTAAACCTTTCCGAAAAAGAACTTGCCGAAAAACAAGAACTTTTGCAGTTTGCCATCGATGAAATAACAAAAGCAAAATTAAAAAAAGATGAAAAAGAAGAACTTGAAGCTGAAGAAAAAAGATTAAACCAATTTGAAAAACTTTTTGAAGCCTTAAACACAGCCTCGCAGCTCTTTTCAGGCGAATCGGGCATCATCAGTCTTACAAAAAAAGCTATGCACAATCTTGAATCCGCCAAAAATTGCGATGAAGAGCTTGAAGACCTTTCAAAAAGGCTTGAAACAGGCTATTACGAATTGGACGATATAAGCTCCTCGATAGATTCTTATCTTTCAAAGCTGACCTTTAATCCTGAGAGGGTTGAACAAGTACAGGAAAGACTTTCTTTAATATATAAATTAACAAAAAAATATGGGGCAACAATACACGATGTCTTAAACTATGCCCAAAATGCTGAAGAACAGATTGAAAGTCTTTCCAAACGGGAGGCTGGAAAATCGGAGCTCGAACAGAAAATAGGAATTTTGCAGTCAAAGCTCTTAAAACTGGGAAGGAATCTATCCGAAAAACGAAAAGCCGCTTCCTCTCAACTTCAAAAGGATGTTGAAGAAGTTCTTTCCAATTTAGGCATGCCCAAAACAAAATTTCAAGTGCGGGTGGAAACTCGGCTCCCTGAAGGGAATAGGCTCTCTGCAAATCCTTACGGTTTTGACGATATTGAATTTATGATAAGTCCCAATGCAGGAGAACCCTTGCGCCCCCTTGCAAGAATTGCATCAGGGGGAGAACTTTCGCGCGTTATGCTTGCCTTAAAAACGGTACTGGCGGAAGGAGATGAAGCGGACACCTTAATATTTGATGAAATCGATACGGGCATCGGCGGAGAAGTTGCGGTAAATGTGGCATCCCATATGAAAAAGTTGTCTAAAAAAAAGCAAATTCTTTGTATTACACACCTTGCGGTAATAGCTTCTCATGCCGATAATCATATTAAGATAGAAAAAAATACGATGGGGCAGACTACCAAAACCTCGGCAGCAACTGTTTCAGGCAAGGCAAGGCTTGAAGAAATAGCCAGAATGCTTGCCGGAGATGAACTAAGTGAAACTTCGCTCAAACATGCCGAAGAACTTCTTGTAAAATATGCCCGGTAAAATAGGAGCTCATTGTGGAAGGAGAAAAAAGCGGAAACAGAGAACTTTATACAAAACGGGTTCACGAATATGATCAGGTGATAAACCAAATTTTAAAACATGAAGAAAATATTCTTTCCCTTATAAAAAAAGACACCTTTGGAGCTGCATATAAAAGAATGGTACTTGCAGACGATATGATTTATTTAGCCACCTTGTACCTAGCTAAATTCAGGCTATCAGTAGCCCTTCTCGGCGGAAAAAATGAAAATATTTTAAATGAAGCCCGAAAAACCCTATATAAACCCATAATCTATCTTGAAGAAATTGTAACGGATTTAATCGATGCCCCTTTTTCGGAATATGAAGAAAACGTCGCTCAAATCTCCAAGATAACAGAAAAGCAAAGGCATTATCTTATACGAAAGCTGGGACTTGTAATAAATTTGGTAATTGATGCCTACGGAGAAAATACCAAATGGCGATGGTCGTTTACCGACATTGAATCCCGCTTTGCTGTTGTGGCAAAAAACATAATGGATTTAAAAGAAATAAGTAAAACCGGCTTAAACCCTCATGCTGAAGATTATGATACGGTAATTTATCATCTTCGATTAGTAAAAAAACTATTTACAAAGGCGGCCGATAAATACAGGGAAAAATATGAGATTGTTACAAACAACATAAGCGACTTCCGCAATGCAATTCTTTTTTTAGAAGGCCTAAGAAGGGTGCACATGGTTTTAAACGAACACCGGGAGGCTGAAGAAGTTAAACGAAAAATTGATATCTGGAAAGACAAAATGGAAAAAGATTTAAAACAAAAGGATAAACCTAAAAAATGATTTTTACGACAAAAACCGTTTTAAAATTATTTGAGGCTTTCTCGATTCAACGTTGGAACGATCTTATCCGCCCGTTTGAAATAGTCGAAATGGATAAAACGGCCGAAAAAACCTTTTTAGCCTATATAATCGGAAAATATGAACAAAAAAAAGGGAAAAAAATAGATTGGGATAAGATAATTGACGGCTCCGTTTTTGATATTTTAAGAAAAATAGCTCTTTGCGACATCAAAGCTCCGGTTCAAAGAAGAATCAGAAAAGAATATCCTGAAGAATATAAAAAAATTAATGAATGGATTTTTGAAAAATATAATACTCTTTTTCCCGATGGAGAATTTAAAGCTAAATTTCATTCATATCTTTTCGATGAACCGGATAAAGAAGATATTACGTGGAAAATTCAAAGGGCTGCTCATAAATATTCTACAATAAGAGAATTTGAAATGCTTAAACCCGTAAATGAGGCCTTTCGTTTAACCGAAATTGACGGCTACCTAAAGGAAGAAATCTGTGAATTTATGGATTTAACCGGCATTCAGCTCTTACTTACCAACCAAAATCCTCATAAACTTATAACCGAAATAGAAAAACTGAGATTTCAAATCCGCTGGAATCAGACCCCTAGAATACCTGCGACAACAGTATTGGGTCATTCCTTTTACGTAGCAGCCTTAACCCTTTTTATGTGCTACGATTTAAACATAAAAGAAGACAGAAGATACAACAACTTTTTTTCCGCCCTTTTTCACGACTTACCCGAAGCTGTTACACGGGACATTATTTCGCCCGTAAAGCAGGCTACTGATCACCTGCCTGCTGTCGTAAAAGAGATTGAAGAGCGTATAGTAAAGGACGAGCTTTTACCGTTGATGGACGAATCTTTTATAGATGAGGTTATGTATTACATATCCGACGAATTTGAAAACAGAGTTATTGTAGACAAAAAGGTTAAAATTGTAAATTTTGAAGACCTATCTAAAAAATATGCCGATAAAGAATTTAAGGCAACGGATGGGCGCTTAGTAAGGGTTGCAGATCAAATTGCAGCCTTTGTCGAAGCCGAAAGCTCGATAAAATACGGGATTACCTCCAAGCATTTGGAAGAAGGCCGTAAAAACATACTGGGAGCTTATCCGGTAGGAACAAAAATAAATAATTTAAGCACGGATGTGTTTTTTAACGCATACCGTTAATAACTTTTTATTTTATGCAGTTTGTAAACAAACTGAGTGAAAAAACTTTTTTCGCAAATTTATATTTGCTGCAAAAAGTTTTTATAGGGGAGTGGATATGAATAAGGTAGAAATGAATAGGGATATTTTTTTCCAAGAAGTAAAACAAACCGCTATTTTTTCATGTATTGAAGATGAGGATTTAATGCAGATAATAGATTTTTCCGAAATTATTTCCTATGAATGCGGAGAAAATATAATCACAGAAGGAACCGAAAATAACGGTTTTTTTGTTTTATTAAGCGGAAAATTAGAAATCGTAAAAAACGGAAAATGGGGAGATGTAAAAATAGGTATTTTACAAAACAATGCGAGTTTCGGTGAAACATCCCTCTTTAAAGACCAGCCTGCAACAGCTACCGTAAACGCCTTAGATCCGTCAACCATTTTACTTATATCTAAGGAACAATTTACTGCATATATAAATGCTCATCCTAAGGCCGGAAATGTTATTTTAACCTATATAGTTTTTAGTTTATTACAAAAACTTAATACTACAAATGAAGAGAGGGTTCAAGAAAAAAACCTTGAATTTTCTCCTGAAGATTTGGCCTTTATGGTCGATATGTTTAACCCTCAAAATACGGAATCCTGAAAACTTAAGTTTAATTAAAGAGGCTAAATGTATAAAAAAAACATCTTAAGACTTATATTTTTTATCTTTTTCTTATTTTCAGGCTTTGCAGAAGATATTGTGCATACAATCGAAAAAGGAGATACTTTGTATGCTCTAAGCAAAAAATATAACACGCCTATAGATTCTATTCTCAAAAAAAATAATTTAACAGATCCTTCAAAAATAAAGGTAGGACAAAAAATAATAATTCCTGTAGAAGATTCCGCCAAAACTAATGCCAAGACCAATTCGGAAGAAATTACCCACGTCATCCAAAAAGGGGATACCCTATATGCCTTGGCAAAAAAATTCGGTGTCAAATTCTCAGATATTCTTAAACTAAACGGAATTAACGAAAAAACACCTTTAAAAATAGGTCAAATTTTAAAAATTCCTCAAGGTAAATCCCAAAGCTCGACTAAAGAACAGAAGAACCATTCAGCCCAAGCAGATAAGCAAGAGAAAACCTCAGTTACAAAGGTAGAATCCGATAAGGAAACTCAAGCTGTAAAACCCAGTACTTCAGCAAAACAAGCAGATTCCAAGCTCCTTTGGCCTGTCCCTGCCTCAAAGGTTGCTTATCTTTCAGGAAAAATCACCGGAGTCGTTATAGACTCGGTAAAGGGACAAGCCGTAAAAGCCGTCAGCTCAGGGAAGGTTGTATCGACTGGACCTCACCGAGGTTTCGGCCAAGTCGTATTTGTTCAATCTAAGACAAAACACATCTATGTTTACGGCGGAATGGAGAAAGTTATCGTAAAAAAAGGCGACACAATCGCCGTAGGCCAAAAATTGGGAGAGCTGGGAGTAGAATTGCTTACCGGTAAGGCAAGGCTTTACTTTATGGTCTACGATAAAAATAAGCCCATCGATCCTGCAAAGGCTCCACGAGGCCTTTAGCTTTTACTGGCAATCTTTTTTTCTTTTTTTCGCTCAATTTCATTTTTTTATCATTTATTTTGAATTTTATGCTCGACTTTTAGGTAAAAGTGTAGTATGCTATAGGTACAATGAAATTGTGTGGAGGAAATTATGAACATTAACATTCAAGCAGTAAAATTTACGATGGACGAGGATCAGAAGAAATATCTTGATCAAAAGTTTAAAAGAATTGAATATGCGGATAATCTTATTACCGATATTCAGTGCTTTATCAAACTGGATAAAAAGTTTATCTACGACACAACAATTAACTTTAGGTGGGGGGGCACGGCTCATGTTTCAACCGAAAACTATGAGTTTGAGGCCGGCGTCAATAAAATGATGGATATTGCCGACCAAAAGGTAAAAAAAGAAAAGGACAAGGTTCAAGAAAAAAAATAAAATTTAGAGAACCTCTAAAAACCTCAGTTTTTAGAGGTTTACCTTAGATTTAATTTATCACTATAGGGGAAGTATCACAATATTTCCCCTTATTTTTTTCTTAAAATACGTTCATGTGAATCAAAAATTACATCCGGTGAGGTTTACAAACATCTCTTAAATGTGTATAGTAGGAACATGGCTAACATAAGCTTTTCAGTGCTTAATCTTTTAGAATTAGACCTCAAAAAACATGACTCCCTTGAACTGACCTGCGTATCGGGAAGGATGGGACTTTCCAATAAAATTATTGAGCCTAATATAAACCGTCCGGGCCTTGCTCTTTCCGGCTTTTTTGATTCGTTTGCAAATGAAAGAGTACAGCTTTTTGGACGGGGTGAATATGCCTATCTTGCCACTCTTACGGAAAAAAATGACTTATCCACAATCGAAAAAATGTTTTCTTTTAAAATTCCGTGCTGTTTATTTTCAAACGATTTAAAACCTCCAAAAGAATTTTTAGAAATAAGCGATAAACATAATTGCCCTATTTTAACATCAACTCTTTCTTCCAACGAATTAGCCTTACGCCTCTTAAGAATCCTATCGAATACCTTTGCCCCTAAAATTTCTTTGCATGGAGTTTTAGTTGAAGTTTTCGGCTTAGGCATTTTAATAATGGGAAATTCCGGTGTTGGAAAAAGCGAAACTGCCCTTGAACTTATAGAAAGAGGCCACCGTCTGGTAGCCGATGATTTGGTAGAAATTTCCTGCATAAATGGGAACACCCTTGTAGGCCGGGGAGCAAATAAGATTATCGGACACCACATGGAAATAAGAGGTTTAGGTATTATAAATATACGGCAACTTTACGGTATAGGGGCAATAAGAGAAGTAAAGCAGATTCAGCTGGTCGCAAAACTTGAAGAATGGGATGCCGAAAAGGTTTATGACAGGCTGGGAACGGAGGAACTTACAACCGAAATTCTTGATGTTAAAATTCCTCTGTTGGAAATACCTGTTAAGCCCGGAAGGAATGTGCCGATTATTTTGGAAACGGCAGCTAAAAATGAAAGATTAAAGAGTATGGGGTATTTTTCTGCAAGAGAATTCAGCAGAAATGTGCTTAGATGGATTGAAACCGATTCTGCAAGAGCTCCCTACTATACTGATGATGATACATATTAAGAGGATTAACCTATGATTTCAAAAACCGTTAAGGTTCAAAATCGGGCAGGAATACACGCCCGCCCTGCAGCTCTTATCGCACAAAAATCGAACAATTTTTCTTCGGAGATTTTTTTATGCAAAGAAGATGCAAAAATAAATGCCAAATCGGTAATAGGCATTATTACTATGGCAGCAGCTTACGGCACGGAACTCACTCTCACTTGTGACGGCCCTGATGAGAGTGAAGCTTGTGAGGCTATTGAAACTATTTTTAACAATAAATTTGAAGAAGAATAAAATTTTTTAGTTTTTATAGGAGGTATATCATGAGATTTGATGATTTAAAAAGCCATGCAAGGCTTTTTTCGGAGTACACTGAACTTCGAATTCAAGAAAACACGGCTATGTCGGTAGCAGCCCTAAACGGTGATCTTGTAAACAATGTTCAATCCCGAAAAGCCGGAGTTTGTGCCCGCTCTTTTAAGGATGGAGTATGGGGTTTTGCCTCATCGCCTGAACTTACGGATGAAGCTATAGCCTCATCTATAAAATCGGCAAGCGAGAATGTTAAGTTTTTAGCAAAAAAAACCGGACTAGCCCAAAAGGAACTTCCGGCCTTTACGGGACAGGGCACCTATGGAAACTATGATCCTTCCAAGGATGCAGATCAAAAGGAAGCAATAGACTTTATAAAAGATCTTGAAAATTACACGGCAAAAAAATATCCCGAACTTCAATCAAGGATTTTTAGAATCTCGTCAAACGGGTCGGAAAGGCATCTTATTACATCTGATAAGGCAGATGCACACACCTATATTTCAAGAGCAAATTTAGTGATGAGCTTTAAACTCCTTTCGGAAGGACAGCCCATTGACCTCTACGATGTTTTCGGGGGATACGGCCAATTTAAAGACCTATTTGATAAACCCTGTTTTTATTATTCTAAGATAGACGAAATGGTCGAAAACCTAAAACAAAAGGCAGCCGGAGTTTATGCTAAGCCCGGTTTTCACGATGTTGTACTCGGCCCCGACCTTGCAGGCATTCTTGCCCATGAAGCAATCGGACACACCACAGAATCGGACTTTGTAATGTCCGGTTCCATTGCAGCAGACTTTATGAATAAGGAAGTAGCTACGCCATTGGTAACCCTAGTAGACTTTGCCTATGAATGTAACGGTAAAATATGCCCCGTTCCGATCTGGATAGACGATGAGGGAGTTGCCGCAAAAGATGCTGTTATAATAAAAGACGGAATTTTACGCTCGTATATGCATAACAAACAGTCGGCAGCTATCTTCAAAGTTGACCCTACAGGAAATGCCCGTGCAAACGAGTTTTCGGATGAACCCTTAGTACGTATGCGGAACACCGCCATCCTCCCCGGAAAGGATAAACTAAAGGACATGATAGCAAGCATCGACGACGGCTATTATTTTGTACGCTCATCTAACGGGCAGGCTGACTCTACGAGTGAATTTATGTTCGGCGTAGTGCTTGGCTATGAAATCAAAAACGGAAAAATCGGAAAGGCAGTAAGAGACTGCACGATAGCCGGAATTGCCTTTGATATGCTTAAAACAGTAACGATGGTAAGCGACGATATGAGTTGGAGCAATGCCGGCATGTGCGGAAAAAAAACAGCTCATCAATGTAGGAATGGGCGGGCCTGCAATCAAGTGTAAAATCGGAGTAGGAGGACGGGAATAATGAACGGATTTGATGGAATAAAACATGCAGAATTTATCTTGGATTCACTTAAAAAAGAGGGCGCAGATAAGGCGGAAGCAAGGGTTTCAAAAAGCGTAAAAAGTGAAATGAACATTGACGCAGGCCGTTTAAGCCTGTATAGGAGCACTACGGATATTTCCGTTGCAATGACATCTCTTGTCGAAACCAAAAAGGGCTATATCGCAGGAAACGATTTAACGGAAAAAACCGTAAAAGAAAATGCCGCAAAGGCAGTTTCCCTTTCACGTTCATCCGAAAAAGATGATGGAAACGATATTTCGCCTATGCAAAAACCGGAAAGCCTTTCTTACGGTGATACGGAACCCAATAACGAAAAAATGTATGAAAGGCTAAAAGAGTTTTTGGATTATACAAAATCAGCCTATCCCAACCTGCAATTAAACCAATGTATTTTGGATTTTACAAGAAGAGAACAAAACTTTGCCAACTCAAACGGAGTACGTTTTACACAAGGCTCAGGCATATATAATTTTTCTGCAATGTTCTTTGCAAAGGATGATAAGGGCACGAGCAGCTTTAACTATAGCGGAGCCGCCCACCTTAACTTAAATAAGCCATTAAAGGACTGGGGAAACCTAGATGAGATTATGAGAGAAAACTGCGAGCAAACAGTTACCCACCCTCTTTCAGGTTCCTTTACAGGCGATATAGTAATAACGCCGATGAGTATGATAGATTTTGTAAGTACAATGATGGGACTCTTTATGGGGGACATGCCCCTAATTACAGGAACCTCCATTTGGAAGGATAAATTAAACCAAAAAGTATTATCGGATTTATTTACCCTGCATTCCTTTCCGCGAAAACCTGCCGGTATGGAACTTGAAAGCCTTTACACTGGGGACGGCTTTAAGGCTGAAAACGAAACCCTCATTGAAAGAGGTGTTTTAAAAGACTTTGTTTTGAGCCTTTACGGTTCCAAAAAAACAGGGCTTCCCCGCTGCGTATCGGGAGGAGACGGCATAATAATAGAAAGCGGAAATACGGCAAAAACCGATATGATTAAGAATGTTAAAAAGGGAATTTTACTCGGCCGTTTTTCAGGCGGAAACCCTGCCGCAAACGGAGACTTTTCAGGTGTTGCAAAAAACTCCTACCTCATCGAAAACGGAAAAATTGCAAAGCCTATTTCCGAAACGATGATAGCAGGAAATATCGTAAAGGTTTTCAGCGATATAATTTCCGTTTCAAAAGAAAGAGTAGACTACGGAAACGCAATAGTTCCATGGATACATTCTACAGGTATAACTATTTCGGGAAAATAAGCGGTTAAATTTCCATATGAGGCAATTTTGCTCTCCCTGTCAGAGCTAATTTTTATATCCTCCAAGTTAAGTTAAGTTCCCTATCAATTTATCCGATACTATGAACATGGGCAGGCTTAGCATAAACTTTAAAAGATATATTTGTATTTTGTTTTTTTCTCTTTCGTTTTTTGCCGTTTATCCTGATGATGAGATTAAGGAGTCATATGACAGCGAATTTTTAAAGGCTGATGAGGGGCTTATTCCTCTTGTTCCTTTAGATCGAGTGCCCGATTCCGCCTTGGTTAGAAGGGATATTGCAAGATCATGGCTTTTAGATGCTCCTGAAGAAATTGCTTCTAAACATTTACACATTGAAGCGGATTCTGCCGGGAACCTTTTTAAAATAAGATCAGTATATCTAAAAGAAAAAAATCTCCTTGCCGTAGTTATAAGTCCAATAGATACCGAGTTTTCAAACCTCGAAAAGGTTCCACAAGGGACATGGATTTTATACAGAAATTATGAAACCGGAGCACCCGACTGTATTAGAATTTATCCGCGTGAAAATCCCGAACTTTATTTAAACATAAGGCCTTCATCATCAAAAGATAAATCTCTTATAAGTATTTGCCTTTTTAATACTTATGTCAGAAAAGATATTTCCGTAGGTGTTCCTTTTGAGAGTTTATATTATTTACCGCTTTTAAAATTAAGGGACATTACAAAGGATATGCTTCCTTGGGACATCTTCAATCCGCCGATTTTTTATAACGGTGTGGAAGCGGCTTCAGATACGATTAGGGACAGATTAAACACCTTGGTTTATATCGAAGACGGAGCCTTTGATGAATTCGGAAAGCCTGTCCATTTAAGGGACGGGAAAGCTCAAACTGAGGATGATATTGTTAAAGCCATTCGGCCCGATCAGAGGCTTAAAGACATAAAGGGCGGAGTAAACTGTTCAGGTTTTGCCAAATGGATAGTAGACGGGATGATTAGGCCAATAGCAGGGCAGGGTATCTTTATTAAAAGCCTTAAAACCGAAACCGATGTGCCTGATACTTATTTTACTAAGCCCTACAAAGAAAGAGAACTCTATTTCGGCCTTGAGTGGATACGTAATCTGGCTGCTGCAGCTTTAAGTTTAAATGTAAAGCGCACTGTAAAGTCGATAGGTTCCGGCGTTGACGTTACGATTGAACCCTTTGCTCTTGTGCCTCCCATAAAGCAAAAGAATGTAAAAGAAGATTTTGCTTCGTTTAAGGGATATGAAAAAACTGCGGGTTATCAGACTTCTTATTTGCAAGCCCTCCTTTATTATCTTGCTATAAGCGAGCCGGGACATTTTTATTTGGGAGCAGTAAGTCGTGCTGTAAGCTCGGAAAAAGGAAATCCGCCTCTTAGGCAATATCATCATATTGCAGCCTTTTTCCCTTATTTTGACGTTTTCGGCAATTTTCATATTGATGTGTATGAAAGCGGAGAAGAAACTTCAATAGAGCAGTTTATGAGCTTGAACTCTGATGCCTTTACAGCCTTGGTCAGAATCAGGGCTCCTCAACCCGGAGTATTTAACCCGTAAAATTAACCGCTTATCACTTGAGGCAGTGCCTTATCTCCCATTTTATTTTTTAATAAAAAGGCTAGGGCACTTCCCGTTAAAAGCCCTAAAAAAAGGCCTCCTACAACGGCTTTTTCGGTATAAAAAATAAAGTAGGAACTCAAACTGAAAACAAAGGCTAAAAGTATTGGAAGAATAACCGAAGAAATGGTTTGAATTCTTGTTTGGGATTCCTTAATTTCTACAATAACTAAGTCTCCTTTTTTTAAATTTTTCCCGCTATTGTTTAAGGCCGTAATCTTATTTCCGCTGACAGCAAAAAGCCCCTTTTCCTTATTTTTGCCGGCAAAACCGCAGCCTCCGCAGGTTGCACAGCTTTTTACTGTGTAGCAATCTTTTTGTTTTATGGAACAGGCGTTTTCGGTTTTTGAATTATCCAAATCTATGTTTATCTTTTCTACATTGTTTTTATCAGTCCAAACTGACGTAACTATTCCGTGTCTTTGCAAAGTTCCGACTCCTCAAAAATTCTTTTTATTTCTATCGCTTTTCCCTTATCATCGGTTTTGACAAAAACGCCTTGAAGAACGGGGCGTGCCCAAGCGTCTTTTCCGAAATCGGGAAGGCAGGTGCGGTACTCTCTTATCTTATCTTCAATTGCGTATCCGCCGACCGAATTAAGGCTTCCTGTTCTGCCTGCATCCGTTATATAAGCGGTTTTATTTTCTAAAATACACTCATCGGCTGTTTGCACCCTTGTTCCTGAGCCGATTATGGCTGAAATCTTACCTGAAAGTAAAAAGCCAAGTGCCTGTTTTTCGGCAGTTGCAAAAGAGGAAAAGTCTAAAAAGATTATGTCCGATTCTTCTTTTAATCGGGAAACAAGTTTTTCGGTTTCAGTAAATGGATTTTCAGCCATTATTTTATGATGCCCTATTCTGCCTATGGCTGAAATGACGGCTATTTTCTTGTTCGGCTTTAAATTGAAAATCTTCCACCCATTACCGGGAGATTCCGACGGCAAATTAAAAGGACGTAAAACATGGGGTGTTTTAGGAAGGTCATCCACAAGGTCTTTTTTTTGAAAGATTAAATCTCCTGAAGTGATACAGTCGATGCCTAATTTTTTTAAGTAGACGGCATGCTGTTTTCCAAGCCCTCCCGAGCCTGTAGCCGAATTTGCATTAGCAATAACAAAATCGGCCTTGTATTTTTCTTTTAAATTTGAAAGTTGTGTTTTTACAAGCCATACACCGGCCTTGCCTGTAATCTCGGCAATATATAAAATATTCATTATTTATTCTTGATAATCCATCTCTTTTAAAATTTTATTGCATCTTTCGGCCAAATCGTTCATTCCCAATTCAAGATATGTATCACGCAAGTTAAAAACCGCATCCCCCATTTCAGGGTCAAGTGTAACGGCCGATTCAAAGGCTCTCCGTGCAGCCCTATAGTTTTCCTTATTAAACAAAACCGTTCCGTAATTATTCCAAACCCTTCCGTTTTCGGGCTCCAATTTTATAGCACTTTCAAAAGCTCTTTCTGCCTGATCGATGTCTCCCGTTTCAAATAAAACAAGCCCTAATGAATCCCAAGCGTCAGCCTCATAGGGATTGTATTTTAAGGATTGAAAAAGGGCAAACTTACTGTCGTTTTGTCTTTTAGCGGCATAGTAGCTCAAACCTAGGTTGAGCCACATCAGGCTGTTATCGGGTTCAAGGGCAAGCCCTTTTTTTAAGCAGGCTATAGCTTCATTGTGAAAGCCCTGCATAGACATGCTCACTCCCGTATCGTTAAAAAATTGAGCCGATTCTTGCATTTTCTACCTCAATATCGTGTTAAACAAATCGAAGATAAGTTCTTTTGCTTCGTTTTGTTTGTAATTATTTTGAAGCTTTATCAATGAAGCTTCTACAATCTTTTTGCCGTAATCTTCTGCCCTTTTTACAGCCTTTGAAGAACAAATAGCCGAAATCGAGGCTTCGACTGCTGGAGATTCTATGCCTTCCTTTGCAGCCTGTTTAAATAAAAGCTTTATTTTTTCGGCACCTTTAGGATTTTCTTCCGTATAAAAAATTAGAGGAAGGCTTTTTTTGCCTTCAACTATGTCATCGCCCCGCCTTTTACCGGTGTTGCCTTCGGTAATATTTTTTACATCATCTAAGATCTGAAAACCTATACCCATATCGGTCATAAGTTTTCCGTATTCTATAACCTCATTTATAGGTTTACCGGCAGCTATAAAGCCTAATTCTCCTGCCAACTTTGCAAGAGAGCCCGTTTTTAGGCTTATCATAGTTATGTATTCGTCGACTGACGGAATTATATCGGGATTTGAATGCCAGCCTATGTCCATAGACTGCCCTAAATGGAGCCTTCTTAAATTTTGCGAGTAAAGCGAGTATATTTCGGCCCTTACGGATTCTGAAACTTCATAATTTATCAGGGGATTAAGGGCTTCAAAATAAAGCCATGAGGCGGAATTTAAAGCCGTATCAAGCCCGTATTTTATGTGAGCCGCGGGAGCCCCTCTGCGGGTATCGGATTTATCCTCTATATCGTCATGGACGAGGCTTGCCGTATGACAAAATTCGATGAGGGGGGTAAGGGGGTAGGCTCTTTCGGGATCGCCTTCTGCAAGTTCGCATGAAAGAACGCATAGAAGGGGCCTCCACCTTTTTCCTCCGCGTTTTACCAAATCCCTTACAGGATTGATGATATTCAAAAAAAAGCCGTCCGGCAAGCCGTAAGCTAATTCGCCGAAACTTTGAGAAATCCACGAAGAAGTTATTTTTTCAGGCAAAAAACAATCGAGAGTTTTTTCTATATGTTCAAGCCTATTTTTTAATTCCATCATCTTTTCACAATATATCACAAAAATGGAAAATTGGCAATCTATATTAAATTATACTTTATTTTTACATATCAAAAATTTTTACATTCTTGGGGAGTTTAAAATATCGGTATCTACATCTTTTATAATTCTTAAATTTATGCTATGCTGAAAACAGTTATGTTACCAGAAAAAGAAAAAAAATTTTAGACCTTGAAAAGACCATAAAAAACATCAAGACCTTTATTATAATGCCCAGCCTGAAATTTCGGATGCGGAATTCGATGCTCTTTGGGATGAATTAAAATCCTTAGACCCTCAAAATAAACTTTTTTTACGGTTCCGCTGGAATCGACCGAGGGCTTTGCAAAATCTGAGCACATTATTCCTATGGGAAGTCAGGAAAAGGCTGCCGATCCGCCTTCCTTTGAAGCTTGGGCCTTAAAGATGCCCTTTAAAGAATATATCGTGCAATATAAAATGGACGGAGCAAGCCTTGAACTTCAATACGAAGAAGGGCAGTTCGTGCGTGCCGTTACCAGAGGCGACGGAAAAATCGGGGATGATATAACCGAGAATGTGCTCAAAATGAAAGGGCTGATAAAAGACATTACTGTAAATATGGGACATGCCGCCGATGGAGCGAAAGCATTTTCGGGCGGAATAAGGTGCGAGGTTATAATGCTCCGTTCCGTTCATCAAAAGTACTTTAAGGATAAGGCCAATTGCCGAAATGCCGCAAACGGGCTTATGAAAAAAAAGAACGGAGAATTGTGCGAGCACCTAAACCTCTTTGCCTATGATGCCGTTCAAGGAAGTATAGGAAGTCCCTTTACAGGAGAAGCTCCCTTTAAAACCGAGTCCGAAAAACTCATCTGGCTTAAAGAAGCGGGTTTTAATTGTGTTGAAGTAAAATACTGTAAAAGCATTGATGAGGTAATAGAATATAGGGCTCATGTTATGGATATCCGCCCTTCATTGGACTATGACATAGACGGCCTCGTAATCAAAAACGATACAATCGATCCTGATGACATGAAAAGAGCCCGCCCCGAAAAACAAATAGCCTTTAAATTCAGCTTGGAAGAAGCTATTACCGTTCTAAAAGAAATCGAATGGAGCGAATCGGGGGCTACCTATACGCCCATAGCCCTTATCGAGCCTGTACGCATTGCCGGTACTACGGTAAAAAGAGCGAGCCTTGCAAACCCGAACATAATCAAGGCTTTAAACTTGAAAATAGGAAGCAGGGTAGTGGTAACCAAGAGGGGAGAGATAATTCCTAAGATAGAAGCCCTTGTAGAAAATCCTCAGGATGTTAAAGAAATAGAATATCCTGCAGTCTGTTCCGTCTGCGGAACCCCTCTTACTAATGAGGGATCAAGGCTTTATTGTCCTAATATGAGCTGTCCTAAACTTATTCATCACCGAATCGAAAAATGGATAAGCGTTCTTGACATAAGGGATTTCGGTATTACCCTCATAAAAAGGCTTTTTGAGATGGGACGGGTTAATTCAATCACCGATTTATATACCCTCACTGTCGAAGAATTAGCAGGCTTAGACCGTATGGGAAAGCTCTCTGCAGAAAAGGTCTATAAGGCTCTCCATTCCAAAAAAGAAATAAGTTTAACTGAATTTATTGCCGGCTTCGATATTGAGGGAATCGGTGAAACAATGGTCGAAAAGCTTGAAGAAGCGGGTTTTGATGATTTGGATAAAATCCTTGCAGCCTCGGAAGCCGACTTTGCAAATGTCTACCAGTTCGGTCAAGTCCTCTCCCATACTTTGGTAACCAATCTTTCAGTCTTAAAAGATGAAATGACAGGATTGATAGATAAGGGGTTTATAAAAATTAAACTTCCGCTTACCTCAGAAGAAGGTGCCGTTTTAAAGGGTATGAGTTTTTGCTTTACAGGAGAACTTAACACGATGAAAAGGTCTCAGGCTGAAGCCTTGGTGAAGGAAAAGGGCGGAACGGTAAAATCCTCTGTTATAAAGGGCTTAAGTTATCTTGTAACCAATACGCCTGATTCCGGTTCATCTAAAAACAAAAAAGCCCAAGAATTAGGAACCGCTATCATAACCGAAGAGGCTTTTTTAAAACTTATTGGGAAGGAATAGCCTTGTTAAAGAGAAAAAAAAGATTTTTAATTATTTTTTTATCCGTCTCATCCCTGTTTTTTATAATTTTTGGGTCGGTAAGTTTTTATAATTATAAACTAGGCTATATCAAGCAAAAGCTTTCCAAATCAAATTTAGATATTCATAATACGGGAACGGTAATAAAAACATTCGGACAAAATACCGAGACAGTCAGTGCCGTTATTTCTTTTTTTACTCCGAGAGGATATCTTATAAACAGCTATGAAAGAGCTTGGCACGGATGGGAGCTTAATCTTGAATGTGTAGTTTTTACTTTTAAATCAGGTTCAGTAGTATTTCCGTATCGGCTTTTTTCTAATGAATCAAAGTACGGTACCGGCGTAAAACTTTTCGATTACTATAACCGAAAGGGGTATCCTGCAATTTACGATTATTCTTTTTTTTCGGATGAAGAGAAGTCTCTTATAAAAACGCTATATAAGTATACTATGTTTTCGCCCTATCTTTTAAAAGTTTTTTCATATGTAAATATAAAAACCGTAAGTTTACGTAATTTTAGGCCGGATACGGAATACCTTTTATATGCCGGTTCCGATGGGGAAATCAAATTTATAAAAAATTAAATCAGAAAAGCTTTAAAAACCTTAGTTTTTGATAACCGTACTCAAAATTATCTTAAAAATTTCCTTTAAAATCCATTAAAACCAGTTAAAACCTATTGACAAAATTCGGTATATAGAGTAAAGTCTTCTTCGTTGTCTATGCCAACTTAGCTCAGCTGGTCCAGAGCACGTGATTTGTAATCTCGGGGTCTAGGGTTCGAATCCCTAAGTTGGCTTTTTATGGGGAGTTTCCCGAGCGGTCAAAGGGGGCAGACTGTAAATCTGTTGGCTATGCCTTCCAAGGTCCGAATCCTTGACTCCCCATTTTAGGGATTGTTTTAAATCTTTTGATAAAAAAGAGCTTGAAACAATCCCTTTTTTGTTTTATACTATTGGATATGGATAATAAATTCTGGAAAGACGGTTTAAAATTTTCATGTACAAGATGTTCGGCCTGTTGCCGATTTGATCCGGGATTTGTGTTTTTGTCCGAAAATGACCTTTCGAGATTATTAGAGTGGAATTATATGCCGAAAGATGAATTTATAAAAGTATATTGCCGCTGGGTTCCCAAGGATGACGGTTTTGAGTACCTATCCTTAAAAGAAAAATCCAATTATGACTGTATACTTTGGGATCAGGGATGTAAGGCTTATACTGCCAGACCTAGACAATGTTCGGATTTTCCGTTTTGGAATTCGATTTTAAGTTCAAAGGATATGTGGGATATAAATGCCCGATACTGTCCCGGTATGGGAAAGGGTGAATTTTATTCTGCCGAAAAAATTGAAAAGATTCTTACAAGGAGAAAAGCTGAACCTTGTATTAAACGAAGAGTAGAGTAAAATTTTAAGGAAGAATTTTTGGAGTATTTATGCTTGTAAAATTTTGGGGTGTTAGGGGGTCTCTTCCGGCTCCTCTTACACCGTCTCAAGTTCAAAGTAAAATTGCAGCTGTAGTTCAAAGGATAACTCTAAAAGACATCGAAAGTCAGGATTCAAGGGAGCGTTTTTTAGCCTCTCTTCCAAAATGGCTCTTCGGTACAATAGGTTCCAATACATCCTGTGTCGAGGTTGAAACCAAAGACGGTGAACATTTGATTTTTGATGCAGGAACGGGAATAAGGGAGTTGGGAATTGATTTAATGAAGAGGCCTGACTACGGAAAAAACAGAACCTATCATTTATTTTTTTCTCACTTTCATTGGGATCATATTCAAGGTCTTCCTTTTTTTAATCCGGCCTTCGATCCTCAAAATAAAATTATAGTATACAGTACCCGAAAAAAAGCAAAAGAATTTTTAGAAGATCAAATGAAATACCCGTATTTTCCTATTTCGATGCTTGGGGAGGACGGCTTCGGTGCTTCCTTTGAGTTTAAATATATTGAGCCTGATCAAAAATATGTTGAAATTGGAGATACTAAGATAGGCTGGCACAGAGTACGTCATCCGGGAGGTTGTACCGCCTATTCTATAATCGAAAACGGGAAAAAAATAATTTATTCTACAGATACTGAACTTCGTCCGCGGGATTTTGAACGTAATGAACAAAATGCCGAATTTTATACCGATGCAGAGATGTTGATAATAGATGCTCAGTACACCCTTACCGATTCAATTCTAAAAGAAGGTTGGGGACACTCTACTTTTTCCGTTGCAATCGATTTTGCGGCCGGCTGGAATATAAAAAGTATAGCTCTTTTTCATCATGAACCTACATATAAGGATAAAAAAGTCTTTTCTCTAAAGCAGACCGCTGACTGGTACAGAGATTGTTCCAGTGCGCCCGATATCGAAATTTTTATAGCTCAAGAAGGAGCATCGTTTTTAATATGATTGAAACCGAATTACCGTCATATATTTTTTCAGATGATGAATTAAAATACTTGGCTCTTTATTTTAGAAAAAATGCCGATTCTATCCCTAAGGTATTGGAGAGGCTTTCGGAATTTGCCGAATCTTATGTTTACAGGAAAATGACTATAGGAGAAGCAGAGGCTTTCTTTGAAAGAACCGGTTTATAATAAAACCGTTTTATTATAAACCGATTTATAATAAAAAAGGAATTTTATGAAAAATAAATCAAAGATTATCATTATAATTTTATGTATTTCCGCCTGTCTAATTTTTGCCGGTACTGTATTTTTGGTTTTAGGACTGAATAATCCCCCTTTAGAATTTTTAGAATCCGTTGTTACATTTAAGGTAAACCGCGGTGCTGCCGCAAAAACGGTTATAAGCGATTTAAAAGCTAAAAATCTTATACGTTCGGAGCTTTATGCTTATGCTTATCTTAGGCTTAAAAAACTTAATATAAAAGCCGGCACATATCAAATAAAGCCCGAAATGACGACACGGGATATTTTGCATAAACTTACCGAAGGTTCTCAAGCCCTTAAAAAACTTACCATTCCTGAGGGCTTAACTCTAAAAAAAACAGCTCAGCTTTTCGAAAATACCGGTCTTATAAAAGCTGAAGACTTTATTGCAATAACTACTGATCCGGAATTTTTAGAAAAAAACGGAATTAACGCAAAAACGGCCGAAGGTTTTTTATATCCCGATACCTATTTTTTCGGAGAGGAAGACACTCCTGAGATGATGATAAAAATGATTATAAAAACTTTTTTTGAAAAAACTTCATCTATTCCGAATTTTCCTAAAGATTTTTCAGAAATTTATAAAAAAGTAATTTTAGCCAGCATCATTGAAAGAGAATATCAGCTTCCTGAAGAAGCTCCCATAATTTCAAGTGTTTTTACCAATAGACTTAAAATAAACATGGGACTTCAATCATGTGCAACCGTTGAATACATAATTACCGAAATTAAAAACAAAAAACATCCTAAACGTCTTTTTTATGAAGATTTGGAAATTGAAAGTCCTTATAATACCTACATACATGCGGGTCTTCCGCCGGGGCCTATTTCCAATCCCGGCCTTACTGCTTTAAACGCGGCGTGTAATCCTGAAAGTACGGATTATTTTTATTTTAGACTGATAGACCCTGATACCGGAAAGCATATTTTTACAAAAACTATAAGTGAGCATAATAAGGCCGGCGATACATTATTGCTAAAAAAAGCGGCGGGACAATAAAACTTAAAAATTTATGTACTTGTAGAATAAAATTATCATTTATGATATAATTGTTCATGTTCGGAGGAATTTATTTTGAAAATTGGAGTTGATGCGTTCGGATGTGATCACGGCCGCTCAGGTATAGGCTCTTATATACTGTCCATTGTAAAAAATTTGCCTAAAAATGATTACGAATTCGAGCTTTTTGGTCCCGAACTTGATAAGTATACATATACATCCGATATAGATTATGTTTCTTTTACAGGAATAGATATTTCCGATACAAGACTTTCGGAAAAATTTTGGCATTTTAAAAACTTAAACTCCTTTATAAAAAAACAAAGGTATGAGGCCGTAATTTATCCTTCTGGGGTAGAACTTTTACCGCCTGCGTTTACGGTTCCGTCTATTTTGGTTATTCAAGGCCTTTTATCTGCAGACTTAGGAGCTATTGCAAAAATGGGATTAAAAAGAACCCTAAAAAATGCTTTAGGGATAATAAGTCCTACGGAATATATTAAAAAAGATTTGGCAAAATTCGGTGTTCCTGATTCATGCATAAAAGTAATATACAACGGTATTGATAGCTCCCTCTTTAAGCCTATTACAAATTATGAAGACAGGGTCTTAATACAACCCTTTGCAATTCAAAGGCCTTATATAATTTATGCCTCCCGCATGACTCATGAACAAAAGTGTCATGTAGAGTTAATAAAGGCCTTTGCCTTATTTAAAAAAGAAACAGGTTCTTCTCATCGCCTGGTAATTGCAGGTTCTGACGGAAATAATTCCGAGTCTGTTCATAATGCTGTATTACAATCGGGGTTTTCTTCGGATATTTTACTTACAGGTTATTTTCCCCATGAAAGTCTTCCCCAGCTTTATTCCTCAGCAGACCTTTGCGTGTTTCCTTCTATGATCGAAGGAGTCGGTCTACCCATTATTGAGGCCATGGCCTGCGGTGTTCCGGTTGCTTGTGCAAAAGCGGGAGCTCTTCCCGAAATTGCAGGAGATTCGGCATTATTTTTTGACTCAAAAAAACCGGAAGAAATTGCAAAAGCTATTTCTTCTTTAATCGATTGTGATAAAAATGCAGTAAAGCGAAAAGAAATGATAGAAAAAGGCCTTAACTGGGTAAAACAATATAATTGGGAAACTACAGCACATCAGACTGTAGAGTACATAGATTCTCTTTTAAAAAAATAACTAAAAACTATATTGAAAAATATGCAGTAATATGATACAATTTTAAAATATAACGAGAATCTTATGAAAGAGTTTTTAACCTATAACACTGTAAGAGATAACGGTCTCATCCTTGCAAGAAAAATGTATGATGAAAAATATATTCCCGACATTATCTATGCCTCTATGAGGGGCGGAGCTTATTTAGCTAATGTAATAAGCGAATTTTTTAAAATTGCCTATAAAGATGAAAAAAAAATTTTATATTCCACGGTTGTTGCTCACTCATATTCAGGTGTGCATGATAATACGGATGTTATACTTGACGGTTGGACATTTCCTCCAAGTAAGTTAAAACCCGATGCTTCTGTTTTATTGGTAGACGATATTTTTGATTCCGGAGCAACGGTAAATTATCTTGTAACGGATTTGGTTAAACAGGGATTAAAAAGAAAAAATATAAAAATTGCAGTCCATGATTATAAATACTTTCATAATAAAAAGGAACAGTATGAGCATCATCCCGATTATTGGTGCCGAAAACATGACATCTACACCGAAAAAGATAATTTATGGATTCATTATATGAGCCATGAATTAGTCGGTCTTTCGAATGAAGAACTGGAAGAAAATTATTATTCAAAAAATCCTGCTTTAAGAGATGTATTTAAAGGAATAATCAATTGAAAAAAGTTAAGATTCATTTCATCTTAAAATTAGGCTTTGTTATAGCGGCATTTAGTTTTTTTGTTTTAGATTTAAATTGCTATGAATCGGATGAACTTGAAATAAAACAATATTATAAAAAAGACGGTGTAAGCCTTGACATAAAATATCCTGATAATGAGGAAGAATCTCTTTCCGTTTTTTGTAGAGCTTTTAATCCGGTTACTAATTTATATTCAAATTTTAAATTAAAAAAAGGAGAAAGTCCGTTTTTTCCTTTCGGTACGGAGCTATGTGTTTGGGCGCAAAGAGCATCAGGCAAAATGACGAGACCGGTTCATTTGATTGCTGAGCCCTTAGAAGAAAAAAAACTTTTAAATGTTTTAAGCCCTCAGGCTGGAACTTGGAATGAGATTCAACAACTTATAATTCAATCCCCGCCTAGGACACAAATTATATATTCTATTGACGGAACTGATCCTTTGGAATTCGGCCTTATGTATACGGGGCCTATAATCATTGAAAAAGAAGGAAAAATAGAGCTTAGAATAAAAGCAGTAACGGAATCGGGAACTATTACCGAAAAGGTAATAAAATATGAAGTATCCCCTGACGGCCTTCCGTCTCCTAAAATATCTAAGGCGGCCGTAAACGCCTCCGTAAAGGCAGCCTTAAATGAAGAACCTGAGCAAGACCTTGAGTACAATATTTTAAATTGGTATTTTTTGGAATTTGCTTCCGATGATCCTGTTTATTATTTAATAAAAGAAATAAACGAAGACTCACTCCCCGATGTGTCTCAGCTTTTAAACATTTATGACGGTCCTATTTTTATTGATAGAACTCAAGATACTATGATATACTGGGCAAAAGAAAATGAAGAAAATGTAAATAAAATATTTTTGCCTAAAAAACCTATATTATACTCAGTTCCAAAGTTACCTGTAAATAGAAATATTGAGCTTAAATTTGATGATGAGCGTTATACTTATTTTTTTGAAGTCGGAGACGGCAATACTTATCTTTATCCCGATGAAGATTCTTCTCGATTCGAAAAAGAAGCTTCCCATACCTTCGATGTTGGAATAAAAGAAGAACGTTTTTTTGACGTTAAAATAAGAGCTTTCTATGATGGTCTCTTTCATGGAGAGTTTAAAACTGCCTTTACTATAGACAAGCTGCCTCCCGAAAAACCTGAAGTTTCCTTTACTCCTTTATTATCTCCGACAAATTCGGATGTAAAAATAAAAATTAAATCCGCATCCGGTGCAAAAACAGTAGTTGAAATTGAGCCTCCCATTTTTACCTCATCCTCGGAGGACGAGATTGTTTTAACCGGTTCTGTAGGTGAAAAAACAGCTTATTCCGTAAATATTTATAGTAAGGATGAGGCAGGTAATAAGAGTGCAAACATTATAAAGGAATTTGTAATAGATAAAAATGCCGTATATGTAGATACTAATTATAAAGGTAAAAATTCTGACGGAAATCTTTCAAAACCGTTTTCCTCTATTTATGAGGCTGTAGATTATATAAATAAAGCATCTATTTTACAAAAAAACAAGATAAGTTCCGAAAAATGGAAAATATATGTAAGAGGTGATTGTATTTTAAATGATGCGGTTCTTATAACAAGAAATATTAAAATTGAGTCCGTAGGTCAAAAGACTTCAATTCATTTTTCAAAAAATTCAGGTTTTGTTGTAATAGGTGCAAATTTTGAAATTGAAAACTGTAATCTTTTTAGAAGGGAAAGAACGGAAGAACAGCGTGATGTCCCTATAATTTATGCCGATAAGGCAAGTATAAAACTTAATAACGTAAGCCTTCAAGCCTTTGAAGGCGGGACTGTTCTAAGTTCTTTTTATTCTCATTTGGATATATCGGATACCAAGATAATTTCGGAACAGACAAAGCACTGCCTTATATTTAACCTAAATAATTCTTCAGCTGTTTTTCAAAATACGGATTTTACAGGAAAAGGCTTTTCGGTTGCAGCGATTTCCGCTTCAAATTCGACTATTGAGCTTGATAATCTAAACGCCTCTCTTAGTCCGAATTTTACTGCAAGATTTTTAGAGGCTTGGAATTCCGAAATATCTTTAGGAAAGCTTAATCTTATCCGTTTGCCTGAAGAGACTGCAAATAAGGATACCGCTGTTTGGTATAATAAGAATTCAAGAATGGATATTAAATATAAACCCATTGTCAGAGGATTTTCAAAATCAATTGAGAGAGAGCCGTAATGTTATGCGGTATAGACGAGGCGGGAAGAGGCCCTCTTGCAGGCCCCGTTACGGCAGCCGCCGTTATCCTCCCAAAAGACTTTGATGTTTCAATTTTAAAAGATTCAAAAAAACTGACAGAAAAAAAAAGAGAAGCCGTGCGTAAAACCATATATGCCGACCCAAATGTTCTTTGGTCTATAGGCTGGGCATCAAATCAAGAAATAGATGAGATAAATATCTTGCAGGCAACTTTTTTGGCAATGGAAAGAGCTTATGAAGGCCTTTATTTAAAACTTCAAGAATTCTGTAAACTAAATAATTATAAATTTATAGAACCGGATATTATTGTTGACGGTAATTCCATTCCCGGTATTAAAAATTGTTCTTCGATTAAGGCTCTGGTAAAGGCTGATGACTCCGTGTATGAGGTTATGGCTGCTTCTATTTTAGCAAAGACTGCAAGGGACAAAATGATGATGCGCTATTCTTGGCTTTACCCGGAATACGGGTACGAAAAACACAAGGGATATGGTACAAAAAAACATATAGAAGCCGTCAGAATTTTCGGTTCAAGTCCCATTCAACGAAAATCATTTTATATAAAGAGCATAGAAAAATAAATTTTAAATTTTTTTTTAAAATTTTACTTGACAGATCTGAAAAGCTGTGTTAGCATAAATTAAAGCACATAAAAACACATAAAAGAACATAAAAACACAAATGTTTTTTTTGTGAAATTTTGGAGGTTATTGTGAAAATTTTGTCGTCAATTAAAAAAATTCCAGGCGGTTTAATGGTTGTTCCTTTGCTTATAGGGGCTATTATGAATACTTTTGTTCCCGGTGCACTTCAAATAGGGGGCTTTACCACTGCGCTGTTTAAACAAGGTGCTATTGCTTTAATAGCTCTCTTTGTTTTATGTAACGGCGCTCAAATCAATGTAAAGCAAGTTGGCCGGCCTCTTATAAAAGGGATCGCTTTGACAGCAATCAAATTTTTCTTGGGAGCTCTTCTTGGCTGGTTGATTAATAAGATTTTCGGTATGGCAGGAATTTTGGGTATAACTCCGCTTGCAATCGTTGCTGCTCTTACAAATTCAAATGGAGGACTGTATGCAGCTCTTGCCGGTGAGTATGGAGATTCATCCGATGTAGGTGCTGTAAGTGTTTTATCATTAAATGACGGCCCCTTCTTTACTATGCTCGCTTTCGGAATAACCGGGATAGCCAATATTCCTTTTATTGCTTTTGTGTCTGTTTTGGTTCCTATTGTTATAGGGTTTATATTAGGAAATTTGGACGAAGATATGAGAAAATTTTTGGCTCAAGGAACAGTTGTTTTGATACCGTTTTTTGCATTTCCTTTAGGGGCTGGTTTGGATCTTAAGTCTATTATAGGGGCAGGACTTCCGGGAATTGTTCTTGGTGTAGTTTGTACATTACTGACAGGTTTAGGCGGCTACTTTATTTCTGCACTTTACAATAAAGGAAAAAGAACGGCCGTTTCAGCTGCAATAGGAACTACTGCCGGAAACGCTGTCGGAACCCCCGCCGTCTTGGCCTTAGCGGATTCTAATTTATTGCCGTATGTTGAAGTTTCTACTGCACAAATCGCTGCTGCTATTATCGTAACGGCTATTTTATGTCCATTGCTGGTTTCCGTATTGGCAAAACGTGAAAAAAAGGCATTATGAAAAACAAGAATAGCAAATATTTAATCATTGCTGATGATTTTACCGGAGCAAACGATACAGGCGTGCAGTTGAAAAAAAGAGGATTCGCAACCAAGGTTGTTTTTTCTTCATCTTCCGTTGATGCCGGCGACAAGTATCTGGTGTTTGATACTGAAACTAGAGCTATACCAAAACAAGATGCTTATAAAAAGCTCAAATCTAATATGTTAGAATTAGTTTCTAAACATGAATTTGATATAATTTATAAGAAAGTAGATTCAGCTTTGCGGGGTAATATTGTAGATGAGGTTTTAGCCATAGTAGAAGTATATAAACCTGAGGTAGTTTTGTTTGCTCCGGCTCTTCCAAAACTTGGTCGGACTACTCAAAACGGAATTCAGAAAATACATAATACACGGCTTATGGAAACCGAGTTTGTAAGAGATCCTATAAATCCCATAGTATCCGATAACATAACTGATATATTAAAAGAAATTTCAGGGAGTCCTGTGCGGCATATAAGTTTGACGGAATTGTATTCAAAAGATACGATCATAAATGCTGATTGTTTATATTATACATTTGATGCAAGCACTGTTGAAGATATGGAGCAAATAGCAAAAATCGGATTATCAAATACTAAAAAAACATTATGGATAGGCTCGGCAGGTTTGGCTGAAGGAATTTTTAATGTTTTATATCCGCAAAAGCCTTCGCTGGTAATTGTCGGCAGTACCAGTCAAAAAAGCATTGAACAGTTAAATTATGCAAAAAAACAGGGGCGGTATATATTGGAACTTGATATTCCTAAGATTATGGAATCAGGTATTTATGATTCCGTATTTGAAAATGCCGTTTCAGTTTTAAAGAAAAATCAAGATTTGATTATTACCTCTTGTTTTTCCGAAACATCTTTTAACGAAGTTGTCAATTATGCAAGTAAAAAAGGCATTACTAAACAAGAGACGGCAGGTATTGTTAGAAACATATTAGGCGAAATTACAAAAAAAATACTTGCCGATGTAGAAATAGGAGGTCTTTTTTTAACGGGAGGTGATACGGCTATATCTATTATGCATAATTTAAATACACAAGGTGTTGAAATTTTACATGAAGTTACACCTGGTGTTATTGCTTCACGATTATTGGATGGGTTATACAAGGGGCTTGTTATAATGACAAAAGCAGGTTCCTTTGGCGAAGAAGATACTATTGATAAGTGTATTTTGAAAATGAAGGAGGTGATAATTTGAATTATTTAGGAATTACCATAGGTGATCCGGCCGGGATAGGACCTGAGATATCTTTGAAAATGTTGGATAAGTATGCAGACTACAAGAATTCGGTCATTCTGTATGGAAGTATATCTATACTCGAGTATTATAAAAATATATTACATCTTACCTCTGATTTTTCTTTGATAACAAACCCGAATGAATTTCAAAAAGGAAAAATCAATATTATAAATGTAGTCGATTTAGATACCAGCAGCATATCCATAGGAAATGTGTCGGGCATATGCGGAAGATGTGCTTACTTGTATGTAGAGAAAGCTATTCACGATGCATTGGAGGGTAAAATAAAAGCTGTGGTAACTGCTCCGCTAAATAAAGAAGCTTTAAACAAAGGAGGCTATGCTTATGAGGGACATACGGAAATATTTGCAAAATTGACAAATACTAAAAAATATGCAATGATGCTCTGGAGTGAAAAATTATCCGTAATTCATGTATCAACTCATTGCTCATTAAAAAATGCTTGCGAGAGGGCTACAAAAGAAAGAGTTTTTGATACAATCGAGTTGGCTCAAAATGGTTTACAAAAGATGGGAGTTAAAAATCCAAGAATTGCTGTGGCAGGATTAAATCCTCATAGCGGTGAATCCGGCCTTTTCGGGAGTGAAGAAATAGAACAAATTCTTCCTGCAATAAATGAAGCGAAAAAAAAAGGCTGGAATGTAGACGGACCTATTTCACCTGATGTTGTATTTTTAAAAGCATATAAAGGTGATTATGATATTGTAGTTGCAATGTACCATGATCAGGGGCATATTCCATTAAAACTATTGGCTTTTGGTAATGGAGTGAATATTACCTTAGGTCTGCCGATTGTTAGAACATCCGTTGACCACGGAACTGCATTTGATATTGCAGGGAAAGGAATCGCAAATGAAGAAGATTTATTCTATGCCTTGAGTGTAGGAAAAAAATTTATATAATAAAAAGGAGTAAACAGTATGGAAGAAAACGAAATTATAAATGCAATTATTATTACTGATAGCGATGATGTTGTTACGGCTATAACCGATCTGAAAAAAGGAGATACGGTAAGATATTTATCGGGTAAGAAACTTTTAAAGGAATTTACTTTAAAGGATGATATTCCTTTCGGTCACAAAGCTGCTGTAAGAGATATTGCATGTAAAAGCGATGTAATTAAATATGGAGAAAGTATAGGCAGGGCTACTAAAGATATTTTAATTGGTCAACATGTTCATATTCACAATTTAGAAAGTAAAAGAGGAAGAGGAGACTTAAAATGAAATTCATGGGTTACAGAAGAAAAGACGGTAAGGTCGGTATCAGAAATCACGTACTGGTTTTGGCAACAAGTGTATGTTCAAATAAAGTTGCTGAAGATATTTCAAGAGCTGTTGAAGGAACCACATTCATCAATAATACATATGGATGCTGCCAATTAGGTGTTGACTTCACTTTGACAAGAAGAACAATTGTAAATACATGCTTACATCCAAATGTCGGAGCCGTATTGGTAGTAGGCTTAGGTTGTGAAGGCCTTGAACCTTTAGACATTTATGAGAGTATTAAGGAATCCGGAAAACCTGTAGAAATGTTGACAATTCAGGGAGAAAAAGGAACGCTGAATGCTTATGCAAAGGGTGTATCGATTGCCAGAAAATTTGTTCAAGAAATTTCCTCTATGCAAAAGGAATGCTGTGATATTTCTGAAATTATTTTAGGTATGGAATGCGGCGGTTCCGACACGACATCGGGGCTGGCATCTAATCCCACTTGCGGCATTTGCTCCGATAAAATGGTTGAACTGGGCGGAACAAGTATATTATCTGAAACGACTGAATTTATTGGGGCAGAACACGTTGTTGCCAAAAGAGGAAAAACGGAAGAAATATCGAAGAGAATTTTGGAATTGGTACGTAACTGTGAAAAAAAGGCAATGAGTCTTGGGGTTGATATTCGAGGCAGTCAGCCTACACCCGGAAATATTGTTGGAGGGCTTACTACTATAGAGGAAAAATCTTTAGGCTGTATTCATAAATCAGGGACGAAAGAATTTCAAGGCGTGTTGGATTATGCCGATATTCCTGACTCTCATGGCTTATTTATAATGGATACACCTGGACAGGATATTGAATCGATTACAGGTATGGTAGCTGGAGGTGCTCAAGTTATTATTTTTACTACAGGCCGAGGCAGTCCGACAGGAAATCCTATTGCTCCGGTAATTAAGCTTACCGGTAATAAGAATACATTTGAAGCGATGCAGGATAATATAGATTTTGATGTTTCCGATATTATTCTTGGTAAAGAATCTATCCATGATGCCGGAGAAAGATTATTTGAAGAAATTTTACATGTGTGCAATGGAAAAATAACGAAAGCTGAAGCTTTGAAGCATAAGGAGTTTGGAGTTCTTAGATTAGCATCGACTTTTTAAACATAAGACTTTTTTAAATACTTAATATTTTCATATTTTAAGGCAAATTTTTAATATTTTGACTAGGTTATTGCATTTAAGTGTTGTTTATTGTACATAATTATATTCTATAACAAGAAAAAATATGCTATAATTATAAAAATGGTAAACAGGAATTATTTATGTATGTCGAAGAAAGATTAGAATTAATTTTAAAAGATTTAAACAGATATGGAAAATTAAATGTAAAGGACCTTTCAGAAAAATTTAAAGTAACGCCTATGACTATTAGAAGAGATTTGAGTATTCTTGAAGAAAAGGGATTACTCTTAAAAAGTTACGGCGGGGCACTTTCAAAAGAATCTTTGTCACATGATAAATTATATTCGACAAGAAAAAAGGAAAATTTGCCGGTAAAGAAAAAGATTGCGGCAGAGGCTTTGTTATTTATTAAAAATGGAATGACAATCCTTCTTGATGCAGGCACTACAAATTATGAACTTGCTAAATTTTTAGTTGAAAGTTCAATTAAAGATTTAGTTATTATAACTAATGATTTAAAGATAGCTTGTGTTTTAGCAGAAAAACAATTCTTTCAGATTGTAATGCTAGGCGGTATTATTGAAAATGAAAATATTTTGACCTGTGGGTCTATGGCTGTTTCCATGCTTAAAGATTTTGAAATAGATGCCTGTTTTGTAGGAACTCAATCTATTAGTAATAAATTTGAGATTCGGACTCCAAATATAGCAAAAGTTGAGTTAAAAAAAACATACATCGAAAAATCACAACAAAGATTTTTATTGACGGATAGCAGTAAATTTGAAAAATCAAAATTATACAAAATTTGTGATTTAAAAGATTTTCATTATATTATTACAGATAAAAAAATGAACCTATCTGAAAAAAACTATATAAAAAAATATAAGATAGCATGGGTTTCAATTGATCCATAAGTCTGCTTAATGATAGAAAAAACAAAAATTAAATACGGCGAGATAAAATTTTGAATTTGCGATACTAGAGGGGCTAACTTAACAAAATTGACTATTGAGTTTTAATGAAAATATTGATAATTTCATCTTATACTTGTTCTTTTAGGCTAATCCGTGCTATAATAATCTTCGAGGTTTTTATGAGCGATATTGAAAGTCAAATGCTAAAGAAGGGGCTTATAAAAGTCCCCGTTGCCGAAAGCGCCGGAAAAGAAAGTCCCTATAAGAAAGTTGCTAAATTCCTTTTTATAATAGGAGCGGAGCAGGCTGCCGATATTTTACGCCAGCTTACCAAAGAGCAAATAGACAAGGTTGTAGCAGAGCTTGTTACGGTTCAATCAATAGATAAAAAAGAAGCCTATGATATTCTAAACGAATTTAACGATATCTATAATAAAAACAAAAATCTTTTAGGCGGTGTCGATACGGCTAAAACCATTTTAACTGAAGCCTTCGGTGAGGCCAAGGCCGAACAGATTCTTGAAACTGCTGTTCCTCCTAAAATGCCTAAACCTTTTGAATATCTTGAAGGAATGGATAATGACCGTTTGACGCGAATTTTACAAGGTGAGCTTCCTGCTACAAAGGCTATAGTTCTTTCCCAGTTGGAGCCTAAGCAGGCTGCGGCCTATATAAGTTCTATCGAAGATGAAGACGAAAAAAAAGACATTGTCTTACGCCTTGCAAAACTTAAAAAAATAGATGCTGAAGTTCTTACTCAGGTAAGTGAGGCCTTAAAAAAGAAACTTGCCGACGTAAATTTAAACCGCACAAGCTCTGTTGACGGTGTTTCCGTATTGGCCGATATCTTACGCAAACTCGATTATGAGACCGGCTCAAGCATCTTGGATTCTCTTAATCTTGAAGATGAGAATCTGACCGAAACTATAAAACGCAAACTTGTTACCCTTGATGATGTTATAAATATGTATCCAAAGCATATTCAATATCTAATCTCTCCTATGACCGATAAGGAATTGGCTCTTTTAATACATAAACAAAGTGAAGAATTCAGAAAGGTAATATTGGCGAATATGTCTAAAAGCAGGGCAGCCTTAGTTCTCGATGAAGAGCAGTATATGGGGCCTGTTCTTAAGAGGGATTTAAATAATGCCGTTGACCACTTTTTAGCCCGAGTTAAAAATGAAGCGGAACGGGGAAGAGTTACTATAGTAAAAGATGAAGACGATAAGTTTGTGTATTAGATATCTAAAGATTCCCCCGATTGAATAAAATAAAAATTTATGTAAAATGATAGATGGAGAAAACTATGATAACCGGAAAACGTTTTAAATTTATTCTATTGACTTTTATTTTTGCTGCAGGCCTTTTTTTTATACGGGACGGCCGCTTTTTTTCACAGGCCGGTATTCTTTTTGCGCAGGATAAGCCTGATGCATTGAAGCTATATAGAAACGGCAGAAGTCTTGATTCCATAGGAAGAAGGGAAGATGCCCGAACAGCTTATCTATCCGCCATAGAAATTTGCCGTAATGAATTAAAGGTAAATTCCAAAAATATGGATTCTTATGCCGTATATACATGGTGCCTTTTTAGATTGGGACGATACAAGGACACCGAGTTAGTTTGTAATGATGCCCTAAAAATCGGAAAAGATGCCAGAATTATTGAAACCTTGGGAGAGGCTCAGTTTTTCCTTGGGAATTATAAAGACTCTTTGAGGAACATGGAGATGTATATCGAGATGGCTCCCAACGGCGAGCGTATAAGCGTTGCCCATTTTTTTGTCGGAGAGATTTACCGAAACACAAAAAAATATCATAAAGCCGATATTGCCTATTCCATTTCAGTGCACTTGGAACCATCCAATTCTCTTTGGTGGTATAGATTAGGCATAGTCCGTGAAGCGGCCGGAGAAAAAGCCGGAGCTGCTCTTGCCTATCAAACAGCGGTAAGACTCCGTCCTAATTTTAAGGAAGCGGCCGAAGCCCTTAATCGGGTAAAAATGTAAATGCCCCTGCCTATAATAGATTCCTTACAAAATTCTATCCGCTCATGGAAGGATATGAAAAATGCTTTCGATGAGATAGATCAAAATTCTTATCCCTACAACATTACAGGAATTTCGGGAGGCCTTTTCGGCTTTTTTTTAACGGAATATTTGTACAAGACCCGTAAACCTGTCCTCGTGGTAGTTCCGACAGAAAAGGAAGCGGAGGCCGTAAGAGCCGACTTGGATTTTTCCGGAATAGAAAATTTTGTCTTGCCTTGGTGGGGCTCTCTTGCCTATAGGCCTATTTCGCCGACGGCCCCCGTGTTTTCCGAACGGGCAGAAGTGCTGATCCGTTTGTTGGAAGCAGGGAGTGAATCTTATACAAAAAACAAACCTCCGGTTTTTATTACCTGCCAGCGTTCCTTTTTAACTCCGATTCCTCCTGCCGATTATTTAAAACAAAACAATATAGAAATCGCTGCGGGTTCAAGCCTTGATATTTTAAGCGTTACAGAGCTTTTAACTCTTTGGGGATATATAAGGGTTCCGCGTGTAAGTGTGAGGGGCGAGTTTGCTCTTCGTGGAGAAGTATTGGATATCTGCCTAGCTTCCAATTCGGGATCGGAAAAAACGGCTTACCGAATTCAATTTGATTTTGATAAGGTCGAAAAAATAAAGAGCTTTGATATAGCAAGCCAAGGCTCTTTGGAGGAACATAAAAAAATTAACCTCTATCCCGTAAAGGAAGTAATTTGGAATGATGAGCGTATCGGCTGCTTGGAAAAAAATTTAAAAACCTATTCGGAATTTTCAGAAAACATTTTAAAAATTATTGATGCGTTAAAAGAATATAAAACCTTCGAGGGAGAAGAAATTTTTTATCCTCTTGCGTTTCAAAAATCTTCTTCCGTTTTGGAATATGCGGAATTAAATGACATTCCCGTATTTTATTCCGATTATGACAGGCAAAAAAATTCTTCGGATATTTTACTTAGAGAATATATGGGGCTTTATAAAAAAACAAAAATTCAATTTGACGAAAATGAAAAACGAAGAGCTTTAATTTCAGAATATCCCGAACCTCAACGCATCTTGCTTCAATTTGAAAGCAATGTGCAAAAATATAATAAGTCTATCTTTTTTCGAACCTTAGCCGAACAAGAATATAAAAATAAAACTCTCACATTTAAAACCGATCCGCCCCGCAGTTTTTTTGGGAACATAGTCTATTTACGCGAAGAATTAAATAATCTTTTAAATGATAATTGGTCTATATTCGTATTTGCCGAAAGTGATAATCAAGCCCTTCGTATCGAAGAGATTCTGCACGAAGACAGAATAAAAATTTTACCGTATAACCTTTCAGGCGGTTTCGGTATTCCTGATCTAAAAATTTTGGTAATCCACGAAAATGAAATTTTCGGCCGCCGCCGAAGAATTCCAAAATCGGTAAAGACCGCAAAAAGTTCGGTTATCGATACCTTTATCGAATTAAATCCGGGAGACTATGTTGTTCATGTAAATTACGGCATAGGTAAATTCCGCGGTATTGAACGTGTTAAAATTTTGGATACGGAAAGAGATTATATAAATCTTTTATATGCAAATGATGAAACAGTTTTTATTCCGATTGAGCAGGCCGACCTTGTTCAGCGTTATATAGGAAACGAAGGAGAGGCTCCTCATCTCGATATCCTCGGCTCAAAGTCTTGGGAGAACAGAAAGAACAAGGTAAAAAAATCGGTTGAAGATATAGCCTCAAAACTCATCGATCTTTATTCTAAAAGGAAGGCAAGTACGGGCTTTGCTTTTCAAAAAGATGATGAATGGCAGACCGCCTTTGAAGCGGCTTTTCCTTATGAAGAAACCGATGACCAGCTTACCTGTATCGCCGAGGTAAAGGAGGACATGGAAAAACCCGTTCCCATGGATAGACTTATCTGCGGAGATGTAGGTTACGGTAAAACAGAAGTTGCAATGCGGGCCGCCTTTAAGGCTGTCATGAGCGGTAAGCAGGTTGCCTTTTTGTCCCCCACAACTATTTTGACCGAGCAGCATTTTGAAACCTTGGACAAGAGATTTAAAAACTTCCCAGTAAAATCAGCCCGCCTTTCCCGATTCGTTCCAAAGGGTGAACAAAAAAAATTCTTGAAAAACTAAAAAACGGGGATGTGGATATTCTGGTCGGAACTCACCGTATAATTCAAAAGGATGTTGTCTTTAAAGACTTAGGTTTGATGATTGTCGATGAAGAGCAGCGTTTCGGTGTTAAGGATAAAGAAAGATTAAAACAGATGAAGCACAATGTGGATTGCCTTTCCCTTTCTGCAACTCCCATTCCTAGAACTCTTCATATGTCGCTTTTAAAAATAAGAGACATGAGTGTAATTGCAACTCCTCCTCAAAATAGAAAGCCTGTTGAAACGGTTATCGCCGAGTTCAATGCGGAAAAAGTTGCCGAAGTTATAAGACGGGAATCGGAGAGAGGAGGACAGGTTTTTTATCTTCATAACAGGGTTGAAAGTTTAGATGAAACTCTTTTTATGCTTCAATCTCTTTTGCCTGAGATTATGATTGAAACGGCACACGGCCAAATGCCTCCAGACAAATTAGAAGAAATTTTTGAACGCTTTAGTTTAGGCGGCTTTCAGGTTTTAATTGCTACCACCATTATCGAAAACGGCATTGACATTCCAAATGCCAATACCATTATCATAGATAGGGCTGACATGTACGGTATTTCCCAGCTTTATCAGTTGAGGGGAAGGGTAGGCCGCTCCGATAAAAAAGCTTATGCCTATCTGTTGTATCCTGACGATAAGGCTCTTTCCGAAATTGCTATGAAGAGGCTTCAAGTTATTTCAGACTTTACAGAGCTCGGTTCCGGTTTTAAGATTGCGATGAAGGATATGGAAATAAGAGGAGCCGGAAATCTTTTAGGCAGGGAACAATCGGGCGATATTTATTCCGTCGGTTTCGATTTATATTTGCGTCTTTTGGACGAGGCTGTTCAAAAACTTCAAAACCAAGATTATGAACCTGTTCAAGAATCCGTTATCGAGCTTGAGTATTCGGGCTTCATACCCGATTCCTATATTTCAAGCCCAGAAACTAAAATGGAAGTTTATAAAAAAATTGCTGCCGTTAAAGTGCAGAGAGACCTCGACAGAGTCTACTCGGAAATCCTTGACCGCTTCGGACCCGCCCCTTCCGAGGTGGAAAGTCTTTTGGCTCTTTCCGAAATAAAAATTATCTGCAATCATCTTTCTATTGCAAGCCTAAAAGAAAGAAAGGCTGCCGTCCGCATAGAGTTTGCCCGAGTTTCAAAAATCTCGGTGGATAAACTTTTGCGCATGATAAAAGAATCTGCTGGCCGTGTCAGCCTTGACCCTAAAGCTCCGAATGTCCTCATCCTCCAAACCGGTAAAATCGGTCTAAAAGAAAAAAGCGAATTCATCCGCGAAAAACTCGGCAGCTTGATGTAGGAAAATTAGCCTCAAAGGTCCTAAGAGCGCAAAGACATAGTTTCACTGTGTCAATAGTTTAAGTATTTATTTTACAGATTAAAAATTTACCGATTTGAAGTTTGTAAACCAAAAAAATATGCGACATTTTATGCGACAGTCCATCAAAAAGAGAAAAGAAAGTGAAGTTTTCAAGGGGTTGAAAACTTGTAAGTCTATACTGGATATAGAGTTACAAAATAAGCGGATGATGGGAGTCGAACCCACGTCTCCAGCTTGGAAGGCTGGGGTAATAGCCGTTATACGACATCCGCAATAACAAGTATTATATAGATTTTTAAAATTTATGTCAATACTTTTTTTTAAAAAAATTGCAGTTACCTACATAAAACATATATTGAGCTTGGCTGTCTTAAAGTTTATTTATGCTCAATAAAACCGAGTCTATGGTGGGAATTATCATTTTAGGTTTGATTTCGTGTTTTACCGATAATAACTTGTAAAAGACATTGAATGCTTCTTGTATTGATTTTCCTATTCGGCTTTTAAAATTCATCTTTGCTTTTAGCATCCATTTTGATATATATATCATTCCTATCAACACAATAGCTTTTTCAAACCCTCTTAATAGGGCTTGATTGGTTATATCGATGCTTCCTATGCTAAAAATTATTTTTCCCATTGGCGGAAAAAGGTTAAACACCGTAATGGCCGTAAACATAAAAATTAAATTTAAAAAATTCAGTTTTTGTTTATCTGCAGCACAAAGAATCAGAGCTGCTCCTAGGACAAGGGCTTGTACGGGTAAAAAAGGAACGAAGAGTAAGATTAAAAAAAGGCTTATTCCGGAACCTATTCTAAGGTATTTATCTCTTAGAATACAGTTTGTTGTTTTTGCCGAGCCGTTTTTATCGTTACCCAGTCTTACCTCTTGTGAATTATCAGGCACAAAATCAAATCTTTCGGCCTTTACCCTTTGGTACCAGACGGATTGTATTTCAAATTCGGAAGCAAACCAGCCTATAGCAACGGCAGTTATGGCACCCAGAGAAAATACAGGCGGAATTATATATACAGCCGATTTTCCGAACATTATCAAGACAGCTAAAAGAAATTGAAGGCTGTTTGAAACAAAGGCGCCTGCTAAACTTATTCCCATAAAAGAAATTGCTTTTCGAGGAATTTTTCTCATGGCATACATTAAAAGACCTGATGAAAATGTTCCTACTGCAGAAAAAAGAAGTACATACGAAAAAAGCGTTCCCGAAATGAGAGCTTGGCCTAAAACCTTTATTGCTAAAAGAAGAATAAAGGCCGGAAAAGAGAATAGATCAATACCTAAAAGAAGGGGCAGATTGGCCAAGCCCATCCTAAAAAAAGGAACGGGCTTGGGTATCATTATCTCGATTGCCGAAAGAAAAAAACAAAATCCTCCAAACAATGGAATAAGGGAATCTGCCTTTTTAGTTTTTAATGACAACCCGAGCATCCGCAGCTGCAAGCATTTTCGTCATATTCATGACCGCACCCGCATCCGCAGCCTCCGGACATTTGCTGAATTAGAGCCTGTAATTCTTCTTCGGAGGTCTTTTTTACCGATAAGACTTTTACATCAAAATGGAGAGTTTCTCCTGCCAGAGGATGATTTGCATCTATGGTAATCTTATCTCCGTCTATGTTTGTAATTCTTACAATTCTGGTGTGATGACCTTCTCCGGCCTCAAAGTCCATACCGACTTCAAGTTTTACACCCTCAGGGAATTGTGCCCTGGTTGTTTCGACTATCAGATCGTCAAAAACTTCACCATAGGCTTCTTCAGGAGGAATAACTTGTTTAAACTCTGCTCCTTCTTCTTTGCCTTCAAGGGCTTTTTCCAAGCCTGAAATAATCATATTATATCCGTGGATATACTCCAATGGACCCATTACATCGGACGAATCAAGAACTTCGCCGTTAGCATCTTTCAGTGTGTATTCCAAACTGACTGTTGTATCTTTTTCTATTTTCATTGTAAAATGATAATACATATTTTATAAACAAAAATCAAGAGTAAAGGCGATACTGCACCTATTGATTTTTTATACAAAATGTTTTAAACTTAATTTAATGCAGTTATTGCAGGTTTCAACAATGTACCGGAGGACAAAATGTTACCTTTTTATTTTCTTTCAATTACAACAAATTTGATTATGGGACTTATTCTCGTATTTTTTGACAGGACTGTTAGAGGTGATGAACCTGCCGACCGCGAAAATAAATATCCTGTTTTAAGGGAGCCGACCTTTTTGCTATTAGTTACCATATTTTCAGGTTTTACGGCAATTTCAAAGATGCTAAGTCCTATTGGAACCAATATAGTAATATTGGGAGATTTTTTACCTGTTGTTGCCGGGCTTGCAGGTTCAATTGTATTTTTGGGAAGATATTTGGAGTCTATTTCTGCTTCTTTACCCGACTTTTTCGGCTTAGTAAAAAATTATGACGAAATAATAGGTTATGTATGTTTGGCTTCTTCTGTCTTGCACCTCTTATTTTCAAAGGCTATCTTTATTTAATATTACCGTATTTGAATTTACAAATAAACGGGTTTTAATTTATGAAGCGGTTAGCTGCTGTTTTCTTATTTTTTATTTTTACAAGCTTTCTGTCATGTTCAAAGGAAGATTCCTTGCAGACATTGGATTTGCCGCCGGATTCGGCTATGAACGATGCAAACCGCTTTGCCCTAATAATTGAAACCTATGTGTCACTTTTAGATAAGCCGGGAAGTGACGGCATAACTATTTCTCATGCCCGAAAATTGGATGTCTTTCCCGTTGAGGGGCTTGAGATTGTAAAAGAAGATGAAGAACAGATTCTTTGGGTTAACTTAGGAAAAGGCTGGATTCAAAGATCAAGTGTTCAGCTTTATTCTTCCAAAGAAAAAGTATTGACTGCGGCTAAAAAATTAAAATAAAGGCATTTTTTTGCCGATATAGGAGCTATGAAGTCTTTTGCTGTTTTATCCGCCTATGATATTTCGGAATATTCGTTTAAAAAACTCGAAAACGGTATCGTACCCTTTGAAGCCTCTTTCCGTGCTGCCGCGGCCTTTCCCGATTGCAAAAAAATAATTGTTTTAACCTCTGCTTCATGTGAAACTAATATCGTTTCCATATTAAAAAATATAAAATCGGATGAGATAAAAATAGAGTGGAAGGTTAAGGTTTTAGAAAAAATAAGTCCCAAACTTGTATTTTCCGAAGCTGCAAAAGAAGCCGAAGCGGGATCTTCCTGTTTTGAAAATGTTTTCTTTTTGCATGGGGATGAGCCCTTTATCGATTTAAGCGCAACGGAAAAACTTTTTAAGCAGCATTTGGAATACAGGGCCGAGTACAGCTTTGCCGACGGATATCCTGAGGGACTTATCCCTGAAATTCTTACCTCAGGTCTTTGTCCGATTCTTGCAAAGCTTTCAGATAATGAAACTTCGTTTGAGCGCTCTTTTATTTTTGATACGATAAAAAAAGAAATAAACAGCTATGATATTGAAACTATGGTAGCCCCCTTTGATTTAAGGCATCTAAGGCTCCGCTTTGCAGCCGACTCAAAACGCAATGCTCTTTTATGCAGCCGTTTTACAGGCATAAATGCGGAAAACTATGCAAAACTGATTGAAGAAAAAAAAGAAGACCTTTTTACTCTTCCTGCATATTATGCCCTCGAAATAAATTCTTCTTATCCCTTGAAGTCAATATATAAGCCTAATAAAGTTTTAGAACTTGAAGAAAAAAGAGAAATGGATAAGGCGGCTCTTTTTTCTCTTATCGAAAAAATTGCGGAATATTCCGATGATGCCGTAATTTCTCTTTCGGTTTTTGGAGAGCCTTCCATGTATCAAGATTGCCTTTCGGTAATCGAAAAAATTTTATCATTTCCTAAGCTATCCGTTTTGATTGAAACTTGCGGTTTATATTGGCCTTCATCATTTATAGAGCGGCTTGAAAAAATTATTGATGTTTCTCCCAAAAGAAAAAACAAGATGCTTCCGGTTTATTGGATTGTATGTATTGATGCGGTCAGTTCAGGAATGTATGCTAAGGTTCACAGTCTTCCTGAAGATGAGGCAAACATTAAATTAAAACAAGCTCTTACTTTTGCTGACAGTGTAAAAAAAGTTTTTCCCGATGCTGTGTGGGCTCAAATTATGCGCATGAATGAAAACGAAATTGAAGTTGAGCCTTTTTACCGTTTTTGGAAAAACTTGGGGGTAAAAGTAATTATTCAAAAATATGACACCTTTTGTAAATTACTTGAGGATAAAAGAGTTGCAGACTTATCTCCTTTTAACCGTCATCCTTGTTGGCATTTAAAAAGGGATATGTATATCTTGGCTGACGGTTCGGTGCCTCTTTGCAAAGAAGATGTTAAAAGGAAAAATATTTTAGGAAATGCTTTTTCAGAAAGTTTAGATTCAATCCGTAAAAAAACATTCGAGGTATATAAAAAGCATTTAGAATGCAAATACGGAGACTTATGCGGAGCTTGCGATGAATACTATACCTACAATTTTTAATGAGCGGAAAATTCCTTATACGGTTTTAGGAAAAAGCTCAGGAGATTTTAAAGTTCAAGTTTCCGTTTTGGTATTAAACCGCGGTGCCCGATATTATCTTTCTTCTCTTTTTCAAAACTTAATATATCTTGGTTTTAATTCTATTGTATTTGTGGACAGCTCTCAAAAAGGATTTGAACTTGAATCCTTGTCTTCTCAATTTCCTGAAGTTAAATTTTTAGTTCCGCTTGAAAAAGTTACTATAGGAGAAATGATTAACCTCGGCATTTCGGAAGTATCTTCGGATTATGTCATGGTTCTGTGGAACGATATGGCTTTATCTTCTTCAAGTTTTCCTATAAGTGTGATAGATACTCTTACCCAATCTGATGTAATATGCACCGCTCCGGTTTTAATCGACGAAAAAAACGCTCTTATTCCCGTTCAGAGTGTTCCCTCTCTTACACGCAGGGATTTTTCGACGGAACAATTTTTGTGCAGAAAAGATTTAACCCATACTATTTATATGTATGATTTTGCCGGTATCTATAATCGGGAAAAATTTATTGAAATAGGAGGATTTGATTATACGATAGACAATCCTTATTGGCAAAATTTGGATTTCGGATTTAGAGCCCATCTGTGGGGTATGGAGATTCTTATTTCAAATTTATATAAAATGAAATATGCCGGAGCCTCTCCCCTTGAAGATGTTTCTGCAGATGATTCTTATATAAAATTTTACTTAAAGAATTTAGCACCTCTTGTAGGTAAAAAAGGAGGGAGCTTGCCTTGGTATTTGTTTTTTTCTTATGCAATAAGATCAGGCTTAAATCCTTTTAAGGCCTATAAACATTTTAAGGCCGTACAAGATTGGGTGCACATAAACAAATACCGTTTTGTAAAATCACCTCAAGATTTAATTTATAAATGGGAGCCTAGAATATGATTGGTCTATATGAAGGCACAGCCGTAATTGTTCAAGCCCGATTGAGTTCTAAGCGCTTGGTTAGAAAAGCATTATTGGACTTGGGTGACAGGCCTATTTTATACAGAGTTTTGGATTCGGTTAGAGAATTACCTGCCGAACATTTTATTTTGGCTTGCGATACCAATTCAAAAAAAGAATTTCAGCCCATAGCCGAATCTTTAGGTTATCTTTGTATTGACGGTTCTGAAGAAGATGTTTTAAAGCGGTTTTGTGATGCAATTACGTTTATCAATTCCAATTTTCCGAATAAACCTTTAAAAGCCATTGTTCGGGTTACAGCCGATAACCCTTTTCTTTTTGTTCAAGCTGCCGAAGCCTCTATGCGGCGTTATTTTGAATTGGGAGAGCCCGATTATTTTACTTATACCGGTCTTCCGCACGGCTCAGGAATAGAAATAATCAAGGCCGATTCTCTTTTAAAGGCCGCTTCTGAAACCGAGGATTATTATGCTCATGAGCATGTAGCTCCTGCAATTTACAGCCGTCCTGATAAGTATAGGTGTATTAGAGAAACAGCACCGGCAGTTTGGTATTATCCCGAATTGCGTACTACCGTTGATACGGCTGAAGACTATGAAAAAGCAAAAGAGGTATATAGGTATTTAAGTTCTCATAAAAAAAAGCAGCCCTTTATGCCTGCCGATATAGTTGAAGCTGTAAGTTATGCCGATAGACTTGTGGTATTTTGTCCTTCGGTTACGCCGGGGCGAGGGAGCGGACATTTACATAGGGTCTGCGATATAACGAGATCTCTTTTAGGAAAATTAAGATGTTTAATTTATATATCTGAATCCGATTATCCTAATTTTTCAAAATCTATTTTAAATTCCATTCCTTCCGAGATAATCATAAATGAATTTCCTAAAAAGGCGGCTCTAATCGTATTGGACAGGTTTAGAACATCTGAAGATGAGATGGCTTTTTATAAAAATAGAGGTCCTGTTATAGTAATCGATGAAGGAGGAACAGGCCGGCGGTTGGCGGATTTTATATTGGACATTCTTCCATCTCTTCGAGGCGCTCTTAGAAGCGACTCTTCTTGCGAAGAAGGTTCATCCCCTGACTGTTCTCCTAATATTTTTTCTCCTGAATTTATTTGTCTTCCCGTTAATCGAAAAAAACATTTTACCTTAAAAACTTTGAGAAAAAGTAAACGTATTCATTTGGACCCGCCGAAAACAAAGGTTCTTGTTGTTTGCGGAGGAGAAAACTCTTATAGAATGACCCTGCCTATTGCCCAAATTTTGGCCTCCTTAAAATTTGATGTTTCGGCAATAGATGTGAATCTAAGTTTTGATGATATAAAAAGGTGTGAGGGGAAGATAAAAGCCTTTTCCCGTATTGAAAATTTACGGGAAAGACTTTATGAATGGGATTTGGTTGTAACCCATTACGGGTTTACGGCTTTTGAGGCCTTAGCTGCAGGATGCTATGTACTTTTGGTTTCTCCGACCGATTACCATTATAAGTTGGGAATATCGGCAGGTTTTACGTCCTTTCCTCCGGGTATACCGTCCGTTATAGACTTTGCAGATATGTTTTCGAGGGGAATAAAAATACCTGCCCTTATTACGCCTCAGTCTGAGAGCAAAGATTTACCTTCCTTGATAAAAAAATTATCCTTCGGCTCAAGGCACTTATGCCCTATTTGCGGGGAAGACGGTACCTTTGAAATTGCAGCCAGAACTCCGGACAGGACTATGGCACATTGTCTCCGCTGCGGAATGTATCATATTTCTTTTATAATAAGTCCTCCAAAACAATATACCAAAACTTATTTTTTTGATGAGTACAAGGCCCAATACGGTAAAACCTATTTAGAGGATTTTGAGTCTATAAGAAAGCAGGGAATGCGCCGAATGGAAATTATAAATCAACTTTATATAGATATTTTTTATCGAAAGAGGGAATACAGTATTTTTGACGGTGAAAAGAAAATATTGGATGTGGGCTGTGCCTACGGCCCATTTGTCCTTGCTGCAAAATATTCGGGCTGGTATGCTGTCGGAACCGATATTTCGGAAGCTGCCGTAAAATATGTAACGGACGAGTTAAAACTGCCGGCCTTTGTTTCGGCCTTTCCAGCTCTTCCGCAATCCTATGAGTATATTTACCAAAAACAAATGACGGGAAACGGATTTGAATCGGTTTCAAGGCCTATCGAAGACGGAGGTTTTGCTGCAGTTACTATGTGGTTTGTTATCGAACATTTTAGGGACTTGGATTCCGTTTTAAAAAAAGTAAACGATCTTTTAATGCCGGGCGGTATTTTTGCTTTTTCAACTCCCAATTTTTCCGGCGTTACAGGAACTTTTTCGCCTTATAAATTTTTTGCAGAAAGTCCGACGGATCATTATTCCATATGGGATGCAAAAACCGTAAAGGACCAACTCAGTATGTACGGCTTTAAGGTTTTAAAGATTGTTTCGATAGGCCATCATCCTGAAAGGTTTAAATGGTGTAAAAATCTTAAAAAGAGCGGAATACTTTGGAACATAGTTATGGCCATAGGAATGGCTATAAGCAAGATGTTTAAACTTGGGGACAGTATGGAAGTTTATGCAATGAAGCAGGGAAGACTGGAGGATATAAAATGAAAAAATATGTTTTAGCCTTTGATCAGGGGACTACGAGCTGCAGGGCAATCTTGTTCGACAAAAACGGAAGAAAAGCTGCGACCGCACAGCAGGAGTTTTCTCAAATTTTTCCTAAGCAGGGCTGGGTCGAGCATGATGCTATGGAAATATGGGGAAAACAAAGCGGGGTAGCCCGTGAAGTTTTGGAGACAAGCGGTGTTTCAACCCAAGAAATTGCTGCAATCGGAATTACAAACCAGCGTGAAACCACAGTTGTCTGGAACAAAAAGACAGGCCGTCCAGTTTATAATGCCATAGTTTGGCAATGCCGAAGAACCGCCGATATTTGCGATGCCCTTAAAGAAAAAGGCCTATCCGATTCTATTAGAAAAAAAACGGGCTTAATAATAGATGCCTACTTTTCAGGCACCAAGATAAAGTGGATTTTGGATAATGTTCCTGAAGCAAGAACTCTGGCCGAAAAGGGCGAGCTTCTTTTTGGGAATATCGACACTTGGCTGATATGGAATTTGACTAGAGGAAAGGTGCATGTAACCGATTATACAAATGCTTCGCGTACCATGCTTTTTAATATTCATACCCTGCAATGGGATAAGGATCTTTTAAAGATTCTGGATATCCCTGAGTCTATGCTTCCCGAAGTTAAGCCTTCAAGTTATGTTTACGGTTATACCGATGAGCATACCTTCGGAGGAGCTAATATTCCGATTGCAGGTGCCGCAGGTGATCAGCAAGCAGCCCTCTTCGGGCAAGCCTGTTTTGAAGAAGGTTCTGCAAAAAATACGTATGGAACCGGCTGCTTTATGTTAATGAATACCGGAGAAAAGATAATAGAATCCGAAAACGGGCTTCTTACAACTATTGCATTCGGTATAGATAATAGTGTAAAATATGCCTTGGAGGGAAGCAGTTTTATAGCAGGTGCTGCAGTGCAATGGCTGAGAGATGAGTTAAAACTTATATATACCGCTCATGAAACGGAATATTATGCAGGGCTTGTAAAAGATACAAACGGTGTTTACTTTGTGCCGGCCTTTTCAGGTCTGGGGGCTCCCTATTGGGATATGTATGCCCGCGGTGCTCTTTTGGGCTTGACAAGGGGGGCAAAAAGAGAGCATATTGTACGTGCGGTCTTGGAAGCCATAGCCTACCAAACAAAGGATGTCCTTTATGCTATGGAAAGAGATTCCAAGATAAACTTAAAATCGCTTAAAGTAGACGGCGGAGCTTGTGCCAATAATTTTTTAATGCAGTTCCAGTCGGATATTTTAAATGTGCCCGTTTTACGCCCCTACGAAAAAGAAACAACGGCCTTGGGTGCTGCGTATCTTGCAGGTCTTGCCGTAGGCTTTTGGAAAGAACAGGACGAAATAAAACGCATACAGGACATCGAAAGGGAATTTAGGCCGGACATGGAAGAAGAAAAAAGAAAAACTCTCTATGCCGGATGGAAAAAAGCTGTAGAACGCTCAATGAAATGGGGGTAGGTTATGTATAATTTTGAATTTGATGTACCGGTTAAAATTTTATTCGGTAAGGGCAGTATTGAGAACCTCGTACCTGAGATTCTCAAATACGGAAAAAGGGTTCTCCTATGTTACGGCGGCGGAAGTATTAAAAGAATGGGGCTTTATGACACAATCGTCAAAAAATTTGATCAGGCAGGGATCTTTTATAAAGAGCTTTCCGGTGTTTCGCCTAATCCCCGAATTGAAGAAGTTGAAGAGGGTATAAAAATAGTCCGCGAACATAAGCTGGATTTTATTCTACCTGTCGGAGGGGGAAGCACAATCGACTGTTCAAAGGCTGTTTCTGCAGGCGTAAATTATGCAGGTGCCCCTTGGGACTTGATTACGGGCAAGGCTGAAATTAAAAACGTACTCCCGATAGGAACGGTACTGACTCTTTCTGCTACAGGCTCCGAGATGAACTGTGGAGCCGTTATTTCAAACCTTAAAACGAAAGAAAAGCTGGGCTTCGCTGCTCCGGTTCTTCTTCCTAAATTTTCGATTCTCGATCCCGAATACACTTATTCGGTTCCTAAGAATCAGACGGCGGCAGGCACGGCCGATATTATGAGCCACACCTTTGAATCTTATTTTACCCTTGATGACGGGGCTTATCTTCAAGACAGGTTTGCAGAAAGCATCTTAAAAACCTGTATCGAATACGGACCCTTGGCTATTAAGAATCCTGAAAACTATGAAGCCCGCTCAAACCTTATGTGGGCAGGTACATGGGCTATAAACGGCCTTTTAACTGACGGCAAAAAAACGGCTTGGTCGGTTCATCCTATGGAACATGAGCTGAGTGCTTTTTATGACATTACTCACGGAGTAGGCCTCGCAATTTTAACCCCTCATTGGCTGCATCATTGCTTAAACGATAAAACCGTTAAAAAGATTGCCGATTACGGTATAAATGTTTGGGGACTTCAAAAAGGAGAAGAAGTTTACAAAACTGCCGAAAAGGCAATAGAGCATACTTCGAACTTTTTTAAATCTCTCGGCATTCCTATGACCCTGAGGGAAGTGGGAATAGGCGAGGAGCATTTAAAAGAAATGGCAGAAGCCGCTGTCGCGCACAGAGGTAAAAACGGAGTTATCTACGGCTTTCAAGAACTTCGTGCCGATGATGTTTATGCAATCTTTAAGGCAGCTCTTTAAGTAAACTATGAGAGATGATTTTGAGGTAGTGCGCCCCGAAGAACAGGCCGGGGACGAAAAGGACAGAGCTCTTCGTCCCCGATCTCTTTTGGATTTTCAGGGTCAGACAAAAGCAAAAGAGAATCTTTCCGTTTTTATAAAGGCTGCCCGCGAAAGGGGAGAAAGCTTAGATCATCTTTTTTTGATAGGCCCGCCGGGCTTGGGAAAAACCACCCTTGCCCAAATTACGGCCAACGAGCTCGGTGTAGACTTTAAGGTTACGGGAGCTCCTGCCCTCGATAAGCCTAAAGATCTCGCAGGAATTTTAACCACCTTGACGGAACGCTCCGTATTCTTTATAGATGAGATTCACCGTTTAAAGCCTGCCATCGAAGAGATGCTCTATATTGCAATGGAAGACTATGAACTTGACTGGATAATAGGGCAGGGGCCGGGAGCCCGCACCGTGCGTATTCCGATTCCGCCTTTTACCCTTGTCGGAGCAACTACGAGGGCAGGCATGGTTTCAAGCCCTCTTATAAGCCGCTTCGGTATTGTTCAGCGTTTTGAATTTTACAGCCATGAAGAACTTGCCTCAATTATAAGCCGTTCCGCTTCAATCCTTGAAATCAAAATAGAAAAGAAGGCCTCTATTGCCCTCGCCAGATGTTCACGCGGTACACCGAGGGTCGCAAACCGTCTATTGCGTCGTATGAGGGACTTTGCCCAAGTTGCAGGCAAAAGCTCAATTGACGAGATGACGGTTGCAGCAGGCCTAAAGCAGCTAAACATCGACGGTCTAGGCCTTGAAACCTATGACAGGCAGATACTCTGCTCCATTATCGAAAATTACTCGGGCGGCCCCGTCGGTGCCGAAACCCTTGCAATTTCGATAGGCGAGTCTCAGGACACCTTAGAGGACTATTACGAACCCTATCTTATTCAGTCCGGCCTCCTCCAGCGCACTCCCCGCGGCCGCATGGTTACCCTTAAAGCATACGAACACCTCGGCCTAAAGCCGCCTAAACTAGGGGATGGGCAAAACGGTCTCTTTGATTAGAAGGGATAACCCAGCTCAATCATAAGCCTCTTTATTCGGCGGGCATTATAATATTTTTTGACCATTCAGGTTTTTTATCTTCTAATTTGAAGGTTGTAGAAATTCTCTTTTAAGCCCGGATATTTTTCATATTCCGATGAGGCTAAAATTTTATCGGCAGCTTTAGACCCTAAGACTTTCATAACATCCAAACCTGACGGTATAAAGCTGTCTTTTACATTTGGAGAAGTCGCCGTTTCCTGTGTATAAGAATCAAAAACAAATCTTTGTCCGAAAAGTTTCCATGATATTCGACGAAATCGCTTATGGGGTTATAAATATCCGACCAAATTTTAAATATTGTTTGGTTCTATTTTGTGCAGGCAGGGTGTGATCTGCAATAAAAGTACTTATGATGATGCACTTTAGACTTTTTCTGTTAAAATTTCTCCTCCGTCGTTTCATTGGAAAGTTTTATAGTTCTTGTTTAAGTCTTTTATGTTTAAAATATAATCCATAATTTTCTCCCGTTATTATTCTTCATCAAAAAGAAGCTTTATGATCTCTAAAAATTCTTTTTGCGTTATCTTTAACCTTTTGGCCTCATCTATAGCCTCGGTTATCTTTTCTTCGATTATACATATTCCAGCTTCCTTGAGCCTTTCAGGATTTTGATAGGCCACAAAGGAACCCTTTCCTTGAACCGAGTCTATAAAGCCGTCTCTTTCCAATTCATCATAGGCTCTCTTGGTGGTAATAACTGAAATTTGTAAATCCTTTGCCAATGTCCTTATAGAGGGGAGGGGAGCTCCTTCTTCTATTTCTCCGTTTAGGATTGCCTTTTTTATAGCAGAATATACCTGTTCGTATATTGGAGCTTGGGATGAATTGGATATAATTATTTTTAAAATTTTCTTACGCCTACTTGAAAAAATAGCAGACCTAAAAAGAAATTTTATAAAATTAAGGAAAACCTCAAAAACTGAAATTTTTCGATGTTTCCTTAAGTAAATACATTTCCCTCTTCTCTTTTTCTTTAAATTTTGATACATTATAAGGTATATGTTAGATTCTATAATTAAAATTCTTTTCGGTTCAAAGCATGAGCGGGATATTAAGGCCATGCTCCCGATTTTACACAAGATAAATGAAAAAGAGGCTTGGGCCCTTTCTCTGTCTGAGGAAGAGTTTAAGGCAAAAACGAATGAGTTTAAAGAACGCTATCAAAAAGGAGAATCCTTGGATTCTTTTATTCCTGAAGCCTTTGCCCTTGCGAGGGAGGCGGCTAGGCGTATATTGGGGGAACGTCCTTACGATGTTCAGATTTTAGGCTCCCTTGTTCTCCATTCAGGTAAGATTGTTGAAATGAAAACGGGCGAAGGTAAGACCCTTATGAGTGTTGCCGCTGCCTACTTAAACAGCCTTACAGGTAAGGGCGTTCATATTGTAACTGTAAACGATTACCTTGCAGAACGGGATGCCGACTGGATGAGACCCGTTTATTCTTATCTCGGTGTAAGTGTCGGTGTCATTCTTTCCAATATGGAAAACGATGCCCGCCGTATAGAATATAACTGCGATATAACATACGGTACCAATAACGAGTTCGGCTTTGATTACCTCCGCGACAATATGCAGATGAGGCTCAAGGACAAGACCCAAAGAGAATTTTCTTTTGCAATAGTAGACGAAATTGACTCTATTTTGATAGATGAGGCTAGAACTCCCTTGATTATTTCGGGGGCTGCCGAAGACGATACAATGCGCTTTTTTGAGGTTGACCGCCTCATAGGTCAATTAAAAGAAGTCGAAAAAAATCCCGAGACGGGCGAGTATCCGAATGAGCTTGAAGGAGAAGAAGTTATCGGAGACTACACGATAGACGAAAAGAGTAAGAGAATTTCCTTTACAGATTCAGGTATGCTCCATATTCAGGATATCCTCCAAAAGCAGGGACTTATCAAAAGCGGAAACCTTTTTGATGAAGAAAACTTTGAATATATTCATTACTTTACCCAATCGGTAAGGGCACATGTTCTTTTTCATATTGATGTGGACTATGTTATTCAAGATGGTCAGGTACAGATAGTAGACGAGTTTACAGGCCGTGTTTTAGAAGGACGCCGTTATTCGGACGGGCTCCATCAGGCTATCGAAGCTAAGGAACATATTAAAATCGCCCAAAGAAACAGAACCCTTGCGACCATTACTTTCCAAAACTTTTTTAGAATGTACGATAAACTTTCCGGTATGACCGGTACGGCAGATACGGAAGCCGTCGAGTTTACAAAAATTTATAAATTGGATGTTGTAGTTATTCCGACCAATCTTCCGGTTGTCCGAAAAGACGAACACGATGTAATCTACCTTAACGAGAATGATAAGTTTGAAGCCCTTTGTACCGAAATAAGCGAGGCTTATAAGAGAGGACAGCCTGTCCTCGTAGGCACGGTTTCGATAGAAAAATCGGAGCTTATTTCAAAACTCTTAACAAAAAGAGGCGTAAGGCATGAGGTTTTAAACGCCAAAAATCACGAGAGGGAAGCTCTTATAATTGCAGAAGCCGGAGCAAAGGGTTCCGTTACCATAGCCACCAATATGGCGGGACGAGGTACTGATATTAAGCTGGGCGGAAGTCCCGAAATGAGGGCTAAAAAACGCACGGGCACAAATCCCAATCCCGACTATTATGAAAAAGTTCTTGCCGAAGAATATGCAAAATGGCAAAGCGACTATAATGAGGTAAAAGAACTAGGAGGCCTTTATGTAATAGGTACGGAGCGTCATGAAAGCCGCCGAATCGATAATCAGCTTCGAGGCCGTTCAGGCCGTCAAGGAGACCCTGGACGCTCCAAATTCTTCCTTTCCCTCGATGATGACCTTATGAGGCTTTTCGGAGGCGAAAACTTAAAAAATGTTATGTCCAAGATAGGAATGAGGGCAGGGGAGCCCATCGAGCATCCTTGGATAAATAAGAGCATCGAAAAGGCTCAGACAAAGGTAGAAAACCGAAACTTCGATATTCGAAAACATTTGTTGGAATATGATGACGTACTAAACGAACAGCGCTCCTTTATCTATGAACAGCGAAATGCAATCCTTGCAGACGAAAATCTTATCGAGCGTATTTACGCAACCCTCGAAGAATTTATAAGCGAGAAATTCGATGAGTATAGTTCAAGCTCAAAGGCAGAAAAAGAAGAGAAAAAACGTCTTATAAAGGATATCTTTAGGGAAAAGTTTGCCTATACTCTGACCGAAGAAGATTTTGCAAACATCGATAAAAAGAATCATGAAGAAGAGATAAACGAATTTGTAGAGCATTTTACAAAGGAGCTTAAAGGAAAAGAAGCTCTTGCAGGTAAAGAAAATCTAAACATGTTTATCCGCTATCAATACTTGCAGGCTATCGACAAAAAATGGCTCGATCATCTTGAAAATTTGGAGTCCTTGCGTGAGGCAGTTTATCTTCGCTCCTACGGGCAAAAAAATCCTTTAACCGAATACAAACTTGAAGGCTTCGATATTTTTTATTCCATGCTCGATGATATAAGAATCGAAATAGCATCCCGTCTTGTTCGGGTTCAAATCAGAACCGAAGAAGAAGCATCTTCGCGCCAAATGCGTTCCATTCAGGGAAATGCTCAGCACAACTCAATGGGAAGTTTTTCGGGTGCAGGGCAGGGAATGGGTCCCACAGCCCTTTCTTCACGAAGCCGTCCTGAAAATGCTCAGGTGGTGCGTGCCGTTCCCAAGGTCGGAAGAAACGAACCTTGTCCCTGCGGCAGCGGAAAAAAATATAAACACTGCTGCGGAAGAAATGGATAATAATCGGTAATGTAGTAATTGATAATTTGTAATTGGTATTTGGAATGAAAAAAAAACTTGTGGTTATGGTTTCGGGAAACGGTTCTAATCTTCAAGCTGTAATTGACGGAATAAAAAACGGCTCCATTGATTATAAGATTGAGGCTGTGGTTTCAAATAAAAAAGAAGCCCTTGCCCTCAGCCGTGCCGAAAGGGCTGGAATAAAAACTATTTATCGTCCCTTTAAAAAAGGTTCATCTCGGAATGAATATGATGCTCTCCTTGCCGAAAAAGTTAAAGAGTTTAAGCCCGATTATGTTTTATTATTAGGCTGGATGAGAATTTTAACTGACAGTTTTATAGCTTCGTTTAAGGATAGGCTTATAAATCTTCATCCTGCCCTGCCCGGAACATTTCCCGGGACGGAGGCTATCGAGAGGCAGTACGAAGCCTTTATGAAAGGGGAAATCTCAGGCTGCGGAATTATGACTCACTTTGTTCCGGATGAAGGAGTCGATTCGGGGCCGGTAATTTTTACTGAAGAAGTGCCGGTTTTTCAGGGAGACAGGCTTGAAGATTTTGAAAAAAGAGTGCATGAGGCGGAGCATGCCCTTGTCATAAAAACGTTAAGATTTTTATCGGAGGTTCGATAAGCATCTCTGCAGAAATTCTGCCGAGATGTTTATCTTCGAGTTTTGTGCAAATCACAAAACATCGTGTTATGGAGGGAAGATTATGGGATTGGTATTGGCATCGGTTTCTGATAAAACTGGTTTAAAGGATTTTGCCTCCCGCTTAAAAGCGGCAGGTTATGATTTTATTGCATCAGGAGGAACGGCAAAGGCCTTACAAGAGGCCGGCATTAAAGTAAAAGAAGTCTCGGAATACACCTCTTCTCCTGAAATTTTAGGCGGGAGGGTTAAAACTCTTCATCCTATGATTCACGGCGGTATTTTAGCCCGCGATACCGAAGAGGATAGAGCAGAGCTAAAATCTCTCGGCTTTAGCGGCATAGACATTGTTATAGCCAACCTATACCCCTTTGAAAAAACTATCAGTTCTCCCGATTCTACTGAAAGCGATTGTATTGAAAACATAGACATAGGCGGTGTAGCTCTTTTAAGGGCTGCCGCAAAAAACTATTCCAGAGTTACGGTTATCTGCGACCCTGCCGACTATGACGAAGTTTCTTCCGAAATTGAAAAGACGGGAGAGGTTCCTCTTTCTTTACGCAAAAGATTGGCAATAAAGGCCTTTGATATTTGTACCCGCTACGATGCTGCAATAACTTCTTGGCTTAGCGGGCTAAGCCGGCTTAGCCGCAATATGGAAGAAAAGACCTCTCTTGCCCTGTGTGCTTATCCCGGACAGGATTTGCGTTATGGGGAAAACCCTCATCAAAAAGCTTGGCTCTATACAAATGAGCCTAAGGCCGGTCCCTTGGGAGGAAGGGTCTTACAGGGAAAGGCCCTTTCCTATAACAATATCCTAGATGCCGACGCTGCATGGAGGGCTGTTTCTATGTTTAAAAAACCTGCAGCCGTTGTGGTAAAACACCTTACTCCCTGCGGCCTTGCCGAAATAAATGAAGAGCCTACAAAAAGCTCTTCATCTTCTTCCCCTGATTCGGAAGTTTCTATTGCTTTAAGAGCTGCAATCGACTGCGATCCCGTTTCGGCCTTTGGAAGTATAATCGCCTTAAACCGTCCCTTCGATAAGCCTTCGGTTGAAGCCCTTGGAACCTTATTTGTTGAATGTATCATAGCTCCTATTTTTACCGAAGAAGCAAAAGAACTTTTATCCGGCAAAAAAAACTTACGCTTAATTGAAGCTCCTATGTGTCAAGAAAAAGAACCGTATGAATATAAGTCTGTCTTGGGAGGCTTTTTAAAGCAAGAAAAAGACTTAGGAGACCCCGAAGGTACTGAATATAAGGACGCAGCGGAAAGGAAGGCTGAGCCTTTAGAAAGGGCTCTTTTGAAATTTGCTATGAAAGCTTGTACCATGGTTAAGTCCAATGCAATCCTGCTCGCTGCCCCGATAGACCTGTCAAATCCCCAAAAAGGCTTTTGCTCAGTCGGCATAGGCTGCGGTCAGCCCAACCGAGTAGATGCAGCCCGCCAAGCTATCGAAAGAGCCGGCGAAAGAGCTAAAAACTCTGTTCTAGCCTCAGATGCTTTTTTCCCCTTTCCCGACACAATCGAAGAAGCGGCCAAGGCCGGCATAAAAGCCGTCATCCAGCCCGGCGGCTCAATCCGCGATGAGTTGAGCATTGCAGAATGCAATAAAAATGGAATGGCCATGCTGATAACTGGGGTAAGACACTTTAAGCATTAGGAAGCGTCATCGTTACGTTTTTTTGACTACTTTTTCGCTTGTTGTTGATAAATGCTCTTGTATTATTCAAAAAAAATGGTAAGCTATTAAAAGGTTAATTTGAAAAAGTTTTATGAGGAGTTTAAATTGAATCCCTTTGATATTATGAAAAATGCAAAAGAAATCCAAGAAAAAATTGCTAATATTAAATCTGACCTTGATCAAGAAGCTGTTGAAGGAGTTTCAGGCGGAGGACTTGTAAAAATACGTTTAAAAGGCAGTTTTGAAGTTGAGTCCATTGAGCTTGATCCTGTAGCTGTAGACAATCGAGATGTTCCTATGCTTCAAGATTTAATTAGGGCTGCTCATAATGATGCGGTTGCAAAACTAAAAGAACTTTTACAAAATAAACTCGGGCCCCTTGCAAGTCTTGCAGGCGGTTTACCTTTTTAAGAGAGGATTAAAGGATGAATGCTATTGATGCCGTTATAGATTCGTTTTCCCGTCTACCCGGTATCGGTCATAAGAGCGCAGCCCGTATCGCTTATCATCTTTTAAAGCAAGGGCCGGCTGATGCTATGCGGTTGGCAGAAGCTGTTTCTACTTTACACGAAAAAATTCATCCTTGTAAAGAATGCGGCTCTTATACCGAGGAGGATATCTGTAGCATTTGTGCGGATAAAACAAGGGATAGAGCAACCATCTGTGTGGTAGGCTTTCCTCAGGATGTAAATACGATTGCGTCAATCCCTGAATATCGAGGCTTGTTTCATGTTCTGGGCGGACTCATAGCACCCCTTGAAGGCATAGGCCCCGACCAATTACATATAAGCGAGCTTATCAGGCGTATTCATGAAGGCGGAATTACGGAAGTTATTCTTGCAACAAACCCTACAATCGAGGGTGATACTACAGCCCTATATATTCAAAAAATATTGCAGGACTTACCTGTCAATATAACGAGGCTTGCCTCAGGTCTCCCTGTCGGAGGAGATTTGGAATATGCCGACCGTTTAACCCTTGCAAGAAGTTTAAACGGCCGCATTAAATTTTAAGACAAACGATGTATGATAAGTATTTTTTTAAGGAGAACAAAAAATGAATGAATCCACAATGCAGAGATTGCGCTACCATTACGAACCGAAAATCCCAAAAGTATTTGAGGAACCTTTGAGTTTGATTAAGCCTGAAATAGGAGAGGCTACACACGCACAATCTAATCAGGCGGAGTTAAAAGAAATATTCCCTCATACTTATGGAATGCCGATTATCAGATTTGTAAAAGGAAAATCTGAAGTTGAACACAAGCCCTTAAAATTCGGTGTAATTCTTTCAGGAGGACAGGCACCCGGAGGACACAACGTAATTTCAGGCCTTTTTGATGCTCTAAAAAAGGGAAGTCCTAATTCAAAACTTTACGGTTTTTTAAGCGGTCCTGAGGGTTTGGTAAAAGGGCGTTATATCGAAATAAAAAAATCCTTAATTGATAAGTACAGAAACACCGGAGGCTTTGACATAATCGGTTCAGGAAGAACAAAGATTGAAACGGAAGAACAGGTTGAAAGTTCAATTCAAAACGTAAAAAAATTAAACCTGGATGCCCTTGTCATAATAGGCGGGGATGATTCCAATACAAATGCCGCTTTTTTAGCAAAATACTTTATTCAAGCAAAATTAAACACTAAGGTTATAGGTGTTCCTAAAACTATTGATGGAGACTTAAAAAATGAATATATCGAAACCTCCTTCGGTTTTGATACTGCAACAAAACTATATTCTGAGTTAATCGGAAATATTTGCCGCGACGTAAATTCCGCACGTAAATATTGGCATTTTATAAAGCTCATGGGACGCTCTGCAAGTCACATAGCCCTTGAATGTGCTTTAAAGACTCAGCCTAATGTCTGTTTGATTGGGGAGGAATTAGCTGAAAAAAAAGTTACCTTACAACAAGTTACCGATTATATTGTGGATATTATTGTAAAAAGATCCAAAAAAGGTGAAAATTTCGGGGTAGTTTTGGTTCCTGAAGGTATTATAGAATTTATACCCGAAATGGATGAACTTATTGAAGAAATAAACGATCTTATGGCAGAAAAAGCTTCGGCTTTTTCAAAGTTAAAAACTTTTTCGGGTAAACGTTCTTGGCTTCAAAAACACTTGTCAAAAAAAGCCTTTGCTCTTTTTGACAGCCTCCCTGAAAATATTTCTTTACAGCTTTTAATGGACAGAGACCCTCATGGAAATGTTCAAGTCTCCCGTATCGAAACTGAAAAGCTTTTGATAAATTTAGTTACCAGAAAAATAACCGAAATGAAAAAAGAAGACAGTTTTGAAGGCAAATTCAGTACCTATGCTCACTTTTTCGGCTATGAAGGACGATCAGCCTTTCCTTCAAACTTTGACTCGGATTATTGCTATACCTTGGGCTTTACAGCCTTTTTATTGGCCGCTAACGGTTTTTCCGGTTATATAGCTTCGGTTCGAAACCTAACAGATGATGTCGATTATTGGCTTCCTTGCGGTGTTCCTCTTTCCATGATGATGAATATGGAAAGAAGAAAGGGTAAAATGACTCCCGTTATAAAAAAATCCGTTGTCGATTTAAAAGGTAAACCATTTAAAACTTACGAAAAAAATAGGGATAAATGGGCTGTCGAAACAGTTTACCGTTTCCCCGGAGCCATTCAATATTTTGGAGACCTTGAAGTTTGCGACATACCCACTAAGACTCTTTTACTCGAAAAAGGAAATTTAAAAGAAAAGAGAAGAAAAAAGAAAAGTATATAATTTTTTTTAGTTGTTATCCTTGAAAGGCAGCATGGATAAACCTTTCTCCAGATGTACCACAAGGTGATACAAATTGAATATAAAATTCGAAGAGGATAAATACCGCTGTATAGTAATAGATTCAACTTTTTCTTTTCCATATTTTAGAATTCTTTCCCTTCGGACAGCGATTGAAAGGGAGCAAAAGCAATTTATAAAAATTACTTTTGCTGTATATCTTTCCGCAGTAATTTCTGCGGAAAGATACTGAAGCGATAGTGGAGCCCTGAAAAGAGTTTTGCCTTTCGGCAAAACATTGGGGATTAAACTTTTAAATTTTACAAATAGCCCCACTGACAGGACTTATGGAATATGAATATGACGAGAGCTAGACTTTTTTATGATTTTAACTTATAATCATCAACCTAACATTGAGCTAAATATGACTTACTTTTTTGAAACATACGGCTGTCAGATGAATCAAGCTGAATCCTCATCAATGGAACAGGTCTTGCTCGAAAAGGGCTGGAAGAATTCCTCCGATGCCGAACATTGCGATCTCCTTATAATAAACACTTGTTCCGTGCGTATAACTGCCGAAAACAGGGTTCTCGGCAGATTGGGACATTTTTCCGGTTTGAAAAAAAAGCGTAAGTTTTTTGTCCTCTTAATAGGCTGCATGGCTGAAAGGCTTTATACCGAAATACAAAAAGAATTTCCGCTAATAGATTATGTTGTCGGAATGTTTGAACGCAATCTTCTTCCTCAAATTTTTGATGAAATTAAAGCCCGTCTTAAAGATGACAACTACATGGCGGAGTTTGCTCATAATAATATCGAAGAAAAACCGGTATCAGGTTATTATTTTGCACCTCTTTCTCATTCGCCGAAATCTTTTCAAAGCTATGTGCCCATTATGAATGGCTGCAATAATTTTTGCACTTATTGTATTGTGCCCTATGTTCGGGGCAGGGAAGTTTCGCGTCCTGTAAATGAAATATTGCAAGAAATTACCGAGCTTTCATCAAGGGGGGTAAGGGAAATTACCTTGCTCGGCCAAAATGTAAATTCCTATAAAGGAGAAGACGGGGAGGGGAGGGTAATCGATTTTCCAAAACTTTTAAGTCTTATAGCAAAAGAAGCGGATAAAACGGATATGATAAGATGGATACGCTTTATGTCGAGTCATCCTAAGGATATGTCCGATGCTTTAATCGACACAATCGCAGCCGAAAAAAGACTTTGCAAACTTGTTCATCTTCCGGTTCAGCATGGCTCCGATACAATTTTAAAAAGAATGAACAGAGTTTACACGGTTGAACATTATAAGAACAGAATAAAGCGCCTAAAAGAAACCATACCCTATATAGCCTTGAGTACCGATATTTTGATGGGCTTCCCAGGCGAAACCGAAGATGATGTAAAGGCTACATTGGATTTGATGCAGGAAATAGAATTCGATTCAGCCTTTATGTATCATTATAATCCGCGTGAAGGAACAAGGGCTTTTAATTATCCTGACAGAATTCCTGAAGAAATAAAAATAGAAAGATTGGGCCGTGTAATTGATTTACAGCTAAAAATTACGGCAAAAAAGATGAAGGCAAAGCTCGGTAAAAAGGTAGACATCTTGGTTGAGTCCCATTCAAGGAATGAAAAGTCGGAACTTTTTGGGCACACCGAACAAGGAGAGATGACCGTAATTCAGGGCAATCCTCCCGAATCCTTAATCGGAAATTTTGCTCATGCAGAATTAAAAGAACTAAAAGGAAAAACATTTAGAGCAAATCTTATTAGATAAAAAAAGCATGGAGGTTAAATATGCGTAAATATTTTATATCGATTTTTTTTATTTTTTGTGTTTTTGGAATTTATTCTCAAAATTATTCTTTTGAAGTAGGAGATGACATAATTGCTTTTACACGAAAAAATCCGCCGGGATATTTTATCAGTATAGTTCAACTTATAAAAATGCCTGACGGTTTTCAAGAAATGATCGGTTATAAGGAAGTTATTACAAAAGAAGATACGAAATTTTTGGTATCGGGAAATAAGTTGGTAGGTGTTACCCAATATGTAAACGGAAAAGAAATCTGCCTATATGATATGGTAGGTGACGGAAAAATAGATATTATTTCTCCTTATCCAATTGTACCTGCATGGGTAATCACGGATTCGGAATACAATAAAAAAAGTTCTAAAAATAACATTGATAAATATTTGGAAGAATTTTATAAGCTTTTTAACGGTAACGAAAACCCATACACAAGTAAAAAGCTAAACAAATTAATCGATAAAACAATGCAAGCAAGTACAGATATAAAAAATGAAAACAGGGATATTATTTACGGAATATTTTTGTATTATGGACTTCAATCAATAAAAAATCCCTTTCTGGATTTTGCAAATATGAATATGGTTGAAAACACATATAAAGAACGCTTTAATAAGGGAGGACATCCCTTAATTTACTTATGGATGATAGAAGCTTTGATAAATGTTGGAGCCAATAAAAAAGACTTAGAGCCGCTGCTTAATGATATCGTAAATTCATATCCTGATTTTATTCCTTTACAAGTATATTCTTGGCAGTTGGAAAAGGATAAAAAAGTAAAAGAAAGCAAATATAAAAACTTAAAAAATAAGTATCCAAAGCATTGGATAGTAAAACAGATATAGAATTTTTATAAACCTGTATACATTTTTATACTAAATTATTAAATAGTGTAGAAATAATAATACATCTTAATAAAAAATATGGCTAACTCTAACTCTCGACTAAATGGACTCACAAAATACCTCTATGAAACTTCCTATAATGTATGTTCCGTCTACTTTATATGGGTTTTTATTGAAGAATTGATGATTTTAAAAGTTTTCATCTCCTCTTTTCTTTATCTTAAAATTTTGGTATACTTTTTTTATGAAAATTGGGATTGTAAAAAGACTTCTATTTTTTTTGATTTTTATAAGTACAAGCTTACTCTTCTTAGTCTCCGCTATTACTTCTTGCAGCAATAATGAAAAAAAAGAAATTGTTTATGAAAAAATAAAGCCTAAAAGGATTATAAAAAACAACATACTCATTGTTCTTGGAAAAGATTATTATGAGCGTAAAGATATTTTAAAATATCTTGAAAATGAATATGCTCTTGCAAGCACCGATTCTCATGTTCAGGTTTTACCCTATTCCGATATGGTAAAAGCGGCTAAACAGCCCCGTCTTAGAATGATTAACGAAAAGATTGAAGAACAAAAAACCACAATACTTATTTCTATAGGTATACCTGAAGGCGGAGGCCGTTACCTGATTCAGGCTGCGGAGAATAATCCTAATCTTTCAATAATAAGCCTTTTGCCCATGGACGAAATTCTCCCACTGGAGGCTGCCTCGGATATTGTAGTTGATTTTCAAATTCCTAAAGAGATAATGAATGAGGAAAAGGATTTTTTGATAAGCGATAATGAGGTTATGCTCTTACTTGTAGCGGCAATTTTTGCCGGTGAGGATATAAACGCTCATAACAAAAACATAAAGATTTTTCCGATAGAGGAATTTCAACAGGCTTTTTTTACGGCACAAACTATTTTAGGCAAGGAGCTTTTTCCTAATCATTATACAATTAAACCGTATACTGATTCCGATACGGGACTTCAATCTCATAGATACCTTTTAATTTATAAGGATTTTGATGAAAGTCAGGAAACGGCGGATGATAAAGAAAACTCAGGAGAAAATGAAACGGAAAATGACGGCATTATAAATCCGGATAAGCTTAAGGGAGGTGCTTAACCGGTGAATTCTTTGGAGTACTTTAATAAAGGGATTTTTGCATCTCCTGAAGCTCTTGAAAAACTAAAATCCGCCGAAAAAGCACGCCTTATTTTAATTTCGGACACACACGGTAATGTAGATACTATAATCGATATTTTAGGCCGCGAGGGAAAAAAATCCGATGCCGTTTTATTTTCAGGTGACGGCCTTGCAGATTTTTTAAATTATATAACGATTTCACAATATGAAAAAGAGCTGATGGAATGTATGCCTCCTGTAGCAGCCCTCGTTATGGGAAATTGCGATTCAAAAAAATATGTTCTAAATTTAGATGCCGGAAAAACGGGAGCGGATTTCGGCTTTAAAAAAAATCCCGAACAATATTTGGAATTTTTTGAATTTATCTTTTTAGAGGTTTGCCGTAAAAAAATTCTTTTAACTCACGGGCATGAGTTCTATGTAGATTTTGAGTTAAATACTCTTTTAAATTTTGCACGGCAGCAAGACTGTTCGGTTGCTGTTTTCGGCCATACCCATGTACCATTGATTAAAGAAACAAACGGAATATTTTTGATAAATCCGGGCTCTGCCTCAAGACCTAGAATGAGCTCAAATAAAAGTTATGGAATTTTGACAATGAGCAAAAATGCAAAACCGTCAATGGAATTTAAAAATTTATAAAGCCGATATTTTTTCTTCTTCCAATTGTTTTAAGATTTTTTCATCCAGTTTTATGGAAAGGTTTTTTTCATGGGTAGGAAGAACGGTTCCTTTGGGTGCGTTTTTTGCTCTGCGTAAATATTTTACCTGAGTGGTATATAGATCGGCTTGTCCGTTTTTTCTCGCCTTTGAATAAAAGACTGCGAGGTTTCCGGCCTTAATCAAAACAGACAAAGGTATACTCTTCCCTGCCCTAGCCTTTATAAAAACATATCCGCCTGCATAATCCCTTATGTGAAGCCAAAGGTCTGCCCCCTTAACAAAATGACGCAGAAGCTCATCATTTTCGGCTGCCGTTCGGCCTACTAAAATAGTCCACCCTTCCGAAAAGAATTTTAAGCCCGGAGCGGTTTTCGTATTTTTTGCTTTTTGCTGAACCGGAATTTTTTCTTTTTGAAGGATTTTTTGAATTAAATAAGGGTTTTCTTCCGTTTTAATTTTTTCTATTTTTTCTTTTAGTTTTTCTATTTCTTTTTCGGCCGATATAATATCTTCTTCCAAGGCATCTAAACCCGAAACGGCTTTTTTATATTTTTCGTAATATAGATTCGCATTTTCTTGGGGTGTTTTTAGGGGATCCAAAGTAATATTTATTTTTGCACCGTTTTTTGTATAGTCTTCAAGTTCTATAAATTTCATTCCCTTTTTTATCAGATGAAGGTTTGAAAAAAAGCAAATCTCCTGCATTTTTTAAACTTTGAGCATTTAAAAATTCTTCCCTTTTTGCTTTAAGTTTTGATAGAGCTTTTTCGATTTTTAATATCTTAGTTCCGTAAAGGTTTTCGGCCTCATCCAGCAGGGCTTCTTTTGAAACCTTTGGAGCATTATTAATATACCATTCTTCGACAGCCTCATTAAAAGTTTTTGTTTTGTCATACTCGCGTACGCAATAATCTTGTTTTTTTATTTTTTGAGGTTCGGGAGTCAGCCAAGTTCCGCCTGAGATTTCGCCCTTCTTGGGGCGACGGTAAAAAGCGTCGATTATAAGGTTATTTTCATCGGTTAAAACGATGTTTGCAGCCCCGCTCCACAGCCTTAAATATAAAAAAAAGTCCCCTGCTCCGCTTGCAATATGAAGGCGTATAATTCTGTCTTCGTTTAGTTGTTCCGCTTTTAGGATTTTCCCGCCCTTGATTCTGGATTTTAAAAGCTCCATAAAACGCATAGGCTTATCGAATTTAGGAATTTTTTTACGTGTAGAATGAAGCCGGCATGCCCCGGCATCAAGAGAAATAAAAAGAGTAAGAGGTTTATCTTTGTAAAGATAAAAGACCAAGGCTGTATAAGATGGCTGAATTATTTTTTGAATAAAATAGCCCTCTAATTTCAGCTCTTCAAGAATTAGATCTATTTCTTTATTGTTTAATGACATTAAAACCCGAATCCTTTTAAAAGATCTTTTACCTTGTTTTCAGCTTCTTTTTTTACCTCGTTTTGCACTTCCTGTATTTTTCCTGCAGCAATATCTTTTATGCGTTTTTCGGCTTCAGCCTTCTTTTTGTCTAAGATTTTTTCGTAATTTTTTACATCATCAAGAAGCTTTTTCGCCTTATTTGCTGCCGACATAAAGGTGTCGATTTCTTTTTTGTAAGTTTCTTTTTGTTCATTAAGCCATTTTTGTCCCTGCTTTAAAAGCTCTGCTTTTACTTTTTCAACCTGACGGGCGAATTCTTTTTTTAAGGCTGCCGCTATTTGATTATCCACATCCGTATCGACATCAAGGGTAAAACTTTCTCCCTTATTGATTGTAAGCGTCGTTTTTACGTTTATCTTTTTTATATCGGATAAAATGTTTTGATAGATTTCAAAAACAAAGGCCGGTTCGAACTTTTGCACTGTAAGAATGCTTTTCATGATTTCCATATTTGCATTGATAACTACATCCTTATCTTTAGAAACCTTTACACCGCCTCCGGTTTTTAAGATACCTGTAAGAGAAGGAACGGCATCTGCCGGCGAAGGAATATCCATATCCAAGCCTTCAAATGTAAAATCGGTATCGACGAGCTCATTGGTATAAGAACGTAAATCGATTATACCCTCTGCAGTTTCTTTTAATTTTCCGTGGGCTGCATTTAAATTAATTGTAAGAGGAATACCGAGTTTATCGTAATCATTAGTTATGGCCTTAGCTCTTCCTCCGATTTCAAAAACATCCTTTTCAGGATGATGACCTGAAAGCGAAATATTCCTTATCAAGAAAGTCGGAACCGAATCCTTACCGAAGATAAAGGTTTTGCCGGGAAGGCGTTCCATAGCCTTCGATTTTTGAGCCAATGTAAGTTCTTTTTCTTGTTTAGGCTGTTTTTGAGAGCTTTGTAAAAGTTCCATTCCTTGAACAAAATAAGGATAATATGTACCAAGAGTATTTACTATAAAAGTGTTTATAAGATCGGCAACCAGTTTTTTTCCGGTATCGATATTGATAGACTTTATTTGCCCTGCAATGTTGTTTAGGCGGTTTAAATCATTTTTAATTGCTTCGCTTGCATCTCGTGCCAGCCGGTCAACGTCCTTTATATCGTTTTGAACATCATTAAAAAGGCGGTTTGCCAAATCAAAATCATCCTGCCCCGTTTTAACTACTTTTTGAATAATTTCTATCAACTCTTGAATCTGTTTTACATCATTAATCTTATTTATATCTATGGCCATTAGTTTTTGAACAGACTCAACGGTATCTACAACCTGTTTTTCTACATCGTCCTTAGTCTTAATCCATTTTTGAGCCATCGGATCTACGGAATTTATAATTTTCTCGGTAATTTCAGGAGTTTTAAAAGCGGCTTTTTCGCGTTCAAGAATTTTTCTAGGATCTATTTGATCTTGAACGGCTTTTAAACCGCTGTCAACTGATATTTGGGATTGTACTTTTTTAACTTCAGCGTTTATAAGTTCCGTAACGGGATTCGGTTTCTTATTAGGATCAACAGGTTTTTGTTTTTTGGGAGGCAAGGCTCCGGAAGTTGTTCTTTCGGTATTCCATGTAAAACCTTCAATCGCCATATTTTCTGCAACAAATTTTCCGCGGCTTAATTCCAAAAGGTTAAAATAAAAGTCTATATTTTGGATCTCAAATAAATTGCGCATGGGCTCGTTTTTATTTGCAACCTTATATCCTTGGATTCTAAACCTAGTGTTAAACAAGTCGAAGTCTACAAGGCTTACCTCACATTTTGCACCGAAGGCAGCTTCGGAGCCTCCGACTACAATTTTTTTTGCCAATACATTTCTAAAAATATATACAAAGAATAGAACGGCAAAAACGCAGGCCAAAGCACCTAGCACTGCCGGAAAATTTACCCTTCCCTTTTGTCTGCCTATTTCCAAAGCTATTTTGTTTATTCGTTTTAATTGAGTCTTATCGTTTATCTTTGTTTTATCGAATTCGAAATACTCTTTGTTTGTTTTTTCATCGATACTTGAAACTATAAAACCTTGGATAAAATCTTTATCTGCCGGTATGAAAATCTTTTTATATATTTTTCGATTAAGAGATCTTTTTGTATAACGCTTTTTAAAAAGTTTTTTACCTTTTCAAGTTTTTTAGCTTCTTTGGCGGCCTTCTTTGCAGCTTTAAGCTCATCTTTTTGCAATGATTCGTTATTTTTATCCGTCATATTAAAAATTGTCCTTTATATCAGATATTTTTGTTAAGTGGCGAAGAAGCGGTATCTTACCTAAAAGGCCGACACCCTTTACATTTACAGCAGGCTGCATATATTTTCTATATTTCGCTACTATAATTCTTGTTAAGATGTATACGGGAATATACAGTATAAGTCCCCAAATTATGCCTCCTAAGACCATTGTGTTCGAAAGCTTAAAAAGAGCTACAAAAGGTATGTTTTCTAAGGCGATAAAGATGGGGCGTAAAAATGATAATTGAACAGCCCAAAAACCTATATTGTTTATTAGTACATCCATAAATGGGGTTACAAAGCCTAATAAAATAAAAGAGATAAAAAAGGCTCCTTTATTTATGCGGATAAAAATAGACAAAAAAACAAAAACGTAAATGTTAAATTATTTTTAGGTAATATTGCCAAAAAAAGGCCTAAGGCGACGGCATGAGCTATATCACCGGGATGAGCATTTGCATTAATGGCTCTAAAAAATGAAGTTACATATTTTATCATAGAAATAAGGCTTTAAAAACCTATTACCTCCTCTATAAACAGTTTTTGCAAGGATTACTTAAGCCCTTAAGTCTATAGCATAGAAGCTTTTTTTTCAATAGCATCGGCATATACTTTTAAATATTTTTCCGCAGCTATATTCCATCCGAACTTTTTACCCATGGCCTTGCTTCTCATCTTTTTTATATGATCTTTTTTATTGTACCATGCATAAGCTGCCCAGCCTACCGTATCATAAATACTTTGAGGACTAAGGTATTCAAGCACAAACCCCGTACCTTCGCCTGTTTCTTCATTATAGTTTTCTACAGTGTCTGCGAGGCCCCCAGTCTTTCGGACTATGGGCAAGGTTCCGTAAAGGAGGGAATACATTTGGTTTAGGCCGCATGGTTCATATCGTGAAGGCATTAGGAAAAAATCACTTCCGGCTTCAATTAGATGGCTTAATTCTTCATTGTAGCCTATATAGCATCTAAAATTAGGCAGCCTTTGTGAAAGAAACTGAATTTCTTTTTCGCACCAAGATTCCCCTGCACCTAAAACAACCATTTGAAGCTTTATATCCGAGCATATCTTAAATGCCGAGCCGTACATTGGCCCAAAAAGTTCTGAAATTCCTTTTTGATCAACCAAACGGCTTATCATGCCGAATACCGGAACGGAAGTATCTATTTCAAGACCGAACCTTTCTTGTAAAACGGCCTTATTTTTTTCTTTTTCTTCAAGGGTTTTAGAAGTATACCTATATGGAATATATTCATCTTTTGACGGATTCCAGATTGAGGTATCTACCCCGTTTAAAATTCCTGTCAGTTCTTTTTCTCTGTAACGCAAAATACCGTCCATTCTAAAGCCGAATTCGGGGCGTTTAATTTCTTCCGCATAAGAAGGAGAAACGGTTGTAAGCATATCTGAGGAAACAAGAGCTGCTTTTAAAAAGTTTATTCTGTCCCAATCTTCAAAACCTGTAGCATAAAAATCACTCCAATAAAGGCCGGTATCCGGAAAACTATGTTTAGAATAAATGCCTTGATAACCTATGTTATGAATGGTAAAAACACTTGCCGTATTTTTAAATTCCGTATTTTTTTCGGTAAAGCGTAAAAGCACGGGTACCAAGCCTGCGGCCCAATCATGTGCATGTATAACATCGGGAATCCAGGCTTGTTTTCTGCAAACTTGAAACGCAGCATGGGCTAAAAGAGAAAATCTTTTTGTGTTATCGGAAAAATCAGGCTCAAAGGATGAACCGTAAATACCCTCTCTGCCGAAGGCTTGTTCATGGTCTATAAAATAAACTTTTACCTTTGAAGAAGGCAGGTGCGACTCATAAACACCTACCCAATTTTCAGAAGAGCCAAGATGAACAGCCATTGCTCCCGGAATTTGTTTTAAGTTTTTTCGATCAATTTTATAATATCGAGGCATTACAATTCTAACATCATGGCCTTTTTTTGCAAGAGCTATTGATAAAGCCGTAACAACATCAGCCAAGCCCCCTGCTTTCGCAAAAGGAACAAGCTCGCTTGTAACCATCATTATTTTCATAAAATTCCTCCATAAAAACTTTTTGCAGGAAATATAAATTTCCGAAAAAAGTTTTTTCAAGTAGTTTTGCAAGGCAAAACTACATACAATAAACGAGGTTTTGTGCAAAGCACAAAACTCGCAGATAAACAGTGAGGCAGAATTCCTGCCGAGCTGTTTATCCTACCTCCATAAAAAATTTTTCTACTATAATAATGATAGCATAGTTTTATTGATTTTAAAAGACTATAAACAAAAAATAGTAACTTTATAATACAAAATTTTGTTGTTTTACTGTACTTACAAATGCTTTTTTCGGCTTTTGTAAGTGCTTGATTTTTTTTGGAGGCTTTTATGAAAGATTCTATTATTAAGGGCATAAAACTTATCGGCGTTTTATGCATCGGTTTTGTTTTATTTGGAGCATGCAGTCCTCAAGCAAGCGAAAAGCGTTTTATAAGCGTTACAGGACGATCTTCTATTTCCAAATCTCCTGATCAGGTTTCAATTTCGTTTTCGGTTTTTTCTAAGGATAGGGACTTATCCGCAGCAAAAAAGAAAAATGATGCGGCAATTTTAAAATTAAAGGAACTTTTTGAAAAATATAAAATCGAACAAAAAAATATAAGTATTGAACGCATAAATATTAACCCTAGATCCAGATATAGAGACAATGGTGATGAATATTTTGACGGATATGAAGTGGTACAAAACATAGCCGTTCTTCTTACAAAGATTGAAGATTACGAAGTATTTTTAACCGACCTTTTAAATACGGGGGTAGATAGAATCTATAATGTAGGCTTTTCGGTTGCCGATATGAGGAAACTAATGGATGAGGCAAGGGCTGAGGCCGTAAAAGCAGCTGAAGAAAAAGCCATCCTTCTTTGTAAGGCTGCCCCCAACGGCGGTAAGCCCCTTTCTCTAGGAAAAATAATCAGTATAAGCGAGAAACCTACAGCTATGTATAATTATGATAATTACGTAGCCCAAAATATGAAACAAGCCTATGATGAGGCCGCAGGCGGAAATTTTTCTCCCATGGGACAAATTGAAGTTTCTGCCGAAATAAGCGTTATTTTTGAATTGGAATAGCTATAAGGTGGATTACAGCCGACGGAGCTTCAAGACCTACAGCCAGCAGAGCTTCGAGGCTACCCCTGCTCTGAACGGGGGCACTCCCCCTAAATCAGCTCTTAAAAATATATTTCCAAAACTACCCTTTCGGAAAAAAGTATGGTTATCGGAATTTCAATTAAAAATTGGTCATATAAATCTAAAAATGTATAATCAAGTTCTTCCTTATCATTTTTAAGAACTACCTTACTGATATTTTTTATACAGGATTTACTGATCAATAATCTATATTTTCCTGTTGCCAGCAATGCCATAGCTGCCTCATCTTTGGTAGGGTTTTCATTTGATTTTTCTGAAAAAGAAGTCAAACTAATTATTGCTTTTTCACCCGTATATTTTGGAATAAAATCTATTGCATCTTGGGAATTTATTTTTTTTAGAATATTTTTATCATTGTAATTTATATTCATGTCTATTAAGTAGCCAATATCAACCGGATCATTTATTTTCGATAGTTTTGCCGAAAAAGAGCTTAACTTAGGAATATCGATGAGTTCCTTAATTTCTTTATCATTAAAAAACTCTTCATAATTTTTATCTTCATTAGATAAACTTCCTGCCATCTCAAAAATAAGTTTAGAAACCGTTATCTTTATTGTGTTTTGCTCGGAACCGTCAGGCAGACATGTTATATGCTGCACAATATCTATGCAGCCAGTGCAAGTTAAACATAAAATAACAACCAAAACTAAAATACTAAATTTTTTCATAAAAATTCCTTGTTATTATAATTTAATTATTTACTCTTCTGTTCCAGCTTTTCCGTCAAAATTTTTGATAAGGCCTCGGTATCTATTCCCTCTTCAATAGTTATACTAAAGCCGTTTTGTAAAAGAAGAGATATTTTTCCGTTGTTCTCAGTCTTCCAAGAATGGATATTATCCCATGTCAAAAAGTCTCCGTAAATAATACCGTTTTCGTAAACACCGGCTGCTTTTGAATACTTAGCCATTATATAAATAAGCATTAGTATACTTAAAAATAAACCGATTAAGCCTACAATTATATTTTTATTTATAGCACTATAAGAAAAAGTTATTGCGGGAAATGCAAAAAGCGCAAGGCTTAGGTTTTGCTTTTTTGATATTTTCCCTTTAAAAGAAATCAATTTATTACCCATCGCTTTTGCCTTACCGGCTATGTGCTTTCCAAAAACTACAGGAATAAAATGAAAGACTATCAACAATATAAAAAATACAAGATATAAAATAATCAATATGTTTAAGTTCATTTACCTTCTCTCCAATATTTTCATAATAAACTAAACATAAAATTTTTGCAAGAGTAAAAATCTTTATGATTTTTTCCCTCTTGCATAGCTTTTGTATTTTAACTATAATATTCAATTATGGAAAAAATGCAAAGAACCGTAACCTGCGGCGGCTTAAATAAGGATTTTGCAGGAAAAACTGTTGTTTTAAACGGCTGGATTCACCGAAAAAGGGATCACGGCGGTATTACTTTTTTAAATTTACGCGACCGTTACGGTTTGACTCAGGTGGTTGTGGACGATGATGCAAGCGAAGAATTAAAAGCTCTTGCTATAAGCCTCAAGCAGGAATTCTGTATTGCCGTTGAGGGGCTTGTAAGGCCGCGCCCCGATTCTATGATAAACAAGGAAATGGCAACGGGAGAAATCGAAGTTAAGGCCTTAAAGATTGAAGTGCTTTCAAAAAGCGAGGTGCTTCCTTTTCAGATTGACGAAAAAACAAATGCAAACGAGGACTTGCGGCTTAAATATAGGTATTTGGACTTGCGCTCAAAGGCTATGCAGGATCATATTATTTTGCGTTCAAAATTCGCCTTTGCTGTCCGCGAATTTTTAACTTCAAAAGAATTTTTGGAAATTGAAACCCCGACATTTATTAAGTCCACGCCGGAAGGAGCCCGCGACTATCTGGTTCCCTCCCGCCTTTATCCGGGAAAATTCTATGCCCTACCCCAATCTCCACAGATTTATAAGCAGATTTTAATGGTATCGGGCTTTGATAAATATTTTCAGATTGCACGCTGCTACCGCGACGAGGATGCCCGAGGCGACAGACAGCCCGAGTTTACTCAAATCGACCTTGAAATGAGCTTTGCTTCCCGCGAAGATGTTTTAAGCTTAACCGAAGGGATGATGCAGTATGCTTTTAAAAAGAGCATAAATGTAGACCTTCCGAAAACCTTTGAACGCATAAGCTACGACGAAGCTATCGATGTTTACGGCACCGATAAGCCCGATCTCCGTTTTGAAATGAAGATGCAGGATGCAGCCTTTATGGCCGAAATCGGAAACTTTGCAGTATTTAAAGATGCTATTTCTTCAGGCGGAGCCGTCAAGGCCTTGGTTGTAAAAGGACAGGCGGAAGCCTATAGCCGCAAAAAAATTGAAGAGCTTGAAGCCGCAGCCAAAATATACAAGGCTAAGGGCTTGGCTTGGATTAAGGTAACGGAAGGCGGTGCAAAGCTTGAAGGCGGTATTTCCAAATTCTTTGAAGGAAAGGAAGCGGAAATTTGCTCAAAACTCGGAGCCGAAAAAGGCGATTTAATTCTTTTTGTAGCCGATAAGTACAAGATTGCCTGTACGGCCTTGGGAGCCGTCAGAAGCAAGCTCGGAAAAGACTTAGGCCTTTTAAACCCTGCCGAATTTAAATTTGTTTGGATTGTGGACTTCCCCCTCTTTGAATGGAATGAGGAAGAAAACAAATGGGATCCGGCCCATCACATGTTCTCGGCTCCTCAAGAAAAATATATTGCAACAATGGAAGAAAATCCCGAACCCGTAAAAGGAGACCTCTATGACCTTGTGCTAAACGGATATGAGGTAGCCTCAGGCTCCATAAGAATTCACAACCCTGAACTTCAAAAGCGTATCTTTAAGATTGTCGGCTTTGATGAAAGCGAAGCTGAAAAGAAGTTCGGCTTTTTAACCGAAGCCTTTAAATACGGGGCACCTCCCCATGGCGGCATTGCTCCGGGACTTGACCGCATAGTGATGATTATGGCAGGCGAAACCTCGATAAAAGAAGTAATCGCCTTCCCTAAAAATTCCTTTGCAGTAAGCCCCATGGACGACAGCCCCAGCGAAGTAGACCAAAAGCAGCTGGATGAATTGCATTTGGCGATTAAGGAATGAGGCTTAAATGAAAAACATTATTTTGACCGGGGATAGACCCACAGGAAAACTTCATATAGGGCATTATGTAGGTTCCTTAAAAAACAGGGTTGCCTTGCAGAACTCCGGTAAATACGACGAAATCTATATTATGATTGCCGATGCGCAGGCTGCAACCGACAACTCGGATAATCTTGAAAAAGTGCGCTCAAGCGTTATCGAAGTGGCTTTGGATTATCTTGCCTGCGGAATAGACCCTCAAAAATCGACAATCCTCGTGCAGACTCAAATCCCCGAGCTTTGCGAGCTTACCTTTTATTATATGAATCTTGTTACATTAGCACGCCTAGAACGGAACCCTACGGTCAAAAATGAGATTAAGCTGAGAGGCTTTAACACAGGTGCCAACGCCGGCGGAAACACCGGTGTTCACACCGGTATACCTGTAGGGTTTTTAACCTACCCTATAAGTCAGGCAGCCGATATTACGGCCTTTTTAGCAAATACCGTTCCCGTGGGTGAAGACCAAATGCCCATGATTGAGCAAACGCGCGAGATTGTCCGCTCCTTTAATTCTCTTTACGGGGAAACCTTGGTCGAACCTAACGCAATTTTACCTTCAAACAAAACCTGCGGCCGTCTTCCCGGAACCGACGGAAAAGCCAAGATGAGTAAATCCCTCGGTAACTGTATTTATATTTCGGACAGCCCCGAAGAAATCAAAAAGAAGGTAATGGGAATGTTTACAGACCCGAATCACCTCCGTGTTGAAGACCCTGGGAAGGTTGAGGGAAATCCTGTATTTACCTATCTTGACGCCTTTGCCCGAAATGAGCACTTCCCTGAGTTTTGGAATGATTATTCGTGTTTGGATGAGGTTAAGGATCATTACCGAAAAGGCGGTCTAGGCGATGTTAAAATTAAAAAATTCTTAAATAATATCTTACAAGAAGAATTTGCTCCAATCAGGGCAAAACGGGAAGCCTTTCAAAAAGACTTACCTTCCGTTTATCAAATCCTGATTGAAGGCACTAAAAAAGCAAGAGAAAAAGCCTCATCTACAACTCACTCGGTACGCTCTGCAATGAAAATAAACTATTTTGAGGGAATGATTAAAAATTGATAAAACTCCATTTTACCCTTGAATTTTATGTGTATGTATGATAATATCTTAGAATATTGGAGGAAGGAAACTATATGGCAAATGCAGGAGGCCTTAACAAAAAGGCCAAGGTTGAAAATGATGACCTTTTAAAATTAGTTACATTCCAACTTGGAGAAGAACTATACGGCGTAGAGATTATGGATGTTGACCAAATAGTCAGGGTTCAAGATGTAAGGCCTATTCCTAATGCTCCGTATTATGTTGAAGGAATTTTTAACCTACGAAGTGAAATCATTCCGGTAATAAGTCTTCACAAGAGGTTTCACATAAAAAAGGCCTCTTTGGATGAAGGGGATGAATTTTTGGGCGGCTTTATAATCATAAAGGTCGAAAACAACAAGATAGGTATTATAATTGATAGAGTAGCCCGTGTTGTTGACGTAAAAAAAGAAGAAATACAGCCTCCGCCCCAGATGATTGCAGGTATCGGAGCCGAATACATTAACGGCGTTGTCCGCCGTGATCCGGGCTATTTAATAATCTTGGATATTCACAGGCTCTTTAATCCAAAAGAATTACAAAAGATTACGAATCTATAAAAATTATGAAAATACCCGTTTACAGTTCCACTATAAGACGTTCCGAAATGGATGCTGTTCTTACATGTATGGTCGAGGAAAAAATAGGCCCCGGCGAGATGAACCAAAAACTTATCAAGCAGGTTTGCGAAGTCTTTCAAACATCCGGAGCCGCTGCGTTTAGAAGCCCGGCCATAGCTTTAAACTATGCTTTAAAAGCCTTAAACCTTGAAAATGGAGCACCGGTTATTATCTCAAGCCTTGCCCCCTCTTGGCAATATGTAGAATTAAACCGCCAAGGGTATAAACCGATTGTGCTTGATGTAGAAGCCGATTCCGTTTTTCCTTCCTTTGAGAGCATTGAAAATGCGGTTCAAGCCGGCGGCAGAGTTCTTGTCCTACATGAAACATTGGGCTTTTTACCCGATATCGAAAAGATATTAAGCTTAAACATTCCCGTAATAGAGGATATTTCTCAAAGTGCAGGAGCTGCCTACAAGGAAAAATATGCCGGCAGTATGGGAGTCTTTTCGATTTTGGGACTGGAAGAAAAGGATATTCTGACAGGAGGAGGCGGAGCTGTCTTACTTGCTCCCGAAAGGCGGAATGCAATAGTTTTAAAAAAACTTTATGACGAATCCCCTCTTACGGACCAATTGCCCGACATAAATGCTTCCTTGGCCTTTGTCCAGCTAAAACAGATGTCAAAAAATATGGAGCAGCGCAAGGAAATGCACGAGTCCTATATCCGCTCTTTGATGCAGGGGAAACATAAAACGATAGCTCAAAAAGAAGACACGGTAAATCCGGTTTATTCTTTTCCGGTTATTTTAAATTCGGGAGTTTCGGATATACAAAAATATGCAGCAAAAAAGGACATAGACATAGAGCTTGCTTTTAAAAATTCTACCGTCGAATACCTAAAAGAAAGTAAAGAAAGCTTTATAAATGCATCATCTCTTTTACTAAGATGTGTTCTTTTTCCTCTTTATCCGCGATTGGGTGCAAAAAAAATCGGCAGAGATTGCAAGGGTTTTAGCTACCCTTCCCTAATTTTTAGTTAAACTTGAGTCTTTTTAAGGAAGATGAATTTTGAAAAAAGCCCTTATAGTTTTAAGTATTGAAAAACCGAATGCAAAAAATATTTGTAAAGAAATCGAAACTTTTTTATCGGCAAAGGGAGTCGATTCTTTTGTATATAAATATGACGGAATCTCCCATTCTCCCGAATTAAATGAAGACTATGATCTTGCAATAAGCCTTGGCGGAGACGGTACGGTTTTATTTACTGCCCGTTATAGTGCTCCGCGGCATATCCCCGTTTTTCCGATAAATTTAGGGCGCTTCGGCTTTATAGCAAATATCGAACCTAAAGAATGGGAAGATGAACTTTTACACCTCTTAAACGGAAAACAAGCCTTACATAAAAGAATGCTTCTTTCAGCTTCAATAAAGCGGAAAGATAAAGAAATTGTAAAATATGAAGCCTTAAACGATATTGTAGTTTCCGGTTCGGGCATAGCAAAGCTGATAAACTTGGATATTTCGTTTAACGGAATTTCTTTCGGTATTTTTAGAGCTGATGGGGTGATTGTTTCCACTCCTACAGGTTCAACTGCCTACTCGGCAGCCTCAGGCGGGCCGATTTTGGATCCCGATGTTTCGGCCTTTGTTTTAACTCCTATTTCTCCCTTTTCGTTATCGAACCGCCCCTTGGTTCTTCCGTCATCGGGTCAAATGAAGATAAAAATTCTTCCTGCAAGAGTGAAAGATATTATAGTTTCAATTGACGGACAGGAAATGGTTTCTTTAAAAGAAAGCGATGAGGTTATAATAAGCGAATCTCCAAATAAGGTAAAAATGGCAGGCTGCTCTCCAGATAATTTTTACAAGGCCCTTAGGTCAAAGCTCGGCTGGTCGGGTTCTTCCTCGCCTAAATTAAATTGATGCATAAAATTTTGACACAAAAATTGAATTGATTGACATTTTATTCCCTTTATTGTATTATTGTAGTTTATGATTACAGTAAGCGATTTAAGTTTAAAGTTCGGCGACAGGCCTCTTTTTAAAGATGTCAATTTAAAATTTACAAAAGGCAACTGCTACGGAATTATCGGTGCAAACGGAGCCGGAAAGTCCACTTTTTTAAAAGTGCTTTCGGGAGAATTGGAACACGATTCCGGTGAGTTCAGTATTACCCCCGGCGAGAGAATGGCTGTTTTAAGGCAGGATCACTTTGCCTTTGACGAATACAGTGTAAAAGACACGGTTTTTATGGGCTATCCTAAGCTCTACAATATTAGAAATGAAAGAGAAGCCATTTATGCAAAAGAGAATTTTAGCGAAGAAGACGGAATAAGGGCTTCGGAGCTGGAGGCGGAATTTGCCGATTTAAACGGCTGGGAAGCTGAAAATCAAATAGAGCAAATTCTTTCAGGTTTAGGCCTTGACGAAAACTATCATGACAGAATGATGAGCGAACTTGATGAGGGGCAGAAGGTAAGGGTTTTGCTGGCTCAGGCTATCTTCGGAACTCCCGATATTCTTCTTTTGGACGAACCGACAAACGGTTTAGACCTTGAATCCATAGCATGGCTTGAAGAGTTTTTAATAGACTTTCCCAATATTATAATTGTTGTTTCTCACGACAGACATTTTTTAAATACGGTTTGTACCCATGTTTGCGACATTGACTACGGCAAAATCCGCATGTATTCTGGTAACTACGATTTCTGGTACCAGATGAGCAGGATTATGCAAAGGCAGGCTAAGGACCAACAAAAAAAGAGAGAGGAGAAAATGAAGGATTTGAGGGAGTTTATCTTACGTTTTGCCTCAAATGCTGCAAAGAGCCGTCAGGCAACCAGCCGAAAAAAAGTTTATGATAAACTGGCCTTAGAAGAAATTGAAGTTACAAGCCGCAAATTCCCTTATGTTCATTTTAAACCCAATAGGGAAATCGGAAACAATGTTGTCCGCACCGAAAAAATCTCTTATAAAACGCCCGACACGGCCGAAGAAAAAGGAATTCAGCTTTTAAGCGATTTTTCGTTTACGGTAAACAGAACCGATAAGATAGCCTTTGTAGGTCAAGAGCATAATTCAAAAACCGCCCTCTTCGATATTTTAACCGGAAAATTAAGCCCCGATTCGGGAGATGTTTACTGGGGACAGACAGTATCCTATGCATATCTTAATAAGGACAATTCCGAGTACTTTAATAACGATTTAAATATTACCGAATGGCTTAAACAATATTCCCCCGACCAAGATGATGCCTATGTAAGAGGCTTTTTAGGCCGAATGCTTTTTTCGGGTGATGAGTCCTTAAAGCCCGTAAATGTTCTATCCGGAGGCGAAAAGGTGCGCTGTATATTGAGTAAGCTCATGCTTTCGGGAGCAAATGTTTTAATATTGGATGAGCCGACAAACCATCTCGATCTTGAAGCTATCACGAGCTTAAACGATGCCCTTGTAGAATTCCCCGGTGTTATTCTTTTTAACTCTCACGACCATGAATTTATTTCTTCAATTGCAAATAGAATTATCGAAATTACCCCCAACGGCGTAATCGACAGGATGATGAATTTTGACGACTATATAAAAGACGAGCACGTCAAAAAACTGCGTGAAGAACTATACGGCAACACCAAAAAGATGCAGATTTAAAAATCTGTTCTATAAATTACGATTGAAATCTCTCGTTTATAACATAGCCCTTTCGATCCCGCTTCGGACTTCTCGGCATTTCCCATATAAAATGGTCCGTATGCAAAAGACTGTGAGCCTTATGACTGTTCGGCTTTTCAAAGAAGTTATTATATAAATTCTTTATATCCTCATTTTCATGCGAATATCTTATTTTTGAATTACTGTCGATAAAATAAAGATTTTGTCCTCGTTCAAAGGCCAATTCAAAGCTATCATGTATGGGCTGACCTCCGCCTCCTACACAGCCTCCGGGGCAAGCCATAATTTCTACAAAATCATAATGCTTTTCTCCTGCTTCGATAGAATCTATAAGCCGCCTTGTATTGGCAAGTCCGCTGGTCACGGCAACACTCAAATTATTCTCTTTTAATGTAAAAGAGGCTTCAATAATTCCCGACTCATCTTGCGAAGAATGCCTTACAACTTTAAAAGCATCCGGCGGACAATTTTCTCCCATTATGGCATAATAGGCTGTACGCAAGGCCGCTTCCATAACACCGCCTGTAGCTCCGAAAATAATTCCCGCACCTGAAGCATCATGGAAAAGCTTATCAGGTTCCGTTTCTTTAAGGGTTTCGGGGAGAATATGAGCAGACTTAATCATTCTTACAAATTCCCGCGTAGTCAAAACACAGTCCATATCATGTCCTGCATACTCGCCGTAGAAAAGCTCCATATTAATCTCGCCTTTTTTTGCAACACAGGGCATAATTGCAACGGAAAAAATATCCTCAGGTTTTTTACCGATTGACTCAGCAAAGTATGACTTCATAACCGCCCCGAACATCTGCATAGGAGATTTTGCCGAAGAAAGATAAGAAACCAAATGAGGATATTGGCTTTTTATAAAACGAACCCATCCCGGACAACAGGAGGTAAACATCGGTTTATCTTTTAGCTCACCCTTAGAAAAACGCTCAAGGAATTCGTAGGCTTCTTCCATTATGGTTAAGTCGGCCGAAAAACTTGTATCAAAAACATAGTCGGCACCCATTCGTTTTAGGGCATCAAATATTTTGTTTACGGAAGCATCTTTTAAATCAAGCCCTAAGTGTTCTCCCCAAGCAGTACGGATTGCAGGGGCAACTTGCACAACAACAACCTTATCAGGGTCGGCAACTGCCCTCCAGAATTTTTCCGTGTCGTCTCTTTCCCTCAAGGCACCCACAGGACAATGTGTTATGCACTGCCCGCATAAAGAGCAGTCTGCTTCGGCTATAGTCCTTGAGCCTGAAACATTTATTGTAGTTCTGGCACCCGTTCCTTCCAATTCCCAGATATTAAGACCTTGAACTTTATCGCAAACCTGAATACATCGCATACATTTAATACATTTTTTTGAATCCCGTATAAGAGGGAAATTCTTATCCCATGGCTGGTGTTCAAGCTGTTCTTCATATAATACATCTTGAATATTAAGATCGTTTGCAAGGGTTTGTAAGGAACAGTTTCCGCTTCTTACACAGGTTGCACATTTACAATCATGTTGAGACAAAATCATCTGAACGGTTCTTCTTCTGTCAAGCCTTACCTTCGGGCTATTAGTGTATACAACCATTCCTTCTTCAACAGTGTTGTTACAAGCGGTTATAAGTTTTTCCTTTCCTTCCAACTCAACTACACATACGCGGCAGGCAGCAATTTCATTAATTCCCTTTAAAAAACAAAGTTTTGGTATAGGGATTCCGGCGCTTTCTGCAGCTTCCATAATAGTCATGTTTTCTTTAGCCGATATTTTTATATTATCTATAGTTAAGTTTACCATAATCGTTCACGCCCTCCCTTAAATATTCCAAAGCCGAAGTGATCGCATTTAAGACAACGGTTCGATTCCTGACAAGCCTCTTTTTTACTCATACAGAATTCTACACCTTCAAAATCCTTAATCCTTTCAGAAGCTTCCCTCTCTCCAAGCTCAACCCTTCCGCAGGCAAGACGATCATCTATATTGGGAATGGGGATTTCTATATCACAGCTTATAGTGTGGCTGTAGCCTAAATATTCGTCTATGTTTGCAGCCATAACCTTTCCGGCGGCAATGGCTTTTATAACAGTTGAGGGGCCTGAAGCACAATCCCCTCCTGAAAATAATCCCGGAATTCCTTTAAAACTTGCGCTGGGCATCGTAAAAAGCTTGCCCCTATCAATCGGTATACCTGATTCTTCATAATGCTGAGTTTCTATATCCTGTCCTATTGCAACAACAAGTACCTCACACGGAATAAAAATATCAGGTTCCCCCGTAGATACAACGGAGGCTCTGTCCTCTTTTATTTTGGAAATCATCTGAGGAGTAACCCAAACGCCTGTGAGTTTTCCATTCTTTACTTCGAGTTTTGAAGGAGCTTTTAGGGTCATCATTTCAACACCTTCGGCTAAGGCTCCTTCTATTTCGGCAGGAAGAGCCGTCATATCGGCTACACGCCTTCGGTAAAGACAGGTAACTTTTTCCGATTTTAAGCGGACAGCCGTCCGCACTGCATCCATGGCGACGTTTCCGCCTCCTATTATCGCTGTTTTTTTACCTGTTAAATCCATGCCTTTATCCATTCCCACATCTCTAAGAAATTTAACGGCAGAGATAACACCTTCAGCATCTTCTCCTTCAATGCCCAGTTTTTTGTCGGTTGAGGCTCCAATTGCTATAATAGCCGCATCATTATTTTTTATAAGTTCATTGAGTTCTATATCGGTTCCTATTTTTTTACCGTAGATAACCTTAACTCCGGTTTCGAGAATTGCATTTATATCTTCGTCCAACCTGTCCTTAGGAAGCCGGTAATTAGGTATACCGTAACGGAGCATGCCTCCTAATTTGGGCAGCATTTCATATACGGTTGTCTGATGCCCCATGAGCTGTAGATAATAAGCAGCGGTAAGCCCTGCAGGACCGCCTCCGACTATGGCTATAGTCTTTCCTGTAGAAGGTGCACATGGAGGGGGCGGAACTTTTCCAGCAAATTCAACGGCAACTCTTTTTAGTCCTCGTATATTTATGGCACTGTCTACCATGTTTCGCCGGCACCTATGTTCGCAAGGATGTTCACAGATAAAGGCACATGTAGAAGGAAAAGGATTGTCCTTTCTGATTAAACGGACAGCATCGGCATATCTTTCATCCCTGACAAGGGCAATATAGCCCGGAATATCCACATTTGCAGGACAAAGGGCTACACAGGGTACGGGCTGAGTTGTTATACAGCCGCATCTTCCGTGTTTTATATGTTCTTCGAAGTCATCACGGCAATAGATTATGCTTTTATAAACCATATCGGCTGCTTCATACCCCAGTGCGCAGTCTGCTGTCTCTCTTATCGACTTTGCAGTTTCTTCAATAAGTTTGATGGTTTCCATTTCAGCTTTTCCGTTTAGAACATCAGTTAAAATATGCTTTAACTGTAAAAGACCGATACGGCATGGCACACATTTTCCGCAAGTTTGGGCATGACACATTTCGATAAAGGCACGTGTTATGTAAACGGGGCAAAGTCCGGGCGGACTTGCTTCAATTCTATGTTGAAGATTCTCATACAGTTCTTCAATTATAATTTGAGACCGATTTTGTGAAAATATCTCAAGTCGACTCATTTGCATACTCCTTATGTCATATATATTAACCTAAGTTAACTCCACTTATACCTTTAATTGTACAATATGTTTACTAAAATAGCAAGTTTTAATTTGATAACTTTAGAATTTTTTTTCTATAAATTGTTTATTCTACAAGGCCGTATTTCATTGAATATATTAAAACCCTTATCGAAATGCTGTCATCCTTGAGGTATTTTTTGATTCTTTCTTCAGCTCCTCTTTCCATAGCTTTGATGATAATTTCCATCTTGTTTTCAACAAGATAGTTGAAGGCTTCTTCGGCAGCTAAAAAGGCATTGACCGTTTCGATTGTTTTTTTGTTTGACCCATGCATGGCAAGGTAATAAACAAAGGCTTCCATACGGGTGTCGGCGGTGCGGTTATGAGTGTTAAAAATTCCTATGGAAAGTTTTGCAAATTTCCCGATATGACCGAGCAAGGTCATGGTTTTAAAGCCTTTAGAATAGGCATAGCTTAAACTATCCCCTATGTAGTTTGACATTTTTACTGTGGGAAGGTCTATTATGTTTTTTAGCTTTTCTTTAAGGCCTTCACCGTAGTTTCCGGGCACTAAGAGTATTTCTTTTTTTTTCGAATTTTGTGATATTCCGTCTATTTCAAGATAGATGGTTTTTTTGATGGCATCTTCGCTCATAGGATAGACTATGCCCTTTGTGCCGATAATAGAGATGCCGCCTTCAACACCGATATTTTTATTAAAGGTTTTTTTTCCGATTTCGGCTCCTTGAGGACTGAAAATTTCTACATTGAAGCCCTTTTTTGAAACCTTTAAAACTTCTTTTTCTATCATTTGACGGGGTACGGGATTAATGGCAGCCTCCCCTACTTCTCCGAAAAGACCTTTTTTGGTAATTCTTCCTATACCCTCTCCCCCGTCAATAAGAACCTTCCCATCGTTTCTATAATAGACCCGAGCATAGATATAGATGCCGTCGGTGCTGTCCGGATCATCCCCCGCATCTTTTTGAACGGCGGCCTCTCCAATAGCTGTTCCGTCTTTGTCTTTATAGGAGCGGCAATGCTCTACCGGAAGGTCAAGGACAAGTCCTGCAGGCGTATCTATTTTAACCGAGGTCATAGTTTCACCGCCCAAAATCAAAGCTGCTGCCTTAGCCGCCGCCGCCGCACAGCTCCCCGTCGTATATCCGCATCTTAGCTTTTGTCCGTCTTTGTCTATATATAAATCCAGTTTCATTTTATAGATAAGATTATAGCATTAAAAATGGGTTTAGAGAAGATGGGAAAAGGACAAAAGCTAATGTTAAACTTCAAAGGATGAATGTTGAGTCTTATTGAACTTAGGTTTTTTCTATAGTCAAATTCTTTTCAATTTTTTAAATCACTTATCAATTCTTTGGCTCTCATAAGTATCGGCACCTCTCTATTCGCTATGAGTTTTCCTAATCGGCTGTGTGAGTATTTAGTATATTTATCTATAGCTTCTTCATAAGTTAATTTTAAAGTAGATAAATGAAAATCCTCAACTTCTGTTTTTGTCATATTTTTATCATCAAAGGACTTTACTCTGCAAAGATAATAATTATTTAGATTATGCCTGTGAATTAAATTATAGTAATCACTGACAATTCCTATTTTAGAAAGAATATCAACTTCCACACCTAATTCTTCCTTAAGTTCTCTTCTAATTGCATCTTCCAAATCTTCGTTCGGTTCAACTCCGCCGCCTGCTGTCTCAATCAGTGTTACTTTACCAAAATCATCATCTCTATGAACTTTAACAAAATAATAATTTTCATAATCATCAATTACAATAGCTCTTACAATTTCTCTATCATGATCAATATAAGTGAATTCCCACTCGGTATCTTGTAATTCAATTTCAAGTATATTATTCATATAATTTTGATTATACTTATTATTCCGGATTTTTTCAACTATTTAAACTAAATTTACTCGGAAAAATATAAAAGCTTTGGAACATTTTTCTCACAACCTCCTCAACACCCTCTGCTGCATGATAAAGCCGATGAGTATCATTGTAAAATCAACGGCAGGTTCCGCCCACCATACGGCGAGGTTTCCGAACAAGTGCGGCAAAATCAGCATGGCTGGAACAAAGAGGATGAGCTGACGCAAGAGAACAATCATTCCGGCTTTTTTGGCGTCTCCGATAGATTGGAAAAAGGTAAGCGTCATAATCATAATTCCGTATAAAATAAATGTAGAATAAAACAGTTTGAAATTGATAAGACCTGCTGCAATGATTTCCGGGCGTACATTGAAGATTGATAAAAGGCTTTCGGAAAAAAGCATTGCCGGAACCCACGAGAGAGCTGCAAGAAGCGTTGCCCCGTACATAAAAAGTTTCATCGTTTCCCGCACTCTTCCGTATTGCTTGGCTCCGTAGTTTGCACCGATAACCGGCTGTAAGCCCTGACTCATACCCCACAGCGGAATAAACGAAAACATGTATAGCCGTATTGTGGCAGACATTAAAATCCCCCAGTTATCGTCGCCGAAGGTAAACGCCTGCTTGAACAAAACCGTTTGCTGCACTGCAAACAAAAGCTGCATGAGCATAGCCGAGCTTCCGATGCCGAACATTTCACGGTAAATTTCTTTATACTTTTTAATTTTATGTATTTTGACAAAGGGACTTTTTTTTGCAAAATACCGCAGAGTTAAAACCGCCTGAACCATTTGCGACAGTACCGTAGCAATAGCCGCTCCCTCAATTGCGTACTCTCCCATCAAGAGCATAAAAATCGGATCCAGCACGATATTGAGTAATGCCCCCGCTCCCATAATGGACATGGATTGTTTTAGAGCACCCTCGCCTCTCATGGTCATATTTCCGGCTTGAGCAAAGTTTACAAATACCGAACCTAAAAATACAATCCGCAAATACCGCACACCTAAATTTTTAATTGCTCCTTTTGCTCCCACCATTTCTAAAAAGTACGGAGCTGAAAGCACACCTGCTGCCGTAATCAATGCCGAAAAAAGCAATACCCAATAACACACATTGCCGAAGATTTTATCTACCGTTTCCGTATCGCCCTTACCGATTGCCCGCGACAGAATTGAAGCACTTCCGACACCGAGCAACGCCGACACCGCTCCGTTTATCAGCGTCAGCGACATGGAGATGCTGATTGCGGACATTGCATAATCGCCGATAATTCTTCCTGCAAATATCCCGTCCATAAACGGGTACAACCCGATAACCACCATTCCGATTATCCCGGGAATTGCCAGCTTAAAAAGCAGCTCCCTCGGACTTTTTGTTAATAATTGTGTTTTCATATCTTGGTTCATTGTAATTCTCCTAAAAATTGTTACGAAGGTTTTATCAAAAACCGAGGAACAATTTTTACACCGTTTTGCAATGCTAATGAGAAACGGCATACAATGATGAGAGTTTTGCGCTTGCCGCAAAACTCTAGTTGAAGCGGAAGGTGCTATTTGCATCTGAAGCTTCAACATCCCTTCCATAAATCTTTAGCTAACATTATATGCTAACATTGTTATCAAAAATAAGAAAAAAGTCAAGGGGGTGAAAAGGATTTTATATAAAATTAATTGAGAAGAGACTTTATTGGAATGAGGAGATGGAGAGATGTCCATTTCCTTAAAAATTAGATTATTTACTTAAATGATGTATTTCTTCAATATAATGCTCAGGGAAGTTTTCTATATTAAGTTTATATAAATTGAAATATTCTTGTATTTTTTCATCGGATAAAGAATCTAACTCATACTTTTGAATTTCTTTAAGGAATGCTTTTATATTGTCTTTAAATTTCTTTACTCCATTCTTTCTCATTACAAAAACTTTCTCATTAAAATTCGCATCATGAGATAATTTTTTCGTTGGAATTATCATTATACGCAAAACATCAACATATTCCCCATATTCTTCTTTAAACCATCCACAATGATTATTAAATTGCCCCGCTTCCGATTTTTTTATAGCATTTCTATGTTCTTCAACCTCACTTTTACATTCAAAAATGACATATTTCTTATTGGATACACACCATAAGTTGTCTGGACCCTTTCGAATTTCTTGATCTGGGCGCTGGCTAACATAACCTAACATTTCCCCTAAATCTTGTAAAGATGACTCAAACTTTTCAGCTGGCATTCCAAAAGAGAATTTTTCTATTGCTTCATTCATATGCAAATTTAACTCTTTAAAATCACTATATTTACTGATATATTTTTTAAATCTATTAATTCTGTTCTCATTTAGAAAAGAAATTTTTGAGTATACAATACCATTGTCCGGCTTTAATAATTGAGTGTTCAATTTAAATGCTTCTTTTTGAAATAAAGCAGATTTTTCTTTAGAGAACATATAGGCATACCTTGCCATTTGTTCTAAATACCAACCTTTTTCTAAATCATCTTTGATATATTTATCTATAAATCTTTGAGTTTCATTTACTGCTTTTTCGTATTCTGCTTGAGAAAACAACCGTTCCAATTCATTTTCTTTCTCATACCTTTCATAAATTGTATTTTCTATGTCTTCTTCACTAATTTCATTCATTTCAGTAGCATAATATTCCTTCCATCCATCATCTCTTTTAATCATTTGTTCTATTAGCGAAATAATTTGCTTCATCGGAGAATCGTTTTCTTGTACTTCTTCTTTAGCCATTTTTGCGACTTCAAAACCAATTTCTATTTGTTTTTGAGTTTGATTAGAAAAATACTTTTTTGTCAGAGCTCCTCTCATAAACTTTTCTATATCTGATCCTATAATGAGGATTGCACAATAATCTTTTTCACCACGAACAGCTCTCCCTATCCCTTGTTCAATTTTCTGAGCAATTTTTTTATTTATAATTTCACTGTTAGGACAGCATTTTTCTTCATATCTATCCGCATAATTGTTTAAGTACGGCATTGAATCCATAATTAAAATCCTACAACTTTCATCAGGTAAATCAATTCCATCGTATCTATTATTTATTACAATTGTATCGTGAAAATTTCCTTTTCTCAAGTCATCTATTACAGAAAATAATTCTTGATTATCTTTGGGAAACTTTGCTCCCAAAGCATTGTAGTAATTAGCTCTTTTCGTATTAGGAACTATAATAACAATGCCAAATTCCTCTTGCTTGACAGATGCAAATTTAGTTGCAACCAAATCTCTATCGCAATTTTCATCAATTGATGATGGCATCAATAGCATCTTTTCACCAGACCATCTTAACTTAGGATATTTGATTGGATTAACAACAGCTTCAACTGAAAAATTCAGACCCTTAACAAAAAAAATATCTTCTTGAGTTGTAGCAGACATTAAAATTCGTCTGTGAGCTCTCGAAAAAGTTCCAAATTGGGTTACATTAATGTTGTAGGGAGATATTTCAATTTTATTTCCTGAAATAAAGCAAGAATACTCTATTATTCTATCTTTCATCAGAGGCCACACAAACTTAATTTCATCCATAGAGGTAGATTCAGAAAGAATAGTCAGGATTTCAGTTTTTTTATTGTTCCAAGACCAATAAGGAACCATCATAAAGGTTTCATACTCCCCAGTTTTAATATCTAAATAACTTCCTTCGCCTTGTTCTATTAAATCTTCCGAAAATAAAGTTAATATTTTATTATATAAAGCTTCATTTGAGTTTCTGCTAACAGTTACTGTAAATGCATCTTTTAAAACATCTATGCACGCATGAGAATCATCCAAAACAACTGTACTAGCTTTCACGCAATTATTACCTATACCAAAAATTGACTTCCCATTGAATATCTTATGAGCATGTATAATTAGTATTTTTTCGCATGAGTGAAAGTCATTTGGTATATTATTATTCTCATCAACTACACAATACGGAATGCCAAATTTCAAAGCTTCATTACAAACCTGATGAACTAAATAAAGATTAGGACACACATATATACACGGACCCTCACCAAGATTAATAACTGATTGAAGCATAAGTAAACCTATAAGTGTTTTTCCTTCTCCAGTATGTAGTTTTACAATAAGATCTCTCTCATTTATTCTGTTGTTAAACCACTCATTTAAAGTGTATTCTTGAGCAGGTCTCAAAGGACCTGCAATACTTTTTCTATCAAGCGTATTATATAAATCAATAGGATTAATAACTTTCGATTTGCTTTTTGAAGCAATTTTTTTCTTAAAATCTATCACATTATCTCTCCTCTACCCTGTTTACCCTCTATTTCTCCCCATCTTGCAATCCAAAAACCTTCCTCCAGCCGGCGGAAAAAAAATCGGCAAGGGTTTTCATTGAGTTTAAAGCATCTTTTTTTTTGAAATTATGCAGTACGGTTTCAAAGATGCATGAAAAATATGCATGGGTCAGCATGTGCAGTTCTTTCGGCGGAAGACGGCGGACGGTAATGCCTTTTTTTCCAAGCAGTTCGCAGGTTTTATACATATCCTTAATTTCCCGCTCTACCATCCAATCGGTAAATTCGGCATATTTTGTACCTGAGGCGCAGCAGAGAATCAGCTTAAAGGCTTCAAGATGATCAAAAATATAAGAGACAAAATCTTCAAGAGCTTCTGCCGAGACTTTCCATATTTTATCGATACCGCTGTTTTCAAGCACAGTAAAACATAGTTTTTCGGAGGCGGAATACTGTGCTTGCAATCCCTGAATTGCAGGTTCCACCAATGCGGAAAAAAGGTCGGCCTTATCCTTAAAGTGCCGGTAAAATCCGCCTGTGGTAACGCCTGAAAGCCTGCATATTTCACGCAAATTGGCACGCTCAAAGCCTTCTTTCAAAAAAAGTTCTTTACCGTTTTTGAGAATCGTTTCGTGTGTTTGTGCGTAAGTTCCGGTATTCATATTTTCCGCCTTGATAACTATGTTACCAGTATATTTAAAGAAAAAACTTTGTCAATAGGAAAAATTTTTACCGCTTGATAACCATAGCACTTAACCGTATACTAAGCTTATATATTTTACAAAAAAACTATTACCAAAGCTGAGGCCTTATAAGGAAAACTATGAATGTATACGATTTAATTGCAGAACATTACAGCGAACTTTTTCCGATTGAAGCGGAAAAAATTGATTTTATCAGGCATCTTTGTCCTTTACCCGGCAGATTGTGCGATGCAGGCTGTGCAACCGGTGAACTTGCAATGGGTTTATATCAAAAGGGATATAATATATGCGGACTTGACTTAAATGCAAAGATGATTGGAATTGCAGAAAAGAAAGCTTCGTGTATCCGCAAAACAGGTGAACTTATGTTCTATCATGCAGATATCGCCGATATTATGCAGTTCGGTAAATTTAAGGGTGTGTTGTGTTTCGGTAATACGCTTCCGCATTTGCGTGATGAAGATATTCTCCGCCGTTTTTTTAGTTCCGTGTATCGCTCATTAGAGGAGCACGGCATCTTTATTGTTGAAGTACTCAATTATGACCGCATCCTTACCGAGAAAAAAATGGATTTTAAAGATAAAGAAACAAAAGATTTTATTTTTAAGCGGAACTATGATTTTTTACCTGACGGGAATATCAGATTTACTATAGAATTTACCGATAAGCAGCGCAGTACCGTCGGTTCGGATTTTACGGTATTACATCCTCTGAAGAAGCAAATGCTTTTAGCCTTATTTAAGCAGGCAGGATTCAAATCCGTTTCAGCCTATTCGGATTATACCTTTACGGAAAGCCGTGCAGAAGATTATGCCGTAGTATACACAGCAAGTAAATAATAGGTATAATCCCGTATTCTGATTTTAACAAGGATCCGTTTATGAAAAACATAAAATATTTTTACATGGTCTTTATTTTTTTTCGGTTATTGTAATAAAAGGCATGGCGGCGGAAAACAACAAAGAGTACAAAGTACTGATAGGTATGGCTCCCGACAAAGCGGTAAATCTTAAAGGAATAAAAACACTGGTAATTGATGCTGAATTTTTTTCTAAAGAAGATATAGCACAGCTTCACAAAAATGGGAATGTTAATATATTTTCTTATTTAAACATCGGCTCTATCGAAACATTCCGAAATGATTATGAAGCATTTAAAGATCTAGCTTTAGGCGACTATGAAAATTGGGATGAAGAAAAATGGATAAATGTTGCGGACAAAAGATGGCAAAAAAGAATAAAGGAGAAAGCTCAGCTTTTATCTCAAAAAGGCATAGACGGTTTTTTTCTTGATAATGCCGATGTTTATTATCATTATCAAAGGCCCGAAATATATCAGGGACTTATAACCCTTTTACATGAAATACATAAAGAAAATAAACCTATTATAATCAACGGCGGAGATACTTTTATAAGTCAAGCAATGAAGCAAAATGCTCTTAAAGGAATCGTAACAGGAATAAATCAAGAAAGCGTCTTTACCGAAATAAATTTTAAGGACAACACATTTGGAGTAAAACCTATAGAAGACAGAGAGTATTTTTTTGCCTATTTGGATCAATGTAAAACCTACGGATTTACAGTCTATTTACTTGAATACGGTGCCGCAAAAAAAGTTGAAAAAGAGATAAAGGCGTATTGTAAAAAAAAGGGATTTACCTATTACATATCCCATTCATTACAACTCGATAAACTTTTTTAACGCGGAAAAATTATATTTTAAGAAAAATTTTATGACAAACAAAAACAATTCTGCTTCAAATAGTAAAGTAGAAACTGACGATGCCATTTTAAAACAAGATAAAAACAATAAACCGGAAACTCATGAAGAGCAAGGTAAAAAAATAAATATCTATTATTATACTTTTAAAGAAAGGCCAATCCGTGTTATCCCATTGCATACTCCCGCAAGAAAAAATGTAGCAATAGATATAAAAAAAGCACTATATAAATATATACTAAAAAATAATAAGTAATCTTACCCCGCTACTCCGAGAGTTTGCGCTTGCCGCAAACTCTAAACTAAAAATCGGACACGGATGTCCGATTTTTAGCGAACTACTTGAATTTTTACCGATTTTCTTTTATACTTCTCTGATTTTAAATTAGGAGATGTGATAAACAGTTCGGCAGAAATTCAGCCTCCCTGTTTATCTGTCGAGTTTTGTACATTAAGTACAAAACATCGCAATATTATATATGCTTTTTCACTTCGTTGCAAAAGCATGAAAAAAACTTTTTTCGCAAATTGCTATTTGCTGCAAAAAGTTTTTATGGGAGCCGATATGGGTAAGGTAATTATGGGGGCGGAAGCTCTTGACGGGTATTTAACTGAAGACGATCTAAGGCATCTTAACGAAATGAATGTTCTTTATCAGGAAGCTATTGAAAATTTTACTGTTTTAGAAAAGGAAAACGGCGAAAAAAAGAAAAAGGCCAAAGATGAGATTATAAGGCTTTATACCGAGATGGGGCATCTTATGCAGAATATATGCAAAGAAATACCTCAACTTAAAGTTTTTTCTTTTGATACTGAACATGAAAATCATGCTGAGGCTTCAAGGGTTATTGCAAAACTCCGCTCCATAAAAACCGAGCACAGCGAATTTTTATACTATACACAGCGTTCTTTTGAAATGCTTTTTAAACTTGCTTATAAGGGGCACCAAAAAGACAAGAAAAACTATCTTGTAGTAAAAACTCCGGTAAAGGTTCCTGTTCAAAACTATGCGGTTCACAAGATAACCGACATTGATCATAAAATTGAAAATACCGTTATGTGTGTTATGTTGAGAGGAGCCCTCCTCCCATCTATGATTCTTTCAAAAGAAATTGAAGAGTATTCTTCACACGGCTATGTAACACCCTTTGCCCTCTTTAAGATTAAAAGAGATGATTCCCGCAAGGAAGACGATATGCAATACATCCTTGATTTGGATAAGTCTTATTTTAATCTAAAAGATTTGGACGGAAAGGACCTTATCTTTGCCGACCCGATGAATGCGACCGGAGGAAGCCTCGTAACCGTTGTAAAACACCTAAAAAAACTGGGCGTAAAGCCGAAATCGATAAGCTGTTTCCATGTAATTTCTGCCTTGAAGGGAGCCTTACGCATTGTGCGTGCCTTGGATAACTGCACACTTTACACCCTTTGGATGGACCCTGCCCTAAATGCTTCAGCCTATATCATGCCGGGCCTCGGCGATGCAGGAGACAGGATAAACGGAACCGATACCGATGAAACACCCCGAAACATCATTCAGCTCCTTGCAGACTACGGCTCAAATATTGCGGGGCTCTACCGCTCTCAGCTGCGGCAGATAGAAAAAACCGTTTTAGGAAATTAAAACTTTTTATGGGAGAAAAAAGGTGAGAAAAATATTTTTATAGTTTTTGTTGGAGTCTTGTTTTTTCTTTGTTTTACAAAAGCTTTTGCAAAAGGAGCTGTTGAAGAAGACCTTGCAGGAGAGTATTTTTCTATAGCTCAAGGCTATACAGAGTTAAAAAACTATTCTAAGGCTGCAGATTATTATCTTAAAGCCGAAAAGTCTGAAAAATATAAAAATGCAGCTCAATATAATTTGGCACAAGTTTATGCCCTTCAAAATGAATGGGAAAGCTGCCTAAAATATATTGAACCCCTCTATAAAAAAGCTCCCGAAAACATAAAAATATCTACAGCCTACGCCTATGCTCTGGCCTCATCCGGAAAAGAAGAAAAAGCTCTTTTAATTTATGAAAAGATTTATTTGGAAGATAAGGAAACTCCTGAATATTTCTTTAACTATGTTAGGATTTTAATTATAGTAAAAAAATACGAAAAAGCAAAAGAACTTCTTAACGAATCCAAGGAAAAATTTACACAAGAAGATGATAAAAAAACTATTAGTGAACTTGAAAAAGAAATAGAAAAACTTTTAAATCCGCCTGAACTAAAAAAAGAAGATAAAACAACAGAAAAAAAAGATTCAATGCAAGATGATAAAAAGTCTAAAGGAAAAAAGCAAGAAACCTAATCAAAGATCGGAACGGCTTCATAGCCCTCGCTTTTTAGCCGGATAACCATATCTCCCTTGCCGTCATCCTTTACTAAAACCGAAAAGAAAGCCTCCTCCCCTCGCTCTTCTTTTTTTATTGTTACAGTAAAGCCCTTTTTTTTAAGCTCATCTGCAAGGCTTTTTGCAAAATTTTCGGTTTTAAAAAAACCTGTTTGATAAAATTTTGCAGTTTCATTCTCATGATTCTGTGCTAATGTTCCGCCTTGGTTTAATAAAACCGATTCAGAGCCTAAGTCAGCAAAAGATTCTTTCAATCCTCTATTTTGAGGCATTAAATACCAAAATGTTTTAGGGCTCAAAAAAGCCTCACCCCGGACAACAGATGCCTCAATGCTGTTAGGGAATTTTTTTATGAGAGTGTTCTCAGCCTTCTTATCTCCATCAACCCACCAAAGAGTCAAAAGCATCGCAGGATGAAATTCTGCGAATTTTGAATCGGTAACATATTTTTTTATATTTTCAAGTGAAGCCTTTTCATCCGATTTTAATTTAAGCCATTCAAAAAAAACAAGAATTTTTATATCCTCTTTTGAAAATGGAGCCTCAATGACGGGCAGCAAGCGGTTACGACAAAGTTCTGAAGCCTCGGTTATGTTATCGGCTAAAAGGAATGCTCCAAAAGCCTTGGTTAAAAGAGTTTTTCTTCCGGTTTCGGGAGAAAGTTCCGCAGCTTCAAGATAGTGTCTTCCTGCTCTCAAAAATAAATCAAACCTCTCTTCATAGTCAGCCAGCACGGCAAGAGCAATAATTTTTTCAGTATTTAAAGACATCTTACTTATTTCGGCTTCCATAAACGAAGATGCCTCAAAAGGAGTCTTTTTTGTAAAGCCTGTCTTTATAATCTTTTGAACATTTTGAGGCAAGGAATTTTGAGCAGTCAGGCTATGCAAAAAAAAGAGAAACAATAAAAAAAATAGTATTTTTTTATCTTAAATTCCATAAACCTTTTTATCTCTTACCTCATTTGATCTCAGAATTACTTTCAGAAATTGAAGTCTTAGATTCTTTTTTACGTTTAAACCATGATTTTTTAGGCTTTTTTAAGTCCACAGTGTCTATTCCGACACCATCGCTTGCAGTAAATGTTTCTTTTTTTTCGTTTACAGGCTTATTTTTTTTCTTCTTATTTCCAAAGAAAAAAGGAATGGTTAAGATAAGTCCGATTAAAAACGAAAAAATATTGCTTACATAAACAGGTACGTTTTCAAATGTATAAAAAATTAAAGAAATATCGCAAGAATTTTTCATATTAAAACCTGCAAACAAGCCTAAAAACAATACTATCAATAAAAAATAAATCAGTTTCCAGTTCATATAGTTCCTTTTAAGAGCATTTCCAATGCTCAAAAGAATAGTATACATAAAATGTAAAAAAGAACAACAGGGGTAATAAAATCTACTTAACCGCCTAATTAACCCTGTTTATTTCTTTTCCGGCTATAAAGGCTTTTACATTAGCGGCGGCTATTTTTATAAGTCTCTCTCTGGCCTCAAAGGTTTGCCACGCTATGTGGGGCGTAATAATACAGTTAGGAGCTTTAAGCAAGGGATTATCCTTAGCCGGAGGCTCTACACTGAGAACATCGCAGGCAAGACCTGCAAGTCTTTTTTCCTTTAAAGCCTCTGCTGCATCCTTTTCGTTTATAAGAGGACCCCGTCCCGTATTGATTATAATAGAAGTTTTCTTTATTCTTTTTAAGGACTCGGCATTTATAATTTCTTTTGTTTCCGGCGTCAAAGGACAGTTTAAGCTTATTATATCGGAAGAAGAAAAAAGCTCATCTAAAGAAACTTGTTTTGCTTCTTCTAAGCCCTTAATATTTTTTTTAGAGCGGTTAAAATAGATTACCTTCATATTCATGGCAAGGGCAATTTTTGCAACGGCTTGGCCTATGCTCCCGAAGCCGACTATACCCATAGTCTTATCGGAAAGCTCCCTTATATCAAAACTGTGATAGCAAAAGTGAGGAGAAGCCGACCATTTTCCGCCCATAACCTCATCGCTATGCTCTTTTACATGCCAATAAAAATGAAAAATAAGGGCAAAAACGAGTTGAGCCACGCTGTCGGTGCTGTAAGAGGGAATATTCGTTACGCAAATATTTTTAGCTCTTGCAGCCTCAACATCGACAACATTATATCCCGTAGCTAAAACCCCTATATATTTAAGACGCGGCAAAGAATCCATTATTTCTTTAGAAAAAACCACCTTATTGGTAAGAACGGCATCTGCCTCCTTACACCTTTCAAGAAGTTCATCTGCACTTGTTTTATCGTATATTGTAAGATTTGAAACCGATTTTAACTCATCCCAAGAAAGGTCTCCGGGATTGGAAGTAAACCCGTCAAGAATAACCAAATTTAACTTTTCACTCATAAAAATACCTCTGTATGTTTATATTTATCAACATTAATCAATAAGATCAGCTTTGCTGATAATGTAATTTCTAAAAAATCAATACATTTTTAAAGATAGTTATTTATCAAATAATACTCTTTTCTTTTAAATAATTTTCAAATTTATCATCTGTAATTACTTTATCATAAGTACTTTTTACTTTTCCTAAAGCAATATCTTCAGTTAAGTCTGATATAAATTTATTAAAATCAGGATTATCTTCTGAAAGTCTTTCCAAAGTATCCCAATCTATATTTTCATTATATCTAGCATTACAAATTATTTCTGACTCACTTATACTTTCCGGATTCAGCTTTATAATTCCAATTCCAAAAGCATTAGATAATCTTTGAAGCTCATTTTTAAAATTAGGGTCTTCATCGATTTTCAAGCAAACTAAATATCCCTCATTAGCCCAGCTTGAATTTGAAACAGCCTGAAAAAAATACTGTCTTAAATTAGAATAATCTATATTCTTTTTCATTTCAAAGGAAAACAGTTTTATTGAATTGACATTCAATGAAGTTTGAAGTTTCATTGTTTCTTTTGAATAGTCTTTAAACGGAAAATATACACCTACTAAATCAGGATGCAGCCATTCATTAGCCCCTTTTACTCTTTTTACTGAATTTTCCTGATAAATAGTTTTTGTGTAACAATTAAAATGCGGGTTTGAATAAACATATTTTACTAAAAGCGGATGTAAATCTCTTTCATTAAAATTACTTTCATTATTTTGTTTTAATTCTGCATTTTCTTTTTTCTCGATTTCCCGTTTTATTTCACTTCCGCTTATATTTAAACTTCTTAAAATAAATCTTGAAGGACGTTTTGAAACTTGAATAAAAGTACTTTTTTCAGCCTTTTCTTTGGCATCTACATATAATCTTGCTCCTACTGTAGCGGCCGGAGTTTTACCTGAGCTTCCTAGTTTTTTATCAAAAGAAAACTCAACCGCTTTTTCCCAAACTTCTTCTGGAGTCATTGGCTTTTTTACTTTTTCAAAAACTTCTATAATCAAATCAAAAAAAGTATATTGTTTCTCCATCTTATTCCTTTTACATAACTAATAGCTTTCAAAAATCCCCCTCTAAAAACATCAGTCTTTAGAGGGGGCGTTTAAAGCTGTTTATTTACAGCAGCAGCAAGCCTTGTACCTTAAAACAGGTTCACGGGCAGCCTTTGTTTCGTCTACTCGTCCGATGGGGCGTGTATAGGGATAGCCGTGAAGCTTTTCGGGATTTGAATAAGCTTCTTTTTTGAGTTTGATCATAACTTCGGCAGTAAAGTCCAAGGTGGACTTGCTTTCCGTTTCCGTAGGCTCAAACATCAAGGCTTCGTGTACGATGAGCGGGAAGTACATCGTCGGCGGATGGATACCGTCATCGATTAAGCCCTTAGCTATGTCAAGGGCGCTTACACCGGTTTCTTCCTTAATCTTTTCAAGAGTAAGAACAAATTCGTGCATACAGGTTCTGTCAAATGCAACATCGAATTCTTTTTCAAGTTTTTTCTTTAGATAGTTTGCATTTAATACGGCATAGCCTGAGCTTTCCCTTATACCCTCGCTTCCGAGTGTAAGAATATAGGCATAGGCACGCAAGAAGACAAGGAAGTTTCCGTAAAAGTTTCTAACCCTTCCGATTGAATCCGGGCGGTTATAATCGAGCTTATAGCTTCCGTCCGATCCTGTAACTACGGGAACAGGTAAGAATTCTTCAAGGATTTTTTTACAACCGATTGGGCCGCTTCCGGGACCTCCGCCTCCGTGAGGAGTCGAAAAGGTCTTATGCAAGTTAAGGTGAACTATATCATAGCCCATATCTCCGGGTCTGAGTCTTCCCATAATTGCATTAAGGTTAGCACCGTCATAATACAATAAGCCGCCTGCTTTGTGAACGATTTCGGCAATTTCTTTGATATGGGTTTCAAAGAGACCGAGGGTGTTCGGGTTTGTAAGCATGAGGGCAGCAGTATCGTTTCCTACAGTCTTTTTTAATTCTTCGATATCTACGTTTCCGTCCTTATCGGAAGGAATGTTTACGATTTCGCATCCGACCATTGCGGCACTGGCAGGGTTTGTACCGTGTGCCGAATCGGGAACCAAAATCTTGTTTCGGGCATGGTCGCCGCGTTTTTCGTGATAGGCTCTGATTACCAAAAGGGCTGTGAACTCTCCGTGAGCACCTGCTGATGGCTGGAGGGAGAAAGCATCCATTCCGGTAATTTCACCGAGTTTTTTACCTAAATCGCCCATAGCCTCGATACAACCTTTCATTGTATGTTCAGGCTGCAATGGGTGAATATTGGTAAAGTTCGGAAGAGCCGCAACTTCTTCGTTGAGTTTGGGATTGTACTTCATCGTACAAGAACCTAAGGGATAGAAACCGTTATCTACACCGTGAGTACGCTTGCTCAATTCCATATAGTGGCGTACAAATTCAAGTTCCGAAACTTCAGGAAGTTTTGCATCGCTTGCTCTTAAATATTTTGAATCAAGCTTATATTCGGGTACTGTCAATTTTGCTTCGGCAAATTTATGACCCTTTACGGATTTTTCAAAAATCAATTCGCTCATTACAATACCTCCTTAATGATTTTTACGGCCTTATCAAGGTCGCATTTGCAAAGAACATCGGTTGCACACCAAAGAATGGCATCATCACAAATCTTTAAACCGCCTAAAATGCCGTTTTTTTCAAGATTTGAAAGAATTGCATCGGCCTTTCCTTTTCCGTCAGTTACGAATTCATGAAAGAATTCTCCGTTATTTTTTACGGTTAAGCCGATCTTTTTAAGCTCATCTGCAAGATAATGTGCATTGCTTACGGAAACATTTGCAACGGTTTTTAAACCTTCCTTTCCGTAGGCTGTCATAAACATAGAAGCTCTTAATGCACAAAGAGCCTGGTTAGAACAGATACTGGAGCTGGCTTTTTCGCGCCTGATATGCTGTTCACGGGCTTGAAGAGTTAGAACAAAGGCTCTTCTGCCGTCATGGTCTGTTGATTGACCGATGATTCTTCCCGGGATTTTTCGCATATTGGCTTCGATTGTAGAAAGGAAGCCGAGATAGGGGCCGCCTGCACCTAAAGGAAGTCCTAAAGCCTGACCTTCGCCTAAGGCTATCGAAGCACCGCATTCTTTCGGTGTTTTTAAGATTGCCAAAGAAATAGGATTGCAGCTCATTACAAACTGAGTTTTAGTGCCTTCTACAAGTTTACCGACAGCTTCGCAGTCTTCGATTGTACCGAAACGGTTCGGTTGCTGCATAACTACTGCTCCGACACTTTCATCCAAAAGGCCCTTAATCTTTGAAATATCGGTTTTATAGCCGTCTTTTGGAATCATTACGAATTCTACACCGCTGTGCTTTAGATAGGTTTTAGCAATTTGAATTGAACTTGGCTCAACACATTCCGAAATCAAAACCTTGTTTTGTTTTCGTCCTAAGGACATAACTATAGCATCTGCTACTGCCGTGCCTCCGTCATAAACGCTGGCATTGGAAACATCCATTCCGGTAAGCTCACAAATCATTGACTGATATTCAAAACCTGCCTGAAGTTCGCCCTGATTCATTTCGGGCTGATAAGGTGTATAGGCAGTCAAAAACTCTTCTCTGGAAGCCATGTGCCTTACAGCTGCAGGAGCATAGTGGTTATAAGCACCTGCACCTCGTAATATCGATTTAAAAACAGTGTTTTCACTGCTTAAATTTTGAAAAAACTTTTCAACTTCTGCTTGAGTTTTCCCCTCGCCTACATCGACTGTTTTACAGTCCTTGCTGTCAAAACCGTATAAATCATCAATCGATTTTACGCCGATGAGATCAAGCATCTCTTTTGTTTCCTCAGCGGAGTGAGGAATATAATTTGACATAAATTCTCCCATAAAAACTTTTTGCAGGAAACATCAGTTTCCGAAAAAAGTTTTTTCATGCAGTTTTGCTTGCAAAACTGCATATAATAATGCGATGTTTGCCTAAAAGGCAAACTCGGCAGATAAACGGTGAGGCTGAATTTCTGCCGAGCCGTTTATCGACCCTCCTAATTTAATTTTAACATCTGAAAGGCGGCAAATTAAATCGGTTCAACAATTTTTTTGCCGCTTTTACAAAGAAGAAAAATTACTTACTTGCAGAGGCCCTTGTATGCACCTGCATCCATTAATTTTGAAGATTCCCCTTTAAGTTCTACCTTAAAGAACCATGAACCGAAAGCGTCCTCATTGATTTTTTCGGGAGCATCCAAGAGCTCTTCGTTTATTTCAACGACTTTTCCTGTCATGGGGCTGATGATTTCAAAAACGGCTTTTACCGATTCTACTGTAGCACAGGCTTTATCGGCTGTAACTTCATCGCCTACTTCAGGAAGCTCAACGAATACGACATCTCCCATTTCACCTTGAGCATAATCGCTGATTCCGACAATACCGATGTTTCCTTCTTTCTTGAACCATTCGTGTGATTCCAAGTATTTTACATCTTCTTTAATTTCCATATCTAACTCCTATATTTTATTTTTAAGTTTTTTAAAAAACTTACAAAACTTTTTAATTGCCCTTAATTTCCTTTAAAAAGCTTGTGGGTACGACTTTAGCCTTGAGTTTTTTACCGCGTACTTCAATAAAGACTTCTTCGTCTTTAATGCCTCGGTCAATTCTCATGTGTCCGATACCGACCTTTAGTGAAGGAGATGAAGTTCCAGTTGTAACATAACCGATTTCCTTATCGCCCAAGAAAACCTTGTCATGATCTCGGGCAATACCCCTGTCAATCATCTTAAAGCCTTTTCTGATTTTTTTGGCTTCATTGGTTTCAAGAGCTTTTTTACCGATAAAGTCTTCTTTTTCGAGCTTGATAAAGGGTTTTAAGGTTACTTCGGTTGCCAAGGTGTCTTCGGTCATTTCATGGCCGTACAAGGGCATTCCGGCTTCAAGACGCAATGTATCCCGGCAGCCTAAACCGCAAAGCTCTATTCCGAATTCTTCTCCGGCTTTCATAACTTGATTGAAAAGCTCGAGAGCCCATTCTTTGGGACAGTAGATTTCGTATCCGTCTTCTCCTGTATAACCTGTCTGAGAAACTATTACCTCTCCCTTGGGGCACTGGAATGTCTTAAATGTGTAGTAAGCCGGAGGTATTGCTGAAGGATCAATAAACTTTTTTACCACAGCAGGAGCATTAGGCCCTTGAATTGCAAGCTGGGCAATTTCAGAAGAGCGGTCAGTAAAGGTAACACTCTTATCCAAGTGTTTTTTTACCCAGTCATAGTCCTTGTCGTGGTTTCCGGCATTTACAACCAAAAGGAATTTCTTTTGATTATAACGGTAAACAAGGAAGTCATCTACAATTCCGCCCTTTTCGTTACACATAAGGGTGTAGCGTACATCTCCGTCAGCCATTCCGCGAATGTCGTTTGTAATAAGGGCATTTACGGCAGCTTCGGCATTGTCGCCTTCAATATAAAACTCTCCCATGTGCGAAACATCGAAAAGTCCTACATTATTGCGAACTGCAAGATGCTCTTTTAAGATACCGGCAAACTGAATGGGCATTTCATATCCGCCGAACTCAACAAACTTGCCGCCCTTGGCGAGCAAAGTTTCATAATAGGGTGTTCTTTTCATCTCATCCTCCTAAATTTATTTTAATTTGTAATGGATAATGTGTAATTTTTTGATTACAAATTATTAATTATAAATTATCTTGCAGCTTATTATAAAGCTCTTCATTTTTTTCCTTGCCTAAGCCTATAAGAATTTTTTGTTCATCGGTTATAACCAATATATAGGGAGCTTCGTTTTTTAGTATACATAATTTTACAGGACCTAATTCCTTATATCTAAAATAGCCTATCTTAATCGGCCCCAGACCTATGCCGTTTACCCGACTTACTCCTAAAGAAGGCAGAGTTTCAAGTTTTTTGACCTCTCTGATTTCGGAAATCGGTATGCTGACACCATAAATTCCTTGAACTTTTAATAATCCTCTTTCTACAGATGCACCTGCAGTTTTTATAACAACAAATGCTGCTATAAAAATTAAGAGCAGCAATCCTATTGTAAAAAACATTTTAAAACTGCTTTTTTGTTCTTTCAAAACATGCCTCCCAATTAACCATATTGTACACCAGATGTAAAAGAAAAGCAATAGCAAATAGATAAAAAAATATTGCTTTAATTACAAAATCAAAGCTGTCATGGAAAGCCTTTACAAAACTGAAGTTTTGAAAGGCTCTCTCTTATAATTATTTTTTATAGATCATGTGGGTAGCCGATTTTTCGACGTCTTCTACAGCTTCATAAAAGGCTTCTACTACCGTGGGATGAGGATACATGGATTTTAAGATATTTTCCCTTTTAGCCTTGTTTGTTACAAGAGTTCCGATAGCTCCTATCATATCCGTAGCCGAATCGCACATCATCTGACAGCCTACAATCCTGTCTTCTTCATTAAATAGAACCTTAATAAAGCCTACATCCAAGCCTGAAAGCACCGACTTTCCGTTTGAGCCCATAGGAACTTTTCCGATTTTTACGGTAATTCCCTTGGCTTCAGCCTCTTTTTCCGAAAGGCCGACTCCTGCAATCTCAGGTGTGGAATATACACAGGAAGGAATAACATCTTGTTTTTCATGTTTTGTGTTATTTACAAGATTTTCTACAACCAGATGACCTTGATTTTCGGCATTGTGGGCGAGCATTACGTTTCCTTTTACTGCATCCCCTATAGCATAAATACCTTCAACATTTGTCTTCATACAGGCATCGGTAATTATACCCCGTTTATCGTATTCGATTCCGGCGGAATCAAGGCCGATATCCTTTATTTCGGCAATTCGGCCGATACAGACGATTACGGCATCGGCTGTAATGTGTTCTTCTTTTTCTTTAAGGGTAAAGGTACAGCCGGTTTTTTCTATTTTAGTTACCATGGCTCCGTTTATTATCTTTACTCCCCTCTTTTTTAGAACAAGGGCCTGCTGCATTGCAATATCCCTGTCAAAGGGAGGGAGGATTGTTTTTTCGAGTTCGACGATGGTTACTTCCTTACCTAAATTTGCATAGACTGTGGCAAACTCAATGCCTATAACGCCGCCGCCTATGATGATAACGCTCTTAAAATCGACAGGCTCTTTTCCTAAAATATCGTCAGAGGTCATAGCAGTTTCGATTCCGGCTATCGGAGGAGCAAAAACCGAAGAACCCGTTGCGATGATGAGGTTTTTAAATTCAAGCTCTTTTCCATTTACACTTACGGAAGATTTTGAAGTGATTTTGCCTTCCCCATTATAAAAATCAACTCCGGCGTTTTCAATGAGTTTTTCGATACCGCCTACAAGTTTATCCACAACAGCATTTTTTTTCTCGTAGATGGCCTTAATATCGTATTTTAAGTTTTCACCTGAAAGACCGAGATCGTTTTCGGCAAAGCTTCCGAAAACCTCGGCTGTGTGAAGAAGGTATTTTGTCGGAATACAGCCCTTGTTCAAACAAGTTCCTCCAAGCCTGTTTTTTTCGATAAGAGCGGTTTTTAGCCCTGCCCTTCCAGCTTTTATGGCAGCAACATAGCCGCCCGGGCCTCCGCCCAAAACGATTAAATCATACATACTAATCTCCCTAAAACAGCTTAAAATTTTAAGCATTATAATGTTTGTTTTCCAAAGTATACACGATGATCTTAATAAAAGCAAGGGGAGAATGATTGTATCAAAACACAATCTTAACATCTTCTTTATAGTTTTGCAGAGTTCCATTTAAACTTGCCGTCCAGCCGTCGATAAAGACTTTACCCCCTGTTGAGCCCTTTTTGACGGCATCAGCAAAGTCATCCTTTTTTATTTTATCACTGTTGGTAATGTAATAGTGATTGCCTATTTTGTAAATGCAATCTTTTACTACTTCTTGCGGAACTTGAGTCGGCTCATCTAAACCGACAGCGAAAATCATATTGTAGATACGGCTTAATGCGTCATTATCATTAAAAAGAATTGAAATCTGTCCTCTTTCGTCGAGTTTCAATTTCGGCGCTTCGACACTGTCAAAAACTTTAAAACCAACGTCAGGCACTTGTTTTTTGTCTCCTTCAAATAAACCTGATTTATCTTTCTCTGCTTCAGTTTTTTTTGCAATTTTTTCACCTGCCCGTTTCAAGCGTTCTATAGTAATGCTGGAAATAACAGTGGGCAGATTATTATCTTTACAAAACTTATAAGCAGGCTTGTCTTTTTTGATAGGTTCATCTATTTGACAGAGAATAAACTTGCGGTTACCCCCGTCTTCCGCATTGAGCTGCATAACGGCGTGTCCAGTGGTGCCTGAGCCGGCGAAGAAATCGAGGATGATAGTATCTTTTTGCATTAAAATATTTATAATATGAGCAATTAGCGTAACTGGTTTAGGATTATCAAAAATATTCTGCTTAGATTGCATACTAAATAATTTATTCAATGTGGTTTGTGCTGATAGGGTTGTACCGTAGTTATTCAGTAAGTTAGTCGGAATAATTTCATTTTCATCAAATGTAAATATCTTTTTCCGTGGGACATTTTTATAATCCGGAGCTGGTCCAAAATATATCCTATTATCTTTTAGTAATTCATCCATTTCTTCTTTTGTCTCTACTTGCCACTGCCTTGTCCATTTAACTCCTGAAGGAGATATTATAGTAAAATAAGTATCACGGGTTCCATTACTCCTTTTTTCATCAAAAGAAATACTGCCGGAAAACCAATCGCCGCGTGGATCATTATCAGGATTTGAGAATTTTCCTTGAGCTGATTGAATTTCTAAGAATGCAGGTAATAGTGATTTGTTTTTTGCATAACATAAAATATATTGTTCTGTAGTCCTTGACCATGTATCTTTTTTCCCTTTTCCCGTCAGCCAAATAAAATTATTGATAAAATTCTCTTCACCAAAAACATCATCACACAATAGTTTTAGATTCGCCTGTTCATTATCGTCAATACTTATAAAGATAACTCCGTCATTGCTTAATAAATCTCTTGCTAAAAGCAAACGGGGATATATAAAGCTCAGCCATCCGTTATGGCTCCTTTTAGTTTTAAAACTAAAATCCATACGGGCAAAGTCATCTTCGCTTAAATTTACCAACCCCAATACTTCAGCCTCTTCTTTGTCGAATTTGTCAGGATAAATGAATAGTTCCTCTGTTGAACTATTAGTATTATAAGGCGGGTCTATATAAATACATTTTATCTTACCGGTGTAATAACTTTTAAGTATTTTTAAGCTATCCAGATTATCACCTTTAAGCACTAAGTTTTGAGTCGTGTCGATATTTTTACTTAATTGTGTATTGAGATGTAATTCTTTTGTGGTCTTTTGTGCGTATTTTCCACGTGCAAAATTCCTGCCTACAAAGTTTAATCCGTAACCGTTTACCCTTTCGTCAATCGGCAAACAGGCAATAGCCTTTAGTTCGTTAAGGTCTATTTCATTGTCTTTTATAATACTCGGATAGTTTTCTTTTAGAAAACGCAATAACTTGTTCTCATTATTGTCTGTGCCGACAACCGTGAATCCTGCTTGTATAAAATCTTCTTTCTTCATTTTTTATTTCTCCATTATTAATGCGGCTAATTGCGTATTGTTTATCCGTTCTTTAAATGATACTTTAATTTTTTCGTTCTTATAGTGCTCAGCCAATGCTTCAAAATACTTTTTAGCAAAATCTATTTTAGCTTTTTCATCTATCGGTATTTCCGCTGACGTTTTATATCCTTTAGATTCCACAATAAGAAAGAGTTTTTGTCCTTCCTTACTTTTAATTGCATAACAAAAATCGGGATTATAGTCCCCCAAAGGTGTTTTGATTTTTAATCTAGGCAGCTTAGCGAATATTTCAATTTCTTCAATATCCGGGTCTTGTTCAACAATTTCCAATTCAAAATCACTGTCGTATTCTACTACTTTCTCAAAGACCCATTTGTTCTTTAAAGAAAAATCATTTGTAATATCTTTTTGGAATTTTCCGGTACTTCCTATATCTAAGTAAGTTTTTCCATAGCCTGAGCCTGTAGAAGTTTCAGTTTTAAATATATTCGGTAATCCTATGCCGTTAATACCGTCGTATTTTATATTTGCTTTCAGCATCGCGATTAAGTTTTTCTTAATTATTTCGGTAATTTCTTTTTGTGCCTGTTCCGGATTGTTGCAAAGCATTTTATTTTTAAAATCATCGCTTAACGCATTGAAAATTTTTACAACAAATGCAATAGGAGTTTTTGTGCTGTTTGACAAAGAGCGAACCAACTCCAAATAATCAACATTACTTTTGTACGAGACTGTATCGGCAAGTTTTTCCGTAATTGCACCTTGTTCTCCAATTTTATTTACATCAAACTCCGCCTTGAGTGTCTGTAGCAATATTTGTTCAATGTTTACAGTTTCAATTTGCACCTTAATGTTCCGTATCAGTTGATCTTCCTGTTCTTCAGTCAAGGTTTCCAAAACATAAAAAGCATTTTTATTGATAGTATTCCATAGCTTTTGAAATTCTTTAAGGTGTGTTTCTTTTATAAATATTTTCTTTTTCTCTTTTTTCTTTTCCGCTTTTTGAACATAGGAGTCTGTATCTGTTGCAAATAAATTCTTAAGGGCTTTTTCTTGTTCTTCGGGTAAATTTTGATCTTTCAGAATTGCAAAAAAATCAGGGGATTTTTCATAAACTCTATGCCCGTCAATAATTGCCTTGCGGACAATCATTTTCTTATCTTTCAAAACATCATCAACCAAAGTAACTATAGTATCATCATCAAATCCTAATTTTTCTTTGAGAACCTTAATGAGTTCTTGCTCTGTAAATGTTTCGGAAATAAGAAATGAATTACTTAAAATTTCATGTTGAATTGCTTCAACAAAACCGTGCTCTTGACCGGAAACCAGTACATCAAGATTATTGACTTTCCAAAAAGCTTCTTGGTCGTCATTCAGCTTTTTAAGTGTGGCTCTCTCTAACTTCTGATTGACACAAATGCGTAAACCGCGCCCAATCTGTTGAAGCTTTGATATTTCGCTTCCTTGATTGGAAAGTTTACAAATAGTAAAAACATTGGGGTTATCCCAACCTTCTTGCAAAGCCCATATAGAAAAAATAAAGCGGGTCGGACTATCAAAAGAAAGCAACTTCTTTTTATCTTTTAAGATTTCGTCCACTCCTGCTTTTATTTTTTCGTCAGCGTTACCTTTATCCCCCGAAAAATATCCCTTATGAACGAGCAGGTTATTGTCGCTGTCAAAATCATTTTGTAAGTATTTATAATACTCGCTTGATTGGTCAATATTGTTTATAATTTCCTTGCGTTGTTTTTTGTATTCTTCTTCAAAAAAGTTTCTGATTTTAGGATTTTCACCACGGAACAAACTGATATCACTTCCCATAAAAAAGAGTGTAAGCGCTTTTATGCCCTGCTCAAATAACATTTTTTCTTTTTCAAAATGTATTTTGATTGTTTCTTTAATCATTCCTTTCAATGACTCGTCCGATAAAGAATAATCAATTTTTTCGATAGTGCCATCTGCCAAAATTACAGTATCTTTGAGAATTTTTTTGATACTTTTACCGTTGAAAACCGCACCTATGCCTAATTCACGTCTAATTATAATTCCATTGATTAAAGTACTTACTATAGCTTTTTTATTATCAATGCCGATGAGTGTATCGGTATTCGTAACAACATCTTGTGTATAAACAACGATTTTCTTAACTAGATTCTGTCGAAATGAAGAAATACTGTCCAGCACATAAGCTACATTTGATAAAGGTAAATCATCTTTTTTCTTTGGAAATGTAGCACCAAAACGCAAATAGTAGTTGTTAAAACCATCAAAATAAGTCTTAAAGGCATTGCCTTGGAATCGATGAGGTTCATCCATTATCACGATTGGATTTAAGCGTTTTAAGCATTCCAAATACGATTTTGGCGGTTTGTCGGTATATAAAAATAATTCAGGTTGATTCATTTCGTTTTCGAGCAGACGATTTAAAATGTTATCCTCGCTGTTAAAGGAACTTGGTGTCATTACCAAAACCGACAAATGTACAGTACCGATAAACTGTTTAACGGCAGAAATATTTCCGCCTTCATAAACAAAGGTTTCAATTTCTTTTTCTTTCTCATTGGCATAAAAACTTTTGAAGTAATCTTTTGTGTCGTTTAAGTTGGTTTTAGTTCCTTCACGGATAGGCACACTAGGAACAAGAATAATAAATTTTTTGTATCCATAATGACGGTTCAGCTCAAAAATCGTTTTGATAAAAGTAAAGGTTTTCCCCGTTCCTGTTTCCATCATTATATCTATGTTTTTAGTATCTTGCACAGGAAAATTATATTTGTGTTTATTTTTGTGTTCTGTAAGCACTTCAACGAAGTTGTTATTCCATTGCAATGCTTCAAAAATATCAACAATATTATTTACGCACGTTTCTTGATAGTCTTGTATTTCATATTGAAACTGCTTCTTGTCTGAATTTACCATACCTTCTCCATTTAAATTCTTATCCCTACGTGAACGGCAAATATCATTATAAACTATTTAGAAATAAAAAAAAGCCAACTCTCGGACTTGAACCGAGTACCTGCACGTTACGAGGGTGCTGCTCTGCCGGGTGAGCTAAGTTGGCAAGTTGATTTTTGATAAAGAAACTTTACCAAAAATCAACAAAAAAGTCAATAGGAAGAATTTTGCTTAAACCTTATTTATGACATCCAAAACGGTGCCGTCACGGTAGGTGCTTATTCCCACCACTTCGCCGGAACGGGGCTTAACTTGGGGTTTTCCCGTAAAGGATTCTGCAATTTCCTTTAATTCTTCGATGGTTTTAATTTCAAGATTTGTTTCCGCCTTCAGCTTTTTAATTAAATCTGCATGGCGAGGATTAATTGCAATACCTCTGTCAGTAACAAAAACATCGATTGTTTCTCCCGGAGTGGTTACGGTGCGTACCTTATCGACGAGGCAAGAAATGCGGGCATTAAATAGCTTTGAAACGATTATCGAAAGTTTTGCTCCGGCTGCCGTATCGGCATGTCCTCCCGAACCTCCCAATATAATCCCATCGGAACCGGTGGTTACGTTTACGTTATAGTCCAAATCTATTTCGCTTGCACCGAGAATAACGACGTCAAGCTTTCCTGCAACATGGCCGGGATTGTTAGGGTTTGCATAAAGGTCGGCTGAAATCTTGTGATGGTTTGCATTTTTTTCGGTAGAATCTACGGCCGAAAGGTCAAAGCACTGAACATCATAAAGATCTTCAAAAAGACCTTCTTCAAGCATCTTTACAAAATAGCCTGTAATTCCGCCGCAGCCGAAACTTCCCTTTATGTTTTTTTCTTTCATTGCTCGGTGCATTTCATCTGCAACGGCAAGGGAAATGCCGCCGGCTCCCGTCTGCATACTAAAGCCGTTCTTAAAAAGACCTGAGTGTTCAATAAGAGTGCGGCAGTCGCGGGCTATCTTTAAGCCGATCGGATCTTTTGTAATCTGAGTTGTTCCGCTTACAATACCTGCAGGATCTCCTATTTTATCTACCTCTACCACCATGTCTACAAAACGGCCTTCAATGTCTGCTTTTTTAACCTTTGAAACCCTTGTATCGGTAATGGCTATAGTTTTTTTTGCCATTTGAGCATCGGCTACGGCATAACCTAAGGAACCGCAAAATGACCTTCCTTCGGAGCCCGAAATATTTCCTTGATCGTCTACACAAGGCGAGGCTAAAAAGGCAGCGTCTATCGTAACCTCTTTTTCTAAAATCATTCTGGGCCGTCCGCCGTGTGTCGTCATAATTACGGGCTTTTTACACTTACCGTAACTTACAGCCTTTGCAACAGGCCCTGACATATAGGAGGTCATAAGCTGAGTAACCGTTCCGTCTTCCATAAGTTCAACTAAAATCTCATGGCAGGGAAAAATAGAAGAAGCCATCACGGTCAAATCTTTGATTCCTCTTTTTTTAATTTCCCTCATTACCATGTCAAGAACATAGTCGCCGTTTCTAAGGTGATGATGGAAACTTATAACCATTCCGTCATGGAGTTTAAGCTCATCAAGGGCACCGGATAAGGTCTTTCCGAAGACGGGTTTTACATTTTTTGTAAGATCGTATTTTGCATTTTTTTTATTTACAAAGGCTCCCTTAAAAGGATTATCCAAGCCTTCTCTTCCAAGTATATTATTCATATCATTTTCCTCATTTATTTTATCAAGCCCCAGTTTTTAGCAGAATCATAAAGAGCTTGAGCCCTCTTGATAACCGGTAAGTCGACCATCTTTCCTTTAAAGCTGAATACGCCTAAGCCTTTTTGCTTGGCTTCTTCCGCCGCCTGCAAAATAGCTTGGGCTCTTTCAATTTCGGCAGCTGAAGGAGAAAATATTTTATGAATCTCTTCAACCTGACGGGGATTGATAACCAAGCGGCCGGAAAATCCTATGCTCTTACTAAAGGCCGTATCGAGCCTTAGTCCCTCAAAGTCTTCGACATCAGTAAAGGGGGTATCAAGAGAATCCAAGCCGTATGCATGGGCGGCTGTCGTCAAACTAAAGCGGGCATATTCCAGTTCTTTTGAAAGGCGGGTACGCTGAATTCCCATATCTACCGAATAATCTTCGCCGCCTAAAAGAAGACCTTGAATTAGCGATGAGGCCTTGGCTATCGAATTTACATCCATAATTCCGCGGGCGGATTCTACCAGCATAAGAAAGCTGAAATTCTTAGTGATATTATGTGCCTTTTTTATCTCGTTTATTTTTTGCTCGACAGAGTGAACTGCATCGACCGAAGCCTTAGGGATTACGATTCCGTCCGGAAGAACCGGAATAATAGCTTCCAAGTCCTTTTCCCAATAAGGGGAATCGATGGGATTTATTCTGACAGTAATTTCGGAATGGGTAAACTTTAAAAAGGAAAGAGCATTCCGTACCAGCGTACGGGCCGAATCTTTTTCATCGAGTGAGACGGCATCTTCCAAATCATAGATGATGGAATCAGCTCCTAAAATATCGGCCGATACCAACATTCCCGGGTTATTACCGGGCATAAAAAGCATACTTCTTCTATTTTTCATTTGCGCGCCTCAATGCTGTTTCTACACGGGCCTTGATCGTACAATCTAAAGCACCCTTGTCTTCGATAAAGAGTTTGGCATTTTTTACTTCAAACTCATCCAAAACTTCCTGCACAATTTTTTTTATTTGTGCACCGAATTCGTTTAAAACAGAGCTTTTTAAATCAAGCTCAATACCGTCCTCCGGTTTTAAGGACGGTTCAACACGGACAAGGCAATCATTTGATTGGAGTGTTCCGCAAACCGCTTCTCGTTTTATTTGCATAGATACCCCTTAAATTTTGATATGACAAGATTATATCAATATAAAAGGAATAAGTCAATCTTGGGAAAGGAAGACGGTTTTAATATAGAATCAGCCGAACGCGTAAGAGCGTAAAACAGCATTGATTTTTGTTTTATAACCTTTACCTTTTTTTCTATACGCTTACTGTCAAGAAACACACGAGCAGCTATTTTGAATGAAATACCGTCATGCTTTTTTATGTTAGCTTCATTTTTGATCTCACCTCATTCAAAAATCACTTCTAAACTCCCTTATAATTTATAGTATATATGCTATTGTACACATAGTCAAGAATTACAGGGCTTTTCTAATAAAAATAACAATATAGCCTGCATTTAATGCTTGCATTTAAAGGCTTTTACATAGTATAATTCTTTCCCGAACGGAGGTCTTAATTTATGAAAGATACAATCTATGTTTTGGATGCCTACGGGCTTATTTACCGCTCCTACTTTGCCTTTATTTCAAGACCTCTTACAAACTCTAAGGGCGAAAACGTTTCGGCCATTTTCGGCTTTTTTAAAAGCCTTCATTCCATATTTACCGAATATAATCCTAAACTTTTTGTTACCGCACTCGACTCGGTTACACCCACCTTTAGACATGAGATGTACAAAGAATACAAGGCCACGCGGGATAAAACGCCCGATGACCTACATGCTCAAATAGACAAAATAGAAGAAATTTTAAAAACATTTAAACTTCCTACAGTCCGCTGTAACGGTTTTGAAGCCGATGATGTAATCGCTTCCATAGCCGCCCTCGCCGAAAAGGAAGATCGGGAATGTGTGATTATTTCAGGCGATAAGGACTTGATGCAGCTTGTTTCAAAAACCACGACTATGTTGAAACCAGGGAAGATAAAGGCTTGGGAAGGCTTCGATGCCGAAAACGTAAAAGAAGAATGGGGCGTTTATCCTGCCGGAATGTTAGACCTTCTTTCCCTAATAGGCGACAGTGCCGACAATGTTCCCGGCATAAAGGGGGTCGGCCCGAAAACAGCCGTAAAGCTCCTTGAAGAGTATAAAACCCTCGACGGCATTTACTCAAATACGAAAAACTTAAAAGGGGCTTTAAAAACAAAAATAGAAGAAGGAAAGGAATCGGCTTATTTTTCTAAAGAGCTCATAAGGCTCCGTTTCGATGTTCCCGTCGAAAAAGACTTAAACGCCTACTCCACTTCGCAAATGGATTATGAGGCGGCCGCCCGTCTTTTTATCAGCGAAGAGCTTCCCAATATTGCAAAACTATATTCCGAAAAAATAATTGCCGAAAAAGCCCTGTCTAAACATGAAAAAAATGAGACTTCTTCAAAAGAAAACTTAAAACAAGAAACCGGTCTTTTTGAAAATTCTGAACAAACTTCTCCCGAAATGCTCCCGCAAGAATTAGGAACAGGAGAAGAAATTTCCCTTCCTCAAAACAAGGGTGATTACAAACTTGTAGACGAAGCGGAAGAACTTTTTAAAATAGTAGACGAGGCCTTAAAACAGGGGCTTGCAGCCTATGACTGTGAAACTACAAGTGAAGATCCTCTAAATGCAGAAGTCTGCGGATTCTCCATTGCCCTAAAAGAAGGAGTGGCCTATTATTTTCCTTTAAAGGCTCCCTGCCCTGAACTGGGAGAAGAAGCCCCAAAACTAATAGCCTTTAAGGATGCAAAAAAGGCGGTAACAAAACTATTTGACTCAAAGATGACCCTCATAATGCATAACGGTAAATTCGACATTCAAGCCGCCCTTTCGTCAAAACTTGCAAACTGCATTTCGGCAAATCTTTTTGACACAATGGTCGCCGCATGGCTTTTGGATCCCACCCGCTCTTCTTACGGTATGGATAAACTTGCAGAAAGCATTTTAAATGTAAAAACCATCCGGTTTAAGGAAGTCGTAAAGGACAGGCAAAACTTTTCGGATGTTCCTTTAAAAGAAGCCTGTCCCTATGCTGCCGAAGATGCCGACATAACATTCCGGTTTTATAAAAAATTTTTACCCCTCTTAAAAAAGAATAATTTGGAAAAGCTCTTCTTTGATCTTGAAATGCCCATAACAAAACTTTTAACCGAGATGGAAATAAAGGGTATCTTTTTAAAGGGTGAAGAACTTACTGCCTACTCAAAAGAATTGGGAATAGAACTTGAAGAATGTGAAAAGGATATTTACCGGCTTGTAGGCCATGAATTTAATATAGCCTCGCCTAAGCAGCTTCAAGAAGTCTTATTTGAAGAAAGAAAACTGCCCACCAGCAAAAAAACCAAAACGGGCTATTCTACGGATACTTCAGTCCTTGAAAACCTTGCTTCGGAGGATCCCGTACCTGCAAAAATCTTAGATTACAGAGCTCTTGCAAAGTTAAAATCCACATACACCGATACCCTTCCCAAGATGACGGACAAAAACGGAAGAATCCATACAAGTTTTATTCAAACAGGAACAGCCACAGGCCGCCTTTCAAGCCGAGACCCTAATTTACAAAATATCCCCATAAGAGGAAACGAGGGGCGGAAGATAAGGGAAGCCTTTCAGGCGGAAAAGGGGCGGGTTCTTATCTCTGCAGATTATTCGCAGATTGAGCTTGTAATCCTTGCCCATCTTTCAAAGGATCAAAACCTAGTAGAAGCCTTTAATAAAGGAATCGATGTTCACGCCAAGACTGCAAGCCTAATCTTTGCTGTAGACATAAAAGATGTAACTCAGGATATGAGGCGCATAGCAAAGACCATAAACTTCGGCGTAATGTACGGGATGAGTGCATTCCGCCTCGCTTCTTCTTTAAGAATTCCCCGAAAAAGAGCCGATGAGTTTATAAAGGCCTATTTTGCAACCTATTCGGGTGTATCCGGCTTTATGGCTAAAGTTTGTCAAGAAGCCGAACAAAGAGGCTATGTAGAAACCATAATGGGAAGAAGGCGATACCTTCCGGCTATAAACAGCAAAAACAAGGTGGAAAAGGCCGGAGCCGAACGAATCGCGGTAAACACCCCAATTCAGGGCACAGCCGCCGATATAGTAAAACTTGCAATGCTTGAAGTCGATAAGGCTTTAAAAAAACAAAAACTTGATGCTTCCATACTTTTACAGGTTCATGATGAGCTTATAATAGAGGCCGCCGAAACCGAAAGAGAAAAAGTTATGTCCCTCGTAAAAGAAAAAATGGAAGGCGTCATCAAACTTTCGGTGCCTTTAAGGGTAAGCATAGAATCGGGAATGAGCTGGGGAGAGTTCCACTAATGGATAGTGTTTCAAACAGCAGGCAAAGTCGGCAAAGCCTTGGTGTACCCTCAGAACCGATTTTAATAGGGCTTTCAGGCCCTTCTTGTTCGGGTAAAAACACGGCAAGTGCTATTTTAAAAGACTACGGCTTTTATTGTATTGATGCCGATGCCGTTTCAAGAAAAGTTTTTGCAGAAAATCAAAACGAAATTTTAAATCTCTTTCAGGCTGAGGCCGAAAAACGAGGCATAAATTTAAAAAATGAAAAAGGCATCGACAAAAAAGCCTTTGCCCTCTTGGTCTTTTCGGATGAAGACCTCTTAAAAAAACACGAAGCCTTTATTCTTCCGATAATTGAAGAAAAAATATGGGAAGAAATTAAAAAGGCCTTTAGTGAAAAACCTGAGCGTCCTATTCTTTTAAACGCTCCGACTCTTCACAAGACGAGCCTTATCAAAAAATGCCTTTTTATATTGTACATAGATGCTCCTTTTATTTTAAGGCTCATAAGGGCAAAAAAAAGGGACGGGCTTCCCTTAAAAAATATAAGGCTAAGATTTTCAAAACAAAAGAAATTCTTTTCTCAATACTTTTTTTTAAATGCCGATACAATAGTAGTAAAGAACTCTTGGTCTTCTTCAAGTTTAAAAAGAAAGCTATTGAAAGAAGTGAAAAAAAGAGGTTTTTGAGGTTGATTTATGGAACAGAAAAAAATTTTATGGATAGTACTTTTTATTTCATTGTTTGCTTTAATTATCTTCGGTGTAGGTTTATACCTGTATGCTCCATTCCGTAATAAAAGCACCATGACTGCGGCACAAGTATCCGATTTAGGCAGAATAGAAGCCGACAAAACGGATACAAATGTTGATCCTCTTCAATGGACACGAAATCCCGACTCAATTCCTCCGCTTGAATCGGAGTCTCCCACTCTTGTAAATATTGCAAACAATATAACCGTTGTAAACGGTGAGGGCCAACCGGGGAAAACTGAAACTTCAATAAATGTAAGCGACTTAACGAATCCTCAAAAAGATGAAAAAACGGCAAGTTTACCAGATAATCTCGCAGAAAATTTAAACATAAACCAAGACGCCGGCAAAAACCAAGAAAGCGGTAAACAAACTTCCGAAACCGAAACTCAGGCTTCTCCTGCCAAAACAGATAATAAAAATACAGGTGTAGCTTCGGTAAAAGGTCTTAGCTCAAATACAACTCAAAAGCCTAAAGCCGAAACCACGACGGCTAAAAAAGCAGAAAAACCGGTTGCCAAAAAAAGCCCTGAGCAAAAGACGGTTTCCACACTGTACTGGGTTCAAACAGCTTCTTTGACAAGCCGCTTAAATGCAGAGGCGGCAAGAGATACTCTCACTTCAAAGCATATGAAGGCGGAAATTTTCACCAAAGAAACAGCTACAGGACTTACTCACCGTGTAAGAGTCGGCCCCTTTAAGAACAAAACCGAGGCTGAATATTGGCTTAAAAAAATAAAAGAAATTAAGGGTTTTGAAGGCAGTTATGTAACACAAGACAGAAAAAAAAGCTGATTATGTCTACAAAGGTATGTCTTGTTTTAACTGAAAAAACTATCGAAAAAAATCTTTCTGCACTGGAAAAATATAAAAAATTTATCGATATTGCAGAACTTCGCGTAGATTATCTCAATCAAAGCGAAATACTCTCTTTAAGAAAATTTCCGGAGCGGGCCGGAATCCCCTGTATTTTAACCGTAAGGCGTAAGTCTGACGGAGGAAACTTTACAGGGGGAGAAGGATCCAGAATGACGATCTTTGCCCGCGGTCTTGCCTATGCAAACTCCGACCCGATAAAAAACTTTGCTTATATCGATTTGGAAAGCGATTTTAACTCATCGGGAATCGAAGAAGCGGCAAGAGCCTTTGATATTAAAATTATAAGAAGTTTACACTGCAAAACTCCGGTAAAGAATATAGTAAAAACTGTAGAGGGTCTAAGCCGCTTTGAAACAGACATTCCCAAGTTGGCATTTACTGCGAATTCCATAAGCGATGTTTCAGAACTTTTTAAAGCTTCAAAACTGATAAAAAATGAACAATATATCTTATCAGTAATGGGCCCTTACGGTTTAACTTCTCGTATTCTATCAAAGAAATTAAATTCCCAAATTGTTTATACATTTACTCCGGAATATATAAAGAAAAACAAACTTGAAAAAGAACTCATAGATCCTGAAACCTTAGAAGACTTATACGGCTTTTCAAAAATTAATAATAATACAAGCATCTATGGAGTTATAGGCAACGATGTAAACACAAGTTTAAGTCCGAAAATTCACAATAATGGTTTTAAAAGAAAAGGTATTGATTCGGTTTATATTCCCATATCGGCACTATCCTCTAAGGAAGCTCTGGACTTTGCAAATATTCTTAATATAAAAGGTCTTTCGGTTACGGCTCCTTTTAAAAGAGAAATTATATCCCAAATAAATTCCATATCCGATGATTCAAAATTTGTCGGCGCCGTAAATACCCTGATAAACGAAAACAAAAAATGGTTCGGCTATAATACCGATGTTGACGGCTTTCAGCAGGCTTTAATAGAGTTCTTAAATGAAAAAGACTTACGCAAATATAAGGTTGCTATTATAGGAGCCGGAGGAGCTGCCAGAGCTGTTGCAAAAGTAATAAGCTCTCTCCATGGAAAAGCCTGTATCTTTAACCGTACGGCCGAAAAAGCCAAAGATATAGCCGAAAAATATAAATTTAAATGGGCTCTATTGGACCCGATAAATATAAAACAGCTTTATGTTTTTTCGGAACTGATAATTCAAACCACAAATGCAGGTATGGAGCCTGACATAGATATAGACCCTCTTAATTTTTATACCTTTACAGGAAAAGAAAAAGTATTTGAGTTAATTTACAGACCCGAAACTACTAAGTTATTAAAAAGGGCAAGGACGGCCGGATGTCAGGTTTGTAACGGCTATAAAATGCTTGAGTATCAAGCCTATCATCAGTTTAAAGCCTTTGCAGGAAAGGAGTATTTATAATGGATATCTCGGAACTTAAAAAAAAGGTTGCCTATCATGCAATCGACACTCTTTTTTCCGAAGGGAAAATTTTTGACGGAATAAAAATAGGACTTGGAACAGGTTCGACGGCTTTGCCGGCTGTAAACCGTATAGCCCAATTATTGTCGTCAAAAAAAATAAGCACAATTTTTGCCGTACCGACAAGTTTTCAAACCTCAATCGAATGTGAAAAATTAGGCATTCCTGTCTATTCTTTAAGCTCAAAAAAAATAGGAGGTTCCTTAGACCTTGCTATAGACGGAGCAGATGAAATCGATCCCGATAAAAACTTAATCAAGGGAGGAGGAGCTGCCCTTCTTAGAGAAAAAATAATAGCATATAATTCAAAAGAATTTGTTGTTATTGCCGATGAAAGAAAAAAAGTTAAGTCCATTGGCAAAGGATTTGCCCTCCCTATAGAAATTATACCGGAAGCACGTTTAAGTATTACTAAGATTCTTGAAGCTCAAGGCATCGAAGTAGTATTACGTGAAGGTGTAAAGAAAATGGGCCCTGTTGTTACCGACAACGGAAACTTTATAATCGATGTAAGATGGCCGAAAGAAGCCGGCGTAGATCCCAAAGTCTTGGAAGAAAGTTTAAATAAAATTACCGGTATAGTAGAAAACGGATTTTTTACTAAAAATACTCCGCGAGTCTTTATCGTACATCAAGACGGAAAAATAGAAGATTTATAAAATAAGCCCTTGCGGTTTATATTCAGGTTTATTTTCGTTTATTAAAAACCGTCATAATTTACCTTATCCTCTTCAGAATTTTCAGTATTTTGGTTTTCAGTTTTTTGTGAAGGCTCAAAACGTTCAAAATCTTTTTGCATATCTTCTACAATTTTAACAAGATTTTCTTGTTTTAAAAGTTCAATAAAGTCCTCGCATTGAGCAGGGGAAAAAGCCAATCTTAAAGCAGGGCTGCTTGCATCATCCTTCTCTCCTACCGCTTTTGTACTGGCATTACCTAAGATAAAATAAGGCCGATTTTCCGATAACAATTGATATTCAGCCCTCAATGTAGGTTCTGCCTCATGTGCGCCTCCGCCGAAAAGTCCCCAAGTCATATAAACCTTTGTCTTCCCGAAAAAAGCTTTTTTCTTAGCGTTAGCGGCACTCAAATTTTTATCATTATAAGAAGACAGATAGGTTTCCATTGCCTTAATCAATATTTCCCTATCTCCCTGATCTAAAAATATTTCAACCTTATCAACCATAAATTTATGCTGAATCGATATAATATTTGTACGTGGAAAAAAAGTAAATTTAAATTCGGTAGGCTTTATCTCTTCCTTTATTCTTGTAACGGTTCCGGCCATAATGGTTCCCAATTCTACAGGGGAAAAATCTCCTAAAAAATTAGGATCATTTTTGGGTACTGTTTTACATGAACCCAAAATAAGCAAAAACATAATTAAACTTAAAATACTTAAAAATTTTCTATTCATTCTATACCTCTAATAAAAACTTTTTGCAGCAAATATCAATTTGCGAAAAAAGTTTTTTCACGCAGTTTGTTTACAAACTGCATACAATAATGCGACGTTTGCCTGAAAGGCAAACTCGGCAGATAAACAGAGAGGCACCATTTGTGCCGAACTGTTTATCTGACCTCTAATAATTTATTTTACAGAATACTCTTCATAAACAATATGAGCTATACCTTAGTTACAAGCTATTGTTTTACTTCAAACATTTGTACCTGTTTATTTAATACAGTCAGGACAAGAACCGTTCCTTGGGGAAGTCCATAAGGAATATCGCATTTTCCGCCCTGATGATTAAAACTTATAAGCTCTGCCCTTTTTCCGTCAGGATATACGGCATCTACCGTAACTTTTACAGGATAAGGGTACTTCGGCAAAATAGGAGAATATAGACCGTAAATCATTTTCTCAGTCGACTCAGGAAACTGTAAACCTAATTCTATTTGAGAATAAGCATCTACAGAAGAATCGGCAGGTTCACTTTGGCTTACAACTAATGGAGTTTCCAAAGCGGAATTTATTTCAGCTTTTATAGTAAACGAAATTTTATTTTGAGATATTGCAGAATAAATATCGTTAAGTTTAAAGCCTTCCATGTTAGGAACGGAAACTTTTTCATTTTCAGGCCCCTTGCTCACTATGAACTCTATTAAAATTTCTTCCGAAATCTCAGTGTCAGGAGAAGGATTTTGCTCCAAGATAGTGCCGGCAGGAATTGAACTTGCTTTATACATAATAGGTTCTTTTATGGAAATTAACTGTTTTCGCCCCGCAGTAAAAAGAGAAGCAAAATGCTGTTGTACATCAGATATGGTTTTTCCTACATAATTTTCTACCCTGTCAAGAACGGCACCGCTGCTTACAACGATATTTATTCTTTTACCTGCTTTAACGATAGTACCTGCCGGAGGACTTTGCTCTAAAACTTTTCCGGCATCCTCAGGATTATCTGAAAATCTTAGTTGAAGACGGGGATAGAGTTCTTTGACTTGAAGTTTAAGAACCGCATCTTCAAATTTTTCGCCTTCAATATTAGGAACCAAAACTTGATCGGCAGTTTTTACCGACATAAAAAACACTATTGTGGAAATAAGGATAAAAAACAAAACCATTACCAAAGAGGTAACAACTATTACTTTTCCGTTACCCTCTATACTGTCTGAAATATTATCGAGTCCCATTGATTACACCATCCATATCTTAAAATTTATGTTTCAAAACCGCCGTCCAAAAAATCGGATGAGCCGTTTAAAAAGTCTTTCCATTCAAGCTTTTTTTTAGCCTGTTTTTGCAATACCGAAACAGCAAGTATTCCATTCCCTGTTTGAACTAAAATACCCCGTTTTTTATCTGTTCCCAGTATTGTACCAAATTTTTTATTTTTTGTCATTTCATTTGAAGCCCCATCATATAAATCGGCTTCAATTATGTTTATTTTTTCACCCTTTTTAAAGGTAAAGCAGCCCGGCCATGGGGTAAAGGCTCTTATTTTTCTTTCAATTTCTTGGGCTGACTTTGACCAATCTATAAGCCCGTCTTCTTTTTTTAGCATTGAACAATAAAGAGCTTTCGCCTCTTCTTGAGGTTTTGCCGTTTTTAATTTATTTTCAAAATCAGAAAGCACATCACGCAAAAGCGGGCAGCACTTACCGGAACAATCAGCTAATAGGCTTTCGGTAGTTTCGGAATTGTTTAAAGGAATTTCAAGCTGTCCTAAAATATTTCCCGAATCCGTTTTTTGAGCAAGGGTTTGAATTGTTATCCCGGTAACTCTATCTCCCGCCAGTATAGCTGCAGGAACGGGAGCAGAGCCCCTCCACCTAGGTAAAAGAGAGGGATGAATATTTATTCCGCCCAGCGGAAAAACGGCCATAGTCTTAGGCCCGAAAATTTTACCGTAGGCAAAACAAACCAAAAGATCGGGCTTTAAAGTTATAAGCTCTTTTCTAAATTCTTCATCAAGTTTTTGGGGCATCAAAACAGGAAAATCTTCCGGTAAGGTCCCTTCTTTTATAAGCTCTTTTACTGCAGCCGCTATTTCGGAATCCCGTATCTTTTTGTTCCGCCCTGCCGGAGCCGGAGGATTTGTCAAGACTCCGCAAAGGTCAAATTCTCGAGCTATTAAATTTAAAGCCGGAACGGCACAGGAAGGGGTTCCTGCAAAAAAGATTTTCATCTCAGACGGATCCTCTTTTTTAAAGAAAGAGCCTTTTTATGTTCAAACCTTTCGATCGCCTCGGCTTTTTTTTCTTCACTTAGACGGTCTATAAAAAGGATTCCGTTTAAGTGATCATTTTCGTGTTGAATAACTCTGGCAAGAAGGCCTGATGCATCTATGGTTTTTATTTTGCCCTCAATATCCAAAAACTGAACTCTTACCGAAGACGGACGCATAACATTATCATAGACATTCGGTATGCTCAAACAGCCTTCTTCCATCAAACACATTTCCTGAGATGTTTCGATAATTTCAGGATTTATAAAAATATATTTTTGTTCGTTTATAAATACGATAAAAAGTCTTATGTTTTCTCCTACTTGAGGAGCGGCTAAACCTATTCCGTTTTCTTTTTTTACGGTAACAAACATTTCGTCCACAAGTTTTTTGATATTTTCATCTATTGTTTCAACAGGTTTGGATACTTCCCTTAAAGTTTCCACTCCTAAATATAACACTTTCATAGAGTATAATTATACAAAATAAGAGCTAAGCCGTCAACTATGCGGTAAATTTTTTATCGATGTAGAAATAACGCTTAAAATTTTCCAATCCTTCACTCAAACCCAAAACTCTGTTTCCTATTTTTTAGTGCATATAAAAGTTTTTTCCCCTTATAAAGGGCTTCGGAAATAAAAATCGGAAAAAGTTTAAAAATTTTTAAAAGGCTTTTTTTACCTCCCCTTGCCTTCCAAGAGTAATCCAGCTTTGTCCAAATAGAAAACAAAAGAGGAATGAAAAACAAGAAAAGAGAAAATAAAACCGACATCCTAAGGGGTAATTTTTTTTCCAGAGTTTCCTTTAATTGAAGAGAGCTTGTGGTATTAAAAAAAAGGGAACTTATCTGCATAAGGCAGATGAGTTTTAAGATAAGAAATGTCAAATCTTTTATGCTGCTTTCCGTTTTTATAAAAACTGAAAAAACATGGAGGCTTACAAGAAGCAGACAATAAGGCAGGATAGGTTTAAAATCCCGTAATTGCTCTAAAAACGTGAAGCCTATAAAACGGGCAAAAAAAACAAAAAAACCGAAAAAACGGAACATAATTAGGAAAAAAACAGATCAGGGCTGTAAACCCGAAAAGAAAAAACAGTTTTAAAAGAGGGGACATCTTATATAAAAAGCTCGTTCCCCTCCGGTAAGAAAATAAGGGTCTTATATCCAAATTAAATCCTCCCTCTTTGTATATGAAGTAAGCGGAGGTCTTATACTCCATTCTTTTAGGTTTTGCTTTAAGCCCTCTTCAGCAGTCCCGTCAAAAACCTTTTTCCCCTGATGGAGAACTAAAAACCTATCGGCAAGGGCATAGCATTTTTCAAGCTCGTGGCTTAAAAGAAGAAGGGTATAGTTTTCGGTCTTTAATTCTTTAATAAGGGTGTTGACCTGCACTACCCCTTCATAATCCAAATTTGCATAGGGCTCATCAAAGATGATTACGGGAAACTTCATAGCTAAAATTCCTGCAACACAAAGCCGCCTCTTTTCTCCTCCAGACAAGGAACGGGAAGAATAATAGCGCTTATCCTTTAAGCCGGTTTTTTCCAAGGCTTCTTCCAATCTTTTTTTCCTTTCTTCCTGCGGCAGTTTTATATTTTTTAGCCCGAACATAATATCTTCCTCAGGTGTTTCTCCCAATATCTGTAAGCCGGAGTCCTGAAAAACTATGCCGCATCTTTCTTTTACGTCTAAAATTCCTGATGAGGGTCTTATAAGTCCTGCAATAATCGACATAAGAAGAGTTTTCCCCGAACCGTTTGCCCCCGAAATAAGAAGGCACTCTCCCTTAAAGGCGCTCAAAGAAATTTCGTCCAAGGCCTTAAAATTAACCGTTCCGTCAAAAGAGCTTTGAACAAAGGTCTTGGTTATATTTTTTAAGCTTATAATTTCTTCTTTCATAGTTTAAGAAGATGCCTCTAAAAAATATCTTGCCGTTACGGGACGCAATTTATAAATTAAAGCGGAAACCAATATCATCTTGATAAAATCCCCCGGCAAATAAGGAAGGCAGGCAAGGCTCAAGGCTTCAAAAAGCCCCCTGTTTGTAAGCTGCATAAATCTTGCTATCCCAAAAACATAAATAAGAGCAAAGCCCGAAAAAGAGGCTGCAATTATTTTTAAATAGTTTATTAACTTAATGCTCTTACTTTTCCCTGAAGAAACTAAGGCAAGGTCTTTTGCCCCCGGCCTTCTAAAAAAAATAATCAAAAAAGCGGCTGCTGCGAGATAACCTATTAAAAAGCCTCCCGTAGGCCCTACAAGATGAGCTAGGCCTCCCCTGCCTCCAGAAAAAACTGGAAGGCCGATCAAACCGGCAGTCAAAAAAAGAGCTGTTGAAGCCGTCCCGTAAAGCCCTCCTAAAAGCCCCGATGCCAAAATAGGCATCATGTTTTGAAGCACTATGGGAACGGGAGTCCCGGGGAGCGGAAATGCTATAAAACCGCTTACGGCAATAAGGGCCGCAAAAAGCGGAACAAAAACCGGCATAATCGATAGTTTAAAATTTGAGCTCATATTTTCTCCAAATCAAATTGATAACCAAAATATATAACTAGGGTAACAATTTAAGAGGCCTATGTCAAGGCCATCTTAAGATTTTTATATACACGGAAATCAATATGATTCTTCCCTTGACTTTTTTTTGTAATAGGTTAAAATACCTTTATGAGTGAAATTAAAAATTTTGAATGGGAAGACTCCTTAAGCGTAGGTTATAACACAATCGATTTACATCATAAAAAACTTTTGTCCATAATGGGGCAGTTTAAAGATTTACTTGAGTTGCCGCAAGAAGAATATAAATTAAAAATCGGTAAAGTGATAAAAAATTTATCCGACTACACATATTATCATTTTACCGAAGAAGAAAAAATTATGAAAGAGTATGAGTATCCTGAACTAAAAGAACATACATCCATACATAATTCTTTTATAAAAAAAATAAAGGAAGCGATTGTGCCTCTAGCCTCAGGAAATATCGAAACAGGACGCCAATTCTATGATTTTTTAGGCAGGTGGCTTGTTGAGCACATCGCCGGAGCGGATCATAAGTGGTCGGAATACATCCACCGGAACAATCCTGAAGCCGAATTTTAATCATTTTTCTTGTATTTAAGCCCTACTTATACTCATCCTTTACATAAGAATCGGGTGAGTTTTTTCTTTGTTCCATTAAAGTTTTAAACCAGTCGGGGGCATTCGATAAATCGACCATGCCGGGTAGCTTTTTTTGATAGATATTTAAAAAATCTGCACAGTAAAGGAGCCATAGAACATTACCGTTTTCGCCGACTATTGAAGCATAGTAATGGTGATGTTTATTTTCTGTTTTTAACACCTTTTCCATTCTGGTCCAAAAAATTTCATCATACTCCATCTCTTCCTTGGTGTAGTCAAAAATATTTTCACCTTTTAAAAACTTATTGGGAACCAATATCATTGTACCGTCTTCAGAAAATAAAATTTTATTTACGCTCTTACCATAATAATAGTCTATCTTATAGGTTTCAGGAAGTAAAAGTTCATATTTTGCATTTACAAAGTCGGAAGTTCCTTTAATATAGTCCTTATTTTTATCCCCGCTTCTAGGTGTTGCCCTCAGCCAATATATTTCTTTTATAACTTCGCCGGAATTATCTGCAAAAGAAATTTTAAACTCATAAGATTGAAGGTTTTGTAAATCTTTAAACACATATTTTGTACTTCCATCTGTTATAGTAACTTTCTTAGGATTATTATAGTAACTATCATCAAAACGCTCAATAATAACACCCTTTAAATATTTATTTGTAGTCCATGAAACAACGACTTCCTTGTTTCCGGCTATTACCTTGGCATTTAATGTATTTATGTTAAGCTCTTTTTCGGTTTTACCGTAATTAGGAACGGTTTTGCGGTATGCCAATACTTCTTTAAACCAGTCCGGTGCATTTGTCATATCTACCACTGAAGGAGCCTTATCTTCATAAATATTGATAAAGTCTGCAAGGTATAAAATATAAAGAACATTGCCTCCCCAATCATTAGTCTCAGCAGCATCCCAAGGCCATGTTTTTTTATTTGTGTTTAAGACCTTATTCATTCTGATCCAAAGTTTATCATAAGAATCTGAATTTAGCGATTCAATTTCTTCTTCATCAAAGCCAAATATTTTTTCGGCTTCTTGATAAGACACGGGAAGCATAAGTCTTTTACCGTCTTTTGTAAATTGTATTTTCTCTGAAAGCCCCTCGGTTGTAAACCTTATTTGCTGCTCAGGTCTAAGAAACTTTTGCTCATTTTTTTCGCTAAAATAAGGTTGTTTTTCTCCCTTTCCGCTTTCAAGTGTCTCACATCCTGTAAACAAAGTACCTATAATAATTGTAAATACAGCCAAACTAAAAAAATATTTTTTCATATAAAAACTCCTTATCCTCCCCGCCTGTATTGACAGGCGGAAAGAAGCATTTTTAAAATCTATTTATACTCATCCTTTACATAAGAATCGGGTGAGTTTTTTCTTTGTTCCATTAAAGTTTTAAACCAGTCGGGGGCATTCGATAAATCGACCATGCCGGGGAGTTTTTTTTGATAGATATTTAAAAAATCGGCACAGTAAAGGAGCCATAGAACGTTACCGTTTTCGCCGGCTGATACAGCAAAGTAACTAGTCTGTTTGTCTTCAGTCTTTAACACTTTTTCCATTCTTGTCCAAAAAATATCTTTATACCCCATCACTTCCTTGGTGTAGTCAAAAATATTTTCAGCTTTTAAAAACTTGTTGGGAACCAATATCATTTTTCCGTCTTTAGAAAAGGCTATTTTATTAACATCCCTGCCCCAGTCATAACAACTTATATGATAATCTTCAGTAAGTAAAAGTTCATATTTTGCATTTACAAAGTCGGAAGTTCCTTTAATATAATCCTTATTTTTATCCCCGCTTCTGGGAGTAGCCCTCAGCCAATATGTTTCTTTTATTATCTCGCCGGAATTATCTGCAAAACTAACTTTAAACTTATAAGGTCTAAGATTTTGCAAATCCTTAAACACATATTTTGTACTTCCGTCAGTAATTGTTATTTTTTTACGATTCATATACTCATCATGATACCATTCAATAATAACACCCTTTAAATATTTATTTGTAGTCTATGAAACAACGACTTCCTTGTTTCCGGCTTTTATCTTTGCATTTAATGTATTAATGCTAAAATCTTTTTCGGTTTTACCGTAATTAGGAACGGTTTTGCGGTATGCCAATACTTCTTTAAACCAGTCCGGAGCATTTGTTATATCTACCATTGAAGGAGCCTTATCTTCGTAAACATTGATAAAATCTGCAAGGTATAAAATATAAAGAACATTTCCCGTTCCGTTGTTGGCCGAAGCAACATCCCAAGGCTTTTGTTTTTTATTTGCGTTTAAGACCTTATTCATACGATACCATAATGGATTTCCGGTCGAGGTGTCATTGAGGACTTCAATTTCTTTTTCATCAAAGCCGAAAACTTTTTCGGCTTCTTGATAAGACACGGGAAGCATAAGCCTTTTACCGTCTTTTGTAAATTGTATTTTCTTTGAAAGCCCCTCGATCGTAAACCTTATTTTTTGATCCGGTTTAAGAAACTTTTGCTCATTTTTTTCGCTAAAATAAGGTTGCTTTTCTCCCTTACCGCTTTCAAGTGTCTCACATCCTGTAAACAAAGTACTTACAATAATTGTAAATGCAGCCAAACAAAAAAAATATTTTTTCATCTAAAAACTCCTTTTTGCGGTAATTTTAACCGCAGACTAAACTTACTGCTTAATTTTAAGTCTTTCTATTTCGTTACAACTTAAACCTGTAGCTTTTGAGATATTTTCAACAGATAAACCTATATCAAGCAAGTTCTTTGCAGTTTGCATTACCCCTTCTGTAAAACCTTGTTCTCTTCCAACTTGCATTCCGGCTTGTCTACCTTCTTTCAAGCCCTCTTGTCTACCTTCTTCTAAACCTTCTTGTCTGCCATAATAGCGGGCATCCATTTCAAACCCTGAGATAAAGCGGTATTCGCTTCTCGCTTGTTCATTGCTTTTTAATTTTTCTATCATATTTTCTATCCTATTTTATCGGCTAGAGTCATTTCAAGAAAGGTTTTACACGTTTCTTCATCCTGCATGATTTTGCAAAACATAAAGTCGTCTGCGATGGTTAAATCATCAAACTTTTTCCGCATTTTTAATTACCCCTGTAAATTGATTATATCATAGAATAGGATATTTTTCAATTGTCAGGATAGACTTATTCTCATAGTATTAAACAATATGGTATAATATCGTCATTGGAGGTCTTTATGGCAACAGGAAAAGTACATGATGAACACATCGCAAATATCCTGGGAAAGGAATTTTCTTTAAAAAGACCGGAAGAATTAAGGCTGATTCAGGATGCGGTCTATGTTTTGATGGATGCAACAGTAAAGGATAAAAACGGAAAAAGGCTCAATGAGGCTTTGCAGCGTTTTAGGGATTGGAATATAGCCGACATAAATCCAGATGAAATTGTTGCTCCCGAAAGCTCTGCAAGTACCCACCAATACTATGCCCACAGGGGCTGGGATTATAATTACGAGGTTGAAGGGCTTGCCGAACAGCTAAATACTCAAGAATGGCAAATTTGGAATCTCAAACAAAAAGAGGAATTTAAAACTCATCTTTATAAGAGTCAGCTCCGGTTTAAGCTGGGTAAGGAAATTCTAATTAAAAGCATAAGAGAAATATTCCCGTCTTTTAATATGCAAAAAACAGAGGCTCTTGCCCGTATATTTTATTATACCCATATTTACGGAGACCTCCGCTGGAATTCCCGCTTGGATTATTTGATAGATGTTCCAGAATTTCGTGACGGCCTTATCGGCGGTTTAAGAGATTTTGCAAGTCCTAAGGATAAAGAAAAAATAAATAAGCTCATAAGTAAAATTATGCAGGAATTGCCTGACGGGCTAAAATTCACAATCCCTGCTGACGGCGACAATGCCCCAATCGAAGACTGGAAACATTGCCTGCCGCTGGATCGAGCTATGGAAGCGGTGTTTGAGTATTTTAGTCTGTGTCAAGTTTTTAAAAATTAACCGCAACGGACGCATGTCTTTGCCTATCGAATCGAAAAGACAAAAAAATATTATGTAGCTGTCATTTAGGCGGCATTTGCAGCTCGTACGCAATGTCAGGTTGAAGCGGGTGTTAGACGATTATTAGTTTCAATAAAATTTAACAATTGTTCATAAAGCCGTTTGCTAATATGCCGACCGGAGTCTCTCAAAATCTCTATAGCCTGCTTGATTTCTTCTTTTGAAATAAGAGAATCTTCATAGGCAAGTCCTAAAACTCCGATCGTTCCCATAATTTTAATACCCATGCGAATTGCAACCTCTCGCCCCCTTGCTTCATCCATTAAAAGTAAATCCGCCTTTTTATTATCGGAAAGATAAATCGCTTCACTTTCACCAAAATCAAGACCGGCAGAACGGCGAAGAAGTGAAACATAATTCTCATCTATATCGTCTATCACTTGAATAAAAGTAGTATTTTTTATTATTTCTGCTTCATCTCTATATTTAATATTTCCTGTAAGTTCTGCAAAAACACTTCTTGGAATTTGAACAATTCCAAAAAGTGTTTCAAGCAAATCCAACCGATCAATCTTTAAAAATGAAATAACCGGTGTAGTATCTGAAATTACTATCATACTAGTATCTTTTTAAGAGAACGAAATGTTTGAATATCTTTCATAATATCAGTTATATCCATATCAAAATAGGGAAATCCCATATCATCATATAAATCAATCAAATCAAGTTTTTTTATTCCCAAAATTTCAGCTGCACGACCATGAGAAATTACATTTTTGTAGACATAAGGATATAAAAGGAGTGCATTTCGCTTAAGTACTTCGTTTGATTCACAGCTATAATTGTCTGTAAAATAAATTTTCATATCCTTTGGAACTGTTATCTGAATTGTAGCATATTCCATAAAATCTTCCTCCAAGTAAAAATTACAATATAAAACACATAAGACTTTTTCATAAAATCGCTCAAGTAAGTTTACAATTGAAAAACATATTTTTCACCTTTTGCTTCTCTCCTTAGCGGTGTTTTGCACCGTCCGCCTAACTGTTATTTAGGCCTGCATAATTTTGCAAAACATAAAGTCGTCTGCAATGGTTAAATCATCAGAGTTTTTCCTCATTTTGTACCTTCCCACAGGTAGATTATAACATAAAGTATAGATTTTTTCAATTGTCAAGTTATTTATTCCTCCCCAAGTAGACAATGCCCCAATAGAAGAGCGGAAACACTGCCTCCCGCTGGATAGGACTATGGAGGCGGTGTTTGAGTATTTTAGGAGTTTGCCTCTTGCCGTTAATCAATTTGCCATACTATTTGACAAAAGGGTTCCTTTTTGTTAATATGTAATAACCATTTACACAGTTTTTTGGACAAGGCTTATAATTTTTTTTAATCCATTGACATTTTTTTAATTTTTTACTATACTATATCTAGTTAATATTTTTTAATAGACTACTAATACAGAAAAATCAAGCTTTTGATTTTTCGCCTTTAAATAATAAAAGCACCAATAGAATTATTCCCATAATATTAAACAATGTGTTATAATATTGAACTAATAGCGCTATGCAGGGTTTTCTACCTGCATAGCCTGATTTTAACACACTTGTTGTAGAAATTTTATGAAACAAGCAATTTTACTTGGAGGTATTTATGGCAACAGGAAAAGTACATGATGAACACATCGCAAATATACTGGGAAAAGAGTTTTCTTTAAAAAGACAGGAAGAATTAAAGCTGATTCAGGATGCTGTCTATGTTTTAATGGATGCAACCGTAAAGGATAAAAACGGAAAAAGACTCAATGAGGCTTTGCAGAGTTTTAGAGATTGGAATATAGCCGACATAAATCCAGATGAAATTGTTGCTCCCGAAAGCTCTGCAAGTACCCACCAATACTATGCCCACAGGGGCTGGGATTATAATTACGAGGTTGAAGGGCTTGCCGAACAGCTAAATACTCAAGAATGGCAAATCTGGGATCTCAAACAAAAAGAGGAATTTAAAACTCATCTTTATAAGAGTCAAGTCCGGTTTAAGCTGGGTAAGGAAATTTTAATTAAAAGCATAAGAGAAATATTCCCATATTTTAATATTCAAAAAACGGAGGCTCTTGCCCGTATATTTTATTATACCCATATTTACGGAGACTTGCGTTGGAATTCCCGCTTGGATTATTTGATAGATGTCCCAGTCTTCCGTGACGGCCTTATCGGCAGTTTAAGAGACTTTGCAGATCCTAAGGACAAGGAAAAAATAAATAAACTAATAGATAAAATTATGCAGGAGTTGCCTGACGGGCTAAAATTCACAATCCCTGCTGACGGCGACAATGCCCCAATCGAAGACTGGAAACATTGCCTGCCGCTGGATCGAGCTATGGAAGCGGTGTTTGAGTATTTTAGTCTGTGTCAAGTTTTTAAAAATTAACCGCAACGGACGCAAAGATGCTTGCCGCTTTTAGGTGGCAAGCTACGCAAAGGGGGATTGGAATGATATGTTTAAATTAAATTTTAGACACTATTAACCATGTCTTGATATTTTTTCACTGTTTTTTGTATATTTTCTTCTAATTCTTTAGATGATTTTTTATCAGGAAACATGGTATATTCATTAATCCCTTTTTTATATAATGCCTTTAAAATATTTTTTTTAGCATTTTTATCAATAATTATTTTGTAGTCTTTTATAAGCCAATCGTTATAAATCTTTTTTTTAGCGGTAAATAAAGATAAACCAAAAAGAAAAAAATACCCCTGTTGCTGAATTATTCTTTGATTATTTTGTTTTGCCTTAACACATAAGACAGTATTTAGGTCACTGTCTTCAATATCGTTGTCAAAAAAATTAGTTTTTTCTTCTTGTATTACATGAGTCAATTCATTTGTGTTAGATTTTCGATATGAAGGCATTTTACATAAATTACTTAAAATAGAGACTTTATCACTGTCATAATATTTTATCTCATCATACGGTATAGAAAAAATGAGAACTTCACCATCCTTATTATAATTACCACAACATGCAAAGTAAAGAGCAATTAAGGGATCCATAGTTATATCCATCAAACGGGTAGGTAAACCAAAATGTTGCATTTTGACAAGTTTTTCCAGAGCTGTTCTATCATTTACAAATTCATTGTGATTTTCAATGACAGTATCTTTAAAGAGTCTATCTTCCACATCCAATAAACCATTCTCACGCAAAAGACTTGGTACAATTTTATATTTTCGATCCCCATGTCCCCTGAAAAAGAGCTGATTAAAAGGATTACAATAGTTAAAATCTATCATGTTCAACTCAGCTTCAAACTGAAATAAGGATGAAACTCTATGCTCTTTTTTGCACAGAGCTTCTTTTTCTTTTATTAATTCAAACATACTTATACCTCAGTTAATAAAATATCAAATACATCTTTTTTATTCAATTTCAATATATACTATATTTACAATAGGAGAAAACCCTTTATTAGATCTTTTTATCTTTAATCCATTCATAACGCAATTTTTTATATCATCAAATGTATAATATGTTTTATCAGTTTGTTTCTTATATTTATTTGTTTCCATTTTTTTATTTTGCAAACAAAAAATTTTATCTTCATTAAATTGAGTTAAGAATATTTCCTCATACTTACGCGATATAGTAATGGATAATACAAGGATTTTTTTGTTAGTTATTTCCATCCAATCTATAAATAATTGTTCTCCGATATCCTGTGTCCAGCTTTTATATTCTTTTTCATTCACATCATTCATCAATATGCTCTGTGTTTCTTTATTTTCAAGTAATATTGTAAGTATGTCTATAGGAATATTAAATGAATTTTTTGCAGATAAAACAGTATTTTTATATAAATCACATACACGCAATATAGTATCTATGTACGTTTTATTAGCAAGCAAGATTTTTTTTTGATGTATTATTTTTTAATAAATTTCTAATTAGTGTCATATGTATATTATATTTTTCTATTAATGACAACTTATTATAATTATAACTCTCACATATTTCTAATATTTTTTTAACACAGATATCTGGAGTTTTCAAAGAACGATCAAGCATTTCATTTATTTTATTTTCAATAAATATTTCAAAATCAATTTCTGTAGATAAAATATTATTAATTATATTTTTTTTACAAATTTAAAAATGAACTTTCAGTTATTAAATTATCTGTAGGATTTTTTATAATATATTGTATCTTTTTTGGAACATGATTTATAATATTTGTTTCATCAAAGCTTGCATTTTTATTACATTTTGTATAGGCGGCTATAATTTTTTTTTCCTCAATATTTGAAAATCGGATGTCAAAAACCATGATTAATTGCATTGCCAAATATAGATCACACTGATTTATATCAATTTCTACGATTTTTTCCAAATAGTCCATAAAACCACCAGCGATAAGCCATTTTTCCAATTTTTTATTTTTGTATGCTTCAAGTATATAGTCTAAAGAAAAATTTTCTTTCAAAGTTGCTATATCAGTTATATTTTTACCATTAATTTGAAGATTGATATCTAATGTCATAAACACCTCAAAAATAATATAAATTATTCTTTTTCCAAAAAAATCAAAGTTTTATATTTAGAATTACTTATTTTTATAAAATTTAACATCAAAAGTTTATCAATATACTTTTTCTGTGTATATTTAGGTTTTAAATGTATGTGTTTTGAAATTTCTTTTAAATCCTTTTCTTGTATCATGAAGTTTAATATTGTATCAAACCGTTTTAATCTTTTTCTTACCCTTATATAATTAAATTTTCTATCATAGTTGATATTTAAATTAAGTAATTTACATTTTTCAGATTCCGTCAAATTTCTATATCCTTTAAATAAATCTAAGTCTTTTACTAGAAATACAATACTACAATCATCTATAGTTGCTTGACATATAATAGATTCAAATGTTTTTACAAGCATATTTTCTAATTCATTTTTTGGTATTAAAATTAATAAATTCATTATCTTCTTTATACTATTTGAAATCTTTTTTTCAGCCTTTTGATACAAAGAATTTTCACTTCCATCAGACATTAAAACAAAACCTTCTATATCATTAATTGAACCTTTTATTATTTTCATTGAGTCCATAACATTAATGGATGTTGTAAATACAGTAGTATTGATAAATTCACCATTTTTTGGCTCAGAGGCAACTTTTAGTTCTTCTTTTTTTAAATATCCTATGACACCATCACCTATATGACCAATTATATATAGCCCTTTCTTTATAGCAACAAATAATAAAGTTGATGCTAGATCATTTATATTACAATTCAATGTATCTGCCTTATGTTGTAATTTTATCAATATATCATTAACTAAGTTTTTTTTACTAGCATACCATTTGATTCAGAAAAATACTTGTCAAATTTATCGCATAAATTATTACAAATATATTCTGTTATAAATTCGGCACCATAGTGAGAAAGTCTAGCAGAACCAGATCCATCTGCTAAAGCAATAACATATGTATCTTTATCATACAATGAGAAGATTTTATCTTGACAAGGTATATTATTTTTTATATGACCTTTACCTTGCACAGCACATGACAATGAATTCCACATAATTATACTCCATAAATAAATGTTTATTTATATGATCTTTGTTAATCTAATATACCCCAACCATCAGTAGGATCAAGCTTTACACTCTCACCCGGGATTGATTGTGAAACTTTTGAAATGCTCATACTTAGCCATAAAAAAAATTCTTCGAATTTAAGAGTTTTTAATTTTAAAGCAGAACGTTTTGGCGAGAATTTATTAAGAATTTGCCTATCAACCTCATTTCCTATGGCAATTGGAAAAACCGTAAGCTTTCCTTGATTAACCATTAAGGATGTTCGTTCTATAGCACTATTTAACTCATTTTCATCTCCATTAGGCACACCATCTGTCATCAAAACAAGCCATGGTTTATAGGAGTCAATACCTTTATCTTTATACTCACGTTTTCTTAACTCCAACAAGTCAAGAGCTAAATTTACTCCTTCCCCCATTGCTGTATTCCCAGATGCTTCAAGTTCCAATATATCATTTTGCCTCTCAATGTTTTCAAAATCTAAAATACATTTTGCCGTATCATTAAAAGTAACAATACAAATTTCTGCAGAATATAAAGCGATTTCATCATTACGAATAGAAGAAAAAAAACACTTAATTCCATCTAACAATGCAGATATTCTAGTTTCACCACCATCTACCACACTCCATTCTCGACCATCCTTATATATTGTTTCTCCTGTTTCAATATACGAACCACCTTCTACAGCATTCATAGAATCACTTGTATCCAAACATAAACATATAGGAATACGTGCTGTTGGATTATCCACTAAATCATCAATAATTACCATTCCATCATTTTTCATATAAATCTCCTATTTTATTAAAAAATATTTATAAATTTTGTATTTTTTTATATCTTGTTGGAAAAAGTTCTTCTGACATTTTATCTTGTTCTCCATATTTACCACTATCAAGCAATGATAAATAATATTTAAAAAGAGATAACCACTTATCTACAGAGAGCCTATTATACTCTGATGAATAGTCTCCATTTTTTCTAAAAGTATTATAAAATGCATATTTTAAATCATATGTTAAATGGCTCCATATAAATCGCCATGCTCCATCCGGAGTTTTTTTGTTTGAATTATCTCCAAGAGGGTAGGAAAAATCCATATTCATTATATTCGTTATAGGATCATCTCCTCCTTGTTGTGAATATGGTGGTTTACCTGGAAGCATAATCATAAATAATAGTGTTGCTACAGCAAAATTTTCATTTCCTATAGTTCTTAAAAAATCCGGAAAATGTTTTCGCTGTATTTCAGGAGCCGTATAATTAATAGTACCTACAGGACATGGAAAATTTGCAACTTGATAACTATCCACATCTACAAAATATACTTGAGTAGGTGAAACAACTAAAATATTATTTGGGTTAATATCTCCTATAATTACATTTCTATCATGAAGATACTTAATTTTTTCTAATATAGTAATACATAATTGTACCGTATCTCTCTTTCTCCAATTAGGAAAATATTTAAAAAAAAGAGGCTTTATAAATATAGACTTTTGCAATTCTTTCCCTTTTGCATATGGCATTAAGTATCCTACAAACTCTACACTTAAATTTAAAATCATGCATATCGGATAACATATCCCATCATATTTTATTTTCTTAGTTAACATCAATTTAATTTTTTCAAATTTTCTTATTGTAATTGCCTCTTTTCGATATATTTTAGCAACATACCTATCATCATTTACAGTATAAATGGCCCCTTCTCCTCCATAAGCTATTTTTTCTTTTAACGTCAGTATCACATTTGAGTTTTCTAAATAAATATTATCATTTTCCTTTGGAATATAAGATATATCTAGCTGCGTTGATGGTAAATTTGTCACACTATCAAATGCTGTAATATTGTCATATTTATTATTTTTTTTTCGCTTTGCATGATCTTTTTGGATATTGTTACCTCTGCTATTATTTTGCCATTTAAACGAATCCAATAAGCCATCACTTCTTATTCGTTTTACAAGCACCTTATATGCATTCACCGATCTATCTTCATTACGACGCTCAATATCTTTTGCAAGATTATTATCTTGTGTAATTAATAATAATGGATATTGTATACGATGTTGCGTAAGGCGTGTCAAGAATAAGTTATCAGCAAAACCATCTCCTTTATCATACCGTATACTAATTAATTGTTTTTTCTTTAGCACACCAAGTAATTTTTTAGTTTCTTTGGCTTTTTTTGCAAGAGATTGGTTGTCTAAATTTTTTTCATGTCTTTCTATTTCTTCAATGCATTTATACGGTATTGTTATTTTTTTATTATACTTCTCAAGAAACTCCATCGCATAACTCCAAAATATATATGATGAAGGTTCTAATAAACTACATGTATCTATAAATATATATTTAGTTTTAATATAATTTTCAAGTTTTCTGATAGCTTTTTTTCTTTTACTATCATCTACAGAATTAGAATTTATCATAAAAATAGTCTCCTCATAAATTTACCCCTAAATATAAATAAAATTTCTCAATATGAATAAAAATACTCTTTTTTTTATTATTTTGAAGTAATAATTACCTATATAACTAATATAATACGACACTAATCACCAATCCTATAGACTACCTAAATACCATATTACCACACCGCCATGGAAATCAATTTTGTAATATTTTTTTGATAAAAGATATATCCATGAGAGCTTTAAACATAATGTGTGACAAAGAAGATTTAGGTGCATTTTTTTGTTTGTATCGCGAGACCAAATTTAACGCCACTTTCCGTCCTATGTTCAAGGCTTGTTGTAGATTTTTATCTAAAAGCCGACAAAAGTCTTCTCTAAAATGAACATCTAATAACCAATGCATGGTTTCTACAACCCATTCTTTTCTTGCTATATCCAATAGCTGTTGAGCTGTAAGTTTTCTGCTCGAAATATAATAATGCCATTCATCACTCTTTCCTTTCTTACTCTTAAACTCTGAATGAATAGCTCCAATACAGCTTAACCCCTCCCATTCATCTGTATTATCCATCCAACCTAAATTAGTTGTGCAGAAGGCTGTTCGCTTTTCAACTCTTTCACGATTTTTTTCACTTTTACAAGCTGTTTCCATTTGTTTTCTTAAAATTTCATCTTGAACATATTCTTCAATATCCGTTTTTAGTAAAGGCTGGTTCCTTTTTACCGACAGTAAATAGTCCCCTTTTCCCTCTTTTATGATTTTTGCCGTTTCTTTTTGACAATTTAAGGCATCTGCAACGATTATATGCCCTTTTATATTAAGAGTTTTTATAAGAGCTTGAACCGTAGGTATCTCGTTTGTCTTTCCTTTAACACATTTTTGTGCCAATGTTATACCAAATTCTGCAACTTGTGCAGAGACTATGTGCAGCGGACTTTCATAGCTGCTCATTTTATCTGTTGAACGGATAGTTTTTCCGTCTATCGCTATTGTAAGAGGCTTTTCTGTACCGTATTCTTTGATAAGAGCTTCAGCCATATTCATAAAACATTCGTTTAATGAGTCTATGTTTATCAATTTAAGTAGACAGGTTAGCCAATAATAGCAAGGTATTTTCTCTATTCCGAATTCTTTACGAAGTTTTTCTTTTATAATATCTTCAGTTGCCCACTCGTGTATCTCTCTAATATTTTTACGTCCACAAAGAAGTCCAAGTAGTAATATTTTTAAAGCTTCCTTTACGCTGTAAAAATATCCGTCGTGATTGCTAATTATTTTGATGTCGTTAAAGTAATCAAATATATTTTCTATTTCCATACCTTCATTATCGGCAGTTTTTAGCAAAATTGATTTCCGTGCCACACCGCTTACTGTAATAGACACAGCATTTACTAACATATTTTGATAAATTTTACCTTAAATTGTATAATAAATCAAATTATATTCATTTTTGTAAATTCTGTCAAGCAAAAATCTCTGATTGTCAAGAACTGTATAAATTATAAGAGGTATTGCCCAAAAATACCATTTTTTATTAAATTCAGGTATATATTTGATTGTCTGTTTTATAGCCAAATATCCCGTATAGGATAATGATTTATCCAATCCTTTAATTGACTTTTACCTAAAAATATAGTAACATATCAGATATACATACAGGAGGCTGAAATATGAGCTTTTTGAGTTATAATTTCCCTTTGAATGATAATGAGTTGGTTTATTGTAGCGAATGTGGTTGCCATATTCCGCCTGAATATTTTGAAGACGAGGGATGTTGCGATTGTTGTGATAAGACACTATGCGATGATTGCTATAACGAATTATACGGAAGATATAATGGCCGGACTATTTGTAAAAGTTGTTTTTATGATATGAATGGACGTAACCCCACGGAAGAAGATTATGATGACGATGATGATGATTAGGATTGATGTTAGGTATATGTATAACTATAACAACTTTGAAGATTTGTCTATTCTTTAGAATGTAAACGCCACTCTTCTAGTGTTTTTTAGCAAATAATATTATATATGATTTATAAACATAATATTTGTAATAATTAAATAATACTACAGGGATTAAAACTTAAATATTGAAGTATAAATAAAAATAACATATGAAATGGATCAGATTAAAAAAAATTATAAAAAAAAGCCATAGTTGATTATAAATCAACTATGGCAAAGTATTATTTTATAATAAATTACAAGGTATTACCATGACCTATCACTTTTCTCAGTTGGAGCCCCCCTTCTTCGCTTCTCTTCATCAGAAAACTCATATGGCATCCAAGTTTTTTTGCTTTATGACCAATAATCATAACCAAATGGCCTTTCTGTAGCATTACGATTTTTTGGATTAAAAATCTCTTTTTCTCCAAATGAATTTATAAATTCTATTAAATCCATAACGCAAATCCCTCCTAAAACTTTTCTAGCAACTTTTAAAGTAAATTAGACAAACCATCAGATGTTGGTCTTTTTGGGGGTTCGTTTATATATATTCCCTCTACCAAACATAGGCTCCCAAAGTTTATTAATCTCATCAAGAGGTTTTGTTCCATTTAACTTAGCTTTTTTCCATCCTGTATCAATAATCCGATTACCGATGTCATTAAGGCACTCAGTATACTTAGCCATTATAGACTCCTAAAATATTATATAGATATTACTATCAATATTATAAAAAAGTATTAATACGACTATTATATATATTACATTATATGTAAATAAACGAATTTTGTCAATAGAAAATTATAAAATTTCTCCAAAATAATTTAAATTTTAAAATTTATTGTCTATGCGGATAGAAGTTTTTCTCAAAATATATTATACTCATACTGTCTATACTTCATATTTTTTATAAATTCTTCAGGAGTCTTATCAGTATATATAGCTTATACTTTCTAAATCACTTTCATTTATAATACCGGTTAATTCTTTAACAAGAGGAGAAATTTCCGGTATTTTGACGGTTTTACTTATTAAATCTTGAAAAATCTCCCTTATCAGTGCCAGATTGTACAAAATGATAATCTTATCGGCGGTGCCGCCTGTCGAGATATTGTTTTTTTCGCACCATTCGGAAAATTCTTTTATAGCTCTTTCTTGAGCCGGTTTATCCTCTATGCAAAGGAGACTGTAAGCTTTTTTTTGTACCTCAAGTAGGGCTTTTTCGCCCTTGCGCTTTATAATTGTAGTATCGCAGGTAGTTTCAATCATCTTAACAATAATTTTTACAAAGTCCCCGCCTTCTGAAAAAGTTTTTTTATAGAGGGGTAGCCAATTTTGAAAGTGTTCTGCAAAGCCTGAAAGGGCTAAGCCCCTCACTCCCCCGCTCCCTAAATTATTAAAGGCTTGTAAAGAAGCCGGGGAGCAGGCTTTAAGCTCAAAATCTTTTTTTAAGGGACGAGAAAAATCTGCAATTTCTTTGCTTAAATCGGTGAAGGCTTTTTTTTCTTTTATTATACGGAAGGTGCAGGCATTTAAGATAAGAAGCAAAAATAAGGCACCCTTATAGGTGTTTACCCCGCCCGTTAAATCGAAAAGTTTTTTTTCTTGTTTTTTTCCGTATTCACGCAGGGCTTCAAAGGATTCGCAATCTTTTTCACTTAAATTTTTAATTGCACTCCCTATTAGGGGAATACATTTTAGCATGAGTAAAAAATCCATATCCTTGTGGGAGCCTTGAGAATTAGCTGTAACACAGCCGAAGCCTAATGGACGGCAAAGCTCTGCAAGGAGGGAGCTTTCGGTTAAATTACCCAAAAGCTCAAAAATATCCCCGTCGTAAGACTGGTCGTTAGACAGGTCGTCGTCCGATTTTTTGAAAGACCAATCTTCATGAACTTTTTTTAAGATAAAATTCATTATTTCTTTTTGGGAATGAGCACGGCTCCTCGCACAGATCACGGCATCTTTTTCGCATAAAAAACATTTCCGCCTCTTATTATTTTGGGGGAAATCATTACGCGAAAAAAGTTTTTCCGCAGTTAAAACATCGATATCGGCAAGACGGCCAAGGGATTCATCATCTTCAATTTTTATGCTCAAAGCTTTCACTTCCAAGGGCGGAGCATCTACAATCAAAAAAAAGATTAAGCCTTCTTCATCGGTGTAGGAATGAAAAATTTTTATAGGGGCCATCTTTTTTTTACATTCCAAAAAAATGCGGTATACAATCCAATTCGATTCGATTGAGCCCTTTTTTCCGCCCGGAATATTGGCCCTGATTACTACAAGTGTTTTAAAAGGAAAACGGCTTAAAAGTTCTTTTTCAAAGGAGTCGGTTTTTTCTCTTTTTTCCAATAAAGATAAACTCATCTTTTCTCCGGTATCAATTAGTCTTTTGTTTTAAAGACCTTAAAAAATTATAAGTCGTTTCGGGTAAAAAGGATCGGACATCTTCAAGACTATTATTTTGAAATGCCTTTCGAACTTGCGTTGCGGAAATAATTTGCTGATTTTGAGTTTTTTTACGCTCAATTATTTTTACCTCACATTGAGGAGGAAGCTCATTCAATAAAGTTTGATTATATATTTCGGTACTCGGGTCTAAGGGTTCTTCTCCCAAAAAGCGAATTTTAATATTAAAAAGAGGTACAAAGTATTTTAAAAATATCCTTGCATCAAGCTGGGTTTGATTTTTACTTATTAAACTTTTTTCTTTTAAAAAATAGGACGGAAATGTCGCCCCGCTTATTAAAAATTGAGATGAGGGAAGCACTACTACATTTTTTAAGTCTTCCGTATTTTTTTTGATAAGCATAAAACGGTCATTAAAAGAAAAAAAACTTTTGTCGGTCTCAACGGCAAAAACAAAAAGGAGGCTCTGGCTTCCGCAATAGTCTAAGGCTTTTTCTATTAAATATCTGTGGCCGAGGGTAAAGGGATTTGCATTCATAACTATGGCTGCATTTCCCTCATCGCTTATACCGTAAGGTATACCGTCAGGGCAATAAGGAAAAAGCTCATTCTTTAAAACCTCCTCTACGGTTTTTTCTCCCCTGTATAATAAGGAAGAATCATCCGATGAGGCTAAGTTTATAAAACCTGCCCCCGTAAAAAAAGAAACGCTTGATCTTTTTGTAAATATAAAAAAGAACTTATAACCTTCTCCGTAAGCGTCTTTTAAGAGGGCAGAAAGAATCTCATCGGTAAGACCGAGGCCTTTAAATTCATCTTTTACGGCAAAGCATTTTAAGATATTTTTTTCCCGCCCTCCGCAGGCGGCCAAATTGTCGGCTTCATCAAAAATGCCGTAAACACTTTCAAGGGAGTCCGCAATAAGGCCGTTTTCTTTTAAAAGAGCTGTAAATTTTTCTTTTTGACTTTTAAGCTCTAGGTTAATTTTTTGTAAATTAGTCATCTACCTTTAGTTTAGGCTTTTTAGGTATTCTTCACGTCCCAGTTTATAAAGGTTGTTCCCCTTGGAATCGATTATGCAGGTTACGGGAAAGTCTTCAACATAGAGCTTACGGACAGCTTCAGCTCCCAAATCTTCATAGCAGATAACTTCGGCCGATTTAATTCGGCTTTTAATCAAGGCAGCGGCTCCTCCGATGGCGGCAAAATAACAAGCTCCATGTTCTATTATTTTTGCAACTACCTCATCGTTTCTCTTTCCTTTTCCGACCATAGCCATAAGCCCCTCATCTAAAAGCTGAGGTGTATAGGCATCCATTCGGTAACTGGTTGTAGGCCCTGCAGAACCTATGGGCTCTCCGGGCTTTGCAGGACTCGGACCTACATAGTACATGACAGCCCCCTTTACATCTATGGGGAGTTTTTCTCCCTTTTCTAAAAGTTCGCATAGGCGTTTGTGAGCTGCATCTCTTCCCGTATAAATATAGCCGTTCAATAAAACAATATCTCCGGCCTTAACATCTTTTAAATCTTCCCTTGTAAATGGTGTTGTAAGTTTTTTCATCTCAGACATTTTTCCTTCCTCCCTTATAAAGTAACTTCCTTATGGCGTGTTGCATGACAGTTTATATTTACACAAATAGGAAGACCTGCAATATGTGTGGGATAGGTTTCGATTAAAACCCTTAAAGCCGTAGTCTTACCTCCGTAACCTTGGGGGCCTATACCTAAGGCGTTGACTTTCTCAAGCATTTCTTTTTCGAGGTTAGCATAGAAAGGATCGGGATTATAACTATCCATCGGTCTCATCAAGGCTTTTTTTGCTATTAAGGTTACCTTATCTACGGTACCGCCTATTCCGACACCTACAACTATGGGAGGACAGGGGTTAGGCCCTGCAAGTTCTACAGTTTCCAATATGAATTTTTTTACCCCCTCAAGGCCGTCGGAGGGCTTAAGCATTGCAAGGCGGGACATATTTTCGGAGCCGAAACCCTTGCCTGCAAACATAATATGAAGTTTATCGCCGGGTACAATATTATAGTGGATTACTGCCGGTGTATTATCCTTTGTGTTTACCCTATTGTAAACTGGATCGGCAACAACGGATTTTCTTAAATAACCTTCCGTGTAGCCCTGTCTTACACCCTCATTTATAGCATCTTCAATGTATCCGCCTTCAATGTGAACATCTTGCCCAATCGTAACGAAAATTACAGCCATTCCCGTATCCTGGCACATGGGCGAATTCGTATTTTTTGCAATATCGGCATTTTCTATAATTTGATCGAGTGTATCACGGGCTAAGCTCCACTTTTCGGCTTCCCGCGACATCTTTAAACTTGTCAATACATCTTGCGGAAGATAATAGGCGGCCTCAATAGCCATCCTCTTAACTTCTTCCGTAATTTTTTTTGCTTCTACAATGTGCATACTCAAAAATACCCCCAAAAGTTATTCTTGGGGGTAATTATAGAACATTAAAAGTTTACTGTCAATTGATGCGGAAATACTTATAGCTTAATTGTTTCTACCATGTAGCGGATGGAGTTTCCCATTTTATCATATTGATGTTTTTCTATTACAAAGATGAGGCTTGTGTTTGTGTTATCGATAATTACCTTTTTTATTGCGTAGTCCCGTACACCTGATCTGGTTTTTCCTTTTAGGCCGGCTTCTTTTTTTATCTTATTACCGTTAGGTTTTATGATTTCAACTTCAATATAAAAAGATGCTTCTAAATTGGATTTTTTATCCTTGTACAGCATGACCTTATACTCATCATTGGTTTCAAAGTCCTTAAAAATCAAGGTTGTTTCGTTTATTGTAGAGTCTGTAGCCGAATAAATAGCCCTACCCTCATTTTTATCGCTTATCTTCCATTTTAAAAGGGAAGGATTAGCCCTATCCAAAAGGCTTAAAAATATATTTTTACTGTCTTTATCGGCAGTCTCAGATGTCGGACTTGTTATAAAGCGTCCTGAAGGCAAAAAGTTGTTTGCTTCTACATCAATGCAATATATTTCTGCATAAGCACGATAGGTTTCATCGGTCAAGCCGTATTGGCCGAAAGCAAATTTACTTCCATCAGGTGAAAAACCTAAATTCGAAAAGGTTGCAATATCGCCTGCAAACAGAAAAAAAGAACAAAGAATAAAACAAAAAGAAATCAGAGCTTTACGCATAATACACCTCTCATCTATTCTAAAATATCGGCTTAAAAAAAAAGAACTTAAGAAATCATTTGGATAAAGCGGCTTTTAAAATTGAGATAAAGCCGGCTTTCAAAATTTGGATAAAGCCGGCTTTTAAGATTTTGATAAAGCCGGTTCTTTTTTTGTAAAGCTGTACATAGTTTTAAGGGCTGCGAGGGGGCCGATTACCGAAATAAGGGCAAAGGTCAAAAGAAAGCAAACAAATGTCCAAAGAAAAGAAGGGTTTAAAAAAGGCATCTTCATTCCTGTAACAATTGCCTGATTAAATAAAAACATAATCAAACATGAAAGAACCGTTCCTATAATTGCTCCCGACATACTTATCATAAGAGATTCTAAAACCGCAAGTTCAAATAACTTCTTTTTGGTACTTCCTATTATCCTCAACATTCCGAATTCTTCTTTACGCTCATTAAAAATCGAAGAAAAAGAAACAGCCAACACGATAAATGAAAGAAGCCATAAGATCGCAATAAGGATATAAACATAGACATTTAAGCTTGAAATACTTGAAGATATATTCGTCATCATCCTCTTTGATATTAAAGGATAAATTTCTTCTCCCTTAAATTCTTCTCTTATCTTTTTAGCTACCTCACCTGCATCGTATCTCGGATTAATCCTTACCATGACACTTGAAATCAAATTTTCATTTTTTGCAACAGGATGCTGCATAATTCTTTCGTACTCTTTTGCAAGCTTCCTTGCATTTTCTATTGTCATAAAAATGGAATTATCAAAGCCCATTCCTGTTTTGCTCAAACGTCCGGCAATTACAAAAGGCTGATTAAAAAATTTTACTTGGGAATTATAATCACCTGACACATTACTTCCGGCTACAATTTGATTATCTAAAAGGGGTAGTTTTATCTGTTTTTTAAGCCAAGGCTTTACATTAAAATCGGAATCAAAATCGATACCGATAATCTGCAAAGGAAATGAACAGCAGCCTGCAGAGAGGGTTGCAATAAAAAGCTGAGGAGATGCAAGTTCGACTCCTTCAATTTTTTTTACTCGTTCTACAACTTCAGTATCAAAATAAAAACTATTAGGCTCCCCCCTCAATAAGGCATTTTCAATCTTTGAATCATAGCCTTGGGGGACGACAATAATATCCGCACCAAGGCGGTTTGATAGAGACACCATTCCGCCCTTTAAACTTTTTACCAAAAAACTGCCTGCAAAAAGGCTAAAGGCTAAAACAGCAGTAAGAATAATTAGGCTTGCAGTTCTAAAAGGTTTTCTTTTGATATTCAATTTTGCAAGCTCATAGGCGGTCAGTTTTTTTGTTTGTAAATTCTCCATAGTTTTTTAGAGGTTTCCTTAATTTTCTTTTGCATTTTGCATTGCATTTTGCATTGCACCCCGTAATGCATTTTCAACTGCGTCCTTAAATAGTTTATAAGAAATTGAAGCACCGGCTATTACATCAACTTCATCGATATTTTGAGTTTCAACCAATTTTTGACCGTACTCCGCCGATCTTAAAACAGAGGCTTGAGCAATTTTATAAAGGCCTATATTTTTTATAACTCCGTCAACTTTTCCGTATTCAGGCCCTTTTAGATTTCCGTTTTTTTCATAAGACAAAAACGTACACTCAACAATCTTACCCTCTTCAATTTTTATTTTAACTTCGGCTGTTCCGCCCCAATCGTCTTTAATACTTGAAAGAGCCGTATAAACACCGTCTTTATATTTTATGCTTTTCTTTGTTTCCGTTTTTGAACAGGAAAAAATACAGATAACACATAGTGCAAAAAAAATAATTTTATAATTTTTCATACATTATCTCCTCTTGACGACCTTACCCTGCTCATCTTTTCAATTCTTGCTATTTTACCGTGCTCAAGAACAACCATCCTTTCAGCCTGATCTGCAACCTCAGGATCGTGGGTTACAACTATGATTGTACTTCCTGCATTATGGAGTTTTTCAAAAATTTCCATTACAAGTTTTTCATTTTTTTCGTCTAAGTTCCCCGTAGGTTCATCGGCAAGCAGGAGCTTTGGATGATTTATTAAAGCACGAGCAATGCAGACACGCTGCTGTTCTCCTCCCGATAATTGATTGGGCAGATGCTTGGCTCTTTCTTTTAAGCCCACACTTTCAAGGGCTTCAAGAGCTTCCTTTTCATCGGGAATACTGTGATAGTACTGAGCCATCATTACATTTTCAAGGGCTGTAAGATAGTTTACAAGATGAAATTGTTGAAAAACCAAACCTATCATATCCCGCCTGACTATCGTCAATTCTTTAGAAGAAAGTTTTGAAATGTCTTGACCTGCCAAATCAATTTTTCCTAAAGAAGGCTTATCCATACAGCCGATTATGTTCATCAATGTGGTTTTACCTGAACCCGAAGGCCCCATTATCGAAAGCCACTCTCCTTCTTCAACCGTCAAATTTATTTTATCAAGTGCTTTAAGATCTCCATATATTTTAGAAATTTCGGTTAAGGTTAAAATATTCATAAATTCAAATTCTCCTTAAAATTAAGATTACTCTCCGCGTAAAACAAGAGCAGGATCAACATCCACAGTCGCCCTTACCGGAAAGAGGGATGCAATAATAGTGATAACTATGGAAGAAATTACGGTAAAAGGAGCCAGCCTTACGGGAAAGGAAACCTCTCTTGCAAAAACGCTTATACTTACATTATTTGCAAATAAGTAGCCGAGGCCTATTCCTAAAATACCGCCCATAAGCCCAAGCATAACCGCTTCTCCCAAAAAATCTATAACAACACTTTTATTGGAAGCACCTAAAGCTTTTTTTAAACCTATTTCTTTTCTGCGTTCCACCACTACTGCCATCATAGTAGTGGTTACACATATCATAGTCAAAAACAAAACAATAATGGTAACAATCCAAACAAGGGCCTGTAGTTTACTTAAAACCGTATCCTGAGATTCGGTAACACGCTTAACAAGACGGGGAGTAATACCTTCCGCATTTTTTAAAACTTTTTCGGCAACCGAATTAAGATAGTCCCTATTTCCGTCAATACTGCACTCAATTACATCGAAGGCATCATTATAGCCTATAATATTTTTTATATCCTCAAGGCTCATAAAGATAAACTCTTCTTCGACACCACCTGTTGTAACGATGCCTGAAACTTTGAATTCGTTTACGGTTACATCTCCGTCAGGTTTTGGAGTATTTACAATAAAATTGTCTCCTACGGATAAGCCTATAGCCATACTTATTTCATGACCTATTAAAACTTCTTTTTTTTCTTTAGGCCATTGTCCTCTCACAAGCCAATAGGGACTATTGTTCTTTGCACTTATAAGATCGGTAGCAGCTATCATATAAGGCTGTTCGTTTACCTTTGCAGGTTTATAAATATAAGGAGCAAAACCTACAAGTTTTTCAGAGTCAATTTCTTTTTTAATTTTATCTATCTGATCTTTTCTTATTTTCGTATCGCTTTCGGAAGGCAAAAATATCATATTTGCCCCGTATGAGCGGAACACCGTTCCCATTTGACGCGGAATGTCGTAGTAAATAGTCAATAAGCCCGATAAAACGGTTGCACCGATTGCAATAGCCAGTAAAGCCACCAACATTCTTGAACGGCGCCGCAATAAAGAACTCATTATCATTTTAAAATACATCTTATTTTTAGTCATATCTTACATCCTTAACACCTTGAACTGGAACATTTATTTTCCGTGTAAAACTTCCGTAGGATTTAGTTTTAATAAATATCTTACAGACGGAAGACTTCCTAAAAGGGTAATCAAAAAAATAATAAGAACCACAATAGGAATGACCATGGGGGCAGGCGGAATTGCAGAGCCGAAAACGCTTCGGCCTATTATTTGCGTTAAGCCCAATCCTATAAAATATCCGGCTGTTCCTCCTATAATTCCTATTACCATAACCTCCGTTAAAACCGAAACGGTAACGGCAATGTTGCTTGCACCTATGGCTTTTTTTAAACCGATTTCCGTCCTTCTATCCATAACGCTGGCCGTTACCAAGTTTGAAATGCCAAGAGCCGAAGCAATCAAACTTAAAATAGTAATTAAAAGCATTAACAAGGTTGTCTTATTTAAGATAGCTCCTTCGGATTCGGCCACCTGTCTTATCGGCTTTGCAACCGCATCCGTTATAACCTCCTGAATCTGATAACAAATACTGCTTACATAGGCAGTACAATACCATATTTCCATTTCTTTTATCGTTAAACTTAAAGGACTTCTTGCAGCCTTTCTTGCCAAATCATTGTCGGGAGTTGTCAAAGCACTTACCTCAATACTTTCGCAAACATTTGTCTTTCCTAAAAATTCTTGAGCGGTATGTAATGTAGTAAAAATTACCTCATCTTCATTGCTTCCCGAATTAAAAATTGCGGAAACTTTTAAGGTTTTAGATGCTGCAGCACTTGTAAGTTTGATCTCATCTCCTACTTTTAAGTTATTCCTTCCTGCAAAAAGACTTCCTACCATGCATGAAGAATTATCATCATCCGAAACCCAGTTTCCGTTTACTTCCCACCAAGTACGCATCCTTCTTATTCCGGTTATAACTTCCTGCCCGGTATGAAGATCTATTTTAAAATCAAACCATGTACCCGACAGGCGCACGGGTTTATCCCCCCCGTCATAGTTTACTTGCACATTTAAAAAAGGTGCATAATCGACAATATTGTATGCCCAAAATATGGTTTTAATTTTATACAATTCATCTTCTTTTAAGAATTTTTTTGTATTTCCCGACTCTTCACCGTAAATATCATCCAAAAGAGAAGATTCCTTATGGGCAACATTGATATTAGCTCCATAGGTTTTAAGCTCTTGGTTTACCTTATCCCCTACACCAAGCATTGTGTTAAGCATCGAGGTTGAAAGACTTGCACCTAGGGCAATGGTAAAAGCTATCATTACCATTTTTCCCTTTTGTCTAAAAAGGGCACCCGCTATCATTCTCCAAAACATATCTCCTCCAATATCTATAAACAGTGAGGCAGAATTCCTGCCGAGCTGTTTATCATATCTCCTATAAAAACTTTCCTTAAAATTCGACAACCGTAGAAATCTTCAGATTTCGAAGCTGTCGAATTCCGCCGTTTCGTAACGTCAGTAAGAAACGGCATACAATAAGCGACGTTTGCCTGCAAGGCAAACTCGACAGCGTTTTTAGACAATGCCAACTGCATTGTCTAAAATAAGCCTCCTATTTATTTAAAACGATGAGCCTCGGACTCAAGGTCTGATATTTTTATTTTAATATTCCCGGCATGTACAATATAAGGAATCGGAACCGGATTACATCCTCCGGGAAAACCTATCGTAGCCTTATTCATAACTACATCGCAAAGTTTACAGATTACCTCATTATTCCGCTCAAAATAACCGCTTGGACCGCAGATATCGCAGGCGTCAAGGCCTACACCGTAAGAGCCTTCACTTTTTTTTATGGCAATAAAACGCATACTGATTCCTTGTTCCGTTATATATTCATAACGGTGGAGTCTATCATCCTCCAACTGCTCTAAAGAAATAACAGCCATACCGTCTTCAATAGTATAATTTTCAGGCGGAGATAAAGGAACTTCTCGGTCTACATAAAAGCGCAAAAAAGACAAAGAAAAAACCGAAATCAATAAAAGACTTAAAGAAAATCTAGCCCACCTTTTTGCATTCCTTTTTTTTGCTTTTATTTTTCTTAATTCGGCATTATTATTGTACGGTTCGGTAATTTTAATATTTTTTTTCCATAAAAGAATTGGAGCAAACATTATAAACACAATAACGGCAAAGATAAAAAAGTTTCCGTTATTTACTACGCTTGCAATAAACCAAAAAATAAAATCATTCCGCGGAATTATCCTTAAAGAATACAAACGTTGTAGTATAACCACAATTTGAGTTATCCCTAAAATACAAAGAGAAGCTATTACGGTAACTTTTAATTCAATATCGGATAACTTTATTAAGGTTTTATAAATTGAAAGACTTGCAAGAATAATAAAAACTATTCCGAGTAAGTAACCTATAAGTCTGTATAAAACGAGGGTACTTACAGCACTTTCCCCGTAATTAACTAAGGTAGTGGAAAGAGTTATTATGACAGGAAGATAATAAAATATCGTTGCTGCCGTATATAAAAAAAACTGCTGTGCTGAAGAAATTTTCATACAATAAAGAATTTTTTGTTTTAAACAGCAAAAGAAAAATTAAAATTAAAAAAAATATACTGACGGGAATCATCGACCAAAAGGCAAAGTTAGTTCTATTTATGTAATTAGGAATAGATCTTAATATTGCAGAAACAATGCTGCCGATAAATCCTGTGAGTATACTTAATAAAATAATATACCGTTTTTTTTCGGGCCTTTGGGTTCTAAATGAGGCAAAAACAACTGCAAGGACTAAAGCGAATCCAATGCCTGCTTCAATAACCCTTATATAAAATTTTAAAATGATGCACCTCCCAAAAACAAAAACGTCAAAAGTAACCGCCGAAGTTTTAGCTTCGGCGGTTACAAATTGAATGAGTAATTAGTATTATACTACTACTTGGACAAGTTTACCACTGAGGTCCTGCCCATTCAAAATCTTTCCATTCAACAACGATGGGTTCCGTCCAGAAGCGTCCGGTAACACCTGTTTCTTTATCAACATGGAGAAGATAGTCATTTCCCGGTGCCTTAATTTCAAACTTGATATTGTACTTGCCTAAGCCTTCTTCAAATTTTACGTTAGCACCATAGTGAGGTCCGTCGCTGGCATTCATCGGCATAAATGCAACTTCCTGTACCTTTGAAGAACCTACTTTTTGGATGTAAGCCTTAACGTGTAAGTAAGGAACAAAGTCGCCTGCACCGTAACCCAATGTTGAACCTTTATCATTGGCGGCAATATCGGCTTCCATGTGGCAATCGGCTTCGTTCTTTGACAAGCTGTTACCGGCAGGCTCCATATCTACAGGTTGAAAATAAACACCTGCAACCGTTAATATTCCGGCATCCTGCTCATCGCCGATGGGGAACTCATCAAATCCTGCAGCACCTTCTTCTTCGGGTTTCGGAGCAGCAGGTTTTTCTGCAACGGCTTCAGGCTTTTTTTCCTGAACCGTTTCATTTTTTTCGCATGATGTAATTACAAAAGCAATTGCAAGCAATGCAAAAATACAAGATAAAGTTTTTTTCATTTAAAAACTCTCCTTTTATATTTAATTTTTTTGGCCCAAATTAATTATTCTCGCCTTCTTTTTTCTTTAATTCGGCAAGAATCTTTTTATTTTTTTTGACATATAAACTGGAAAATACAATAATAGCAACTAACACGATTATTTGAGGTATTAAACTTTCATAAGTTGCATATATGCCTAAAAAATCCAACTCAAAACTTTGCATCCACGGAATTATGGTCTTACTTACCACACCTGCAGCCTGCAATTCCGAAACACCCTTTCCGGTAAATGAAAAACAAAGTATGTACATCAAAATACTTGTTACCGTAAAAAACGGTTTTAAGGGCAGTTTTACACTTAAAAATCTAAAGGCAAGGAAAACACCTGCCAAAATTACTACGGATAATACGACAGCTAAAATCATAGCTCTTTGGCCGCTTGCACCTTGAACGGGAACACCTTGAAAAAACAAAATAAGCTCGGCTCCTTCCCTTGCAACGGCAATAAAGGCGGCAAAAATCAAGACCCACTTATTACCGGTCGATACCGAAGACTCAACCTTCTTTTGAATATATCTTTCCCATGCTTCAGTTTCAGACTTTGAAATCATCCAGTTGCTTACATAGAATAAAACTATTACGGCAACAAACATTCCTATGCCTTCAAAAACTTCTTGAGCTATGCCGCTTTGTGCACCTGCCAATAAACCGAATAAAAAGGCTAAAAGTATACTTACAAGAATACCTGCAAGAGCTCCGATGTAAACGGAAGATATATACTTCTTTTTTCCGGTTTTTACAAGGTAAGCGATAATAGCAGCTATAACCAAAATAGCTTCCAAGCCCTCACGCAATACAAGAACAAAGCATGAAATAAAGGTAGCAACGGCAGCCGATTTTCCGCTTTCCCCCTTGTCATTGGAAGTACCGTCAAGTTCGGCTGCATCATGGTAGAGCATTGCAATAAGAGCATCCTTATGTGCTCTTATCATTTCGCTATCCTTATCGCTTTTTACGTTTTTTCTGTACTCATAAAAAGCGTTTTCAACAGCTGTCTTACGTGCACCGGAAAGGTAGCTCATCGTTATCTTTTCCATTCCCTTGGATTCGTAATATCTAAAATAAGCGGCATTTACCTCATCATAAGCTTCACGGGTTTTACCCTGTGTATACAATTCGTAGGCATTATTCAGTCGGATTTCCATTTTTTCGACTATTTTAGTCCAAGAACTCAAATCTTCTTTTTCTGTTGCAAAAAGAGATAAACAAAGAGAAAACAATAAAAAAAACACCAAAAGCCTTTTTGAGCCTTTCTTTATTACTTCCATAATAACTCCAAAATTGTAATAGATAACTTACTACGTAAGTATACTTACTCAAATAAAAAATGTCAAGTATCGCATACATATTTAAAAAATAAATTTCAAAAAAATACCGCAAAAAATGCCTCTTTTTAAGGCAATTTTAAGGTGCTGGAGCACAGGTGCTGGAGCACTGATTGATAAAATAGGTATACTATGGTATGGTTATAATAAAATAGGTCTCGGAGGAAAAAATGAAAATTTTTAAAAATTTTTGGGAAGCGGCTTTGGTTTGTTTACTTGCACTCGGTCAAGCAGCATTGGATGCTTCCTTTTCTCTTATTCTTGCCCGCTTAGCCGATATTGCAAATACCGGTACACTCGAAACACTCCTCAAATTTTTGGCAGTATGTGTTATCTATGTACTATTTTTGATTATAATTACCTACATAGTTAAGAATTACTTTCATAAGATTGTATGTCAGTATATGCTTAGATATAAAAATGCGGTTTATTCATCGGCTCTCCTTACAAAATACGGAGAAAATGTAGATTCCGGTGAATATATAAACGCCTTAACAAATGATGCAATGCAAATCGAGACGCTCTATATTACTTCCTTTTTGACCGCTCTGCAGCAAATATTTCATTTTATATGCGGCACGGTTGTCGCTATCACAATTCACCCCTTATTGTTTGTTTTAATTTTTGTTTTCGGCTGCATATCGGCGGCATTTATGAAAGCAAGAAGCAAGGCGATGGTACAAGCTACTGAAATTTTATCAAAGGATAATGAAGCCTATGCACAAAATCTTAAGTCTCACTTAGAAGCTAATTTGCTTTTACGGATGGAAGACTTATTGGGCTGGTCTCAAAGGCTGATTTTTAAAAGTACCGATACGGCTTTGTCGTCTCACAGAAAACAAAAACAGGCAATGACAAAAACGGAAATAACGATGATGAGTATAGGCCTTCTTGCGACAATTATCGTTATGGGTACCGCTGCGGTTTTATCAATTTACAAAATAGTTTCTATCGGAGCGGTACTTGCTGCCGGCAGTTTAATCGGAGCAATTACTTCGCCTATCGGAGAACTGGGACGGTTATACACAAATTACAAAGCAGGAAAAGAATTAAATAATAAAATTAAAAATAAGTTTCATCTAAGCGATGCGGAAGTGAATTTCGATACCGGCAATGCTGTGCATAAAATACACATTGAACACATTAGCGTATCGGATTTGAATTTTTCAGTTGAAGAAAAACACATTTTAAAAAATATCAACTTTAATTTTGAAGGTGGAAAAAAATATGCGGTTGTAGGTCAAGCCGGTTCAGGGAAAAGTACGCTTTTAAAACTGATCGCAGGTATTTTAGATTCCGGCTCACACATTACATACAATGGAAAAATTTTAAGTACTTCTGAAATTTTTGATAACATCTGCTATATTCCGCAAAACATCACAATTTTAGAAGACACGCTTGAAAAAAATATTTTCCTCAATAAAAAAGATTGTTCCGGCAGCATCATAGAAAAACTAGCTTTAAACGAATTGGCAAAAAAACGGAAAGCTGACGGTAATAAGATTGATTCGACCGTTTCAGGCGGCGAAAAACAAAAAATTGCAATGGCTCGTGCATTAGTAAAAGATGCTTCAGTTTTTCTACTTGACGAATTCAATTCCGGTTTGGATAATTACAGCATTAAACTTATCGAAGACATAGTTACGGCACAAAAAGATAAGCTCGTTATTTTTATCACACATCGGTTAAATCCTGAAACCCTAAAAAAATGTGATGAGATTATTTATATGAAAGACGGCAAAATTGCAGAACACGGAAACTTTTCCGCCTTGCTGGAAAATAAAAATTCTCTATTTAAAAAATTTTATGAGAACGATGCCGAAAAAATCAGTTAAGGTCCACTAAAATCAACAACCCCGACGCAGAGCATTAGGGTACAATGCTAAATGTTTCGCATTGTATGTTCTTATAAGGTGGTTGCAGTCGGCTCATGTAATTTACGCAGATTCTTTTTTCAGCTTACCGTTATCCATCCGGTAAATATTGCTTTTCTTTTCTAAAATTTCCGAATCGTGGGTTACAATCAAAACGGCAGTTCCCATCTTGTTTACATTATACATAAGGCTCATAACCTGTTTTGCCGTTTCAGTGTCAAGATTCGCCGTAGGTTCGTCTGCAATGAGTAATTTTGGAGAATTCATAAGAGCCCTTGCTATCAGCATTCTCTTTATTTCTCCCCCGGATAAATTTTGAGGCATCTCATTCTTTAAATCGGCAATATCCATCAAATCCAAAAGACTTAAAGCCCTTCCTTCACTGTCGCCGTCCCTGGTAAATAAAAAAAACGGAACCCTTACATTATCAAATACCGAAAGGTTCGGCAAATACGTTAAAAACTGCGGAACAAAGCCTATTGACTCGTTGCGGTAAAAACTCTTATCGGTATCGTTCATAGATGAAATATCCTTATCTTCAAAAAAAACCTGCCCTTCAGTAGGATCTAAAATACCTGATATCAAATTAAGAAAGGTTGTTTTTCCTGAACCCGAACGCCCTACAATAAATACAAAGTCGGACGATTCAATGTTAAAGTCAACATTTTTTACGGCAAAAAAAGAGTTCTTACCTCTGGCAAAGGATTTGGAAAGAGATTTTGTTTTTAAAAGCATAAGTCTCCTCAGTTATGTTTTTCTTTACGCGAAAGAAAAACATAAACAATGCTTACTGTAATCAAAGCAATAGCCAATAAAATAACTATAGGCTTTGTGTAAACATTGCAGTTCATATTTAAGTTCTTACATGTGCCTATAACAAGAGTTTCAAGCAAAATGAGGCTGCCCCCGATTCCTATATTGTATACGGATATTCCGAAACGGGATTTTTTACAAATAAAAAAAGCAAGGCCGGATAAGGTAATCAGACCGCCCAACAGTCTTACAGCTTCTCCCATCCAATGGCATTTCATAAAACTGCCGTCAGCCTTAGGAGAGCACACATGCGCAAATCCGAACGGAGCAAATAAAACCAATAAGCCGATTATAATAATGAAAATGCTGAATATGTATCTTTTCATTTTTTTCCTAAGTCTATAAAAATTTAAAACACAATCTTGAGTATATACACATCAAAAAAAATGTCAACCCCATATTACATAAACAATCTTATTTTTATATAAAAACCGGCAAGGTTTTTATATTTACCCTCATATTGACTTCAATAATTTTTTATTATATAATACGCCGAATATGGATGTTTTCGATATTATAGGCCCGATTATGATAGGGCCGTCCAGCTCACATACGGCAGGAGCCGTCAGAATCGGCTATTTAGCAAGAGTGCTTCTCGCAGAACCGGCTGTAAAAGCAAAAGTTTATCTGCACGGTTCCTTTGCCTACACCTATAAAGGACACGGTACCGATAGGGCAATTGCAGCAGGTATTATGGGAATGAAACCTGAAAACGAGCGTATAAGAAACAGCCTAACCCTTGCAAAAGAACAGGGCTTGGATATATCCTTTGAACCTATAGATATTCCTAATGCTCATCCTAACACTGCCTTAATTGAGCTGACAGGGATTGACGGAAAAGAGCTTTCCGTTCAAGGCTCCTCCATAGGGGGCGGGAATATCGTAATTACCAAAATAAACGGAAAATCGGTAGAAATTAGCGGTAAAAGCCCTACAATGGTAGTGGAATATCAGGATATTCCGGGAAGAATAGCTGCAATAACAAGTGTAACGGCAAAATACAAGATAAATATTTCGCAAATTCATATAGGCAGGGACTATCGAGGAGGAACCGCTACAATGTGCCTTCAAATGGACGGTTTAAGCGTCGGTCCCGAATTAAAGGAAGAGATTTTGCAAATAGAACACATCTACAATGTCATCCTGATTCAGCCGGTATAATTTTAAAAGGATTAAGCAATGAAAACAATAGAGTATAAAAAAATAGAAGACCTTATACAAAAGGCATCGGAAAATTCTGTAAGAATTTCGGATATTATTTTAGAAGACCAAAGCTCAGCCCTTGAAGAAACTAAGGAACACTGCTTTGAAAGAATGCAGGAGCATTTAAACGTGATGCTTGAAGCAATCGACAAAGGCACAAATCCGGATATACGCTCAACAAGCGGTCTTACAGGCGGAGATGCCTACAAAATATACGAACGATCGGAAAACGGAAAAGCCCTCTGCGGCCCCCTCCTTGCAAACGGAATAAGAATGGCTATGGCCGTTTCGGAATTAAACGCTTCAATGGGAAAGATAGTGGCAGCTCCCACTGCCGGTTCCTGCGGTATTCTTCCAGGTGCAATCGGAGCAGTCCTAAAAACAAAGGATGTAAAAAAAGAAGATGCCGTTATGTCTTTGTTTACGGCTGGAGCTATCGGGATGGTTATAGCTAACACGGCTTCCATTTCTGGAGCTGAAGGAGGATGTCAAGCGGAATGCGGTTCTGCTTCCGCCATGGCAGCAGGAGCTATAGTAGAAATGTGCGGAGGAAGCCCTGAAATGGTAGGCCATGCGACGGCTATTGCCCTTAAATGTATCTTAGGTCTTGTATGCGATCCTGTAGCAGGCTTGGTTGAAGTTCCTTGCGTAAAAAGAAATGCATCAGGTGTAAGTTTGGCTTTTACGGCAGCGGAGCTTGCCTTAGCAGGAATCAAAAGTGCTATTCCGGTAGATGAGGTTATAATTGCCATGAAAAAGGTCGGAGATTCTATGCCTTCATCCTTGCGTGAAACGGCCGAAGGCGGCCTCGCCTGCACAGCTACAGGTAAAAGGCTCCAAAAAGAAATATTCGGACAAAATTTACAATCTTAAGGAAACTTTCTTCAAGCTGACTTTTTTAAAGGCTCCCAAAAACTTTTTAAAAGTAAAAGTTATTTTTCAGTCTTTTCAACAATGTAGGTAAGCCCTTCACGCTTTAGCACCTTTACTACTGATCCTCGAGGAATTTCTTCCGAAAGGGAGCGGGCATTCCATGTTGTACCTTTATACTTTATTCTTCCTTCTTTATTATGAAAAACCGTTTCAATAACATCTGCAAATTCATCATCGGGCTGACTTTTCTTTTTATCGGGATAAAAAACAGTTCCTTTAAAAACAGGAGTGAATTTTTTACGCAAAAAAATCAAAGAAAGGACTGAAAATGCAATGAAGATTATTATTTGAAGCCAGAGAGCTTGGTTAATAAAAGGAATTAAACTGAAAACAGAAGTAAAAATAGCCCCAAAACCGAAGAAGATAATAACAAGACCGGGAATTATAAGTTCCAAGCCTATGCAAAGAACACCAACCAAAAGCCATATCGACCACCATCCCATAAATTACCTCCTAGAAAAAGCATAAGCACGAGAAAACCCGTGCTTAGCCTATAAAGACAATCAGTCTTTAATATTGTAGCGTTTTTTAAAGCGATCAATTCGTCCTGCAGTATCAACAAGCTTTTGTTTTCCTGTAAAAAAAGGATGACACTGCGAGCAGATTTCAACCTTGATATCTTTGGCTGTGGAACGAGTATTTATTACGTTTCCGCAAGCACAGGTAATGGTTGTTTCTTCATATTTCGGATGAATATCTTTTTTCATACAAACCTCCCAAGGTAGTGTTATAATATACAATATTTAGTCTTTTTGTGCAAGACCGGCATTCATTGATTTTAAAAAAGCTTCGTTATTCTTACTTTTATTCATTCTATCGATTAAAAATTCGATAATATCGGCATCATCCATTGAACTGATGAATTTGCGTAATATCCACATAAGCTGCATTTCAGCTTCGGTTAATAAAAGCTCTTCTTTTCGAGTTCCCGAGCGCTTTATATTGATTGCCGGGAATAAGCGGCGGTCTGAAAGTTTTCTGTCCAGGTTTACTTCCATATTGCCGGTTCCTTTAAATTCTTCAAAAATAACCTCATCCATTTTGCTTCCGGTTTCAATAAGAGCTGTAGCTATTATCGTTAAACTTCCGCCTTCTTCGATATTTCTTGCAGCACCGAAAAAACGCTTGGGTTTATGGAGAGAGTTTGAATCCACACCGCCTGATAGTACCTTACCCGAAGTAGGCATAGTCTGGTTATAAGCCCTTGCTAAACGTGTAATTGAGTCTAATAGAATAACAACATCCCTTTTGTGTTCTACAAGGCGTTTTGCCTTTTCAAGTACCATTTCAGCAACTTGGACGTGACGGGTTGCCTGTTCATCAAAGGTAGAAGAAATAACTTCCGCATTTACCGTACGCTCCATGTCGGTAACTTCTTCAGGGCGCTCATCTATCAAAAGAACTATGAGATAAACTTCAGGATGATTGGCAGTAATTGCGTTGGCTATTTTTTGAAGCATTATCGTTTTTCCCGTACGAGGAGGAGCTACAATCAATCCCCGCTGTCCCTTTCCTATAGGACAGAACAAGTTCATAATTCTAGTAGATATTTCCTGAGTAGTTGTTTCAAGGTTTAATTTTTCTCTAGGATAAAGAGGCGTAAGGTTATCAAACGGAATTCGGCGCTGGGATTTTGCAGGCTCATCAAAGTTGACCGTTTCTACTCTTAAAAGGGCAAAATATCTTTCGCCCTCTTTTGGTGAGCGGATTTGACCGTAAACAGTATCTCCCGTTTTAAGGTTAAAAAGCCTTATCTGACTGGGAGAAACGTAAACATCATCCGTTCCCGTTAAATAGCTGTTTTGAGGCGAGCGTAAAAAACCGTACCCGTCGGGAAGTGTCTCTAAGGAGCCTGAAGCAAAAATACTACCGCCTTGATTGGTATGATTTTTGAGAATATGATAAATAACATCCTGTTTTTTCATTAAGGACAGCTCATCTTCAGGCACACCGTATTTTACAGCCATATCTCTTAAATCATGCATACGCATCTTTGTAAGATCATTTATAATGATTTTAAAAGAAGTATCTGGTTCAGGGATAATTTCATCTTTTTCATCTTGTATATCCCTAGGTAAGCGTTTTTTTGCAGGCAGGCTTGTTTTTTTTGCAGGCTTGGTTTCAACTTCATCAGAAGAATTTACCGTTCTTTTTCTTCCTCGTGAACGGACAACAACTTTTTTTTCAAGAATTTCATCGTCTGCTTCTTTGTTTTGCTCAATTCTTGTTTGTTCTACAGCAGCTTGAATCTCATTTGCCGTATTAACAGATAGGTCATCAGTCTGTTCATCGGATGTACTAATAACCAAATCTTCATTAGAGTTGCTCCCCGTATCAAACAAGGAATCCTCAGAAACTTGCGGCAAAGCTTTTCTCTTTCTTATTGTCATCGGATTTTTCTCCTCTGCTCGTAACTTAAATATATCATTCTAAAATTCAGTATTCGGCCAAAGGAACCGAAAAAGATATGTAAAAATGATGAATTGTTACTATTGACTAGATTTTTAGCTTAACAAATTTATTTTTTTTGTCAAGTAAAGCTTTTTTAGTTTTAAAATTGCTAAAAAATACCCCCGATATTATCGAGGGTATCCATCTCCTAGGGGAATTGAACCCCTGTTGTCGGGATGAAAACCCGATGTCCTAACCACTAGACGAAGGAGACAAGGTAAAACGCATAGCGTTGAAACGCATCGCGTTGCTGGAATTGGACTATACCATATTTTTATAATTATGTCAAGTAAAAATTAGAGCAAAATTACATAAATTGTCAAGAATTTAGCCTATATTTCTTATCAAATCAGGTCTTAAAACCTCGGCTCCGCCGATATAAACAGGCTGCGGACTTCTCCTAGAATAATAATAAATTAAAATCCTAATAGTTTTGGGTAAACTGTCTTCCATGCAAGGTTCTAAAGCACAAAACAGGGCTGTGTTTTTGGCAAAACCCCGTTTACGTAAAGCCGTTGCAGGATTTAAGGCCTTTATGTCACAGGTAACCGTAAATTGTATTGAAACCATGTTTTTTTCAGATATGGAATTTTCTTTTAATATTTGGCTATAAAGATTTACAACCGCCGAAGATATACCGGCTTCACTGTCTTCACAGCATACGGCCCCGCGCACTGCTCTTAATTTTTTTATCAAAGTCATTTTTATTTAAATCTTTAACTAACAGCACTTACAAAAGCACTGCAACAGCACTGCACAAGCACTGCACTTTGCTTATTAACAAAATGCAGTGCCTCAAAACTAATTATTTTTTAGCAGGTTGTTTAGCCGCTTTAGCTTTTGTTTTTTCGGAAGACTTTGAAGTTTTAGCAGCCTTTGCCGGTTCTTTTGCACCGGTCTTAGGTTTCAAAGCTTCAACTTCGGCCTGAGCTGCAGCAAGCCTTGCTATAGGAACACGTAATGGCGAGGCTGAAACATAGTCCATTCCTGCCTTACAGAAAAACTTAACCGAATTTAAGTCTCCTCCGTGTTCACCGCAAACGCCGATTTCCAAGTGTTTTTTAACTTCCCTTCCCTTTTGAATAGCGGAAGCTACCAGCATACCGACCCCTTCTTGATCCAAGGACTGGAAGGGATCAGCCTTAAATACGCCGGCCTTGTTTTCATCTACATATTCAGGTAAGAATTTACCGGCATCGTCACGGCTTATACCGATAGTCATCTGTGTAAGGTCATTTGTCCCGAAGGAGAAAAATTCAGCATATTCTGCAATTTTGTCTGCAAGAAGGGCGGCTCTCGGAGTTTCAATCATAGTTCCGACCATGTATTTAAGTTTTTTATCCTTAGCCTTTTTCTCTATTATGTCATCTGCTACCTTGCGTACTTGTTTTTCCAAAATCTTAAATTCCTTTGCATCTATTGTAAGAGGAATCATTATTTCGGGTAAAACATCTATTCCTTTCTTTTGAACCGTGCAGGCTGCATTTATAATGGCGGTAACCTGCATCTCAAGAATTTCAGGATAGGTGATGCTCAAACGGCAGCCCCTGTGTCCCAACATAGGATTAGCTTCGGTAAGCTGATCTACGCGGTTTTTAACGCTGGCAAAACTTATATTAAGCTTTTCGGCTAGTTTTTGCTGGCCTTCCTTATCATGAGGAACAAATTCGTGTAAGGGCGGATCTATTAAGCGGATTGTTACGGGATAACCGTTCATAGCTTTAAAGATGCCTTCAAAATCCTTTGTCTGATATGGAAGCAGTTTTTTTAAAGCCTTTTCTCTTGCTTCCTTGTTTTCGGCAATAATCATCTCGCGGATTGCCTCTATTCGGTTTTCATCACTAAAGAACATATGTTCTGTTCGGCAAAGACCTATACCTTGAGCACCATGTCCTATAGCGATCTTTGCATCTTCGGGTGTATCCGCATTTGTTCTTACTTTAATTTTGCGGATTTGATCAACCCATTCCATAATTTTTTTATAGGCTGCAGGAGGTTTAGGCGTAATTAAGGGTAATTCGCCCTTATAAACAGCACCCTTTGAGCCGTCCAAGGTTATATAATCGCCTTCTTTTAAGACAATGCCCTTGGCCGAAATTTCCTTTTTTTCATAGTCGATTCTTAAATTCTCGCAGCCTACTATACAGCATTTACCCCAGCCTCTTGCTACAACAGCTGCATGGCTGGTTTTTCCGCCGGTTGCGGTTAGAATACCCTCTGCCGCATGCATACCGCCTACATCTTCGGGGCTTGTCTCATGGCGCACTAATACGGCTCTTTTTCCGTCCTTTGAAGCAGCCTCTGCAGCTTCTGCCGAAAGACAAATTATACCGCAGGCAGCACCGGGAACGGCGGGAATACCGTCAACAAGGTGAGAGCTTTTTATTTCGGCGGCTTTAGAATAATCCAAGGCCTTGTAGAAGACGCCTTCAATATCCGAAGCCTTAATACGGGCAACAGCATCTTCCTTTGTTATAAGTTTTTCTTCAACCATATCTACAGCCATCTGGAAGGCTGCCGCAGGAAGTCTCTTACCGGTTCGGCACTGGAGCATGTATAATTCTCCCTCCTCAACGGTAAATTCCATATCCTGCATATCCTTATAATGCTTTTCAAGTATTTTGCGGGCATCGCAAAGTTTTTTATAAGCGGCGGGATCCTTTTTTGCGAATACATCCAGTTTAATAGGAGTTCTGATTCCTGCAACAACATCTTCTCCTTGTGCATTAAACAAATATTCGCCGTAAAAATCGTTTTTACCGGAATTCGGGTCGCGTGTAAAACAGACTCCCGTGCCTGAATTATCTCCTTTGTTTCCGAAGACCATCTGCATAACGTTTACAGCCGTACCTCTGATACCTACAATGTTTTCAACCCTTCTGTAAGTAACAGCCTTATCGGACATCCAAGAACCGAATACGGCTCCGATAGCTCCCCAAAGCTGCTTTATAGGATCTTGCGGAAAAGTAGATTTTATTTCTTTTTCATAGAGCTTTTTAGATCTGTCAATAACTTCTTGTAATTCGGGTTCATTAACATCGGTATCCGAAACCTTTGCCGTTTGAGCAAGATTAAGGCGTTTTTTTGTCTTTTTTTCTTTTACGTCATCAAAAATTTTATCGAATTTTTCCCGTTCAATATTCATTGCCGTAGAACCGTACATCAAGATAAACCTACGGTAAGCATCCAAGGCAAACCTTAAATTTCCCGTCTTTTCGGCCAAACCTTGAACGGATTGGTCGTTTAAACCTAAGTTCAAAATTGTCTCCATCATTCCGGGCATCGAAACGGGAGCTCCCGATCTAACCGAAACCAAAAGAGGATCTTTTTTGTCCCCAAGTTTTTTTCCGGTAATTTTTTCCAGTTTTGAAAGATAAGATTCGACTTGAGTTTTTAGTTCTGCAGGATATTTTCTGTTATTTTTATAATACTCTTCGCAAACCTCGGTTGTAATAGTAAATCCTGCAGGAACGGGAAGGCCTATAGCCGTCATTTCGGCCAAACCGGCACCCTTGCCTCCCAAGATATCTTTCATAATACCATTACCTTCGGCGCTACCTCCGCCAAAAAAATATACATATTTTGACTTTGCCATTGCATTGTCCTCCTTGAACATTGAACAATTATTACAATATATTGATATATTGTATCTTGTATAATATCAATTGTCAATGTATAATCATAGTAATTATGAAAAAAAATCTTAAGTATTATTTATTTTTATTTATAACAGCAGCGGTTTTTATTTTAAATTCCTGTAATTCAACTGAAATTCCGGAATCGAAATTACCTAAAAAAGAAGATGATATAAGCAAACTTATTTTAAGCTTTTCAGGTGATATTATGGCTCATGATGTCAATTTTAAAATGAAAGACTATAATCGAATTTACGATGATGTCAGGGATATTCTTTTAAATGATGATTTGAGCTTTGGAAATGTGGAAACACCGGTCTGTGAAGAAAGGCCTCTTTCAACCTTTCCATGTTTTAATATACATAAAGATTATCTAAAGGCTGCGGTGGATGGGGGCTTTGATGTCTTTTCCTTTGCCAATAATCACACCAATGATCAAGGTATTCAAGGAATAGATGGAACAATTAAAAGTTTTAATGCTTTAAAAGACGAGTACAAAAATAAGGAAATTTTTTCTTCGGGTTTAAAAAATAAAGAGGATGAAGATTTTAAACCTGTCTTAATCGAAAAAAAAGGCTGGAAGATTTTATTTTTATCCGTAACGGAGCTGATAAACTCACACGGCAAATCAAAGAATAGGCTTTATTACTCCGAGCCCACAAAGGCAGGAAGGGAAAAACTTCTTTTATCCATAAAAAAAATGAGGGAAGAAAATCCTTGCGATGTTTTTATTCTATCTCTTCATCTAAACGAAGCGGAATACGGTCTTAAAGTTTTAGAGAGTAAAAAGGCATGGTTTAAAGCTTTAGCCGCCGCCGGAGTAGATGTAGTTTGGGCTCATCATCCCCATGTTTTACAGGATTGGGAGCTTTCAGAGGTGGAAATCTTAACCGATGATTCCAAAAAAGATATTATTCAAATCAATAAAGGAGAGAATAATGAACCTCTTGATTCTTTGCTCACACATAAAAAAAATGCTTTTTTTATGTACTCTATGGGAAATTTTATTTCAGGCCAAAGGTGGAAGGTAAACTACGCCGATCCGGCCTATTACAGGGAATACACGGGAGATTCAATAATAATGCAGTTAAGCTTAAAAAAAAATCAACGGCATCTTGCAGTCAGAAATGGACGCTGCCCCTATTTTAATTACAAACTATAATGAAAAAGATGCACCCGTAATAAAACGCTTTACACAAGAATGGGTTGAGAGTCTTCCTGAAAAAGAAAAGGCCTATTATCTTAAAAGGCTTGAACTTATGAGGGCATACTTACCTAAGTTAAAATAAAAAGTTTAGATAAAACTTACATTAAGGCCTTATATTTTTCGGCCAAAGCTTTTGCCTTTACGTTTGCAAGGCCTCGGTAACGTTCAGGGTTTGCAAAAAACTCTTCAGGCTTATCAAAGTTAAGCTCTTTTAGTCTAGCCGTAACAAGGGCAAATACCTTTTCTTCGGCTTTTAAGGCCTCATAAAAACTTAACTTTTGATTTTCGGCAGCAAGGGTAATCTTACGTATTACCTCATGCGCATCGGAAACACCGCATTCCGCCAAAAGGATATAAGCGGGCTCAGCCATAACGCCTCCCCTAACCTTTCCGCCGCCCTGTAAAAGGTTTTTAAGCATGTTTTCCCTATCGGCCTGTAAGCCCTTCAATATTGAATTCATTCGGTTAAAGGCTAATGCAAGACCTGTAAGATAATCGGCTATAAACCTCTGGCTTGCAGAGTTGGATAAATCCCTTTGGTGCTCCGAGATTTGGTCCATATAAAAACTCATCACGCGCGGAGAAAAGGTCTTCCACAAGCTTTTCACATGCTCGGAATTCCACGGGTTACGTTTTTGAGGCATGGTGGAAGAACCTACCTGTGTTGCACTAAAATATTCAAAAACCTCCCCTATCTCGGTTCTTTGCAAATTGCGTAAATCGTCTGCAAGGTTTGCAATTATGCCGAAGGAAATATTTGCTTCAAGAAGGAGGCGGAGCATGTATTCGGGCTCCACAAGCTGATGAGAATATTCGGAAGGCTTTAAACCGAGGTAATCAAGATAGATTTTTTCAAATCGCATTGGATCGGAAACTATTAAAGAAGCCGCATTATAGGCCCCTACGGCTCCGGCAAATTTTCCGCGTAAATCTTTTACAAGCTCTTCCATTTTTAAAATCGACTTGCCTAAACGGGCTACATATTCTGAAACGGCGTAACCGAAGGTAATAGGAACCGCATGCTGACCGTGAGTACGCCCGACCTGAGGCGTTTCAGCCTCTCTTTCAGCTATATCGCAAAGCAAAAGCTCGGTTTTCTTTAAAAGAGGAATTATTACCTTTATGACAGCATCCCTTATCCTCATAGAAAAGGCCGTGTCGAGGATGTCGGCACTGGTAGCCCCAAGGTGAACCAAAGGAGCGATATTTTCCGGAACTTTTTTCTTTAAGACATTTACCAAGGCTCTTATATTGTGCTGGGTCTTATGTTCTTCTTCATAAACTTCGGAAGGATCGATATTTAAGGCAATATCGTCCAATGTTTTTTCAAGCTCGCTGCTCAGTTTTGGAAGTAAAGAGCCTTTTTTTTCTTCTGCGATTTTAAGATGAGCCTTTACGAGAGCCATTTCGGCCATGGCACAATAAACGATACCTGCTTCTTCCGATAAAAAAACCGACAGTTCATCATAAAGACCTCCTTGCGGAAGGGAATAACGGTGATCTATCGGCGATATATTTTTAAAAATACTTCTAGTTTCCATATCCGATATAATGACCTAAAGAAGATGTTTAGTCAAGCGGTTTAAAATCGGCTTATACAAGTTTTATTCATCATAAGAACTAGGAGCATCAACACTATCTTTGAGCAGTTTTTAACCTTTTCTACTTTTTTGATTCTAAAAAGACTGTTCACCGACTTTGGTAAGATTTGTACAGCCGTAAAAAGCCTCTTCACCGATTTCAATACGATTTGTACAAGCAGAAAAGTCTACTTTTGCTAACTTAATACATCCGGAGAAAGCCCATTCACCGATTACGGTAAGATTTGCAGGTAAGCGGACCTCAGCTAAGCCGGTACAACCGTCAAAAGCCCATCCTTCGATTTCGGTAACGGTATCAGGTATGAAAATCTGTGTAATGCCTCCGGCGGCACATATAAGTTTTTTCATATTTCTTGTGTATATCACATTATCCTTACTGTAATAGGTTGTATTTTCCGGGGCGACTATCAACTTACGTAAATTGCCACAATCTGCAAAAGCCCCTTTACCTATTGAGTTGAGGCTTGCAGGTAAGCGGACTTCAACTAAACCTGTACAGCCGTCAAAAGCCCAGTAACCGATTTTAGCAAGACTTGCAGGCAAGCGGATTTCAGTTAAGCCGGTACAGCCTAAGAATGCCCATCTGCCAATGTCTACAAGACCTGTACAGGCAGAAAAATCGATTTCCGTTAAAGCAGTACAATCATAAAAAGCATTCTCAGCAATTTTTTTAACCTCGGGAGGAAGCACAAGCTTTCCTTGCAGTTTTGTTTTATCGGTAATTCCGGTAAGCGTACCGTCTTTATCGATAACCAGTAAGGGGTTATTTTGTGCTTCTAATTCTTTAAGCCTTGCTTGAGCCTCAGCCAGTCCCTGATCCGCAGCTTTCCCAAACCATTCGGCAGCTTTTTTATAATCTTTTTTTACTCCTATTCCTTGATAATACAGCCAGCCGAGACTAAACTGTCCTTCAGCATCCCCTTTTTCAGCTGCTTTACGGTGCCAGTAGACGGCTTTTTCATCATTTTGCTGAACTCCAACACCATTGTGATACATCCAGCCGAGTTTATTCTGAGCCTTAGCCAGTCCTTGTTCCGCTGCTTTAAGGTACCATTCAGTGGCTTGTTCATGATCTTTTGCAAGGCCTAGACCATCGTAGTACATATTTCCAAGATTAAACTGAGCCTCTGCAAGTTCCTTTTCAGCAGCCTTACGATACCAATAAACGGCTGACTCATAATTTTGATCTATTCCTCGTCCTGTTTTATACATAAAACCAAGATTATTCTGTGCCTCAGAAAGTTCCTGTTCAGCGGCTTTACGGTACCAGTAGACGGCCTGTTTATAATTTTGCTCTACACCCCATCCTTCCTTATACATAAACCCAAGACTGTTTTGTGCCCATGCATGTTCTTGTTCAGCGGCCTTGCGGTACCAGTAAAAGGCTTGTTTATAACTTTGCTCTACGCCCTTTCCTTCTAAAAACATATCTGCGAGATTGTTCTGAGCTAATATATGCTCTTGTTTGGCTGCTTTAGTATACCAGTATGCCGCCGTTTCGTAATTCTGAGTTACACCCTTACCCTCAAAATATAGGCCGGCAAGTTTGTTCTGTGCTTCGGCAAGTCCTTTTTCAGCTTCTTGCTGAAGTGCCCGTATTTCATCAGTTTCATCTGCAGTAAGAGGGCTTACACATAACAACGGCAGCATAAATACTACCGTCATAATAAAAACCTTTATAAAGATTAATTCTTTTTTCTTTATTTGTTTCATTTTAAACACTCCCCAAAAGTCCATATACACATGATAACTTTTTACTTTATATCCATGATAAGTTTTACTTTATATCGATATAGAATTTTTTGATATATCTTATTCTTGCATCTGCCTTGTCCCAGAATTTGCTTTCAGGATAGGCCTTAGTCAGAGTCTGATAGGCTTCTAAAGCTTTTTTTACATTTTTATTGGAGCCGTTCAACTCATAGGCTTGGCCTCGTAAAAATAAGGCTTCATCCAAATTTTCCGAGTAGTTTTTAAAAAAATCTTCTGCCGAATTTAAAGCATTTGCTGCATTTCCTTCAGAAATATAGCCTCTTATCGTGTCTAATAACTCGGAAGCCGATTTAAGATTCTGTCCGGTTGATTCGGGTTTTTCAGCTACGGTTAAAAGATCGGGAGAATCATAAACTTTTGAATTATCATTTTTTGTAGATGAAGCCTCAGATTCCTTTTTAGATTCGTTTTCACTCCCAATATTGTTTTTTTTATCAATAAGACTGTCTTTCAGACTGTCTTTTTTTTCAAGTTCTTTTGCCGTGTTTACCTCTCCTTTATAGTCCGGAGCCTTAACCGTATTATTCAGTTTTGTTTTTGCCTTTTCAACATGAACTGCAATAGAATCCGAAATAAAATTATCCGAAAAAACATCAAAATGCGAAAAATTAAGAATATATGAACCTTCATCTAAGGCTCCAAAGTGGAATGTAGAGGTACCGTTTTGAAGTTTTCTTTGCTGATATTTTATACCTTTTTGTGCAGATGTTTCACCTAAGTATACCCAACCCTCTCCGGGGTATACAACTTCAAGCCTCTGTCCCGTATACAGCTTTACTGAACGGGAAGCTCTTTCTTCTTTTGTTTCATCGGGTTCGGTACTTGGAAATTCCGAAAAAACACGGGAAGGTTCTAAATCTTCAGCCTTTTCTTCATTTACAACATCCATATTGGAATTATCTTTATTGGAATTGGAATTATCCTTATTGGACATATCGGAAGTTTCTAAAGAAGATTCTGAAATAGGGGCTGAAAGAGCAGAATCCGAACTTATTACAGTTTCTTTATCATCCGGTAAAACAATCTTATTGGAATCACCGGCAGGTTCTAATTTTTGTTTTTCATCCTTATCTTTTTCGTTAATATTTAGTAAAGTTTCCGGATTATTTTTAGGTCGACTGCTAGGCCGACCGTCAGGTTGACCGTTCGGCAGGTCTTGTATACTTATGACCGTCTTATCGGAGGCTTGAGAATCCGAAGTTTCAGCTTCTTTAGCATTGGACTCACCACTAGGTAAGGCCGGCTCATCTTCAGCATCAACTATCAACTCCAAGGCCGGTTTATCGCTGATAGGTTTAGAGTCGGAAACGGAAGTTTCCGAATCGGCTTCAATCTTTGGTACGGAATCCTTGAGAGTACCATTATCCTCGGCAGAGTCGGTATGGGCTTCATTGGCGGTTTTAACATCCTTGACTGCCTCAATACCTGCCTCTTTATCCGTTTCAGTTTTGGGTTCATTGACTGCAATATCTTCAATCTTTTTATCCTCTGCCGAATTTTCACCCGTATTTTTTTTGTACTTGCACAAGAATTTAAAAAAATAAAAATCAAAAATAAGACTAATATAAAACGCATTGAAAATTTCACGGGGCATCCTCCAATATCTTATCGGTAAGTTTTTTATTCTGTTTATGCAGTTCCTCCATATCTTTTTCGGTAGGAGGTTCATACCAATAATCCGCCTCCTCTTTTTCCCATATTTTACGCTGTTCCCGTGAAAACTGAATAGGAGGAAGGTGAAGGGGTTCATCTATAATTTGCAGTTTATCGACATCTATTTTACCGGACTTAAAATCTGAAGTATCGGATGATAAAACAGATCTCTTCATTTCAGAATATGATGCATTATCATTGTATGAGCCATCATCTTTGTATGATGCATCATCTTTTTTTTGTAAAACTAAAATCAAAAGGAGACTTAATATTAAGATAAAAATCAAAACACATACAACTATTATAACCGTTTTTCTGTTATGAAAAAAAGAAGCTTTTATGTTTTTTAAAATACCGCTTATTTTACTCTTGAGGTCTATCATCGTTTTCTGGAATTTCCTCCTCATCGTTTACCGTTTTTATCCTTTTAGGCGGATGAGGCGGTATATAGACACCCTCCTCCGGTTCAACATCTTCTTCTACAAAGGGCTCGTCAACCAAGTCCATAGTTTTTGATTCGAGGTCTGATTCGTTATCCAGCCTTATAGCTATAACCTTTGAAACACCCGATTCTTCCATCGTAACACCAAGCATGGCATTTGCCCCCAAGACAGTCTTTTTATTATGGGTTATAACTATGTATTGACTGACATTCGCGAATTCACGGAGAGTCGTAACAAAGCGGGTTACATTTTGCTCATCGAGGGCTGCATCAATTTCGTCAAGAAGACAGAATGGAGACGGCTTTACCATATAGGTTGCAAATAAGAGTGCTACGGCAGTCATAGATTTTTCTCCGCCTGATAATAGGCTGATATTTTCAAGTTTTTTTCCGGGAGGCTGTGCAAAAATTTCTATTCCCGATTCAAGCACATTTTTAGGATCGGTTAAGCGTATTTCCGCCCTTCCTCCGCCAAAAAGTCTCCTAAACATATTATGAAAATTCTTTTTAATCTTGTTATAGGTATCCAAAAAAAGTTCAGTGGATTCGGCCGTAATCTCGTCCGTAATTCTTTGTAAGTCTGCACGGGCCTTATCAAGATCGCTTATATGTTTAGTTAAAAATTCATAGCGTTCTTTAACGCTTTCAAATTCTTCAGGAGCCATAAAGTTTACTCTTCCCAAGGAATCAAGTTTTTGTTTAATATTTGAAAGGCTATCCCTCAGTTCACTTACAGAAGAAGTAAGAGTAAACATTCTCTCTTCAAACTCCATAAGCTCTCTGGAATGTTTTTCCCTGAAATTTTCTTTTGTATTACGGATATCGGCTTCGATCCCTGCAATATCTAAGTGAAACTTTTCCAAAAGAGAGTTTGCTTTTGAAAGCTCTGCAGTAAGTTTGTCAACCTTTCCTCTCTTACTTGCAAGGTCGGAGTTTTTTATCGAGATTTCGTTTTCAAGTTTTTCAAGCTCGGCATTTATTTTTCTTCCCTCATATTCCAAAGAATTTATCTCGCCCTCAAGTTCCGAAATATCTTCTTCCGTTTGCTTTAACTGTTTTTCTTCGGTAAAAAATTCGTTTTCAAGGTCATGAAGAGTTTTTTTCTCTGAAGAAAGTTGACGTTCTAAAAGCTTAACCTGATCTTCTGCATTTTTTGCCTGAGCATCTACCTTTGCCCTATTTACACGCAAGTCTTCAAGTGTCTTACGGTAATCGTTTATCTTGATGGAAAGTTCATTATTTTCTTCGATAAGTTCCGCAATCTTAGCACGGTTATTTTCGATAGATTGCCTGTTTTCCAAAATAGCGGTATCGACGGCTCTTTTTTTTGTAATAATACCTTCCGGAGCCAAAAATTCGTCAATAAATCCGGCCGAAGATTTTTTGTATTTTTCAAGAGAATTTTGAATTTCATCGCTTATGGATAAAAGTGAAGAAAAACTTTGAACGGAGTCTTCTGCGAATTTTTTTACATCATCTGCAGAATGATTTTCTATCGACGCAAAGTCGGAAAATATGGCTTTTTTTCCTGCAATTAAAACTCTTAACCGATTTAAAGTTTCATCCAATTCTTTTTCGGCCTGCAACTTATTTGCAGAAGAATAACCGGCCGATCTCAAATTTTTATCAAGCTCAGTAACAATATCTTCGGTTATGGATTTTAATTCAAGCTCCATGTCCCCTCTCATATCGTCAAGCCGTTTGATATCGTCTTCAAGAACTTTTACGGCCGCCTTGTTTGAAGTAATTTTATGACCTGCTAAATCTATATTTTTTTCAAAGTCTTCGGCATTTTTTTCTATTGCAGAAACTTGTTTTTTAAACTCAAAAACATCGGCATTTTTTTCCGAAATATCGTCTTCAAGGCTTTCAATATTTTCCTTGATTGAAGAGGTCTTTGCCTCAAGCTGATTAAGCTTTAGTTTAAGTTCCGAACGGCGTTTATTGTAAATTTGGACTTGTTCTTGTTTCCCTTTTTGCTCTATAGCTAAGTTTAAGACCTTTGTCCTATAAGCATTAAACTTCTCTTCCATTTCATTTACAATATCCATATTTTCGGAAAGGAGTCCGTGAATACCGTCAATTTGAGCCTGTATTGAATCTCTTTTTTCAGAGGCTTCTTTTAAGCTTTGTTTTTTTGCTGCAAGGCTGTCCACAAAACTTTTTAAGCGCAAAAGCTGAATATCCCTTTCATGTTCAAAAACCGAATCCTTTAACTCACGGTATTTAATCGTTTGTTCCGACTGAATTTTTAAAGTATCATAAGATCTGCGGACTTCGGCCAAAGCAGCTTCAATCTGTTTCATATTTTCTTGGGTTTTTTCAAGCTTTCTTTCCGCATCCTGTCTTTTTATCTTAAATTTGGTTATACCGGCAGCTTCTTCAAAAAGATAACGCCTTTCCTCAGGTTTGCTCGAAAGTATCTGATCAATTTTACCCTGCTCCATAACGGAATAAGCAGCCTTTCCGACACCCGTATCCCAAAAAAGCTCTCTAATTTCGCGCAGTTTTGCCGATTGATTATTTATAAAGTATTCGCTTTCCCCTGACCTATAAAGCCGCCTCTTTATCGCTATTTCGCTTAAGTCTAAATTCAAAAGGCCTTTTTCATTACTTATTGTCAAAGTTACTTCTGCAACATTGAGTTGATTCCTTTTTTCGGTACCGTTAAAGATAACGTCTTCCATTTTGTCGGCCCTTAAAGTACGGGACGATTGCTCCCCAAGAACCCACTTTACGGCATCTACTACATTACTCTTTCCGCAGCCGTTGGGCCCCAGAAGGGCTGTTATACCATCTGCAAATTCAATTTTTACTCTATCGGGAAAGGACTTAAATCCGAAAATTTCAAGACTTTTAAGAAACATAAACAGAGCATCCTTTTAACATATACATATAAAGGATTATACAATTTATTTGCTTGTTTGTCATTAGGAATTGAAAAATTTTTAAAGGATAGGAGAGTTTTTCCGATAATGAAAACATTATGAAAGTATTGATTTTTGATAGAAAAATAGAAACTCTGGCTTTTTTATGTGAAAAGCTGGAAAATCATGGTATTATAACTATTGCTGCAGAAAACGGCAGTAAATTTATATGTAATTATTTAAACAGTGAATTGGATGCAATTATAGTAGCCAAAAAAGAATTGGATCATTATGGTTTAAATGTCTCTCAATTAATAAAAAAAATACACAAAGATATTACAATTTGCAGTTATCTTCATGAAAATTACCACAATATAACAAAAATCCACATATCAAGTTCTTCTAATACGTCCGAAATTATCAGAGGAAACGAAAAAACTCTTCAAGTTGTTCTTTCAAAATGTAAAAAAAGAGCTAATCTTAATAAAGACTATATTTATAGCTTACCTAAAAAATCAGGAATATTACTCAAACATTTAATAATCAACAAGGCAGGCGGCCTAAGCGACGAAGATATAAACATCATATTCTGGGGAGAAAAAAATCCTTTAAAGAAAAACAGCATTTATAATCATGTCTATAACTTAAAAAAATCATTAAAAAAAAGTTTTAATAACACATACACTATTCTCAAAACAAATAAGCGTTATAGACTGATAAAAATAAAAAAAGAGGCTTAAATAATCATAGTCAAGCCTCTCTTTAAATAAGGTTAGGAAATGCCTAAAACACCGGCAACACGCTCTAAAACCTTTTTACGGTCAAGCGGCTTTACGATATAGTTCTTTGCTCCAAGCAGGAGGGCTTTTTTTACAAGCTCTTCCTTTCCTAGAGCACTTATCATAACTACTTTGGCATTTTTATCAAAGGCCATAATCTGCTCTAAAGCGGTCAGACCATCCATTTTAGGCATTGTAATATCCATTGTTACCAGGTCAACATTGGGACATAACTCTTTATATTTTTCAACGCCCTCAAATCCGTCAACAGCCGTAGCAGCAACTTCATAGCCCTCACTAGTCAATATTTGTCCTATTTGCTTTGTAACAAATATAGAATCATCAACAACCAAAATTTTGTAAGGTGTTCCATCCGGTTTTTTCCCTTCAGGTGCCCTCTCGTTAATATTCGGAAAATCTTGTTTCGATATCATAATAAAACTCCTTTAATTTTCTTATACTCGGTCACGAATTGCGACGTTGATTTCTACTTTACCCTGAGGAGCAGTCATCGGCACAATTAAAGCTTCGATATCGTTATTGGATATCTTCATATTTTCACCCGTAAAAAGAGCCGGCGGAGTTAAGTCAAACTTAAATCCCAAATCATGAAGCTTTGTAACAGCCTGCGCCGTAATAAGATTAGCTAATTCCGTGATTGTTGCCCTGGCAAGTTCATCAAATTCGGCCAACTCTTCATTATTCATAGCCGAAGCAATCTTCAAAGCCGTATCTAAAGTCATGTCAAATATAACACGCCCCTCTACATCGCCGGCAAGACCGACGATTGCAGCCACTCCCATAACCGGCATACATGTCGATTTTAGGTACAAATCTCCGCGTTTCACATCTTCACTTAAAACTTGTGAAAGGATATTGTACGCAGCTTCGCTAAACGGATTAATATACTCTACACGCATTTATTTCTCCTTATCCTTTATATTTATTCTTTTGTAAAAATAACAATATCACCGGCACTGTTTCTAAGCCAACCATCCTGTTTAGGCATTGCTTCATTATGACCTAGGATTATAAGGCCCGAATTCTTTAATTTTTCCCTAAACTCCTCTATAAGAGTTCTTTGAACATTGGGATTTAAAAAAGAAAGTACATCCCTTGCTACAATTATGTCTATATCGGGAACGGAATTTTGATGAGAACAGTCATGATACTCAAAAAGAATCATATCTTTTATTTCTTTTGAGAATGTCAAACTGCCCGAAGCGGTCTTAGTAATATAGGATTCATAGATTCCCGACGCAATATCTTCAGGAACCGGAAGCATTGGAGCATTGGAAATAGCCAACAAATCAGAATCATTTGCAAAGATTTTTATATGTGCACGCGGATAACGCATTCTCAATAGAACGGCAAGGCTATAAGCCTCATATCCAGGTCCGCATCCTATGCACCACGCATTGATTACGGCAGAAGTATTCTCGGGAAGCATTTTATAATAAGCATTTATATAGGCCTCGCTCCAAAAACTCTTTGTAAAAGGCGATAAGAAAGAAGATAAGAAATCTCCCGCATCTTTTTCGGATTGAATCTGCAAATTTCCTGAAGTACGCATATCCTTCCATTCCAAATATCTTTCTTTTACCCAAGCTTCATTAATGGCAGAAACATAAAATTTACCCATAGCCGACAAGGTATCACCGATAAATTTTATATCCAGATTTTCAGCCGATTGATTTACCTGTGCTTTTACAGGTTCTTTTACCGTACCGGCTGTAACAGGAGGCAAGGTTTCTTCAACTTTCTCTTTTTGACGTGAAGCAAATATCTTGTCTACATCAAGAAGAATGTACAAATGGCCTCCGTTTTCCACTACACCGTGAATATATTTAATATTTATATCACCGAAAATAGGATGGGGCGGCTGAATAGTACTGCTGGATACTCCGACAACCTTATCGATAAAATCTACTACCACTCCGAAGGTTTGATCCTGCACATTTATAATTACCATACTTTCAGGTTGATTTTTTTTACGGGCAGGTACGGGAATATTAAAGAAAATACGCAAATCAATTATAGGGATAATATCACCGCGCAAATTATATACACCCAGCACAAACGGAGAAGTATTGGGCACATAAGTAAAGTTTCCGGCCTTTGCTATTTCCTTAACACGCATAATATCTATTGCATAATCCTTACCGGCAAGCGAAAAGGTTACCATCTTAAAATCAACAACAAGAACCTGTTCATGAAGAGAATCGGCTTCGCCGCTGCTTATATCCGTATTTGTTTTTAATTTTAATTCTTTTGTTTCTTCCATAACAAATCCTCCTCAACCTACCAAATTGAAGCCTCACGGCGCTCTCTGGCCTGCATTTCCTGCTTTAACCCGAGCTCCAGCAATTGGGCAACATCTATAATCAATGAAACAGAGCCGTCACCCAAAATTGAGGCACCGGCAATTCCCGGAGAATTAGTAAATTGATCTTTTAGCGGTTTTATTACAACCGACTCTTCACCGATCAAGCTGTCCACCATCAAGCCTACTTTTTTTTCTTCGGTTCCTACAACTACTATATAATTATATCCGTCATCATCGGTTTCAGCCGATGTAATACCGAATAAGCGGTTAAGCCTTAGAAGGCTGTATACCTCATCCCGGACATTAAAAACTTCATAATTATCTATTCGGTTAATTTCACCTGGCTTTACCCTGTGGCTTTCAATAACGGAAGTAATCGGAATTGAGTAAACTTCATCCCCTACCCTGATCAAAAGTCCCTGTATAATAGCCAGTGTCAACGGAAGTTTTATAATAAAACGGGTTCCTACATTAGGTTCCGATTCTACCATAACCGTTCCGTTTAGTTTTTCTATATGAGTCTTAACTACATCAAGCCCTACGCCTCGGCCGGATACACTGGAAATTGTTTTACTTGTAGAAAAACCGGGTGCAAAGACAAGCTGAAAAGCTTCAACATCCGTAAGACTTTTATTCGGGTGTAAAATTCCTCTTTCAACAGCTTTTTGCTTTACGGCTTCGACATCAATTCCGTGTCCATCATCGGAAACCTCGATAACTATCATATTGCCTTCATTGCTTGCTTTAAGCAGAAGGATACCTTGTTCCGGCTTACCAAGGTTTTTTCTAACATCAGGAGATTCTATACCATGATCTAGAGAATTTCTTACACAGTGCATGATAGGATCGAGTAAGTCTTCAACAACCGACTTATCAAGTTCCGTATCTTCACCTTCAATTACAAGTTGAACATTTTTATTCAGATCCCTTGATAAGTCTCTAACTACACGCGGAAAGCGGCTGAAAATCTGACTTATCGGAACCATTCGTATCTTCATGACCCCTTCTTGAAGCTCGCCTGAAATGCGGCCGAGGTTTTGAGATGAGGATTTAAACTTTGTAACAGAGGCCTTCATTAAAGAGTCAAAATCGCCGAACACATCTAAAAGGCTTGAATATTCGTTTAAAATATCTTGTTTTATGGAATTTATATCATAACCTTGCTGAATCTTTTCAAGATATTCAGGCATCTTATCCAATAATTTTCTTGTTTTGTCTTTATAAATAGTACTGGAATTTTGAAACTTATCATAGAGCTCCGCAAATTCAATAGTACTTTGATTTAAAGACGCCTTTGTTATAACGGTTTCACTGACCAAATTCAAAAGATAATCTATTCTGGTTGCATCTACACGTAAAATAGAACCTGAGGAGTGGCCGCTTCCCTGCGAACTTGCCTGAGGCTGTTTTTTCTCGGGCTTTTCGGCAGATTTAGCAACGGATTCTTTATGTTCTTCTGCTGCTTGTTCTTCAGGTATTTTCGATTCGGAAGCTTTTGGTGATGATGCCTGCACCGGTGCAGGCTGAGGCTGTTCTTTTACTTGCATTTCTTCCTTAAGTTGAAGCTTTTCCGCACTTACAGAAAGAGTAACGTCCCCTATAAAAGCCGCCTTTTCCAATATGTTTTTGTCTGAAGACGAAGATAAAAAATAAATTACCGTTTCATGAAATTCATCTTCATATAAGGCATCAAAATCCGGAACAGTCTTTAGGACACTTCCATAATCCTTTAAAGCTGCAAAAACTTGAATGCCTCCTACGGAATTCATTAAATTAGACTCATCAAATTTTACTATAACGGCGTATAGCTCCTCTCCCTTTTTGACGGTTTCTGCCAGCTCAAGAATCTCATACTCGGAAAAATAATCGCTAATCTTCAAACTTGAAACAGGGTCATTCTGTTTCAAAGACACAGCCGGCTGAGACGATGCAGGCATCTGCTTTTTAGGCGCAGAAGTCTTTGACGCTTTTTTATCAGCTTTTTGAGGAATATAGGAACGAAGTTGGTTTACAATACCGGATACATCATCCGAATAAACCGAACCAGATGCCCTGGCGTCAAGCATAAGTTTTATTATATCTATAGACTTTAATAGAAGGTCAACAGTTTCCTCTGATACCTTAACAGCGCCGCTTCTAATCTCATCGAGCAGGTCTTCCATAGCATGCGTAAACTGAGACAATTCAGTCATTTCCACAGTAGCAGAGCCGCCTTTTAAGGTATGAGCAGCCCTGAATATCTCATCTATCGCATTTCTATCCTCAGGATTTTGCTCTATAACCAAAACATTACTTTCCAGTACTTCAACTTGCTGTTCGGCTTCACTGAAGAAGTCTTTTAAGAGTTCTTCGTTATTTATGTCAAGATAATCACTCATATAATACATTCTATACTATTTACAATATTAGTCAAGAAGAAAATCGCTTTTTTTTTACTTTATTTTATTTATAAGAGCTTTTTTTTTAACTTAGCTAGATTTTTTTTAATTTTTATTGTAAAATATACGGGTATGAGTATAAAAATAAAAAATAAAATTTTTATTGACCATATTTTTAATAAATGGGCATCTTATTTTTGCACAAAATTTTTCGGTTCCTTATTTTGAAAATACGAATATTTTATATGGGCTTAATGATTCTCCTTATGTAACAGGCAATTCTTTATTGACATGTAAACTGAGGATTGAACCGTCTCACATACTCTATTTTGATATGGACATTGATGCAAATATCGATAAACTTTTCAGCTTCTTTTCTTCGGTTGAAGATCCTAAATTAAATGGAAATTTCCGCTTTAAAGGGGCTTCTATTAATTTTCCTCAAATAAAAAATAAGCCCATTTCTTTAGGTATTTTTACCGGCATTTACGATACATTGGGTTCGGATTCCATTTTGCAGGAACATCTTAAAATTAAGATGCCAGATCCCGAATTTAGAAAATACTATCCTGTATCTGCTTTCCGTCCGCAGAATTTTGTTAAAGGAACGGGTGCCGGTGTTTACGGAACTTTTTCTTCAGGGTTTTATATGGGAGCATACATATCTTGGAATGAAAAATTAAAAGATGATTTAAAAATAAACTCGGATTTTAGAATGGGTGGAGCATTCGGTTTATTTGCTTTTTGATTTTTTTTGCAGGAGCTGCATTTCCGATGAATGTTTCTAAAACAAAACTAAGAACGGGAATTGCGGCTCTTTTTCAGGCAGATGATGATTATGATTTTTTTACGGAAGCCGGCGTAGCGGAGATAAAGCTTGAAAAAATGGATATAAAAGATTTTACTTCAAACTTTTATGCATCATTTGAAGCAAGAATAAAAAAAGACTTTTTTAACTCAGCTATAGCATGTTTTGTTTCTCCTATTTTTTTACTGCCTCAAAGTATTCAGCATCCATCATTAAAAGATTCCTTCTTTACGGGTATAAGCACAAATATAAGTTTTGGAAATATTGAAACATATAATATGCAGGGCGGGCTGTTTATTATGGGCTCTTTAAATCCATTAAAACCCACATTAATCACCCCTTTTTCTCTTTTAATAAGTCCTTTCTATACTGTAAAAATTAAAAATTTAGAATTGGATTTTCGTTTTCCTATAAATCCTTTAAGTTATAATGAAACTGCAAAAATAATTTCAGGACAAATATCAATAAAGGCGGTGTACTAATGAATTTGTTTAAACATATGTTAAGCATTGTAATTTTTTTTACATGCATAAGCAGTGTGTTTTCCCTTGATATTGAAACATCAATAAGCTCAGGGAATACACATTTTAATTCTTACGGCAGTGCGGGAACAATGCCCGATTTCGGTTTTAAGTTGATTTTAAATGAAAATCTGGGTAAAAATGTAAACGGAACACTATCTATTCAAAGAGATTTAGGTATCGGCAACTCAATTTGGGGAAGAATTGCCTATACAACCGATATGATAAATATATCGATAGGCCCAACTTTGAGCGTATTTAATGCAGGATTTGACAATAAAAATGTAAGCACGATCTTTCAGCCGGGTTTGGGAACCTCCCTATCTTTTAAATTACCTATAGGATTCTTTACATCATTGGATACGAATTTTTCGATTCCCGTAAACACGGCGACAACCAAAAATGTATACTTGCAAGACGGATTGTTCGACATAGGTTGGAGATTTCCAAACATAATTGCATCCATAAAAATCTCTCAAAAAAATAAAAGCATTGTTGAGGCTGCGCAAGAAACCCATATTTCAATAACTGATTTAGGTTTCTATACATTATCATACTCAAAACCTTCCCGAATAAAAATTCCTGTAAATATAATTTGTAGAATAAATCATTTTCAAAAAACAGGCTCACTAAATGAAAAAATAGCTAATATTATATTGGAAACGGGCATAAGTCATGCCATATCAGGTGATATTGAGTGGTTTTCAAATTTCGGTGCTTCGGTATTTTCTTTTTCTTTCACGCAAAAAGGAAGCCCTATTAAAAAGTTTTTTTTCAGTGCGGAAGCAGGTGTAAGATTTATTATACAATAGGATATCTTAAAAACTAAAACTTTGAGAGTATAGCTTTAACTTGTAAAAATCACTTTAAACAAAGTTGACATAGAACCTAATATGGGTTAATATAGAAAAAATAAAAAATAAGGAGTTTTTTATGAAAATAGCTATCAACGGATTCGGAAGAATCGGAAGGCTTGTTTTTCAAGCTTTGGTAAATCAAAATTTGCTTGGAAAGGACAAATTCGATGTTGTTGCAGTTGTCGATCTTTCAACGGATGCAAAATATTTTGCTTATCAATTAAAATATGACTCGGTACAAGGCAAAATGGATGCAAAAATAAGCACTGAAGGAGATGATGTCCTTGTAGTAAACGGTCATAAAATTAAGTGTATATCGGGAAAGGGATTAACTCCTGCACAATTACCGTGGAAGGAACTCGGAATCGAGGTAGTAATCGAAAGCACAGGCATTTATACAAACGAAAAAGCCTATGAACACCTTGAAGCCGGAGCAAAAAAGGTTATTATCTCCGCTCCCGGAAAAAGCAAGGATCCTTCAAAACCTATTAAAACATTTGTTATGGGTGTCAATGAAAACGAGTATAAGGCATCAGAGCATCATGTAGTTTCAAATGCAAGCTGTACGACAAACTGCTTAGCTCCCGTAGTTCATGTTCTTTTAAAAGAAGGCTTCGGCATTGAAACAGGTCTTATGACAACTATTCACGCCTACACGGCAACTCAAAAAACAGTAGACGGTGTTTCTCTCAAAGACTGGAGAGGCGGACGGGCAGCAGCAGTAAACATTATTCCCTCAACGACAGGGGCTGCAAAGGCTGTAGGAGAAGTTCTTCCGACTACAAAGGGAAAACTGACAGGTATGTCCTTTAGAGTTCCTACTCCTACAGGTTCCGTTGTGGACTTAACAATCCGCACCGAAAAAGATACTTCCATTGAGGAAATTGATAAGGCTATCAAGAAAGCCTCAGAAAGCTATCTAAAGGGTGTTTTGGCATACTGTGATGAAGAAGTCGTTTCTACCGATATTATTCACGATCCTCATTCTTCAATCTATGACAGCAAGGCAACTTTACAAAACAACCTGCCGGGTGAAAAGAGATTTTTTAAACTTGTTTCATGGTATGATAATGAGTGGGGTTATTCCAACAGAGTAATAGATTTACTTAAATTTATAACAAAGTAAAATTCGATTTAAGTAAAATAAAAAAGCCCTTGCAGTTTTTGCTTAAACTAGAGCTTAAGATGCAAGGGCTTTTCTTTTAGACAAGAGGCTGTCCAAAATATTTTCAAACATTATTCCGGCATTTCAAAACCTTCAGGGATTTCTATATTTGAGGAAACGGTCTGAACATCATCGTCTTCTTCCAACCTATCGATCATTTTTAAGGCTTTTTGAGTTGTGTCGGCATCCAAAGCTACATAGGTATCCGGAACCATTGAAACGGAAGCAGAGACCGATTCAAAACCTTTTTCCTGTAATGCTTCCAAAACCGAAGCAAACTCGTTAGGATCGGTTGTTACGGTAATAACACCGTCTTCAGTTGCAATGTCTTCGGCTCCCGCCTCAAGAGCGGCTTCCATAATTGCTTCTTCACTTACCGCCTCTGCATCATACTCTATAACACCTTTTCGGTTAAACATATAAGCTACGGAACCTGTTGCTCCAAGGTTGCCGCCGCTCTTTGTAAAAATATTTCGAACACTGGCTGCTGTTCTGTTTTTGTTGTCCGTTAAAACTTCAACCAAAACGGCAACTCCGCCGGGGCCGTAGCCTTCATACAAAAGCTCCTCATAGTTTACAGCTCCAAGCTCTCCTGTACCCTTCTTAATTGCTCTTTCTATGTTGTCTTTAGGCATGTTTGCAGCACGAGCTTTTAAAACAGCTGTTCTAAGTCTTGGGTTAGTGGCCGGATCTCCGCCTCCCATCTTTGCAGCAATTGAAATTTCTTTGATAAATTTAGTAAACAGCTGACCTCTTTTAGCATCAGCTGCGCCCTTGGCATGTTTAATTGTCGCCCATTTACTATGTCCTGACATGAAAACTCCTTACTCTCTTTCTAAAAAAAATAGATTTTAATATTACACAAAAAGACAAAATATGTCAATGGAGCCATGAAAAAAAACACTACCTATTCTATAAGGGATGTAAGCTGTTTTATATAATTTTTTACGGCCTTACGCCCCTCATCCGTCACAGAATAAAGGGTAAGGGGCTTGCGGTTTACAAAAAGTTTTTCAACCTTCAAATATCCTGCATTTTCCAGCTTTTTACAGTGTGCGGTTAAATTGCCGTCGGTTGCATTTACCTTTTCCCTTAGCAGGGTAAATTCTATTTTTTCACAGCCGATTAAGACGGACATTACCGCAAGCCTAAGACGAGACGATAGCTGTTCATCAATAAGACGATGATCAAAAGAAGTTTCCGTATTATCGGGTATACTCATTTCGCTTTTACCGTTTTTTTCCGTTTACCTATAACTATAGCAACAGCGGCAGGTAATCCGAGCAATATGAAGGTTGCCACTCCGATTATAAGAGGAGCCGTATATTGTGCGGCAAAAAGGCAGACAACTCCACATCCTGCCCAGCACAAAGCTTCAATACATAAAAAAAGGCGCAGTTTTTTTTGTACCATAGCTGCGGTTGCGGCATGACCTATGGCAAGACAAAGGCCGATATTAAAAAAGTTTGTATTAAAATCAAGTTTTCCTAAAATACCCAGTATCATGCCTAAAATAAGGCCGGCACCGATACTTCCCCACAAGGCAGCAAGAATCCTGTCGGTAGCCCTTTTAATCTTTATTTTTTGCTTACGCTTCATAAAAAGAGCTAAAAACAATTGACATGCCGTCATTATAAAAAGCCAAAGCAGAGGGATAAACAAACTAAAACCTGACTTCGCCAAAAAATAGGATATAAAAGTGCCTACAGGAATCGTAATTCCGTACAGTAAAAAAGGCACTATCATATCTTCAAGCCCTTCTTGAACATCTTCAGTTAATGCACTTATTAGAGCCAACCTTTCTTTTATCTCTTTATCATTCATAAAAGTTCCCTTACAATACTAAAAAGTTAATGCTATTTTTCACGATACAGCATCGGAAACGTATAACGTAAACCGGTCTTTGCAGTAAAACCGAAGCCTCCGCCGCCCATTTCTATAAAAAAGCTCAAACCAGCCGGGCTTTTTCCCATAAAAAACTCAAAACCGAAAAATCCTTGTCCCGTTACAAGCACCTTGGGCTTATTTTTTTGAACCGGAAAAATTAATATGGGACCTCCTCCTCCGTAAACTCGGATGTTTGCTGTTTGCATCAATGACCCGCCAAGAACAGAAAAATCAAGCACATAATATGGAGTTCTTCGCTGTGAATTAGGAAAAAAACAATCAGCATTTAAGTGTAATGCAAAGGCATTATGAAAAAGCCAAGGAGAAGTAATGGCTAGCGATATACCAAAATCACTTTGCCTGCCGATAAGCCCATACTCTAATGCAAGGCCGGTAACATCACGGTTTTCCTGCTCCGCATGAATAAAGGTAAGAACACTTAAAAACAAACAGATAGATAGAAAGAATATTTTTTTCATTATGAACCTCCTTAGATTCCTATATGATAATAGCATACCTACTTTATTTTGTAAAGTACTTTATTTTATAAATTTATAATTCTACCCTGTTGTGATTATTTTTATTAAAGGTTTAATCAAAAAAAAAGACCCGATTACATATCGGGTCTTTTTCAAACCATAATCTCTTATGGGCGTCTTGCAGCAACACCTTTTTCAATAAGTGCTATGAACTCATGTTCATACCAATCTTGAGAATAAGGAAAATGCTTTCGGATAATGGGTTTTAATTTAAATTCGATAGCATCTTTACAAGCTTCGCAGACGTCATATTCGCGGATATGCCAGTAAGTCATTCCCGTAACAGGATTCACCAGCTCTTTTCTACAAATATCACAGTTTAATGTCTTCATAATAATACTCCTTACTTTGTTTATATCAGTATATAACATTCTATATCATTTTTCATACTTTGTCGAGTAAAAAAATGATTTTTTTCAATTTTAAAGCATTTTTTATAGCTTAAATTGCCTTTGTTCTTTCTTTTAAGAAAATTTTATGATCTTCATCCAAATAAGGCATAAGCCTTTCACAAACCTCTTTATGATACTCATTAAGCCATTTAATATCCTCATCCGAAAGAATTCCTTGTACAATAGGTCTTGTATCAATTGGACAAAGAGTTATTGTTTTAAATTGATAGAATTCTCCGTCTTCGGTCGTTTTAAATTCGGTGGTAACAACTAGACTTTCAATTCGGATTCCATGGCTTCCGGCAACATAAAGGCCGGGCTCATTGGATGTTACCATACCAAGCTTCATAGGAACATCCAAAAAACGGCTTGAAATAGATTGAGGTCCCTCATGAACTGAAAGAACATAACCTACCCCGTGACCCGTACCATGTTTGTAGTCCCTTCCATAAGCCCATAGATGCTCTCTGGGGATAGTATCTATGGCATGGCCTGTAGTTCCGGCCTTAAACTTGGCCCTGGCAAGAGAAATATGAGCTTTTAAAACAAGGGTATAATCCGTTTTTTCCTGTTCTGTAAGTTCTCCAAGTTTAATGGTTCGAGTAATATCGGTTGTACCGTTTAGATACTGACCGCCGCTGTCCAAAAGCAAGAAACTTTTAGCTTCAAGTTTGGCAGAATTTTCAGGGGAAGGAGCATAGTGAATAATAGCTCCGTTCGGTCCGTAACCTGAAATAGTTTCAAAACTTTCTTCCAAAAAATCCTTGCCTTCGGCACGGAATTTTAAGAGCTGTTCGCTTACATCCCATTCGGTAATACCCTTTCCGGCATTTTCTTCTACCCATTTTAGGATTTTTACCATGGCAGCGCCGTCTTTTTCCATAGCATAATCGAAGTTTTTAAGTTCAACTTCATTTTTTATTGCTTTAAGAGTTGAGGTTAAGTTTAAGCCCTTTTCGGTTTTAGCTTTTATTTGGTTGTATAGATAAACATTTGTTCTTGCAGGATCTATGTAAACTTTCCCTGTAAGTTTTGCGGCTTCTGCAAATATGTCTTCATATCCCATCACCGTAATACCTTGCGAAGCAAAGTAGGACTTAACATCATCAGTTAATTGCTTCTCCGAAATAAAAATAACGGCTCTTGCTTTATCTACCAGCGCATACGCAGTAACTACGGGATTGCATCTTATATCTCTTCCTCGGACATTAAAAAGGTAACAGACGTCCTCCAGGGCACCGATAACCGTAGAATCTGCCTTTTTTTCGGCAAGCATTGAGCGGACTTCTTGAATCTTTTCTTTTGCCGATTTTCCGGTATATTTTTCATCAAGTATAAAAGCCTTGCTTAAAACTGCCTGAGGACGGTTTTCCCATATTTCGCCTATTAGGTCGAGATTAGTAACAAATTCTATACCTTCAAGCTCCTTTTTCATGGAATCAAAATTGAACACTGAAACAACCTTACCATCCATTCCGAGTTTTTCACCCGATTTTAAGTTGGATTTTAAAAACTCGTTTATGGTAGGAACACCGGGTTCAAGCATTTTATAAAGTTCAACAACCGAACCTTTAAGCTGTTTTTCAGCCTGTAGAAAATACCGGCCGTCAGTCCATAAAATAGCCTTATCCTTTGTAACAAGGACGGTTCCTGCCGACCCTGTAAAACCTGAGATAAACTCCCGTGTTTTATAGTTTTCAGGTAAATACTCGCTCTGATGGGGGTCAGAAGACGGAATTAAATAAGCACTTAAAGAATGCTCTTTCATCTTTTGCCTTAAAGCGGCAATTCTATCATTTACAGTCATATAAACCATCCTAAAAATTTATTCTATATTGAGTATAATACTATTTACACTTTATGTAAACCACTTACGGTTAGAAATGGCAAACAATATCAGCAACATTTTATCGATTTAAATGATATTGGTAAATTCTATAAACTATATCCCTCACAGCTCCGGTTTTTTCAATATCGGTAATCATAGGAATATTGTACTCCCAAATAGTGGAACCTTCGCCTTCCAGATAACCTTTTTTTATAGCCGCTTGGTAAAGACGGGAATAAATAGCTGCCGAAACACCTTTATTGTGATATTGAGGATCAACAAAGAGAACAAAGGTTCTAAGACGCTTCATCTTACGTTTATAATAAAGGAATTTAAAGATGCCTAATGGAAAAAGTTTTCCTTTAAGGTGCTTTAATACATCATTATAATCCGGAAGGGTAATATTAAAGCCGATGGGTTTACCTTCAGTACTCCTTGCTATAAAAATTAATTCTTCATCTGCAAATGAAATAAGCTGTTTTACAACCATATCTATTTCTTTGCGGGTCATAGGCATAAAATCCTCCCACTCTTCAGGCTCGGAATTAAGGAGGATTGAATGAATATCACCGGCATCCCGCTCAACGTTCTTTTTTAAATCGATATTATCTACATGAAAGCCGTATCTTTTTTCTACTAAGGGAGCCAAACGGACATAGCGGCTTGCATCTACATCATTAAAACGGGCATGATAGGCATAGCAATCCCAATATTTTTCAAAACCGAACTTTATAAAAAAATCGTTATAATATTTTTTATTATAAGTATTCATTATGTATGTACGGTTTTTAAAATTATCGGTTATAAACCCGCGGTTATCTTCCCCTCCCGGAAGAGAAATGGGCCCCTTAATTCTATTCATCCCTTTTTCAAAAAACCATTCCTTTGCTGCATTAAGCATTTTTTCGGCAACGGAATAGTCTTCAATGCACTCAAATTGAGATATGTAACCGACTTTCATTTTTTTATACTCATTCAATTTTTCATCAATACCGTACAAAATACGCCCGACGGTTTTGCCTTCAATTTGAGCAATCAGTTTTACGTGAGGGCCTACATCGCATAAAGAATTGTCGGCTCCGGACACGTACTTTTTATACTCACTTATAATTGGCGGTACCCATGAACTATCATCCTTATAAAGATCAAAAGGTAAAAGAGCAAATTCATTTAAAAGTTTTGAACTATTAACTTCAAGTAATACAATTTTATCCATTTTTTATTCCTAGATGAGACAAAATAGCATTTTTTGTAAGCCTTTGTCAATATTGTAAGATTTTTACAGGTTTACGCTTGCAAAATTCATAACTTATGTGTATAATGGGGTAACTGGAGGAACATATGAAGAAATCGATACTGAGCTTAGTCTTTCTTGTTTTAATTTTTTCCCTTTTTATGATTGTTCCGGCTTTTTCACAAAAGGTTGATGAAGCGGATGTTTACTATGTGAATGTACAAATTTTAAGAATATTTACACATTCAGACGGTTTTTATGTTATTTACCGCAGAGCCGGCCTAAAACATGCGGAAGTTTTTATTCCAAAATCTTGGCTTGAACCTAAGGACGGAAGGGCAAGAATGGAATTGGTAAATACCAGAGTCAATCCATACTTATCTTTTTATATAAAAGACGGTAAATTTGATCACATAAAAATAGCCGCTCCAAGAGATTTAGGTAACCCTGTCTGGGGTACATTAAAAGCTCCCAATGAATATGACAGTAAATTCGAAGGCATAGAAACTCTTGAATTAAAATTTTAAATTTAAAAAATACCCTCCTCTAAGGAATAATTTGTCTTTAGAGGAATTTTAAGAGGAATACATGCATCAGAAAAACAACTCAAGAATCGGCAAACCTTTAATTCCGAAAGGTTTGCTTGAATTTTTAAATAACTATGACAATTTTATTATCGCAGGTCATAAAGAACCGGATGGAGACTGTATTGGAAGCTGTCTTGCAATGTCTTTATTTTTAAAAAGAAAAGATAAACATTGTATTTTAATGTCTGCAGGGCCTTTTAAGCGTACCGAAATAAAGGATTATGAACATCTTTTTACGGACAAGTTGGAAATATCCGATAAGATAAACCCTAAAACAACAGGGCTAATAATCCTTGATTGTTCAAGTTTTGACCGTGTAGGTGAAATTGCCGAACTGATTAGCGGTTTTAATTACATTATAATTGACCATCACGCTACCAATACTGAAAAGTCCGATGCGTTTCTTATAATGCCGGAAGCCCCTTCTACCACCTATCTGATTCAGTCAATAATTGAAGAAATAGGAGAAAAACTTACAAAAAAAGAAGCTGATGCTCTATTTTTCGGCCTTTGTACGGATACGGGCTTTTTTAGGCATCTGGATGAAAGAAGTGCAGAAGTTTTTGCCCATGCTTCCCGTCTGATTGAAGCCGGAGCCAATCCTAAACAAACCTTTATGCAAATGAATGGAGGAAAAAAATTTGAATCCCGCCTTCTTATATCCAGAATTCTAAGCAGAATGAAGACCTATTACAACGGAAAACTTGTTATTTCGTATGAAACTTATGACGACTTACTGGAATTCGGACTTGAAGGCAGGGATTCTGATATATTATATCAACTGATTCAAACAATTGAAGGAGTTGAAGCTATATGTATCGTACGCCAAGAATCTCCAAGCCACTGTTCGGTAGGTTTTAGGTCATTGGATAAAGTTGATGTAAGTAAGGTAGCCTCGTCATTTGGCGGCGGGGGACATAAACAAGCATCCGGCCTATATATTGAAGGAAAATTCGATGAATTAATTCCCAAATTTGTTGAAGCTTTTAAAAGTCAAATGTAAAACTGCTGCATTGTCTTTTTTTAAGACAATGTGATAGAATATCCCGATAATAAATCATAGGAGAAAAGTTTTGAATAATGAAGAAATTTTATACCCGCTTTTAGAAAAAGGTGATATAAAGCACACAATGGAACTAGCCTCTGCAGAAAACAAAAAGCCTTTTGAAATAGTAAGTGAAGGAATGAATATCGTTACGGCATCCATCTTAGCCGATATACCTTCAGTATATAAAATGGATTTAATACGAAAGGTAGGAGCTCTTTTTTCTACACAAGAATATTGCGAGCTCCTTAACCAAAAAATGTTTACTCTTAAACCGGAAGAAAGAGATAAACTAAAAGATCAAGGGATCCTTATAAATAGGGACACAACACTGCCCTATTGTCAGTGGTTTAACATATTTGAAATAGCCTTTCCGTGGCTTCCTCTATCCGTTTTTGAAGATTTTGCAATTTATCTTAGGGATGAAAAGAAGCTAATTCTTGATAAAGAAACAATCGAAATAGTAAGAGAGAATTTTTCAATATCTAAACGGTATTCCGAAAGAGAACTTTCCCGCCTTTTTGATTCAAATATATTAAAAGACCCTGCAGATATAGATGATGAAGAATAAAACTGCTTTTTTTAATTTTTTTTAAAAAAAAGCTTAAAGTTTTAGAAATACCCCGCCGATAATAGATAATGAGGATTTTCTATCCTCAAAGCAAAGCAAGGATGCTTTGTAAACACATTATTCCATGGAGGAATATCTATGATTATCAATCACAACATGAGTGCGATGTTCGCACAGAGAACGCAGGGTGTTACCAATGTACGCATCGGTAAAGACATCGAAAAACTTTCATCAGGTTTGCGCATTAACCGTGCAGGCGATGACGCTTCCGGTCTTGCAGTTTCCGAGAAGATGAGAAGCCAAATCAGAGGTTTAAACCAAGCTTCTGCAAATGCTTCAAACGGCATTAACTTTATCCAAGTAGCCGAAGCTTTCTTACAGGAAACAACTGATATCATGCAGAGAATCAGAGAGCTAGCTGTTCAGTCTTCAAACGGTATTTATTCTGCTGAAGACAGAATGCAGATTCAGGTTGAAGTTTCTCAGCTTGTTGCCGAAGTAGACCGAATTGCAAGTTCAGCCCAATTCAACGGTATGAACATGCTTACAGGCCGCTTTGCACGCGAAACAGGTGAAAATGTCGTTACCGGTTCTATGTGGTTCCACATCGGTGCCAACATGGATCAGAGAATGCGCGTATATGTTGGAACAATGTCGGCAGCAGCTCTCGGTATCCGAAATGTCGGTGACGAAAAAATCATGACAATCGAAACAGCTGATGCTGCAAACGCCAGCATTGGAACAATCGATGAAGGTCTTAAAAAGATCAACAAGCAAAGAGCTGACCTTGGCGCATACCAGAACAGAATGGAGCTGACGGTTGTCGGTATCGATATAGCCGCCGAAAATCTCCAAGCATCTGAGTCAAGAATCCGTGATGCAGATATGGCAAAACAAATGGTAGAATATACCAAGAATCAGATCTTGGCAAATACCGGTATTGCAATGCTTGCTCAGGCTAATAACAACAGCCAGCTTGTAATGTCTCTTTTAAGGTAACAAATTTATAAAATACTCTTGTATTTTTTTAATTATAAGAGTATAATGTATTAAGCGTTGCGGGGGTATTTCCCCTAAACGCTTAAATGATCTTTGAAAAAAGCCCTTAGACGGCCATTTGAGAATAACCGTCATGGGCGACCCTTATGAAGCCCTGTATCGCAGTATTATTAACAGTTTGAAAAAATTGTTAATAATACTGTGTTTATAATTTGTATAAAAGGCGCAAAATTTTATGCAAAATTATAAAATACAGGTGTATTTTTCAGCAAAGGATGCTGAAATATAGGACTTCAGGGAGGGTCATATGATAATTAATCACAATATGAGTGCAATGTTTGCACAGAGACAGGGAGGAGTCAACGAACTTCATCTCGCAAAAAACATCGAAAAACTTTCCAGTGCGGAAAGAATCAACCGTGCAGGTGATGATGCTTCAGGTTTGGCAGTATCCGAAAAGATGCGAAGTCAGATCAGAGGTTTAAACCAAGCCGGACAAAATATTCAAAACGGTGTTTCTTTTATTCAAGCAACGGAAGGTTATTTGGGTGAAACTACAGATATAGTTCAGAGATTAAGAGAGTTGGCTATACAAGCCTCTAACGGCATTTACTCCGCAGAAGACAGGATGCAGATTCAAGTTGAAGTATCACAGCTAGTTGATGAAGTAGATCGAATCGCAAGTCATGCTCAATTTAACGGAATGAATATCCTTACCGGACGCTTTTCGCAAGATTCAGTATCTGGTCCCATGCAACTCCATGTCGGTGCAAATATGGATCAAAGAGAGAGTATTTACATAGGTACAATGACAGCCACAGCACTCGGTATTATTGGAGCTCAACAAGGCGGAGAAGACAGGATGATTTCAATGTCTTCAGTAGACGGTGCAAACATGGCATTGGGAACCCTTGATAATGCTCTTAAGCAGATTAACAAGCAGCGTGCAGACCTTGGTGCATATCAAAACAGGTTTGAAATGGCATATAACGGTATAGCAATTGCTGCCGAAAATATGCAGGCTGCCGAATCAAGAATCCGGGATGCAGATATGGCTAAAGAAATTGTAGACTATACAAAGAACCAAATCTTGATCCAGTCAGGAACTGCTATGTTGGCACAGGCAAATACACAGCCTCAGGCTGTTGTTAGGCTTCTTCAATAACAAAGCAGATCTTGTAAAGGCCGATGATAAAAGAGATAACCGGATGTCATCTCTTAAAATTGAAAGCCTTTAGAATTTTTAGGAAGAAAGAAGATGCGCCCTTCTTCTTCCTTTCTTTTACTGCTAAGAGTTGATGCTTAAACGTTATAACTATATTTAGATGTCATGGACGATGTCTATTTTAAGCCAAGGAGGTTTTTATGAGTATAGAAATACACGGCATAGGGCACCAAGCAGCATTACAAACAAGAGACACCATGGTTAACAGCTCAATGAGAGCTGCATCCGATGTAATAGTGGAAAAAGAAGCTGCTGAACAAGCTGAAAATCAAAAAGTGCTTGCTGACCCTAATGAAATCTCAAAAGCGGCTGCACAGATCCAAAAGCTATGCGATATGTGCGGCAGAAAGTTGCAGTTTAAAGTAAACAAAGATACAAACCGTATTGTTGTTAAGGTAATAGATACAAATACCGACAAAGTAATAAGGGAAATTCCATCAGAAGAAATACAGAGATTGCAAGCAAGGATACGCGAAACAGTCGGCCTTTTATTTGACGAAACCATATAATTGGAGATTTTCCCGTTTTTATGAATTAAAAAAATAGGGGTTTAGATGTCCGATTTAAGTATACCGGGAGTCAACAGTACATACGAAAAGCTGGTTGAAGCTTTAATGAAAAAGGAAAGAGTTCCTCGCGACAGGGAAGCCGAAAACCTTGAGCGCCTAAAATTGCAGGATGATTCATGGCGTCAGGTTAATAAATTTTCCCTTGAAGTAAGAAATGCGGCAAGGGACCTATATTCTTTTAATAATCCCTTTGTAGAAAAAATAGCCGAATCCTCTAATGAAAGATCATTTACGGCGACAGCCTCTCGAGGCGCAAAAGATCAAAATGTAAAACTTAATGTTGTTCAAACTGCAGAAGCCGATAAATTTTTAACCAAAGAAATAAATAAAGATTTTGAAATAAAAAATGGCAAATACACATTTAAAGTAGGCGAAAAAAGTATTTCAATAAACTGGAAGGGAGGCAAATATAAAGGTTTTATAGACCTTGTAAACTCCAGAGCAAAAGAAATTTTAAACATAAGTGAAATAAAAATAACGCCGGATACAAAATCCATTTTATTTTCATCGAATATAACAGGTGAAAAAAACAGGCTGGAATTTGCCGATGATGCCCTTGGACTCGCCCTTGAGATGGGACTTATCAAAAAAAACGACACATCAGCCATAAAGACTTCAGTTTCTTCAATTGAGGCAAAACCCGAATCCTCTCAAAAAATAGATTTTTCCGAAGCTGTAAGAGCCAAGGGACAATATGTCATGGAACTTACCGTTTCAGTTAAGGAACCGGAAAAAACTTCTATACAGAAAGAAGAGGTGAGCGAAAAAATTTATGAACAAATAGGCTCAATATCATACAGGGGAATTGTGGTGCAAAATGAACCTTCAAACGCCGGTCTTGAAAAAATGGAAACGGAACCTAAAAATAAGCCGGAACCGAAGATTGATATGAATGTTTTAGCCTTAGAATCAACACGAGGAGTGCTTATTCCCCTGCCCCCTCTTTCGGAAAATGCCGAAACACAGACAATCACGATTCCTTTGGCTGAATACGGGGATGTAAAAGCCCTTGCAATAAACAATAATAATACCGAAAAAGCCGTTTTTATCGAAAATATTAAAATATTTGATCCTAAGGCGGCCGGAGACTATGTACCGGTAAACCCTGTTTCGACGGCACAAGATGCGATAATCAACTTTGAAGGCATTCAAATTAAAAGAGATAAAAACGATATCGACGATTTAATCCCCGGTGTAACGCTTCATGCCCATGAAGCTTCAGAAAAACAGGAGAAACTTACCATAAAACCGGATGTAGATGCCGTCAAAAATGCCATTATTGAGCTTGTAGCAAAATATAACCGCGTTTTTGCTCAAATAAATATTTTAACACAAAATAAGCCCGAAATCATCGAAGAACTGACCTATCTTTCCGAAGCTGAAGTGGAAGATGCACAAAAAAAGTTGGGAATAATGTATGGAGACACAACATTGATGAGTTTTAAATCCAATTTAAGGCAAACAATAAACACTCCGTATAAGGCATCCGAAGATTCAACAATATTTATGTTAGCTCAACTGGGAATTTCTACAAAATCGGATTCTTCGGGCGGCATAGACATGTCACGCCTGAGAGGTTATTTGGAAATCGACGAAAAAAAACTTGATGAGGCCTTAAAAAATAATATGGAAGAGGTAAGGCTTTTTTTCGGTTTTGATTCTGACGGAGATATTTTAATCGATTCAGGCTTAGCCCATGCGATGTACGAATATATTAACCCATATACTCAACGAGGCGGTATTTTAGGAGTAAAAACCGATGCTTTAAAATTAAAAATGGATGCTTCACAAAAAAGAATAGAAAACTATGATAAAAAACTGGCCGAAAAAGAAGCAGCCCTTAAAAAGAAATACGGCATAATGGATGGAACATTAAAAAGTTTACAAAAACAATCTCAAACAATGCAGAATTTTACGGATTCTCTTAAAAAAAGTAATAAGGACTAATAAATGAATATCAAATTAAACGGACAAGAAATTGAATTAAAACCGGAAAATGAAATCACAATAGGCGATGTTCTTGGAAATATAGAAGAAGCGTGCAGGCAAAAACAAAACACAATAACGCAAGTATGTGCAAACGGCAAAGAATTGACCTTGAATGAGCTTGATGAGCTTTTTAAAAAAACTATTCAAGAGGATATACGTATTGAACTTTTTACAACAAGCGGAAATGAAATAAAAGAACTTTTAAAAGAACTTGGGCAGATATTTATAAAAAATTCCGATGAAATTGAAAATATCCCCATAAAACTTCAAACGGGTAATGATGTTGAAGTCATTAAAATAATCGAAGAGTTTTCGCTTAATTTGACAAAACTTTACAGTACGGCAAAATTGTTTGATATAACCGATATCAATGAGGATTTTCTTTTTGGAGATATGACCTTAGGCGAATATCAAAAAGAGATTGCTTCTCATTTGGATTCTATTATTCATGCAATTGAAGATACCGATACGGTAGAAATTTCTGATATTGCAGAATATGAATTGGCACCGCTTGTAAAAAAGTTGGGAAATGGATTATTATCAATAAAAGCATAACCGGAGAATAAAAAATGATTGTTTCTGAAATAAAAAATATCGAAAAAGAAGATACTCACATATATTACCGCCAAAAATATGTCGGAACGGCAATATATGCAATATTGGGCAAAGAACAAACAGGTAAAGTTGAATTTTTTGTAGAACATAAACCTACCGGTGAAACGGAAATACAAGTACGAATGATAGATAAGATAGACTATCCTATCTTACAGATAATAATGGAATTAAAAGCTTGTGTACGCCGTTTAATTGAAACAAGGAAATTACCGTAATATGGAATTTATAGTAAAGACCGAAGAAGATACTATCAGTTTAGGAAAAAAAATAGGAAAAAAATTAAAACAAGGAGATGTAATAACTCTTGACGGTTCTTTAGCGGCCGGCAAAACTTATTTAACAAAGGGGATAGCACAAGGCTTGGATATTGAAGAAGATATTACAAGCCCTACTTTTACCCTAATATCCGAATACTCAGGCCGTCTGCATCTATATCATATGGATGTATATAGGCTTGAAGGAGTTGAAGATTTTTTAGACTTAGGTGCCGAAGAAATGTTATATGGTGAAGGAGTTTGTGTTATAGAATGGGGTGAAAAAGTAAAGCAGGCTTTACCTGCAAATACTATTCATATTAAAATAGCAGTAAATGAAGATAATTCCAGAAAAATTATCATCAATAACAAAGAGTTTTGTGAGGCTTTATGAACATACTTTGCATTGATACAAGTTTTTCCTCTATTGCAATAACGGCGCAAGGAAATGCCGGTACATTTACCTCTGTTTTTACACCGGCTAAAGCCAGACATTCTGCTATCCTTATTCCTGCAATAGAAGCTGCCGTAAAACAGGCAGGATTTGACGTAAAAGAAACCGATGTCTTAATATGCCCTCAAGGACCGGGAGGCTTTACAGGTCTAAGACTCGCCTACTCCACTGCAAAAGCGATTCAGCTAAAAACCAATGCTCAGTTTTTTTGTGTTCCTATTTTGGAAGCTCTATGCTATAAATACGGCGATACAGCCCAATTTTTATCCATCATTGATGCAAAAAGAGACTGTTTTTATGCTCAAGCATTTGAAAACAAAAAGGCCATCTCGAAAGCCCTTGATATAAGGGCGGAAGAGGCACTTAAGTTAATTGACAAAAATAAAAAAACTATTATTTGCGGTTTTGGAACCGCAAAATTTAAAAAAGATATATCTTTATCTATTAACCCTGATAATTTTACATTTATAGAAGCAGCCGTTGAGAACTCTTCTAAACTATTGTTTGATTGTTTTATAGCAGACCAAAATTGTTTAAAAGTTGAAGATCACGAAGGCCCTATATACATAAGAAAGAGCGATGCAGAATATTTAAGCTGTTGAAATAAAAGGAATTAAACCTATGAAAAAAAGTAAAAAGAAAAAAAATCGTAATAAGCCTGAAATCGGTCTTAATGAAAAAGACGTGCTTACCCTTGATGATTTGGAAATGCTTGATGAGGTAGAAGATAATTTAGAGGAGCTATGTGATGATATTTATCAAAAAGACAGCGATCCGGACGGCTTGCTTCATCCTATAGACCTTAACAATAAAGAAATAAAAACTGAAACTTTAAAAACAGCAGTTGACTTACTTGCAACGCCGACAGTCTGTTCTATGCTGTTAGATAAAAATTTTTTTATACTATACATAAGTGATGCAGTAAAACATCTTTTCGACGGTTATCATAATATCGAGCAAAAACCGTTTTTTAATATATTCGGCAGTACTCTTGAAAAATTTACCCTCGATGACCTTTTAGCAAAATTAAGAAGTCCTAAAAGAGGCTATTCATGGTCAGGAGTTTTAAAACACAAAACACGCTACCGAAAAACAATGTATACAAAAACAAATATATTTCCATTATTTGACAACAATGAACTCAACGGTTATTGGGTTATGTTTGAAGACATAAGCAATTCTTATTTAAGTCAGTATAAGGGTATGATGGAAAGTCTATTAAATGCCTCAAAGCTAAAGGATAATGATACGGGTTTTCATAATGAAAGACTTAATTATTACTCAAAAGCTCTGGCTGAAGCTCTGTTTAAGGAGAATTTGTTCCCTCAAATAGACGCAGATTTTATAGATAATATTTCATCTCTTGCCTCTATCCATGACATAGGAAAAATCGGAACGCCCGATTATATTTTGCAAAAAAAAGGTTCTCTTAACGATGTGGAATGGTCAATTATGCGAGAACATACCATTAACGGGACTCTAATTCTTGCAAACTATCCTATTCCTATGGCAAAGGAAATTACATTAAGCCATCATGAACGCTGGGATGGTCAAGGCTATCCTTACAAACTTGCAGGCGAGATGATACCTCTATCAGCACGTATAGTAGCCATAGCTGATGTATATGATGCTCTTCGAATGAAAAGGTCGTATAAAGAAGAAATGCCGCATGACGCTACTGTTGAACATATTATAAATGGAGCCGGTGCCTATTTTGACCCTACTATAATTGAAGTATTCAAAACCATAGATAAAGAATTTTGTTATATATGGGATCAAAATAATGACCAAAATCAAGCGAAATAAATTTTAAAATAACGTATCAATTTCTTGAAATAGTTCCTGCAAAAATAAATTTAGATAAAGAAAGCCTTTTTCAGTTAAAAAAAAACTTTTTTCCGTTAAAACAGCATCGCCCTTATCCATCCATTTTTGAATTGTTTTTTTTGCAAATGATGTAATATCTTTTCCGAATCTTGATTTAAAAAAAACTCTATCCATACCCTCAGTCAGCCTTAATCCCATCATAAATGATTCTTCAATAAATTCTTTTTCGCTTATAGTTTCATAATCATAAACATCCTCCCTATTTTTTAGGGCCATCCATTTGTTTATGTTTTTAATGACGGAAAATCGTAACGCATATGCATGTGCAGGCACTGTATGAAGAGCTTTTTTTTCAAAAAAAAGAGAACCGAATGCTCCTGGACCGACTCCTATATAATCTTTAAGCTTCCAATATTTCTCATTATGTATGCTTTTGTATGAATTTTTGTATGAAAAATTAGACACCTCATACTTATTGTAGCTATTTTTCTCCAAGATGTCCTTACCATAACTCCATAACTCGGCTATTTCATCATCTTTTTCTGCTGATAATTTTGTGTTTGAACATAGGGCATATAGAGAAAAATGCTCTGGCTTAAAATTTAATAAAGTTTGAATATCATCCTTTAAAATACCTAAAGTCTGTTTATTTAGGCCCGCGATTAGATCACAGGAAAGGATTAAACCTTTTTGACTGCGTAAAAGCTCAATGGCCGAAAGACTCATTTTTCTATCTCCCCTCCTCTTACAGGCCATTAAAACCTCATCCGATAAAGATTGAATCCCTACCGAAAATCTGTTAATTCCGCCTTGAACTGCGGCAGATAAAAATTCTTTAGTTAAGTCTTCCGGATTAATTTCGACAGTAAATTCTTTAGGGGGATTTTTTTGACCATTAAGTATTTGTGATGAAAGGTAATAAATATCGTCAGGGGATAAAAGCGATGGGGTACCTCCGCCTATGTAAACAGTGTCCCATTCGGCTATGCAGTGTTTATCGGCTTGAATTTTTATGTCTTCGGCCAATCTTAAAACAAACGGACTTAAACAGCCTGATAAAATATCTTTAAATTGAGCTGTCCGAACTGAGAAAAAATCGCAATAACTGCATTTTTGGAGACAAAAAGGAACATGGATATAAAGACCGGCTTTTCGCATCAATAGGACTTAAATTCTTTTAGCGGCCAATATTTTAAAATAATCTTACCGCTTATTTTTTTATCGGCTGATATAGCGCCCCAAAGACGAGAATCATCAGTGAATATTCTATTATCACATAATACAAAATATTCATCTTCTTTTAAAAGTGTTTTAGGATATGAGCCCGAAAAAGGCAGAGAAGAATCCCAGTGACGAGGAAGGTCCTTAATCTCAATATCATAATTTTTTTGGGCTAACTCAAATTCAGTTAAAAAATGCTCGGAATCCTTTGTCTTTATGTGTAAAACAAAATTTTCCATGTATACGGTATCTCCGGGTAAACCTATAATCCTTCTAATGGAGTAAAAATCAGAGTTTTGCAGATCAAAAGGTTGAAACAGCTGGAATGTAAAAAATCCCACAACTGCGTTTACCGATCTTTTAAAAAAGGGAGACTTTTCCGAAGCAGAGTCTTTTATAAGAACCAAATCTCCTCTTTTTGCAGAAAAAGAAGGATTGTAAATAGGCGTTCCTAAAATCATATCACCTGATGAAATTGCAGGATACATTGCGTCTGTTTTTAGCCTATAAGTTTTTAACAAATAAGATGTAAAAAGAGTGTATACAAAAAAACAAAAACTACCAAAAAAATAATAAACAAAACCTTGTTACGGTATTCCCTCTTTGCCGTATATGAAAAATTCCGATATTTCGCAGTCATCATTAATCCTCGCTGAATAATATCATTTTCTGACATCGTTGACAAGTATTTAATCTATGAATATAATGTATATTTATGGAGAAAACACCTATAAAAATTATAGCAAGAAATAAAAAAGCCTTTTTTAATTATACTGTTGAAGAAAAGATAGAATGCGGTCTTGTTCTTAAAGGGACAGAGGTAAAATCCGTGAGGGAAGGCAAAATATCTTTTCCCGATGCCTTTGCCGAAATTAAAGATAACGAAGTATGGGTAAAAAATTTTCATATTTCGGAATATGTTTATTCTTCAATTTTTAATCATAATCCTGAGAGGCCTAAAAAAACTTCTTTTAAAAAAAGAAGAAATAAAACGGTTAAAGCGCAAAGTTGAAGAAAAAGGCTATACCCTAATCCCCTTGGAATTCTATTTTAAAAACGGTATCGTTAAGGTACTCTTAGGTGTTTGTAAGGGGAAAAAGACCTTTGATAAACGTGCAGACATAAAAGAAAGAGATATTAAAAAGGATATGCAAAGGGAACTAAAAATAAGGAGTAAATAATGAAAGTAAAAAAGTTATATATATTTTCAAGATTTTTTCCCCTAATTTTTGTATCTATTATCAGTACAAACTTAGATGCGAGTCCCACCGTTGGTGTTTTTAAACTTGAATCAAAAAATATAACTGAACAAACAACCGTAACAATAAGCAATGCTATTTTTAACTTTGTAAAAGAATTAAAAAAATATGATATTATAGATATGCGCTCTACTCCGGTAAGTGAAACAGATGCACGGCAGCGTTTTGATTATGTTTTTGCAGGGAAGGTGACGGGCTTGGAAAACGGTATACAGCTTGAACTTATGCTAAAAAATGCTTCAGATGATATAACAAGGCGTATATCGAAAATTTATCAAAGCGTTAATTTAATCTTATTGGACTCGCGAGTCCTCGTATCGGATATTTTTGATAAATCCGTAAATTTATCGGAAGCATACAATTCCGAAGACATAACCAGTAATGATAATAATAATGAGGAAGTAGGAGAAGTAAAAAATATCGATATCCTTTCGGGCTCATGGCAAGGCGAAGAAGGCATTGAGAGGGTTGAAATTATGAGAGGCGGAAGGGGAATTGCCTTACTTTCAAGCGGAATAACCATTTTACTTCAAATAAAGGTAAATGACGGCTATTTGACAATCAATCAATCCGGAAAACCTTCATCAAGACAGTTTATCAATTTACCGGATGAAATAGCCAAAAAAGCAGCAGAGACAGGGAAAACCCCTTCATGGAAATTTCTTGTTTCCGCCAACAATAAAATTTTAGTTGGAGAAAAAATAGATATTGAAATAGTTTATCACGGAAGCAACCTTGTTTCGGTAAATGAAGTTATAAAAAAAGTGCGCTGGGTAAAAAATTAAAAACGGCCTTGTAAAAAGATTTGCCTAGAGTCTTTTATGCACCGTTTTATAAGCTCATTTACACGGCTCTACATCCCAGTCCCTATAAAGGAGCTCTAAAAACGGCTTCATAATATATTCTCCGCCGGAAATAGTGTAGTGATTTCCGTCATCTTTCATAAGCCTTATTTCTTTGCCGTCAGAGGTTTTAACGGTATCGCTGTAAGGAACTCCGTCTCCCGGAGCTACACTACTGAGAGAAAATTTTTTAAGAATGATTTCCGAATATTCCGATGCTATTTTTTTATGTAAGTCTTCAATATAAAGTAATTGAGCATTATATATTTTATTCCGGACAGTCGGCATACCCAGCCAGTAAACTTTTTTTGTATTCTCAAGTAAAATATTCAAATGAGTTTTTATCTTATCTTTATAAGCCGACTCCCAGTTTTCCGTTTCCTTTACAAGAACTTTTCCATTATCTGCATAAAAATTCTGATAATCATTCATTCCCAAAAAAATAACGGCAATATCATAGGGTTCATTTTTACTTTCTTCAAACACTTGCTTAAGTTTTTTAGGCCAGTTATAATAATCGCTTCTTATAAAACCTGAAGAGTGAACGGAAATTTCTTTTACACTTATGGAAGAGTTTTGACCTGTAAGCCTTAAAAAACCGGAGGCTATGCTCTGCATCTGAGAATCGCCTATCATTAAAATACGCAAGGGTTTTTCTGCATTATAGGTATAAACCTTTTTAGGCTCATCAGCTTGCTCTGCATTCGCACCTTCTTCGTCAGCGGCAGTATCAGATACATCTTGTTTTTTTAATTCCAACATTTTTTGCGTGAGTCTTATTTTTTCAAGTTCTGCAATCCTAGCCTGTTCAATGTCTTTTAACCTATCCAAAACCGTATTTATATTTTCAAGTTTTGCCTCAAGCTCATCTACCATTTTTCTGGCGGCGGCAGTGTCTTCCGAGTGTAAATCTGTATGAGGCAAACTCTCTATTGTTCTTTCCAAATCATTTGTAAACTTATCGATCGAAGATTTTTCATCTATATGACTGTCTATAGACTCGCCCGTATTTTCAAGATAATAAAAAGAATCCCAATCACTCAAACCTTCAAGCCCTGCATAGCGTAAAAAAAGAATTCTTGCAGATGGAATCAGATTATCAAGTTTAAGTTTTTGAGACAGCTTTGAAACAGGTTTAACGGCAGCATTGATTACGCCGGCCGCATAAGGATTTTTTATTTTGGAAGAAACCCCGTCTAAGGATTTTCCTAAAAGCAGCATAAATAAAAAAATAGAAAGTAAAAAAACAAAAGGCTTTTGTTGGCAGAATAAAAAAGAGTTTTATCTTTAGATTTTATTTTAAAAGAAAAGACATCATTTATTTTCTTTATCATTGTATCTTTTAGTTTCATATATCAATTTTACCTAAAATGAAAAATAAATAAACGGGGGTATACCCGAAGTTGAAACCGCATAAAGAGCAGCTAAAAAACTTACGGTGATAACGGCCTTAATAATCATCGGAAGACGGCTATATATTGTAAAAGTTTTTTTTCTTAAACTTTCCGAAGGAAGCTGCAAAAAAAGACCTGCAAAAAATATTATTAGAATAAATGGGCGTATAACTTGGAAAGGTTTTGAGACGTTGGCAAGAGACCTTAAATATAAACCCAACTCCGACAATGAAGGCGAAAAAAATACAAGCCAGCTGATGTTTACAAATATAAAGACCGGTATAATTCTTAAAAAATCAAAAGTTTTTTTTGTGTCTTTTTCTTCATCTAAAATTTCTTTTCCTATAGCATTACGTTCTTTTATTTCTGAAAAAATCTTTTCGATACAAAGCATCGCTCCCTGCATAGCTCCCCATATTAAAAATGTCCAAGATGCTCCATGCCAGATACCTGCAATGAGCATTGTAAAAAAAAGAGCAAAAAGCGCACGTCCAAATCCAAATCGGGATCCGCCTAAGCCGAAATAAAGATAGTCTCTAAGCCAAGAAGAAAAACTTATATGCCACCTTCTCCAAAACTCTGATATTGACTTTGAAAGATAAGGACGGTTAAAATTAACTGGCGTATTAAAACCTAAAAGAAGGCCTATACCTATTGCCATGTCGCTATATCCCGAAAAATCTGCGTAGATAATTATCGTATAACACAGTACCCCGAAAATAAGCTCCCATGTATTATAAAATGAAGGATTTGCAAAAATTTTATCGGTAACGAGTATGGTCAAAAAATTTGAAATTATCATTTTTTTATACAAGCCTGAAATTAAAAACACCATTGCACGATCAAAGGCTATAGGTTTTGCTCCTTTTTCATTATCACAGTTGAGAGCCCTAGGTAAATCTTTAAAAAAATACTCAGCCTGAACAATCGGGCCTGAAGATAGTTGAGGAAAAAACGAAACATAAAGTAAAATATCCCAAAAAGATTTTACATGCCTCATCTTACAAAGATAAATATCAAAGATATAACTCATGCACCGGAATGTATAATAAGAAATCCCTACAGGAACCAAAAGAGACCAAGAGCGCAGAGCTAAAAAAGTAGAATTAACAAACATATCGGGAAAAAATTGGTTTAAATAGGAGAGCAAACTATAAAAGTATTTAAAAAATCCCAGATATAAAATATCAATAATACAGATAATAATAAGAATAGCCTTTCTGGGAGCATAATTTTTTTCTTTATCGAGAAGAAAGCCGTAAAAATAATTTATAAGGGTAAAAACAAAAAGCAGAATACAAAAACGCCAATTCCACATTGCATAGAAAAAATAAGAAGCTACGGTCAAAAGGATCTTCCGTTCTTTTTCTTGCCTAAAAATATACCAATACAAAAAAAAGACTGAGAGAAAAAATAGGGCAAACGAAATCGTCGGAAAAAACATTTTTTAACTTTAAAACTTAAATTTCCGATTACGGGAATGTTACGGGTTTATTTGCCATTTTACGCTGAATCTCCGCAGCCCTGGAAGCAGGCATCAAAGAAAACCAATAGGCAACCGAAGAGTTTTTACCTTCTTCTTCAGCTATTTTTTCTACAGCCCTCAGCACATCAATTATATCCTGATCATCCATAGCTATAAGATTTGAAACGGCTTTTTCAGGGGGCATACCGTTGATATATCTTGCGATTTGGATTATGTTCGCCTCACGTGCATCCCTTTCCACCATCAAAAGATTAAAGTTCTTTTCTTTTTCTTCTATAGCATTACGCCGGTCATCAAGCTCTTCTGCAATCTGCTTATTTTCATTTTCCTGTGTTTGAACATCTTCTTCACGCTTATCCAATTCTTGGGAACGCACTTCAAGAGCCAGCAAACGCTTTTCATAGCGGTCATTTTCCAAGTTGGCCATATCATCATCATCTACCGGAGCAATGCCCTCAGCAGTTTTTAAGCCGAAAAGGGAGTAAATAGGAGAAAACAAGCTCCTTGAGCTTATTAGGCCTAAGTAATCAAACCACAATAAGCCTCCGAAAACAAGTAAAATAATCAATATTAAAAGAACAATTATCCGTCCTATAGTTCCGCTTCTTCTCAAAATTTCTACCTCCCATAAAAACGATGTTTTGTGCTAAGCACAAAACTCGGTAGATAAACAGCAAGGCAGAATTCCTGCCGAACTGTTTATCACTCCTCCTATACAATATCGGAAAAACTTTTTTTAAGGTTAATGCTTATATAGGTATTGAAAGTATTCCATATCCGTTGAAAGTATTTTTTCGGTCTCAGGCAAGGAATTTCTATAAATCTCCATGCTCTTCCAAAAACTGTAAAATTCAGGGGACTTGCCGTAGCTTTCGGCATAGATTGCAACTGCCCTTGCATCCGCATCGCCTTTTATTCTTTCGGCCTCGGCATAGGCCTGCGATAAAATAGTCCGCTTTTCGTTTTCCAATTCTCCGAGTATTTTAAGCTTTTCACCGTCGCCTGTAGACCTAAATGTTCCGGCAATCTGATTTCTTTCTTTTATCATGCGGCTGAATACGGAATTTTCAAGCTCATCCGAATACTTAATTCCTTTAAAAATTATGTCAACCACCTCCAAGCCGAATTCTCCCAACTGGCTATTGGCCTTTGCCAGAATTTCATCAGCCAGAGTTTCCCTGCCCTTTTTTATCACAGGAAAGTTTACTTTTTCCGTTTTTAAGGAACCGAGGTCAACTTCTGCATTCTCAAGGTTAAACTCTTCAGTAGTTTTACTTTCATTTATAATATTTGAGCTTCGTACAACATCGGCAAGACTGTTTACCGAAATAATATCTCTAACCGACGAATCTACAATATCCGAAAGACGGGAATAAGCGCTATCATAGGTTGTTAGGGATTCATAAAACTTTTTTACGTCAACTATACGCCATCGGCTGGTGGTATCTACTTTAAGATACTGTTTTTCTAGGGTAAGAATCTTTTGGGGATCGCCGTCCAGACGCAGAAGTTTTGAAGTATATTTGTTTACGGTATGAATCAAGGGCATCTTAAAATGAAGACCTGCTTCTTTTTCGGTTTTTACTACAGCTCCGAACTTTGTTATGATAGCGACATTGCCCTCATTTAAAATATAAAAAGGTTTTAAGAAAAAAAACAAAACGACAAGTATAACTACAAAGAAAAACCAGCCGAAACTTTTTTTGTCTTTTGTGTTTTTTCCGGTTTTATCTTATTTTTTGACGAAGGCTGTTCAAATTTTACATCTTCATTGTTTCCGTTTTCGGTATTTTCATAGTTTTCCATAAAATCAGTTGCCTCCCTTATTTAATTCTTTTAAAGGTAAAAAGTTTTTTAAGTTTTTGTCTATTAGAGTAATATTTTCATTATTTTTAAAAATAGAATCAAGAGTTTCAAGGTAGAGTCTTCTCCTCGTAATATCGGGAGCCTTTACATATTCCGAATAAACGGCGTTAAAACGGGCAACATCTCCGTTTGCCTTGTTTATTCTTTCGGAAGCATAGCCTCTAGCTTCTTCAATCATTTTTTGAGCCTCACCCTTTGCCTTAGGAATCTCTTTATTGTAGGCTTCCTTTCCCTCGTTTATGAGCCTGTTCATATCTTGAATCGCTATATTGACGTCCTCAAAGGCAGCTTGAACTTCATGAGGCGGAACAATATTTTGTAATTGCACCGATGAAACGGAAATTCCAATGCCGATCTGCTTATATTTTTCGTTCATTTTTTCTTGCGCTAAAACTGCAATGCTGTCACGATCCAAGCTGATTATGTCCATTATAGCCCTGTCGCCTACCAGGCTGTTGACAACGGATTTTGAAATATCTCTGACGGTTTTATTTCTTTGATCTTCTTCAACATTAAAAAGCCAAGCCTTAGGATCCACTATTTTATACTGAATAACCCATTCAACATTTATGATGTTCAGGTCTCCTGTGAGCATTGAAGATTCACTTAAAATGGAATTTTGGTACTCGCTTCTTTCACTCGATCTTGCAGTTCGGAAGCCGAATTCTTCTTTTTGAACGGTCTTAACCGGAACCTTATAAACCTGATCTACAAATGGAATTACAAAGTTAAGTCCCGGTGAAAGGGTCTTTGTATATTTACCGAAACGGGTGACAATTCCGTTATCCGTTGTAGGAATAACCTTTATTCCCGAAAAAGCTATAAGAGCAATTACGACAAGTATTATCACCGTGCGTAAAACTCCTAACATCTTTGAAGGATCAACCTTTTTTTGCTTCATTTTTTCCTCCATGAAGAATTTATTTTTTTAACATTCTTTCTAAAAACATTAAATTTTAGAAGAAACACTCAAGACCTCGGCCCTTTCTTTTTCAAGCTCGGCCAGTTTTAGTTCAAGTTTTGCCTGTTTTTCACGCTTACAATAAGGGCACTCAAAATGCTCGCCCTCAAGATAGCCGTGAACAGGACATATCGAAAATGTCGGCGAAATTGAAAAATAGGGAATACGGTAATTGTTTGCAACAGCCTTTACCAAATCCCTACAAGATTCCCAATCCTTGATAGCCTCGCCCAAGAATATGTGAAAAACCGTGCCTCCCGTATACTTACGCTGTAAACTTTCTTGATGATCCAAGGCTTCAAAAACATCGGTAGTATAGGCAACGGGAAGCTGGCTTGAGTTGGTGTAATAGGGCTCGGCATCTCCCGAACTTATTATATCGGGGAACTGATTTTTATCGTGGCGAGCCAGTCTGTAAGAAGTACTTTCAGCCGGAGTTGCTTCAAGATTGAATAAGCTGCCGGTTTCTTCTTGGAAGTCGGCAAGACGGTTTCTCATATAGGTTAAGACCTTTTCTGCAAAGGCCTTTCCCCTAGGGCTTACAATATCCTCTCCTAAAAAGTTTAGGCAGGACTCGTTCATGCCGCAAATTCCTATAGTCGAAAAGTGATTATTTAAATGATGTAAATACCTTTTTGTATACGGAAAAAGACCGCCTTCCAAGAGTTTTTCGATTACCTTCCTCTTCATCTCAAGACTTTGCTTTGCTATGTCCATAAGATAGTCCAAGCGATCAAAGTAGTCCTTTTCGGTTTTTGATAGGTAGCCGATTTGAGGCATGTTTATCGTAACTACCCCTATGGAGCCCGTAAACTCATCAGAGCCGAAAAGACCGCCTCCCCTTTTACGCAATTCCCTTTTATCTAGTTGAAGACGGCAACACATGGAGCGCACATCCCCGGGATTTAGGTCGGAATTTATAAAGTTTTGAAAATAAGGCGTACCGTATCGGGCTGTCATCTCAAAAAGAAGTTTTGCATTCGGACTTGACCAGTCAAAATCGGAGGTTATATTGTAAGTGGGAATTGGATATTGGAAACCTCGTCCTGCGGCATCTCCTTCAAGCATAAGTTCAATAAAGAGTTTATTTATCATATCCATTTCTTTTTGGCAGTCGCCGTATGTAAAATCCTGTGCTTCGCCCCCGACAACAGCCTTTTGGTTTGCAAGGTCGGGCGGGCATACCCAGTCCAAGGTTATATTTGTAAAGGGAGCCTGAGAACCCCATCGGCTGGGAGTATTTACTCCGTAAACGAAGCTTTGAAGGCACTGTTTTACATTGGCTTCACTCATCTTATCCTTTTTTACAAAGGGAGCCAAATATGTATCAAAAGAGCTGAAGGCTTGAGCTCCCGCCCACTCGTTCTGCATAATGCCTAAAAAGTTGACTATCTGCTGAATAAGAGTCGATAAATGCTTGGGAGGCTTTGAAGTAATCTTATCAGGAACTCCGCCCAAACCTTCGTGAATAAGCTGTCTAAGGGACCAGCCTGCACAATAACCTGAAAACATTGAAAGGTCATGAATATGAAAGGCTGCCGTTATATGGGCTTCGGCAATAGCCGGTGTATAAATATTTTTAAGCCAATAGTTTGCCGTAATAGTACCGGAGTTATGAAGAATAAGGCCGCCTAAAGAAAAGTTTACATTGGCATTTTCTTTTACGCGCCAGTCGGATTGGCTTAAATAGCCGTCCATGGTGCTGTTTATATTCAGCATGAGGCTTTCCGCATCGCGCACGGCCTCCCTCTTTGCCCTGTAAAGGATATAGGCCTTTGCAAGACGGGCTTCTTGCTGTTCAATTAAAACAAGCTCTACCACATCTTGAATCTCTTCTATTGCCGGAATTGAATGGGCATAACGCGATGCCATAACCGATTTTAACTTTTCTTCAACTTTATCGGTCAAAAATGCAGCTTTTTCATCATTCGGACAGCCTTCAACTGCGGTGATAGCCTTATTGATAGCTTTTTCTATTTTTTTGCGGTTATAAGCCTCAATTTCTCCTGAACGTTTTACCACCGAGCGCAAAATTTCAGGCTTTGCCTTCTCCATAGTCCCTAAAAAGGACTTCCATTCAGGAAAAACCGTTTGATTTGTACTTTTTTCCTCCATAACTTTTAATACCTCCCAATTTATTTACATCATTTATTTTCTGACTTTTTTTACCTCGTTTACAAATTCATCCAAGTTGCTGAATTGCTTATAAACGGATGCAAAGCGGATATATGCTACTTTATCTACGGAATATAAATGAGACAGAACCATTTCGCCCAAAGCGGTAGTTTCTATTTCTTTGTTAAGACCTGAATTTAAAATTGCCTGATCTTCGATTTCGCTTACGATGTTTTCAATTTCATTTGAAGAGATAGGCCTCTTTTCAAGGGCGCGCTCAATACCTTTTTCAAGTTTTTTTCGGTCAAAGGGTTCTCTTCGGCCGTCTTTTTTGATAACCATAAAAGGTTTTTCTTCAATGTGTTCATAACTTGTAAAGCGGTAACCGCAAGAAATACACTCCCGTCTCCTCCGTATACAGTCACCTTGAGCCAGAGTTCTTGATTCCATAACCTTATCATCGCAGCTTCCGCAATGCGGACATCTCATATTTAAATTACCGGATGCCTCAGAACGGCACCCTTCCCTCCCAAAAATAGCGTATCTGAATACACGATATAGAATATCACACTATATATAGCGTGTCAATAGCCAAACGGTGTCATACGGTGTAAAACAGTGTCAAAACGTTAAATTATTTTTCTCCTAAAAGCTGCTTTATCTCGAAAATTTCAGAGGACATAGCAGATCGCTGCATTGATTGGTACTTTTTAGGAACCATCTCTTTGCTGGTACATTCTATTGCAGCAACAAGGTTTTGCAGTTCTATCTCATAAGGATAAGAAGGCGGAATAAAGTCGGCTATAGTTTCTTCCAAGTCCTTTTGTATTATCATTGCTCTGCCTTCTACAGTTGCGTTCATCTTTGCACGTACAAGCATGGCTTCTATATCCGCACCGGATACATCGAATTTAATCTTTTTTATTATCGAATTTAAATTTACATCATGAAGCTTGATGCGGAGCTTTCTTTGGAGGGTTTCAAAAAGATCAAGTCTTTCGGCATCGGTTTCGGGATAAAAAAGGGCTAAATGTTCTTCGGCCCTGCCCTGTCTTTTTAAGTCGACGGGAATCAAATCGGGCCGACAGGTAATCAAAAACCAGATTATCTTTCCTCTGTAAGCGGTATTTCCCATAAAATTTGCTATTTGAGCAAAAACCCGTCCCGAAGTACCGGATATATCGTTCGCGGTGCGGTTTCCGAGTACTACATCGGCCTCATCTATCATTACCGCCACAGGAGACATAGCCCTCAAAATATTCAGAACCTTTTCAAGATTCGATTCGGTTGCCCCCTGCCATTGAGAGCGGAAATTGCGTAAACGCACCATAGGAATACCTATTTCGCCCGCAAAGGCTGACACTATAAAGGTTTTTCCTGTACCGATGGGGCCGGAAATAAGATAGCCCATAGGAAGAACGTCAGTCCGAGCGGCCTTTAAAGCCTTCGCCGCAATTTTAAAACGCTTTTTTACAAAATCATGGCCTGAAACGAGGGAGAGGTCATAATCCGTATCTATAAATTCCAAAAGTCCGCCGGCCTCATTTTCGATAATTTCCCTTTTTTTTGTTGCCAAATAATCCAAACTTATAGGCTTGTCATCCTGATAAGACTCTCCCACAAGCTGATAGAGGTTTAATAGGTTTAAGCCGGAGGTTAAAGCTCCCATTTTTTCAGAGCTTAAGCCCCTTTCCGTTAAAAGAATTTCCTCGTTGCGTCTTAAATGTTCTAAAAAATTAACCCTTACGGCTGCATCCGGCAAGGGAATACGCACCTTTATTGTAGAAGGAGAGGCAGTGAGGCGTGGATTTAGATCTGTAAGGTTTTCGGTAAGCATTATTACGGAAATATCTTCCCTAGTAAAAGAGGGCTCATGGGACCATCTGTTTAAGGTAACAAGGCAGTATCGGTCTATTTCATCCAAATTTCCGATCTCATCGGCAGGAATTATGGTTTCGGCATAATCTATTATAAGAACAATCCTCAAATTCTTGCCGAAATTTAAAACAAAATACCTTTCGAGATAAGAAAAGGCCTCTTCAGGGTCGCGGGACAAAAAGTTTTCGGGAGGCACATCAGGATAAGTCATATGCATTGTTTCAAGATAAGATTTTTCCATATCGGAAGTACAAAAAGAAATGCCTCCCGACTTATCGTAATACACTATTATATCTTGATTGCCAAATAAAACTTCTGAAATATAGTCTCTTATTTTTACAAACAAAAAATTATGCCCGTATTCGGTTATTTGATGGGGCAAAAAATCTCTTATATTTCCATGAACAAAATAAAGGTTTGCCGTTTTTGAACAATATTTTCTTGAAAGCTCTTGTGCCCATTCCGGTAAAATATCGATATAGGCACTATTTTCTTTAATCAGCTGTTTTCCTGCTGCCATAATCCCTCCCGCCTTATAAGTTACCATACAACAAAAAAAATAAAATTTCAAGAAGAAAGCATAAAAAAGCCCCGCTCGGATGCGGAGTATCCAAACGGGGCTTTAATGTTAACAAGGTTTTTAGCGTTTTGTCAAAATTTTATTGCATAATTTTTTAACAAATCCCGCCTAAATTTATACGAGATTCAATTTTCCAATTTTTTTATTATTTTGATTGTTTTTTTTTATTGTTTGTGATATACTTGTGTATAAATAAAGAACTGTAATAAATATAGGGAGGCGGTATGAAAAAAATATCTTCAATTCTTGTATGTTTAGCTGTCGGGGCAATTCTTTTTGCTCAGTCGGCAGAAAAGATGGATGAAATTTTAGCTTCAAATGCCCTAACAATGGGGCAGGCCTGTTATCTTGTAGGTACATCTATCGGGAAAGTCGATGATAAGGAATCCTATGAAACGGCCTTTAACAAATTTAAAGAACTTAAAATGTTTAAAGACAAAAAATATGATGAGCCCATAAGGTTTGATGAGTTTTCTAACTTGGCCTTGCAGTATTCTTCTATAAAGCATGGGCTGTGGTATGGAATTACAAAAAATCCGCATTATGCTTTTAGACAGCTTAAAATAATGAAGATAATCCCTCATAAAACAGTTCCGTCTTCACATATTAAGCCTTTTACAGCAATTAACCTATTAGCAAAAATAATGCCTAGCGAGGATAAGTAAGGGGGATGATGATGAAAAAAATAAAATTATTTATATTTTCGTTTTTAATTATTACGTTAAACCTTTCGGCCTTTGAAGGAGGCGGAATGTTTAAAACGGGTCTCGGCATTGACCTTGGTAAAAACAAAGCAAATTTATCTCATTTTGATAGTCTGTCTCTTTGGGCCAAACAAAATCTTGATAAAGAAGGAAATTATAACTTTGCTATTCAGGCTTCATATTTACTTAATTTAAAAAAGCCGATAAAACCTAATGGAGAGCTGAATTTAGATCATATCGCTAATTTGGATATGCTCAAATTCTCATTTTTGTTTCCTATAGGCAATGACAGTTTGACCATTGATGCAGGCAGGTACAATATATCCGACATAACCGCTGTAATTTTAAATCAAAACATTGATGGTGTGTATGCAGCATACAAAAAAACTAATTTTGCAGCATATTTTAATTTAGGATACACAGGGCTTTTAAACACCTATGTGAATCCTATCAATGCAGCGGATATAGCATCAATATCAAAGAAACAAACAAAAATTTACAATCTTGCGCCCTCTTTTGTACATATGTCAGCTTTGTTTCATATTCCTTTTCAATCATTACGCCATGCAGTTGACATTGATTTGAACTCGTTCATTGCAACACAAACCCCAAAGGCAACAAACAATTATGTTTCAATATCAGCAAACGGTCCTATAGTCAATAAGCTGTTCTATCTTGCTTCAATATCAAGTTCCATATTAACACGGGACAAAATAAACGCGAGAATAGGTTTTTTCTTATCAGGAGGGCTGGATTACTATTTTGAAAAATACAGTTCAAAAATAGGTTTAAAAACACAATTTTTCTCAGGAGGAAAGAATAGTTTTAAATCTTTTACGCTTTCAAATGTGTCAAAGGTTAATTTTATTGAGTCTACGGATTTATGGAAAATAGGTTTAAATGGAAGTATAAAGCCGATACAGGATTTGTTTTTAAGTACGGAAGCAGCTATTATGACTTATGCAGAAGCTCACCCTAAGGGCAAAAGTAATTTTGCCGGTTTTGAGTGGGATGTATCTGCCGATTATACAATACTTCAAGATATATCTATCAACACTGATTTAGGTATGGTTGTGGGACAAAACGGTAAGTTTGATGCAGTTTTTAAGTTAAAGGGCATCATTTCGTTCTAAAATGTTTATAACTAGGAGGTGTGATAAACAGTTCGGCAGGAATTCTGCCTCACTGTTTATCTGCCGAGTTTTGTGCTTTGCACAAAACATCGCATTATTATACGTGTGTGCTTTCCAGCACACACTTGAAAAAACTTTTTTCGGAAATTGATTCGCTATCCGCTTTAGCGGATACGATGGAAAATTTCCTTGCAGAACAGAACCGCAAGGGTCTGATATTTCCTGCAAAAAGTTTTTAGAGGAGAAAAAGATGAAAAAGGTATTTCTTATTATTAGTTTAGTTTGCTTTATACTAACTCCGCTTTTGGCAATTAGCGGTGAAGTTGTTGCAGTCAAGGGAAAAGCTGAAATAAAGCAAGGTGAAAAATGGGTTCCTGTAAAAGCAGGGAACAAAATAACATCGGGGATTATGATTTCGACAGGGTTTAAATCCGAACTGACTTTAAAAATTGACGGCTCCGTTATTACGGTTAAGCCTATGACAAGACTTACAATTGAAGAAATCGCCGAAAAGAATGAAACCGTTTCTTCAGAAGTCTACTTAAATGTAGGTTCCGTAAAAGCTGATGTAAAGCCGGCTTCAACAAAAAAGGTTGAATTTAAGGTAAAAACACCTGTTGCAACAGCTTCCGTTCGAGGAACATCGGGAGAAATCGACTCTGAAGGGCTTTTAGTCGGAACAAGCGGGTCATGGTCATATGCCAACAATAATGGAATTGAAACAAGGGTAAATATCGGCGAGTCGGTTATTATAAGCGATACAGGTATGGTAACTCCGGCTCAAAACATTAAAGCAAATGAAGTTTTACCGGAATCCGTAAAAACTCTTGCCGAAGCGGAAGCTAATTCTCCTACGCTTACTAACCAATCACTAAGTATTGAAGATGCAGTAAGCACAGCCGCCTCAGTTTCAACAATCGCGCTAAGTGTAGGCTGGAAAGACTAACTTTACACCCCCCTTTGAAGCATTTTCAATAAAGGCTTCAAAGGGGGCTTTGTTCTCTGTCGGTATTTTAGCTTTTACTGTTACCCGTTCGCCGAAACTTACTTTTAGTGCTTCAACCGAAAATTCATCAAGACAGCGTTTTAAATTTTCCCACTCGGCATAAGAACATTCAAATTGAAAAGGCTCTTTTTTGATAAGTTCTTCGGTTACAGCCTCGGTTAATACAAGTTTTGCAGAATCCGAATAGGCTTTTACCAAGCCTCCCGTTCCCAAAAGGGTGCCGCCGAACCAGCGTGTAATTGTAAGCATTATGTTTGTGATTCCTGAACCCGTGAGCACTGCAAGAGCCGGCCGGCCGGCAGTTCCTGAAGGCTCCCCGTCATCGGAACAGCCTAAAACCTCTCCGTTTGCGCCCGCAACAAAGGCATGGACTACATGGCGGGCATCTTCATATTTTTCTTTTTGACTTTTTAAAAGCTCCCTAGCTTCGGCGGCCGAATTTATCGGAAAAATTTCCGCTAAAAATTTGGAGTTTTTTACGTTTAGTTCATTTGAAGCGTATCGAACTAAAATTTTCATCTTAAAAGATTCTCCCTCTTTTTTAAGATTCTATCGGCATACATCATACAAATTAGACCGGCTGCAAAAGGTACTAACGCAAAAACAAAACTATCAAACAAGCTATAAGATTTTATGGGCGGTACTAAATTAAAAAGCCGGATAAGAAAAAATATTAAATTATAAAAACCGTTCAATAAAAAAGAAAAGATAAAGCCTGTAAAAGGAAATAAAACGGAAATAAAAACCGCTGCAAGCCCTAAAATTAAAAAGGCCGATATAAGAGGACTTATAACCACAGAAGCAATTATACCTATCGGTGCTAAGACACCTATTTTACTTATTACAATAGGGGCTGTAAAAGTTTGAGCACCTATTGAAGCCGAAAGACTTCCGGATATTTTAGGAGGTATTTTTCCGTTCAAAATATCGGATACGGCACTTCCGAAAATCAGGATACCGGCCAAGGCACCGTAAGAAAGCATAAACCCAAGACTTAAAGCATCATCAGGTTTTACGGCAATATGAAAAATGAGCATTGCACATAAAACCGAAATCATAGGAGGTTTAAGACCTAAAGACTTTCCTACAATAATTAAAATCATCATACCGAGGGCTCGGTTAAGAGACGGAGCGGCTCCTGCAAACCAAACAAAAAGTATAATCGAAATTAGAGAAAACTTTACCGCTAGACTTTTTTTTCCGAAGATTGACCCCAGCTGGACGGCAGTTAAACTTACCAAAGAAACATGCATACCGGAAAGAGCCAAAACGTGAGCAAGCCCTGCATTTTTAAAGGCTTCCGAAACAGGAAGAGCCAAAAAGTCCCTGTTTGCAGAAAGAAGAGCTAAAAGCAAGGCACCTGCACTTTCCCACCCTGATAATAGCCTCATAAGATAAAACCGTAAAAATGCTCTGAATCTTAAAATACCTGACATCCAGCCTAAAAATTCGGGAACGGATTTATCTCCAAAAAAGACTAAAGGACTTGCACCGTTTTTCTTTGCACCGAAACGGCCTGAAGCTTCAAATATTACGCCTTTAGAAAAATTAGTTAAAGATTCTTTTCTGGAATCGGCCTTATAGGCGTCCTTGTAGGCGTCCTTATACGCGGCCTTGTAGGCGGCCTGATCGGCAGTTTTATAAACCGAAATACCGTAAGCATTATTTTGTAATACCATCTCCGAAGGAAAAAATATCTTTATATTTCCGCTTGCAGAAAATTTAGATCCGTTTTTATAAGAAAGAGAAAGAATTTTAGCATTTGCAGCGTAATATTTTTCGCCTGCAGGGTAAGCTTCGCTTACAAGCACGGCTTTAAGTTTTTCAACCTTATTTAATTCGGCAAGGCTTAACGGTTCTGCATAGATAAAAAAAAGCTGCAAAGCTGCAAAACATCCTATAAAAAGACCGGCAAATATAAAATGAGCCTTCTTTTTTAAGAAAAAAAGAATAAAAAATACGGTTAAAAAAAATAAAGTAAAAAAACTAAAAATAAAAAATACCGAAGATTCGGTAAAATTGCTTTCAATAAAGCATAAAAAGTAAAATGACAAAGCTGCCGCTGCAGCAGATGTTACAATAGGCTTTACAATAAAAAAATTGTAAAGATTTTTTAATTTTTTTTCATTTACCACTTTAACTCCTCTATGGCATTTCGAGAAGCTTGTTTAACCGTTTTAGAATAATTTAAGTATTCAACATACAATAGATAGTCAAATGCGGTTTTATCACCAAGCTTTCTCAAAGCCGTAATTACACTGAGCACTAAGGGCTCATCGTATTGCTTTGTTTTTTCGGTTTCCGAATTTAACACACCTAAAAATATTGACAAATTTTGCGAACATTCGATTGTACCTAAATTTCCCATACAATCGATTATCGAAATAAGCAGATCATTCACCCTATTAGTTGATTTACGCAAACCTTGAGCATAATAGAAAAATTTATTTACTTGCGGCGATGCCTTGCTCCACTTTAATTCAGATAAAACAGGCAAAGCCGCCTCAATCAAATTTTCTGCACTCTCAGCATCTGCATCTTGTAGATTTTTAAGGCCGTAATCAACTATGAGCTCACTAATCCTTCCAAGTTCAGTACTATCAAGCCGCTTATTTTCTTTTGCCAATAAATACAGTGTCCATATATATTGTATGTTTTTTTCACCCGTTTTGGCTAAAATTTCATCAAAATAATTAAAAGAAATATTATTTAATGCAGTTTTTACGGTATCTTTTAAGTTATCGCTTACAGGATAAAATAAAGTCTTAATTAAAATATTAAAAGAAGAAGGATCGGCAAAATTTCCTAAAACTTCGGCATAAACGCTTAAGAGATTTACGCTAAAAGTTTTTCCCGAAATCAAATCGGACAGCCCCGCCTCATAAAGAGAATTTAAATAATCCGTAAAAGCCGAATCTTGCTGAATAAGTCTACTCAAACTTTTTAAACAAGCAATTTGAAAGTCCTCATTTTCAACCGTAGAAAACAAATAGCGTATACTTCCGGAAGACTTTATTTCATTCAGCTCACCTAATTTTGTAACCGAGATTATTCCTATATTAAGCAATCTAGGATCATTTTTTAATATATCATAAGAATTCTTAACATACTCCACTGCATCTTTATAAACCGGAATTAAGCCCTCATCTTCCGATTGTGAAATTGAACGCAAAATCATAAGTTTTACATCAATTCCTGCACTAATAAAATCTTTACGTAACTTTAACAGTTCTTCTTTATCCATGGAAAAAATAGAGCCGGCACAAAAAATTAAAAGAAAAACAAAAATAATCTTTTTCATACAGAACCTTTACCTTCTTTCTTTCAAATCGTAGAGGACAGGATACTCCTCTTTTAAATTATCATTTAAAGAGTTATTATTTTCATCCTCTAAAATATTACTTAAAAAATCCGTATTATCATCATCAGCGATATTATATATGTAGGATAGAATAGCATTTTTCATTTTTTGATCTAAAAACTCGCATTGAAAATGAACCCTTGATTTATTCAAAGGCTGATCATAAATAAACCTTACTATTTTGCCGCACATTACAATCTCGGTATTTTTTAGCTTAAATTGCAGCTTCATACGGATTCCCTTTGCGGCCTTACCCTTTACATAGAACATAGCTCCATCCTCAGATATATCCTTTACGGTAGACTTTACACCGCCTTCAGTCTCATAGTTGGAATTATAAGGATCTCCTACACGCAGAGGAAACATTAAGCCTTCAATATTGCAGGAGGCTCTAACCGACTTTCTCTTTTGTGTGCGTACCATTTTTTTTGAGTGTCTAACATAGATTTCTATATGGTCATCAATTTTTTGCGATTTTATAGCTTCCGACTGAAATACATATCCGGCATCATTTTGTTTCCAAAAATATACCTTTATTTCCTTATTTTGCCAATTTACCTTTTCTGCCCGTTCAGCAGATGCATCATAAAGAGCAAAAACCAATTTTTCTTTTGTATTTGCCGTAAGCTTACCGTAAACCGTTGTTTCTCGCGGAACAAAGAGAATACAAATCTGACCTATATAAATTTCATGTGTAGATTCCAGTCTTCTTTTTCTTTGTACCTCTTCCAACTCAATCTTTGTGCGGTAATCATAGAGCTTGTTAAGTAAAATTTGCATTTTTTGGGAAATGTCGGCATTCAGTTTATTTTCAATCTGGCGTGAAATAAATCTGATACATTCATCTAAGGCTGAAACCGACCAAAAAAGACGGGTTTTATCTTCAAGGCCTACATAATTAGCGGTACGCCACAACAGCAAAAGATTAGAAAATAAAAAGCCGCGATCCTTTCCTTCAGTAAAAAAACGGATTAAAGCCAAAAGATGTCTTCCAGGAAGAGTAAATGATAGAGCAGCGAATAAAAGAAACAAAATTACAAAAACTATAACAATATACATACTTATCTCTTTGTGATATAATACCATAAATTATGTGTTTTGATAAGAAGAGTATAAGAATTTTATTGGAATTTATCTTCATTTTCACCGTTTTTGTTATCCCTCCAATGTTAAACACTAGAGCCTTTATTCCTCCGAATAAGCCGGAAGGTTTTTTTTATAGTTTAATCTTTATATCAAAAATAGTTTTTTTTGCAGCCTATGAAGAAATTCTATACCGAATATATTTACCCTATAGGATAAAAAGCCTTTACGGGCAAAGAGCCCATACCATTAAGTATTGCTTTTGGAGTTCAGAAATTTTTCCCATAATTTTTTTTGCACTGGCTCATAGGTATTTGGGTTTTCTTAATGTGCTTTATGCTATGGCAGCAGGTATAATTTTTAGAATCTTATACGTTCTTATACAAAAAAAATTCGGCACCAAATACAGTCCGGCAAGAGCAAGCATAACAGCGGCTGTTTGCGTTATATTTATACACTCCGTTCACAACTGCATCATCTATCTTTTGATTTTTAAAGGATAAATGAAATTGAAATGGCACAGGCTTCATATATGTTTTTATATATTAAAAAATTTTCTTCATAAACGGAGGTAAAAGATTTACTCTGAGGAGGCTTATTTAAATCTTCATCAAGCAAAAGATCAAAGCCTATTATGACATTTGTCTTATTGGTTCTTATTTTTTCATCGATAAGGTTTAAGTTTTCTATACTTTTGTTTATAATAGAATCTTCAAGAGGCTTTCCGTTTTTTAAAGGACTTAGGATATTTCGGCATATATCCATACCATCCCTTGCAAGTTTCATGGTTTTGTCCAAATCAAGGCTTAATTCTTTTAAGGCAGCCGAAAGGCTTTGAGAACTAAAGCTATCTTCTTTATGAGAAAATAAGTTAGACAAAGGACTTATTTTCTCGATTTTTATTTTTTTTGAAAGAAGCGACGCTTTTGCTTTAATTAAAAATTCTTCAACACTTAAGGGCGGCATATTCGTTATTTTTAAGCCCTGCGGTAAAAGATTATAAGTTTTAACACTAGGAAATTCGGCAATCTTACTTTCAAACCACCAAGCATACATCTCCATTCTTTTGTCGCTTAACACCTTTCCAATATAGCCTTCCTTTAATTGGGGCGAGGCGGAATAAAGGCTTAGATGAGAGGCCGTTTCCGAAGGAAAAAAACGGTTTGAAAAAGCATTTACATCTTCTTCAAAGCGGCTCCCTTTAAAATGGGTTTGAAAATCGGGAAAGGCTAAATCGAGGCCGGCAAAAATAATTTCAGGACAGCCCAATATCCTTGCAAAATCCCAGCAAGCCGTTGCAACGGAACCGCCTGTAACAAGCTTCCCCTTTTCGCCTATAGCTTTTTCTATATATTGAGCGAGAGGAAACATAGAAGTGCATAAAAACTTGGCTCTTGTTTTAAGACGAAAAACGGCCGGATATACGGAAGACTCGGTAATAAGAATAGAATCCGATATATCAAGGTCTGCCAGATGAAGATAGTTCCAATATTGAGCATCCATCAAAAGAATAAAGTCCGGGTTTATTCCCCTCCTAAGACAGGCCCTAACTGCCGTATCGGCTGAAATGATAATGAACTTATCTTCATTTTCTTTTACAAGATTTATCGTGTTATCCAAGCCGGGTCCGGCAGCAATTATTACACAAGGATAAGAATTAAAAAGATTTTTTAGGTGCAAAATACCGGGAAGATTTTCAACTTGAGTTTTGTTTTTAAAAAAATTTTTAAGCCAAAGTTTTCCGAATTTCTTTAAGGTATTCTTGTTTAAATTTGTCTTTTCATTTCTCCGCTTTTTTAAGGCCTCAAATTCAAAAAACCAAGAAGAACTTACATCAATCAAAGGCTGAATTTTAAAAGCGGGAATATCAAAAAAAGATTTGCTTTCAAAAAAATCCAACACATCTTTCGGATAAAGACCTAAAAGAAGTATAAGATTTTCGTGCATAAAAAAATCATCCAAGGGGCGGCTCTGCAAAAAAAGAAAAAAAACAAAAAGGTCGGGCTCAATTATAATCAAAGAAGACTTAGGATTTTTCTTTGCATAAAGCTCTTGAGTATAACCCAAACCAAGACCGTAAAAAACACAAGAGCTTTTAGCCTTTTTATCTTTAAAAAAATCAATGGATATATTTTTTTCGGCCTCGCTTATAGGATTATATTTTGAATGAAGATATTTTCCGTTTATGCGTGCAGTAAAAATCTTTTTATCTTTTTCTTTTAATTTTGCTTCTTCGAGATAATAGCTTTCAGGAATTCTTTCGGCAAATTGTTTAATACCGATTTCGGAGTCAAGGCCCAAGGCAGCAGAGAGCTCAGGAAACCGACGAGAAAAAAGTTCCGCATTATGAAAAAGATTCTTGTATAAAATTTCACGATTACCGGCGTTTTCTTTATTCAAGAGTGAGCTCAATTTTCATTCCTTTTTTAAGGGGGGTACCGGGAGGAGGAGTTTGAGACACTACATAGCCGTCACCTGTAATTTTTACCGAAAAGTCTTTTTGCAAAAGAAGCTCAAGTAAGAGCTTTTTGGGAACTCCAGTTAGGTCGGGCATCTTATCTTTTAAGACAACAGGTTTATTCTCGCTTATGGGAATCCGTCCGGTGTGTTCAACGGTGGGAGCATTTTCCCTTGCAAGCCCGAGATAATCTATAATTTCATTCGAAGCCTCTGAAATTGCCGGAGCTGCAATAACGGATCCGTATATTTGCCCGACAGGCTTTATAACAGCCGTATATAAAATAATCTTTGGGTCATCAGCCGGAAAAATTCCTATACAGCTTGAAATAAAATCGGTCTTACTGTAGCCCCCGCCCTTCTCGTTTGCCATCTGTGCGGTTCCGGTTTTTACGGCAATTGGAACACCGTTAATGGATGCCCTCCAAGCTATTCCCTCTATGGAACCTGTCCTCATATAGCTTAAAAGCAGCTCGGCATTTTTTTCGGATATAACCTTGTTTAAAACCGAGGGCTTATGAAGATAGACGATGTTTCCTTCCTTGTCGGCAACCTTTGAAATAAGAGAAAGGCGCAAAGTGGAACCTTTATTGGTAAAGGCCGTTGCAGCCTCAACCAGCTGCAACGCTGAAACTCCGATTTCCTGTCCTATAGCAATTGTGTGCTTTGTGCGGATAGACCAATTTTGAGGGTCGGCAAGAAGACCAGCCGTTTCTCCGGGAAGTTCTACATTGGTTTTAGAGCCGAAACCGAAAAGTTTAATCTTTTCATAAAAAGCATTTTTTTCGGTAATATCGGCAATTTGAGCAGTCGCATCATTACATGAAAGGCGGATTACATCTCGCGGACTTACCCTTCCATGGGGCTTTAAACAGGTAATGGGCTTTACATTGGGCCTATTAAATTCAAAAAGAGCATTACAGTCATAAATATCCCCATCCTTAGTAGTGCCCAGCTCTAAGAATGCCGCCATAGAAAATATCTTAAAAACCGATCCCGGTTCATAGACGTAGTTTGCAGGACGGTCAAAACGCTGTTCAGGAGTGCTTTCGGTAAATTTTGCAAGAGAAGCGGAAGGGGAATTTACATAGGCGAGGATTTCTCCGGTCTTTGCATCAACTGCAAGAAAAACAGCAGATTGAGCCTTTGTTTCTTCCATCATTTTAGATGTAATTTTTTCAAGAATGTATTGAATGTTTCCGTCTATGCTAAGGTAAACATCGTACCCCTTGCCCGTATAGCCCTTTGTTTCTGGCGGAGGAGAAAGAATATTTTGAAGGGAGTATTCTACTCCTGTTTTTCCTCTTCCGTCATCGCCTAAAAAACCTACAACCGTTGAAGCTAAGGTATTTTCGGGATAGGTCCGGTTAAATACGGACTCAAACCTAATACCGCTTAATTTATTTTCATCTATAACGGTTTTAACCAAATCCCTTTCACTTTCGCTCATTCTTTTTTTTAAATATAAAAAATTTGATTTGGAATCTTGAATTTTTTCTAAGAGCTCGGATTCGTTTTGCATTAAAACGGGGGATAAGGCCTTTGCCGCTTCGGCAGGATTTTTCATCAGAGTCTTATCGGCATAAAGATTATAGATAGTTGTCTGAACCGCAAGGATTTTTTTATTTCTGTCATATATAGTCCCCCTTTCGGTCGAAACCTTAGGAGTAATCACTATAGGTTCTTTCATTATCATGTACTTTGCAAACTGTAATATAAGCAAAATGACAAAAATAATTACAAAACTTATAAAAACCCAAAACCGAGGCCTTGAAATAAACCTATCTACTTCTTCCATATAAAAACCTTACCGTAAATACCGTCAGCCGCAACAAAACCGTAATCGCGGGAATCATAAGATTCTTTTAGATTATCGCCCAAGGCTAAAACATAGCCCGCCGGAACCCGCACTTTTTTTTCATCGGACATACCGCCTAAATTGCGGAATTGTACAGCCGTTAAAGGTATATCTTTTCCGGAAACCTTCATCGAATAATCGTAATTGTACCCTAATTTTTTAGAAAATTCTATAGGTTCTTCCGAAATAGCTAAGCATCTTTTTACGGTAAAATGCCCGTCTTTTAGGTACACGATTATGTCGCCGCTTTTAGGCCTTGCCCAACGGAAAATATACTTATTCTTTAAAGGATGTTTTATACCGTAAGCAGCCTTAAAAATCAATACATAGTTTCCGGCTTTTAAAGAAGGCTCCATAGAAGTGCCTGAAATCTTCTTTACATCAAAAACACAGGCTTTGATAAAAGCAAAAAAAAGTATAATGGAAAAAAAATAAAAGAGTTTTCTTTTAGTTTTTTTTAACACCTTTAGCCTTAACCTATCTAAACATCTTTTTTATAGAACCGAAAACTCCGCGTGTAATTTCTCTGCCTACCGTACGGGTCATACTGTCAACTAAGACCCTGCCCAGCCTTCCGGCCTCGCTTCTTTGTTTTTTATTTTGACTCTCTTCCAAACGGCGTCTTGCATTCTCTGCCCTTATTCGGGCATTTTCGGCCCTGATTAGGGCTGCCTCTTCTTTTGCCTTTGCAGCGGCCTCCTTAGTCAGACGTTTTTCTTCAAGTTCCCGTTCGGCAACCAGCTTCTTTTCTTCAAATTGACCCATAAGAATTTCATAGGCCGATTCCCTGTCGATTACATCCTTGTACTTATAAAGAAGAGGAGATTCTTCAACAATAGCTTTAAGTTTTGCATCCTCTACAGTGCCTATCTTACTTCTTGGGGGAGCTATTAAGACTCTTTGACTTATAGAAGGGCTTCCGTCTTCCTGTAATAGGGAAACAAGGGCTTCTCCCGTTTTAAGTTCGGTAAGCACCTTAGCCGTATCGAATTTAGGATTTTTCCTAAAAGTTTCGGCTGAAAGTTTTATAGCCTTTTGATCCTTGGGAGTGAAAGCCCTGAGAGCATGTTGAAATTTATTTCCTAACTGGCTTAAAATACTTTCAGGCAAATCGGCAGGATTTTGCGTAACAAAAAAAACGGCAACACCCTTTGAGCGGATGAGCCTAATCATAGTCTCTATCTTTTCGATAAGAACTGAAGATAAATTATTAAAAAGAAGATGGGCTTCATCAAAAAAGAAAACGATTTTCGGTTTTTCCGTGTCTCCGGCTTCAGGGAGATTCTCGTAAAGCTCCGACAAAAACCAAAGCAAAAAAGTAGAATAAAGATTAGGCCTTTGATAAAGGGCCGTAGAATTTAAAACATTTATATAGCCTCTGCCGTCCGAGGTAAGTTTAAAAAAATCGGCAATTTCCAATGCGGGTTCTGCAAAAAAATTATCGGCTCCCTCCCCTTCCAAAATGAGGAGAGCCCGTTGGATTGCTCCTATTGAAGAAGCTGAAATGTTGCCGTATTTAAGTTTTAGCTCTTGGCTGTTTTCGCCTATATAAACCAAAATCGACTTTAGGTCTTTTATATCCAAGAGAAGTAATCCATCCTCATCCGCCACCCTAAAGGCAATGTTTAGAACACCCGCTTGAACCTCATTTAAATTTAAAAGTTTGGATAAAAGAAGAGGCCCCATCTCAGATATGGTCGCACGCACAGGATGGCCTGTTTCTTTTAGGATACTCCAAAGGCGTATAGGATAGGATTTAAACTCAAAGTCGGAAAGGCCTAAAAGACTCAACCTTTCGTTTATTTTTTGGTTGGCCTCGCCCTTTTCGGCAAAGCTGCACAAGTCTCCCTTTACATCGGGCAAAAAAACGGGAACACCCACGTCGCTAAAGGCCTCTGCAATTACCTTTAAGGTAATAGTCTTTCCTGTTCCTGTTGCCCCCGCAATAAGGCCGTGCCGGTTTGCACGGTTAGGTAAAAGCTCTACCCTGTCCTCTCCTACTCCGATAAAAATTCCTTTTTCCATATAAACCTCTCAATAAATCGGCCTTAAAACCGGTTTACTCCGATTTTAGGTATTTGTATTTTAAATCAATTTAGATATAATATCAATACTTAAGGAACTTTTCTCAATGGACACATTCGATTCGGACGATGCAAAAGGCTCTAAACTCTCGATTATGAACATTGTGTTAGACGGCATTTAATAAGTTTTTTATTTGCAAATCTACATATTTTATAACTTTAACATCAGTTTCTCTTTTAAAGAAATCAACAGTGTGCTTTTCATTCGTTTGAATTAATATTTTTATGGGAAAATTTTTACCCTGAACTGCATTTTCTAAATTGGTGATTGCATCATCTATAGTTTCCGTGTCTTTTTGAATTTTTATCGGAATCAGCGAATTATCATTTTTAATGAAGCCATCTATACCTTTATTTCTTTGAACAGGAATGGCATTCAATAGAAATAATAAAGTACTTTCAAAAGAATTCTTTTCAATATATGAATCAATACCTTTTGAAAGCACTCCGGATTCTGATATTATCATTTCCGAAAGGCGTTTTTTAGAAATTTCAATAGCATCAGTATTTTTATCAATGCCGATAAATTTTCTATTTAATGATTTCGCAGCGACGCAAGTAGTTCCGCTTCCGCAAAATGGATCCAGTACAATATCTCCTTCGTTTGTAACAAGTTCAATTATTCGTTGAAGGAGTTTTACCGGTTTTTGTGTAGGGTAGCCGCATCGTTCTTTTGCTTTTGGATTTAAAAAAGGAATTTCCCAAACATCGGATAAAGGAACTCCTTTTTTTTCTGTTGTAAAAACAACATCGCCTTTTACATCTCTTTTGTATTCGGATTTTCCTTTTGAATTTCTTACCCGTTTTTGCAAGATTTGGTCAATATTTGTTGATGGAGAGTATTCTGTATAAAACTGATTGAATTTAAAATCTTTTGTTTTACTATAAAAATAAATATTTTGATGGGCATTAAGGAGACCTTTCTTTGAGTTAGACCATCTTTTATATGCCCATATAATCTCACTTTGAAAGTTTACCTCGCCAAAGACTTTATCAAGCTCTTCTCTCAAATAATGAGAAGCATATCTATCACAGTGAAGAAATATTGAACCGTCTTTTGTTAAAACACGCTTGATTTCATTCAAAACTAAAGACATAAAAGAAATATATTCATCTTTTGAAGAAAATTTGTCATCAAATGAATACACTTTCCCTTCTGATCTGGAACTTAATTCATGTTCTTTTTGCGAAAAAAAAGGAGGATCTAAATATACAAGATTTACAGAACTATCGGGAATTTTTTTTAATTCTTCACAGGAATCTCCAAAGATGACAGTATTTAAATCATGGTTCATATTCTACCGTCCTTTCATCTGCAATTTTTTTAAGAATTTCTTTTAAATCAAATCCTGTATATTTTTTTATGAAATTCCATGCATCATCGCCTGCATAATATTCACCTTTTATACCTCCATACAAAGTTTTTAATGTTTCTTGTATACGGATTGCCTGTTTTCGTTGAGGATAATAGAACATGACACGAATAGGCTTGTACCCTTTTTGATTTATTACTTTAACACGGGTATGTTCTTTTGTGATATGATCTCCATCAGTCGTCGCATCACGCCATTTTATCTCTAAAGCATCTGTATTGTTTAAAAAATCAATTTCGTAAGTTTTGGGTCTTTTTCCTAGTGTATTTGGAATTCGAGTTTTACCACCGGTTGGATATTTATGTTTCAAGCATAAAACCGCCGCTTCTTCAAGAAATGCCCCCGCGTATTTGTAAAAAAAACGCCCCTTATTTTGGTATATGTCGATTAGATTCCCTTCCGATTCCGATATTCCTAAAACCCTATAAATTAAAAAATGCGAATTATCATCTGATTTCATTTCTTCTGTGCGGCCGTCAATTTTTGAACGCAAACCGTTTGCATATTTATCTGAAAGAGTTTTTATTTCATTATATAATACCGTTTTCATAGCTTAAACTATACTATATTTTAGCAAAAAATTCTATATACAGATTACGGGACAAGCGCCTCTTATTAGGGCTCTATAAAAAAGTTTTTACCGTAAAGGCGATAGCCTGCTTTGCCAAGGTTTCTGCTATCTATTTAGACAGTTTTTCTGACGAGGTCAAAAAACTTAGATTTAAGGATCCTTGCCTGATTATGCATGGCTCCTTATCGATTAAACTGACAATTGTAGACGCTAAGCCCTTTTGCTCCCCTCCGTCAATTATCAAAGAAACCTTATCCTCAAACTCTCTTATTATATCCCCAATATTACTTAAAACAGGCTCTCCCGAATAGTTTACGCTCGTAGAATAAATTGGCGAGCCGGTTTTTCCTATTAAATCTCTAAGCCATTTATCATCAGGGCATCTAAAAGCTGATGTTCCGCCCCCTGTCCTATCTTTTACGATTATACTCAATGGAGCAGGCCAAAGCTCCAATATGTATGACGGAATAAACGTATCCGTATATTTATAAATATCTTGAGGCTTTTCAATAAGGCCGATAAAACTCTTTTCGGCCCCTCTTTTTTTGATTTTAATGATTTTTTCCTTCGTAAAAGGAATAATACCCGAAAAGCCGTAAACGGTATCGGTGGGAATTATGATTATTTCGCCTTTTTTTAGAATTGAAACCGCTAATTCTAAAGCCTTAGGGTCTTGCTTTGAAATAACCATCTTTTTTTACCGCCAGCATTTCAAAAATAATAATAATTATACCAAGAGATACTGCTATTGTCTTACATATATAGTCCGAAAGGTAATAGGGCTTTTCAATTTTTAAGATAGTGCCCGGGTTTAAACTTTTTCCAAACCCCGAATTAAAGTTCACCAGCTTGATTATACCTTCATTATTGTATATATAACCAAGCTCATGTGCATAAATGGCAATTGTTTCAGGGTCATAGGTAAGATTGCGTATGTGACTATCCAAATCATCTCCCATTTCCTTAAGAGCCCGGACATGGTCTACGAGTGTATTCCGCTGAATTTCCATAAACCGCGTTGAATATACCCCCTTAGGTCCCAAAAATACGGACAAGACAGTATAAGCAAAAACAGTAGTAAAAATGGGAATAAGTACTCTAAAATAGATTTTCATAGCCTAAATATATAACGGCATTTTATGTTTTTTTCTTGAATTTTTTCTCAAAATTCTTTAGAGTAAATAATTTAGGTTATTTACAAATTCTGTCGATATATAGTATAATTATAGACATGAGTTATATGGGAGAAATAGCATGGCATTAGATTTTAACAAAATAGATGAACCGGATGATTCGATTTTTCCGGTAAAAGAAGATGATTCAAATCTTGATATGTACGGCGTATGGGTCAAGAAAAGGCCTGAACATAAAGACGGCTATGAAAGTGTGTTACCCATAAAAGATGATATTACAGAAAATACTCTTAAAAGCGATTTTATCGAATTTGATGATCATGATATTATAGATTTAGATACTTCCGAAGACGAACTGGAATTTGAGGAATTGGCGGCATTGAATGACTTTGAAAATGTTGATACTGTCGAAGAAAATGTAATCGCTGAAAAGGATATTACCAACAATACCGGCATTTACGAAGATGAATTTGATATTTTCGGCGAATCCGATGCCGTTGAAATTGAAGAAGAAAGCAATCTTGATAATATTGACTTTGAAACAAATATTGATGAAATATCCATTGAAGATGAAACTTTAGATGAAAATAAAACTATAGAAAATGAAGTCCCTCAAAAAAATGATGTAAATGATTTTGAAGCGCTTGATATCGATGATTTTTTAAGCGATAACGAAACTGACTCCCCTATAACAGATGAAAAAGCCGAAAATAAAGACGAACCTGACAATTTAATGCCGGAAAATGATATAAAACTTGACCTTTCATTCGATGAAGATTATTTGGAAACAAAAGAGAGCGATGCTATAGACTTTGAGAGAGACGATAATTTTGAAATAACGGATGTAACGGGAGTTTCATCCGGAACTATGGATGAAAAAACGGAAATCGAAAATTTACCTGAGAGAACGATTGAGGACATTTCAGACTTTGATGAAATTTTTGATGAACTTGAATCCAATGAAGAAGTTGAAAAAAATACGCCAAAACAAACAAATGATATTCCCCTTAATATTACTATCGACGAATACTCCGATATAACAAGCATTGCCGGTAAGACCATGGAATCTGATGATGATCTTGAAGATGTCGAAATATTTAGCGATATTTCCGAATTTGAAGAAGTCGAAGATGTAAACAATGAAGAACAAAATAAAGATGACGGTTTAGTTATTGAAAACACAATAATTGAAGCGGGAAATATAGAAGAAATCAGAAAAGAAAATCAAAAAATTATGAACAATTATTCTTCATCGGAATTAGAAGAACATCCTTCATCGGAATTAGAATCTGCATCGGAAGTAAAAGAAGAGAAGACCGCAACAGAGGAAGATGATTTTGATGCGATGCTGGACAATGTGATGGGCGAAGAAACTAAGGACAATGAAATACAAACAGAACAAAATAATTCAGATATGTTTTTTGATGATATTGGAGCCTTTGAAAATGATCTTTTGGACACTGACACAAACTCAACAAAATCAGAAGAAGATATAAAACCGGAATTGAAAAAAGAAACTGAAAAAGTTGCGGTTACGGCACCCAGTGTTTTTGCAAATGATAAGGCTACGGAAATATTGACTCAAATTGCAAGTGAATTGGTAAATATCAAAAATGAACTTGCAACGATGAAATTTGAAATGGCTCAAACACAGCAAAAGATTGAAGCAGCTAATATTCCAGATCCCGGGCAAAATGCAGCCGGAAATGTATCAAATGATTCCAAGGCAAGCGATGAAACAGGTTTTTTTACCGATGATGACGGAGATGAGACCATAGCTCTTACAGGTGATGAACTGAATAACATATTAATTACGGCAGACTTTACCGAAGAAAACGCTGAAAAAGATTATGAAATCCCCGAAACTTTGGATGAAATACATGAGGTATTCCCCGATGATGAAAATTTAGCTGAAGCTGACATAGAGGATACCGGTATTGAGATGGAAAACGATGATAAAGCGGATATGGCTATTGATATGAGTGCTAACCTTGAAACCGAAACATCCTTTGATAACAATTCTGAAGTTTCTAAAGAGGAAGATTTATTAAGTGCAGTAGAGCCTGAACATATAAACGATTTAACGGATGATATCGGCTATCTTGATGAAGATATAAAATTAGAACTCGAAAATGTCCCGTCCCCTGAAGGTGAGGACTTTATATCCGATGAGACAGAGAATCCGTCAGAAGAAAGCGGCTTTGAGGAATTCTCCAATGATGATTTAAGCGCCATTGAAAACTTTGATATGCCTATAACCGAGCTTGAACTTCCAGATGGACAAAGTATTCCTTTAGGAGATGAATACAGCGATTTTGAAGCAATTACAAAAAATATAGAAGAAGGACAAGATGTAGCTGCGGTTTTTGAAGATACGGATTTTGGAAATGAAGTTTTAGAAGAAGATGTCCTTGAAGATTATACAGAAATTGATGAACCTTTAAGCGATGAGCCTTCAGACAAGGATGAAAACGAAAAAAACATATTTTCGTCCGAAGAACTTGATAAAGCCGCACAAGATATTCCAAGGATTGAGTTTGAAGAAAGTGCTGCTGAAAAGCAACAAATACAAACGGAAACTCTCCCAATCCATCTAAAAGATGAAATAAAATCGGTTCTGACATATATGGACCAGCTTCTGGAAAGTTTACCTGAAGAAAAAATTGAAGAATTTGCAAAGTCCGAATATTTTGATACCTATAAAAGACTCTTTGATGAGCTGGGGATATCTTAATGGGATTGAGGCAGAGGGCTGAGGCTGTTAGTATAAACAATTACCGGCCTCAGAACGTTCCGGCTGAAGATTCTCCTTTTTTTAATGCAAAAAAATATTTTGAAGCCTTTCTTAAAGAATTACATATAGGAAAAGGAGGCTTTTTAATAAAGACCAATGAAGATTTTTATAATCTTTGCTTTGCATCGGGTTTTGACATAACTACTTTTCATAGGTGCATGATTCTTTCACAAATAATAGAAGGTCTTCAAGTTAAGGAAAATGAGTGGTTTTCAATTTCAAATATAGCCTTAATTAAGAATTTTTTTTCCTCACAAGAATATATAAGCATTACGGATATTATTCTATATTCTATTGAAAAAGAAAAAGCTTTTTTATTTTTAGTAAGATCACAAAAAGATATTTACAGAGATAGCTTTGATTCTAAAAAAGCCTATATAAGCCTAAAAAAAATTATACCGATATATGAAAAACACAGATCAATTATCGAAATAACAAGGCCCGTCTATCCTTTTCAACACGGAACAAATACGATAATGCTTAAAATAAAATCGGCTCTTAATTTTAATAATACTGCTCACCTACTGAAAATTGCTTTTTTTCATATTTTTCCCGATACCGTAAAACTGCAAAGCAATTTAAATATTTTGCAACTTTATTATTCGATGACAAATAAAATTCTTAGCCTTATAGGTAAATCCAATATGGCAATTTTAGGGATGGATAATTGCCTTTACATTTCGATATTTTCATCGGAAAACCTGCCTATAGATATTTATATAAAAAAGATAACGGCAAGTTTAGCTAATATTTATGGAGAAGACTTATGTGCAAAACTGTTAATAGATTACACGGGAACTTCTAAAAATATAAACGAAATAAAAGATTTTTTTAAGGCTGTAATCAATGATAAAACAAGTTAAGCTTCATTCTTCTTATAATCCGCAAAAAGAAGCTGAACGATTTTGTGCCGCAATACAGGGGAATCCTAAAATCATAGTCATCACAGAACCGGGAGAATCTTATCTTGCGCCTATTTTGCGTAAACAATTTCCATACACAAAGTTAATCGCAATGCGGTATACGGATAATTATTTTTTAAACTCGGATCAGCTTTGGGATAAAGTATGGAGACCGGCAACAGGAAATCCTGCTTTTTTTTTAATAAATAACATTCCCGATGAATTTTTATCTTCCAGTCTTTTTTTACCATGGAAGGCGGCCGAAAATATTTGGCCTGATTCTGCCTCTTGGGTTTGGAAAGAAATATCCGAAGCTATAAGGATAATGCAAAGCGTAATAGCAACAAGAAGTTTTTTCGGTAAGAAATGGCTAAAAAACATGGGCGAAAACTTTATTTTTACAAAAAGGCTTGCCTATTTAAATTTGTTTGCCGAAAAAAAAGAAACCGATAACGAAAATTATTTTTTTGCAGGTGCAGGTCCCGGCTTAGATAAAGTTTTAAACAATTGCAGTAAAACAATCGATACAATTTTTACTATAGCAGCAGCCTCAGCTCTGCCGGCTCTTGATGCAAGGAATATAAATGTTAATCTTTGTATATCCACTGACGGAGGATATTGGGCAGGCAATCATCTAAAATATTTAAGTAATGATAAATTTAATGAAACAGCCCTAGCATTTCCTCTTGAGGCAAAAATTCCTTTCAATATTTTAAAAAAAAATCCCTGCATTTTTTTAAGCTACGGTTCATCGCTTGAATCTCTTTTTTTTAAAAACTTAGGAATTGAGCCTCTTTATGCAAAAAGAAACGGAACAGTTTCAGGTACGGCCATAGACTTGCTTTTAGACCATACTAACGGAAGAATCTTTATAGCAGGTTTAGACTTAAAAGGTTCAAAAGGGTTTTACCATTGTACGCCTCATGAAAGCTTAAGGCAAAAAGAAACCAAAGTAAACCGTTTGGACCCGATATCTAATTTTGCAGCTATATCGAATTTTGATCTGAGATCCTTAAAAACTTATGAAAAATGGTTTGCCAGAATACCAAAAGAAAGAGCCGTCCGTCTTTTTAAAATAGGGAACAATATTCAGCCTTTGGGAAATATAAAGGCCGTAAGTGAAGAAGAATTTAAAATTAAAATTTTTACCGGAAAAGAAGAAGGTAAAAGCAGCAATAAGACGGAAGAAAAAAAATTAAAAATTTTGGAATCTAAGCCTTTAGAAGAAAAAAAAAGCCTTTTATCGGAAATTTATAAAGATATAAAACAAGAAATAAAAAATGGAATCTTTTTTGACAAAATAATAGTCAATGCCAAAGGAAAAAATATAAGCACACCCGAAAAAGAATTATGCGAATTTATTTCTTTTCAGAATTATATAATCTTTTTAAAAGAAAAAGATACACATAATGAACAAGAAATTAAACTAAAACTTGAAAACGAAATAACCTCTTTTTTAGACAATCAAATTAAAAGGCTTAGACCATGAATTTTTTTGATAAAAATATAAAAAATTTAAAAAAAAGAAATCTCAAACTCGCTGAAAATATTATATCTGCCGAAGATAAAACGGATTACCCGCATACCGAGTATTCTAAGACGGGCATTTTGCTTCCTGTACTCAAAAACGGTAAACATCTTCATTCGAAATATGACCCAATAAAAGAAGCGTCGAGGCTTTTTACAGGAAATGAAAATTTTGTACTTTTTTGCGGATTAGGCGCAGGTATTCATATAGAGTATTTTTTAAACAATTTTAAATCAAAACACTGTGCCGTAACCGAAACGGATTTTTCAAATTTAAAAACTTTATTTAAAATTACGGATTTTTCAAAACTTATTGAAAATAATAATTTATTTTTTTTGCCTCCATTGGAATCTGAAGACTTTGAAAGAGAATTTATTAACGCTTATATCCCTGCCATACACGGGAATTTTGAATTAAAAATCTTAAGACCTTGGGAAGACTTTTATAAAGAAAAAATTCAAAAATTTGAAAAAAAAATTCAAAATTCATTAGAAAAAATACAAGCCGATGTTTCAACTCAAGCAGCCTTCGGTAAACTATGGATGCGTAATATTTTGCGGAATTTAAGGATAGCCTCTTTAATAAATCCCAAAATCCCAAAAATCGACATAAGTAAAAAAGCCTGTATTTTAGGGGCTGGGCCGAGCCTTGAACCGGCCTTAGAAATCATAAAAAAAGAAAGGGAAAGGCTTACTCTTTTTGCTTCCGATACGGCTTTTCCCGTTTTAAATACAGCCGGAATTGAAGCGGATTTTTTTATAACTATTGACCCTCAAAATATTTCATATGCACATTGTTTTAGACCCTTTACAAAAAATACCGTAGGTATTTTTGATCTTTGTTCAAACCCAATCCTATCCGAAGAATTTTTAAAAAACGGCAATACTTTTTTCTTTACAAAAAGTGCTCATCCTTTTGCACAATATGCCTCATTATTTTCTCCCTTTCCTTATATGGAAACGGGAAGCGGCACAGTTGCACTAGCTGCAAAATCGGCGGCTATTTCACTTGGATTCAGAAATTTGGAATTTTTCGGTCTGGACTTTGCTTATACCGGCGGCAAAGCCTATGCAAATGGGACATACCTTTCTAATCAATTTCAAAAAACTTCTTCTAAAACTTCTCCATTAGAAACAAAATTTTGTGATCTAATGTTTAGAACACCGGTAAAAAAAACGGAAAAAACGGAAAAATCACTTATAGCACGGCTCTTTTAGAAGGATATAAAATTTTTTTTAACTCAAAAATTAAGTCTCACAGTCAACCGAATATACGGAATTTTTGGAAAAAAGAGGAATTTTCAACATTTCCGTATCTGGATTTTATCCTTCATTTAAAAAACCCGAATCAACATAATAAGACTGAGCTTACAACCGCTCTTTTACCTTATTTTACATATTTAAGTAAAAAATTATCTAAAAATATCAGTGATTTTGCCGATTTAGAACTTGTACTATCTCAAATTCTGGAGTATACTATAAGACAATGAAAAAGATGTATATTGGCATATATGCCGCAATAATGTTGTTAATTATATTGGGAACCTTTTCATGGTTTGTATATGGTATTGTAAGAGACTCGAATACCGGAACAGCAGAGGCCAGATCTACATTTGCTTATTTTGCAAAACAAATTATAATCTTGTCGGAAAAGGAAAATTTTGCTCAAAGCTCGTATAATCAGAAATTATATGCACTTGCAGATGAGCTGGAAATCAAGGCTTTTATCATTTCAACTCCTTCTAAGAATATAATCCTTTCTTGGCCGAAGGACTCTAGCTTAATAAGCTATGATGAAAAAGGTGATTTTATGATAAAGCCGGCCTCAATGTTTGTAATAAACCATAGCGGTAAAATTAATGTCAAAACAATGCAAAGCCATGATACGGAACTTATTTTAACGGCTTCAATACCTACCTTAAAGCCTGCCGTAATTTATTTAAGGCTTAGGAGTGCTTTTTTTATCGTTTTAGCCGTAACTATTTTAACTGTCATAGTAATACTCATTACAAATCTTACAAATGCGAAAGAAATGGTATATGCAGACATCAGAGAAAAAGATTTAAAAAAAGAGGAGAATTTAAACGGAAGCACTTATTATGCAGAAAATAAATATTACGCCGAACCTCAAGAAGAAACTTATCCAAGTATTGACGATTCGATATCTGATGAAAAATTTGATAATTTAAACAGCAATTTAAGTACTCAGACCAAGGCAGATGATTTAGAGAAAAAAGACGAATACATCTACGGTCTTGAAGATTTAGATGATTTGAATATTACAAAACAATTTCCATATGAATCCGGAAATGAATCAAAACATAAGGAAGAAAAAAATATTACTTATGTAAGTTCCGATTCGGAAGAGTACACTGAGCTAAAAAATACCGAAGAAAGCTCTTCACCGAATACAGGAAATACCGATATAAACAAGGTAAGAGGCCTTTACTCCCCCATTACGGGAATAAGCTGGCAAGAATATTTACCTGAATATTTGGAATCTGAATTACGAAGAGCCGCTTCATCGGAACAAGATATAGCCTTAGTTATTATAAAACTTAATGATTTTACCATTGAAAGCATGATTGGAAAAAAGATTGCAGCTCTTTTGATAGATTTTATCAAATTCAGAGATATGATTTTTGAATTTGATAAAAACGGATTTGCAGCCATTCTTCAAGACACAAACTTAGATGAAGCTATGAAAAAAGCCGAAGAGATCTTTAAGGGAACCAAGAGCATTTTAACGGAATATGATGTATTAAAACCGATTTCAATAGGTATAACAACAAGAACATCCCGACTTATTTCTTCAGAAAGAATGATTGAAGAAGCCCAAGCGGCGGTAAATAGGGCTATAAAAAATAATGAAGACCCAATAGTTGCCTTTAGGGTCAATCCCGAAAAATATAGGGAATTTATTTCGGATAATTAAATAGTTTAATCATATACCTATAACCGAAAATATCATGTATTAGAGGTTTTATGGGTGTGTAACAAGGGGCAGAATAAGGAAAATCTTTAAGTAAATCAACTTGCTTAATAATTTCATGCAGTAAATTCTCAGCAGCTTTTTGATTTTGTAAGGCGTGAGCAATATAACCTATAATTTCTTTTAAATCATCAAGAGCTGACGGTAGATATTCAATTTTATACATTATTCACTAATAAGCTTTTGAATTTCTTCAAATACATCTTTTGATGAAAAACGTTTTCCTGTCAAAGAAGCTTGTTTTTCAGCTTCTTGTAATTTAGAATAAATATCACTTTCAAATTTCATATCTTCAAAAGTTTCCATACTCATTACAACCATATCTCCGTATCCGTTTTTTGTTAAAAATACCGGTTGTTGACTTTGATGTACAATCTTTGAAATATCGGCAAAATTATTACGCAAATCTGAAACAGGCCGTATTGTATTCATAGTAAACCTCCCATACTTAATTTATCATAATTATGATAAAATTTCAAGAATTGTGTCTTTCTTTACTCCTTTTTTACCAGCTCGCCCCGCTCTTCAAGTTCCGTTAAGATATCGGCATAGGTTTTTTCATCGATTTTATAGCGGAGGCGGTAGAGGATGTAGCTGCCGACTATACAAAAAAGAGGGAAAATAAGCATAGCCGACTTCATCATCAAAAGACCTTCTTCGGTAACTTCAACAGCGGATGAGGCTTCTTTGATTCCTGAAAGGATGACCACTGCGCTTACGATGCCGTTTCCGATAGCTCCTGAAAGTTTATTGATAAAGGGTTGAATCGAAAAAGAAATACTGTCATTCCGTTTGCCCAGTTTCCAATGACCGTAATCAACGCAGTCTGCTAGGAACATGAGCATCATAAGCTGGATAAAGGCTTGTCCCACAAAAATAAGAACTCCCGAAATACCGATAAAAAGCATGGTATTTGTAGGAGCAAAAAAGAAAAGGGCATAACCGGCCAAAACCATTATTATCGAAGCCGTATATATGTTTTGCCTTACAAAAAATTTACTTAAAACCGGAAAAATAATCAGGGCTGAAATTTGGGAAAGGCCTAGGATAACCGCAAAGACGGAATACATGTTTTCATCTCCGTAGGCATACTTAAAAAAGTAAAGGCCGAAGCCGGTCGTCGTCATATAGCCTATCATAAATAAAGTCATGGCTATTGCGGTCAAAAGGAGCTGGTCGTTTTTTATTATAACGCTCAAGAGCTCTTTAAGGGATGTATGCTTTTGAGGCTTTGTTATTTTGGGCTCTTTTACGCCGGCTAAGGTTATAATTTGGCCGAGCCACATAATTACGGTAACCATAATTGCAAAGAAAAAATATCCCTTTGCAAGGCTGCCCGTCTTATTGCCCAGAGCGGTTGTAATAGGCACTATTCCTGCAACAACAAAGAAAAGACCCACATTTGCACAAATACGGGCAATCGCCCCTATTTTTTCTCTTTCCTTTTGGTCTACACTTAAAGAAGGGAGCATTGACCAGTAACTTATATCGTTTGTAGTAAAGGCAACACCCCATAAAAGATAGATAATGCCGAAGAAGGCAGCATAGGCGCTTCCCTTAATCCCGAAATCCGTAAAAAGAAGGATTGTAAAAATCCCTGATGTCAAGGCTCCGAAGGCTATCCAAGGCTTAAATTTTCCGTATTTGGTTTTGGTATTATCGACTATCAAGCCCATAACCGGATCGTTACAGGCATCAAAGATGCGGGCTGCAAGAACAATAACCGTAATACTCCACAACACATTTGTCGGAACATAAATTACATCGGTCATGTAAAAAATAAGGTACATGCTTATCAAAGAGTAAACCATATCGCGGCCTATAGTGCCAAGGCCGAAAGTCCATCTGTTTTGTTTCATTTTAAATGACCTCCTTTGTTACAAATAAACAGGAGCCGAAATCTCCCCAAAGGTGGGTCTTATCATTATAATAAGTGCCCATAAATTGATTATTTAAAAGAATACCGTAGTCCAAGAGCTTGCCTGAGGCTCGATATTTTTCTACACAATCTAAAAGAGCATAATACTTATTTACTGTTCTTAAAACAAGCCCCTCAGGATTTAAAGAAATGGGAAGCACATGCTTAATTAAACCGCCAAAGCGTTTTATATAGAGCCTTTGGGGTTTTGTTTCAACCTCGTATAAGGCATCTTCTTTCATTCCTTTAACTTTTAAAATACTGTGCCCGTCGGCAGTCAGGGCTTTCATCTGAAAAAGGCCTGAGACGGCAGTCCTGCCGTAAGAACATTGCCAATGCCTTTGATTATCCTTATGTGTGCCTATAACCGAAAAAGAGCCGAACTGAAAAATTTTTCTGTATTTTTTATAAAAAGAAATCTGCTCTTTTATTTCTTTTTTTTCTGCATGGGTTAAAAATTTTAAATCCAATTCATAACCTAAGAGCCCGAAACAGGCAGTATTAAAGCGGGTGCTTAAAGGAGTTTGCCTTAGGGTCTGCTGATGAGGCGAGGCCGAAACATGGGCACCCATAGTCGAAAGCGGATATAGGAGACTTAAAGCGCCTTGTATTTCTTGTCTTTCCACAGGATCGGTATTGTCCGATGTCCATATCTGGGGAGAAAAGCAAAGCATTCCAAGATCAAAGCGGTTGCCGCCTGAGGAACAGCTTTCAAGCAGAATATGAGGACGGGGAGAAAAAATCCGCGTTAAGACCTCATAAAGACCTAGAATATAGCGGTGATAAAACTCTCCTTGATTTTTTAAGGAAGAAGAAAAGGCGGCCGATATGTGACGGTTCATATCCCATTTTACATAAGAGACATCCGCCTCATCTACAATTTTTGAGACATTTTCAACTATATAATCCCTCACATCTTTAAGGCAAAGGTCAAGCACTAGCTGGTGCCGCCCCCTGACCGGCTCCCTAAAAGGCTCTTTTAATGCCCAGTCTGGATGAGAGCGGAATAAATCGCTGTCCTCGTTTACCATTTCAGGCTCAAACCAAAGCCCGAAGTCAAGCCCTATTTTACGCACCTTATCGGCAAGTTTTTTAATTCCTCCGGGAAGTTTTTTTGTATTTACCCGATAGTCGCCGAGACCTGCACTATCGTTATTCCGGTCTCCGAACCAGCCGTCATCAAGCACAAAAAGCTCAAGCCCTAACTTTTTTGCCTTACGGGCAGAGCGTAAAAGGCTTCGGCGGTTAAACTTAAAAAAATCGGCTTCCCAATTGTTTATTAAAACCGGTCTTTCTTTTTCTTTCCATTCTCCCCTTACAATGCACTTATTTATAAAGCTATGCATATTTGAACGAAGCCCGTTAAAGCCTCTATCCGAAAAAGAGAGAACGGCCTCAGGCGTTTCAAAGCTTTCTCCTTTTTTTAGGTTCCAAGAAAAACAATGAGGGTTTATCCCGATACCGATGCGGATTAAGTCCAAATGGCTTTTTTGAACAAAGCCGAAATGATTTCCGCTGTAGATCAGGTTAAACCCGTAAACCTCTCCCCTATCTTCATCTATTCCATGGGCTGCAATAAGAAAACCGGAATTGTGGCGGTTAGAGCTTGCTCCGGTTGTAGACTCGTTTACCCACATCCCATAGGAAATTTCTTTTTTATGAAGATGGGCTTCTTTAATCCAGCCTCCGTCAAGGGTGAGCATATCAAAGCCCCTGTCAGGCAGATCGATCATCATGCTCATAAGGCGGCGTATTTCCAAGGAATTCTCATTATTATTTGTCAAAACGGCACGCCTTGTTATAATATTAAAGGATGGAAATACAGTATAGTAGAGATCAAGACTAACATCGTTTATATCTTTTAAATTTATGATAAGGGTTTCGGCATCTTCATTTCCGTCAATGGCGGAAGGAAGAGACTGCATAGGTTTCGAGCCTTTTTCTATCTTATGGTATTGATAAACAAAATCGTGCGTAAAAGAAGAATCGGGCATTCTTATTTCGCAAGGAGAATAACGGTAATCCCCCCTGCCGTTTCCCGACCATTGCAAGGGGATATTATCAAGCACATAGAGGGGATCTTTTTCATCATAGCAAACGGAAGAACCTGTCTGTGCCGTTCTTTTTACAATGAGCCCCTGTATATCGCCTCTTTCCATCTTTTTACCGTAATGCACGGTTTCCAAGTGACCGTAAGGACTTATACGGAACCAATAGCTTGAACTCTCTGTTTCCAGATAAAAAATATCATTTTCAAATTGAATCATAACCACAGTATAACATAGTTTTGAAGGATATGCAAAGTAAATTCAGTATTAAAACTATAGTATTATTATTAAAAATAAGTTATAATCTAAGGTAAACCTCTAAAAAGTTGAAGTTTTTAGAGGTTCCCTATAGGTAATATGAGGAAAAAAATGAAGAAGAAAAACGTTTTACTATTTTTTTTGTTTTTAAGTTGTTTCTTTTTTTTAAGTGTTTCTCTTTCGGCGGAACAAATGTATTCCCCTTCATTGGGGCTATGCACTCGACCTGCCGGAGGATTTTGTTTTAGCCGATAGAGAAGGAAATGAAAGATATCTTTTTCAGCATGCCATTCTGCCGGTTGATTTACAAATTGCCTTGTATGAAAAGACTCAATTTAATACCATAAAAGAAGCTGCCGAGCATGTTTTTAAACAGCTAAAAATGACTCATAAAGACGTTCCATTTATCTGGAGAAATAAGGAAGCTCTTTTATCATCGGTATCTTTTTTATATTCGCCTTCAGAAAAATATAAACCTAAAGAGCTTTCAGGCTGGGTTTTAAGCCTTGAGCTGCCTAATAAAACCGGATGGCTGCTGCTTCTTACCTATACCGACAAGGATAAGGCAAAGGAGTGTGAAAACCTCATGATCTCTTCCCTTGACACGGTTTATACGGATACAATGTCCTATTTTGAATCGGGGCCGGTTACAACAGCCCTCTATCCTAAAACAAAAGAAAAAACTATCGATTATGCTTTTAACAATAAAAACATATCCTTTACGATAGATGAATCCGATGCAGAAGCGAACCAATCGGTAATTGACAGGGAATTTTCGGTTTTGACTATGTATTTAAATCATGATAATTTAGTCGCAGCTTGGCAGCGTTTTTACAAGGTAATTTTTAGGGATGCATGGAGCCGAATAGCCCCCGCTTCCTTTGCCGTATATACTTCGCTCTTTGATGAAAACAATCAAAACGGATTTGCCGAAAAAGCGGCAAAGGAACTGCTTTTTTTAGTTCAAAATTTTAACTATGAAAGAGACAGAAAAGGAAGCGATTTTATAAACCTGCCCCAGGCCCTTACGGAAAAAAGAGGAGACTGCGACAGCAGGGCTCTTCTTATGGTGCTAATGCTAAAACAGATGAACATAGATGCCGTCCTTTTGGTTTCTCCGAATAAGTCCCATGCCATTGCCGCAGTAGACTGCCCGGGAAGCGGAACCTGTTTTACTCATAACGGCAGAGATTACCTTGGCTGTGAAACTACGGCCCATGTACCTATAGGAGAAATAGCTGATGAAATAGCAGCTCCTGAAAATTGGTTCCCCGTAGATTTTTACGTAATAGAAAATTTTGAATCAAATTAGCCGCGCCGGCAGCGTTATCCGCAGAATGGACTTAACCGAGGCTTACTATCGTCTTTCCCGATCCTCCTTCTTCCGGCTTTGCAAAACGGAAGGCCTTTACATAGGGACTTCTTTTTAAAAATTCGTGAGACAATTCTTGAAGAATTCCATGGCCCTTTCCGTGAATTACGGCAAACTCGGTGATACCGTGCACCAAGGCAAGATCCATCTGATCCTGCAAGGCCTTTTGAGCTTCCTCAGCCCTCATTCCTAAGAGGCGAAGCTCAAAAGAAGGACGGGAAGAAGGAGCACTTGTGTCGCTTATAAGACTGACAATGGGTTTGGAAAATTTAAGCTTTTCTTGATTTTCGCAAATCTCCATGTCGTCCTCGGCAATAGTAAGTTTTAAGTTATCGATAGCAACGAGCCACTTTCCTTTTTTTTCTTCACGGATAAGCTCTCCGTTGCGGTTGAGGCTTTTTATTATAACCCTCAGCCCCTCTTGAAGCTTAAGATTTTGAGGAGCCTTATTTTCTTTTGAAGTATGAAGTCTTTCATCTATTTTTGTTTGCTCAAGTTTTATGGCCTCATGTTCTTTGCTTAAATCTTTTTCAAAATCATCAATCCATTTTTTGACGCTTAAAGTTTTTTCACGGCTCAGCTCTCCCTCTCTCAACTCCCGAACAAGGTTTTCAAGAAATTTTCTTTTTTCTTCAAAAAAAAGATCGAGCCTTTTTATTCCGTCTTTTTTTAGCTCCAATTCTTTTTGTTTTAGCTGAAGCTCTTTTAAATCGGAACGACGCCTATCCTCTTTAAGTTTTAATTCTTCTTCTTTTTTTTGAAGTTCAAATTCGTTTAGGTCTTCATGCTTTTGAATAAGCCCCTTGATAAGATCTGAAACGTCAGCCCTATTGTTCCCTAAATAAAAGCGGGCCTTGTCGATTATATTTTCGGGAAGACCGTTCCGCTTGGCTATATCAACGGCATGGCTTTCTCCGGGGACACCCATTAATATCCGATAGGTGGGGCTCAAGGTGTTTTGGTTAAATTCGACCGAAGCATTTACACAAGAGTCCTTACTATAGCCGTAATTTTTTAAGGCACCATGATGGGTTGTAACAAAGACAAAGGCTTTTTTTTCTAAAAGGTCATCAAGAACTGCCATTGCTATTGCACAGCCTTCTTGAGGATCCGTGCCGCTTCCAAGCTCATCAAGAATTATAAGACTTTTATCCCCTGCTCTCCTTATAATTTCGGAAACATTTTTCATGTGAGCCGAAAAGGTAGAAAGGGATTGATCCATAGACTGCTCATCGCCTATATCGCAGGCTATAAAATCAAAGTAAGGAAGACGGGTCAAAGGGCCTGCAGGAACGGGCCAGCCCGTTTGGTTTATCAGCGCAAAGAGAGCTGCCGTTTTTAAGCTTACGGTTTTTCCTCCGGTATTCGGGCCGGTTATGATAAGAACCCTATCATCTTTAGATAATTTTAAATCTATAGGAACTGCCGATTTTCCAAGCAAAGGATGGCGGGCTTGATGAAGATAAAAAGAAAGAGGGGCTCCTTTTGAATCAGAGCTGCCGCCCCTGCCTATTGAAGGGCCTACCCCTAAATCTATACTGCCTGCAAAGACACAATTATTGGAATATGCCCACCGAGCCGCGGCCGCAATACAATCCAATTTTGTGATTGCTTCACATGCTTCTTTTATGTTTTCGGTATGTTCTGCAATTTGAGAAGTCAAGTCTTGCAAAAGCCTTAAAAGCTCGCGTTCATATTCGGCATGAGCGGCGATAAGGTCATTATTCTTTAAAACTATTTCTTCCGGTTCAAGATAAAATGTTTGTCCCGATTGAGAATACTCATGAATGATACCCGGAATTCTTCCCTTAAAATTTGACCTTACGGCTATAACCTGTCTTCCGTCTTTGACCGTAGGCAGATTGGATTGAAGCATTTGACGGGTTGAATCATTTGTAAAATAATTCCGCATAGTTTTATCTATATCGTCCTCGATAGAGCGTATCTTATTTTTTATTGTCCTCAAAGAAGGAAGGTCTTGTAATTCTCCGTTTTCGTCTATAAAAGAAAATACAAGTTTTTTTAGATGGAGCATATCGGGTATTTTTTTTACAAAAGAAACAATCGAGTTTTCATTTATTTCTTCATTTTCTAAAAAGGGACTTAGCCATTCATGTAAAGAAGAAACCGACAAGGCTAAAAGTCCGACCGAATAAACGCCTTCAATATCAAGAGCAGCACCTTCAACTTCTATGCCTTCAATAAAGGGAAGAACGGGAGGCCTGTACTTTATTGGAGGAGCCTTATATGCCCTTAAAAGACTTAAAAAATCAATCCCCAATTTTTTTCTTCTTCTATTTTTTTAATATCCGTATCGGGATTCTTTTTTAAGCAAAATTCTTTTCCCTCATCAGTTACACAATAGGAGGCAATAATTTCTCTTATCCTCGAAAACTGTAAAACTTCCAGCGTATGCTCTGTCATATTTACTCCAATAAAAACTTTTTGCAGCAAATATTAATTTGCGAAAAAAGTTTTTTCAAGTAGTTTTGCTTTATGCAAAACTACATACAATAACACGATGTTTTGTGCTTTGCACAAAACTCGAAGATAAACATGGAGGCTTGTATTTCAAGCCGGAATGTTTATCCAACTCCTATTAATACTTTCTTACCGTTTCTTGTAATTCTTTATATATAAGCCCAAAACTAGTGTACCTGTCCTTATGAATGTCTCCTTTCTTAAGAGCTTCCAAAATGGCACAGCCTGATTCATGGCTATGGGTGCAGGAAAGGCCGAATTTACATGAGCCTATAAGCTTTTCCATTTCGGGAAAGTATAGGGCCGTATCCTCAGCTTCAATGCCGTAAATTGCAAAATGCCTCACCCCAGGTGTATCAATTATGTTTATCGAATGTTCCTCACCCTTTGAAGTAAGAACCTTTATTTTAAAATACTCCCCTTGTGTTGTCGTGTGGGTACCTCGGTCATACTTATCAGAAATTGCAGAAGTTTTTAAATTTAAACCGGGTGCGATAAAATTTAAAAGAGTGCTTTTACCCACTCCTGACTGTCCTACGAGGGCAGAAGTTTTAGCCGAAAGGTTTTCAATTAAGCTATCCATTCCTCTACCCTCCTTTGCCGATACTTCAAGGGTTTTATAGTCCAATCTTTTCCAGTCTTCAACCCGCTCTCTTACATCAGCCGAAAGTTTTAAATCACACTTATTTATAACAATTAAAACCGGAATCTTTTGAATCTCGGCTTGCACTAAAACCCTGTCCACAAAGCGAGGGCGGAAGGGAGGGTTTGCAGCAGAGGCAACGCAAACAAGTAAGTCAATATTTGCGGCTAAAAGTTGAGGCATATTCAGTTTTTGGTTTAAACGCAAAAAAGAATTTTTTCTTGTTATCAAACCCGTTACCAAGCCTTCATCCTCAGAGTGAGTATCGGGCTCAATGTTTACAAGGTCTCCCGCTGCAAGAGGATTATAGTAAAGGGCAGAATCTTTTAAGACCTTCCCCTTAATGGAGCAGTTCCTGAATTTTCCGTCTTCACATTCAACATAAAAAATATTATTCGATCCTTTTAAAACCAATCCTTTCATTTTTAAACCAACAAGTTTTTAGAAGTAACCTAAAGTCATATTAAAAAGTTCCGCATAGGCGGAATATTTTTTTGTATTTTTTTCAGTTTTTTCCGAGGTGATATAAAAAATATCTTTTTGAATATTTTTTAACTTTGAGTTTTCATCCTTTAGTTTTTGAGGCGGAGATAATTTTAAGGCCTGATTTACAACCCCATCCAAAGAATCCACAATCTTTATATCCGGCTCACACTCGGATTTAAACTCATCCCTTAGGTGGAGAAAATGAGTACAGCCTAGAATAGCAGTATCTGTTCCTGCCGATTTAAAAAATTCAACCGCCGGACGAATTGCAGCCTTCTTATCTTCCTCACCGGCTGACAATAAGGTGTTCTCTATTTTAGAAACCAAAATGGAATCTGCACGCATAAAAAATTTACAATCGGCTCCGAATTCTTCAATAAGATTTTGCACATAGATATCGTTCACCGTTCTTTCGGTTGCAAGGACGGCAATTTTTTTATTTTTACTTGTTAAGGCCGCAGGCTTTATAGCAGGAACGGTGCCCACAAAGGGTATCTCGAATTTTTTACGCAAATGTGAAAGAGCCGAAACCGTCATCGTATTACAGGCTATTATTATAACGGAGGGTTTAAGTTTTTCGATTATTTTTTTTACAAGGTCTTCGGTAAATTCTATTACCTCTTCGAGTGTTTTTTCTCCATAAGGAAAATGTTTTGTGTCTGCGACATAGGCACAGGAACTTTGAGGCTCCAATTCTTTTAAATGCCTTAAATAAGGCAGCCCCCCTATGCCTGAGTCTATAAAAACATATTGAACATTTTGTTTTAAAGTCAAGCTAATTCTCCCATAAAAACTTTTTGCAGGAAGCCTCAGCTTCCAAAAAAAGTTTTTTCACGCAGTTTGTTTACAAACTGCATACAATAACGCGACGTTTGCCGAAAGGCAAACTCGATAGATAAACAGTGAGGTTGAATTCCTGCCGAACTGTTTATCACACCTCCCATAAAAATTACTTCAATATCCAGTTTATTTTTACCCCGTTTTTTTCCATGCGGCGAAACCAAGTTTCCTGCCGTTTCGCAAACTGACAAATGGCTCGGTAAAGAGAATCAATGTACTCTTCCCTAGATTTTATTTTGCCTTGAAGATATTGGGCGGTAAATTTATATTCAAGCCCCAAACTTTCAAGCCTTTCCCAAGAAAAGCCCTCCTTGTGAAGGCTCTCGGTTTCTTCTATCATTCCGTCTTTTATGCGCTCTAAGAGTCTAAGCCTTATTCTTTCTCTTAAAATATCCCGCGGGTATTTAAGGCCTATTATAAGGGGGCGGATATCGGGGCGGTTTGCGTTTAAGATTTCGGCAGCATCGGGATGTGCCTTTTTATATTCCGCAATTTCAATAGCCCGCATAAGCCGATCCATATTTTCAAGGTCGGTCTTATTATGCATCGGAACTTTGTATTCAAAAAAGACCTTTTGCAGTTCCGTCAAATCCTTACCGGCCAAAGAAGCCCTCAGTTCTTCATTTTTTGGAACAGGAATGAGTTCATATTCCCTTATAAGAGCATCAAGATAAAGCCCCGTTCCTCCCGCAAAAATGGGAAACTTTTTTCTCCTCTTTATATCTTCAAAGGCCTTGTAAGCATCATTTTGAAAATCAAAAACATTGTATTCCCTTTCCAAGGTGCAAATATCGATTAGGTGATAGGGCACATCGCCGTACTCGTCTAAGTCTTTCCCCGTACCTAGGTCAAGCCCCTTATAAACCTGCCTTGAGTCCGCAGAAATAATCTCTCCGCCAAGCTCTTTTGCGAGGCCTACGGCATAGGAGGTTTTTCCCGTAGCTGTAGCTCCCAGCACAACTATGGAATTATGTTTATCAGCTAACGGCAAAAAATCACGGTACATAAAATCAAAAGTTTATAACCTGTTTCGGACAATATTTAAAGATACTCCCAATAAGAGCACACCGCAAGAAATAAAAATATACATAGTGGAAGATACGGATAAATACCAAGCGGCAAGACTATATGACCCCAAAAAAGTAAACACAATAAAAGAAATAAATGCTATTGCATAAATTATAAAATCCATAGAAATAGTCAAATTTGAGGATAAAATATAGTATACAAAATCAAAAATAAGGATTGAGCCTATTATTATTGTAAGGAAAGATATAAGCTCGGTTGAGTCGGGAGTGTTGATATTTTTGTAGAATAAATAAGCAAAAACGGAGCTAAAAATACCGAAAATAGCCGAGAAACTATTGCTTAAAGTTTCTTCAGAGAGAGAAAATGAAACCAAAAAGAAAAAAATCAATCCGAACAAGGCGTGTAAAAAAAAGTACTGAAAGAAAAAGCGCCATAAATGAGCGGCAAACGAAGAGGAAATTTGTAAATCTGAAAGGGGGAAAAAAGAAACAATTATCAACGAAACTATTCCCCCTAGTATGCCCAATAAAAAGGCAGTAAACTTGCCTCCCTGTTCTTTTGAAAATAAGGCATAGAGTAAAAAAACTAAGGGCAAAATCAAAATAAAAACAAAATTCATGTGAATATTTTATCATAAAAATGTCAATATATCAAGTATTTTGTATTAACAGCATTTAAGATTTTTTAGTATATACTTAAAAAAAGAAAAAAAATGCCGATAAGTATGATATGGAAAATAGAAAAAACTTTGTTGAGGAGCTTTCGGTAGTTCTTGAAACAAAAAGAAACGAATTCAATACTAAAATTCTTCCCAAGGTCCAGGAAAATTACAATATTCAAATAAGTGCTCTTCATGCGATTAGAAGCACTCTTTTAAAAAAACGAGTAATTCACGACGATCCATACAAATATGACAGTAAAATGACTGAAGTTGAAATTCCAAGCAAAGAAAACTTTGCAGACTCGGAAAAGGCAAGCGTCATAGGCACCCGCCTGGCACACTATGAAACAATGCTGGACTTTGTAAACAATTATTATCAGTTTAATACCGATTTTTTAACTCCAAAAAGGATTTCCATCCTTCTTGAATTAAACAGTACCTTTATCTGGTCGGATTTTACAAATACATCAACACATACAAACACAAGAGCAATTGCAGATATAATCAATAACCTTTTTAAAGGGCCTGATCAGCTATCAAACAGCCTATTGCGGGATTCGGTAGCTCATATGGGAAAAAGTGAAGTATATATAAACACACAGCTTAAAAGTCTTTCCTTTTTTCACCGGGAAGAATATAAACTTTTGATGCGCCGTGAAATTATGCCCTCAGTAAAGGTAAGCAAGGCGGATTGTTCAAATCCGGCAAATATTTTAAGAGAAATTAAAAAGATATTTTCAATAAAAATGAAAAAAAAGCCCTTTTATACGGACCTCATAGTCGAAATAATAAGGGAAGATTACGGAGAAGATTCAAGTATCTTACAGCAGGAAATTTTATCCAAACTCGAAATTAAAGAAAAACAGGACTCTTTTTCGCCTCAAAAAGTTAATAATAGGCCTATTTTAATATCAGGCCTAAAAATTCTATCAAATTCCGCACCTCACTTAAAAGCTGCATTGGAAAAAATAAAATCCAATCAAGAAATGGTATACAAAGCCGAAAATACGGTATTTAAAAAATTAGCGCAAATTTTTAGACAGATTTTAAAACTGGACCCTCCGGAAAAGCACATAACAATCATTATCACAGATACTATCAATCAAAATACAAAAAAACAAACAATCAACTATTCTGTTTTTGAAAAAGAAGTACTTCAAAAAATATCCTTATTCCAAAGTATTTTGATGCCGAACTCAGCCGTCAATCAAAAAATAAAAACAATGCCGGATGAGTTACTCTTTAAAAGCCTTACAAAATACATAAGTGACAGCAATGAAATCTTAAAACAACTTGGAGGTCTTGACGAATTCTATAAAAACGTAAAGCCTGAACTTAGAAGCAAAATAAGAGGAATTAAGATAGAAATTACAACAATTACAAATTCGATTATAAAAGCCAACCAATATAGGGCTGAATATCAAGCTCTCAGCGACGAAGTAAACCAAATGAAAAAACTTGGAGTTATCTAAAATTGCGTCGATACTAAAGTTGCGTCCGATTGAATAATAATAAAAAAAGCAATATAATACCGACAATATGAAAAATAAACTATCAGCATTATTTTTGATTTTAATGTCCTTTTGCCTTTTTTCACAAGAAGATCAAAAAAAGGAACTTAATATTTCCATAAGCTCAGGAATACCAATGCTTCACCCTCATACAGCCTACGATGCAGGAGAAGCCCAAATCTTAACAGCCCTTTGTGAAGGCCTTTTTGTATATGACCCCTATACATTGCAGCCCGTTTCGGCACTTGCCGAAAAATACAGTGTTTCAGGCGGCAGGTTATGGCGTTTTACAATCAGAGAGGGTGCAAAATTTGAAAACGGAAAGCCCATAACGGCTCAAACCTTTGTCGACTCATGGCTGAATCTTTTAAACCCAGCCGGCAATCATCCCTATGCCTCACTTTTAGACTGCATAGACGGAGCTTCCGATTACCGTAACGGCAAATTAAAAAATAAAAATCAAGTCGGAATAAAAGCCGAAAGTGAAAGAGTCCTTTTGGTGTCCACAAATACCGAAATTGAATATCTTCCCAATATTCTATGCCATCATGCATTTTCAGCAGTTGAAACATCTCAACTTGAAGCTGCCTTAAAATTTTCCAATATCGAAAGAATCGAAAAGTTAAAGGACAGCTTTAAGCCCATATCAAGCGGGGCATATAAGATAAAGAAATTTTCCGAAAAAGAGCTTGTTTTGGTAAAAAATGAAAACTATTGGGATAAGGATAATGTTCAAATACCCCAAATAAACCTATTCCTTGACTTAAGCAAAGAAGATGCCATCGAAAAATTCAATATAGGAAAGATTGATTGGCTTTCAAGAAGTGATGTGATTTCCAAAATAGGAGATCAGCGTTGTGTAAATATAGACCCTCTTTTTGCAACGGATTATTTTTTCTTTAAAACGTCGTCGCCGAATATTAAGGATGCAGATTTTAGGAAAGCCCTTCTTTTGGCCGTCCCCTATGAGGAATTGCGCAAGGGCTATCCTATAAAGGCAGAAACTTTGATTTTTCCCCTTGCCGGCTATCCCAAAATTCAGGGCATAACCGAATATAATCTGCAAAAAGCCCAAGAAATCATAAATAGCCTTAATTTAGACGAAGAACAAAAAAAGATAGTAATCAAAATACCCGAAAACACATATTATCAAGAATTAGCCGAAATTTTATCGGCTTCATGGTCAAAAATCGGGGTAAAAACCGAAGTTAAAACAGTTTCTTTGAATAGTTACTATAACAGTCTAAAATCAAATGATTTTGATTTAGGAACAATTACATGGATAGGAGACTTTGCAGACCCTCTGGCCTTTTTGGAAATGTTCCGGCCTAATTCCAGCCTCAATGACTCGGACTGGAAAAATCAGGAATTTGAAAGAATAATTCTTAAGTCTCATTCCGAAAAAGACTTTAAAAAACGGTATGAAATGTTGAGCAAGGCAGAAGAGCTATTGCTGGGAGAGAGCGTGATTATTCCGATATCCTATAGGCTGAGTGTAAATATTATAGACATTTACTCCATAGGAGGCTGGTATTCGAATGCAATAGATATACACCCCTTTAAGTTTATAAAATTCATCAAGCCCCAGCCCGTGCCGGGGCTTGTAAAATTAAATAATAAGCCCAAACAGGCCTCTTAAAAAAAATTTTGACATTTTTATAAAACAGTATTGACATTTTTTGTAATTTGTAATATTATCTGTTTTATTGGGCGCTTAGCTCAGCTGGTACGAGCGTCTGGTTTACACCCAGAATGTCGGCGGTTCGATCCCGTCAGCGCCCAATCTTTCCTTTTAAAATAAATTAATGAAAAATTTTCGTTTCACATATGCCGATTGTTTTGTTGCAATAGTCTTAGTATTTATTCGTGCGGATGGTTTAATACCCTGTTGTTGCGCAGCGTACGCTTGCGTCGGGATATGTTGATTTTGCTATTACGCGTTTTATATGCTTGTCCAAAGACCTTGACAACAATTCATGCAGATAAAACTTTTATTACTAAATCGTTAGAAGGAACCGAGTATTTATTCAGCAATACACAAATCCCGTCAATAACGAGGTATTTACAATAGCTTCCGTTTTACTTTATAATTAGCTATTATAACAAAACTAATTTCATATGGAAGATGATATGCAAAAAGCTCTCTTTATCCATGGCCTTAATTCGGGGAAAAATTCGAGCACAGGGCAAGCAGTAAAAACGCTCTTGGAAAAAAACAGTATCCAACTTATTGTTCCGTCACTCGAGATACTCAATCCCGAAAAAACTTTACAAGAAGTTAATTCTTTGATAAAGGAACAGGAGGTTTCTCTAATTATAGGGCATTCAATGGGAGGTTTTTATACTTTAGCCTCCCTTAACGGTCCGATGAAGATTTATATAAATCCCTGTCTTCTTCCGGCAGAAATACTCCCTACCTTGACAGACGATGTTGACCAAGAACTCATTAAAATTTTCCGCCGATTAACAGACGAAGCTTTTCGTAATATTGATCGTGAGGTTTGCATTGCCTCTTACGGTATATTTGCAAAAGAAGATACTCTTTTTTCTTTTTATGATCTTTTTAAAAAGAATTTCGGCCAAAGATGCTGCTATATCAATGGAGGTCATAAACCTTTAAAAGAAGATTTAGCCCAAGCTCTTGATTTTGCATTAAATTCAATCAAAAGCGATATATCACGCTTTTTAAAGGAAGATGATATTTTAGGCGAATTACTATTGTAAGGCTAATCCAAATTACATTTTCTTTTACACCCCAAACTGCAGTTTTGCGTTAAGAGCATTTTGCAATTCTTGAGAGAAATTCAAATTGGCATTCTCGGCCTCGTAATTTAACCAAATGGATATATAAACACCATTAAAATTCTTTGCGCCCATTGCGGTTAAAAAGAGTTAAGTGTCTTCTACTTCATCCCTTCCAAATAGCCCTTTAGTTTTTCGATACGGCGCAAAAATTCGGCGTGTTTTTCTTTTTCGCCTTCGATGACTTCGGGAGGAGCGTTTTTAACGAAGTTTTCGTTTTTAAGCTTAGAGTCTATCTTTGAAGCATTTTGTTCATTTTTTTCAAGCTCTTTTTCAAAACGCTTTTTTAATTGATCGATATCTATTGCATCTCCCGTTATCAAAAAAGCCTCAAAGCCCGCTCCTACTACACCGATTGAAGAGGCAGGTTTTTCTTTAAGAGAATCGATAAAGTTTAAACCGGAAAGGCCTGAAAGCATTTCTATTATTTCGGAATTTTCACGGGCAGCTTCCGCAGGAGAATTTTTCTCGATATAAAGAGAAACCTTAAGCTTTAACTGAGGGTCAATACCGCATTCGGCCCGTAAGGCTCTAATGTTGCGGACAATTTCCTGCAAGGTTCTAAACCGGATAGAAGCTGCCTCATCTATGCGTTCTTTTTTTTCTTCGGGGTAATCGGAAGTCATCAAAATTTTAGCACGGGGCAAGGCACCTTCAGCACAATTGTCGGGCAGCTTTGAATAAATCTCTTCGGTAACAAAGGCTAAAAACGGATGAAGCAGGCGTAAGGATTCTTCCAAGACGGCAAGGAGTACCGAAGCCGCCCTATCCTTCTCTTTTTCGTCCCCGTACTTAAAAGAAAGTTTAGTTCCCTCAACATACCAATCACAAAAGTTATTCCAAAAGAATTCGTAAACCTTTTGAGCGGCTTCATTATAACGGTAAGAATCGAGGCTTGAGCGAACCGTTTGAGCCGCCTCGTTTAGTTCATGATAAATCCAGCGGTCAAGTTCTTTTAAGCTGTTTAGACTGCCGTCCCGTCCGACAGGCACAATGGTTCTGCCTGCAAGGTTTCCTAAAATATATCGGGAAGCGTTCCAAACCTTGTTTGCAAATTTTGAGCCGAGCTTAAAACTTTCCATGTCGATTAAAAAGTCCTGACTTTGAGAACCGCACATAAAGGTAAGGGTGAACTTCATAGCATCAGCCCCAAACTCTTCGATAGCTACAAGAGGGTCAATACCGTTTCCCAAGCTCTTACTCATCTTGCGGCCTTGTTTATCCCGAACCAAACCGTGAATAAAAATATCTTTAAAAGGAGCCTTGCCCGTAAACTGCAAGGAGGCCATTATCATTCTTGCTACCCAAAAGAAAATTATATCGTGTCCCGTAACAAGGGCCGATGTCGGGAAAAAGCGTGCAAGGTCTTCGGTCTTTTCGGGCCAGCCGAGGGTTGAAAAAGGCCAAAGCCAGCTTGAAAACCAAGTGTCCAAAACGTCCTCATCCTGCTTTATGTTTTTTGACTTACAGTGAGGACATTCCGTAATATCCGTGCGGCTTACAATAGTTTTTCCGCAATCGGCACAATACCAAACAGGAATACGATGCCCCCACCAAAGCTGACGGGAAATACACCAATCGCGGATATTGTTCATCCAGTGAGCATAGGTGTTTTCCCATTTTTGAGGATAAAAAACAACATCGCCTTTTTTCCATGCATCTAAGGCTTTTTGAGCCAAGGGCTGCATTTTTACAAACCATTGTTTTGAAACGTAAGGCTCTATACTTGTATGACAGCGGTAACAGCAGCCTACTGCATGCTTTATTTTTTCTTCATTTTTAAAAAGTCCAAGGGCTTCCAAATCTTCTATAACAGCCTTGCGGGCCTTTTCGGTAGAAAGCCCCCGGTATTTTTCGGGAACGGCATCGTTTAAGGTTCCGTCAGGGTTTAAGATATTTAGAACCGGAAGATTATGCCTCTTACCTACCTCCCAGTCATTGGGGTCATGGGCAGGAGTTATCTTTACAACCCCAGTTCCGAATTCTTTATCAACATAGGAATCGGCAATTACAGGAATCCTTCGATTTGCTAGAGGGAGAATTACTTCCTTTCCTATGATGGATGCATAGCGTGGGTCTTCAGGATGAACGGCGATAGCGGTATCTCCCAAAAGGGTTTCAGGGCGGGTGGTTGCAATCTCTATTTTATTTATCTTTTCGCCGGCTTCATTTTGTAAAACAGTTCCGTCTGCCAATTCATAATAGATATGGTACATTCCCCCTTTTTGGTCTTCATGTTCAACCTCATCATCCGAAATTGCCGTACCGCATGAAGGGCACCAGTTTACAAGGTAGTTTCCCTGATAGATTAGCCCCTGTTCATACAAAGAAACAAAGACCTCCCTTACAGCCTGAGAAAGCCCTTCGTCTAAGGTAAAGCGTTCCCTATCCCAATCAACCGAAACGCCCATTTTTCGGAGCTGCTTTGTTATAATCGAATGATGTTCATTTTTAACTTCCCAAACTTTTTCAACAAAGGCTTCCCGCCCAAGATCGTGGCGGTTTTTGCCTTCGGCCTTTAATTTTTTTTCTACAACGGATTGGGTAGCAATGCCTGCATGATCGGTCCCGGGAATCCAAAGAGTCTCGTCCCCTTTCATGCGGTGATAGCGGACAATTACATCCTGCAAGGTTTCATCGAGGGCATGGCCTACATGGAGAACGCCCGTAACATTGGGCGGGGGGATGACAACCGTAAAAGTATTTTTAGTGTTTTTCTTTTTTAACGGGCTAAAACACTTATTGGCTTCCCAAAAGGAATAAATACGCTCTTCAAATTCTTTAGGATTATAAGATTTTTCCAATTCAATCGCCTGCAATTTTTCGCTCATTGTTTTCTCCAATCGTTTTAAAGGGTTACTTTAATTTTAAAATAAGTATTAAAATTTAACAAAAAATCTTAACATAAAGATAACAAAAAGTATCCATGTAACTACCGGAATTTCTTTAAATTTTCCTTTAATACATTTTAATATAACATAGGACAAAACTCCGTATACAATACCCTCGGCAACACTGTAGGTAAAGGGCATCATAATCATAGTCAAGAATGCAGGAATGCCCTCAGTAGGATCCTTATAGTTTATTTCTCCGGCTTGAGCCATCATCAAAAACCCTACTATTATCAAAGCAGGGGCTGTGGCAGCAGAAGGAATCAGTAAGAAAATCGGAGAAAACAGCAAGGCAGCTATAAACATAAGGGCAGTAACGACAGAGGTTAAACCGGTTTTGCCCCCGGCTGCAACACCGGCTGTACTTTCTACATAACTTGTTACTGTTGAGGTTCCGAGTACGGCACCCACCACGGTTCCTATAGCATCCGATAAAAAGGCTTGCTTAATTTTTGGAATATTTCCGTCTTTATCTACAAGTTTTGCCTGAGTTGCAACTCCTACCAGTGTTCCGACCGTATCAAAAATATCGACAAAAAGGAATGAAACGAATACAATAAAGAACTTAAAGGAAAGAACATTTGAAAAATCAAAATTCAATACGGAAGGAGCGGAAGGAAGGCTTATCGGAGACCATTCTTTCCAACCACCGAAAGGAACCGTAATTTTTAAGGGAATACCTATAATAGTTGTAATTAAGATACCTATTAAAATTGCTCCGGGAACTCTTAAAATAAAAAGGGCACAGGTTATAATTAAACCTATCAGTGCTAAAACAGCCGGAGACCCCCAAGTAAATTCACCTAACCCTAAGAGAGTACTGGGATTATCAACAATTATGCCCGAATTTTGAAGAGCAATAAAGGTAATAAAAATACCTATACCTGCGGCAACAGCTTTTTTAAGATTGTTCGGTATGGACTTTACAATAGCTTCACGTACATTTACAACTGAAAGTAAAATAAAAAGAATACCTTCTAAAAAAACGGCCGTCAGTGCAGTAGCCGGGGAATAACCTAAACCTATAACAACGCTATATGTAAAAAAGGCGTTTAATCCCATTCCTGAAGCAAGAGCGACAGGCAGGTTAGCTAAAAAGCCCATAGCAAGAGTTGCAATAGCGGCAGATAGAGCGGTCGCAGTAAAAACGGCACCTCGCTCCATTCCGGCTTCACTTAAAATTCCCGGATTTACGGCCAAAATATAGGCCATCGCCAAAAAGGTAGTAATACCCGCAATAACCTCGGTACGCACAGTAGTGTTGTGCTCTTTAAGTTTAAAAAATCTTTCCATAATTAAGAAATTCTCCTTGGCGCATTTTAACACAATTTTTTATTTACAGCAATAACAAATAAGATAATTTTAAATAAAAATCAAATTTATAATTAAAAAAATTAGTCTTTAATACAAAAAAAACTATATATTAGTATGAAAACAAAAAATATTTTTATCAAATTTCTTAAGACTTGTTCAATCCTTATAATGGTATGCAATACCTTTATATATGCGGAAATACCTGTGCAAAAATCGGCTTTCTCTTTTACACAGAGTATTGATTTTAACCTTAATTATGAACTGAAAGCAGAAGCAAAAAATCCTTTTTTTGAGGTCTATACGGCAGCAAAGACTAGGGAACACCGGCCTAAATTTGCTCTTATACCGCAAGGTTTTAGCTTAAAATTTACACCTCTTCTGTACATGGAAAAGAAAAAACTTTATCCTGCCCTCTCATTTCTTTATGGAGGCATTACAAAATCAAGTTTTTTAAACCGGATGCTTTTTAAGGAGAATTTCGAAAAAAAGCCCTTTTATACAGGAATAAGTCTTTCCCCTAAATACCTGATAGGAATCTCAAAATCGAAATTCGATGCAAGTCTAGGTACCGAATTTGCAATAAAAAATTTTAATTTAGCATTTTTTTTAGAACAAAAGCCGAAAGAGCTATGGCCGGACATTTCATTTTGTACGGCTTATAAAAAAGAAAATGAAAATATATTGCTCAATATGAGCCTTTTTTCTTCTTTAACGAATTCCGCCTACTCTCAATTTAATTTAAAAGCACCCAATTATGATCAGTTTTATTCTGGAGAATTTATATTAGCCGAAAAGGGTACGGTATCTTCTATGCTTTTATCGGCAATAGGAATAAAAATTCCTTATGGAAAAAGATCGGGAACAGGTAAATACGGTTTAGATTTTTTAGGTAAGGCTGAATACAATTTTCAAAGCGAGTATTTTGCGGCTAATGCAGGAATTATGTTTGAAAATGACGGAACTTTAAAAACTTTCTTTCAGCCTAAAATTTCAGTTGATGTTTTGGATCTGGGCTTCTCTTATAATTTTTTAAGAAAATATTTTGAAAAGAAAAAATTGTTTCAAAATTTCCATTCAGGAGGAATGGGCTTAGGTCTTAGCTTTACAAAATTTAAATTTACCGGAGAAGTTTATTATAATGATTTATCATGGGATCTTAAAGGACAAGTGAAAATTCCTGCCAAACTTTTTCTTAATACTATCTTTTCAATAAAAGGAAATGCAGAGTTAGAAGAAAAATCTCAAAATCCGTTTATAGTAAAAAACTATTCTTTTTCATCGGACATTAAAATAAAATTTAATAAAATTTTCGATCTAAATTTTTCAGCATCTTTTATGCAAAAAAATAAAATAGTAAAAAAGAATAAAAAACCATATATAGTTTGGGAAAAAGGCGTTTTCGACTTTTCCGCTCAGGCAGAGTTTAGGAAAAAAACAAGACGGACATCAAACTCTTTTAAGGGCGAAATAATATTGGAAACTGCTAAGCCTTTTATAAAAGGAAGCCTTGCATATAAAATAAGTTTTTAAAATGCAAAGTGCCAAAGAGTCTCATGTTCATAAACTTCGCCAGGTTTAATTACAGTATTAGGGAAATCAGGCTGATGCACCGAATCGGGAAAGGCTTGACTTTCAAGGCAAAGCCCTGCAAATTTATTGTACACGTCTCCGTTTTTACCCAATTCATTGTCAAGAAAACCTCCTGTGTACATTACAAGAGCAGGTTGAGTTGAGTAAACTGTTAATGTCCTCTTGGTAACCGGTTCTTTTACTATCGCCGCCAAGGTTTTATGGTCACTGACTTCTTTTTTTATAACCCAGCTGTTATCAAAACCACCGCCTATTTTTTGCACGCCCTCGCTCAAAAGTCTGGGCTTTCTAAAGTCATAGCCGGTATTTTCTACATTTAAAAATTTACCCGTCGGAATAAGCTCTTGATTGGTTTCAAGATATTGCTCTGAAAATATTTGAACCTCATGGTTTAATACCGAAACATAGGAACCGTTGGACTGCATTCCGGCAGGATTTAAGTTAAAATAGCTGTGATTGGTAAAATTAACCGGTGTTGTTTTATCGGAGACGGCCTTATATCTTATAATAACCTCATTATCAGGCGTAAGAGAATAGCTTACTTCAATTTTTAAATTTCCGGGAAACCCCTGCTCTCCATCGGGAGAGGTACGCAAAAAAACAACACCGGCTTCTTGCTTATTTTTAAAGGTTTTCGCTTCATACTGCATTTTATCATAAAACGGATAACCTCCATGAAGACAGTGTTTGCCGCCGTCATTAGGTGTTAAAAGATATTGCTGATTTCCTAAAGCAAATTCCGCATTTGAAATTCTTCCTGCATATCGGCCTATAAAAGATCCGAAATGCGGAAAATTATTTATATAGCCGATAAAACTTGAATATCCTAAAACTACATCATCAAAACCGCCGTTTTTTGACGGCAAAAGGATTCCTGTAATACAGCATCCGTAATTAGTACAACAGAGCATCATTTTGCCGTTAAAAATCGTAAATAATAAGGCCTTATTTCCGTTTGAAAATATTCCGAATTCGGTAGTTGTTATCTTCATATCGTCCTCCCAAAGATTATTATAGGGAACCTCTAAAAACTGAAGTTTTTACAGATACCTTATAAGTATAGCACATTATTGTATTATATGATAGAATGCGGTGCGGAGAATTTTATGAAATACAAAATTATATTATTTTTGGCAGCTTTATGCCTCCTTTTAGGTTGTACTAAAAACGAAACACAAAAGCCGGTTACCATGGTATTTTTACCGAATGAATCAAGCGATGCCATGAAGGATGCGCGTCAAGCTTTTATGGAAATAATAAGCGAAGCTGTAGGCCGCCCCGTAGAAATCAAAACTACAACGGATTATAACATAGCCTTAGAAGCAATTATATCCGGAAATGCAGATATGGCCTACATAGGTGCGGAGGGCTATATAAATGCCCATAAAAGAAATCCGGCCATTGTACCTGCAGTAACAAATTCAGGGCCTAGCGGTACATTGGAAGATGCTTTGTACTATAGTTTTATAGCAGTAAGAACGGAAGATGCAACCCAATATAAAGATGGAAACAGTTATGACTTGAACCGCTTAAAAGGAAAAAGTCTTTCATTTGTTTCTACAAGTTCGACATCGGGCTTTGTGATTCCTGCAAATCTGCTGGTAAAAAAATTCGGATTAAACAGTACCGATGAGCTTATTTATGACACCTCGGTTTTTTCTAAGGTTTTGTTTGCCGGTTCCCATCAAGGCTCACAGGTTAATCTTTTTAGAAAAGATGCGGATGCTGCAGCTTTTGCAATTCCTCAAACAATCGGAGTCTATGATTTGATTTCAGGAGAAGCCTACCAGACAGGAGCCTCTTACAAGGTTGTAGAAGGAGCTGTCGAACCCTTCGGAAAATTTCCGGGAAGCGAAATTACGATTATACAATCTATTCCGGTTTTAAACGCCCCAATAGTCATGAACACAAAGACCCTTTCCCCCGACGAACAGAACAAAATACAGGAAGCCCTTACCTCCGAAAAAACGGCAAATAATCCAGGTATTTTTAAAATAAACGGATCAGATAAAAAAGGAATGTACCCAAAATACACCGAAAAAACAAAACTTGTTAAAACTACGGATGATTGGTATGACAAAATAAGAAATTTGACAAAATAAGTTTGTAAAAATTTTGACAAAGTTTGTAAAAAGTCTTGACATAACGCTGCTTATATGCTATACTCCTCCCCACATCGCAGGGTAGAGCAGTTGGCAGCTCGTCGGGCTCATAACCCGGAGGTCGGAGGTTCGAGTCCTCTCCCTGCTAACCTTTTTTAAAGGCACTCAAATGAGTGCCTTTTTTTGTGGTTAGCCGTTTTAATCACAATTGACGCAAGTTTATTCCGATAACAACTCCAACGGAAATCATAGCCGTCCAAAGGGAAGAACCGCCATAGGATAAGAACAGGAGGGGTATTCCGGTAATAGGCATTATACCCATTACCATGCCTACATTTACAAAAAAATGGAAAAAGAACATTGCCAAAATACCCGAAACAATCAACTTTCCAAAAAGGTCATCACAACGCTTAATCGAAAGAAAAAATCTAAAAAAAACTATACTGTAAAGAAAAAAAACAAAAAGGCCGCCTAAAAGGCCCCATTCTTCAGATAAAATACTAAATATAAAGTCCGTACTTTGTTCAGGTAAATAACGGTAATGGCTTTGAGTGCCCATAAGGTAACCTCGTCCCGTTAAGCCGCCCGAACCTATAGCTGTAATTGACTGAATTATATTCCAGCCGTGTTTTAAAGGATCTACTTCCGGATCTAAAAAAATAATTAAACGCATCATCTGATATTCTTTTAAAGCCCTAACCCCTACTATGGAACCTGCAAATGCTATGGTAACAAGCGAAAGAACATAGGCAATCCAATAATAATATCTTCTTTTTAATAAAAGATTCCCTATAATAGCAATAACGGTTGAGATGCTCATCGCAAAAAGTATAATAAGCGATATTTGTGAACGTTTTAACAAGGTTGTCATAACATTGCTTGTTTTTAAAATTACTTCTTCCCAAAGAGGCATAAGAGTAAAAACAATAGTCAAAATTCCTAAGAAGAATACATATAAAATAAACCTCAAGGGAATACCTGCAATAAAGCACATTATCAAAAAAATCGGAATATATACGCTTGCTGTTCCAAGGTCAGGCTGTTTTAAAATAAGGGCAACAGGTACAATCATTATAACCATAGCCTTTATAAACCGCTTCAGAGGTTCTTCATTTTGCGACTTTTCCAAGTAATAAGCTAAAAAAAGAATAAAAATAAGTTTTATAAATTCTGAGGGCTGAATACCAAGATTCTTTAAACCTATCCAACTCCTTGCATTATGCCTGACCGTTCCGAAGATACCGGTGTAAAGAAGCAAAAGCATTCCCAACAAATAAATTAAAAAGGTTCTATCCTTTATCTTTCTATAATCATAAATACAAGAAAGTAAAAGAAGAACAATACCGGTACAAACCCATAAAATCTGTTTATTGTACTCTTTAGAAACAAGCTCTCCTGAAGAATTTACGCCTGAAGAATAAATAAAAAGTATACCTATAAATGACAAAAGAACAACGGCTAAAAATAATAAATAATCGAAATTTGTAATTTTACGTATATTCATTCGCTCCTCCTTGTAACCGCAGGAAGATGCTTAAATCCCAAATAGTCTATAGTTTCATCATAGTTTTGATTTGCAAGTGTTCCATGCAATATTATATTGGCAGCATAAGGAGCCCACCACTCCCACTCGTTTGCAGCCTCAACAATAACACAGACAACAACCATATCTTTAGGAGGTGCATCATAAGGACCATAAGCTACCATCCACGAATGCCACCTATCCTGTAAACCAACTTCAGCCGTTCCGGTCTTGCCTGCAAAGCGAAACATAGGATTTTTCATAGGATATCTTGCTTCTCCCTGTATTGTAACAAGATTCATAGCCTGCCTAACCTGTTCAAAAACTTCCTTACTTATATTTTCTTTGTGCAGAATTTCAGGCTCAATTGTTTTTATTACCTCGCCGCTTGAAGGATCCCTTATTTCTTTTAAAAGATGAGGCTTATAAATTATTCCGTTGTTTATCACCATACAAGCCATATTTGCTATTTGGAGAGGAGAAGCAAGAGTAAAGCCTTGGCCTATAGACATATTCATTGTATCCCCGTTAAGCCATTTTTCATGATAACGGCGTTCCTTCCATTTAGGATAAGGAACAAAGCCTTCGGATTGACTGGGTAAATCTATTCCAGTAGATTGACCTAGGCCGAACCGCTTTGCATAGTCAACAATCTTTTCAACACCCAGATAATCACGGCAAACCGTCCAATAATAAACATCGCAAGATTTTGCCAGAGCCTCATTTAAGGCTAACTTTCCATGACCCGGTTTTCTTATATGGCAGCGGAAGACTCGGTTTCCGTATTCAATTTCACCTAAACAAGTAACCGTCGTTTCAGGAGGAAAAGCTTTTTCATTCAATATAGCCGTGTTCATTATAACCTTAAACGTAGAGGCAGGAGGATAAGAGGCATCCACGACCCGGTTTAAAAGAGGTTTATTTGTATCTTTAAGCAGTTCTGCTACAAGGGAGCCGGCATTTTCCTTACCGAATATATTTTGGTCAAAAAAAGGATAGGAAACCATTGCCAAAACCTCGCCTGTTGTAGGCTTTAATACCACAGCTGCCCCTATTCTAGGACCCAAGGCATCTTCGGCAAGTTTTTGAATTCTTTTGTCGATCGTAAGAACAAGGTTATTTCCCATTTTAGGAGGCGTTACAACCGTAGTGTTTTCTATGTATTTACCTTTAGCATCTACAGTCCGGAATTCCACCCCATCGGTGCCCCGTAAAATTTCATCATATTGTTTTTCAATCCCGGCCTTACCGATTATACTGCTTGAAGTATAGCCCTTGTTATAAAATCTAGTCAATTCGTCTGCAGTAATATCTCCGACATATCCTATTATGTGAGAAAAAGAACGGGTATCTACATAGTTTCTAACAGGCTTTGAATGCCATGAAACGCCCGGAAGAGAATCTATATTTTCTGCAATTTGTACAACCGTAGAATAATCTACATTAGATTTTACTTCTATAGATCTAAAATCCCTTCTGACACTTGCCGGTAATTTTTTTTCTATTTCAGAAACGGGAATTTTTAATATTGAGCTTAATCTGTTTATTACGGTATCAAACTCCTGACGCGGAACTTCGCCCGGAACAATATCAACAGCAAAGGAATCGATATTTAAAACCATCGGCGTATTTGCTTCCCTATCAAAAATTTCCCCCCGCTGAGCAGGTATAACAGCCGTCCGTTTTGAAATATTTTGAGATTTCCTCTTAAATTGATCTCCATGAATAATCTGCATTGAAAACAATTTATAAGAATAAGCAATTAAAATAAAAAATACAAAAATCGAAAATAACCTAAGTCTTGAATTTAAACTGTCGTCGTTATCTTTCATATTGAACCATACTCCTTTGATATAAAGGCCTGAGGAAAAAGATTAAAAAATAAAAATACCAGAGGAGAAAAGAAAATGTTTACTGCCGACTCTATAGCAAAATTAAGAGAAAAGATATTGTATGTATGAATATTTTGCCCAAAGAGTATCTTTAAAATAAATAGAAGTAAAACTTTAAATACAAAGCCTAAACCTCCTAAAATGCAAGGGAAAATTACCTTATTTAAATTATAAAGACCGTAAAATTTTCCTACAATGTACCCTGTTAAAGTAAAAATAAAGGAATGTAAGCCTATGGGAGCTGCCGAGAGAAAATCGGCCAAGAGGCCGGCAATAAATCCGCAAATCAAACCTGTAAGAGCTCCGTTTGAAATTGCAATATAAATAACGATCAACAAAACAAAATCAGGTAAAACCGTAAAAAAAGATATATGAGAAAAAATAGCCGTTTGAAGCAAGGTTATAAAAAAAACACTTAAAGAAGTCCACAAAATAACTTTTTTCAATTTATTAAAACTCCTTTTCTATTTTTGAAGTATCAAGCACAAAAACATATTCCAAACAGGAGAAATCTATTATAGGCTTTACATATAGTTCAAGCGAGGTTTCATAATCATGTGTTTTAATGTTAGAAACAAATCCTATGGGAATATTTTTTGGAAAAATCGAAGAATCATCAAAACCCGAAGTAATTATTTTATCCCCGATCTTAATGTCATCTCCAGCCCTCTTCTTTATGTACTTCATAACTAGGGGAGAGTCCTCTGAACCTTGTCCGCTTACAACACCGCGATGATTTACAAGGTCTACTTTCGCAGCAACATGACACTGATAGTCATAGATAGGAATAATCATAGATGACCCCCTTCCTACCTGCAAAATTTTTCCTACAAGGGCCATATTTCCGTTTTGAAAAGCAATAACAGGCATGTCTTTTCTGACACCATGCTTTACCCCTCTGTTAATAATCATCCCCGAATAAAGAGCATTAGGATCATATCCTATTATCTCTGCTGGAATATTTGCAATTTGGATGGTATCCGTAAATTTTAGAAGGGTACGTAGTTCATTATTCTCTCTTTTTATATCGGCGTTGGAACGCTCCAGAAGCTCGTACTTTTCAAGTTGTTTTGTAAGCTCATTATATTTTGCTTTTAGATCCCATAATTCTCTTACGGAAGCAACACTTTCCCCCACAAAGGAAGAAACATTGTATACAGCCTTCTCCGTTCCCGCACTTACCGAAAAAGCCAAGCTCTTAAAATCCAAAATGAAAGATCCTCCGGAAAAGGCCATAAAAACCGATGACATGAGAAGAAATAAAATTAAAAGAAAAACTTCAAGATTCAGTTTAAACGAAAGTTTTTTCTTCATGAGCTCTTAATTATTTAAACTATCATAGAGGCTGCGGTCAATAGTCATATCTCTAAATACTTCGTAATACCTGCCGGCACCTATTGCAACACAGTCCATAGGATTTTCGGCCAAGATTACAGGAACGCGTGCTTCTTTTGCTATAAGTTTAGGCAATCCCTTTAACAAGGAACCGCCACCCGTCATTACAATACCCCGTTCAACAATATCTGCCGTAAGTTCAGGAGGAGTTTGAGCTAAGGTTCTTTTAATTTCTTCGACTATTTGTGTAACAGGCTCTTTTAGAGCTTCTCTGACTTCGACAGAATCTATTTCCAATCGGCGGGGAAGTCCTGTAATAGCATCGGTACCCTTAATTTCGACCTTTTCTATTGTTTTTTCAGGAGAAGCATTGCCTATGCTTATCTTTACTCTTTCGGCTGTTTGCTCCCCAATGATGAGGTTATCAACGGAACGGACATGCTTAATAATGGCTTGATCAAACTCGTCGCCTCCTACTCGGATTGCATTCGTTACGACCATACCGCAAAGAGAAATAACCGAAACCTCTGTAGTTCCGCCTCCGATATCGCAAACCATATTTCCGGCAGGCTCGTGGATAGGAATATTTGCACCGATGGCTGCAACTAAAGATTCTTCTAAAACCTTAACATCTCCGGCCCCTGCCTTCATAGCACTTTCATAAACAGCCTTGCTTTCAACATCCGTAATACAGCTGGGAATGCCGATGACCATTCTGGGTTTTATCAAACGGTGTCTCGGCAAAATTTTAGAAACAAAGTAGCGGATCATCTTTTCGGTAGTGTCCATATCCGCAATAACTCCGTCCTTTAAAGGCCTAATCGCAACAATGTTTCCCGGAGTTTTCCAAAGCATTCTTTTAGCCTCGGAACCGACGGCAACCACTCTCTTCGTCCCCCTTTCGACGGCAACAACAGAGGGTTCATTTACCACGATACCCTTTCCATTCACATAGATAATAGTATTGCAGGTACCCAAATCTATTCCTATATCTGTTGAAAATCTTTTAAAAAAGCCCATTTCATCCCCCAAATATTTATAAATTTAGCTTAGCCCGTGTCTTTACATGAAGCGGATCAAATTTTAATGCCCTGCGCCATTCTGCACGTGCCTTTATCATATCACCCTGAAGTTCATATATAACACCCAAACCGTAGTGAGCATCGGCAGAGGTCATATCCTTTTCGAGGATTGTATTGAATTCTTGTAATGCATCTTCTATTTTGCCTTCATCAAGAAGTAAACTACCTAATAAGTATCGGCATTTTAACTCTAAAAGTGTATCCTTTGTTTTATCGATTGTCTCAAATAAATATAACTTAGCATTTTGCTGATCCGAAACTTTGATATAATTTTCTGCAAGAGCGAAAAAAAGTAAATCCGAAGGGTTATCTGAAAGGGCTTCAGAAAAAGCATCTATGGCTCTTTCCGGTTCTCCCAAAACAGAAGCCGCCATTCCTCTAAACTCGGACAAATCTTTAAATTTCTCTCCGGAATTATATGCCATATCCAAATACTTTAATGCAAGGTCTGCATAATAATAACCCTTTTGATAATAAGCCTTCCCCAAAACATAAGCAATCTTAGCTTGCTGAGATTTTGACACACGATACAAGGCCTGCCTCAAATTCAAAATAGAATCATTTAGATAAGAATAACTTAAAGAAAAGTCGGTTTGCTCGGCAAAAATATAATAAGAGGCAAAACCTCTCAAGGCTAAGGCTTCACCGTCATATGCCCTCTTTTTTAAAATAACTTCGGTTTTTTGATATACATTTTCATAGTTTTTTTCGGACCAATCGGCATAAATTTCCTTCATAGAAGGAAGCCCCTTATAATTTTTTATATAATCATATAAAAGGAAGGAAGCCGTAGACAAACACAAAAATATAAGAAGAACTATAAAGAATTTCTTAGTTCTTCTTTTTTTTATTGAGAAATTTTTATTATGCCTATCTCTTCCAAATTCCATGTTATAATACCTTAAAAAAGGGATTAATAAGCCGGATTCTGTTTCTGTAAAACAGACGGAACCATCTTTCTTAAGCCTGCTTTACAACAGACTTTTATTGCGGTTAACCCGTAAATTAAGAATCGGAGATTCTTTACTGCTTAACCTTGCTCCCGATGAGGTTTACATTGCCGTTTCCGTTACCTAAAACGCGGTGAGCTCTTACCTCGCCCTTTCACCCTTACCTAAAAATGCGGCGGTTTACTTTCTGTTGCACTATCTGTAGACGAAAACTTTTATTTCCGCCCCCCGGCCGTTAGCCGGCATCGTTTCCGAAGGAGTCCGGACTTTCCTCTGCAAACGCAGCGGTTCCCTTAATCCCAAAATTATTTAATCCTCGTCTTTACCGTTTTCAAAGCTCGAAAGGAATTCCTCATTTGACGAATCATCAATATCAAGCAATCCTTCCATATCGGAATCATTAAAATATGCATCCTGCTCAGTCGTTAATTCGGATTCTTCATAGAATAAAATACGGCTGCAGTAGGGGCAAAATTTTATATCATTACCCGCTCTGACTTCATTTACAAATTGAGCAGGAAGAATCATATGACAGCCCATACAAACATTTCCTTGAATGGAAACTATACCTACTCCCTGTTTATTTTTAATAATTCTATCAAATTTAAACATAGTCTCATCGCTTAAACCCGGGGACAGTCTTTTTTCTTCACGCTTTAATTCTTCAACTTTATTTTGTTTTTCAGTGACTTCAGAATCTAAAAGCTGTTTGTGCTCTTTAAGCTCATTTTCGGTTTGCTCGATAAGTTCTTCTTCCTGTTTAATATTTGTATCTAAAATTTTAAATTGGCTTTCAAGCCTTTGAAGTTCTTTTCTTATAGTTTCCGTTTTTGCAGTAGAATCATCGATTTCCTTTTGCAAGATTTCATATTCACGCTGAGTTTCAATATTATCCATTGCTTTTTCAGCCTTTTCTCTTTTTTGTTCAGCTTCAAAAAGATCGGCCTTTAAAACGGCAATACCTTTACGCAGCTCTTCATACTCGCTGTTCTTTTCAATATATCCGAACTTTAGTTTTTCCAAAAGCTCCTCTTGAGTAGTAAGAGCTTTAGGCGCATCCAAGATTTCGGTTTCAAGTTCATTTTTTCGAGCAAGAATATCCTGTAAAGCTCTCAATTTTTCCAATACATCATTATCCATAAATCACACCCCTTTAATTATCAAGATAAACGATTATCAATGATTATCAATTATCAAGATAGTCTTTTAATTTTCTGCTGCGTTTGGGATGGCGTAGACGCCTTAGTCCCTTTGCTTCTATTTGCCTTATTCTTTCGCGTGTTACATCAAAGTAAAGACCTACTTCTTCAAGAGTAAGAGGATAGCCGCCCTCAATACCGAAGCGCATTTTAAGAACTTCCTGTTCACGTTCCGGCAGACTTGAAAGTACCATTTCAAGCTGTTCCTGTAAAAGAGTAAGCTCTGTTCTATTTGAAGGGTTTTCAACCCCCTTATCCTCGATTAAATCTCCCAAAAGCGTATCTTCTTCTTCACCTATAGGTGTTTCAAGCGATATGGGCTCCCTTGCGACATTTTTAACCTGTTTAACCTTTTCGATTGACCAGCCGAGCTGCAACGCTATTTCATCATCATTAGGTTCGCGGCCGAGTTTTTGCATGAGCTGGCGGGATTCCCTATTTACCTTGTTTATCTGTTCAATCATATGAACAGGAACTCGGATTGTACGAGCCTGATCCGATATTGAACGCGTAATAGCCTGCCTAATCCACCAAGTAGCATATGTAGAAAATTTATACCCTTTACGGTATTCAAATTTTTCGACAGCCTTTATAAGACCTATATTTCCCTCTTGCACAAGATCAAAAAACTGTAAACCTCTGTTAATGTACTTTTTTGCAATAGAAACTACAAGGCGCAAATTTGCATTTATCAGTTTATCTTTTGCACTTTTAAGCATCCTCTGGCCGTTTTTTATTTCCGAAGTAAGCCCAATAACTTCATCGACTGTTGCCTCAAAATCGTATTCAATCTTGCGAATTTTACGGGTCAATACTTGAATTTGAGTATATATATCCTTTACCTCATTAGCGGAAATTTTAAGCTCTTTTTCAAGTTTTTCTCTTTCCCGAGGAATTGCAAGACGTTTACCAAGCTTTCTTAAATCGGCATAAGTTTTTATGCCAAGCTGTTTTTCTTTTCTTTCTTTTTTATTTTGATAGTCCCGAACTTTTTCCGTCGCTTCAATAAATCTGTCCGAAATTTTTTCAATTTCTTCCGATTCAATGTAAATACGTTTTAAATTATTGAAAATTTTTTTTCGTAAATTTTGAAGTTCAGGATTTTCCAAAAAACTTTCCAAAACTTCACGATCATAACAGTGCTTTTTTAAGGACATATATTGCTTTATTTCGGAATATATGTTCCTTAAACTATCGCCGTAAACCTGCTTGAGACGTTTTTTTTCGGCCATTTCTTCACTTAATTCTTTACGTGGTTTATTGGATTCTGCAGGATCCAGCTTTGAAAAGGCTTTTTGTCCGATTACAAAAAATTCGGGAATTAAAATACCTGAATTCTTTATAACCTTTTTTATGATAGCCTCTCCGTCTTCCATACTTTTAGAAAGAGAAACTTCCTCATCGGCAGTTAAAAGGTCTTCTTTGCCTATTTCTTGAAGATAAAGTTTAATCGGATCATCAACTCCGGCTTCATGAGAAGTTTTAATCAGCTTTTTTATCGGTTCATGCTGAGGCTTATCTTTTTCTTGATATAGAATTTCAATATCATCCGAGTAAGAAGTCTTTATATCATCAGAGTCATCTTCATACTCATCATCCAATAATTGATAGTCGTCATTCCCATTGCCTTGAAACTCGGATTCCGATTCCGAATTAGCTTCAGATATCCCTTCATTTTTTATTTGAACGCCGGCACCTTCCAAAATATCCAGAATATCCGGTATAGTTTCCGGAGACATTAAGTCTTCGGGCAGTAGATCGTCAAGATCACTCAATCCTATTGTGCGGTTTCTTTTGGCATATTCCAAAAGTTTAATAACCGCAGGATTCTTTTCGAGATCAGTCATACACCTTTCCCTTTAATTTTTTAGTTCAATGTCGATACTCTTTTTTCTTCCATAAGTTCTTTTGTCAAGTTTACGGTATCGGCACTTCCTTCTCCATGCAACAATCTCAGTTTGCCTATGATCTTGTCTTTTTGTTTTTGCAGAATATTTTGTTTTATAAAATTTATGCCGTCATTGACTACCTTCTCAGAATTGTCGGCGAATTCACCTTTAGAAATTGTTTGAGAAACAACATTCTTTAATTTTTCATCACCGCATCTGTGCATTAGATTTGCATAAGTATAGGCACCATCTCTATAACATTCTTCTAAAACAATGAACAACTGTCTGGCATAAAAATCCTCAAAATCATCAGAATCCAATTGTGAACGCAACCGGGAAAACAGATCAGGGTTTGCAGCAACTGCAAGCACCAATCGTAACTCGCCGTTCATTTTTATATCTACCGGTCTTTGTTTTACTTCGTCAACCATATGCCTTAAAGCCTTTTTTTCGCGGTTAGCGTAATCGCTGAAAATAGATTGTTGACTGACACCAAAGGCCGATGAAAGTTTAGAAATTGAAGACTCTCTTTGAATATCGGATTCCAAGACCTCAATATACGGAAACAAAAAGGCTATAGCCCGTGCCTTCCCTTCCGGACTGCTTACATCAAATTTCATGGACGCAATTTGTATAAGATAATCATCGTCTAATATAGCACATTCCAAAAGAAATTTCAAGCCTTCTTTTCCTTTTTTTTGTAGAATTTCAGAAGGGTCTTTTCCGTCTTTTATGTATAAAACGCGTACATTTACTCCCTGTCCTCGGCAAAGTTTTATAGCCTTGTATGAAGCCTCCTGACCTGCCCGATCGGAATCAAAGGAAAGATAAAATGTTTCGGCAAAGGACTTTAAGAGTTTTACCTGCTCTTCGGTAAGAGCCGTCCCTAAGGGAGCTACGGCATTCTCAATTCCGGCCTGAAAAAAGGCTAAAACGTCCATATAGCCTTCACATAAGATTACCGACTTCAATTTTCTGATTTCGGGCAAGGCATGATGAAATGCAAAAACCGTTTCTCCCTTCTTGTATTGAGGCATGTCGGAAGAATTTAAATATTTTGCTCCCTCTCCTTCCAAAATCCGTCCTCCGAATGCGATAGTTTTACCATGTCTGTCACAAATCGGAAACATAAGTCTGTCGGAAAAAAAAGCCATATTTTTATACTTTTTAGAAAAAAGACCTGTTTTGGCTAATAAGTCTTCAGAATAGTTTTTTGACAATAAAAATTTATAAAGCCAATATCTGTCTTGAGGAGCATAGCCCAGATTAAATTTTTCTATTATTTCAGGAGAAACGCTGCGGGAAAGGAGGTAATCAAGGGCTTTTCTCCCTAGATGATTTTGAGTTAGAAGAAAATGAAAACTGCCCGCTACTTTGTCATAAAGCTCTAAAATATCATCCTTAAGTTTTGAATCTTCATCAGGAACATAGGTACCGCCTTCATAGATAACCTCGATGCCTGCATTTTTTGCAAGCCTCTCTACGGCTTCCATAAAGGAAAGTTTTTCCATTTCCATCAAAAAGTTGATTATTCCCCCGCCCTTGTGGCAGCCGAAACAATAATACATCTTTTTATCGGGAACGACATTAAACGACGGAGTTTTTTCGTTATGGAAAGGACAGCAGCCCCACCAGTTTGTTCCCCGTTTTTCCAAGCGGGTATAGTTCTCGACAAGGGATACAATATCCGTCATTTCGGTTACTGCATCGATTGTTTTTGAACTTATTCTAGGCATTTATCCCTCCTTAACTTTTATAAGCAAGAGATTTTACTATAAAAAGGCTTAAAAATCAAGGACTCGAAAATTTCGAAAAATTTCCTCAAAATTTACAAACTTTCTTAAAAAATCTTACTATATAAATCATTTTTTTTATAAAATAATAGTAGAAAAGTCTATCTGCTATAGGAGAGATGTAGAAATGGAAATTTTAAGTTTTTCGTCATTTGGGTATGAAGGAGAATTGATTAAGGTTGAGGCTGATTTAAGGCGGGGATTGCCGGTTATCGACATAGTGGGGCTCCCCGGTTCTGCCGTAAAGGAAGCAAGGGATAGGATGAGGGCGGCTATCAGAAATTCAGGACTTGAATTTCCTGTAAGCAGGATATTGATAAATTTAAGCCCTGCCGACCAAAAAAAAGAAGGAAGCGGCTTTGATCTTCCTATTGCCGTCGCAGTCCTAACGGCAAAAGAAGCGGAGAAAAATTCGGAAACAATTAAAGCAAAAGCCCAAACTATCATCCTAACAGATTATCCAAAAGATAGACCAACTGGTGTTCCAACGGATGATCTGACGGATGACTCAACAGACAAAAAATCCGTTATGATTATGGGTGAGCTTGAGCTTTCAGGCAGAGTAAGACCTGTAAGGGGTCTTATAGGAGCTATTTCGGCCGCCCGTTCTCAGGGCATCAAATATTTTATAGTTCCAAAAGAAAACGAAGCCGAGGCACTCATAGAAGACGGCATCAACGTATTCGGCGTATCGGATTTAATCGAAGCTTTAGAATTTTTCTACAAAATAGAAAACGGAGAGCTCAATAAAAAAAATCATATCGAAAAAAAAGAGACCTTACACAATACAGGCACAGCGCCTCTTTTTGTATGGAGCGGTACGGAAAAACAGGAAGATTTCGATTTTGAAAAAGATTCAAAAAAAGGACTCGGCTTGGTAAGAGGCTTTGAAGATATCCGCGGGCAGGACGGCCTAATCCGTGCACTTGAAATAGCGGCGGCAGGAGGGCATAACCTGATAGCCTACGGCCCTCCAGGTTGCGGAAAAACCCTCTCTTTGAGCCGTTTTCCACTTCTCCTCCCCGACATGGATGAAAAAACCTCCATGGAAACAACCCGCATTTACAGCATCGCAGGCCTTTTACCTCAATCCATTCAAAAGGATAGGCTCTTAAAAAGGCCTCCCTTTAGAAGCCCATCCCAAAATGCAAGTATGGAGGGCATCATAGGCGGTGCCGGAAAATGTATGCCCGGTGAAGTCTCCCTCGCTCACGGGGGCGTTCTTTTTTTGGATGAAGCGGCTCAATTTAAGGCAAGCGTTTTACAAAGTTTGCGCGCCCCCTTAGAAACAGGAAGCGTAACCTTAAGCCGAGCCGGAAGAAGCAGCACCTTCCCTGCCCGCTTTCAACTCCTCCTTGCAATTAACCCATGCCCTTGCGGAAACTTTGGAAGCTCAGGAAAGATCTGTACCTGTCTCCCATACGAAATCGAAAAATATTGGAAAAAACTCACAGCTCCCCTCTTGGACAGAATAGATATAAGAGTTCCGGTTATGCCGCCCAAGCCTGAAAATATTTTAGCGGAAGCAAAATATTCTACCGAAACGATGAGACAAAAAATAAAAAATGCAAGGCTCATTCAATGGGAAAGATTAACATTCGTAAACAGGGAGAAAAAAGTGCAAAACATAATTTATGAAAACGCAAAGCTCTCACCGCAAGAAACGGCTGAAGTTTGCAAAATGAGCTGTGAAGCGGAAAGATTTTTTTCTGCAATTGTAGAAGCAAAAAAACTTTCAGGCAGGGGAAGCCATGCCCTCTTAAAAATATCCCGCACAATTGCCGACATCGAATCGAACCAAAATATCTCATTAGCCCATATCGAAGAAGCGGCAGCCTTAAGACAGTGGATAAAGTATCTTCCGGATTTTTTATAACCGGTTTTGACAAACCGGTTTTATTGCTGGGATTTTTTTACATTTTAAAAATAATCGATAAATAATTTATAGAGCAGACATTTAGAAGTAGATTAAGAGTTTGACTAGACAATAAAGAGCTTTTATATGGTAATAGCAAAAAAAGTATTGACAAAAAGCGGTCTAGGTGTTAGATTAAAAATAAGGGGGTATTTTATGAATATACATAAACTTATTGAAGTTGTAAATTATATGCTCAAAAAATATGAGTGTCGGCTCAATTATACAAAGCTTCTTAAAATGCTCTACCTTGCAGATCGTCAATCATACAATGATACAGGCTCTTCTATTACGGGCGATACCTACACAGCCCTAAAAGCAGGTCCTATATTATCAAATACATATAATCTTATCCGTAATAAAGGCAAGCAAAACGATCAGAGCCTATGGAATAGCCGCTTTTTAAAAGACGGGTACGACCTTGTGGCTCTAACAGATAAGATACCCTGTAATACACTATCCGACTACGAAAAAGAAGTTTTAGATGGTATCGACTCTAAATTTCATAATTACACATTTACAGATCTTATCGAATATACTCATGCAAACTGTCCCGAATGGAAATCCCCTAAAGATTCCGCCATTCCGATAAGTATTGAATCTATTCTGCAAGCCCTAGGCAAAAGCCCCGATGAGATATCTTTTCTTATTGAAGAGGAACTATCTTTTGCTCAAGAAGAAGCTGCCCTTGCCCAACTATCGGAATTAAATGCCTAAAAAAACAGCCTTTTTAAGAAAGCCTGAAAAATCTAAATCCGGCGAAGAATTTCGCCATTTGCGTATTGTAGTCTCCGATTCCGATAAAAATAATGAGCAAATAGTGGTATCCGTTACTTCTTTAAAATTTGATAATCAAGATACAAGCTGTATAATACATCCAGGTGAGCATCCTTTTATAAAGCATAAATCTATCGTAGATTTTAAACGTACAAAAATTATGTCCACAATAGATATTATAAACGGTATCAATAAAGGCTGGCTAATAAAAAAAGAAGATATATCCGATACACTTTTAACAAGAATACAAAATGCCTTAAAGCAATCTAAATTTATATCTGCCGAGATTAAATATCTTTTTCCGTATCTGTAACAATCCAAGCAATAAAGCAGATTTTTTGAAGTACTTATTATAAGCTTGTCAATACTTTTTTCACACCTTGCAGGAAACCGCTTAACTGTGATATAATTATAAAGTCATAAACGGAGGTTTTCTGTATGGATAAAAATGAAATATTAAATAGAGCAAAAAAATATGTTTTCGAAGAAAAGGAAGTAAAATTCGCAGAAGAGGTTAAGGCTTTAATCGAAAAAAACGATGAAAAAGAATTGTATGACCGATTTTATAGGGACTTGGAATTCGGAACGGCAGGTTTAAGGGGAATTATAGGGGGCGGCACAAACCGCATGAATCCTTTAGTAATAAAAAATGCAACCCAAGGACTTGCGGATTATCTGATTGAAGCAAAGCCTGAGAAGGCCAAGGCCGGCTCTTTAAGTGCCGTAATTGCCTATGATTCAAGACGCTTTTCGGATGTTTTTGCAAAAACGGCTGCTCTGATTTTTGCGGCAAACAATATCCGCTGTTACCTTTTTTCGAGCCTCAGGCCTACGCCGGAACTTTCTTATGCCATAAGGGAACTCGGCTGCGATACGGGAATTGTAGTAACAGCCTCGCACAACCCTCCGGAATACAACGGCTACAAGGCCTACTGGTCGGACGGAGCCCAGATTACCCCGCCCCATGATTCCGGCATCATTAAAAAGGTAGGCGAGGTTTCTTCAATCAAAATGATGAGCGAAGAAGAAGCTCTTAAAAATGGAAAGCTCGTAATAATCGATAAAGAAATCGATGAAAAATACTGGGCTATGCTTAAAAAGAAAATCAGCCGTCAAGAAATTATTAAAAATATGGCTTCCAAGGTAAAGATAGTTTACACTCCCCTTCACGGAACGGGAGCTATGCATGTCGAAAAGGTTCTGGGAGAAATGGGCTTTAATGTTATAAGCGTTCCCGAACAGCGTGAACCTGACGGAAATTTCCCGACGGTAAGCTATCCCAATCCCGAAGACCCGAAAGCCTTAAAGATGGCCATGGATTTGGCTATAAAGGAAGGAGCCGATATTTTGATGGCCACCGATCCCGATGCCGACCGCTTTGCCTGTGCGGTAAAAAACGATGCAGGCGAAATGCAGCTTATAAGCGGCAACCAGATGGGAGCCCTCTTTGCGGATTATATCTGTCTTACATTAAAAGAACAAAATAAGCTGCCTCAAAATGCCGCAATAGTACGCTCGATAGTAACCTCTCCCTTAAGCGATTTGATTGCTGCCTCTTACAATGTGCAAAGCGAAGAATGTCTTACCGGCTTTAAGTGGATATGCAGTGCTGCCGAAAGGATGGTAAGCACGGGCTCCCACACCTATCTTTACGGTTATGAAGAAAGCTTCGGCTACAACTTCGGAATCGAGGTAAGAGATAAGGACGGTATTGCCTCTTCTGCAATTTGTGCAGAGATGACCCTCTATTGGAGGAGCAAGGGAAAGAGCCTCTTAGACAGGCTGAATGAAATCTTTTCTAAATTTGCCTTCTACGGAGAAAAGACCATCAACATGGTATACCCGGGAGCAGAAGGCTTAAAGATTATGCAGGATATGATGCTCAGGGTGAGAGAAAGAAATTTAAGTGAAATTGCCGGTGTGAAGGTAAAAACCATCAGGGATATTCAAGAAAGCGCGGAATATTCTCCATTAGCGCCGGCAAAAAAAACTACAGTTACTCTGCCTAAAAGCAATGTTCTTCAATACTATCTGGAAGACGGCTCCATAATCTGCATAAGACCCAGCGGCACCGAACCTAAGATAAAGATCTACATAATCCATTCCGAAAAAATTGTTTCATCGGTTGAAGAAGCAAAAAAACAATCGGATAAAAAGATTGCCGAATTTGAAAAAGAATTTAACAGGGTACTAAACACATAATGAGCTCTTACGATTGGATTAGTGCCGTCTATGATAAGGCGGTTTTTACGGCCTTCGATACCGAAACAACGGGAACGGAGGCCAAGGCAGAAAGGGTTGTTGAAATCGGCTGCGTAAAATTCGACATTCGCGGAGTTATCGCCCGTTACAATGTTTTGATAGACCCCGAAAAACCCATGCCTCCCGAGGCGGGCAAGGTAAATCAGATAACCGATGAGATGCTTGCAGGCCAGCCTAAATTTACAGAAGTTTTACCCGACTTTTTGGACTTTATCCGCAACACGGTTTTGGTAGCCCATAATGCAAGTTTTGATATAAACTTTATAAACTGCGAGCTTGAAAGATGCGGTAAAACAAAGCTTACAAACAAGGTTTTTGACACCCTAACCTTTGCACGCGAAACCCTGCCGGGCTTACAAAGCTATGCCCTGCAAAACCTTGCAATACAGTTCGGCGTTCAAGCAATAAACGCCCACCGAGCCGAGGACGATGCCAGAGTCTGTATGGAATTCTTCAAAATAGCCCTAAGCCATTTCTTTGAAAAAAACAAGGATATGCTTGACTATTATAAAAAAGATGTCGATATTTCCGAATATTTAAGCACCAAGGATCCCGAAACTGACGGCGGAAAACTCGTTCAAAATTTGTTTTAATTAAACTAAGAAGATGGTATGAGTATTTATGATTAAAAACTTTTTTCGTCTTTATTTTAAGAGTTTATCGGTTGTGTTTAAAGCCGATAAGTTTCATTCCGTTTTGCTTTTGACGGTAATTCCACTTCAAGCACTTATGCCCTCGCTTCTTATTTATTCGGCAAACAAAATCATAAATGCCGTAGCGGAAAAAAACATAAATGGGGTTATCTTCATTTTAATTGTATGGGCTGCCGCTTTTTTGTTATCAAACATTTTACAGCCCGTATATACCACTATACAGGGCTTTTTAACCGACAAACTTACACTGTATTTAAATACTTCGCTTATGAATAAATCGAGAACAATATCGGAACTTACGGTTTTTGAAGACAGCTCGTTTTATGATGACATTGATATTTTATGCCAAGAAGCAAGTTGGCGCCCCGTAAACCTACTCGTTTTCGGTGCAAGCATAATAAGCTGTATAATCACGGCAGTTTCTATGCTTGTTTTACTTGCCGATTTCAGTCCATTTATTTCACTTTTAATGTTTATCGCAATTATTCCTCAAAGCATTGTTTTTTATAAAATACAAAAAGAAGCCTTTGAAGTGTTAGTATCAAATACACCGGATTCAAGAAAGCTAAGTTATTACTTAAGTTCATTACTTTCAAAAGAGAATATAAAAGACGTACAGTTATACAGTCTCTATGATTTTTTCATCGATAAATACAAAGATACCTTTAAAAGAATAAATAAGGGAATAAAGTTAAACCGTGTTAAAAAACTTGCAGCTTCCGTTTCATTTTTAATTGTAAGTACGGCAATCAGTGTATTCGTCTTTAATACAATTATAAAAGGCACATTTTCCGGAGCTTTTTTAGTCGGAAGTATTTTAATTTTTTCGTCAAGTATCTTATATACAACGCAAAGCATTTCTCGTTTGGTAGAAGATTCAAGTTTATTGTATGACACGCTTTTATATATGCAAAAGTATTTTGATTTCATCAATTTACCGCCGAGTAGTAAAGGACAAAATAAAATAATTAATTCAAACTTTAATAAAATTATTTTTGATGATGTTTCATTTAAGTATCAATCGAATGAAAATTTTGCTTTACAAAATATTTCTTTTTCAATTACTAACGGTGAAAAAATTGCAATCGTAGGTGAAAACGGAAGCGGTAAAACCACGATGATGAAATTGCTTTGTAAATTCTATAAACCTTCTTCAGGTGCAATAAAATTTGATGAAACTTCAATTGAAGACTATGATGTTATTGAGTATAGAAAAATTATCGGTGCTGTTTTTCAAGACTATGCAAAGTTTGATTTAACGGTTCGTGAAAATACGGCTCTTTCCGATTTAAGAAAAATTACAGACGATGACGAAATTTTGCTTGCTTTAAAAAAATCCGGTTTTGATGAAACCGAAAATTTAGAACAGCTGTTAGGAACTCAATTTGAAGACGGGCGGGATTTATCGGGCGGTCAATGGCAAAAGCTTGCGATAGCCCGTGCGTTTTTCGGCAATTTTGAAATTCTTATTTTGGATGAGCCGACGGCTTCTCTTGACCCTCGCTCCGAATTTATCATTTATGAAAAATTCTTGGAGCTGACAAAGGGTAAAACCGTTTTCTTTGTTACGCACCGTTTATCGACTGTAAAAAAAGCTAATAAAGTTTTAGTTTTGCAAAACGGTAAAATTGTAGGCTTTGACAGCCACGAAAATTTAATGCAAACCAACAAGTATTATGCCGAACTTTATACTATGCAGGCAAGTGCATTTTGAAATTTTCTATAATAAAAAAAATATATAAAGATTTATAAAAAACTCGACGGGCGTATATAAAAATCCAACAAGGTTTTTATATACGCCCTAAAATCAATCGAGGCTTATAAATATTTTATCAAAACAATAAGGCTATTTTTTCTTTGCTTTTTTTACGAGCTTTTCGAATTCGCTTATCTGATCCGTAAAAATCTTTATGCCTTCTTTCCAGAAGTCAGGCGTTTCGATATTAAAGCCTGCACTCTTTGTTACCTTAACGGCATCCATCATACCGGTCTTTCTTAAAATATCCTCGTAAACGGAAGTAAACTTTTCTCCTTCCTTTTTATAGCGGTTATAAAGACCGAGAGCAAAAAGCTGTCCGAAAGCATAGGGGAAGTTATAAAAGCCCAAGTCGGCAGAATAATAATGTCCCTTAACAAGCCACATATATGGATGAAGCAATTTAGAATCAAGCCCGTTTCCATAGCTTTTCTTTTGAGCTTCAAGCATCAGACGGCAGCAGTCTTCAGCAGTAAGTTCATGCTTTCCCCTTTCTTCCATAAAGGAGCGTTCAAAATAAAAACGAGAAAGAATATCGATCAATACCTGACATCCGTCTTGAAGATGAATTTCCAATAGAGCCGTCTTTTGCTCTTCATTCATTTTTTTAATTTCGCTTTCAAACAAAATGGTTTCTGCAAAAATAGAAGCTGTCTCGGCAAGGGTCATAGGATAGCTTTGATTTATTACGGGCATATCCTTTACAACATTAAAGTGAAAGGCATGTCCCAGCTCGTGTGCTAAGGTACTTACAGAAGAAAAAGAGCCGTCAAAGTTACAAAGAACTCTGGGTTCCTTTGTTACGGGAAAATGAGTACAGTAGGCTCCGCCGACCTTGCCGTTTCGTACCTCACCGTCTATCCAGTTGGAGGCAAAGGCCTTTTTTGCAAAGTCTCCCATGTTCTTTGAAAATGAAGAAAAGTTTTCGATTACCAATGCCTTTGCTTCTTCCCAAGTATATGTCGGAAATGATTTTGAAACCGGGGCAAAAAGGTCATAAAAAGGCAAGTCCTTTTTGCCTAAAAGCATAGCCTTAGCCTTTAAATACTTTCTCCATGCAGGAAGAGAATCTTCGATGGCGGAAATTAAGGAGTCAAGAGTTTTTTGAGTTATATTTGCCTGCTTTACAGATTTTTCGATTGTGCCGCCCTTCCAGTTACGCCTTTTATTTAAGGTGATGGAAGTACCCTTTACGCCGTTCAAGGCTGCGGCAACGGGCTTTTCTATGGACTTGCAAAGCTCAAGTTCTTTTTTAAAAGCCTTTTCGCGGACAGCCTCATCCTTATCGTAGGCCATCGCTCTAAGCTGAACCAAGGTTTTTTCTTCCTTAGTTTTTTCATCCCAAATACATGAAGCTGTGGAAGTCATCGTGCTCTGTAATTTGCTCCAAGCCGAAGCACCGGAGCGGGCAAGATCGGCAGCCAAGGATTCCTCTTCTTCGCTCATCTGTTTTTTTTGCCAAAACAATGTATCTTCCAAATAAAAAGAAGCATATTTTAAATCCTTGTCGTTTTTTATCAAGGCCTTTACCTCTTTAGAAACGGAAGCCAAGATATTCGAAAAGCGCACTCCAAGGGGCGTAAACGGAACAAAGAGAGCCGATATCGAGTTAAGCTCAGATAAAGCTTCCTTGTTTTCGGTATCGGTTGTATACACGGCCGAAGCATAGGCATAAAGAGTTTCGGCTTCGGCATTAAACTCGTTTAAAATATCCAAAGCTTTTACAAGCCATTTTTTTAAGTCCTTATCCGAAAAAGCCTTTAAGTGTTTTTCAAACTTGGAAGTCAATGCAGGAATTTTCTTTTTTGATTCCGCATATTCTTTTGATTTAAAATCGGGATAAATATTTTTTAAATCCCATCTCGGTGCAGTTTTGTTTTGCATTAGTATCTCCTTATAAAATTTGTAGAAAAATTAAAGTTTAAAGAATATTGAAGCTTCTCCATAGTCTCCGTTCCTATCGGTTATGCTAAGTTCAAGTTTATTCTTACCGGAAAATTTTACCCCATCCGTTGAAATCTGTATAAGAAAGGATGTCATTTGGGCATCAGGAAATTGTTCTTCAACACGCGAAAGAGTCAATATTTCGCAAAATTCACCGTTTACAGATACGGTTAAAGATTCTTTACCTATATCGGGAACAATATTTTTTTCGTTTGCCTTAAACTTACTTAGGCTCATGGGTCTAAAGTAGACCATTAAATAGTTACCTGCTCCCTTAACTTGAAAACAGTGTAAACCGTATATCTCAATCACATCCATTTTAGGATTAATTTCCAAATCCTCATCAAGGTCTATATTTTGACTCCAGTATTCAAGATAATTTTCTTTGTACTCTTTTACAGCAATAAAAAACGGATAATACTTCGGCTCAGCAGATAAATTGAATTTTCCTTCATTATTTGTTTCATCGGAATACTCAATTTCGAATTTATTGTTAAGGAGGGCTACGAGGGCTTTTTCAAGAGGATTGTTATTCTTATCGTAGACCGTTCCGTATATTTCTTTCATAAGTCATTCTCCGATTTAGCTATAAAAGCTGACATAATTGTATAATATAAGAGAGCTTATGTCAATACGAATAGAACGCCGCCGGCAGCCTAAAAAGCGTAACCACCCCGCTGTTGTTCGAAAGCAAAAAATTAATAAAAAACGAGCTTTAAATTCGTATGTGCAGTCTTTTAAATTTACCCATACTGTGATATACTGTACCCATTGTAGAGGCTTATATGTTAAATTCAAAAGATACGATAAAATTCATCCTGAAAGACAGAAATGCGTAAAGGAAAAAATGCAAAGTACGCTGATTGACAATTCCGAACATTTAAAACTGACTGATACACTCAAAGAACTGATCAACATCCCCGGTATTACCCGCATTGACATTGCAACCGGCTACTGGGATATTCCCGGCACACAGCTGATTGCAGAAGAACTTCGGGCATTCTTAGAACGCTCAGAGGATGCGCACCTGCGTATACTTATCGGGAAGGATCCGTATCTTTTTGCGCAATACAGTGCCGACGTTAAATATAAAGACGCCGATTATCCTCAAGATTTTATCAGAACCGATCTTGCCGATTTAAAAGTGAAATCGGAATATATTCCCGCTGTGCAGCTTTTACTGGACTTTTGCAAGGAGCAGCATGAAGGTCAACATGACCCCAAAATAGAAATTCGTATTTTCCGCGGTCTAAGCGCGGATGATAAGCAGCAATTCTTCCATTCAAAGTGCTATATTTTTTACGGTGAAGGAAGAGCTTTCGGCATTATAGGCAGCAGCAATTTTACAGGAAAAGGATTACAGGAAAATTCCGAACTGAATTATTTGGAAACGGTACCCCAGATTATCACTGCAAAACCGGATGAAATAAACAGGTCGAAAGGTCATATCTCATGGTTCAATGAAAAATGGGCATTAGCTTCCGATTGGACGCAGGAGTTTTTAGAAGAAGTGCTAAGAAAATCGGAGATAGGGATAGAAAGTGAAAAAACAGAACGCCCCTCACAATCTCAACATGAATTACCGTGTACCATCCTTTCTCCCTATCAAACCTATATTAAATTTTTGATCGATCAGTTTGATGAAGTAATAAACGGAGACGGCAAAATCACTCCTGATGAATATATCCCTCATGATGAGGAGTTCAAACAGCTTACCTATCAAAATCAAGCTGTCAATCAAGGTTTTGCAATTATGAAGAGGCACCAAGGCTTTATCCTTGCCGATGTAGTCGGACTAGGAAAAACTTTTACTGCATTGATGATTGTGAAACGGCACTTGATAGAAACGAACTTTACTCATCCGGTGTTAATTATCACCCCGCCAGCTATTCACCAGAGTTGGCTCGATTCAATCAACTATTTCGACAAAAACGAAACTTCTCAGAAAAAAATTAAACAGCGTATTAACCTTACCACAATCGGGCGTCTTGATGACAGCGGAGAAAGTGATGATTATGCTGACGGAAATGATTTTGATTTAGTATTAAAAAAAGAACAATACGGAATGATTGTAGTTGACGAAAGTCACCGCTTTAGGAACAGCAATACGCTCATGTATCAAAAACTTGATAACTTAATAGGAAGTATAAATCCTCAGCCCTATGTTATGCTTCTTTCGGCAACCCCGCAAAATAATGCTCCGTATGATCTACGGAATCAGATTTATTTATTCCAGCGTGAACATAAAAATGCAACCCTGTGTAACCTCGGCGAATTTGGAAATGATCTTGAACGCTACTTTAAAGAAAAACAAGACCGATACAAGCAGTATATTCAACGGTATAAACTTATGAATGGGATAAAAATTCAAAAGACACCGGAAGAATTAGCTCAAGATAAAAAAAATCTTATTGCGGACAATAAAGATATACGGAAACATATTGTTGAACCGTTAATAATCCGCCGAACAAGAACGGATATTGAAAAATATTATCAAGACGATGTAAAAACTCAAGCATTGAAATTTCCTAAAATAAATAAACCGATTGAAATACCCTATGAGATGAAAGGCGAATTAGGAAATCTTTTTAACAGTACGATAAATATTATTGCCCCGCAAGTTAGTCAAATTGATACGGATGAGGCTGGAAATCAGATTTTTTCACTCGGTACGGAAGCAGGAAAAGACGGCCTCGGTTATTACCGCTACAGAGCGATTGAATTTCTGAAAAACAAAGAGCATCGTGCATTATACGAAGTAAAAAATTTAACGGTAAGTAATACGGCGGAACGGTTAGCCCAGTTGATGGAAATGTTGCTGGTTAAACGGCTTGAAAGCAGCCAAGCAGCCTTTAAAGAATCTTTGCATAACTTATCCCGCTATACTGAAAATATGATTAGGATGTGGGAAGTAAATCGTATTTTTATTTGTCCCGATTTGGATGTAAATAAAGAACTCGGCAATAATGCTATTAAAAACAACGATGAATTTAAGCAGTGTCTTGACATGCTAGCAGATAAAGCGAAAAAAGCGAATAAAAGAAATTCCGGCAGCGAATATGAAGGTTCTAATAAAGAATATAAAAGAGCTGATTTTGATGAAAGCTATATAACCTTGTTGCGCAATGATTTACAGCTTATCAAAAACTTATGTTCAAAATGGGATGTTCAAACAGCTGATCCTAAAATGAGTACTTTTATTTATGAAACAGCTAATCAATTCTTAAATAAAAGAAGAAATAAAAATAGAAAGTTAATTATTTTTACCGAATGTATTGCAACTCAAAAAGCATTGGTTCAAAAATTATACGAAATGCCGATACCGCATTGCAATGTTCTTTCAATTACGTCAGCAAATCGTGATGATATGAAAGATATTATTGCGGCAAACTTTGATGCAAATTACAAAGGTGAAAAACGTGATGATTACCAGATACTTATTACCACCGATGTCCTTTCCGAAGGCGTAAACCTGCACCGTGCTAATTCAATTTTAAATTATGACTCGCCGTGGAATGCAACGCGGCTTATGCAGCGGCTTGGGCGTATTAACCGTATCGGTACGGAAGCAAAAGAAATATGGAATTATAATTTTTATCCTTCAACATTGGGTGATGCACAAATAAATATTAAGAATAGAACATATATAAAATTGCAAACCTTTCATGAATTATTCGGTGAAGATTCACAAATTTATTCAACAAAAGAAGAAGTAAGGCATTTTGATCCGGTAATATACGAAACATCCGATGATGAAGAATCTCCGCTTATGCCGTTTATTGCAGAATTACAAACATTTCAAAAAGAGCAGCCGGATGAGTATGCCAAACTAAAATCGATAGACAAGCCTGTTATTTCCGCCATACAAAATCAACAACACGGATCATTTGCTGCGATGCACGAATATAACGATCGGCATGAGTATATGCAATCATTATTATATTTTTCGTCCAACATTAAGACTCAGCAAGTTAGCCAACTGGAGTTTTTTGAAGCCTTAAAACCGCTGATACAACTTGAGACACAACAGTCTGAAATAAAGATAGATACCATAACAGCCTGTAAAAGATCGATTATGGAATGCTATGAAAAAGATAAACAAAACTCAGCATTGATTATTAGGCAAAGAAATAGCAAACAGAACAAAGAGATAACGCAAGCGCGAACTAAAATACAAGAATTATACACAAGTATTAACTCCGTTGAATTGCATAACATGCTCGATGCCATTTCTGATGCCATTATGCACCATAATTCGGCATTAGCAAAAAAAGTATTAAAAATAGACTTTGACAATACTGGGCTATTCGATAATAAGGCAGATGTCATTAAAGAACTCTATCAATTAGCGCATCAAAATAAACCTGAAACCGATACATACACTGCATTATCAATAGCACTTATAACGGAAAGATAGAGAGGAAAAAACTTGTATGCTAGAAAAAAAAGATGAAATAATTATTTATAATACTGAAGACGGTAAGACCAATGTAAAATTATACGCACATGACGGTATGATATGGATGAATCAACAGCAGATTGCTTTACTTTTTGAGAGTTCTAAACAAAATATCAGTTTACATATTGCAAATATTTTCAAAGACAAAGAACTGGATAAAAAAGCAGTTGTCAAGGATTACTTGACAACTGCCTCTGACGGCAAAAACTATGAAATTACGTATTATGCGCTGCCTATGATTTTAGCTATTGGTTTTAGAGTTCGCAGTAAACGCGGCACACAATTCAGGATGTGGGCAAACCAAAATTTGACTGAATTTTTACATAAAGGTTTTGTACTAGATGATGACCGCCTTAAAAATCCGGATGGAAGACCTGATTATTTTGACGAACTGCTGGAGCGTATTCGTGATATACGAGCATCTGAAAAACGCTTTTATCAAAAAGTTCGTGATTTGTTTGCCCTTTCTTCTGATTATGATAGTTCGGATAAAGCAACTCAAAATTTTTTTGCTGCTACTCAAAATAAGCTCATTTATGCAGTTACACATAAAACTGCTGCTGAACTTATTTTAAGCCGTGCTGATAGTTCAAAGCCTAATATGGCATTAACAAGTTGGAAAGGTAGTATTGTTAGAAAACAGGATATCTATGTTTCAAAGAATTATCTTACAAAAGATGAACTTGATGTATTAAATCGAATTGTCATTATTTTCTTAGAGACAGCTGAATTGCGTGCAAAGATGCGCAAAGATTTGACAATGCTTTATTGGAAAGAAAATTTCGACAAAATTTTAGTTGATAATGGCTTCTTACTGTTAAATGACAAAGGCGTTCGTTCTCATCAACAAATGGAAAAGAAAGTTGAATCCATATATCTTGAATTTGATGCAAAGCGTAAGGCTTTTTATGCTTCTGAAGCCGACAAAGCGGATGAGCTTGAATTAAAGTCTCTGGAAAATCTGGAAAAAAAACTAAAAGAAAAGAAATAATATTGTTAAGGAGCACACTATGACTGACTTTCGCACTATTTTTGAACAAACCTATCCCGGAAAAGACAAAATCTACGAAGATATAATCCTTCCTATTTTCAAAAACGCAACGGATTTACGGAAAGCAACACCGATTGCATTGGCAGAAGCCGATAAAAAGAATGTTTTACAGGCTTCAATCATAGCACAAGTTGCAGGGACATTTCCCGTAACATTTGCCGATGTAGAAGTACAGTCGTCGGTACACCTCAAACGCAACCGTGTTAGTATTCAGAATTGTATCCGCAAAATTATGGAAGATAATAGCTCAGCGCTTATCTTTTTCCATTTTGCTGATAATCAAAATGAATGGCGGGTAAGTTTTGCACACCGAGCAGAGACACTGCAAACGAGCACAAGTGCAAAACGGTATACCTATCTGTGCGGGATAGAACATCCCTGCCGGACTATTGCAGAGCGTTTCCAATATTTGGCAAAAAAAGCCGATTCTGCTGCTATAACCGTTGAGGATATGTTGAACGCATTTAGTGTAGAGGCATTAAGTAAGGAATTTTTTGCCGAGTATAAGGTTTTCTACGAAGATTTTGTGCAATACATTACCGGTAAACGCTATATCAAAGCAAAAGGAAAATCGGGCTATGAGAACAGAGCTGTAGCCGGAGCAAAAGTTCATACAAAAATCTTTGCGCACTTTCAACGAATAGGCAATGGGGATGAACAAAAGGCAGAAAAGAAAGTCCGTGATTATATCAAAAAGATGATGGGACGGCTCGTATTTATTCAATTTTTACAGAAAAAAGGATGGCTCGGTTGCACGGACGATAACTGGAATGACGGCGACAGAGATTATTTACAACATCTTTTTGAACGCTCAAGCGAGAAGCAACAAAATGATTTTCTTTCTACCGTACTTGATCCGCTCTTTTTCGGTATGCTGAATACTAATCCCGAAGATCGAGCTCGTCATTTTAAGCAAAAGGGTTGGGATAAAACACTACTTGATCGTTTTGGGAAAGTACCGTATTTGAATGGCGGGCTTTTTGAAGAGGATCCGGAAGACAGTGTTCCGGTTATTTTTCCGGCGGTATTGTTCGGTAATCCTAAGCAAAGGGAAATAGAACGTACTTTCCGCATCGGTCAAAATAACGACTATCCGTATGATGCAAGCTGCGGTCTTTTAGATTTTTTTGCCCGTTATAATTTCACTATTGACGAAACCGATCCTGAAGATCGGGAAGTCGGCGTAGACCCTGAAATGCTCGGAAAGATTTTTGAAAATCTTCTGGAAGATAACAAAGATAAAGGTGCATTTTATACTCCGAAAGAAATTGTACAATATATGTGCCGAGAAAGCCTTATCGCATACCTTGCCGAAGAAATACAGGATGAACCGGCAATGCGTGATTTAGTTCTAAAGCATGAAACGGCTAGGATAAAGGATAAGAATGCGGCATTATCGGCACTTAAAACAGTTAAAATCTGCGATCCTGCAGTAGGTTCGGGGGCTTTCCCGATGGGTATGCTGAATGAACTTTTTGCATGCAGAATGTTACTGGAAGGAGATAGTTCAGATGAAGAAAATCGCTCACGCATTAAAAAAGACATTGTTCGTGAGAATATCTATGGAGTCGATATTGAAAAAGGAGCCGTTGATATCGCCCGTCTGCGCTTTTGGCTTGCTATCATCGTCGATGAAAAAATACCGCTCCCTCTTCCCAACCTTGACTATAAAATAATGCAGGGTAACAGCTTATTGGAAAGTTATGAGGGGGAAGATTTGAGTAATCTTACTCAGAGTAATGGTGAACTTTTTGACAGTGAAGAAATGATTGAGGAGCTTTTAGTTGCTATTAATGGATATTATATTCCGAAAGATAATATTGCTAAATCTAAAATTCGAAAACAAATAGAAGAAAAAGTCATTCTGCTTCTAAAAGAAAGGCAGCTTCCACCAAAAATAGTTAAAGCACTTGAAAAAATTGATTTGCATGAAAATAATAACTTCTTTTTATGGCATACATGGTTTAGTGAGGTATTTAATCGACCGGCTGATTGCAAGGGTTTTGATATTGTAATTGGTAACCCGCCGTATGTACAATTGCAAGATGATGGCGGTAAGCTGGCAAAAATGTATAAACCGGCTAAGTTCAATACTTTTAATAGAATGGGTGATATTTATCAACTTTTTTACGAAAAAGGCATTGCCATGCTGAGAAAAAGTGGACACATTTGTTATATTACCTCTAACAAATGGATGAGGGCAGGATATGGGGAAACCAGCCGTAAATATTTTGCAGAACATACTCAACCAAAGATTCTTATTGACTTAGCCGGTGAAAAAGTTTTTGAAAATGCAACTGTGGATGTAAATATCTTACTACTGCAAAAAGCTGCATATACACAAAACACGTATGCCTTGCGGGGAGGATTGGAGTGTCTAAAAGATAGGAGCGGTTTAGCTAAACAACCAGTACAAGCAATTGAATTTCCTAAAAACGGCAATAGCTGGGTTATTCTTTCAGATATAGAGCAGCGTATTAAGCAAAAAATTGAAGCAGTCGGAACTCCACTGAAAGAGTGGAATATAAAAATATATCGAGGCATTTTGACCGGTTGCAATGAAGCATTCATCATAAACAAAGAAAAACGAGATGAACTAATAAAAAAATGTCCTAAAAGTGCTGAGATTATACGCCCGATATTAAGAGGCAAGGATATTAAAAAATATGGGTATAATTTTGCCGATAAATATTTAATTTTTATTCCATGGCATTTCCCCTTACATGGTAATTCTGAAATAAAAGGTGCTTCGAAAGAAGCAGAGCGAGCTTTTCAACGAGAATACCTAGCTATTTATAATCACTTATTACAATATAAGGATCAGCTATCCAATCGTAATCAAGCAGAAACCGGTATACGATATGAGTGGTATGCTTTGCAGAGATTTGGTTCAAATTATTGGGACGATTTTTCTAAACCAAAGATTTGTTGGAATAGAATAGCAAGTAAAAAAGTTTTTGCTCTGGTTGATGAAAATATTTTAATACAAGATAGTATGCATTTTTTTATAGGCGATAAATTAAAATATTTATGTGCAATGTTAAATTCAAATCTATTTAGATGGTTTTTACTATTACTAGTTGGTAATGCAGCGGGAGGTAATGCTGGTAATTCAGATAATATTAAGAATTTAAAGCTTTATATTCCATGTCTAAAAGAAGAAAATCGTATAGAAAAACTAATGGAATATAAAAATTACAAAGAAATAGATAACTATATTTATGACCTTTATAAGCTAACAAAAGAAGAAATTAATTTAGTGGAGGTATACACATCTAGCAATTAAAATTATTTCTTATGTAATTAATCTCATTTTTAGTTAAGCCATATAACTGATATACTAAATTATCAATCTCATTATTATTTGTAAATAAGTCTTTTAGCTTTTTACATATTTTATTACTTTCATCAAATAGTACAATAGGTAAAAGTTCTAATCTATTAGTTTTCAGTTCTCCTTCTATACCACCACCCATATAAAATTTTCTTAGTGCAAAATATAATAAATTAGAGCATAACATGTTTAATAAATATTCTATATTTTTTCCTGTAATAATATTACCTGGAGCTACTGTAAAATATTCACCTGCCTTATCAAGACAAAATTTAGGCTCATCAGCCATAATACATGGATAAATAATCTTCTGCTTAGAAAAATCGTCCATATATGCACAATTTCGTAAATTATACGGGGTTTTTCCACGGTCATCTCTGACGGATATTTTATCCCAATAGTGATCTAAGTGTGCTTTAACAGCCGGATAGTCATCAATATTAATGGGAGGAATATCTTTCTCTCGGATACCATTATGTACATTGAGTAAATATGTATCTGCAAAATCATAGCTATACCGCTTTATATCTCTGCCACGAAGAATCGGGCGTATAATATCGACAGAATTAGGCGATTGCTTTATAAGCTCGTCTCTTTTAGTCTTATCAATAATAAAAGCTTCATTGCAGCCTGTTTTTATTCCGTAATTAATTTGGATATCCCAGTCTTTTAACGGTACTCCAACTTTTTCAATTTTTTCTTTTATTCTTTGTTCTATTGGGCTTAAAATAACCCAAGAAGAATTGCGAGGAAAAATAATGTTTACAGCTTTGTTTTTTCGTTCAAGTAAACCGCTGAAAAATAATAAATAGTAACCGATAAGAAAAAGCGGAATAAAAACTAGACGATATAATTATTGGAACCGTCATGTACAGGCGGCTCCAAAATCGCAGGATAGAAGCTATTCTGCTATTACCGGATTGTTAAGGCGCTCTTTAATAAACTTATCAACCGTTATACGGTGCACATCAAAGATTCTACCGATTGCAGCTTTTGAAATTTTTTTATTGAGCAGTGCTTCAACTTCCTGCTCTTTTCCGCTTAATTTCAATAAAGAATTTTTACGCCCCTTAGGTCTGCCTAGTACGACCCCTTGCGTTTTCCGCAAAGCTAAGGCTTCTTTTGTACGCTGACTAATAAGCTGCCGCTCAATCTCCGCTGCAAGCGAGAAGGCAAAAGCCAGCACTTTTGAGTTAATATTATCTGCAAACTCAAAGTTTTCTTTAATTGAAAAAATGCGGACATGCTTTTCAATGCAAGCATTCAAGAAACTCATTACATTTAAAAGACTTCTGCCTAACCGTGAAAGTTCCGGTACAATCAGTAAATCATTTGCATGTAACTGTTCACTTAAAGCACCCAACTTACGATGCCCAATCGAAATTCCGCCGGACATAACTTCTTCGATAAACTCATCAATAGTAATGTTTCGTTCTTCAGCCCAACGGCATACCTCAAACCGCTGATTTTCCAGCGTTTGTTTTTCTGTACTAACCCGCAAATATGCGTATATCATAGATTACCTCCGCTTTGTAGTATACGCATTAAAGCGATAGTATGCACGGCACCTCAACTTTTATTTTTTTCTATACTATATATTTCTTCCTGTGTTAATCCGTATAATTTATATATAAGTTGATCTATCTGAGCTTCAAGCCCCCTATTTTTAAAGATGCCCCTTTGACAATTTTAAAACTGATGCCTATAATATAAATGATGGAAGAATCGAAAAAAAAGAATGAGACCTATACGGAAATCCTCAAAAACGCAAAAACGGAATTTTTGCAAAAGGGCTTTGAAAAGGCATCCATGCGTTCCATTGCTGCAATGACGGGTATAACGGCAGGAGCCTTGTATAAGCACTTCCTTTCAAAGGCGGCAATCTTTGATGCCCTCGTACAACCGCTTATTACGCAAACCTTAAGCATCGGTACCGATTTTTCCAAAATAGCAATGCATTTATACGAAACTAAAGACTTTTTATCAACAAAGGAAGCAATACGCGACTCTTTGCAGAATTTATGTACACTTGTGTACAGCCGCTTCGACGAATTTAAACTTTTGTTTAACCGCTCGGCGGGAACAAAATACGAAAACATCCGCCACGAATTCGTAATGGCGGATGTTACAGCGTGCAAAAAATTCATTGCCGACTTAAAAAAGCGAGGTATAAATATAAACCCTTTAGACGATGACAGGCTTCACTTAATTTACAGCACCGCATTAACACCGCTTTTTGAAATCATCACACATGAATATTCTTATAAAAAAGCCCTATCCTTTATAGATATCTTAACCGATGTAATGTATTTTTGCTGGAATAAAATTATGCAACCGGAGGCGGAAATAAACAAAGAAAATTGATTTTTCCTCTTGACAAATTTTTAATGTATGGCTATACTAACAATTAGTAAACAATGTTTACTAATTGTTAGTATTCCAAGGGGACTGTAAAATGAAACTGGAACGTTTGCATATATTTTTTAAGAAAATCGGTGAATTTCAATTAAAATACCGATGGCTTTTACTCATTTTATTAGCAGCTATAACAGTATTTGCAGCGATGGGCTTAAAAAAGTTTAGAGCCACATCAATGACCGAAGAAGTTTTTGTAAACCTAACTCCTCAAATGAAAGAAAATGAAGACAGGTTTAAAGAGCTTTTTGGAAGCAACGACACTATAGTCCTGCTTATAGAATCCGATGATGTTTTTAAACCTGAGGTTTTAAAAATGATTAAAGAAATCGGAAGTGAACTTTTAGAAAAAATTCCGTACTCCGATTCGGTTACTTCCATTACCGATATCGATATAAGCGTCGGAACGGAAGAAGGAATCGAAATAAGAAATCCCTTTAAAGACGGCATTCCTGAAAATCCTGCCGAGCTTAAAAAGGCAAAAGACTTTATCCTATCCAGAAAATCCATCGTAAATAAACTTGTTTCAAGCGATGCAAAAGAAACTTGGCTTATTCTTTCGCTTAAAGCAACCCCGAGCAGAGAAGAATGGATGAAAACTTCGGATAAGGAGCTTATGTATATCATGGGAGATATCGCTATCGATATTGTAACAAATCCCAAATATAAAAGCTCTGCCTACACAATAAAGCCTGCCGGTCTTCCCTACACTGAAACGGAAGAGAAAATTGTTATGAATGCAGACATAAGAAAATGCGTAAGCCTTAGTTTTATGTGTATGATAATTCTCCTAGTTATTTTTGCACGTTCATTCCGAGGCACTATAGTGCCTATCATCGCCACTACAGGGGCAATAGTTTCAGTTTTAGGTTTTATGGGGCATTTAAATATTGAAGGAAGTTCAGAGATGCTTTCAGTTCCAATTATTCTTGCGATGGCTCTTTCGGTAGGCTACGCAATTCACCTTGTAAATTCTTTTAGAAACAGTTTTTACGCAATAGGAAAACGTAAAGAAGCCGTTATCGATTCGATAGAAAATACGGGCTGGCCTCTGTTTTTTACGGTTGTTACAACAGTTGCTTCCGTTTTATCATTTTTGACGGTTGACCTCGAACCGATGCATTGGATGGGGCTTACAAGTGCAGCTATGGTTTTTGCAGTTTATATTTATGTCAGCATCTTAATTCCCATTTTGATGAGTTTCGGAAAGGACTGTCCGCCTGAACAAAATAAGAGTGCAATAAGATATAAAAAACTGGATTCTTTTTTTGAAAAGTTCGGCGGTTGGGTATTAAAAAAACGAAAACCCATTTTGATTGTTTTTGCACTTGTAACGGTCCTTTGCCTTCCGGGTATTTTTATGATAACCGTAAACATGGACAGCTTTAACTTTATGGGAACCAGAATTCCTTATGTAAAACGTATTTATGAAATTACACATTCCCAATTGGGAGCTTATTTTAACTACAATGTGATGCTGACCTTTAAGGAAGAAGATGCAGTAAAAAAACCGGAAAACTTAAAAAAGCTGGAAGAATTAAGCCGCCACATATCGGGCTTTAAATTAACAAAGCTGAATAACGGAGTACCTAAAATATTTTCGATATTGGATGTTGTAAAAGATATGAATCAGACCATGCATGCCGACGATCCGAAATTCTATTCCATACCTGAAGATGAAGACCTTTTAACCCAACTTTTATTTTTATACGAAATATCCGGAGGAGAAACTTCCCGCTGGGTTGATGAAGAATTCCGGACTCTCCGTATGACCGTCGATGTTGCCGCTTTTGATGGAAATGAACTTGCTGCCAATTTGAAAAGCGTGCATAAAAAATGTGCTGAACTTTTCCCTGATGCCGAAGTCTTTTTAACAGGAGCTGCAGCTCATGCCGCAGAGATGAATAATAAAATAGTATATGGGGAAATATATTCCTTTTTTACCTCCCTTGCGGCAATCGGTGTTTTAATGATGATTGTATTTGGAAGTATTAAAATGGGACTGATAGGTCTTATACCTAACATTATGCCGATTATTACAACAGGTGCAATTATGGGATATTTCCATATTCCTCTCGATATGGTAACAATGGCACTTATGCCTATGGTTCTCGGTATAGCCGTAGATGATACCATCCATTTTACTAACCATACAAAGTACCTATTTGAAAAAGAAAGTTCTTATGATAAAGCGATTATAGGTTCTTTTTATTCTATAGGAAAGACACTTGCCATGACTACGATAATTTTGTCAGCTACTTTTTTAATGTACATGGCAAGCATAATAGATGCATTCCTGCGTTTAGGAATATTAGCGGCAGTAGGTCTCTTTTCGGCCCTCGTTGCAGACTATCTTATGACGCCGGTATTGATTTATATAAGCAAGCCGTTTGGAAAAGAAAAAAAATAATTACTTATACTAGGAGCATTTATGGATATTTTAAAAAAACATATCGGTGCAATTATCTTTCCGGTGATTGTCGCAATTATCGGAGTCGCGTGCGGCATTGTTCCGTACTTTGCGATTGCATCCATTGTTACTCAGCTTATAAACGGCGTAAAGGATTACCGCGTTTTCTTACCTTATGCCGGACTTATTCTTGCAGGCTTTGCAGGTTCAATTATCGGACATTCGATATCGACTATAGGTTCACATAACCTTGCATTCAGTGTTATTGAAGACACACGGAAACGGGTGGTCGAAAAACTTAGCAGGCTTTCGATGGGGACGATAGAAGAAAAAAGCAGCGGTAAGTGGTCGCAATTTGTGGTAGAAACGCTTGATAAGATGGAAAAACCGATTGCGCATGTCATACCTGAAGTATTGGCAAATGTGCTTATTCCGATTGTCATTGTCGTTATCATTTTTATATTGAATTGGAAGATCGGTCTTGCAAACCTTGTAACACTGCCTCTCGGCATACTCTTTTCAATGCTGATGATGAAGGATTACGAAGCAAAGTCCAAGCGGTACATTGAAGCGTCCAAAAAAATGAATGCCGCCGCCGTCGAATATATTCAGGGCATCAAGATCATCAAGGCATTTAACAAATCGGCCTCCTCTTATGACAAATTTCAAAAAGCGGTGGAGAATAACAGGGATTCGATGCTCGACTGGTATTTAAGCGTATGCTTTGCCATGATAGCTGCGATGGAAGTTCTGCCGTCTACGCTCCTTATCGTATTACCGGTAGGGCTTTACCTCTTTATGACCGGAGGGATTACAATTCCTACCCTGATTATGTGCGTGCTGCTTTCGTATGCGTCGTACAAACCGCTTTTAAAAGCGATGACCTACACGGATGCGATGGCAAATGTTCGTGTCGTATTCGGGGAGATACAGTCGGTACTCGATTTACCGGAACTGGTTCGGCAGGATACCGCTCCCGCTCCTCAAGGCTATGATGTGCGGTTTGAAAATGTCGTGTTCGGGTACGGCGGAACGGCGGAGAAAACAGCAGGAGCCGCTGCCAAGGGTAACACAGCAGCCGGTGCTAAAGACGGCACCACCAAGGATGGAGCTGTCAAAAATAGAGCTGCAGGTAGTGCAGCAAATGGAGTAACGTCAACAGTGAACAGCATTAAAGTCTTTGACGGATTGAACTTTACAGCAAAGGAAGGAGAGCTGACTGCGATTGTCGGCTCTTCCGGCGGAGGCAAGTCTACCATCGCAAAACTGCTTGCAGGCTTTTGGAATATCGACAGCGGGCACATCACAATCGGCGGTGCCGATATCGGCAGTATGAGCTTGGAGCGGAACATGCAGCTGGTTACCTACGTGTCGCAGGAAAACTTTTTGTTTAACAAGAGCATTCGGGAAAACCTCAAAATGGCAAAAGAGGATGCAACTGACAAGGATATTGAATCCGCATGCAAAAAAGCAAGCATTCACGATTTTATCCAAAGCCTTCCTAACGGATATGACACCAATGCGGGAAACGCAGGCAGCAAGTTTTCAGGCGGTGAACGCCAACGGCTCACCATTGCCCGAGCGCTCCTTAAGGACAGCCCCATTGTCGTACTCGACGAAGCAACCGCTTATTCCGATCCGGAAAACGAAGCGATTATCCAGCAGTCCATCGACAACCTCGTAAAGAATAAAACCGTCATTATGATTGCGCACCGGCTTTCCACTATTGTCAATGCCGATAAAATCATTGTACTGGATAAAGGCAAAATCGCCGCAGAGGGAACACACGCAGAGCTGCTGCAAAATTCCCCGCTCTATCAAAAAATGTGGCAATCCCATATCAATAGCAGGGATAGCGCAGAGTGAAAAATAAACCGCAAAACGCTAAGATCGCAAAGAGAAATCTAAGAGGTGCCCTCTTAAATCTTTGCACCCTCTGCGCCTTTGCGGTGAAAAATAATTGGAGTAATGCATGATACGAAATATACAATTAACGGATGCAAAAGCTATTCGGGATATAAGCGAGTTTTCGCTCGGGTATAAAACGACGGAAGCGGTAACCGAAGGGCAAATAGCAAAGCTCTTAAAAGATACACGGCACTTTATCCGTGTATATGAAGATGATGTAACACATACGGTTGCCGGTTTTATTCATGCCGAAGCGTATGAACTTTTATACAAAGAACCGGGTTTCAATATTTTGGGACTTGCGCTTTTAGCCGAGTATCAGCACAAAGGCATCGGGAAACAGCTGCTGCAAGCGCTGGAGACTGAAGCTCGTGCACGGAATTACCGCTTTATCCGCCTTAACTCCGGCGAGCACCGTACCGAAGCCCATGCGTTTTACGAACACTACGGCTACTCATGTACAAAACTGCAAAAGCGATTTATAAAGGAATGGTAATATATGTTTGATTTATTGAAGAAGATTTACGCGATTGCGGGGAAGCAATCAAAGCGCATAACGGCGATGTTTATATGTGATATGCTGAAAAGCATGTTTGAAGGGTTGACGCTCGGCGGGCTCTGGTATTTTTTGCTGACGGTAAGCCGTGCAGTCTTTCAAGTACAGCCGGTTACCAAGAGCAATATCATCACGGTATTCTGTATTATGCTGATGAGCATAACCGGAAAAATTATCTTCGGGTATATTTCCGACCGGAATAAAAATATCGCGTCCTATACTATGGGAGCTGAAAACCGGCTCGTCATCGGGGATAAGCTAAAAAATGTGCATATGGGATATTTTTCCGAAAGCAGGCTCGGCGATATTTCAGGGGCATTGACAACGGTTATTACCGATGTTGAAACAATCGACATGATGATTCTCGAAATGATGCTTGCAGGAAGCATTCAAACGGTTATCATGGCACTGTTTGTATTCCCCTATGATATGGTAACCGGATGTATAATCTTTATCACCCTTGTTACAACGATTCTGTTTAACAACCTCTTTCAAAAAAAGACGGATGCGGTAACGGCAAAACTGACGGAACTGAAATTGCAGCTCCGTACCGATATTTTGGAATATGTGCAGGGAATCGGCGTGGTAAAAGCATTCGGAAAAACAAGCGAAGCACTCAAAAATGTGACGGAGAGTATTAAAAAAAGCAAAACCGGTTTTTTTGCCGTAGAAAAAACACTGACTCCTTCGCTGATGTTTTTTTCTTTGCTTTTGAAACTTGGAACAACCGCCATTATAGTGAGCGCCTTATACCGCTACTCCATTGCGGCTATAGACTTTGAAAAAGCGCTGATGCTGATTGTAGCGAGCTTTGTAGTATTCGGCGGTTTTGAAATCGCAGGCACTATGCAGCGGATGCGAGGTATGGCGGTGCAAAACTTGGATACGCTCTTTAAGGTTAAAAATATTCAAGCCTTGCCGGAAGGTTCTCTGCTGCCCCAAGGGAATGATGATATTACCGTCAAAAATGTTACCTTCGGATACGGCGGAAAAGAACAGTTTGAGGAAAAACTATTCCGCAACTTGGATGTGTATATTCCGAAAAACAGCACAACCGCCTTGGTCGGCTATTCCGGTTCGGGAAAGACAAGCCTTTGCCAGCTTATTGCACGATTTTGGGATGTAGATTCAGGGGAAATCACACTCGGCAATACCAATATAAAAGATTTTGCTTACGATGCTTTTTTATCTCATTTTACTTTTGTATTTCAGGATGTGTACCTCTTTGAAGACACGATAAAAAACAACATCAAGTTCGGAAAACCGGACGCAAGCGATGAAGAAGTAATTGCTGCGGCAAAGGCTGCTCAGTGTCACGATTTTATTATGGAGCTGCCCGACGGGTATGATACCGTGCTGCAGGAAGGCGGAAGTAATCTTTCAGGCGGAGAACGCCAGCGTATCTCCATTGCAAGGGCAATGCTCAAGCCGAGTTCCATCGTGATTCTCGATGAAGCGACTTCCAGCGTCGACCCCGAAAATGAAGAAAAGCTGATGAGTGCCCTTGATGAACTATTGAAAAATAAAACCGCAATAATTATTGCACATCGGCTTTCTACCATTAAAAACGCCGATCAGATATTTGTCATGGATAAGGGAAACATAGTACAGCACGGTAAACATTCAGAACTCGTGCAGCAAGAAGGTATCTACTCACACTTCGTCGGTATGCGGGAAAAAGCTGCATCGTGGCAGGTGTAGATAAAATATACAGAGGCAATAAGCCGGAGAAGATAATTCGGTTTAAAGTACAGTGATTTCAATAATTAGGAATTATAAATTATTTGGAGGTTGATATGAAAAGAATAAAACATTTGATAGCTTTTGCCGTGTTTGCGGCAGCAGCTGTGAGCTTTGCGTTTGCACAGGAATTGACGGGAAGAGAAATCATGCAAAAAGCAAGTAACAGGGAAAAGGCCGTAACCGATTCTTTTAAGATGAGGATGACCCTTATAAACTCAAGCGGGAAAAAAAGAGTTCGGGAAGTTACAGCCTATTCAAAAGATTACGGAAAGGAAGAAAAAACAGTTATGGTGTTTTTACTTCCTGCAGATGTAAAAGGCACAGGTTATCTTGCATACTCTTATGATGACAGTTCAAAAAGCGATGACAGATGGCTTTATATTCCTGCATTAAAAAAAAGCTAAGCGCATAAGCGGTTCATCAAACCAAGATGACTTTATGGGAACGGAATTTACATACGACGACATGGGAGACCGCAAAGTGGACGATTATAAACACACTCTTTTAGGCGAAGAAAAAATCGATTCCAAGGACTGCTGGAAAATAGAATCCGTTCCTGTAAAAAAATCCATGTACTCAAAATATATTTCATGGATAGACAAGGAATCTCTTTTAAACATAAAGGTAGAATTTTATGATGAGCAAGGTTCTATTTTAAAGGTGCTTACCGTCAGCGGTATCGAAAAAAAAGACGGTTTTTGGACTGCAAACAAAATGGAAATGAACAACCTGCAAAAAAAACGAAGTACAATAATTGAAATTTTAAAACATGAATTTAACAAAGAGATACCGGATTCTTATTTTAGAGTCAATTCGCTTGAGGAAGGGAAGATTAGGTAATACTTTTACAAAAGGCTTTTTTTAAAAGGAGGTGTTCATCTGGATATAATCAGGGCAATATTGGACGGCATAGCGATGGCGGCCATATTTAACGGTTCGGCGGCAGCTCTTGTAATAGCTAACCCAAGATATTTGATGGATTCATATCCTAAGGGGATTCAAAAAGCTGCACCTGAACCGATGAGTAAAAAAGAAAAACGGGTAAATAAAATATTTACGGTTATAGTAATGGGATCGTGCTGGCTTTATGGAGTAAGCAGTACATTATATGGCGGAATTCATACATTTAGGCTACTATTTTGTACCGCATATATTCATTGGATTATTGTGAATTTCGGTGATTTTTTCTTGTTGGATTGTCTTTTATTCCAAAAGTGGACTAAGTTGATTGTCATTCCGGGAACAGAAGATAACCCAATCTATCAAACAAAAAATTGGATGAAGGTTATAGGAATACCGGAGCATTTTTTGTTGTGGCCGTTTATAATAGTGCCGTTTTTTTCTCTGGTTCAAACAGGCATTGTAATGCTAATACAATTTCTGTTTTCCTTCTAAGGCTTAAATAAAAGTATACAGCAGAAAACGATTTCTTACGGTAAGCTGTATCGAAAAAACTTTTGCAAAAGTTTTATAGGAGGTGTGATAAACAGTTCGGCACAAATAGTGCCTCACCGTTTATCTTTCGAGTTTGCCTCATCGGCAAACGTCGCATTATTGTATGTAGTTTTGCATAAAGCAAAACTACTTGAAAAAACTTTTTTCGCAAATTGATATTTGCTGCAAAAAGTTTTTATAGGAGGTATAAAGATATGAAAACAATACGAAAATACAGACAAGCGTTCTTGTTAAGTACTACATTCTGTATGTTATTTTTTGCATTAACATTTCCGTGCGGTGCGCAGGAAGCAGGAGGAACATTATCCGAATATCAAGCAGCCGATAATTCAAATGATGAAGAATTTACTGATGATTTGGAAGATGACAGCGGAAAACCGGTATTTACGGTAAGCGGAAAACTGGAAACAGCCCACGGTCTTAGATGGAACAAAGGAGCCGAGTACAGTCTGTCCCGTTCTATTGCTCAAATAAAAGGAGAAGTCCTTGCAGGTTCGGCCTATGCCTTTCTTTCAGCCTCGGCAGAATACAATTACCGCAATCCCGCACGCACGGGCTTTAAACTTAATGAAGCCTATTTCCGCTATTCGGGCGAGATCTGGGATTTAAGTTTCGGAAGACAGCTCATCAACTGGGGACAGGCAGACGGCTTTTCCCTTACCAATGTGCTGAGTGCAAAAGATTCTTCCGCCTTTTTAGCTCTTTCTTCCGATGATACAAAACTCGCGTCGGACAGTATCCGCTTGCGCTTTTTCCACGATATTTTTACATTTGAAGCGGTCGCCGTACCGTTTTTTACACCGAACAAATTACCCCTCTTCCACTTTGAAAACGGAGCAAAGGATGACCTATACCATATCGATACGCCGGACACTTACGATACCAAGACACCTCTCGGCTCAATTCCAATTAAGTACACAAAAACCGAAAGCGCTAAGCCTAAGATGTTTACCGACACGGAAGCTGCCGCCCGTTTTTCTTTCTTCTTACCCGGCATAGATTTTTCGGTTTCAGGTTTTTACGGCTGGGATAAAAACCCTCGCTTTGTAAAAAGCGGCTATGCGAAAAAAGGGCTTTTTAATCCTGCCGCTCCGTTCGGACTTTTAAATCCGTATGTACCGAAAGAACTACACACCAATTTAAACGAAGAATATTACCGTATCGGAATGGCTGGCATTGATGCGGCGATTCCTGCAGGCGATATAACGATTAGACTGGAAACTGCTTATATCGGAGGCCGGTATTTTGAACCGAAGAATTTGCTTACAGAAAAGTCTATCAATGATTTAAAAATACAGACACCTGATGATGTTACGCTTGAGTTTAATTCAGCAATTAAAAAACACCAGCTATTGGCTCTTGCAGGCCTCGATTGGATTAAGAATTCTTGGACGCTCAGTGCACAGTATTTTGAAGACCTCATCCTCGATCATAAAGACGATATAGAAAGGCCTATGCACAAGGGTTTTGTCAGCCTCAATATAAGCAAAACATTTTTGCGGGACACGCTCAAAGTTTCTGCAAGCGGAGCAGTCGATATAAACTACGGCAGTACATTCAGCACTTATGCGGTTGACTATTCCCTTACAGACAACATGCATGTAATTTTGGGCGGAGACCTTTACACCAAGGGCTATGACGGCAAAGGAGACTTTGCACAATTAAACAAGATAAGTTCTATATGGGTGAAGGGACGATTTAACTGGTAATATTTCTTTTGAAAATATACACGCTGTCTGCTGCGTCGCTACGTAAAATGAGCTCGACGTATACCCGATACGCCTCCCCGCCACGGATGGCGGTGGTTATAACTTCGAGAGTTTTGCGTAAGTAAAACTCTGAGATAAAAAAGGTACAAGGACGTACCTTTTTTATCGGCCTATTTTCAAAAGTCCTGTCAGTGGGGATTTCAGATAGTGATAGCTTTTTGCGTAAGCAGCTTTGAGCGGCGGACTGCTCAATTTTGTTTTTCCAATTTCTCTCCGCCACGGACGGCGGTGATTTTAAGCGTATAAGTTTTGCGTATGCAAAACTTATTATCAAAAACTGTACAAGGAGGTACGGTTTTTGATGGAGCACCGCGCTTTTCGCTTCAATCGCTGTCCGAGAAGTGAGATAGCTGGGGTGTAAATAAATGCAAAGTTTTGGTTTCATGATTTTTCTTTAACAGTCTTATCAATTAGTTTTTAATTTTACCTCCAAGTTTTCTACCTTTTACCTGTTATATTTTTCTATTACTATATCATATTTCAATAATATTATATAATTTATTTTACAGAGCCATTTATCCAAACAAAGACATACTGTGGAAACTCTTTATAAAACTTCTCTAATCTATCATTTGAAATTGTATCCCAATTTATAAAAATTTCATTGAGATAGTTTTTTGTTTCGTTTTCAAAATTTTCTAGTAAGTCTTTATCAGAAGAATACCATCCTCTTACTATTTCTTTATGATGCAAATATTTATATACATTAGAAATACTCCAGAAATTATTTTCAACCTTTATATCAATTTCCAAATAACCTCTTTCAATTATCACTTGAATATCCGGAAAACCTAGTTTTATAAAATAATATTTTGAATACAAACTTCCCTCTTCATTATTCTTTTCAAACAACTCATATTGGAAATATGTTTTTAGAAAACAAATCAATTGTTCATAGTTTAGATTTTTTCCTGCAAACATTATTTTATACCCTCCCAGCATTCAACTTCTTTAACTACTGTTTTTACAAATTCATATCCGTTCTCTGCTAATTTTTGAACTTCCATTGCATAAGCTGAATTTGCAGTAGCTTTTGTAGGGTCAGAATTTAATAAAATTCTTGCACCTGATTCTATTTACTCCATCAAGCCTTTTTTCATTAATAATTTTTCCAAGATTAGAATTTCCAATTTTTATTTTTTCTAATACATTAAACATTTTTGATGGAATCTGGAAATAACTACCTCCTATTTTTTCAGCCATTTTTGTACATCCACCACAAGTCCCTTCTGAATATCGCCGCATGAGCCGCATATTGTGTATAGTCATATCCAAAATCTAAATTGATAGCAAGTATCACATCATCTTTAAATTGCACCTCTAAAAACCTGTTTTTTAGTAGCCATAGCCATTTTAGTAGTTTTTTTATAAATTGTCTAGTGTAAAAATTGGATTTTTCTCTTAGCTTTCTTACTTTTCATTTTTATGCCAACTATTCCCTCTTATTTTATTTCTTTAAATAACAATATCGGCATAAATTATATGTTAGGTTCATCATTATTATCGAGAATGTTGCACGAGCTAGTCCTATCGTTCTTACATAGATACCTTTCATTGAGTTTGTTATAAACCCAAATACATGTTCGACTCTCGCCCATATTTTTGATTTTTTTCTGTTACTGATTTTTTGTTTTTTACTAAGAGCTCTGCCTCTTGCTCCTCTTTCACAAATTTGTCCTGCTATTCCTTTCATTTTTAAAATCCTCTCTATTTCTTCTCCTATATAAGCACTATCTGCGTATAATCTTTCATCTTCTTTTTCAACTAAATTTTTTAACTCTTTACTATCATGAACATTGGCTGCCGTTACACTTGCTTTTAATATAAGTTTACTTTTTTTATCTATTTTTACTCAGATCTTTATAACCGTAATATGAGCGTTTATGCTTTTTTGCCCACCTAGCAATCATAGTCTTTTTGTGATAATTTTGTCTTATTTTGTTCCTCTTGCTACTCTTAGACGATCTTCTTCATCAAATAATCCTTTTTGTTTCATACCTCAGTTTATCATCTTTTTAATACTTTTTAAAGGGAGTTTTTAGAGGTACCCTTCAGTTTTTTGAGGTTTTCATTAGATTTATTTGGCTTTTTTTAGCTTAATAAGCATAAATGCAGCAAAAACAATCATGCCGACAGCAAGAACTTGGATGTATGTCATGCTTTCTTTTAAAAATAAAAGGCCGATCGTGAGGCTTGTAACCGGCTCTAAGGTGCTCAAAATTGAAGTGTATTTTGCCCCGATTTTGATAACGGCTCTTTGATATAAAAAAGTCGCTCCTATGGTTAAAATACAGGAATAGAAAATAAGAAGCCCAAACTGAGGAAGACTAAAATTAAATGAAATTTTTTCCGGCAAAAAAAGAGAAAAAATAAGAATCATAAAACTGCCGAATAAGTTTACATAAAACAATACTTTCACAAGATTAATCTTTTTAGCCTTCTCCAAACTAAATGAATAAAAGCTGTAAGTAAAAGCAGAAATACCAGCATAGATAATACCTCTTGTACTTGAAACATCTTTAAAATCGCCGAGAAAAAATAAGCCTAATACCGCACAACTTATACATATAATTTCAGATATTAAAGGCCTTTGTTTTAAAATAAAGGCAGAAAAAATAAAAATTATTACGGGATATAAAAAATGTATGGAGGTTGCAGCTCCCGAATTTATATATTTGTATGAGGCGAATAAGGTTATACTTGTAAGAGCAAAAAATATAGAAGAATATAAAAGAACAAAAAAATCTTCTTTATTTAATTTCATATCAATTTTTGAAAATTTTGAATAAATAAAGATAAAAATCAAGGATAAAGACATCCTGTAAAAAGCGGAGCCTATAGGATTTAAACCTAAATCGAATAAAATCTTTGTAAAAAGCGGCATGAGCCCAAAGATAAAGGCTGAAGCCGCAGCATCTATAAAACCTGATATTTTAATTTTGGATACCTCCTGCTTCTTTTAAAAATAGAGCCGCCTGCTGAGGCGTTTCAAAAAAATTAAACCTCAACGTACATAAAGTACGCCTGCGGTTAATTTTTTCTCTCTCTCCGTCACGGATGGCGGTGATTATAGCTTTGAGCTGCGGACTGCCAATACTTGCTTATCATTATAATATAAAAGTAAACAACTATCAACTCCGCCATGGATGGCGGCGGTTCAAGCTTGCAAGTTTTGCTTATTCAAAACTTGCTATCAACATCCGCACTTCCCTGTACGGATGTTGATGACACCGTAAAAAGGATCTCCGCTTCAATCGCTGTCCGAGTGAGATAGTTGGGTTGTGAATAAATGCAAAGTTCTGGTTTCATGCTGTTTTATTATCTCCGAGCTTTCTATTTTTATGTATATACGCAGTTTATTAATTTGATACTTGCAGAATTATTATAAAAAATTCTAAAAATCTCTATATGCATTCCTACTTAAATTTCTCTAATAAAAACAAAATAACGGTAAATATTATAACACTAATAAATAAGAAGATACAGAATCCAATAAATCTTTTAATACCCAATTTTTTCCGTTTAAATGTTTTTGTTTTAAACTATTTAAAACTTCATCCTGCGTTATTTTTTCATAAAAATTATTTAAAGCTTCATGTGTTGCAGGACTAGATATACCGTATACACAATCTTCAATTATTTTTATCTCTTCTACCATATTTTTTGAATATAAATACTCCAGCATTTCAGCATACGAACGTTTCCAAAATCTATATGTCGGAACTGCATATATGATTGCAGAAACTAAGAAATAAATAAACATAATTACAGTCAAAATATTAGAAATCATTTCATTTTTACTCCTGTTAAAATTTAAATTTATCTATAGTTTCTGAACTGATTAGCGAGCATACCTTTATCAAGAGGAATACTATATTCGCCACCTATAGAAAACGGTTGTATTTTGGCATTACCACCAGAACCTCCAACTGATAAAGCAGTACCGCTAATATCAGTAATCTCCTTAGACATAGGCGTAATAGTTATGGATAAGTTCCATGTTCACATACCCGATAAATGACCCCATGCCTTCTTTTGAATAAAACCCAAAATCAACCCCTTTATCTTTATCATAAGAAAAACAGATTCCGACTTCAGCAGTAGCAGCAGTTCCACCTGCAAGAGTTCCGCCTGTACCTAATTGAAATGTGAATTTCCCATCCGGATCCACATACTTAACAGGATTATATAGCTCGAAGCTGCGCTGCGAATACCCCGCATAGTGATACACATGCAGATTGACGGTATTAAACACGCCTCCCATGCCCGGCAAATTCTCATTATGTTTCTTAGCATCATCATCTATCAGTGCCGTTATTAGGGGAGGAAAGACACTTTTGTCAGATAAAAGTGTCTTTACCTCGAAACGTTGTTGGTTGTTACCCTTCCCCATAACCCTTCCTATCTTCAAAACTACTGCTTAAGGGCTCTGCCCTTAAGAATCCCGAAGGTTCCTTATAACTTTTATTATTGCACAAAAGATAAAAATAAGCAAGTATCGGCACCACTCATTCTGCTTCAATCGTTGTCCGAGAAGTGAGATAGTTAGGTTGTGAATAAATACAAGGTTTTAGTTTCATAGTTTATGTTAACTCAATAATTTTGTAAAATATTATCAAAACACAAAGGAATCTATTCAGTGATAAACATTTAAGCTGACTGTATGATATATTTCACTAATTGGTTACAAAAATAATCTTACTCTTTCTTATATAAATCTTTGAAAGGCAAAGTCCAATTTTCCCCATAATAATGGGTATATGAAATTTCAAAATCAATATTTTCCAAAGTTGATCCTGACAATTTTTCGATTTGAATAATTGCTTCACATTTTAAAATAATCGTACTGATAGGAATAGGATAAAGCCCCGCTTTTTGTCCATTTAGTTTTAAACACATTAAAATTCTATCAACATAATTAAGAAATTCATCTTCAAAGACAAAATATATATAAGTTCCGTCTATAGTATATTCAAATTTTGGTTTATACAAAGAATCTTGAAGCTGTCCGTTTTCTATTTTTATAATATGAAAAATATTACTTTCATCTTCATACAGTAAACAATCAGAGGATTCTGCAATACAGTGTATAAATGATGGAATTAATGAATTTCCTTTTATCCTTTTAAATCCATTTATAATTTCTTTTGGTGCTATATGCTCCTTAAAATCAAAATAAGTGTCCTCAGATAATAATTTTACATATACCGCATTTTCATGGACTTCACATCTGCTCATAATAAACAAGATAAGTATGATGAGCATTATAATTAAAAGGAATAATTCTTTTTTTATATTTTTATACATATATTATCTCTCATACTCCTCAATTATTTGACTGAGTAAATCCAACGTATCCTTATCTATACCGGAAGTTGTCGGAACTTGCCCCTCTGCTTTTGAAGATAAATGATTAAATAATCCATCTGTAAAATTAGCTTCAACAGGATTTAGAAAAAAAACCAACCCAAAACTTATAGCAGCAAAAACTAATTTGTTTGTATCTTCTCCTTTATATTCTTTAATCCATCCAACAACTTTTACTGTTATATCGGTTATGTCAATTACTTTTTTACCGGACAATCCGGATACGACAAAAAGAAATAAAAATGCTATCATAATTATTTTCCTACTGTAATTCATCAAAACTAGTTCTTTCATAGCACCTTGCCCTTAAGAATTCCGAAGCTTTCTTATAGTTTTTATTATTGCATAAAATATAAAAAAAACAAGTGTCGGGCACCATAGCCAAACTGTTTATTCTAACAACACACACAAATCAAGTTTCATCAAATATATGATCGTATTTTTTATACCAAAAATAAGGCAATACATGGCACCCCATTACATATAAAAATAATAACCCCGTTAAAACCCATAATACTAATAAAATACTAACTACCATGTTAGTATAGTACCACCGTAAAACTGATACCTGAACATCTTCCATATTCTCTTTAGTAGTTAAATAATAATTACCATTTATAATATCTGCTGTATCAAAAATTAATTTTTCACTGGCATAGTACTCATCTGTTCTAGCAAGAATTACAAATACTATAGTCAATATTACAATGCATATTCCAATTTTTTTCATAATTTTACTCATTCAAAACCTCATAAAATCATTCTTATTTATTAATTCATATACTTTTTCCATAGACAAGTTATAATAAGCAATTACAATATCTCCATTATCAAGAAACTTAGTTTCTTTCAAATCAAAAAGTAAATATTTAATTGCAGTGTTATCATAATTACGATTTATATAAAATATCTTTTTTCCTTTGAATATATCCAACACATAAACATCCTCTTCTCCTACAAGTGTATAGCTTCCGGTAATATCTACTGCCATCACAAAATTAACCTGATTAGATATTATTCCGTCATTCACTGACACAAAAATAGAATAAACGCCCGGATTACCTGTATGAATTTTAATTTCGAAAATTTTATTCTTAAACCATCTAATAGCATCTTTTCTCAGTTTATAACGTAATTCAAGTGAAAAAATCATAAGCTCATTTTGAGTTTTCTTATTCCATATAAATCCTTTAGTTACACCGCCATGCTCGGTAAATTTAAAATATGAGCTTCCATCATCAGAATAATATTTTCTATCAGGAAGAAGTTCTTGAGATGATAGTTTTATCAAAAAAAGAAAGATCAATATAATAACAAAATATTTTTTCATAGTCAAACCCTTAATAATCTATTTATTTAGACAAAATTAACAAAATTATATAATAACGAAATAAATACAAAGTTTTACTTTCATAATTTACTATTTTAATAACCTAATTATTAATATTTCTTTTGAAATTTATACATTTCTGAACTCAACACCCATGTTACATTTTTTACAACAGGTATATTTGTTTCGATGAAAAGCTCTTTTAGATCTTTATATGGTCCATAACTTTTCCTTTCCTTAGAATCAACTAAATAATAATCTTTTTCTACAGTCTTTCCCTCCTTATAATCAGCTATATCATCAGGGAAAATATGACGCGCAATAATATATCTGTCATCATGCCATACAGCTGTAACATAAGACGGAACACCTATCAATTTATCGTCTAAATATGTTTTCAAGGTTAAACCATCTTCTGTAAAGCCTATATGTATATCATCGCCATTAATATGCCACACCTCATACCCATTAACCAATACAACTGTAATTGTACAATCTTTTTTGTCTATTTTAACAAACATCGTAATTCTATAATAATCTTAAAGCCTCCTCAGAAATAAAATATAAGTTAATCAACTGTCATTCATAATACTCAATATCGCGGAAAATAGTAAATGAACAATTCCCATCGTGATTATAATAAATATCAGCTTCAAGCCAATTTCCAAAACTATCGTACTTTTTATAAATGGTTTTTAGTACATACTTTCTATCATCATATTTACTTTCAATTAATTCACCATTTTTATATTTTGCATCAAAAAATTTTTTATTTACTTTATTATTTGAAGTTTGCACAGCCTCAAGTATTTGTCCATCCTCATTATACAAAAACTTCCATACACCATTCTCATCTTTTATTTCTTCAAGCCGATTATTTATTAAAAGAACTTTCTGATTATTATAAAAAAAATAATCTTCAGTTTTTCCTTCTTTTATTGTAGAAATTAAATCTTTTTTTCCGTCAGAGTGAACATAATAAGATTTACATTCTAATACATCGTTTGTTTTATTTATGGGAGTATACTCCTTTGAACCTTCCTGCGTTATAATGCAGTTTTCAGCCTTTTGATCATACTCAGCGCTGTAAGGAATTAAATCAATTTCAGGAATATACCTGCTATATGAAGCAGTACATCTATGATATGAGTCATACTCATATAGAGTTTCCATTTGCCCGCCTTCACCGTAAAGGATAGGTTCTATACTTGATACAAGGCATCCGTTTTCATTATACTTGCAGCCTGCAACAAGCAGCTTTTTTCCTGCATTATCTTTTGTATAAGACTGACCGCCCATCTCTCCTCCTTCAGCATAACTTTGAAGCAATTTATCCATTCCGTATTCGGTATATGCTTTCCATATAATCAAGGTTTTTATACTTTACCCCATGTTTAGTATAACTGTATGATGAAGGGAGAAAATTACTGTTACGCCCCTTAGGTATAAAAGAATTCCAATCAAGCAAAAAGCTTCTTTCATAAAATTTGTCTTTATCAAAACCGGCAGTCTGTTTTGAAATTTCTTTTTCAGTATTAGTTGTAATTACTTCAGTTTTTTTAGAAACTTTACCTGAAAGTTTTTCTTCATCGCTTTTTTTGCATGAAAAAAGCAAAGCAAAAACCATTAATAAAATATAATAGGTTTTTTCATAATCAATCCTCCAAACCAATTAGGTATTCATTCCATTCGGCTTGCTGCACCAATACCACTTTCAATCGCTGTCCGAGTGAGGAGATAGTTGGGCTGTACACTACAATAACTAGTTTTCATTTTCTTCCAATACTTTTGCATCCTTGACGGTTTGCTGAGTCGGAGTCTCATGCAATTTTAGCGGAGGCATAATAAACATATAGTCTGACATATTTGAATTTAATGCCATATACGCTTCTTCCCTTCCTTGCCTTGTCTCAAAATCATTAGGGTCTAATTTTATGCTTTCATCAAAATCATTTATCGCTTCTCGATATTTTCCCCAATTTAAATACGCTATCCCACGCATTTTATGGATCTTCTCATCCATCGGTTTTAATTTTAATGCCTGATTAAAATCCTGTATTGCTGCTTCATATTTTGCTAAGTAAGTTAATGCCATACCACGTCCCACATAGATATAAACGGACGGATATATTTTTTCGGCTTTTGTAAACGAATCAACCGATTCTTCATATTTTCCCATATTGTAATAAACCATCCCACAACCAATATATGCAGCAGTAAGACGACTTTCCAATATTAACGCCTGAGTAAAATCATTGAGTGCTTTATCATATTTCTCTAAAAGATTATAGGCATTACCTCGTTCAGCATACACTTCGGCAATGTCAGCTTTAAATTCTATAGATTTTGTAAAGTCATCAATTGCCTTTTCATAATCCCCCATAACACCATACGTACGACCTCTATTAAGATAATATGCGTCTTGCGATCCCTGCACGATCTTACCAAAATGTATTGCTGATGTATATTCTTTCAATGCTTGCTCGTATTGTCTCAGATTAAAATAAGCAAGTCCCAAAAAATTATAAGCGTCTGCATAATATGGGTTTATTTCTATTGCTTGTGAAAAAACGAATATTGCCTGCTCATAGTTACCGAGCTCATAATGGCAAAAACCGTACAGAACATATGCCATCATATCTTCAGACTTTCTGGGATTAGGCTCAGGGGTTAATTTTACTGCTTTTTCCAAATCTCCCAATGCCTTAGTATATGCTTTTATTCTTATATAGAGCATTCCTCTATACGTATAGGCCGGTGCATAAGAGGGATTTATTTTTATAGCGGTATTAAAACAATCCAAAGCCTTTAGACTATCTCCATTTTCGCGATATTTTTCCCCTAATTCAATCAATCGTTCCGGAGTTAGCGCCTCAAGTTGTGTAGAAAGTTTTTCCACCTTAATTTCGTTTTGTGCATGGCTATCAGTTGTTTTACAACTTATCAAGCACAATACACCCGTAAAAATTAAAAATAAAATCTGTTTTTTTAAAACTATAGGGTCAATCATTTTATCTTTCTCCTTGTTTTTATAATTGTAATGTATATAAAAAAGAAAATTGCATATTTGGCATCGGCTTAGACGGAATCGTAAAACTGGTTAAAATTCCAAATGAAAGAGAGTGCTTATCACCAATCGTCTTATTTAAATTTCCCGTGAGATTTATGACGAGATTAAAGCTGTCGCCAAAGCTTGGTTGAAATTGTGCAGCATACTTAAAGTTTTCACTGGAAGATAAGTTCATAGAAGCTGAAAAGTTCATCCCCATAATATCAATACCTGTTTTTTTTAAATCTATGATAGAATCTACTAGTCCTGAATCTAAAGCAATACCAGCACAAAATCCTTCCAGCGTAAGAGTTGCAACAAAAGTCGCAAAATCTTTTTTTGCAAGATCTGCCATATTAGTAAGTAATCCTTTTATATCGTTTGCCTTGTTAATTGCTGTTGCTTCAGTCATCAGATTATTTGGATCAGGTTTTTCAAATAAAGGAGCCAACTGTTTACCCAAATCTATAGATATTTTTATAGTTTCTTTAACAGTTTCTATATCCCTTCCATCCGGATCTACATATTTAATCGGATTATTCCCCGCATAGTGGTACACGTGCAGATTGACTGTATTAAACACCCCGCCCATGCCAGGCAGGTTTTCATTGTGCTTTTTCGCCTCATCGTCAATGGGCGCTTTAGGAATGTACTCACCCAACGCCGGATCTCCGCTCAGCCACCTCGAATATTTCGGATCTAAATACCGCGCTCCATAGTAATACAGTCCTGTTTCCTCATCTAATTCCTTTCCCGTAAACCTAAACGGTAACTTATCGATTCCGGGAGCAGTCTCCTCTATCCAGAGTTCCCCATACGGCGTATACTCAATATGCTCATACTGCTCACCCTTAGCGTTTGTTATAAACTGCGCACTCTGTAGATGGTCGGCGTGGTAGTAGTATCTTTTCTCTGTTTGTTCCGTTGTGTCTCCATTATTATCAGTGTGAGTCATAGCGGTTACTAAACGAGAGTTTCCGACAAAGATGTGTTTGCTTACTCTTAGTCCGTGTTCGTGTTCTTTTGAAAATATGCGGGCATCTCCTGCGTCGCACGGCAAAAAAGTGTCCTCGACGTATACCCTATACGCCTGCGGTACTTTTTTGCCTATCTCCTTGTATCTGCTCCACCTATTTTCAAAAGTCCTGTCAGTGGGGTTTTTTAGTAAATTTAAAAGTTTAGTCCCCGATGTTTTGCCGAATGGCAAAACTCGAAGCTCAAAGAGGCGTAAGCAGCTTTGAGCGGCGGACTGTCGATACTTGTTTATCTTTATAATATAAAAGTAAACAAGTATCGACACCGCGCTTTTCAGGGCTCCGCTATCGCTTCGGTATCTTTCCGCAGAAATTACTGCGGAAAGATGTACAGCAAAAGCAATTTTTATAAATTGCTTTTGCTCCCTTTCAATCGCTGTCCGGGTGAGGAGATAGTTGGGCTGTACACTACAATAACTAATCTTCATTTTTTTCTTCTTCAGTTTTTTCCCTTATAACTATATAACTAGAATTACTAAGGAACTCTCTTTTAAAAAATTTTTTATATTTTTGATCGATGTCAATTTCTTTCTTCAAATTAAATACGGTAAAGTATATATTTTTCTCATTCAAAATATCTTTTTTGGTATATAACAATTCTTTACCACTTTCATTAGGTACAATCTTATACACATTCATTTCAATAAATACAGTATCTAATGCTTTAATAATTTTATCCATATCTATAAATTCTTTACCATCTTCATCTCGTGAAATAGAAATACCAAAGCCCATACTAGGCAGAATATCCAAACTACCGGCTTTACTAGCTAAGCTGGTAAACTCTGAAGGTTTTAGGACTATCGGAGCCAATGCTACAGAAAGACCAAAAGTAGAACTAGTTTCTTCTTCCTTTTTTAAAAACATCATCCCATTGTATTGAACTTTAACATCATAGAATTTATCACTTGATACCTGATATATAGTTTTTACTTCCACTAAAATATGGTCATCAGTTGCATTAAGTATATAAAGCCTAGCACTAGCAAGACATGATGTTAAACTCATCGTTATTACGGCTATACATATTATGTATATTTTTCTCATACAGCACTCCTTATTTAGTATTTAGAATAAAATTATTAGAATAATGCTCCCTATGGTTCCCAAAATCAACCACATAAAGAAAAACCACCCTAAAAAAATATTTATCTTTCGTAGTTTTTCATTATTTTTATACTTTTCATTAAGATGTTTAAAACCACTTGATAAAAAATATAATAACAATCTAATTTGTACTATAACTCCTAAACCAAGCAATATTTTATCAAATAAAAACTCATTCATCTTCTTTTCCTATTTATCATCAGTTTTTCTTTATATTTTGAATACTCCTCACCAACACTTGCCTCGATAGGCATAAATATAGATTTTATATCTTCTTGTATACTATTTTTATTAACACCCGATACTCGTGTTAAACCATGCGCAAATAAACCAAAACCTAACAACAAAGAATCTTTTACCCATGGCATTTCTGCTGTTGGAGGAGCTTTAGATACAATATATATAGTTCCAGCAACTATTCCAATGCCAATAAACATTTCTACTATACCATATAAAATATTTTTATTTGTATTATTAGTACTTTTATTTTTATCAGGAGTATCATAACCAGAAGATAATATATTTCCGTCAATACTCTCAGTTGTTAGTATATTTTCTACAAGTTCATTATTTTGTTTATGCTTTCCATTAGAATCAGTTTTCTTCCCAACTACTTCACCTGGTTGTAGTGTACGAGGGTCTCTATCAAAACCAGATTTCTCTTTCCAATCATCTCCATATAAACCATATAATGTATCTCCTTTTTCTGCAATGTAGGTTCCGTCCCCATTATTAATCCACATTCCATTTGGATCTATATATTTAATCGGGTTATTTCCGCCATAATGGTATACATTAAAGTTTACCGTATTATATATACCGCCTTCACCTACAGAAGAACCAGCCATATAATCATTTAACGCCGGATCCCCACTCAACCATCTACTATACTTCGGATCCAAGTACCGCGCTCCATAATAATACAATCCTGTTTCCTCATCCAGCTCTTTCCCCGTAAACCTAAACGGTAACTTATCTATCCCCGGTGCAGTCTCTTCTATCCATAACTCTCCGTAAGGTGTATACTCTATATGTTCGTACTGTTCTCCTCTGGCATTTGTTATAAACTGTGCACTTTGCAGGTGGTCTGCGTGGTAGTAGTAACGTTTTTCAGTTTGTTCCGTTGTGTCTCCATTATTATCAGCGTGAGTCATAGCAGTTACTAACCGCGAGTTTCCGACAAAGATGTGTTTGCTTACTCTAAGCCCATGTTCGTGATTAGGTTCATGGGCAACTTGGTGTACCGAGTAGAAATTGTTAAAGTATAAAGTTTCGCTATTTGATTGCTGTGTAAACTTTAAGGCTCTCCGTCCGTCATCTCCGTAGCGGTATATTACTGTGTTTAACTTATCGTCTGATTTTATCAAGAGATTTCTTTCGTTCCATGTGTAGTCCCGTCGATAGCCTCCTGTAGGTGTAGTACTTGTTGTGCCTACTTCTAGGTTTGCAGGATCATCTTCAGGGGGTTCTAGGTCAAAGCCGTAATCTACTCCGTATACGTCATGTTCTGCAAAGTAGGAGTAGGTAAACGTAAACTCTTCCTTTTCTGTAAAGGGGCCGTCTTTTTCGGCCGTTATGTTGCCGTTTGCGTCGTAGCGATAGTATCGGGTTCCGGCTCTTATTAAGCGGTGGGCGTATTTACTGTCATATTCATAATCCAGTTCATAGTTTAATTTTGTGTCATCACTGCTTATTGAGCCGCCTTGAATGTTCGTAGTACTGCTCTTATTCGTCATATTCCCTATTATGTCGAAAGCAAATGTTTGTCTGTATTTATTTGTGTGTAAGGGATTTGAAGGATGCGGGTTATCGGGGTTAGGGTTTATTCCTCCGTATTGTTTGTGCGTTCCTTCGGCTTTTATAAGTTGATAGAGGGCATCGTAGCTGTAGCTTTGACTTGTTTCATATTTGCTTGAAGTATTTATATACCCTTCTACATTACCTACGGCATCAAAGTTATAGTTTATTTTTTGGAATACCAAATTCTTATCTTTGTTTTCTGTCTTTATGTCTTTTAACCAACGCCGTGCAGGGTCATAGTTGTATCTTGTTTCTACTCCGTTTCCGTATTTGATGTAGACTCTTTGCGCATGTTCGTCATTTTTTTGAAAATATGCGGGCAATTACTGCGTCGCACGGCAAAAAAGTGTCCTCGACGTATACCCGATACGCCTGCGGTACTTTTTTGCCTAACTCCTTGTACTTACCTCGCCTATTTTCAAAAGCCATTGTTTTTCCGCTTCCTACCATAAGCGGAAAAACCTCCGATAAGATGCTTTTATTTAATAATAACTTTCTTTTGGCGGACTGCTGACACTTGTGTATTATCATAATTATGTAAAAGTACATAAGTGTCAGCACCGCGCTTTCCGCTACAATCTTTTTGCTGCATTTGTCTTCACGGGCAAGGCTCTTCCCTCCGGTCAGAGCTTGCTTTTTGATTAAACAAACCGCAAAAAGGATTTTCGCTTCAATAGCTATCCGAAAGAGGAGATAGTTAAAATGTTTTAATAAATAGCTAATGTTCATTTTCTTCTATTTGTTTTAACAATTGCTGTGCTTCTTTACTTGCATTAAATACCGCTTTTTTTATCCAAAATAGCCCCCTTGTTTTACTATCTTTATCATCTTTTGCCAGAAGATATTTACCATATTCATATTGACACTTTTTATTGCCATTTTGTGCCCCTATCTGCAGCCAATACCAAGCACTTTCATCATTCTTATAGGTATAATATTGATATAAATAAAAAGGTGCATGTTTTCCACCATTCAAAGAAAACTCTTTAAACTCTTGCAATGTTTTATCGGAAATATGATAAGATAGTAAATCATCTCCTCTTTGCACATAGGTGACAGTTGTAGGATACATATCTTTAATTTTTTCTTCAGAAAATTTACATAATTCATAAAATTCAAGAAAGCCGAAAGAATTAAATTTCATAATAGCACAATAAATACTTAAATTGGACAATTCAATACTATCATTATAAACAGCAATATATATCTTCTTTTTTTCATTTCTAATTTGGAGAATTTTTATTTCTACTTTTATTTTAAATTCAACAGTTTTATCCCGTTCATAGTCAAAATGATAGTCTAAAAAGTCAGTCTTTAGTCTATCTATCATATGATATGTATTTTCAAATTCATTTATATCAACAATATCAATCTCTAAACAATAAATATTAATAAGATATAAAAATATTATGCTAAAACTAAATAATTGTTTTTTCACTTTATCACTTCCTTTTATCTCTAAGTTCCGATAAAATTATTTTAACTTGATTTTTAGCACTTATTTCTCTCGGACGATCTTTATAAGGTAATTTATTTTCCTCTCGAGCAATTTTATTCCATTTTTCTGAACCAACTTTTGTTATGTCAGATGCATGCACCACCTCTTCCGCTATAATATCTACTAAGGGTAAATCTTTATTATATACACGATCTAGATCTATATTAATATTAATAGCCATTACCATATCAGTAGTAGCTTGCATTTTTTTATTCACACGATTACCTTTATTATCAAGCGTTTCTATATCCGCTTCAAATATCACCGGAGAATCATTTGTAACAGTATTCCCAGCATATTTCCCTAAATCAGTAGTAATAGTTACTAAAATTTTTTGACCATTAGGTGCTTTTTCAGCCAGTAAATTGTCATAATGTTTTTTAAATGTAGGACTATCATTATATAATTTATCTATTATAGATTTAATTTCAGAATCGATTTCTGCCCACACACTTCTCCCATCCGGATCCACATACTTTACCGGATTATTCCCCGCATAATGATAAACGTGAAGATTTACGGTATTAAACACTCCGCCCATTCCGGGTAAGTTCTCGTTGTGCTTTTTGGCTTCGTCATTTACCGGCGCTTGCGGTATGTAATCATTTAACGCCGGGTCTCCCGATAACCACCTACTATATTTCGGATCCAAGTACCTCGCTCCATAGTAGTATAAACCAGTCTCTTCATCCAGTTCTTTTCCCGTAAACCTAAACGGCAGTTTATCAATTCCCGGTGCAGTCTCTTCAATCCAGAGTTCACCGTATGGTGTATACTCTATATGTTCATATTGTTCGCCTTTAGGATTTGTTATAAACTGTGCACTCTGTAAATGGTCTGCATGATAATAATATCTTTTTTCGGTTTGTTCCGTTGTGTCGCCGTTATTATCAGCGTGAGTCATAGCAGTTACTAACCGCGAGTTTCCAACAAAGATGTGTTTGCTTACTCTTAGTCCGTGCTCGTGGTTGGGCTCATGGGCAACTTGATGTACCGAGTAGAAATTGTTAAAGTATAAAGTTTCGCTATTTGATTGCTGTGTAAATTTTAAGGCTCTCTGTCCGTCATCTCCGTAGCGGTATATCACTGTGTTTAACTTATCGTCTGATTTTATCAAGAGATTTCTTTCGTTCCATGTGTAGTCCCGTCGATAGCCTCCTTGTATTCCGCCTCCTGTGGTTGTGCCTCCACTTTCTAGGTTTGCAGGGTCATCTTCAGGGGGTTCTAGGTCAAAGCCGTAATCTACTCCGTATACGTCATGTTCTGCAAAGTAGGAATAGGTAAATGTAAAATCTTCTTTGTCGCTGAACTTTCCGTCTTTTTCTGCAGTGATGTTGCCGTTGGCGTCGTAGCGGTAATAGCGGGTTCCGGCTCTTATTAAGCGGTGGGCGTATTTACTGTCATATTCATAATCCAGTTCATAGTTTAGTTTTGTGTCATCCGTAGTTCCTATTGAGCCTCCTGAGATGTTCGTAGTACTGCTCTTATTCGTCATATTCCCTATTATGTCGAAGGCAAAGGTTTGTCTGTATTTATTTGTGTGTAAGGGATTTGACGGGTGAGGGTTATCGGGGTTAGGGTTTATTCCTCCGTATTGTTTGTGCGTTCCTTCGGCTTTTATAAGTTGGTACAAATTGTCATAACTGTAGCTTTGGCTTGTTTCATACTTACTAGCCGTGTTTATGTATCCTTCTACATTGCCTACTGCATCAAAGTTATAGTTTATTTTTTGGAATACCAAATTCTTATCTTTGTTTTCTGTCTTGATGTCTTTTAGCCAACGCCGTGCAGGGTCATAGTTGTATCTTGTTTCTACTCCGTTTCCGTATTTGATGTAAACTCTTTGACCGTGTTCATCGTATAAGATATTGTCTACATACCTATAGGTTTCTATTCCTTTTTTACCTATAACTCCTTTTAATTGTCCGCCCTTGTCGTAACTGTAGCTTAACACTTCTCCGTCGGGGTAGCTTATGCTTTGCATTCGGCCTAAGTAATCGGCTTCATAGTTAAACACGGCAGTTACGGGCTTTTGAAATTCTCTTCCCCTCTTTATTGTCCGTGTTTCTACCTTTACTTCGTTTAGTAGGCCGTAGCTGTACATTGTCTCTCCTGTCTCATCTTTTTTGCGGATTACCTCTCCCGCTCCTTTTTCTCCCGGTACTCCGTACTCATATTCTACATCTTCACTAAAAGGATAGTCTATTTTTATGATTCTGTCCAGTCCGTCGTATTCATATTTTATTGACGCTAATTTTGATCTTAATACGGAGTCGTTTTCATACTCCAAGCGGCCCTTATCGTCATAGTTCCATTCTTTTCTTCCCATATCAAGGCTTTCTAAACTTATGCGCCTTCCGAGCATGTCATAGTTTACTGCCAAAAGGTTGTCCTTTGCGTCGTAGGCTTTTAACATTTCTCCTAATACCGAATATTCGTATCGGGCTTTGGTTAGTAAGGTATTGTTTTTATCACGTCTTTCTACTTCTTTTATGTTTCCTCTTATATCTTTTTTACTGATGTTTATGTTTTCCAATGGGTCGGTTGTTTTTGTTATTTGAAGCGAAGCGTCTATCGAGTATTCATTTCTTTGTGTGTGTCCGTCAGGCAAAACCGTTAATATGTTTCGGTCTATGTCGTCATACTCGTATTTTGTTCCGTTTCTTATCGTTGTAAAATTATTTAGTTCGTAAAAAGATTCAAGGGCTTCATAAGAGTTTTTATTTACCAGTTCTTGTTCTAAGTTCCCTCCGTAAAAGAAGGGCATTCCTTCTTCCGTCTTTCGTCCTGCCTTGTCGTAGTTGATTACACTTGAGATGTTCCAGCCCGTTTGGGTTGTGTTCTCTGTTCCGTCAATGTACACTTCTCCTTCTTTGGCCGTGTAGCTTATGCGTCCTAAGCCGTCATGGATTACCTCTTTTGAAAATATGCGGGCATCTCCTGCGTCGCTACGTAAAAATAAATGCTCAACGTATACCCGATACGCCTCCGCTTTATTTTTACTAGGCTCCTTGTATCTGCTCCACCTATTTTCAAAAGCCATTGTTTTTCCGCTTCCTACCGTAAGCGGAAAAACCTCTGATAAGCTGTTTTTATTTAATAATAACTTTCTTTTGGCGGACTGCTGACACTTGTGTACTATCATAATTATGTAAAAGTACACAAGTGTCAGCATCGCGCTTTTCAGGGCTCCGCTATCGCTTCGGTATCTTTCCGCAGAAATTACTGCGGAAAGATGTACAGCAAAAGCAATTTGTATAAATTGCTTTTGCTCCCTTTCAATCGCTGTCCGAGAGGTGAGATAGTTGGGTTGTATGTAAAAGTAAGGTTTTGTTTTCATTTTATCATTTATCTCAACTCAATAATTTTTATAAAAATATTATCAAATTGTATATTCGATTTTATACAACAATTTAATAAAATATTTTACGTGTCTCTTCCCTTATAAAATTACCATTGATATCATATAAGTCAGAAGTATATGTATCAACAACTTCTAACATATAATTTATTTTCATAAAATAATGTCTTTTTCCTTCATGCATTATTGGAATCCATACCATAAAGTTTGGATCATCAGGTTTGCTTTTATCACTTATAAGACGCAAAGTAACATTATCAACTTCATAGTAATGACAGGATATTACTCCACGTTTTAAAGGCTCTTGATATACAAGATAATATACAGTTTCAATAATATCAGAAAAATCAGGATTATAATTAACTTCTGACCATCCATGCGATTTCATGTATTTCTTTAAACTTTCATATTTTTTTCTTTGGGGAAATGTAGAACATGAAACCATCATAAATCCTAACACAACAATTAATAGCAAACTAAATTTCTTTCTCACTTCTTTATCTCCCATATTATTTATACCTGTAACTGTAATAAAACTCAAAATCACATCTCAACAAATTTAATTTAATCTTAAATTTTCCGGTACATAAAACTCATCACACAGCCTAATAAACTGACTATATTCCAATGGGCCGAAAACTTTTTTCTCTTTTTTTTAATAATCCAATAATACTCCGAATCCAAGCCTTTAGAATATTTATAGTCTTCATTATAAGTATAATTGAACTCCTTATACCGTCTAGGTTTTTGTTTTGCAACTATAAAATTATCATCATACTGATATGAAAGTATTTTAGGCGGAATATCAGTTAAATCTATATTATCATTCATAACAGCCGCTAAATCTTCATAATAACAAAAGTCATCTCCAAGTTCGTACAAACCATCATCAAACACTGTAAAAAATAAAAGAAATATAAAAGATAGAAGAAGTCCATAAATCAATATTTTTATACTCCTATATAATTTGCTTTGTCTTGTAATATACACAATAATTAATATAGGAATCATAAGTACAATAACAAAAAAATAATAAGACATCGAAATACGCATCTTAGTTTTTCCTTTTTAACTGAGCACTACCATAAATATTGATAGTATAAGGAACCCCTTTCCCTGCATAGACACTTCCTGCAATAGTAGCAATATTTCTAAACCAATTTAGAGGATTTTTCCATGATTTCATGTCAAAATCATATTTATCAGCAAAAGCCCTACAAGTATCATTAGGATAACGAATAAAAGTTAAAGAGCCATAAACTTTACCATCTTTGCTTCCTAGTGTAAACAAATTAAATACATATCTTTTTCCAATATATTTATCGCCCAAAGAATAAAGCATAGATAAATCTATTTGATTTATATCAACAAATAACTCTTGTCCATTTCCATTTTTATACCACTCATTGGCTTCTTCAAGTGTTAATTTTCCATCCCAGTCCGGTCTGTCCTTCAAACCAGCAAAGCTATCATTAAATTTGTTTAAGGCTCTTTCTCCGTTCAAACCTTCAATTCCTAAATTTTTATTCTTTGCATCCTCTAGGCTCATTTTTGCATCATAATCTTCTTTATTCATAATAAAGGCTTCCCCTTGTAATCCTGAATTTTCTGTTACACCAATCAAATTTCCTTCAATATCATATACGGGATTTCTGCCTGTAGGATCTATATATTTTATAGGATTATTATTTGCATAATTAAATAAACTAAAAGACATTAAATTAAATATTCCTCCGGCAGGTAATTTAGAGTTATCTTCACCTGCAATAGGTATATACTCACCCAACGCCGGGTCTCCCGATAACCACCTACTATACTTCGGGTCTAAATACCGTGCTCCATAGTAGTATAAGCCTGTTTCTTCGTCAAGCTCCTTTCCTGTAAACCTAAAGGGCAGTTTATCCAATCCAGCTGCTACTTCCTCTATCCAGAGTTCTCCGTACGGTGTGTATTCAATGTGCTCGTATTGCCTACCTTTCCAGTCTGTTACGAACTGTGCGCTGCCTAAGTGGTCGCTATGATAGTAGTACCGCTTGACTTTTTGCTCTTCGTTGTCGCCGTAGTTGTCGGTATGCGTCATTTCTTTTGAAAATATGCGGGCAATTACTGCGTCGCACGGCAAAAAAGTGTCCTCGACGTATACCCGATACGCCTGCGGTACTTTTTTGCCTATCTCCTGGTCCTTACCTCGCCTATTTTCAAAAGCACTTGTTTTTCCGCTTCCTACCGTAAGCGGAAAAACCTCCGATAAGTTGTTTTTATTTAATAATAAATTTCTTTTGGCGGACTGCCGGTATTTGTGTATCATTAATACTATGCAAAGGTACACAAATACCGACACCGCGCTTTTCAGGGCTCCGCTGTCGCTTCGGTATCTTTCCGCAGAAATTACTGCGGAAAGATGTACAGCGAAAGCAATTTTTATAAATTGCTTTCGCTCCCTTACAATCGCTGTCCGAAAGAAGAGATAGTTGGGCTGTGGGTAAAAACAAGAGAACACTTTCATTTCCAACCTTTATTTAATGAATTATAAATATATTTCATAGATTTATCCACCTCTGCATTACATATATTTTTATTATCATAATTTTGAATAATAGAACTTTTTACTTTAGCACTAATTTTCCGAGAAATGCATTCTTAATTTTTTTCTCTTAATAAAGAAATTATATAATATAGCATATTCTTTTTTAATTTTACCATCATCAGAATCTGCTCCACTTTTAATACTATATAATACTGAATATGGAGTATTAGAAAAAACTAAATAATATTTATTTATATATCTAACTTCAAATAATTTAATAAATTTATCATCATACATATTTTTTGCAGCCAATGGTGGTCTTCCAATTCTATTTATACCAGTAAAAACAATCATATCATCAACAACAAATGAAAATAATAAGTCATTAAACCCCTTCATATTAGCTTTCAAATCTTCGAGGTTAACATTACAATTGACTTCTATGCAATGCTTATCATAAAAATATGATAATATTTTTGTTTCCTCTATTATATAAATTATATTCATTTTCTCTTTTAAACATGTAACAATATCATTCTTATCTAATTTTTCAATATCAGAATCATTAATAGATATATCCCAAAAAATAATTCCAGAAAACATTGCATTAACTTCCATAATTATTAAAATAAAAAAACAAATTAAAAAAAATTTTTCATTTTTACTCAACTTTTCCTGTTTTATAATAATGTTCTATCTGATTTGCTGCATAATCATTAATCGACTCAGTTTTTTCACTAGCATTATACCAAGCCTCAATAATAGGATTTGGTAATATATTATCTTTAAAAATTTACTTAACATACCTACATATTCTTCAGAAATTTTATCAAAATATCTAATACATCTAGTCATTTATGATTCCACTTACAATATATTTATTAAAAACAATCAACTAATTTTATTTTAAATATATACTTTACAATTGTAAAGATAAATATACCGCCAACTAAAAAAAGATCTTCATTCACTCCTTCTCGGTGTTTTTCATATTTTTTCTTAATAATACATAGTACTATCATCATTACACCAAATACAAAGCAAGAAAATAAAAATAAGAAAATATTCAGTTCTATGTCATATACGGCAGGCCAATACCATAAAATCATAATTATACTTAGAATTATATTTGTCCTTATTATTTCATTCCAAGATTCATTATGCAAAAGCGCCGATTTTGCAATCGATCCTAAATTCACCATAACAAAAATAAACATAAATAATATAAAATTACCCATAAAATCTTCCATATAATTTTATACACCTCCAAAATAATAAAATATGAACCGATCAAGTATTTGGCTCTTCTTTAAGCAAAATACGCATAACTTTTAATTCTTCACGCAATTGCTTAAACACACCGCAAAAAGGATTTCCGCTTTAATCGCTGTCCGATGGAGAAAATTATCTAAATGCTGGCAATTATTTCTTATTCTCATCTAAAAAATACTTTTTTTTCCTTCTATAATACCGTCATAACCTCTAATCGGAATCTTGTTCAACAATTAAATCATTATACCCTAATGCTGTATATTTTTCATACAGCATTTGCGGTGTACTCTGCAAAGTATTAAACCTACCTTTTTTTATACTATTGATATGCTTCTCCGCTAAAATAATCCGTTTATCAATCGTTTTATATTTTTTTAAATATGCATCTATTTTCCGCTGTGTTATTGTACAAAATGTATTTAAATCATCTTGGTTTAATAAATCATCGTTTATATAAAAATAATCAAATAATATCCATTCAATTATATTATAACCTTGATCTGCTTCTGTCACAGGGTACATATCAAATTGATTAAGATATGTAAATAATATCGGTATATTGGTTTCTAAATCTTCTGTAAGAATATTTGCGTAATCATACAAAAACAACCGCGGAAAATCACCATTGTCATATCTATATTCTTCTAATATTTTTTGAATCTTGGTGTGAGCAGATAATTTACGAAAAGCTTCTTGTTCATCAAGATGTAAATGCCGATATATGCCATTCGAATAATCATATATCCACCTTGTATCACTCATTGTAAAAGATAAATGCAATTCATTAAGCTTATTATTGAAATCGACTTCAACATTAAACAACCATAACTTTTTGTTTTTGTATTATATATAAACCACCTTGCTGCTTTCTCATCACAAAAGCCATATATATATCCTCTTTTTACAATCCAGTCCAAGACCCCCTTTACAATACAACCTCTATCTTGTCCATATAAGTCACAACGATCTAATAAAATATTTTGATGCACCTCATATCCATGGGCAATTTTAGCTGTTAAAAAAAATATTTCAACCAAATGAATTGCCGTCATAGCAAAAGTAATTACGAGGAGACAAATCACAATCTGTTTTTTTGTCATCCTAGTAATCTCCATTAATTTTTACAGTCCAAGTTTCAGTTATTTCATACGGTTTTCCATCGGGATTAAATTCTCCTGTTGTAACATTAAATGTATCGTATGGATCAGTAAATGTATCATGGAATGAATAAGTAATTGTCCCTTCAATATGCGTTGTTCCATTCTCATTTTTTGTAACAGTACCATCGAATTGACCGCTAACCGTTGCTCCTCCTATAGCAAATACAACTGATCCAAAATCATAAGTTCTTTCAAATTTTTCATCGGCTCCCCCACTCTTTAACTGATTAATAAATCTTGATTGAACACTACCCTTATTTTTTGTAAGTGCTGGATTCGATGCAACAGCTTTTTGAATCTTACTTGATAAACCAACTTGAGATAACGTAACATTTCTACCTCTTCCTGATTTATATAAATCATATAGGTCTGTTGATGAGAATTCTTTGGTATTGCCATTTGCTATTTGCTGATATAATTTGTCACCTTTATTTGAACTTGCAACATGATGCACGCCAATCATTAATAATAAAGCATTTACACCCCAAACAACAACAGCAGTAACTACTACAACAGATTCCCCATCCGGATCAGTATACTTAATCGGATTATTCCCCGCATAATGATAAACGTGAAGATTGACAGTATTAAACACCCCGCCCATTCCGGGTAAATTTTCATTATGTTTCTTAGCATCATCGTCAATAGGAGCTTTAGGTATATACTCATTTAACGCCGGATCGCCTGACAACCACCTCGAATACTTCGGATCAAGATACCTCGCTCCGTAGTAGTATAAACCCGTCTCTTCATCTAATTCTTTCCCTGTAAACCTGAACGGCAGTTTGTCTATTCCCGGTGCAGTCTCTTCAATCCAGAGCTCTCCGTAGGGTGTGTATTCAATGTGCTCGTACTGTCTGCCTTTCCAGTCGGTTACAAATTGTGCGCTGCCTAAGTGGTCGCTATGATAGTAGTACCGCTTGACTTTTTGCTCTTCATTGTCGCCACTGTTATCGGTATGCGTCATCGCGGTTACAAGCCGTGAGTTTCCTACAAATATATGCTTATGCACTCTTAAGCCTTGCGGGTTGTTCTGATCTTGCGTGGGTATGTGTATCGTAAAGAAGTTATTGAAGTATAAGGTTTCGCTTCGGCCTTCGTCGTTGTATTTAAGGGCCCGCTGTCCGTCGTCTCCATAACGGTAGTGTACGGTAAAGTTCCGGTCGCTTGATTTTGTTAAGAGGTTCCGTTCATTCCATGTGTAGTTGCGCCTATAAGCAAAGAGGTCTTGCGGGTTTGCTTGTTCGGTTTCTTTTGGGGCGTCAAGGCCGAAGCCGTAGTCGGCGCCGTAGACGTCTTCATTTTCAAAATAGGAGTATGTAAAGGTAAAATCTTCTTCATCTGTAAATGGTCCGTCTTTTTCTGCCGTTATGTTACCGTTCGCGTCATAGCGATAGTATCTAGTTCCGGCTCTTATTAAACGATGAGCATAAGCCGGGTCGTACTCGTAGTCGAGATTATAGTCAAGTTCAGCCTTGGGATAGGAGTTTCCTTGGGAGCCGGGTATGTTGGTGGTGCTTAGCTTATTGGTCATGTTGCCTATAGCGTCAAAGCTGAAGGTTTGTTTATATTTTGCAACACTTACCGGTGTCATACCGAAGCTCTTTTTACCCTTGTATTGGTTGCTTGTTCCTTCTACGCTTATCAGTTGGTACAAGCTATCATAAGAATATATTTGTTGTGTTTCGTAGGTAGTTGCGTCGTTATTATAACCGAGGACATTTCCAACTGCATCAAAATTATATTTTATTTTTTGGAAGACGTCTTGAGTTTGGTTATTCTTTGTTTCTATTGTATCAAGCCATCTTCGTTTTTCATCATATTTGTACCGTGTTTCTACGCCGTTTCCATACTTTATATATACTCTTTGTGCGTGTTCGTCATATAGGATTTTGTCTACATAAGAGTATTTTATGCTACCCTTGTTTGTAGTTTTTTCTCCGCTTACGCCCTTTAATTGCCCGCCTTTATCGTAGGTGTAGGTTATGGTTTCTCCGTCGGGGTATTTCATACTTTGCATTCGCCCAAGGTAATCCGAGCGGTATTCAAAAGAGGCTGTTTCAGAGCTGCTTACTGCTTCGTAGCGGTTTATGGTTCTTGTTTCTTTTATTACCTCGTTTAATTCACCGTACTTGTAATGCGTTTCTCCCGTCTCATCTTTTTTGTAGACTACTTGCCCTGCTCCTTTTTGTCCCGGCGCTCCGTATTTATATTCTATGTCTTGGCTAAAAGGATAATCTATTTTTATTATTCTGTCTAGTCCGTCGTATTCGTACCGTATTTCGGCAGCTTTGTTTTTTAATACCGAATCCGTTTCTGCGTAAAGCCTGCCCTTATCGTCGTATATCCATTCTTTTTTGCCGGTGTCCTTGCTTTCAAGCGCCGTTCTTCTTCCAAGTAGGTCATACGTTACCGATAAAAGGTTATCGTTTGCGTCGTATGCTCGCAGCATTTCTCCTAACACCGAATATTCGTATCTGGCTTTGGTTAATAAACTATTATTTTTATCTAAGCGTTCTACTTCCCGTATGTTTCCCCGTGCATCTTTTTTGCTGATACTTATGTTTTCTAGCGGGTCGGTTGCCTTTGTTATTTTAAGCGAAGCGTCTATCGAGTATTCCGTTTTTTGTGTATTTCCATCTGGAAGCTTGGTTAGGATGTTCCTGTCAATATCGTCATACTCGTATTTTGTTCCGTTCCGTATGGTTGTAAAATTGTTAAGCTCATAAAACTGTTCTATCGCCTGATACGATAAGACGTTTTTTAAATCGCTTTCTAAGTTCCCTCCGTAAAAGAAGGGCATTCCTTCTTCGCTCTTTCGTCCTGCCTTGTCGTAGTTGATTACACTTGAGATGTTCCAGCCCGTTTGGGTTTGGTCACTGGTTCCGTCAATGTACACCTCCCCTTCTTTTGCCGTGTAGCTTATTCTTCCCAGTCCATCGTGAATTACCTCTTTTGAAAATATGCGGGCAATTACTGCGTCGCACGGCAAAAAAGTGTCCTCGACGTATACCCGATACGCCTGCGGTACTTTTTTGCCTAACTCCTTGTACTTACCTCGCCTATTTTCAAAAGTCATTGTTTTTCCGCTTCCTACCGTAAGCGGAAAAACCTCTGATAAGCTGTTTTTATTTAATAATAACTTTCTTTTGGCGAACTGCTCAATTTTGTTTTTTAGCATTATGAAGAAAACAAAATTGAACACCGCGCTTTCCGCTCCAATCTTTTTGCTGCATGGGCTTTTTTTAGGCGGTGTTTTTACGCTTACGCTCCAAAAACCGCATTTGCTTAAACAAACCGCAAAAAGGATTTCTGCTTCAATCGCTGCCCGAAAGAGATAGTTGGGTTGTGAATAAATGTAAGGGTCTGTTTTCATAATTTATATTAGTCCTTAAAAAATACTACTATAAAAACACTCATACGTCACCTATATTTTTTATGTTTACCTATCATATTCATTATAATAATACTAAAAGCGAAGGAAAAGATAATCAAAACTATAATAAAAATTAAAATAACTTCATTAAAATCGGGCTTTATAATAGTCAAATCTAATTTCTTGCCTATTCTAGCATATAAACAAATTTTAAAAACTATTATGGAAATATAATAAATTCCAATAGTAAAAACCGGAAATAATATTTTTATTATAGTTTTCTTCCAAAAATAAAAATATATCGCAAAAAAAAGCCCATAAAAAACTACTATATATTTTATTTCGTTATAATGTTGTTGTGATATATAAAAAACATTAGAAAAAAAATAAAAAAATAAAATAAAAAACTATAAAATATAAAGATAATAGAAACTTATTTTTCATCATATATTCCTCTATTATTTATTTTTTTATTTGCTTCCTTATTATCTTTTATCTCAATCACAATTTCCTTATTAGTCTTCATATCATACTCTCTCTTTATTACTTTTCCTGGATTTTTTTTAGCATAATCCTGTAAATCTTTTAATAATTTTTTTGGAGCACTTCGATAATTTATGCCTTTAAATAATCCAGAATCCTTTAATAGCAAAGAAGCCTTGCTTGCACATGATAAAAAAGATCTTCCTTCAATATTTAAAATCATAGTTTTAATTTTTTTTCGTCAGCTTCAGTAAGATCAAATTCGAATGTAATCAATTTTTCGTCAGAGTCCCAATAGTTTAAATAGGCTTGAACTGTAATAGTATACTGCTCACCAGAAATTATGTCAGAACTTCTCACAGTACCCCCATACTGACCTGATGCATCTAACATAACACTATTTTTTGGATTTTTTTCATCAATAGCCATTATGAAAGCATGTTGCCCAAAAAGATCAATACCAGTTTTTGCAATAGTAATTCCAACAATTATCTTCTTTCCATCCGGATCCACATACTTCACAGGATTATTCCCCGCGTAGTGGTATACATGTAAGTTTACCGTATTGTAAACCCCGCCCAGTCCCGGTAAGTTCTCATTATGTTTTTTAGCTTCGTCATTTACCGGTGCTTGCGGAATGTACTCACCTAATGCCGGGTCTCCCGATAACCATCTACTGTATTTCGGGTCAAGGTATCTAGCTCCATAATAATACAGTCCCGTCTCCTCGTCAAGCTCTTTTCCCGTAAACCTAAAGGGCAGTTTATCCAGCCCTGCGGCAACTTCCTCTATCCATAGTTCTCCGTAGGGTGTATACTCTATATGTTCATACTGCCTACCTTTCCAGTCTGTTACGAACTGTGCACTGCCGAGGTGATCTGAATGATAGTAGTACCGTTTTGCTTTTTGTTCTTCGTTGTCTCCGTGGTTATTCGTATGCGTCATTTCTTTTGAAAATATACACGCCGTCTGCGGCGTCGCTTCAAAAAAATTAATCCTCAACGTACATAAAGTACGCCTGCGGTTAATTTTTTCTCGTTCCTTGCATCCAACATGTCTATTTCCAAAAGGCATGTCAGTGGGGCTGTTTAGTAATAGTTTTGTTTTGGCGGACTGCTCAATTTTGTTTTTTAGCATTACGAAGAAAACAAAATTGAACACCGCTCTTTTCAGGGCTACGCTATCGCTTCGGTATCTTTCCGCAGAAATTACTGCGGAAAGATGTACAGCAAAAGCAATTTTTATAAATTGCTTTTGTTCCCTTTCAATCGCTGTCCGGGGGAGATAGTTAAGCTGTGAATACAAATGATGATTTGTTTTCATAATTTTATCTATTTTCCTCAACAGTTTTATCAATTACTTGTTACTCTTTCCTCCAAATTTTTTATTTTCTCACATAATATCATATTTCAACTATTTATACAATTTATTTTACAAGATCATATAAACTGCTATAACCCGTGTAATTTTTCCATATTGAAATATCTGATAGAATCTAAATTTATTTTAATATCCTATAAATACTAAGTAAATCCGTATGTTCAACATCATTTCCTTCTTCATATATTTGCTTATGAAAGTTTAAAAATTGAGAAGCCTCATAATATGTCGGAAAAAGAAAAAAATTATTAAGATTCTCTTTGTATTTATAAAAAAAATCATATGAGGAAAAAATTATCTCATTGTATATTGAAGAAAAGGAATAATAATCAATATCAAGAATTCCTACATCAAATCCATAACATTTATTATTTATATTATGGTTTTGATCTACACAAATACAGTTAGAGTAAATACTTTCTCTATCCACTACAATCCCCTCAATACCTTTATAGGCTTGAAAAAAAACATCTAAATTAATATGTTTTATTTTTGCAATATTTAATAACTGTTTAGAGTAACCATTTACTATTTCATCACGTTCAATAATTATCTTGCAACTCATATTCACCAATTACTCACTAATTACAGAAATAGTTGCATTATCTTTTTTAGAAATATTTTATTATCAATGTGTAAGCCTTTCATTATACTACAATTGTCTCCTTAATGCATTTTCTGTTATTGGATCATTAGAAAATTCCCCAACACCTACCATCAAATGTTTTTTTCCATCCGGATCCACATAGTTAAAGGGAAGAAAAGACACTTTTGTCAGATAAAAGTTTCTTTACTTCGAAACGTTGTTGGTTGTTCCCCTTCCCTATGCCCCTCCTGTCTTCAAAACTGCTGTTTAAAAGGACGGAGCAAGCACCTTGCCCTTAAGAATCCCAAAGCTTTCTTATAGTTTTTATTATTGCATAAAATATAAAAAAAAACAAGTGTCGGGCACCATAGCCAAACTGTTTATTCTAACAACACACACAAATCAAGTTTCATCAAATATATGATCGTATTTTTTATACCAAAAATAAGGCAATACATGGCGCCCCATTACATATAAAAATAATAACCCCGTTAAAACCCATAATACTAATAAAATACTAACTACCATGTTAGTATAGTACCACCGTAAAACTGATACCTGAACATCTTCCATATTCTCTTTAGTAGTTAAATAATAATTACCATTTATAATATCTGCTGTATCAAAAATTAATTTTTCACTGGCATAGTACTCATCTGTTCTAGCAAGAATTACAAATACTATAGTCAATATTACAATGCATATTCCAATTTTTTTCATAATTTTACTCATTCAAAACCTCATAAAATCATTCTTATTTATTAATTCATATACTTTTTTCATAGACAAGTTATAATAAGCAATTACAATATCTCCATTATCAAGAAACTTAGTTTCTTTCAAATCAAAAAGTAAATATTTAATTGCAGTGTTATCATAATTACGATTTATATAAAATATCTTTTTTCCTTTGAATATATCCAACACATAAACATCCTCTTCTCCTACAAGTGTATAGCTTCCGGTAATATCTACTGCCATCACAAAATTAACCTGATTAAATATTATTCCGTCATTCACTGACACAAAAATAGAATAAACGCCCGGATTACCTGTATGAATTTTAATTTCGAAAATCTTATTCTTAAACCATCTAATAGCATCTTTTCTCAGTTTATAACGCAATTCAAGTGAAAAAATCATAAGTTCATTTTGAGTTTTCTTATTCCATATAAATCCTTTAGTTACACCGCCATGCTCTGTAAATTTAAAATATGAACTTCCATCATCAGAATAATATTTTGTATCAGGAAGAAGTTCTTGAGATGATAGTTTTACCCAAAAAAGAAAGATCAATATAGTAACAAAATATTTTTTCATAGTCAAACCCTTAATAATCTATTTATTTAGACAAAATTAACAAAATTATATAAAACGAAATAAATACAAAGTTTTAGTTTCATAATTTACTATTTTAATAACCTAATTATTAATATTTCTTTTGAAATTTATACATTTCTGAACTCAACACCCATGTTACATTTTTTACAACAGGTATATTTGTTTCGATGAAAAGCTCTTTTAGATCTTTATATGGTCCATAACTTTTCCTTTCCTTAGAATCAACTAAATAATAATCTTTTTCTACAGTCTTTCCCTCCTTATAATCAGCTATATCATCAGGGAAAATATGACGCGCAATAATATATCTGTCATCATGCCATACAGCTGTAACATAAGGCGGAACACCTATCAATTTATCGTCTAAATATGTTTTCAAGGTTAAACCGTCTTCTGTAAAGCCTATATGTATATCATCGCCATTAATATGCCATACCTCATACCCATTAACCAATACAACTGTAATTGTACAATCTTTTTTGTCTATTTTAACAAACACCGTAATTCTATGATAATCTTAAAGCCTCCTCAGAAATAAAATATAAGTTAATCAACTGTCATTCATAATACTCAATATCGCGGAAAATAGTAAATAAACAATTCCCATCGTAATTATAATAAATATCAGCTTCAAGCCAGTTTCCAAAACTATCATATTTTTTATAAATAGTTTTTATTACATATTTTCCATCATCATATTTACTTTCAATTAATTCACCATTTTTATATTTTGCATCAAAAAATTTTTTATTTACTTTATTATTTGAAGTTTGCACAGCCTCAAGTATTTGTCCATCCTCATTATACAAAAACTTCCATACACCATTCTCATCTTTTATTTCTTCAAGCCGATTATTTATTAAAAGAACTTTCTGATTATTATAAAAAAAATAATCTTCAGTTTTTCCTTCTTTTATTGTAGAAATTAAATCTTTTTTTCCGTCAGAGTGAACATAATAAGATTTACATTCTAATACATCGTTTGTTTTATTTATGGGAGTATACTTCTTTGAACCTTCCTGCGTTATAATGCAGTTTTCAGCCTTTTGATCATACTCAGCGCTGTAAGGAATTAAATCAATTTCAGGAATATACCTGCTATATGAAGCAGTACATCTATGATATGAGTCATACTCATATAGAGTTTCCATTTGCCCGCCTTCACCGTAAAGGATAGGTTCTATACTTGATACAAGGCATCCGTTTTCATTATACTTGCAGCCTGCAACAAGCAGCTTTTTTCCTGCATTATCTTTTGTATAAGACTGACCGCCCATCTCTCCTCCTTCAGCATAACTTTGAAGCAATTTATCCATTCCGTATTCGGTATATGCTTTCCATATAATCAAGGTTTTATACTTTACCCCATGTTTAGTATAACTGTATGATGAAGGGAGAAAATTACTGTTACGCCCCTTAGGTATAAAAGAATTCCAATCAAGCAAAAAGCTTCTTTCATAAAATTTGTCTTTATCAAAACCGGCAGTCTGTTTTGAAATTTCTTTTTCAGTATTAGTTGTAATTACTTCAGTTTTTTTAGAAACTTTACCTGAAAGTTTTTCTTCATCGCTTTTTTTGCATGAAAAAAGCAAAGCAAAAACCATTAATAAAATATAATAGGTTTTTTCATAATCAATCCTCACTCCGACTAATCATAAGATATAGCTATTCTATCAAAAATTAATGAGATAGTACAGCCTTTTACTTTTTTTCTAAAAAACGCCTTCATTTTATTAATACTATGCGCTTTCTTAAATAAAATATCTAAACTTATTTATAATTTTATAAAAATAGATTCTAAAAGTAATTTTAAAAAAAACACAATTACATAATATGAAATTATATTTGTTATTAGTAAAAAAACAAGGGCTATATGTAATATTTTTTTATCAGTACCAACAATTTTAACGGATAAAAATATCAACATTAATAATAAAGTATGGTAACCGTGTATAAGCCAATATAGTTTGTCACCTAAAAATAACTGAAAAGCAACATATCCTCCTAAAAAATCAAAAAAAATATTATTTGTATTCATTGAACCACTGACAGCATAATCGATACCCAATAATATAAAATATACAAATCATCCTAAAATGATTAATTCAGTAATAAAAAATATTTTTTTTCATTCTATCTCCATTTTTTTAAAAAATTTAACAAAAAACAATTTTTCTTTTTTTTAAATATGAAAATGTTTTTCCAGCATTTAAAGGTGCTTTTATTTTTTTTATCAACAGCAGTAAATACTAATATATCCTTTTTAGAAAAATCAATTGAATATTTTACTACTTCTGTAACTTTTACTTCTCCAAGATCGGTATTATCGGTATATAGTCATTTAGTTCAGGCATCTCCTGCGTCGCACGGCAAAAAAGTTTCCTCGACGTATACCCGATACGCCTGCGGTTAATTTTTTCTCTCTCCTTGCATCCATCATGTCTATTTTCAAAAGCCATTGTTTTTCCGCTTCCTACCGTAAGCGGAAAAACCTCCAATAAGTTGTTTTTTAAACAGCTTTGAGCGGCAGACTGCTCAATTTTGTTTTTTAGCATTATGAAGAAAACAAAATTGAGCACCGGGCTTTTCAGGGCTCCGCTATCGCTTCGGTATCTTTCCGCAGAAATTGCTGCGGAAAGATGTACAGCGAAAGCAATTTTTATAAATTGCTTTCGCTCCCTTACAATCACTGTCCGAGAAGTGAAGTTGATGGGTAATTTCCGATTGCAATTGAATTTCATAATTCTAAAACCCACCTTTTTTCTTTTTCCTCTATCTTCTTCAATCAAAAGCCCAGAAATAAATCCTAAAATTATCATACAAACATATGTTATTAATTTAGTTCCTAAAGAAACAATTAAATAACATGCTATGAATCTCAAAATAAATTCAGAAATTTCTTTAATTTTATATATTCGCTCTCTGAAATCTGTATCAGGATCATATATATACAAGTATTTTTTATTAAATGGACGTATTAACCATCTACCTAAAAAAAGAAAAATAAAAATCAATACACTACAATTTATTAGAACTAACAATATTTCCATAAATACCTCTTGTTTCATTGTAAAAGCAATTAATATGGATGAAATTAAAGTATAACCTATATCTATTCCTACATTCATGTCATTAGCCAATTTTGTACCGGCTTCAGTATCCTTAATCAAAAAAGAAGAATTGATGGAATACTGTTCAAAAATCTTTCCATTATCCATATAACTTATATAATTTATAGTAGTAGTATACTTATATGCATCAGTTTCTGCATTAGTTACAGTTATTTGAATAAAGGGTTCATCAATAGTGCCTTTACCAGACTGCTTAGTTTCTCTACCATCCGGATCAGTATACTTAACAGGATTATTCCCCGCATAATGATACACGTGCAAGTTTACAACATTAAACACACCACCCATACCGGGTAAATTCTCATTATGCTTTTTCGCTTCATCATCTATCGGAGCTTTTGGTATATACTCATTAAGTGCCGGATCTCCTGATAACCACCTACTGTATTTAGGATCTAAATACCTCGCTCCGTAATAATACAGTCCCGTCTCTTCATCCAGTTCTTTCCCCGTAAACCTAAACGGTAACTTATCGATTCCGGGAGCAGTCTCTTCAATCCATAACTCTCCGTATGGTGTATACTCTATATGTTCGTACTGTTCACCCTTAGCATTTGTTATAAACTGCGCACTCTGTAGATGGTCTGCATGGTAGTAGTAACGCTTTTCTGTCTGCTCGGTTGTGTCGCCGTGGTTGTCGGTGTGCGTCATTGCAGTTACTAAACGAGAGTTGCCTACGAATATATGTTTACTTACTCTAAGCCCATGTTCGTGATTAGGTTCATGGGCAACTTGATGTACCGAATAAAAGTTATTGAAATAAAGAGTTTCGCTATTACTCTGTTGAGTAAATTTTAAGGCTCTCTGTCCGTCATCTCCGTAGCGGTATATTACTGTGTTTAACTTATCGTCTGATTTTATCAATAGGTTGCGTTCATTCCATGTATAATCTCTTCTGTAGCCTCCTGTAGGTGTAGTACTTGTTGTGCCTCCACTTTCTAGGTTTGCAGGGTCATCTTCAGGGGGTTCTAAGTCAAAGCCGTAATCTACGCCGTATACGTCATGTTCTGCAAAGTAGGAGTAGGTAAATGTAAACTCTTCCTTTTCTGTAAAGGGGCCGTCTTTTTCTGCAGTGATGTTGCCGTTGGCGTCGTATCGGTAATATCTATTGCCCGCTCTTATTAAGCGGTGTGCATATTTACTGTCATACTCATAATCCAGTTCATAGTTTAGTTTTGTGTCATCCGTAGTTCCTATTGAGCCGCCTTGAATGTTCGTAGTACTATCTTTATTCGTCATATTCCCTATTATGTCGAAGGCAAAGGTTTGTCTGTATTTATTTGTGTGTAAGGGATTTGAAGGATGCGGGTTATCGGGGTTAGGGTTTATTCCTCCGTATTGTTTGTGCGTTCCTTCGGCTTTTATAAGTTGGTACAAATTGTCATAACTGTAGCTTTGACTTGTTTCATATTTGCTTGAAGTATTTATATACCCTCCTACATTACCTACTGCATCAAAGTTATAGTTTATTTTTTGGAATACCAAATTCTTATCTTTGTTTTCTGTCTTTATGTCTTTTAGCCAACGCCGTGCAGGGTCATATTTGTATCTTGTTTCTACTCCGTTTCCGTATTTGATGTAGACTCTCTGACCGTGTTCATCATACAAGATATTGTCTACATACCTATAGGTTTCTATTCCTTTTTTACCTATAACTCCTTTTAATTGTCCTCCCTTGTCGTAACTGTAGCTTAACACTTCTCCGTCGGGGTAGCTTATGCTTTGCATTCGGCCTAAGTAATCGGCTTCGTAGTTAAACACGGCGGTTACGGGCTTTTGAAATTCTCTTCCCCTCTTTATTGTCCGTGTTTCTACCTTTACTTCGTTTAGTAGGCCGTATTCGTATTTTGTCTCTCCCGTTTCATCTTTTTTGCGGATTACCTCTCCCGCTCCTTTTTGTCCCGGTACCCCGTACTCATATTCTACATCTTCACTAAAAGGATAGTCTATTTTTATGATTCTGTCCAGTCCGTCGTATTCATATTTTATTGACGCTAATTTTGATCTTAATACGGAGTCGTTTTCATACTCCAAGCGGCCTTTATCGTCATAGTTCCATTCTTTTCTTCCCATATCAAGGCTTTCTAAACTTATGCGCCGTCCAAGCATGTCATAGTTTACTGCCAATAAGTTGTCTTTAGCGTCGTAGGCTTTTAACATTTCTCCTAATACCGAATATTCGTATCGGGCTTTGGTTAGTAAGGTATTGTTTTTATCCCATCTTTCTACTTCTTTTATGTTTCCTCTTATATCTTTTTTACTGATGTTTATGTTTTCCAATGGGTCGGTTGTTTTTGTTATTTGAAGCGAAGCGTCTATCGAGTATTCCGTTTTTTGACTGTTTCCGTCGGGAAGGGTTGTTTTTATTACGCGGCCTAGTCCGTCATATTCATAATTTGTAGGATGTTTTAATTCGTTTAATTTTTCATATAAAAGGATTTGACTTGAGCTTCCGCTTAATTCATTTTGTATATCTCCTCCATAGAACACAGGCTGTCCTTCTCCTTTTTTTCTTCCGTCTTCATCATAATAAACCGCTCCCGAAACATTCCAGCCTGTTTGAGTAGAATCTATGGTTCCTTCAATGTATACTTCTCCTTCTTTGGCTGTGTAGTTTATTCTTCCCAGACCATCGTGGATTACTACCGTCTTCATTACTGCTTTATCTTCTTTTCTTGTGCTTATTTTGTTTTCGGTTACGGTGTACCAGTATCTTTCTTCAGGTGTAAAGTATGTATATTTTGCGTAAGGGGTTTTGTCTGTGTCGTAGGGACTTCTCACCTCTGTTACTCTTCCAAAGCCGTCATATTTATAAGTCATTGTATTGTTTGCACTGTCCGTTTCCTTTAACTTTACGCCTAAGACGCTGTCCCATTCTATTTCGCTTGTGTAAGTTTGATCTCCTTTTGCGCTTACTTCTTTTATTTCAATCGGGTATATGCCGTCTAAGTATTTGTACTCAATTCTTTTTCCGGTTGGAGCTGTTACTGCTTTTATACTTCCTTCATCCGTCCATTCTATACGGTTTATAAGGTAAGCGGACTGTGATGTGTATTGTTTTAGTTCGGTTAAGGCTCCCGTCTTACTGTCATAGCTTCCTTCTCTTTTGCGTAGGAGTTTATTGTTTGTATCTTTTACTTCTATTTTTTCAGGGTGTGCCTTAAAGTAGGCTTCTTCACTCGCCTCCTTCCAGTAAGTTATTTCTGCCGTTATGTCGTCTTTTGTGTTTGTTACGTCTCCTTCATCATAGAGCTTTGTAACGTTGCCGTATTTATCGTATACATAGCGTTTAGACGTTTTTAGGTAACTATAGGGGCTATCTTTTTCTCTTTGAATTACTTCTTCTTTTATTATTCTCGCATGGGGAGATGTGTCTACTTCTATTTCTTTTTCGTTATAGGTAAATCCTCCGTATACGGTTTTGCTTTTTTTTACCATGCCTTTTCTATAATACTTATCGTTATAGTATTCGGTTTCTTGTACGGTTCCGCCCTCGCTTCTTTTTGTTACCTTGGCAAAGCCGTAGAATTCCTTTGTTTCTCTATCATAGTAGCCGTCTTCGTAGGTGTAATAGGTTGTATACTCTTGTTCTTTTGAAAATATGCGGGCATCTCCTGCGTCGCACGGCAAAAAAGTTTCCTCGACGTATACCCGATACGCCTGCGGTACTTTTTTGCCTAACTCCTTGTATCTGCTCCACCTATTTTCAAAAGTCCTGTCAGTGGGGTTTTTTAGTAAATTTAAAAGTTTAGTCCCCGATGTTTTGCCGAATGGCAAAACTCGAAGCTCAAAGAGGCGTAAGCAGCTTTGACAGGCGGACTGCTCAATTTTGTTTTTTAGCATTACGAAGAAAACAAAATTGAGCACCGCGCTTTTCGCTCCAATCTTTTTGCTGTATTTGTCTTCACAGGCAAGGCTCTTTCCTCCGGTCAGAGCTTGCTTTTCGATTACACAAACCGCAAAAAGGATTTCCGCTTCAATCGCTGTCCGAGAAGTTAAACTATCTTGTTGTTTTAATAAATTCCTATTTTTCATTTTTTCCATTTCTTTACTGGTTACCTTAAAGTTTTTTTTACCACCCACCATATGAATATAAATTAACAAAATACATACCAAAAATACAAATACAATCAAAAAAAGAAGGTAAATTTTCCATTTCATCTCTCATTCTTGTTTTTTAAATCTTAAAATATCCATAACAAAATCATTAGCAATAGCTCGGGGTTATACCACATTGTCTAAAAAAGTTTTATTTCTACATATATACACCGTTTCTTTTTCCTTTATTTTATTATATACCAATAATTTATTATCTTTGAGCCTTATTACATAAAATTTATTTTCTATATTTTATTTGCACAAATTCATTGTTTATCTATCCAACCTTCTGCACATAATTAGACAATAAGTATAAATCATTTACAAAAAACATATTAACCTCAATTATTTTTTTTACTATTATAAACTACTTCACAGTCATTTGCAAGCTTTAAAAACATACCTTTTTGATATTCATCCTTCGTCTGTTCAGACAGACTTCGATAAATTTTTGCTTTTACTTGATAAAAATCATAATAATCAGGAAATAAATTTATACCTTCTTCTAAACAATCAATGGCCTCATTCAATTCATTTTTTGAGTATAAAGCGACGGCTTTATTATAAAATACTACTTCATTACTGCCGCCTAAATTTATAGCCATATCCAAATCTTTTATCGAATTATCATAATTTTTCAATATAAAATAAATACTACCTCTCCATGTATAAGCCTCAGCATCAGTATTATTAATCTTAATATATTTATTAAAAGCATTTATTGCATTATCATATTCTTTTAAAGCATAACAAGAAAGGCCTATATGAAAATAAATATCGTTGGAACGATATTTTAACTTCAAGGCTTTATAATAATCGGATAATGCACTATTATAATCTTTTATCGTTTCATAAAACAAACCTCGTGAAAAATAAGCATCGGAATCCCTCGGGTTTAATTTTAATGCTTGTGTATAATTTAAAATAGCATTGTCATAATCTTTCAGACGATAAAATATCTCTCCTCTATTTTTAAAATGCAAAGAATCCTTCGGGTCTAATTTTATTGCACTATTAATATCACAAAGTGCTTTCTCGAAATCACCAAATTCTAAATAACAAGACGATCTATTGTTATAAGCTCTAGGATCATTGGGAATTAATTCTATCACTCTAGAAAAATCTACAATAGCTTCATTATATTTCATCATTGCATAAAAAATAAGACCTCGCAGTAAAATAGATTCTTCATAATTAGGATTTATTTTTAATGATCTGTTTATATCATGTATTGCTAAATCATAATAGCCGGATAAGCTGTAATAATAACCTCGCTCATAATAGAGTTTATAATTATTGGGGTCTTTCTCAATTTGTCTTTCATATTTACTAAGATTCATTTGATATATAATAAAACTATCTTTCTCCGTTATTTCACTATTTGGAATAGAATTACAAGAAATAAACTCATACAAAACAATTGGCACTAAAATAACAAAAATTATTTTTTTCATTGCATATTCTCCTTATCATTATTTTCAAATATTTTAAATTCAGGTATGTTCATCTCAGTTTCTTTTATATCCGGTGTTTTTACACCGATTCTTTTCTTTTCCCAATCAATAAAAAATTTTAATTTATTATTAATTGGAATTTTCAACACTTTATATTTTTCATAAATAAATTTTACAAATTTAATAAATGCTTTTCCATAATCAATAGGATGCATCCATGATGCTTTAAAAGACATCCACATTCCTTGAAATATTCCTTCATCTTGCAAACCTTCTAACTTTGCAAAAATTGAAACAAGTAAATCATCAATAAAAAACCATTTTCCATCCGGATCGGTATACTTAATCGGATTATTCCCCGCGTAGTGGTATACATGCAAGTTTACAACATTAAATACTCCACCCAGTCCCGGCAGGTTCTCGTTGTGTTTCTTCGCTTCGTCATTTACAGGAGCTTTAGGTATGTAATCATTTAATGCCGGGTCTCCTGACAACCACCTCGAATATTTCGGGTCAAGGTACCTCGCTCCATAGTAATATAAACTCGTTTCCTCTTCAAGCTTCTTGCCTGCAAATTTAATATCAATCTTTTTCATACACAAAAACTTCAGAATTGCTAATATGATATTTATTTAAAATTAACTTGGGCATTTTATAATAAACTCCTTCTTCACCTTTCTTATAAAATACAGCTTCACTATTCTGCATAATATATGTATCTTTAACACGTTTAGAATCTTTGTAATAAACGTCTATCACCATTCCCTCTTCCCAATACAATTCAATACCTTTATAATATTTAATCTTTACTTTATTATTTCTTACTTTTATCCGTTTAGCTGAATATAATAAGGTCATAAAGCGTGCAAGCTGAGCACTGTTTTCGGGTAATTCTATCTTTATAGGATTACTATTCCGAATATCTTCTTCTGTAATCAAATCATGGTACGGAGAACTTCTGCCAAAAAAACATTCTTCTCCCCAAAACCAATTGCTGTCTACAATATAAATATTGACCCACCCGACTTCATCAATTTGATTTTTATATTTTATATATTCCAATTCATAGGATTTGCATGAAACCAATGTAAAAATTACCGTAATAATCAAAGTCAAAAATAATTTTTTTTTCATATCATTTACCTTATTGATTATTTTTAAATTTTGGTAATGCAGGATTCTCTTTAAAACTCTTAGGGAATAAACGAGCAGAAATGTAGTCATTTCGTATAGGTTCACCTAGCTGTATAGCTGCTCGATTTGTCATTTGGACGGCATTATATTCTTCTGCATTATGCCATTTATAACCAACACTCTTATCTTTACTACGTTCTTGCAATTTATATTCAACTAAATGTCCATATGCATGGCAGATCTCATGAAATAACGCCGTATCAGGACTTCCATAAGAACCAGTCCCATCATTTATAAAATATACTAAATCGGGATCATAAAATATATTTATATTTTTAGAAGCAAAGAATCTAGGTATACTATATCTTGTAACACGAGATTTTTTTATTGTTGCAATATTTTTTGCTTGCGAAACACTTTTTATAATATCTTTTGCATACGAACTTTCTTTCAAATAAATAAAGTTATCTTTCACGGAATTTATAAATTCATCTTCTGTTCCGTATTCACGTGTATGTTTATTGTAAAAATCATTCTTTTCATCATCCCATATATAAGTATTTCCATCTTCACCTATAGCTCTGATTTCCATTCCATCTGGATCAGTATAAGTAATAGGGTTATTGCCTCCATAGTGATACACACTTAAGTTGGCTGTGTTGTAAATTCCACCAGAAGCACCATAGTAATCTTTTGAAACGTACTCTCCTAACGCAGGATCCCCGCTCAGCCACCTCGAATATTTCGGATCCAAGTATCTAGCTCCATAATAATACAATCCTGTTTCCTCATCCAGCTCTTTCCCCGTAAACCTAAACGGTAACTTATCGATTCCGGGAGCAGTCTCTTCTATCCAGAGTTCCCCATAGGGCGTATATTCTATGTGTTCATACTGTTCTCCTCTGACATTTGTTATAAACTGTGCGCTTTGTAGGTGATCTGCATGATAATAATATCTTTTTTCTGTCTGCTCGGTTGTGTCACCGTTATTATCAGCATGTGTCATAGCAGTTACTAATCTTGAGTTTCCGACAAAGATGTGTTTGCTTACTTTTAGCCCGTGTTCGTGTTCTTTTGAAAATATGCGGGCATCTCCTGCGTCGCACGGCAAAAAAGTGTCCTCGACGTATACCCGATACGCCTGCGGTACTTTTTTGCCTAACTCCTTGTATCTGCTCCACCTATTTTCAAAAGTCCTTTCAGTGGAGCGGTTTAGTAATAAGTTGTTTTTTAAGCAGCTTTGAGCGGCGGACTGCTCAATTTTGTTTTTTAGCATTACGAAGAAAACAAAATTGAGCACCGCGCTTTTCGCTCCAATCTTTTTGCTGTATTTGTCTTCACAGGCAAGGCTCTTTCCTCCGGTCAGAGCTTGCTTTTCGATTACACAAACCGCAAAAAGGATTTCCGCTTCAATCGCTGTCCGAGAGAGATAGTTAGGTTGTGAAAAAAAGCAAGGGGTTGTTTTCATAGTTTTTTTTGTTATTTCTACTAGAATATTTACAAGCCTTCAGAATTATTTTTAAAATTTAGTAAATTTAATGCCACATATTTCAAACATATTTTCTTCAAATGTTTTTTCATTTTTTTCCTCCTTATATAGAAGCTTATCTTTTTGTGGAACAAATTGATTAAAATAATAATATAATTGATTAGCCCACATATGACTCTCTGCATTTGCAGTATCCCCATAAACAACATTAGCATGCTCTTTATTGCGTATATGTAAATAAAATGGCTGATGTATACCTTGTATATCAGAATATTTTTTATAGTTATTATTAAATATTAACCTTGCATTGATTTGCTTACTAATGATATGAAATTCATCTGCGGTCAATTTACCCACTAAGTTATGTTGAGACTTTGAATTAAAAAACACAATACATTTTTCATAGTTTTTTGAAGCAAGAAAAATAATATGCCAATAAAATTTATTATCACCATTATTACTTATTCTTGCAGGAACAGCTATTTCATAAAATTCCCATATATCATCACCATTAAAATATGATTTTAAAAATACAGTTGCCTTATCATTGTTTATAATTAAAGAAGGAAATTCAAATCCGTATAATAATTCAAAATATAACATAATAATAATAATTAATGAATATTTTTTTTTCATCGCATCATTCTCCACATTTCCATTTTCCTTTTAGTAGCAACTTCTGATCTTATAGGAATGGTTTCACCACTATAGTTTGACCGATAATTATATCCAAAATACAAATATACCTGATTCTCAATATTAACAGCATTTGCTTCTTTTCTAGGATTATAATAAAATGATCCATCTTTTGATTTTGTTCTATCTAAATTCATTGCATAATTTCCCATCATATTATCATAGGCACGAGCTAATTCATGAGCAATAATCCCAACTGGATATAAGTGTATACCTGAATCAATATATTCAATATCAGGAGAAAAATAAATATCGGAATCAACTGGTATTCCTAATTTCTTCTCCTTCTCCCCAGCTTGAGATCCACACATCGGATCAGGGAAATGTACATTATTAGGCAAGATTTTTACGGTTATATCCTTATTTCTTTTTATAGCATCAAGCATATTTTTAAATTCTGCAGAAGCTGCAGAAGCTAAATCAAGTAATTTTTCAATTTTTTTTACGTAATTAGGGTCATCAGATGACGAACCATCAATTATTAATATTCTTCCATCCGGATCTACATACTTCACCGGATTATTCCCCGCGTAGTGGTAAACGTGCAAGTTTACAACGTTAAACACGCCTCCCATACCGGGTAAATTCTCATTATGCTTTTTCGCTTCATCATCTATCGGGGCTTTAGGGATATAATCATTCAATGCCGGATCGCCTGACAACCATCTACTGTATTTCGGGTCTAAGTACCTCGATCCATAGTAGTACAGTCCAGTCTCTTCATCAAGTTCCTTGCCGGTAAATCTAAACGGTAACTTATCGATTCCGGGAGCAGTCTCTTCAATCCATAACTCTCCGTATGGTGTATACTCTATGTGTTCATACTGTTCGCCTCTGGCATTTGTTATAAACTGTGCGCTTTGTAGGTGATCTGCGTGATAATAATATCTTTTTTCTGTCTGCTCGGTTGTGTCTCCATTATTATCCGCATGTGTCATAGCAGTTACTAACCGCGAGTTTCCGACAAAGATGTGTTTGCTTACTCTAAGCCCGTGCTCGTGATTAGGTTCATGGGCAACTTGGTGTACCGAATAAAAGTTATTAAAATACAATGTCTCGCTATTACTCTGTTGAGTAAATTTTAAGGCTCTCTGTCCGTCATCTCCGTAGCGGTATATCACTGTGTTTAACTTATCGTCTGATTTTATCAAGAGATTTCTTTCGTTCCATGTGTAGTCTCGTCGATAGCCTCCTGTAGGTGTAGTACTTGTTGTGCCTCCGCTTTCTAGGTTTGCAGGGTCATCTTCGGGAGGTTCTAGGTCAAATCCGTAGTCTACGCCGTATACATCGTGTTCTGCAAAGTATGAGTAGGTAAATGTTATTTCTTCTTTGTCGCTGAACTTTCCATCTTTTTCTGCAGTGATGTTGCCGTTGGCGTCGTATCGGTAATATCTATTGCCCGCTCTTATTAAGCGGTGGGCGTATTTACTGTCATACTCATAATCCAGTTCGTAGTTTAGTTTTGTGTCATCCGTAGTTCCTATTGAGCCTCCGGAAAGGTTTGTAGTACTGCTCTTATTCGTCATGTTCCCTATTATGTCGAAGGCAAATGTTTGCCTGTATTTATTTGTGTGTAAGGGATTTGACGGATGCGGGTTATCGGGGTTAGGGTTTATTCCTCCGTATTGTTTGTGCGTGCCTTCGGCTTTTATAAGTTGGTACAAATTGTCATAACTGTAGCTTTGACTTGTTTCATACTTACTAGCCGTGTTTATATACCCTTCTACATTCCCTACGGCATCAAAGTTATAATTTATTTTTTGGAATACCAAATTCTTATCTTTGTTTTCTGTCTTTATGTCTTTTAACCAACGCCGTGCAGGGTCATAGTTGTATCTTGTTTCTACTCCGTTTCCGTATTTGATGTAGACTCTTTGCGCATGTTCGTCATTTTTTTGAAAATATGCGGGCAATTACTGCGTCGCACGGCAAAAAAGTGTCCTCGACGTATACCCGATACGCCTGCGGTACTTTTTTGCCTAACTCCTTGTACTTACCTCGCCTATTTTCAAAAGCCATTGTTTTTCCGCTTCCTACCATAAGCGGAAAAACCTCCGATAAGATGCTTTTATTTAATAATAACTTTCTTTTGGCGGACTGCTGACACTTGTGTATTATCATAATTATGTAAAAGTACATAAGTGTCAGCACCGCGCTTTCCGCTACAATCTTTTTGCTGCATTTGTCTTCACGGGCAAGGCTCTTCCCTCCGGTCAGAGCTTGCTTTTTGATTAAACAAACCGCAAAAAGGATTTTCGCTTCAATAGCTATCCGAAAGAGGAGATAGTTAAAATGTTTTAATAAATAGCTAATGTTCATTTTCTTCTATTTGTTTTAACAATTGCTGTGCTTCTTTACTTGCATTAAATACCGCTTTTTTTATCCAAAATAGCCCCCTTGTTTTACTATCTTTATCATCTTTTGCCAGAAGATATTTACCATATTCATATTGACACTTTTTATTGCCATTTTGTGCCCCTATCTGCAGCCAATACCAAGCACTTTCATCATTCTTATAGGTATAATATTGATATAAATAAAAAGGTGCATGTTTTCCACCATTCAAAGAAAACTCTTTAAACTCTTGCAATGTTTTATCGGAAATATGATAAGATAGTAAATCATCTCCTCTTTGCACATAGGTGACAGTTGTAGGATACATATCTTTAATTTTTTCTTCAGAAAATTTACATAATTCATAAAATTCAAGAAAGCCGAAAGAATTAAATTTCATAATAGCACAATAAATACTTAAATTGGACAATTCAATACTATCATTATAAACAGCAATATATATCTTCTTTTTTTCATTTCTAATTTGGAGAATTTTTATTTCTACTTTTATTTTAAATTCAACAGTTTTATCCCGTTCATAGTCAAAATGATAGTCTAAAAAGTCAGTCTTTAGTCTATCTATCATATGATATGTATTTTCAAATTCATTTATATCAACAATATCAATCTCTAAACAATAAATATTAATAAGATATAAAAATATTATGCTAAAACTAAATAATTGTTTTTTCACTTTATCACTTCCTTTTATCTCTAAGTTCCGATAAAATTATTTTAACTTGATTTTTAGCACTTATTTCTCTCGGACGATCTTTATAAGGTAATTTATTTTCCTCTCGAGCAATTTTATTCCATTTTTCTGAACCAACTTTTGTTATGTCAGATGCATGCACCACCTCTTCCGCTATAATATCTACTAAGGGTAAATCTTTATTATATACACGATCTAGATCTATATTAATATTAATAGCCATTACCATATCAGTAGTAGCTTGCATTTTTTTATTCACACGATTACCTTTATTATCAAGCGTTTCTATATCCGCTTCAAATATCACCGGAGAATCATTTGTAACAGTATTCCCAGCATATTTCCCTAAATCAGTAGTAATAGTTACTAAAATTTTTTGACCATTAGGTGCTTTTTCAGCCAGTAAATTGTCATAATGTTTTTTAAATGTAGGACTATCATTATATAATTTATCTATTATAGATTTAATTTCAGAATCGATTTCTGCCCACACACTTCTCCCATCCGGATCCACATACTTTACCGGATTATTCCCCGCATAATGATAAACGTGAAGATTTACGGCATTAAACACACCACCCATACCGGGTAAATTCTCGTTATGCTTTTTAGCTTCGTCATTTACCGGAGCTTGCGGAATGTACTCACCCAATGCCGGATCCCCGCTCAACCATCTACTGTATTTCGGATCCAAGTACCTCGCTCCATAGTAGTACAGTCCTGTTTCCTCATCCAGCTCTTTCCCGGTAAATCTAAACGGTAACTTATCGATTCCAGGAGCAGTCTCTTCAATCCATAACTCTCCGTATGGTGTATACTCTATATGTTCGTACTGTTCACCCTTAGCATTTGTTATAAACTGCGCACTTTGCAGATGGTCTGCGTGATAATAATATCTTTTTTCTGTCTGCTCGGTTGTGTCGCCGTGGTTGTCTGCGTGCGTCATAGCGGTTACTAACCGCGAGTTTCCGACAAAGATGTGTTTGCTTACTTTTAGCCCGTGTTCGTGATTAGGTTCATGGGCAACTTGGTGTACGGAGTAAAAGTTATTAAAGTATAAAGTTTCGCTATTTGATTGCTGTGTAAACTTTAATGCTCTCTGTCCGTCATCGCCGTAGCGGTATATTACTGTGTTTAGTTTGTCGTCTGATTTTATCAATAGGTTGCGTTCATTCCATGTATAATCTCTTCTGTAGCCTCCTGTAGGTGTAGTACTTGTTGTGCCTCCACTTTCTAGGTTTGCAGGGTCATCTTCAGGGGGTTCTAAGTCAAAGCCGTAATCTACGCCGTATACGTCATGTTCTGCAAAGTAGGAATAGGTAAATGTTATTTCTTCTTTGTCGCTGAACTTTCCATCTTTTTCTGCAGTGATGTTGCCGTTGGCGTCGTATCGGTAATATCTATTGCCCGCTCTTATTAAGCGGTGGGCGTATTTACTGTCATACTCATAATCCAGTTCATAGTTTAGTTTTGTGTCATCCGTAGTTCCTATTGAGCCTCCGGAAAGGTTTGTAGTACTGCTCTTATTCGTCATGTTCCCTATTATGTCGAAGGCAAATGTTTGCCTGTATTTATTTGTGTGTAAGGGATTTGACGGATGCGGGTTATCGGGGTTAGGGTTTATTCCTCCGTATTGTTTGTGCGTGCCTTCGGCTTTTATAAGTTGGTACAAATTGTCATAACTGTAGCTTTGACTTGTTTCATACTTACTAGCCGTGTTTATATACCCTTCTACATTCCCTACGGCATCAAAGTTATAATTTATTTTTTGGAATACCAAATTCTTATCTTTGTTTTCTGTCTTGATGTCTTTTAACCAACGCCGTGCAGGGTCATAGTTGTATCTTGTTTCTACTCCGTTTCCGTATTTGATGTAGACTCTCTGACCGTGTTCATCATACAAGATATTGTCTACATACCTATAGGTTTCTATTCCTTTTTTGCCTATAACTCCTTTTAATTGTCCTCCCTTGTCGTAACTGTAAGTCAGCACTTCTCCGTCAGGGTAGCTTATGCTTTGCATTCGGCCTAAGTAATCGGCTTCGTAGTTAAACACGGCAGTTACGGGCTTTTGAAATTCTCTGCCCCTCTTTATTGTCCGTGTTTCTACCTTTACTTCGTTTAGTAGGCCGTATTCGTATTTTGTCTCTCCCGTTTCATCTTTTTTGCGGATTACCTCTCCCGCTCCTTTTTCTCCCGGTACCCCGTACTCATATTCTACATCTTCACTAAAAGGATAGTCTATTTTTATGATTCTGTCCAGTCCGTCGTATTCATATTTTATTGACGCTAATTTTGATCTTAATACGGAGTCGTTTTCATACTCAAGTCTTCCTTTATCGTCATAGTTCCATTCTTTTCTTCCCATATCAAGGCTTTCTAAACTTATGCGCCTTCCGAGCATGTCATAGTTTACTGCCAAAAGGTTGTCCTTTGCGTCGTAGGCTCGCAGCATCTCGCCAAGAACAGAGTATTCGTATTTTGCCTTAGTAAGAAGAGTGTTGTTTTTATCACGTCTTTCTACTTCTTTTATGTTTCCTCTTATATCTTTTTTACTGATGTTTATGTTTTCTTTAGGGTCGGTTGTTTTTGTTATTTGAAGCGAAGCGTCTATCGAGTACTCATTACGCTGTATGTTTCCGTCGGGAAGGGTTGTTTTTATTACGCGGCCTAGTACGTCATATTCATAACTTGTAGGATGTTTTAATTCGTTTAATTTTTCATATAAAAGGATTTGGCTTGAGCTTCCGCTTAATTCATTTTGTATATCTCCTCCATAGAACACGGGCTGTCCTTCTCCTTTTTTTCTTCCGTCTTCATCATAATAAACCGCTCCCGAAACATTCCAGCCTGTTTGAGTAGAATCTATGGTTCCTTCAATGTACACTTCTCCTTCTTTTGCCGTGTAGTTTATGCGTCCTAAGCCGTCATGGATTACTTCTTTTGAAAATATGCGGGCATCTCCTGCGTCGCACGGCAAAAAAGTGTCCTCGACGTATACCCGATACGCCTGCGGTACTTTTTTGCCTAACTCCTTGTATCTGCTCCACCTATTTTCAAAAGTCCTGTCAGTAGGTTTTTTCAGTAATGAGTTTCTTTTGGCGGACTGCTCAATTTTGTTTTTTAGCATTACGAAGAAAACAAAATTGAGCACCGCTCTTTTCGCTCCAATCTTTTTGCTGTATTTGTCTTCACAGGCAAGGCTCTTTCCTCCGGTCAGAGCTTGCTTTTCGATTACACAAACCGCAAAAAGGATTTCCGCTTCAATCGCTGTCCGAGAGAGATAGTTTGAATGTTTTAATAAATAATTACTCTTCATTTTCATTATTATTATATACTACTTTTTTTATCCAAAAATTGCTACGAAGTTTATCAAATTCGTCTTCACTGTTTCCTAGTATTTTTGCATATCTCAACATACAATAATTATTTCCATTTTGCGCACCTATTCTATACCAATATGAAGCTTTTTCTTTTTCATTTATTTGTTCATAATATTTTCCAAGCGAATACGTTGCTGTTCCAGAACCACGCAATGCTCCGTCTTCATAAAAAAACACCTGTTCTTCTTTTAATTTTTCTATCGGATAATCACTATCATTTGCCATAGTAAACACTATTTGTTTTTTTCTACTACGCTCTACATTCCATAGTGCCAGTTCAAAACCCTTTGCCGCACTTGTATACAACCAAAACAGCCTTCGTTTTTGATTATCAAAATTATAACATTCCTTAATAGTATAGTAATTACATTGCGAACGGGGCGTTATATCATTTTCAATTAAAATTTCAAGCCAATAGTTCAGTTTTGATATTCTTAATTCATTATCGATATTCTGAATATAGACATAATGGTCAATTAAGATATCTACTGCACGAGGGTCTCCTTGTAATGCAAGTGTTTCTTTTTGAAATAGCTCCGCATCGTCTTTTATAACAAAACAACTGGAATTACGATCTATCTCTTCTACATACATGATATCATCATTATCAATATTCCCTATCTCTTCTGCTAAATATCTGAGAATATCATCATCAATATTTCCCAGTTTTTCTTTTAAATATCTGAAAATATCATCATCAGTAGGCTGAGAAAAAAGTAAACACATATTTAATAATAAAAAAAGAAATATATTTTTTTCATTACTATTTCCCTCCAATAAATTTATATTGTTCTCCAGGACCAACAGAAGCATATGGAATACTGTTTTTTTTATTACCGGATCTATTTGTTTGTATGAGAATACCGGATTTAAAATTGACAAATCCTATCGATGCAATAACAAGAGCTCCTTCTCCTAAAGCATCAGCAACTTTTTTTTGCAAAACAATCTTGAGAATACTATGACTAAGAATTAAACGATAGATCAGAGTTATAGTCCATTGTCTAAAAAATAGTTCCATATCCCATTTCAGTCTTTTCATATATTATCCCTCAATTTTTATCAATACATTTTTTAATGAATATAGCATTATCGGTAATAGCCAGTTACCGGTTAAAAAATATTGTAGTAAATAGAAAAGAGAAGAATGTATATTCGTCAAATAATCTCTCATGAAAAAAAGCACTCATGTTTCCATAAAAAAGATAATAAACCCAAAAAAAATATTCATTAAAATTGAACCAAGTAAATATTTATTACTTTTACTTTTATCAAAATAAATAGTTATAAGAATATTAAAAAATAGTGAAGTAAAAAAAATAATATACATTTTTTTATAATGAGTATATTCAATAATACTTTTCATAAAAATAAATAATATTACATATAAAATCAATTCAATCATAAAACATATTTTATTTTTCATCTACAACTACCTTTTTATATGTTTTAACTTCAGTTACTAACTTAGATTCTTTTAATTGACTTTCTAAATTACCTGGTGACATAGTATGTTTGAATCCTAATACCTCTTTTAGTACTTCAGACACATAATCAGCACAGTTAAATCCAGAACCATCACCATATTCATCTGCAAGTTCAATCATTTTAGCTTCTTGCGCTGGTGTAGTATTAATTGTATAAGCTATTATATACTCATCATTATCACGATCAAGAACAGATTTTATATAACTAGCTAAATCAGAAGCCTCCTCACCTGAAAAAACACCAGATGATGGTCTATATAACTGTTTAGCCGGATTTAATATCATATAAGATCCGCTGGGATCATATAAAGTTGGAAGTTCGAAATCTCCAGATGAAGTTTTACCAGGATTGCTAAAATGAATTGCAACATGAGATCCCCCAAGCAATTTTTCCCATCCACTATTTGCATGAATAATCATAATCGTAGTTTTCTTTCCATCCGGATCCACATACTTCACCGGATTATTCCCCGCATAATGATACACGTGCAAGTTTACAACATTAAACACACCACCCATACCGGGTAAATTCTCATTATGCTTTTTCGCTTCATCATCTATCGGAGCTTTTGGTATATACTCATTAAGTGCCGGATCTCCTGATAACCACCTACTGTATTTAGGATCTAAATACCTCGCTCCGTAATAATACAGTCCCGTCTCTTCATCCAGTTCTTTCCCCGTAAACCTAAACGGTAACTTATCGATTCCGGGAGCAGTCTCTTCAATCCATAACTCTCCGTATGGTGTATACTCTATATGTTCGTACTGTTCACCCTTAGCATTTGTTATAAACTGCGCACTCTGTAGATGGTCTGCATGGTAGTAGTAACGCTTTTCTGTCTGCTCGGTTGTGTCGCCGTGGTTGTCGGTGTGCGTCATTGCAGTTACTAAACGAGAGTTGCCTACGAATATATGTTTACTTACTCTAAGCCCATGTTCGTGATTAGGTTCATGGGCAACTTGATGTACCGAATAAAAGTTATTGAAATAAAGAGTTTCGCTATTACTCTGTTGAGTAAATTTTAAGGCTCTCTGTCCGTCATCTCCGTAGCGGTATATTACTGTGTTTAACTTATCGTCTGATTTTATCAATAGGTTGCGTTCATTCCATGTATAATCTCTTCTGTAGCCTCCTGTAGGTGTAGTACTTGTTGTGCCTCCACTTTCTAGGTTTGCAGGGTCATCTTCAGGGGGTTCTAAGTCAAAGCCGTAATCTACGCCGTATACGTCATGTTCTGCAAAGTAGGAGTAGGTAAATGTAAACTCTTCCTTTTCTGTAAAGGGGCCGTCTTTTTCTGCAGTGATGTTGCCGTTGGCGTCGTATCGGTAATATCTATTGCCCGCTCTTATTAAGCGGTGTGCATATTTACTGTCATACTCATAATCCAGTTCATAGTTTAGTTTTGTGTCATCCGTAGTTCCTATTGAGCCGCCTTGAATGTTCGTAGTACTATCTTTATTCGTCATATTCCCTATTATGTCGAAGGCAAAGGTTTGTCTGTATTTATTTGTGTGTAAGGGATTTGAAGGATGCGGGTTATCGGGGTTAGGGTTTATTCCTCCGTATTGTTTGTGCGTTCCTTCGGCTTTTATAAGTTGGTACAAATTGTCATAACTGTAGCTTTGACTTGTTTCATATTTGCTTGAAGTATTTATATACCCTCCTACATTACCTACTGCATCAAAGTTATAGTTTATTTTTTGGAATACCAAATTCTTATCTTTGTTTTCTGTCTTTATGTCTTTTAGCCAACGCCGTGCAGGGTCATATTTGTATCTTGTTTCTACTCCGTTTCCGTATTTGATGTAGACTCTCTGACCGTGTTCATCATACAAGATATTGTCTACATACCTATAGGTTTCTATTCCTTTTTTACCTATAACTCCTTTTAATTGTCCTCCCTTGTCGTAACTGTAGCTTAACACTTCTCCGTCGGGGTAGCTTATGCTTTGCATTCGGCCTAAGTAATCGGCTTCGTAGTTAAACACGGCGGTTACGGGCTTTTGAAATTCTCTTCCCCTCTTTATTGTCCGTGTTTCTACCTTTACTTCGTTTAGTAGGCCGTATTCGTATTTTGTCTCTCCCGTTTCATCTTTTTTGCGGATTACCTCTCCCGCTCCTTTTTGTCCCGGTACCCCGTACTCATATTCTACATCTTCACTAAAAGGATAGTCTATTTTTATGATTCTGTCCAGTCCGTCGTATTCATATTTTATTGACGCTAATTTTGATCTTAATACGGAGTCGTTTTCATACTCCAAGCGGCCTTTATCGTCATAGTTCCATTCTTTTCTTCCCATATCAAGGCTTTCTAAACTTATGCGCCGTCCAAGCATGTCATAGTTTACTGCCAATAAGTTGTCTTTAGCGTCGTAGGCTTTTAACATTTCTCCTAATACCGAATATTCGTATCGGGCTTTGGTTAGTAAGGTATTGTTTTTATCCCATCTTTCTACTTCTTTTATGTTTCCTCTTATATCTTTTTTACTGATGTTTATGTTTTCCAATGGGTCGGTTGTTTTTGTTATTTGAAGCGAAGCGTCTATCGAGTATTCCGTTTTTTGACTGTTTCCGTCGGGAAGGGTTGTTTTTATTACGCGGCCTAGTCCGTCATATTCATAATTTGTAGGATGTTTTAATTCGTTTAATTTTTCATATAAAAGGATTTGACTTGAGCTTCCGCTTAATTCATTTTGTATATCTCCTCCATAGAACACAGGCTGTCCTTCTCCTTTTTTTCTTCCGTCTTCATCATAATAAACCGCTCCCGAAATGTTCCAGCCTGTTTGGGTTTGGTAATCGGTTCCGTCTATGTATACTTCTCCTTCTTTGGCTGTGTAGTTTATGCGTCCTAGACCGTCGTGGATTACCTCTTTTGAAAATATGCGGGCATCTCCTGCGTCGCACGGCAAAAAAGTGTCCTCGACGTATACCCGATACGCCTGCGGTACTTTTTTGCCTAACTCCCCGCCACGGATGGCGGTGATTATAGCTTTGAGAGTTTTGCCTAGGCAAAACTCTGGAATGAAAAAGGTACAAGGACGTACCTTTTTCATCGGCCTATTTTCAAAACTCCTGTCAGTGGAGCGGTTTAGTAATAAGTTGTTTTTTAAGCAGCTTTGAGTGGCGGACTGCTCAATTTTGTTTTTTAGCATTACGAAGAAAACAAAATTGAGCACTGCGCTTTCCGCTCCAATCTTTTTGCTGCATTTGTCTTCACGGGCAAGGCTCTTCCCTCCGGTCAGAGCTTGCTTTTTGCTTAAACACACCGCAAAAAGGATTTCCGCTTCAATCGCTGTCCGAGAAAAGAGATAGTTAGGCTGTAAATACAAATAAAGTTTTGTTTTCATGTTTTTTTTATTTCCTGCCTCTGTTTTATCAATTCCAATATTTTATTTAAATATACTCTTATCAAATCTAATCTTCCTAAAGCAGTTAAATAATTTACATCAATAAATTTTCTATTCAAGAAAATTTTTTTTCATTTATTTATCTATTCTAAAATACCTAATATTGTTTTTTAGATAATATTAGGTATTTATTCATAATATTTTATTTCACGGATAATAGTATCTGTAAAATCAGTATTATCTCCATGAAATATTTGCATCTCTATCCAGTTTCCAAATTTGTCGTATCTGATAAATTTATACCGCGATTTTGATTTTCCAAATACATTTATGCATCGCACCAACTCACCTTTTTCATATTCCATTTTTATAGATTCATATCCTACTCCTGCATGAGAAATTCCTATCTCGGATAAAAAAGTATTATTAGCATATTTAAATATCCATTTTTTATCAGGAGTATTAATTTTTGTGATTTGATTATTTTCAAAATAAAATTCATTGTCATTAAAAAAATAAATATTTTCTTTTTTACCTGATCTAACTATATTTATTTCTCTCTTATCTCCATTTTTATCAGCTTTATATATTTTTGCTTCTAATATATTATCTGATTGTTTTACCGGAGCGTACTCAATAACTATCATACTCGTAAGTTTCTTAACATAAGAGTCTTCATAGATTTCTATCTTTTCTATAGGACGATTATATTTATCATATTTGATACTCTCATATATATATCCGGCAACCGTCTTTCTTTTTTCATATATATAATTACCGTAATAATCATAATGTCTTTCAAAAATAAATTCTCGCTTACCTAAATTTTCCAATTTAGGTATTTCCCCTGAACTCTCACCATATTTTTCATAATCAGATATAGCCTCTCTCAGTGCCCATTCACTTTTTATAACATATACAAAAATAGACTCAGGTTTTTTTGTAAGATAAGCTAAATCATACGGAATTAAATCATTATTTTTTAATTCTTTTATTAGAAAGCCACGGTCATAAATATCATCATCCTTTTTTGAATCTAGGTTTATATTATTTAAAATCTTACTATTATCTAATTCATTGTTTTCTCTTTTTATACATGAAACCAAAAGAACCAACATAAAAATAAAAATCATATTCCTTAACATTTTCATTATTTAGTCTCCCTTAATAAGTTATTCGGGTAAAAATGGAACAGTTTTTACCTTTTCTATCTTAAATATATCAATACGGATTATAGCTGAAGAATCCGTTATGATATCATTAACAACCGTTGACGGTAAATATCCTTTTTCTGAGGTGTTATTAATTTTGATGGTATAATTATCTTCAGTATCCACAATAATTCCATCAGAATTCATGTTGACAGTATGGCCTCCATACTTATTTGAAACTCTAATGGTAATAGCATATAAGTCTTCTGATTTGCTTAGTTTTTCCAATTCGCTACCATATTCATTTAAGCTAATATTATTTAATGATTTATAAAATGACATTTTATATTCACTTAGAATAGATATGGAATTTACTAATTTGGAAGCAGTAGGAGAGTTAAATATTAAATTTTTGTTATTTCCATCATAAATATCCTTCTTAAGAGCCAATGAATTAGCGTTTTGTAATGTACGTTCACCAATAGCACTTATCGCATTTGCAATTCTAGTATATGCTGTTAAAACACAGCCATGTGAAGCAATTGTCGTATTACCCTTACCTAAGGGATCTTCTTCTCCGTTTTCTTGAACCAAAGTCGTACTAACATCCAGTATTTTATCCCCATCCGGATCCACATACTTAATCGGATTATTCCCCGCATAATGATAAACATGTAAATTTACCGTGTTGTATATACCTCCCATTCCGGGCAGGTTCTCGTTGTGTTTTTTAGCTTCGTCATTTACCGGAGCTTGCGGAATATACTCACCTAACGCAGGATCTCCACTCAACCATCTACTATACTTCGGATCCAAGTACCGCGCTCCATAATAATACAATCCTGTTTCCTCATCCAGCTCTTTCCCCGTAAACCTAAACGGTAACTTATCTATCCCCGGTGCAGTCTCTTCTATCCATAACTCTCCGTAAGGTGTATACTCTATATGTTCGTACTGTTCTCCTCTGGCATTTGTTATAAACTGTGCACTTTGCAGGTGGTCTGCGTGGTAGTAGTAACGTTTTTCAGTTTGTTCCGTTGTGTCTCCATTATTATCAGCGTGAGTCATAGCAGTTACTAACCGCGAGTTTCCGACAAAGATGTGTTTGCTTACTCTAAGCCCATGTTCGTGATTAGGTTCATGGGCAACTTGGTGTACCGAGTAGAAATTGTTAAAGTATAAAGTTTCGCTATTTGATTGCTGTGTAAACTTTAAGGCTCTCCGTCCGTCATCTCCGTAGCGGTATATTACTGTGTTTAACTTATCGTCTGATTTTATCAAGAGATTTCTTTCGTTCCATGTGTAGTCCCGTCGATAGCCTCCTGTAGGTGTAGTACTTGTTGTGCCTACTTCTAGGTTTGCAGGATCATCTTCAGGGGGTTCTAGGTCAAAGCCGTAATCTACTCCGTATACGTCATGTTCTGCAAAGTAGGAGTAGGTAAACGTAAACTCTTCCTTTTCTGTAAAGGGGCCGTCTTTTTCGGCCGTTATGTTGCCGTTTGCGTCGTAGCGATAGTATCGGGTTCCGGCTCTTATTAAGCGGTGGGCGTATTTACTGTCATATTCATAATCCAGTTCATAGTTTAATTTTGTGTCATCACTGCTTATTGAGCCGCCTTGAATGTTCGTAGTACTGCTCTTATTCGTCATATTCCCTATTATGTCGAAAGCAAATGTTTGTCTGTATTTATTTGTGTGTAAGGGATTTGAAGGATGCGGGTTATCGGGGTTAGGGTTTATTCCTCCGTATTGTTTGTGCGTTCCTTCGGCTTTTATAAGTTGATAGAGGGCATCGTAGCTGTAGCTTTGACTTGTTTCATATTTGCTTGAAGTATTTATATACCCTTCTACATTACCTACGGCATCAAAGTTATAGTTTATTTTTTGGAATACCAAATTCTTATCTTTGTTTTCTGTCTTGATGTCTTTTAGCCATCTTCTTTTTTCATCATAGTTGTATCTTGTTTCTACTCCGTTGCCGTATTTGATGTAGACTCGTTGTGCGTGTTCGTCATCTTTTGAAAATATGCGGGCATCTCCTGCGTCGCTACGCAAAAATAAATGCTCGACGTATACCAGATACGCCTCCGCTTTATTTTTACTAGGCTCCTTGTATCTGCTCCACCTATTTCCAAAAGTCCTGTCAGTGGGGTTGTTTAGTAATAACTTTCTTTTGGAGGACTGCCGATACTTGTTTATCATTATAATATAAAAGTAAACAAGTATCGGCACCGCGATTTTCAGGGCTCCGCTATCGCTTCGGTATCTTTCCGCAGAAATTGCTGCGGAAAGATGTACAGCAAAAGCAATTTGTATAAATTGCTTTTGCTCCCTTTCAATCGCTGTCCGAGTGAGATAGTTGGGCCGTGAAAATATACTTTTTTTTACTTTCATATTTTAAGCCTCAATATCATTAATTTTATCTATACAACTTCATAATTAAAGCATAAATAATATATATTAAATTATATTACTCCCAATACTCAATCTCTCGATATGTGGTAGAAAACAAAACTCCATCAGAAAAAAGCTTTTCCTCAATCCAATTACCGTACTCATCATATTTTAAAATTTCAACCGTCCCCCCCAATGAGGTTGTATATTTCCTTATTTTGCCTGAGTTGTCATACTCACTAATTATCTCATATTCTAATTTATCATTATCATATTTTTTAAATTTTTTTATCATAGCATTTTCATAAATAAATTCATATTTATCAAAAGATCTTTCATGATAATAAATCTTAATTTCTTTATATTTGCCGTCTTCATTGAAGATAAGTTCCATATCATCGAATGTATATTTATTTTCTTTTTCATTGTATAACATCTTTTTATTTTTACGCTTTTTTTCATATTCATTTACAAGCTGTCTGACTTCACTATCCGTATTTTCCATCTTATAAACATCTTTGCTAATAAAATTTTTATCATTATAATAATAAGTGTATACTTCATCATGAGGATATGAGTCTGTCGGAATGCAGCCTAATTTATATACATATTTTACTACCTGACCGTTTTTATTAAATAAAGCAAAACTCTTTAAAGTCTTTTGATTTTCAGGTAAATAAGCTTGACAGGGCATATCATATTGCGTAACCAAGTCGGATAAATATGATATATATTCGGTCGTCCAACTTTCAAAAATATGTATCTGCTTGCATTTTTTCATGGTTTCAGGCAATACATAATAATTGCTGTTAATATTTGTATATTTCAACTTTCTTATGTTTATCTCATACATAAACGGATTATAAGATTTTAAATCGAGTTCAATAGCCTCATCACTTTTTTTAGTGGGACATGCTTGTATTACATTTATAGACTGAAGTTTTCCTTCCTTACTACAAGAAATACTCAAAGTTAGAATAACTAATAAAATAAATATCTTCATTTTTGATTCTCCCTATCGTTAGTTAGCATTATCAGGTAATTTTATGGATTGTAAAACATCAATACGTGTAATCTTCCATACACTATTTTTTGTTATAGTATCACCAGTCGGATGTCCTTCTTGAGTATTATTAATACCAATATTAAATGCATTTAGCAAATCATCCAAATTAGATACATTGTTTGACTTCGCATTTATATTTACAGTGTGTCCACCAGTAGAAATAAATTTACCATTTGAATTATAGTACCCTTTTTCTATTCTTGCAAGAAGATAATAATTTCCACCACTATTTCCCCACTTATTAATATAAGCAGCTATTTCAGTAAGAAAATTTGATTTATAGCTAAAACTTTTTGAATCTTTATGTATAACAAATAAATTCGCATTACCTGTCATAAGATTTATTAATTCAACACCTTTGCTAACTGATAAAAGATTTCTAGCCGATATCTCTTCTCCATTTTCATTAGTTCTAGCAACAAATAAGCTGTTACTAACCGCAATACTATTGGTCTCTGTTAAGCTGTAATTTTTTCCAGAAATATGATTTCCAATTCTTGTATACCCTGTTAAGACGCATCCATAAGCTGATATAGTTGAGGAACCCGTAGCACCAAGTATAGTATCGCCACCACTTCCTTGAAAAAGTGAATTATCAACATCTAATATCCTCTCTCCATCCGGATCAATATACTTCACCGGATTATTGCCCGCGTAGTGGTACACGTGCAAGTTTACAACATTAAACACCCCACCCATTCCGGGTAAATTTTCATTATGCTTTTTAGCTTTGTCATTTATCGGTGCTTGCGGTATATACTCACCTAATGCAGGATCACCACTCAGCCATCTACTATACTTCGGGTCAAGGTATCTAGCTCCATAGTAATAAAGTCCAGTCTCTTCATCAAGCTCTTTTCCCGTAAATCTGAACGGTAACTTATCCAATCCTGCAGCAACTTCTTCTATCCACAATTCTCCGTACGGCGTATACTCTATATGTTCGTACTGTCTGCCTTTCCAGTCGGTTACAAATTGTGCACTGCCGAGGTGATCTGAATGATAGTAGTACCTCTTTACCTTCTGTTCCTCATTATCCCCCTGGTTATCGGTGTGCGTCATTGCCGTTACAAGGCGGCTGTTTCCCACGAATATGTGTTTATGCACCCGTAGTCCTTGCGGGTTATTTTGGTCTTGTGTGGGAATATGTATCGTGAAAAAGTTATTGAAGTATAGCGTTTCACTTCTGCCTTCGTCTGTGTATTTTAGTGCACGCTGTCCGTCGTCTCCGTAGCGGTAGTGGACGGTAAAGTTTCGGTCGCTTGATTTGACTAAAAGGTTCCGCTCGTTCCATGTATAATTTCTTCTATACGCAAAAAGGTCTTGAGGATTTGTCTGCTCGGTTTCTTTCGGGGCGTCAAGGCCGAAGCCGTAGTCGGTGCCGTAGACATCTTCATTTTCAAAGTATGAGTATGTAAATGCAAATTCTTCTTCATCCGTAAAAGGTCCGTCTTTTTCGGCAGTGATGTTGCCGTTGGCATCATAGCGGTAGTATCGGGTGCCTGCATGGATTAACCTGTGTGCATAGGCAGGGTCATACTCGTAATTCAGGTTATAGTCAAGTTCAGCTTTTGGATACGAGTTTCCTTGGGAACCGGGTATGTTTGTGGTGCTTATTTTATTGGTCATGTTGCCTATAGCGTCAAAGCTGAAGGTTTGTTTATATTTTGCAACACTTACCGGTGTCATGCCGAAGCTCTTTTTACCCTTGTATTGGTTGCTTGTTCCTTCTACGTTTATCAGCTGGTACAAATTGTCATAAGAATATGTTTGTTGTGTTTCGTAGGTAGTTGCGTCATTTGCATAGCCTAATACATTTCCTACCGCATCAAAATTATATTTTATTTTTTGGAAGACGTCTTGAGTTTGCGTATTTTTTGTTTCTATTATATCGAGCCAGCGCCTCTTTTCATCGTACCTATATCTTGTTTCTACGCCGTTTCCGTATTTTATGTATACTCTTTGTGCATGTTCGTCATACAATATTTTATCGACGTAGGAGTATTTTATGCTACCCTTGTTTGTAGTTTTTTCTCCGCTCACTCCCTTTAGCTGTCCGCCTTTATCGTAGGTGTAGGTTATTGTTTCCCCGTCAGGGTATTTCATACTTTGCATTCGCCCAAGGTAGTCGGAGCGGTATTCAAAAGAGGCTGTTTCGGGGCTGCTTACTGCTTCGTAGCGGTTTATGGTTCTTGTTTCTTTTATTACCTCGTTCAAGTTTCCGTAATTGTAGTGAGTCTCTCCCGTCTCATCTTTTTTGTAGACTATTTGCCCTGCTCCTTTTTGTCCGGGCACTCCGTATTTATATTCTATGTCTTGGCTAAAAGGATAGTCTGTTTTTACTATGCGGTCAAAGCCGTCGTATTCGTATCTTATTTCGGCAGCTTTGTTTTTTAATACCGAATCCGTTTCTGCATAAAGCCGTCCTTTATCGTCGTATATCCATTCTTTTTTGCCGGTGTCCTTGCTTTCTAATGCGGTTCTTCTTCCAAGCAGGTCATACGTTACCGATAAAAGGTTATCCTTTGCATCGTATGCTCGCAGCATTTCTCCTAATACAGAGTATTCGTATTTTGCCTTTGTAAGGAGGCTATTATTTTTATCTAAGCGTTCTACTTCCCGTATGTTTCCCCGTGCGTCTTTTTTGCTTATGCTTATGTTTTCTAACGGGTCTATTGCCTTTGTTATTTGAAGCGAAGCGTCTATCGAGTATTCATTTCTTTGTGTGTTCCCGTCTGGAAGCGTGGTTAGAATGTTCCTATCTATATCGTCATACTCGTATTTTGTTCCGTTTCTTATCGTTGTAAAATTATTTAGTTCATAAAACTGTTCTATCGCCTCATACGATGAGACGGTTTTTAAATCGCTTTCTAAGTTTCCTACGTAAAAGAAGGGCATTCCTTCTTCGCTCTTTCGTCCTGCCTTGTCGTAGTTGATTACACTTGAGATGTTCCAGCCTGTTTGGGTTTGGTCAGCGGTTCCGTCAATGTACACTTCTCCTTCTTTTGCTGTGTAGTTTATTCTTCCCAGACCGTCGTGGATTACTTCTTTTGAAAATATGCGGGCATCTCCTGCGTCGCTACGCAAAAATAAATGCTCGACGTATACCAGATACGCCTCCGCTTTATTTTTACTAGGCTCCTTGTATCTGCTCCACCTATTTCCAAAAGGCATGTCAGTGGGGCTGTTTAGTAATAGTTTTCTTTTGGCGGACTGCTGCATTTTGTTTATTATTATCATGAAGAAAACAAAATACAGCACCGCGCTTTTCAGGGCTCCGCTATCGCTTCGGTATCTTTCCGCATAAATTACTGCGGAAAGATGTACAGCAAAAGCAATTTTTATAAATTGCTTTTGCTCCCTTTCAATCGCTGTCCGAGTGAGATAGTTTGGTTGTATACGACAATAACTAATCTTCATTTATTCTCTTAATTTATTTAAATCTATATATCCTGATTCGTCAAATAATTGCTCAGAACAATATTCATTTTTCCAATAAATCATTTCGCAAATCATATACAGTAATATCTTCATTTTTTGATATATATGATTTCATCTTTAGTAATAATTTTATATTTAATATCATACTTTCCTATCTTTTTATTTTTTTAATAAAATCAATTGTATATTCTTTATATGACCCCCAGGAAGCACTTGAAAACGGTATTTCGATCAGAAGCTCAATATCATGATTATTTATATCTCCTATTTTTAATGGAAATTCTCCATACCGGCATTTACCGATCAATATATAAAAATTATTATAAATATATAAAATTTTATTTCCTGAGCCATAATATAAAAGAGGTTCTTGGTAAGACAGTACAAGAATATTTTTATTATGATTAAATAAGACTATCTGTCTTGCAGAATCAAAAATATTTTTTGTATATATACAATATGCTATAAATATAAAAAATAAAAACACACTTATAATAAATAAAAAAACAATCCTTTTCATTATTCCACCTTCTTTTATTTTGACCTTAGGATGATATTATATCCATATAAACTTCGCGTATACTGATAGTCATTTTCTCCATACTTAGGAGCAGGGCCATACACACTTCCAAACACCTTATACATACCAACTCCCCAAAGGCCTTTAGCATGTAATGCCCCAGCACCTTTTTGAAAATCATCAAATTCCATACCAAAAAGAGCAGCATTCATTCCTGCTAAAATATTGCCAGCTTCTCGTAATGTTACATATTTACCGTGAAATAAAAAACCATGATATGAAAAACCTTCATGGCCAGGGTATTGTGTTTTTATATCAAATTCTTTATTAGGAAGAGATAATCTGAAGGTCTTATCTTTTCCATATGATTCCGCTTTTGCATGTAGATCATCAATATAAGCATCTATAGATTCTCCTAAGATCAATTTACCAACTGGTTTATTGGTATCGGGGCTAATAAAGGCATCCCAAAACAGAGTTTCACCAACTACTTTCCATGGATTTTCATTATCAATAACACTCTCTTTTGACAATGGTCCTTCAATATTTTCATAAACGCCATTCCCGCTCCATTGATAGATATTCAAATCTCCATCATTAATCACATTTCTAACTAGACCATCTTGATCTATCCATGTAGATCTCCCATCTGGATCCACATACTTAATAGGGTTATTCCCCGCATAATGATACACGTGTAAGTTTACAACGTTAAACACGCCACCCATTCCTGCAAGTTTGGACGGATCCGTTCCCGAAGAAGGAATATACTCCCCTAATGCAGGATCACCTGACAACCACCTACTATACTTCGGGTCAAGGTATCTCGCACCATAATAATACAGCCCTGTCTCTTCATCCAACTCCTTGCCCGTAAACCTGAACGGCAGTTTATCTAAGCCCGCAGCAACTTCTTCTATCCACAATTCCCCATACGGTGTGTATTCGATGTGCTCATACTGTCTGCCTTTCCAGTCGGTTACGAACTGTGCACTGCCTAAGTGGTCGCTATGGTAGTAGTACCGCTTGACTTTTTGCTCTTCATTGTCGCCACTGTTATCGGTATGCGTCATCGCGGTTACGAGCCGTGAGTTACCTACAAAGATATGCTTGTGAACCCTTAAGCCTTGCGGGTTATTCTGGTCTTGTGTCGGGATATGTATCGTGAAAAAGTTATTAAAATATAAGGTTTCACTTCTTCCCTCGTCGGTGTATTTAAGTGCCCGCTGTCCGTCGTCTCCGTAGCGGTAGTGGACGGTAAAGTTTCGGTCGCTTGATTTGGTTAAAAGGTTACGCTCGTTCCAAGTGTAGTTACGTCTATAGGCAAAGAGGTCTTGCGGGTTGGTTTGCTCCGTTTCTTTTGGAGCATCAAGCCCGAAGCCGTAGTCGGCGCCGTAGACGTCTTCATTTTCAAAATAGGAGTATGTAAAGGTAAACTCTTCTTCATCTGTGAATGGCCCGTCTTTTTCTGCCGTTATGTTACCGTTCGCGTCATAGCGATAGTATCTAGTTCCTGCATGGATTAGCCGATGAGCATAAGCCGGGTCGTATTCGTAGTCGAGGCTGTAATCAAGTTCAGCCTTGGGATAGGAGTTTCCTTGAGAGCCGGGTATGTTGGTGGTGCTTAGCTTTTCTTTCATATTGCCTATGGCATCAAAGCTGAATGTTTGTTTATACTTTGCAATACTTACCGGCGTTGCTCCGAAGCTCTTTTTACCCTTGTATTGGTTACTCGTTCCTTCTACGCTTATCAGTTGGTAAAGGTTATCGTATGTGTAACTCTGACTTGTTTCATACGTGCTTGCGTCGTTATTATAACCTAATACGTTTCCGACAGGGTCAAATGAGTACTTTATTTTTTGGAAGACGTCTTGGGTTTGGTTATTTTTGGTTTCTATTGTATCGAGCCAGCGCCTCTTTTCATCATACTTATATCTTGTTTCTACTCCGTTTCCATACTTTATATATACTCTTTGTGCGTGTTCGTCATATAGGATTTTGTCTACATAAGAGTATTTTATGCTACCCTTGTTTGTAGTTTTTTCTCCGCTTACGCCCTTTAATTGCCCGCCTTTATCGTAGGTGTAGGTTATGGTTTCTCCGTCGGGGTATTTCATACTTTGCATTCGCCCAAGGTAATCCGAGCGGTATTCAAAAGAGGCTGTTTCAGAGCTGCTTACTGCTTCGTAGCGGTTTATGGTTCTTGTTTCTTTTATTACCTCGTTTAATTCACCGTACTTGTAATGCGTTTCTCCCGTCTCATCTTTTTTGTAGACTACTTGCCCTGCTCCTTTTTGTCCCGGCGCTCCGTATTTATATTCTATGTCTTGGCTAAAAGGATAGTCTGTCTTTATTATGCGGTCAAAGCCGTCGTATTCATATCTTATTTCGGCAGCTTTGTTTTTTAATACTGAGTCCGTTTCTGCGTAAAGCCGGCCCTTATCATCATATATCCATTCTTTTTTGCCGGTGTCCTTGCTTTCAAGCGCGGTTCTTCTTCCCAATAGGTCATACGTTACCGATAAAAGGTTTTCGTTTGTGTCGTATGCTCGCAGCATTTCTCCTAATACAGAGTATTCGTATCGTGCTTTGGTTAATAAACTATTATTTTTATCTAAGCGTTCTACTTCCCGTATGTTTCCCCGTGCGTCTTTTTTACTTATGCTTATGTTCTCTAACGGGTCTATTGCCTTTGTTATTTGAAGCGAAGAGTTTATCGAGTATTCGTTTTTTTGTGTGTGCCCGTCTGGTAAAACCGTTAATATGTTTCGGTCTATGTCGTCATACTCATATTTTGTTCCGTTTCTTATCGTTGTAAAATCGTTAAGCTCATAAAACGCTTCAAGGGCTTCATAAGAATTTTTATTTACCAGTTCTTGTTCTAAGTTTCCTACGTAAAAGAAGGGCATTCCTTCTTCCGTCTTTCGTCCTGCCTTGTCGTAGTTGATTACACTTGAGATGTTCCAGCCTGTTTGGGTTTGATCATTCGTTCCGTCAATGTACACTTCTCCTTCTTTTGCTGTGTAGTTTATGCGTCCCAGACCGTCGTGAATTACTTCTTTTGAAAATATGCGGGCATCTCCTGCGTCGCACGGCAAAAAAGTTTCCTCGACGTATACCCGATACGCCTGCGGTACTTTTTTGCCTAACTCCTTGTATCTGCTCCACCTATTTCCAAAAGTCCTGTCAGTAGGGTTGTTTAATAATAGTTTTGTTTTGGCGGACTGCTGCATTTTGTTTATTATTATCATGAAGAAAACAAAATGCAGCACCGCGCTTTTCAGGGCTCCGCTATCGCTTCGGTATCTTTCCGCAGAAATTACTGCGGAAAGATGTACAGCAAAAGCAATTTGTATAAATTGCTTTTGCTCCCTTACAATCGCTGTCCGAGGGAGAAAATTATTTAAATGCTGGCAATTATTTTTTATTTTCATCTAAAAAATACTTTTTTCCTTCTATACCGTCATAACCTCTAATCGGAATCTTGTTCAACAATTAAATCATTATACCCTAATGCTGTATATTTTTCATACAGCATCTGCGGTGTACTCTGCAAAGTATTAAACCTACCTTTTTTTATACTATTGATATGCTTCTCCGCTAAAATAATCCGTTTATCAATTGTTTTATATTTTTTTAAATATGCATCTATTTTCCGCTGTGTTATTGTACAAAATGTATTTAAATCATCTTGGTCTAATAAATCATCGTTTATATAAAAATAATCAAATAATATCCATTCAATTATATTATAACCTTGATCTGCTTCTGTCACAGGGTACATATCAAATTGATTAAGATATGTAAATAATATCGGTATATTGGTTTCTAAATCTTCTGTAAGAATATTTGCGTAATCATACAAAAACAACCGCGGAAAATCACTATTGTCATATCTATATTCTTCTAATATTTTTTGAATCTTGGTGTGAGCAGATAATTTACGAAAAGCTTCTTGTTCATCAAGATGTAAATGCCGATATATGCCATTCGAATAATCATATATCCACCTCGTATCACTTATTGTAAAAGATAAATGCAATTCCTTAAGTTTATTAAAAAAATCGGCTTCAATATTAAACAACCACAACTCTTGTATTTTTGTATTATATATAAACCACTTTAAATCTTTCTCATCGCAAAAGCCATATATATATCCTCTTTTTACAATCCAGTCCACGACCCCCTTTACAATACAACCTCTATCTTGTCCATATAAGTCACAACTATCTAACAAAAAATTTTGATGCACCTCATATCCAGGGGCAATTTTAGCTGTTAAAAAAAATATTTCAACCAAATGAATTGCCATCATAGCAAAAGTAATTACTAGGAGACAAATCACAATCTGTTTTTTTGTCATCCTAGTAATCTCCATTAATTTTTACAGTCCAAGTTTCAGTTATTTTATACGGTTTTCCATCGGGATTAAATTCTCCTGTTGTAACATTAAATGTATCGTATGGGTCAGTAAATGTATCATGGAATGAATAAGTAATTGTTCCTTCAATATGCGTTGTTCCATTCTCATTTTTTGTAACAGTACCATCGAATTGACCGCTAACCGTTGCTCCTCCTATAGCAAATACAACCGACCCAAAATCATAAGTTCTTTTAAATTTTTCATCGGCTCCCCCACTCTTTAACTGATTAATAAATCTTGATTGAACACTACCCTTATTTTTTGTAAGTGCAGGATTCGATGCAACAGCTTTTTGAATCTTACTTGATAAACCAACTTGAGATAACGTAACATTTCTACCTCTTCCTGATTTATATAAATCATATAGGTCTGTTGATGAGAATTCTTTGGTATTGCCATTTGCTATTTGCTGATATAATTTGTCACCTTTATTTGAACTTGCAACATGATGCACGCCAATCATTAATAATAAAGCATTTACACCCCAAACAACAACAGCAGTAACTACTACAGCAGATTCCCCATCCGGATCTATATATTTGACGGGATTATTTCCCGCGTAATGATACACATGCAAATTGACGGTATTAAACACCCCGCCCATTCCGGGTAAGTTTTCATTATGTTTCTTAGCATCATCGTCAATGGGTGCTTTTGGTATGTAATCATTTAACGCAGGATCTCCCGATAGCCATCTACTGTATTTAGGATCCAAGTATCTGGCCCCATAGTAGTAAAATCCAGTCTCTTCATCCAGCTCTTTCCCTGTAAACCTAAAGGGAAGTTTATCTAAGCCTGCAGCAACTTCTTCTATCCACAATTCGCCGTAAGGTGTGTATTCGATGTGCTCGTACTGTCTGCCTTTCCAGTCTGTTACGAACTGTGCACTGCCTAAGTGATCACTGTGGTAGTAGTACCGCTTTGCTTTTTGTTCTTCATTGTCTCCATTGTTATCGGTATGCGTCATCGCGGTTACAAGGCGGCTGTTACCTACAAAGATATGCTTATGCACCCGTAGTCCTTGCGGGTTATTTTGGTCTTGTGTCGGGATATGTATCGTAAAGAAATTATTGAAGTATAAGGTTTCGCTTCGGCCTTCGTCTGTATATTTAAGGGCCCGCTGTCCGTCGTCTCCATAGCGGTAGTGTACGGTAAAGTTGCGGTCGCTTGATTTAGTGAGTAAATTCCTTTCATTCCAGGTATAATTTCTTCTATACGCAAAGAGGTCTTGCGGGTTTGTCTGCTCGGTTTCTTTCGGAGCGTCAAGGCCGAAGCCGTAATCGGTGCCGTAGACGTCTTCATTTTCAAAATAGGAGTAGGTAAATGCAAACTCTTCTTCATCTGTGAATGGTCCGTCTTTTTCCGCCGTTATGTTGCCGTTCGCGTCGTATCGATAGTAGCGGTTTCCGGCTCTTATTAACCTGTGTGCATAGGCAGGGTCATACTCGTATTGAAGCGAGTAGTCAAGTTCAGCTTTTGGATAAGAGTTCCCTTGTGAACCGGGTATGTTGGTAGTACTTAGCTTATTGGTCATGTTGCCTATGGCGTCAAAGGCAAAGGTTTGTCTATACTTTGCAATGCTTACAGGTGTCATACCGAAGCTCTTTTTACCCTTGTATTGGTTGCTTGTTCCTTCTACACCTATAAGCTGATACAAGTTGTCATAAGAATATGTTTGTTGTGTTTCGTAGGTAGTTGCATCATTTGCATAGCCTAATACGTTTCCGACCGCATCAAAATTATATTTTATTTTTTGAAAGACGTCTTGGGTTTGGTTATTTTTGGTTTCTATCGAGTCAAGCCATCTTCTTTTTTCATCGTACTTGTATCTTGTTTCTACGCCGTTTCCGTATTTTATGTAGACTCTTTGCGCGTGTTCATCATAAATGATTTTATCTACGTAAGAGTATTCGGCCGTTCCTTTTGACGAGGTCTTTACGCCGCTCACTCCCTTGAGCTGTCCGCCTTTATCGTAGGTGTAGGTTATGGTTTCTCCGTCGGGGTATTTCATACTTTGCATTCTGCCGAGGTAGTCCGAGCGGTATTCAAAGCTTGCAGTTTCAGGATTAGTTCCCGCTCCATAGCGGTTTATCGTTCTTGTTTCTTTTATTACTTCATTTAAAGAGCCGTACTTATATCTTGTTTCTCCCGTCTCATCTTTTTTGTAGACTATTTGTCCCGCTCCATTTTGTCCCGGCGCTCCGTATTTATATTCTATGTCCCGGCTAAAAGGATAGTCTGTCTTTATGATTCTGTCTAGTCCGTCGTATTCATATCTTATTTCGGCAGCTTTGTTTTTTAATACCGAATCCGTTTCTGCTTGCAATCTTCCCTTTTCGTCGTAGATCCATTCTTTTTTTCCTGTGTCCTTGCTTTCAAGCGCCGTTCTTCTTCCAAGTAGGTCATACGTTACCGATAAAAGGTTTTCGTTTGCGTCGTATGCTCGCAGCATTTCTCCGAGAACAGAATATTCGTATCGGGCTTTTGTAAGGAGGTTATTGTTTTTATCAAGCCGCTCTACTTCTTTTATGTTTCCTCTCGCGTCTTTTTTACTTATGCTTATGTTTTCTAACGGGTCTATTGCCTTTGTTATGTGTAAAGCCGCCTCTATTGAATATTCATTCTTTTGTGTGTAGTCGTCTGGAAGCGTGGTTAGAATGTTCCTATCTATATCGTCATATTCGTATGTTGTTCCGTTTCTTATCGTTGTAAAATTATTTAATTCATAAAACTGTTCTATTGCCTGATACGATAAGGCGTTTTTTAAATCGCTTTCTAAGTTCCCTCCGTAAAAGAAGGGCATTCCTTCTTCCGTCTTTCGTCCGGCCTTGTCGTAGTTGATTACACTTGAGATGTTCCAGCCCGTTTGGGTTGTGTTCTCTGTTCCGTCGATGTACACTTCTCCTTCTTTTGCTGTGTAGCTTATGCGCCCTAACCCATCGTGGGTTACTATTGTTTTCATTACACCGCTGTCTTTTGCTTCGGTGCTTATTTTGTTTTCGGTTACGGTGTACCAAAAGGAATCGGCCGGCGTGTGATATTCGTATCGTGCATAAGGGGTTTCTCCGGCTTTGATTATTTTTCCGTTGTTTTTATCTCTTTCATAATCGTAGGGACTTCTCACCTCGGTTACTCTTCCAAAGTTGTCATATTTATAACTCATGGTGTTGTTTGCGGCATCGGTTTCTTTTAGCTTTACGCCTAAGACGCTGTCCCATTCTATTTCGCTTATGTAAGGCGCTTCCCCTTTAGAGCTTATTTCTTTTATTTCAATCGGGTATATACCGTCAAGGTATTTGTATTCACTTCGCTTTCCTGTCGGGCCTGTTAGCGCTTTTATGTTTCCTTCATCCGTCCATTCTATGCGGTGTAATAGATACGCCGACTGTGTTGTGTATTGTTTTAGTTCTATTAAAGCACCGGTTCTACTGTCGTATGCTCCTTCTCTTTTTCGTAAGAGCGTTCCGGTCTTTCCGTGTAGGACTTGTATTTTTTCAGGGTGTGCTTTAAAGTATTGTCCTTCACTTCCGCCTTTCCAGTAATTTATTTCTGCTATTATGTCGTCGTTTGTGTTTGTTACGTCTCCCTTATCATAGAGTTTTGTTACGTTGCCGTATTTGTCGTATTCATATTCGCTTTCGGTTTTTATTTCACTGTACCCTTCCCGTACGGTGTTTACTTCTTTTTTTATTCTCGCATGCGGAGCTGTGTCTATCTCATATTCTTTTATTGAGTATACTCGGTTTCCGTTTTTTACCGTCTCTTTTGAAAATATGCGGGCAATTACTGCGTCGCACGGCAAAAAAGTTTCCTCGACGTATACCCGATACGCCTGCGGTACTTTTTTGCCTAACTCCTTGTACTTACCTCGCCTATTTTCAAAAGCCATTGTTTTTCCGCTTCCTACCGTAAGCGGAAAAACCTCCGATAAGTTGTTTTTATTTAATAATAACTTTCTTTTGGCGGACTGCTGACACTTGTGTACTATCATAATTATGTAAAAGTACACAAGTGTCAGCACCGCGCTTTCCGCTCCAATCTTTTTGCTGCATGGGCTTTTTTCAGGCGGTGTTTTTACGCTGATGCTCCAAAAACCGCATTTGCTTAAACACACCGCAAAAAGGATTTCCGCTTCAATCGCTGTCCGAGAGAGATAGTTAGATTGTGAATAAATACAAAGTTTTGTTTTCATATATTACTTTTTCTTTTCTTTCATTTTTTTTTGGACATATTCCTTTTCTCCCTTATTCAAAGCTTCAAATGAATCATAAACTCGACCATCTTTCGCGTATGGAGTTACCGCAACTACATAATTACCGGCAAGAGGCCTGTGTTTTATAAGAGGTCCTGAAAGTTTTATAATATGTAAAGGAAGAGTTCTATTTCTGTACTCAACTAAAGGTGTAACATAACTCATTGTTAATGTTTCAATATCTAAGAAATAAAGTTCAAAACATACATCAATCGTTGCATTATTAGCTACTTCTCCTATATACCTTGTATTCAGCTTGTAATTATTATGAGATATTTTTATAATTTCCAACACTTTATACTTGTCAATCATATCCAATACATATAAAAATTCATCATCATAAATATCAATTTGAATAGAAGTTCTAAATGTATCCGTAATACCAAGACCCCAAGAAAATTTACTCTCTACCCAAAATAAAAAACCTTCACGGTCTTTTTCCATATATATCCCTAAAATATTTCTAATATCATATTCTGAAACATTGTAATTATTTGCATAGTTTATATATGAAAAATTTTCACAATATACAGTAAAAACAATAAAACATATAAACAAAAAACTTACAATATTTTTTTTCATTCTTGAATCTCCTTTGGTTGAAACTGGAAATATTTAATATCATCTATTTGGGTTATGGTATCCTCGCCTAATGGATCCCATAATAATTTCCCTTCTGCATCACCTTCTCCAAAATGGCTATATCCATAACTATTATTATTAGTTTTTACAACAGAAGCATCAGCACCCTCTTTAGATTCTAATACTAATGCCCTTTCATCACTTCCTAATATATCTAATGCATAATTGATTATAGCTACAGAATCCATCACATAGTATTCCTTATCTTTTTCCATACCAATAATCTTATTTTCAATAAGATAACCAATTCCTGTAGTTACTTGTTCAGGTGTCATATTTTTTCCAACTCTAGTTTGTGCTACACCAAATAAAGCCATTACATAACATGGACCATATTGAGGGATATTATTTGTTCCCATGATAACTCTATTTTCAAGTAAATCTTGATCAGCAGAAGGTTTATTATTAGATTGATTCAAATTTTGCATTTTGAAGTACCAATCTAATGTACCTCCAGTATATTGATTACCAGCGATATGATCTTCTCCCGTAGGATCTATATACTTAACCGGGTTATTTCCGCCATAATGGTATACATTAAAGTTTATCGTATTATATATACCACCTTCACCAACAGAAGAGCATGCCATGTAGTCATTTAACGCCGGATCCCCACTCAACCATCTTGAATACTTCGGATCAAGATACCGTGCTCCATAATAATACAGCCCCGTTTCTTCATCCAGCTCTTTCCCCGTAAACCTAAACGGCAGTTTGTCTATTCCCGGTGCAGTTTCTTCTATCCAGAGCTCGCCGTATGGTGTGTACTCTATATGTTCGTACTGTCTGCCTTTCCAGTCGGTTACAAATTGTGCACTGCCGAGGTGATCTGAGTGGTAATAATACCGCTTTGCTTTTTGCTCTTCGTTGTCGCCACTGTTATCGGTATGTGTCATTGCCGTTACAAGGCGGCTGTTACCTACAAAGATATGCTTGTGCACTCGTAAGCCTTGCGGGTTATTTTGGTCTTGCGTTGGTATGTGTATTGTAAAGAAATTATTGAAGTATAAGGTTTCGCTTCGGCCTTCATCGGTATACTTAAGTGCTCTTTGGCCGTCTTCGCCGTAGCGGTAGTGCACGGTAAAGTTGCGGTCACTTGATTTTGTTAATAAGTTACGCTCGTTCCAGGTGTAGTTGCGCCTGTAAGCAAATAGGTCTTGCGGGTTTGCCTGCTCGGTTTCTTTGGGGGCGTCAAGGCCGAAGCCGTAATCGGTGCCGTAGACATCTTCATTTTCAAAATATGAGTATGTAAAGGTAAATTCTTCTTCATCTGTGAATGGTCCGTCTTTTTCTGCCGTTATGTTGCCGTTGGCGTCGTAGCGGTAATAGCGGGTGCCTGCATGAATTAAACGGTGTGCATAGGCAGGGTCGTACTCGTATTGAAGCGAGTAGTCAAGCTCTGCTTTGGGATAAGAGTTCCCTTGGGAACCGGGTATGTTGGTAGTACTTAGCTTATTGGTCATGTTGCCTATGGCGTCAAAGGCAAAGGTTTGTTTATATTTTGCAATGCTTACGGGTGTCATGCCGAAGCTTTTTTTACCCTTGTATTGGTTGCTTGTTCCTTCTACGCTTATCAGCTGGTACAGGTTATCATAAGAATATGTTTGTTGTGTTTCGTAGGTAGTTGCGTCGTTATTATAACCGAGGACATTTCCGACCGCATCAAAATTATATTTTATCTTTTGAAAAATGTCTTGGGTTTGTACGTTTTTGGTTTCTATTGTATCAAGCCATCTTCGTTTTTCATCATATTTGTACCGTGTTTCTACGCCGTTTCCATACTTTATATATACTCTTTGTGCGTGTTCATCATACAGTATTTTGTTTACATAAGAATATTCTGCCGTTCCTTTTGATGAGGTTTTTACACCGCTCACTCCCTTTAATTGTCCGCCTTTATCATAGGTGTAGGTTATGGTTTCTTCGTCAGGGTATTTCATACTCTGCATTCGGCCAAGGTAGTCCGAGCGGTATTCAAAAGAGGCGGTTTCAGGATTGCTTCCAGCTCCATAGCGGTTTATTGTTCTACTCTCTTTTATTACCTCGTTTAATTCACCGTACTTGTATCTTGTTTCTCCCGTTTCATCTTTTTTATAGACTATTTGTCCCGCTCCTTTTTGTCCGGGCGCTCCGTATGTGTATTCTATGTCTTGGCTAAAAGGATAATCTGTCTTTACTATGCGGTCAAAGCCGTCGTATTCGTACCGTATTTCGGCAGCTTTGTTTTTTAATACCGAATCCGTTTCTGCGTAAAGCCTTCCTTTCTCATCGTATATCCATTCTTTTTTGCCGGTGTCCTTGCTTTCTATCGATGTTCTTCTTCCAAGTAGGTCATACGTTACCGATAAAAGGTTTTCGTTTGCGTCGTATGCTCGCAGCATTTCTCCTAATACAGAGTATTCATATCGGGCTTTGGTTAATAAACTATTGTTTTTATCAAGCCGTTCTACTTCCCGTATGTTTCCCCGTGCGTCTTTTTTACTTATGCTTATGTTCTCTAACGGGTCTATTGCCTTTGTTATTTGAAGCGAAGAGTTTATCGAGTATTCGTTTTTTTGTGTGTGCCCGTCTGGTAAAACCGTTAATATGTTTCGGTCTATATCGTCATACTCATATTTTGTTCCGTTTCTTATCGTTGTAAAATCGTTAAGCTCATAAAACTGTTCTACTGCCTGATACGATAATGCGTTTTTTAAATCGCTTTCTAAGTTCCCTCCGTAAAAGAAGGGCATTCCTTCTTCCGTCTTTCGTCCTGCCTTGTCGTAGTATATTGCACTTGAGATGTTCCAGCCCGTTTGGGTTTGGTCGTTCGTTCCGTCGATGTACACTTCTCCTTCTTTGGCTGTGTAGTTTATGCGTCCCAGACCGTCGTGAATTACTATTGTTTTCATTACGGCGCTGTCTTTTGCTTCGGTGCTTATTTTGTTTTCGGTTACGGTGTACCAAAAGGAATCGGCCGGTGTGTGATATTCATATTTTGCGTAAGGGGTTTCTCCGGCTTTGATTATTTTTCCGTTGTTTTTATCTCTTTCATAATCGTAGGGACTTCTCACCTCGGTTACTCGCCCAAAGTTGTCATATTTATAACTCATACTGTTCCCGGCGCTGTCCGTTTCTTTTAATTTTACGCCTAAGACGCTGTCCCATTCTATTTCGCTTATGTAAGGAGCTTCCCCTTTAGAGCTTATCTCTTTTATTTCAATCGGGTAGATACCGTCAAGGTATTTGTATTCACTTCGCTTTCCTGTCGGGCCTGTTAGCGCTTTTATGTTTCCTTCATCCGTCCATTCTATACGGTTTAATAAGAATGAAGAATTGGATGTGTATTGTTTTAGTTCGGTTAAGGCTCCCGTTCTCGCATCATAGCTTCCTTCTCTTTTGCGTAAGAGCGTTCCGGTCTTTCCGTGTAGGACTTGTATTTTTTCAGGGTGTGCTTTAAAGTATGCTTCTCCGTTTCCGCCTTTCCAGTATGTTATTTCTGCTATGATGTCATCGTTTGTGTTTGTGACGTCTCCCTTGTCATAGAGTTTTGTTACGTTGCCGTATTTGTCGTACTCGTATTCGCTTTCAGTTTTTATTTCACTGTAGCCTTCCCGTACGGTGTTTACTTCTTTTTTTATTCTCGCATGGGGAGCTGTGTCTATCTCATATTCTTTTATTGAGTATACTCTGTTTCCGTTTTTTATTATTTCGCGCTTTACCATGCCTTTGCGGTAGTAAGAGTCGATATAATATTCCGTTTCGGTTACCGTACCTACGGCGTTTTTACTTCTTACCGTTTTAAAGCCGTAGAATTCTTTTTCTATTCTGTTATAATAGCCGTCCTCGTAAGTGTAATAGGTTGTATACTCTTGTTCATTGCCTGTTTTAGTTTTTAGACCCGACCTTGCAGTTACTTCGCTTAATACGTATTTACATTGTGGAAGTGCTGCGGTGTTTCCTACCCGCTCATATTTTAATTCATAGCTTCCGCCTTGGGGTAGTTTTATTTTTTTAAGTAAGCCTACCTTTCCTAAAAGGTTGCGCTGGACGTACACGGCTCCGTTACTTCCCGGTATTCTTAATACTCGGTCAGCTAAACCGTCGCCGTCTATGTCAAGCATTGAAACGTTTACACCGGAAACTCTTCCCGATGCATTAACACCTGCTCCTGCCGAAAATGACAGGTTTAGACTATAACCTGTAAGAGGTATCAATACATTGCCTGAAACTCCTCCGTTTGTACCGGCACCGAAATTTACGGTTGAAGACATATTTAAACAATTAATCTTTTTTATAAGAAATGCAGACAATGGGTTTAAAGCCAATCCATCGCTTAAAACGGCCGAATCAAAACCGCTGTTTAGATATTTTCCCAATCCCGGAATATTTTTTAAAAAAGCCACACCCAAATTAGCATCACTTACAAAAAATAATTTTGCCTTATCTTCAGACGATAAATCCCATTCAGGAAGATTTATCGTCATCTCCTTTTCTATCTTTCCGCCGGTATTTACGGTGATTACAGCCGCATTATTTTTATTACTAAGACTCATCATATCGGGTAAATGACCTCGTAAATTTACAAACTGTCTTTTCGTGTCGGTATAACTTCCCGAATATGACAGTGAACCCGATAAATTGGCCGATACCGTATCGGTTTTTACGCCTTCATTGGCATAAGTATTACTCAAAGATGTTGAAAGATTTAAAACTCCTGATACGGTATGTGTTTCAGTTTTTCCTAGATTTACTTTTAAAATATTATCTCCTGCAAAGCATACCTTATCCCCGCAGTTCAAATAAGAACCTTCTTTTCTCACGCTATCAGGTAAACCGTCTCCATTTATATCCATAAAGGAAGTTTCATCTACTCCGGACCCCTTAGATTTGCTTAAATTGGCTCCTGTACTTATAGGATTTACGATTGTCGAATAAAGCAGTTTTCCTTTGGAGCTGTATACTTTTTTATTTACTCCTCCTCCGCTTACTCCTCCTCCGGTTGATGTTATCTTATCGGAGGTTTCTATAATTTTACTCAAATCTTGAATATAATATTCTTTTTCAAAACCTTTTCCGTCTCCTAAAGAAACTTTTATATTTTGCCCTTCTTTTTGTATTATATCCGCTTTTCCGTCTCCGTTTACATCACTCAATAAAATATCGACATAGGTTTCCCCTTGGCTTGTACTACGGCTGATATCACCGCTAATAGACGTTTCTTGTATTTTCTCCATTTCATCAGCAATTCCATTCATTAATTTTTTTATCTCTTGAACCTTAATTGAATCAAAAACCTTAGTATAATTCAAAGAAGGGGAATAAGAGTGTTCTTTGCTTTTATTTACTGAACGTCTAATCGATATACCAGACAAATTTGAAGGCTTTATTCCGGGAATAGTATAATATACACTACCTCCGCTCCTATTTATAAATATAAGGTCTTCTTTTATATACGGGCAATATCTTTGTAAACTATCTCCGCTTTCAGATAAAGATTCCGAGACATTTCCTATATAATATTGTTCGTCTATATCTACTTTGGACTCTGCTTCCTTTTTTATGGGTGTTATTTTTTGTCCATCTGAAAGTATAAACTCCTCATTTTTTCTAATAGGATAATACAACGGAATTTCTTTTCCATTCAGATTTTTTGAAATATTATCCTTATTGGCTTCCATATCATTGATATCTTTATTTATTGCATTAGAAGATTCATATGCTATCCTCTTCAATTTTTCTTCACTAAATGCATTTTCTTCATAGTTTTGGTCTTTTATCCATACACCATAATACCATTGTTTATTTCCCCCTGATAAAAATTCTTTTACTCCGCATTTAGTATCAATGTTTATTATTTTCTCTACTTCTACCTCCTTTATAATTTTTTCTCCATTCTCTTCTACTTCCTGCAACTCTTTATATTTACGTTTTTCTGCTTCAGTATATTTAATAACTTCTTCCGATAATTGATTGTTTGAAAAATCTTTTGCACTATCCCAAGTCTCTATAAATATATTTTTTGATTTTAAAATTCCATTTTCAAATATAGGAAGCCTTATATAAGGATATTCTCCCTTGTAATCCATAACCTGATATTCATTATTCTTATCATATTTAAGATATGTTTTTATTACGTCATATCGCCCTAAACCTATATTTTGCTCATCATCTTTAAGTTTATTGTATTTTAATAAAGCATGTGTGTAAGCTTCTCCTTCTAAAGCAAGGAGTTCTTCCTTTGTAAGAAGATTTAATGCTTCAATATCTTTTAAATTATATATTTTTTCTATATCATCATATTCATACTTACGCTCCCTAATAAATATCGATAATCCATATTCAATCAGTATTTTATTTAATCTTTCTTTTTCTTCCTCGCTTATCTCCTCTTTTATATTATAATGGTTTCCTTCTTCACTAATTTTATAAACACTGCCTATAAATAATTTTCCTTCTTCTCCTTCCAGTTTTTCTGCCATTTTTTCTATTTTTAAATAAAGTCCTTTATTTATCTTTTTCCATTTTTCATTATCCAATGTGTAGGACACATATCCTTTATTCTCTTTCCATACCTTCATAAATTCTTCATATGAAAGTTTAAATGCTTTAGGCTGATAATTATCCAATTCATAACTTAAAACTACTTTGTTACTGTTTATTTTTGTTTTTATTCTTTTCTGCCTATAACTTTCTTCTACTGCTATCACTTCTCCAAATTCTTCTTCTTCAAGAAAAATCTTTCTATTCTTTAATATTAAAAATTTATTACCTATTTTATCTAAATAAATATCGCCGTTGGTATCTATATATCCGATACCTTTAAATTTCACCTCTCTCCTTTTCTCTTTCCCTTTAATTTCCCATGTATCTCCGGTAAATAATCCTTTATTAGGATATATATTCTCTTCTAGTCCCCTTATATATTTATTTTTATATCTTAATATCTTTTCTAAAGTTTGCACATCTATATTCTTAAATACATTCCTAAGTTTTATTTCTTTATCGATAGGATTTCTTCCAGGCCAATCTTTAAACTTATATAACAACACATCTTTATCATGTAAAATATATTTTTCACTTGTTATTTCATATGTATACATACTTATAAGCAATTTTTTTAATTCTTTTTGTTTATCATCACCTTCATAACCCGCAGCCTGTAAAATTAAATCCATGTCTTCTTTGTGTATATATTTTGGTACAAAATAGCCGTTTTTTATTAAGTAATAAGCTGCTTTTGTTTTTTCTACATTATCTTTATTTATTCCTTCATTTAATATTTCTTGCCAATCGTCTTTGACCACATATTGCCATGTATATTCATCTTCATATTCTTTTCTTCTCAATATTTCTAATTCCGTATCCTTTAGAATACTTTCTCTATCTACCCTCCATAATACTACATTTTCCATATCTGAAAAGGGTTCGATACTTTTATATCTTACCTTCACATTCCATTTTATTCTCTGACCGCTTTTTTTACATTCTCCATAAGGCACAAAATATAAGTTTCCTCTACCTTTTATACTGTCTTCATTAATACTATGGCTATATCTATTCCCTTCATTTATTATTTTGTTTGATATTTTTTTATTTCCTTTATATATTTGAAACCGTATCTCATCATAATTACTTTCACCGTCATCAAATCTTCCTTCAGTTTCTATTTCTATCTTTCCATTGTACCGGCCGATCCAATTCCGAAACGGATTTTGTTGATAAAAACTATCATTGTATTCTTTAGCTGCCGCTTTATCAAGTTTGATTTCGGCTATCTTTAATCTGTCAATATTTTCAAATTCAGTACGGACAAATCTTTTACCCGTATTCTTCAAATAATACCCCGCTCCTTCTATTACTATATCTATAAAACCGTCTCCATTAATATCGCTAAATGAAGTTTTTAACTTTGTTATCGTATCTTGTTTTGCACGTGAATATGTGAATCCTGGTGAGGGTACTCCATCAGGGGTTCCAATTCCTCCATATACATTTAGACTTGTTCCTGTACTGTCACTGACTTCTTTTTCTATTCCTTCAATATCGGCATCCCATTTTTCAGCAGGGCCAAAACCATTCCCCGTATTAAGACTAACCAAAAATCCGCCCCTGCATTGTGAAACCGCATCAGGCCTTCCGTCTCCGTTTATATCCAAATATAGCTGCTCACTTACACTGTTCCCGGAACTTTTACTTCCTCCTCCTCCTACCGTAATCCTTCCATCATACTTTCCAGTCAGATCACCAACTCCTATGCCCCCTGACCCTGAAATATTAGCTCCCTTCGAATTTCCGCTTGTTACGCGTATTCCGCCCGTATTTTTATCAAGAATTCCGCTTCCCTTATACCACCTCTCCGTTTCTCCAAAGACTCTTATGCTTCCATCTTCATACTTCCCGGCATCCTCATATTCAAACCTATATGCGTATACTCCTTCTTCTCTTCCCCTTCCCGTTACCTCTATGCTATCCAATAAGCTTTCTAAAAATGCATTATCTTTATAATTAAATTTATATGTCTTTACTTCCTCTCCTTTAACTTCCGTTTTTATCTCTCTTATCCTTTTACTTTCCTTCTTTAAATACTTTCCCCTTCCCTCTACTCTTACATCCCCTCTTCCCTCATACTCTATCTTTATTCGCCTCTCTCTTTCTTTCCCATACACTATTTCCTTTAATACTACCTCTTCCCCTTCTACGCTTTTTCCATTTTCATAGTTATATTCTATTACGTTTCCAAAACTATCCCTTATCTCATCCAAGTAATAGAGGTATTTTCTCCCTTCGCTTCCTCCACTCCAATTTCTCTTTCCATATATCTTTACTCTTCCTTCCTTTTCTCTTATCTCAAAATAGTTTTCGCTTCCTCTTCCTTCTGCCCACTCATTTTTTATTGCTGCATAACTTTGTTTTCTCTCTTCTTTCCATCCTCCTCCCTCATATTTTACTCTTATCCCGTTTATTATATACGTGTCTTTGCCGTCATATTCAGGTAAGCCCAATCTTGTATCTATACTTATGCTTTCTATTCCGCTTAAACTAAAGCCTTTGCCCAATACTCCATACCCGCTTCCGCTTGAATAGCTTACCGCCAACTCAGGTGTAAACCCTCTTACTCCGCCGGGTAATTGCAGTTTCATGTTAAATGAGGCACTTCCTTCACTTACCCCCTTTAATCCTTCTATTCTTTCTATCCCCCCTACCGCATCCGCGGCTTTTAGTTCTTTTATGCTGTTTAAGTTTATATTTACAGGACCGGGCGATTCAGGTAAGCTTAACGTCCCATTTATCATATCCGTAAAATGATTTGTGTAAGACTCTATTACCTTTTTTTCTACATCTACGCCCTTCCTTTTTAACGCTTCCCATGCTTTCTTTCTTTTATTATAATAATATGTATATATCTCTTGTGCATATTCTTCTTCTATACGCTCATCATATGCCATTTTTATCAAACATTCTTTTTTAAATTTTATCCCTGAAGGCTCAAACCTGTACCCGCCTAACCCTGCCGTTACATTTTTTACTTCCCCCTCTTCTACTCTTATTAACCGGCTTATCTTTATTTCAACTTCTTTCTCTAATGCCCCTTTCGGTACTTCAAATATTACCCCATCCCCTTCAATTATGCCCCCTTCTTTTCCTATTACCTTGCTTGCCAATAAGATAGAGTTATTTATTTTTATCCGCTCTCCACTTTCTCCTTCGGCATATAGGTTTAAAGGAAGTACTCCTACCGTCATATATACTATAAACAATATTATCGAAATGCCTTTTTCTTTTATTCCTTCCATTATCTTTTTCATTTACTTTTATCTCCACTCTTTTTATAAGACTTTATTTAAAATCCTTTACTTTACCTTGTATTCTATCCAAACAAAATCATCAGGAAATTTATCCTTCGCTGATACTACTCCTATTAACCCGGCTTCCCCTTCTCCAAGTAAATATTCACTTGAATCGTTTATCGTATATGACGGGCTTCCGGAATAACTTTCATCGTTAAAATATACTTCTATTTTCTTCCCTGCCTTTTTTACACTGATGCTGTTTTCTACACCATAGCCTTTATTTAACTTTTCACTTTGTCTTTTCCACTCTATATCTTTATACAAGCCGTCTACTACATAGCCTATAGAATACTTCCCATCTACATGTATTAAAATCACGAGCATCCTATATCTTTTTTGCCCCGCTTCACTCTTTGTGCTGTAGCATACTAATCCGTATCCGGCTTCACTCGCCCCTTCTTTTTTTACTACTTTTATACTCGGGGCATTTTTATCTATTTCTTCTCCTAAAAATTTCCATAACGTATAACCCCTCACACCCCAATATTTTGCATTGTTTGTTTTTAATATTATTTTTTCTCCTTCCTTTTTAAATAACTTATCTTCAAATGGATTTGTTCCTCCCTCTTCATCTTCATTTCCTTCAAGCTCATTACCTTCTTCAAAAATCCCGCTTTCTCCATCCCTTATCCGGTTATAAGGATTAACGCAGCCTGTTATCACAAATATTATAATTAAGATTATCACCTTCTTTATTTTTTTCATTCTTTATCTTCTCCTTCTATGTATTTTTTATATAGTCTTAATAGCCTTTCTTTCTTACCCGTTCTTTTCTCTTTTTCTCGATGTATATACGGCACTATGTAGATGACCATTTCAGTTACAGTTTCAGAGCCGTTTATATCTTTAAAAGCTAAACCGGCTATTGGTATGTCTCCTAAACCGGGAATCTTTTTTTCGCTTGAGTTTTGTTCAACCTGTAATAGTCCGCCTATTATAATCGGCTTACCGGAAGGGGTTCTCACTTTTGTTCTTACTATTTTTTCGGATGTTGGAGGTAAAACACCGCTTGTAACTCCGCCTGACCCCTGTTTTGATACTTGTGCATTTACTTCCATAGTTATCATTCCGTCTCCGGATACATTTCCTTTTATATTAAGTAATAACCCTGATGTTATCTCTCTCATTGAACCATATAAGGGTTTACCGTTTGAATCAAGTGTTTTATCTATATATCTGAATGTATTTGTATTTTGAAATTTTACTTCTTCTCCCGTTATTCCGTTTAATGTTGTATCCGCTAAAACTCTTGCCTTATTTTCAGCTAATTCAAAATTAAGTTTTGCTATAAATTGATAACCGAATTTGCTGACTATATCAAAGTTTATATTAAATATATTACTCATTATACCTGAAAACTCACTCATAGGCTTTCCCTTAGTTTTTTTTACTTCAAGACTTTTTGCCCAGTTTATGTTTTCACTTTTTTTCATATTGCACTACCAATAGCTGATACCGTATCTGTGCCTTAGGTTTATCTATCAGCTCCATTTCTTTTAAAAACTTTTCCCTCTTTATATTGCTCCCTCTAAAAAATATTAAATTGGGATTTCCGGTTACTACTATACTTTCTTTATTTACGGCAGGTGGAAGATGTTTTAACAATTCCTCCGAAGATATATATTTTAATAATATCGCTCTCTCTTCTTTTTCTATATCCAGTATCTTTATATATTCTTCCACTATTTTTTGTTCTTCCTGAGTACATCTTATTATAAATCCGTTTATATCCGTCAAAATATTTATTTTTTGTTTTTTCAGTTCTTCAGGCAATGCATCTATAAATTTTTTTACTTCAATATACTTTAATTCATATTTTTCACTTTTTATATCTTTAATTCCTTCTTGCCCATATACCATACATACCGAGAAAAATAAAATAAATAAAACGGACTTCTTTTTCATTATTTCTTTCCTATTCTATTGATAAAAGCCTTAACGTATACGGATAGCATTCTCCACCTGCACTACCGCTTACCACTATATTTCTATCCAGCGATATTTTAAAGCTTAATTCTTTTTCTCCATCCGTATCATTTTTTATTATGATAACCGCATTAGTTGCAGGCTTTTCACTGCTGCCGTTATACGGTTTTGTTATTATAAAAGGTAAATTAGCTGCATCGTATACTATTGCTATCTTGGCCTGTCTTTTTGCAGGGATTCTTACCTTATACCAATCCTCATCCTCTAAAACGGTTCCCTCATGCGACCTATAATAATATACATTTCCTTGTATATCGTTTTGCAATAATACAGCCTTTTCTTTTCTGTCGTTGGGTTCATATACATCTTTTACCTGTTTACTGTATATGCCCATGTAATGTATATTCCCTAAAAATCTTTTTTTACCTCTAATCTTATCAAGTCTATAGATATATCTTGTATCTTCTTTTAATACTCTATCTTCATATTCCGTCCCTTCTCCATTATACACTTCTTTAAACTTTAATACGTTTTTATCTTCACTTCTCATCAATATGTATTTATCGCACCTTTCATCTTCTTCCCAAATGCATTTTATTACATTTTCTTCGCTAAAAGAATCTACGTTTACATAAAAATTATCAGGATCTCTTTGATCTCTCGATACTATCTCATATACTCCGGTTCCGCACGCTCCATTAAAAATTACAATGACTATTATAAGTAATTTCAATATTTTCCCTTTCATTTTCTTTTATACTCCTTTTTAAAAACTTCAAACTCAACTCCGACCTTTCCTATATATTTACTCATTACATTTTTATAGAATACAAATTCAAATTCATTCGCAAATATTATTTTTATCTTCTCAGTTACTGCGTATTTATAACCGATACCTGTAATAATTCCAACAGCTCCCGATGTATTAACTTTACTATCCGAATATTTATCTTGATATGATACGATGTCTAAACTGTATAAGACTCCGGCTTTGGCGTAAACTCTATGAATATCATAAAAGTTTATGTACATATTTGTATATCCTACTGCATTTATATTATTTAAATAACTTTTTATCGCCTCTTTGCGGTTTACACCCAATCTATAATCCAAAGATAATCCTACCGAAAAATAAACGGGATATGTTCTTATAAAAAACACGCTGTCATCAGGTATTATCTCAAAACTGCCTCCTATTCCGATAGTTCCACTCATGTATTTTACCAAAGCCTTATTCATAAATGTCCAATACCAAATATCAGTCCCTACATTTATTCTGCTATACTTCTCCACTTCTTCCTGTTTCGGAATATAAAAAATTTCGTGTAAACTATCCAGAACTTTTTTACTTATGTTCTTTATAAATTTTTCATAATTTTCTATTCCATCTTTTTCATACACGGTAAATATATTTTTCCTTCCCTCGCCGTCAAAAATTCTTAATTCACCTTCGTATGTGTATTCAGTTTTCTTTATCCAGCCATAGATCAAATATTTTATTTTTTCTTCTCTGCATAACTTTAACGCATCATATGAAGACCTTACCTGTTTTATCTTTTTTCTCGTTTTTATTATTTCTACTCCTAAAAATTCTTTTTGTTCTTCTATGCTCTCACAAATATCGTCTTGCAATTTAGTATCTGTTTCATAGCTCTCCTCTCCTTCATCTACACTCAATAAAGGGGCTATATATACTTGTTCAGCTTCCAATCTCATAAAAATTATTATTACAGCTAATATTAAACTCTTAACTCTGTTCATCGTTTATTGCCTTTTCTCTTTTTATAAAGTTTTCTATTATTTTAAAACTGCTTTCTTCCATTCCGTTTTTTCTTAAGTATTCTATTTCTTCCAATATATAATCATAATTTTCTTTATCCATCTCATTTGAATAAAACAAACTATATACTCCGTAATATCGCGAGCTCAATCTTTCAGGATCACTTTCTTTTATTTCTTTATATATTTTATATGCTGCCGCATATTTTTTTTCTTTTAGCAAATTATACGCTTCCATTTCTTTTTTTTCCAATATCCCCTCTGCATATATCAATCTTAGATCCTTTTTCTTATCGTTTTCATTTATTCTTTTTTGACTTGAGAATAGGTTTTTAAGCTGTAATTGCGTTTCCTTACCTTGCAGTTTTAATAGTTTTTCCGTTTCTTTTATTTCGTTTAATATGTTCTCCGTACTTATCTCGATTTTCATATTTATTTCATCCCGATTATATTCTATCTGTCCCATTATATTTTTTTCCATATGTTCAAGCAATGTAATAATATTTTTTACCTCTTCTTGACCTTTTTTTACTTGAAAAAATATATAAATATTAAAACATAAAAACACTATGAGTATAACGGATATAACGGAAAATTTTATAATCATTTTTGATAAGCATTTATCTTTTTCTTTTTCCATAAATATATCAAACTTATCCTTTAATTTAATTTTCTTAAAAAGCTTTTTATGCTTTCATTATCTTTTTCTTTTAGTTTTTCCAGCAACTCGGCAGCTTCCTTTTTATCTCCTTCTTTATATTTAATCACTGCTTTTAAAAAAAGACCTTCATCCCGATATTCTTCTATCTTTATAGCCCTATCTATAGATTCTTCTGCCCGTCCATATTCTTTTTCATCTATCAAATTTTCAGCTTCTTTTAATATATCTTCTCCGCTTTCCATTCTTATATGCAATAAGCTCATCGGCTCATAATAAAATACATCCTCTATTTTTTCATAGCCTTCTTTCTCCAGCTCTATCCTTTGTTCTTTTTTATCCTTGATGTCTGCATATAAAAATTTTAAGATAAATCTGCCCTGCCCGTCCGATACGGCCTTTAGCCAACCGTTTACTTTTACACTTACTCCTGAAACCCCTTCTTCATTCCCATCATATATCATCCCGTACATAACGCCTGCATCGTCTTTGTATTTCTTGCTCCATACGCTTGAACAGCCGGTTGCAAGGATTAAAGCAGAGAATAATAAACATAAAATCTGTTTAATATTTAATTTTTTCATAAAAGTGATTTTCCTAAAAATAAAAGTATTAAGCCGTCAAATTGAAGGGAGAAAATGATACGCACACAAAACGGCCGATTTGTAAACCTATCATACATATATTAATTTGTCAAGACGTAAATTTAAAAAAAAATACATTTTTTTACTTTTTTTGAGATATTGCTTAAATATCTCTCTTTAGGCAAGCCTTAAGGCTAGCGAGTGATGCGTCTTTATCATTATAATATAATAAGTAACACTTTACCTATAAAAGTGTTTTACTAAGCAGTTATGCCAGCTTTTAAAGGAGCTCAATATGATTTTTTTTAAATTCGGTTTAAAAGTGAAAGTTTTTTTGTTTTATGCTTTTTTATGATAGGATCGGCAGTTTTTGCCTATGATCCCATGCCCGGAGGGGAAGAAAAGCCCGCTCTGCAATCCCCATCAGTTGCCGGAGGACAGGCCTCTGTTACAGGCGGACCTTTCGGGGACACTGTGCCGGGCAGTCTTGCCGTAAATCCGGCTTTAGGCGGGGCAGAACAAAGGCCTATTCTCGATGTTTCCTATTTTTTACTTGCAGGCCTCAGCAAAGAAAAAGGTGTCGGCCATGCAGCCAATGCAGGAGTCCTCTACCCCTTTAGATGGGGAAACCTTGCAGGAAGCCTTCACTTTTTAAATTCGGAATTTGATTCCTTAAAACTTGGAACAATGGGAGGCTTACGCTTTTCATATTCAAAAGATTTAACCGATAAACTTTTAGTAGGAGCCGGAGCCTATGCCGACTTTGGAAAGGACTGGGGACTCGGGCTCGATATCGGGGCTCTTTATATGTTCGGAGACCTCGGATTTTTAAAAAACTCCAAGCTGGGCGTTTCTATAACGGGACTCGGCAAAACCTATAACCCAAAGTCAACAGGCATAAAGGGAGGTTCTTCAAGCGGCAGCCCTGCAATACTCACTCCGAGGGTAGGCTTTGCTTCAACCTTGGTAGATATTGACGGCTTCCAACTCGGAATGCATGCAGACCTCTCGGCACCCTTTTTCCAAAATCTTATCTTTAATACGGGGCTTCACATGCTCATGGCCGATATGATATCCTTTAAAACAGGTTTTGTCATCAATACGGCCGAAGCAATTAACAAAAAACAAACATTTATCCCCTCCTTCAACATAGGAGTAAATATAAAGATTAAATCTAAAGGATCAAACGATTCCTTCTTAAAGAAAAACGGCTGGGAAGAAAACGAAATCCGTCCCGAATTTGCTGCAAAACCATTTCATAACGGAATTTGGGCATTCGGCGGAGGCGTAAATGTTCACTTCGGTCTAAAGGACAACGAAGGGCCTAAAATCCAAGCCGAAATGCCCGAAAACGGCACACTGTACTTTTCTCCCAATAATGACGGAGAAAACGACGCAATGGAAATCCCCCTAAAAATTACCGACAAAAGGTATGTAACGGCTTGGAACTGCGAAATAAAGGACGAAAAAGGAAACACTGTCCGCACAATTTCAAACAAAACTCCTTTACGCGAAATGAAAGATGCCGCTTCATTCTTTAAACTTTTAGGAAAATCCAAAGAAAGCGTTGAAGTGCCGGAAACCCTTCGATGGGACGGACGCACCGATTCGGGAGAAATAGCCCCCGACGGAAAATACAGCTTTGTAATAAGAGCCGAAGACGATAATAAAAATAAATCGGAATCTCAAGTTTACACAGCCTATGTGGATAAAACTCCTCCCGCTCTTACATTTAATAAACCTCAAAACCAAGAAGCCCTCATCTTCAGTCCTGACGGGGACGGAAATAAAGATGTCTTTGTTTTCGACAATAAGGGTTCAAATGAAGACCTTTGGACGGCAAGCATAAGCGATGCCCAAGGCAAGGTCGTAAAAAAAATAGAGGTTAAAAATAATGAACTTACTCCTTTAAGCTGGGACGGAAAAGACGATTCGGGAATTTTTGTGCCTGACGGAGTTTACAGCTATAAAATCGAATCTACCGACAGGGCAAAAAATAAAACCGTATCAAACCTTTCAAACATCATTGTTGATACATACAAGCCCTCGATCAACATAAATATCGATAAAAACGCCTTTTCGCCGGTCAGCAGCTCAAACAATAAGATAAGCTTTATTCCTTCTATTCCGATTACCAAGGGTCTTGAAGAATGGAAGATAGAAGTAAAAAATCAAACAGGTGCAACCGTAAAAACATATACTGGAACTCCTTCAAAGATAGAAACCAAAAGTTTTGACGGAAAGGACGAAACAGGGAAGCTCTTGCCTGAGGGCACATACAAGGCCTTTATTTCCGCAAGGTATATAAACGGGCATAAGCCTTCAACTCAAACGCCCTCTTTTACCTTGGACATTACACCGCCCAAGGCTGAAGCAAGTACGAACCAAAAACTATTTTCTCCCGACGGCGACGGAGAACTGGACAGCATTATCTTTACCCACAAGGAAGAAAAACCCGGCTTATGGACGGCGGAAATCTATAAGACCTCAAGCGGAAATACAATCAGCGGTACGCCTATTTTTACAAGCAGCCTTGGAGACAAGCTGCCTCCTCAATTTGAATGGAACGGAAGAAAGTCCGACGGCAGCTTTGCCGAAGACGGTAAGTACATCTATGTATTAAGGGGAATTGATGAGGCTCAAAACGAAGCCCTATCGAATACCGTACTTGTAGAGCTCAATACCGAAAAAGCTGATATCATTCTCCAATCAAATTATACGGCCTTTTCTCCCAATAATGACGGGGTAAAGGACAGCATGGAATTCTATCCTGTAGTAAAATCAAAAACGGCTGTAAGCTCATTTAGTCTTAACATCAAGGACTCAAAAGGCAAACTTGTTAAAGCCTACAAGGGCAATACCCCTCCAAAGAAAATAACTTGGGACGGACAGCCTGATGAACTCCTTTCAGCCGATAAAAAAACGGCAGCATCCGACGGTACCTACTCTGCCGAATTTGAAGTAGAACTCGCAAATAAAAATAAGGCAAAATCCGTTATTTCATCGATAACGATAGACACCGTTTATCCTGAAATTCAAATTTCCGCTCCCTATCTGGCCTTTTCTCCTGTTGAAGGAAACAACAAGCCGAACCTTCCCATAGATCAAATATCTTCTTCCGAAAAAGAATGGGTGGGACGCTTTGTCGATTCCAAAAATAAAACGGTAAAAACCTTAAAATGGAAGAACAAGGCCGATAAGTTTATCTGGGCAGCAGATGACGATACGGGCAATAAGGCCCCTGATGAAAAATATACCTATGTCGTAGAGGCTGAAGACGAGGCCGGAAACAAAACCTTTCAAAAACTTGAAGGCATAGTTGTAGACCGCCGTCAGGCTAAGGGCTATATAACTGCCGAACACAAGGTATTTTCTCCTACAGGTAACGGAATAAAGGATGTTCAAAATATTTCGGTACTTACAAACATTGATGCCGAAATAGATAACTGGAATATACAAATTTCGGATGTCGAAAGCGGTAAGATTTTTGCCGAATGGACTTCCAAAAAGGACGGAAGTCTTCTTAAAAAACTCGTATGGGACGGCAAAAGCGGAAACTCAAAGGCCCCGGACGGAAGATACATGGCAACCATGTACATAGAATATAAAAAAGGCGATATAGTAACGGCCTTTACCGATGTCTTCATCCTTTCAACTGAAGCACCTAAGATCGGAGTCAGCACAAGGCCTAAATATTTCAGCCCCGATAATGACGGCACCGATGATGACCTCTACATAAGCCTAAAAGCCGATTCAAAGGCCGGCATCGAAAACTGGAAGTTTGAAATTACCGAACCGGAAGAAAACGGAGGCAAACTCTTTTGGAAAACCGGCGGAAAGGAAAAAATAACTAATGAACTCATCTGGGACGGCCGCTCTCTTTCAGGAGAAACGGTACAGTCTGCAACGGATTATCCTTTTACCTTTACCGTAACCGATAAGGTCGGCCTCACCTCTGTTTACAGGGGCTACATTCCAGTAGATATCCTTGTTATCAGGGACGGGGATAAACTAAAAATAGCCGTACCTTCGATTATTTTTAGGGCAAATGCAGCCGACTTTGAAGGCCTAAATCAGGCCATTGTCGATAAGAACAATAATATCTTAAAGCGTATTGCCGTTATCCTCAATAAATTCCCCGAATATCAGGTTCAGGTTGAAGGACACGCCAATACTACGACAGGTACCGAAAAAGAAGAAAAAGCGGATCTCCTCCCCTTATCAAAACAAAGGGCGGAGGCTGTCCGCCAATTCCTTATAAAGGAAGGCGTCAGAAGCTCCCGTCTTTCTTCGGTTGGAATGGGAAGCTCCAAGCCCGTTGCCTCCTTTAACGACAGGGACAACTGGTGGAAAAACCGCCGAGTAGAATTTATTTTGATTAAGCAGTAAAATTTAAAGCTTTTTAAATAAAACAAAAGGCTGTTCCCCATACGGGTCCCCACAAGGGGCTCCCATAAGGGCGGACAGCCTTTTTACTGTAGTGAACATCTAAAAACTAACCGAGTTTTTAGATATGCCCGACACTACCTTACCAAAAAACAAGAACAGCAGTTTTGATAAATTTGTTCTGCCAATGCTTCCATAGATTTACCTAAAATCTCGGAAACGGCGGCATAGGTGTATTCTATTAAAAGAGGAGTATTTATCTTTCCTCTAAAAGGAACAGGGGCTAAATACGGGGCATCCGTTTCAAGCAAGAGCTTATCGGCAGGAATGGCCCTCACAAGCTCTGCAATCCTATCCTTATCGGCCTGCTTTTTAGCATAAGTTACATTCCCGGGAAAGGAAATATACCAACCCCTTTCCAAAAAGGTATAAGCCTCTTTAAGCCCATAGGAATAGCAGTGAATTATCCCTTTGTGATGTCCTACCTCATCAATACATTTTAGGGTATCTTCGTAAGCATCCCTTGAATGAACGATTACGGAAAGATTTTTTTCTTTTGCGATTTTTAACTGCTCTTTAAAAAGAAACTCCTCCCCTTCTATATCGCTTGTGCCTTTTTCTTCGGAATTTAAATCCCCTCCCCTTTTTTCGGCAGCAGGACCGTTCCAGTAACGGTCAAGCCCGCATTCTCCAAGGCCGCAATAAAAGGGCTTACCCGGATTAGTCTTTTCCGCTTCGGCTTTTTGCAAAAAAAGAGTATCAATATCGGTTTTTAAGGCTGCAAGAGCATTTTCTGGATCGGCAATGCTTTCGGCATGGGGCCAAAGACCTGCCGCAAAATGCATAAAATCGGGAAAACGCTCAGGCTCATGAACGGTCGCTTGCATGGTCATTTGACCGGGCATTAGCCCGGGCATTTGCCCTTGAATTTTGTCGCTAAAAACATCCGAAATAAATTTTTGCCTTTCTTTTAAATCACCCGGCTGAGTACCGATATCCATAGCAAACTTAAAATTTCTTTCTTTCATTGTATGTAAAAACGAAGTATCTCCTTCATTCCTTTGAAAAATCATAAAAAAATGCGCATGAGAGTCGGAAAACATCTTGACCTCCTTTAAAATTTATGATAGTATACCACATCCGCTGAAGTGGTGGAATAGGTAGACACTAGGGACTTAAAATCCCTTGGCAGTAATGCCGTACGGGTTCAATTCCCGTCTTCAGCACAAAAGCCCTAAACTTAAACGGTTTAGGGCTTTTTTCTAATCTTATTTTTTTTTATTCCGATACTGAATATATGAGATTTTAATTCGGGAGGAATTAAATGAAAAAAACAATCTTTATATTAATTTTGTCCTTGTCAATTATAGGTTCATTAACGGCACAAGGAGAAATTATAAGCGAGGAAACCTATGCTTCGTATTACGGAGAAGCCTTTAACGGAAGGCCTACCGCAAACGGGGAAATATTCGATATGAATACGTATACTGCAGCGCACAAAACGCTTCCTTTTGGAACTCTTGTTGAAGTTACCAACTTAGAAAACGGAAAAAAAGTCATCGTAAGAATAAATGATAGAGGCCCCTTTGTAGGTAACCGTGAAATAGATGTCTCAAAGGCAGCTGCAAAAGCCTTAGATATGCTCTCTCATGGGGTTGTAAGGGTAAGGCTAAGAAAGATAGACCCAGCCAATATGGAATCCTTTACTAATACCGAAACTTCAAAAAAACCGGTGACTAAAGAAAATATTCCAGTAAAAACGGAAGAAACTGCCGTGCAATCCGTAAAACAGTCTCAAAGTCAATCCCCGAATTACATACCTGATACAAAAAATCGCGATCTTGTTTATATACCGGCTAAGGCTTCGGAAACAGAGGGCGTTTTATGGAGAATTCAGCTGGGTTCATTTAAACGTGAAGAAAACGCTATGAGGCTTGTAATCAAATTAAGAAAAATAGGCTTTGAACCTGCCTATGAAAAAACCGAAACAACTACAAGAGTTGTCTTGTACGGTATCAGACCTCATGAACTTGAAAAAGTAAAAAAGGTACTTGAGCTAAATTCCTTTACAGATTATATCCTCCGCCAAGAAAGTTGGTAATACATAAAACCTGCCGAACTGTTTATCATACCTCCTAAAATAATTTTACCCGGGCTCCAAAAGAGCTCGGGGTTTTTTATTTAAAATTATCAAAAAAAAATCTATTTTATTATATGAAAAATAAAGCCTAAACTTATACGGCCGCAGTGCAGGGAAGCTCCGGCAGCACCTGTAGCTGAATAGCTTTTTAATAAACCTGATTTTAAAAAATAAACAAAGGATTTTCCGTTATAAGCCGTAATCGAGGTGTAGTCAACTGAAGAAAAAAAAGAAAAATACTTTGAAAGTTTTTTTGCTGCCGAAAGATATAAGTAAAAAGATATATTTTTCTTTTCAAATACATCTACAAATTTTAGTCCGCCACCATCTCTCTTATAATGAAAATCCTCTGCAAACCCAATAGCACTCGGACAAAGTTGGGTAGATAAATCAATCTTCCAGTCTCTTGGAAGCTCAAACCTAAATAGCATCCCGATATAAGGCAAGATAAAAGCCTGCTTATAACTTATGCCTATACCGCTTACGGGAACTATAGGCGTATCGGGTAAAACAGGACTTGGAGGCTCGGTATCAGGAGGATACTTGGTATAACCGTCCACGGCATCCCACGAATTTAAAATATATCTTATTCCTAAAGACGGCCCGCAATATATTTTTATATTTTTATTTCCAGACGTCTTATATATAACAAGAGACCTCACCCAACCTAAATTAAAATTTAAATCTACGCCTTGCCTTATATAAGACTTATGTTCAGAAAACTTAGTCAACATAAAAGGATCAGAATTGTTAAGGTAATCATAGTCAAATATCTGGCCGGAATAGGAAGGAATAATAAATGAAGAAAAAAAAGAAAGGTAAAGGCCTTTTTTAAACCTAAATTCGGTATTAGCCGTAAACCCTCCGGAAGGTAAAAGAGGCCAATCTAAACGGCTTCTAGTTATATCATATTTTAAAACATATTCAAAACCTGAGCCTATTATCAGACAAGGAGAAGCGGAAAAATTAAAGGAAGTCTCTTCTTCCGGACTTATAGCTTTAGCCGTAATAAAAAAAATGAAAAAAATAGCGATTAACCTATTAAATTGCCTCATAACAAGTATTAGTTTAGTTGGTCTTGCAGATTCTGTCAAGCACAGTTAGACATGTCACGGTCAAGACATGAACATTTAAAACACGATTAAGAGTTGTTGTCAAAAAAAATCATTTGTGATAGAATAAACCCGCCTATGATAAATTTTGATTGGAGCTATATAAAATGAAAATAGGAATTTTTACCGATTGCTATTACCCTCAAATAAACGGAGTTATAACCTCCACGATGAACTTACAAAAAGAATTGGAAAAACTTAATCACGAAGTATATATAATTACAACAACTTTCCCTGGGTTTAAGGATGAGGATGAAAAACATATTATACGCATTCCTTCAATTCCGTTCTTTAAATGGTCGGAATTTAGAATAGGATTATTTTTAAAACATACAAAGGCATACAATAAAGTAAAGGCTTTAAATTTCGATATAGTGCATACTCAAACGGAATTTTCTATGGGCAATTTCGGTACTTACATTGCTAAAGACCTTAATATTCCCTCATTGCACACATATCATACAGTTTATGAAGAATATACCCACTATATTTCTAATATTGGAAAAATGCCTTTAAAAAAAATAGTGCGAAAATTCTCAAAACATTATATTGCCCATTTTTCAGGAATTATAGCCCCCACAGAAAAAACAAAGGACTTGCTTTTAAGCTATGGAGTAAAAAATAAAATTTATGTTGTCCCCACAGGAATAAATCTTGAAAAATTTAAAAAAAGTTTTACTGACACCGAAATAGACAACTTATTAAAATCTTTTAATATAAAAAAAGATTCATTTAAAATTATATTTTTAGGAAGAATCTCAAAAGAAAAAAATATTGAAACTTTGATTAATATAATGCCTGAAATAATAAACAAAGATAAAAATATTCAATTAATTATTGTAGGTGACGGACCTGATAGATTAAAACTTGAAGAAAAAGCAAAAGATTTGAATTTAGAAGATAATGTTATATTTACAAATAGAATTCCAAACGACAAAGTTCCCATATATTATAAAATAGCAGATATATTTATAAGTCCGTCAAAAACGGAAACACAGGGACTAACTATTCTTGAAGCAATGGCTGCAGGGATCCCCGTTTTGGTATATGATGACACAAATGTTAAGGGACTTGTGTTTCATAAAAAAAACGGTCTATTGTTTAAAGAAGACCATGAGCTTTTAGATAATATTAAATTTGCTTTACAAAACAAAGCAGAAATAAAACACTATGCAGAAGAAGCATTTAAGCTTGCCGATAATTTTTCGTCTGCTAACTTTGCAAAAAGAATAGAAAAAATTTATAAAGAATTAGTAAATTAGTCTGGTAAAATCTTAAAAAGCATTATATAATATTAGAGAGGGGGACGTCTATGACAAAAGTTCTTTCTATAATATTAGGAGGCGGAAAAGGAACACGTCTTTATCCGCTTACCATGCATCGATCTAAACCGGCTGTACCTTTTGGAGGCAAGCATCGGATTATCGATATTCCTCTTTCGAATTGTATAAATTCCGGTTTTAGGAATATTTATATTGTAACACAGTTTAACTCGGCATCTTTGCATATTCATATTGCAAAAGCCTACACTTTTGATACGTTTTCAAACGGATTTGTAGAGATTCTTGCAGCAGAACAAACTTTTGACAATACGGGCTGGTATGAAGGAACGGCCGACTCTATCAGAAAGAACCTTCATCATTTTAGACATCAAAATCCATCCCACTATTTAATTCTTGCAGGTGATCAGCTCTACCGTATGGACCTAAAAAAGTTTTTAGAATTTCACAATGAATCGGGCTCAGATATTACCGTGGCTTGCACCCCTGTGACAAGGGAAGACGCTTCAGGTTTCGGGATTATGAAGGTAAATGCGGATTCGGTAATTACCGAGTTCATGGAAAAACCGGGAACAGACAAAAACATAGATGATTGGAAAATCCCTGAAAAATCCCCTATCAAACCTGATGATCCTAATAAACTGTACCTTGCGTCAATGGGTATATACATTTTTAGTGCAAAGATTATGGAAGAGTGCCTAGACAGTGATTATACCGATTTCGGAAAAGAAGTTATTCCTGCAGCAATAAACAGCGGATACAAGGTCTCGGCTTTTCCTCATAACGGCTACTGGTCAGACATAGGAACAATAAAATCTTTCTATGATGCAACCCTTGACCTAACGGAGATAAAACCTAAATTCGACTTTTACGATGCTGAAAGGCCGATATACACCCATAACAGAAATTTACCGCCGTCAAAGGTAAACTATGCACACTTAAGCAGATCTATCTGCAGCGAAGGCTGTGTTATAACCAATTCCACAATAAATCATTCCGTAATAGGAGTCAGATCCATCATAGAAACGGGCAGCTTTGTAGAAGACTCTATCTGCATGGGAGCGGACTATTATGAAACACATGAGGAAAAAGAAGCTCGATTAAAAGAAGGCAGCCCCAGCTTGGGTATAGGAAATCATTGCAGAATACGTTCTGCAATAATCGACAAAAATGTACACATAGGTAATAACGTATCAATAGGTATGGACCAAATTCCGCCTGACGGAGACTACGGGTTTTATCATGTAATAGACGGAATCTATGTTATAATAAAAAATTCCATCATTCCGGATAATACGTCAATATAAAACTTTCCAGCCAAGGCCGGACTTGGCCATCAACATCAGTCGGATTCAGCTTCTAATCTGGCTGATGTGCTGTAGCTGTTTTCATAATCGTTATTTTCTTTAATGCTTATAGTTATATCATCGTCTTCTGCCGAAAAGTCAACAAAGGCTGTTTTTCCTTTTGAAAATTCTCCGTTTATTATTTTAATTGACAAAGCATCTTCTATCTTATTTTGAAGAAGCCTTCTCATAGGACGGGCACCATAGGCAGGGTCATAGCCCTTATCGGCAAAGAAGTCTTCAGCTTCCATTGAAAGCTCTATAAATAACCCCTGCTTGGCGATTCTATCTTCAAATGTTTTAAGTTCAAGTTCTAATATTCTTTTAATATCATCCTTATCCAATGGCCTAAAAACCAGCATCTCATCAATTCTATTTATAAATTCGGGAGATAAAAATTTTTTTATTTCGTTAAGAGCACTTGCTCTTATTTCAGAGTATGCCATAACTCCATCTCCTGTAAGATTAAAGCCCAGCTGCTGCTCCTTTATTATCGATTTAGATCCGGCATTGCTTGTCATAATTACAACGGTATTTTTAAAATTTACAAGATAGCCTTGGCTGTCTCTAAGCTCCCCCTCTTCCAGAATTTGCAAAAGAATATTAAATACATCAGGATGAGCTTTTTCTATTTCATCTAAAAGCAAAACAGAATACGGATTACGCCTTATCTTCTCTGTCAAAAATCCGCCGGACTCAAAGCCGACATATCCAGGAGGGGCGCCTATAAGTTTGGCCGCATTATGTTTTTCCATGTAATCACTCATGTCCACACGGATTAAGGCTTCCTTTGTGCCGAATAAAAATTCTGCCAGAGTTTTTGCAAGAAGAGTTTTACCTACACCGGTGGGCCCTAAAAATAAAAATGAACCTATGGGTCTATCAGGGGAGGAGATTCCTGCTCGGGAACGCCTTATAGCATTAGCAAGAAGAGAAACAGGTTCATCCTGACCTATGACCGTTTTTTTTAATTCTTCTTCCATATGCAGCATTCTTTCAACTTCATCTTGACCTAAACTGTTTACAGGAATATCCGTCATCATTGAAACAACGTCGGTTATATCCTTTTCAGTAACGTAAGAAATAGGATTTTGATAATCGTTTATCCACTTATTTTTGACATGATATAGATCATGCTTTAAATCCAATACTTCATCTCTAATCAAGGCAGCTTTTTCATAGTTTTGCATCTCAACCAATTCGGATTTTTCTGCCAACAAAAAATTAATTTTTTCTTCTATTTCAAAAAGCTCGCTCGGTTTTTTATCAATTATAATTTTTTTCATTGCACCGGCTTCATCCAAAACATCAATAGCCTTATCAGGAAAAAATCTGTCGGGAATATATCTCTTTGCATACTCAATTATCTTTGTAACCGTTTCCGGTTCATAAATTACATTGTGGTGTTCTTCGTATTTGTGTTTTATACCGCATATTATATCAAAGGTTTCTTGTGCATCAGGTTCTTTTACGGATATAACTTGAAAACGGCGTTCAAGGGCTAAGTCATTTTTAAAAAACCTTCTATATTCATCTATTGTTGTAGCCCCAATACATTGTATTTCTCCTCGTGCAAGAACAGGTTTTAAAATATTGGCAGCATCCATAGCTCCTTGCGATCCACCCGTGCCTATCAGGGTGTGAATTTCATCTATAAATAAAATTATATTTTTATTTTCTTTTACCTCATTTATAATCTGCTTTAACCGCTCTTCAAACTGGCCTCGGTACTTTGTACCCGCAATTACCGAAGCCAAATCCAGTGAAATTATGTTTTTGTTAAGAAGATTATGCGGAACATTGTCATTGATAATTGCAAAGGCTAATCCTTCAACAATGGAGGTTTTACCTATTCCGGGCTCCCCGACCAGAATAGGATTATTTTTTGTACGGCGGGAAAGTATTTGAATAAGTCTTTTTATTTCTTTTTCTCTGCCTATTATAGGGTCAAGAGAACCCGATTTAACCGTTTCAGTAAGATTGCGGCCGAATTCCAAGAGAGCCGAATTTTTGTTTTTTATGCTGTCGGATGTCTTGCTTACTTTAGCCGATACTGTTTGATCTATTAATTTTAAGACTGCAATTCTTATATCTTCCGTTAAGATACCGTACCTCATAAAAAATTCGGAAATTATCGAATTTTCTTCTCTAACAAGTGCAATAAGAATATGTTCTGTCCCTACAACACTGTGCCGCATAGTTCTGGCTTCTATGGTAGCAAGATCAATCAAAGTCTTAATTCTTCGAGAAGGAGGAATTTCGCCTATAATTCTATCGCCGCTGCGAACCGGAATATTTTGTTCTATAAATAACTGTAAATTCAAAATGTCTATATTTAACCGTTGCAGAATTAAATAAGCACGGCCAACCTTGTTTCTGATAAGAGCAGACAAAATATGCTCCGGTTGAAAAAGGTCTGCATTAACCCGTCTTGCCTCTTGTTGGCCGAAAAGAGTAAGCAGCTTATGAGCATCTTGTGAAAGACCTTGACACATATAACACCTCACATTATAATTCGGACTTTTGAACATAGTTCTTGAATGATATGAGCCCGATATTCTTCAATCGAGTAATCATTTAAGGCCTTATCGGATAGCAGCATATTACTGTTAAGCATCAAAAAGGCAAGATGCCCCATCTGAGCTTTAAAAACCATAGAATTACATTCTTCATTAGTAATACCCGTAATTAAGCCTAAATTTAAGCCCAATTTAATTTTAAAAACTATATCCGCCGCTTCCTTAAAGTCCATAAGTTTTGCAGCTTGAGATAAGGCAAGAGACCTCCTAAGCATATCTTCAAGTTTTAAAGTATTTTCATTTAAAAAAGTTTGTCTTAAATCTCTTTCCATTTTTATTATTTCATTTAAGCTCGAAATAAAGTCCATAATTTGGGTATCCTCATTATCTCCCGTCGATACGGCAGTTGAAATCAAAAAAAGGGCTCCTATAGAATTTTTTGAGCTGGGAGAAAAATAGCCTGCAACATTAAGATTATTTTTCTTCGTTAGTTCCAAAACATAAGCTATGGAATTTGAATATAATATTCCGGGCAGAGAACATAAAACCGAAAATTTTAAGCCGGTACCTATTCCCGTAATATCGGAAGATAAAAAACCTATTTCTTTATCTTCTGAAAATATAATTTTTTTCTGCATTTCCAATTCTATGGAGGAAGACCTTGCATATACGTCTTCAGTATCCAATCCAGAGGTAAAAGAAGATATATTTATATGATCTTCAAGATTTAAACCTACATAGAGAGAACCGTTTTCATGCATTATTACAGCTTTTTCCGATTTTGCAGGCATATCCGTAAAAAGGACTCCTTTTTCTTCAAGCAATTTTACGGAAAGAGGGCCTATGGATTTAAGTTTTAATTTTTTAAAATAAGCGGCATCTTTTAAAGAATCAAAAAAAGAAAAAACAAGCGAAATCACATCAGAAGAATCTGCAGTATCTATTTTATTAGGAAATAAAAAACCCGATATATTGCGTGCCAGATTGCAACGGCTATATAGGGCAACGTCGGTATCGGGACCGCCTTCTGCATACCAGCCGTCATACTTTGAGATCATTTTTCTTCTCCAAAGCTTTAAGCTCATCCCGCAAAGCGGCTGCCGTTTCATAATCTTCAATTTCGACGGCTTCCTTGAGCTTTTGGCGAAGTTCTTCACAGCAATTTTTTTCTTTAAAAGAATTATCTGAAGAACCTTGTAAAAGTCCCAAATATCTTAGATTTTTCTTTTTTTGTCCCAATATTTCCAAAATTTCGGCTCTAAAAAATGAAAAACATTCGGCACATCCTATTTTTTGCTTAGATTTTATATCGCTTAAAGACTGACCGCAAACAGGGCATTGAGCATATTTTTTGTCTTCGGACATGCTTGTATCGCTATTTTCCAAGAGTTTGGTTATAGAAATATCAATATTTTCAGAAAACATACCGAACCCAAGACGCCGCGAGCAGCTCAGACAAAGATAAATATGTTTAGTAACACCGTCTGTAACTTGTTCCACAGAAACTTTAGCCTCATTTAACTTACATATATCGCAAATCATAACATCCTCATAACTTTCTCATAATTTCTATAGGCTTTTCTTTTCCTGCTCTTACTGCAGGAACCAAACAAACTACTACAGATAATATTAACATAGAAACGGCTATTATGTAAAGATCAAAAAGGTTTAATTTTACAGGAATATATTCCAAATAATATGCAGGGTCTAAAAGATGAATTTCAAGCGGCTTTCCTGTTCCGTTAAAGAAGCTATAAAAAAAATTTTGAAGATAGTTTAAAATTTTTTCTACATAGGCAAATATTTCGTTTATATGTAAGGCCGTCAAAATCCCTAAGGGCATCCCCAAAATGATACCGCCCAAACTTGTTAAAAGGCCGGCAAGTAAAAAAGCAAGGCTTATAGACGAAGGATGAGCTCCGGCAGCTTTGAGTATGGCTATTTCCCGCCGTCTTTCCATAACAAGCATAACAATAGCAGATGAAATATTGGCAGAAGCGACTAAAACAATCAAAAACATTATAAACATCAATATATTTTTTGTGGTCTTAAAAGAAACAAAAGAAGAACGGTTTAAATCGGACCAAGCATATATCGAAAAAGTTTCGGGTAATATCGAGCTTAATTTTAATTGAAGAGCCTGCATCTTATCTTCATCAAATGGGTCCTTGGTCGAAACTACTATTGATGTCAAAGAAGAAGTCAACGGCATAATCTTCAAGCCCTCCTCCAAAGGAATAAAAACCCATAGAGCATCCAGCTCTTGATAGCCTGAAGATATAAGGCCTGAAATTTTAAATGAACTTACGCGGGGAATTGTTTTACCTTTTTCGTTTTTGTTTAAGGTTATGATTCTGCATGTATCCCCTACTTTTAAACCGAGCTTTTCCGCTATGGCTGTTCCCAAAATTGCAGACTTATTATTTTCAAATTCGAGAGAACCGGATATGACCTTTATCAGATTACAAGCTCTACTATTTTGAGTAAAAAACTCAGGCTCTACTGCACGGATAGTACCTCCGCTTCTTCCGTTTTTACCGATAACCAAACCGTTTCCCTGCCTTTCAATCCAAGCATTTTCAACAAAGTCATCTTTATTAAAATCAAGAATCAATGAGCGCACATTTTTTTCGGTTTCGGCATTTTTATAACTTGCGATAGGCCTCATATCTATAGCTTGCAGATGTCCCGTTCCAAGCTCGATTGTGCGGGAAGTTATTCCTTGAATCATACCGTCAGAGACAACCAAAACTACAATAAGGGGAACTATACTTATGCCTATCCCTAAAACGGCACCGAATAAACTTTTACGGGCATTGGAAACCGTCTTTCCCGAACCTATACCTAAAAATCTAAATGCCATTTTTATAAAGACTAAATTTTTCATACTTCTTCCAAACTACCCTTATAAAGTTTATAAGAAATATCCGTCATTGAGGCGATATTTTGATCATGGGTAACAAGAACCAAGGTCTTTTTGTGTTTATCGACTACAGAAAATAAAAGGTTTTGAACAGTCTCGGCATTTGCAGGGTCTAAGTTTCCCGTGGGTTCATCAGCAAGAATGAGTGATGGGCTGTTTATCAAGGAGCGGGCAACGGCAACTCTCTGTCTTTCGCCTCCAGACAGCTGAGAAGGAAAATGATTTTTGCGTTCGGCTAATTTTACATCCTCCAAAAGGGAGAGAGCCTTTTCTTTTATTTCTTTTTTTGATCTGCCTGCAATAAGGGCGGGAAGCATCACGTTTTCAAGAGCCGTAAAATCCTTTAATAAATAATGAAATTGAAAAACCAGACCTAAAAACGAGCTTCGATATTCGGTAAGAGATTTTTCATCAAGGGAATGAACTTTATAAGCACCTGCAATAATCTCACCGCTGTCTGCCGATTCAAGACCGCCCAGTATATTTAAAAAGGTACTTTTACCCGAACCGGATTCACCTGTAATCGAAATCTTTTTCCCTTCTTCAATAGAAAAATTCAGTTTATCGAATATTACAAGTTTTTCGCTTGCCGAAGAAAATATTTTGGTTAAACCTGAAATTAAAACTATATCCCTACTCATAGCGTAATACCTCCGCCGGCTTTAATTTTAATATCCGTCTCGCAGCTATCATAGCCGCTGCGGATGAGGAAAAAATGCCGAACAAAAAAATCAATAAAATTTCATTAAAAAATATTCTAACCGGAACGGTCTCCATGTAAAAATAGACAGGACTAAAAACGGCAAAATCCGCATCGGACGAATTTTGAAACAATACGGACACAAAATTCAAAATCGAATTTACTGCATTTTCTATTAAATTAAAAATAGAATTTATTTGAACCGAGAGCAAAAGTCCCAATAAAAGACCGGCACTTGCACCTATCAAACCTATTGTAAAACCGTTTGCAATAAAAAGGGCCTGTATATGTTTGGAGTAAGCACCAAGAGAAGCAAGAACGGAAATTTCTTCTCTCCTCTCATAAATTGAGCGCCTCATTCCGTTATAAATATTAACTGAAACAACCAAAAAAATTAAAATGACCAAAAGCATCATCATATTTTTTTCTATTCTAAGAGCTCCGAAAAAAGCATGATTATAAGAGCGCCATGATTCCGCTTTTAAATTAAGAGAGGAAGCATTTAAGGATGATATATAGGCGGCATCATTGTTTTGGTTTTGTAATTTGACGGAGGCATAGAGCTTCGATTCTTTTCCGAATAACTTTTCTCCGTTTTCTAAAGACATAAAGGCAAAAGAAGAGTCGACCTCATAATATCCCGTTTTAAAAATACCTGTAACAATTAAGTCTTGATTTTCAGGAAAAAGACTTGTTTCGGATGAGCCTGAAACGGCTATGATATTTACATTGTCCCCTACTTTTATCCCGATTTGGCGGGCTAATTCATAACCTAAAACTACCGCATTTTCTTTTGAAATGTTAAAGGAACCTGAAGACATTTTTAACGCATCGGCAAGCTCTTTATCTTTTTGCATTATATCTTCTTCCACTGAACGGATTAAAACACCGTGCTGTTTACCGTAATTTCCCTGCATAAGAGTTTGCGATTCTTGAAACACAAAAAAGGCCTTATGGAGTTTTAAATTTTCGGCTTTTTTTAGGTCATCTATTTCGCCGTACAACCTTATATGCCCCGAACTAACTTGTAAAATTGTATCTATGTATCCCATCTGGAGACCGTTCATTATGGATAAAACAACAGTCAAGACCATTACGCCGAAGGCAATCCCCAAAACAGAAAAAAGAGTAGAGATGGAAGAGCGCCCCTTTGTATCTGCTGAATTAAATCTATTTAAAACAAAAAAAATCCATCCATAATTATTCTTTTTCATTTTATATTTCTTCCTCTATTACACCGACTTCTTTTCCATATTCGAATAAATGAACTATCTTTTTATCCGTCATATATTCCGTGTAAGAAATTTTATTTCCGTTCACAAAGTCGGTTTTAGATTTTGTTTTATTTTCAGACCCGTATTCATATTTTGAAATATATTCGGTTCCTTCTTTTTTTAAAAAGGACTCTATCAATAAATTGTTTTCGTTATAAGTATAAATATTTTTTTCAAGTTCGTTTTTACCTTCTGCATCATAAATGTTTTTTTCCGTTTCCATTCTTTTTTTATTATATTTTATTTTGATAAGTTTATCCGATAAAAAAATATCGCAAGAATCAAGATAATCTTCTTTGTAGGTATATGTTTTTTTTTCTATGAGCTTATCTTTTTCATATAGAACGGAAAGAAGAGGCCTGCCGTGGTCATCAAGTTCTTCAAAAAACCATCGGTCTCCGAAACCGGTTGTAAGCCCTGAGCTTTGAATAGAGTAAAATCCGTTATCGGGTTCTTCTTCAGCTTTTTTAGCTTCATCTTCTTCAGCAATTTTTTTTTCTTCGGATTTAGTTTTATCTTCTTCAGCATTTTCTACGGGAATTTTATTTTTAACATCATCGGCATTTTCCGTTCCGTCTGCAAAAATAAAAAGAGAAAAAACAAGTAAAAAAGGAAAAAACGTTTTTTTAAAATTCATTTATATTTTTCCGATAAATTCCTTTACATAGCTTTCGGCGGAAAACGGCGATATATTTTCATATTTTTCACCCGTTCCTACAAAAACCATAGGAAGATTAAGCTCTTTTCCTACAGTAACGGCAACACCGCCCTTTGCTGTAGAGTCATACTTTGTTAAAAAAACGGCATCAACTCCTATCGCTTCGTGAAAAACTTCGGCTTGCCTTAAACCGTTTTGACCGGTAGTTGCATCCAATACCAGTATCTTTTTATAGCAGCCTTCAGAAGCCTTTGTTTTTGCAATCCGGTCTATTTTTTGAAGCTCCCTAACCAGATTTTCCTTATTATGAAGCCGCCCTGCCGTATCTGCAAGAACAAGGCCTCCGCCTGAGGCAGCCATAGCATCTCCTGCATCAAAGATAACTGCACCCGGATCCCCCCCGTGCTGATGAGCGACAACTCTCACATCATTTTTTTCACCGTGAAATTTCAGCTGTTCGATTGCAGCAGCCCTAAAGGTATCTCCCGCAGCCAAAATAATAGGAATGCCGGATTTTTCTTTATAATAATGAGCCATCTTTCCTATAGATGTTGTCTTTCCAACTCCGTTTACACCTAAAACAAGGTAAATGGAAACCTTGCCTGCTTCAGGATTTAAGGAACAGACCTTTACATAGGGTAATAAAATTTTGTAAAGAGAATTTAAAACATCTTCTTCAGAAACAAGTTTTTCTCTTTTACAAATTTCCCGTAAGGCCTTTTCAATTTCAAGAGCGGTTTTTGGCCCAATATCACCTTCGATTAAAGTATCCGTTAATTCTTCAAAAAAGGTCTCATCAGGCCCCTTATATAAACCGAACAATTTTTTTAATCCGTCGGCAAAACTTTTATTTTTCATTTTTATTCTCCTCGGCATTAATGGTAACATCATTATCCGTTTTAACTTCAGAATAAACAGGCTCGGCATAATCTGGTTTTATTTTTCTTGGTAATGCCTTATCCGTTTTTACAAGATAAATTATCAATTGAATAAAATAATTTACACCCAAAACAATAGTAATACCTTGAAAAACATTTTGAGTCATTCCAAATCTGTTTATACGGTCAACCTCGGACTGTGTATAGGGAAGTTTACGGTTTTGAAAAGCATATATTTGGTCATCTAAACTTGCTTTTAAAATCATAGTTATGGGCAGGCTTATGTAAAAAGCGCCTAAAGACCAATACAATATTTTTCTTTGAGTTTCAATGGAATCTTTTATGTTTTTTTTGTTTAATTTTATAATCATATTTCTAACATTATTCGATAAAAGAATATCCGGAGAGGGTTCAAAAAAGCCGAAGGTATGAACTCCTTTTTCTTCAAACTCTAAAATAGACTTTGTTTTGGGCAAATCTATAATACCAGGTATCCTAATAGAATATCGGGATTTAAAAAATAAATCGGGCGCGGCACTTTTTAGATTAAAACCGATTTTTAAAGTTTCAGCTTGTTTTAAATTTATTTTCAAGGTATATGAGTCTTTATCTTTTAATTCTATTTTTTTTGTTTCTTCAACATAATTTTCCGCAGAAGCGCTTACTTGATAAACACCTTCACGCAAAATTACGGGCTTTGAAAAATCATTTATCAATTTACTGTCAATATAAACTTTTGCATTTTTAGGACTTACATCAAAAAATATTTTAACTTCTTTTGTATTTTGTATAATTGTGTATATTTGGCGGGCAATAGTTTCAACAACAGTTTCAACATCATCATATCTCCCTGCTCCTGAGAATTCGTAAACCTTCATTCCGGGAAGACCTGTATCCAAATAAGCGGTTATTACCATGTAGCCTGAAATATCTTTTACCGATCCGTAAATAATGGCCGATATGTTTTCTTTTTTTAAATTTTCACCTAAATTAGAATTTTCCGGTATTTTATATAAAGTTTCTCCATGCTTCCACAAACTTATAGCTTTAGGATCACCGGAAGTAAAAAAACGGGTATCTTCTATTTTTATGTCTATGTCGGCAGCATAAATATCTTTTTCTTTTTTTAAAATTTCTTCTTTAAGTTTTTTTTCTTTTTCGTCTTTAGTTTTTTTGTCTTCAACCGATAAAAAAAGGTCATCCCTGTCTTTGATAAGTTTTGCTCTTTCTTTTATAAGTCTAAGTTTTTTATTTGAAACTTCCATCAGAGCTCTCATTTTTTTTTCTTCAAATGGAACTATTCTTTTTGCTCCTGTGTCCATATAAATTAAAAACATTTCAGGCACTATTGTTTTATAACTTTGATAAGAAGACGGAAGGTCTTCCGTTTTAAATTCCGAAACGGCAATAGTCCAATCGGAATTGGGATTTTCACTCTTTTGGGCACACAAATCAAAAGACATAAAAAAAAGTATAAATAATATAAAAGAAGTTTTAACCCTAGAAAAAAAAATCATAAGCAGTTTATAACTCCTTTTTCGGTAAAGGGACGCAGTAAAAAATCCGCAGCTCCGCATATAAGGGATTTTTCAACCAGATTTTCATCCCCGATGGAAGCAACTGCAACAAATTGGGTCTCGGGGCTCCTTTGTCTAAAAATAGCCGTATCCGTAAAAAGGCCTGCATCAAAAAAAACAAGCCTGACATTTTCATTTATTAACGTATTTATAAGAGATGCCTGAGGTAATATCTTAACAGCCTCTTTTACATGAGAACAGCATATCATTCTTATTTGAGATGCTAAAAATTCCGACTTGCATACAATGCAGATCATAGAGCTTCGTCCTCATCAATGCTCATATCTTCGATTTTTGTGTTTAAAAAACTGTTTATAAATTCGTCTATACCGCCGTCCATTACTGCTTGAATATTTCCCGTTTCACATTTTGTGCGGTGGTCCTTTACCATTGTATAAGGCTGAAAAACATAAGACCTTATCTGGTTCCCCCATGATATGCCTTTTTTTTCGGCTGCAAATTTCATATTTTCTTTTTCTTTTTGTTCTTCATAATAATTATAAAGTCTTGATTTTAGAACATTCATAGCGGTGGCCTTGTTGCTGATTTGGCTCCTCTGTGTTTGACAGGCTACAACTATTCCGGTAGGAATATGGGTAATACGCACAGCCGAATCGGTTTTGTTTACATGCTGGCCTCCGGCTCCTCCTGCACGGTAGGTATCAATACGCAAGTCTTCAGGGCGTATGTCCACCTCTATTGTATCATCAAGAACAGGAAAAACAAAAACTGAGGTAAAAGATGTATGTCTCCTCCCGTTGGAATCAAATGGGCTGATACGTACCAGCCTATGAATCCCCGTTTCACTTTTTAAAAGACCAAATGCAAAATCTCCTGAAATTTGAAAAGTCGCAGATTTAATTCCGCCTTCGGCTTCAATAAGGTCTATTGTTTCTGTTTTAAAACCTCTCGATTCACACCAGCGTAGATACATGCGCACAAGCATACTGGCCCAATCGCAGGCCTCCGTCCCGCCTGCCCCTGCGTGGACTGTAAGATAAGCATCGTTTTTATCGACTTCTCCGGAAAGTAAGCTCAATATGCTTAATTTTTTATATTTTTCATAAATAGAGTTGTAAGTTTCTTCAACTTCATTAGATAGCTCGTCATTTTCAGATTCTTCAGAAAGCTCCATTAAAACTTCCAAATCCGAAATCTCATCCATAAGCTCCTGCCAAGGATAAATTCTATTTTTGAGAGCCTTTATTTCTCCCATAATTTTTTCGGCCCTTTTACTGTCATTCCAAAAATCAGGAGCCAGTGTTAGAGCCTCCTTTTCTGCAATTTTCGCCTTTACCGCATCAGAGTCAAAGACGCCCCCAAATATCATAAATATCGTTTTTTAAGTCTTCCAAATTCGATCTATAATCTTCCATAAAAGTTTTAATTCTCCAATTACTTTGCAGGCGGGCGGACAAGCACCCTCCTCCATTTTTTTTTATAAAGCGTAGTTACGGCAAGCACCTCTTGAATAGGGTATTGGTAAAGGCGGACTATATCATAATAGTCGGTAACGCGGTCTATATCCTGCTTTAAGGTAACAAGGCCTTCATCATTGATTGTTACCGATTCCCAACAGGCATGCTGAACCCTTTCAAAGCCGTTGGCCGTTAGGACTTCTGCGAGATGAGAAGCCGATTCCTTCCCTCCCGGGTCTATAACAACTGAAACAAACATAAGGATAGAATACGACAAAAGAGAAAAATTGTCAAACCCCTTTCAATAGTTTGTCAATAGTTTTAACATATTTTAAATGGAACCTCTAAAAACCTATGTTTTAGAGTCTTACCTTAAATTTAATTTTTCCAACCGTTCTTATCTCGCTCTTATCTCGCTCTTAGCCTCGACAAAAATTTAAAAAAGCGGTATAATGCCCGTAATGAAAAAAACACTAATTCAAACTAAACTTTTTTCTTTTGAAGATAAAAAGTACAAGGACTTTAATAAAAAGCTGATTCCCAATATTGACGAAAATACGATGATAGGAATCAGAACTCCAGTCTTGCGTAAATTTGCAAAAGATTTTTTTAGAGCCGAACCGGAACAGGTTTCGGCCTTTATGAAGGAAGTGCCTCACAAATATTTTGAAGAAAACAACCTGCACGGCTTTTTTATTGAAAACATAAAAGATTTTGATGAGGCGGTAAAAGAAACGGAAAAATTTTTACCATATATCGACAACTGGGCAACCTGCGACAGCTTCTCTCCTAAGATATTTAAAAAGCACCATGAAGAAATTTACAAAAAAATTTTGATATGGATAAAATCAAAGCACACCTATACCGTTAGGTACGCTATAGGTCTTTTATTATCGAATTATCTTGATGAATATTTTAAACCTGAAATGTTGGAGCTTGTTTCAAAAATCAGATCCGATGAGTACTATGTAAATATGATGATAGCTTGGTATTTTAGCTTTGCCCTCATCAAGCAATACAAAACGACCCTCCCCTACATCGAAAACAAAAAGCTTGATACCTTCACTCACAACAAGGCTATTCAAAAAGCCATCGAAAGCTACCGAATTACGAAGGAAGTAAAGGAGCTTTTAAGGGGGATGAAGGTGGAGGGTTAAGGCTTATGTTAGCCGTTCTTCTACTACACCCCAATCTTCAATTTTGCTTTAAGAGCATTTTGCAATTCTTGCGAAAAATTAAGATTGGCAGTTTCGGCAGCTTCTGCAAGCCATGCGGGAAGCGATACATTTTTTCGCACAGCCCTAGAATATGTCATAGCTTGATATTTTTTTGTATCAGCTTTGATAATAGAAAGTGTATCATTTTGAGTATGTATAATTTTCTGTTGAGGTGTCGCATTAGGAATATCAAAGCCTTCATCTTCTGCAACACAAAGCCAAGCTGACATTGCATCCTCCATTTGCTTTATTGCATCCTGTAAGTTTTTACCGGTTGTTATGCAGCCTTTAAGGTCAGGTACCCGTGCATACACCTTATCCTTTTCTTCCGTAAAAATAGCAGTATAAACATATTTCATTTTTTAGCTCCATATTCAATCTCTTTTTGAATGTACCGCAAGTCATTTTTATCAAAACTATGTCTTTTAAGCGGAATAGAACATCTTAACTCGGTGTTATAATATATATCGTGATTTGCTCCATGCCGTTTTAAAAAATACCCTGCTTTTTCTAATGCTTTTATCGCCTGCATTCGTTCATATTAGAAGTATACACAATTATTACACATTCCGTCAAGATTATTTTCTCACCCAAAAATTCTCAAATTCAAGACTTGACAAATAATCGTTTATATACTAGTATACCCTTATGGTAAAACTGATTTTAAGCGGCTTACAATTTGATTTTTCTCAAAGCTCAAATTTGATGCTGAAAAATACCGATAAAAATGTTAGCCTAAGTTTACCCCCCCCCATTTTCTCTATTAATTCTAATATCTCTAATCGGTAGATTTTTATTTTATTTTTGTTCTCACATAAAGAATTCTATTTGCAAAATAATTAAACTGCAAATAAGACAAGAAGAATTTAAAATATATGGTATTACTATATTCTTTTACCAACTTTTTAATTACACAAATTTTTATAATCGAAGATATGTTAGGTTGACGAGTTATTCTCTTGAAGAAAAACTTGTGCGGAACCAATTTGATATCTCTTCGGAAAAAAATAAAATCATAGGAGGATTTTATGAGTAAAGGGTTGATTGCTGCTGAAGCGTTGATTGACGCTGCAATTGAGTATGATTCTTCTGTATTGAAAAATAAGGAGATTCTTGTTGAAAAAGTGCTTAAAGCTGTAAATTCAGTTTTGAGTTCATCTTCTAAATATGTAAATGAAGGAGCTCATTTAAAGTGTTATGTTAAACAGTATTTGGAGGACAAATAATATGAAAAAAACAGTTCTATTTTTTATTATTTCTTTATTTGTAAGTTTTTCAATTTTCTCACAGAGTTCTGATTCTGATTATATCCATGAATATCTTTCAAAAGAATCATCATGTAAAAGTGGAGCAATAACTGATACTTATGGATATGTTGTATTGTCAGGAAGAAAGTATGCAGCATGGTCAGGTATTCCACGATCATTGGCAGAGTATTTGCAGAATGAACTTAATGCTGGAAGGGTTATAGATGATATTTGCTTAACCGAAAAAGGTTCATGGTATTGTGTTGGTGACAAACTTTATGGAGAAGGATGTCCACAAAGTATGCATGATGAAATTAGCGAATATCTAAAAAAAGGAGATAGGATAAACTGTGTTACTTTCAATGATTATGGTGAATGGATGGTAATTACAGATAATCATTTTTCTGCATCTGATGATTATATTCTAGATATTATGAAAGAAGTATCAAAAAAATATGGTTTTATACATGCTGCTTCAATGAATAATCAAGGATTAATCATCGTAGGAAATGATGGTTTTCAATCAAAAGGTAATATTCCAGATTCTTTAGACAAATATTTAAGGTATGATCAATCATTTGACATAAAATACATTAAATTTACAGAAAACGGATCATGGCTTGTTACTGATGGATATTCTAAATATGCATATTCCCTTTACTAAGTCTTACAAGAATATATTATCCTAGTTTCTTTGTGGTTAATTAAATAAGGGAAAATATCTTATTTAATGATAGGAAATTTATGATTTAGCTGCATAAATTTTTTACTATGCCTGTGTATAAAATGAGAGCTGGAGCTTTGACAGGAACACTAGCATGGGTTGGGTCAGCTGTTGGTGGAGGAATTGCTCTAGGTATAGCAACAGTTGCAGCTATACCTCTTGCCGTTGGAGGAGGTGTTTTTGGATTATGGTATTTGTTAGGAGCAGATAGACTAATATTGACAGAGGTACAAATAGAATAGTACTTGAAATTTTTGAAAATGAACAAAACTTTCTAAACAAAATTTGCTTTGGTACGAAGTTGGCGAGAAAAATAAGCAACAGGCAGGTAGTTTTTGAAGCAACCTTCGTACCTGTTTTTATCTTCATAAATAAGCAAACCCGCTCAAAACCAACACTTTATCCCTACCCTTGAATTTTTCCCTCGGTTCAAGTATACTTATCTAAAATCCATCGGAGCTTAAGAGGTTGTCTATGAATATTTACCGATTTTGTGTTAAAAGTAAGAAAGGCTTACACTTCCAAATACCCAAAAATGAGGAGCTTTTAAAGCAGGCCCATATTCTCGGCTTTAAAAACGTTAAAGAAATAAATACGGAAGCCCTTTATTTTGTGCGCGGAAATCTTTCAAATGAAGAAAAGAAGATATTGGCCGACTTCTTGTTTTGCGATGAGCTTTATGAGTACAGCCAAACCGAAGGCTTTACAATAGAAGATAAAAAAAATATTTTCCATATTGAAACAGCCTTAAAGCCGGGAGTTACGGACTCATCTTCACGCGAGGCCTTGAGGGCAGTCAAAGAACTCGGTATTCTCGGCGTTGAAGAAATTACCAGCGGAAAAGCCTACGATATTCAGGGCGAACTGAGCCAAGCCGAAATAGAAAAGATTGCAAAAAGCCTTTTATGCAATGACGTTATAGAACAGTATAAAATAGGCTTTGTAGAACCTTCATGGACTCACGAACATGACGGAAAAAATGAGCCTAATACGAGCGTTGAAATAATAGACATAGCATCCATGAGCGATGATGAACTTTTAGCCCTTTCAAACGAAAGACGGGCTGCTTTGGATATTTATGAGATGAGAGCTATCAGGGAATATTATAAGGAAGAAAAGCGATCTTGTACCGATGCGGAATTTGAAATGATAGCCCAAACTTGGAGCGAGCACTGCGTTCATAAAACTTTTAAGGCAAAAATAGACATTGACGGCTCTTCTCTCACTGAGGAGCAAAAAAAGGCCTATCCCGGTCTTTGTGTAAACAGCATAATTAAAACCTATATCAAAAAGGCCACCGATGACATCAATGCTCCTTGGGTTCTATCTGCCTTTGTGGACAATGCCGGAATTATCGAATTTGACGAAAAATACGAAGTTTCCTTTAAGGCGGAAACTCATAACCATCCTTCCGCCATTGAGCCCTTCGGAGGAGCCAATACCGGAGTCGGAGGTGTTATCAGAGACGTTATGGGCGTTTCAGCCCGTCCCTTTGCCGTAACCGATGTCCTTTGCTTCGGCCATCCCGACACTCCGGCAGAAAATGTTCCCAAGGGAACCCTTCATCCTAAACGCATAATCTCAGGCGTTATAGAAGGAGTTAAGGACTACGGAAACAAGATGGGCATTCCGACCGTAAACGGAGGCGTTCACTACCACGAGGCCTATGCTTCAAATCCTTTAGTCTACTGCGGATGTGCAGGTATTGCCCCCAGAGGCAAGCACCGCACAAAGCCCTCGGCCGGAGATCATATTATTTCTTTAGGCGGAAAAACGGGACGGGACGGCCTTAGAGGAGCTACATTTTCTTCGATGGTAATGGATGCAAGCACCGGTGATGTTGCAGGCTCATCGGTTCAAATTGGAGAACCTATAATTCAAAAAAAGGTAGCGGAAGTTCTTATAGATGCCCGCGACCAAGGTCTTTATTCTGCAATTACCGACTGCGGAGCGGGAGGTTATTCTTCTGCCGTAGGCGAAATGGCTTCGGCCCTCGGCTGCGATGTAGACCTCGCAAAAATCCCCGTAAAATATCAGGGCCTTGCCCCATGGGAGCTCTGGCTTTCGGAGGCACAAGAAAGAATGGTTATCGCCGTTCCCAATGACAAACTCGATGCCTTACAAAAGCTCTGCGATGCCAATGATGTGGAATTGACAAACCTCGGCCGTTTTACAGGAGATGCCGTTTTAAGGGTACGCTTCGGCGAAAAGGAAATAATAAATCTTTCATGCGGCTTTTTACATTCGGGCCCGCCGCAGAGAAAACTAAAAGCGGCTCCTCCAAAAGATGGAAAACCTTTTATAAAATATCCGGAATATAAGGAACTCGATCTGAATGAGGCTCTAAAGGCTGTGATAAATCATCATGCCGTAAATTCAAAAGAAGACATAGTAAGGCTTTACGACCATGAAGTTCAAGGCGGAACAATTCTACGCCCCTATGACGGACCTGAAGGGAATGTGCCTCAGGACGCAGCCGTTATAAAGCCTATGGAAACGGAAGGAAAAAAAGCCGTTGCTATCTCAAATGCCTTAAATCCGAGGCAGGGGCTTTTGGATCCTTATGCAGCCGCAGCAAGTGCAATAGACGAAGCTGTCCGAAACGCCGTTGCAGCCGGAGCAGATCCCGAAAAAACAGCCATCCTCGATAACTTTTGCTTGGGAGATCCCAACCGTCCGGAAACCATGTGGGCTCTGATAGAGATGGCACGTTCTTGCTATGACACAGCCCTTGTCTTTAAAACTCCCTTTATTTCGGGGAAGGATTCCTTTAATAACGAATACCTAAGCTCGGAAGGAAAAAGAGTTTCCATTCCGCCGTCACTTTTAATCTCTGCGATGGGAATAGTTCCCGACATCGGAAAGGTTCCGGGCTCGGACTTTAAAAAAGAAGGTTCGGCTATTTACCTCGTAGGTAAACCTCAATTTTCTTTCGGCGGCTCGGTCTTTGCAGAACTTTTCGGCATTCCTTCAGGAGAAAGCGATGCCGTTCCTCCCTTTAAAAAAGAAGCGGCTGAGCTTTATAAAAAACTTCACTCCAATATAATGAAGGGCTTGGTGCTTTCATGCCACGACCTAAGCGAAGGAGGCCTTGCTGCCGCCCTCTACGAAATGTGTTTAAGCGGAATAGGAGCCGAGTTAAAAGAAGACTTCCACACAAGGCTGGGAGCTTCAAAGATTGCAAGCCTCTTTGGGGAAACCACAGGCTGTCTTCTTGTAGAAATAAAAGAAGAAAACCGTTCAGCCTTTGAAAAGGAAATGGAAGGTGCTTCAATTTACGAGATAGGAAAAACCTGCGGAAAGACAGAATTAAAACTTTAACGAAGGTACTTTAAGGGCGAGGAAATATGAGCGGAATCGATTTAGAAAAAATAAAAGTAGAAACTATAGCCGCTTTAAATGAGCTTCTTGAAGCGGCCTCTTTAAAAGCCGGAGATATACTTGTTCTGGGCTGCAGCACCAGCGAGGTTTCGGGAGGAGTAATCGGTAAGGCATCAAATGAAGAAGTCGGAAGAACAATAGTCTCCGCCCTGCTTTCAGTCCTTGAACCTAAGGGAATCTTTTTGGCGGTTCAAGGCTGCGAACACATAAACCGAGCCCTCGTTATCGAAAAGGAATCTCAAGAAAAATACGGCTTTGAAGAGGTGTCCGTAGTTCCCGCCCTCCACGCAGGAGGAGCCGCTTCCCTCGCCGCCTACAATCTTTTTAAGTCTCCGGTTATGATAGAACATGTAAGGGCCCATGCCGGCATAGACATAGGAGACACCGAAATCGGAATGCATGTAAAATTTGTGCAAGTACCCGTAAGGCTTAAAACCAAGTACATAGGCTCGGCGAGGCTCACAGCCCTAAAAAGCCGCCCCAAATTGATCGGCGGTGAAAGGGCCGTGTATGAAAAATGTTAGAACATCTCGATAAAAAAGATTTTGATAAATATTCTGACTTTGCTTATTCTCTGGCCTTGGATCAAAAAATTTCTTCATACCCAACTTACACCGATGGGATAAAAACAAAAAAAGATTTTATCTTACATGCAAAACGCGGAATAAACGATAAGACTCATCAAATCTTACTTTTTAAATATGAAAAAGAAATTGCCGGCTGGATTCATTATTATGTTTTAGAAAACGATAAACTCATAGCCTTTGAAGCTTTTAATATTCAACATCATTTTGAAATTGCTTTTGATGAGTTTATAAAGTATATAATTCCGAAATATAAGGGGTATAAGATTCATTTCGGATTTCCTGAAATAAATTATTCAGCAATATCTTATTTAAAAAAATGCGAATTTAATTGTATCGAAAAAAGCTATGTAAATATTTTAAAGCTTAAAGACTATATAACAAAAGAAGAAGATAAAAATATTGTTCCTGTAAGCAAAGATAATTTTAATGAGTTTAAAAAACTTCATGATAATTATGATAATATGTACTGGAATTCTGAAAGGTTATATGATGCAATTATAAATCCAAATGAAAAACACAGGTGGTATATTTATCTTTATTATCAAAATCAAAAACTTACCGGAAATATTTATTTTATCTGCATAAATGATTTTATGGAAATATTCGGCATAGATTATGTAGATAAAAAATTTAATCCGGTTATTTTTAAAAACTTAACAATCAAAGCATTAAACAAAGCAAAAGAAATAAAGATTTCACACTTATATTTTTTTGCCGATAAAAATGAGCATTGTATTTTACAGGATTTAGGCTTTACTCATATCGGCAATTATGAATTATATGAAAAAGTATTATAGGCAGAGCTGACAAATAAACGACCTATACAAAATTTACCAAGATTCAACCCGCCAGTCTGCAATAGTCCTTTTTTCTTCATCAAAACTTGAACCGATTGCTATAATTTTTTTACCGCTTCCGGAATACTTGTCTTTGTAGCCTTTCTCTTTGATTTGTTTTACGGCATCTTCTGCCGTTTCGTTTGAAGTAAGTTTAAATTCAAATATATAAACCTTATCTTTAAATTCAACAATGCAGTCAGCCCTTCCCGTTGCACAATGAACTTCCGTATGCACAAACTGATTTATCAATGCGAACACAAGATAAACCGCAGTCTGATAGTTTTGTTCACGCAAGGCTAAATCTTTTTCGGTTAAGTTGTCGTAGGGTATTCCTGAAATTATCCCCTTCATCTTTTGCATAAAGCCGTCTACATCTCCGGCTTCTATCTGCTCGTAGAATTCCCAAATCGAAACTCCCGTTTTATCGGTTCTTATAGAAGTATAAGCCGGAAGCAAGTTATCCAAAAAGCCGTAACGCACTTCATCATTCGGAAAGCCCAAGCGGTAAAGCCTCGAAAAATCGTTATAATCTTTAATCGTTAAATACCCCGATTGAAAAAGAATAGGCAAGGGATTTATTGCATCTGCTCGGTAGGTTTCCATGCCGGACTCGTTCATCTTTACGTTTCCGTCAAGGTCGGGGATATTGTAATAAGCTTTCTTTAAGTATTCTACCAAAAATGTCGGCGTGCCGGTTGCAAACCAATAGCTTGAAAATTCTCGGGAAGCAAAAACATTTAAAAGACTGAAAGGATTATACATAGCCTTTCCCTTTCTGGCAAAAAGGTAGCCGTCATATCTTTGCTTTAACTTTGCAAGAGCTTCCTCATAAGTCAAGCTATTATTTTCTGCGAGGGCTGCAATCTCAGGCTTAAAATCGGTTTCAAGCTCTTCTTGCGAGATACCGCAGATAACCGAATAATCCGACAATAGGCTTAAATCACGTAAGTTGTTTAAATCGCTGAAGATACTCACCTTACTGAATTTTGTAACCCCCGTTAAAAAGGCGAAGCGGAGGTATTGGTCTGCACTTTTAATAACTCCAAAAAAGCCTTTGAGGATTGTGCGGTAGGTTTCGTTTAAGGCTTCATCCTTCCACATAGTTTGAAGGAGAGGCTTATCGTACTCATCGATAAGAACGACAGCCTGCCTGCCGGTTTTTTCATAAGAGCGGTTTATCACTCCGAAAAAGCGTTCGGTAAGAGTATTTTCGGAATCCTTACTGCCGTAAAGTTCTTCCCACCTGCAAAGATGATTATTTAAAAGGCTTTCCAAGTCTTCTCTTGTTTCGTATTTTGAAAGGTTAAAATCCAAATAGAGTACCGGATATTCCTGCCAGATTTCGCGCTTTCCTTTTTCAGCTTCTTCAAGTTTTTCAATAGCCAAACCTTTAAAAAGTTCTTTTTGCCCTAGGAAGTAGGCTTTTAGTGTAGAAAGCAAAAGGCTTTTCCCGAAGCGGCGCGGACGGCTTAAAAAGTGGACACGGCTTTCATTTACTAATTTACAAATAAGCTCTGTCTTATCTACATAGACAAAATTTTCTTTTCGTATAACTTCAAAACTTTGAACGCCTATGGGCATTTTTCTAATTGTACTCATGCTCATATTATATCAAAAAAATATAAAATCTGCAATCAAAAGCTGCGGAGAAAATCTATGTTAAGCCTTTTTTACTTGAATAAGAAAGTCCTTCTTCCGCATATTTTTTTAGTTGGCTTGCGGCAAGTTTTGGGTTTGTGATAACCGAAGGACCGCCTATACAACCGCCTTCACATGACATAACTTCTACAAGGTTGGGCGTGGACGAATCATGAGGGATCTCTCCGCTTTGAATTTTACCATAAGAGGCAAGCTGCTTCATTCCTTCCTTATTAAGGCCGTTTATAAGCACGGGGCGAAGGTTTTCAGGTTTTTTAAGGCGTACTCTTACAGCCTCGGCAACTCCGCCTGAGGCAGCAAATCCCCTTCCCGAAGAGGTAGGCGTAATTTTTCCGGGCAAGGCATCTTCCTTAGAAATATCTATTTCTTTGGCAGTAAGCAAGGCTCCCAATTCTTCTATAGACAAAACATAGTCTACAAACTCGTCTTCCAAGCCCTCCCTCCTCTTTGCAAGACATGGGCCTATAAATACGGTAACACAGCCAGGGTCTTCTTTTTTTGCCAACTCAGCCGTATAGTGCATCGGGCTTCTTGTATCCGAAATACAGGGAACAAGTGCCGGAACATGTTTTTTTACTGCCCTGACATAGGCAGGACAGCAGGATGTAGTCATTAAGATATGGCCGTGTTCCATTCTCTCTTCAAACTCGGAAGCTTCACGGTCAGCTGTTATGTCCGCACCTATAGCTACCTCCCAGACCTTATCGAAGCCGGCTTTTTTTAAGGCAGACTCAAGCTGTCCCGAAACAGCCTTAAACTGGGCTGCAACCGCAGGAGCATAGAGGGCAGAAACCTTTTTTCCGCTCATTAAATGCTTTATTACATCCACAATCTGTCCCTTATCCATCATGGCTCCGAAAGGACATTCCCTCATGCAGTTTCCGCAAAAGATACATTTATGGTAATCGATTCTTTCTTTACCGTTTTCGTCTTTTGAGATAGCGCCCACCGGACAGGACTCTTCACACGGAACGGGAATTTTTATAACGGCATGGTAGGGGCAGTTTTTTAAACAGATACCGCAGTTTATACATTTTTCTTCATCAATACGGGCTCTTCCTCCCGAAATCGCTATAGCGGTTTTAGGGCAGTTCATCATGCAGGGACGGGCAACACAGGCTTGACAAGCATTTGTAATCATATATTTACTTTTTACGCAGGCATTACAGGCCTCATCCAAAACGGTGAGCATTGGCCATGTCGGTTTTTTTCTTTCTAAAGCTTCTTTTGCAAATTGAGCCAAGGTCTTTTCTTCATCATAATTTTCCAAAGAACAGCCGAGCCTTGCAATTACCCTATGCCTCATTATTTCTCTATCATGAAAAATACAGCATCTTATAGGTGTACTGTTTCGCGGCACCATTTCCCTCGGAATATAGTGAACTCCTTCTTCAAGCTTGCCTTCAAGCTGGAGCTTGGCAATGCGTACAAGAATTTCTCTTTTAATATTAGATGTGTTATTATTTATGTTAAGCATACTCTCTCCTAAAAAACGGCAGATTAAATATATATAAAAAAATATTTATGTAGTCAAGAGGCAGGAATAGGGCAAACTAAATTTAAAAACTGATGTTTTTGAAGGCTCCCCATTATAAAATAAACGGGAATTTTGTGAATTTGAAAAATCATTAGTAGTATTGACAAAATATAAAAATACAGTTAGTATAAACAAAAGTAAGTTTCAAAATAAAAATTTTATAAACTTAGCACTTTTTAATATTTTTTATAGAAGGCAAAATATGAAATTTAAATATGTAATTAAAAGATTACTCATAGCCGTCCCCACTTTTTTGGGCATAACTTTCTTTACATATTTAATTCTTTCTATGGCTGGAAGTCCGCTTGATGCATACTTAGCTGATCCAAGAATAACGGTAATGGAGCTTGAAAGAAAAAGAAATTCTCTTGGGCTGGATCAATCTATATTCATTCAATACTTTATATGGTTAAAAAATTTTTTAATATGGATCTCGGATTTTCGTTTCAATCACAAAGACCCGTAACACAAATGATTTTTGAAAGAATGGGTATTACAGCTTTATTGGCTGGATCTTCACTGCTTCTCTCCTTATTGATTTCAATTCCGTTAGGAATATTCTCTGCATCTAAACCTAATAGTTTTAGAGACCACGCCAGCAGCGCATTTTCATTTATTCTAGTAGCTACACCTAATTTTTTTATGGGGCTAATATTAATATATTTTTGTGCAATTAAATTAAGACTTCTTCCATCAGGAGGCTTGTTTGATGCAAGCGGAAAGAAAACTGCTCTTATGCTATTAAAACACATGATTTTACCAACTTTGGTTCTATCATTTCAACAAATAGGCAGCTGGATGCGTTACATGAGGGGCAGTATGCTTGAAGTATTGCAAGAAGATTATATCACTACAGCAAGAGCAAAAGGCCTAAAAAGAAATCAAGTTTATTATACACATGCGCTTAAAAATTCACTTATACCTATTATAACTGTAGTAGGTATGTCAATTCCTTCATTGGTTGGAGGTGCAGTGGTTACAGAACAAGTGTTTGGATGGCCGGGAATAGGAACTTTAATGGTTCAAGCCATTAATGCTAAAGATTACCCTGTAATTATGGGTATTACAGTAAATATATCTATTGCCGTATTAATTGCGAATTTAATAACAGATCTGGCTTATGGATTAGTTGATCCTAGAATTTCATATAAGTAGGCGTACATTATGGAAAACAATATAACAGAAGACAAAACATATTTTTCAGAAAATATATCTGAAGAAAAAAAGAACACTTATTTTAATGAAGTTATGGAAAAATTATTAAATAATAAATTAGCAATGGCCGGTTTAATATTTTTTTACTTCTATCTCTTTTAGTAATTATTTTACCTTTTATTTTAAAATTAGATCCATACACATCAGATCCGGCTGCATTTAATTCTGCGCCGACAAGTTCACATATCCTTGGTACTGATGCCATAGGAAGAGATTTATTTGCAAGATTAATATATGGAGGCCGTACATCACTTATGGTCGGAGTTGTATCGACATTAATATCTCTTAGCATAGGAGTTCCTTTAGGATTAATTGCAGGCTACTATAAAAAAATCTGGGAAGTATTTATCATGAGATTGGGAGATATATTTTTATCCTTTCCTTCAATAATTTTAATTTTAGTATTAGTATCTGTAATAGGTCCGTCAATATGGTCTGTTACCATTGTATTAGGAGTTTTGCAGTGGACAGTATTTGCCCGATTAATATATGCAAATGTGCTTAGTATAAAGGAAAAGGAGTATATTGAAGCGGCAAGATCAATAGGCACTTCAAATTTTTCAATTATTTTAAAATATATTTTACCAAATGCTTTTCCTCCAATTTTAATAACAGTTACATTTAATGTTGCAAGAGCAATTTTAAGTGAATCAGCCTTGAGTTTTCTTGGGATGGGTGTTCAGCCGCCAAAAGCAAGTTGGGGTAATATGCTATATGATGCTCAATCTATTACTGTCTTATCAAGATATTATTGGGTATGGCTTCCTCCTGGATTATGCATTGTACTTACAGTACTAAGTATCAATTTCTTTGGAGATGGAATTAGGGACGCTTTGGATCCGCGTTTAAAGATCCAAGTAAAATAAAAAGGAAGGTTTCAAAATGAAAAAAGAAATCAAGAAAATGAGATGGATTATGTATGTTGCGTTATTCATAATCGCAATTATTTTATCTGCATGCGGAAACTCTGAAACTGCAGATGTACAGACAAAAAAAATTGTTTCTGTAGCTATTGCAAAGCCATGGGATTCAATGATGCCGCTTAATACAAACAGCAATTACAGTAGATTTGTTTATGATCAAATCTATGATAGATTGTTTATGTCAAAGGCAAATGGTGATTATGAACCTCGATTGGCAAAAAGTTGGAAATTGAATGCAGACAGTTCTGCAATAACTTTTAAGTTGCAAGAAAATGTAAAGTGGCACGATGGAACACCCTTTACTGCCGCAGATGTTGTTTTCAGTTTCCAAATGTATTCTAACTCTGAAGTCGATGCACTGAGCCGATATCATTTGCAATACATTAAAGGAGTTGATTCATCAGGTGTTCAAATTTCGGATAAATCCATAGCAGTATTTGCAAATAGTGATTATGAAGTTACATTTGAATTTAAAAAGCCCATGTATTTCGGAAGTGTTATGAATGACTTAGATACAGTATTTATTATTCCAAAACACATTTTTGAAGGGAAAACCCCGCAAGAAATAAATGCACCTGAATTATGGGCGAAAGCAATAGGAACAGGGCCATTTAAATATGAAAGCGAAATCAGCGGAGAAAGAATGGAGTTAGTCAGAAATGAAAACTACTTCCAAGGAACGCCTGATATTGAACGTTTGGTTATAAGAGTTGTAGATACTACAAGTTTACTGGCTAACTTGATGAGTAAAGATGTAGATATAAATGTATTAGGTTCTATTCCATTACAAGATTGGAGTGCAGCCGTAGAAGATAAAAACATCAACACCACGTCAGTTCCCACAACAAACTATACTATGCTCATTATCAACATCCAAAAGCCATATATGACAAAACCTGTACGGCAAGCAATAAATATGGCTCTAAACAGAGGAATATATGTTAATTCTCTTTATCAGGGACAAGCTGTGCCGATTGTAACACCTATTTCACCTCTTAGTCCATATTACAACGAAAAGGTAAGTATTTGGTTTGATAAAGAAAAAGCAAAGCAAATTTTGATCCAAGAAAATTTTCCGTTTGATACAACATTAAAATTCTATACTTCAGCGGGAGGAGATAATCAACGGTTAGCTGCTTTAATTATTCAGGACTTAGAAGCAATTGGTTTAAAAGTAGAAATCATTCAAGCGGACTTTTCAAAACTAATGGCTGACATGAGAAAAGGTAGTCATGATTTTGGAACAATAGGATCCGGAGGATCAATGGACCCCGGAGAAAGCCGGGAAATGATTGCGACAGATAGTGCAGTAAACTTTTCACATATTAAGGACACAAGGCTCAGCGATTTAATTGATGAAGGAAATGATAAGCTTGATTTTAATGAAAGAAAGATTATTTTCGATAAGTATCAAGAAGCTGTTAAAGATGAGTCCGCTATTGCTTATTTGTTTACAAAAAATAGTCTGGTAGGTTATAATCCAAAACTGGATAATGTTATCATTGAAGACTTTTCCAATCTTAACTGGAAAATTTGGACGTGGAAAGTAAAATAATATTATGAAGTAACAGACTTAAAAAGTCTGTTACTTCAACAAAAGGAAACAAATGCCAAAACTTTTATCCGTAAAAGAATTAACTGTAAGATTTGCAGGAAAAACAGGATATACTACAATTGTTGATAGAGTTTCATTCGATGTTCAAAATGGGGAAATCCTTTGTGTTGTTGGGGAATCCGGATGCGGGAAAAGTACTATCGCAATGTCGATTTTACAATTATTATCAATCAACGGGGAAATATCAGGAGGGCATATTATCATGGACGGACAAGAGCTGACAGCTCTCACCGAAGATGAAATGTGTGAAGTCAGAGGAAATAATATTTCCATGATTTTTCAAGATCCTATGTCCTCACTAAATCCAACAAAAACTGTTGCGTCACAGTTAATAGAACCATATATAATACATAAGGGAATGAAAAGAAAGGCTGCCAGGACTGAGGCTCTCAAAATGTTAAAAGATGTGGGGATTCCAAATCCGGAAAAAAGATTAGATGAATATCCGCATCAATTGTCCGGAGGTATGCGCCAAAGGGTAATGATTGCAATGGCCTTAGCCTGTCAGCCAAAACTTTTGATTGCTGATGAACCGACTACGGCTCTAGATGTTACTATACAAGCTCAAATACTTGATTTGATGAGAACACTAAGAAAAGAAAGAGGAACAGCCATTGTTTTTATTACACATGATCTTGGTGTTGTAGCAGAAATGGCTGATAAGGTGCTTGTATTGTATGCGGGACATGCAGTTGAATATAATACTGTGGAAAAAGTTTTTAACTGCCCAAAACATCCTTATACCATGGGATTGCTAAAATCAATACCTCCTGTGGACAAACATATTGATTTTTTGCCGTCAATTGAAGGGATTGTGCCAACACCGGGGAATATGCCTAAAGGATGCCGATTTTACCCGAGATGTAAAAATAGAATGGAAATCTGTAAAAACAGAGAGCCTAAAGAATATAATCTTGAAGATGGTTGGGTAAAATGTTTTTTGTACAGCAATTTAAAAGAGGATAAAAATGAGCTCTGAATACCTGCTGGAAACAGTAAATTTAAATAAACACTTCTCTGAATCAAGGAGCCTTTTTAATTGGAAACCTAAATCAGTAAAGGCTGTAAACAATGTAAACATAAAAGTCAGACCCAAAGAAGTACTTGGTTTGGTTGGAGAATCAGGTTGCGGCAAAAGTACATTAGGTAGAACAATACTGCGTTTACTACCTGCAACAAGCGGAAAAATATTATATAGGGGCGATGATATTTTAAAATATAATAATAAACAGATGTTTGAGTTGAGAAAAAAAATGCAAATTATATTTCAAGATGTATACAGCTCACTGAATCCGCGAATGACTGTCGGTGATATTATTACAGCCCCCCTAAATGTTTTTAAGGATGGGGATAAAAAATACAGACGAAATAAAGTTATAGAAATTCTAGAAGAAGTAGGCCTTCGGGCACAATATTTAAATCGATTCCCTCATGAATTTTCAGGAGGCCAGAGGCAAAGAATTGTAATTGCCCGCTCTTTAATAATGAATCCTGAACTGGTGATTTGTGACGAACCTGTTTCGGCATTAGATGTTTCAGTCAGAGCTCAGGTTTTAAATTTAATGAAAAAACTTAAAGAAGAAAAGGGATTAACATATATTTTCATATCTCATGATTTAAGTGTAGTAAATCATATAAGTGATAGAATAGCAGTTATGTATCTTGGAAATGTTATTGAATTGGCAGAACGAGACGAATTATTTAAAAATGCTTTTCACCCATATACTAAAGCTCTTTTATCTGCTGTTCCTATTGCAAGTATGGAAGTTAGAAAAAATAGAATTATTTTAAAAGGGGATATTCCCAATCCATATGATCCGCCAAAAGGATGTTGCTTTAATACACGATGTCCAAAAGTTACTCAAAGATGCAGAGAGGAAATTCCGGAATTAAAAACACTGGCCAATGATCATTTATGCGCCTGTTTTTATCCTGATTAAATATTTATATTTATGGAGGTTTTATGTCAACATTTAAAGCGAAAGTAAGAAGAGAGGAAAAATTCAGAATGAAATGCGAATCAGGCAATCACACTATGCTGCTGGATGAACCAATAAAAGCGGGAGGAACGGACTTAGCCATGAATCCTGTTGAAGCACTTCTATCATCTCTCGGAGCATGCAAATGTATAAATGCTTGGATTTTTGCTGAACAATTCGGTATTAATCTTAAAGATATAGTTTTTGAAATAGAAGGTGATATAGGAGCACTGGAAAAAGTAAATAATTGCCTACCCTTGATTTTTAAAAGCATTCATACTAAAGTTACCGTATTCTCAGATAATACGGAAGAAGAGATCAAAAAGTTTATAGAATATATTGAACTTCGTTGTCCTGTAAGGAATACTATTATTAATCAAGTACCATGTACAAGTGAAATTATAATAAAATAGTTTACCTTTGGAGAAAGAAAGATGATTCCATTTAGAAATTATCTAAAAAAAATGGTCTTCGTTTTATTTTTAGCGGTACTATCCTTCTACGTTTATGGGTTTGACCTCAATTCTTATTGGTCCTTGGGAGATGCAAAACTTGGAGGCATCTTCCAAGCACAAAAACCTAAGGCTGCAGGAGACATAAATATTTCCGCATTTAAGTTTTATTTTAAAGACTTGGATTCGGGATTTAATTTATCCTTGAGTCCTTTTTATATGGATATAAAAGCCAGCAATAAAGAAATAGAAACCATCAACAGTGCTGCCGACCAAAGATTAGCTTTTTTAAAACACGGACTATTTATTATGTCTTTTATAAATGCAGAATTAAGCTTCAATACTTTAAATTTTATATCCGATACTTTTGAACTAAATCTTTTTACGAGTATTCATGCCGCCGATCCTGTCATAATCTCAAGGTTTCAAATAAATGCAGGCTTGGAGTTTGCAATTACAAAAGAAATATATCCGTTTGCAGGAAGAAAATATCCTTTAAAATCAAAACTTTTAAGTACAAGGACAGGATTTAGATACACCGATAATAAACCTTTTTTCTTTTGTGATATAGGTTTTGACTTAGGTTCCATTTTATTTATTTTTAAAGGCGACTACGAAAAGGCAAAAGAAAAGGCTCAAAAAGAAACCGTAAAGGATATTTTTGATAAGGATTAAATTAAAAATTACTTGATTAGTAGAAAATTATTTGGGATGATTATAATGTACCAATTTGATATTTCTTTAATAAAAAAATACCACAATAAATCTCAGATAGTGAGAGTTTTAACCGAGGATTGGGTACTAAAAAACTTTAATTGCCCGATTTGCGGTAAATTTAAAATTGAGGCATATCCAAATAACTATCCGGCAGGAGATTTTTTCTGTAAAAACTGTAAATCGGATTTTGAGCTAAAAAGTAAAAAAAGCATCTCCGGAAAATTACCGAATATAATTATGGATGGTGCCTATAAAACAATGATTGAAAGAATTACATCTTCAAAAAATCCTAACTTTCTTTTTCTAACCTATAAGGACTACGAGGTATCAAATTTCATTTTGATACCAAATCATTTTTTTACTCCATCTATTATTTTAAAGAGAAAACCTCTATCAAATACGGCAAAACGAGCCGGATGGGTAGGATGCAATATAGATATTTCGAGAATTCCTGATGCAGGAAAATTATTTATAATAAAAGACAAAATCGAAACAGATCCGAAAGAAATAATAAACAAATATGCAAAAATAAAATCCCTAAAAAAGACCAATATTGAATCGCGAGGCTGGCTGCTTGATATCATAGCTTGTATAGAAAAAATAAGCGCAGAAGAGTTTTCTTTAAACCAAATATACGCCTTTGAAAATGAGTTGAAATTAAAACATCCTGAAAATAATTTTATCAAAGACAAGATAAGACAACAACTCCAATATTTAAGAGACAAGGGATTTATCAAATTTTTAGGAGAAGGAAAGTACAAAAAATTATAAATCTCCCTCCCCTTGTCCCTCCCTCCCTATTTTGATATACTTGAACAAAACATCAGTACCTTACTTATGGAGGAAAAGATGAACATACTGCTTGTCGGATCAGGCGGAAGGGAACATGCAATAGCCTTAAAGCTAAAAGAATCTCCTTCTCTCGGTAAACTTTTTATAGCTCCCGGAAACGGAGGCACGGCTTTCTTGGGTGAAAACGTGCCCATAAAGGCCGACGACATCGAAGGGCTTGCCGATTTTACTCTTTCTGCCTCAATAGACCTTGTAATTGCAGGCCCAGAGGTTCCTTTATGTCTAGGCCTTGAAGACCTGATAAAAGAAAAAGCAAAAGCTCAAAACAAAAAAATAGCATTTTTCGGGCCGTCAAAGGCTTGTGCCCGATTGGAGGCATCCAAAGATTTTTCCAAAGAGATGATGAGCCTTCTTTCCATTCCCACGGCAAAATATTCTTCTTTTACCGATTTTCAAAAAGCAAAAAAATATATTGAAAATTTGGATTACCCCTTTGTAATAAAGGCTGACGGCCTTGCGGCTGGAAAAGGCGTTATCCTGCCTGACTCAAAAGAGGAAGGCATAGCCGAACTTAAAAATATAATGATCAAAAAACAATTCGGAACATCAGGAGACAAGGTTGTTATAGAAGAACGCCTTGAAGGGGAAGAGGTTTCAATACTTGCCTTTTCGGACGGAGAAAAAATAGCCGTAATGCCGCCTTCACAGGATCACAAGCGCCTAAAAGACAATGATGAAGGCCCCAACACCGGAGGGATGGGAGCCTACGCCCCTACCCCAATCTGCTCCTACAAAGAAGCCGAAAAATATGCAGCTCTTACGATTCTTCCCATTATAAAAGAAATGAAAAAAAGAGGCACACCCTACATCGGGGTTCTATATGCAGGCCTCATGCTCATAAAGGAAGGCAAAGGTTTTGCCCCTAAAGTGCTTGAATATAATTGCCGCTTCGGAGATCCCGAAACCCAAGTCTTAATGCAGCTTTTTGACGGAGACCTTGCCCTAACCATGAGCTCTTGCGCAGAAGGAAGGCTGGACAAAGCTATGCCTAAATGGAAGAAAGGCTATGCAGCAACTGTCGTGCTTGCAAGTGAAGGCTATCCTCTTTCTTCATCAAAACCGGTAGAATTGTCCGCTTCGGAATTGGAAGGTTCCACTGAGATGAGCGTAATACATGCAGGCACAACTCTTAAAGACTCCAAAATTTTCGCATCAGGCGGAAGGGTTCTTTGTATAAGCTCAAATGATAAGAGCTTACAAAAAGCTATGGATAATATCTATGCAAAAATAAAAACCATAAACTTTCCCGGAGTACAATACAGAAAGGACATTGCAAAACGCGGACTGGAACATCTAAACAAACTTAAATAAACATTTATTTAAATATAAAATAAAAAGGAAGAAATAAAATGAACGAAACAAAAAATAAAAACAAAGAGCTATCCAATGACAAAAGCCAAGAGCTATCCAATGATAGAAGCTCGGTATACAGCGCCTCAGGCGTAAACATTGATGCAGGAAATGAGGCCGTCCGCTTAATGAGTGCAGCGGTTAAGTCAACCTTTAATAAATCCGTTCTTTCGGATGTAGGCACCTTCGGGGGGCTTTTCGGAACCGAAGAGCTTTTTAAAATGAAAAAACCCGTTCTTGTAGGTTCTACGGACGGAGTCGGAACAAAAGTAAAAATAGCAGCCGAGGCCGGTATCTACACAACAATAGGCCAAGACATAGTAAACCACTGCATTGATGACATCCTCGTTCAAGGGGCAAAACCCCTTTTCTTTTTGGACTATGTTGCAAGTTCAAAGTTAAACCCGCAAATGATTGCCGACATAGTAGGAGGCATGGCAAAGGCTTGTAAAGAATCGGGCTGCGCCCTCATAGGAGGCGAAACTGCAGAAATGCCCGGAGTTTATATGGAAGGAGAATTCGACATAGCCGGAACCATTGTCGGAGCAGTAGATGAAGAAAAAATTCTTCCCAAAAAAGAAATAAAAGAGGGAGACCTCCTGATAGGTCTTGCCTCGGACAGTCCCCATACAAACGGATACTCATTGATTAGAACAGCCTTTAAGGGTATAGATCTTAATACCGTCTATCCGGAATTAAAAGCACCCTTACATGAGGTTCTATTAAAACCTCACCGCTCCTATCTTAATGTACTCTATCCGATCTTACAAAAACATCCCGAAATCGTAAAAGCCCTCGCCCACATCACAGGCGGCGGTTTTATCGAAAACATCCCGAGAGTTATTCCTACAGGCCTCGTTATCAAAGTAAAAAAAGGCTCGTGGCCCGTCCCGCCCCTTTACCCCCTTATCCAAAAACTGACAGGTGCAAGCGGGGACGAAATGTACAGAATCTTCAATATGGGAATTGGAATGATAGCCGTAGTTTCCCCAGACATGGCCGAAAAATACCGTGAGCTTGTAGGAGAAGAATCATGGATAATCGGCAAGCTGGAAAAAGCTGACAATCAAACCCAAAAACCCCTAACAATATTAGAGTGATTTTATGGAAAAGATACAAATGAAAACAAAAAAAGATAAGAGAAATTTTTCGATTGTAGGAAAATTTATTGCTGCAATGATAATTATAGTTATCGTTTTGGTTCTATTTATTTGTACCATTATAGGAATACAAATTTATAAAATGAATGTTGCAAAATTTGACCATGTTATTCAGCAAGAATTTTCAATAATAAACCGGACAATTGATCTTTTTATGCAATCCAACAAAAAGATAGTAAGCGTGCTTGCAGAACATCCGGCATCTAAAAATGCCGATGATACTTTATTCGATTACACAGATAAAACAGGAGATGTTTTTCTTAAAGATATAGATATTAGTAAAGCAGAAAATGATCTTCAATTGCTTTTTAATCAAACCATAAAAATTTATCCCGAATTTATAGTAGCCTATTTAGGAACAAAATGGGGTACTCATACATCTTCTATGGAATCAATACCCGGAGGCTATGATCCGCGAACAAGACCTTGGTATAAGCAAGCAATGGGGAACCTCGGCAAACCTATAGTAACCGAAGCCTACATCTCCACTGATTATACTCCGGTTATAACCTTTGCCAAAACAGTACAGGCTGAAAATGGAGAACAGATAGGCTGTTTTGGAGTAGATATAAATCTTACCGAACTTACAAATTTTATGAGTACTATCCGAATAGGGGATACAGGATATGCAATGCTGGTTCAAGATGACGGAATTATACTTGCAGACCCTGCACATAAGGATTTAAATTTTAAAAATTTAAAAGATGCGGACATATCGGCTTTCTCACAGTTAGAAAATATCAAAGAAGAACCCCAAATTATAAATATGGACGGGAAAAAATGGAGGACTCAAGTATTTAAAATACAGGGACTTCCGTGGAAAATTATTATTTTTATAGACTATGAAGAAATTTTTGAAATGTTTAATAATCTGATAAGAAAAATAATAAAAATAGGACTTATAATTTTAATACTGGCAACGATTTTTGTCTATTTTGTTTCATGCCGAATAGTAAAACCGATACGTAAAGCCGTTGCAGCATTAAAAAATATCGCATACGGGGAAGGAGATTTAACTGTAACTCTTCCGGTTGCAGGTAATGATGAAATTACGGATTTATCCAAATATTTTAACCAAACAATCAAAAAAATTAATCTATCTGTAAAAACCGCCGGAAAAAGCAGCGAAGAAATGCAAAAAACAGGTAATACACTTGCAGCAAATATGACTGAAACAGCAAGTGCAATTTATGAAATAAACACCAATATTGAACATGTAAAAAAACAAATTATGACACAATCCAAAAGCGTTGTTGAAATAGATTCTTCATTACAGGCTATGATGAAAACAATTGAAAAGCTGGATGAACATATTGATACACAAACAAAAACTGTTGACGATTCCAATTCTTCTATAAAAGAAATGGTTTCCAATATTCAGTCGGTTACATCGATTATACAAACCAATTTTAATACCCTTGAAGAATTAAAAAATGCTACGGGAAACGGAAAAGATATTATTGCTGAAACGGTAGAGCTGAGCAAAGCTGTAGACGAAAGCTCGGATATATTGATGGAAACAAGCGGAATCATTCAAAATATAGCTGCTCAAACAAACTTGTTATCTATGAATGCAGGAATTGAAGCCGCCCACGCAGGAGAAGCGGGAAAAGGTTTTGCCGTAGTTGCAGGTGAAATACGAAAATTAGCTGAAGAATCAAGTAATCACGGAAAAACATAAGCAGCACCTTAAAAGACTTAAAAGAAAAATAGAAAGGGTAAATGATTCTGCTGCGACAATTGCAAATCATTTTGACAATATTTCGAATATGGTAGAAAAAACAAAAACAATGGAACAGACTATTATGGACGCAATGGAAGATCAAAATGAAGGCAATAAAAAAATCTTGCAAACAATAGATATAATCAACAATGTAGCCCATGAAGTACAAAACATATCCCATGAAATGCTTATGGGCAGCAATCTCGTTTCAGAAGAAATGGGTAAATTGGCAAATATGACAGACAATATTGCAAGCAGCATGAACGAAATGGCTTCAGGAGCATTGCAAATAAATACGGCTATTCAAGATGTAAACAATATCAGCCAAAAGAACAAGCAATGTATAGAAGACCTATCAAATGAGATACGAAAATTTAAGGTAGAATAAAACCATTAAAACAAATTTCCTTTTCTGCCGATAATGAACTGATATGAACTCGATAAAAATACCGCGGAAAATTGAAATCGGCGGAAAGGGAAAGGTAAAAAAACTCACTCTCGGAGGCACTTCACCGATTTTGCTTCAGACTATGTGGAAAGAAAGCCTATTGGGGGCTGATCTCCTTTCTATTGTAAAAAGCCTAAATGAATTGGGACAATTAGGCTGTGACATTGTGCGCTTTGCCGTTCCCGACATGAATTCTGCAGAGGAATTTATAAAACTCACCCGATTAACGGAGATGCCCCTCGTAGCCGATATCCATTTTGATTATAAACTTGCCTTACGGTGTATGGACGGGGACACGGCAAAAATACGGATAAATCCCGGAAATATCGGTTCAAAAGAAAAAACGGAAGAAGTTATACGTAAAGCAAAGGATACCGGAACTGCTATCAGGATAGGGGTCAATTCGGGCTCTCTGCCTTCCGACTTAAAAAAACAAATAGAAGAGACTAAAGCAAAACAAAACCGCAGCACGGAGAAAAAAGCATTTGATGATGAAATTTCGCTTTTAAGGGCAAGGGCATTAACCGAAGCTGCGGCAAGAGAACTGGAAATTTTTGAAAAAGCCGATTTTAAAGATGCCGTCGTTTCTATGAAGGCTTCCAATGTGCGGGAAACGGTCATGGCAAACGAAATCTTTGCAAAAAAATTCGATAACCCGCTTCATTTAGGAGTTACGGAAGCAGGCCCCCTTATTCAAGGTATTGTAAAAAGTACGATAGCCTTTTACCGATTGCTGGAACAAAACATAGGAAGCACCATAAGAGTAAGCCTCTCCGATTCTTGCGAAAATGAAATTATAGCCGGAAGAGAAATCTTAACCGAATGCGGTAAAAGGCAAGGAGGAATAAGGCTCATATCCTGTCCTCGCTGCGGAAGAAAGGGCTTTGATGTTCAAGCCTTTGTAAAACGATGGCAGACAAAACTCTTATCCGAAAAGAAGGATATAAGTATTGCCGTTATGGGCTGTGTAGTCAACGGCCCCGGAGAAGGTAAACATGCAGACCTTGGAATTACCGGAGCCGAAGATTCCGTTATAATATTTAAACACGGAGCAATTACCAGACGCTTGGATTTAAAAAAATTAACCGAAGAAGAAAAAATTAAGGCAGTGGATAAAGCCTTTATAGAGGAGCTTCAAAGTCTATGAAAAAGCAATTAAAAATTATTTTTATCGTACTATACGTTTTTTATTTTTACTCAAACCTTTTTTGTTTGGAAACTATTGATGAAAAAGAACTGCCTTGGCATCTGTTAGAACAGGCAAAAATTCAAATGGAAAAAGGAGAATTCGGTCAGGCTCTCCGCTTAACAAATAAGGCAAGGGATATTCATAAAGAGCAAATGGAAGCAAAATATTCTTATATGTTCAATGCCTTAAAACCGAAAAGGGTAAAACTCGAGGGTGATAATATTTCGGATGTCTATGCAATTTTAAATAAAAGGGAAGACTATGATGCATGTAAAATTTTGGATGAAATCTTTTTAACTCATCCACCCGTATTTTTTGATAAATCTATTTCAAAATTAATGTCATGGCTTGAAAAACGCAAAGCCTTTCCTGAAACGGATTACTTGGCAGGACGAATTTATTTTGCAGAAGGAGACTATGAACAAGCCATGCACTATTATAAGGAGGCATGGAATTCCCACAATTTTTTGGAAATCCCCGATGAAAGGTTCAATATAATTTATGCACTTGCCGACACATCAAAACTTTTGCGTAAATACGATGAACAGGAAAAATACCTCTTGCTTGTTTTAACCGAAGACCCCATATACGGAACTACGAATTTGGAAAGCGATGCCCTTCAAGCTATGATTAAAACAATAAGCTCGGAAAAAACAACTGAAAAATTCTTTTTGCTATACCGAAACCGTAATCCGATAGCCTTAAAAGCCTACATGGATTTAACCGACATATATTTAGAAGCAGGCAAAAACAGAAGAGCTCTTGCAACGGCTGTCCTTGCCTCTATAATTGTCATAACAAACCTTGACGATGCTATCTCAAAAGACAATTACACTTATGAATACACCGAATTTTCAGACTTGCTCAATAGACTTAATAGAAAACCGGAAGTTGTATTATGGGCCGAAAAACAAAACTTTTGGCGGGCTTTTATGAATCTTGCTGATTGCCTTTCCAATAACGGTAATACCGAACAGGCTTCTTATCTCTATTCAAAATTAGCGGAATCAATTCCTTCAATTAAGTATGCACAAGAGGCCGTATATAAAAAAGGGCAAATGGTAAAAAATAAATAGAATGAAATCACTATTCTTCCGAAGGCACCGAAGCAAATTCAGCTATGCCCCGAACTCTCTATCGGCAAAGCTAAAAAAAATTCAAAACAGGTTTTAAAAGAAAAAAGGATTATCAAGATAAGCGCTTAAAATCATAAAGCTGTCCATATAACCGGCTCTGACTTTTTTTGTGTAAATACGCACATGAATAATCTCTTCATTGTCCTCGTCCCATTTTTTTCCGTTAAGTTCAATATAATCGTTTATACCGAAGGAGTTTTCTGCGGCATAACTTCCCGGTATTACTTCTGCAATACGGTAGGCATTTTTTTTACCCAGTGATTCAAGCTTAAAACCAAAGACAGGAAGCATCGATCTTTCGATGCTGTCTCTTTTAAAAACGGAATTTCCCGGATATAAGGGGCGTTCGGCACATAAAACAGGCCAAGTTTTTTCTTCATAAACACCTGCTTCATTTTTTTGATAACCTTTGATACGCACAATCGTTTCAGGAGAGATTGATAGTAAATGGGCCTGTATTTCTTCAACCGAATTTACCGGAATATCATTAACTTCTTTTATTATGGTACCTTCATTTATCCCTGAAATAGAAAAAGGCCCGTCAGGAAGAACATAATTTACAAGAACACCGTTCAGAACTCCGTTCGGTGCATTAGATTCACCTTTTTGGGTTTGACCGTGGCAGCCAAACCAAGAATGCTTAACTTCTCCGCCCCTATATAGATCGGGAAGAATAGTCTTTAAATGCTCCACAGGTATGGCAAAATTAAGCCCCTCATTTCTTTCAAGACCGGCAAATACCACGGCCTGCACAAGCCCTTTATCATCCACTATAGGACCGCCCGAGTTCCCATGATTGACGGCTGCATCTATTTGCATTATATCCACCATCGAAAAAAGCCTGCGGTATTTTGCCGATACGATACCTGAGGTAAGAGTTTTTTCCAAACCTGCCGGAGAACCTATCGCATAAATACGGCTTCCTACACCTAACTCCTTTGAAGATCCCAGACTAAAAATAACGCTTGGCGAGTACTCAGTCTTTACCAACGCCAAATCAAACAAGGGATCCCAGCCGACTACCTTTGCAGGAATTTTTATATTGGGATTATCCGGCGACTTTATATAAAGTCTTGAATATCCGTTATATTTTTTATCAACTTCGCTTTGAATAACATGATAATTTGTGATAAAATAACCGCGGGAATCTATAAAAAAACCTGAACCTATAACGATGTCGGAAGATGCGAAACCTTTTTGTATACGGGTGCCTCTATCAACCCAAACGGTAAGAGTCCCTTTTATCATATCATCTATATTTTTTGGAAAAGAAGCGGAATCACCTGCAAGCTGTTTTCCGTTATTTTGTAAGTTTAAAAGAGGAAAATCGGAATGTTTTTTCCATATAATACTTTTTTCATTAAATATACGTTCCTCAGTCCAACCTTCCGGCCTTTTTCCAATTGCCGTAAGCGATCTAAAGTATTTTAAAGCTTCATTCCAGTTTTTTTCATTTACACTCTTAAAAAAAGCAGATTCAGCTTGTTCTAAAGATTTTGATATGATACCATCAACCTCTTCAAAACCATTTGTATTAAGATAAAGAATCTGAGAACGAATTAATGCATCGGCAATTTTCCCTGATTTTAAGAGATTCTCGGTGTGCTGTACTTGGTATAAAACACTGGATCTGTCCGAATAATCAATATAAGCGGCTTTATAAGAATTTTCTTTAATCGAAGTACACGACAAAAACAATAAAATAAAAATAAAAAAATATAGTTTATTCATTAACGATTTCTGCAAAAACAAATCCTCCCGATCGAACAGCATAAACTTCAATATTATTGATACTAAACATATATGAAACAACCACTAGACCTGTTTGGTTAAAGATTTCTATAATTTTTTCATTTATCTTTTCAATATTTGTAGGGCTTTTATTAAGCCAAAATAAATTACCCTTATCAGATGGTATAAGATCCAGTCTTTTTTCTCCATCAAATAAGTTTACGGGAATACCGTTTTTAAAATTTACACTCACCCGTTTATTAAGTTTCGGATGGACCCATTCCGTTTGAGAATCTCCGTTTTCATATTGAATATATTTAATTTCAAAATTTCCGTCTTCATCGTTATCCCAAATTTTTATAATGGAAGCGTCTTTTTCATAAAGTTCGGAATACTCATAAAGTTTATTCTTATTTAAATCTATATCAATCCTTTTTAATAAACCTACGGAATCATATTCAACCCTTGTTTCAAAATACCCGTCTCCGTCTTTATCTATGTTTTCAAAAACAGGCAAACCGTTTCTATAATTAGTTTGTGAATATAAGTTACCGGATACGGTTACCTCTGCTTTTATAGGGATACCCTTATCAAAAAAAACTTTTTTTACGCCCCCGTCTATGTAAGGAGTATTTTCTTCAGAAAATGCAGAAGAATAAATTAAGGTTCCTTGATGTAAACTTTCAGCATTTTTATCGATCTTTAAAGAGAAAAAAGCATTTTGCTTTTGATTGATGCCGTATAGTTTTAAATTTAATTCTTTTAATTCGATTGGTGCCCAAGTTAAATCGAGAGGCCTCATTACATATATTACGGAGTTTTTTGTAAATGTTTTAACGGCAGGATAAGCATCATAAACGGCGGTATATTCGTTTTTTTTGCCATGTATTGCCGAAGGGATTCCGAAGTTACATTCTACCGTATATTCCGGATAACCTGTTTGGAAGGTATCGAATTCGGCGCACCAAGGTCTTCCGTTTTTATAATAAATTTTAGAGTCTATAATTAAATCGGCATTTTCATCATTTACTATCAAGCCATCATAAACCGATAAAAAATTTTTAATCTCATTTCGTAATATTGAATTTGAAACCAAGCGTAAAAGTTCAACCAAATGGGATTCATACATAGCATGCGTAAGAGTATATTCTTTTAAAATGGGATTAAAGTAATAAACCTTAGAGGATAAAAATTCACTCACAGCAGTTTGTTCATCAATTATACCGTACCGTAAACAAAGTAATGTAGAATAAGATCGATAGTACAAGTCTTCAAGATAATTGGATTCACTGAAAGGCAAATACATACCTCGATATAATTTTAATCTCCTGATATTTTCCTCCGACTTTGTTTCAAAGGGACTGGCAAGTAAAAGTAATGAAGGATTTTCTTCTTGCCATACATATAGTCTGGAAAGAATATGTTCGGATAATTTTTTACCTAAAAAGTCGATTTTTTTTCCTCTTTCTCTTAAAAAAAACAATTTTGCAAAACGGGCATCAAATGACCATCGATCAGAAGCCTCTAAGATTAAGCGCTTTGCTTCAGTATCCCGTCCAAGACCGTAAAGAGCATCGGCTTTTACATAATCACTGTCGGCAGATTCAAATGGTAACAACCGTATAAGGTCTAAAGCTTCTTTATATTTTAACATCCTGCAATTAATCTGAGCAGCCAATAATCTGCCGGCATTTATATCATATAAACGCCAAACCATTCCGTCCGTACAGGAAGCATCGGCTTTTTCCAGTATATCCTCATTAGGATGATTTAATTTTAAACCGCACATTGCCTGAATATATAAAAAATCGGCAGTCTTTGGATCATAAACTTCACCGAGCTGTGCCTCAAACAAGGCTTCGTTCCATTTTTCTTCAGTAAAAAGCCTTGCCGAATTCTGCAAGTAAGAAAGAGCGGCAGATAAATTTACCCCCTCACTTTGATTTGCATAAAGACCTATACAAATTAAAATAAAAAAAGCACATAGCTTATGCTTGAGCTTAAAATACTTGAACCTACAGGAATATTTCATCTCTTTACTTCCCATAAAAAATTTTTGCAGGAAACATCAGTTTCCGAAAAAAGTTTTTTCAAGTAGTTTTGCTTTATGCAAAACTACATAATATAATGCGACGTTTGCCTGAAAGGCAAACTCGTCAGATAAACAGAGAGGCACCATTTGTGCCGAACCGTTTATCACACATCCCCTATAACATACCAATTTTTTTTACCGATAGCGGCACCGTATATTCCTTTAACTACCCCGCCCTCTTCGATTATCGGCAAAATATTTCTATTTTCATAGCTTATATCCCACTCATTTATAATTTTTTTTATCGATTTTTTTGAGCCTGATGAGGTTTCAATTTCATCTCCAAAAAGACGCGATCGCATACAAAAAGGAGGCTTAAAGGGCCCGATTCCGCAGGTATCATCGTTTTCATGCACGATAAAAAAGCCGTCTTCACCTTGTAAAGCCTTAAAATTCCCTGCAGGTGTATCAAAACTGCAAGGTTTATCAATCCAAATAGAATAAAAGAGCTCACTTTTCTTTTCCTCATATACGGTTTTAAAAAGCAATAGGTTATCTCCTTCTTTTTTTATACAAAACCCGCCCGAAAAAATTATCTTTTTTGCAGCGGAAATTTTCATCAAATCGTCAAAAACCGAATATGGAATTCTTCTTTTTCCCTTCAAAAGAATTATGCCCTCTTGAAGAAATTTAAGCTTTAAGACTTTTTCAAGACTTATAAAAAAAAGAAATTTACATAGGCAGTAATTCTCCTTTTTATCCAATACCCATTTTTCTTTCTTTGTTTTATAGGCTTCAAATACAAAATCATTTTGAAATTTTATCTTTTCTAAAGTTTTATCTAAACCGTTTTGCCAACCGTCAAAACAAAGATTTAAGGCAGGAACAAGGTTATGCCGGATATTATTCCTAAGATAGGATGTTTTAAAATTAGTGGAATCTTCTCTCCACGGGATATTTTTTTCCTTAAGATAGTCTTCGATTTCTAACCGAGTAATATTAAGCAATGGCCGTATAAATCTTCCCCGCTTGGGTAAAATTCCCATAAGAGCTTCAGGCTCAGAACCTTGAAAAAGTCTCATTAAAACGGTTTCATAATAATCATTTTTATTGTGAGCCGTCAAAATATAATCAGCCTCTAAGGTTTCTGCAGCTTTTTCAAATTCTTTATAACGTAAAAAACGGGCAGCATCTTCAATTCCCGTCTTTTTGATGCCGGCTTCTTCAAATACCTTATTTTTAGGAATTTCGGCTAAAATACAGGGGCATTTATTTTTGCAAAAGTCTAAAACAAAGGAAGCATCTCCTGAGCTTTCTTGTTCAGGCCGGATATTGTGGTTTACTGTTATTACGAAAATGTCGATGTTTAACCTGATTTTTAGTTCAAAAAAGGCCGACAGCATTGCCATGGAGTCGGCTCCTCCCGATACGGCAAGCAAAAGTTTGACATGTCCTCCGCCTTTTTTATCCGTTAAAGAGTAAAAATTATGCACTACCTTTTTTAAAAAATCTTTTTTCATATTTACGATAAGATTTTACACAATTTACAAAAATGGTCAACAGTTAAGAAAAAATGAGAGGAGTATTATGAAGAGTCAAAAACTGCCAGCCAACAGCTGAGAAGCAGCCGAGCATCAGATCGAGCAACAACTGAGCATCAGCTCTAACGGATGCTCTAGCATCTTGTAAAAAACTTTGTTAGACTTTCTTCGCATTCTTCAGAATAGAGATACCCACTAGTTTTTCGTAAGTCCTTACATATCAATGACTTACGAAAAACATCACAAATTAAATCTAAGGAAAAGCTAAAGTTTTTGAAGTTCCATTACAGCTTATTTAGCCTCTGCAGAATCAGGTTCGGCAGCAGGAGCTTCGGCTTCTTCAACTTCAGTTTCAGCAGGAGTTGTAGTTTCAGCAGCGGCAAATTTAATAGCAGCAACGGTTATATCATCGTTTGTTAAAACTGTAACGGCTTCAGGTAATTTAATATCTCTAACATGGAGAGATTGATTTACATCCAAGGCCGAAACATCAACAATAATTCTAGGAGGCAAGTCTTTAGGCAAACATTCCAATTCAAGCTCGGTAATACCGGTTTCCAAAATTCCGCCATGGCGTACCCCTTCGGGAGAGCCGTCAAGCCTGATCTTTACCTTTGTACGCAATGTTTTTCCACGCTCTACTTCATAAAAATCAATATGCTTAATTTCATCGTTAACAATATCATGCTGAAAATCTTTAATAAAAACTTCGTAATCTTTTCCGGTAACACTCAATGTTACTATGGTACTTTCTGTAACGAGCTTAAAAAGCTTCATAAATTCTCTTTTATCAACATCAAGAGAAACGGACTTACCGTGCCTATCATACATTACAGCTGGAATACGGCCTTCCTTTCTAATTTTTACAGCAGCACTTTTACCGTATGCCGATCTTTCATTTGCATTTAACAGTCTCTGTTCCATAATACCAGAACTCCTCTACTACCAATTATTTAGTTTGCAACAAGTACCGCGATAAAAAGCGGACTCAATACTGGGACGGTAGGATTCGAACCTACGGAATGACGGCACCAAAAGCCGTTGGCTTACCACTTGCCGACGTCCCAAAATATATACAAAAGGCAAAAGCCGAATTGTATCCCAAAAAGAAAAATAAAACTAGCACTACCTAAGAAGATGATTGCTTCGGCTAAACTTAAGCTTTCACAGAATTATCAGGAAGGCTTGAAGTTCTTTCATAAGTCTCTAAAACAGCCTTTGTCATTTTATCCCTAAAGTCGGCTGTGATAGGATGAGCTATATTTCTAAACTCACCGTTACTCAACTTCCGGCTAGGCATTCCAATGTACAAACCGTTATTACCCTCAATCACTCTTACATTATGAAGGACAAAACAATCATCGAACGTAATATTAGCATAAGCTTTTAAACTATTCCCTAGGCTCACTCTCTGAATACGGACTTCTGTAATCTCCATACTGCCCTCCTTGCATAATAATATCGGTAATATTCTACCTACCAATATTTTACTACGCTTTTTATCAGAACGCAAGTATCAAGAAAAAAAAACATTTGCCGTATTCCTCAAAAAGATTGAAATAGGCATTTTTTACTGTTTTTTCATCTTTAAAAAGCCCGAAAACCGAAGAACCGGCACCGCTCATAAGAGCAAAGTCGGCCCCGTATTTTAAAAGGTCTAGTTTTGCCTTTTTTATTGCAGGATATTTATTAAAAAGAACATCCTCAAAACTGTTAAAAAAAGGCCATTCACGGCAATCTTTACCGCAAAAAAGCTCAGGATTAAAAGCAGCATTCAGTCTCTCTGATTCTTTACGGCCTAAAAGGCTGTAGGCTTCGGCTGTTGAGCTTTTTACTTCGGGGTAAATCAAAATCCCGAAATAATCCGAAGAAATAAAGACCCTCTTTATTTCTTCTCCGCGGCCCCTTACAACCGCTGCCCCATCTTCCAAAAAAAACGGAACATCGCTTCCTATTTTTAAGGCGATAGACTTCAGTTCTTCTTCCCGTAAACCGGCAGAAAACATATCATTAAGTCCATGCAGAACAGCAGCAGCATCTGAAGAACCGCCGCCTAGGCCGGCTCCTTCAGGGATTTTTTTTAAAACCCTTACGGAAATGCCTTCAGAAATACCGGTAAAGTTTTTAAACTCTTCATAAGTCCTTGTAATAGTATTTTCCTCAGGCAATTCAGCCAGCGGGGACAAGACTATACATCTTTTATCCGGTATTCTTTGCATCAAAAGCTCATCGTCAAGAGAAACAGGAGCAAAAACACTTACAATGTCATGAAACCCGTCACTTCTCTTTCCTAAAACTTCCAAATGCAGATTAATTTTTGCATGAGCCTTAAGGCTGATCGCACTTTTAATCATGTTCTAAGGATTATACCCAATTATAAAGTTTTGTCAATACAAAATACATACAAAATAGCGGAATTGTCAAAATTTTATGTTAAATACGTTTATCGCCATAGTTTTAATTTTTTGTTCTATTACAGTCATTTCTATTCACCCCTTATAGCACAAAGCCATAATTTATGATATAATTCCTCCCAGTTTTTTAACTGCGGAGGACAGAATGCCCAAAATTGAAGTAAATGAAAGCCTTTTTTTTAAATTGCTAGGAGCAAAGCTAGAAGCAAAGCTCGGAGCAAAGCACAATTACGATTACGATAAACTTGAAGAAATTTTAACATCTGCAAAGGCAGAGCTTGACGAAAAACCGGACACGGCTCTTCCCGAAAAAGAGCGTATAATTAAGATAGAATTAAATGACACCAACCGCCCCGACCTATGGTCTACGGCAGGCCTTGCAAGGCTTTTACGCATTCATGCAGGAGGGACTTCAAATACAAAAAGCTATCAGAGCTTCCTTTCATCAAAAGAAAAAATGCAAGACTCAGCTGACCGTACGGTTAAAGTATCACCGGAACTTAAAGACATCCGTCCCTTTGCGGCAGGCTTTGTAATTTCCGGGAAGCCCATAGACGAGCTCATGCTTGCCGACATAATCCAAACTCAAGAAAAACTTTGCCGCAACTTCGGAAGAAAAAGAAAGACGTTTTCTATGGGTGTTTACCGCTCCAAACTTATAAAATGGCCGGTCGAATACACGGCCGTGGATCCCGACAAAACGGAATTCACTCCGCTCGGTATGGAAAAGCCTCTTTTATGCAGAAAAATACTAAAAGAACACCCCAAAGGGATTGAGTACGCCTCATTACTTGAAGGCAAAAAATTCTTTCCGATTTTGAAAGATGCAAACGGCGAAGTCCTTTCTATGCCGCCGGTTATAAACAGTGCGAAGATAGGAGCAGTTCAAGCAGGCGATACAGATCTTTTTGTAGAATTTACCGGCACCGATATGACAAGCATCTTACTTTCAGCAAATATAGTAGCATGCGACTTTGCCGACTGCGGATATAAGATTCTACCCGTTAAAATAGAACATCCTTATGAAACGGGATACGGAAAAATTCTTACTACCCCGTTTTATTTCCAAGAAAATGCAGAAACTTCAGTAGAAGCCGTCAACAAGCTCTTAGGCTCCTCTTTTAAGGCAGAAGAAATTGCCGAAGCCCTAAAGCTCATGGACTCGGAAACTCAAATTTCAGGCAATAAGATTATGCTAAAACCCTCACCCTACCGCAACGATTTTCTTCATGAGGTGGACATAATCGAAGATGTTATGATGGGGAAGACCGTTAATTTCTTTACGCCCGAAAAGCCTAACGAATTTACAATAGGAAGACTTTTGCCTGCAACTCTATTAAGCCGAAAAATAAAGGGGCTTATGACAGGCATGGGCTATCAGGAAATGATCTTTAACTATCTGGGCTCAAAAAAGGACTATATTGAAAGAATGTGTATTGATGAGGATTCGGTTATCGAGATTTCAAACCCGATGTCCGAAAACTATCAGTTTGTACGCAACTCTATTCTCCCCTCTCTTTTAAATGCCGAGATGGGTTCTGCAAATGCGGCCTACCCCCACAAAATATTTGAGACCGGAAAGATAGCCTTTTTTGATAAAACCGATGCGACGGGCACAAGGACAGCCCAAAGTTTAGGCTTTTTAACGGCGGAACAAAATGCCAACTTTAATACGGCAGCAAGCGAGGCGGCAAACCTCTTATACTACCTCGGAATAGAATACAAGGTTTGCGAAACCGTCGATCCACGCTTTATTCAGGGGAGGCAGGCAGGCCTTCTTTACAATGGGGAACAAATAGGAATATTCGGAGAGGTAAATCCTAAAGTTTTGGAAAATTGGGATATAAACATTCCCTGTTTTGCGGGAGAATTAAATATCGAAAAAATTTTGAAAACTCAAAACTAAAAACTCTTTATGAAAAATAAGCTGATTAAGGCCATTCGGACAATCGCCGATTTTGATCTTAATCTTTTTAATGACCTTAATTTAGGAGTTGAGCTTCAAGATTTTACCGAACCTTGTTTAACCGACTCGGAGATATACTCTCTTTTAAACGAATACGAAAAAAAGCTGCCATCTTTAAAAGGAATAAAATCCATGCACGGCAGCTTTATCGATTTAAATATAGCTTCTTTTAATAGGGACATAGCCGCTTACAGCAGAAAAATGTACAAGAGGGATTTATTTTTTGCAAAGCTCTTAAACCTGGACTTTATAATTTTTCATACACAGATTATGCCTTGGTTTAAAGAAGATTTTAAATTCGATTTGTTCTTAAAAAACAATGCGGAATTTTTTAACGAGGCCGTAGAAAATTCAGGCTTTAACGGCTGTGTGGTTTTAGAAAACGTATGCGAAAAGGACAGCCGCCTTAGTGCAAAACTTATAGAAGCGGTTGCCTTGCCTAAGGTAAAATTAAACCTAGACTTGGGACATGCCATGGTCTCAGGCGAAAAACTCGAAAACTGGTTTTCAAATAATCAAAAGCACATAGCCTACATGCATCTTCATTCCAATGACGGAAAAAGCGATCTCCATAATCCCGTCTCAAAAGAAGACTTTACAAAACTGTCTAAGCTGTTAGAAAAATATCGGCTCAACTGCCCTATCTGCTTGGAATATTGGGATATTGATATAAAAAAAGAAATGGAAAGAATATCCTCTTTTTACAAGTGAGCCTTGCTCATCAGTTTACTTAAGTTAACTTGCTATTCTACCTGAAAAATAAAAGAAGAACTTTTTTCGTTTCCGCCCTTATCAAAGGCGGTGATTATAAGCTCTATTTTTCCTGAAGGCAAATTTATTTTTCCTAAATGTATTCTGCCGTCCTTTTGATATAAAAGAGATAGAGACGTTTTTTTGTTTTTAAAATAAAGGGATTTTCCGTCGGAACTTAAAACTTCAAATGGAAGGTCGGCGATATTCATTCCATTGATAGAAACCGTAATTCTAAAAGGGGCTAGGACGGGGCCGTCTTTTTCTATAAAATCAAAGACCGAAGAATAAAGATCATATGATCCTTGCTTTATTTTTTTTATAGTTTCCAAATTTATTTGCTGATTATCGGAACTTACTAAAACAGTATTTTGAATTTGAGGCGGTATTTTTTCTTCAATTTCAGGCATAAATAAAAGAGGATTTATTAAAACATCATTGCGGACATCCACAACCTGAAAAATTAAGGAGTTTTCTTCCGTCCATGCCGAATTTCCGGTATGCCCGATTATTGAACCCGATTCGGTTTGTTCTCGTGAAGTAAAAACATTTGTATCGGTAAGATTTCCGTAAATAGTTTGGAGTCCTTCATCATCTATAAAGATAAGAGCATTTCCCAAGGTACTGGGAAAAAAGCGGGTACTGTTTTTTTCTTCAATACTTATTAAATGTTTACCGTAGCCTGAAGCTCTAACAATGTCCGTATCTGCAAATACTGCGGATTGAGAAAAGGCCTTACCATCACCGTCTCTTTGCCCGAATAAGCGTAAAAGGGAAGGAATTTCGACAGGCCACTCAAAGGCGTAAGAATTAAAAAACAGAACAAAAAATAAAAATTTATATATATTTTTTTTCATTTAAAGCCCCCTTATTTCAAATGCAGCAATCTTATCATCCGTGCCTATATAAATTTTATTTTCTTTTTGAATTAAAAAAGCATTTTTAGAATTGAACTTCGTTTTTCCCATCATAAAATTAGGCGGATCGATTAAAAGAAGGGAACATTCGTTTTCTTTTTGAACCAACACTGTAAGAAGGTTTCTTTCACTTTGAATTCCCATGCCTATTATAAAACCGTCTTCTTTGATAATAGAAAGTTTCAAACTTTTGCAATCTATTATACCTATACCGTCAGCAGACTCAAAGACTGCAAAAGAGCCGGACTCATCAAATGAAGCAAAGGTCTGTCTTCTCAAATCCCGTTCAAAATAATAATGAAATACTATTTTATGCTGATGGTCAAGCACATTTATAAGCACCACCCTTTGTTTATTAAGGCCGCATAGGCACAAAACCTGTTTTCCGTCTTCAGAGATTGCAGCCCCCATTACGGCTTGATAGGTACTGCCCCCCGGGTAAAAGCTAAAAAGAGTGTTTCCGTCAGAATCGAGACATACTAAAAGCCCATCCGAATGGCCTATCACACAGCCTGCCTTAGATGACTGAAAAGCCGTAATAGGAGAAGTATGCGTATAAGTCCAAAGTTCTTTTCCGGTCTTATCATATTGAGAAAGAGAAGAACCTTCGGGTTTAAACAAAAAAATTCTATCCTTATCAAGGTAAACATAACCAGGCTCATCAATTCTCAAAAAAGGCTTTTGAATATCGAATTCGTCCGGTTTATAAATATCGGTAAAAAGAGGCTTTTGGGGATACTTTGTCCAAGCATAAAAAGAAGCACTAAATCTTGATTCAGCCGTTTCGGCCCGTAAAATTTCGCCGTCTTCGGCAAAATATCCGAACGAGTTCCCCAAAGAAAAAGCAATCGGAGTCTTTCCGGCAAATTTTTGTTTAAGCTCATCTGAAGATGCACCTGCCTCTCTGGAATAAATTTCGTCGTTTTGAACTTGAGGTATGGGAGATGCCCACTCAGGCATAAGATAGACATTTTCCTTCATCGGAACCGCAGCGGCAAAAATATATATAACAAGAAGAATGATTACAGCAATAAAAATAAATTTATTTTTCCTTTAAATAACATGAAAAATATGATATACTACTTTTATGGAAATTTCAAGTCAGTTAGAAAATTTATTCAAAACAGCCCTTGAGGCTGCAAAAAAGGCCTATGCCCCCTACTCCAATTTTCATGTGGGTGCGGCTATTTTGTTGGAAGACGGTTCTATTGTAACGGGTGTAAACATCGAAAACCGCTCATACGGCCTTACAAACTGTGCAGAGCGGACTGCAATCTTTAAAGCCGTTTCTGAAGGAAAAATGGATTTTAAGGCCATCGCCATTGCAACGCCGGATGCGGACTACCCTGTAAGCCCCTGCGGAGCCTGCAGGCAGGTTATTTCGGAATTTATGGGCGGAGATATACCGGTAATCTTCGGTTCTTCGCTCGATAATGTAGTGCTGACGGACGTTAAAGGAATTTATCCCTTTGACGCCCTGCATGAATTAAAAAATGACCCGTAGACGATTCGAACGTCCGACCTGCTGCTTAGGAGGCAGCCGCTCTATCCAACTGAGCTAACGGATCAACAGGAAAGAATTATACTCAAAAAGCCCTAAAAGTTCAATACGGCGGTTTAAAAATAATTATATTTTTTAATCGGTAATGTGTAATTTGTAATTAAGTAGGCGATTACCCATTACACATTAAACCGAATTACCAACTAGAATTAAATCTCAACCCCGGGCCAGCTTCCATTCATCTTATACATCTTCCACTTCTTGTTATTTTTAGCATTATCAAAGGCATCCTTTAAGTCTTGCGGAGCGGTAAAGTCCGTGTGATTGCCTTCGCTAACGCCGGTTTCTTCGGTGTAAAGATAACACTTCGCATCATCGCTATCCGCCCGCACCGGCAAATCGTCAAAGAGCTTTTTAAATGCGTCTGCATTAAGTTTATTGCTGTAGCACCACAGCCCTTGCAAAGCGGTTAAGCCCTGCACGTCAAGAGCGGTGAGCTGATTTCTGTCACAGTACAGCTCTTGCAAAGCGGTTAAGCCCTGCACGTTAAGTTCGGTTAGCCGATTTACGCCGCACCACAGCGCTCGCAAAGCGGTTAAGCCCTGCACATTAAGTTCGGTAAGCTGATTGTTGTAGCACCACAGCCCTTGCAAAGCGGTTAAGCCCTGCACCTTAAGCTCGGTGAGTTGATTGCCGTAGCACTTCAGCGTTTGCAAAGCGGTTAAGCCCTGCACGTTAAGGGCGGTCAGCTGATTGCGGTAGCAGAGCAGCTCTTGCAAAGCGGTACAGCCTTGTACGTTAAGCGTGGTAAGCTGATTTTCGTAGCAGATCAGCCCTTGCAAAGCGTTTAAGCCCTGCACGTTAAGGACGGTCAGCTGATTGTCGTCGCAGTACAGCCATTGCAAAGCGGTTAAGCCCTGCACGTTAAGGGCGGTCAGCTGATTTTCCCAGCAGCTCAGATATTTCAAAGCGGTTAAGCCCTGCACGTTAAGAGCGGTCAGCCGGTTGCTGCCGCAGTGCAGCCTTTTCAAAGCGGTTAAGCCCTGTACATTAAGTTCAGTAAGCTGATTGCCCCAGCAGGACAGCCCTTGCAAGGCGGTTAAGCCCTGTACGTTAAGCTCGGTGAGTTTATTCCAGTCGCAGTCCAGCTCTTGCAAAGCGGTTAAGCCCTGCACGTTAAGGGCGGTGAGCCGGTTGCTGCTGCAGATCAGCTCTTTGATTTTGCCTTTAAGGATAACGACAGTGCCTTTTGCGTGCAGCACGGTTTTGGCACCGCTTGGGAGTGTTGTCTCGGTACAGCCTTCAACTGTAACGGGGGTACTATCGGCGGTTGTTGCCTTAACTGTAATGTCAAGTTTATCGTGACTTAAGATGAGCGAAGCGCCGCCTTCGATAAAGGGGCATGCGGTTTTTCAGGGGCTGCCGGTACGGTTTTTCCCTTTTCCTCTTCAACCAACATCTTCTTTAAAAACGGGTTTTCACAAGACATAACCGATACTAAAAGTACCGCCAAAAATAAAACTAAAATCTTACCTTTATGTTTTTTCATATTCTAAAACCTCCGCTTATTCCGGCAGCCCAGATTACGGGGTAGCCGCCTCTTATATATGGTTCGATAAAAAAGTTTTTTACTGCAAAGCGGTAACCGAATGTTCCTTCTCCCAAACCGAATACAAATGGTTTTGCGGCCTTTCCGTTCCAGCCTAAGGAAACGCCTCCTTCCGCCTGAACAAAAAAGCCCGAATCGCAGGTTTTAAACTTTGCAAAATCATAGAAGTTCCAGCGGAATAAAAGAGCCGTATCAAGAAGTCCGTATCTTTTAAATCCCGTCGAATACAAGAGCTTTACACCGGCTGAAAACCTGCCGGCCTTTACCCAATCAGGCAGTACAAACATTCCGTAAAGACCTGCACCCAAGGCATAGCCTTTCGGTACATTCATATTCCCTTCCGCCGAAATACCCAAAGACCAATGAAAGCCGTCTTTTTCTCTCTTAGGTTCATCCTCAACCTCTTGGGCAAAAAGAACGGAAGCTCCCATAATCCACAAAAACACCGGCACACAGAGTACTGTTTTTACATAATTTTTCTTCACATCATTCTCCCGATAAGTAATTTTTAATTGGTAATTTGTAATGTGTAATTTTCTTAAATTACCAATTATCCATTACCAATTAACTAATTGCTTCCACTTCTTCTTTACTGAGACCAGTCATCGGTATACCGTTGAGCGATGAGCAATTTCGATGACGGTAATAATCAGCTTATCGTCACGGATGCGGCACAAAATGCGGTAGTCTCCGACGCGGTATCGCCATAGACCTGAAAGATTTGAAGTAAGTGCTTTACCGCGGGAACGAGGATTATCAAGTAAGGCAATTTCACTCATATATTTTTTGATTCGGCTTTGTATCGGCTTATTAAGCCGTGAAAATTGTTTGCTCGCTGCCGGAGCATATTCTACTTTCATTTTAAGTTATAGTCCAAGTTCTTTATACAGAACGTCGGCAGGTATTGCAGCTTCCCCACTTTTTTCAAAGTCATTCCATGCTTTTTCGGCAAGCAGAGCATCTTCGGCATCTTCCTGCAATTCGGCAAGATAGCGGCTTAGGGCATTTTCCAAGACGGTATCTTTAGCCGCTCCGGTAATTTTTGCCGCCCGTTCCAATGCTTGATACACTTTATTTGTCATAGTCATTGTATACATAACAAGCCTCCTTAACTCTATTATACCATATCTTCAGTAGTTTTAAAAGAGTAGTTTCTTTTAATTTAACCGCAAGGGACGCTAAGAGCGCAAAGGAATTTGATGGCGATTTGATAACACATTCTTTAATTTTCCCTTGGCGTTCCTTGCGGCCAGCGGTTTCTTTTAATTTAACCGCAAAGGACACTAAGAGCGCAAAGGAATTTAAGGGGAGCTTTGTTTGAAGTATTGTTTACTTTCCTCTTTGCGAACTTTGCGGCCTTAGCGGTTTTTTTAATTTAACCGCTTTTACCTCTTGGGCAAAAAGAAGGGAAGCTCCCATAATCCACAAAAACACCGGCACACAGAGTGCTGTTTTTACATAATTTTTCTTCATACATCAATTCTCCATTATCAATTATTAATTACACTTTATTAATTATACATTAAACCAAATTCCCCATTGCATTACTCCTTCCATTTTATTTTAATCGTAACGTCGGTGTCGCCGTCGTCGTGCCGGTATTGTTCCGTAAATTCCACTTCATCGCCTTCAGTTATCAATTTATAACCATTTAGTCCTTGGTTTCCGTTCTCATGACCATTAGCTACATACCCCCAGTGCCATGCATCATTATTGTACTGATACGACAGCTTTGCCTTGGTCGTACCGATATGATCATCAGGACCGTTGTCTTCTTCGTAAATTTCGATATTTACCGGTATCTTTTTATCTTCAGGGAAGAAACTGAATGACTCGGTAAAGCTTTTATTGATGGTATATGACTGTCCGTTTTTGAGGTCACATGTGTTGTACTCATCAAATTGATTATCTACCATAACCCCGTTAACTTCCATCGTCCAGTAATATTCGGCCGTGGGTCCGATATCTTTTTCTTCTACGCATTTTAGTTTCACAAAGGTAACCGTCAGTGTTGCCGGTACAAACTTTATAACGCCGTCTTTCTTGTTATACCGCCAGTATTTATTGCCGTCTTGAGGTGTTACCTTAAAGTTCGCTTTTTCGGCGTTGCTGCCCGTCGCAAGAACTCTGCCGTCGGTATAGTTGCTCGGCGTTATCCGTGCGGCAGGTGTGTTTGTCAATGCTTTGGTTACGGTAATGGTTTTGCCGCTTTCCAAATAGACGTCGTTGTTTGTATCCACTTTTGCATTGCCTTTCATCTCGAATGTGCCGGCTACGTATACGCCGCTGCCTGTTTCGGAGACCTTGCCGTTTTTAATCGTTATGTCTTCAAGGATAAGGGTTTTGCCGCTTTCCACATTGAAGACGCGCGACTTGCCGTTTGCGTTCAAAACGGCGGAAGAACTGCCCTTTATGGTGAGGTTCCTGCCGAGCTTAATTTCGCCCGCATTGTCTCCGCCGGTCGCTGTTATTTCCCCGTTGATAACGATGGTGTGAGAGCCTTCTGTCTTTGCCGCTTCTTCTTTAAGCCTTTTCCACGCATCGGGGCCGCCGCCCGTAAGGTTGAATGTACCCGGTTTAAACTTAACCGTTACGGTTGTAGGGGCGGTTACGTTGTAAAGCGTTGCGGTAGTCGATGAGGAGCTTACGCCTGTCCAGCTGTCAAACTCCCAGCCTTCATCGGGTGTTGCGGTAAAGGATATGTTTTCGCCGTATTCGACTTGTTTGCTGCCGTTTACTACCTCAGAACCTGAATCGGCTTTTATCTTTCCGTGTCCGCCCGCTACGCTGTAAGATATGTTATATTTTTGGCGTTTTACGGTAAATGTTACGGTGTTTTGTGTACCGTCTTGAGCTTTTACCGTGATTGTAAAACTCCTTCCCGTACCTACGGGTATACTTACGCTTCCTTGAGGACTTACGCTTGCCGTTGCTCCTGTGCTGGCAGTATCAAAGGTAAAATCCTTTACTTCTGCCGTATCGGAAGCGACCGTGTATTCACTATCAAAAGGAGCGTTTTTAGTTTTTCCGTTAAGCTTAAAGCTCTTTAAGTTTGCAACGTTGTTTTTTGATCGGGTTATACTTACCGGTTTTGACCACGCAAGGTAATTGCCCGGACTTGCCGCAACGTTTATGGTAATGTTTTGACTCGTTCCCTCCGTTAAGTTAAGCGGCAATTGCGGTGTTACGGTAAACGGAATACCCGGATGTCCGCTAAACGTAAGAATTATATTGTTTTGCTCCACTTTAGTTACGGTATAAGGCAGTATAACGGAGCCGCTTTTAGCGTCGTTTCCGTGTATTTCAAGCGTATCCAGGGTTAGGGCATTAAGCTGTACAAATTGTACGGTTACAGTTGTATTTGCCTTTACGATAAGCGAAGCGGTCGAGTTTCCACTTGTTACTGTAAAGTCTGTCGAAGGTATACAAGTCCAGTTTCCAACCTTGTATTGGGTTGGATCTGTGGGCGTTGCAGTAAAGGTTACCTGCGCCCCATGCGGTACATCGGTAAACGTTACCGCGGGGTCGCCATCCTGAGCTGTTTTGGTTTGACCGTCGTATACGCCCTCCAATTTTCCCTCTCCTTCGGTTACGCTGAATGTTACGGTGTACTTCGCCGCCGTCCACTTTGCATAGAGCGTCATATTGCCGGTTACCGTGTTGGTGTCAAAATTCCATTGGGTTGAATACGAGGTATCCGTATACCAGCCGCCGAAGATATAACCCAGTCTTTCAGGATCCGGTGACGGCTTTGTTACATTATCACCCTTTAGTATATATTGAGTATCGGGCGTGTAATTTCCGCCTTTTGCATCAAATTTAACTTCAAATTTCTCTTTTAGCTCTGCGGTAACGCTGTCCGAAACAACGCCTTCTTTGTCGCTCAAGGTTATGGTGTACGATGTTTGCTGGTTTCCGCTTTGCACCGCTACACCGGTGTTAAAATACAATACCCACGCTCCGGACGGTAAGTCTGGGGAAGATGAGGTTAATTTTTCTACATTCCCATGCTCGAAAAACGAGTCTCCAGCAGGTTTTTGAAAGTCTGAGTTATCCTCTTTGTATAAAAGAGTGTAAGAGGAATCGTTTATTGTGATCTTTTCAATATCCTTGTGTACCGGTACGGTGCCGGAGTTTATCGTTACCGGCTTTTCCATTTCAGTGGAATTGAATTTAAGGCAGAGCACATAACGAGAGTCTGCTTCTTTTGTTTTTGCAATTATGATTTCGGGTTTAGGCGGCGGGGTGTTCGATTTTATGCCGAAAGTATAGGTTTGCTTAAATACCCTGCCGTCTTTAGCTTTTAGGGTGATAATCGGGTTTAAGACGGCTGAACCTTGTTCGTATTTTTGTAAAAAGGCTTGTTTATATGTAAGCTTCAGCCTGCCGGAATCGGTTTGCTCCAGTTCATAGTGGGTTCCTACCGCAGGCTGTTCGGAAAGTTCTTTAAATTCGACAATGCCCGCAGGTGCCGAAGAAATCGGCATAACGAGCGGAAAGTTTTTCGGGTTATGCACTGTAAGCGTAATATCTACGGGCGCCGAAGAGCCGACACACGGAACACCTGCTCCGTCCGGCCTATGTGCCGAATCGATGCTGTGGTCTTTGATAAAGGCTTCGCTCGCCCAATAGCTTAAAAAATCCTCCGGATCTTTCAGAAATTGCTCGCAGGCTGTAAAAAGTACAATTACGGCAACTGCCGCTGTTAAAAGCTTTAAAAGTCTTTTCATCATGATAGCATAATATACTACGGTTTTAATATTTTATCCATTAAAAACAAGCTCATATTGCTAAAAAGAACCAAGGTTACCGAAAAAGAACTTTGGTTACTCGCTGAAAAATGTACATCCTTGTACATTTTTCAGCTTCGAGTGTTTTTGCTTGCGCAAAAAACTCGTAAGGCGTGGAACCAGCGGCATCCGTGCCGCTGAAGAATTGGACATCCGTGTTTTTCCCGCCATGGATGGCGGGTGGTTTAAGCATACGATGTTTTAGGCAAAAAGCCTAAAACTCGTGATTAAAAAATATACAGGAGGTATATTTTTTAATCGAGCTTCGAGTTTTGCCTTGCGGCAAAACATCGCGAGAATGGAACAACTTGAAATTTACGGCATTGTTGTGTTTTTCTACGTTGCAAATGTCCTATTTTTTGTGTATAATATAACTGATGATAACGGAAGAAATCAAACAAATAACGGAAAAAATAAAAGAAGCTCTCGACCCCGCACGCATTTATCTTTTCGGCTCCTATGCACGCAACGAAGAAACCGAAACGAGCGACTACGATTTTTATGTGGTTGTAGACGAAAAAAGCGGTAATCCGATTTTACTTTCTCAAAAAGCATATCGGGCTATTCGTAACTGCAGAACAACCCCTTGCGATGTAATTGTAAACGATGTATTAAACTTTGATGAGCGCATAAAAAGACCCACACTGGAAAAAACGGTTTCAACCGAAGGAATATTAATATATGAAAAATGACCTTGAGCATGATGTCGATGAATGGCTCCGGTTTGTTGAAATGGATATGAGTACCGCCTATCATCTTTTTAAAATGATGCACCCCAAACCATTGGAAATAATTTGTTTTCACTGTCAGCAAGCTGCCTAAAAAGCTATTAAAGCATTGTTTATTTTAAAGAAAATTGAAGTTATTAAAATACATGACTTAATTAGTCTCCTTAAAAAAATAGAACCTTTTTTTTCAGTTCCTCTTTCCGTTAAAAATGCAAGCGATGATTTGACCCCATTTGACGCGACTTTCCGCTATCCGCAATATCCCGATATTGACGAAGATATTACCCGAAAAGCTCTCTCCGATATGGATATTGTTGTAGACTGGTGCAAAGAGCAAATTAAAACCTGCAGAAGTTAAAATTCGTATACCCGCTTATGAATGTACATCATTGTACATTTCTCTCCTCATCATTTTTTTGGATCCATCGGTTCCGGCAGGGGATTTTAAAATTGCAGTGCAATACGCTAATATCGGGATGTACGTAAGCATAAGCACAGGCTGTGTGACTTTTCCACTGACCGTAAAGTTAATGAGTAATTGATAATTTAATTACAAATTGCCCATTACAAATTACCTATTGATTGGCTACTTGTATTTTATACCGTCTTTTTTTATACTCTTTTCGTTATGAAAGAATTTTTTACCGTTAGCCGTATTATGTATGCATCCGCTTTTTTTGTGTTGTGTGTTGCAATTCTGCTGAATATTACAGCTCAAGTTCCGCTTGCTGGGTTTATTCCGGTTGTACGGTGGATTGATGTTGCCGTTAATGCGGTTGCCGCCGGTTTGTGTGTCTTTTTGTTTATAAAACCGGATTGCAAAATGATTTCGTATCTGTTATTTTTTATTGAAGGCGGGATTACCGCTCAGATGGGTTTTGTAGGTATCGGCACCCTCCTTTTTACCTCAGGCTGCATTATGGTTTTTGTAAACGGAGATTTTAAAACCCGCTATAAAGAAAAGATTGCGGCACTCTGTTTGTACTGGGTACTCATTACGGCAGGCCTTTATTTTTCGTTTAATATAAAAATGGCGGTATTCGAAATTGCGCTTACTCTTTTTCACTTCGGACTTCTGCTCTGTCTTTATAAAAAACTGGAATCAAAGCTCTCCTTTCTTTTGCCTGTTGCAGAAGTTGTTACTCCTGAAATTCCGCTTCCTGCTAAAGGTTCGGCCTTGCATTTGTCGGACCACGGCATTTCGGAGAGGCAAAAGTTTTTTATTCAAGGCACGGTTACCGGCGGGAAAACATACGAAGAGCTCGCTGAAGAATATCACGTAAGCACCTCGGTTGTAAAAAAAGATATGGCGGCGGCATGCCGTCTTTTCGGTGTAACAAACAAAGAAGATTTGAGGATTTTGCTGCTGCAATATAAAATCGAATAGAGGATACCTTAATTCCTTATGGACGCCTTTATAGGCACCCGTAAGGGTGCCTATAAAGGCGCAATTCTTTTTATATTGCAGCTCAAACCGGAGTAAGTCAGGCCTCCCGAACCGGCACTTGGCGTTCGCATTTAACGTTTCTTTATTTTATCTTAAACCGTCGGCTTTTTTCAGCCATTCATAAAAGTCAAGCCCTGAAACCTCTCCATCCGGAGCAAAGAGGCGGCCGTCGATTAGGGGAATCACATCCTCTTCTACAGTGCCTATGATTGAATCAAAGTAAACCCCGTCTATGGCTACATCCTGTATCGGGCTTGGTTTTCCGCTATAGACATATTGGCGGCTGTATTGAGTGAGTGCCTCATTGTCATTCCATATAAGGAGGTGCCACAAAAAAAGAGCGGCATCCTTTCTTGTTGCCTGTCCCTTTGAAAGATTGGCCGAATCGGCATACCAGCCCGCGGCCTTTAACCTGTCTGCAAGCATTGCAGGCCGCCAAAAGGCAGTTCCCGTAATTGAATCGAGGGCATGGGTATTATCCTGAGTAAGGGTCGTCATATCTATTAAGCTTATCCTATTTTGGGTTAAAATCTGAGCAGTGGACTTTTTTAGATCGGAATCAACCTTATAAAACTTTTTGCAATACTCCCTCTTTTCACCGTAAAGAAGGCTGTATTCTTCGTTTAAAAAATCCAAGGAAGCATCAAAGGCAACCAAAGCTCCAGTATAATCTTCCAAACGGTAATAGACAAAGCCCAGCTCCGATTGCAGCCTGTAGGCACGCGGGTCTAGTTTAATCATCGAAATCAAATAATCTCTTTGGTCTTCAAGCCTGTCGAGTAACCTCGCTTTAATCAGATGCACATATTCTTCATGAGGATTATAGCTTTCGGCAGTTTTAAGTATTTTTTTTGCAGAAACCTTGTCCCTGTTCAGTAAAAAGTAATCGGCATAGAGGGCATATACCAAGGCAAGATAGGATCTATCAGATGAAGGAGAAGCTAAAAGAGCATTTAAATCCTTTTTTATCTGTTCAATCTTTTCCTGATTGTTTTCCCTGTACTGCCTGACTATGTCAATTTCAATATTTTCTACATTCTGAATATTATCTTGAGATAATGTAGTAGAATAAATAGAATCTTTTTGCATTGTAGAACAAGATACAAAAACCATCAAAACACAAAGCAGCAAAAGCAAAAATTTATTTTTCATTTTGAAACTCCCGTATAAGAATGAATGCGGTTATCTATTCCGCAAGTTATTAATTCGGGTTTTCCGTTTCCGTCCACATCGATTAGATAAGGGATTCCCGTTCCTGCAACCGGAAAACCGTTTAATGGAGAAAGGTTGGCATTATAAGCATATATGGAGTTTCCTCCTCCCGAAACAAGCACATCATCATAGCCGTCCGCATCAAGATCAATTAGGGTAATAAGGTAATCGGACGCATTTTTTTGCTTTAAAGGAATTTTGTCTATTATGTTGCACTCGGTATCTATCTTATATAAAAAGCCGTTATCCGTAATCAAAAAAAACATTTTTAAGTTTTCGGAATAAACGGGTTGAGTTTTACAGGAGCTATTAAGGTCTATGGAATAAACCGCCTCCTCTTTTCCCCGTATAAGTGCAGGCTGAAGAGAAAACAAACCCTTTTCCGTCAACACGGCTTCGTATGTATTATTTTTATATAAAATAGGCTGAACGGCCGAGATACCGTCAAGCTCTTTGGGATAACCGGAAACGATTTTTCCCTTATCATCAAAAATATACATAAAGCTGTCAAAGGAACGGGGAATAGCCGTAATAAAATCTCCATATACTAAAGGAGAATTCCGCAAGCGCGTATTCATTTCGTCCGAATAATAAAAGGTAGCCGAGCTGTCTACATATAAAAGAACGGGTTTATTGGCAATCGGAATAACTATCTTGTCCTGTATAATCGCCGGAGAAGAGCTTAATTTTTCTCCGGTTAAAATCGGAAAACCTGAGGCGGCGTTCAGATTATAATCGGTTTTATAGACGCTTCCGCGGGCAGATACGGCCCAAACGGAATTTACAACACCCTTTTTAATATCAAGATTTAAATAAGCCTTATCATCAAGTTTAATCGACTTTAATTGCTTATCCGCTAAATTTAGAGCATATAGATTAGATCCGCTTACCCAATAAGCAAAGGGCACATTGTTTGTTCCCTTTCCGCAATAGAGGTACGAGTTCAACTTTGAATTAAATTCGAATGGAAAGGCGGAAAGTTCTCCCAAAGCATGGGCTTCGGTTTTTTGGGCATAAACTTCAAATTTAACGGTTTTTTCTTTTTCAAACCGTATTGAAATTAGCCCCCGCCCGAAACCTTTTAAGACGGATTGTAAAACCTGATTTGTTCTTAAAAATGAAGGAACTTGATTTTCCAAATTATAATAAACAAAAACGGATGTTTCGGGAGAAATAGACCTTGTTATGTTTTTCCAGTTTTCGGTTTTTACAAGTAAGTCTCCTCTTTTTACATCATTTAATGTAGAAGCAAGGGCTTCCGCACTCTGCGAAAGATAAAGGTACCCTCCTTCAATAACATAAAAAGGAGTGGGGAGCTCAACCTTAAAGGCCCGTAAAAGTCCCGTTAAAATATCGGGAAATTCTATACGCGGTATTCTTATGCCGTCGACAAGGGCAGAAATATTTCTATTTATAAAAAATGAGGTATAGATCAATTCAAAGGTTTGCCTGCATAGTTTTTCATCTTTTAAAGAAACAAAAAAGATAGGAACATCGGATTGCTTTACTTCAAAAACACCTATCTCTTCTCCCATCCACGAAAAGAGCAAGTCCTCAATGCCCTTATTAAAAATAAATTTAGAAGCCTTATTTGCCGACTCGTAGGCTTTCAATATAGATGAACCTAAAACATCATTTCCGTTTTGGAATAAAAATTGAGGATCACCCATATTTATCAAACTTATATAGTCGGTTGATTTTGGAAGCCTGTTCAATATACCCGGAATAAAGGCCTGCCTTTGAAGAATCGTATTTAAGCCCTCGGATTCGGTTTCCCACTTACAAAGCCCCGAAAGACTTATATCTTTATAATCCAAGCTAAGATTTATTTTAGCGTCTTCAGGAAATTTAAGGGCACGCACAACATTATTGCTTATCGAATCGTCTTTAGGCGTGTCTTTGGTAAAATAATTTACATCGCTTAATATGCTTAAAGAGCCGCCCTTCTTTTCTTTGATAAATTTACGCAAGGTTTTAATGTGTTCATCTTCATTCTTTTTAGATAGGGCCGAAAAAAATAAATTCTTTGATGTAGAGGCAATTACGGAATCTTTGTAATTTAAAAAATATACAGCTTGACCTCCGCCCAAATCATACTGCCAAAAACTTATGCCGTTTTCTTCAATCGGCTTAAGCTCTTTTAAATCAGACAACAAATCAGGGTAAAATTTTAAGATAATGGGAGAAAGCCGCGTTACGGCAGATCGGAAGCCCAGTTTAGCAAAAATTAAAAAATTATTTTCAGGATAGGCGGCTATGTCTAAGCTGATGTTTGATGCAGAGCCGAACCACCATGAAGATAAGAGAGGAGAAGCTCTAAGGGAACGTAAGGCACCTTGAAGCTGAGCTGTTTCAGGTGAGTTTAAAACGGAATCGACTGTCCGCATTGAAAGAGTTTTTTGTAGAAGCTCTCCTGCAGAATCTATGTTTACATAGGCATAATGTCCTTCAGGTATGTACTCTATCGGATTTATGCCGTCAATTGCGGAATAAATAAGAAAACCTGCAACGGGTAAAACCAATACAAGTAAAATAACTAAAAGAGTCATTCCGATTTTAAAAAAAATGCCGTGCTTTTTTTTGACTTTTACTTCTTTTTTTTCGGGTGTTTTATTTTCTTCCGCTACAGTTTGATTATCGCTTTCTAAAGAGGCGGTTTCATCTTCTTTTTGATCTAATATTGTTTCCGGATTATCGCTCATCTAAATTCTCCAAATTTAATTGTGTTCAACATTTTATATTTGATATTATAGAACTAAAGGAGCAAAAAATCAAGCATGAGAATAATAAAAAACGGCTCATTCTCAGGATGAGCCGTTTATACAAGAACCTAAAACTTAAGTTTAAAACTTAAGCTTTTCTTGAGTAGTATTCAACGACGTTCTGTATATTTCCTACGGGCTGAATATCTGTAGGAACGGGCAAAATATTTACCGTAGCAGAAAGTTTTTCATCATCAATCGTGAGCCAAGAGCCTCTCGCATTTTGAGAAGTGCTCATATTATGACGGATAAGGTTTTGAATACCTTTTTTATTTTTTGTTGTGATAACATCGTTTACGCTTACGCACATCGAGGGAATGTTTACGGGCTTTCCGTTAATAAAAAAATAAGCATGCGTGACCATTTGTCTGGCCTGTGCACGGCTGATAGCAAAGCCCATTCGATAAATCGTATTATCCAAACGCTGTTCCATCAAGGAAATCATATTATCACCGGTAACACCGGGCATTCGGCTTGCTTTTTTATATAAATTCGTAAACTGACGTTCCGAAATTCCATAAGCAAATCTGAATTTTTGTTTTTCCTTTAATTGTTCTCCATAAACAGAAGTCTTGCCCCGTTTTCTTGCGCCGCGTTCTTTTCCGGGACTGTTCGGCTTACGATCCAAAAGTTTGTCATATTTTGGGTTACCGTAAATATTAACGCCGAGCCGTCTAACTGTTTTTCCTTTAGGCTGTCTAGTCGCCATTCGTCACCTCTTATAAGAATAAAATAGATTTTTAAGCCTATCAAAATCAGACTGTTTTGTCAAGTAATTAAAAATTATGGAAATAAAACAGTAAAATAGGCGGCAAATCTATGCGCCCGACACGATTCGAACGTGCGACCTGCGGATTCGAAGTCCGATGCTCTATCCAGCTGAGCTACAGGCGCAAAATAAACGGAGCCTTGTAAGTCCCGCATAGGGTGGGTAGTGGGATTTGAACCCACGACAACCAGAACCACAATCTGGCGCTCTACCCCTGAACTATACCCACCAATTGAGAGCTCATTATGCTAAAAAACTGAAAAAATGTCAAGGTCTTTTTTTACAAAATTAGACAAAGTTCAATTTTGAGCCTTGAAGACTTAAAAAAAATAGTGTATAATTCTACTTAATAAATCAAAAGGAGATTTTTATGTCAAATTTAAAAGCAATTGATCTTTTTGAAGCCTACGCTCAAAACAAACTTCCAATGGATCAAGGATACATCGTTTCATCTTTTTTTAAGGAAGATTCGGCCTACAGTGTTTATGAGGTAATTTCATATTCAACAGTAAAAGACATTTATATGACCGGCGACGGCTTAACATTCCAAACAAACGGAAAAAAACTTTTCCTCTTGGTAGAGCCCGCAAACTTCCCTCACAAGGCAACGGAACCGGTATTTAGAGATAAGAACTTTCAAGTACCATTGAGATTTAAGGAATCCAATATTTATACTGCAAAGAATCAGTCTACCATTATCTACAGTAAAAAACCTCAGGACGCTATTTCGGCTTTTACGGTAGTAAAACCTGTAGGAATTAACTTTGCATTCCTTTTTTATCCTCTTCCCGACACATTTAAATCGATCGAACTTTTCTTTGAAAAAACATTAAATCAGGAAGCGGTTATCCCTGTAAGCGATGCAAAAAAAGTAGCAAAGGACTTTGCTGCCCTTTGCGAAAAAGTGCTGACTTGGCCTAAAGAATAATCAACATTTCAAGAGGTACCTATGATTAAGGACATCTTAGGTACCTTTTTATTCTATTGTGTATTCGATAAAGCCTTCAGCTTTTCGGCTTATAATTTCGCCTATTCCGGCCCTGACGGTTCTTATATTTTTGTAATTTATATCGGGCATATTTTGCCCCATCAGGGCGTTATGACACAAAGCAATATCAAGCCCTGAATCCGTAAAATCGTTTTCAAAATTTTCAAAATATTTTACAACATCACCGGCAAAAACAACTTCAATTTCGGCAGTGTCGCCCATTTCTTCACAATATCTTTTATAATTAGTTATCTTGTGCTTTAACTTGTCTATTAACTTAAACTTTTCAATCCTAAACAAAACCTTATAATGCATAATTCCTTCCTTGTTTATAAATCTTCAGCCGGTGGTATAGACGGCTCAGGCGGGGCTCTCCGCTTTGCATTCTGCTTTTCGATCTCGGCATCCAGGTCTTTAATATCGGATCTAATCAAAAATGGAGAGCCCATGGCAAAGACATTTCCGTCATCCATTATATAAAGAGGTAAATTTTCTAAAACAGAAAATTGTGCCTTAGGATAGGTATCGGGAGAAGCATGAGTTCCGGGGCCTGCTCCGCTAGGCATAAAACTTAAAGATAGGCCTTGGGTATTTTCAGCACTTGCATTCGAAAAAGTTGTGTATTTTCCCTTTTCATAATTGCGTAAAATACTGCCTGTATTAGTAACGCATGAATAAACAAGGCTGCCTCTTTTTAAAAGACGGGGAAATTCACAGCTAATTCCGTCATTCATCTGCACAATCACCTTTTTATCATTATACTCAAGGTCATCCAGCCAGTACCGGAATCTGATATAATCGTCTCCGCTAAAAAAGTAAGCATCTATTGAAGCGGGAGCTTCATTAGGATAAAGAAGGATACCGTCAGGACTGCCCTGCTCTATCCAAAAACCGTCCAAGAGGTTCCTTTTGCCGGCGAGGAAATTTGCAGAATTTTCATCTTTTGGTTCTAAAAGATTATCCGAGCTTTCTTTTTTTATCTCATAAGGAATTTTTTTATAAAATGAAGTAAAAAATAGTTTTTTCTATACATACGGGAAAAACAACGGCTTTTTTAACATAAGGGTAGCTTATTCTTAAATAAAATTGAGTTTTAGAATCTTCGACAGCTTCTATAGAGGAAGAAAAATTCCCCATTTTTTCGTACACAAAGCGGTAATAAGGCTTTAAAACAACTCTCATATTAAGAGAATCTTTTTCAATGTCTCGTGAAAATTCTATAAACCGCCCCCCGTTCTCCCAGATTCCCTCAATATCAAGAGCATTTTCGGGGAAGGCAGTTCCGGTATTTTCTTGGCCAAAAAGACTAAGGGCCGGCCCAAAAAGGGTAAAGGCCGGCCAAAAAAGATTGAGGGCTGGCCCAAAAATATTGAAAGCTGGCCCAAAAAGGTTAAGGGCTATAAAAAGACTCAATATAAGGCCGAATTGCCGAAAAAAGCGTTTTTTCATAGGCTCCTCCCTGATTAAAAAAACTTAATAAGGTTCACCGTCAGCCTTAGGGGCTGCCGAATTTTTACTGAAAAGAACAAGGGCTATCAAGGTTACCATATAAGGGAAAATTTTAAGCCAAACCGGAGGAATAATACTCAAGGAAGGGATAACCTGAGAGACATTTGCAACAGTACGGGCAAAACCGAAAAAGAAAGTTGCGCCCAAGATGCCTAAGGGCTTCCACTGACCGAAGATTAAAGCTGCAAGGGCTAAAAAGCCCAGACCGTCAACACTCCCGTTAAATTCACCCGAATAGGTTACAAGAATAACGGCCCCGCCCAAACCGGCCAAAGCCCCGCTCGCACATACGGCAAAATAGCGCATCTTATGAACATTTACACCGGCACTGGCCACGGCCGAAGGATGCTCTCCGCAGGCTCTGAGTCTAAGGCCGAATGAGGTCTTGTAAAGTAAAAACCAAGAAAAAACCAAAATAGCCAAAATAAGCCATGTACTCCAATAACTTTGGGAAAAGAATAGAGGACCTAAAACAGGAATATTTGCCAAGCCCGGGATATCTTTTCTTATTATGCCGTTTACACGGACATTTCCCGAACCTAGAATGGCTCTTGCAGTATAGACCGTCAAGGCTGCAGCCAGCATATTTATAGCAGTACCGCTTATAATCTGATCAGCCTTTAATGTAATTGAGGCAAAGGCATGTAAAAGAGAAGATAAGATTCCCATGATTACGGCAGCTAAAAGGCCTATGGGTATAAGAAGCCCTGAGGGTATCAAGCCTTCTAAAAGATGTATGGTAATAGCTGCAGCAAAGCTGCCTACAAGCATGAGGCCTTCAAGCCCTAAATTTACTACACCGCTCCTTTCACTATAAAGACCGCCTAAAGAAGTAACTAAAAGCGGAATTGTATATGCTATAACATAGGGAAATATAGAAGTTAAAGTATACCACATAGTTAATTCGCCTCCTTGACGGTTTTTTCCTTATTTTTTTGGATTTTAGACCAAAATTTCTTTAGCAATAAACTTGTAGCCGTAAAATATATAATAACGGCAATGATAGTATCGGCTATTTCGGGCGGTACATTTGTGTTGGCACTCATAAAGCCCTTTCCTACATGGAGAACGCCGAAAAATATGGAACTTAAAGCAACACCGATGGAATTTCCGGCACCTAAAAGAGCTACAGCTATTCCGTCAAAACCTTGCGAGGGTAAAACACCTATCTGCATGTTAAGGGAATAACCGGCATAATAGGTTAAACCGGCAAGACCTGAAAGAGCTCCGGCAATCATCATCGAAAAGATAATATTTCTGTTTACTTTGATGCCTGCATATTCCGCCCCACTTTTATTATATCCTGCAGCTTTTAATTCAAAACCCAGAGTCGTTTTATCCAATATTATTTTTACAAGAATAATCCCTAAAACACCTAAAAATATGCCGTAATTTATATACTCGCTTCCGAAGAGATTACTCAGCCACTCGGCCCTCAATGTGTGCTCTACTGCAATGGAGCGGCTTTCGGTTTCGATAAATTCGGTCTTTAGATAACCTTGAACCGAATAATAAACTATCCAATAGGCTATCCAGTTCATCATTATGGTAGAAACAACCTCATGTACATTGAATACGGCTTTTAAAAGCCCCGGCAAAGCAGCCCAAAGAGCTCCTCCAATCATGGCGGCTATTATTAAAACAAGCAATAAAACGGGACGAGGAAGTGAACTGTTTAAGGCTATAAAGGTAGCACAAAGGCCTCCAATGAGCATCTGCCCTGAAGCCCCTATATTAAAAAGACCTGTTTTAAAAGCAAAGCTGACCGAAAGCCCTACAAACAAGAGAATCGTGGCCGTTGCAAGGGTGTTTCCTATACGTTCTATATTCATTAGACCGCCCCGGAAAAGGTAGGAAAAAGCCGAAAAAGGATTTGTTCCTAAAACAGCTATAAAAACGGCTCCTGCAATAAGGCCGAGTAAAACAGCGGAAAAACTTATAATAAAATTGTTTTCGGCTATATTAAAGTCTTTAAATTGTATTTTAAGCTTACTCATTCTTTCCTCCCATACCTGCCATCATAAGCCCTACTTCTTCGGCGGTGGTTTGTTCGGGGCGTACGATTCCGCTTAAAGAGCCCCTGTGCATGACGGCTATTCTGTCTGAAAGATTAAATATTTCATCAAGTTCAAAGGAAATTAAAAGAACCGCTCTCCCGTTATCTCTGTGCTTTACAAGTTCCTTGTGGATAGATTCTATGGCACCGACGTCAAGTCCTCTCGTAGGGTTTACCGCTATTAAAAGATGGGGATCAAGGGTAATTTCTCTTCCTAAAATCGCCTTCTGCTGGTTACCTCCGCTTAAATCTCCTGCCTTGGATTCTATACCGTAACCTGAGCGGACATCAAAGGCTTCGCTGATTTTTTGGGCAAAGTTTTTGATTTTTTCCTTGTTTAAAAACCCGTGCTTTTGGAAGTTTTTTGTGTAATAGGATTTTATAACCATATTTTCCGCTATGGAGTATTGTAAAACAAGGCCGTGTTTTTGTCTGTCTTCGGGAACATGTCCTAAGCCCTTTTCAGCTCTCTCCCTTACGGAAAGGTTTGTAATATCTTTTCCTGCCAAAATTATACTGCCTGACTCGGACGGCATTAGCCCTGAAAGCGCATAAACAAGTTCGCTTTGACCGTTTCCGTCTACACCGGCTATGCCTACAATTTCCCCTGCCCTGACCTCAAGGGAAAAGTCTCTTACGGCAGGCAATCTTTTTTCTTTTAATACGTTTAAGCCCTTAATTTCAAGAATAGGTTCCCCCGGATTTGAAAGCCCTTTTGGAACCTTAAAATCTACAGGCCTACCCACCATTTTGGAGGCAAGTTCATTTTTGGTAGTAGAAGCTACATCAACCACATCTATGAGTTTTCCCCGCCTTATGACCGTACACTTGTCGGCTACATCCAAAATTTCCTGCAATTTATGGGTAATAAGAATTATAGCCTTACCTTCTGCGGCAAGGTTACGCATAATCTGCATAAGTTCGCTTATTTCTTGAGGGGTTAAAACTGCCGTGGGCTCATCAAAGATGAGAATGTCGGCATTCCTATAAAGCATTTTTAATATTTCAACCCTTTGCTGCATACCTACGGTGATATTACTTATAATAGCATCAGGTTCAATAAAAAGACCGTATTTATCGCTTAATTCTTTTATGCGCTTTTCGGCTTCTTTTTTGTTTAGGATAAAACCGCCTTCTTTACCCAAAATGATATTTTCAGTTACGGTAAAATTATGGATGAGCTTAAAATGCTGATGCACCATTCCTATCCCCAGATCGTTTGCATCGTTAGGGCTGTTTATTTTTACCTTGTTTCCCTTTACATAGATTTCTCCTTTATCGGCATGATAAAGGCCGAAAAGGATACTCATCAGAGTAGATTTTCCCGCTCCGTTTTCTCCCAAAATTGCGTGTATCTCTCCCTTTTTAACGCATAGGCTTATATCATCGTTTGCAACAATTCCGGGAAATTCCTTGCGGATATTTCTCATTTCAATCACATAATCACTCTGGGGCAATTTGAACTCCTCAAAAAATAAGAAACTGCCCATCTTTTTAATTTTAAAGATGGGCTTTAGTTTTTGGGCATCTTCTAAAAAACTGAAGTTTTTAGAGGTTCCCTTTTATTTAAATAAATCACCTTGAACTGCACTTACTACAATCTCTCCGTTCTTTATTTTTTGATAAATCTCATTTACTTTTTGCTGTACATCATCAGAAAGGTTTGGATTTTTCAACGGAATTCCTACACCGTTTTCTTTTACAGAGAACAATAATGAGCGTCCGCCCGTGAAAGTTCCGTTCAATTCTTCCTTAATCATGTCGTATGAAGCTTTATCAAGATATTTCATAGCAGATGTAAGAATTACAGAAGAGCCGTCTCCTATTATTCCTTCTGCATATTGATCAACATCTACACCTACAACCCAAACTTTTTTTCCTGCCTGAGTTCTGGTTTTAGCTTCGTTTATAACACCTACGCCTACACCGCCTGCTGCAGCATGGATTACTGTAACACCCTTATCATACATAGAAGCGGCAAGCTGCTGGCCTGCAGCAATATCTGAAAAGCTGCCCTGATAGATGAAGTTTTCAGGGTAGATTTCAATTTTAGTACCTAGGTTTTCGTTGGCATATTTAATACCTTGCTGCCATCCCCAGTTAAATTTTTGTACTGCAGGGATTTCCATACCGCCGATAAAACCGAAATTTCCGGTCTTTTGCTGTAAAGCAGCGGCAACACCTGCCAAGAAACCGGCTTCATTTTCTAAAAAGCTGATACCTATTGTATTAGGTCCGTTTTGGGCATCATATGCATCGGCAGGATGAGCATTTCCGTCGATTATGATGAACTTGGCATCCTTGTACTTGGACTGGGCCTTAAATACAGCCGTCTCAAATTTAAATCCGGGACAAATAATAAATTTATATCCTGAATCGTAGAGGTTTGAGATTTCTTTGATGTAGTCGGCTTCGGTTGTTCCGACAGGTTTTAAATATTTAACCTTTACACCAAGATCTTTTTCGGCTTTTTTAATACCTTCCCAAGTTCCTTGGTTAAAGGATTTATCGTCTATAGTTCCGGCATCCGTAACCATACCGACCATCAAAGCCTTTTTGCCTTCTTCCTTGGTGCAAGAAATCAGCACACCGGCAATTAGAAGACAACCGATAAAAATCTTAAAAATATTTTTCATAGAAACTCCTTTTTGTATGCTAAACTGTCTGAAAATTAAGAATAAGCTTCTTAACTGACAGACTGTTAACCGACAAAGTACTTTGATTATACACTGTTTTTAAATTTATGTCAAATTTTAAAACAGCCTTTCAATAGTTTATCTACAGTCCGAAATATAACCTGTTAATAAAAGAAGAGTGTTCTCAAGCCCTTGCTTGTGGATTCTCTCATAGCCGTGGGAGGCTGCAACTCCGGTGCCGATTAAAGCATGGCGGTAATCATAGCCTGCACTCAGGGCAGCTGAGGCATCCGAGCCGTAAAAGGGATAAACATCGACTGCAAAGTTTAATTCCATCTCCTTGGCTATTTTTATAAGCTCGCTTGTAAACTCATAGTTGTAGGGCCCGGAAGAATCCTTTGCACAAATTGAAACTGCATATTCATCGGTATCAAGATCGCTTCCTACAACGCCCATATCGACTGCAAGCATATCGCTTATACCTTCGGGGTGTCCTGCAGAAGCTCCGTGGCCTATTTCTTCATAATTGGTAAACATAATGTAGGTCTTACGTTTTAATTTTAATTCTCCCTTTGCAACCTGCTCTGCAAGGTAGATGAACATCCCGCAGCTCGCCTTGTCGTCCAAGTGGCGGCTTTTTAAAAAACCGTTCCCTGCCTTTCGGGCAAGGGATTCTATGGCGACGACATCGCCTGCCATGATGCCGAGCTTTTCGACATCTTCACGGGACTTTACAATCTCATCGAGCACGAGCTCCATGTTTGAATCATCTCTTTTTAGCTCGTTTATTTCGCGCGAAGCGTGAACGGCAGGTTCCGTAAGCCGCATGGTTCCCTCATATTTTTTCCCCTCTCTTGTAATGACAGTTACATTGGACTGTTCCACATAATTGTATGGGAAGCCCCCGTCAAGGCTGGTGCGCAGACGGCCTGAAGATTTAATATGGCGAACAAAAAGGCCTAGGGTATCAATGTGGGCTGAAAGCAAAAGAGCCTTATCTCCTTTTTTGCCGCTATTAGGTTCGGCATTTTTATCAAGTTCGCAGACAACGGCTCCCTTGTTTGTAAGCCAAGGCTTGAAGCCGAGCCCCGACAGCCTTTTCATAACATAATCGGCGGCCTCGCAGGTGTAGCCTGTGGGACTTGGTATATTGCAGATAGTGATAATCTCGTCCATAACCTTTTCGGCTGCATTCGAAATCGAGGTTTTAAGTTCGTTAATCTTATTTTTTTCCATTGATAAAGCTCCTTTAAAGCATGTTTTAATTAAGACTTATAGAATATTATAGATGGGCCAATATGTCAAGAAGAGGAAGTTCAAAAATTATCAGGTAAATACCGGGTATTCACCTGGTGAATATTAGATTTTTATTCCATCATGTTAAAAAATCAAGCTCATTGAAACTTTTACAAAATAATGATAAGATAAACTCTCATAGAGGTAGATATGAATATAGCAATCATTTACGGCGGAAAGTCAAGCGAGCATGAGGTTTCCCTACAGTCGGCATCATCGATTATAAGGACAATAGATAAAAAACACAAACTTCACCTAATCGGTATTTCTAAAAACGGAGCATGGTATTTACATGGAGATGAAGAAAGAGAGCGAATTATAAAAAACGAAAAGGCCGTTTTAAAAATAAAAAAAGATGAGGCAAAGAGAGTAACAGTCATTCCCGGAGGCGGCACAAAAAAAAGTTTAAAAGCAGGAGACGACTTTTTACCGACTGATGCGGTCTTTGCCGTTTTACACGGAAGATTCGGAGAAGACGGCACAATTCAAGGTCTCTTTGAAATGGCCGACCTCCCCTATGTAGGGGGCGATGTAATGTCCACAAGCATATCGATGGATAAGGAAAAGACCAAAATGATTTGGGATTATTCGGGCCTTCCCATTGTACCCTATATAGCAATCAAAAGGCAGGACTGGGATGACCCTGAAAAGAAAAAAGCAATCTTAGCAAAGGCCGAAAAGGACTTGGAATATCCCCTTTTTGTAAAACCGTGCAGAGCAGGAAGCTCGGTCGGTGCCGGAATGGTAAAAAACAGAACCGAACTTTTAGAGCAGGCAGAAGAATCTTTTTTATGGGATAATAAAATTTTAATTGAAGCATGTATTGAAGCCAGAGAGATAGAATGCTCGGTTACGGGAAACACCAAAACAGTAGCCTACATTCCGGGAGAAATAATTCCGACCCATAAATTTTATGACTATGAAGCAAAATACACCGATCCGAACGGCGCCGAATTAAAGATTCCGGCCGATTTAAATGAGACCCAAAGAAAGACAATTAGAGAAACTGCAATTAAGGCCTATGAGGCATTAGATCTATCAGGTCTTTCCCGCGTTGATTTTTTTATCGACAAAAAAACCGGTAAGATATACTTAAATGAAGTAAACACCATTCCGGGTTTTACCTCAATTTCAATGTTTCCTAAAATGTGCGGAGCTTCAGGACTTCCATACGGTGAACTGATCATGCACCTAATAGAGCTTGCAATAGATAGATTTAAGGCAGACAGAAAACTCAAAACCTGCCGCCAATCTTAACTAAAACGATGATAAAAAAGAAAAAGAAATATTTTTTTTAAACATAATTTTTATTTTTCTATTCATTCTATTTATTTTTATGCCGGTAATTTTACCTAAAACTTATTTTACGGCTATTGTCTTTAATATAAGTTTTTATATAATCTTTCACATAATAAGTTTTGCCTTATATTCTTTTTATTATAAAGAGGATGAGGCAAATATAAAAAAACTTATAACCGGTGTAAAAGAAAATCTTATTTCAGCTTTAATTATATCTGCAATAAAATTATCGATAATATCAGTACTGATTTTTTTATTAAGATATTTTTTAAAGCTAAAAACTATTATGGGATATTTTTTTTCAGTACTCATTCTTTTTATTTTTTTTATTTTTGAGCTTTCTCTTTTTTGGTATCCGGCCATAATCACTTTTCAAAAGAAAAATAAAGGAATAATCTGCAACTTAAAAAAATCCTTTTATCTTTTTTTTGAAAATTCTTTTTTTACATATAAGATAGTATTCTTCAGTACCCTAAAATTACTTATTTCATTCCCTGCCCTATTTATATTTCCGGGAATTACGGGAATTATATTTTACATAGCAGAAAATTATAAACTGATAAATTATAAACCAACAATGGAGGAAAATAAATGAAAAGAAGTTCAGGTATTATTTTACATCCTACCTCGTTACCTAATGATGAAGGCATAGGGACAATCGGTAAAGAAGCTTTTGCCTTTATAGATTGGTTAAAAAAAACAAGAACGGGAGTTTGGCAGATGCTTCCGATTGGCCCCACAGGTTATGGCGACTCACCCTATGCTTCTTTTTCGGCCTTTGCAGGAAACCCCTATCTTATAAGTCTTCAAGATCTTTGTGAAAAAGGCTTTTTAGAAAAAAAAGATTTTGACGAATACAAAAAAATCGTACAAGAAAACACTGATCCTAAAAGAGCGGATTTCGGTTTAATCCATTACCATAAAACAAAAATGTTAAAAAAAGCGGCAGCATTTTTATTGCACAAAACGGAAAGAGACTCATCTTTAAAAGAAAAACTTGAAAATTTCTATCAAGAAGAAAGTTTTTGGCTGTACGGATATGCAGCCTTTATGACAATTAAAGAAGACTATGAAGAAAAAGCAAATAAAGAAAATTTAGTGCAAGGAATCTGGAATGAAGTTTGGCCCAAGGAACTTGCCTTAAATAAAGAAAACGAAGTAAAAGCATTTTTAAGCAAACACTCCGAAGAATATAAGGCCCAAAAGATTATACAGTTTTTCTTTTTTTCGCAATGGAAAAAATTAAAAGATTATGCTGAAAAAAACGGCATACAACTTATAGGAGATATTCCGATATTTACAGCAATGGATTCAGCCGATATTTGGCAAAACCAAAGTTTATTTTTACTGGACAAAGAAGCTAAACCTAAAGCCGTCGCCGGTGTGCCTCCCGACTTTTTTAGCCCTACGGGACAGCTTTGGGGTAACCCTCTTTATGACTGGGCTAAGATGAAAAAAGACGGCTACCTATGGTGGAAGGCCCGCATAAGACATACCCTAAAACTATTCGACATAATACGCCTCGACCATTTTAGAGGCTTTGAAGCCTTTTGGTCTATCCCCCGAGGTGCAAAAACTGCTCAAGAAGGAAAATGGGTGAAAGGCCCTGACCATAATTTTTTTGAAGAAATACAAAAGGATCTGATTTCATTGGATGAAAAATACAGGATAGAGCTTCCAATACTAACTGAAGATCTGGGAATTATAACGCCTGAGGTTGCCAGACTCAGAGATGATTTTAATTTTCCGACGATGAAGATATTGCAATTTGCCTTTGACTTAAACGAATTTAAATCGGAAAATATGATTAACCCTTATCTGCCTCATAACCACAAAAAAAACTGTGCCGTATATACCGGCTCCCACGACAACGACACAATCATGGGCTGTCTTGAAAATTCTTCCGATGAGATGCTAAAATTTATTTACACCTATCTTTACGGAAAAAAAGAGGATGAAAGGATTTGCTCCATTTTAAACACTTATGAATTTAAAAAAGAATTAGCCTCCGAAATAATCCGAAAAGCTTTTTCTTCCGTAGCGGATTTTGCAGCCGTACAGATGCAGGATCTTTTGTTTTTAAATTCGGAAGCAAGAATGAATGAACCTTCAACAGTCGGAAGAAACTGGCAATGGAGGGTAACCGGCTCTTATGAAAACTGCGAGATGACCGAAAAATTGAAGCTTTGGAATATCTTGTACAATAGGGTATAAAAAATTACCCCCTGTACAATAGTTTAAATTTTTTGTATATTAGTCATTGTGAACGAAAAAATTTTAGGAGCTTACATGAACTTTATAAATGAAAAAAATGAAGAGAAAAAAAATAAAACAAATGATGACGATGCTTTGATGCAAAAATTTCTTAATACACGCCAAATTATTTTGGCAGGAGAAATCAACAAGGAGCTTTCCGAAAAAATAGTACGCCAGCTTTTACTCATGGAATCATTGTCGGCAACAAAGCCTATTTATATTTATATAGATTCCCCCGGAGGAGATGCCGATGCAGGCTTTGCAATCTTCGATATGATAAGATTTATAAAGGCTCCCGTTTACACAATAGGTATGGGACTCGTTGCCAGCGCAGCCTCTATCATTCTTCTTGCGGCAAGTAAGGAACGCCGCTTCGGTATGCCTAACAGCCACTACCTTATCCACCAGCCGCTTTCCGGCATAAAAGGTGTCGCAACCGAAATTGAAATCCATGCCAAAGAACTTGAAAAAATGAGAATAAAAATAAATAAACTCATTGCAGAAGAAACGGGCACGGACGAAAAAAAAGTTGCAAAGGATACGGATAGGGATTGTTGGCTCAATGCCGAAGAATCTTTAGAATACGGACTTATCTCAAAAATAGCGAAAAGCCGAAAAGACATCCCTGAAAAATAAGAACTAAAACTTTAAAAAAAAGAAAATCGAATAAAGCCCAAACATAAAAATCTCGGATGCATACATCAGCTGTATGCATCTTTTTATATCCTCATCTTCAATTTCAAAAACTTCATCCCCTATAAAAGGTTTTTCGACAAGAACTCCGCCGTAATAGTTCGGGCCGCCCAGTTTCAGACCTAAAAGACCTGAGGCAGCACTTTCAGGATGAGCTGAATTGGGACTGGAATGTTTTCTGCAATCCCTACGCCAAATCTTAAAACCTCTTTTTATTATAGCCAGTTTTGACATTATTTTATTTGTTTTTTGCGAACCTTTTTGTGCCCGTCTTCCAAGTTTACAAAAAAAAGAACCTGCAAGAATGAGCAAGGCAGAAAGGCGGGCAGGAACATAGTTTACAATATCGTCGACCTTTGCCGGAAAAAATCCCAAGTCGGCATATTTTTCATTTTTATAGCCGAGCATAGAATCCATAGTGTTTACAGCCTTATAAGCTATCCCTCCAGCAGGACCTAAAAGCATCATAAAAAACAATGGAGCTATAACCCCGTCACTTGTATTCTCGGCTATGGTTTCAACACAGGCACGGCTCACTCCTTTTTCATCCAAAGACTCGGTATCCCTGCCTACAATATTTGCAATCTGCTTTCTTCCCTCTTCAAGGCTTACCTGCAAAGCCTTAAAAACTTTTATAGATTCTTTTTGAAGACAGCGGGCTGCAAGGCAGGTATAGCTGATCCATACTGAAAAAATAAAGTATAAAACCTTGTAAGGATATAATAATTTTAAAAAGAAAAAGACAAGACAAAAGCTGAAAATAATATTGAAAACAACAATTAAAAAACCGGCAAACTTTAAACCTCGCGGAGAACTAAAACAAAACCTAGCAAGGACTTCTTCTTTTTTTATAAGACTTCCTATAAATTTTACGGGATGAGGAAAAGAATAAGGGTCGCCTAAAATAAAATCAAGAATGATTGCAGACAATAAAATAAAAAAATTAATGTGTGAAAAAACAAAATCGGAAAGGCTTAAAAAATTAAAATTCATTTTGACGATAGATTTTAATCTAATAATAGAACTAATCTAAAACAAAACCGTCCGGCCTTTTATAAAGCCAAGACGGTTTTTCACTAAACAAAAAGCTTATTTTTCTTCAAGGTATGAAGCTTGAATCCAACCTTTCTTTTGTTTGTTTTGTACATAGTACCATTCGGTTTGAGAACCATCACCATCAACAATTACAACTTTTTTTGAAGCATGAAGAACGGTATCGGCTTTTACGGATGCCAAAACTCTCAGGTTCCCTTCTGAAGACGGAATACTCAAAAGTTCTACATCTTCTTTTGCCGTAAATTTCTTTTCTACTTTTTCGGATTCAAGTTTCTTTAAAAAAGCAGCCTCCGCATCCAGTACTTGAGCAAGATTTTGTAAAATTGCTATATCATCACTATAGTGCGAATTCATTTCAATAGCGTTTTGAAACAGTTCTGCCCTGCTTGTTTCACTTTGAGTTTCCATTGCAATTTGAGCAAGAACCATTGCTGCCACATTTTCTTTTTGAAATTCGACAGTATCTCTTTTAGCATACTTTTCTTTTACGATCCACGAAGTTACCAGTTCAGGGCAATAAGCTGCAATCTTTACAAATTTCTGATTAGAGCTGTTTAAACTATCTTTATAAACGGCAACAATAAAATACTGAGGTATGATTTCATCCGTAACCGCCGTTAAAGAATCCGATTTGTATAAAACCGTATCTGCAGAAGAAATAAATCCTGCAACCGTATTAGGCTCATAACAATAGTCTTGAATCCAATATTCCTTATCTTTTAAAGAAATATGGAAGAATCCCCGCTTTTGTCCGTCAGTTCTTTGCGCTTCCTTTTTTTCGCCAAGGTAAATAGCAACATCTCCCAACGAAGCTTCTGCAGCCCATTTCATTTTACCGTCATCCGTTTCGGTATAGAGTCCTGCACGGTGCACATAGATAACTCCGTCTGCATTTACCTCAGCCATCGATTCTTTAGGAGAATCTTTTTCCATTGAATCCATGGATTCAGGTTTTGCAGGCTCGGATTTTGCAGTTACGTCTTCCTTTGTACAAGAAGCAAAGGCAAATAACAAGACACACAACAGTAAAACAGGCTTTCTAACAAAATTTACTTTCATAAGCAACTCCTTATTTTTTATGTTATTTTATATTTAATAATTCAAGTTCAAAAACCAAGTAAGCGTTTGGAGGAATAACACCTCCGGCACCGGCTTCACCGTAAGCAAGGTGAGGAGGAATAATGATAATTCGTTTTTCACCCAAAGTCATTTTTGCCGCTTGAGAATCAAAGCCCTGAATAACTCGGCCTACCCCCACAGGAAAATCTAAAGGTTTATGCATATCCGAATCATCAAAGACCTTTCCGTTTTCCAAAAGGGAGCCTTTGTATTTCATTGTTAAGGTTTGACCTTGTTTAGGAGTATCTCCCTTACCTTGTTTTATAACAAAGGAATATACACCGTCATCATCAAGTTTTGCAGGAGAATATTTCGTTTTAATCAAACCTTCCATTTTTTTTGCAACAGCCTCTGCTCTGCGCTTTTCACTTTCTTTTGAATCTGAAAGGTATTTATAAAAGGCCTCTTGATCGGTTTTAAAAGCCTTTGCTTCATTTCCTGTTCTTATAATTTTAACGGTTTTAATTTTATCGCCCTGCTGAATTGCATCTACAACATTTTGGCCTTCAACAACCCGCCCGAAAACCGTGTGCTTACCGTCAAGCCAAGGAGTTTCAACATGGGTAATAAAAAATTGAGAACCGTTAGTACCGGGACCTGCATTAGCCATTGACAAAACACCGGGACCGTCATGCTTTAAATTCTCTACAATCTCATCGGGAAATTTATAGCCGGGGCCGCCCGAACCTGTACCTGTAGGATCGCCGCCTTGAATCATAAAATCAGCTATTACCCTATGAAAGGTGAGTCCGTCATAAAAAGGTTTTTCCTTTGCGGCATCAAGAATTCCTTCAGCTAATCCTACAAAATTACATACCGTTAAAGGGGTATCCTTGTAAAAAAGCTTTAAGACAATCAAACCTTTATCGGTATCGATAGCAGCATAGAGCCCATCTTCTTTTAAAGCTTCTATATTTTTTAAATTGCTCATTTTTTTATCTCCTTTTTCCAAGCCGGAATTTGTTATTATAATAGCAGCAGTTCCTGCAACTAAAATCATAAACGCAATAGCAATAATCATGATCCATAATTTTTTCATTTTCATCATTCTGTCTTCTCACTATTTTTTTTAGCACTATATTCGATACCTTGTTCGGCACATTTATATTCATCCAAAAACCAATTATATACGGCAGTCAACCGTGAAGAAAAAGCTCTTTTTACCCTGCCGCCTATAAAAGGAAATGTAGGAAATTTAGCAGTACTTGAACAATGGATTAAAATATAATCATCCAAATCATACACGGATATAGATAAGATCATTGCTTCAGGCTGAAGGGCAATAAGACTCATATCGGGATGTGTAATCTTCTGTTTATTCACGCATATCATACCAATATTATTACCGCTTTTAAAATAACTGTATTTATAAATAAAATCTCCGAATGTAGCATCTACTTGACGGGCAAGGATTTGCAAGCCGTCAACTTCTTCATTCAAAGGGTCATCTATCCGTTCATAAACAAAACCGTCCGAAGTTTTTACCTCTTTTACTGCATGAGATGTCAAATAAAGAGGCCTCATTTCTTGATAGCTGTTTGAAAAATATTCAATACCCTCAAGGCCGGAAATATGACGCATTATTTTAGAAATATCAGGATTATTCGGCCCCTCTTTTTTATACAAAGAGATGAATTCTCCTAAAAACGCAGGTTTTTTTTTCTCCAATAATGGAGACATTTTTTCCGAAAGGGCCGAAACAGGCATCATTTCGGGTTTCATATTTGATGCCCCGTATTTTAGTTTAAGTATTTCTTTTTTTTGAACAAGCTCGGCTGCTATCTTGGGATCAAGAATCTCCGCAAGCCTCTGCTCAATACTACGGCTTGAAAGATTATCGTTTGCAAAAATTGAAAACAGGCAGACCGCAAAAAATATTAACAACATTTTAATCTTTTTCATAAAATCTCCAATAAAATTGATTTACCTCGAAGAGGCTTCCTCAATGAGGAGGATTCTTCGAGGCCTGAGCCCGCCTGTTACATTTATATACCTTTGTAGAACACACGAACCTGTTTATATAAACCACTGCCTTCGCTTTTGGTTTCAATATCATTTACGGCATTTAAGGTTGTATGAATAATTCTGCGCTCATAAGGATTAAGAGGTTCCAAAAGCTGTGACTTCTTTGTCATACGTACCTTATCGGCGACATCATAGGCCATTCGGACAAGAAGTTCTTCTCTTCTCATTCTATAACTTTCACAATCCACAGATACCCGTGTATAAGCATGGCCTATGGTGCCGGCATATACATTTGCCAGAAGCTGAATAGCATCTAAATTTTTACCTTTTTTGCCTATCAGCATTGCAGCATCCTTAGAGTTAATTCTATAAGAAAAATGTTTTTTATCGCAAGCAATTAATGACACAGAGCAATCATAGCCTATTTTTTCAATCATAGTCTGAATAAAAATTCTTGTTTTTTCTGAGCCTTCTGAAATTTCCTCAGAAGTTCTTACATCCGGCTCTTCTTCAAACTTTTCGACTTCCGAATCTTCCTCTACATTGTTATGCGCATTATTCTTTAACGATTCATCAACATGCACTCTTATCCTCGCATACCCTTTTTTAAACAAGGAATTTTTTTGAATTTCCAAAATTTCAACATCAAACTGATCTTTTTCAAGACCGAGTTCAGCTACTGCAATATCAATAGCATCCCGTTCTGTTTTTCCTTCAAATTCATATATCATATCTATTCTCCCATAATAAAATTATTCTTTATTCTTCATCGACTTATTGATTATAATCTGCTGTAAAAGCATCAATATATTGGAAAATGTCCAGAACAATAAAAGTCCCGAAGGTGCATTATAAAAAAGGAAGAAAAAGAAAACCGGCATAAAATACAGCATTATCTTCATAGAAGGATTTTGCTGAGACTGACCCGGAGTCTGCGTCAGCTTACTATGCAAAAGCTGAGAAACGGTATAAATGATAGGAAGCAATCTTAAATCCGTCCAATTTAAAAATGGAATAGTGAAACCGAATTTCAAAACACTATCACCCACCGACAGATCAGGAATCCAGCCGGGAATAAAACTTGCTCCTCGGAATTCGAAATAATTATTAAATAATCCGAACATAGCAAACAAAAACGGAAGCTGAATAAGCAAAGGCAAACAACCCGATGCAGGATTATAACCGGCTTCTTTATAAAATTTAACCATTTCTGCATTAAGTTTTTGAGGATTATTTTTATACTTTTGCTGAAGCTCATTAATCTGAGGCTGAAGTTCCTGCATCCTCTTTGTGGCCTTAGAACTTTTTTGGGTAAGCGGGAAAAAGATTACACGCATTAAAAGAGTAAGTAAAAGAAGGGCTACACCCCAGTTAGGAACAATTTTATATAAAAGCTCCATAATAAATTTTAAAATTTTTTCCAATGGGGCTAAAAAGCCGCTTGAAGCAGCAAGGCTGTCTATTCGTAGATTTTCATAACCGTAATTATTGGCTGCCGCAGAATTATAAGAGTTTAATATCTTTTCGGAACTAGGCCCTATGTAAACTCTATATTGGTCATAAGCTGCATTTCCTACAATAGGCTGTCTTGAAATAAAAAATTGAGAATTGTGAAGTTTTGCTCCTTCTTCCTTCAAGCCGGAAAAAAACATTTTTTGAATAGGGTCTTTGGGTACAACGATAAAAGAAAAGTACTTACCTGAAACGCTTACCCAAGAAGCTAAATCGTTTACAGTCTTCGTTTTTCCGTCTGTAATACTTCGATCTTCTTTTTTCTTTTCATTTGCAAAATATGAAAGGGCTCTGTATTCGTATTTATCGTTTGCTTTATCCCATTCAGGACCGATCTGAGGAGCACTGCGTAAAGTATAAGCGCTATCACCGAAAGAAATCCCCTTCATTCCTTCTTTTCCGTCAATTGCGATTTCAAGGGTAAACATATAATCGCCCGGAATAAAGATATAGCGTTTTGCAAGAGTAAAAACGGTTTCCGAACCGTCCATATTTTTTAGCTTTATATCCCGATAAAAGCCTATCTGCTTTCTTCCGTCGGAAAGATTTTCTTCTTTTACATTAAAAAGTAAATCAACAGCTTGAGCATCGGGGCCTCCGAAAGCTAAAGAAAGAGCTCTGTTCTTTTCGGTAACATTTTCTATCATTTCAACACGCTCATCACTTTTTGCTGAAGCATGTTCCTTTAATTTATAAGAAATAATATCTCCGCCCTTGTTTGTAAAAACAGCACGGATAATATCGGTCTCAATAACGTAGGTTTGTTCTCTTGAAGGATAATCCGAATCTGCAACAGCCTCAATCATCAAATTTGAAATTTGGTTTGAAGAAGTTTGAACGGCATTTTCAGATGGACTCGGATTTTGCCCCTGAGCCTGAGCAACAGGTTTTTGGGGAACATTATATTCGGTAGGGAAGTATTTTTGCTGGATATACAGCCACCCTCCGAAAACAAGCATTGACAGCACAACGGCCAAAACAGTATTTTTTTTCAATTGTAACTCCAATAAAAACTTTTTGCAGCAAATATTAATTTGCAAAAAAAGTTTTTTCAAGTAGTTTTGCTTTTGCAAAACTACATACAATAATGCGATGTTTTGTGCTTTGCACAAAACTCGAAGATAAACAGTGAGGCAGTATTTCTGCCGAGCTGTTTATCATAACTCTTATAGGTTAATCATTTTAGGGAACAGGATCGTATCCTCCTTTACAAAAAGGATTACACCTCAAAATCCTAAGCAAAGCCATACCGCTTCCCTTAAACGGGCCGTATTTTTTTATGCTTTCGATAGCATATTGCGAACAAGTGGGTTCATACCTGCAGCTAGGCGGAAAATGAGGAGAAACAGCCTTTTGATAAAAGATTATACAAGCACATAAAAAACTTACTAAAAGTTTTCTCATAAAGCCTCATCATTATACATTTTCGCTTTTAAAAAGAGGGCGGTAAGTTGTTCTAAACGAAGAGAATAAGAATCCTTTTCTGAAAAAACCAGCAGGATAATGTCGTTTCCCGTTTTTAACCTATGTTTTATATGTCTATAGGCCTCTTTTGATATTCTCCGAGACCTGTTCCGCATCACTGCGGAACCGAAACCTCGCCGAAAAGTACATAAGAATCGATTGTACTCCAATCCATTAGGCAGGGTGAACAAACTAACTCCATTTAAGCTAAGTTTAAGGCCTTTTTTAAATACGGCCCTAATACATGATCGATCTCTTAACCGTTCTTCTCCGGAAAATGTAAAATTACTCACTCAAGAGAAGATTAGAACGGTTTTTTTTCGTCGGAAGCTGAAAGCTTGCGTCTGCCCTTTGCTCTGCGGCGGCTTAAAATAGCCCTTCCGCCCTTTGTCTTCATAAGTGCACGGAATCCGAAGCGTCGAACCCGCTTTGTTTTACTTGGTTGATATGTCCGTTTCATAAACTAGACTCCTTATATTATAGAACGGGAACCCCCGCTCAAAGATTTCACTATAAATCACGTTACGGATTGTAGATTATATCAATTAAGGGGATAAAAGTCAAGAGTTTTTAAACATATTGTTTTAAAACATTGTCTCAATAATTTTTTAAGGCTTAAGTTTATACACCCGTATTCTATTATCCAAAAAATCGGATAGAACTATTGTTTTACCGTCGGGTGAAACGTCCAAGCCCGTAGGCTGATTACCGGCTTCAATGCTTTCAATACGGGTAAAGGTTTTTGTATCGATTATATCAAGACGGCCGAATACATAACCAGCATATAAATACCCTTTATCGGGATTATTCGGCCCGCGGCATGAAACATAGAGAAGGGTTTTATCGGGTGAAAGCTGAATAGTATTCGGATTAAAAAACACCTTGATACTTGCAATAAGTTTATCTTCATCCATAGAATAAACTTCAACAATATTATTTTTCATATCGGAAACGTAGATGAGCTTACGGTCATAATCTGTAACGATGTGCCGCTTTGCCCCCTTTACCCCGCCTTCGTAAACGGTTTTATAATCGGCTAAAGATTTTTTTATAAGTTTACATTGGGAATTACCGGCAGAATCTTCAAATTGTGCACAATAGATAAATTTTCCGTCTTGAGAAAAGGCCATACCTCTCGGAACAGCCTTAGTTTTTATTTTACTTTCTTCTTTATAAGAAGAAGGATCTATAACGCTTATATCATGGGAAGTCCAATTACTCAAATAGACCTTATCAAGGCCGGCATTATAAGCCATGACCTTACTCCATGTACCTGTAGATTTTATAGTTCTTTTATACTCAAAAGATGTAAGATCAAAGATATGAATTGAGGCTGTGGGCATTTGGCTGACCCATAACTCGTTTTTATGCTTTAGCACTAAAGACTCTACAAAGCCGAACTTTTCGGCATATTCCTTTGGAGGAGAAATTCTTTTTGTGTCTCCGCTTTCTATATCTATTAGATCGAATCCCGACCCGTCAAGGAGAGCTGCTGCAACGGTTTTATCGTTTACAAAGGTTACGCTCTTAGGTTTTCTTCCTGTAGAAAAGACCTTAACTACATCATATTTTGAATCTATGGGAGAAAGAACAACAAAGACTTTTTTATTTTCTATCGATGTTAAATCTAAAATATGAGTGCGGAAGCCTTCTTTTTTTATCACAATGGAAGCAGTCCTATCTTTTAGATTAAAACTCAAATGCCCCAATGTTTTATCTGAAGATATGAGTTTAGGTTCAACTTTAAGTCCATCAGCAAAAAATTCCGCATTTTTATACGGTTGAAGATTAAGATCAAAAACAAATTCCGCAAAGAGCGATAGAGCCGAAAGAAAAAATAAAAATACAAGCAATCTTTTTTTCAGAAAACATAAAGAATTAACAGATAATTTCATAAATTTATTTTGCTTGTTTTACAAATACTTGTCAATAGGACGCTTGACATCTTTTTTCTTTTTTGATATATTATAATTATAATTTTGATGTATCAAAATAGGAGAATTATTATGAATATAAAAAAAATATTTGATTTAAAAATAGTAAGTCTTTTTTTATTATTGGGCTTAGTATTTTTTTCCTGCTCAAAACAAGAACAAAAAACGGATATATCTGAAACGGAAGGCAAAATAAAAGTTACGACAACAATCGGTATGATATCCGATATTGCAAAGATTATAGGGGGCAATGAGGTAGATGTGCACGCTCTTATGGGAGCGGGAGTAGACCCTCACCTTTACAGAGCGAGTGCAGGAGATATGGAAAAACTTCAAAATGCCGACATTATTTTTTACAATGGTCTTCATCTTGAAGCAAAAATGGGGGATGTTTTGAAAAAAATATCTTCTACCCGCAAAACAATAGCGGTGGCGGAAAACATACCAAAAGAATATCTGTTGCCATTTGAGGAAAACGAATTTGATCCTCATGTTTGGTTTGACGTAAAACTATGGAAATATGCAGCTGAATCGGTATATAAAACTCTAGCGGAATTTGCTCCGCAAAAAAAAGAAATCTTTAAAGAAAACTATGAGGCCTATCTTGCAAAACTTAATGAGCTCGATGAGTTTATCAAAAAGAGAGCGTCGGAAATTCCTCAAGAAAAAAGAGTTTTAGTTACGGCTCATGATGCCTTTAACTATTTTAGCAGAGCCTACGGTTTTGAAGTAAGAGGTTTGCAGGGAATAAGTACCGTAAGCGAGGCCGGGGCAAAAGATGTACACGACCTTGCAAATTTTATCACTGAAAGAAAACTTCCGGCTATTTTTGTAGAAAGTTCGGTTCCTGAAAAAAATGTAAAAGCCTTGCAGGAAGCCGTAAAAGCCAGAGGCTACAATGTTTCTATCGGAGGAGAGCTTTTTTCGGATGCTATGGGCGATGAAGGCAGTTTTGAAGGCACCTATATAGGAATGCTCACTCATAATATAAACACAATAATAGATGCTTTAAAAAAGTAAGTGCTTATTCCAAGAAGGATGATTTTATGAACACATGTTGTACAGAACATTCAAAAGAAAACTTAATTCCGGCTTTTTGTGTTGAAGACCTCACCCTAGCCTATCGAGAAAAGCCTGTACTCTGGGATATAGATGTATGCGTACCTCAAGGCGCCATGGAAGCTGTAGTCGGCCCAAACGGAGCCGGAAAATCGACACTTCTTAAAGCCATGATGGGCATCCTTCCTATAGCATCGGGAGAAATAAAAATTTTAGGAAAGTCCTATAAATCTCAAAGAAAAAGAATAGCTTACGTACCTCAGAGAAATTCGGTCGATTGGGACTTTCCTACTACAGTCTTAGATGTTGTTTTAATGGGATCGTACGGGAACTTAGGATGGATAAAAAGACCCGGCCAAAAAGAAAAAACGGAAGCTCTATCGGCATTGGAAAAGGTAGGCATGCTTGAATTTGCAAAACGGCAAATAAGCGAACTTTCAGGAGGTCAACAGCAAAGAGTCTTTTTGGCAAGAGCTCTTGTCCAAAATGCTGATCTTTATTTTATGGATGAACCCTTTCAAGGAGTTGATGCAGCAACCGAACAGGCTATCGTAAGACTTTTAAAAGAATTAAAAGCCGATGGAAAAACACTTTTAGTGGTTCATCATGATCTTCAAACCGTAAAAGATTACTTTGACAGAGTGCTCTTATTAAATGTAAGATTAATAGCTGAGGGAAGAGTTGAAGAAGTTTTTACCGAAGAAAATTTAAGAAAAACCTATGGAGGAAGAATAGCTTACAATTCTTAAAAAAAATGAATTATATAATAAATTTTTTTGCAGATTATACTTTAAGAAATGTGTTTTTGGGAACAATGCTTTTAGGAATAGGATCAGGGATTGTGGGAAGTTTTGCTGTTTTACGCAAACAAAGTTTACTCGGAGATGCGGTTGCACATGCTGCCCTTCCAGGAGTAGTAATAGCTTTTTTAATCACAGGTTCTAAAATGACTCTTCCCCTTTTAATAGGAGGAGGTCTTACCGGCCTTCTCGGAACGATTTTTATAAACAGCATCGTAAATAACTCAAAAGTTGACACAGATGCGGCTCAAGGCATTGTATTGGGTGTATTTTTAGGTTTAGGCTTCTTACTTTTAACCTATGTTCAAAAATTACCCGGGGCAGGAAAAAGCGGCCTTGACAAATTTATATTCGGTCAAGCAGCAACTATCACACAGCAAGATGTAATAATAATTTTTATAGTTGAAGTCTTTATTCTTATAAACATTATACTCTTCTGGAAAGAACTTAAAATATCTACTTTTGATTCTGAGTTTTCTCAATCAATAGGTTTTTCACCTAAAATAATAGAATTAGTTTTAACTGTTTTAATTGTAATTACAATAGTTATAGGAATACAATCGGTAGGTGTAATTCTTATGAGTGCTCTTTTACTTGCACCGGCAGCAGCTGCAAGACAGTGGACGGATAAATTAAGCGTTATGTGCATATTATCGGCTCTTTTTGGAGCTGCATCAGGAATGGGCGGAGCCGTAATTTCTTCGCAAGTTGTAAAAATGCCTACAGGTCCTATAATAGTTTGTTTTTTAACGGGCTTTACAATTATTTCAATCCTATTTAGCCCTCACAGAGGAATTATTCAGGCAAAAATAAAAAAACTTTATATTAAAAATAAAATGCTTAAAAAAATAAAAGAGGTAAAAAATTAAACTTTATGAATATGGAAATAATATTAATTGCAATTATTGTATCCGCTTCATGCGCCCTCTGCGGAGTATTTTTAGTTTTAAGAAAAATGTCGCTTATGAGCGATGCAATAAGTCATTCAATTTTAATAGGAATAGTATTAGGCTTTTTTATAAGCAAAAGTTTATCGTCAAGCATACCTTTAATAGGAGCCGTTATCGCGGGAATGGTCTCGGTTGTATTTACCGAAGCCTTACAAAAAACAAAACTTATAAAAAGCGATGCCGCCATAGGCCTTGTTTTTCCGTTTTTATTCGGTTTGGGAGTTATCTTGGTTTCAGTTTATGCGGGAAATATTCACTTGGATACTGATTCGGTTTTATTGGGAGAATTGGCCTTTGCGCCATTTGATAGAATAAATATTTTTAAAATTTCACTTCCGAAAAGTTTAGTTCAAATGGGCTGTATTCTCATATTCGATTTATTTTTTATCATACTATTTTTTAAAGAATTAAAACTGACAACCTTTGATCCCAATTTAGCAAAATCATTGGGCTTTAGGCCTGCAATCATGCATTATAGCTTAATGTTTGCAGTCAGTCTTACCTGTGTAGGAGCATTTGATTCTGTAGGGGCAGTTTTGGTTACAGCCCTTATGATTGCACCTGCCGCTGCAGCCTTACTATTGACAAATAGTCTTTTTTATATGATAATAATTTCAATCTTAATTGCTTCAGCAGCATCGATAAGCGGTTTCTACCTTGCGATAAAAATAGACGGGAGCATATCAGGCTCAATGGCATCTATGACAGGCTTGTTTTTTTTGCTTGTTTACTTATTTTCTCCTAAAGATGGATTGGTAAGACGCAGACTTGAGCAAAAAAAATTAAAAATAGATTTCGCCGTTAAAATGCTTATTGTTCATCTTTTACATCATCAAGGTGAAGAAAATATGGCCATAGAGTGCAGAGAAGAACATTTATGTGAACATATCAACTGGACACAAAAAAAAGCTCACAATACAGTACGGTTAGCAGAAAGATTAGGTTACATAAAAAAGAAAACGGTTTGCTTATTTTGTCTGGATTAGGGGAGAAAGAAGCTGAAAAGTCAATAACTAATATCTAATTGGAATGAAGATTAAGGAGGAATGGTGCAAGTCTCGCAAATTGCAACTGAAAATTATTTAAAATCCATTGTCAAATTTTTATCGGAAACCGATAAGGATTTAATCACTACCGGTGAACTTGCAAAACTACTGCATGTTACTCCTGGTACGGCTACATCTATGGCAAAAAAACTTGAAAAAGAAGGATACATAGAATATCAAAACCGAATAGGATGCAATCTAACCGAAAAAGGAAAAAAATACGGACTTAATATTTTAAGGCGGCATAGGCTAATTGAAACTTTTTTATTTCGAATACTAAAAATGAATTGGCAAGATATTCATAATGAAGCAGAAAATTTAGAACATGCCGCTTCGGATGTTTTAATAGACAAAATAGATGAATATTTAGAAAATCCTAAAAGAGACCCGCATGGATCAATAATTCCGGCAAAAAATCAGAGAGAGTATACATTTGCTGATTTAGCTATTGATAAAGCAAAATGCAAGATCAAATATTCCGTAGCAAGACTTACCGGCTCTGAAGCTCAGTTTGAATATTATAAAACAATAAATTTAAAATTAAATTCGAAAATCATACTGGAAAGCAAGAATGAAGAAAGCGGCTTAGCTGAAATTATTATAGATGGAAAAAGAATCTCATGTTCAACAATGATTTTAAAAAATATTTTCATCGAGGTGCCCCTGACGAAGCATTCTAATTAGTATTTATTTTAGTATTTTTTCTGCTGCTTTTTTTGCATTATAAAATTCTTCTTTATCAAATTTATATTTTTCAATAGGCTTACACGATTCGTCAATAATGCCCATTTTCATTTTTGTTTTTAAAATATTAAAAACAGCTGAATTGATACGTTTTTCAAAATCTTCATCCTGTTTTATTTTTTCTGAAACGGCTTGGACTAAATCTTTAAATTTAGGTTCGGAACACATTACCATATCACAACCCGCTTGTAAAGCTGAAATTACGTTATCTGAAGTTGAGCGTCCTTTTTCTTTAAGAGCTTTCATTGCCATATCGTCAGTAATAATTAAACCCTTAAATTTTAATTCATCACGTAAAAGTTTTTTTATTCCTTTTTTTGAAAAACAAAATGGAACTTGTTCTATAAAAGAAACTTCAGCATGAGAAATCAAAACAACTCCATCAGTATCATAAAGAATTTTTCTAAAAGGATTTATAAATTCTTTATAAAAAATATCTTCTGAAACATCAATAATACTTTTTGAAAGATGAGGATCGGTACCTGTACCCGGAAAATGTTTTACAGCAGACATTACGCCGCTTGTTTCCATTCCCGATATAAATATTTTGGCATATTTTACAAGAATATCTTCATTTATTGAAAATATACGGTCATTAAAAAAAGTTTTATTTTGTGATTGTATTTTTTCAACAATGGGAGCAAGATTTAAGTGTATTCCTAATAAAGATATTTGTTTTGCAGTATATTTATAAAGTAATAAAGCATCTTCTTCATTTAACGTATCCGCGACTTCTTTTGGTGAAGGAAGCGGTGAAGCTATTTTTTTTATTCGGTAAACACTGCCTCCCTCAAAGTCAGATGCAAAAAAAGGAGGGATAAACGTTTCCGATTTAGATAAACTTCGCATGGACTGCTTTACCGATTTTATATAAGAAGCACAAGCTTGAGGGGTATCTGAAAAATTATATCCGAATAAAATAAAGGCACCTGGAGTATATGAGCCGAAGTAAGAATTTAAATAAGATGGGAATACTTTTTTTCCTTCAATGCTCATCATTAAAACTTGAGCTGATTTTTCTTCAACACTCATTTTAGAAATGTAATAGTTAATATTTTCATCGTTAGCAAAAAGAGCTGTACAAACAAAAGAACAATATAAAAAAACGGTAAGAAAACGTTTCATAAATGATTCCAAGATTAAATAAGTTTTTGACTTTTTGCAACCTTAAAAAGTCTGGAGTTCCATAAATTATTTTGCATATACTTGTCTCGTATATCATTTTCACCTATAGCAAGTACATTCTTCTGCATTGACTTAAAAGCCTTGCTTAAATAAGCAACACTTTGTGAGGAACTTTCTCCGTAAAGGCGGACGGATAAATCATAGCATAGATACATGTATAAAGATGAATAAGGATCATTTTGGTGTAAGGACTCAACAGCTATACTTTCCAAATCTGATAAAAAACCTTTGCAAACTTCTACCTCATACATTTGTGAAAAATTAATCTTACAATTATAATAAGTATAAAAGGCATCAAATATTTTTTTACCGATAGACATATTATATATATTGGACCAAATCAAATCTTCAACCATACTAAAACCTGATTTTAAATTTGTAAATTCCATAAGTTTTGAATCATTATGTTCACTATAAACGGAAGATACGTCAAAACCCATTTTTTTAAAATCATTGTTTGAGACAGGGTAAAATAAAAAAGATTCCAATAAAAATAACAAAGCATCATCCGTGTAGTCTACATATTTCAATAAGATATCTTGAGCATTTTTTATTTGTCCCATATAAATTAAGGAACGCCCATACCAAGATTTACATAAGGGTTCTAATTTTTCAAAATATAAAGCAGCAAATTCAGAAGCAGATTTAAAACTTTCAGCGGCTTTACTGAATTCTCCTATCTGTAAATACACACGCCCTGTCATAAACAAATAAGGAATTTTCCATTTTTGTTCAAAATAATTATCAACAGCAGAGGATAAACGATCCAAAAAAATTATAGATTGCTTTAAATTATTTTGTAAAAAATAAACTACACTTAGATTGAATAAGGCGTTACAAATAAATGAAGTATCATGAGAATGTTCTGCATTATCAAGAGAATAAGAAAAATAAGTGATCGCATCGGATATTTTATTCTCGGAGAGATAAAAAAATGCAAGTAAAGAAAATGCTCGAAACTCTCCGGATTCCAATTTATTATCTTGAAAAAAACTAATCGCTGTTTTTATATATGCATAAGATTTTGAAGTATTATAATCGATATTTGAAATAATCGAATTTTGATAATATTTTAATGCATCATAAAAAACTTCGTTTTTATATTTTTTTAAATCCAAACCTTCAATAACATCATCAGAACAAGTGTGTAATAACGAAGTAATTAAAAAATCCGGTTTACATTTAAAATTTAAATAATCAAAAATTTTTTCAGTTTCCGGATTTGCATCTATAACACCGTTTTTGTATTTTTTCCATAAAAATTCAGCTATATATTTATCAATTTTATTTTTATTAACAGCAATACGTCTCTCAATTATCTCAAGTAAGCCGCAAGGGACGGAATAAAGATTATTTTCCATTAAAATAATACCTTCAGAATACATCCATGAATAAATATCATTGAAAAACGCCATACTTTTATTAAGCGAAAGCAAAAACTCATTTATCTCATCATAAAAAAAGTATTTACCTGAAGATAAAATAATATATACAAGCTCTAATAAGTCATCAGGAATACCGTATATGGACGGCAAAGAAAAATCAAAAGATTGAATGGTTATATTTTTATTAACAGCATATATTTTTTCTGCTTCTTCCAAATTTTTTTTATCATTTATATTATCTATTAAAACTTTTATAGGTTTGCCATTATTTTTTATTTTAATATAGTTTTTTAAATAAATTGCAGTATTGGTTAAAAAGGCATCTATAAAATATTGAGGCATCTCTTTTAAAAATCTATATTTTTTTAAATAAACATAAACATTCTTTGTAGATAAAAAAGAATTTATATCCCCATCTTCCATTATTTTTAAACAATCATCATCTAGGGGATTAGCCAGAATAAAGTTATATAATGCCCAAAAATAAGTATCATTTCGATGAAGCACAATTGAAGATTCTATTGTAATATCATTATGCTTACTGCTTATAGTTTCAAAAAAGTTAAAACCGGAGCATTCAAACATTGAATAATCAATAAGATTAAAATCAAGGTACTTTGAAAGTTTAATTGAAGCGTTTTCTGTTGCAAATAGTCCGTATTCCGGAATCAATTTTTGTTTGTATGATAATACACAATCCAACAAATAATCATTTGATTTTTCTTCTTCAGTATAATCAATAATACATCTAACTTCTGAAATTTTATTTTTATGTGAGATTAATATTTTATTCAAATTGTATAAAAAACGGGCAATAGAAAAAGCATAAGCAACCGATTCTCTTTTAAATAAAAAATAAAAACCGCCTTGAATCTGTAAAAATTCCGAGCCATTTGATACAGCTTCCTCTTTTATTAAATCAACAAACGAAAGGAAAGCTTTTAAATCAATTTTACGTAACTGTCTTTCATACACTACTTCTAAAAAAATACTGAACATAATTTATTCCCGATTAATAATACTAGCATTTGTATAATCATTATTTTTACCGAATTTATAGGTGATTATATCATCAATATATTTTTCTTCTGCTTTCATATTTTCTTTTTTCCAAATTTCATGCTTTTTTTCTTTTAGTTTTGAAATAACTTTTCTTTTTGATGCAGCTTCAATATATATTTTTCTTTTTTCATCAATAATCTGTTCTGCAATAATTAGCTGCTCCAATAATTTATCCTTTTTTTATCTAAAAAAATTATATAATTTTGTGCATTATGAAGATCAGGTATACTTATTTCATCAGACTGAGGATTAAATTTCAAACTTGTTTTAGCTTTTAGTTTTGCAATTTGTCTTAATTCAAGGTCTATGTAATCCTTATGAGCAATAGCATGAGCCAATTCAATTTCTGCTTGATGCTCACAGAATGAGCGCAGAGCTAAAAGTTTTTCAAGTCTAAACTCAAATCTTTTCATAACTTATCCCTCAGAATTTGCTTTATACAGTAAAGGGCTTTCGGAACTTTGAGCGTATTTTTTTATTGCGCCCAGACCTAAACCGGCTTCATCAAATTCTTCCGGAGGAATATCGATACCCGTAATATCGGAAAGTTTTTGTAAGGTATCTTTTAATTTTGCAGGATCATCCACCTCTTGAGTTAAAAAATCATAAATACGCGGGTAATGTTCGATAGCATCATCGATTGCTGCACTGCTTCCTTTTTGATAAGCACCAAGATTTATCATATCTTCGGATTCGGTATAGTCTTTTAATAAGGTACGCATACGTTTTGAGGCTGTTTTTGTATTTTGCCCGGATACTCTGTTTGACAATCTGGAAATACTTTTTAAAACATTAACGGCAGGATATTGACCGCGCTCTGCAAGGTTTCTGTCCAAAACAATATGACCGTCTAAAATACCTCGGACTGCATCCGAAATAGGCTCATTCATATCGTCTCCTTCTACCAATACAGTATAAAACCCTGTGATGGAACCTTTTTCGGAAGTACCGCTTCTTTCCAGAAGTTTTGGTAGAGAACTGAAAACACTGGGTGTATAACCGCGAGTTGCAGGAGGCTCTCCTATGGCAAGGCCTATCTCTCTTTGTGCCATAGCAAAACGTGTTACAGAATCAAAAAGAAGCATAACATCTTTTCCCTGATCTCTAAAATATTCTGCAATTGCCGTAGCAGTATAAGCACCTCTTATTCTTGCAAGAGCACTTTGATCTGAGGTTGCACTTACAATAACAGAATGTTTTAAACCTTCAGGCCCCAAATCATGTTCTATAAAATCCAAAACTTCTCTTCCGCGCTCTCCTATCAGAGCAATAACATTTACATCGGCATTTGTATTTCGAGCTATCATTCCAAGCAAGGTAGACTTCCCTATTCCCGTACCGGCAAAAATACCTAGTCTCTGACCGCGGCCGACTGCCAAAAGACCGTCAATTGCACGGATACCGGTAACAATTCTTTGCCTTATAGGTTTGCGTGTCATAGCATCGGGCGGAGGAGCAACAACGGGATATCTTTTAGCTGAATACGGTTCAGGTTTTCCGTCAGCCGATTTACATAAGGCATCTACAACACGGCCCAATAAAACATTTCCGACGGGAACGGATAATATTTCACCGCTTGCTATAACATAATCTCCTACCTTTACTCCTTGAACATCGGTATAGCTCATCAATTGAACCAAAGCTCCGTTTAAACCTACAACCTCAGCCTTTATACCTTCAGGATTATCATCGGTAATAATTTGGCAAAGCTCTCCTACGGAAGCTACAGGTCCCTCACTTTCAATAAGTTTATCATGTACACGAACAACATGACCGGTAAATTTTATCGGATCGGTTTCCGAAACAGCATCGGTATACTTATCAAAAATATCTACCATATCGGCACCTTAAATATTTCCGGTTTTTATCTTTGTCTTAATGGGCGATATTTCCAAAATCTTTTGTTCAAGTTCGTTAAGTTGGCTCGAAATACGTGCATCTATTGCCCCGAAATCCGTTTCAATTATACAGCCGCCCTGATCAACAGTAGAATCTTCAACCACTGTAATATTCTTAACATTTTCTGCAGCAGATATGAAATTCTTAGTGTGCTCTGTAGTCATTTTTACATCAGCTAAATTAACTCGGATAACTACGTCTCCCCTGCCTTTAACTTTACGCAAAGCATGAACAACATTAGAAACTACAACATTTCTCTGATTTTCGGAAATAACCTTAACAACCTTTCTTGTCATCAACAGAACAAGATCAACTATTTGCTGCTCGGTTTCTGAAAGAATTTCTTGGCGTCTATCCATAGTCTTATCTATGATTGTATGTAATCTGTCGGTTAGGCGTTGAACTTCAAGATGACCTTCCTTAAAGCCTTCTTCACGGCCGCGACTAAAACCTTCTTTATAAGCATCACGATTTACCGAATCTTTATTTTTTTCGGAATCGGCTATTATATCTCGGGCTTTTTGCTCGGCTTCGGCTATAATATCTTCGGCTTCTTTTTTAGCATTTTGGGCAATAACTTGAGCTTCATCCGTCTGTCTTTTTACTTCATCAAAGGCCGCATTTTGTGCACCTTGAATAATCTTATCGGCTTCAGCTTTAGCATCCGAAAGCATTTTTTCTTTTTGCTTTTCCCATTCAACTTTAAAATTTTCAGCTTCCTTTTTTAAATCTTCGACGGTAGGCCCCTCATAAACCGGAGCTTCTTCTTGAATAATTTCTTCAGGTTCTTCTTGAAAAGTTTTATTGAGCTGTAAAAGCACTACATCGCTATTATTTTTGTTTACCTCAAAGCCTCTAAAAATAGTTTTAGCCATAAGCAATTCTCCGTTTTATTTTATACCAATTCATCCTCTTCGGATCTGGCGATAACAATTTCACCCTTATCTTCCAAGTGCCTGATAATCGAAACAATCTTTTGTTGAGCTTCTTCAACATCCTTAACACGTATCGGTCCCATGTATTCCATTTCATCGCGGAGCATGGCACCTGCACGTTTAGACATATTCCTAAATATCTTATCTTGAACTTCAGCATCAACTTGTTTAAGAGCCTTAGCCATTTCATCATTATTAACTTCACGCAAGACCTTACTGATGGATCTATCGTCAAGCATAACAATGTCTTCGAATACAAACATCTTCTTCTTGATTTCTTCTGCCAAGTCGGGATCTTCGTCTTCAAGAGATTCGATAATGGATTTTTCAGAAGAACGGTCAACAAGGTTAAGAATCTCAACGATGCTGTCGACACCGCCCGCTGCAGTATAGTCTTCACTTGAAACAGTAGACAGTTTCTTTTCCAAAACGCGTTCAACTTCACGGAGAACATCGGGGGAAGTTGTATCCATAGTTGCAACGCGTCTTGCTACATCGCTTTGAATTTCATCGGGAAGATTTTGCAAAATCACCGATGCTTTTTGCGGTTCAAGGTAGGCAAGGATCAAAGCTATTGTCTGCGGATGCTCTTGCTGAATGAAGTTCAATAAGTGTGCAGGATCCGTTCTTCGAATAAAATCGAAGGGACGAACTTGCAGAGAGCTAGTGAGTCTATTTATTATCTCAATAGCTTTTTGACTTCCGAAAGTTTTTTCCAGAACATCTCTTGCATAATCTATACCGCCGGTTGTGATAAAGTTTTGAGCCGCCATTAAATCCTGAAACTCTTGGAGAACGGCATCTTTTAATTCAGCTTCAACACTTTCAGTTCTTGCAATTTCAAAAACTATTTTTTCAACTTCATCTTCACGAAGGCGTTCCATTATTTTAGCGGAGATTTCACCTCCGAGAGATACCAAAAATATAGCGGCTTTTTGCCTTCCGGTAAGAGAATTAATATCCTTACCTTTTTTTGAACTTCCTCTTTCTTTTGCAGGTGATACAGCCATATTATTCCTCCATGAGCCAAGTTCTAATTAAGAGAGCAACATCTTCAGGATGTTCCCTAGCCATATTGATGGCATTTTCTTGAAGCTCCTGACGTCTTCTCTCTTCAACCGTCATTGAAACATCGGCATCAGCCATTTGCTGATCATACAACATTCTTTCACGCTCCAACTGTGCCTGACGCAGAAGTTCTTCTTCGCGGAGCCTTTTTCTTCTTTCAATCTCACGGCTTATAATTCTATACAATATAAAGAAGAGTAATATTAATGCTATTCCCGCCAGTGAAAGCAAGAATATGGTTTGCCTTTGCAGAGCTTTAAAATATTCCCTATCTTCCAGTTCAAACTGAGATGTTCTATCAACCTTAACATTTACAACACTTACGGAATCTTTTCGGCTTGCATCAAATCCTATGGCATCTTTAATTATTTTTTCGGCCTGCTTTATTTCTTCAGAAGAAAGAGGTTTATATTCTCTTTCAATCATACCGTTTTTAATAATATATTTTCCGTTTACGTCTTTTTTCTTTTCCCAAACACCGTCAATGTTTACCGATACGGTCCTTCTTCCCATTTTTGGAAGGAAGACTTCTTTTATCTGGCTTGAACTTACAAGATGGTTTTCCTTTGTGATGGTCTGAGTCGAGCGTCCCACTAAATTTCTTGTGTCCTGATAAGAAGGAGGAGTTTGTCCCTCGGTTCCCACAGGCCCTTGAGGATTTATTCCGCTTCCTTCCCAGATAGTGGTTGCATTTTCCGAACTTACCGTAACCGATTGAACTACTTGAGAATCATCATAAGAAGTCTCAGGATTATCTTCTTTGATAACTGTAGGGCGTATTTCGGTCGTATCGGCAGAACGTTCAGACATATCCATATCAATTTTAACGTTTATATCTCTAACTCTGTCTTCACCGTATATTTTTTGTAAAGGAGTCAGTATGTTGGCTCCATATTGCCTTTCAAGTTTAGCAATAAACTTTTGCTGCTTCTCAATTAGAGTTAAGCGGTCGGCATCTTTCATGATTTCAAAATCGTTTAAAGGAATTCCGGAAGCATCGCTTATCGTAATATCTTCATTTTTTAATCCCGGAACCGCAAGCCTGAGCATCTTTTGGATACCTTCTATTTTCTTTCGATTGGCCGAAATATCACTTCCGGGAGCAGGATAAATAACTACGGTCGCAGTTGCAGGAAGCTGTTCCGATTCAAATAAAGCTTTTTCCGGTATTCGGACGATAACATTGGCATCATCAATATCGTCCAAGGCTTTTAAGTGTCTCTTTACTTCCTCAGTAATTGCACGGCGTAAATCAACCTCACGGTCAAATTCCGTACGCGAGTAGCGTTCAACATCAAAGAATGCCCAAGGACTTGTATTGTTAGGTATTAAATCTTCACGAATCAAAATAGCCCTCATCCTTCTGGCTGTTGCTTCATCGGCAACCGAAATTATCCCATCGGAAGAGATTTCAGTTTTTACATTTTCTTCATTAATGCGCAAGATAATTCTATCCCGCAGATCAATATCGGTTATCGCCATGTCTATTACGGCTACTGATGTCGGTTTTGAAGACCATCTACCGAGAACTACAACCAACACCAGAGCAAGTACAATTACCCCGATGATGATTCCTTTTTGGAGCTTTGTCCATTTTCCCCAAAGCGTCCCAAACTTTGTTTTTAGATTGTTAAACTTTTCGTTCATGTTTCCCCCCATGTACTGAACGAGCTTTGCAAGACTTTAAGTTAAAAGTCTTGCAGCCTATTTTTATCTCGTTGTAGTAATATCATTCCAAGTTTTTACTAAACGGTCGATTATGGTTTGCGCTAATTTAAGCGACAAACTTGCTTCGGCCATTCCCATCGTTATATCATGAACATCGACCGATTCGGGATCGACAATCATTTGTTCTCCCAATTTGTCCATGTTTGTTTGCTTTGCATTCATGCTGTCGAATGCTTTTAAAATTGTCTGCTCAAAACTTGCAGCTTCTTTATTTGCAGCAAGCTCAATCATGTCGGTATTTGAAACCATTTTGGCTCTAAAGTTATCGGTAACAACAGCATTAATTTTCGGAACATCCAAAAATCCCGGCACCGAATTTACATTTGCAACATTTACAGCGTTTACCATTTTTTTCCTCCCACTAAAATATTTTATCGTTCATTTTATCTTGCAATATCCAAGGCTCTTTGGAACATATCTTTTGCACCGTTTACAACGGCAAGGTTTGCCTCATAAGCCCTTGAAGCCGAAATTAAATCTACCATTTCGGTAACTATGTTTACATTCGGGTACTCTACATATCCTTCATTAGGGCCGTACTTTAAGGCCTTAGGATGGGTCGGATCATAAACCCAACGGGTATCGGAAGTATCTTTTTCTATCGAAAGAACTTTAACGCCCTCACCTACTCCTCTTTCTACATTTTGAGGAGTAAAAGGAGTCTGCCAGTCGATACCGCTTTTCTTTTGGCCGACTATTACACGGCTTCTTTTAAAAGGGCCGCCTTCTTGGGTTTCCAAGCTTGAAGCGTTTGCAATATTGTTTGATATTACATCGGTTCTAAGACGCTCTACACCCATTCCCGTAGCTGCAATATTTATACTCGTAAACAATCCCATATTTTTTCCTCCGATTCCTTATTCTACTTTAAAACCGATTGTACCTGATTGTACTGAAAACCTGCCATCATACTTAAAAGCTGATACTGCATTTGAATCTTCAATACCTTCATAGCTTCATCTTCAGGGTTTACATTATTTCCGTTTGCTTTTTCGGCAGTCAAATAATCCAAAACACGCACAGGCTCAACCGTTTTATAATCTATAGGCTCATTTGATTTTATGTGCAAGGGATGAGTTGTTGCAAGCTGAAAAGCTCCTTTTGCATTTTTTTCCGAATCAAATGCCCTTTTTAGTTCCGATTCAAAATTTACCTCAGTCCTCTTAAAATTAGGAACATCCGAATTTGCAAGGTTATTTGACGTAACGGTATAGCGCAAAGAGCTCACATCCAAGGCTCTGTGCAATATATCAGTTGTTCTTAAAAAACTATTAAAACCCATAATTCACTCCTAAGAACATTTTCGGCAAATTTTAAATACCCCTTAACCATATTATAGAATATATCGGGATAAATCCTGGTCCTGTACTATATCCTTTAACCTTTCATCAACATAGGCTACATCGATTTTTACCGTTTCGCCTCCCATTTCGCTTGCATTAAACGAAATATCTTCCAAAAGCATTTCCATAATCGTATGGAGCCTTCTTGCCCCAATATTTTCGTTTTTGCTGTTTACATCGGCAGCTAAAAAGCTCATTCTATCAATAGCTTCATCCAAAAATTCAATTTTTACGCCTTCAGTTTGCAAAAGCTCTGCGTACTGTTTGGTCAAAGCATTTTTAGGTTCAAGAAGAATGCGTTTAAAATCTTCTGCATGCAAGGCTTCAAGTTCTACACGTAACGGAAAACGCCCTTGAAATTCAGGAATCAAATCGCTAGGCTTTGATACGCTGAAAGCACCGGCCGCTATAAAAAGAATGTGGCGCGTATCGACAACACCGTACTTAGTGGAAACCTTTGAGCCTTCAACTATAGGAAGAATATCGCGCTGAACCCCCTCTCTTGAAACATCGGGACCGCCGCCTCGATCGGAACGGGAAGCAACTTTATCGATTTCATCAATAAATATAATTCCCATTTGCTCAACTCTTTGTTTTGCCTCATCCGTTACCTTATCATGATCTACCATACGGTCAAGCTGTTCAGCCATTATAATTTCTCTGGCTTCTTTTATGCTTACATTTTTACGTTTTGATTTTGCGCCTCCCATAAGCATGTTGGAAATATTTGACATTGCAGATTCTATATCTTCCATATTTGAACCGCCTGCAAAAAATTCGAATGTGGGTGCTCCCATGGATGGAGAAATAGTAACCTCAACCATCTTATCTTCAAGTTTACCCTCACGGAGCATTGTTCGGAATTTTTCTCGTGTGCCGCTCATATCGTTTTCATTTTGAGCTTTATGCTCTTCAACAGGTGCCGGAGAGTTCATACTTGGAATACTTATCGGTGTTCCGGCAGAGACATGAGAAGCATCTTGCGGCTGAGCGGCAGCTGTATTAGTTTTCTTTTTATTTGAACCGGGCAAAAGCAAATCCAATAAAGATTCTTCGGTATTTTTTTCTGCCTGTTCTTTCAGTTTTTCCTGCATTTCGCCTTTTACCATTGTGTATCCCACAGCCATTAAATCCCGAACCATAGATTCGACATCGCGGCCTACATAGCCGACTTCAGTATACTTTGTAGCTTCTACCTTTAAAAAGGGAGCTCCTGACAGTTTTGCAAGCCTTCTTGCAATTTCTGTCTTACCTACACCCGTAGGCCCTATCATCAAAATATTTTTAGGAGCTATTTCGTCTCTGATTTCTTCGGGAAGTTTGAGACGGCGCATTCTGTTACGAAGAGCAATAGCAACAGCCCTCTTCGCCTTGTTTTGTCCTATGATATATTTATCCAGTTCTGCAACAGTTTGTTTAGGCGTCAAATCTTTTAATTCTTCGTTCATTATATTTCCTCCATAACTATTTTTCCGTTTGTGTAAATACATATTTTTCCTGCAATCTGTAAACTCTTCTCTGCAATTTCACGGGCGGAAAGGTTTGTGTTTTGCATCAAAGCCAAAGCCGAAGCATAGGCATAGTTTCCTCCGGAGCCTATAGCAAGTACATCTTCTTCAGGTTCGATAACATCTCCGTTTCCTGAAATTAAAAGAGTAGTTTTTGCATCGGCCACAAGTAAGAGGGCTTCTAAATTTTTTAACATCTTATCGGTACGCCAATCTTTTGCAAGCTCTACAGCAGCTCTGGTCAGATCTCCTGAAAATTCTTTTACCCTGATTTCAAACTTTTCCAAAAGAGTAAAGGCATCAGCCGTTGCACCGGCAAAACCTGTGATAATTTTTCCGTCATAAATTTTTCTTACCTTTCGGGCATTTCCTTTCATAACGGTTTCGCCCATGGTTACCTGTCCGTCTCCGGCCATAACAATTTTTCCGTCTTTTCTTACGGCAATCACCGTAGTACTTCTCATTTTTTGACTCATCTAAAACTCCTATGAATGAGGATGAGCAGCCTTATATAGATTTTGAAGCTGCGCAGCCGTAATATGCGTATATCTTTGAGTGGTTGAAACACTTTCATGACCAAGCAATTCCTGTACAACCCTTATATCTGCACCACGTGTAATCAATGTCGATGCAAAACTATGCCGAAAAGCATGGGGTGAAAGATGTTTTAATTCGGGAGATACTTCAACATACCTGTTTATTATATAACGAATTCCTTTGCTTGTTAAGGGTTGAGCTTTTTGATTTATAAAAAGAGCATCCCTTATTTTTCCCGTATTGTCTTTTTGAACTTTTCCTTTATGCTTTTCAACTAAGACTGTTCTTTCTTTTAAATACTCTCTTAAATACTCTTTTGCAAATTCTGCGAAAAATACCTTTCTTTCTTTTTTTCCTTTACCGAAAACAATGGCAGAGGAAAGAGATTTATCCAAATCTTTTATATTGAGTCCGGCTAATTCCGAAACGCGGCAGCCGGTAGAATAAAGAGAAGCAAATAAAGCAGCATCCCGCGCTTCCCATAAAATACCTGCATTTGAAGGCAGCTTACAAAATTCTTGAGCTTGTTTTGGAAACATAAACACCGGAAGTTTTTGAGCAAGTTTTAAATTTCTTACAGAAGATATGGGATTTATCTTTGTCAAGTTAAATCTTAAAGCATACTTATAAAAACCTCTTAGCGTAGACATCATTCTGTTAATAGAAGCCGGAGCAAATTTTTTATCGGCAAGTTCAGCAATAAAAATTCTAATGTCTGAAGCCTTTAAGTCAAAAACATTTAGTTCAAGTTCTTTCAGCCATTCTTCAAAAATAATCAAATCATTTTTATAAGAATCTATTGTTGCCTTTGTAAATTGCCGCACTCCCGCACTATAGGAAAGATAGTTTTCAAATACTTCATTCATCACTTCTATCTACCTCCACATCTTCTACACCTTCTACTACGCTGTGCAAATAATCGCAATTAGGATTAATACAAGCCTTATAGTTTCCGTTTTTCTTATCATACTTTTCTACCATAAACCATCCGCATTTTGGACAAGAGGCATTTATTGGTTTAAAGTGCGAAATAAAATCACATTTAGGAAAATTTGTGCATCCGTAAAATTCTTTTCCTCTCTTCTTGGATTTACGGGCAATGATATCTCCGCCGCATCCTTCACGCGGACATTTTGCCAAAGGAATGGATTTCGTGTTTTTACATTCAGGGAAAGCACTGCAAGCTAAAAACATTCCGAAGCGGCCTAGTTTTTTAACCATCTTATTTCCGCATTTTTCACAAACTATGTCCGTGACTTCATCCAATGAACCTTTAATACTTTCTATATTTTCCAAAGCGGTATCTACTTTTTCTTTAAATGGGCCGTAAAAACTTTTCATCAACTTAGGCCATTCTATTTTATTTTCGGCAACTTCGTCCAACTTATTTTCCATTCCGGCAGTAAAGTTCACATCTATTATTTCGGAAAAATTTTTGACTAAAAGATTGTTGATAATTCTACCTAATTGAGTCGGAACGAGTTGTTTATTTGATCGTGTTACATAATAGCGCTCAAGCAAAACGGAAATAATAGGAGCATATGTAGAAGGCCGGCCTATTCCTTTCTCTTCAAGCATCTTTACGATACTTGCATCAGTGTAGCGTGCAGGCCCCTGAGTAAAATGCTGTTCCGGTCTTAAATTTTCAACACTAATTGCATCTCCCTTTTTCATAGAAGGCAAAGATAATCCTTTTTCATCTTTTGAAATTAATGTTTTTGTAACGGTGTAAAAACCTTTTTCGGTTATTTTTGTAGAGGTTGCACGAAAAATTGCATTTCCTACTTTTATTTCATAACTTGCCGTCTCTGTCTTTGCATTTTTCATTTGGCTTGAAACAAATCTCTCCCAAATTAAAGAATAAAGTCTTAACTGATCACGGCTTAAAAATTCTTTTAAATAAGCAGGCGTATATTCAACATAAGTGGGACGTATTGCCTCATGAGCATCTTGAGCTTTTTTTCCTGCAGCATACACATTTTGTTTTTCAGGTAATTCCTTAGGATGATTTTCATTTATCCACTTACGTACAGCATCTATTGCCGTATCGGAAATCCTTATCGAATCGGTACGCATATATGTAATTAAACCTACTCTATTAGAACCTACAGCAACTCCTTCATAAAGCTGCTGGGCTACTTGCATTGTTTTTTTCGATGTAAAACCTATTCGATTTGCCGCAACCTGCTGCAATGTAGAAGTCGTAAACGGAGGTCTAGGCCTAATGCTTTTCTCTGTTGTTTTAATATCAGAAATTGAAGCCGGCAAAGAGCTCAATCCTTTTATAATTGCATCAACTTCTTTTTGATTTTTTAATTCAGGCTTATTGTCATTGTATTTTACAAGCTGGGCTGTAAAAGAAGTCTTATTGTATTTAAAATCTCCGTCAAGTGTCCAATATTCATCCGGTATAAAATTTTCAACTTCTTCTTCCCGTTCACAGATTAAACGTAATGCAACGGATTGAACGCGGCCTGCCGACAATCCGTTTTTTACTTTTTGCCAAAGAAGAGGAGATAGGTTATAACCTACCAGTCTATCCAAAACTCTTCTGGATTTTTGAGCATTAACCTTTCCCATATCTATATCCATGGGATTTTTTACGGCTTCTTGAATTGCATTAGGAGTTATTTCGTTAAAAACTATTCTTTTTATCGGAGAAGAACATTCCGGAACCAAAGCTTCTTGTAAATGAAAAGCTATAGCTTCACCTTCACGGTCATTATCACTTGCAAGAAAAATACTCGAAGATTTTTTTGCTTCCTTTTTTAGTTCTTTTAAAATTTTAGCACGGCCTCTAACCGTTATATATTCGGGAGTAAAATTATGTTCTATATCAATTGCCAATCTGGATTTAGGTAAATCTATCAAATGTCCCATTGAAGCTCTTACGATATAATCGCTTCCTAAATATTTTTCAATCGTCTTAGCCTTTGCAGGAGACTCGACTATAACCAAGCAATGCTGTTTAGTTTTTTTTGCAGTACGTTTAGTTTTTTTTGTTTCATTCATAGTGTTTTCCATAAATCAATACCTCATAATCTATAAATTAGTAAACAGCATATTTTGCTGATTGTTTTTTAAATGATTTTCCGTAGGATATTTCCAGTCATGTAAAATATCATCTATGGATTTTATAGCAAACGCCCCTTGTTCGTAAAGAGCTTTACCGCCTTCATTTTGTAATGAATTAAGGAGAAGATTGCATACGTAAACATCCCTGCCTTGCTCCAATGCAAAGTCGGCAGTAATAAGAGCTCCCGATTTTTTCGGAGCTTCTACAATTATAACCGAACGTGAAAGTCCCGAAATAATTCTATTTCTTTCGGGAAAGCGGTAGGACAAGGGTTCCGTTCCCGAAGCATATTCACTTAAAATGCAGCCGCCAGATTCCAAAATATTTACAGCAAGTTTTTTATTTGAACGGGGATAAATCATTTCCGGCCCGCAGGCCAATACGGCCAAGGTCTTACCCTTTCCTTCAAGGCAGCCTCTATGAGAAAAAGCATCTATACCGAAGGCCAATCCTGAAACCACCGGAATATTTTTTTCGGCACATTCTTTTCCTAAATTCAATGCTTGCTCAATTCCGTCCCCAGTCGGGCGCCTTGTTCCTACCATTGCAAGCATAGGTTGTTCAAGAGACGGAAAATCCCCGCGATAAAACACGGTAAATGGATGATCGGGAATTTCCCGAAGCTGAGGAGGAAATACCGAGTCATAAAAATAAAGCATCCTTATATCGTATAAGTTCATAAGTTTTATACTTGAATCCGTAAGAGATTTAAGTAAATCTTTATCCCATTTTTTAGGTCTTACCGGCCTTTCTATAATTTCAGAAATATCCTTTATAGAAAGAGAAAGAAAGGAAGATAAGGAATCAAGTTTTTCAGACAAGATAAGCTTTTCTTTTCCTTTGAGAAAATAACAATGAGATAATCCTATATACAGCCTTTCTTTTTCGGATATATTCATTTTTATCTTCCTCCAGAACTCCTAATCTCCCTAATATTGCTTTCGGCCTTTGCTTTTTTTTCTGCACTGCTTGAAATTTCTATTATGCGTTCATAAACGGCAATAGCTTTTTCATTTTCACCTGTCATATAATAAGCAGTCCCAAGTAAAAATAAATGATCTATAGGCTTCTTTTCACACTCTGCAATTTTTTCCAAAACGGGAATCGCATCCGCAGGTCTATTTAATTCAAATATATACAATACCGACAACGCATAAGCAGCCTTGGAATGTTTAGGATCTATTTCAAGCGCACGAGTGTGAGCAGAAACTGCAAGAGCAAAATATCTTTTTTTCTCAATATCGGTTCCGGTTAATTCAAAATCTAAAGAATTTTTTGCCGTTAAACTCGCAGCAAGTCCGGTTTGATAAAATAAATTTTGATTTTCCGGATAATATTCCAATGCAGATTGAAAGGCCTGTAATGCTTTCTTATACATTTTTTGATCCATATATCTTGACCCGAGTATTTTATACCAAATACCTATGCGTCCTTCTGCAATAATTATATCATCAACTCTTTTTTCATATTTTCTTATAGCATCCTTTAATTCAGCTTCTGTATTAGGGTTGCTTACACCCTCTTCCAACTCTTGAAGACGGCGAAGACTTGTAACCTTATTACAGCTTCCCAATATAAAAGCCAACAACAAAATAATTATGACAGCGCAAAAATATTTTTTCATTTTATACCTCTTTCTAATTCTTTAGTATCAAAGAATTTATTATGATACATCTGCAAAGACTTATCCTCAATGTGCGTATAAATTTGAGTCGTAGAAATATCTGAATGCCCCAAAAGACATTGTACGGATCTTAAATCCGCTCCTCCGGCAAGTAAATGCGTAGCATAAGAATGCCTTAAAGTATGAACCTTTGTTTCAATACCGGAAAAATTTGAAAGTTCATTTATTCTTTTCCAAATTCCTTTTCTGGTTAAAACAGAACCGTGATTATTTAAAAACACGGAACCTGAATTAAAAGTGTTTTCAGAATGCTTAGGTTTTAATAGCTCGGTACGGGCTTCAAGTATATATTTTTTAAGCCAGTACTTTGCAGCACTTCCAAAAGGAACTATCCTTTCTTTATTTCCTTTTCCGGTAACCTTAATTAAGTCTTCATCATAAAAAATATCTTCCAGCTTTAAATTAACAATTTCGCTGACTCTAAGTCCTGCCGAATAAATCAACTCAAACAATGCCCTATCTCTGATGTTATTGGGAGAATTCAAAGGAATTGCAGCAAAAAGACTGTCTACTTCATCCGGAGATAAAACTCTGGGTAAAGTTTTTTCTCTTTTAGGTCTTTCGATACTCTCACTCGGATTATCTTTTCTAACTCCTTCGATAATCAAAAATCTAAAAAAGGAATTAAGAGCTGCAATATCCTTAGCAATGGTTTTAGCCATAATCCCGGATTCGGATCTATACAAAATAAAATCAATACAGTCGGCTTCAGTTGCATTTTCAATTAGAGCGACGGACATATGCTCTTGGAATAATTGTAAAGTGTTAATATACGTTTGAGCTGTTGCCTTGGAATGAGATTCCGCTGAAATTAAAAATCCGTAAAAAGCCCTTAGCTGTATTTTTGTCAGTTTATTTTCCTCCTTTAATAAATCATCTTAATGCACTTTGATTTCTGTAATATGCAGGAGTATCCAAATCACTTTCTACGGGAGGAACAATTGAACTAAATGAAGGTTTTTTTTCTGAAGCATAAACACCTTCATATTGCTTTTCTAAAGGAGCTTCGGTTCTGTTTCTTAATCCTAAACCGGAAAGACTTGGCGCCTTAGTTTTATTTAATATATTCCATTCGGTAGATGTCATAAAAGAATTATCGTTTAATGACGAGGCTTCTTCTTTTTCACGGGAAGATTTTACATTAACATTCAATTCATCCATCAAAAATGTATCATTAGGCCTAAAGCCGGTTGCGATCAATGTAACAACAACTTTATTGCCTACTGACGGATCAATAGTTGCCCCAAAAAATATAGCTGCATCGGGATCGGCACTTGCCGTTATAATTTCCATTATCTCCTGTATTTCATGCATGCTCAGCTTCTCATCACCACAAATATTTACCAAAATATTTTGAGCACCTTCAACTCTAGCTTCTTCCAAAAGGGGATTGTTTATTGCATTTGTTGCAGCATCCACGGCTCTATTTTGTCCTTCACCTACGCCTACGCCCATATGAGCATTCCCTTGAGCCTTCATTACTGATTTAACGTCAGCTAAATCAACATTAACTTCTCCATGTTGATAAATCAAATCGGAAATACCTTGAACGGCTTGACGTAATACATCATCAGCTTTTTTAAATGCCTCTACAACGGGAGTGGAAGGTTCTACCATTTTTAAAAGGTGTTGATTGGGAATAGTAATTACAGTATCAACCGATTCCTTTAATTTTTTTATTCCTTCTTCAGCAAGACTCATTCTTTTTCGGCCCTCAAATGCAAAAGGCTTTGTAACGACGGCTACAGTTAAAATCCCCTGTTCTTTTGCAATTTCTGCAATAATCGGAGCCGAACCGGTTCCCGTGCCTCCGCCCATTCCGGCAGTAATAAAAAGCATATCGGCATCCTTTATTGCATTTGCTATAGCCTCTCGGTCTTCAATAGCAGCCTGCTCGCCTATTTCAGGATCACCTCCGGAACCCAAACCCTTGGTAATTTTTGTTCCTATGGGCAATTTTAGCGGAGCATTTGAATGACTTAAAGCTTGAAGATCAGTGTTTGCAACTATAAAGTCAACATATCTCATATTGCTTGACAACATTCTGTTAACGGCATTTGATCCGCCTCCACCGGCACCTATAACTTTAATTACAGCCGGAGACCCTGCTCCAATTTGTTCGGTATTAACCTTATCTTCTACAATTTCATATAACATACCAATAACCCTCCCGTATGCAATTTTAAAATAATTCTTTTATAAAATCTTTTAATTTTGAAAAAACAAGTCCCGAATTTTCTTTTCTGGAACTTGAAATCCGACCAATCTTATTTTGATCATCGAATCTATGTAATATTAATCCCAACACTGTAGCAAATTCAGGGCTTCTATACTCGCCGACAAGACCTCCTATAGTTGAAGGGATTCCCAATCTGGCAGACTGCATTCCAAAAATTTCATCTGCTAACTCTGTAGTGCCGTTTAACAATGCGCCTCCGCCGCATATAACAACGGAGCCTCCAAGATGAATACCATGCAGCATACTGTCCACCTTGTTTTTTACCATTACGAAAATTTCAGCCATACGTGCCTGCAATATTTCGCATATTTCACTTCTATATATTTCTTCAGGCCCTCTGCCTCCAAAAGAAGGCAGCAAAACTTGTTCGTCGGATTCCACAAACGGCATCCAACAGCAACCGCTTGAAATTTTTATTTTCTCTGCCATATCAAACGGAATATTTTTTACAATTGCAAGATCATTTGTAACCTGCACTCCTCCTACAGGTAAAGAATATGTAATTATAGGACCTCCATTTTGCATAACAACTATATCGGTGGTCTCTGCTCCAATATCTATTAGAATTGAACCAAGTTCTTGCTCATCGGTTGTCATTACAGCTCTTACATCAGCCAATCCGTTATACATTAAGCCGTCAATATTTAAATTGGATCTTAAAACACAATTAGGTATATGCTTTATAGGCGTAACGGCACCTGTAATTACATGCACTTCCGCTTCAAGTCTGATACCTATCATGTTCAAAGGATCTTTAATTCCATGTTGTTTATCCACACTATAAGAATAAGGAATCACATGAATTATTTGTCTATCCATAGGAAGCTCAAAAGTTTTCGCCGAGTTAATTACAGCTTCTATATCCGTTCGATCAATCTCTTTATTGTTTTTACCCTTATCTCTTATAGGAAAAACGCCTTTAGAATTTATACCCTCTATATGAACTCCTCCTAATCCCACGGTACATTGAGAAATATCCACACCCGACATTACCTCAGCCTCATCTACCGCCTTATTTATTCCCTGGACAGTATTTTCTATATTTGTAACTATTCCCTTACGCATACCTGTAGACTCGCTTATTCCGATACCCGTAATTTGTAAATGGCCTTCTGCATTTTTTTCGGCAACAACAGCCCTAATATTTTTAGAGCCTATATCCAATCCTACGATTATATCATCACTCATACTCAGCCTCTCTTTTTATATAAACGGCATTAGCTCCCCGTAAATCAATTCCAATAATATCTTTCTCTAAATTTATATCTTTTACAACATCAAGAATAAGCATCATGTACCGTAAAGATTCATCCGTCAAAAATTTATCCGTTATTACAGATAATCGGCTTTTCAACGGGTAAATAACCAAATCATATCCTCCGTATTTTTTAGGTTGAATTTTTATTTCTGAAATTTCATTTACTAAAACCGGATATTTTTTTTGTAGAATATCAAGTTGAACAAAAAGCTGAGAGAGTTTTTCATTAATTTGCATACCTTCACGCGGATTTTTAAAAGTTAGTCCCGTAACAATCGGTAAATTCGTTTGAAGTATAGGAGAACCTATTCTAAAAACGACTCCGCATCCGTCAATCTCCATTGGAACAGTCTTTCCGTTAACTTCAGTAAAAGCTACGGCAACAGCTTTTCTCTCAACTATCTTAATCGAAACTTTATCAGGAAATTTTTTTTCTACTGTGGCAGATGATATTCCGGGATATGACACTAATCGTCTGGAAATTTCAGATGAATTTATACTAAGCCATTTGGTATTATTATCTATACCCGCAAGTTTTTTTACTTCGATGGAACTAATATCCAAACAACCTGATACATTTATGACAGCTATGGAATTATAAGGCAAAATAACGGCATAAAATACCGCTTCACCTATTAAAGTTAAAACAAGTGTAATAATAAAAATTTTAATTATAATAGGTTTAAATTTAGATTTTTTTTGAGATGCGGCTTTTTCATCTTTAAAAAACGCATCACTCAAATATTCATCTTTATTCCAATTATATAAAATATCCGCCATTTATTTCTCCTTTTTTTTCACATAGCCGGATGCATTTAAAACCAAACCGCATAAACAAAATGTAACTACCAATGAAGATCCTCCGGATGAAAAAAACGGAAGAGGTATGCCTGTAGCAGGAAGCAGTCTTGAAACAACAGCACAATTCACAAGAGACTGAATTATAATACAACTTACAGCTCCGAAAGATACATAAGCCCCGAATCTGTTTTTACAACCGAACGCTATGCGATAACCAAAAAATGCAAAAAACGCAAGCAGTGCAATATAAAAAATAACGCCGATAAATCCCATTTCTTCCGCCCATACAACAAAAATAAAATCGGAATATATTTCAGGTACACTTGCAATTTTTCGAATACCGTTACCTAAACCCTGCCCCCAAAAACCGCCGCTGGTTAAAGCATTAAGAGAGGCTTGTATTTGAAAACCAGAATCTAAAGGATTCCGTGAGGGATCTAAAAAAGAAAGAATCCGTTCCATTCTATATTCCTTTGTAACAATCATTAAAATCACGAGCGGACTAAACGACACTATAGCTTTTACAAACCATAAAAGAGGAACTCCTGCTATAAAAAACATAAGTACACCAATCAATAAAATAAATATTGATCCGAAAAAATCATTTCCCAAATATACTAATAAAGCAAAGAAGGACATTATAATAAAAGGTGTAATTACTGAAATTAAAGGCTGATCATAATTTCCTTTTTTCTTATCAAAAAAATTAGCTAAAAATAAAATCAAAGAAAGTTTAAGAAGTTCCGAAGGTTGAAATATAAAACCGGCGATATTAACCCATCTTAAAGCTCCGTTTCTCTCTTCTCCAATACCCGGAACAAACGGTAATAAACAAAAAATTAAAGTTACAAACATTATAGCAGGCAATATTTTTCTTATCGTAGAAAAATCGGCAAAGAGAAAAAACGTCATTGCGATAATACCTAATATAAAATGTTTTATCTGTTTAGTTACAAAATAAAGATGATTATCAAAAATACGTTGAGCGTAATAAATAGATCCTGAATATAATGTTGCAAAACCAACTCCAAATAAAAGAAGAACGGACATAGCAAACACAAAATCATATTTTTCGGAACGAATATTTTTTTTTGCAATAATATGTTTTACCATTTAAAACTCCCCTTCTTTTAAAACAGGTTCCAGTCTTTCAAGAGCCATAGATCTTGAACCTTTTAATAAAACAAAATCATCCTTACATAAATTCATTTTAAGATTTGTTTTTAAAGAATCGAATTCATCCGTCTTAAACAAATATATTTTCTTTGAGCTATCAAATCTTGTATTTTCATAGGCGGCCTTACAGACAGCCTTACAGACAGCCTTACAGGCAGCCTTACAGGCAGCCTTACAGGCAGCCTTACAGGCAGCCTTACAGGCAGCCTTACAGGCAGCCTTACAGGCAGCCTTACAGGCAGCCTTACAGGCAGCCTTACAGACAGCCTTACAGGCAGCCTTATAGGCGGAACAAATATCATCTCCAAAAAAATATAAACTATCGGCATTTGATTTTAATGCTTCCTCTATAATTTTTTTGTGTTGAATTTCAGACTCCTTTCCAAGCTCAAGCATTGAACCCAAAACATAGTGTTTTTTTGACTCGATGTTTAAAGAATTACAAAACCTGATTGCACTTTCCATTGAGTCGGGATTTGCATTATAACAATCTAAAAAATAGGTTACAAAGCCGTGCAGCACTTGAGATCTACCAAACAAAGGCCGCACAGCTTCTAAACCCGATTTTATTTCCTTAGCTGAAAATCCTTTTTTTTCCGATAAGGCTATACATAAAAGAGCATTTTTTACATTATAAACTCCGGGTAATGGAAATAAAATTTCTTCTCCTCTATAAAAAATTTTTGACCCCATCACTCCGGCATCTTCAACCTTTTGAACTAATGAAGAATCATTATCCGAAACCGTAAAAATCGAACCATGCAAAACATCTTTTAAAAAATCGGTAAATTCACATTCCGGAATAAAGCCTAAGGCATCATCATTAAAGCATGAAAAAATTTCTTTTTTTTCCTCAGCAATTGCCTGCTTTGTGCCGAGAATACCGATATGGGCGGTTCCTATATTTGTAATTATAGCTGCGTTTGGTAAAAGAACTTTTGTTATTTCAGCTATCTCACCCCTACGATTCATACCGAGCTCAAATATGCCGGCTTCATGTTCGGGACGGACATCAAAAATCGAAAGAGGTAAACCCGTTTCTGAATTCAAATTGCCCTTTGTCCAAATAGTATTATATTTTTGAGAATATATTGAAGCTAAAATTTCTTTTGTAGTAGTTTTTCCGCTCGATCCCGTTATACCGATTTTATATAAATTCGGAAATTTTTTCAGATAATAACCGGCAGCATCCTGCAAAGCTTTTAAATTATTTTTTACGGCAAGACAAGAAGCTCCATACTCTTTACAAAGAGAGATAAGATTGTTTTCATTTTTTTTAAGATGTTCAAAATCAACAACAAAAAATTTACTCCCCTTTTTTAAAGCAGACTCTATATAAATATGTCCATCCTGATTTTCACCTCGTAAAGGAATAAAAAGAGAATTATTTTTTACCTTACGGCTGTCTATCGCTACAGAAGAAAAACTTTTCGACGGTAAAGATAAAAAAATAAGTTTACCCTCCGTACTTCGTAGCAGTTCTTCAAAGGTCATAAGAGGATATTCTAAATTTGTTTTGCAGTTTTCTTTATCCATCCTTATTCTCCTTTGAAATTGAAACCCTCAAAATCTCGCCCGACAAAGCCTTTCGCATTTTTAATTCTTCAACGGCAATTTTTTCTATACGCTCCGGTTTTGATAAAATTGAAATTCCTGAAATTTTATTTTTATTTTCTTCTACAATTCTAGCCTGTTCTTTATTATAATCCGCCAACTCCCTCTCAACACTTACATATCTTGATGATTGCAAAACAATCAAAAACAATAAAAGAGGAATTAGTAAAGTTAAAACGATTGCAAATATTTTTTTCATTTTTGAATCTCCCTATAATCAATTTTTCGTAAAACCCTAAGACGGGCACTTCGCGAGGGAGGATTCAATCTTATTTCTTCATCCGAAGCCTTAACGGCTTTTTTTGTTAAAATTTCAGCTTTAGGCCTGCCCCCGCACTTACATATCGGCACATTTTCAGGACAGGTACAGTTTTTTCCCAGTTCTTTAAAATAGAACTTTACAATTCTATCTTCAAGAGAATGAAAGGTAATAACTCCAAACCGTCCGTTAGGAGCCAAAACCGAAAAAGCCGCCTCCAAAAGACGAGGAAGTCTATCCAGTTCTCCATTCACTGCAATTCTAAGAGCTTGAAAAGTTTTTGTCGCAGGATGAATTTTTCCATGTCTGTAGTTTTGAGGAACCGCCTTATAAATACAATCAGCCAATTCTTTTGCATTACTAAAAGCAGTCACAGATCTTTGTTCAACTATACGGGAAGCTATTTTCCTTGAATAACGTTCTTCGCCGTAATTAAAAATCAAATCCGCCAAATCTTTTTCATTATAAGAATTGACAATATCGGCGGCACTTACACTAAGCTCAGGATTAAGTCTCATATCCAAGGGTTCGTCAGAAGAAAAAGAAAACCCCCTTCCCGATTTTACATAGTGAAACATAGATATACCCAAATCCAAAAGAATTAAATTGGGAGGAATAAAGTCTTTAGGATAGTTTTTAAAAAATTCATCTGACCAGCCTAAGTGAAAATTCACACGATCTCCAAAAGCTTTTAATCTTTCTTTTGCACGCTCTTGAATAGAAGCATCGGCATCAACACCTATCACCTTCAGTTGAGGATATCTTTTTAAAAAAGCTTCAGTATGCCCTCCTTCGCCCAATGTTCCGTCTACAAAAAGATTATCAGAAACATTCGGTTTTAATAATTCAAGACATTCTTCAAGCAATACCGATCTGTGAACTGGCTGCATAAAACCTAAAAACCTATTTCCCCTAAAGCTTCTGCGGCTTCAGAAAAATCCGGCTCACTCTCCTTTAAATATTTTTCATATTGCTTTAGATCCCACAATTCACAGCATTTACCGAGACCTAAAATAATGCAGTCTTTTTCGAGCCCTGCACACTCGCGGAGGCTCTGGGGAATAGATATACGGCCGTTTTTATCAACCTCAATTTCTTGGGCAGGGGCAATTAAGCGCCTCATAACCAACAAAGATTGTGCTTTAAACAAAGAAGTTTTCTTCATAATCTCATCCGAAAACTTTTTCCATTTATCCGCAGTAAAAATCCAAAGACAGTTACCTACACCTCTTGTAATAACCAAATTTGAATCGGGTAATTCTGCACGAATTTTAGCCGGAAACATAATTCTTCCTTTTTCATCAAGAGTATTCTTATATTCTCCGGTCATTGCAAAATTACCCACTTTTTACTACTTTCTCCCACCTACACCCATTTTATCATAAAAATTTAGAATGTCAAGCGGGTTATCTAAAAAAAGTGTATTTTTTTTCGATTTTTTAATATTTTTTAAACTACTTGAATAAAAACGAACTTTCTTCTATTATCTATCGATATTTTATAGGAGGTGTGATAAACAGTTCGCCACAAATGGTGCCTCGCTGTTTATCTGCCGAGTTTTGTACCAAAGGTACAAAACGTCGCATTATTATATGCGGTTTGTAAACAAACCGCTTGAAAAAACTTTTTTCGGAAGCTGAAGCTTCCTACAAAAAGTTTTTATAGGAGAAGCTGATGCAATACAAAAAATCCGATGTTTATGATAATTATTTTGGAACTATCGTTCCTGATCCGTACCGATGGCTTGAAGATGATAATGCCCCTGAAGTCATAGACTGGGTAAAAGAAGAAAACAAAAAAACCGAAGATTTTTTATCCAAAATCTCTTTCAGAGGCGAGCTAAAAAAACGGCTCGAGGAAATTTGGGATTATGAAAAACGCTCAGGTCTTTTTAAGGCAGGAGACTTTTATTATTTTTTTAGAACGGAAGGCTTACAAAATCAAAGCATTATGTACCGCCAAAGCGGAAATACAAAAGCGGAAAGCTCTCCTGAAGTTTTTTTCGATCCGAATAAGCTAAGTTCGGACGGAACTACAGCTTTAAAAAACATAGCTTTTTCTAAGGATGGAAAATACATGGCCTATTCCGTCTCAGGAAGCGGCTCCGACTGGGAAGAAATCTTCGTCTTTGATGCCGAAAAAAAGACCGATACCAAAGAGCACATACATTGGGTAAAATTTTCCAATATAGCATGGTATAAGGACGGCTTTTTTTACAGCTCCTATGATGCTCCCGATAAGGGAAAGGCTTTAACCGAAAAAAATGAGTTTCAAAAACTCAAGTATCATAAACTTGGCACAAGCGAAAATGAAGATATCCTTATCTTTGAGGACAAGGATCATCCCTTGCGTTCTTTTACTGCAAGCACAACTGAAGATGAGAAGACCCTCCTTATCACGGCTTTTGAAGCCGGAAGTGAGGGCAACATGCTTTTTGTTGCGGACTTAAGCGAAGGGCTCCCCAAATCTTCACACTGTTTTAAACAATACAATAAAAATTTTAATGACAGCATCTACCCTCTTGAAACGGAAAAGGGCTTTTTATATTTATCAACCAATAAAGAAGCCCCATTTTACCGAATTGTAAAGACATCTTTAAACAATATAAGTGAAGCAGCCATCGAAGAAGTAATACCGCAAAAAGACTGTCTTTTATCAAGTGCAGCCCTTTGCGGCGGGAAAATCCTTACGGTTTACTTGCGGGATGTTCAGGATGAAGCCTTTATCAGTGATCTTGACGGAAAAAACAGCACAAAAATAAATCTGCCTGCAAATGGAAGCATCACCTTTTCAGGAACACGAAAAAATGAAGACTCTTTATTTTTCAATTTTACCTCTTATACAACTCCCAACAAAATCATACGATATGATATAAAAACAAATACTTTAACCGATTTTTTTGTTCCTGCAATTCCAATCGACACGGAAGAATTTAAATGCGAACAAGTCTTTTTTAAGAGCAAGGACGGAACAAAGATTCCTATGCACATTGTTTCAAAAAAAGATATTAAACTCGACGGAAATAACCCAACGATTCTGTATGGGTACGGAGGCTTTGCTATTTCCCTTCCGCCAGCCTTTTCTGCAGCCAGAATGGCCTTTTTGGAAAAAGGAGGCATTTTCGCCTGTGTAAATTTACGCGGCGGTCTTGAATACGGAGAAGCATGGCACTCAGCCGGAAAAAAGATGAAAAAACAAAATGTTTTCGACGATTTTATTGCAGCAGGGGAATATTTGATAGAGCACAAATATACCTCAAATAAAAAACTTGCAATTCAAGGAGGCTCAAACGGAGGCCTTTTAATAGGAGCCGTAACAAACCAACGCCCAGATCTTTTTGCCGTTGCAATCCCTCAGGTTGGAGTTTTGGATATGCTCCGCTACCAGCATTTTACCATAGGTTGGGCTTGGGTTGATGAATACGGAAGCAGCGAGGACAGTAAGGAGATGTTTGAATATCTTTATGCCTACTCGCCCCTCCATAACGTAAAAGAAGGGATAAACTATCCTTCCATTATGATATGTACCGGTGACCATGACGACAGAGTTGTTCCTGCACACTCCTTTAAGTATGCTCAAGCCTTGCACGACACTTACAAGGGAAAAAACCCGATCCTCATCCGTATAACCGAAAAAGCAGGCCACGGAGCAGGCAAACCCACTGCAAAAATAATAGAAGAAACGGCCGATATCTACGCCTTTATATTTAATCAAACGGTTTAACCAAATCGGTTTTATTAAACAGGTTTACTAAACCGATTTACTAAATCGTTTTACTAAACCGATTTTACTAAATCGGCCAAGAGAGCCTTTAAATCTTTTTTAAAGGCTCTCTACTTTTCTTCGGTTTTTCCAATTTCAACTTTTCCAAACTTTTTTAACATGGGCTGAATTGCATAGCTCAATAAAAGAAGAGCAACTCCAAACACCAAAGAAGTGATAACCTTCGATAAAATATTCAAAGTATTTAAGTCAACAATAATCAGCTTTGCCGCAACAAATATTATCAGCCCAAGCGAAATATAAACCATCTTAGCCCTTCCCTTCCGTAAATAATAAACAAATGAAGCTATGGAATAAAAAGCCCAAAGAAGGGTTAAGATACCTCCATTTTTTACGGGGAGATAAATATCTACAAAACTCAAGAAAACAAAGATAATACTTATAACTGCAAAGTAAAGAATTTGAGGCAGCTTTAATATCTTAAAAAAAGCAATCAATATAAGGGCATTGACAATATTTATTACAACCGAAATAGCATCTATATTCAAGATTTTAATGAGGATTGCATCCTGATGCGGCATACGGCTGTAAATAAACCCATAATAAAAAAATGCAACGGTAATCAAAAATATCCGGCCGACATTTAAACTTGCCTTATCTTTATTAAGCTTATTTTTATAAAATTTATCCAAGGCTAAAATAAAAAGTCCCGAAAGTAAAATTCCATATCTAAATTGATCTGCCGCAATAGAAAAATCGAAAAGCATAATTTTCAACATTAAAATAAAAAAGCAAAGTCTGTAAAAAAATCGGGCATTTTCAGTTTTTTCTTTTATTAGAGAAAAACCGTAAACTGCAAAACTTAGAGCCGCTTCAATTCCAAGAAAAAGATATACATAAGAGCGGTTCCATTTAAAAAAACAATTTAAAGTGTCTGCAAACGAAAATAAAAATAAAATAAAAATTCCCGCATCTACAGCCCGCTCATAGAACCATTCTTTTTTAAGTTTATGATGCATAAGGTTATAAACAACTATGAGGACGAGCACAAGGCCTTGAGCAAAAATTTCCGTCCTCTTTATATCAAGTTTATACAAACTGAAGATCAAAAATATAAAAATATAGGCTTGAAAAACAAATCCTTGATAAGCCTTTTTAAATTTTTCTTTTTGTATAAAAACCGATAAGCCCATCGGAACAAGGTAAAAAGCTCCTTGAAGGAAAAAGAACAGCGGCGTAAGATTGTCAAAATCCCGCCCAAGTGAAATTATCGCCATTATATAAGCTGCAGCAAAAAGAAGGTGAAGCAAAACAAAAACTTTTAATTCTTCTTTTTTGCGGAAAAGCCAAAATCCTAAAAAGGCCATGCTTAATACAAGGATGGGCTGAATATCATAGGTAAACCTGTCCACCACCGTTACATAAAGAGAAAGCAAAGCCCCTGCAAGATAGATAATCCCCAAATTATCCATTCTTTTTTTTCGGAAAGCAAGATAGGCTAAAACTATGTAAAAAAATGAAAAAATAAGATAGGCCGTACTTTGAGGCGCAAATTTATAAACAGAAAGTTTATATGTTAAAAATAAGGAAAAACCCAAATTTAAAACGGCAAAAGCAGGAGACAGAATTTTATCCCTTTTCTTTTCATCATCCTTTAAATAAAAATAAAGATCGGGAATGATATGAACGGCCATCAATAAAAGAACAAGGCCGAAAAACAGAACCGCATCATCGACATTCAAAACCGTGACAAGTAAAAGACGGGTTAAAATTCCTAAAAATGAAATCAGCGAGATAAACTGCAAAAGCCTCCATCGTTTAAAAAAGTAAACTGCCGATGAAAGAGCCGAAACTGCAAATACATAAAGTCCGAAGCCTGTCAAACCTAAAAAGCCTAAATCTACGGCAAAAGGTATTATAAGGGAACCAAGCAAGCCGATTATTGCTATTGATGAAGAGGTGGTCATAATTGAAAGGGTGTAAGAAAAAGCCGTAATCAAACTTAAAAATACAAAGGCGGAAAAATCTCCTAAAATACCGTACCTCAAATAAGCAGCGTAGACGGTGATATAAAAAACGGCTATACCTCCGCCAAACAGAACTTGACTTAAAAGAAGGCGGGACTTAGCCGCACTCCTAAAACCGAAAAAGCAAAGGCAGATACCTATCAAGCCGCCTATAACCAAAGCAACCTCTTTTGTTATATATCCTTTATCATAGCTTAACTTAAAAATAAAGCCCACGCCTATCAATAGCAGGATAATCCCCAGCTTACTTATAATGGACTCTATGGAAAATAAATTCTTAAAATAGGGAGAAAGAGCAGCATGTTTTTCTTTAATTCCTTTTTTTGTAGAACTTTCGCTTGAACAGGATTTATCTACAGGTGTAGCAGATTCTTTAATAAAAGAATAATTTTCATTTTCTTCATTCTTAAAACCTTCTCCAGCCTTAATCCATACTTCAGGCTTCGCTTCATCAGTTACAGACCCAACCTCTTCATAGGCAATATCAGGCACCTCAACCTCTGGAGAAACATTAGAAAATTTCAATTCCAAATCCGAAAGTTTAGTTTTTAAAAGAATAATTTCTTCTTTCTGTTTTTTTATTTCAACAGCATTTTTGATAGGAAAAAAATAATATAAATTATAATACAAATTAGAACAATCAAAAATAATACCATGACTTAACTCCGGTTTTGAACATAAGAGGTACATCCTAACATTTTTTAGTTAAATAATCAAGGAATGGACAATCCGATAAACCGGTGGTGGAATAAAAAAAAGCCAGGCAGCATCCTACTTTCCCACTTGATCAGCAGTATCATCGGCGTAAGAGAGCTTGACTTCCGTGTTCGGGATGGGAACGGGTATTACCTCTCCACTATGGCCACCTGGCAATAAAAAACAAATTAAGGACTTAAAACCGTATCTTCAGTTTTAAGTGCAAGAATAAGGTAAGAGAATGAAGAAAAAAGGTTAATTTTTTATATATAGAAAAAAGAAACAATAATATGGTCAAGCCTCACGACTTATTAGTATTGGTCGGCTTAACACATTACTGTGCTTAGACCTCCAACCTATCAACCTTGTAATGCAAGGAGTCTTTAGGAGGGTTAAACCCTCAGGGATACGTAGTCTTGAGGCGGGCTTCCCACTTAGATGCCTTCAGCGGTTATCCCTTCCGAACGATAGCTACCCGGCAATTACCCTTGGCAGGATAACCGGTACACCAGAGGTTCGTCCATTTCGGTCCTCTCGTACTAAAAACAGCTCCTCTCACGTATCCAACGCCCATAGCAGATAGGGACCGAACTGTCTCGCGACGTTCTGAACCCAGCTCACGTACCGCTTTAATTGGCGAACAGCCAAACCCTTGGGACCTGCTTCAGCCCCAGGATGCGATGAGCCGACATCGAGGTGCCAAACATTCCCGTCGATGTGAACTCTTGGGGAATATCAGCCTGTTATCCCCGGAGTACCTTTTATCCGTTAAGTGACGGCGCTTCCACTCGCTACCGCCAGATCATTAAGACCTACTTTCGTATCTGCTCGAGCTGTCACTCTCGCAGTTAAGCCTCCTTGTGCCTTTACACTCGCTGCGCCGATTTCCAACCGGCGTGAGGAGACCTTCGCGCACCTCCGTTACTCTTTAGGAGGCGACCGCCCCAGTCAAACCGCCTGCCTATCACTGTCCCCATCCCGGCTTCACGGGAAGAGTTAGAAACCTGATTTATCAAGGGTGGTATTTCACTTGCCGGCTCCACTCAACCTAACGGCCAAGCTTCATAGCCTTCCACCTATTCTACACATGATAAACCAAGTCCCAATAATAAGTTGCGGTGAAGGTTCACGGGGTCTTTCCGTCTAACTATGGGTAACCGGCTTCTTTACCGGTATATAAATTTCACCGAGTCTCGCGTTGAGACAGTGCCCAGAATCGTTACACCATTCGTGCGGGTCGGAACTTACCCGACAAGGAATTTCGCTACCTTAGGACCGTTATAGTTACGGCCGCCGTTTACCGGGGCTTCAATTCAAAGCTTCACATTGCTGTTAACCTCTCCTCTTAACCTTCCGGCACCGGGCAGGTGTCACCACCTATACGTCCCATTGCTGGTTCGCAGATGGCTGTGTTTTTGATAAACAGTCGCCTGGGCCTGCTTTCTGCCGCCTCCTCAACTTTTAAAAAAAGGAGGCCACACTTTTTCCGAAGTTACGTGTGCATTTTGCCGAATTCCTTAACGCGAGTTCTCTCGAGCGCCTTAGATTTCTCATCCCATCTACCTGTGTCGGTTTACGGTACGGTCTTTTATAACCTAACCTTAGACAGTATTTCCCGGCACCTTGATTACGCCCGCTTCGCTCCACCTTAGTTTCACTCGCTGTCGCAGCTTACCTTGGATGACGGATTTGCCTATTCATCCTTTTTAACGGCTCGCTTACTTTGACCGGCATCCGTTAGCCGGCCGGGTTTCACCTCATGCGTCCTGCCATCGAAATTATAAAAGGTATCGGAATATGAACCGATTTCCCATCGACTACGACCTTCGTCCTCGCCTTAGGGGCCGACTTACCCTGGGAAGATTACCTTTACCCAGGAAACCTTAGATTTTCGGCGGGGAGGGATCTCACCTCCCTTTTCGTTACTTATACCTGCATTCTCTCTTCCATTTCCTCCAGCACCTCTCGCGAGTATGCCTTCATCAGTTAATGGAATGCTCCCCTACCGCCTTATGCTTTAATCGCATAAGACCCGTAGCTTCGGTATACTGCTTAGCCCCGTTACATTATCTGCGCATGGACACTCGACCAGTGAGCTGTTACGCACTCTTTAAAGGAATTGCTGCTTCTAAGCCAACCTCCTGGCTGTCTAGGTATCCACACTTCATTTCACACTCAAGCAGTATTTGGGGACCTTAGCTGACGGTCTGGGCTGTTTCCCTTTTGACTTGCGAACCTTAGCGCACGCAGTCTCACTCCCATACGTTGATTATCGGCATTCAGAGTTTAACTGGGTTTGGTAGGCTTTGACGCCCCCTAGTCCAACTAGTGCTTTACCTCCGATAATTTTATATGAGGCTGTCCCTAAAGGCATTTCGGGGAGAACCAGCTATTTCCGGGTTTGATTAGCCTTTCACTCCTAGTCACAAGTCATCCATACCTTTTTTAACAGATTATAGTTCGGTCCTCCACAAGGTTTTACCCTTGCTTCAACCTGCTCATGACTAGATCACTCCGGCTTCGGGTCTACGACATGCAACTAAACTTCAGCTTTCGCTGATACGCCCTATTAAGACTCGGTTTCCCTTAGGCTCCGGAACTTCTATTCCTTAACCTCGCTGCATATCGTAACTCGCAGGCTCATTCTACAAAAGGCACGCTACTACCCCATAAAGGGGCTGTAACATCTTGTTGGTTTACGGTTTCAGGTTCTATTTCACTCCCCTTACTGGGGTTCTTTTCACCTTTCCCTCACGGTACTTGTTCACTATCGGTAGCTTGAGTAGTATTTAGCCTTGGATCGTGGTCGACCCTGTTTCCGACAGGATTCCTCGTGCCCCGCCGTACTCAGGTACTGCATCAACAAGTCCGATTTATTTCGCTTACGGGGGTTTCACCCTCTTCGCCAGGCTTTCCCAAAACCTTTCTGCTATAAATCGAATTTATCACTTGTCGGTCCCACGCCGATGCAGCCCTTCAACTCCCTCTATAAGGGTTTAGGCTCCTCCAATTTCGCTCGCCGCTACTTTCGGAATCTCTTTTGATTTCTTTTCCTTGAGTTACTTAGATGGTTCAGTTCACTCAGTATCGCTTTACCTCTCTATTTTATTCAAGAGCGTAATGTTAGTATCACTACTAACGGGTTACCCCATTCGGCTATTTCCGTATCACAGGATGTGTGCTCCTACACGGAACTTTTCGCAGCTTACCACGGCCTTCTTCGCCTCTCAGCTCCATAGGCATTCGCCATAAACCTATTTCTTCGCTTGACCATATTATTGTCCCTTCTTTCTTTCACTTTTCGCTTAAAAAGAAGTTTTGTATTTTTCTTAAGTTTCACGCTGTAATGTACTTACATTCCAGCGCCTTCATTCCCTTCCCTATCTATGTCAAATATCTTTTCGCCTTTTCTTAGCGATTGGGCGAATAAAAACCTTGTCGTTAAACAAGGCCTTATGGAGATAAGGGGATTCGAACCCCTGACCTACGGCTTGCAAAGCCGCCGCTCTAGCCAGCTGAGCTATATCCCCTCAGTTATTTTATAAAAAAGAGTTTCAGGAAAGAACAGAAAGAAGTATCAAATTGTCTTGTGTACTTCAAGACTATTATACAAGTATTAGTTTGTATATTATTTAGAAAGTTAAAACAACCTTCTATACTTACCCTTTCTCTTAGAAAGGAGGTGATCCAGCCGCACCTTCCGGTACGGCTACCTTGTTACGACTTCACCCTCCTTACCAAACGTACCTTCGGCACCGTCCTCCTTACGGTTAGACTAGCGACTTCGGGTACCCTCGACTCGGATGGTGTGACGGGCGGTGTGTACAAGGCCCAGGAACGTATTCACCGCACCGTGCTGATGTGCGATTACTAGCGATTCCAACTTCATGAAGTCGAGTTTCAGACTTCAATCCGGACTACGATTGCTTTTTTGCGTTTTGCTTGACCTCGCGGTGTCGCTTCGATTTGTAGCAACCATTGTAGCACGTGTGTAGCCCTGGACGTAAGGGCCATGATGACTTGACGTCATCCCCACCTTCCTCCGATTTGTCATCGGCAGTTCCGCCAGAGTCCTCAGCTTTACCTGTTAGTAACTGGCAGTAGGGGTTGCGCTCGTTGCGGGACTTAACCCAACACCTCACGGCACGAGCTGACGACAGCCATGCAGCACCTGTCAAGAGCCGTATTGCTACGCTGCCATATCTCTATGTCATTGCTCTTGATGTCAAACCCAGGTAAGGTTCCTCGCGTATCATCGAATTAAACCACATGCTCCACCGCTTGTGTGGGCCCCCGTCAATTCCTTTGAGTTTCACCCTTGCGGGCATACTTCCCAGGCGGTACACTTAATGCGTTTGCGTCGGCACCGAAGCTCTTGCCCCGACACCTAGTGTACATAGTTTACTGTGCGGACTACCAGGGTATCTAATCCTGTTTGCTCCCCGCACCTTCGTATATCAGCGTCAATCATCGGCCAGAAACCCGCCTTCGCCACCGGTGTTCTTCCAAATATCTACAGATTCCACCCCTACACTTGGAATTCCGGTTTCCCCTCCGTGATTCAAGTTAAGCAGTACCCAATGCAGTTTACGAGTTGAGCTCGTAGATTTCACACCAGGCTTACCTAACCGCCTACATACCCTTTACGCCCAATAATTCCGAACAACGCTCGCCCCTTACGTGTTACCGCGGCTGCTGGCACGTAATTAGCCGGGGCTTATTCGCATGACTACCGTCATCAGAGAAGCATTCCCTCTTCCCCTTATTCTTCATCTGCAAAAGAATTTTACAACCTTTCGGCCTTCTTCATTCACACGGCGTCGCTCCGTCAGACTTTCGTCCATTGCGGAAGATTCTTAGCTGCTGCCTCCCGTAGGAGTTTGGGCCGTATCTCAGTCCCAATGTGTCCGTTCACCCTCTCAGGCCGGATACCCATCGTTGCCTTGGTGAGCCTTTACCTCACCAACTAGCTAATGGGACGCAGGCCCATCCTAAAGCGGAGCCGTAGCTCCTTTTCCTTATACGGCTTTATCCGTATAAGCACATTCGGTATTATCTAATATTTCTACTAGCTATCCCCATCTTCAGGGCAGGTCACCCACGCGTTACTCACCAGTCCGCCACTCTAGGGGAGAGCAAGCTCTCCCTTACCGTTCGACTTGCATGCTTAAGACGCGCCGCCAGCGTTCGTTCTGAGCCAGGATCAAACTCTCCATCATTATTATTTCAAGCCGCCCTTAAAGAGCGGTTGATTTCTAATTTAAGTTTGTCCCTTATTTTTAAGGAATTTGGTAA
>NZ_CP009229.1 GCF_000755145.1 Treponema putidum
TAGATACATCTGAAATACCGGAAATAAATAGCTTGGACGGTTTTTATTTTGGAAATGAGAAATATTTTAAACCTGTAAAAGAACAGGTCTCTATTCGTTTTAATAAAGTCTTGTTAGAACATTTTCGATCAAAAGGTAAGCGCTGGCAATCAGAAGTAAATGAATTCTTGATGAAAGCTTATAAGAACGGCCAAATCTAAGAGTTTGATTATTGTGTGATAACGAGGAAAGTATGTCTGTGCTTTTTCCATTTATATATTGATAATATACGCCCCCTATGATGTTGAAGTGCTTAGAAATATAACCAGTGATTTGACATTTTATTTATGCATGAAGTCTATTTAATGTATTGATAATATACGCCCCCTACGGTATAATATGCTTAGTATGAGTGACTTGTTTTTTGAAAAAGAGGAGTGGTTTCTTAAGACTGCTAAACAAAAATTTGACTTTGATTTTAAAATAGTTTATGCTCCAGATTTTTATAGAGATGTTTTTCCTTTTGGCAGCTTTGAGGAAAGAATGGGGTTCTTAGTTGATTATCCAAAAACAAATAAAGGTAATGGTTTTTTGGTGTATACGACTTCAGAAGAAAAAAAACGTACGCGTATGGTTTTTGATGACCATTCGGAGATTTGGGAGCATACTCGTAATGATTGTGCCTTTATGTCTCCTATTTCATATTTTGGGAAAAATAGGACTTTAGCAAATGCTAGGGAACTATTTGCTCTTGTTTTTGATTTAGATGAGGTTGGGGCGAAAGAGTTGGAGCTGCTTTTTACGTGGTATTTTTATGCATATGATAAACCTTTCCCTGGTGGTAACTATCAGCGCTTGCCTACCCCTACTTATGTTGTTAATTCCGGAAACGGTGTACATTTATATTATTTATTTGAAAATCCTATCCCTCTCTATCCAAATATTCAAAGACAACTCAAAAAATTAAAATACGCTCTTACAGAAAAACTATGGAATCGTGATACATCCAGACTAAAACAACGGCAGTTTCAAGGCATAAATCAAGGATTTAGGCTTGTTGGTAGTGGGTCAAAACGCGGCTATACGATTCTTGCCCATAAAACAGGCGAAAAAGTGACTCTTGATTACTTATCCAGGTTTGTTGCTCCTGAAAATCGAATAACAGATACTTTTTATCATTCAAAATTAACACTTGAGGAAGCAAAAAAGAAATATCCGGATTGGTATCATCAGCGTATAGAACTTGGCCGCGAAAAAAAAGAATGGACTTGTAAACGTGCTTTGTATGATTGGTGGAAAAGGCAAGTTACAGGCATTGTATATCATCATAGGTATTTTTTTATAATGTGTTTGACGGTTTATGCGGTTAAATGCGGTATTGATTTTGATGAGTTGAAAAAAGATGCCTATTCTTTTCAGAATTACTTGAATGATAAAAATCCCGATGAACCGTTTACAGATTATGATATTGAGAGTGCTTTAGAAATGTATCAGGAATGTTATAGGTCTTTTCCTAGAGATGAGATTTCTAAATTGTCCGGTATTGAAATAAAAGCAAATAAGCGTAACGGGAGAAAACAAAAACAACATTTAGAGGGAGCTAGAGCCATCCAAGCTATTAAAGACAAATATGATGATACGAATTGGCGCGATGGCAATGGCAGAAAGTCATATAGAGATGCCGTTTTTACATTTTTAGAATGTCATTCAAAATCAACGGTGAAAGAATTTTGTGAGCTTACAGGCATGAGCAGAGCTGTTTTTTTCAAGTATAAAAAACAGTTTTTAAATAAAAAAAAGCCGAGAACTCACAATCCCGGAGATACAATTTCTCCGCAACCATAAATCTCAGCTTTAAATATGTCAGTCCCCTGCGGATCCAATTTCCGCACAATCCTGACTAAAAAAATCCCGGGGCTCCAATTGCCCCGCAACTTTAATTTATTATCGTCTTTTTTTTGATTTTGTCTAGTATTTCTGCCTTTTCTTTCACCTATTTTAATGAGGTCATTTTTTTAAAAATGACTATATGTTATATGAAAAACTTATATTATAAACTAATTAATTGGGTGCTGAGGAATCCTCAAATTGTATTTGAAGTTACTAAAATTGTTCTTGAAAAAATTTTTGAACTTTACGGGTAAAGCTTATGTAGTTTATCTACATAAGCTACAAGGGGTTTCTAAGGGGACATACTGTCCCCTAGCGAACGACAATTTTAAAAAATTGTGTAGTAAGTACACATATTGATTAAATATGTGTAGCTTTATATAATACTTTATCAAAGTATTATATAAAGGGGGCTCGCATGGCGTTTTGTATAATGAGAACTGCGAAGTTAAAAGAGGACGGAAACGTAGGAGCTAGTGTTTCGCATGCTTTAAGAACAAGAGAGACTCCTAATGCAGATAAAGCTAAAACATCTGATAATTGGTGCTGCTATAACTTTACAGATGAAAAAGGTAAAACAATAACAAAAGAAAATGCAGATAAAATAGCTATGGCAGAATACCGTAAAAGGCTCCCTCAAAAGGTCAGAAAAAATGGAGTAAGAGCTATAGAATTAATGCTTACAGCAAGTCCTGAAGCTTTCCAAGAAAAAAAAATCAATCCGATTGAATATCTAAATAATTGCGATTCTTGGGCCAAAAAGACTTTTGGAGCTAAAAATATATTCTTAATCACTCATCATTATGATGAATTAACACCTCATTCATCTATCCTTTTGGTTCCTACGGATCCAAAAGGGAAATTGAATTGCCGCTATTTTTTAGGCGGAGGGGCAAAATTAAGAGCTCTGCAGGATAGTTTTTTTGAGCAAGTTGGCAAAAAATTCGGGTTGGAAAGAGGTGTAAAAGGCTCTAAAGCACGACATCAGACCGTAAAACAGTTTTATACCAAGCTTGAACAGCTGGATAAAGCTATAGAGCCGCCTGCAAAAAAAATGTTAGAAAGTTTTGAGCAGTATTCTGTACGTTACAAAGCTAAAATTTTACCACTGCTTCAAAAACACGAAGAAAAGGTATTAGAATTGAGTAGGGATAATTTAACACTAAAAAGTAATCTAAACGCCGTACAGAGGCGTTTAGAGGCCTTGGAGAGCGATTTAAAGAGAGAGATGGAGAAAGTAAATCAATGGGAAAGTGCTAGTCCTAAACAGTTAATAAATCTTGCAACAAAGTTGCAAAATGAGAATTTTAAAAGTTGGTCCGATAAAGCCAAACATGAAACAATGAATACAAAAACACGTGAGAAATCTATAGATTTCGAAAGGTGATAGTAATTATGTAATTTACAAAAATACAATTTTGTGATACAATTTTACGATGAATAATGATGTTACAGAATGGCATTTATCAAAGGCTCAATTGAATAAAAAAAAGCATGCAGGTTTAACTTTCGAGGAAGCTCAACAAGTTTTTGATGACCCATTTTATCTGGAAAAGTATGATGTAACTCATTCAACGCTAGAAGAAGAACGCTATCAAGTTCTTGGAAGAGTCAAAAGTCAGTTGGTTGTTTTTGTTGTTTATACGCCGAAAAATGGCAAAAAAAGAATTATATCGGCGCGTCCTGCGTTGAAACGGGAAAGGGAAATGTATTATGAAAAAATTAAATATCTCGCAAATAATGGCTGAATGTGAAAGAAATGCGATTCCGGATGAGCTAA